>NZ_JACIJI010000024.1 GCF_014199335.1 Stakelama sediminis | reverse complement strand
TCGGCCTTCTCGTCCGATGGGCAGTCAAAACAGCTAGGCAGAACAACCCTGACTGAGCGCCGGTACGCTCATGCGAATTTGTCCACGCCGCCTAGGCCGTAAACCCATAAATGGCATCATCGCGGTTTGAGCCAAAATGGCGTGGTGCAAGGAGGAAAGGCGCAGGAATATGTCAATATTTCCAGACTTTTCGACGCCGCACCGGGCCATTTTGATCAAATCCCGCAGGGACGTCCAAATGGCTTCCATCTCGAACCGAACGCCGCTTGCAAAGGCAAAGAGCCTTTGCCGCGCGTTATTCGGCCCGATCTGTTCGCCATTTGGGCGCCTCGACGGTGCCATTTATGGGTTTACGGCCTAGTCAGGGACACAGCATGGCTCGCTACAGGTATCGGAACCGAGGCCACAGGAAGGATCTATGCGTTTTGACAGACCGTCACGCGTCATTCCCGTCGGACGCGGCAGACACCATCGCTCCAGGCGTGGCAAAGGGCGTTACGGGATGATGATTTTGACAGCCGTCGCCGGCGCGCTCGGCGCCGTCATTGGCATCGTGCTGACCGATGGGGTCCCGTTCTCGCCAGCGGCAAGCCCCACTAACGCGGTCTTGCACGGCTGTTCGGTCACCGATGGCGACACCATTCGTTGCGGGGCGGAGCGCATCCGGCTGCTCGGTATCGATGCACCCGAACTGCCCGGCCATTGTCGGCCCGGACGCCATTGTGCGCCGGGTGATCCGTATGCCTCGACGCGAAGTCTGCGCGCAGCGATGACGGAGGCGATCACGATCGAGCGGGTCGGCACCGATCATTATGGACGGACACTGGGCGTGGTGTCGAGCAGTCAGGGCAACCTTTCCTGCCTGCAGCTCAAACAGGCGCAGGCGATCTATGTAGAACGCTGGGATAACGGCCATCGTATCCGGCAAGCCTGCCCCGATCTGGCACGTTAGCGCCTCGCCCTACCCTTCGGCGTCCTGCTTCAGCGCTTCCAGCCGCTCGAGGCACAGCGTCTCGACGGTATCGCGCAGCTGCGCAATCGCAGCGGCGAGCGCGTCGAGATCGTCGCGGGTAATGGCGTACTGTGCCGAGTA
>NZ_JACIJI010000023.1 GCF_014199335.1 Stakelama sediminis | reverse complement strand
CTAGGCGGCGTGGACAAATTCGCATGAGCGTACCGGCGCTCAGTCAGGGTTGTTCTGCCTAGCTGTTTTGACTGCCCATCGGACGAGAAGGCCGACCCCGATGGCGATAACAGCGGAGGGCAGCAATACCTGCGTCAGAAAACCCTTCTTACACGCTGTGTCCGGTGCGCAGTCGCCCAACGCATCGGCGAGCAGCAGGAACATGAAAACGGGCACGCCTAAGAGGGCGGAGGCTATACATCCCCAACGACCTTCGATCGTCGTCCCACCTTTATATCCGCCTTCGCTCATTGGCATTGGATAGCCCAATGCCCTGTACTCGCAAAGACGTCCGCCGATCTGGGTTCAAGAACCAGATTGACGCGAGCTGATGACATTGATTCAAGGCTGCTTTTTGGAGGCAGGCTTGAGCAGAGGCGATCTAACCGAAGCGGAATGGCGGATTTTGAAGCGCTTGCTGCCAATCGAGCCTGAAAATCGTGGTCGAGGCAGGCGTCCTGAACAGAATCGTTCGATCATCAACGGCATCCTCTGGAGGCTCCGGTGCGGTGCGCCGTGGCGCGACGTACCGCCCAAATATGGCAGTTGGAACACCATCTATCGCCGGTTCCGACGCTGGAGTGAAGCCGGGGTCTGGGAAACCGTTGCCGTGACGCTTGCCGAGGTCATGGCGGACAGCGGCCACTACAGTATCGACAGCACCACCGTTCGCGCCCACGTCTCGGCAGCGGGCGGAAAAGGGGGACTCATCGACGCGCTCTTGGCCGCTCGCGGGGCGGGTTCACCAGTAAGCTTCACTGCCTGGCTGATGCCGTCGGACGACCAGTCGCCTTCCATCTGACGGGCGGCGAAGCTGCAGACTGCAGAGCTTATGACGCTTTGATCGACCTGCCCGAGCGTGCGCCCGACGCCTTGCTTGCAGACAAGGGCTATGACGCCGATGCGATCCGAACCGATCTCGCCAAACGCAAAATCGAACCCGTCATTCCCGGCCGCTCAAACCGCCGCGTGAACATCGAATTTGACCGCGCGCTCTATAAGCAGCGGAACCGCATCGAACGCATGTTCGGCCATCTAAAGATCAACCGTGCCATCGCCACCCGATACGATCAGCTGGCCAACAGCTTCCTCGGCATGGTCCATCTCGCCACCGCTCGATACTGGCTCAAATTTGTCCACGCTGCCTAG
>NZ_JACIJI010000022.1 GCF_014199335.1 Stakelama sediminis | reverse complement strand
TGGACTTGTACCGGTTTTGCGCCGGTCACCTGAGAGTTTAAAGTTCGTTCCAGGAGACCGACGAGATGATCAAGCATAGTGTAGAGTTCAAACAGGAAGCGGTGCGTATTGCGCTGACCAGCGGTTTGCCGCGCGAACGGGTCGCGTCGGATTTGGGGGTCGGCAAGTCGACCCTGAACAAATGGGTTTCGCATTACCGCCCATCAGACTTGGTGGCAGCGCCGCAGGCAGATCTGGCGCAGGAGAATGAACGGCTTCGCCTTGAGAACCGTGTGCTGCGGGAGGAGAGGGAAGTATTAAAAAAGGCCACCCAGTTCTTCGCGAGCCAAAGACCGTGAGGTTTGCTTTTGTGCACAGCTGGCGGCATCGCTGGCCGGTGGAGTTGATGTGCCGTGTCCTGCAGGTGAGCGAGCGCGGTTATCGTTCCTGGCGTTCGCGTCCGATCAGCCATCGGAAGCGGACAGACATGAGGGTGCTGGCTCATATCCGGGAACAGTATAGTCTAAGCCTTGGCAGTTATGGCCGTCCCAGGATGACGATGGAGTTGAAAGAGGCTGGGCTCGACGTTGGCGAGCGCCGGGTCGGCCGCCTCATGCGGATTAACGGGATCAAGCCGGTTCGCACACGCAAGCACAAGGTTACGACGGACAGCCACCATCGCCTGGGTGTCGCGGCAAACTGGTTGGACGGGGATTTTGCCGCCGATGTGCCCAACCGGAAATGGGCGGGTGATATTACATATATCTGGACACAGGAAGGCTGGCTCTATCTTGCCGTCATCCTCGACCTGCATAGCCGCCGTGTCGTTGGCTGGGCTGTCAGTGACAGGATGAAAAAGGATCTGGCGATCCGGGCGCTGGATATGGCGGTCCGCCTGCGCAATCCGCCACGGGGCTGCATTTTTCACTCCGATCGCGGCAGCCAATATTGCTCCTATGAATATCAAAAGAAGCTGCAGGCCCATGGCCTGTGTCCATCGATGAGCGGCAAAGGCAATTGCTACGACAACTCCGCGGTCGAGACCTTCTTCAAATCCCTGAAGGCCGAAATGATCTGGCGGCAGAGCTGGCCAACCCGGCGGCAAGCGGAAGCCGCCATCTTCCAGTACATCAACGGCTTTTATAATTCCCGCCGCCGCCATTCATATCTGGGGGGCATTAGCCCACTCGCGTTTGAAGCCAAGGTGGCATAATGAGATAGGTGACCGGCACAAAACCGGTACAAGTCCA
>NZ_JACIJI010000021.1 GCF_014199335.1 Stakelama sediminis | reverse complement strand
TGAACCGCGCCGGGTTTGTCGGAGGCCCCAACTCCTGAGAGTAAGGGGCTATGACAAGCAAGACGACGAACAAGTTTTCACCTGAGGTCCGCGCCCGGGCGGTGCGGATGGTGCTGGAACACGAGAAGGACCATTCGTCGCGCTGGGCGGCGGTAGTGTCGATCGCAGCGAAGATTGGCTGTGCAGCGCAGACGCTGCACGAGTGGGTGAAGAAGGCGGAGATCGACAGTGGCGCCCGCGCCGGTGTGCCGAGCGATGTCGCGGCGCAGCTGAAGGCTCTGGAGCGCGAGAACCGCGAGTTGCGCCAGGCGAACGAGATTCTGCGCAAGGCGTCGGCATATTTTGCTCAGGCGGAGCTCGACCGCCCGTTCAAGCGATGATCGCGTTCATCGACGATCAGCGTGCTGTTCATGGGGTCGAGCCGATCTGCAGGGTTCTGCCGATCGCCCCATCAACCTACCATGCCCATGTCGCGCAGCGACGGGATCCACTGCGCCTGTCGGCGCGGGCGCGGCGAGATGCTGCGCTCAGGATCGAGGTGCGGCGCGTGTTCGAGGCCAACTTCCGGGTCTATGGTGTCCGCAAGGTCTGGCGGCAGTTACAGCGGGAGGGATTCGATGTCGCCCGTTGCACAGTCGCGCGGCTGATGCGGGCGATGGGACTGGCGGGGGTGATCCGAGGCAAGCCGGTGCGCACAACGGTCGGCGATCGGTCAGCGCCTTGTCCGCTCGACCGCGTCAACCGGCAGTTTCGCGCGCCGGCGCCGAACATGCTCTGGGTCTCGGACTTCACCTATGTCGCGACCTGGGCCGGGTTCGTCTACGTCGCCTTCGTCATCGATACGTTCGCAAGACGGATCGTCGGGTGGCGAGCGAGCCGGACCGCCCATGCCGGCTTCGTTCTCGATGCGCTCGAGCAAGCCCTTCATGATCGCCGACCGGCGCGTAGCGGCGGTCTCATCCATCACTCCGATCGCGGCAGCCAATACGTCTCGATCAAATACAGTGAGCGACTTGCCGAGGCCGGAATCGAGCCCTCGGTCGGCAGCGTCGGCGACAGCTACGACAACGCTTTGGCCGAGACGATCAACGGACTCTACAAGGCTGAGGTGATCCACCGGCGTGGCCCGTGGCGCAGCTTCGAAGCCGTCGAATACGCCACGCTCGAATGGGTGGACTGGTTCAACCACCGCCGGCTGCTCGAACCCATCGGCAACATCCCGCCCGCCGAAGCCGAAGAACAATATTATGCTGCCGCGGACAACATCGATATGGCAGCGTGACTCACATCCAACGGCCTCCGGCAAACCCGGCGCGGTTCA
>NZ_JACIJI010000020.1 GCF_014199335.1 Stakelama sediminis | reverse complement strand
GCTCACTCATGGTTATTGCCATATTGGTAGTATTGATAACCGTAATAGGCGTAACCGGAGTTGGCGTTTTTGGGGTTGAACTTGGTGAGGACGGCGCCGAGGACGTGGGCATGGCCGGTTCTGAGGCGCTTGAGGGCGGCCTTGGTGGCGCCTCTGTGACCGCGCGATGCTTCGATGACGAACATGGTGCTGCCGGCGATTGAGGCGAGCAGCGGTGCGTCAGCGAGGCCGAGTACGGGCGGGCCGTCGAGGATGACGATATCGAAGCGGCGCTGCAGTTCGTCGAGGATATCGTTCAGTCGCTGATTGCCGAGCAGTTCGGTCGGGCTCGGCGGGATCGGACCTGCCGGAATGAACGACAGATTGTCGATCGTGGTTTCGTGCAGCACCGAAGCGATATCCTCATGCGAGGTCAGCAGGTCGGACAGGCCGGGCTTGGCGGCCACGCTGAACGCGTGGTGCTGAGACGGGCGGCGCAAGTCGACATCGACCAGCACCACACGCTTGCCCAGTCGCGCCAGACCCATGGCAGCGGCATAGCTGGTGGTCGACTTACCCTCGGCCGCTTCGGTCGAGGTCACCAGCAACACCGGTGGTAGCCCCTGCGCGGTGGAGTATAGCAGCGCCGTACGCAGCGAGTTATAGGCCTCGGCCACTGGCGAACGCGGCGACGCAAGCTCGTCGCGGGCATTTTCGTTGTCCGTCACCGGAATGATGCCCAGCGTCGACAGGCCCAGCTTGCGCTCGACATCCTCCGGCGCCCGGATCGCATCATCCAGTTGCTCTCGGATGAACACCACGCCGCCCGCCAGTGCCAGCCCTGCCAGCAGCGCCAGCGCCATGTTGAGAAACAGGCGCGGTGAGGAAGGCCTGATCGGTACATCGGCCTGATCAACCACCGAGACATTGCTGGCGGTAATCCCCGCCGAAGCACTCACTTCCTTGTACCGCTGCAACAATCCTTCATACAGCGTGCGGTTGGTGTCCGCCTCCCGCGCCAGGATATTATAGCGTACCGAGCGATCCTGCTCGGTCAGCGTCTCGTTCTTGAGTTGGTGAACCTGCGCGCCAAGCGACTGCTCGTTCAGCCTGGCACTTTCATAGGCCTGTTTGACCGACTGCTTGATTCCGGTCGCGATCACATTGATCTGATCGTCGATCTGCTTGAGTTGCGCTTTGTATTGCTGCACCGTGGGATAGGCATCCTTGTGCTTGGCCAGTTCCTGACTCAGTGCCGCACTCGCGCTCGCGCGTTGATCGAGTAAATTCTGGATCGCTTGATTGGCCAGTACGTCAGGGATACTCAGAAGCGGCGTGTTTTCAACCGTCTTCCATTTTTCCTCAGCCGCAATCCGCGCTGCCGTTGCATCATTGGCGGCCTGATTGAGTTGCGCGAGCGAGGCTGTCGTCACCGACGCGGACCCCGTCGAGGTCGAGCCGTCCGCATTGGTCTGCTGCGTTTTGATCAGCCCCATCTGACGCGCATAATTGTTGAGGTCCTGTTCGGACTGTTCGAGCTTCGCCTTGGCCTCGCCAAGCTGTTGCGAGAGAAAGTTGCGCGCATAGGCCGTGCTGTTGAACGTGCGCTGCAGATTGCTCTTGATGAACTCGCTGGCATAGCTGTTGGCAATCTGCGCTGCCAGCTTCGGATCGGGGCTGGTAAAAGCAATCGTCGCCACGCGCGAATCCGGCGGCAGATTCACCGAAAGATTATCCTCAATTCCACTCAACACCGCATCCCGCAACTGCTGATCCCGGGACACCTTCGGATCCGGCTTGGGTGACGATATCTTCATGGCCGAAAAGAAATCGGCACTCTTGTTGAATAGATCGAGCGCCTGCGCCACCCGCAATTCCATCGCCCGGCTCTTCAGCACGTCGACCTGCGTCTGTAAAAACCGATCGGCATCCTGATAGGAACTGACCGGCTGCACGCTCTGATCCTGGCCCAAAACCTGCGCTGCTTCCTGGTCAATCTGCACGCTCGACGACGCCGTATATTTCGGCGTCATCAGCATCGTCGCCACCAGCCCCAGCACCAGCACTGCAAGCACAATGCCGCCGACCACCCACAGATTGCGCTTGAGGATCAGCCACAGCGCCCGAAAATCTATCTCGAAACCGCCGCCCTGTTCAACAAATTCTTCCTCGATAAACTCCGCTTCAGGCGTCGCGGGCTGCCGGATCGCAGGAACCGTATCCATATTTACCAACTCGTCCTCAGCCACGCTCGATCAAAAATACCGGAAAAGATTGAAGAACGGCGCCGTCTTCAGAAGATCCCGGAAACCGCCCTTGACCGCGTCAAACCCAACCACAATCACATCGCCGCCCAAAACCTGCGGATCCGGCGCACGACCCTCCCGGATCGCCTTCACGTTAAACACCGCTCCGGCACGCTTGCCGTCGATGTTCCGGAATATCACCACCTGATCCAGCTTCGCCACATCCGTCGGACTCTGCGCCTGCGCCAGCGCCTGCAACAATGTCGACTGTCCGTTCACCGGATAAACACCCGGCTCCTTCACATCGCCTTCCACCGTCACATTCTGCGATACCGACGACACCACCGTCACCGATACCTGCGGATCCACCAGATATTTCTTCCCAAGCCTCGCCGCAATGTCATCCGACAACTCAGACGCCGTCTTCCCCTGCGCATGCACCGTACCAATCAACGGAAACGACACATTCCCCGACGCATCCACCTGCAACTTGTCAAAACTCAGATCCGGCTCCTGAAATACCGTCACACTCAATACATCCAACGGACCCAGCCGATAATCCGCTACCTGCGCTCCAACCCTCGGCGCCGGCATCACCGCATACGCAGCAGCACCACTCGGCAAACCTGCAGACGCATGCATCCCACTACATCCACACAAAAGGA
>NZ_JACIJI010000019.1 GCF_014199335.1 Stakelama sediminis | reverse complement strand
GACGCCCCATATCGGCAATTCCACGAAACCACCCGCAGACGATCCACTTATCGAGCGCCGATCCCTGTTCAGACCAACCCGGCCACCTCTGATCGCGTTGCTAAAAAGGTTTGACCCGCCGCGCTGCACAATGCAGATGGCTTGACCTAGCGATGGTAGGACGGGCTGCACAGACACTCGTCATGTACAGTAAGAGGCAGACAGCGGCGATGGGCAAGCGAGCACTCATAACCGGAATCACGGGGCAAGACGGTTCCTATCTCGCCGAATTTCTTCTCGAAAAGGGTTATGAGGTGCATGGCATAAAGCGCCGCGCGTCCTCCTTCAACACCCAGCGAATCGATCACATCTACCAAGACCCGCACAGCCATCATGCCTATCTGAAGCTGCACTATGGCGATTTGTCGGACACCTCAAACCTCACGCGGATTGTTCGTGAAGTCGAACCCGATGAAGTATACAATCTTGGGGCACAAAGCCATGTCGCCGTCAGTTTTGAGGCACCGGAATACACCGCCGATGTCGATGCGATCGGTACCCTGCGACTGCTTGAAGCCATCCGGTTCCTCGGACTCGAAAAGAAGACGCGCTTCTATCAAGCCTCGACCTCGGAACTTTACGGCCTCGTTCAGGAAATTCCCCAGCGCGAGACGACACCATTCTATCCGCGAAGCCCTTATGCCGTTGCCAAGCTCTACGCTTACTGGATCACGGTCAATTATCGGGAAGCCTATGGCATGTATGCATGCAATGGCGTGCTCTTCAACCACGAGAGTCCGCGCCGCGGCGAAACCTTCGTCACGCGCAAGGTGACACGGGGTTTAGCCAATATTGCGCAGGGGCTGGAGTATTGCCTGTACATGGGCAATATCGACTCGCTGCGCGACTGGGGCCATGCCAAGGACTACGTCCGCATGCAGTGGATGATGCTGCAGCAGGACCATGCCGAGGATTTCGTGATCGCCACCGGCGTGCAATATTCCGTCCGCGAATTCATCACTTGGTCGGCTGCGCACCTGGGCATCACCCTGCGGTTCGAGGGACAGGGCGTCGATGAGGTGGGCATTGTCGAGAAGATCGAAGGCGAAGACGCCCCCGCCCTCTCGGTCGGCGACGTGATCGTGCGGATTGACTCCCGCTATTTCCGCCCCGCCGAGGTCGAAACCTTGCTCGGCGATCCTTCGAAGGCGAAGGAAAAGCTCGGCTGGATCCCTGAGATTTCGGTGAAGGAAATGTGCGCCGAGATGGTTGCCGAGGATCTGCGCACCGCCAAGCGCCACGCGCTGCTCAAGGTCCACGGCTTCGAGCTGCCCGTTGCGATCGAAACTTGAGGGAAACCACGCACATGCGCATCTATGTAGCCGGGCATCGCGGCATGGTCGGCGGCGCGATCAGTCGCAAGCTGATCGCTCGCGGGGACGAGGTGATTACGCGCACCCACGCTGAGCTCGACCTGACGGACCAGGCGGCGGTCCGCGCCTTCCTAGCAGCCGAAAAGCCCGACGGCGTCGTCCTGGCGGCGGCGAAGGTCGGCGGAATCTATGCTAACAACACCTATCCGGCCGAATTCATCTACCAAAACCTGATGATCGAGGCCAACGTCATCCATCAAGCCTATCTGGCAGGCGTAAAGCGCTTGCTGTTCTTGGGTTCGTCGTGCATCTATCCGCGCGCGGTCGCCCAACCGATGCGCGAGGATGCACTGCTGACCGGTGTGCTGGAACCGACCAATGAGCCCTACGCCATCGCCAAAATCGCCGGAATTAAGCTTTGCGAGAGCTACAACCGCCAGTACGAGACGGATTACCGCAGCGTAATGCCCACCAATCTTTATGGACCCGGTGATAATTTCCACTCCGAAAATAGCCACGTTATTCCAGCGCTGATCCGCCGCTTCCACACGGCGGTCGAGACCGACGCCGATGAGGTCGCGATCTGGGGCACGGGGACGCCGCGGCGAGAGTTTCTCCACGTGGACGATATGGCCGATGCCTCGCTGTTCGTTTTTGACCTCGACGCCCACACGTACCATGCCAATACGGAGCCGATGCTCAGCCACATCAACGTCGGCTTCGGCAGCGACGTGACGATCGCCGAACTGGCTCGGCTGACTGCCGAGGTGACTGGGTTCAAAGGCCACATCACCTTTGATGCGACCAAGCCCGACGGCACGATGCGCAAGCTGATGGACTCCTCGCGTATCAACGCGATGGGTTGGTCTGCCGAGATCGCGCTACAAGACGGCATCGAATCGACCTATACGTGGTTTCTCGATCATGTCTCGGCCTAGCTGGGCATGCGCATCCTTTTTCTTGGCCTAAACTATGCTCCCGAACAGGTGGGGATTGGCCTGTACAGCGGCGACATGGTTCGCGACTGGGCCTCGCGCGGCCATGCGGTTCGCGCCGTCGTCGCCCAGCCCTATTACCCCGCCTGGCGAACCTTCGACCGCTATCGCGGTGGATGGCGGCGTGATCGCGATGAGCAGCGCGTTGACGTTATCCGCTGCCCGGTCTACGTGCCTGCAACACCGACAGGCGCCAAGCGTATTCTGCACTACCTGAGCTTTCTCGCCTCGGCTACGTTGCCGTTGCTCAAGGCATCGCTGGGCTGGCGGCCCGATCTGGTGTTTACGGTTGCGCCATCACTAATCGCAGCGCCGCTGGCATGGCTGGCGGCGCGCCTTAGCGGGGCAAAATGCTGGCTGCACGTCCAGGATTTCGAGATCGAGGCGGCATTCGCGACCGGATTGGTATCCAAAGGCGGCCTAGTTGCTAGAATTGCGGACACTTTCGAACGCTGGACACTGCATCGATTCGATCGGGTAAGTTCGATCTCAGCACAGATGTGCGCGACGCTGATCGCCAAGGGAGTGACAGTCGAGCGTGTCTACCAGTTGAGAAACTGGGCCGACATCGACGCCATCCAGCCGAGCGATGCACCGTCGCCCTTTCGGAGCGAATGGTCGATCGATACGCCCCATGTTGCGCTTTATTCAGGCAATATCGCCAATAAGCAGGGCATCGAGATCGTGCTTGAGGCGGCAAAGCTCTTGCGCCATCGTAGCGACCTGACCTTTGTGGTGTGCGGCGATGGACCTAACCGGGCTCGGCTCATCGAAGCGTCCGCCGACGTACCCAACATTCAGTTCCACGACCTTCAGCCCCGCGAGCGGCTGAACGCGCTGCTGAGTCTGGCGACCGTGCACCTGTTGCCGCAGCTGGCCGACGCAGCCGATCTTGTTCTGCCGTCAAAATTGACGAACATGCTGGCTTCCGGCCGCCCGGTGGTTGCAACCGCTGCGGTGGGAACCGGTCTGGCTAATGAAATTGAAGGGTGCGGCATTGTTACCGAGCCGGGTTCAGCCAAAGACTTTGCCTGCGCAATCACTCGCCTGATCGAAGACACGCAACTTTGCACCACGCTGGGCCACACCGCGAGGCAACGCGCTAAGGAGCACTGGGCTTACGAAGCGATACTCGGAGCGCTCGATGGCGCACTCTCTGATCTGATCACACCGATTTCTCCTACCTGAGAGAGGTGGCCTGGGAAATTTGGACAGGGGGATAAGTGGATTTTCTGCCTTGCGGCGGCCATGAAGGCGGCCTGACAGGAGTAGAGATGAGCAG
>NZ_JACIJI010000018.1 GCF_014199335.1 Stakelama sediminis | reverse complement strand
CGAAGCCGAAGAACAATATTATGCTGCCGCGGACAACATCGATATGGCAGCGTGACTCACATCCAACGGCCTCCGGCAAACCCGGCGCGGTTCACTGCGGGCGCTACGCGCCCTTGTCTCCATCACGGCGAAAGCTGCCTTAAACGGGCAACTTCCCAATGTGCTATGGGACGGAGCTCACCAGCAACGCCGTGCTGGCATGGTGTGGCGAGATTGGCGTGGAGTGGCATTACATCGCGCCGGGAAGGCCGATGCAGAATGGCTACGTCGAGAGCTTCAATGGTCGCATGCGTGACGAGCTTCTCAACGAGACGCTGTTCATGAGTATGGCCCATGCCCGGGTCGAGATCGCCGCTTGGGTAGAAGACTACAACCAGGAGAGGCCGCACTCCTCCCTCGACTATGAGACCCCGGCGGCGTTCGCCGCAAAACTGGATAAGCAATGGCCTGCTTCGCTACGCCCTACGGGCTCCGCTACACAGGCCATTGCTTCAACCGCGCTCATGCGCAAAACAACCGCCCGGCTCTAATCCCAGCTGGAGGAAAACCGGGGGTCACGTCACTCAACTTGGACATCGACCGACGATCCGAAGGCCTATAGTGGTGATGGAGACGGCGAGAGGGGGCGGACCGTTTACCTGCCGACCTCCTATCGCCCGTAATCGAACCGCACATTTTTTCGACGGATATCGCTGCGCGCAGGCCGGAATTGACGCATGTTGCCCGACAGAAAGTCCGGCGTGTCGATAAAGGGTGGCGCGCCGTTCGCGCTGGTGACAGCGATATCGGTCAGCGATGTCTGTGCTGCCGCACCCTTCAGTTCCAGCGAGCCTGCGGAAAGCTTCACGTTGCTGAAATGAGCATAGGAATTGCTACCACCCAGCATAGCGCTCAGGTTCCCCCTCGAAAGCTGAATATTCTGGACGGTGACGTTGCGGCTGGGATTTATGAATTGCCCCCTGATCGCACCTGCGAAAAGGATTATACCCGAGTCGGCGATGACGCCGTCGACGGTGAAATCGGAGCATCCGTAGCAAGCGACCGAAGCAGTCTCCAGCCCGCTGTTTTTACTATATCGATCGGAAATATCGTTACCGGTAATGTTCTCGATCGTGAAATTGCGCCCGGCCTCGACATGGATCAACTGGCGAAGCGAGCGCCCCTTGATATTCCTGATGGTAAATTGCTTCACATATAGCTCGGGCGACCAATTTCGATCATAGGCGCGTCCGGCAAAGCCCACGCCGATACCCCAGTTCGGTTTTCCGCCTGTGTTATCGATCCCACTGATATCGAGATTGGTGACCAGGATGTCGGAATCATTCGGGCAGATATTCCATTCGACGGCATCGCCGGCAAGATTGGAAAAGGAACTGTTGCTGATGACGCCCCCAGCCATCTGCGAATCGGCGCCCGATCTCAGAATTCCGTAATTGGCGTCCCGGACGTCGATATCGTCGATTTTCACGTTTCGATAAGGTCCGGGTCCGGGTATTCGTATGGCCGCGAGATGGTACGAACCGGTGTAGCGAAAGCCTGAAATCGATACCGAGCCATCGACGATCGTAATCGGAACGTTGATGCAGGTCGCACCATTTTCAAATAGCACCGAACTGGCGCCGCCAATTATCAGTTGTGCGTTCGGGGTGCCTGAAAGGTCACTGCGAATGACAAGCTGCATTCCGTCCGGAACATGGACTGGCCCATCGATGCGCACCGGGGAGGTTGCTGCTTCGAAAATGACCGGCCCGGCTGCGCTTCTGCTACTTTCGAGCCAGCGCTGAAACTGATTTGCAGCGGGTGAAGCTGGCGGGACGGGCGTTCGTTGCGTCGTCAGCAGCGGAAGGAAAAGGCCGGATAAAATCACGGAGCGTCGATTGAACGTGCTTGGCGACGACATCTTTATCCTCCAATCCGGATCAGGCCGATGAATCTTGGCCTGACCGGTTGCGCCGGCTTTCCTGCGCGCATCCGTATGACTAACGAGTGAACTTGCAGGGGAGATGCAATGAACGATCGCAGACCGCTAGAGCCGTTAGCGCCGAGCCGGCGGCACGCGCCCAGTTTTTCGATGTCCAACAAACTGTTTCGTGTTTTCTGGCGAATATGCTGGTTGCTGCTGGCGCGGCCGACGCCGCCTCAGCTCCACCGCTGGCGGTGTCTTTTGCTGCGTGCTTTTGGCGCGAAGATCGGGGTGGATGCGCGCGTATATTCCGATTGCAAAATCTGGCTTCCTGCTAACCTGACGCTTGGCGATCGTTCGATCCTGGGTCGCGGCGTCGAATGCTATAATCAGGGAATGATCGAAATCGGATCGGATGTGGTCGTCTCGCAGGGCGTAACGCTATGCGCCAGCACGCACGAGTTCGAAGATCCGCTTTTTCCGTTAGTGCTGCGTCCCATCACGATCGGCAACGAGGTATGGGTCGCTGCCGAATCGTTTGTCGGCCCAGGCGTGACGATTGGTAGCGGAGCGGTGTTGGGCGCGCGTGGAGTAGCAATGCGCAATCTCGATCCCTGGACCATTTATTCCGGCAATTTGGCCAAGCCTATTCGGTCGCGCCGGCGACCCTGACGTCTGCTGACGGCAAAGCCCGCCCGAAAAACTGTGAACTGATGCGGTGGATGCCGCCATGGCACCGGCCAGCATCATACGATGCCCGGTGAGGGGAGGCATCCACCGCATCAGTTCAATCTCACTTTTCCCGAGGATACAGGCTATCGAACGAGTCCAAGGCTGAAGCCAGCATCCGACTGAAGTCGGAGGGGTTCCTCCTCAGCGAGGACTCTAAACATCTAGTTCGCTTTTAAAACGATATCGCTTATCCAACTAGAATGAGGGTTGAGCAAGCTAATAGCTTCCTTTTGTATAACCAGATTTTGAATTTGGCATCCGTTTTGGGGAATAGAAAAATTAGCTTCAAAGCTATTTTTATCACTACGTTGTGATGGTGTGAAACTGGTTATCCAGCTCTTATCATCGAGACATTGTAGTCGTATAGTTACACTTACATCGGGACTGCCGTCGTCTTGTGCAGTGCGCCATGAAATGGTGTAATTTCCAGGTTTTAACGTGACCACTTGGTTTGCAGCCGCAGTTCGCACTGACATCGATGAATTGATATGTAACGCTTTTCCTTTCAGAGGGTTAGGGGCATCCTCGACAGTCGCATCCATTCCCCCACGTGAATTTAAATGCCACGCAAACGGATTTGCGGTTGTCGAAGAATGGCCCGATTCAAAACTACCATCCGATAGCAACGCGTGATTTCCATTATCACAACTGTTCCGCCAGAATTGCTCTGCATCATAGATGGAGTCCTGCCGAACCATCCAATTCACCACCTGCGCTACCGCTTCGCAATCAACTGGCGCGCCTAGCGCTACGGCACGCTCAATAATCGACAGCCGACTATCCAATATAGCACCCGAGAGTTGACGAGCGCCGAGAATAAAACGTTCCTCCCATGGAGGTGTTTCTCGCAACAGGGCAATAAGAGCCTTCTGGCCTAACGCAGTTTCTGAAAGACCTTGCAAGGCATTTTCTACAGCTTCATTGTCCGAACCAATTCGAAGCAAAGCATCAATGCGCTGAGCAGCACCTTCGACATTGTCCGTCAATTGAGACTCTGCAAGCCAATAGAGTTGAGTTGGAATATTACGCCACCCAAGCGAGCCGGAAACGGTGAAGGCCGCCAGCGCGGCCTGGGGTTTCTCAAGATTCAAAAGAACGGTTCCAAGAGTCGCCGTCGCGGATGGGTCAATAGGATTGGTACGGACGTCCCTGATTGCATAAGGAAGCGCTGCGGCAGGATTATTTTCGGCCAGCAGCAGTCCTGCCATATGCCCAGCTCCCTCTCCACCAAAGAAGACTGGGCTAATATTTTGACTATATGGCGCAATACGGTCGCTTGCACTCACGATTGACAGAAGGATGAGGCAACATCCTATAAGGCTTCCTCCAATTGCATAGAATATTTTCATGGATTGTGCGGTGTGGGGTATTTGATGCTCACTCATGGTTATTGCCATATTGGTAGTATTGATAACCGTAATAGGCGTAACCGGAGTTGGCGTTTTTGGGGTTGAACTTGGTGAGGACGGC
>NZ_JACIJI010000017.1 GCF_014199335.1 Stakelama sediminis | reverse complement strand
CGTGGGACGCTTAGGAAAAGGGCTGGAAACCGACGGGCTGAGCGCCCCGATAGGCGGTTAGGTCCAGCAATTCATGTCTCCGTTTGTCGCCGCTATTGGCGGCGAACGGCGAGGCTGATAGCGGATCGGCGCCTGAAAGGCAATCCGGGTGCCGCTATCGCACTGTCACCATGTTGCTTTCGCCCTCGCGCACTTCGAACACGCAGCGCCGACCGGTGAACCGCTCGATGATATCGGCGGCGGTCAGGCTGTGCTGGCTCGGCTTGACCGTGGTGAAACTGCCGCCGCCGGCAAGCGCGAAGGGCAGCAGCAACTGATCCGCCAGATATGGCCCGGCAAACGCGTCCGATGCGAGATAGCCCGCCATCCGCCCCGCCGCAGTGTTGGCGATGCGCTCCGCCGAGACGCCGAGCTTGCCAAAGCCGCTGACCACTTCGGTCACATGCTCGAATGCCGCTTCGAGCAGCAGGACGATGCCAGGCCCCTGATCGACGGGCAGTTCGCGAACAGCGAACGCGTCCTGGGGCCAGTCGGGCAACTTCTTGCGCGCCGTCTTCGCCATACGCTCGGCAATAGGAAACGGCAGCGCGCCGAACAGCGCGGTCGCCGAACAATCGAGCGGTGCGCCGCGATCGAAGCACTCGAGCGGCTGCAAGGGGGCTGGCGTGATGTCGACTTCGATCCGCCCGCCGCCGCGCGGATAGAATCCGTGCCGCACCAGCCGCGCCTCGACGGTCGGACCCATACGGTTAACGATCGGCAGGAACGCCTTGGCGATGAAGTCGAACGGCGGCGCGAGCATGTTGTGCGTGCCGCCTTCGAGTATGAGGCGCGACGGTTTGTCGGCGAGGACGAGCGGCATCAATGCAGTCTGGAGCAGGAGTCCGGTGCTGCCGGCGGTGCCAACCGCGAAGTGGTATTCGCCGGGCGTCACCCGACCCGGCCGGAACGTCACCTCCGAGGAGCCGACGGTCAGCCCCTCGCATTCGGCACCGTCGATCGCGCACACGGCCTCGATCGCGGTGACGTGCTGGCGCATCAACCCCGGCTTCTCCCGCTTGCCGCGCACTTTGGTGATGCGGAACGGCTCGCCGGTGATCAGCGACAACGCACATGCGTTGCGCACGACCTGCCCGCCCCCTTCGCCTTCCGATCCGTCGATGATAATCATTTTTCAGGCAGTCCAGAATAGGGATGGTGGTGTGCGTCAGCCTTTGACGCACACCACCTGTTTCAACGTGTGGACGATCTCGACGAGATCGGCCTGCGCGGCCATCACCGCTTCGATCGGCTTGTAGGCTTTGGGCGTTTCGTCGATCACGCCCGCGTCCTTGCGGCATTCCACGCCTTCGGTATCGGCGATATGTTCGTCGAGCGTGACGAGCTTTTTCGCCTGTGTCCGGCTCATTACGCGGCCCGCGCCGTGCGAACAGCTATCGAAGCTTTCCGCATTGCCCAGTCCGCGTACGATGAACGACTTTGCGCCCATCGAGCCGGGGATGATGCCCATCACGCCCTTCGCCGCACGCACCGCGCCCTTGCGGGTCACGAGGACATTCTCACCGAAGTGGTTTTCGCGTGTGACGTAATTGTGGTGGCAATTCACCGCCTCCAATTCCGCATCGAACGGCTTGGCGATCTCACCCCGCAGCGCAGCGATGATGTTGGTCATCATCATCCGCCGATTGAGCGCGGCGAAGTCCTGCGCCCAGCCCACCGCCTCGACATAATCGTCGAAATGGTCGGTCCCTTCCGGGAAATAGGCGAGATCCTCGTCGGGCAGGTTGATGTGCCATTTGCGCATGTCCTGACGGGCGAGTTCGATGAAGTAGCTGCCGATCGCATTGCCGACGCCGCGCGAGCCCGAATGCAGCATCACCCACACCCGCGCCTCCTCGTCGAGACAGAGTTCGATGAAGTGATTGCCGGTGCCGAGCGTGCCGAGATGGACAAGGTTGTTCGTCTTCTCGAGCTTCGGATATTTGTCGGTGATCCGCTTGAACCGCGCGGCGAGCGTCGCCCAGGCCTCGACGATCGCCGGCGGCGGCGAACCCCACGAGCCCGGATCGCGCCTGCCACGGCCAACGTCCCGCCCATGCGGCACCGCGCGCTCGATTGCCGAGCGGATGCCTTCGAGGGTATCCGGCAGATCGGCGGCATTGAGCGACGTGCGCGCCGCCATCATGCCGCAGCCGATGTCGACGCCGACCGCCGCCGGGATCACCGCGCCCTTGGTCGGGATCACCGAACCCACGGTTGCGCCGATGCCGACATGCACGTCCGGCATTGCCGCCACGTGCTTGAACACGAACGGCATCTGCGCCGCGCGCGCAAGCTGATCGCGCGCCTTGTCGTCGACCGGCACGCCGCGGGTCCACATCTTGATCGGCACGCCGCCCTCGACATGCTGGTATTCGTAAGTCGTGTCGGCCATTTCTAGACCTCCCAGAAAATCATCATGATGCCGGCGACCAGTTGAGGCGAGACGTTTCTTTCCGCCACCCGGTCCGAAAACCGGGGCTGGTTTCGAACCAGCACGACGCCTGATGGCGTCGCCTCTTTCGAGGTGCGTCTACCGTGTAGTCCCGCCGGCATTCGCCGACGTGAATTGCGGTGCTGGCGACGAAAGATGACGAGACATCCGGATTGCTCCGGGGAGGGATCGAACCTCCTGATACCGATGTAGTCCCGTCGGCATTCGCCAGCATTGAATTAGGGCACGGCGACGAGGTGGTGGCGAGATGTGCCTCATGCTCTAACAGCTGAGCTACGGGCAGATGCCCGGCCGGATTCGAACCGGCGACCCTGAAGGTCCACGTAATCCCGCCGGCATTCGCCGTGCTGAAAATATCGGGCCGTGGCGACGAGAAATGTTGAGACACGGCCCTTAAGCTACGTGTCAGCGGCGGGGTTCGAACCCGCATCTCATCAGTCCATTGCTGGCGCTGAGGCGCTTTACTCGTCGGGCCTCTTGCTGTGGACATGTAGTCCCACCGGCATTCGCCACGGCCCTGGTTCTTCATACCTCCATTGCTTCTACGATGCTGACCCAGTCGCGCGTCTCGCCGCGGGCGAAACTGGCGATGGTGTCGAACACCGCGTCGGAGAATCCTCCGACATTGAGAATGTCTGGCCGCCCGGACGCCTGGGTCGAGCCATAAGGTGCGATATCCACGCAGACGAGCCGCGCGCCCGGATTGCGCCGGACGAGCCGGTCCCATTCGCGCATCGTCGCGGTCGCGCCGCCCTGGGTCGCGTCGACCCACGACTGATTGTCCGAGACGATGACGACGAGGTCGACATCGGCCTTCTTGGCGTTAAGCCGCGCCAACGGTGCCGAGACGTTGGTCCCGCCGCCACCGATCTTGCCCAGAGCCGCCGCGTTCACCGCGACCCGTGCCTTCGGATCGAGCCGCAGCTTCACCACGTCGCACTCGAACGGCATCACCCGCGCCTCGCGATTGGTCCTGAGCATTGCCGCCGCGACCAGCGCCGCGACATCGATGCACCGCACCTTGGACGAGGCGCCCTTGCGGTAACCCGTCACCGGCATCGCCATCGATCCCGACACGTCGGGACAGACGACCACCCGGCCAGCAACCACCGGTACGCGTCCGAGCGACTGCTCGAGCGCATCCTCCAGCGCTGCCTGTACCTTGAGCGGAACGCCCGGACCAGCCGCCGCCAGCGCCATCTGGAGCTGATACGGCATCGGCCGGACCTTGCTCAGCGCCTGGCCGTCGGCGAGCCGCACCGCGACCGCTTCCGCCGTCCCCTTCACCTCGAACGCGCCGTTGCGCGCCAGCGTGTTGAGGTTCATGCGCAACGCTTGCCAACCCATCCGGCCAGCCAGTGCCGCCCATTGTTCGGACGACAGCGGCTCGGAGGTCAGCCATTCGAACGGCACCGGCGGCAGATCGCGCGAGCGATCCTGCTTCCACCCCTCAAACGCCGCGATCTCCGTCGGCAGCGCGGCAACGTCATACGGCTTGCCGATCAGCCAGCCATAGAGGGCACGCCGCGCGGCATCGGCCGGCTTCGGATGGACCATCCGCACAATGTCGGCGAGGCTCGGATCCTTGCCCGTCGCCGCCGCCATCAAGTCGCGGATCGACGCCGCCTCGAGCCAGTCCTTGACCAGCCGCTTCGGCCGTGTGCCGAGCGACGTCCGCCCGACCTGGCCCGAGCGCATGATCTGCACGAAACTGCGCAGCATCCGCCCGGTGTCGATCACGCGACCGAACACGCGCACCGCGAGGTCCGGCTCGGCGACCGTCAGATAGGCGGTGAGGAGCGCCGGCATATCCTTCATCGCACCGGCTTGGCGGGCATAGACCGCCGTCTTGGCGACGAACAACGGATCGACCGCGCGCGCCGCCTCGATCGCGTCGGCGAGATGGTCCTCAGCCGCGCCATAGAAACTGTCGGCGAGCGTGCCGGTTGCGGCAAGCTGCGCGAGCCTGCCCTGCGGTGCATAGGCATAGGCCGGCGCGCCCTCACGGTTGCGGATGTCCGCCGCCGGAAGCAGCTTTGCGATCGCCGAAGCGAAGAGAGCCTTGTTCGCCATGAGCCAACCTTTCAGAATCTTGCGGTTATCGGGGGCGACCGGCCCATTCCAGCCGCCCCGTCGTTCCGCGCCATCGGATCAAGGCATTGTTCGATCCGATGCGATCAGCACTGCAGCAGGCGTGCCAACTTGGCCGTCGCTCCCGGGAAGAAAATCGCACCCACCTGATGTTAAAGGATAAATTTAACCAATTCAGCGCGCAGGGTGATAGCGCGCCCTATACCCGACAGCCCAAAAGATGATCGACATGGATAGGAGTTTATTCTACTCTATCGCCATGAAGCCCCTAGTCGTCCTCGGTTTCCTCGGCTCCACGCTTGATGCGAGCAAGTTCGGGCCGTCGCGGTGGAACAAGTGGCGGCCTACCGTCGGACTCACCATGTACGAGGATCTGCGCGTCGATCGGCTCGTGCTACTGCACGGGACCCGGCACAGTCGCCTCGCCAACTATGTGACGGCCGACATCGGCTCGGTCTCACCCGAGACCACGGTCGAGCCGCATGTGCTCGATTTCAATGATCCATGGGATTTCGAGGAGGTCTACGGCAAGCTCCTCGATTTCACGCGCGGCTATCGCTTCGATCCGGAGGCCGAGGATTATCTGATCCACATCACCACCGGCACGCACGTCGCGCAGATCTGCCTGTTCCTGCTGACCGAGGCGCATTATCTGCCCGGTCGCCTGCTCCAGACGCAGCCGCGCCGCGGTACCGCCGATGGAGTCGGGACCTGGAACGTTATCGACCTCGACCTGTCGCGCTACGACAGCATCGCCACGCGCTTTGCCGAGGCGAGCGCCGAGAGCACGTCGTTCCTCAAATCGGGCATCGAGACCCGCAACCCCGCGTTCAACCGCATGATCGACGAGATCGAGCAGGTGGCGGTGCGCAGCCGCGCGCCCGTGCTGCTGATGGGACCGACCGGCGCGGGCAAGAGTCAGCTCGCCCGGCGCATCTATGAATTGAAACGCCTCAAACGACAGCTATCCGGTCCGTTCGTCGAGGTGAATTGCGCGACGCTCAAGGGCGATAGCGCGATGTCCGCACTGTTCGGGCACAAGAAGGGCGCGTTCACCGGTGCGGTCGCCGATCGGCCCGGCCTGCTGCGCGCCGCCGACACCGGCATGCTGTTTCTCGACGAAGTCGGCGAACTCGGGCTCGACGAACAGGCGATGATTCTGCGCGCGATTGAGGACAAGCGCTTCCTGCCGGTCGGTGCCGACACCGAGGCGGCGAGCGACTTCCATCTGATTGCCGGCACCAACCGCGATCTCGCCCGCGCCGTTACCGAGGGAGTATTCCGCGAGGATTTGTTCGCGCGGCT
>NZ_JACIJI010000016.1 GCF_014199335.1 Stakelama sediminis | reverse complement strand
CGCTCCAACCCTCGGCGCCGGCATCACCGCATACGCAGCAGCACCACTCGGCAAACCTGCAGACGCATGCATCCCACTACATCCACACAAAAGGAAAGCCGCCAGCAATACCGGAAAAACAATACGAAACATCACCGCACTCTTTAAGAATCAGTTCGTTGAATGCATTATTTCCATTCAAAGCGGAAGGGCCGAGTGCCCCGAAATGCGTTTGCTTAGCTGTGAAGTCGCACATCCTGTCGTCAGCATAGGCGCCGGACGGCTTGTTGTAGGTGGAAAAGGTCGCCAGCAATGGAAAGGCGCATCTTCTCTGACGGGCAGGGTCGCAGGCTATTTTCACTCCATTTTATCGCAGTGCTGTCCCCGCATTCGTTCAGCCTCCATTCACCCACTTGACTACAAACGTAATCAATGCGATTACAACTGTAGTTGAAAGGGTGAGCCATGCACGAGCGTATCAGCGATGCCGAACATGCGGTCATGGAGGTTCTGTGGGAGGAAAGCCCGCTGACCGCCGCCCAGGTGGTCGAACGGGTGGCACCCCGGCGCGAATGGAGCGCCAATACCGTCAAGACATTGCTCGGACGGCTGCTTTCCAAGAACATCATCGCGCATGAGGCGGAAGGGCGGCGGTATCTGTATCGTCCGCAGGTTGCGCGGGAGGAGTATGTCGCGGGGGAATCGCGCAAACTGATGGACCGGCTGTTCGGTGGCAGGCTGACCCCGCTGGTCGCACATCTGGCCGAACGCGATGCGCTGTCCGATCAGGATATTGCCGAGATCGAAGCGCTGCTGAAGGATCTGAAGCAATGATCGGCTGGGTCGTCGAAACGCTGATCGCCACCACGCTGCTGATGCTGTTGGTGCTGGCGATCCGCAAGCCGGTGCGCGCCGCTTTCGGCCCGCGCCTTGCCTATGCGCTATGGGCCTTGCCCGCCATGCGCATGATTTTACCCCCACTGCCGGGAAACTGGCGGTTCAGCAGCCTGTTGTCACCGGCGGTCGAGACACTCAACCGACATGAGTTCGTCATGGGGGCGCTGAACCCGTCCACCATGCCCGCAGCAGCGGCAAGCCATAGCATCGCGACAATTACGCTGGCGCAGGGAGTGGCGCCCATTGCCCTTGTGCCACCGGTGGAAACGCCGGACGGTGCTCCGCTTATCGCATTATTCCTGGGCCTGTGGGCGGTCGGAGCAGTGGTGTTCTTCGGCTATCACCTGATCGCGCACAGCCGCTTTTGCCGTCGGATCATCCGCCGTGCGAAGGACGCCCGCACGGTTGCCGGAGGGCGCGTGCGGGTGCTGGAAACCGATGGGACGAGCGGGCCGCTGGCCTTTGGCATCTTCCGCAAATATGTCGCCTTTCCGGGCGATTTTGCCGAACGCTATGACGCATTGGAACGCGATCTGGCGCTGGCGCACGAACTTGGCCACCATGCGCGCGGCGACCTCTATGCCAATTGGGGCGCACTGGCGATGCTCGCCTGTCACTGGTTCAACCCGGTTGCCTGGCGCGCATTCAAGGCGTTTCGCGCCGATCAGGAAATGGCGTGCGATGCGCTGGTGCTGGCCGGACGACCGGGATCGCTGCGCCACGCCTATGGCCGGGCCATCGTCAAATCCGCGCATGGCGGTGCGGTATCGGCGGCGTGCCATCTTCATACCATCAACGATTTGAAAGGGAGGCTGAAAATGCTGAGCAGGAACCAAAGTCGTTCGCGCAGGACGCTGATTGGCGGGGCCGCCGGGCTGGGGCTGGTGACGCTGGCGGGCCTTGGCCTGACAGCATCGGGAACCAGCGCGGCCGAAACCATTCGCGGCAATGTCGAAAATGCGGTCGGGGTGAAGCTGGCCGACATCCGGCTGGCATCGGTGGTAAGTGCGAAGGAAATGCCGAAACCGCCCGTTGCGCCAGCCGCGCCGCGAGCACCATCGGCGGTTGATGCGCCGGTGGCTCCTGCAGCACCCGAAGCGCCGAAGGCGCCAATGACGGCGGAAAGCTGGAGCACGGTTGCGCAGACGGATACGGTTGCACCGGTTCCGCCCGTACCTCCGGCGCCGCCGGTCGATGGCGTTGCTCCGCCCGCACCGCCGGCTCCCCCCGCTGCTGATCACGATCAGGACACGACGCGGGTGTGGACGGATAAGGACGGGCATCGCCATGTCCAGCGCGTCATTGTGCGGACCGGCAAGGATCGCACGGCGATGCTGGACATGCAGGACAGCGTGCTGAAAGAAGCGCCGCAGGTCATCAAGACGAATTGCGGGCCGGGAACGCCGGTGGTGAAGCAGGACGACGCGTCCAGCGGCAAGGCGTCGACCATTATCATCTGTACCGACCGGATCGCGGCAATGCGCGAAAATGCCGAGAGGCAGGCGCGCGCAGCAAAGGCGGAAGCGAAGAAGACCGAGCGCGTTGCGCTGCAAACGCAGCAGGCGAGCCTGCGGGCTGCACGACGCGGGCTGGACGCAGCGCGCGCCGCCATCGCCGCCAATAGCGAACTGACCGGAAAAGCGCGGCAGGAAGCGCTGGCGGGTATCGACCGGGCGTCCAGAAAGCTCGACGCGCAGGCACGGACGATGGACTAACCCCAAATCCCGTCATTGCGAGCGGCGGAGCCGCGCGGCAATCCAAACATACTTCCGAACTCAAATTACGATCCCCGGCGGGAAGGGGAGGGTTGCGACCGCATGCCACACGCGCCGCGACCCGATTGCCCGAAACACCATTTTCCTTCGTATGGCGTTTCGGGAGCCTGACGGACGGCGGCTTGATCCCTTGTGCCGCCGCCCGTCAGCAGCCATTTGAAATGGCATGACCCACGCGTCCACCGGCCAGTGCGAACTGATGGAACCTCTTGTCGCGCGGGTGCTTGCGCCCAATCCGTCCCCCTATACCTATACCGGTACGCAGACTTATCTGGTCGGTGCGCAGGATCTGGCGGTGATCGACCCCGGCCCCGACGAGCCGGAGCATATCGGTGCGCTGCTTGCGGCGATCGACGACAGGCCGGTGCTCGCGATTATGTGCACCCATACCCATCGCGACCACAGCCCGCTGGCGGCACGGCTGAAAGCGGAGACGGGCGCTGAAATTGTCGGTTGCGCGCCGCTGGTGCTCGACGATCACGGCCCGCGCGCCGATGCCGCGTTCGACCGGAGCTATGCGCCCGACCGGGTGCTGGCGGATGGTGCGCGCGTGACGGGCGAGGGCTGGACGCTGGAGGCGGTGGCGACGCCGGGGCATACCTCCAACCATCTGTGCTTTGCGCTGGTGGAGACGGATGCGTTGTTCAGCGGCGATCATGTCATGGGCTGGTCGACCACGGTGGTATCGCCGCCCGACGGCGACATGGCGGCCTATATGCAAAGCCTCGACAAGCTGATCGCGCGCAGCGACCGTATCTATTATCCCGCGCATGGTCCGGCGGTCGAAAAGCCGCAACGTTTCGTGCGGCACATGGCGGGGCATCGCCGCCAGCGCGAGCGGCAGATATTGCGCCTGCTGGAGAAAGGGCCGCAGGAAATACCCGCGATGGTCGAACGCATGTATGTCGGGCTGGACCCGCGGCTGCACGGTGCGGCGGAGCGGTCGGTGCTGGCGCACCTGATCGACCTGCGCAACCGGGAACTGGTACTGACAGAGGGCGATGCATGGCGCAGTCGGTAAGCCGCTCGACGCTCAATACGATCATTACCGTCCTGGCGACGCTGCTGGTGCTGGCGGTCGCCTATATCGGCTATGGCCGTTATGCCGAGCGCAAGCTGCCGACGCGCGAAGAAGACGGGTCGGCGGTCACGAAGCTGATTACCGCGCGGCTGTCGGGCAGCAGCGAGCTGGAGGTCGCGGAGCTTTCCGGCATCATCCAGAGTTCTGCACAGGATGTGCGCGGGTTCGGGATGCTGAAATCGGATCAGATCATCAAGGCGCCCTATTCGGTCGGCTATTTCGTCGATGTGTCGAAGATCGGCCCGCAGGACGTCGAATGGGTGAAGGATCGCCACCTGCTGATCGTCAACGCGCCCGATGTGACGGTCGGCAAGCCCAATATCGACGAAGGTGCGCGTACGATGGTGCGTACCGAAGGGCTGCTGGTGACACGCGGCGCGAGCGAGAATCTGAGCCAGCGTACTTCCGCCAGTGCCGAGGCCAGCGCGGCGCGTGAGGCACAGTCGCCCGAACGCATCGCACAGGCGCGCGAATATGCGCGCAAGGCGATTGCCCGCTTCCTGTCGGTCCCGCTCAACCGTACGGGGCAGGGCGATACGCGCATCGTCGTGACCTTCCCGTCCGAACGCGCGAGCGCGGACGGCGAACGCTGGGACGTGACCAAACCGATCGACGAAGTGCTCGCCAACCGTAGCTAAGGTCGAGCGGGAGGGTGAGGGCGCAGCACAATCAAATACCCGCCACAAACCGATGCAATCCGCGTCGTTCTCGCTATATGGGGCACAAAGACGACAGGGATTTGAATCATGAACGCACCCGCCATGCCCACCGGCACCGACCTGCTGGCCGAGATCGAACGTCTGCGCAAGGAACGCAACGCCGTCATCCTGGCGCATTATTACCAGAAGCCGGAGATTCAGGATCTGGCCGATTTCGTCGGCGACAGTCTGGACCTGTCGAAAAAGGCGGCGGAGACGGATGCGGACGTGATCGCGTTCTGCGGCGTGCGCTTCATGGCCGAAACCGCGAAAATCCTCAGCCCCGAAAAGGTGGTGGTGCTGCCCGACATGGATGCGGGGTGCAGTCTGGAGGATAGCTGCCCGCCTGAACAGTTCGCCCGCTTTCGCGCCGAACATCCCGACCATATCGCGCTGACCTATATCAACTGTTCGATTCAGGTGAAGGCGCTGAGCGACATCATCGTCACCTCCTCTTCGGCCGAGAAAATCCTCAGCCAGATTCCGGAGGATCAGAAGATCATCTTCGGTCCCGACAAGCATCTGGGCGGTTATCTGGCGCGCAAGACCGGGCGCGACATGCTGTTATGGCCCGGCGTGTGCATCGTGCATGAGGCATTTTCGGAAACCGAGTTGCTGAAGCTGAAGGCGGAGCATCCCGGCGCGCCGGTCGCAGCGCACCCCGAATGCCCGGCCTATATTCTGGACCATGCCGATTATGTCGGGTCGACCAGCGGCATTCTGGCCTATGCCAATGATATGCAGGGCGACACACTGATCGTCGCGACCGAGCCGCACATCATCCACCAGATGGAAAAGGCGATGCCGGACAAGACGTTCATCGGCTCGCCCGGTGCGGACGGCAACTGCAACTGCAACATCTGCCCCTATATGGCGCTCAACACGCTGGAAAAACTCTATGTCGCGCTGCGCGATCTGGAACCGCGCATCGAAATCGAAGAGGATACGCGGCTGAAGGCGAAGACTAGCCTCGACCGGATGCTCGCCATGGCCAGCGGCACGGTAGGGCTGGGCGATCTGGGGCCGCTGAAGGTGACGGGGGATTAGGGGGAACTTGGATATACCTTAGTTGCAGCCATCTGTGGAACGGTGCATTTACCCCCTTGGAATTGCAGGCGGAGTATCCATGACAAGCGCGATATGGAAGACATGATCTGCCGCCGGTTTTGTGGACACCGAGGTAGGATGTTTTCACCTATCCGAGGTCCGCAATGCAACGAAGGAAGTTCAGCCGAGAGTTCGAGCTTGAAGCGGTAAGGCTAGTGCGCGAGCGCAATGTCTCGGTTGCACAGGGAGAGCATGGTTTGGACGTGCACGAGAACGTGCCGGGCAAATAGGTTACGGAGTTCGCAGCCGATCAGGGACATGCATTTCCGGGTCATGGGCAAATGAGGAACGTGTGTGGATGCCCCCCGGTTTTGCAAGGCGATTTTCGGACGTTCTAACGGCATGGCGCTTATATCGTTCGTGTGTCAGGCCTTTTCGCGTGGCTTATCGTTCGCCACTGGCCGGTATGCAGTTCGAAGAACGCGGTCCACATCGGTTCAAAGAGCTACGATGCTCGCGTCCCGGGACTGGTTTCCACGTCCTGAACATCGAAGTCCTTGCCGCATAATCGTCAGTCGATCTCCTTGCAAGGGCCGCAAAGCTCTCAGGCGTTTGCCGGTTCGCTTCAAATGAAGACGGCCGGTTCACGCCATCCGGTAATTATCTTCTCGCGTCATCATCGCCCAGATCGTCCGTGCCATCTTGCTGGCCGAGCCGAGCTGCGTCTTGCCGCCGGTCGATCGCTGTCGCGGGACCAGACCCAGCCATGCGGCGAAGTACCTGCCGCTTGCAAAAGTGGTAAAGTCCGGCGCGAAGGCCATGATCGCGCCCGTGCTCACCGGGCCGATTCCGGGCACCGTGCAAAGCCGACGCATGGCGTCGTCGACTTTGGTCGATGCGACGAGCTTCGAGTGCAGCTCCTCGATTTTGTGCGTGAGCAGCGCGATCTGATCCAAGTAGAGGCGTGCAATATAGCGAACTGCATCGGGAAGGTCGGTGGCACGATCGTCGATCATCCCGACAACGGACTTCAGGTCCGCAGGTCCCTGCGCCACGACCAAGCCGAACTCGGCCAAATGGCCACACAGGGCATTGATCAGCTGAGTGCGCTGACCAACAAAGGACTGATGGGTTCGGAAGGCCACGGCGCGAGCCTGATGCTCGGCGCTCTTCACGGCTACATAGAGCAGGTTCGGTCGCATCGCCGCTTCCGTGATCGCTGCGGCGTCTGCCGCATCGTTCTTCTGTCGTTTGACGAACCGCTTCACGTAGATCGGCGGAATCAGGCGGACGTCGTGACCCAGGGCTTGCGCGAACCGCCCCTAAAAATGGCTCGTAGCGCAGCTTCCATCGCGACGATGCATGGCACCGGCCAGCATCATACGATGCCCGGTGAAGGGAGGCATCCACCGCATCAGTTCAATACGGCCCCCTCATAAACCCGATCCAACCGTCAAATGATCGATGAATGGTTGCTTTTCAAAGTCCTGTCCCATTCTTGTGCGACGCAATATGTTGCTATCCTGATCATGATCCGATAGCTTTCACTGTCCACGGCATCTGGAGGCATGGGTGGCAACCGCCGGTAAGCTTGCAAAAGCCACATTTCAGGAAAATGAGCAGATCGGTCAGGATTTGTACCCGGTCGCGCCGCTGCCAGCGGCGAACAGCCCTGCCCAGCCCGGTTCAGCGCCCAACAATTCAGTGTTTCGCGGTCGCGCCATTCTGATTCTGCTGCTGGTCGATATTTTCGCAATTGCCACGCCATTTCTGGTTATCAGCGCGCTCAGGACCGTCAATGGCCCGACGGCACCCGGCCTATATGCCACTGCGCTGGTCCTGCTGTATCTGGTGGTTGGCGGTAATCAGCACGCTTATACGTCCAACGCCATGCGCAGTCCTTACGTAGCCGTACGCAAGGGCGTTCGCTCGCTTTTGCTTGCGACTGCTGCGGCAACTCTGGCGCTGTTTTACACGAAAACCAGCGGTTCCTTTTCCCGCCTCACCATCGGTCTGGGTTCGGTCAGCGCTCTCATATTACTATCGATGGCCCGGTTTGCCGTCATATCTTGGCTTGACCGGCTGATCGGCGGACATCCGTTTCAGACACTGGTGATTGTTGATGGAAACCTGCCGGTTCCCAAGGGCAATCATGATTATGTGTTCATGGCCGATCCGCTGCTGAATCCCGATCTTAACGACCCCAAAATGTATCAGCGCATGGCGAAAGCACTGGGTGCGGCGGATCGGGTTCTGGTCGTTTGCGAACCACGTCGCAGGATGGCCTGGACCAGAGCATTGCAGGGCACGAATGTTCAGGGCGAAATCTATATGCCCGAACTACATGAATATGCCCCCTCCGGCATGGGTCGGGATCGTCGCACGCCGTCGATCATCGTCGCCACGGGCCCTCTCAACCTGTTCGACCGTGCAACCAAGCGCCTGTTCGACCTGGCCGTAGCGTCGATTGCGCTGCTGCTGTTGTCACCGCTGCTGATCACGGTGGCGATCTGGATCAAGCTGGACAGCCGCGGGCCCGTTTTCTTCCGCCAGGAACGGATCGGGCGCAGCAACCATTTGTTCCGCGTTTATAAATTCCGCAGCATGTACGCCGATCTTTGCGATGCAAAGGGAAGCCGTTCGACATCGCGTAGTGATGATCGGATTACGCGTGTCGGCAACATTCTGCGCAAGACCAGCATCGACGAATTGCCGCAATTGCTGAATGTCCTGCGCGGTGAGATGAGCATTGTCGGCCCGCGCCCGCATGCGGTGGCTTCTCGCGCTGCCGACAAGCTGTTCTGGGAAGTCGACCGTCGCTATTGGGATCGCCACGCTGCAAAGCCCGGCGTCACCGGTCTCGCACAGGTGCGCGGCTTCCGTGGTGCGACGCTGGTGGAGCGCGATCTTCAGGACCGCCTGAACTCCGATCTGGAATATCTTCAGGGCTGGACCATCTGGCGCGATTTCAAGATTGTGTTTCAGACAGTCGGCGTGGTTTTCCACCGCAACGCGTTTTAAAAAGAGCGGGCATGAAAAAGGCGGCTGCCGTTCCCGGCGCCGCCTTTTTGTGAACATGATTGTCCCGCCGGATTACCCCAACACCTCAGTGTACGGGGAAACCCTTCTTCGCCTGGTCGATGAGCTCAAACCTCATTGATCTGCCCCCCGCTGAGTGGCCCAGAGACTATGATAGTCTGGACCACGAAAGGGACATTGGATGCCGAGCAAGAAGCACAAGCCGGAAGAGATTATCGGCAAGCTGCGTGAAGTTGAGATTGTGCTGGCGCAGGGCGCGAGCACAGCCGAGGCGTGCCGCCGGATCGCGGTCAGCGAGCAGACTTACTATCGCTGGCGCAAGGAATATGGCGGCCTGAAGACCGACCAGGCGCGGCGGATGAAGGATCTGGAGAAGGAGAACCAGCGGCTGCGCCGGGCGATCTCGGACCTGACGCTGGACAAGCTGATCCTGCAGGAAGCTGCACGGGGAAACTTCTGAGCCCCGCGCGGCGGCGGCGCTGCATCGATCAGGTACGACGGGATCTGCCAGTCCGGGTATCCGAGCGACGGATATGCCGGGTGCTGGGTCAGCATCGATCGACGCAGCGCAAGATGCCACGCGGGGCGGATGACGAACAGGCACTGACCGAGGACATCATTGCATTGGCGCAGCAATATGGTCGTTACGGCTACCGCCGGGTGACGGCGTTGCTGTGCCATGCGGGGTGGACGGTGAACCATAAACGGGTCGAGCGGATATGGCGGCGCGAAGGGCTCAAGGTTCCACAGCGCCAGCCAAAGCGCGGGCGTCTATGGCTCAATGACGGATCGTGCATCCGGCTGCGGCCCGAGTATCCGGGGCACGTGTGGGCCTACGACTTCGTCGAGGGTCGCACCCATGACGGCCGCAAGTTCCGCATCCTGACGATCATCGACGAGGCCAGCAGGGAATGCCTGGCGCTCATCGTTGCACGGCAGCTCAAGCACGAGGATGTTCTGGCGGCCTTGGCCGATCTGTTCATCTCGCGTGGGCCGCCAGCGCATATACGATCCGATAATGGTAGCGAATGTATCGCGACCGCCGTCCAGAAATGGCTGGGGCAGATCGGCGTGAAGACCCTCTACATCGCGCCGGGATCACCATGGGAGAATGGCTATAACGAAAGCTTCAACGGGTCGCTTCGCGACGAACTGCTCAACGGCGAGATCTTCTACAGTCTCGCCGAGGCCAGGGTGCTGATCGAGGCATGGCGGCGGCATTACAACACCGTCCGGCCCCATAGCAGCCTGGGCTACCGGCCCCCGGCACCGGAAACGGCGACACCGCCATATCCAGCCTCCGGTTCCGCTTCGCTCCACCTCCGTCCGGATATGGCGGTGATGAACTTAATGCACTAACAAACCAATCGGTCCACTCGGTGGGGGCAGATCATCATCGACTTCCCTCCCGGGCAAAAAAGCGGTCGCACGCTTCAATATGTCGCGCTCCTGTCGCAGAATCTCGTTCTCTCGGCGAAGCCGCTTCAACTCGGTCGCCATATCTGCCTGCGGCGCTGCGTCGGGCATTGCCGCCAGCCGATCACGACTGCGGCTGATCCAGCGCACAAGCGTCGACAGGCCAATGCCCCGATCTTCTGCAACCTCACGCTGCGTGCGCTCGTTGGTCCCCACAAGTCGAACCACCTCGTCCTCAAATTCTTTTGTAAACCGTCGTTGCTTCGACATCGAGTTCGCCTTTCACCTCAAGGGAATTCTCCACTTTTCTGGAGCAAGTCCATCGGACGTGTCGACGAACGCATGCTGTAACCGGCGGCGCGCGCGCCGCTTCACGGTTTTTGCATGGCGGCGAGGAGTTTCTTGACCTCCTGAGATC
>NZ_JACIJI010000015.1 GCF_014199335.1 Stakelama sediminis | reverse complement strand
CATGACGCCCCATATCGGCAATTCCACGAAACCACCCGCAGACGATCCACTTATCGAGCGCCGATCCCTGTTCAGACCAACCCGGCCACCTCTGATCGGCTCGGACCGCCCGAGTAACCCTCGGACGCGCAGTGTAGGGCGAGCCACCCCAAACGCAGAGGCGGACATACGGTCTTACAGTGAATCTCAACAACCCCTAATCACAACTGGACGAAATTACCCGTGGCAGGTCACGTCGTCTGGCGAAATCCGAGCCCAAAAATACAAGATTTTAAGAAACTTGATCCGCGGCTTATGGCACAGGCATATCTTGCTGCGTAGACTTTCTCGTGAAACGGATTCCGCAGCGTACCGCCAACCACATCAGGCATGCGATCGACGCGAATTGACCGATTGCAAATGCGTCGATGATGATGCTCAGCCTGTCGTACGGATCAGACGGCAAGGTCGATGCTAGCACGACCATCAATGCTACGCCGACCCCCGCGGAAATACATCGCACCTTGCGTTTGTCGGCGCCAAGCACCGCCATGCTGAGGTGAATGTAAAAGGCTACGGCGGCGGTAGCTACTGCGATGCGGCACGGAAGTCCGGCCAGACTATCGAGTAGGCTGAGCAGGGTCGAAGCCGAATTCAGGCCGAGCCAGCTGGTGACTGGGCCGAAAAGCACCAGTCCGAGATAGGCTCCGGCGCCCGTCACAAGCGCAGAAATTGCCGCCGGAGCGAGATTAATTATCCCCTGAACACCGTCACGATAATAATCTTTGATCTTGGCGGTCACAGTGACCGAGATGAGCGATATTTCGAGGCCGATGATCCTCTGGAACAGTCCTACAGCAGCGACCTCCGCTTTGAAACCGAGGAACTCGGCGAGAATAACGGGCAGGCTGAACCTCGACACCGTCAGGAACATCTCGATTCCGACATAAATCGAATTTAACGCGATGAACGCTACGCCCTTTTTCGACCGCCTGATCGAGGTTCTCGCGACAGCCTTCAAAGCCTTGATCCATGCCGGTCCGGAGGACGAGATGATCACCGAAGCAAGAAAAGAGACCAGAAACGAAATCAACATCATCAAGAACACAGCGCCGACGCTGACGGCAAAGTTGGATTCATAGGTCGATAATATCAGCAAAAAGAAAATAATGCCTTGGAGTGAGTCGAGAAAGATCGATACCAATATCTTTCCGTCCATGATCAGCTTGTATCGATTGATGGTGATCAACTGGCTGATGATGATCGACAGCGCTCCTGCAATGAACGCTAACACGGAAATTCCGGCGGCATAGGCATATATCGAAGCAGGCAGGATCAGGACGGCCAACGACAGCAGTCTCGACAGGATACTCCAGAAGGCCAGCCTTCCGACGCCCATGCCTTTGTGCGCCTGCTTGAACAGATACCTCGATTGTCCGAAATCAACGATCTGGGCAAATATCGTGGCCGCCGACAATATCAGTGCGTATCTGCCGAACTGATACTCGCCGAGTATCTTGATGACGATCATCAGACCGGCGAGCTGGGAGATCAAGCCCAGCGACCGAACTATAAAAAAGCTGATTGCTGACGTCACGTTCTTTATCCGAGATTAAGTGCTACATTGCGAGACGACATTTTAGGGCAGGCCGTTTTGACGGGGCGTCAAGCAATCTTCGGCCCGTTAATACCCGAGGTGGCATTCCAGAACTGCCTGATTTTCCTATCCCACCTCAAATGTAAGCAAGGAGAAGCGGTAAGAATTACAGAGAATCGCAATGCACTGATCGCTGATATTGAGATATTCCCAACCCAGCGGGCAGACATCGGTCGATACTTGCGTGTGGAGCGAGTTCGAAACCGCGTATCGAACGGCGCCCATCATGCTAAATGACCGATTACTTCGGATAATCATTTGAAATTGAAAATATATTTTCTCCCCTGTGAACGAAATCTCTGTCTTCATTGCTGATGGCGCGAAGGAAATTTCGCGAATTTGCCTGACCTGGCAGCATCCAATCGTGGGTCTCCGCGATCAACAGCGGAACTTTCGCTACCCAACCGGTGTTTCGGGAAAAAAGATCGTCTTCAAATCCCTCAATATCGATCTTGACGATAAAGGGCACGAGATCAGTGTTTTCCGACAAAATCGTGTCGATCGACAAGATCGGTATAGCACCTTTGCCACTATCCGTACGAGAAGTGCGGAACGCATTGTTCTTCGATCCGGAATCATCGATCGTCGCAAACCCATCGACAGAACCGATTGCCGCGTTCTTGAAATCAATGTTTCCTAAACCGTCGCAGTTCTTCTTTATCATCGTGAAATTATTTACTTCCGGCTCAACAGCGACAATACGCGATTCTGGAAATTCCCTACTAAAATAATATGCAGACAATCCGATATTTGCTCCACAGTCGATAATTAAAGGATTGCGGCCCGTAGACAGAATGTACCGATAATGATCGAGTATTTCAGGATAACGCTTCAGAAATCGCAGATCATAGTCGTTTTTAGCGAATATCTGGTCGGCAGTGACCGAATCAATATTCTCGCGTGCATGTACGTGAAATATTTCCTTGTTCCTCTTGTCGAAGATAAAGATCTTCCCACTGCGATTGGGAGACAAGCGCACGAATCTTTTGCTCTTTCTCGTGGCTGCAAGCGCAAACAGAGCGCCGAAATGCATGAGATGCTTCATAAAACCACCTTTTCCTAATAGGTGCTTCAGCGAATACCCCCATTGCGTCAGATCGCAAACAATGGCTCGGATTGATCCATCGGCTTGCGCGAAATCACCCGTCCCTTATTCCCATCATTTGAAAAAAAGCGAAAATGTAACGAACTGCCATCTCACTCCGCTCCCTTGGTCTGCGCTGGGTCCATGCATCGGCCTAGCGCAAACCGAAAAAGCCGAGAATGCCAGCGTCTGTGATATCGAAAGTATGCTTGTAGTCGCGCACTGGGGTCGTAAACGGTTATCGTTTCCGCGCCAAGTCTCGGATGGTCCGACCTGCCACCTTTCTGCTGCCGGAATTTCGGCCTGGGCATTCGATGTTGCGAAAGGCGTAGCGAGCGTGCGGCCCGTCAGAGGTGTATTTAAAATCTTGCCTGACCGGCCAGATTGAAGGAAAGTTGAAACGCGCATGAAGATTCTATCGATCAATATTCGGGCCACGCAGGGCGGCGCGGGACGCGTTGGCTATGACCTTCACCACCGCCTCAAGGCGATGGGAGAGGATTGCCATCTCCTCTATGGCTACGCTTCGGGAATTCAGGCGGATCCGAGAACTGCGGACGAGCCCGATGTTCAATGGCTCGGCTCGCGATCTGCAGTCCTCACCAATTTTGCGTCGCATGTCCTCGCCGGTCGTGAAATTCGGACCGCCGGTATCAAACATGTCAGGGCGCATATAGCCCGCACCGATGTGATCCACCTTCACGCGCCGCATCACTATTATCTGAACTGGAATACCGTGACGCGCCTGCTCGCAGAAAGCGGCAAGCCGGTCGTCATCTCCGCGCATGACTGGTGGCTGGTCAGCGGCCGATGTGGCTTTGCGCGCGATTGCATGGGGTGGCGACGGGCCTGCGGCGAATGCGGCTCCAGGCGGTTCGAAGACCTGCCGTCGCTGCGCGATCGTTCCCGGCAGGTGCGCGTCTCGCGGCATGCGGCGCTTCGCCGCCTGCGTAGCCGACTGGCGATTGTCTGCCCGTCCGAACATCTCTGCAACGATCACCGCCAAATCTTTCCCGATCTGGATGTTCGGTTCATCCCCAACGCGCTCGATCGCGAATTCGAGGCCGCGGTGAGCGGTTTCCAGCTCAGTACGGACCGCAACGACCTTGTGTTTTGCGCATCGGATCTCGCTTCGCCGGGAAAGATCGATGCCGGGCTGGTCCGCACGCTGGCGTCGGAATTTGGCGGTAATGTCAAGCTCGTCGGGCGCAGCAGCCCGTTTTCAGACACCAGCGCCACGGCTCTGGGCGAGGTACGCGACCGAACGGAACTCGCGCGAATCTTTGCTTCGACGCGGGCGCTCATGTTCACATCGCAGATGGACAATGCGCCGTTGACGATTATCGAGGCGCTGAGCGTGGGCGCTTATGTCGTCGCCTATCCTTCTGCCGCCGCACAGGAAATGCTTCGGCTGGTGGGCGGGCGATGCGCTGAATCGCCCGATGAGGCGTATGAAATCGTTCGCACCGGTCGCGAAAACGAACTATATGGCGGGCAATCGCATCTGGAATTGGCGCGCCGCGCGCGTGAGATTTGGTCGGGTGAAACCATGGCGGCAGCGTATCGGGAAGTTTATCGTGATCTTTCACGCATGAGCGACGAGGTGCAGGCTTGACGGCCGTACCCTCCGGTCCGAAGTCGCCGCGCGAGAAGCTGCATGCGCTCGACGGACTGCGCGGGCTTGCCGCATCCTGGGTGGTGCTGCACCACATGGCGACAAACGCGCTGCTGCCGCAAGTGCCGCTTCTGATGCACGGCTGGATGCTTGTCGAAACCTTCTTCGTGCTCAGCGGCTTCGTGATCTGCTATCAATATGGCTCCCGCCTGGCGAGCCCCGGTCAGATCGCCAGTTTCATGCAACGCCGTTTCGCCCGGATTTGGCCGCTGCACGCCGCAATTCTGTTCGCGATGATATTACCGCGCCTCGTGGTGCTCGCGCTCCATGGTCCTGCGTCAAGCCAGCTTTTCGAGCCGGATAGCACACATTCGCTGGCATCGTGGTTTGCCAGTCTTGCGCTCATCCAATCGCTGGGACTGGACCAGCACGCGGTCTGGAACGGCCCTGCCTGGAGCATCTCGGTCGAATTTTACACCTACCTGATCTTTGCAGCCGTCGTCTTTTTTGCGCGTGAACGGCTGAGATCGGTCGCTGTCGTGCTCGCGGTGGTCGCCGGCGCGATGCTGTTGCTGCCGATGCCGACGCCAGAGCACCTGCTGATCTGCATTTTCTGCTTTTTTGTCGGGGTACTGGCATTCGATGCTTATTCGAGGTTCAAGCCAAGGGCGGTGAGGATACAGAGCAACTTGCCGTTCAGCATCGCCCAGAGTGTTCTGGCGCTCCTTATCTTGGAGCTGATCTATTTCGGCGAAAATCCCCCGCTGCTTTTTGGCCTGATCAATATGTTCCTGATCATCTCGATCGCGCAGCAGCGCGGGATTATCGGGCGCATGCTTGATCTGCGCATATTTCAGCTACTCGGGGCTTGGTCGCTGGGAATTTACCTGTTGCACATTCCGGTGCTGAATATCCTTTGGCGGATTGGCCCACATATTCCGGTAAGCTTTTTGAAGTTTGACCCGGCTCACTGGACCGTGATCGACAGCGCGGCGTTCCTTGCGACCGTGGTCGTTCTGGCTGCGCTTTCCTATCGCTGGCTGGAAGTTCCCGCACGCAGGGCGCTTGCCCCGCGTGTAAAGCCGCAGCCCGCAGCCGTTGAAGTTGAAAAGCGCCCCACATTGCGTATGGAGCACGACGCCGGATGACTGCACCTACCGGCCGGACCCACGGCCCGCCAAAGTTTTCGATCGTCACGATCGTCCGCAACAATGCGGAGGGGTTCGAGGCGACCCGGCGATCCGTACTTGACCAGAATTCCTGCGATTTTGAATGGATCGTGGTCGATGGCGCCTCGACCGACAAGACGCTGCATCTAGTCGAAACCGCGTTCGCAAGCGGTGAGGCGCATGGCTTCAGCGAGCCGGACCGCGGCATTTATGACGCTATGAACAAGGGTCTCAAAGCCGCGACCGGCGACTATATCGTTTTTCTGAACGCCGGCGATCGGTTGCTCGAGTCCGATTCTTTGCAGATCGTTGCCGATGCGATCGATCAGGCCGGTCAGCCCGATGTCGCGTTCTTCGCATCAAAAATGACCTTTGGACAAAAAGTCATCGACCGGCCCGCTAAATCGCCGAATTATATCTGGCACGGCCAACCGGGTTTGCATCAGGCGACTTTTTTTCGCAGGGAGGTGCATCTTCAACACCCGTTTTCGGATCGGTATCGGATTTGCGGCGACTATGACGTACTGGCGCGATTGCGCGCCTCGGGCGCGCGCATGCAAAGCTTCCCGCAGGTGATCGGAAATAATTCGTTTGATGCCGACGCCACGTCGGGAAGGCACAAGCTTCGTCTGATCAAGGAAGCCGTGCAAATCCAACGCTCCGAGCTTCATCTGCCGCTCTGGAAGTGTACGGCGAGCGTCCTTTTCAGGTCGATGAATTCGTTCGTTTTCAAGCTCCTGACCCAAATTAACCGGCGAACAACGTGACGGCAACGATCTCTCAACTGCGACGCAAACCGATGGCCGGCTCCGCGAGCGGGCGCCTTCGCAAGTCTACCACTTTCGACAGAGCGCTCGTCGTGCTCGGTTTTTTGAGCCTTGTTGGCCTCTATGCCAGGCTTTTCGACGTTTCCAACTACCACGTCACCATTGGTGGGCTTTGTGCCGCGTCGACGCTGATACTCGCGTTGCGCCGGATGACGTTTCGTATCATGCCGTTGATGTTGGCACTGATCGCGCTGATCGTGCCCGTTGCGATCTACGCCGTCAGCTCCGCGCTTAGGGTCACGATCCTGCCGCCCTCGAGTCAGTTTGCCGCGTCCTATGCGCTATGGGTCGTGAGCGTATTATTGCTAGCAACCGCATTTCTGACACGGTCTGCACTGCCGACAAATGCTGCTTTCGCGGCAAACGTCGTCATCGTCAGCATTTGTGCGTTTCAGATCATTGCCGCAGGGATTTTTCACAAGCTGATCGGCTTTGAGCTGGTCAAGCCGATTACCGGCGTCGGCTTGGGGGAAAGTTACGTGCATGTCAGCGCGTCACTGGCCGCCCGCGCCATCGGGCTCGTATATGAGCCATCAATGTGCGGGAGAATTATCGGCACGCTGTGCTTCATTGATCTTATCCGGACGCAGAAGGTTTTTCGCAACATGGTCTTAGCGGTGCTCGGCATGCTACTGACAAAATCGCTCGGCCTGCTCGTTCTTATCGTGGTCATCGGAACCATCTTGTTTGCGAGGTCCCTTCGCCAGTTTTTAATCTTGAGCATAGGACTCGGAATTGTTGTTGTGGTTATGGGAACGACCATTTCGCAACGCATCGAAACCGCCGCCACCGCTGGCAGCGCTTCATCCGTGGACCGACGAACGATGGCTCCGCTCACGACCGTGAAATACGCGATATCGAATTACCCACTCGGGATACCGATCGGTGCAAACGAAACCATCAGTCGAAAGACAGGCTATTTCGCGCTCACCGGTGAATCGCACATAACTAATGGGATCTACGAATTCATCATGTATTTCGGCGTTTTCGGGATAGCGGCCTGTCTGATGCTCATTTTCTACTCCGGTATTTTGTTCATCCGCGGTGAACGAGAATTGTCGGCAGCGATCATGTACCTGTTTTTATCGACCGCGCTATCAGGTTCTTTCCTGTCGATTGAATCGTCACTGCTGACATTCTTGTTCATCACAACCTGTCTGGCGGTACGGCGGTATCGCAAGCAGTTCGAACTTCGCTCTCGCGCTATGGTAAGGCGACCGACTGCCAAACCACGTCGCCTCTCTTGCCCTGCGGTCTATTCATAATGAGGTCGGCGGGACAGGGGCGCAAGGGCATGTTGGATTGGAGCATCGCCAAGGGGCGCCTGTGGCAGCTACTGAACTATTTCATGGTCGACACCGGGCGGTCTGAAAACACCATCATTCTATCGGGCAGCGGGCGAAGCGGAACGACCTGGGTCGAAGAGCTTCTGAACGTCGATAACGACTATCGGATGATGTTCGAGCCGTTCCACAATGGCAAGATCGCGGCGCTGAAGCGGTGGCAGTACAAGCAGTATCTCAGGCCTGGCCAGTCCTATCCGATGATGCGGCCCGAAATTGAACGAATTCTTGCGGGAAAGATACGGCATCGCTGGATCGACAAGTTCAACCGGAAAATCTTTGCCGATAAGCGCATCCTGAAGGATATTCGCGCGAACCTATTCCTCGCCTGGCTGCGCGAGGAATTTCCCCAAATTCCGCAGCTTCTTTTACTACGCCATCCTTGTCCGGTTGCGAGTTCTCAGCTCAAGCTCAATTGGCCTACGGGCATCGACACGTATTTCGAGCAGCCCGAACTGATCGAGGATCACCTGCGCCCCTTCTTGGACCTGAGGGATACATCGGACCATTTTGAGCGTCACCTGGTCAGTTGGTGCATCGAAAACTATGTACCTTTGCGGCAATTGCGCCCCGGCGATGCGCTCGTACTTTTTTACGAACATATCTGCCTCGATCCAGCGGGCGAGATGGACCGGATTGCCACCTTCCTCGGCCGGTCCTTTTCAGGCGATATCGTATCGGCGGCATCGATCCCGAGTAACATGAGCCAGGCCGACAGCACGATTTTGTATGGTGCCGCCGGTCCGCTCAGCTGGCGGCGTTCGCTCTCGGCTGAGCGGCAGGAGACTGCAAGCCATTTGCTCGCCCGCTTCGGCCTAAACAAGATTTATGGCGATGACGGCATGCCCGTCGTCGATAGCGACTCCGCCATAGGGGCTCTCGGCTGATACTGTTATTTCCAGTGAGAGTTAACCCATGTTTGACGTATCTCCTGTTGTTTTGGGCGGGAAATCGAGGATTGATCGTAAGCTCCGGGGGGTAAGGCCATATGTCCGTCTCGTTGTTAGAGGTGGTTCGCCCTACACCAGTGATCCGAGGGTTGCTCGGGTGAGCCGAGCCAACCCTTACACGAGGAGGACGAACCGTGGAACATCCTACAGAAGTTTTCATCGGGATCGCATTGCCTCGCCAGAAATGTGGACTTGTACCGGTTTTGTGCCGGTCACCTATCTCACTATGCTACCTTGGCTTCGAACGCGACGGGGCTGATGCCACCCAGATATGAATGGCGGCGGCGGGAATTATAAAAGCCGTTGATGTACTGGAAGATGGCAGCCTCAGCCTGACGTCTTGTTGGCCAGCTCTGACGCCAGATCAGTTCCGCCTTCAGCGATTTGAAGAACGTCTCGACGGCGGAGTTGTCGTAGCAGTTGCCCTTTCCGCTCATCGACGGTCGCAGGCTGTGGGCCTGCAGTTTTTTCTGGTAGTCGTAAGAACAATACTGGCTGCCGCGATCGTGACGTGACCCCCTGATTTTCCTCCAAGCTTGATTAGAGTCTGGCCCTACGAGAAGGACGGACAGATGAAGCGAACGAGGTTCACGGAAGAGCAGATCATTGGCGTGCTGAACGCAGCGCACGCCGCCGCACTGCGCGGCGGCATCGTCTGTCTCATCTTCATATATAATCTCACCTGATGATCGTTGATGTGGCTCCCAGGCACCGCTTCTCCCCTTCCATGGGAAAGCAGGCTGGCAGATCGCGATCACCATCACGCCTTCCCCGGAAAGAAAGACGCTTGCGTCGGTGTGTCTGCCGCTCCTCGGGGCTACGCCCCTCGTCCCGACAAACACACCGACGCCTTTCTCATCTTCTTTGTCGCGCTATTCTCACCCTGATTGTCGCGCCGCATTCTGGCCGATGCGATGCTGGACCAGGCTGCATTGAAGGATCTTCTGGCAAAAAAGTTCTGACGCCCGCCGCGAAGCGGGAAGCTGTCGCTCATCTCCAGACCTGTCACGGGATGAGCGAACGGCGGGCGTGCCGTGTCATCGATGCCGATCGCAAAAGCGTGCGTTACCGTATCACGCGGGACGATGATGCCGGTCTGCGCGAGAAGCTGCGCGAGCTGGCCAACCAGCGTCGCCGGTTCGGCTATCGCCGTTTGCATATCCTGCTGCGCCGGGAGGGGATCATGATCAACCGGAAGAAGACCCAGCGGCTTTATCGCGAGGAAGGCTTGGCGGTCAGGCGACGACGAAGCCGCAGGCGTGCTGTCGGCACGAGAGCACCTGCTCCGGTTCTGGCTCTGCCGAACCAGCGCTGGAGCCTCGACTTCGTTCACGATCAGATGGCATCCGGCAGACGGTTCCGCGTGCTCAACGTGGTCGATGACGTGACGAGGGAGTGCCTGGCAGCGGTGCCGGACACCTCGATCTCGGGTCGTCGTGTCGTGCGTGAACTGACCGAGCTGATCGCACAGCGTGGAAAGCCCGGCATGATCGTCAGCGACAACGTCCTAGGTCGGGAAACAGCACTGGAAAATGGCCAGCAGGTCTCGTTGCGCCGAGTGTAGTCGGCGCTAATGTATTTTTGATCCAGATGGCTTCCATCGTCAAGGAATGCGCTCTCGGCCATAGCAAACACAGGATCCAACGGCCGCGTGGGTCGTGGTCCTCACCGTCCTTAAAATGAGATGCGGATGCCAGATGGAAGGCCCGAACATTATCTACAGGGTCGCAGTTGCGCCCTCACGGCACAGCAGAGAGGGGTCCTTCCATCTGGTGTCCGCCCGTTCGAGGAACGGGCGGTACTCGGTTCCCGTTTTGATGACGGCGTGAGCGACGCGCGCCATCTTGGCGGTGAGTGCGGTCATCGCCTTGCGGCGGCGATCTGGATCGTTGGCGTGCCCTTCCATGTATCGCCCCAGCTTATCGCGAAAGCTGTTGTCGCGTTGACGAGCTGCTACCTGGGCTGCCATCCAGAAGGTGCGGCGCAGCCGGGCATTGCCATACTTTGAGAGCTTGGTCCGACCGCGAAATGTGCCGGACTGGCAGGTTGCAAGATCGAGCCCGCAGAACTTGAGAAACTGGCGATGGTGGGCGAACCGGCGAAGGTCGCCAGCCTCCGCCAGAATGGTCAGCGCGTTGATCGGCCCGATCCCAGGGATCATACGCAAGAGCTGATAATCGCGGTTCTCGCTGAGCAAGGCATGAGCGGTTCGCTCAATCTCGTCGCGTTGCCGGATCAGGCTTCGCGCTTGCCCGATGACCATGCGGAACATGGTGATCGCAACAGAATCCTCATCGACTGGCAGTGCGATGGACGCGCAGGCCGTCTTATAAATATCGTTGAGCAACCGTGCCTTGGAGACTTTGCGACCAACAAGTGACCAGGCCTCGTGCGTGAAAGCCTCCTGGCCGAGCGCTGTCATGCTACCGGGCGTCGGGAAGCGCTCAATCAAGGCGAGGAACCAATCAGATCGACTGTTGCCGGCGAAGCGTTCGATCTCAGGGAAGTACAGCGGCAGATAGTGGGTCAGTATCCGATGCCATGTCTGGGTCTTGGCCTTGGAGATCGCCTCGTGGGTCTTCGACATCTCCTGAAGATCGTTGATACCGGCGGCAAGCGGATCGACGTAGCGCTGGGTGGCGCCGATCTGAAGCATATGCAGGATCACCTGCGCATCTTTGGAATCGTTCTTGTCCCAGCCATTATGCAGCGCCTCGCGGGTCCGCGCCAGGGCAACGGACGAGATCAGACGCAACTCGAAACCAGCACTCAGCAGACGATGCGCCAATGTCCGGTGATAGTTGCCGGTCGCCTCGAAGCCGACAATAATCGACCTGCCTATGTCAGCCAGGTCGGATGCCAAGCGGTCGTAATCGGCCTGTGTCGCCATCACTGTCATACGCCGTCGCCGTCCGCCTTCCGGACGTTCGATGAGAACCTCCTGACGGTGCTTTGACATATCGATGGCTACCAGCACGGCGTCGGCGGGAGTAGGATTACGCTGGGTCATGGTCGGTCAGTCTCCAAAGGGTTGAGTCGACAACTTCACTTTAGAGACCCGCTGGCCGGTCATGACCGCCGTGATGAAGCCTGTGAACCGCGCCGGGTTTGTCGGAGGCCCCAACTCCTGAGAGTAAGGGGCTATGACAAGCAAGACGACGAACAAGTTTTCACCTGAGGTCCGCGCC
>NZ_JACIJI010000014.1 GCF_014199335.1 Stakelama sediminis | reverse complement strand
CTTTCCCCGGCATGATCCGGGGCGCGGGTGGGCGGCGACAAACGCCTGAAAGGACCCGCGCATAGCGGCGGGCCGCACCCGAAGGGCCGCAACGAAGAGAAGGACCGGCGAAAGCCGGTTGCGGCACGCCCGCGCGGGTCCAGCAAGGCGTGCCGCTCACCCGCGAACCGGATCGCTTTATACGTCCCTATCGTACATGCATGCGATGACCGCTGACCTGCCCCTGTCCATAGCTGTCAATGATGCAATGCCCCTGGCTATTGCCAGGGATACGGCCGCCGCCCCTGATGCTTTCTGCGTCGGGGCGGCCGCTTATTTTGCATAACCGAAGGTGCCGCAAATCTCGTTATTGCCTCCGCCAGGATTTATGCCTTTCGGATAAGCGGCAAGCGTAAGCAGCGTGTCCTGCGGACGCGCTCCCTTTTCGACCTGGAGAATGACATAGCCGACGCCGCCATCACAAATTCCCTGCGCGCGCTCAGGTTGATACTGATCGACCACTTTCCACGCCTTCACCGTTGTACCGGTGTTGACGCCAAGCATCGACGCCAGGAATTTGCCGCGAATGGTAACGGGACGAGAGGTGCCCAATTTCAAGGCCTGCCCTTTCTCGAAATGCAGCAGCTTCCCGGTCATCGTCAGGTTTCCCGTAATACCGCGTGCCGTTCTGGAATCGGCTTCAAACCTCAACGGGTGCGGGTCAGAGGAACCGGTTCTCTGCAAGAATTGTTCGAGGTCTCCAAACGCAGGGGATGCCGGTTTTCTATCTCCTTCAAGGCTTTCCACGCGATAGCTGCCTGCCCGAAGATAGGCGGCCCCTTTGGCATCGCGACGCACTTCGCCGATGATGCGATACACCGATGTCATCGAACCGCCGCCATTGATAACAAACTCGACCGTGGCGATATGGCGCGGCGCCACTGGTGAAGTAAGCATTTTTGCCCGGAAATCGTACATCAGAAAGCCGGTTTCCGGATCTTTTTCGCTGAAATCACTCCAGCCGTCTTTACCCTGCATCACCTGTGCGGTCGGGCGACAACCGTTCAGCATCAGATCTTTGGATGCGATGACAACGGGACGGTTATATTCGCCGCCATGACTCGCAAACCAGTTGCCTTGCGCCATGCATTTGGGGTCCAGAACAAGTTGCGGTGCCTCAGCGGAGTTTGCCGGTACCAGAGGTTTCAGGCGCGCATAAACTGCTTCAAACCGTACGAGGATCAGCGCGCCGCCATTCGCGATCTTGATCCCGTCCGGGAGGCTGTCCGCTTCCAGCCCCGAACCACAGTCGATGTCGGCGTCGTACGACGGGTAGGTGTACGGGGTGCCCTGCCCCGTCGTTAACCCGACATCCTTCCAGCTCCCGCCAAAAGAACCGAAATCGCTGTCGGTATTCGCGGCATATTGAAAGCTTCCTATCCGACAGCGACGGTTTTTATAAAGCAATGCGGTCCCGGCCATACGGAGCTGTTTGCCCACCATGGCATGGGCTCGATCATCCGCGTCTTTCGTTATGATTCCCGTCGAGGTAACCGGACCGCTTACCCGCCAGTCGCCCTGCACCAGATGCCGTGCTTTGGCCGCGGTCAGCGGCTCGGCTTTACCCGCAGTTTGCGGGACATCCAGCGCATATAGATACTCGACCGTTGCGTCGGCCCGCTTGCGCTCCGATCCCGATTTGAACTTGAACTGGACGATCATCCCGCTGCGGCAGGGCGCACCTTTGGTGAAGGTAGCCGGCAACAGGGGTACTTTCTGTACCGGGATGGATTCTGCCGGAAATGCCATACAACCGGCCGCAGCATTCGCGCCTCGGAAGGCCAGGACATCGGCATTGGCCTGCTTGTAGTAAAAAGCGCTTGCCGGTCGGCCAAAGGCTTGCAGAAATGGAAGAGTGGCCTGCTGAATTGCGGGCTTTTCCGTAGTTCCATACAGTTTCACGCGGCGCACGACTGCGACCTTTTGGGTCGTACCGTGTTTCAGCGAAACCACATCCACATGATCGATCTTCCGGCCATTGCGCCGAAGGATATAGGTTTCGATAATCCGGTCCGGCGCATTGCCCGATGGCGTAGCGGATATGCGTTCGAACCCATGGCTTTCGAGGATTTGCCGCGCCGCGTCCGCGCCGATGCCGGTCGATACGCCACGAATGTTCAGCGCTGGGCGGGATTCGGCTGAATCCTGCGCGGCGCGGGCAACCGTTACCTGCCCCGGCAGGGACAGCATCATGCAGGAAAGCGCCATCGCCAACCGGGAACAGAACATGGTCTTTCTCCCTTTATGAAATGCTGACGCTATACGGCTGAACGCCATTGCGATCCGAAACGATGTCATATCCGGTCACCCGCCCCTGAATCACACCACCATGGTCGCTGGGACGCGCGGAAAGCACTTTGATCCGGATCACCGCCGTCGCGCCGTTGAGTCCGTAATTGGCGGTCAGCGCCATTGCCCGGTCACGGGGGATTTTCCAGAGATTTGCCTTATCCGCATTGACAAGGCGCACCTGCACATAATCTCCGCCCTCGCTGAACGTGAAATAACGATCGGGGCGGATAGCCCCTACCGGCAAGCCCCCTCTGGCATCGTCATAGGATCCGATATTGGCGCTTGTCCGAATGGTGAAACAGCGAACGTCCTTCACCGCATCCCATTGCGCCTGCACCTTGGCCTTGGCTCGTTTCCACGCCTCTTCCTGAGATACGCCGCCATTGTCATAGGGTACTGCGCGTTCCGCCCATTTTTCGAGCGGCGGAGTGAGCCCGGCAACGGCATAGTAGATCCGCACGATATCGCCGTCGTCGAGATCGGAGCGATACTGCGAACATTGCGGTTCCGCCGGCTTGCCGTCGTTCTGCTGGCCAGCCATAGCGCCGGCCGGGACCGGAGCACTCTTCCCGTCACCAGTCGCTGTGCCGCCTTCAGCCTCCGAACCATTGGCGGCAGCATCGCTCAGGGCTGCGTTTCCCGGCTGCACCCCATTATGGCAAGCGGCCAGCAGCAAGATTGCGGGCAGTGCCGCTGCTTGGATTTTCCACATCAGAAAGTTCCCCCTGTAGCGTTACTTGCCTGTTGCGAGGCCTGGCTGGCGAGTGTCGCATCGCGCTCTGCCTCGAAGTGGTTTTGTTCGTAGTCGTACAATGCAGCCGGATCGGCAGCCGCCACATTGACTGATTGCGCGAGCATCGGATTTTGCGCGGGAGTCAGCGAGGCGGTGATAACCAGCCCGCATTCAGGATCGAATGACAGGCTTTGCTGCGAAGCCGAAAGATAGCGGCTGCAGCGATGGAGCAGGTCGCGATTAAATTCCGGTATCGGCTGGCCGTTGGGCAGATGCAACCAATAGGCTCGACCGTTGCTGTCGGTATAATTCGGCTCGCCATATTTCTTTTTCAGCGCGGCCGCCTGGCTTGCAACAGTAGGCTGGCTTCCCTTCGCAAAGGGCTGTTCGAGCCATATGCCGTACAGCTTTTCCTTGCCCGGCATGCCATCCATCAGGAAATGCCAGATGGCATCGGTATGGGCCAGCTTCTTGGACGGATCCTGCTCAAAATCACCGTTGAACCGGGTGCGATACCAATAGTCGGGCAAGGTCCCCGTCGCGACGGTCGCCATGGTCCTGATCTTCAGGCCGCCGCTATTATGATTAAAACTCTCATCGCCTTCGGCATAGACACTATCGAGCACCTTTCCGTCCTTGCACTGGGCAAAGCGGATCGCGGTGTTTCCGCTGACGCCAAGACGCAGGCCGCGAACATCATCGACCGGTGCGTCGGCGGGACGTTGGGGAATCGGGAATGTTGCCGGGCAGGTAATGTCGATTTTCTTGCCCCAGTTATCCATCGCACCCGACGGCTTTTCATCTTTACCCAGATCGCGCGGTGTTGGTGCGGAGGCAACGTTTCCGGTCGCGTCCAGCCCCTTGTTGCCCTTGCCGCAACCCGTCAGTACCAATGCCATTACAAGCGGGGTCACGATCAGCCTCGCGTTGGTTTCCTGTCGCATCGAAACAATTCCTTTTTTGAAAAGCGGCGCTGCGATCAGCGGTCTGCCAGAGGGTTTTTGACGATGCCGAATGCAGCAGCGAACAGGGCCAGGCCGGCAAGTACGAGCAGCCAGCTGCCAATACCTACGGAGACGGCATTGCCGATGGCGGCCCCCATCGGCCCCATCATCGAAAGCAAAGCCGAACGGAAAGCGAACGCCAGCAACGCCGCGATCAATGCGCTGGCCGCGCACGCAATCATGGGTAATCGCGTCGATTTTCCCGCTGCTGCCGCCCAGATCAGCCAGATGGCCGTCAATGGTGCCGCAAAACGCAGGAACATCAGCGACTGGATGGCGCCCACACTATTGTCAGAGCGATTGTTGAGCAGCATCGATATGCCCGACAGATCGGGCATATTGCCGAGCCCGAAAGTCGACATGCTGGACATTGGCGAACTGATCGCCGGCAAAAACATCGCGAACAGCACGATCACCGCCAGTGGCGTAGCAAGCGACTGCGTGAACAGCCGGACGATCTTTTCCGAATTCGGACCTTTAAGGGTTTCGGCGGAGATACCGCCGATGGATGCGTTCAGGGAGTAGACCTCAATTGCACAATCCTCGTTGCGGTCGAAATCGACCGAAGCGCCGACAGCGGGACGACGGTCGCTGCGCCAGTCCTTTTCGGTGAAGCGATAGCGATGTCCGTCTTCGCCGGTGATGACGCCGCTGTGTGCGTCAGCATCATATCCGAGTATCTTTCCTTTCATGATGTAAACTCCCGTCTGCAGAAAATACCGACGGAAGTAGGCAGGAAAAACCGGCCCGTGTCTTGAAGCTGATCTTAAGAAGTTCTAAAACTCGCGGAATCGGGGGGCTATATGACCGATGATACGTACGCACGTCGTCGACGACGTCTTTGGCGATTCAGTTCGGTAGAACTGGACGAAGCAAGCTGGATTCTACGGGTAAACGGGATTTCGGTTTCAATTGAAACCAAACCGCTGGCAGTATTGCATGAATTATTGCTTCGTTCAGGTGAAGTAATCACCAAGGACGAATTGCTCGACAGCGTCTGGGCAGGATATATGGTCGTCGAAGGCTCTCTTGCGACGGCAGTGTCCAAGCTGCGCAAGGTGATCGGAGATCGATCCGGAACGATCATCGAAACGGTACCCCGCATCGGATACCGTCTGACGGCCCCGGTCGAAGTGGACGGGATCGATACGCCGCTCGCACCGCGTTTCGAATTCGAGCAGGGTGACCGGGTACCTGGTCGCAGGCAATGGATTCTCGCAGCGCCGCTCGGAGACAGCGGCGCTGCGGACGTCTGGAAGGCATGCCATGAAAAAACCGGCGAGCTTCGCGTTTTCAAATTTGCCGAGACGCCCGACACGCTGCGTGCGCTGAAACGCGAGGCAGCATTGTCCCGCCTGCTGACAGCCTCGGAGGGAGATGCGGCTCCCATCGTCCGGCTGTTCGAATGGAACTTCGAACACGCACCCTATTTTCTTGAACTTGCATGGGGGGGTGAGGATCTTTTGCACTGGTCGCCAGACGAGGGCGACGAACGGCAACAGCGGATTGCGCTCGCCATCAGGATCTGCCGCGCGGTCCAGGCCATGCATGGCGTCGGTATCCTGCACAAAGATCTTAAACCTGCCAATATTCTCATCGCAGTAGAAGGCGGCGACCAGCGCGTGAAGCTCGTCGATTTCGGCAGTGGCCGCCTGATGGACAGCGCGTTGCTGAACGCGTTCAACGTAACCGATCCCGGTTCACTCGACGCCGCAGAAGATAGTTCCGACCGCTCCGCAACTTTTGCCTATCGCGCGCCGGAACTGATCGGCGACACGCCGCCGACGGTCGCGAGCGATATATACGCGTTAGGCCTGATTGTGTTTCAGCTTGTCGTGGGCGACTGGACACGCACCCTTTCGCCGGGCTGGGAAAACCTGATCGATGATCCGATATTGCGGGATGACATAGCCTGTGCGGCAGCAGGAAATCCCGCTGAGCGATTGCAGGGTGCAGGCGTGCTGGCAGACCGGCTTTCCTCGCTGGAGCAACGACGCGAGGCGGCCATTGAAGCGGCAAGCACCGCTGCACGAGCGCGTGAATTGGCCCGCGTCGAAGAAAGGCGCCGCGCGCGCCGCCCCTGGATACGTGCTGCTGTGGCTGCGCTGGGCATAGGCATCGTTTCGAGCACTGCCTTTGGCGTTTACGCAGAGGACCAGCGAAGCCGTGCAGTCGCCGCGCGGCAGGTGGCGGAAGCCAGCTACAACTTCCTTGCTGAAGATGTGCTGGCTCAGCCGGACCCTACCAAATCCGCGGCCAACGAGTCGGTGGTCGAGGCCGTCAAGCGTTCGGCAGGCGCCATCGATCGCCGTTTTAGCGGCCAGCCGGGAATCGCCGCGCGGCTGTATGTCGCCATGGGGCGGGCATTTCAGAAACGGGGCGAAATAAACACCGCGTCGCAGGCGTATGACCATGCGGACCGGCTCTTTCGTGCCGCCGGAGAAGCCGATAGCGACGACGCGATCATCGAGCGGCTAGACAAGGCGCAATTGCAGGCAGTGTCGGGCGACCTTGCGGGGATGAAAGCGGCGCAGGCTTCTGTCGAACGCGAAGCGCAAGCCCTCGGTGCACGCGGTGAACGTGACAAACTCGGCTTTTTGCTGGCAACGACACGCGGCACCCTTGCGTATCTCGCAAATCCGGCAAAATCCGAACAAGCGTTTCGTAGTGCGTTGTCGATCGCGCGTCGCTACCCTGACGCCGCTTCGGTTCCGGCCCAGCTCAAGGTCGAAACATCCCTGGCACTGAGCATGATGCGGCAAGGACGCGTGACGGAAGCCGAACCGTTGATGCGCCGTGTTGTGGCTAAGTCCTCGGCACTGCTGGGCACGACGCACGCCGATACACTGGTTGCTCGGTTGAACCTGCTGCAGACACAGAACCTTCTTGGACGGTCGGCTATGGTTGTAGCTGGTGCGTCACGGTTATTGCCGCTGTTCAACGAGCGGTTCGGGCCCGACCATCGGTCCACGCTGGCGTTGCATTCCATGCGCTATGACGGACTTGCAGCACTCGGGCGGTATCGCGAAGCCGCGGACGATGCAAAACAGGTATGGAAGGGCGCAAGCCGGATGGCAGGCGCGAACACACATCAGGCCCTGGTCGGTGAAACGGACTATGCCTCTGCGCTGTGTCAGGCCGGTTCCGCCTCAACCGGGGCACCGATCGCGCAGGATGCTTTGACGCGCGCGCGGAAGGCATTTGCTGAGTCCTATCCTCTGACTCATGCAATCGCCTATTACACCGCGGTCTGTCTGCTGGATATCGGCCGGTATCGGGAAGCGCAGCTTTTGCTCAACGGCGTTGATCGTGCGAAGGTCGCGTCGATCGTCGGGGATGCCCATTGGGGGGGGCAGGTTGATGCCGCCCTTGCCCGCATAGAAATGGCCAAGGGCAACCGGAAAGCGGCGGGCGAGCTGCTGCAATCGGCCAGTCAATCGATGCAGAACGACAACGATCCGGAACTTCGCAATGCTGTAGAACAACTGAACCGTCAGTTCGGCACTTCCTGAGCCTCCTACCTCAATAATTGGGTGAACCATGCCGGATTTGCCGAAAGTCATCGATCGTCGATCACTCAGCTATCTGTCCTCTGCGTCCGCCACCAGACAGCCATCACGCCATCACGAATTGCGCGCGGGCAGATTGCGGGGCGCGTGTCTCCTGTCCTGACCCGACGGCAGCGCGATTGCCTGATATGGGCAGCGCGGGGCAAAGGCGACTGGGAAATCAGCCGCATTCTCGGCGTCAGCGAGGAAACCGTCGCAAAGCATTTCAGGGCTGCATGCGAACGCTATGGCTGAACAAGCGAACATTGCTGGACCCGGACATTGTTCGATGGAACGATCACTCTCGGGGAGATTTTCGAGCGCCGCCATACCCCTTTTCCGGTATAGCGCTAAGAGCAAGCCACCGCCGATCCTGATCCTCCATAATCAGGGAGGTTCGCCCTTCATGAAAGCCGATTGATAGAGCTTTCACTGGAAAGAGGCTGACAACGGATATGCCCTGACGGGTATAAGTGCTATTTATGCCCTCTAAGGCATATGTCCATTTTATTCCTTCCAGGGTATATTGCTAAAATATTCCTTATAGGGTATAGCCCTGTAAGGAGGTGGCAATGGCACACATGGTACGTTCCCCAAAACAGCTCGGGGCGCTCATTCAGGAAGAGCGCGTCCGCCGCAACCTGTCGCAACAGGCGCTCGCCGATCTGACGGGCACAGGACAGAAGACCATCTCGCGTATCGAAAACGGTAAAGAGGGCACCAAGCTGGAGACAATCTTTGGATTGCTCGCCGCTCTCGATCTGGAAATGCGACTTGCGACGCGCCGCAAAGACGCCGGCACGTCAATCGGCGATATTTTTTAGATCATGGCACGTCGAAAAACCCATTCCCCACTGAAAGTCCTCATCAACAACCGACCGGTGGGACGGCTGGAGAAGGAACCGAGCGGAGCGGTCAGTTTCCGGTATGAGTCGAGCTGGCTTGATTGGGAGCATCGCTTCGCGATCTCCCTTTCGCTGCCCCTCGGAGAGACCGCCTATCGCGGCGCACCGGTGGTGGCCGTTTTCGAAAATCTGCTCCCGGACAACGCCAATATCCGGCGCACGGTGGCCGAGCGCACAGGCGCGCAAGGCACTGACGCCTACAGCCTGCTGGAGCAGATTGGCCGGGATTGTGTCGGAGCCCTTCAGTTCCTACCCGAGGATTCGCCAGTCGATGCTGACTTCCGCGTGCGGGGAGAGCCGGTCAGCGACGAAGAGATTGCCTCTATTCTCTCCAACCTGGCGCGCGCGCCACTCGGGATCGATCCCGAGCATGAGTTTCGCATCTCGGTCGCAGGAGCCCAGGAGAAAACGGCGCTGCTTTTCTTGGAAGGGCAATGGATGCGGCCTCTCGGCACGACTCCGACAACCCACATTCTCAAACCTCAGATTGGCGCAATTCCGACAGCCTCAGGGGTGATCGACATGGCGGCCAGTGTCGATAACGAGCATTATTGTCTGAAGGTGATGGAAGCGCTCGGCCTGCGCGTCGCCAGGACCGAAATCCAGACATTCGGGGAAAAGCGGGTTCTGGTGGTCGAACGCTTTGACCGGGAATGGACGAAGGACGGTCGCCTGTTGCGCCTGCCGCAAGAAGATTTCTGCCAGGCGCTGGGTGTTCCGCCTACACGCAAATATCAGGCAGCCGTTGAGGGGCATCTCAATGGTCCGGGCATTGTGGACATCGTTTCACTTCTGCGCGGCAGCGATGCGCCGCTTGCCGATCAGGCGGCATTCTTTGCAAGCCAGATTGGATTCTGGCTGATCGGCGCGACCGATGGGCATGCCAAAAATTTCAGCATCTTCCTCAGGCCGGGCGGCGGTTTTCGCCAGACGCCCGTTTATGATGTTCTTTCAGCCCAGCCTGCGTTCGATGACCGGCAAATTCCGCATAACAAATACAAACTGGCCATGTCAGTCGGGAGAAGCCGGAAATACCGCATCTTCGATATCGCCGGACGGCATTTCGTCGAAACCGGCAAGGAGGCTGGCCTCGGCCCGACGCTCATCCGACAGGTCATTACCGGCATTTTGGATAAGGCACCCGCTGCCGCACAGCGTGCGCTGGAGGCCATGCCTGCCGATTTCGCGGGCCAGGTCCATGAAAGTGTCTCGGCTGCTGTAAGCGCGCGCCTCCCCCTACTGGAGAAGGCGCTTGAGGGGTTCTGAGCCCAGCTCTCATGCGGGTTTACGAATATAATGAGTAGCCCCTGGAGTTCTGCCTGCAGTTTCCACCGCCTATGAATATGCTGCTTGCGCAACCCGTCTCGGCTTACCTTTCCACCCGCGAGGCTTTGCCGGGGTGCAGCCAGCGCAGAACCCTGTCCCCGACACCCTGTGACTACAGCCGAATTGGTGCTCGTAACCAGCGCGCTTCAGGGACGCGGCAACGGCGTTGAGATGCTCCGAAGCGTTCGCGCATGCGGGAAAGCCGCAAGCAAACGACGCTGCACGTTCTGATCCGCAGCCAAGCTGATCACGGATAGCGACCGTTCAGCCATTCTGCCGGATCATGCCTGACCGCGTCGCGCGCCGCCGCCACCAGCCGCTGCACCCGGCGCCGATAGGCCGGAGCTTCCACCCGCCAGCGCGCAAGATCGCCCAGATTGTAAAGGTGCATCGCGATGTCACGCTGAGAGGCGCCAGCCGACAGGGCATCATAGACGCGCAGGACCAGTGCCCAGCGGACAGCGCGTCGTTCGGCAGGAAAGCGCGTGGCGGCAAGCCGGCCCGACCGGGCCAGCAGGATCAGACGCTCCAGCGTCTGGACCTTTGGTTGTGCGCTTGCCAGCCCGCCGATATCGTAGCGAAGATACACAGGACCGGCGCAGAGCGTACCTTCGACAAGGTCCAGCCTGATCTGCCGAAATCCATCGGAAAACTGCCAATGTTCGTCTCCGGCGGTATCGATATGGCATTGTGTGAGGCCGGTAAAATGGTTCACGTCGAACGTTTCGGCTGTCTGGCCGGACGTGGATGCAACTACCGGCAGAACAAAGCGATCAACGGCACTGGTCCACATCGGCCGCGCCCGGGGAACGGGCCGATCCGGGGATTCGAACCGCAATAGTCCGAACGCAGTTGCATCGATCGATGTACGCTGCGCGCGCGTCCAGGCGTCCCGATAGGAATCCTGGCGCCGAAGCCATTCCCATGCAAAGGCATGGCGATTACAGCAGGACAATGCGGCATAGTCTTGCGAACATCGCCAGTCTGCGGCGATCGATGGTCCCACACCGCATATTCCGCGCGACTAGCTCCCGCTCGATCGAGTGCGCGCCGCTTCATGCCGGGAATCAAAGGGCAGGATGCCATTCGTCGAACCGCAGCGGCGGAGCCTGTAAAGCAGCGCCTGGCGCCCGGCACCGGCCATCGCTGCGATCTCGCGCGAAACGTCCCGAGGCGACGGGTGCCTATTCGCAGGCGCCTTGGAATATCGACGGGCTGAATATACCGTATTGTCCGGACAGACGCGGCCCGAGGCCCATGCGATGCCGGCGCCCCGAAATCGCGGAAAGATACGATTTTCGCATTCCACGCCAGGTCCACCGGCCAGGCTATTCGGATACGGGCCGGAACGCGAAAAGCCGTGAACGACAGCAACCATTTTTCTGCCCCCTTACGATATCTTCTTCAGGCAAAGCGTTCGGTCCGCCCGGCCTCTGCAAAGAGCCATCGGCCACCGGCAAGACACCGGATCGCCCGGTCATGTTTCCTCTCTTCCGGTTCAGCGCACGATGGTGCCCCGGTGCGAATGCCTGCAGTCGGACACATCGCCTGGACACAGCCGGTTTCGCGAAAGCCCCGATTGATGATACAATTCCGCCGTTACGCGAGTCATCGTCGCGCGGCAGCAGCGTGAGGAACTGCTGACCGGTCGACACCAAGGGGAAAGGGCGACCGCGGGGATCCCAGCGGCTTGAGGCGCTGCCCGCGGTGGACGTTGCCGGGCATGGACAGCCTGTTGCTGACGATGGAGCTTATTCGCTCCCTTGAAGAGGTCGACACGATCGACGCCATGGCCATCGTGATGGCACAGGTGGCCGCAAGACTCGGTTTCAGACATTTCGCGCTGACGCACCATGTCGATCTGGCGGCGGCATCGGCCAGTGCAATCCATATCCACAATTATCCGCAGGACTGGGCGGAATATTACCACGCAAGAGCGCTTGGCGTGCGCGACCCGGTACATCGGGCCAGCCAGACTACCAATCTCGGTTTTTACTGGTCGCGGCTGTCCGCGATGATTCCCCTGACGCGCGAGGACCATGCTATTCTTGCCGAAGGGAAAAAGCGCGGTATCGGCGACGGTATCACCATCCCGGCGCACATCCCCGGCGAAGCCCATGGATCGTGCTCCTTTGCCAATCCGCCGGGCCGACCGATGCCGGACAGGCTGTTGCTGCCCGTGATTCAGACAATCGCCGGCGCCGCTTTCGCGCGTGCCAGGCAACTGAGAATTGCGCGCGGACAGATTGCGGGGCGCGTGTCTCCTGTCCTGACCCGACGGCAGCGCGATTGCCTGATATGGGCAGCGCGGGGCAAAGGCGACTGGGAAATCAGCCGCATTCTCGGCGTCAGCGAGGAAACCGTCGCAAAGCATTTCAGGGCTGCATGCGAACGCTATGGC
>NZ_JACIJI010000013.1 GCF_014199335.1 Stakelama sediminis | reverse complement strand
TCGGCCTTCTCGTCCGATGGGCAGTCAAAACAGCTAGGCAGAACAACCCTGACTGAGCGCCGGTACGCTCATGCGAATTTGTCCACGCCGCCTAGCGTCCGACAGTGACAGGTTGGGATATGGGAGGCAAACCGATCATAAGCGAAGGCGATTCGTCGAATCCGCGTCTCGACGGGATCGATCTCAAGATTCTGGAAGAGCTGCAGGCGAACAGCACCATCACCTATCGCGCGCTGTCCGACCGGGTGGCGCTGTCACCCAGCGCCTGCGTTGCGCGGGTCAAGCAGCTTGAACGGCTCGGCATCATTCAGGGCTATCATGCGCGGATCGCGGTCGAGCGGGTACGTCCCACCCTGATCGTCATGGCGGAGCTCGTGCTGCGCAATCACGCCATTGCCGAACTCGACCGGTTCGACCGCTTCCTGCTCACCCGTCCCGAAGTGGTGGAAATTATGCGCGTGCAGGGACCGTTCGACTATATCCTCAAGCTGGTGATGGCGGACATGCGCGAATGGCGGACCTTTGCACACCGCCTGCTCAGCCCCGAAAACGGTGTCGAACGGATGGTGTCGCACATCGTCATTGAAGAGCCGAAGGTCTTTACCGGCTATCCGCTGCGCAACGCACGCTGACTGCGCCATCAGAGATGTGCGTCGAACCATGCAAGCACACGGCGCTGAACATCCTGCTGATGCACGGGGTCGTGGAACCAGTGCGGCTCGTCGGGATATTTCACCATCTCCGCAGGTTTCCCCAGCATCTTCAGCCCACGATAGAATTCCAGACTGAGGGTAATCGGCACGCGGGTGTCGTCCATGCCGTCCATTACCAGTACCGGGGTGTGAACATTCTGCAGCATCCGCGCCGATGACCTGCGGTCGTAATCGGCCATGTGGGTGGTGACGTCGCCAAAATAGCCCAGCGGGAAATCGGGTGTGTCGGTAATTCGCGCAAAGGGCACCAGATCGGTCGGTGCAGCGCCGACCACGGCGGCCTTGAACCGGTTCGTATGCGTAACCGCCCAGGCCGACATGAAACCGCCATAGCTCCACCCACCGATGCCCAGCCGGTTCGGATCGGCAATCTTGTCCTTGATGAGCGTATCGACGCCGTCCATGATATCCTGATAATCCATCCCACCCCAGTCATTACCGACCGCACGGGCGAAATCGGTGCCTTGCCCGTCCGAACCGCGCGGGTTGGGGAGGAACACGACATAGCCGTGCGTCGCCAGCATCTGCGCCCATTCGTGCCAGCTACCCAGCCATCCGGCCCACCACGCCCATTCCGGACCGCCATGGATCTGCACCACCATCTTGGTCGGCGTTCCCGGTCTGTAGTCCGGCGGCGTCACGAGCACACCATAGATGGTCTTGCCGTCCTTGTGGTTCTTCCAGTGTATCTGGCGAACCTTGCCGAGTTTCCAGTGTTCGACCTCGGCATTGATCCGGGTGATCGGACGCGCCTTGCCATCCGCAATCGTCCAGACATCGCTCGGTCGGTCGGGGCTGGAAAGCTGTGCGACCATCCGCTTCCCATCGGCGCTGACGTCAAAGTCGCTGGATTCGCCGTTCAGGGTGACGACCGGCGTGACCGTGCCGGTATCGGCAGCGATCCGCACGATGTTCGAACGCGTCTTTTCGAACGACAGTGCCAGCACAGACTTTCCGTCGGTTGACCAGCGCACATTGGTAAAGAGAGCAGGGTATGCATCCGCCAGCGCGCGGACCGTACCCGTCGCCACATCGCAAATGCGCACGCCCAGGCCGATAAAGCCGGGCAGCCGGATCGCTTCGCCCAGTACGGATTTGCCGTCGGGGGACCAGAACGGCCCTTCCGCCGCATGATCGAGCAATGTCTTGCCGACCTTTCCGGTTGCCGGATCGAACAGCACGATGCGCGAATGATAGAAATAGTCATTGATGCCGGGCGTATCAGCGATGCGCAGCGCCATCCGCTTCCCGTCGGGCGACCAGTCCATCGCGCTGACGTTGATGCTGCCCGGTGACACGCGCCGGGCGGTGTGGGTCGCAAGATCGAGAATCCACAAGCGGCTGAAATGCGTGTCGTGATCAACCTCGATCCAGTTTTTACCGGCGGCCTTCGCGGCTTTTTCCGCCGCCGTCTGCGGGTCGACACTCAGGAAAGCGATTTTCGTGCCGTCGGGCGACCATGCGATGTCCGTCACGTCCGAGGGCATGGCGGTGAGGGGGATCGCCTCGCCGCCATGAACCGGCATCAGCCAGAGTTGCGTCGAGGATGTACCCGGCTGCGGAGTCGCAGCAGGCGGTGTGCCGGCGACAGGCGGGCTCGATCCGGGAACCGCCTCCATGGAGAAGGCGAAACTGCCGTCCTTGCCACGCAACAGCGGGTCCGGCCGGTTCGACAGGAAAGCGACCCATTTACCGTCGGGCGACCAGTGCGGGGCAGCGTCCACCCCGGCGCTGACGATAAAAGGGCGCGCCGGGGCGCTGCCGTCGCCTGGCACCGTCCAGATCGTCCGGTGGGGCGAGTTGAATGTCGACATCTGCTGCTGGACGGTGAACAGCACTGTTTTGCCGTCCGGCGACAGCGCGACGTCGCGCATGTCGTGCAGCTTCATGATATCGGCAGGTGTAATCGGTCCGCCCTGTGCGGCGGGCACTGGGTTCTGCGCCTGGGCAGGCCGTATCGCTGTGGCAGCCGAAAGCACCAGCAGAGCGATAGCGACGATACGGCTTGCCATGGCCCCCATTACCGCAATTTCCAGTCGACCCGAAGACCGAAGGTGCGCGGCCGCACGATCGAATAGGCAGGCGCCGCCTGCGACGTGAAGGGCGCGTTCAGAATGCCGTATTCGTTGAATACATTGTCGGCAAAGGCCATCAGGCGGAACTGATGCAACAGCGTGACGCTCGCCCGCAGGTCGAAGATGTTGAAATCGCCGCGGGTACTGTCGGAACCGAACGCCACCGGCGCTTTCGACAGATAGCGGTGGGCAATCGCCAGCGACGGCTGACCGGGCAGGTCGTTGCGATCATAGTTGATCGTGCTGGCGACCGACCATTTGGACGAGCCGGGAAGCGTCGTTCCCGTCTGATAGCCGCCGCCCACGGCAAAGGTGTCGGGAAGAAAGCGGGTCAGTTCGGCGTCGGTATAGGTCACGTTGGAACTGACGTTCAGATGCGGCGTCACGGCAAGCGAGCCGGAAAATTCGACGCCGACGACATTGGCGCTGCCCGCATTGGAAACATAGGAATAATATTGCGGTGCCGGACCGAACAGCCGCGCCTGAATGCCTTTCCAGACGATATCGTAGACCGAGGCGTCGATCGTCAGGCGGTCCCATAGCGTCGTCTTCACGCCTGCTTCGTAATTGTCGACCGTATCGCTGGCATAGGAGGTAGGAATGGTCGCCAGCAGTCCGGCATTCGGGTTGATCCCGCCGACGCGATAGCCTCGCGAATAGGTGAGATAGGCAAGCAGATGCGAATTGGGTCGAATGGCAATCGTCGCCTTGGGCGTGAAGCCGTTTTCCCGTTTGTCGACATGGCCGGACAGATCGACGGGGCTGCCGCTGACGAAGCCCGCTTTATTGGTCACGTCGCCTTCTGCGAGAGTATCATAATAGCGGCCGCCGACTGTGAGCTCGAGGCCTTTGACGGGCTTCCAGGTGACTTCGCCGAAAACTCCGAAATCGGTGTTGAGAGTGTCGGAAAGATATCCGTAAATGCGATCATTGGGTGCCAGCACATCGCCGGAATAAGCGAAATCGCCAGGATGTGCATTGATGTAGCTTTCCGCCCCGGGGGCGAACATCTGATCGAAATAATATTTCTTTGCCCGCAGATAGCTGGTGCCGATCAGCCAGGTCAGCGGCCCGTCCCCCTTTGAAGCGAGCCGCGCCTCGATGGTTTTGATGTTGGCGTTGGCATTGGCATAGTCATAGGCGACGTTCGGTCCGGTAAAGGTGCCGGTGACATAGCCATAGGGATCAGTGAACAGCGTGTAGTTGGTTTTCTCATCGACCGACCCGAGTACGGTCAGCGTCGCGAAATCGCCCAGATCCTGATCCAGTCGCAGGCTGTTGAGAAAAAAGCTGGTCTTTTGCGGCTCTTCCCGGCCCGTGCTGCGGGTGTAGCTGTGGTTGACGCTGATATAGGTCTGATCGTCGAGTTTCGTGTCCTGATACATCGACAGATAGGTGATTTTCGTCCCCTCGGCAGGCGTAAAGACGATCGATCCGCGCAATCCGCGCGTGCGCAGATTGTTGGTGGCTTTTTTCGGCGGGGTGAGACCAATATTGTCGATATAGCCTGCGTCATAGCGTTGCAGCGCCATGACCCGCACCGCAAGCTTGTCTTTGATGATCGGCAGATTGACCATCACCTTGCCCGCATAATTGGGCTGGCCGTCGGCATTATGGGTGTAGCTGACAATGCCTTCCGCCGCCGCATCCACCTTGCTCGGATCGGCGGTATTGACGACATAGTTGACGAGACCGCCCAGCGTGGAGGAGCCGAACAACGTGCCCTGCGGCCCGCGCAACACCTCCACCCGTTTCAGGTCGAATGTATCGACATCGGGAATGGCGATCGGAAAGCCCGGTTCAACGACATTGATTTCGTTGATGTAATAGCCGACCGTCGTCTGGCCCTGTTCGTGATAGGTGGTCGCTGCGATACCGCGGATCACCACTTCGGACACACCCGGCTGATAATCGTTGAACACCACGCCCGGCAGCCGGTTGATATAGTCGGAAAGGCTGTTGGCGTTCATCTTTTCAAGCTGGTCGCCGCTGATTGCGCTGATGGGCATGGCGACCTGGCTCAGGCTTTCAGCACGCTTGGTGGCGGTGACGATGATATCCTGAGAAGCGATATCCGTCTTGGCCGCGCTAGCCGTGGTTTTGGAAGAAGCTGCCTTGGTGGCAGGCGTATCGGTCTGAGCCGCTGCGGGTACTGCGATCAGTGCGGCGATGGCGGTGCCTGCTGTCCACAGGAGCCTGCGCTGGATTTGTGCGGTCATGCTCGATTCCCCCAAAAGTTAAGCGTTGCGTCCGAATCCTCTCCGGCAAGAAAAACCACCGGCTTTACCGTGTGGAGTCTTGGATTTTCGCCGATATGCGTCGATCGACCGACTGCAACAAAAGCGTCAAGAGAAAGTCTATGCACCGTAATTCGGTCGGTCCAGCGGCTTAATTTGGCTAGTTAAAGTATTGATATACTGCAATATTGATGACCTATACCGAACATTGTGCGGTCTAACACATGCTGCACCGCACAAAGTTCGGTTCAGGTGCGCAACAAACGTTCAAAGTCGCTGTTCTCTGCGCATCAAAACGCGTTTAACCCTTATAGTAATTGAAACGGGGTAACATGCACCATTCGGACGCCATGCTTTTGCGGCCTGTTCGTAGTACTGGCTTGCGCGGTCTGCCACGTGATCGCGGCGGAAAAGTTTGTGCATTCGCGACGCGCTGTTCCCCCGGTCGCCACTCTTCTCGCGATTGAACGGAGAACGTCCCGTGCCGCTTACCCGATCCGACGCCTGGGCGATTGCCCGCAACGACGCCCATGCCCAGGCCGCCATGGTTCGCGATGGCGACGTTGCCGGAGATACACTGGTTGAGGCCGCAATCCTGCGGATTGAAGAGCTTGACCCCAAGCTGAATGCGGTAAGCTATCGTGCGTTTGACCATGCCCGAAAGGCACTGGACGCCGTGGATATGTCCGCGCCCATGGCCGGGGTACCGATCCTGCTCAAGGCGTCGCTTGCCTATCCCGGTTTTCCGCAGACATCCTGCTCGCGCGCGAAAAAAGACGCGGTGGGCACCAGCGCCTATCCCTTTACCCGCCGTCTGGATATGGCGGGGCTGGTGTCCGTGGGAATGTCTGCGATGCCCGAATTCGGCCTGTTGTGCAGCGGGGAGGCGTTGCTTACCGGGCCGACGCTGAACCCCTGGGATATCACGCGCACGGCGGGCGGATCGAGTACCGGAGCAGCGGTTGCGGTTGCCGCCGGAATGGTACCGTTTGCGCATGCCAGCGATGCCGCCGGATCGATCCGTTTGCCGGCATCCAATTGCGGTGTTGTCGGCTTCAAGGCCAGCCGCGGCTGGAACCTGCGGGCGCGTGCGCATCACCTGATCGACGACCTGTTGTGCAACGACACGCTGATGGCGCGTTCGGTTCGCGATGCGGCATGGGCGCTGCGCATGGAACGGCGAGCCGGAATCGAGATTACGGAACATCCGGATCGCCCCCTGCGGATCGCAGTCGATCTCGACGGGCTGGGAGGGACAGCAGACGACGAGGTGGCGGACATCATCCGGCAAACCGCCAGCCTTTGCGTCGATATCGGGCATCAGGTCGAAGCCGTAACCATGCCGATCGACCGGTCCGCGTTGCGCAATGCGATCTTCACGCTATGGCCCTATCTCGGCGGCGACCTGGTCGACCAGTTTTCTGCGCTGCATCCCGAAACGCCGATCGGCGATCTCCTCGAACCGTGGACCATCGGCCTTGCCGAAGCGCGCGAGCATATCACGCCGGAGCAGCTTGAACGCTGCTACACCGCCATTGTCGAGGGGCAGCAGGCGGTTGCTGCCTTTCATCAGGACTGGGACGTCGTCCTGTCGCCAGTGACGCGCTCTGCGCCACTGCCCGTTGGCGCCATGGCCCCGACACGTGCCTTTGCCGATTTGTGGCAAACGCTGTTCGACTATGTCGATTACACGCCGCTGCATAATCTGGTCGGTACGCCCAGCGTTTCGCTGCCGCTGGGGATGACGCAGGAGGGGGTGCCGATCGGATCGCTGTTCTCCGGCGCGCATGGATCGGACGATCTTCTGCTGATGCTGGCCGCGCAGCTTGAAGCGGCGGCGCCATGGGCCGATCGCTGGCCTGCCATGGTCCCCATGCCGGTCGAGGCTGTCTGAGCGTGCCCCGGCGCGCTGCACCGATCACGATTCGAAAGCCGCTGGAAGCGGTCCGGCTGGATGCCGAGACCGCCGGGATGCATCGTACGCTTGGGCCGGTTCAGCTCATGCTGATCGGGATCGGCTGTATCGTCGGTGCGGGCGTATACGTGATGACGGGAACGGCGGCGGCCGAATATGCCGGACCTGCGGTAATTCTGTCCTTTGTGATTGCCGGGCTGGCCTGTGGCTTTACCGCGCTATGCTATGCGGAACTGTCCTCCGTCTTGCCGGTTTCGGGCGCGTCCTACACCTATGCCTATGCTGCACTGGGCGAAGTCACCGCATGGGCTTTGGCCTGGATGCTGATGCTGGAGTTCGGTCTCGCCAGCGCGGCTCTGGCAGTCGGTTTTTCCGGCTATCTCAACAGCCTGCTCGGCGATTTCGCCGTGCATATTCCACCAGCGATCCTGCAATCGACGCTGGTTGCGCAGACAGGGCCGCAGGGCACCCGGTTCGTTTTCTCTCCATCGCTCAACCTGATTGCGCTGGCCAGCCTGGCCGTGGTCGCGCTGATCCTCATTCGCGGCATTCGTCATTCGGCGGCGGTCAACACGCTGCTGGTGATCGTGAAGGTCGGCGTGCTTCTGGGGTTCGTCGTGGTGGGTTTCGGTCATGTCGATACCCACAACTGGACGCCCTTCATTCCGCAAAGCGAGGGGAGATTTCGCTATGGCGTCGCGGGCATTTTCCGCGCGGCGTCGATCCTGTTCTTCGCCTATCTCGGCTTTGAAGCGGTGGCGACGGCCGCAGCCGAAGCGCGGCACCCGCAACGCGACATCCCTATCGGCATTCTGGGCGCACTGGCGGCAAGTACGCTGCTATATGTCGCGGTCGGCCTGACCATGACCGGGCTGGTGCCCTTTCGTGCGCTTGGCGTACCGGACCCGATCGCAGTCGCGGTGGAAGCGGTGGGGGCACCCGTCCTCTCCATCATTATCAAGGGCGGTGCGCTGACCGGTCTCGCCTCGGTGCTGCTGGTCAATACCTATGGCCATTCGCGCATCTGTTTCGCCATGGCGACGGACGGCATGTTGCCCGATGCGTTTCGCACGCTCCACCCGCGTTTCGCCACGCCGGCGACGGGGACGATCATCATCGCGGCGATTGCCGGGATAGCGGCTGCTCTGTTGCCGATCACATTGCTCGCCGATCTGGTGAGTATCGGTACGGCCTTCGTCTTTTCCGTCGTCGCGATCAGCACCATGTGGCTGCGGACCGCGCATCCCGATCTGACTCGTCCGTTTCGCGTACCGCTGGGCGGAATATGGGTACGCGGCGTCTGGATCGGAACCGTCCCGGTTCTGGCTCTGCTCTTCTGCCTCACCATGATGGGACCGGTGCTGATCGACATTGCGGGAAAGGCGATCGGCGGCGACTGGATTCCGGCGGCGATTCTGGGTGGATATATTCTGTGCGGTGCTCTGCTTTATGCCGGATATGGCTATCGCCACTCCCGCCTGGCCGGGGCGACGACCGCATGAGTGTTTTCGATCCGAAATCCTCCGCCGATCTGCTGGCGCTGGTGCGCGACTGGCCGCTGGCGACGCTGGTATCCAACGGCAGCGACGGCTTTGCTGCGACCCCGTTGCCGTTGCTTGCCGAAACCGATGCGCAGGGCCGGATTGTCGCGCTGATCGGTCATATCGCCCGGCGTAATCCGCAGCATGACGCGCTGTGTGCCGATGGACGGGCGGTGGCGTTGTTTCACGGGCCACAGGCCTATATTTCGCCGCGAATTGTCTCCAAGGCGAAATGGGGGGCGACCTGGAATTATGCCTTTGCCCGCTTTCAGGTGGAGGTGAAGATAACCCCCGAGCGCACTCCCGCGGCGGTGGCCATGCTGGCCGAGGCACTGGAAGGGCGTGGAGAAAAGGCCTGGCGCCCGGAACAGATGGGCGAACGCTATGACCAGTTGATCCGCCATATCGTCGCCTTTCGCGCGACGGTTCTTTCGGTCGACGCGCGATTCAAGCTGGGACAGGACGAAGATGCGCAGACCTTTGACGAGATTGTGAAGGCGTTCGAAGGCCAGCCGCTGGCACGCATGATGAAGGAGCAGCGTCCAAAATGAGCATTGCACGCAGGCGCCAGTTCTGGACGGCGGTACATCGCTATATGGGCCTGACGACTCTTGCGTTCCTGTTTATTGCGGCAGTGACGGGGTGTTTCCTGTGTTTCGATCAGAAGATCGATGCGGCGCTCAATTCCGATCTTTTCTATGTCCAGTCCACCGGGCCGGTGTTACCTTCGACCAAGGTGATCGCGCATCTGGAACAGGCTCGGCCCGATCTGATCGTAACCAAATTCTCGCTGCGGGATCAGCCCGGCCGCAGCATTCAGGCGTCGGTGATGCCGCGTAGTCCGAAAGACGCGTTGGATTTCGATCAGATCTTCCTCGATCCGCACAGCGGACAAGTAATCGGCACGCGCCAGAGCGGGCCGGGGCTCGACCGGCGCCATATTGTCGAGACGGTCTTCATCTTTCACTACACGTTGCTGGCCGGGAAATGGGGCCGCTGGATTATGGGCATTGCCGCGCTGGGCTGGCTGATCGGCAATGGCATCGGTTGCTATCTCACCCTGCCGGTGGGCACCCCCTTCTGGCGCAAATGGAAGCGTATGTGGTCGGTCAATTTCCATGCGCGGCTGCGCTGGCTGATGGTCGACCTGCACCGGGCGAGCGGCCTCTGGCTGCTGATCGGCCTGACCGTGCTTGCTTTCACGTCGGTCGCGATGAACTTTTTCGATGAAGTCTATCAGCCGGTGGCATCGGCGATGTCACCCGCCCGACCATCGCCCTTCGACAATCCGGCAGCAGGCAACCCGCAAGCGGCGGGTTCGCAACCAATCGGTTTCGCGGCGGCATTGTCGCAAGGAGACCGGATCGCGCAATCCCGAAACCTGCACTGGCAACCGGCGGTGGAAACTTATCTGCCCGACCGGAATCTATACGGCGTCATGTTCACGCCGACAGGGTATGAAACCTATCGCGACCTTGGTCCCGTCACCTATTATGTCGATGCGCGAACCGGCGGGTTTGTGTATGCCGACGATCCCTATCATGACAGCGCAGGACGAAAGGCCACCCGTATCCTGTATCCGCTGCACAGTGGTGAGGTGATCGGCCCGGCGGGTACGGCGATCATCTTCCTGCTTGGCCTGGCGACCGCGGAAATGTGTGTTTCGGGCCTGTATATCTGGTGGAAGAAGCGAAAGAAGCGGCCTGTGCGTTCTTCCGGGTAGGGTGTGCATGGAACTGCACCAGCCGCAACCGGCTTCCCAAACCGTTCTGCACCTCGCCTCCAGAGTGTCAGTTTGCTGCAGCGGTGTTCAACGCATCCAGTGACGCTCTTCTGTCAGCGTTTCGCCTTTCCTCGATACCCCGAAAATTATCGCGACATTCCTTTAGATGGCGCTCGACCGTATACTCCGCATTCGGCACTTCGGCAGGGCTCAGCTTGGTATCTTTTCGAATGCGCTGCGCCAAATCCAAGGCCCGAAGCCTCAACTTCGCTGCTTCAAGCAGAAGCTCGAAGCCCCCGCCGTCAGGGGGCTCCTCCCACCTGAGATAGTCGATCATCGATTGAGCAGAGTTGCGGGCAACTCGGAACGCATATGCCTCCTCGGTGAAGCGAATGCCAACTCGTTGCCATTCGATCTCTTCGGGGAATTTTGGAAGTGGCAGCAGCCCGGAGTGATCTGTTCCGGCATGCCCGCCAGACGAGTTGTATGCCTGAATTTCACTCAATAGCTCAGAGTAGTCCGCAGCATATTGTTCGAAAAATAGGGAGAGATGCAGTGCTGAGAACCGACCTTCCCGACCATGTTGCCACCGATCCTTCAACAGAAGCGCCACTTGCGCGGCACCAGCTGTCGCAACTGCGGTGAAAAGAATGGTTAGAAAGGGGAGAGAAGCACGCATGTTTTGGTCTTTTCTAAGCCTTGGCTGGAGCCACTGCCGCTACCCCCATTTTCCGTACTCACTCCATACGAAATTAATGGATTGCCTCTAAGCCTTTGAAAAGCTGGCGCACCCGACAGGATTCGAACCTGTGGCCTCTGCCTTCGGAGCAATTTAGCCTGTCTATCCTAAATGCACGACAGGGCACGCTACAATGCGATATCTATCTAAAACGCCTAGACAATTCGGATTTTCATGCCGAACTGTCTATCCAGAATTTCGCTCTGATATCCATCCGGTTGCTTCCGTGGTGCTTCCGCGGAAACAGCCCCTCATCAGCGAGGGGAACCCCTCATGGCAAAGCTGACCAAAAGAATCGTGGACGCTGCCGATGTTCGCGAGAAGGACTATTTCGTCTGGGACGACGAGCTGCCCGGCTTCGGTCTCCGCGTGTTCGCGTCCGGCAAGCGCAGCTATCTCATTCAATATCGCGCCGCCGGACGCACGCGACGCTATACCATCGGTCTGCATGGCGTATGGACGCCGGAGACAGCCCGGCAGGAGGCGAAGGTCCAGCTGGGGCGCGTCGCGCGCGGCGACAACCCTTCCGAAGAGCGCCAGCTCGATCACAAGGCCATCACTGTCAAGGAGCTTTGCGCTCTCTACACCGCTGACCTGAACGCCGGCCTCATCTTGGGCAAAGGCGGGCGGCCGAAAAGGCCGACCACCATCGTCACCGACACTGGTCGCATCGAGCGGCACATCATTCCACTGATCGGTGCGCGCCGGGTCAAGGATCTCACCAAGGCCGACATCAACAAGGTCTTGAAGGACATCATGGCCGGCAAGACACGCGTCGCCGTCAAGACGAAGAAGTTGCGCGGCAAGGCCATCGTGCGCGGCGGCGCGGGCACGGCGACTCGAACGGTCGGTCTGCTTGGCGGCATCCTCACCTATGCCGTGGACGCCGGCATCATCGAGAGCAATCCAGCGCACGGCATCAAGAAGCCCAAGGACAATGTCCGGAATCGCCGGCTGACAGAGGCGGAATACCGCACCCTAGGCGAGATGCTCGTGAAGGCCGCAGAAAACGAAAAGTATGCAATGACGGTCGAGATTATTCGGCAGATCGCGCTCACCGGCTGCCGCCGCTCGGAAATGATTTCGCTAATGTGGATCGAGGCCGATACCGATGCGAGTTGCATGCGCCTGGTGGACAGCAAGGAAGGCGAGTCCATTCGCCCCATCGGGCTTCCTGTCGTCGATTTCCTGGAGGAGCGCCGCAAGACCGCCACGGGCACCTATGTCTTCCCCGGCCAGGGCGAGGACAATGCCTTCGGCAGCTTCCCAAACCATTGGGAACAGATATTCAAAGACAGCCCGCTCGCCGACGTCACACCGCACGTCCTGCGTCACAGCTTTGCCAGCATCGCCAACGACCTCGGCTTCACCGAGGTGACGATCGCGGCGCTGGTCGGCCACTCCAAGGGCTCGGTGACGAGCAAATATATTCACACGCTCGACACCGCCCTAATCATGGCCGCCGATACGATCTCCGGCTACATCCAAGGGCTGCTCGAGGGGATCGAATTCAAGCAGACGGCCTACGCACTGGATCGTGACTCTCGCCGAGCTGCGCTCGACCTCTTCCTGACCAAAGCGGTGGGAGAGCCGGCGAACGAAGCCGAAGAGCCGCGGCTTGCCGCCTAATCTACTGATGGTGTTAAGGAGCCAAAGTCCGTCGGGGCTTAGCGTAGCGGTGAGCACTTCATTGCCGGACGCGATGCAGTCGAAAAAGCTTTTCGAAGAAATCGGCGATCTTCGGTTCAGCGCCATCGCCGACTAGTTCGTTCGCCCCAAACCGGTAGACCTCATATCCGGCAAGACGCAACTCACGGTCAGCCGACACCATGTCTGCATAGACCTTCAGTGACGGATGGTCGTTCTCCGAGAAGTGGTGCTTTCCATCGACCTCCAGCACGATGCGTTGTCGCCCAGGGAGAAGCAGCAGAAAATCCATGCGCTGACGTGGAAGAGGCAGACGATGACGTAGGGTTTTCACGACGGCTGGGTCATAGTGAAGATAGACCTGCGGCAGGAGGGCCGGCAGAGCCTCGCCCAAGACGGATCGATAGGTCTTGAAGTATGTGGCGAAGAGCTTGCGTTCGGCGTCCGAGGCCAAGGATTCTTGGAGGCGCGCTCCGAGATTTGCTGCATTGGTTCCTGGTGTGAAATCGCTCCACCAAGCGACAAGTTCGGACCAGAGAAGGCCGTTCGAGCCGATCGGCCGGTCGTAGACCAGGCAGCTCTCTTCGCCTGATAGAATCACGATGTCGTTGTTGATCGCGTCGGCGAAGCCGATCTCCGGCTTCGGGCCTCGCGAGGCAAAGATCAAGTTCTTGGGGCGACCACCGACTCCGCGCACCAGAGGGCGGAAGCCGAAGATCGGGTGACCAGAAAGTTCGCCTTCCTGCGCCAGCTCGTAGCCGTCGCGTGCAAGGATGTTGTTCAGGGCGGCGACCATCTGCGCCTGCTCGTCTCCCGACCTGGAAAGGGGGTGAACGGCTTCTTCGAGTAATGCACCAAACCTGGCTCTGGAGCAGTCGAATGCGCCGATTTCACCAAACAGATATTCCACCGACCAGTCGCCGGGATTGCGATCCATATGCTGAGCGATCTGATCGCGTAGGCTGCGACCGCTGCTTCCGAGGAAGCCTTCAAGCGGCGTGGAGAGAGGGAAATAGCGTCCGACCATCTCCACCGTGCTGCGCTCGCCGGCGAGGTCATCTCCGAAGGCACGCGCGACATCTCGTCGTGTGATGTGGGTCAGAGGCGGGTCGTTTGCCTCGATGACCTTACGGCTCGCTTCGTCGAGGGCGATGTCGCCACGATGAGCGGCGAACTTAAGCGCAAAACGCGCCAGTTCCTCTCGTGTAAGGTTCGCTAGCGTCAGGTCGATGCGCTGCCGCTTTGAGAGACCCTCCGCGTTAGGCACGACCAATCCCGCGATCCGCTGCGGCTCCTCACTCAGCTGGGAGTGGGTCATCGCCTGCAGAAATCCGGCGAGAAGCCCATGAAGGTCATCTGCCACGGCCTGTTTCCTTCTCCGCCGACATGACGGCAGCGAGCAAGTCGTGGCAGGTCACGCACGCTCCTTTCGCGATGGGCGCGCGTTTCTGGTCGCCAATCCAAGCGTGGAGCAAGGCTATGGTCTCCCTTTACGCATCGGCTGTCGGCCAGCGCAGCTTTCCGCGGCCGACACGCAAGGCTTCCACTAGCCTCGTGTCGCCCGGCAAACGGCCTGAAAAGAGGCTGGGCTTGGGATCGACAGCCGGCTTCTTGAACGCGGCGACTCGCTGATAGTCGGGCGTGGCCAGCCAAGTCCGCCCATCGCCCTCGTCAGTGACGATCCGATAAAGGCCAGCACGTGGGGCGGCCGCGCTATCGAGCAGGCGCTTGTAATGTTCGACAGACCACTTCTGGATGCCGCCGCTGAGGGCTTCGGTTCGGAACCGCGCCCATAGCGCGGCCGTGTCGGGCGTCGGCCAGTCGCCGGCGTCCGTGTAGGCTGTGATCTCGTCGGATTCGAGCCAGGCCCGCATCTCGGCGGGTGTGACGAAGACTGGCTCGGCATCCTCGATCGCCGCCATGGCCGCGCGCCGTGACGGAAGGCCCGCGCGGATTAGCATCGACATCATGAATTGCGGGACGCCGGTTTCGACCGCCGCCGCGGCGCCGCCCGCCACCTTCTCCGGCGACCAGCCGAGGGACATGCGGCGGGTACGGATAGCTTCCAACGCCCAGACCAAGCGATAGGTGAAAGCCTCTTCGACCGCCCGCATGTTCTGCGGTCCGATCTTGGCGACATCATCGCCAGACACCCAACTCCGCAGGATCGCCTTCCAATTCGCCGGCAGTGCATTGGCCTTGTCGGGAATGAAGGGCCGCATGAACAGTAGACGCTCACCGAGACCGCCGAGCGCATCGACAAGCACGTCGATGTCGCCGCTCAAAGCCGCTTCGTCTGCCTGGTCGATGAGTTCGGCCAGCTCGTCGGCCATGGCGTCGATGGTGAGGCCAGCTTCAAGCCCGACGCCCATGGCGAAATGTCCGCGTCGTGCCTGCGCCGTGGTGGTCTTCCAGATGAGATCGGCGCGCGCCTCGAACACCTTCCTGTGCAACGGGGCGACGTTCTCGTCCTCGCGGGCGATCTGGCGCGCCCAGAGCGATCCCTTGAGCGCCTCGTCCAAGAGCTTCGGCAGGTCGGCGCGATCGGAATCGAGCGCTTCGATCAGACCGAACACGGTCGCATCGAGTCGTTCGACGATTTGCGAAAGCGGCTCCTCGTCAACGGTCTCCTCTTCGTCATCACCGCCGCCTTCATCGTCGTCGCCATCAGCGTCGTACTCCGCACCGGCCGCCAGGCGCTCGGCGACCGCGGCTTCCTCTTCGGGCGATCGCCAGGCTTCGCGGGCATTGGCGAGATATTCCCAAGCGTCGTCGCGATCCAGGACACCTTCACGGGACAGGCGCTCAAGGATCTCGGCGACAATCTGGATGAGGCCGCTCTTCAGCGTGCGGGCCTTGGCGGAGGCGACCAGCTTTCGCCACTCCTTCTTTCGCCAGTCAATCTTGTCGAACATGACGTGGACGATGAGGCCTTCGACGTCCACGAAGGCGCGCCCGGCGCGGCCGGCGACGTTCGCGAACTCCTCGCCTTTGATCTTCTCGGACGCCCGATACAGCGCTGGCACCAACAGGACCGCGGCGTTGAGGTTGAGGCCCTGCGATAGCGTCGGCGACGCGACGATGACTTTCAGGATACCCTCGGACAACAGAGCTTCCAGCTCGCGCAGAAACGGGCTCGGCAGCCGGCCGTGGTGGATGGCAACGCCCGCCTTCAGGCAGGCAACGGCGGGATGGTCTTCGCCCAGCCATTCCTTTCCAACCTCCAGAGCGCGGGCGATCGACGCCTCATCCTCCAGCAGCGAGTCCAGATAGCCGCGCTTGCAAAGGTCCACGACTTGTTTGCCGTAGCTCTCGACCCAATTCGCCTGGGTGGAAAAGATCAGGGTCCGCTTGCCCTGGCCGGCGAATTCCCATGCCGCGAACATGGCGAGGTGCGAGTTCTTGCGCGGATAGGGCTTCTTCTCTTTCCCACGCGCCGGTTTCTGCACGACGAATTTGTCGAGGAACGGGCCATCGTCGTCGAGGTCGAGCCGAAGCAGCGCGTCCTTGCCCCGCCAGGTGAGTACGCCGAACCGCTGCCGCGTGGGGCGCCAGTCGGAACGCACTGGCTCGCCCGGCTCGTCGGAGCGTATCCATGCGGTGAGATCGTCGAGTTCGTCGCCGCTAGGCAGAATCGCGGAGAGGCAGACAATCCGGCGTTCGCCCGCGTCCGCGCGCCGAAGCAGGCGTTGCACCAGCGTCTCGTACCGGATTTCGCGCTCTGTCGGGCCGATCATGTGGCCTTCGTCGAGGACGATCAGGCCGACATCATCGATCAGTGACGGGTCGCTTCTTAGCGCGAAGTCGAGCTTCTCGGGCGTCGCGATGATGATTTCGCGGGAGCGCAAGGCGTCTTCATCGCCGGCCGAAAGGCCGCTGGCGCCGTAAAGCGAGGAGACGCTGAATCCGAGGGGCGCGAAGGTCTTTCTGAAAGATCGCTCGGTCTGCGCCGACAAGGCGCGCAGCGGCGTGACGATCAACACCCGGCGCGCCGATGACAGGGTCATCAGTGCGGCGATCTCAGCCACCCGCGTCTTGCCGGCGCTGGTTGGCAAAGCGACGACCAGATCGTCAGTGACATCTGTTGAACGCTGGGCCGCTTCGCGCTGCGATGGCCATAGCTCCACCTCGGAAGTCTTGCGCGCGTAGAGCGACGAGATGAACAGTCGGCGTAGGTCCGGGTATTTTTCCTCCGTCCCCTCTGGCGGCTCGGTCGGCAGATTCTGGTGCAGCGAATGCTGCCAAAGATCGTCGATCAGATGGCGGCAGAGGTTCGATATCCACCACAGCGGAACATTTTCCGCGTTGTCTGCCAGGCTGACCGCGGTGGCGAGTAACGCCCGTGCGCTCTCGATCGGCTCGGTCTCGCCCGTCTCGAGCGCGAAGTCAAAATGCGCCAAGGCACGGCAGATCGTCGTGTTGAGGATGGTCGAAAGCGCCTCGTCAACATCCGGTTCTTCGCCCCGTAGCGCCTCGGCGATCTGCTCATCGCCGTGAGCCTCGTCGTCCAACCACTGGCGAACGAAGCCACGCAATTGGCCGAGATCGCGCAGGATCAGGTGTCGGATCGCCGTCTCGCCCGGCGAGGCATTGAGATCGTCCGCAGTCTCGTTGAAGAGCGAATACGCGACGGCTGAGAAACCGGCGAGGTGATAGGCTGCGGCGGCAATGGTGCGACGGAAACCACGGTCCGGCGACTCCGGGTCGCCGTTGCGCACCAAGGCTTCGAAGGCGTTGGCAGCACGTTCGAACGCTTTGCTGGTCAGATCCAAAGCGCCAGCCTGAGCACGCAAGGCCATCGCGCCGCGAAGCAGGGCGAAGCCGTGTTCGGCGAGATCGGTTTCGATTGTCACACCGAGGGGCGGCGCATTCGCCGGCAGCACGCCCGCCTCACGCATCAGCGACCACGCTGCACCGCGATAAAGGAGGCGCCCGAGGATGCCGTCGACGGTCGCGGCCGCCAGGAACGCGGTCAGTTCGTCAATCGTCTCCAAGGTCTTCCGCCTCCTGGTACATGGCCGCGATGAAGTCCTGGTGATCTTCCACGTGGATGTTCACGACGTAATGGTCTCGATTGGTTCCCGTGGCGTCGAGGTCCTCTTTCAGCGAAGCGTGCGGGCCATTGCCCGACACGGTGAAGAGCATGTGGTCGATGCGATCGGCGCGGAGGGACTTCACGCCAACCTCGTCACGGAGGCTACGGCCCAGCGCGTTGTCGTCCGGATCGTTGCTCTCCAGCAGCCGGTTGGCAACGAATAGCAGGGAGTCGGGCGTGCAGCGGCCTTTATCGCGGTTGAGCACCTTGCGAGCGCTCGTGACTGTGGCCTTGCCGAGTACCTTGTTGCTCTTGGCTTCGCCTTTCAGAAGCCAGAGCTTCTCGCCGGCCCCATCGTATCCGGCGCCGATGAAATCGTCGCCGCGCATGGCCATGTTGCGGCCGTCCTTATAGCGGAGGCGGCGCACGGGGACGCGCAGGCCAATCTCTTCCTCGACCAGTTCCGTCGCAAGAATCTCGCCGAGATCGCCGGAGCGGCCTTTGGCGGTTTGCGGCATCGCCTCACTGAGAATCGTAGCCGCGACCTTGTATCCGAGCCGCTCGACGTCTTCGGCGATGCGTTCGAGCCGATCGTAGTGCGAGCGGATAGTCTCGGCGAGGTCTTCGCGAATCTCGTCGCGGCCGCCATCCTTCTCGACATAAGTCCAGTAGCGTTTGCGCTTGTCTTTTTCTTTGGTGGCGTCGCACCACCTCTCATACAATCCCACGCCGTCCCCCCGCTACCATCATTGCGCTGCACAGTTCGATCAGTTGGTGATCTCTGCGCATGCGCTCAATTCCACAGACACGACAGTGGCGCCGCCGCCAGGCGGTCGCCGAACGGCACGACGTCTGCGCTGTCATAAAGGACCACACCGAAGGCAAAGCGATCCCCGCACGCCTCGGCCAGTGCCCGAAGGCCGGCGAAGTCGCCGGCCTTTACCGTGGCGCTCGCCTTCACCTCGATCCCGACGATCATGCCGTCATCGCGCTCAAGCACGATATCCACCTCGCGCATGTCCCGGTCCCGGAAATGATGCGGCGTCAGTCGCAGATCCGAGGCGCTCATCAGCTTCAGCACTTCCGAGAAGACGAAGCTTTCCAAGAGCGCGCCGAATGTGCTGCGATCGGCCTTCACCCTGTCGAAGGTGAGCCCGCGCACGGTCGCCAACAAGCCGGAGTCGAGAAAGTGCAGCTTGGGCGTCTTGACGATGCGCTTCAGCGCGTTGCAGAACCACGGCTGCACTGTCGTGATCAGGAACACCTGTTCGAGCAGTCCGACATAACGCTGCCCCGTCTTGTGGGTGACGTTGATGCCGGCGGCGAACTGCGAATAATTGACCAACTGTCCCGAGTGCTCGGCCAGTAGCCGCACGAATTTCGGAAGCTCGGTCAGTTTCTCCACGTCGGCGATGTCGCGCAGATCGCGCGTCAGGATCGACGTGAGATAGGAGCGTAACCAGTCCTGTCGCCGTCGCTCATTGTCGCGACTGATCGCCTCCGGAAACCCTCCGACCAGGACGAGTTGGACCAGATCGTCACCGACGATCGCGTCCCGCTGGCTTTGGGGCTTTCCCTCGAAAAGGTGCTCGAGGAAAGTCGGCGTCCGGCCTTCGATCTCGGCCCTGGCCAGCGGCAGCATCTGGATGGTCTCCATCCGTCCGGCCAGGCTGTCGGCGATCCGCGGCAGGGTCAGCACGTTTGCCGATCCCGTCAGCAGGAATCGTCCAGGCCGATAGTCCTCGTCGATCGTCTTCTTGATCGCCAGCAGCAGGTCGGGCGCGCGCTGGATCTCGTCGATGATGGCCTGGTCCGTTCCCCTGATGAAGCCGGCCGGATCGGATTGGGCCGCCGCGAGAACCGTCTGATCGTCCAGCGTGATATAGGTTCGGCCGGCGTCGCCCATCTTGCGGACGAGCGTGGTCTTGCCCGCCCGGCGCGGCCCCACGATGAGGACCACCGGGGTATCCGAAAGGGCTTCTTCCGCCCGTCGCTCTACAAACCGTCCGAACATACCAGCTCCGAATCCAGCTAATCGGGATTATTGGGCCCGGCTGTTTGGGAGTCAATGATCCGCTAATTGGGAGTGATTGGACCGCAATCTGGGAGGCTTGAAGGGGAAGGCCTTCCCCTGCGGTCGAGCCCAAGGTCTCGGCCGACCCCTTCAGCGGGGAGACCCCCAGGCTGTGCTAAAACCCACGGATCGGGCAAGCCTGTCCGGCGATCCTGAAGCCGTTTCACGGGCAAATGGCGTTGGCCGAGAGCGACCAACGCCCGAAATTAGCCGGCCGTCCGTTGAAAACCGGGGTACAGCCGGGAAGCGGAGTGGCGGATCTAAAGCGCCGGCTTTGGAATGGCCGCCGTTTCCGGAGTCGACTTCCTGCCGTGCATGAACGCCTGAACCATGAACCATGCGAACGCGAAGACGCCGAATGCGAACACGACATCGCCGGGCACCCTTGCCCAGACCAGCGCCTGCATGATCGGGCTATGGATGAACTCCGCTGAGCGCGCATAGGCATAGCCGTGCTCGATGCTGGCATAAGTTTGCAGGATGCCCTGCGGGAGCAGCGACAGGAAGGTCATCATTCCAAGGCCGATATTGAGCGACCAGAAGGAGATCCTGATCCATTTTTGGTTCCACCGGGTGACGTCTGTCAATCCACGCATGCAATAGAGCGTGAGCCCCAGGCCGAGCATGCCATAGACGCCGAACAGCGCGGCGTGGCCATGGTTCGCCGTCGTGTTCAACCCCTGCATGTAATAGAGCGCGATCGGTGGGTTGATGAGGAAGCCGAACAGGCCGGCACCGACCAGATTCCAGAACAGGACGGCGGCGAAAAACATGAACGGCCAGTGGTAAATCCGTTCCCACTCGGCTTCATGCTCGACCTTGTGCCGCGTATAGGCTTCGAAGCCGACCACCAGCAGCGGCACCACTTCCAACGCCGAGATCATCGCGCCGACCGCGATCACCGACGTCGGCGTCCCGCTGAAATACAGGTGATGGAAGGTCCCGAGCACCCCGCCGAACAGGAAGATGATCGTCGCGAACAACACCATCACGGTGGCGGTGGAGGTTCG
>NZ_JACIJI010000012.1 GCF_014199335.1 Stakelama sediminis | reverse complement strand
CTGTTTGAACTCTACACTATGCTTGATCATCTCGTCGGTCTCCTGGAACGAACTTTAAACTCTCAGGTGACCGGCGCAAAACCGGTACAAGTCCATAGAGCATATAGCCGAGGACAGCGCCCGCCAGCCATCCGAGCGGCGCATGGAGCATCGGCCAGGCGGTCTTCCGGTCGACGCCCTGGACGATGCTGGCCGCGATCACGCCGGGAAGCGCGCCGAGTGCAAACCAGAGATGATAGTTGTGCGCGGCAAGCCAAGCCCAGCGCTGGTCGAGCCACGGTTCCATGGCGTGACGATGTGCCCAATGTTCGCGGACAAGAACCACGAACGCGAAGCGGTCATCCGCTGGAATGAGCTTCGCCACCAATGGCCAGCAGGCCCATATCGCCACCAGCGCCGACAGGATCGCTATTTGCTGGACGACGGGTTCCGCACCACTCCCTCCACCGGTGCCGCTACTCGCGCTGGAGGTCACAGCTCGGCTCCATTGTCGCGGCTGCGACCGAGGCCGGTGACCGCGCTGGCCGCCCTGGCGAGCGCATCGCGCATGGATTCAGCGGTGGGCTTGGGCGCGGCGACGCGTGCCGCCACCATGGCGCGCAGTTCCCTCGCACGATCGCTCTGAGCCATATCGGTCGACGCCTGTTCCTTGACCGTGCCATTGGCGCGCACCGTCGCTGCCTGCGTGTCCTGTCCCGCCTGCCGAAAATCGAGCGCATTGTCCTTGGGACGCTCACGCCCAAGCGTCTGGCGCAGCGCCTTCTCATCGGCGAAGTCATCGCGGCCATAATGGATTGCGGTGCCCGAGCGATGCCGCGACAGAGCGACATAGGCGGAATGCGCATCCATCCCGGGCGTCGCAAGCACATGGGTTCGGTCAACCGTCATGCCCTGAGTCTTGTGCACCGTGGCCGCATAGCCATGATCGATATGGGCATAGCTCTTGAGATCCACGGCGATGCGGCGGCCATCGTCCAGCCGCACCGCCAGGGTGTCGGCGGCGGCTCTCTCGACCGTACCGAGCGTGCCGTTCTTCACGCCAAGGTCGCGCTCGTTCTTCAAAAACAGGATGCGGTCGTTGTCGGCAAAGTCGCGCAGACCCCGCTCGGTGCGGACAGCAAAGTCACGCCCCAATTCTCCCTGCTCGGCGAGCCGGGCGCGTGCGGCTTCATTCAACATGGCAACCTCCTTGTTCAAATGGGTGAGGATGATGCGCGATGCTGCCGGATCGGCGCGGCGTTCTGCATCCCAGCGATCGATGAGTGCGGTGCGTGCGGCATCGCGGCTCGGTTCGGCCTGCACCATGCGGGCCCGGTCATACGCACCCAGTGCTTCTCCCGTGCGGCCCAGCGCCAGATCACGCGTCGCATCTCGCATCCATTCCAGAGACTGCCGCCGCACTTCGCCGATCTCTGCGGCACCATGATGCTCGGCGAGCATACGGAAAGCGGCACCGGCCTCGATCGCCTGCAACTGCTGCGCGTCGCCGACCATGACGACCTTGGCGCCAGCGTCCGAAGCTTCCGCCAACACGCGCTGCAATTGGCGCGTGCCAATCATCGCGGCTTCGTCGATCACCAGCACATCGCGTGTCGTCAGCCGGTCGTAGCCGCGTGCCCAGCCATGTTCGAAGCTGGCGATGGTGCGTGACGCGATGCTCGATCCGCTCTCAAGATTTTCAGCGGCAATGCCGGAGAGAGCGGCGCCGCGCACGGTGTAGCCGGCGGACTCCCAAGCCTCCTTGGCGACGCCCAACGTTGCCGACTTGCCCGAACCTGCAAAGCCGACGACCATGCTGAGACCGGGGCGCTTCACCACATGCTCAAGCGCACGCTGCTGATCGACGCCGAGCATCATGCCGCGCCGTTCGGCGGACCGGATGGCTTGGGTAATGTCCGCCTTGCCGACCGGATGCGAAGACGCGACAAGCCTTGCTGCATCGCGGGCCAGCGCCTCTTCCGCACTCAACATCGACGTCGTCGTTAAGCGCTCCTGACCGCGTCCATCGCGGCCCAGCGCCAGCACGGAGTCATGGTGCCGCATGGCCGCCAGCACGGCGTCGAACTGCTCCTTTCCATCGGAATGGCGGTGCGCGAACATCGCGAGGTCGCGCTGCGTGAAGGTCGCCTGGTTACGCGTTAGCGTGTCGAGCCCGCGCGCCGGATCGGCAATTATGGCCGCGCCGTTGTTCCTTGCGATCGCCCGATGATCGTCGGCGCGTTCCGCCTCCTCGCCACGTGCATCGCGCCGCGCGCCGGCGGCGCCGATCTTATGCTGCGGTTCCAGCTCGATGCCTTGCGCGTCATAGCTGCGGTGGTCGACGCGCGCTTCGATGCCGAGCGCCGACAGGCGCTCGTTGACATGATTGGCCCAGCTCTCGCGCCAATGCTGCAGCAGCGCCGTTTCGTTCCACTCGCGCACTTTCGCGCCGAACCCTTCGGGACCGACTTCGCGCATGGCGAGCATGACATGAGCATGGGGCTTGGCGTCACCGTCTGCGCCGATATCCCAGTGCACATTGAGATCGGCGACCATGCCCCTGTCGACGAACTCGCTGGCGACAAACTCACGGGCGAGCACCACGCCCTGTTCCTTCGTCAATTCGCGGGGAATGGCGAACTCCACTTCGCGGGCGAGTTGCGCGTCCTTGCGCTTCTCGGTTGCCTCGACCTCGTTCCACAGCGCTTCGCGGTCCTTGAGCCGCTCGGGCGCGCCTTCGGGCAGCATCACTTCGGAATGGACGACGCCGACCTTGTTGGTGAAGTCATGGTGACGGCCCAGGCGCTCATCCTCGAGCCGGGAGGCGGAGCGATAGGCGGCGGCCGCGACGGCGCTGCGGCCCGAACCGCGCCCGATGACCTTTGCCGAGAAGTGATAGATCGCCATGATGGGGCCAAGTTTACGCCAGACCCCGCGACGTCGGTACGACGTATAAGCGCGCTCTCCTACGCTGGAGCGCTACGGAGAGATTTTCGGCGTTGAACCCGGGCTTAGCGGCCCCAGCTAGACCGCATCGACAGCACCAAAGGAGATGTGACGATGCGAAAGGTCAAGGATTTCGATGCGGAATTGAACGCGCTCAATGAACGGGCGAAGCTCTTGAAGCAGCGCAAGATCCAGCAGTTCGGCGAACTGATCGAGGCGACGGGGGCCGACGCGCTCGACCCCGATCTCCTTGCTGGCGCGCTGATCGCGGCGGTGGCGGAAACGGACAAGGGCATCATGACGAAATGGAGTGCGCGCGGCGCACAGTTCTTTCGGGAAACGAGTCGGCGATCCTCGCGCCGCGCTGCTGGCACTGGCGCGGGCGACAAGGCGCCTGAGACAGGCCCGCAATCGGCATGATGCGGCAAGGGCACGGGCCGATACCAGGGAATGGGTCGTGGCACGACGCGAACGTACCCGCCATTTGATCGAGCTGGGCGGGCTCGTGCAGAAAGCCGGGCTCGTCGATCTCGCCGACGATGATCGCGCGATGCTGTATGGCGCATTCCTCGATCTTGCACTGCGGATGCAGGGAGACGGCGCCGAGCAGGTCAAGCTTCTGTTCCGACGCAAAGGCGCCCGCGCCTTTGCAACTGAGGCCGAAGAGGCTGCGGCATCCCGTCCGGGCGAGCGACAACGGGCACCCAAGGCGTGATGCCGGAACCGTCTATCGGACGGAGACGCATCATCGCGCCAATGTCGAGGATGCTGGCGAGGCGGTCAGCGAATAGAAGAACGCCAATGCCACGGCGCCCACTTGCTCAGGTTGATCATAGGGTAGACCGTGACCAGCGTCCGCGATCATCGCAAATTGCAGTAACGGATTGCGCGCGTGGAGTTCGCTGGCCGTCTCGGCGGACACGACCCCGCGCTCGCCAATCACAAGCAACGTTGGTGCCGAGATGTGCTCAACCAGCTCGCGATAATCGGGATTAGGCGGCGTCAGCACCTCGAATGCCGCCATGCTCGTATCGATCCTTGCGTCGACCAGATATTCCAGCATCTCCCAAGCACGGCGGCGGTTTTTGCGACGCGCATCGGCAAGGAGATCGGTCCGCGTCGAGGCAAGCGATCGCCGATGCTCGGCGGCGACATCGCTCTCGAAAACTTCGCGCTGCCATTCGGGGCTGATGAAAGTCGGGTCAATCAGGACCAGCCCAGCAATCGCCGACCCCATCTCGCTGGCGACAACCGCGGCGGTCATGCCTCCCATCGAATGGCCGAGCACGATCGGGGCATTCAGTTGAAGCGCTTCGATGAGACCGATGACGTCGTCTGCGTGGTCGCAATAGCGATATCCTTCATCGGGCTTGCCGGATTTCCCGTGCCCCCGTGCATCGGGTAGAATGATGTCGAAGTGCGCTTCCAAAGTACCGGCCAGTGGCGACAGGCAGGCGCTGCTACCCATCAGCCCATGCAAGGCGATGAGCGGCGGCTTGGCACCACCGGCGCGCAGATAGTGCATGTCGATTCCATTGGTCCGGCAGATGTGGCTGGTCCATTTGGTGCGACGCGATTCATTTCCATTCATGGCATGCAAATTGCCTTTCCCGCGCGGGAGCGTCGATAGGGAAGCGACGGGTGGCATGGCATCACGGCAAGTTTGATTCAGTGCGTCGGCAATGGGAACAGCCGATTGGAATTGTCAGGCACGTCGTCATCCCAACGTTCGCCATTGGATGGCGGTGTCTCGATCGGACTGGATCGTTGCAGGAACAGGCTTGCCTCCTGCCAGCGGGGCGGTCGAGCCATCGCGATTTGTACGCTCGCGCTTCCCCTGATGCGCGCCGTGTACGCGATCGTTTCGGCCGGAAGCGAGGCGGTGCCCGCGATGTATCGCTCGTACCGGCCTGGCCCCGCATTATAGGCGGGGATCGCGCCCGACATGCCGTAGCGCGAGATGAGTTCTGCCAGATACATGGCCCCGCCGATCATGTTGCGGCGCGCGTCGAATGGTTCGCTTCCCAGATTGTAGTGCGCCGACACGGTGCGCCAGGTGCCGGGCATGATCTGCATGCAGCCCATCGCGCCTTTGGGAGATAGTGCGCGCGGGTTGTCACCGGACTCGGCGCGCATGACGCGCAGGATCAAATCAATCGGCACGCCCGACCGCATGGCGGCTTCGGGCGCATGCCGAGCGCAACCCCCTGGTTGGGCAGATGGCGCAGCGCCGACGGGCGAAGTCACGCCCAGCGCAAACGATGCGGCGATGAGCGATGCGGTCGCCTTCATGGCCGGGTCCACAGCGGCACGGCGCGGCCGACAACCTGGCGGCTCTCAATCAGCCCGAAATAGCGGCTGTCGAAGGAGTCCTTATGCGCAGGCGCAACCAGGAATAGATCATTGGCGCCGAGGCGGCGGCAGCCCGCCCAGACGGGTAGAGAGCGCCCGAGCCGGTCATGCGGCAGGGCGGTGGCAACGGCGCGGTTATCGATGGTGACGCTGAGCCCCCTGCGGCAGACCGTGGCGCCATTTGTCGCCGCGATCGGCTTCACCAGCAGAACGCCCGCTTCGACATAACGCCGCGCATCCATGTAGCGCGCGAGCGGAGGCGACGGTCGCACCGCGACCAACTCGCCGACCGCCGGCGCACTATCGCGCTCGATGCGGTAGAGTCCGATCGGAACGCTGGCGGATGCGTTCCAGATCAGTCGTGGCGCCGGGTGGTGGACGACCGGGATGAGGAGCGCGGCAAGCGCCATGCTGCCACATGTCAAAACCCGGACCATCATTGGCCGTCCCGGTCGGCATCGCGGCGCACGGCAGGCGGGACGGAGCCGTTGTTCGGATCGGAGGTCGATGCACAAGCGCCGCGGTCGCACCAGGCGCGCAGATCCTCGAGCGTGTAGACGACGCGCCCACCGATCTTGCGATAAGCGGGGCCGGTTCCATAGGTCCGGTGTTTCTCGAGTGTGCGGCTGGAAAGGCCGACATAGTGGGCGGCCTCCTTGGTGCGCAGATAGCGCGTGTCCTTGATGATGTCGGCCATGGTCGGCTCCTCTGCATGTTCGGGCAATGCGGGCGCTCCGGGGAGCGTCTCGCGAGCCCGGCCATCATCGGCGTCGAATGGCGAGCATGGGTGGCCGGAAAGCGGGGATGCGCATTTCGACCACGGAGGATTGAGCGGGTTTGGCTAAGGTCCGGGATGTGATCCAAGCAGCCGCCGATACCCGCCCGCGACCATGTCCTCCGCCGCTTCGGCAAGGCGGCGCAGGTCGGAGCGCTCGGAACTCATCCGCCAGTCCTCCGGCATCGGATCGAGCAGTTCACCGGCAATGTCGCGCAGCGACGCGCCGGATGCGCGCATGTCGTGGACACAGAGCATCGTCGCCAGTCGGTGTGCATGGGTGTGTGGTGCATCGCTCGGCGTCGCGGCCTTCCCGATCACCCGACGGAATGAAGCGGCTGCGCGGGTGCGATCGGCAAAGCTGCGATCGGGATGGAGGTAGATTCCGAATGGCCGGCCGGCCGTGGGCTGCAGGCGATCGGGAATCCAGACCGGGGTTTCGGGGCCGCCATGGCGGCGCAGGAGAAGCGCGATCCCTCCCGGGGCCGCGATGCGGATGATCCGGTCCGCCCATGATCTTGGCCGGAATGCGAGGTCGCCAAGGCTCCTTGCCCAGGGGACGGGGCGGACGATCGTCACCGTCGAAATGTCGAGAGACGGGATCCAGGCGAGCGGCGGCGATTTCGTCGCCGACGTATCTGGATCAACGGCGAAAGGTGAGTCCCCAGGGGGACCACCTCCTTGCCAGAGGGTGGCGTGGCAGGTCGATAATAGGCCGTGCGGAACGGCAGACTGCGGTTTCCGCGACCAGCGAGGCGCGGCGAGCGGCCGCACCCGCGTTCGCCCAGATCGAGCGGAAATCGGGATTGCGGCGAAGCCACTCCCAGGCAAAGCCGCGCGCGGTCAATTCAGACAGTCCCCGATAATAGTCGGGCAGACGCAATCGATCATATCCTGGCATCGCGAAACTCCTCGACGCCCCCCGTGTAGTCGAGCCTAAGTTGCGGGATGCGCGCATGGCAACACGTTTGGCGCTTATTCGGAGATAAGGCCGCGCTTATACTAACTTACTAAATTTTAACGCCAAAATGGATCAAACAAAGCCCCGCCCGGTTCGTTCCAGGCGGGGTTTGTCCAGATCGGATCAATCGCCGTTGCGACGGCTGGGGCGCGACCAGATGAGGTTGAAAGTCTCGCCATCCTCATCGTCGAACAGGTTGGCGTAGATCGGAGCGGTGAAGCTCGGATCGTCGAGCTTGAGGCCCAGATAATCGCGACCCTCGTTCGACTGCTTGGTCCAGGCTGCACCGATTTCCGCCCGGCCTACCATCACCCTGTGCGAGGGCGCGTTGTCGTTGACGCGATTGCTGTCGGGAACGATGCGGACGCCCTTGGCCTGGACGCTGAGGGTAACGATGTCGCCGACATATTCGTTGTTGGCGGTCTTCTTGAAGGAACCGATGGTAGCCATTGTCTGTCTCCAGTCTTGATCTTCGAACCCGTGCCCATCACGGCCTCGATGGCTTGGAAGGTGACCGGGGCTGCCGCGGCTGCAGTCGTCAGACCCGAAAGCGCAGCTGGAGGACGGCGGCGGAGCGTTTTTTTGATCCCGCGAGGAATGCTGGCGCAGCCTGCAAGGGAAAAAAGCGATCCAGAGCCGTTGCGGCCCCGAGCGGCAGAGGCGAAGCCGGTTCCGGTCATCAAGCCATTTGAGAGAGGCCGTTTGGGTCCGGAGCGAGATCCGCCATCTGGAGACTTGGCGCCGCCATTGGTCCCCGTCGAGATGCCCATCAACCGGATCGCGGTGTCGGATAGCGCTGCCTGCCTACAGGCCGGTTGCAACACTCCCGATGAAACTGTCAGCGACGTCGCTACGGAGGGGAATGAGGTCGAGCGGGCGATCCCGTGCGTCGTAACCGTGTCGAAAAAGGACGCGGTTCGGCGGAAGATTGCACTGCGGTTCGAGGTCCGCGCATCTTCGCTCCACCCCTCGATATGACAAGATGGCGGACGCGAAAAGCTGATCACGCGTTGACTGGAGACGCGGGGCATCGTGAGGACAGCCCCGCCCGGAGCGAACCGGGCGGGGCTATTTCTGAACATCAACGGAGGGCTTGAATTTCAGGTGGGCCTGACGAGCCGGTGAGCGGCAATGACGCCGCAGCCAATCGCGGCGATTAGGCCGATAGCGATGCTGGCGAAGCCGGCGAGCGCGGTGAACGCGTTGGCGACGGAATAGCCTGCGATAGCCGCCGGAATGGCAAAGAGGGCGACAAGCGGCGCCCGTGACATCGATTTCGGATAGGCCAGTGCGGCAAAACGGCCGAGGGCAATCACGACCATGAAGACGAGAGCGCCAATCGCGATTGCCGGGAACGGCGGGAAACCCATTGATGCGGCGCCAAAACCTGCAGCAGTGCCCATGGCAAGAGGCAGCGCGTAGCTGGCCCAGGTGTACAGGCAATAGGCGAGGACGCCGATGCCGATCAGGCTGAGAGGAATGAGGACGAACATGCGTCAGTTCCTTTGCTCAAAGAGTTCGACGCGCATCCACCAGCCACCATTACGCAGCCCGAGCATACCTTATCGGGTGCGGCAGTGGAACCGCCGCAGTGCTGAGCCGTCGCCCGGATGCGACGATCACATTGCGAAGACATCATATTCTCGCACGACTTTGTCGGCGTCGCCGTCGTAGTCGTCGCTCGGCAGAGCGTAATAGCCTTGGTCTGTTTCAAAGAGGATGATCACGACCTTGAGTGTGCAGGCGAGGTTCCAGGCGTAGCGCTGTGCGGCTTCGAGGGACATGTCCAGCTCCTGTCGTATGGAGCGAGGCCACTCCCCGCTCGACAGGCGCCGACGCATCCGGGCGCACGGCCGCGATCACCGCGCCCGTGAGGCGCAGCCGAGCAGCGGCCGCATGCGCAGCATAGCGGACCCCTTGAGGGTTGATCGTCACAAGGCCGGGGGGCCGGAAAGGACTAGCGCCTCCAAGGGCGGGGAGTGTGCTCGCATTCCGACGGGTTCGGTTTTGATCGGAGGCTGGATTTACTGCCTACGCAATCCAGAACGGCACGCATGGATTGTGGATAGACCAAGTCAGCTACGCGCAACCTTGCCGCCGTTTTGAGCGACAATCGCCAATCCCGAAACGGGTCGGTCATGACGATCTGGCATGACCATAGTTGGGACGTTGCTGCCGGTCGCTGCCACAACTGTGAATGTCTGGTTTTGCCGAAGCCGGTCTTTCGTGCAGCCGTGTAAGCCTTCTCCTTTATGTCTAAGCCCGCGTACTATCAGGATGGCTGCCGTTTCAAACATCCAACCGGTGCTTCAGCTTCGCGACCCGTTCGGAGACGCTCAGCGTTCGATCCATTGATCCGGAAAGCGGACGGGGGCTATCGCTGGTATCCGGTCAACGACACGCTCAACCGGTAGCGCGTTGGGGACCGGGTATCCTCCATCGGGCATCCGCAGTCGGGCACGGAGCCCAGATGTCCGGCGATCTGCCCCGCAGCCGATCAGCCAGATCAAGGCGGCGTCTCGGTACCCGGAACGATCCCCGCAATCTCTTCCAATGTCGAGCGAACCTGGGGTATGAAGCGCGTCGCGACCGCAGGCGCCAGCGCGAGCAGCAGCCGCGCGGTTGAGGCCATCGTCCGTTCCGGTGCGGCCAGCAGCGCTTCGACCGGTGGTGCCGTTACCGCAGGCAGCGACAGGTGAAACCGCGCGTTACGGACCAGATGGTCGGTCCCCGCATAGGTCCATGCGATCAGCGGCTGGGCAACCCCGTCGCGCAGTCTCGACCTGTTGACGTGGAACAGCAGCCAGACGGCTGCCCAGCAGAACTCGGCCGGGCGGCCCGACAGATCTTCGCGTACCAGCCAGATCGAATTGGCGGCGCCTTCCCGATAGGTGGTCAAGGTATTCACCGCGCCGCCCATGCGACGCAGCAACGGATGGAGCGCCGAGACTTCCGGCGCCGCAAGGCCCTGTTCGACGATGGAGGCGATTGCGTCGAACGCGCGCGCCATCGCCGCGCCGGTCGCGAGGCTCAGCATATAATCCTCGGCGGCGCGGTGAACGTCGGCTGGCGCATCCGCATCGATCATCGCGAGCGGGATCGTGCCGCGCTTGGGGTTCTTGAGCTGCTCGACGGTTTCGCGCGCCTGGCCCGAGGCGACCATCCCCGCCATCGCGGCATGCCGCCGCACGCGCGCCACGAAATCGGTCGGGTCATGCGTCGCGATCGCCTTATGGTCCTCGGCGATCGCTGCGGAAATCTCCGAGGTAAGGACGGGGCCGGCGACCAGATACTTGCGGAATTCACGATAGAAGCCAGTCGGCTCGGTAAGCGCCTCGTCGGCGTCGGCGAGGAGATAGAAAGAGATGTCGAGCGCGATCACCGGATGCGAGCGGATCGCTTCCAGCGGTTCGGAATTGCTCGCGGCACCAGGCTGATAGACCACCTCTTCCTCGCCGCTGGCCTGCGTCCCGGTGATCTTGCGGTACAGCCAGAGCAGGCCGTGGCGCACCACCCGATGGCAATGCGCTTCGGCGAGCGTGCCGTCCTCGTCGATCGTCGGAAGCGCCACGAGCGCGTCGCGCATCCTGAGGATGGCGATGTCGGGTCGGCCGGCCTCGTAGGCCGCCTGGGCCGTGTCGGCGAGCAGCCCGATCGCCATCGCGCGCACCGACGGGATCTTGGCCACTGTCTCGGCCGCCGCCTGGGCGCGTTCGAACCAGCCCTGCGCCACCGGCCAATCGCCGAGGCTCGCCGCGCTGATCCCTGCTTCGCGCGCGATATAGGCGCGCTCGATCGTGTCCTGCCCGCCTGCTTCGGCCGCCGCGGTCAACAGCGGCAGCGCAACAGCATGATCGCGCTGCCGCCAATGGATCGTGGCGCGCGCGCGGCCGAACGCGACATCGAACCCGATCCGCGCTTCCGCATCGGTCAGGGCGGCGAGCGCGCGCTCGGCGTCGCCCCCATTTTGGTCGATGCAAATGGACTGGGCGATCGCACAGCGCGAGGCGAGCACCGGATTGTCCCAGCGCATCGCCAGTTCGGCGCAGGCGCCATAGTCGTGCTGGGCGGCTTCCCAATCGAAACCCTCGGTTCGCGATTCCATGAGCCAGCCATGCTTGACCAGGACGGAGATGTCGCCGCGGCCGGGCCGGAACGACGAGAAGAGACGTTTCCGCGTCTCCGCGTCCTCCCGATCGAGTCGCTCCATGATCGCGCGGAACCGGGCGACGGTCCGGATGCTGCGCATCTGGCCGGCGAACAGCACGCCGCTGACATGTGGATTGCCGCCCGTTTTTGACGTGAAGTTGCGGCCGGTCGCGGCAAGCCGCGGATCGGACTGGCAGAGCCGGTCGAAGCGGAGCAGGATTTCCAGCCAGTCCCCGAATAGCTCGCCGGTGCGGGGATGGAGCAGCAGCTTCGACAGCGCGAGGCCTTCGAATAGCACGTCGCCCTTCACATGGACGCGCTCCTGTTCGAGCACATCCCAGCAGGCGCGCGCCTGCTCAGACGTGCCATAGGGGAGCAGCACGAGCAGCTGGGCAAGCCGCATCATCGCCGAGGCGGCCGGGTCAGGCGAGAAGATCGGTATGTCCGCGGGCAGGAACATAAGCTCGGTCAGGAACGGCGCGAGCATGTCGATCATCTCGACATGACAGGTGACCACGCTCTGCGCGAAGGCGACCACGAGCTCGGCCTCTTCGCTGTTGAGCGCATGGTGCATGGCCGCCGGCGCGTCGGCGGCCGCCAGATCCTCAGCCCCCAGTATCGCGTTGGCCACGCAGCGATGGACGGCACGGCGTTCATCGGCGGAGAACACATCGGCGGCCGCATCCTCGAGCAGGGGCGAGACGCGAAGCCGGTTGCGCCGGAAAGGCTCGATCCAGGGACCGACCAGCTGGTCGAGCACCAGCCCGCCGCGCGACACCGCGGGCTCGAGCGCCGCGATCCGGACGGCGAGGTCGCGCTTGAAGCCGCCCCGGATCAGGCTGGCGCGCAACAGCAATGTCTGCGCATCGGCCGGAAGCGCGCCGACCAGGCGCTGCCGCACGGCGCGCCGCTCCGCGCCGAGCTCGGACTGAAGCTGGCCGCCCAGCATCGCGGCGAGCGAAGCGCGCGACCAGTCGCTGCTTTTCAGATGGAGCAGCACCGCCATCGTCAATTGCGGGTGCCCGTTCGCAGCGGCGCGATAGACGGGGCCCGCATATTTGGCGTCGCCACCCATCGCGGCCACGAGGCCGGCAACTTCCTCCTCGTCGAGATAGGGCATGTCGACGGGCGGCGTCGCGCCGGGCGCCAGCTGGTGCAGCGTCGTGTTGGCGGGCGCGCGATAGGTGGTGACGATCGCGGTCCTGTCGCGCCGCCTGAGGCTGGCGAGCACGCGCATGAGCGCGTCGCGAACTGCGGGGTCGTCCATCTCGTTCAGATCGTCGAGGATGACATGCGTCGCGGGCGAGGCGGCCAGCTCGCCTTGCAGATGCGCGAGCCGCGCCGCGGTTTCCGCAGGCGACAGATGACGGAAATCGGCGATCGACCAGGACAGGCCGCTCCGCGTCGCGACGAGCCGTGCCGCGAGCGATTTGCCCAGCCCGGTCGCACCGCTCACGATGGCGATGCCGCAGGCACTCCGGCCCGCGTCGATCGCCGCCACCAGCGCCTCGCGCGGCGCATGGATCTCGGGCAGCGGCAGATCGCCCGCCGGCGCGAGGAACCCGCCGCGCGATATGGTGCTGCTGGCGCCCGGGCCCTGGAAGGCGTCCGCAAGCTGCTCGATCGGAACCGCGACCAGGGCGGCTTCGTCGATCAGCTTCAGCAGATCCGCGCGGCGCAGCGTGCGCGCCTCGTCCGAGACTGCGGTCAGCAGGATGCGCTCGAGCACCGAGGAGGTGAGGGTCCGGGCCGCATGGCTCGACAGCCGCCGGGCGGTCGCGACATATTCGATGAGCCCGGCCTCCAGGTCTGCGCGAATGTCGGCAAGGCCTGGCGCGCCGCAGTCCCAGTGAATGCGCTGCAGGAAATCGTGGCGGAACGCCTCGTCGGACAGCGAGGCGAGATGGGTCCCTGTCGCTTCCTTGAGGTCGAGCGATGCGACCAGCGCGCGGAGCGGGGCGAGGTCGGCGCCGGCCGCGGCGCTACGCCAATAATGCAGCGCCGGCCTTCCATCGACGCGGTGTGCGCTCTCGCGCTCGAGGCCGATCTGCGAGGTCGTCAGATAGTGGAGCGAAACCTTGCGATCGGGATTTCGCGCGACCAGGTCGATATAGGCGTCGATCGCGGCCCGGACCCCGGCCGACTGGAGGGTGATGCTGCCGCTGCCGGCGGTGTCCTTTACCTGGGTGCCGACCAGCGCCTGCTGCGTCGCGACGGCATAATCTTCCGCGACTTCGAGATGGAGGATCGCGCCGTCGCCGAGCGCCAGCCAGGCGAGGCCCGAGGCGTAGAGCTGATAGGCATAGCCGCGCAGCGCCGCCACGGCCTGGCGCGCGGCGTCTCCCTGCGGCGCGTCGAGGCGTGGCCCTGATCCGAAAACCTGCATGACGACGCATCTAGCATGAACGATCGGAAAAGGAGTCCCCCGCGCCATATTGGGCCGGGGATGGCAAGCACCGTGCGGCTCAGTGTAAGGTTCCCTACGCTGCACAAGGCGCGCGATGATCTACAAGGCGACCGGCAATCCAACCGTTATCTCGTCGTCACGAGCCTTTGCCGCCTTCCCCATAGATTGTGTTACGCTCGACGATATTGCCCGACTTATCTCTAACAACAACTTCCAGCATTTCCTGAATGCTCAGGTTCGCCACTTCAGTGACCCCGATGTGCACAACCGTTCCTATGGTCGCTACCCATTGCTCGTGCGTGCTGTCGCGCTGCAATTCCACATGTTCAATTTTACCGGCTTTAGCGACCAGTGCGGCACCCTTCTGAAGTGGCAGTGGACTGACGGTAATGCCGCCCGCCGCACCTGCATCGATTACGCGATAGGCTACGGCAGCTAGCGCTTCCTGGCTCAAGCGGTTTTTGTAACGGCGGCATTCAATCAAGACGATTGAAGAGTCGCCGATTCGAACGCCTTTGGCGTCTATTTCCCATTCTGTCCTGGACTGCTTTCCGACGACCTTCTGCTTGCCTTCTACATCGGCCAATCCAAATCTTTTTCCGAGCTGCTGAAGAACGTATCGAGCGACCTCCTCGTAGGTCTCCCACTGCTTCTTCCGTTTGCCGAGGCCCTTTGGCCGCCTCTTACTTTTACTAGTGATTGGTCGACTCCTCAACAATCGGGGGTGTGGTCAGGCGATTGTATGAGCGATACCAGCTTAATCCACATGGCTACTGACCTGCCCCCCGGTGGTCCCTCGGTCATAACGAGAGTCTTGCGGTTGAATATTCCGGCACGCTCGCCTGCACAAGCGCGTCGGGCGTGATGCTATCGTCCTGCACAAACGTCCGACGCGCTTGTGCAGGCGTTCGATTTCCCAACGACGAGTGGGGCCGAACATGGTTGTAGGCGTAGCGCCATCTGGCCAGTTTCCGACGGGCGTCAGCCAGGCTGTCGAACCATTCCTCATTGAGCAGCTCATCGCGCAATGAGCCGTTGAAGCTTTCTATGAAGCCGTTCTGCTGAGGCTTTCCGGGATCGATGTAATGCCACTCGACCTTGTTCTTGCTGGCCCACTGCAGGATCGCCCGGCTCGTAAATTCAGTGCCGTTGTCACTGACAATGCAAGCCGGTTTCCCGTGCAGACGAACCAGAGCATCCAGTTCGCGCGCCACTCGAGCTCCCGAGATGCTGGTGTCTGCGACCAAGCACAGGTTCTCCCGGCAGCAATCATCGTTGATCGCCAAAATCCTGAACTTGCGCGACGCGCCAAACGTATCGGCGACGAAGTCCAGCGACCAGCGGTCACCAGGGCGAAGTGCACCGGGCACTGGCGTCCGACTGCCCCGGGCACGCTTGCGACCGCGTCGTCGGCGCACAGACAAGCCTTCTTCCCGATAGAGCCGGTAGAGCTTCTTGTGGTTCATGCTCATACCCTTGCGTTCCAGCATGACGCCGATCCGGCGATAGCCGAACCGACGGCGCTGCCCTGCGATCTCCCGCATGGCTTCGCGGATCGCTCCGTGGTCCGGCGGGCGTCCGCGCCTGACCGTCTTGGGATCGACGCCAATCAGCCCACAGGCCCGGCGCTGCGAGACCTGGTAGTCCCGCATCACACCGAGCGCCACGTCGCGCCGCTGGCTCGGCGTCGTCAGCCTTTTCCCAGCAGGTCCTTCAGGATCGCGTTGTCCAGCATGCTATCGGCCAAGAGCCGCTTCAGCTTGCCGTTCTCGTCCTCCAACTGCCGCAACCGATGGACATCGGAAACCTCCATGCCACCGTACTTCGCCTTCAACTTGTAAAAAGTCGCGGTGCTCAGCCCGTGCTTGCGGCAAACCTCCACTGTCGGAAGGCCAGCCTCCTGCTCCTTGAGCATCCCGATAATCTGCGCCTCGGTGAAACGGCTTTTCCTCATGCGTCTGCTCCTTCCTCATGGGCAGACTCTACATCAGAATGAGGGACCCTTCGGGGGGCAGGTCACTACTCCACCACCGCACTGCTCCATGTCAGCTGGACCAATTAGCTCGTCGCAAGCGGGCTTATCAGAATCAGGCGACGTGAATGACCGGTAACCTTCGACACCTAGATTGCGGGGCCCGCGAACGTCGGGTATGTCAGCGTCTGCGGCCCAGATGCTCGCGCACATTCCAACGACAGGTTTCGGCATGAACGGACGTTCATCTCGGCCGCCGGGAACGACCGGCTTTGGTCGGGTGCCGTCATTGCCGCGCAGCATGAAGCAGTAACAGCTATTCACTCTCGCCACCCAGCATCTGGCATTCGGGACACGGCGATATTGCGGGCGTTCACCTCATTCAAACCGCCAAACCGAAATGCCCATCTTGCGCGCCTTGTCGGCGAGATTGGCGCTGATTCCGGTGCCCGGGAATTGCAGAAGTCCTGCGGGAAGCTGGGCGAGCAAGACATCGTTGCGCTTGAATGGAGCGGCCTTGGCGTGACGTGCCCAATCAGGCCGAAACACCACCGTCGTCACTTTGCGGGTTCGCGCCCAGCATTCGGCGATGTGTTCAACGCCGCTCGGCGTACCGCCGTGTAGCAGGACCATGTCCTGATGCTTTGCGAGGACACGGTCCAGTGCCGACCAGACGCGCTGATGGTCGAGATAGTCGCCGCCGCCGGTGATTGCGATCAATGTGCCCTTGGGCAGCAAGACTTCGGTTTCGGCGCGTTTGCGAGCTGCCAAAAAGTCACGGCTGTCAATCATCGCTGCGGTCATGGTGCGCCGGTTGGCGACCGACCCGGTGCGGGCTATCCAGGGTTTACGGAAATGCGCCCGGAATTGTGCGGCGAAGACATCGCGAAACGCTTCCATCGCGTCCCGCCGTTCGATCATGCTGCGACCGATTGCGATCGCGGTCTCGAGTTCGACCGAGCGGACCTCGGATCCGTCCTGCTCGCACTGTAGTCGGCGTTGGGCTTGCTCGTTATCGTCGAGTTCGCGTTCGAGCCGGTCGGCGGCGCGCTGGAAGACGTTGGTGAAACCCCACAGCAGGTCTTCGGCATCAGGCTCCAGTCGTGTGTCCAACAGTGCCGCGATCATCGCGTCGTAAGTATCGGCTGCGGCGCCTTCGACCAGTCGCGCTTCGGGAAGCGGTCGTGGGTCGGCGTCGTCATCGAAGGGGCGGCGCCCGAAGAGTTCGAGTTCCTCGAGCAGGTGCGCGATGCCCGAGGCTTCGTGCTCGGGCTCGTCGTCGGTGATGTGATTTTCGCTCGTCATTGCCTGTCGCTCCATGTTGGCCGCGCCCGTCGCGGCCTTCGTGGCGACGACTTGACGGGAGCCGGAACGGGGCTGCACGGCCGAGCGCAACGCGCGTCCCGGCGGCTCTCCGCCGGGCGGACGCCGGAGCGTTAGCGGAGGACGGCGAAGCGGCGGCTATTTTGTCTCGCGCTGCAAAGCGGACCCAAGGGATCCGCGGCGGAAAATAGCCGCTGGCGCAGCCGTTGCCGGCCCGGTGCGGCTCCCGTCCCGTCGCCCTCTCGAAGGCCGGGGCGCGGCATTTGCATGGTCGGGCTGGTGTTGACCGGGACAGGAACTAGGCGTCCGGCCGGAAGCGCGTCAGCGAGGCACAGTTCGGTTTGAGGCAGTCTCTAGCGCCATCGGCGGGCAAGACCCTGGCTAACGAGATAGGCTCCCGCGTCGCGGCCATTGACGGTGACGCGTGCCAGCGTGCGGCCATAGCGATCGGTTCCAGTGCGCCGGACCATGACGCTGCCCTGGGCGAGGAACGCGATCAGCGCGTCGCGGGCGGCGTAGCCGGCCCGGTAGTCGCACCACGCATAAGAACGCCGCGGGTGGCATTTCGGGCTGTCGGGCAATTCGGGTGCATCGATGTTCTCGATCCGGATCCGCTCGCGCCCACAGCGAATGCTGTCGCCATCATGGACCTGAAGATCGGAGCAGGCGGATGGCTGACCGGCAGCGAGGGCGGCAGCGGCAAGGGCTATCAGCATCAGGTCAGACCTCCGGCGACGTGATCATCAGCGACGTGCCGCCCAAGGATCGCTGGTCCGGTCGACGACAAGCGGGCCGTTCCAGACCTGGCATAGGGCAAAGGCTTCCTCCGGCGTGCCATCGGTCCATTGCACCCAGTGGGTTTCGTGCAGGATCGTCGGCATCCGGTCATGAACGTCGGCCATTTCTTCGCAGCCATCGACCATCACCATCGAATAGGCGTCTCCCCATTCGGCCGTGGGCCGCCACACGCCCGCGACCGCGAAGGTCTCCATATCGGGCAGACTGTACCATGTGCGCGTCATGCTGCCTTTTGCGCCTTCTGCCTCGGTCCAGGCGCTGACCGGGATGAGGCAGCGGCGCTTGGCGAAGCTGTCGCGCCAGAATGCCGTGTTCAGCTTGTCTTCGCGGGCGTTGTTGACCGGTTTGGGCTTGAGTTTCTGTCCCTGTTTTCCAGTGAGCGAGAGCGGGAAGCCCCAGGTCATCGACCGGGCTTTGCCCTCGGCAATGACGAGGCCGGAGTAACCGGGATAGACGTCCGCGGCATAGTTGGCGCCAGGATCGACACTGGTCCTGAACAAGCGGGAAACAGCTTCGGCAGGCGTGGTCATCCGGTAAAGATTGCACATCGCCCAAGCATGGTCGCGATGATGCACAAGTCAATCGCTTCGCCGAATGCGACTTGCCTCGTTGTTCCTTATATGTTCTCATTGAGACATGACCCGATTCGATGAAGCTTCCCTTGCCGATGCCCTGCTCACCGCCCCTGGCTGGGCGCGGGTCGGACTGACGGCGCCTACTTCGACGATGCGCGAAGATGCGGCCTGTGAACTCGCGCGCGTGATTATCGACCGGATCGAGCATCCAGCGGTGCGGGAAGCGCCCCAGGAGCAATTGCCGCTGTGACATGCGCTGGTCGAAGCGCGGAGCGATGGTCCCCACAACGCTGCTCGATGCGGCTTCGCTCCACTATTCCATCAAGCCGATTTGCGCCTGCGGCAATTCGGCTCGTTTCGAATCCCACGGGTTGTGGTGGCATTTCGAGCGGCGTGGCTGGGACGACAGGCTGATCGAAGCACGGCTGCGCTTCTGGTGCCGTATCTGCCGGTCGAAAGATCGTCAGAAAGTCCGTCCGCGCGCGCTTGAAGTAGTGCCCTGGCAGGCAGGCGACATCGAACTGCCGTGGCCGGACGAGCGGGTGTGGAAGCGCGCAATGGCGCGGGTTCGTTGACCAATGTCGTCGACGTTCAAGCGGCACGGGCAAACAACCGATCGCGATCATCGGCAGGAAAAAGGGAGTACAGCACCTTCGTGAACGCCTCGCGGCCTAGTCGGCGCAGATCGGTGTTGAAATCGTCGGAAACGGGGTCGAGCACGATCATCTCGATGTGCGCTGCCTCGGCCCGCTCGGCCAAGGCCTGCGTTGCATGGTGTCCGGCGGGATCGCGATCACGCGCGACATAGAGGCGGCGCAGCCGATCAGGAAATTCCAGCGCCGCAAGGTGGGCCGACGACAACGTTGCGATCATCGGCATGGTGGGAAGCGCCATCCTCAAAGAAAGCACCGTCTCAAGCCCTTCACCCGCTATCATGCTATGTGCGGCAGTGCCGAACCGAACGCCAGCCCCAAGCAGATCGCCCATGGCCCGGCGTGGCGTGGCGATCCGAGCCTTATCCTTCGTCGTGCTGTCTAGCCAGGTTCGATGGACGCCGGTGATCGTGCCGGTACGGTCGGTGATGGCCGCGATCAGCGCAGGAAAGGCATTGGCAGTTCCGGGCGCATCGTCCCGGTTCGGGCGATACCAGCAACGGGGATGGAAGCGGAGCCAGCGTTCGGTGCGGACGTCGGTGATGCCGCGTGCAGCCAGATAGGCTTCGGCGAGCGTGCCTGCGATCGGATACGAGGCAGCGAAGAGGCGGCGTGCCGCCTTGCGCGATCCACGGGGCGGACTCGGTTCGTCGGGATCGTAATCGCTGACGAGCAGCGGCAGTGACAAGAAACGTCGAGCCTCTTCAAGCGTATCGGCAAGCCGATGATGGCCCTGGTTGAGGCCGATGAGATCCAGCAGGTCGCCATGCTCACCGGTCGCGGCGTCGGTCCACTTTCCGGCAGCGCCTTTGCCATGCTCGCCGCCCTTCAAGCGGACATAGAGACTGCGGCCCGGCGATCCCTGGGCATCACCCACGGTCCAGTAATGTCCCTCGCGGTGCCCTTCGCGCAGATAGTGCCGGCAAACGGCTTCGGCCTGCCGGGCCAGTGCGCGGGAAAGATCGGATGCGGCCGAGGCCATGACGGTCCTCCGTTTGCAGAAAAATGGGGTCCGCCACATCGGACGGACCCCAAAAGATGTGCGCAAATCATTCAGCGGCGACGGCGTAGGCCTCGTCGAACGCATCTTCACCCGGAACAGGCTCCGGGTCGACGGTCGTTACGCCGCCGTCCGTGTCCGGCACTTCCATATCCGGCGTGCGCAGTGGTTCGGCGAGCCAGCCAGTGCCGACGAGCACGTCCTCGGCCGCGCGCGCCATGTCGGGCTTCTTCAGCCCGGCAAGGCGGTCGGCAACCTCGGCGCCCTTTGCTTGCTCGACCGCAGCCAAGATGTGCGGCTTGGTCACGCGGCCGAGATAGTTGTCGACCGTGGGCGTCCAGCCCGCCGCGACCATATCGAGCCCGGTCGCACGCGCGACGATATGTGAATGTTCGATCCGCCCCGAAACGGTCCGGGCCGAAACGCTGCCGCTGTTATAGCGGGTCGCGGCTTCCCACAGCGCGTTGACGCCGAACGAAGCACAGTGCGCGAAGAGCGCGGCCTGTTCGTCGGCGTCGAGGGCGGTGAGCACGTCCCACAGGTCTGCCGGCTGATCCGGCAACCGCTCCGACCAGCTCTCGTGGCGCGCATCGACCGCCTTCGCCGGCCCGAAGTCGCCCAGGTTCGGCGCATGCGCGCCGAGATAGGGACTGCGGATCGACACCTGCAGACAGGTCGCGTCGCTCGAATAGCTGTAGAAGCTGTCGAGCACGAAGGCGTGGAGCACGGCAGCGAACGCCACCTGCGGTGAATTGGCAAGCGCATCGCGCAAGGCCATCGTCCGGTAGGCGGTGAGCTCGCTGACGAGCCGGTCGGGGATCGGGCGAAGCAGATCGTCCTGGTCCTCGTCGTCCGTGGCCGCGTCGACGCCGGGCATGCCGGTGACAACCGTCGCAACGCCCGGTTCGGCGCCGCTGTCATCGCCGCTGCCGAGATCCTCATCGTCGTCGTCCGGATCGGCATCGCCGGCGGGCTCGTCCTCGGCACGCACATAGCCACGTTCGACATGGAGCGAACCGTCGGTATCGATGCTGACGAAGGCACCGGCGCGAGCCTGTTCCTCAGGATCGAATGTCAGCGGACGCGCGACGAGCGACGCGATCTCCTCGTCGATGGTCGTGATGCGCGCTTCGACCTCGTCGGGGATCTCGTCGGCATCCGACCATTCGTTCTCGAGTTGGTCGGCCTCCTCGCGCAGCACGGCCACGCGCGCTTCTTCTTCGTCGCTCATCGGCACGGGCTCGCCGTTGAGCTCGCGCAGGTCGAAGCGATGGCCGTAGGGAAAGTCAACCGCGACCGCGACCCACTTCCAGCCTTCTTCTCCGACGCGCTCGCCTTCGGTTTTGAGCTTCTCGTCGACCAGGCGGTCGAGGAGCGCCACATCCTGCAGCCAGCCGCCGCCATCTTCCTCGAACAGGTCGCGCAGGACATAGCCGCCCGCCGCGACATAGGCGTCGAGTGTCACGAAGCGCACGCGCTTGTCGGATGCGCGGACGGTTTCCTCGGTGAGCCGACGACGAATGTAATAGGCTTCGTTCTGGTAGCTGTCCTTGATCTGCTCCCAGACCTGTTCCTGCCGATCATGATCTTCCGAGACCGCGAAGGCCATTAACTGTTCGAGCGTCATGCCGTCCTCGGCATAGACCGCGTGCAGCTTCGGTGAGACCGAGGCCAGCCGCAGCCGCTGCTTGACGACGGCGGGCGTCACCATGAACGTGGCGGCGACGGTCTCGACGTTCACGCCCTGTTCGACGAGCCCACGCATGGCGCGAAACTGGTCGAGCGGATGGAGCGGTTCGCGATGCGTGTTCTCCGCGAGCGAGTCCTCCTCGGCCGAGATGGTGTCGTCTTCACGCACGATGCAGGGCACCCCTTGGGTCTTCGTCATTTTGCGCTGCTTGACGAGCAACTGCAGCGCACGAAAGCGGCGGCCGCCGGCGGGGACTTCGAACTTGCCGGTTTCCCCGCCGCTCTCGTCGCGCTGGGCGCGCACGGTGAGGCTCTGCAGGAGGCCGCGGCGGGCGATGTCGGCGGCGAGCGCGTCGATCGAGACGCCCGCCTTCACGCGCCGGACATTGGCCTGGCTCAGCACCAGTTGGTCGAACGGGATGTCCCGCGAACCCGACAGGACGATCTTCATATGCTTGGTCATGACACTTCTCCATGACGGGCGGCCGGAAGACTCTCTCCAGACCTCCAACCCGTCATGAAGGCGGCGCCACCCTCTCACTCTAGAGAGCGAGACGGCGGCGCCGAGGCGGGAGTGCGGGGATCAGTGAACGGTCGCGAGGAGCTTGGCAGCCTTGCCTTCGAGATCGAGCCGCGCGTCTTGGTGCGGCTTATCGCGAGCAAGCGCGGTGATGCCCTGAACGAAATCGAAGACCGAGGCCGGGGGATGGCCTTCTTCGTCGAGCACCGTGGCGATGATCCGGTCGGTATCGGCCTTGGAGAAGCCGCGCCGGCGAAGGAAGGTCTGGCGGTCGTCGTCGTCGCGGGCGACCACCCGTTCGCGCGCCGCCTTGATGCCCGCCATGAACGGCTGGGGCGAGGACGACGCGAAATTCTCCAGCGCGGGCGCCGCTTCGTGCGCGAAGCGGTTGGCGGCGAACTTGGAGTGCCGGATACTAATCTCCTCGAATCCTTCCGCGCCCCAGATGTTGCGGTTCATGCAGACCGCCCGGAGATAGAAGGAGGCGATGCCGAGCGTTTTCGAGCCGACTTCGCTGTTCCAGGCATAGAACCCCCTGAAGAACAGGTCGGGATCGCCATTGGGGAGTTTGCCTGCCTCGATCGGATGGGCGTCGTCGACCAGGAACAGGAAGACGTCGCGGTCGCTCGCATACAGCGTGGTCGTATCCTTGGTGACGTCGACGAACGGATTGTGGGTCATGGTCGACCAGTCGAGCAGGCCCGGAACCTTCCAGCGGGTATCGCCGGTGCCGTTGCCGGCGATCTTCATGACGGCGGCGACGAGTTCATGATCCCAGATCCGCCCGTTATCCCGACTCTTCGGGACCGTCTCACAGACGCAATGATGATGGGACAGGTTCATGATCGATCGCCTTCCTGTTGGAGGTGCGATGTTTTGCCGGGGTGGGCTCGAGCCCACCCCGGCAAAACATCGGCGCCCGGAGACTTCCCATCCCCAAGCTCTTCTTCACCGATCTCTCCTCCCTCCCCTCCACCGTCGTGATCGATGGGCAGGTTCGCGGGCTTACGCCTGACGAAATCTCGGCGGCCAGCAGTTGCGGGCTTGTCGAGGGGATGCCGTTCATCCTGCACGACGACGGAAGCTACGATCATCAGCTCAATCGGTTCTTCCGTTCCTGTCCCACGATGGGCGTGCGCTCGCTGAACAGCCTTCGGGCCTATGCGCGCGATATCGTGGTCTGGATGCGGTTCCTCGGCGAACGCCGAAATGGGAAATCCCTTTGGCAGGCCGATCGTGACGATATCGCCGCCTTCCATCATGCTCGACGGCTATCGGAGCCACCCTATCGAATCTCTGCTTCGTCCTGGAATCGCGCCGTAGCGGCTCTCGACAAACTCTATCACTGGGCGCGCGACGAGAATTTGGTCGCCGATCTGCCGTTCACCTATCGCCAGAGCTGGATCCGGTCGGCGCCGGACGGACCGCTTCAGGCCGTAGCCGCCAACTGCGCGCGCGAGCCTGGGGCGCGCAAGGGTGACATGCGCTTCGTCGATCTGGAGCGCTATATGCTGTTCCGGGATGTCGGCCTGCGAGGCCGGCTGCCAGATGGACGTGAGGATCCGTACTGGCGTGGGCGCCATGGTGAGCGCAACGCTCTGTTCGCCGAGCTTCTGATCACGACGGGGCTGAGGTTGCAGGAAGCATCGAGCCTGCTGCTCGGCGAGCTTCCGGGCCACAAACTTCTCGACCCGTCGATCCGATCGATGCCGTATCGGCTTGCCGCGGCCACGGCGAAAGGCGGACGTGGTCGGGATATCCGCCTGCCCGTGCGACTGCTTGCCCAACTGCACGACTATGCACGCATCGAACGGGAAAATGCCGTCAGCAGACGAGGACGCCGCGTCCTACCATCGAATGCGCGGCCGATCCTCGCGACGCCGACTGGGCGCAAATCCCTTCGCGTCGTCGACGGTGATCGTGATGCTGTCGTCAGCGTCGATCGCCTGTCTCCAACCGAACGCGCCAGGCTCATCGATGCGGACACGTTCGCACCGTTGAACTTGTGGCTCACCGAAACCGGGCGGCCGATGACGATGCCAGCCTGGGAGGCTGTCTTCATGCGCGCGAGCGCCCGCTGTCAGGCGCTGGGGTTTGAGATCGACGTGACTCCGCACATGCTGCGCCACGCCTTTGCCGTCCATATGCTTGCCCTGCTACTGCGTGAGCAGGTCAGTTGGGTCGCCGGCGGGGGAGCAGGGCAAGCTGGCTCGGTCTATAGGCGCCTGATCGGCGATCCTCTGCTCAAGCTGCAGCGGCTGATGGGACACAGCCGGATCGAGAGCACCTACATCTATCTGGATCATCTCGACGAAAGTCAGGCGATCGTCGATGCGGCGGTCGATCAGTGGGGCCTCGATCTCGCACCGGAGGAAGCGGCGTGAAGCGCGGGCACCATGCTCGCTTCCCGGAAGTTGCGTCGCCGCCGCCCGCGGGCGCAACAGTGCTGGATCCCCGGCGGTTCGCTGTTCACTGCGATGACGGCAGCCAAGTGCTGGTGGACCTGCGAGACTGGAAACGCCCTAAGCTAGCGGCCGAAATGGCGGTGTTCCTCGAGGAATATATACGCCGGATGGGTCCAAGCCCCATTGCCCGGTCGGTCCGGCGGAAGGTCAAGCAACTGGGGCTGTTCTGGACGTTCCTCGATAGGGATCACCTGTCGGTGAGCCGGCTCGGCGACATCGATACGAAGCTGATCAACGATTACGAACTCTGGCTGGAGCGTAATGGCGGCGGGCGCTTCCACCAGCGTCACCTTCTCGCAACGCTGATCGGTCTCCTGCGCCTCGCGCCGGAAATGCGCGGCGGCACACTCTCGCAGGAGACGGTCGCACGCCTGACCTTCATCGGCCACGGCGAAGGCGGGGTCAGCCAGCCTCGAGATGCCTATAGCAGCGGCATCGCAAGTCGACTGAGAGACGCCGCACGCGTACAGATCGAAGACGCGCGACGCCGGATAGCACTGGGCGATGCGCGACCCGCGCTGCCGGAGCGCATGGAGATCGGCAGTCGAGTCCACGAGCATTATACCGCCGTGATCGAGGCGATCGTTCGTCTGGGTCAGGTCGGCACACGCCGCAGGGACGTCGGACGATTCGTCCAGCTCGCCCGGTACCGCGGGATCGATAATACGATGGAGGCCCTGCATGCCGGCTTCTACCTGACCCGGCTCGACCTCATCGCGTTCATCGTTCTCCTGTCTCTTGAGACGGGCATGGAGATGGAATGCCTGTTGCGCCTCAAGGCGGACTGCCTGCGCAATCCCACCAAGGGTTATGTCGAGATCGAATATTACAAACGTCGCGCACGCGGGTCGGAATGGAAACGTCTGCGTGTGCGGGATGGCGGAAGTGGGACGCCCGGCGGCCTGATCAGGCTAGCGGTCGCGTTGACCGAGCGGGCGCGAGGGCATCTCGGAACCGATCGATTGTGGGCGATCTGGACCATCACCGGGCTTCGCCTGCCCAGCGACGATGGCCCCCAGGGCGTCGAGGGCTTTGTTGGCCATCATCAGCTGCTCGATGATGATGGCGCGCCGCTGCACCTGTCGCTGGCGCGTCTCCGCAAGACCAACAAGGCCGAGTGGTATCGCAAGACCGGCGGACAGCTCGAGCACTTCGCCGTTGGACACTCGATACCGGTGGCAGCACGGCATTATGCTGAAATCCCGGCGCTCCGACCAATCCACGAACGGACCATCGCCGCAGCCATCGGCGATGCGCTGGAAATGGCGCTGAGGCCGACGATCCTGCTGCCCGACGTCGACGAACTTCGGGCCTCAGTGCAGGAGCAGCGCGTTGCCTCAACAGGTCGACGATCGGCCTCCAGCAAGGACCTCTGGCTTGCCCGGTGCGGCAGCTTCTTCAAAAGCCCGTTCGGGTCGGCCGGCGAAGCCTGCCCGACGCCCTTCTGGGGGTGCCTTGAATGCGAGAACGCGGTGATCACGGCGCGCAAGCTGCCTACGCTCGTCGCCTTCCAATCCTTTATGCTCGCACAGCGCGATATGCTGGACACCGAGGAATGGGCAAGCAAGTTCGGGCGGGCCTGGTGGCGCGTCACCGCCCAGATCCTGCCAGCCTTCCCCTCGGCGCTGGTCGAGGCAGCCCGCATCGAGGCTGAAGCAGCCGGCCCGGAACTGCTCTACTTGCCCGTGGAAGCACGAATATGAGTGGAAGCCAGCCTGTCCTCGCACCGGGGATCTCCGCGATACGGGCCCGAGATGACGTCGTGCTGGCTTCGATGGCGCTCAAGGACGGTACTGACAGTGCCAGGCTGTCGCGGTTCCACGAAGATATCTGGGATCTTGATCCCGCGATCTTCCACGTCACCGCGCGCAACGCGTTCCGCACGATCGACTTCAGCGGGATCGCCTGCTCCGTCGAACGCCTGACGGCCAAGGAATACATCTATGCGTGGTTGAACGAACTGCTCCCCGATCGCGCTGGGCGACTCCGTCCGCTCTCCACCCGCACCGCGCTGGCAACCCTGCGGCGGTTCATGGCGTTCGTCCGTGAGCGTGCCGGACGGTTCGACGCGCGGATCATCGACCAGACAATGCTCGACACCTATCTCGCCGAGTTGAACGCGAGGAAGCTGCAGCCGAGCCGGGTCGGTGAATGCCTGAGGCCCATTGTCCAGCTTCATCGCCTGGCGCCCTTCCTGACCTGTGGTGGGCTCGGCTTCGTGCCATGGCAAGGGCGCGCAATCTTCACGGTTGCAGGCTGCCGGGGCCGCCCACACGAAAATGTGACGCCGCGTATCCCGGAGCCCGTGATCGGCGCGCTGATCCGCTGGTCGCTCAAATATATCGATGTCTTCGCGGCCGACATCTTCGCGGCGCGCGCGGAACTGGATGCGCTCGAAAAAGCCTATGCCGATCGTCCGGCCCATACAAAGCGCGGCAGCCTGGCGGATCGGATGACGGAGTGGACGACCTCCCGCCAGTCGAACGGACGTGGCGTTCCTGTCTGGAACAGCCCGCAGCGACAGGGTGGTATGAGCCTGGCGATCGCGGAATCGGGTCGTTACGGCGGCCACGTCGTAAACATGCAGCTGATCGCCATGCAGGCAGGCATCCACCTCACAACGCTCAGCCTGCCCCACATTAGGGAGCTTGTGCTGGCGGCGATCGAGGAACTCGGGATCGAGCATGGCGGAATGGACACCCCGATCGCGCACGATCCGGACACTGGACGTCCGTGGCGAGAGCGGTTCGACGCGTTCGATCTGGTCCGCGAAGAACGCCACCTTCAAACGGCAGCCTACATCTTGTGCTCCTACCTGACCGGCATGCGCGATGGCGAGATCCAGGCCATGCGTCCGGGTTGCATCAAGCGAGGGAAAAGCGCTGATGGCCTCATCGAGCGTATTGCGATCCAGAGCATGATCTACAAAGGGCGCGGGACACGTGGCGAGATCGAAGAATGGGTGACGATCGTGCCCGTTGCCCGCGCCGTCGAGATCGCGGAGCGTCTCGCCGCCCGCCATCGCACCCCGCACCAGCATGATGGATTATGGGTCGTGCTCGAACGGGGCACAGCCAATGAGCGAACGCTTCCTCACATCGTCAGGCAGATCAACCGCTACCGAGAGCATCTCGACGCGCAATATGGCTCTGTCGATGAGCCTGCCATACCGCTTGCCGATGGCCGGAACTGGGTCTTCAACACCCGTCAGTTCCGGCGCACGCTTGCCTGGTATATCGCCAACAGGCCGTTCGGCGTGGTCGCTGGGAAGATCCAGTACAAACACGCCTCGGTCGCCATGTTCGACGGCTACGCCGGAGCGTCGGCATCCGGGTTCCGGCAGGAGGTCGAGCAGGAACGCGCACTTGGCCAACTCGATGATATCGTCGCCCAGTATGAGAGCTACCGCAAGGGCGAGAAGCTGGTCGGCCCTGCGGGCGCTCGCATCACTGCGGAAATGATGCGGGTGGCAACCGCCACCGACCTGCCCGGCATAATAGCCGACGAGAAGCGCGTAAAAGCGATGCTCGCCCATCTTGCGCGAACGCTGCATGTGGGCGTGCTCAACGACTGCTTCTTCGACCGTGCGACGGCGCTGTGCTTGCGGGACGCCGACGACGGTGCGGCGCCGCGGCTCTCGAGCTGTGCGCCGGATCGCTGCCCGAACTCGTGTATCACACGCCAGCATGTTCCCGCATGGCAATCCGCCATCGACGATGCCGATGCGCTGTTGAGGAGCAAGCGCTTGTCGGCCGCCCAGCGCACGGTCATCCGGGAGGATCGGGACCGCATGAAGAAGGTGATCGCACCGTGGGCAAGTCCGTCGGCATGAAACCGGTCAGCGCCGAAACCGAACGCCGGTTACGGGAGGCCCTGACGCAGCTCATGGCAGCCGATGAACGGCTGTCGGTCGCGAATCTGGCACGGCGGGCGGGTGTGAGCCGCGCCACCGCAAACAGGGCGGTTGCGATCCGGTCCGAACTGCGGGAGGCCGAAGCCGGGCGCCAAGGAGCCGCACCGGCGCCGGTCGACAACGACGAGCAATCGCGAGCCGCGAGCGAGAATATCCTCGCTCAGCACGCCCAGCTGCGGGCTCTGCTACGCGGCGAGGAGCGCAGGCGAAATGCCGACATCGGCAACGTCATCCCCATCCTGCGACGATGATACAACCAGCTGCGTCGGAGGCGTCGGCTGCTGGGCGTGCATCCAGTCCGCGGCCTGCTGCGCCTTGCTGGCTGCCGTGAAGATCGCGCGCGGATCGTTCTTCAGCACCTCGAGCCACGATGCGATATACGCCGCGTGATCGGGGCGCGGATGGTGGGCGATGCTGAGATCCGCGAGCACGAGGCCGCTCAGAATCTCCACACAGCACTCCTCCGCCGCATAGGCTGCGGAACCGAACCGGCCTGACAGATCGCGATCGAGACGGTGCTTGGCGCCCGAGGCGTGACCGTTCTCATGGAGCCAGACGCCATAAAACGAGGCGGCGTCACGGAAACACTCGAACGGGGGCATGCACACCGTGTCCGTCGAGGGACGATAATAGGCCTCCGAGCCGCCGAAGACAGTCGTGATGCCCAGGTTGGAAATGAACGCTTCGGCCTCGGCATGCCGTGCCGCGTCCGGGAGTATCGTGACGGGCGGCACCTCATAGCCATCGACCTGCGCCACGTTGAACACGGAAAATGCGCGCGCGAACATCTTGCGATGGCCGCTCTCGTCCTCGCCGCTGTCATCGGCGGCAGCGGACGACACCTGCTTCCAGAATACCACGGTCGTGGCGTGTTCGCCCTTGCGGACTTGCGCCCCGGCCTCGAGCCATTGGCGGTAAGTGCCCCACAGCCCGTCGCTGTAGCCGCCCGCCATCGCCGCCACCCAGAGCGCCAGGGTGTTTATGCCGCGATAGCGCTTGGCCGAGCTGACGTTGGTCGGGCGCGCGACGCTGGTACCATTGTGATGCCAGGGTGCCCGCCAGTCGCCGGTCCCGTTCTCTATGGCAGCGATAATCTCGGCGGTAACACGCGTGTAGACGTCAGCGCGCTCGCCAGCGTGCTTGCGATATGCCATGTTTATCTCCTGGAAAATGGCCGCGAGCGCACGTCGGCATCGCCCGCATCAGGGCGTGCACGGAGCTCAGCGGTGCAATGGAAAGATCAGTGAACCGCCGGTGAGACAGGTTGACTGTTCAGATAACGGCCGTAATCCGGGCCGGTGACGGCACGCAGTTCGGTACGACCATCGTCGGTCTCCAGCGTCTTCATGAGTTCGGCGCGGTGCGAGAGCAGGCCATGCTGCATGTTGATGCCGGCAAGCGGAGCGGGGAGTTGGCGCAGATAGCCGGCGGGCGCACCGACCAGGCTTGCGAGCTGGCCGAAGGACCAGTTGGTCGGCGCCAGGGGCTCGTCGCGACCGGGGACCAGGAGTGCGAGCCGTTCGGGATCGTCGCGCGAGGCTTCGACACGGACGTTGCGGGTCTCGACGGTCCGGGCGGTTGCCCGATCGGCGCGGGACTTCACCGCGCCGTAAAGCTCGGTCAGCGACAGGTAGCGCTCGTCGTCGGGACGCGAAAACCATTCGGACGAAACGCGACCGATGCGCTGGCCGCGCGAGATGTCGACCTTGTATCCGCCGGACACTGCGGCGGGATCGCGGGTCTGGGAAAGGACAGTAGCCATGGGAAATCTCCACGACGGGCGCCGGGAGCCTCTCTCCCGATCCTTTACCCGTCACGGACTTCCCTGCTTTCCTCTGACTCTGAAGGGGGGCGTTGCGGGGCAGGCTGTGCTAAAACCCACGGATCAGGCAAGCCTGTCCGGCGATCCTGAAGCCGTTTCACGGACAAATGGCGTTGGCCGGGAGCGACCAACGCCCGAAATTAGCCGGCCGTCCGTTGAAAACCGGGGTACAGCCGGGAAGCGGAGTGGCGGATCTAAAGCGCCGGCTTTGGAATGGCCGCCGTTTCTGGAGTCGGCTTCCTGCCGTGCATGAACGCCTGAACCATGAACCATGCGAACGCGAAAACGCCGAGAGCGAACACGACATCGCCGGGCACCCTTGCCCAAACCAGCGCCTGCATGATCGGGCTATGGATGAACTCCGCTGAGCGCGCATAGGCATAGCCGTGCTCGATGCTGGCGTAGGTCTGCAGGATGCCCTGCGGGAGCAGCGACAGGAAAGTCATCATGCCAAGGCCGATATTGAGCGACCAGAAGGAGATCCTGATCCATTTTTGGTTCCACCGCGTGACGTCGGTCAGTCCACGCATGCAATAGAGCGTCAGCCCCAGGCCGAGCATGCCATAGACGCCGAACAGCGCGGCGTGGCCATGGTTCGCCGTCGTGTTCAGCCCCTGCATGTAATAGAGCGCGATCGGCGGATTGATGAGGAAGCCGAACAGCCCGGCGCCGACCAGATTCCAGAACAGGACGGCGGCGAAGAACATGAACGGCCAGTGATAGATCCGTTCCCACTCGGCCTCATGCTCGACCTTGTGCCGCGTATAGGCTTCGAAGCCGACAACCAGCAGCGGCACCACTTCGAGCGCCGAGATCATCGCGCCGACCGCAATCACCGACGTTGGCGTGCCGCTGAAATACAGGTGATGGAAGGTCCCGAGCACCCCGCCGAACAGGAAGATGATCGTCGCGAACAACACCATCACGGTGGCGGTGGAGGTTCGCAGGATGCCCATCTGGACGAACAGCAGCGAGATGATGGCCGTGGCGAAGACTTCGAAAATACCCTCGACCCACAAATGCACCACCCACCAGCGCCAATATTCCATGATGGCGATGTTCGTATGCTGGCCCCACATCAGCCCCGCGCCGTAGAGCAGCCCGATGGCGAGCGCTGACACCAGCACGAGATAGATGAGGGACTTTCCGCCTTCCCGTCGCAGCACGGGCCAGAGCGCGCGCACCACCAGCGCCACCCAGAGGAACAGGCCAATCAGGAGGTAGATCTGCCAGAAGCGGCCGAGATCGACATATTCATAGCCCTGATGACCGAACCAGAAATTCGCCGTCAGACTGGTGAAGAAGCGGTGGACGGCCGCCCATTGCCCGGCAAAGGAGCCGATGACGATGACCAGAAGGCTGAC
>NZ_JACIJI010000011.1 GCF_014199335.1 Stakelama sediminis | reverse complement strand
CGCTCCAACCCTCGGCGCCGGCATCACCGCATACGCAGCAGCACCACTCGGCAAACCTGCAGACGCATGCATCCCACTACATCCACACAAAAGGAGCAGGGACGGCACAAACAACGATAAAGCCCACCGGAAGGTCACGAACGGGCACTCCTTCTACCTTGCCTTTTTTTACCACGTCTTTCGCGACTTGGCCCGTCGGCCCCACCGCTCATTAAGCCAAATAGCAACGCACAAACAACAGCCAGGGACATGGACCGCATCGGATAATCGACCAATGAATGAAGGATGAAGACACTGAAACCAGCAAGCGCAAAAAGAATTTGGTTCCGCCGCGTCCGGGATTCCGTTTGACGCAGAATGGCTACTCCCCGCCATAGCAGGAAAATCAACCCCACAAACAACAGCAGGGGACCCACAAATCCCGTCTCCAGAACATATTCAAGATAATCGTTATGCGCTCGATTGGCGTATGTCGAATGCACAAATTCCAGTCGTTCAGCAGCGTCGTAAATCGGACGAAATGTCCCTACTCCGCTGCCAACCGGCAAATGCTGCTTGATGGCATAGACAGTATCAGCCCAGATTTCCGGCCGTCGCACCGCGCCTTGATCGAACCGCTGCAGCGTGTTCTGAATACGAGCATTATCTCGCAACGCATACCCACCAACAAATAATACGGAAAGTACCACCGCGCCGCCAACAGCCAATTTCCAGCCCCGAACACGCACATGTGGGACAAAGAGAATCATACCAAACACTATGGGCACAACAATTAGACCGACACCTGCACGCGACCCGGTCAGCACAAGAGAAACTGCCATAAAAAACAAAAAAACTGTCAAAAGCAGCTTATTTTGCAGTGATGCAAATACTCTTCCGGTGGACACAATCCACGCCAACAAGGCCATCGCGGCAATCAACAGCACATCGACATCTGCATTTCGGTTTGCCTGAAAACCCGTAGCAAATCCATAATGCGTATCTGCATAAAAACGTAGCCAGTTAGCGTTACCGCTAACCAATTGCACAACACCAACGAGCGCAGCCACCAGCCCCAGCCCCCCAAGCAGACCAAGCATCGTTGTCTGCTCCCCCCTGGGCAGCCTCCACATAAAAAACAGCATCACCATAGGGGGGATCAACGATAGCAGTGATGCAAGCGTTCTGGTCGGCGACATCGACCAGGGCATCCATGCGTTTGCACTGCCCACCAAAGCCAACGCTCTTACTTCGATTTCACGGGCAGGAAGATGGTGCCAAATAGCAGGAGGAAGGGGGATAAGCTGCACCGCAGGGATCGCAACAAAGGCAATGGAGAGCACCAGCAACGGCACATCGCGCCGCGCTTTCGGCCTAGCCGCACTACGCTCCACCAGCCAAATCCAGGCTACAAAAACTGCGATCGCCACCAGCTGCACAATCAGTTCTGCAAGCGGAGCCGGCGTCCCCCCTCCCCCGAAAACGATTGCCGTAGTCAGCAGCGTTCCGCTTAAAAACAGGCGCGCATTAAAAATGCTGCGCGCGCCTACCGATTTCATAGAAAAACGCTCCACCGCCAAAACCCCGCAGCCAGAGCAACCAAGTCACATAATCGCATATGCGTTCATAGCTGCGGCAAGCCACGCCTCGCTGATGCATGTAGCCAAAACCTGCACCTTTGGCCAATGTCAATTATATCACAGTTGGCCCAATCACCCCCCGGTATCGCACCAAAGGTTCAACCCACCGCAAATCGTCAAAAAAGACCGCCCGAAAAGCTTCGGGCGGCCGTGCATTATCCACCAATCCCCATCGGGAAAATCACTGTCCTGAGGGAGAAGTCCCCGGCACTCCTGCACCGCCGCCAGCGCCTTGCTGCATCTGCATCATCCGCATCTGCATCATCTGGCGGAACTGCGCTTCGCTGATGAAGTCGATCATGTGCACGTCGAAAATCAGCGGCGAGTCAGCAGGAATTTCGGACCCTTGCGGGGGATGATCGCCATAGCCGAGCTTGGCAGGAATCCAGAGGCGATAATCGCCGTCCTTCTGCATCAGCTTCAGACCTTCCTGAAACCCCGGCACCACTGCCGACACAGGGAGCGGGGCCGGCTGCTCGGACTTATCGAACACCGTGCCGTCGGGCAGATGCCCGGTATAGGTAACCAGCGCCACGTCATCGTCGGTGGGATGCGGACCAGTGCCCTTATGGATCACCTGGTATTTGAGCCCTGACGCCGTCGATTTGACACCGCTATGCCACGCCAGCGCGGCCGCAATGGCGATCGCGGCCACAACCCCGACCCATATCCATGCGATATAGCCGCGCTTTACGGGCTGCAGCGGAACGGCGGTAACGGACATGGCAGGGTTCCCGAACAGACGCAGCCCCCACAGGGACTGCCATTGGAGTCATGATGCTATTGTGGCGCAGCACCGGCCGCACCCGCAAAACGCTTTAGCGCGCTCCGTCGCGCTCGGCGCGCTTGCGTTCCAGCTTGCGCGCACGACGAATCGCCGCTGCACGCTCGCGCGCACGCTTTTCACTCGGCTTTTCGTAATGGCGACGCAGCTTCATCTCGCGGTAAACGCCTTCACGCTGCAGCTTCTTCTTGAGCGCGCGCAGCGCTTGATCGACGTTATTGTCGCGAACGATGATTTGCATAAGGCCGTCAGACTCCAGTCTTCGAAATATCAATAGAAACAGGTCGCCGGAAGCATATGCCCCGGTCGCAGGCTGGGCGCCCTATCACCGGGCCGAATATATTTCAAGTGGAATACCGGCAATTCCAGCACAGCAGCAGCTTGCAAGAATATATAATAATTGTGCTGCGTAATACACCCCCACCACACCCATGCACGATTTCTTTAACCATGTCGGACATGGTGGCGCTGAACAAGGGGTGGATGGGAACCAAGATGCAACGTAACGTCGCCGAGACGCAGGGCAAGACGCGTGGCTGATACACGCCGCGGAATCCTGCTGGCGGGAGGATCGGCAACGCGCCTTTATCCGCTAACCCTGCGCGTTTCGAAACAACTCATGCCGGTTTATGACAAGCCGATGATCTATTATCCGCTATCCGTTCTGATGATGGCGGGCATTCGCGAGGTGCTGGTCATCACAACCCCGCATGATCAGCCGGCGTTTCAGGCATTGCTGGGCGACGGATCGCAATGGGGCATGTCCATCAGCTATAAACGCCAGAACAAACCGGAAGGGTTGGCCCAGGCGTACAGGCTGGGCGCAGACTATCTCGAAGGACGCCCTTCGGCGATGGTGCTTGGCGACAACATCTTTTACGGCAACCGCCTGACCACGCTGTTGCGCAACGCGGACAGGCGACGTGATGGCGCAACGGTTTTCGGCTATACCGTGGCCGACCCGCGTGCCTATGGCGTGGTCAGCTTCGACGATCACGGCCATGCGCAAACGCTGGAAGAAAAGCCTGCCGATCCCAAATCTAACTGGGCGGTTACAGGCCTGTATTTCTACGACGGCGACGCTCCTCGCCTTGCCGCCGACATCCCCAAATCGGCACGCGGCGAATATGAAATCACCGATCTCAACCATCGCTATATGGAGGCAGGCAAGCTTTGCGTGGAACGTATGGGGCGAGGCTATGCCTGGCTTGACACCGGAACCCATAGCTCCCTGTTGGACGCAGGCCTCTTTGTACGCATCACCGAAGACCGACAGGGCCTTAAAATCGGCTGTCCGGAGGAAATCGCCTGGCGGCAGGGTTTCATCTCCGATGATGCGCTGGAGGCGCTCGCGGCACCGCTGGTGAAGAGCGGCTATGGCGAATATCTGATGCGGCAACTGGCAAACGGCCGCCAGTCCCTGGAGACGCTCGATGGCTGACCGGTTACTCATTACAGGCGGTGCCGGGTTCATCGGTGCCAATTTCGTCCGCTACTGGCGCGAAACGCACCCGGAAGATGAAATTCTGGTGCTCGACGCCCTGACCTATGCGGGACGGCGGGAGAATATCGCCGATATTCCCGACATCCGCTTCGTCCATGGCGATATTTGCGAAGGTACATTGATCGAACGACTGCTCGACACATTCGCGATCAACACCATCGTCCACTTTGCCGCCGAAAGTCACGTCGACCGGTCGATCAGCGATCCAGACATCTTCATTCGGACCAATGTGCTGGGCACCCAAAGCCTGTTGCGGGCTGCGAAAGCCGTCTGGCTCGATCGCGGCACCGGCCTCCCGCACCGTTTCCATCATATCTCGACCGATGAAGTCTATGGCAGCCTTGGCCCCGATGCCCCTGCGTTCAGCGAAACCACAGCCTACGCCCCCAACTCACCTTATTCAGCGTCCAAGGCGGCGTCGGATCACCTCGTACGCGCCTTTCACCATACGTACGGTCTACAGGTCACAACCAGCAATTGTTCGAATAACTTCGGTCCCTGGCAACACCCCGAAAAGCTGATCCCGCTTTTTTTGCGAAACGCCCTGAGCGGCAAGCCGCTGCCCATTTACGGCGACGGGATGAATGTACGCGACTGGCTGTTCGTCGAGGACCATTGCGAGGGCATCGCACGCATTCTGGACGATGGCGCGGCAGGCGAAACCTATAATATCGGCGGCGGGATGGAGGTGCCCAACCTTGCCGTGATCGACGCGATCTGCGCCTTTGTCGACCAGGCATTTACCGAAGATACGAGGTTGGCGAAGCGCTTTCCGTCCGCTCCGCCCGCATCAGGACGCAGCACCAGCGACCTCAAAACCTTTGTGACCGACCGCCCCGGCCATGACCGGCGCTATGCGATTGACGCGAAAAAAATTGCCAGAGAACTGGATTTTCGCCCTCGCCATGATTTTCATCAGGCACTGGCCCTGACGTGCCGATGGTATCTTGATCATCCGCAATGGTGGAACGTCACAGCAGAACCGAACCCAACTGCGCAGCAGGCCTGACCCGAATTATACGCCGAGTGAAGCAAAACCGCCTAAAGTTTGTTTGAGGAATCGGGAGCGGGCTGGCACCATACACGGCAATTCGTCTGAAATGCGAATTGCCAAACAGGTGCTTACAGGATCACGCCCTCGCCGCCCTTTTTCGCAAGCGTTGCACCAATAGCGTCGAAAAGCGCATCCATCGCCACAGGCTTGAACAACACTTCGTCTGCACCGATCGACAGGCAGCGCTCTCGCAGATCCGTAGCAGTATCAGCCGTCACCACGATAATAGGCAAATCCTGTTTTTCATCGCCGCGCGCACGAATGCGCCGGATCGCCTCAAAACCGTCCATACCGGGCATCCGCAGATCGACGAGGATGACATCGAATGCCGCAGCATCGATCTGCCTAAGCCCACTTTCTGCATCCTCAGCCTCAGCCATGGTGACGCCGGCAACATCCAACATGTCGCGAACTACCCTGCGGTTCATGGGGTCGTCCTCTATGAACAGGATGTTCACGGAAACACGCCCCATGCGTCAGGCTTCATCCAGGAGTCCGGATACTTCATTACTCAACTATCACTTTATGCCGCCTGCGAAACAAGGGGCGGATTCCCTGCGCCATCAAGGCTACCGAACAACCGCTGCGTCAATATCGCACCGGCAACGGGTTTTTCGATAACATTAACAATACCGGCATTTGCAATGGCTGCACCTGTTTTCTCATCTGGGGCCTTCCACATGAGCGCGACGTTGCTTTGCGTTCTTGCGGCCGCCGAAGCAAGCCCCTCAAGCGCAGAAAATGCGCCTTCCGCTTCGCCTTCAACGCTTCCCTGATCGATCAGAAGGCACCCAAAACCTTGTTGATCAAGGATATGAATGGCGTCCTTCACACTTTCGGCAAAACGTAAAATTTCTACACGCGGCCCGATCAGCGTTTTCAGCATGCTGCGCGCAATCGGATTACGCTCGAGCACGAGGATGCTGTTGCGGCAGAAGCTGTCGACCCGCACTTCCTGCGCATCGGGTGCGGCACTCCTGCGCACCGGCAGCGCAATGATGAAGGTTGAGCCGCTACCAGGCACGCTTTTAACCTCGATATTCCCGCCCAGCGCCTGGGCAAGGTTGCGACAGATCGCCAGTCCAAGCCCGGTGCCGCCATATTTTCGCGTGGTGCTGGTATCCACTTGCTTGAAAGATTCGAAAATCTCTTCCTGCTTGTCGGCGGGAATACCGATACCTGTATCGGACACCGCAACACAAAGCCGCTGCGCCTCCCCTTCCGAACGCAGAAAAGCACGAAGCCGGATTTCGCCCCGTTCGGTAAATTTGAGCGCATTGGCCAGCAGGTTGAACACAATCTGACGCAGGCGAGCGGGGTCGCCTTCAATCCATTGCGGCACATCGTCGGCAATATCCAGAACGAACCCGATCCCCCGTCCGCGCGCCTGTTCCTCCCAGATACGGCTGACTTCGGTCAGCACCTGCGGGAGATCAAAGGAGATGGATTCCACCGTCAGATTGCCGGTTTCCATCTTGGCCACGTCGAGAATGTCGTCGACCAGTGCGCGCATTGTCAGCCCGGCACCGTTCACGACACCGATCCGCTCACGAATCGGTTCCGATAGCGCCTTGTCAGCCAGCATCACCTGCGTCATGCCGAGAATACCGTTGAGCGGCGTGCGGATTTCATGGCTGGTAGTGGCCAGAAATTCGGTCTTGGCATGCAACGCCTTTTCGAGCGCGGCATTGCTGGCTTCCAGGTTCAGGTTGGCGGCACGCACCCGGTTGCGGCTGCGCCGCAAAGTGACAAGAGCGAAGGACAGCAGCGCCAGAACAAGCAGCGCAGCAGCACCGATGCTGATGAAGATGATGCGCTGAAACCGCGAACGCGCACGCTCATAGGTGACATTGCGGCGCAATTCCTGCGCCTTCAGCTGCGCGATACGCAGTTCCTGCCGCTGATAGTCGAAACGCGCCGCCGCCAGCGCCGCATTGCTGGAAGAAGCAACCTTGGCGGATTCATCGTTCAGCCGCTTCAATGCCTCCAGATGTTCTAGCGCAAGCTTCGGTTGCCCGGCGGCACTGTAGATTTTGTACGCGTAATAATGTGCATAACGATATTGCACGCTAGTGTCTTTTATATCAACGCCGGAAAACGCTTCATTAATCCATCTCAGCGCCGCAGTTATATCTCCACTCATATAGGAAATTCTGGCTTTTGTAGCCAGCAATTGCTGCCTTCTTGAAACCGATTCATTTCCTTTTGACAGAGACAGAGCCTCATTGAGATACGGTTCTGCCGATTTTAATTCTCCATCCTCTACTTTAGATCTAGCCAAATTTCCCAAAATTCGCGCAATGAGTGGTTTGCTTCCTAATTTTCGCGCCAAAGCCAACGCTTTTTCGAATTCATTGCTAGCATCTTTATATCGGTCAAGCTGGAGGAGAACCCCACCCAGATTATTCTCCTGCGTCAGCGATATGATGGCACCATCGTTATACACCTCTCCAGCCTGACGATAGTATTTCTCTGCTTGGCTGTTATCATTTGCCACTGAATACAGTGCCGCAATATTCTGTAATGCGATTGATTCACTACGCCGATCTCCCAACCGCTGATACGCCTGATGCGCTTCGTGAAAGCTGTTCAGTGCCTCCGCCGCATTCCCCGCCATATTCTGGGCATTGCCGCGCGTAAGATTCAGATCCGCTTTAAGCTTTTCATAGCCTGTCAACGGTTGAAGCAATTGCAAAGCACGATCGATCTTCGGCCTCGCCTCTGCCTCCCGGTCCATTCGTAACAGGGCATCTGCCTGCAACCATAAAGCGGTCGCTTGCGTCACCGCCCTCGCGCGCGCATCGGCAACACTCAGCGCATCCTTTTCAATGCCCTGAGCCTGTTCAAACACCTTGGCAGGATTGGCCACCATCAGTTGCTCGGCAGCAGCGATGCGTTCTGAAATCGCTTTCGGCAGACCGGTCGGTACAGAAGCCGATGCAGGGCACGTCACCGCCAGCAACAATGCGGCGGCCAGCAACCGGACAAGGCAAACAGGGCGAACCATCGCCCTATTGTCCCGCAATAGGCTTAAAAGGTCGCTAATAGCTGGGTGCGGACCCGCCGAAATCTGGTTTTCAGGCGCTTTTCAGCCCGGTTCCGGCACGCCTGAAATCGGGAATGGAGGGCTGAGCGATGTTGCGGTGCCCGTCATTTTCCAGAAAGTGCAAAAAGGCCTCCATGCCCAGCGGACGGCTGATCAGATACCCCTGTACCATGTCGCACCCCATGACACTCAGCAGCGCCATAGCTGCGGGTGTTTCCACCCCTTCGGCAACAACCTCCATTTCCATGGCATGTGCCAGGTCGATGGTGGATCGCACGATCAGCGGATCGCGATTGCTGCTGGTAAGCTGGGTGACAAACCCCTTGTCGATCTTCAACTCGCTGGCGGGCAATTGCTTCATATAGGCCAGCGAGGACAGCCCGGCCCCATAATCGTCGATCGCAATCGGAACGCCCATATCGGCAAATTGCTGCAAATGCCGCAGTGCAATTTCCGGATCGCGGATTACCGCCGTTTCAGTAATCTCAAATCCGATTTTAGCATTTGAATCCTTCAGAATCCCAATGGCTTCCTGAACGAAATGCGTATCTGCAAGCAACATCGCCGAGATATTGATGAAAATCGGAAGGTCGAAGCCTTTGTCCGCCAACAAACGCTGGTCGGAAATGGTCTGCTTCAGCGTCCACAGGGTCAGCGGCGCGATCGCTCCCACCGCTTCGGCAGCCGCGATAAACTCACCCGGCAGCACCACGCCGCGTACCGGGTGTTGCCAGCGGATCAGCGCTTCCGCGCTGACAATTTCCTGCCGCCGCAAATGCACTTTCGGCTGATATTGCAGGAACAGTTCGCCATCGGCGATTGCCCGCGGCAATTCCTGAACCAGGCCCGGCCGGTCATAGGCAAATTCGTCGCGCCCCAGATCCAGAACAATTAACTGCCCCATCGTCCGGGCCTCGGCCACCGCCGCTTCGGCCGCCTCGGCCAGACGGATATCGTCATCATCCCCCCCCGGCGTGACGGTGGCGCCGATGCAAACGGATACCAGATAGCGCTCGCTGTCCACCGTCACCGGTTGCGCGAAATGCTCGATCACCCGATGCAGCATGTGTCGGCAGTCTTCCGCATCGACACAGGAAAAACCGATTTCCACCATCGTCAGCCCGACCGGCTGCGCCTGCAGCACCGGGTTGAAGAACATGATCTGCCGGGCAATGTCGTAGGTCAGCCTGGCCGCGCGCGGCTTGCCGATATGCCGCCGCAGCGATGCGAAATTGGCAATCTCCAGCAATGCCAGCGCGCGTTGTGGAACGCCGTTCAACTGAGGGTTCCCTTTTGCATTCTGGGCTGGAAAATTCTTCGATGCCTGAATGGGCCTGCCAGCAGGAAAGTCACCATAGCGCTTCCTGTCGGCATCCGGCTCTACCGACGGACTTTCGCCGGACATGCGCATAAATCCGCCCAACGGGGGACGGCTCTGGCCAGTCGCTGATATCGGGCGGGATCGCCTTTCCATTCCTGTGGCAATAACGCCCAGAATTGAAGGAAACCTTAAGTCTCCCACCTGTGGCAAGCCGCAATTGATTTTCAGTTAACAAATCGTTAACTTCAAAATCGCGCGCTTATGTGCGCAAATGGGAGAAATTATATGTTTTCAACGCTTTTCAAGGACAATGTGGGCGGCGACATCATTCGTCCGTTCTGACCCAGCTGATCGGATTCGGGCCGTTGCCGACTTTCCGGCGGCGGCCCGGATTTTATCTGCATTGTTCCGCAGCCCCAGTATCCGCTTCATTTCCGGCGTTCCGATACCTCACAATCCCGGTGCAATCATGCCTCCCCGGTTGCCATCCGAACCTATGTCGGTAAAGGGAAGGCATACAGCCTAATGGCGTTCCTGATGACAACCAGACGGATTGAGGTTTCATGCAAATCGTAATGATCGGTTCCGGCTATGTCGGCCTGGTTTCCGGCGCCTGTTTCGCCGATTTCGGCCACGATGTTGTCTGCGTCGACAAGGATGCGCAGAAGATCGCCAAGCTGAAAGACGGCGGTATTCCGATATACGAACCCGGACTGGATCAGCTTGTCTCCGGCAATGTCGCGGCGGGCAGGCTTTCCTTCTCGACCGATCTGGCGGAGCCGGTCGCCAAGGCGGACGTCGTGTTCATCGGTGTCGGCACGCCGACGCGACGCGGCGATGGCCATGCTGACCTGTCCTATGTCTATGCGGCGGCTAAGGAGATCGCCGAGGCACTGGACGGTTTTACCGTGATCGTCACCAAATCGACCGTCCCGGTCGGCACCGGCGACGAAGTGGAGCGCATCATTCGCGAAACCAATCCCTCGGCGGATTTCGCGGTTGCCTCCAATCCCGAATTTCTGCGTGAAGGTGCCGCGATCGAGGATTTCAAGCGTCCCGACCGCATCGTCGTCGGCATTGAGGATGAAAAGGCCCGCGCGCCGATGGAAGCGGTCTACAGACCGCTTTACCTCAACAAATCCCCGATCCTGTTCACCCGGCGCCGGACCAGCGAGCTGATCAAATATGCCGCCAACGCCTTTCTCGCGATGAAGATCACCTTCATCAACGAAATCGCCGATCTGTGCGAAAAGGTAGGCGCGGACGTGCAGGATGTGTCGCGCGGTATCGGTCTCGACAACCGCATCGGTGCAAAATTCCTCCACGCCGGTCCCGGCTATGGCGGTTCCTGCTTTCCGAAAGATACGCTGGCGCTTGCCAAGACCGCGCAGGATTATGATTCACCTGTGCGCCTTATCGAAACCACAGTGGCGATCAACGATAACCGCAAGCGCGCCATGGCACGCAAGGTCATCGCGGCAATGGATGGCGATGTGCGCGGCAAGCGCATCGGTCTGCTCGGCCTGACCTTCAAGCCCAATACCGACGATATGCGCGAAGCGCCGTCGATCGCCATCGTCCAGGCCCTGACCGATGCGGGTGCAAAGGTGGTTGCCTATGATCCCGAGGGCATGAACGCTGCACGGGAACTGCTCCCCGAAATCGACTATGTGCAATCGGCGTATGAAGTGGCTGACGGTGCCGATGCCCTGGCGATCGTCACCGAATGGGATGCGTTTCGCGCGCTCGACCTGCCGCGGCTGAAAACACTGATGAAGGCGCCCGTACTCGTCGATCTTCGCAATGTTTACAGCCCTGCCGAAATGACCGAAGCGGGCTTTCATTATTCCAGCATCGGTCGCCCCGATGCGGATGCGCCCGCCGCATAACCATGGCGGTGCTGGTTACCGGCGCCGCCGGGTTTATCGGCATGGCGGTTTCCCGTGCGTTGCTGGCGCGCGGGGAACAGGTGGTCGGCATCGACAATCTGAACGATTATTATTCGCCGCACTTGAAAATGGACCGGCTGGCCGTGCTCCATGCCGAGGGTGGTGAGGCGTTCACCTTTGATAAGGTCGATTTCGGCGATGCGGACGCGCTTGACAGCGCCATAGGCGAAGCGGATTTCGACCGGATCGTGCATCTGGGCGCGCAGGCGGGCGTACGCTATTCGCTGCAAAATCCGCGCGCCTATGCCCATTCCAACCTGATCGGGCATCTCAACCTGCTCGAACTGGCGCGCCATCGCGATATCCGGCACCTTGTCTACGCCTCCTCCTCTTCGGTCTATGGCGGCAATGCCAAACTGCCCTTCAGTGTCGAGGATCGCGCCGATCATCCCGTCTCGCTCTATGCCGCGACCAAGCGCGCCGATGAACTGATGAGCGAATCCTACGCGCATCTCTATCGCATTCCACAAACGGGGCTGCGCTTCTTCACCGTATATGGCCCATGGGGACGCCCCGACATGGCGGCCTGGCTGTTTACCGACGCGATTCTCAACGACCGTCCGATCAAGGTGTTCAACCACGGCAGGATGCAGCGCGATTTCACCTATATCGACGATATCGTCGCCGGGGTGCTAGCATGTCTGGACCATCCCCCGACGGACGACGGCAATGAAAAGCCCGGCGGCAATCGCACTCCGCATGCCATTTACAATATCGGCAATAACAAGTCGGAGGCGCTGGGCGACATGATCGCGATCGTCGAACAGGCGTGCGGCAAAGCGGCGATCAGGGAATATCAGCCGATGCAGGACGGCGACGTGCCCGCAACCTATGCCGATATCGACGCCATCCGCAAACTGGGGTTCGAACCCAGGACGCCCCTGTCGGAAGGCATGCCGCGCTTCGTCCAGTGGTATCGCGAATACCACGCCCGACGTTTCTGAACCGGTACGTACTACCCGCAGCGACTCGCGGAGTCAGCACGAGTCGCTGGACCTGACTACCCGGTTCTGATACCCGATCATGGTTAATCGGGGAGTCACAAGTGGCAGGGGTCGGCGTCTGGTTCGCTATTGCGATAGCATGCCATTTCGGTGCCTATTGCGCCTATCTGCTCGGCCTGCGCCGCGACATGGTGCAGCCCAACCGCGCTTCCTGGCTGATCTGGAGCTTCGCCACCACGGTTGAAGCGGTCACCTATGTCGCGCTCAACCCCGGCACGCCACAGGGCATGGTGTTCCTGATGTCGGCGGGCTTTTGCATATTGGTTACGCTGGGCCTGTGGCGACAGTCCCAATGGTCGGCGCCTTCCGCGACCGAACTGTTCTGTATTGTCGCCTGTCTGGGCGCGATCGGCCTGTGGCTTGTCTTCCGCAACACCTTTTGGGCGCATATGCTGGTGGTCGCAGCGGTGCCGGTCAGCTTCTGGCCGACCTGGCAGAGCGCGATGGAGGATCGTACACGCGAAACCTCCCCTGCATGGGGCTGGTGGACGATCGGCGATCTTGCCACCCTGCTCGTCGCGCTGCGTGCCAGTCGCCATGACATTGCCGACCTTGCCTATATCGTGGTGGAAATAAGCTGCCATGCAGGCGTCTGGCTGATGATCGGGCTGGCAACGATCAATCCGTGGCGTTCGCTGCGTCGTGGCGGGATGGACACGGGCTGGCGTTTCCGCGTCGGCGATACCCATCTCGGCAAGGCGGTTTTCGCAACCCATCGCTTTGCCGAAGGCGCGATCCTGATGCCGTTCACCGGCAGGCGCTTTCACGCCGACCGCGTGCCCAGCCTGATGCGCGGACAGCAGGACCGCTTCGTTCAGGTTGGCGCGCAGGAATATATGGGGCCATCGGGCGGCTATGACGATCTGGTCAACCATAGCTGCGATCCCAATGCGGGCCTGCGCTTTACCGACAAGGGCGTGTTGCTGATCGCGCTGCGCGACATCGCGGCGGGCGATGAAATCACCTGGGATTATTCCACCACACTGGCGGAAAATAACTGGCACATGATCTGCCAGTGCCGCAGCGAACAATGCCGCCGCGTCATCGGTAATTTCAGCACGCTCTCACCCGAGCGGCAGGAATGGTTCCGCCGGCGCAATCTGGTCGCCCCGCATCTGCGCCGCCGCGACAGCGTTACGCGGATCGAGGGCGATACCGCCGCGGGCCAGTAGATTCAGTCCCTCTCATCCCCCAGTAGCGCCAGCAGCGCGAAGCTCGCCAGCCAGTGCGTGCCGGCATAATGGCTGTCGAGATGCGGCAGCGCAGCGGCAAGATGCGCGTGCGCTGTCTCCTCTACGATCGACCGCACATCGCCGGAAAGGCGCGGTACCAGCGCCTGCCAGCACCAGGCACGGCTAAGGTTCAGCCCGTCGAGATGCGCGATTTTACCGTCGGTGCGGTCGCTGACCGTCGCGGGGGTGAACAAGGTATCGGGTGAACCTGCGGCGAGGTTGGGGAAAAATCCGGACAGCCACACATCGAACTGCGCTTCTGGCATCACCCGCATCACGCACAGCCCCTCCACCAGCGCAGGCGAGAGGAATTCATCCCCGCCCGGCTCGCCCCATGCCGCACAGTCGCGATCCGATCCGTACCAATGCGCCACCCGCACGCGAATCGTTTCGGCCAGTACCGCATCGAATCGGTCGGCCCATTCCAGCGCCAGCGCCAGTGCGAATGCCGTGTTGGCATGCGTCCCCGTCCGGATCGGATAGGTCATCCGCTTCAGATAATCCGCCAACATCCTACCCAGCCCGTGTGCCAGCGGCGCGATCCGCTCCTCCCATGGCTGATCCGTATGGCGCGATGCCTCCAGATGCAGATACAGCAGCCATGCCCAACCATAGGGCCGTTCAGATGCTGAAGCGGACGGCGCGTCAAAATAGGCGCATTCGGCCGCCAGCCCCTTCGTCGTAAAGCTCTCTTCAGCCAGCGCCGTGATGCGCTCCGCAGCCGCCATGTCCGGGAATTTCCGCCGCAGCGTCAGCAGCAACCACCAGCCATGCACACAGCTATGCCAGTCGAAACTGCCGAAAAACACCGGATGCAATTGCCGGGGCGTGCGCGCATCTGCATCGCATGTCAGCACATGATCGATCTTGTTGGGATATTCCTGCCGCACATGGCCAAGCGCGATATGCGCAAACCGTTCGGCCAGTGTCGCATCGAGTGTCTGTGTCATGAAAATCCGAACCAGTAGAGGATAAGGATGTTGCAGACGAGCAGCGGCAGCGCCGTCATCACCTGCGCGCGAATGACGCCATATTGGTCGTCGAGTTCCAGCAACGCCGCAGGCACGATGTTGAAATTCGCCGCCATCGGCGTCAGCAGGGTACCGCAAAAGCCGGATAACATGCCGACAGCGCCGATCACCGCCGCATCGCCGCCATCGCCATGGATCAGGATCGGGATACCGATCGCCGCCGCCATCACCGGAAAGGCGGCAAAGGCATTGCCCATGATGATCGTGAACAATACCATGCCCAGCGCATAGACGAGCACCGCCAGAAAGATGCTGCCGGACGGAATGATCTGCCCGGCAATCGACCCGATTGCGGTGCCGACCCCTGCGGCTGCGAAAACCGCGCCCAGCGCCGCCAGCATTTGCGGCAGCACCGATGCCCAGCCAATCGAATCCATCAGCCGCCGCCCTTCTTGAATCGGTGCGGACGCGGGCGGTTTCAGCCATGCCATGCTCAGCGCAAGCGCCAGCAACACCCCCAGTCCCAGCAGCAGCAGCGTCACCCAATGGCGTTCCAGCAACCCGCTGTCGGCCAGCGGCGTGTAGGTGAACAGCAATGTGCCGATAAAAGCCGTGATCGGGATCATCAGCGCAGGCAGAAACAGGCGGTTGCCGAACCGTTCCGACGCCGCTTCCCGGCTTTCGGGCGTGCTGCTCTCGACACTGCCGCGCCCCAGCCTACCCGTGCCCGCAATCACCACCAGCGCCAGTACCAGCACGCCGTTGCCGCGATCGCCCAGCAGATCGCCGAACCAGAAGCTGATCGCGAGCAGTCCCCAGAATGCGGCGTTGCCCCAGCGTTTCGCATTACTGTTGTCACGCGCGCTGGTGATCGCAAAGGCGGCGAACATCGCACCCGCCAGCCCATAGAGCCATCCCAGCGTGATCATGACACGCGCTTCCCCAGCCGCCGGTCGAATCGCAACAGCCGGAACCCGTGAATGACGAACGCACAAATCGCAGGCGGGATCGCCCAGAGCGATAGCTGCAACGGCGTCAGCATCACCCCATCCGACTGCATCACCCCCTGTATCAACAGGATCGAGCCGACCGCGACGAAGATATCCTCGCCGAAGAACAATCCGACATTATCGGTGGCCGCCGACATGGCGCGAACCTTCTCACGGGTTTCATGCTCCAGTTCACCATGCTGACGCTCTGCCGCTGCCTCCGCCATCGGCGCGACCAGCGGGCGCACCGTCTGGGCCGGACCCGCGACCGAGGTCAGCCCGACCGCCGACAGCGCCTGCCGCGCGACGAGATAGGCCAGCAACAGCCGCCCGGTGGTTGCCCCGTGCATTCGCCCGATCAGCGTGCGAGCGCGCTCCTGCAAGCCATAGCGTTCAAGCAACCCGATCACCGGCAGCACGATCCACACGACCGAGACATAGCGATTGTCGTTGAACGCCTTACCCAGCGTGCCCAGCACGTCGAGCGGCGACAAACCGCCCAGCACCCCGGTCGCAATCGCGGCCACAAACACCACCAGCAACGGATTGAAGCGCAGCGCAAACCCGGCAACCACCAGCAGGATGCCGAGCAACGGCAAATAGGTCATGCCACCCCTTTCGTTCCGAACCCGCCGCCGCCGGGCGTTTCGATGACGAACGCATCGCCCGGTGCCATGTCCGCCGATCCGGTCGCCGCCAATTGCTCGATTGTGCCATCGGTGCGCTCGACCCAGTTACGCCCCGGTGCCGCATCGCCGCCGCCCCGGATACCGCGCGGCGCGACCTTGCGCCGGTTGGCGAGCATATTGGCGCGCATCGGCTCCAGAAAGGTGATCCGCCGCACCACGCCGTTGCCGCCATGATGCGCGCCCTCCCCGCCCGATCCCTGCCGGATGGCGAACCGGTCGAGCCGCACCGGCAGGCGGGTTTCGAGGATTTCGGGGTCGGTCAGGCGGCTGTTGGTCATATGCGTCTGCACGGCATCGGTGCCGTCATGATCCGGCCCCGCGCCCGATCCGCCCGCGATGGTTTCATAATATTGGTGCTCGGCATTGCCGAAGGTGAAGTTGTTCATCGTCCCCTGCGACGGGGCCAGCCTGCCCGTCGCGGCAAACAGCGTGTCGGTAACCACCTGGCTGGTCTCGACATTGCCCGCCACCACCGCCGCCGGATAGACGGGGTTGAGCATCGACCCTTCGGGCACGATCAGCGTGATCGGACGCAAACAGCCGTCGTTCATCGGGATCGCATCGTCGATCAGCGTGCGCACGACATAGAGCGCGGCCGCCCGCACGATCGAATGCGGCGCGTTGAAATTGTCGGGAAGCTGCGCACTGGTGCCGCTAAAGTCGAACGTGGCAGCGCGCCCTTCGCGGTCGACCCGGATCGCCACCGCCACCTCGGCGCCATTGTCCATCGCATAGGTAAAGCTGCCGTCATCGAGCCGGTCGAGCAGCCGCCGCACCGCCTCTTCGGCATTGGCCAGCACATGGCCCATATAGGCGGCAAGCACGTCCGCCCCATAATCGCGCGCCGTCTCCACCAGCCCGCGTGCCCCGCGCGTACAGGCGGCAAGCTGCGCGCGCAGATCGGCGATATTGCGATCCGGGTTACGCGCCGGATGCGGCCCGGTGGCCAGCAGTGCCCGCATTTCGGTTTCCCGGAACCGGCCTTCATCGACCAGCAGGAAATTGTCGATCAGCACGCCCTCATCCTCGATCCGGCGGCTGTCGGGGGGCATTGACCCCGGTGCGATGCCGCCGATATCGCTATGATGCCCGCGCGCCGCGACAAAGGCGGACGGAGCATCATCGGCATCGTCATAAAATACCGGCACGATGACCGTAATATCGGGCAGATGCGTGCCCCCGCGATAGGGATCGTTGAGCACATAGGCGTCGCCGCGTCGAATGCCGCGCCCGTCGGCGCCGTTCCCACGCGCCTCGATGATGGTGCGGATGCTTTCCCCCATCGACCCCAGATGCACCGGGATATGCGGCGCATTGGCGATCAGCGCGCCGGATGCGTCGAACAGCGCGCAGGAGAAATCGAGCCGCTCCTTGATGTTTACCGAACTTGCCGTTGCCTGCAACGCCGTGCCCATCTCCTCGGCGATGGCCATGAACAGATTGTTGAAAATCTCCAGCATCACCGGATCGGCCTCGGTGCCGACGGCATGATCCCGCTCGGCGGCCTTGACACGCGTCAGGATCAGCGTGCCGTCCGCCGCACGGTTTGCCTCCCACCCCGCCTCGACGATCGTGGTGGAGGACGGGTCCAGCACCAGCGCCGGTCCCGCAATCCGCTGTTCAGCCGCCATGGTCTCGCGCCGGAACGCCGACCAGTCGCCTGCTGCAATCGCCTGCGCGCCCGCACCCGGCGGTACTGCAAAATCACGGCCATGCCCGCTACCCGCTCGCGCCTCGACGACCAGCGTATCGAGGATGACAGTCGCCTCCGGCTCGGCATAGCCGAAACGTTCGCGATGCAGCGTGTGAAACGCCTCGCGCATCGCGGCAACCGGCCCCAGCGGCATTTCCAGCGCGGTATCGCTGCCTTCCAGCCGCGCGCGCACCCGGCATTCGCTGTCGATCTGATCGGGTGCAAAACCCTGTTCGTTCAGCGCCGAAAGCGCCTCCGCCTTCAGCGTTTCGAGGGCGCGGGCATAGTCCTTCCCGACCGGTTTCAGCCAGCTCGCCTCACGAATGACCTTCACTTCGGCCAACCCGATGCCATGCGCCGACAGCACACCCGCCAGCGGGTGCACCAATATCCGCTCCATGCCCAGCGCATCGGCGACACGGCAGGCATGCTGCCCCCCTGCCCCGCCGAAACAGGCCAGCGCATAGCGGGTCACATCATAGCCGCGCGCGATCGAAATCTTGCGAATGGCATTGGCCATATTGTCGATGGCGATGCGCAGGAATCCCTCGGCAATCTCCTCCGGCGTCATGCGCTTGCCGAGTTCGCGTTCGACCGCCTCCGCCACCTCCTGCAAACGCGCCCGTGCCGCTTCGACATCCAGCGGCTGATCCCCGTCGGGACCGAACACCGCCGGGAAATGCTCCGGCGCAATCCGGCCCAGCGCGACATTGCAGTCGGTCACCGTCAGCGGCCCGCCATTGCGGTAACAGGCCGGCCCCGGATGCGCGCCCGCGCTTTCCGGTCCGGTACGAAAACGCATCCCGTCGAACCGACACACCGATCCGCCGCCTGCCGCAACGGTGTGGATCTGCATCATCGGCGCGCGGATACGGACGCCCGCGACGACGCTGTCATCGGCCAGTTCGAACCGCCCCGCATAATGCGACACATCGGTCGAGGTACCGCCCATATCGAACCCGATCAGCCGCTCCTCCCCCAGCGCGGCCGCGGTTTCCACCATGCCGACCACACCCCCCGCCGGGCCGGACAGGATCGCATCCTTTCCGCGAAACGCGCCTGCTTCGGTCAGGCCGCCGTTCGATTGCATGAACTGAAGCGGCACGTCCCCACCCACGCCCTTGCGCACGCGATCGACATAGCGGCGCAGCACCGGCGACAGATAGGCATCGGTGACGGTCGTATCCCCGCGTCCGATCAGCTTGATCAGCGGCGCAACCTCATAACTCGCCGAAATCTGACCGAAGCCCAGGTCGCGGGCGATGTCTGCGACCAGCTTTTCATGATCGCTGTGCAGCCAGCCATGCATGAACAGGATCGCCAGCGAATCGATACCGTCCGCCCGCACCGCCTCCAGCGCGTTGTGCACTGCCTGTGCATCCGGCGCGCGCAGCACCTCGCCATCGGCGGTCACCCGCTCATCGACCTCAACCACGCATTCATAGAGCTGTTCGGGCAGAAGGATATGCCGCGCGAAAATATCGGGCCGCGCCTGATGCCCGATGCGCAGCGCATCGCCCAGACCGCGCGTGGTGATCAGCGCAACCCGGTCGCCCTTGCGCTCCAGCAGTGCGTTCGTGGCTACCGTCGTGCCCATACGTACACGCTCCAGCGTGCCGCCTTCGTCCACCAGCACGCGCCGCACGCCTTCGCTGGCGGCATCCTCATACTGGCCGGGATTGTCGGAGAGCAGTTTCTCGACGCGATAGCGTCCGTCGGAACAGCGTGCGACGATATCGGTAAACGTACCGCCGCGGTCGATGGCAAAGGTCCAGCTTTCGGTCACGCCCCCTTGAAGCAGACCATGAAGCCTTGCTCAACGCCTGATCACAAAAATGCCGGTCAGGCAGCGATTCCCATTGCCGCCAGCGCTTCGGCAGGTGCCGCTTTCACCGTCAGGATCGCGCAGGCGCCCAGCCCCTTGCCCTCGCTTTCCAGATCGAGCGCCCCCTCCATCGCAACCATCGAATTGGCGCACCAGTGCAGGCCAAGCCCGCCCGATTTGTGTGCGCGCGTCGAAAATCCGCGCTGGAAGAATTGCGGCGTGTTGCCGGGATCGAAGCCCTCTCCATCATCCTGAATGGCGATCTGCACCTTGCCGTCGTCACGCTCGGTCACGCTTACGCTGATGCTTCCGCCTTCCCTGTCGGATGCTGCAATCGCTTCGGCAGCATTGGAAAACAGATTGCCGATCACCTGACTCAACAGCACGCGATTGGCCTGCACCCAATGCGGCCTGGACGGGAAGCGAAACGCGATCGAATGCTCCCCCGAATAGCGTGCAATCGTCGCATTCTGGGCAATGATGTCGGTGATGTCGCAGGTTTCGAGTTGCGGCCGCGCATGGGCATCCGCCTGTTGCTTACCGATAATCTCCAGCACATTGTGCAATGCGCCTCGACCGACCTCCATCTGTTCGGCTCGGTCGGCGCGCTGCGCTTCGTCCTTGTCGAGCGCAGCCGTCACGAACGTGGCCAGTTTCTGGCGACGCGCCTCATCGATGTCTCCACGCGCGAGTTCTCCGACCGCGCGGTCGAGCATCTTGCGATCCACCGCCGGTGTTTTCGCCGATCCGTGTGAGAGGATCGTGCTGATGGGATTGAGCGCGTTGCGGACATTATGCATCACCGCCACCGCGCTTTCCGACTTGCCCAGCTTGAACGACTGCACCTCAAGCTGCTCGCGCAAATCCTTCAACTGGCTCAGCATCGCGTTGAAGCTGGTGACGAGGCTGCCGATTTCATCGCGCCGGTCAATGCTGGTCAGAATGCCCAGCGTGCCGGATGCGCGCACCATCTGCATATGCTGTTCGACCTTGTTGAGCGGGTCGAGCACCAGCCGTCCGATCATTCGCCGCAGCAAGGTCAGCATGATGACCAATAACAGGATCGTACCGCCAACCGCGACCAGCAGCATATTGCGCCCCAGGATCGACAGGGTACGCGGTACGGAGAAGCGCGCCGATGCGACCGGAACTCCGTCCGGCCCGGCAACCGGCACGGCAATATCCAGCGTATCGCTGTGGCTGATCACTTCATTTTCCGCGACCGGGCTTGCTACATCGATATCGGCCTTGAGCTGCAACAGCTTGGAAAGCTGTGCCGAGGTCATTCGACGCGCGATCAGGACATAGCCGCGCGGTGTTCCGCTGCCGTCGCTACGGCGCACCTGCGCCACCCCGACCGCGGCCAGCGCGTCGCCCAGTTTCAGGTAGAAGGCAGCCGAATTACTGCCGGCCAGCACCTTTTTGAAATTCAGCGCGTGGATGGCGTTAACAAACCGCTGTCGCAACGCCGGTTCTTCACGCTGGCTGTCGAGCCCGATCCAGCGCACGATCTGTATGCGGCCGTCATTATGGACATAAGCCATGCCGTTGGCGCCGAGATTGACCAGCGCCAGGGTCGAGAAGCTCTCCACCTCAAACGCATGGCTGGGCTTGCCCATATAGGCATAGCTGGAATTCCAGTCGCCATAGTCGCGCACCGAACTTTCCACCTTGGACGCATATTCGTTCAGCGCGACATGCGTGCGGTCGATATGCCCGTCGACGGTCTGCCGCTCCAGCTTGCCGAAGCTGGGCATGATGACCGCGGCCAGCAATACGGTGATCGCGACAGCGCCCAGCAGGCCGACCCCGGTCAGGATCAGCAGCAACTTGCCCCCCAGCGACCCGTCCGCAGCGACCAGACGCATGGGGCGGTGGATCGCCTGCCCGGTGTCAGCCATTATCCGTGCGTCCCGTTACCCGGCTGCGTATCCTCGTCCGAAACGGTTGCCGGCACCGGTTCCTCCACCGGCATCAGGTGGCGTTGCTCCGCCAGCCGCGTGGCGACATCGGCATCGACCGGGCGCGACAGGAAATAGCCCTGCATATGACTGCACCCGGCCACCCGCAGCGCCTGAAGCTGCGCTTCGGTCTCCACGCCCTCGGCCACGACCTCCAGCCCCAGCGCCTTGCCGAGATGGATGATCGAATGGACGATCGCAGCGGATTCGCGTTCGCGGCCCATGCCGTCGATAAAGCTGCGGTCGATCTTCAGACAATCGAGCGCAAAACGGCGGATATTCCACAGGCTGGAATAGCCCGTGCCGAAATCGTCCAGCGCAATGCGGAACCCCATCTGACGCAGGCGATACAGCGTATCGGCGGCACGTTCGGCATTATCGAAAATCGCGGTTTCGGTAATTTCGATCTGCAACCGGTTCGGCTCAACACCGGCATGCTGCGTGCGTTCGACGACATGCCCGACAAAATTGGTGCGGCGGAACTGGCGCGGCGAGAAATTGACCGAAACATATTGCCCCGGCCATTGGTTCAGCATCGCCAGCGCTTCATCCAGCGCCCAGTCGCCCAGTTCGTGGATCAGGTTCGATTCCTCGGCAATGGGAATGAACATCGCGGGTGAGATCGGACCGTATTCAGGGCTGTTCCAGCGCATCAGCGCCTCAAACCCCGTCACTTCCAGATCGCTGTGCGAACAGATCGGCTGAAACACCATTTTCAGCTCGCCTCTGGCGATCGCCTGACTCAGGCCGCCTTCGATCTGGCGCCGAAAGCGGATCGATTCGTCCATGCTTTCATCGAACACGCGCACGACGCCGCGCCCTGCCCGCTTCGCTTCGTTGAGCGCCAGGTCGGCGCGACGCATGACGTCAATGGGATCGGATTCGGTCCGGGCCTCCACGACATGCACGCCGAACGAGGCACTGCCCTGCACCGAATGTCCGAAAATCCTGAAAGTCGTAGAGACTTCGCGGATCAGCCGTTCGCACAGCATCACCGCATCGTCCTCACCGGTGACTTCCGCCAGAATACCGAATTCGTCACCGCCCAGCCGCGCGACCATGCCGCGCTCGCCAAGGCAGGTCTGCAACAAACCATAGACAAGGCGGATCAGTTCATCACCGGCCAGATGGCCGAACGTGTCGTTGACCAGCTTGAACCGGTCCAGATCCATCATCCCCATCGCGAAACAATGCTGCGCCCGCACATGCTCGGTCAGCGCGCGCTGAAACGCCAGCCGGTTGGGCGCATCGGTCAGCGTATCGTGGTTGGCCAGATGCATCGCCTTTGATTCATTGGCGGCAAGCTCCAGCTTCTGTTCCTCAAGCAGTTCCACCTTTTCGGCGAGCGCCACCCGCGCGGCGGCAAGCTCGCGATCCGCCTGCCAGCGCTGGGTCAGCGCGGTCGCGGTCTGAACCACCTCTTCCACCTCGAACGGCTTGGCGATGTAGAAAATCTTGTCGGCGGGCCCTGCCGCGCGCGAAATATCAAGCGGGGAGAAATCGGAATAGCCGGTGACGATCACCAGATTGATGTCGGGGTCGAGTTCGCGGATACGCTTTGCGGTTTCCTTACCGTCGATCCCCGGCGGCATCCGCACATCGATGAACGCCACCGCATAGGGGCTGTCGGCCTCCAGCGCGGCACGTACCGCCGCCACGGCGTCCAGCCCCTGCATCTTGTAGGTGCAGTCGAATTCCGGCTGCTGCGTTGCGGAGGCCTCTTCCTGTCCGGCATCGTCCCCGAACAGTTCGGCCGCCATATCGGACAGCACCGAAGCGTCATCGCCATCATTCCCGGTGCGAAAACACTGGCGATAGCTTTCCTGCATCGCCGGTTCATCATCCACTATCAGAATGCGCACGCCGCGAAATCCTTCCCCAAATATCGACCTTGCCATTCGCTAACCATGCAAGGTTAACGGGCCGTAAAATATTCGTTTGCTTTCGGGGCATTTCGGACGATCCGGACCGCTGATGCGATAAATCCGGCAGTGTCATGAGCAGTTGACACACCGAAGGCTATCCCCGAACAATCAGTCATCATTCTGTGGGGGAATTTCTAATGCGTATGAGTCGTGCCGCCCTGTTCGTGGGCGCCGCCCTTCTTCCGTTCACCGCCAGCGCCCAAACCGCGCCCGCTCCTGCCGCCGCGACGTCCGGCGACGGTGTGAAACCGCTGAATTTCACGCACCGCACGCTCGCCAACGGGCTGCAGGTCTATGCCATTCGCGACACGAATACCGCGACCGTATCGGTACAGGTCTGGTACAAGGTCGGATCGAAGGACGATCCCAAGGGCCGGTCTGGCTTTGCGCACATGTTCGAACATCTGATGTTCAAGGCGACGCGCAATCTTCCAGCCGAATCGATGGATCGCCTGACCGGCGATGTCGGCGGCTATAACAACGCTTCCACGAACCAGGATTACACCAACTATTATGAGGTGATCCCGGCCAACCATCTGCAACAGCTTCTGTTTGCCGAAGCAGATCGTATGTCCTCGCTGGTCGTCGACCCGGCCGTGTTCAAGTCCGAACGCGAAGTGGTGAAAGAGGAATTGCGCACCCGCGTCCTGGCCCAGCCCTATGGCAAGCTCTTCTATCTCTATTTCCCGGAAATCTCGTTTCAGACCAGTCCCTATGGCCGCCCCGGCATCGGCAGCATCGCCGATCTCGACGCCGCGACAATCGACGATATCCGTGCCTTTCATGCGACCTATTATCGTCCTGACAACGCGGTGCTGGTGGTCGCGGGCAATTTCGATCCGGCAGAGCTGAACAAATGGGTCGATGAATATTTCGCGCCGATCAAACGACCGGATCGCCCGATTCCCACGGTTTCGACCACGGAACCGGAGCGCACGAAAGCAACGCATTACACGGTATATGAAAAGAACGTACCGCTGCCCGCGGTACTGATCAGCTACCCCATTCCCGCCGATGACAGCGCCGATACCCCGGCGCTGTCGGTGCTCAACGCCGTCCTGTCGGCAGGCGAGAGTTCGCGCCTCTATGAAAATCTCGTCTATCGCGACCAGTTGGCACAGGCCGCCGACACCTTCATGGACAGCAAGAAGGGAACCGGTGCGCTGGGCGTCTACGCGATCATGGCACCCGGCAAATCGGCGAAGGCGGGTGAAGCCGCGCTGCGTGCCCAGATCGCGTCGCTGCGCGACAAGCCGGTGAGCGCCGCCGAACTGAACGAGGCCAAAAACCAGATTCTGACCGGCAGTATCCAGGGCCGCGAAACCGCCGACGGCAAGGCATCGACGCTTGCCTCTTCCGTGGTAATCGACGGCAATCCGCACGCCGCCGACGAACAGCTTGCCGCCATTGCGAAGGTAACGGCCGCCGATGTGCAGCGCGTGGCGCAGAAATATCTGGGCGAGAATCGCTCGGCGGCGCTGCTCTACCTGCCGGAATCGGCCAAGCCCGCCGACGCGACCGGCGATACCGTCGCGGTATCGAAAACCATCGCGGTCAAGCCGCTGGTGACGCCGCCCAATGTCCCGGTCGTCGAACTGGCGCCGCCCAATCAGCGCAAGCCGCTGCCGCCGGTCGGCCCGCCGGTCAAGGTGGCGATGCCGACGCCTGTGGTGACGAAACTCGACAACGGCATGCAACTGGTCGTCGTCCATCGCTCCGAACTGCCGCTGGTGACCGCCGTGCTCGAAACGCGCGGCGGCGGTGCGCTCGACCCGTCGGGCAAGGCGGGGCTGGAAAGCCTGACCGCCGACCTGATGACCAAGGGCACCAAGACCCGTTCCGCAACGCAGATCGCACAGGCGGTCGAATCGCTGGGCGGCTCGATCAGCAGCGGCGCAAGCTGGGATGGTCAGGGTGTGACCATCACGGTCAAGGGCGACCAGATAACGCCTGCGCTCGACATCCTTGCCGATGTGGCCCGCAATCCGGCCTTTGCGCAGGCGGAAATCGACCGCGCCCGCACCAAGGAACTGGGCAATCTGAAGGTATCGCTCAGCAACCCCGGTGCCCTGTCGGGCATTGTCGCCAATCGCGCGGTATTCGGCACCAAGCCCTATGGCCACCTGTTGTCCGGCACTCCAAAATCGCTGACTTCGCTGACCCGTGACGATGTGATGGGCGCGTATCAATCGGTGTGGAAACCGGAAACCACCTCGCTGGTGCTGGTCGGTGACATCAATGAGAACGATGCCAGGGCGCTCGCCGACAAGCTGTTCGGCGACTGGCAGGCGTCGCCCGATGCTGCCACCCCGACCGCGCCCGATGCGAATGCCGCCTATCCCGCCCCACGCGTTATCGTCGTCGACATGCCCGGCGCCGGTCAGGCAGGCGTGGTCGTCGGGCGTCCGGGCCTGAAGCGTTCGGCACCCGATTACTATCCGGCCATCGTCGCCAACTCCGTACTCGGCGTCGGCTATTCATCGCGCCTGAACACCGAAATCCGCATCAAGCGCGGCCTGTCCTATGGCGCGGGAAGCTCGCTCGACGGACGCCTTGAAACCGGGCCGTTCATGGCGAAGGTGCAGACCAAGAACCCGTCCGCGACCGAAGTGGTCGGCCTGATCCGCACCGAGATGGAAAAGCTGGGTACTGATCCGGTCGGCACCAAGGAACTTGACGCGCGCAAGGCGACGCTGATCGGCAGCTATGGCCGTTCGACCGAAACCAATTCGGGCATCGCCGGTATCCTGTCGAGCTATATCGTCGAGGGCGTGCCGCTGGATGAGATCAAGCGGTTCATCCCCTCGGTTCAGGCGGTGGACGCGGCGCAGGTGCAAAAGGCGGCGGAAAAGCTGCTCAATCCCGATGAGGCCAGCATCATCGTGGTCGGCGATTCCAAGCAGTTCCTCGACTCGCTGCGAAAGGAATATCCGAAGGTGGAGGTCATTCCTGCCGCTTCGCTCGATCTGGACTCGCCGACCCTGAAATAGGGGAAGGCCCTCGATTTCCCGCGGCGAAATGCTTGACGACAGGTCAAAGTGTTTCGTCGCGGGACAGACGAAATCGGGCAGGCGCGCGGGCCGCTTGAATCGACTATATCGCCGACATGGAATGGCGGCGGTTCGCACATTGGACATGGCATAAGCAGCTGGCGGCAATCATCGCGTCGCTGCTGCTGCTCGGCTTTGCCGCCCATGCCGCACGCGCCTCGCTCGACCAGATCGCGCCGCCTGCGCCCCCGCCCGCAATGCCCAAAGGCTATGAGGCGGAGGATCATTTTCCCGGCGCGCTCTATTTCTACGTCGCCGATGACGATGCCGCTCCTGCGCCGGGTGTAACCGGCACGACCGAGCTGCCCGACCAGCCGGTACCCGCCGCCCTCGACATCGATACGCCGGATGACACGATCACACCCGCCAGACCGTTCCTGATGGCAGGCACGCCGACCGACTATGCCCGCGCGCTGCAATGCCTGACCACCGCCATTTATTATGAGGGCGCGCGCGAACCCACCGACGGGCAGGAGGCGATTGCGCAGGTGATCCTCAACCGCGTCCGCCACCCGGCCTTCCCGCGCACCGTGTGCGGCGTCGTGTATCAGGGGTCACAGAATACGGTATGCCAGTTCAGCTTCGCCTGCGACGGCTCACTCGCCCGCACGCCCGAGCGCAAATATTGGGACCGCGCGCAAAAGGTTGCCGCCGCGGCGCTGGCCGGGTTCGTGTTCAAGCCGGTGGGCCTTGCCACCCATTACCACACCTATGCTGTACGCCCCGCCTGGGCAAAGACGCTGGTAATGACGGGCGTATTCGGCGCGCATTTCTTCCATCGCTGGAAAGGCTGGTGGGGCACGGCGGCCGCATTCGACGAACGCTATGCCGGGGGCGAGCCGGTTCCCGGCCCACATCCGCGCATCGGGACGCCGGAGGTGCAGGTCGCAAGCGTCACCAGCCCCGCGCCGCCCGTCCCCACTGCCCTTGTCCCCGCTCCTTCAGCGAGCACGACACCTTCAAAATCCGCGATGACCAAAGCAGTTACCGCAAGCAGCAGCATCACCGCCGCCTATCGCGACAGCGGCACGCCGATCAGCCCCGCCGCCGACGGCTCCGGCCTCCCGCAATCGCAGGTGCTCGACAAGTGGAAGGATTCGGGCAAGCCGCTGAAGCCCTCCCTTGCAGGCGAGGAATGACGCCAAACAAAAGCGGGCGGCCCTTCCGGCACCACCCGCTTCAGTCATACTATCTACCCGCGCTTAGCGGCGATACTGATGGCCGCGATCATGGTCGTGCCCACGGTCATAGCGCGCTTTCACCTGGCGATCGTGCGACTGGCGATTGACCTGCTGCGACAGACGGTCGAGCCTGCGATTAAGGTCGCGCAGTTCGCCGCCGGTCAGACGATGACCGCTGATGCGATAGCGATATTCCAGCCGCTCGATCTGCTTCAGTTGCAGCCGCAGGTTGCGGGCTTCACGCGTGGTCAGCATTCCGCGATGGGCGTTATAGCTGATCCGCTGTTGAATATTGGCCTGCTGGCGGTTGACGCTGCCATAGGTGGCGGCACTCGCGGTCGCGGGCAGGGCCGCACCGGCGATACCCAACCCGGCGACGAGCATGGTGATCCTGTTCATGGGCGTTCTCCTTCATTGCGACCGGGTCTTTCCGGCCTGTGAAAGAGAATAGGATTCGTCTGTAACCGCCATGTCCCGGCGATCGTACAAAACTGTCGCCAATTGTCGCAATCGCAGCGGTTTCGTTCAGCTTCGCGCGCAGACCATCGGCAATATACAGCGGTTTGTTCTAATCGCTGTGGTCGGCGATGATCTTCCACCCCGCTTTTTCATGGGCGAACACCAGACTGGTCATCCCAGACAGGGCAGGAACCCCGTTGCGCGCATCCAGATGCCATTGCGCGATCAGCAGCGCGTGGGCATTGCCCAGCATGCGGAAATCCTTTGGCGTGAACCACAGTCGCTGGGGCCTGCCCTTCGCATTCGGCCCGAACACGGCGGAATAGCTGAGGATATAGCGTTTGCGGATCGCCGCCTTGCCGCGCACCACGCCGTTCTTGCCGGTAAAGGTCGTTCCCGCCCCGTCGGAATAGACCGACAGAAAACCGTCCAGATCGCCCCGGTTCCAGGCATCGGCCGACGCCTGCAACGCCGCCAGCACCGGCACGCGCGCTGAAACTTCACGAGCACCCGCGGGAACCGCCAGCGTCATCAGCGCCAGCACCGCCATCACCATTCGCATCATCTTGTTTCTCCCAGCGGAACCGTCAGTTCGACTTCTTCCGCCTCTTCCAGTTCATCGGCGGTGAAAACCTCCCGCGTCATCACGAACGCCCCGCTATGGCGGGTCAGCGCCCATTCGCCGCTGACTTCCGTCCCGTCGCCGCTCACCGTACCGCGATAGGCGACGGCATGGGCGAGCCTGCCGCTGCCGTCATATTGCTTGGTAAAGGCCAGCGCCGCGCCATTGCGGCTGCCATGCACGATCGCGTGAAGAGTCCCGGCGGTATCGTACAGGTCCGGCTCGCTGATCAAACCGGAAACGATGCCGGCACTTTCGGAAAGCAGTGCGATGAACCGGTTGGGCAGGACATTGCCGCTGCCGCTCGTCCAGCGCCCGTACCAGACGCCGGTGACATCCTTCGGGTCAGCCATGCCGCGCCACCAGTTCGGCCAGCGCCGGGGTCTCCAGCGGTTCTGCGCACAGGAACCCCTGATAGAGCTGGCACCCTTCCTTGGCGAGCAGTTCAAGCTGTTCGGGGGTCTCCACCCCCTCGGCAATCACCGTCAGGCCCAGCGAGCGCGCCATGTCGATTACGCCGCGCACCACCACCCGGTCGCGCGTGCTGCCGGTAATGTCCTGACTCAACTGGCGGTCGATCTTCAGATAGTCGAGCGGCAGCGCCTTCAGATAGGCAAGGCTGGAATAGCCGGTGCCGAAATCGTCGATCGCCACCCGGCATCCGGCATAGCGCAGCTCTGAAAGCAGCCGCGCAGCATCGGCCAGATCCTCGATCAACCCGGATTCGGTAATTTCGATCGTCAGCCGCGAACGCGGGAAGCCGCTGCTGTCGATCCGGTCGAGCAACAGGTCGGCAAAGCCGGGCCGCGCTGCGTCTTCCGCCGTGATGTTGATCGACAGGCGCAGCTTCGACAATGCCTTCGGCCATGCAGCGGCACCAGCCAGCGCCACCTGTTGCACGCGATCCGACAGGGCAATGCCCAGCCCGGCGCGGTCGGCGGCAGCGAACAGCGTCTCCGCACCCAGTTCACCGAATTGCGGATGTCGCCACCGCGCCAGCGCTTCCACCCCGCTGATGCTGTTCGTCGCAATCGCCACCTGCGGCTGAAAGCGTACCTCGATCTCGCCGCGATCCAGTGCCTTGCGCAAATCTTCCGCCAGCCGTTCGACCGGCACTGTATCCTGTGCCTGAACCGTGGACGACACCCGCCCGTCGCGCGCATCGGCAAGAGCCTCCGCACCACGACGCAGAAAACGCGCTGCATCGTCATCCGGCATCGCCGCAATCGTCGCAATCCGGACGCCCAGCGGCATCACCCCCTCTTGCGCTGCGAAGGGACGCGCCAGAGCAGCCTGCACCTCGTCAGCGGCGAGCGCGATGCGAGGCGGCGAAACCGCTGCGGCGATCAGGAAATCCGATCCCCCGATCCGTGCAACCAGCACATCGCGCCCCAGTGCGGCATGCGCCACTTCTTCCAGTCGCCGGGAAACCTGACGTAACAATGCATCGCCCGCGGCCCGGCCATAGGCGGTATTGACGACACCGAAGCGCGACAGACCGATCAGAATCGCACTTGTATCCGTCTCCGTGTCTTCCAGATGTTCGGCCAGCCAGCGCCTTGCCCCATGGGCATCGCGCACCCCGGCCAGCGCATCGCGCACCACCGCACCGGCATCGCTGATCCTGCCCAGCGGCTCGACCAGCGCGTGCAGGCGCCAGCGCCCTTCGCCGAGTTGGAGGTGCTGCACCATCCGCCCGTGCGGCGGCAGGGCATGGGCGAACGCGGTGGTGGGCGTCGTCTTGCTCAACCGTCGCAGCGCCAGAAACGCCGCGCGGCGTTCGGCAGCCGGCAATTGTCGCAACAGGGTACTCGCCATCGTATCTTCGGGCATTTCCAGCAATACCGCCAGCGCAGGCGTCAACTGCACCTTTCCGGATTGTGCATTGTACCGCCAGCCCAGCGTCTCCGCTGCTTCCTGTGGCAGAAGTTCGACAAGGTCTTCGGGCGGGCGGACCGCCGCCTCGGCAAACCGAATGCCGTGGATCAGTTCAGCCTTGCCCAGCGGACTGGCAAGAAAATGCGTGGCCCCTGCCGACAGGAAATCGCTTAACCGGTCCAGCATGGATTGCGATACCAGCACGACCAGCGCACCGCCGCGCGATGCCACCGGCCCGCTCAGCGCCTCGGTCGCGGCAAGGCCTTCCTCCAGCGCGCCCCGCGCATCGACGATCGCCACACCCGCACCGCTTGCCAGCCAGCGCCGCTCAATCCCGTCGGCACGCCGCGCGGCAATCACCCGCCAGCCGGCATCGGCAAGCGATGTCGCCAGTTCGTCACGCTGTCGAAAGGACAGGATGAGGATCGGAGCGCCCGCGCCAGCCTTCAATCGATCCCCCGTTTCCCGTCCATATCTGTCTGACTAGCGCAGCCGGTGCCGCGCGCCAATCTTCTTGGTCAGAGTCTGTTTCGAATTGGTTAGAGTCTGTTTTGAAAGTAGCGGGTCGGCGACTTTCGGACGTGGCACCGAATTTTCCAAACAGACTCTGAGACTAATCGCCCCAATATCTTGTGCCTGCCCGCCCGAACGCCTAGCTGTTCAGGCATGGCAAGCGCCCCGCCCATGATCGACAGCCACGGCCGGCGAATCGAGTATCTGCGCATATCGGTTACCGATCGGTGTGATTTGCGATGCCGGTATTGCATGGCGGAACATATGACGTTCCTGCCGCGTGACCGGCTGCTGACGCTTGAGGAAATCGCGGCAATCGCCGAACGCTTCATCGAACGCGGTGTGCGTAAGATCCGGCTGACCGGCGGCGAGCCGCTGGTGCGCCGCGATGTGGTCGAACTGTGCCGCTGGCTGGGAAGTCATCTGGGCAACGGCCTAGACGAACTGACGATGACGACCAATGCCAACCGGCTGGCCGATCACGCGCATTCCCTGTTCGATGCCGGGATGCGGCGGATCAATGTCAGCCTCGACACGCTGAACCCTGAACGCTTCCGCTTCATCACCCGCCATGGCGATATCAACCGCGTGATGAGCGGCATCTTTGCCGCGCGCGACGCGGGGCTGGCGGTCAAGATCAATATGGTCGCGCTCAAGGGACTGAACGCGGATGACATCGCGCCGATGCTGCGCTGGTGTGCGGATAACGGATTCGACCTGACGCTGATTGAAACCATGCCCCTGGGCGCGATTGACGAGGATCGGGTCGATCGCTTCCTGCCGCTCACTCAGGTGCTGGACGGTCTGCAATCGCAGTTCACGCTGACACGCGCCGATCATCGCACCGGTGGGCCTGCGCGCTACTGGAAACTGGCGGACAGCGATACGCGGCTCGGGCTGATCTCCCCGCTCACCGCGAACTTCTGCGACGGGTGCAACCGCGTTCGCCTGACCACGGAGGGAAAGCTGTTCATGTGTTTGGGGCATGAGGATCAGGTCGACCTGAAAGCCGCCTATCGCGCGGGTGGAGAGGCGCTGGATGACGCCATCGACATGGCCATGCTGCGCAAACCCGCACGCCACGATTTTCGTATCGAGCGCGATGCGGCCCCCGCCGTATCCCGGCATATGAGTGTGACCGGCGGATGAGCGATACCGCCCGGCGCGCGCTCGTCGCCTCGCCTACCCATTCCGCTCAGATCGCGGCGCAGGAACTGCGCGATGCCCATGACTGGGTTCCGATGGAAGACGCCGATATGGTCGTCGCGCTGGGCGGCGACGGGTTCATGCTGCAAACCCTGCACGGCATGCTGGAACGGCGGCGCATCCTGCCGGTATTCGGCATGAATCTCGGCACTATCGGGTTCCTGATGAACGAATGGCGTCCCGAGGGACTGGTCGAGCGTCTCGAACGCGCGCGCAGCTTTCGTGTGACCCCGTTACAGATGACTGCGCGTGGTGTGGACGGAAAGACGCATGTTCTGCCCGCGATCAACGAAGTCTCTCTGCTGCGCGAGACACGCCAGACGGCAAAGCTGGAAATTACCGTCAACGGCCATGTCGTCATGCCTGAACTGGTGTGCGACGGGGCGCTGGTCGCAACGCCGGCCGGATCGACCGCCTATAATCTTTCTGCCAACGGTCCGATCCTGCCGCTGGGATCGTCGCTGCTGGCGCTGACGCCGATCAGCCCCTTCCGTCCCCGGCGCTGGCGCGGTGCAATCCTGCCCGAACGCGCGGAAATCGGCATTCGCGTGCTGGAGGCTGAGAAACGCCCGGTCAGCGCCGTCGCCGATCAGCGCGAACTGCGCGAAGTATCGCGAATCGACATCGCGCTGGACCGGATGCGCACCCTTACCCTGCTGTTCGACCCCGAACATGCGCTCGACGATCGCATTACGATGGAACAGTTTATCGCCTGAGGGCTTGCATAGCCAAACAACGTCGGTATAGAGCCGCGCACGGCTTTGTTCCCTGATAGCTCAGCGGTAGAGCTCTCGACTGTTAATCGAGCGGCCGTAGGTTCGAATCCTACTCAGGGAGCCAGCCGCCCCACAGGGGCGCGACCAAAGCCCGAAACCCGGCATTCCCCGGTAGCTCAGTGGTAGAGCAATCGGCTGTTAACCGATCGGTCGCTGGTTCGAATCCGGCCCGGGGAGCCACCTCATGCAATCAGCGCAGAACAGCGAGGCGGACTGTTCCCCCGGATTCGGGATATGGGTCGGGGCAAGGCGCCGATCGAACGCTTTCATTTTCAGGGAAACGTGGTTGTGTCCCATCCTTCGGATGCGGATATTCGCGCGCGCAGAGTCATCAATCGGTCACAGGACGCCCTTATCGCAACGCGCTTATGAAGCTGCTTGTGATCGAGGACGATGCCGCCATTGCCGGTCTGCTCGTTTCAGGACTGAGCAGCCATGGCCATCACACCGTTACTGCCTCCAACGGCGAAGATGCCGTCGTCACGCTGTCCGAACATCGGTTCGACGCGGTGATACTCGACCGCATGCTTCCCGGTATCGACGGTATAGAAGTGTTGCATCATATCCGTCGCACGCATGACTACCCCCCGACTTTGATCCTCAGCGCGCTGGGGGACACTGCCTCGCGAATCGAAGGGATCGAGGCCGGGGCCGACGACTATCTGGTCAAGCCGTTCGACATGCTGGAACTGAATGCGCGACTGAATGCAGTCGTGCGCCGAACCGGTCGCACCGATCCGGCAGGGGTATGGGCCATCGGCGCTATCGAGGTATTCGCCACCCATCACAAGGCCAGTCGCAACGGACATGCGCTATACCTCAACAAGAAGGAATTCGGCCTGCTCATCGAACTGATGCAGCATTGCGATCAGGTTGTGACCCGGCGAATGCTGCTCGAACGTGTATGGGGATACAGTTTCGAACCCGGCACCAATATCGTCCAGAGCAATATCAGCCGCCTGCGCACCAAGCTGACCGAGTTCGGCGATACCGACCCCATCGAAACCGTGCGCGGGTCGGGATACGTGCTGCACAGCGCGCTTGCATGAAGGCGGTGCTGCGCGCCCTGCCGATGCGTTTCGGACTTCGCGCTATTGTCCCGCTGTTCGGCCTTGCGCTTGCACTGGTGCTGATGGTGCTGGGTGTACTTGCCTTCATGGTGACCGAAAACCGGCTGAATGCTCAGGTCGACCATTCACTGTACAAACGCGAAGCTAAACTGTTGAAGCCCATGGCCAGCGGGCGAGCGCCGACGCTTGACGATATTCGTGCCCGCATCGATGCGCGCGAAACCGGCCGGACGATCAGCCAGGTCGGCCACCGCCTGATCGATCCGCACGGCACGCAGATTGCAGGCACCGTCACGCAACTTATCGGCAGCGGAACGACCGCCGGCCCGGTCGAGTTCGAGGAAATGCGCGGCCATCATCTGCGCAGCGGGCGCGCGGTTACCGTGCCTCTTTCCGACGGTGGCAGGCTCGACATCGTTGCGGAAAGCGAGCTGGTCGAGAATATGGGCAAGATCGTCTGGCCGATGTTCCTCGCGATGCTCGGAGTGGCGATTTTCGGCGGGATCGCGGTCAGTATCGCTCTCAGTCGCTTTATCGCGGCCCGACTGGACACAACACGCAGGACAGCCGATGCGATCATGGCGGGCAATCTGTCCCTGCGCGTGCCCGTCGACCCGCTCGACGGCATGTTCGCTGACCAGGCGCGCAGCTTCAATCATATGCTCGACCGGATCGAAGCGCTGATGCAGCGGATGCGCCAGATATCCACCGATATCGCGCATGACCTGCGCACGCCGATCACCCGGTTGCGCGGAACGCTGGAGGCCTGCGCCGACGACCACTGCCGGCCCGAACGCCGTCATGCGCTGACCGAAATCGCGTTACAGGAATGCGACGATATCCTGCGTCTGTTCAGTTCGCTGCTTCGCCTGTCGGAAATTGAGGCAGGACGGCGGTCGATCGCATTCGATGCGCTGTATCTGCCGGAATTTGTCGGGGAAACAGTGGAATATATGCAGCCGGTACTGGAAGATGCCGGACTGCACCTTCGCTGCGGCGCCATGACAGATGCGAGCATTTGCGCCGATCGCGACCTGCTCAGCCAGTTGCTCGTCAACCTTCTCGAAAATGCCGCCTGTCACGCGGGCGCGCGCGCAGAGGTTACGGTCAGTATCCTTCGCCCTGTTAAAAGCGAGATGATCCGCATCCGCGTCGCGGACTCCGGCGGGGGAATAGCGGCGGCCGACCGTGAAAAGGTGCTTCAGCGTTTCGTCCGGCTGGACACCAGCCGCTCGCGGGCGGGCAACGGGCTTGGGCTGGCGCTGGTCGATGCGATTGCACGGCTGCATGGCGGCATCGTCACGCTGGGCGACAACCGCCCCGGCCTGATCGTCGATGTCCACCTTCCGCTGGCCGGTCGGCGAATGATCAGGCCGGCGGTCGCGACCGCCCCCGTCTGCGGCGGTTTGATGCACGCCTAAACGCCATGGACAGGTACATCCAGAAGCCCGAGGCCGCGAAGAAGATCAGCGCCAGGCCGGAAGCAATGCTGATCGCCACGCCGACCGGGCCGAATGCCTCGCCCGAATGCACCTGTTTGAGCCAGTGTCCCCATTTGCCCAGTTCCGTACGCTTTTCATGCTTAGAAGAGGCGGGCGAGTTGCCGCTGTCATTGCCCGCATGCGGCTGTGCATGGGCGGGAGGGCGGTTGAGGATTTCCATGATCTGAATGCCCAGACCGGTACAGGCGATCGTCAGGGCAAAAAATGCGAAAACAGGGGCCATCATACGATGCCATTTGCGCATCGACTCACTCCTGAGCAGTTGTGAAAAAGCATTTGAAATGTTCGGGGCAAACAACCCGATCCAACCGGCCGGGATGAATATCATCATCCCGGTCGCAGCTCTTGCCCGGCTTCTGGCCAAAACGAAACGCCGCTGAACATTCTAATTTTGTAACCTTTGCCCGATCCGCCGGTTCGTCACAAAGCTGTCACGCCCGCTCCATAGGCGCACCGCAACGACGCTGTTGCAGCACGTCGGAAGGGAGAAATGACATCAGCAACGCATTTCGCCGCTTCGGCATGTGCCGCGGCATGGATGGTTGCGTCCTGCGCATTTCAATCGCCGATCCGCGCTGTCCGGCAGCCCGCAATTTTGAACCGAATATCTACTATAAAATCAAAGGGAAAAGGGAAATATCATGACGTTGTTGAAACCCGTCCTGCTCAGTTGTGTTGCGGGAAGTGCGCTTGTCATGGCCGGTACAGCCCATGCCGCCACCGATACTGCCTCGACGCCCGTCGTCACCACTGCTGCACCGGGCGCCGTTGCGGCATCGGATGCGACGCAGACCAGCACCGCCAGCCAGTCCGGTCAGGCAAATGACAGACAGTCGCTGACATCCTCCGACATCATCGTCACCGGATCGCTGCTTGCCGAGTCGGTTCCCACCGCATCGCTGACCACCACCCAGCCGCAATCGGCGATCAACCACAGCTATATCGACCGGGTTCTGACGCCGGTCGCGGACTTTACCAAGATCGCGGCGATCACGCCGGGCGTTACGCTGACCGGCACGGGCAACGGCACCGGACTTCAGGAATCCAAACTGTCGATCCGCGGGTTCAAGGACGGTCAGTTCGGCATGACCTATGACAGTATCCCGTTCAATGACACCAACGATCCGACCCATCACTCACTCAGCTTCTTCCCGTCCAACACGGTCGGCACGGTCGTCGTCGATCGCGGCCCCGGCAATGCCAGCCAGCTTGGTCAGGCGACGTTCGGCGGCGACGTCAACCTCTATTCGCGTGAAGTATCCGACAAGGCCGGCGGCCAGATCGAGGCTGCGGGCGGATCGTTCAATACCTGGCTGGCGCGGGCGGAACTTCAGACCGGCCAGATCGACAGCCTGGGCGGTGCCAAATTCCTCGTCACCGGCAACTATACCCGTTCCGACGGCGCGATGAGCTGGGAAGGCACGCTGCTGCGCAATATCATGGCAAAGGGCGTGGTGCCGATCGGCACCGCAAACACGCTGACCGTGTTGGCGACCTATACGCAGATCCGCTATTATCAGCAGGATAATGACGGCGTGTGGTGCGGCAGCCCGCCGGACGCCAGTTCGCCCACCGGCTATGCGCCGATCACCAAGCTGACGGGCCGCAACTGCAATCCCAACTCGCTGGTCGGCATGTATGGTATGGATTACGGTCTGAGCGGCCCCGATGTGCCGACTCCGTCCGATCCGCTGGCGCAGAATTATTACAAGTTCAACCGGACCGACAAGAAAACCGATTTCGAATATATCCGGCTTCAGTCCGACCTGGGCGGCGGGTTCTCAATGGACAACCGCCTCTACATGTACGGCTACACGAACCACACCAATTCCGGCCTGGACGGCTTCGGCACGGTCGGCACGCCGAACACGGTCTATCTCAGCCCTGCCGACGCGGTGGCAAAGAATGCGGTGCCCGGCATTCCCGGCTATCACAAGCTCAACAAATACCGCACCTGGGGCTATATCGGTCAGGTCGATTACACCTTCTCAAAGGGGCGCTGGCGCGTCGGCGGCTGGTATGAGAAATCGAACAGTGATCGCTATACCCATGATATCGACTGGGTGACGGGCCAGCCCAATTACGATCAGAAGATCAATTCCTCCTCACCCGCCGATATTGCCGACCGCAAATATGATCAGGGCTCCGACTGGAACCAGTTTCAGCTATTTTCCGAGTTCGAATATAAGCCGATTGAAAGCCTCTCGATCACGCCGGGTGTGAAATATGTCCATTTTACCCGCAGCATCGACGCCCCGGTCAACCAGAAGTCGCGCACGCCGCTCTATCTGGAACACACCTGGACGAAGACGCTGCCGTTCCTGACCGCCAACTATATGGCCGCGAAGAACTGGTCCTTCTATTTCCAGTATGCGCAGGGCTTCTACGTCCCCGACCTGTCATCCTTCTATGTCAACGATCCCAATCTCGGCACCGCGCTTGGCACGCTGAAGCCGATGACCACCACCAACTATCAATTCGGCACGGTCTATCATGGCGAGCGTTTTTCGGTCGACGCCGACATCTACAAGATCGACGTTAACAACCTGATCGTCAGTTGCGACGGATCGACCTGTCCAAAGAACGAGCAGTATAACGCGGGTACGATCCACTTTAAGGGGATCGAAGGTCAGCTCAACGTGCTGGCGACCACAGGCCTGACCCTGTTCGTCAACGGGTCGATCAACGATGCAATCGACCCTTCTACGGGCACGCAGATGAAGAACGCGCCGCGCGGCACCGCCGGTCTGGGCGCACTCTATTCGCATCGCGGCCTGAACATTTCGTGGACGGCGAAATATACCGGGATCAGCTATGCCACCGACTATAACGGCGATCCCAGCCGCCGCCTTTATGGCATCTCGCCCTACTGGATTTCCGATTTCGCGATTAACAAGGATATCGGGCGGCATGTGCGCGTCGGACTGAACATCGACAATCTGTTCAATGAACGCACCATTTCGAAAATCAAGGCGGACACTTCGGGTGCTCCGACGGACGCCAATGGTTTCCAGAGCGGCTATGGTCAGTATGACCTGCTCTATTTTACCCCGCCGCGTCAGATCATGGTCGATCTGCGCTACGAATTCTGACGATCCCCTTTCCTCCCTGCGTCGATCAATCGGCGCAGGGAGGCCTTTTTAGGCCGTAAACCCATAAAGGGCACCATCGCGGTTTGAGTCAAAATGGCGTGGTGCAAGGAGGAAAGGCGCAGGAATATGTCAATATTTCCAGAATTTTCGACGCCGCACCGGGCCATTTTGACCAAATCCCGCAGGGACGCCCAAATGGCTTCCATCTCGAACCGAACGACGCTTGCAAAGGCAAAGAGCCTTTACCACGCGTCGTTCAGCCCGATCTGTTTGCCATTTGGACGCCTCGACGGTGCCGTTTATGGGTTTACGGCCTAGTTCAAAACCTAAAAACTATAGCGCGCCGAGAGGGTGATGGTGCGTGGGCGAAGCGGCGTATATTGCTGCGTTTCGCGGATGGAGAAGGGGTTGCCGAAGGCAAAGCTGTCGGCGCGAATATTGGCGGCATTGTCCACCGAAAGCCCGAATTCTATCGGCCCCCGTGCCATATGCGCCTCCACCCCGGTCAGCGCATATCCCGGCGTTCGCCGGTCCAGCCCCGGATCGAAGCTCAGCCGCGTCGGCCCGATATAGCGGACCGATCCGGCAATATCGGCGCGCCAGGTGCCGAGGCTGAAATCATGGTCCAGCTTCACGCTTCCCGACACGTCCGGCACCACCGGAATCCGGCGATCCGTGGAAAGCCGGACACCATCGGCGGTGCGCCACAGCCGCGCATGCTGCACGGACAGCGCCGTCACCAGCTTCCAGCCCGACAGCGGCACCCAGGCGACATTGAGGTCGAGACCAAGGGCATGGGCATCCCCCACATTCCGGGTGGCGATCAGCCCGGTATCGAGCAGATAGTCGGACTGGATATCGGTCCAGGACGACCGGAACGCGGCGGCATCGACCGACAGTTTTCCCGACGGACTTTGCAGGCGCAGGCCAAGGTCGAAATTCGCCAGTTGATCGGCGTCGAAACGCTGGGTCATATCCCCGCCCAGCGCAACGCCACCGGGGCGAATGGCGCTGGCATAGCGGAAATAGACGAGCAGCCCGGGCGAGGCATGCCATCCCAGCGAAACACTGGGCGACACACCGGTAAACCGGTTCACCTCATGCTTGCCGGTCGAACGGTCGCGCTCATCCTCGATATCGTTACGGAACAGCCGCGTGCCGATATCGACGGATAATTTGGGGAGCAGCCGAAATCCCACCTGACCGAAAATCGCCATCTCGGTCGACTGTCGACGGACATCGACAAGCGTAGTGGCCATGCCACCGGCATCGGTCAGCACGCCCTTCCCATAGGAAATGGCGGAAAGATAGGACAAGCCGGCAAACCAGTGCAGCTTGCGCTGGACATTGCTTGCGATCCGGATTTCCTGGTCGAACACCTGATACCGGCGGGTATCGTCAAACCGCAGGGGCGCGGTGGCGTCCAGCGCGTCGGCGGAATCGGACGCGTCATAGGTTCGCGCGATATTCTGCCAGTCGATGCTGGTCGCCACGGTCAGGTCCAGCCGGCCGACTGGCCCGTTCAGGGTTGCCGACAGCATGCCGAACCGCGCCCTGCCGGGCTCGCGTATCTGTACCGTGCGCGACAGCGTTTCGGCATTCGCCGTCACATACTGACTGTCCCCCGTGCGCACGGTCTGCAGCCAGCCCATACCGTCCAGCGTCCACCCCGATACCGGCGCGTAGCGAATTGCGATCCGACCGCCAGTGGTGCGCGACCAGTTGGTGTTGTCCTGCAATCCGCGATCGTCGATCCAGCCGGGCCGGTAACTGCCATATCCCACTGCGCGAACGGCCAGCCGGTCGGTGATGAGGGGAAGATTGATCATCCCCGTCGCTCCGCCGCCGATCTGTCCGTCATAGGCCAGATCGGTATGCGAGCTTAGCTGCGCAGCAGTTGAACCCAGCACGGGCCGGTTCGTGACGATACGATACACCCCGCCCAGCGCACCGGTACCGTATAACGGCCCCTGCGGCCCTTTCAGAATTTCGACGCGATCGACATCGACCAGCCGCAAATCCGGGTCAGGCGCATCATAGGTGGCACGGGCGTCATCAATCTGCGTGGCGACTGTCGACTGGCTGAAACCGTCAAAGGGGCTGTCGGCCACGCCGCGGATGAACAGCCGATTGCCGCCGGGCATCACATTGGTGCTGGAAAGAGCCGGAACCTGCCCCGCGACCGCCGCCGATCCTGCACTGTCCTGTGCCATGGCGGGCACCTGATCGGGCAGAAACACGCTGAGCGGTGCCGGAACATCGGACAGCGATTCCGAAACTTTCCGCCCGGTTACGATAATATCGGCGATGGCGGGTATCGGCGGAGCAGGTCCGGCGGAGTTTTCGCGTTCCCATCTTTTCCGGCGAGGCGCCGGTTCCAGCCGATAGACATTGGCGGCAACGCGCCGTGCCCTGAGACCACTATCATGCAACAGGCGTTTCAACGCCTCATGGGCCGTCATCTTTCCGCGCAACCGGGGAACGCCATGCGTCGGCACATGGCCGCTCATCCCCACCGAAACACCGGTCTGCGCGGTAAAGGCCGCAATGCTTTCGTTGAGCGGGCCCGCGGCGATATCGATCCTGTAGCGCGTTTCGCGCGCCGCCGCCGGAGCGGCGGCAAGGCTAATTGCCGGAAGCAGCAGACAGGCGGATAATGTTCTGCTGGGACGAAACCCGAAGATCCATGAGTTTCGCAAGGTCCGTCACCAATTCCGATCCGTGGTTGACCGCCAATGCACCGGAAAACCGGCGCTGTTCCAGCCCCGGAGCCAGCACGATCCGCTTGCCGCTATAGCGGTGCAATTCAGCCGTGACGACTGGCAACGGCATATCTTCGTACACCAGTTGTCCCTTCCGGAAACTGCCCACCATCGCTGGGGTCGCCGACATCTGCTGAACGGTGCCGAGCTTTTTCAGCACCACGACCGCATGGCCTGCGCTAATCTGCATCGGTGCGGGCAGTTTCGCAGAACGCAGCGATACCGTCCCTTCGGCGACGGCAACGCGCAGGGTGTTTTTGGTATTGGCGATTTCGAAACGGGTGCCCAGATCGACGATCTGAAATTCCCCGGCATGAATGACGATCTGGCGTCCCGGCTGATGCGGCACGGAAAAATATCCTGTTCCCTGCAAGGTCAGATCCCTCTGGTCAGCGCCGCTCAGATCAAGGCTGGAGCCGCGGGCAAGCGTCATATGCGCGTCACCTGCAAAGGCGATCTGGCGCATACCCGTGACCGGGGCCGAAACCTGACGGCTGTCCGGCGCCGACGGCTGCGTACCGGGAAGCAGCAGCGCCGCCGCAAAACCGGCGGCAACGGCAGTGCCGACCGCTCCGCCTGCCCAGGGCAGCCAGCGCCTGCGCCGCCGGGCCTCGCTGATATCGACGATATCGGTCTGCGGCGTCTGCGACAGCGCCCGGGCAATCTGCGGGCGCAGGTCGTCAAGCAGCGCATCATCCAGCGCGATGGCATCATAGGCGACGCGATGGTCGGGGTCGGCCTCCAGCCACTCGGTAAAACCCGTCCAGTCCATATCGTCCGCGCTGCTTTGCAGGTGCCAGTGCGCGGCGACGAGAAGAATATCCTCGTTCACCACGTCCGTCTCCCACAGGGGGGCAAGGGCAAGACCGGCAAGGGCATCATGATTATAGACGCCACCATGGTCACCCTTCCTCACCCGCCAGTAAAATTCTCAGCCGCGCCATTGCAGCGGCAATGTGTTTTTCGACGCCGCTGCGGCTGATGCCCATTTGCCTGGCCACTTCGGCCTGGGGCAGACCGTCGATCTTGTGCAGGCGAAAAGCGCGCCCCGCGCCGGGCGGCAAGGCGGCGATAGCGGCGGCAAATTGCTCCTCCTGCTGGCGCTCGATCAGTTCTTCCTCCGGCCCCGCTTGCGGATCGATGCTGTCGCCGTCGGCGGTCCAGCCGCGATTGCGAAGGGCCGCCCAGCCATGATCGCGCGAGCGGCTGCGTCGTTCGCCCTTGACCCAGTCGAGGATCAGATTGTTGGCCATGCGGAACAGATAGGCGCGCGCATTGGCCACACCGACCGGGCTGGCCTTGTGACAGCGGAGCCACAATTCCTGCAAAAGATCCTCTGCCAGCGACGGATCGCCGGTACGCGCCGTCACGAATCGCAACAGCTCTTCCCGATGATCGGAAAGCAGCCCGGTCAGTCCTTCGCCCGAAACGGCGTCATGGTCAGTGTTGCGATGCACGCGCTCCTCATAGCCGGTCGACACGAAAGGGTAAAAATTTTTGCAGCAGGGCTGTGGGGAGCAGGAACCCGCGTCGTCCTTGGACCAGACAGCCATAAGGACGAACCCTCGCGCAATGCCCCGAACCGATAGCCGTACCAGCCTTCTGGTGTCGATTCACGACGTCGGCCCGCGCTCGGAAGGCGCGGTAGACCGGTTACGCGGGCTGATAGAGCCAGTAACAGGCCCGTCGCGCTATGCGATGCTGGTGGTGCCGAATCACTGGGGCGAAGCGCCGATTATTCCCGGCAGCCGGTTTGCCACGCGGCTGCGCCAATGGGCCGATGCGGGTGTAGAAATCTTCCTGCACGGCATGTTTCATCGCGACGATCAGCAACACAGCACACAATTTTCGCGCTGGAAAGCGTCGCGGATGACGGCAGGAGAAGGCGAGTTTCTCGGCTTGGACTACAACACCGCGCTGGACAGGTTACAGAGCGGCCGGAGCCTGATCGAAGGGATTACCGGACGCCCGGTTTCCGGGTTCATTGCCCCGGCCTGGCTCTATGGCAACCATGCGCGCGCCGCGATCGCCGATTGCGATTTCCCGCTGGCCGAGGACCATTTCCGTATCTGGCGTCCGCGCGATGGAAAAGTGCTGGCGCGCGGCCCCGTAATTACCTGGGCCAGCCGCAGCGCATCACGCCGGGCATCGTCGCTTGCCGTTGCGGCGGCTGCACGCTGGCTGATGCCTGCCCATCGCGGAATGCGTCTGGCGGTCCACCCCGGCGATGCCGCGGTGCCGTCGCTGGTCCGCAGCATCGACCTGACATTACGCGTACTGGCCGCCCGCGCTCCCGTCCGACGCTATGCCGATCTTGCCTGCTCGTCCCCCGCAGCCCGGACCGAGCGGACTTCCGCCACCCCTGTCTGAACCGTCTTTCAACCGACAAGGAATCTGTTTCATGGCATCCAGCCTTATGGCGGAACCGCCGCTGACTGAAAATATCAGCGAAACGACGCCGGTGCGCGAGTTCGAACTGGCCGATCTTGCCCAGCCGCTGCACGATTGGGTAAAGTTCGCCGGACCGGCCTTTGCGATTGCCCTGCTGGCGGCGACGGCATGGATTGTCGGACGCGGCGATCTGTATCAACTGACGGGGCTTGTTCCGCGACATCCTGCTTTCTGGGGGTTGATCGCCCTCTATCTCGCGATTCCGCCGCTGTGCGACTTCGTGATCTTCCGGCGTCTATGGCAATTGCCCGCGACCGGGATTGCCGCCCTGTTCCGTAAAAACGCGAGCAATGAAATCCTTCTGGGCTATCTCGGCGAAGTGCAATTCTACGCCTGGGCGCGACAGCACGCCCGGCTGAATGCATCGCCGTTCGGCGCAGTGAAGGATGTCGCCATCCTGTCGGCAATGACGGGTAATGCCGTCACCTTGCTGCTGCTGTGCATGGCATGGCCGTTCGTCGGGTCGCTGGCGCTGGGCAAGGCAACCGGTCCCGTGCTGTGGTCGGTGGCGGTTCTGCTCGGATCGTCGCTCGTCGTCGGGCTGTTTCGCAATCGCATCCTGTCCTTGGGTCGGGCCGATTGCTGGTACACGACTGCGGTTCATCTGGTGCGCACGATCCTGTCGATCGTGCTGCTGGCGCTGCTCTGGCACACCGTCCTTCCTGCAATCGCGCCGCAATGGTGGCTGCTGATGGCGGCTGGACGACAGTTGATGACCCGCCTGCCGTTCCTGCCCAACAAGGATCTCGCCTTTGCCGGACTGGCGACGTTTCTGACCGGCGGCGTGCCCGGTGCCCCCTCGGCAGTGTTGCTGGTGGGAACGCTGCTGTTTGCAGGCTGGGTGGCGATCGGGGCGGCGCTTGCCCTGTCCGAACTGGCCCAGTCCCGGCTGATCAGGCGATAGAAGGGAGAAGCGCGGTGCGGATCGTCGACGTCAATGCATTCTACGCGCCGAAGGGCGGCGGGGTCCGCACCTATGTGCAGCGCAAGCTGAAAGCACTGCCGGCAATGGGGCATGAGATCGTCATTCTGGCACCCGGCGCGCGTGACGAGACGCGCGAAGTCGCGCCAGGCGCAATCATCGCGACCATCGCAGCGCCGTCCTTTCCGCTCGACCGCCGCTATCGCTATTTCAACGACGAACGCGCACTGCACCGCGCACTCGATATCTGGGCGCCCGATTTCGTCGAAGCGTCGTCCCCATGGTCGAGCGCGGCGATGGTCGGCCGCTGGGACGGCGGTGCTCCGCGCGCGCTCATCATGCACGCCGACCCCCTGTCGGCCTATGCCTATCGCTGGTTCGGTCCGTTTGTGCCGCGCACCATGATCGATCGGGGATTCGACCGCTATTGGCGACATTTGCGCAGGCTGGACGCCAGCTTCGATCATGTCGTCTCGGCGAGCCGCGACCTTGCGACCCGGCTGAGCGCAGGCGGGCTGCGCAATGTGGTGACGCTGCCCATGGGAGTGGAACCGGACATTTTCGATCCCGGCCTGCGCGACGAGAATCTGCGGCGCTCCCTGCTCGCCGATTGCGGGCTGGCGGAGGATGCCGCGCTATTGCTCACAGTCGGCCGCTTCTCGCCCGAAAAACGTCTGCCCATGGTAATCGAGGCTGCGATTGCGGCTGGATGCGACACGCCGGTCGGCCTGATCGTGGTCGGAGAAGGGCGCGACCGGTATGCGGTGCAAAAGGCATGCGCCCACAGCCCGCATGTGCAAATTCTTGCCCCGGTCAGGGAACGTGGCGCGCTGGCGCGGCTGATGGCCAGCGCCGACGCGCTCATCCATGGGTGTGAGGCGGAAACCTTTTGCATGGTGGCCGCGGAAGCCCGCGCCAGCGGCCTGCCGCTGATCGTACCGGACTGCGGCGGCGCCAGCGACCAGTATCAGGCCGACCGGGCGATGCGATACCGGGCAACCGACACTGCCGATCTGGCGCGTGTGATCCGCCGGATGGCGATGCGCGGGCTTTCGCATTACCATCGCAATGCGGTTTCGGCGGCGGCATCGGTACGCACCATGGACACGCATTTCAGCGACCTGATCGCGCTGTATGCCGCCGGTACGGAATTCCGTCATGCCGCCTGATGGAAGCGATTTCCCGCCGGACAGCGGCTCAAGGCCTATGATTATCCTGACGCCGATCCATAGTTTCGAACCCGGCGGGGTAGAAAGAGTCGCCATCCGGCTGCATCGCGCCTGGCGTGCCCTCGGCGTGGAAAGCCAGCTGGTGGTCGGACGCGATGCAGGGCCGGGCAAGGATCAGCGCGACGATCTGTCCTATGCCATACTGGCACCCTTCTGGTTGCCGACTGCTGCGTGGGAAACCTTGTGGATGATCCTCCGCCTGCCCGCCGTGATCCGGCATATCCGGCCCGATATCCTGTTTTGCCCCGGCAACAGCTACACCATCGTCGCGGTGGCCATGAAGCTGTTGCTGGGGCGCAAATGTCCACCGGTGATCGCCAAGATCAGCAACGACCTGTCACGGCCCGACATACCCAACCCAGTGCGGTTCTTCTATCGCTACTGGCTGCGACTTCAGGGGCGGTTGATCGACCGGTTCGTCGCACTAGCTCCGGCAATGAAGCCCGAAATCGAACGGCTGATGGAGGTTTCAGACGCCCGAATCGACGTGATCGAAGATCCTGCACTGACCCGGCGGGATCTGGAGGGTATGCCCCGGCCGGTGCGCCCTGTGAAAAATGCCACTACCTTCGCCGCCGTCGGTCGCCTTGCCGCGCAGAAGAATTATGCGCTGCTGCTGCGCGCCTTTGCACGAATGGCGCGACCGGATGACCGGCTGACCCTGCTTGGTGATGGGCCGGAACGCGGAAAACTCGAAAAGCTGGCCGTATCGCTGGGCATCGCCGGACAGGTTACGTTCGCAGGGCATGTCAGCGATGTTCGCGCGCGGCTGATACAGGCCGACGTATTTGTTCTGTCGTCGGAATATGAAGGAGTCCCCGCCGTCATTCTGGAAGCGCTGGCGGCGTACCTGCCTGTCGTGGCAACCGATTGCTGCGTCAGTATGAAGGGATTGCTGGCCAATCCGCGGCACGGAATTATGACGCCGAAAGGCGATGTCGATGCGTTCGCCAGGGCAATGGACGATGCGCGCACAATGCAGTTCGACGCCGATTCCGTACCCAGCCTGCTCAGCCGGTTTACGATCGAAACCGGGGCAGGCCGCTATCTTCGTGCCATGCGCAATCAGATACGGCCCGTACGCAGCCGGAGGTGATATTCGACCGATCGTTGCGCTCCCGCATCGGGACAAGCGCCATATCGCCGATTCCGCGGCTTCCGCCTCCTGCGTATGCTGTCCTCGGTTGAATACCCTGCCTGCCCCACCGGACAGATACTGAATGGCGCAGGCATCCGGTCTGGCCATTTCCAGTACGAAAAAGCCCCGCCGTCCCAATGGGACGGCGGGGCTTTTCATGGTGGGCGTGGCAAGGATTGAACTTGCGACCCCTGCGATGTCAACACAACGAAGGGGCGTAAAAACCCCTGTTTTCTTAGCTTTCTCTACCACGAGCAGGCAGAACAAAAAAGGCACAAATGTCGTATTCGGGCAAAATTCACCCGAGACTCACCCGAACGCCGCGCACCCTACCGGACTCAAAATCTGATCGGCCTGCGATACGTCCATTGCCTCGCATTCCCAAATCACCACAACTTTCCAGCCGGCAGCGGAAAGGCGCTCCCCAGCTTCCGCATCCCTCGCTTTCGTACGTGTAAATTTCTCAGTCCAAAATTCTCTCTTACTTGTTGGCACCCTAGGGTCAGGACTCGTTGATCAGAGCCAGAAGATGACGGTGGCAGCGAGGGCGATGGCCGAGAAGAACGCGGTTGGGCACCTATCGTAGCGTGTCGCGACGCGCCGCCAGTCCTTGAGGCGGCCGAACATGATTTCGATCCGGTTGCGGCGCTTGTAGCGACGTTTGTCGTATTTGACGGCCTTGTTCCGGGAATTCCGGCCCGGGATGCAGAGTGTGATGCCCTTTTCCTGCAAGGCGTCGCGGAACCAGTCGGCGTCGTAGCCACGATCAGCCAGCAGCCATTGGGCTTTGGGAAGCTCGTCGAGGAGGGCGGCGGCCCCGATATAATCGCTGACCTGTCCTGCGGTCATAAAGAAGCTGATCGGGCGACCATTCGCATCCGTTACGGCATGAAGCTTGGTGTTCATGCCGCCTTTCGTGCGCCCGATCAGGCGCCCCGCATCCCCTTTTTTACTCGCAGGCTGGAAGCCGTGCGGTGCGCCTTCAGATAGGTCGCGTCGATCATCACCGTCTTGCGTTCGGAGATCTGAGGCGCGGCCAGCCCTTCCATTATACGCAGGAAGACGCCTTTATCGCTCCAGCGTTTCCAGCGGTTATACAGCGTCTTGTGAGGGCCATAGTCCTTCGGCGCATCCCGCCAGCGCAGCCCGTTGCGGTTCACGAAGATAATCCCGCTCAGCACCCGACGATCGTCAACCCGGGGCTTGCCGTGGCTCTTCGGAAAATACGGCTCAAGCCGCGTCATCTGCTCGTCCGTCAGCCAATACAGGTCGCTCAAATCCAGTCTCCTCGCGGAGCCGGAATCACATCGAGACGATCACATCAATGGGTCCTGACCCTAGCCACTCGGCAACCGCCATGCTGGTGCCAGAAGCAGCCATGAACAAAGATTGCCACACGGTGCCGAGGAAGAACAATGTCAGGACAACCGGGCAGGTCTCGACGGTGGAGGCGAAAGCGAAAGCCCGCTTGGTGCAAGAGCCTTCGAACCGCAATTTCCGGTGCGGTATTTTTGCTTCGGAATCTCCCCATCAACTTTCGACGGGCTTCTGGATCGAGCCTCGACACCAATTTCTCCAATGGTAATAAGGGGAACCATGTCAACGAAACAAAAGTTCCGCATTAGCTCCGCCCTCAAGGATATCATTGGACGCGACCTCATAACCAATGATTCTGTGGCGATGTTCGAGTTGGTAAAAAACTCGTTTGATGCATACGCCAAGAATGTTTCGATAGAATTTGATGAAAATAGCATCATAATTGTTGATGACGGAAAAGGAATGTCGCGAGACGATATTCTATCAAAGTGGCTATTTGTCGCATACTCTGCCAAAAGAACTGGAGAGGAAGATTTAAATCTTTCTCGAGACTATAGGGATGAGATTTCAATTCGAAGAGGATACGCCGGGAACAAGGGGATTGGCCGATTTTCCTGCGATCGACTTGGCGAAAGGCTGGAGCTTTTTTCGAAGACGAGAAACTCAGCGCAAGTGGAGCACCTAGTCGTCGACTGGACCAGCTTCGAGCAAGATGCGAAAACAGAGTTCGCAACGATTGATACCATCTTAGACGCGATTCCAGATTTCCCGAAACCCAATAAAATCAAGCCACCTAGCAAGAGTGGCACGATGCTCATAATCCGCGATCTTCGATCGACATGGGACTTCAACGAGATCGATTCCCTCAGGGCATATCTAGCAAAGCTCATCGACCCCTTTCAGACAACCAAGGGCGCCACAATCTCTACAGCAGTTGTGGATGAAGATTGGCCGAAACTCGAAGGTCCAGTCGGAAACGATATAATTGACCTTTTGGATGGCAAGACAGCTAAGCTCACTGTGAGGCTACGTCAGGGCGTTATACGAAGCGTCCTCCATGATCGAGGTGCATTGATCTACGAAATTGAAGAGCCACTGGCGCGGACTTTGGAAGCGCTCAATGATTTTGACGTAGATTGTGATATTTATTTTCTAAATCGTAGCGCGAAGCACACCTTCACTTCACGAATGGGCGTCCAGCCCGTGCAATTCGGGAACGTTTTCCTCTTCGTCAACGGATTTCGCGTCTTTCCTGTCGGCGAGCCGAACGATGACACCTTCGGCATAGGTCGACGGAAGCAACAAGGCGTGAGTCGCTATCTGGGGCTGCGCGACATTTTGGGAAAGGTCGACGTTCGGGCACCGCAAGGCGCACTTCCTGAAACCTCTAGCCGCAATGCAGGACTCATTGAAACGCCCAGCGCGAGCGCACTCTACGAATTTGTCATGAAGAACGCCGTGCAGCGGTTAGAACGCTATGTCGTGGACGTAAACTGGGCTGATGCACTCGACCAGGCGAGCGACGACGCCAGTGGGCTGAAGTCGGATACCGCCCGCGCGCGCATCATTAGGATTGTACAAGCACTTGCGGGCTCAAAAAACATAACGTTACTCGACTATGATCGCGAACTAATCGATGTCGTTAACGAGCGATCGTCCGAATTTGAAGAATCCATGACCGGGCTTGCGGTTGTTGCGCAACAAACCGGAGACGAGGGCTTGCTGGCTAGGGTCGAGCGCGCAAGACTTCGATACGAAGAACAGAAGCGCGCTGCCGAGGAGGCGCGAGCTACCGCCGAGCGAGAAACGGCCGCCCGCAGGGAAGCCGAGCAACGAGCAAGAGCGGCCGAACTCAGAGCGACGGAGGCCGCTACCAAGCTCGAGCGGGTCGAAAAGCAGGCGCAAATGCTCCTGCACGCTCAGGAGCGCGAAGACGACGAACTGACCCTGATGCACCATCAGGTGATCATCTATGCTACCGAAGTGCAGGCACTGGTCCGACGCAGTCTGCGACGGCTGGGCGAAGCGACCCCGCCGCTTGATTCAATCAAAGACGACCTAGAGCAGATTAGCTGGCAAAATAGCAGGATACTTTCCGTCACCCGGATCGCCACTCAAGCGAACTTTAAACTAAATGCCGACAAGATTCAGGCAGATATCATTCAATACCTTGAAGAATATACGACAAAGATTGCAACGTTATACGGCGACATTCGGAAAGCAACATTTGAAACCTCTGGCCTTTCCCAGAATATGACATTCAGCCCGATCGATATTTCTATCGTTGTTGACAACCTATTTAGTAATGCAGGCAAGGCAGACGCTCGACACATCAATTTCTTGACAAGGAAGGCAGGAAACGGACTCTTGGAAATTGTAGTGAGCGACGATGGAAAAGGCATAGACACAACTAAAGTTGACAGCAGCAAGATATTTGAGCGAGGTTACAGCGGTTCAGCGCGGGGGTCGGGACTTGGACTCTATCACATAAAGCACGTGCTTGAGCAACTTGGCGGAAGCATTAGGCTCGATCCTGAACGACAGGGCGATAAAGCGCAGTTTATTATTCGACTGCCAAAAGGGGGAAAGGATAAATGAGGCTAGACTTCAAGATCCTTTGGTTCGAAAATCAACCGGATGATGTCAAGACGCAAGTCGAAGAGATCGCAGATTATCTTCGTACTGTTGGCTTCGTTCCCCATATCGAAATGCAGCTCGATGGTGGAGAAGTTGAAAACCTAGGCAAAATTCAAGAGCTTTACGATGAGTATGATTTGGTCGTCGTGGACTATGACCTTGGCCATCCGGGAAAGAATGGTGACTGGGTAGCACAGCAAATCCGCAGGCATTTCGGGTTTACAGATATTATTTTCTATAGTGGGAAGAAGCCTGGCGACCTACGGCGAATGGTGTTTGATTGCGATATCGACGGCGTCTATTGCTTCAACCGCCCTGATCTCGCGGAAAAACTCGCAATCCATATCGATCAGGTCACACGTCGACTTTCACGCCTCGAAGCAATGAGGGGACTTGCCATGGGAATCGTCGGTCGGTGCGATGACGAACTGAGGTCCTTGCTAACATTTGCCCATGAGAAATCTGGAGAAGCTGAAAAGGCTGCGTTGGAACAAGCATTAGACCGACTTGTCACCTCCGCAAGGGAAACGGGGCAGAAAAAGTTTGAGAAGTGCACATCCTTCGGCGAAAAGTTGCTAAGTCGCTCAGTCACAAGCTTCACGCTCTTCAAGATGGCGATGGTGTTACTTGATGGGAAGGAACATTGCGTAACTGAAAGGAAGACGCTCGCTTCATATGATCCAGACGTTCTGGAACCAAGAAACCGGCTTGCTCACGCAATCGAGACTCGCACAGACACTGGCTGGGCGGTTGAGACGGATGACAAGCCGACTATAACGCTAGCTGACTTCCCCAGCCTCCGGAACAGTCTGGCGATGCATCTCACCAACATTCGTTCGCTCGCGCCCCTGCTCACCGATGCTAGACAAGAGGCCTAACAGGACTTCTCCTACCGCTTCCGCCAACAATGGCGGGACGGCATTTCCAACTTGCGTATAGCGTGGGCAGGCATTGCGCCTGCGGTGGCCACCGCTTGTGTAAGGTCCTTGAAAAGCAAACCAATCTGGAAACGATTGCAGGCGAGCCATTTCGCGGAGGGTGAGCACTCTGGGTTCGCTGTAGTGGATCATATCATCAGGCAAAGTGGTGACGGTAGGCGACGGCATATCCGGCGAGATTGGAGTTGTCGCGCGTTTGCGTATTCCCAAGCGAGCTCTGTCGGAGGGAGAGATTGATCGCCCCCGAGGGCAAGTTTCAAGGATTTCTCGAAATCTACTTTCCACAGCAGCGGTGTGGCGCGGAATGCGAAGGTCGGTCGGTACTCCTATGTGCCCATCGCGCATTAGCATTTGATACGCCGAGAGATTGACCTTCGAGCGATAATCGATTTGCTCAAACCCGAGCGATCCAAATTCACGGTCGGGAACCAAATCATGTCGCGAAATTTCCAAATCAGAGAGGGCTTCGGAAGCAGAGACAAGCGCGCCTCCTAGCCCCCGTTCGGAAAGGAAACGGCGGCGAGCCGTCCGGAGTCGCAAGAAAGGATCAATGCCTGTCAGGGTTCCTTTTAGAGCTGCGATAAGGAGGAATCTCGGCCTTCGTTGAGGCACTCCCCACTCAGCGGCAGTTACGATCTCTGTCCAAACGTCGTACCCCAAATTGACAAGCTGGGCTGCGACGAAATCAGAATAGGTTCCGTGCTCATGCTCCATGGAGGTGAAACCTCGCACATTCTCGATCAGCAGAAGCTTTGGCTGAAAAAGCTCAACCGCTTCGAGATAGCTTTTGACGAGCTGATTTCTGGGATCGTCCTTTCGTCTCCTGCCATTTGTCGAAAAGCCTTGGCATGGAGGCCCGCCCACGATCAGTTCGATGCCTTCAGCGAGGCCCTCTAAGGCTTGTCGCCGATCCTTGAGGAGCTCGCGCAAATCATGCGCAACACATGGAACACTCTCGGGCCACGAGGCATTGGCGCCAGCACGGTCTATCAGATTGTGCTTAAGTGTCGAAAATGGGTCTGGATGACTTTCAACTGCAAGTCGAAGAGTCCAACCGGCACGCTGCATACCGAGCGATAGGCCGCCACAGCCAGCGAATAGATCAACGAATGCTGGAACCCGCATTCCCCCTCCCTAGCAGGTAGCAACGATAAGTCCAGGACGTATAGAGAGACGACACGATTTCACCAAACTGAATGCGCGTGCCCTTCAGACTTGATATCGAAGTCGATTGAAGATTCTCTTTGCATTGCTCCATCAATAGCGCCGACCTGGGCTCCATCGCGGAGCCCCAGTGCCTCGGTAAGCGCGGCGCGGCTATCCGTGTAAAGTGCAGCATGGGATCGAGCACGACTGATGGCGACATAGGCGGCTGCGGCATCGACGATGTTTGTACGAAAACTCTCCATGTGGGCCAAAACCCGCTCAGCGGTAGCGCTCTGCGCACTGTGGATGGTCTGGACCCAACCTTGGCGGAAATGGCGATCAGTGAGGCGGTTCAGATCGAGAGTCTGGGTCGACCCATCAGGCAGAGCGACCGTAAGGCCCGCCCCGTCGGGATCGAGGGCGGTCACGGTGGCGATCATGCCGTTCCTGCGATGGGCATTGGGGTTATTTCGGGTGAACTGGATGCGCTCGCCCGAGCGGAACTCCTGTTCGATCTCGCGATAAACCTCAGCCTCGCTGCCACCCCAGCGCGACGGCTGCCAGTCGACTCGACTGCCCTTGGGGTTGAGCAAGGACAAGGTGCCGGCGTCAGGATCGATGCTCTCGACCCGATAGCCCTGACCTCGGGCGATCTTGGCTGAACGGTTGCCACGCCGGAACAGAACGATGTCGCCAGGAATATAGCTGGCAGCATTGGCAGTCTCGGCGCGGGTGAGGTTTCTCGGTTCGAGCACAGTGGCGGTGATAGCGTCCGGACCAAGCGTGCCATCCCCCCGCAAGGCGAGCCTGATCGTATCGGTGAGGCGCTGACGACCTTCCCGCGTCGGATCGAGGACTAGCGTGTCGGCGCGTTCTTGCGGTGACAACGCGACGAAATCGCGGGCGATAAACGCGCGGCGGATGTCTTCCTCGGCATGTTCGACGATGCTCCCGCCGCCGGTATCGAGCGCGGCAAAGGCGGTAGCGGCTTCGCCGGCTAACATGGCCTCGACTGCTTCAAGGGTGTGGACGTTGGTTTGGCGGACGATCTGGTCGAGGATGAATGTAGGCATGCCATGCTCCTGCAACTGCCCGAAGGCCCTCCCCGCCTCGACACTGCCGAGCTGGGCAACATCGCCGACCAGAATCAGCCGGGCTCTGGCGTCGCAGGCGCGGGCGATGAGTTGGGCGCTGTCGCGGGCGGAGAGCATAGAGGCTTCGTCGACGATCCATGCCTCGCACTCCTGCTCAATGTCCTTATCGGAGTTGATCAGCATCTTGGCGACCGTCATCGGCTCGGAAGCGATCGCGCGGCCGAGGACATCGGCGGCGCCGGCGGTGGGTGCCAATGCCCGGACACTCAATCCTTGCGCTCTCGCGGCGCGGGCGTAGGTGGCCAGCACGGTGGTGGTCTTGGCGGTTCCGGCGCTGCCCTGAATGCCGGTCACACTCGCCGGGGACATGAGCAGGCCCCTGGTCGCGTCCTTCTGCCCCTGGGTCCATGTGTGTCCGCGCTCAGCCGAGGCCAACTCAGCGGCGGCGATGATGCGGGCGGCGTCGATTCGATCATGCAGGGCCTCAAACCGGGTGCGCCCCTCGGCCTCGATACTGAGCATGCGCTGCTCGGTTGCGATGGCCTCCCTTGTGGCAAAGCCCATCATGCCTTTGGCCGCTTTAGGCGCGGCGCGTGGAACCAGGGCCTGCGCCTGCTCGGCGCGCGCGATCGCCGCGACGATCTCGCCATGGCCGACCGCCCCGCGCGCGGCGGTGCTGGCCTCGCGTTCCAGGGCAGCGGCCGAGAACACGGCTTCGCGCTCGGCGAGCTTGGCGGACGCGAACGCGACGGCCTGGTCGGCGGCATGGGCACGCATAGCGGTGTCGGGCCTGGGCTGCTGGAGGGTGCGGGCGGCGGCCTGCGCGACGAGCCGGCGACGCGTTCCCTCATCGAATCCCAGTGCGTCGGCTTGCTCGCGCCAGGCGGTGGTGAGGCTGGCCTGGTCCACCTGCTCCTTGGGCGCGCGGGTATCGAGTGGACTTGTACCGGTTTTGCGCCGGTCACCTGAGAGTTTAAAGTTCGTTCCAGGAGACCGACGAGATGATCAAGCATAGTGTAGAGTTCAAACAG
>NZ_JACIJI010000010.1 GCF_014199335.1 Stakelama sediminis | reverse complement strand
TCGCCACCCGATACGATCAGCTGGCCAACAGCTTCCTCGGCATGGTCCATCTCGCCACCGCTCGATACTGGCTCAAATTTGTCCACGCTGCCTAGACGGCTGCATTTGTTTTCTGCGTGGCTGGATGGTTGGCAGGTGTTCAGATGGATTGAGACTATCCTAAGACATGTTGCGTGCATAACAGACGTTAAAGCGGTCTTATTGTCCGCTTGACGATGATGAACCGTGCAACGGTATTTCGATTGGTTTGCTTTTCGGTTGTGAGATCGCTCGAAGGGACTGGTTAAAACTGTCCGCATAATAGCTGAAGCTTTCACTGACTCATACGCGTTCGCTGACGTCGGCAAAGTTGGACTGACCGGAACGGCAGGTTACAGCCGCACAAATGGAATAGCGGACACCTGGATGCGTCGGTGCCGGTTTCCGGGTCCCGACCCTTCCAGGTCGCTCGGCACCGATTTTTTGGTTCCTAGGTGCGGTCGGTCTGCTTACCCTTCCGGATACCCAAGGCGGGCAAAAACAGGACCGGGGGGTTCCGCGTGATTGCTCCGCAATAGCCGCCACTACTCCAGCACTCGGCGAGTGGGAATGACGTACTGAATCCGGTTCAACTGGATGCAGCGTTCAGCATTGCGGCTGTCAACCGTTGCGCTACTCTCGGTCGGCTATGCGGACACTTCATCAGACTGAATTTCCATGACGGACGGTTGGCACCCCACGCAGGCGGCCGGGCCTGATGGTGAGAGGGCTGACGTCAAGGATGTCGCCAATGGCCTGCAATGTCGCTGCCTATGCTACGAATGCGGGCAGCCGGTTCTTGCCAAGCAAGGCCCCAAAGCGCGTTGGCATTTTGCCCACCACGCTCCCACCAATTGTCGGCCGACCCCGGAATCGGAGCTGCATTTCTTCGCCAAGACCTTGCTGGCGGAGAAGCTATGGCTGTGGATTCCTACCGTTCAGGCCAAAGCGGCGGGACGAACGGAGCGGATTTCGGACCGCCAGCAATATACATTCTCGCGGGTCAAGGTCGAGAAGGCAGACGGGAATGTCCGGCCAGACCTGCTTCTTGTCACGGACCGCGACAAGGTTCTGCATGTCGAGATTTATGTTCGGCACCGTGTCGATCCCATCAAGCTGGAGAAGCTCAGAAGCCGGGGCATCTCCTCGATTGAAATAGACCTGTCGAAACTGGATTGGGACGATCGCGGCGCATGGGACGATGCAATCCTGGAAACGGCACCTCGCGAATGGCTGCATAATGCCAGAGTGGCAAAGGTTCAGCAGGGTATGGAGGTACAGGCAGCATCAGAAGCCAAGGCGAAACAGCAGGCTCTGGATGCTGAATATGAGAAGATCGCGGGAATCTGGAACAAGGTTGAGACGGCTCGAGAAGAACCAGACGAGCATCTAACCGAGCAACATAGCCTGGCGTTGAAGCGCGGCTTTTCTCAGAGAATCGGCCATGCGGTGAAAGGGGCAGCATGTTTCCGGGTATCGCCCGACTACTGGCAAGCTCGGTTGGTGAACCGCTTTCTCTGGGACAAGGCGACCGCGTCAGCGAGCGTATTCGAAACCAGTGACGCCCTCGCCCATGTCAGAGACCTCATATGGCCAGGCCTCAACCGTATCTCCAATGAGACATCGGCTAGGATGCAACAGGATTTTCCTGCATTTCAAGATCCGTGGCATGCCGTTCACAGCTATCTCAAATGGCTGAAGGACCAGCATTGGATGTTTGCGAAGCGGGTCGGCGGCAAACAATGGCTGCCGTCGAGCAGTGCCGTGCACCTCCGCGAGGAGCAGGAGGCAAGCTGGCAGCAGGAGCGAGAACGGAGGGAGGAAGTCAACGATTGGCTTGATATGATTTTGTCGGACATCCCGGAGAACGAAACCGCCGACTTTGATCGGGCCGACTGGGTCGATTGGTTCGTGACCTCATATGATGAGGACGAAGCTCGCGCATTCCACGAAGCCATTTCTGGCATGGTGGTGAGCGGTCGACAGCTTGCCGATGATTTTCGGGGGCTGCCGCTGCTGGCGGAATATGAGCGCCAGGAGATCGCGCAGGAGGAACGCCGGGTCCAAAATGAGCGGGAACGGGTCGCCCGATTGGCGCAGGCGGAACGTGATAGGCGGATTTCGACGATCGAGGACAAGGCGTTGTTGGTGCTGGGCGAGTTGGCGCAGCATTGGCTGCTTGCAGCGAATGTTCAGCTTGATGGCAAGGCGCCGCTCGACCTTACAACCCAGTCCAATGAAGGTCTGGCTCGTGCCACGTCGGAACTTGCGCGATTGCACAACGAACGGCGTGAAGCCGAAGCCCGAGAGGCAGCGAAAGTGCGTCAGCAGGTTGCATTGGAGAAAAATCGAGTGGAGTTGGCGGACCTCGCCGACAAACGGGCGCGTGATCCGGCGAGAGCCAAGCTTTGGTGCAGATCTCCGAACCCTAAGCTCGGCGGGCAACGCCCGATCGATTATTGCGTGGATGATCGCGCGCTTCGGACCTGCAAGGACATCATGCCAGCATCTCTCTGAGGGCCACGAAGATCACCTCATCCCAAGCCGCTGCAACAGGTTGGACTATGATCGCTAATCACACAGATGAAATTCAGCAGGCGCTGAACGCTCATCGCGCGCTGGCTATCCTCCAGTTACTTGAAGGCCCTCTGCGCGGTGGAGCGAATGAGCGCTTACTCACCTCAATTTTTGAGATGATACAACTCCGCACATCGAGAGCGGAATTGCGATCAGTCCTTGATTTCCTTGACCGAGAGGGCGCCATTAGCACCACCGAGGTAGAAGGCTTGATTGTCATCGAGTTGAGATACCATGGTCATGAGATCGCTACTGGTTTGGTGCTTGTGGAGGGAATCGAGAAGCCAAAACCCGAAGCCCCATATTTGGGCTGAGGACCCTTGTCGGTCGCTTTAAGCCAAATTCCCGCTTCCCAGGTGCAGACGGTCCGTTTTCCCATTCCAGTACTCTTGAAAGGCTCTCGTAATCGTCTCCACAATCCGCTCCCTTTACCCTCCTTCCGAACGCGCAGGATCAGCGTCTGCCTATCGAGACCAACTTATGGGCGTCATCATTCGCCTGAGCCGGTCGGATCAACCACCAAGGACCACGCTCGTACGTATCACATGAAATTCCGGAAGTCGTAGACCCTGTCAACGATGCTGGGATTCTGCTGAATGATCGACGCGAAGCGAGCCGAATAGACCAAGGTTACAGGCAGCTTCTTGTATAAGGTGTTGTTGTTCCAATCCATCTTGGTCAGGCCCAGAATGCCCGCACAGGTCTCATGCCAGCCATCCGCTCCGGTGAACCGTCGCAACAGGATGGGCGACGGCACCGGCTTCAATACGCCCTCCTTGTAGATATCGTTCTGGTTCTGGACGTTGACCCCGGCGACGCTGCCCTGCGTCCAGAGCAGCGTCTCGTTCGCGGTCATCGGCAAGTATGTTCCGCGCGGAACCGGATATCCAGCCGCCTTCGGATCCTTGCCGGCCGTGAAGCGCAGTCTGAGGTGGTCCCGCCTTCTTGGACAGGTTTGCGGCTAAGTTAAGCTAATTCCGGTTGTCGTTCATGCCGCCTGTTTGATCATCAGATCATGGGGGGCATGCCCCCCATGATCTGATTGTCCGATCCGCCGATAGGCCTCCACCGGAGTTCGCCCGGCCAGCACCGAGTGCGGACGTTGAGTGTTGTAATAGGTGATCCACCGGCCCAGGCCAGCCTTCAGTTCCGATCCGGTCTCGAAGGCGTGCAGATACACGCACTCGTATTTGAGGGAGCGCCAAAGGCGCTCGATGAAGACATTATCCATCCACCGGCCCCGGCCATCCATGCTGATGCGTACCTCGGCATCGCGCAGCACGCTGGTGAACGCGAAGCTGGTGAACTGGCTGCCCTGGTCGGTGTTGAAGATCTCGGGCTTGCCGAAGCGCGTCAGCGCTTCCTCCAATGCTGCAACGCAGAACCCCGCATCCATCGTGTTTGACAGTCGCCAGGCCAGCACCTTGCGGGTCGCCCAGTCCATGATGGCGACCAGATACAGAAACCTGCGCCGCATCGGGATGTAGGTCACGTCCGCGCACCACACATGGTTGGGCCGCTCGACCGCCAGCTTGCGCAGCAGATAGGGATAGACCCGGTGCTGCGGGTGCGGGCCGCTCGTGCGCGGCCGCTGGTAGATCGGCGACAGGCCCATCTTCGCCATCAACCGCCGCACCCGTCGTCATAGCCATTGCGGCGCAGATGCCGGACCATCTGCCGGCTGCCGTACCACGGCATGTCGAGGAACGCTGCATCGATCACCCGCATCAGCGCCAGTGTCTCCTCGGTCTCCGGTACCGGCGCGTAATAGTAGCTCGACCGGCTGATCGACAGCAGCCGGCATTGCGCCGTGATCGACAGACGATGGTGGGCAGGCTCGATCATCGATCGCCTCCGTGCCACGCTCATCGACCGGAGGCTTTCGCTAAAAATCCCGCTCCACCAGCAACTGCCCGATCTTCGCGTGCAACTTGTCCACCTCGGCGTTGCTGGCTGCCTTCGCCGCATCACCGGCTCCGGAGAACGTACTGGCCATCCCGTCAATGGCCTGTCGCTTCCAAACCGTGATCATCGTGTGGTGCACGCCATGCTTGGCAGCCAGTTCCGCCAGCGTCAGGTCACCTCGGATCGCTTCCAACGCCACCTTCGCCTTGAACTCGGCGCCGTAGCGCTTCCTCGTCGTCTTCATTCCCATACCAGTCCTTCAGGTCGGGAGTAGCTTAACACCCTGTCCAGAAAACCGGCGCCACCTCACTATTTACTAGGCACACATAGAAATCGTACTTCGGATCACCGTGAATGCGACAGTGTCTATTGCTCGACATCTTGCATAGAGCATCCTACATCAGAATATTCAGGCAAGGATGCATACTTATGACGAGTAGCTTCTCTTCTGATGACTGCCATATTCTCGCAGTGCCAAAGCCGCGGGCTGGCAAGTCACGTTATTGGTGCTTTTCTCATGACGCGTCCGCTACGGCTCGCTTTGGCGGTCGCATGCCTCGTTGCGAGGGTGCTTATCGAACGATCGCGCATTATCGGCGCTTTTGCCTTGATCCGGATGATTTCTCCGGGGGGGTTGCGATTTGGGGCGCGGTGGAGCCGGTTTATAATACCGCAGTTGAACCTGCCGAACGCGGCATCCATGTTCATGCGCGTAAACGAGCGCGCGGGAAGAAGGATATCGACGAGACGTTTGATGCGGTCGAGTTGACGGTACGTCGCGACCTCTTCAACCAGGAGCGCGTACTGATCACCGCCGAAACTGCGGTCGCTTACTATATAAGCAGATTCTTAGGGCGCGTAATCGTTGGTCTATTTTGCCCCAATTGTGGGACACCGCATTTAGATTCAGATTGGTTCGCGGTCAAACCTCACCGCGTGCATCTCTGTCACGGATGCAATAAGCTGTTTCAGGAGGAACAGAAGAGGGTATCTAACCCGCTGGAAATGGTGCGCCACCAACTGAGCGCCATCCGTCCTGCCGCAAAACCAACTCGGGCGAAAGGCAGCATCGATATTAGTCAGTCAGACTACCCAGCGGGCCTACAGATATGGGCTTCCAATCCCGCGCTGCTTTTGACTTCTCCGAGAAGCGAGCAGGAAGGCATCCATGTTCATGGTTGGATCAAGCCCGGCGTCAAGCCCAAACTCGACGGCACGTTTGACAGCGTTCGAATCGACGGGATCGAACTTAATGAGGCTCAACTCCGGCTGTATATGGCGCAAAATGCTCTTGTTTATATGAAAGGGAAGATTGCCTGTCTCGAATGCCCGTCTTGCGGTGAGGAATTATTCGAACAAGGCGAAGCCGCTTTCCGTCCAAAAGTAGAGCACAAATGTGGTACTTGCGGGATGGCATTCGCCTCACCCGGTCGACGCAAAGTGGTAAGCAATCCCTTTGTGGCGACGATAAAAGCGCTTAAGGCTACGAAACGAAAGAAAGGGTAGAGCATTTGAAAGGCTATATCTACATCACGGGAACTGGTGCCGATCCCGGCATGCATGACAACCTTGGCGATCCTTTATTCGGCGACCCACCGACTCTTGGCGCATGCATGACCAATCTGCGTCAATTTGCCGATCTTGGCGATTATCTTTTCGTTGTGTCTGGGAAGACTCCGAACGCACAGCAATATATAATCGGTGGTATGCGCGTCGCAGAGAAGATCGATGCGCTCGCGGCATACGGGCGCTTCCCGCAAAATCGGCTCAAGCGAGACGAGAATGGCTTCGTTCGCGGCAATATCATTGTCGACGCACAAGGTCGGCAGCATCCGCTAGACCATCACAAGCCAGATACCTTCGAACGTCGAATACGCAACTATATCATTGGCGACCAATCAGCTGCATTGCAGACTGATCGGGAAATCGAGCTTGGTAGAGAACGCTCGCTTCGGAAACTGTCCGAGATGTTCGAGCGGCCAGGCAACCGAGCGATCGATATTCTCGGCCGCCATCGAAAGCTGGATGAAGGCCAGGTACATGGATTGATGGATTGGCTGCGCGGTATCAAGGCTGCGGCAAAGTAACGTGACTACGATCGCCGATGCATTACGTGGGTTAAAGATAAGCCCGAAAGAAATTTCCAACCGTACCACTCTATCCATCGAGCGCATTGAGGCAATACTTTCAGGCCAAAACGCGGCGATATCCGAAGTGCGTGCAATCGCTTCTGGGTTACGTGTTCCATTACACTTACTCGCGCGTGAGCGTCCAGCAAGCGAAGCGAAGTCGATGCGCCCCCTGTTTCGCGACACCCGGAAGGGGCAGGCTTCATACGACCTCACTGTCGAGAAAGTCGCGTCGTTTATCGAGGCCGCCCTCGAAATATTACCGCCACGTGCGGAGCTTCCAGCGTGGCTTCAAGATATAAAAGCGGACGAAAGAACCTACGCTGAGGCAGATCGCCTGGCCAAGCAGTTCCGGCGTATGGTCTTCGAGTCTCACGAAGAACAACCAGCCACTGAGTTGTTTCTTGTTCTAGGCTCACTTGAGGGTATGATTGTTAGTCGACTTGATTATTCGCGCTATGAGGGTGTGTCACTCATCGCTGGAAACTATTGTTTCATTTTTGTTTCTCCGCGTTTTGCCGGCCGTATGCTTTTTACTGCGGGGCACGAGCTCGGACACATCGCAGCGCATCATCAGAATGACGACAAGGCACTTTTCGAGGAACCATCCGACATCGGCTCATTCGGGCGCTATTCGAAGGACGAAGCGTTCGTCGATGCTTTTTCATCCTGCCTTCTCCTTCCGGATGTTGGTGTTGGAAAATCTCTGAAAATGTTCCGTGAACATTTTCGAGTTGACTCGAAAAATCTGACCGATTTGGAAATTCTTCTTCTGGCTCGTTTCTATGGTGTTAGCTTTGAAGTCGCAGCACGCCGTTGTGAAGATCTGGGTTTGCTTCCGGCTGGCGTCGGGCACAGCTTAGCAACCGCCTTGCGAAAGGAGTTTGGTTCACCAGAGAAGCGTGCAGAGGCGCTAGACCTTCCACCGCGAACGGATGTGCCGTTCCCACCGATCTCAGCCATTCTGGCTCAGCATCTAACCAGCAAGATCAACCTCGGGGAGATTTCGATCGGATGGGCAGCCGATAGGCTTGGCGTCACGATCGGGGAAATATTGGCGGCAAATGTGAGAGCCGCATAGTCTTGAGGGTCCTTCTCGACTCTTGCGCCGTAATCAATTTGGTGCACGCGCGTGCCCTTGAGTTGATTTGTATGCTTGAGGGTATTGAATGGTGGCTTCCGCCGGTTGTCGTCGATGAATCCGGCCCGAGCTGCGCTGCCATCACTCTCGAATTGCAGCAGCGTGGATTGATCAACTTCCTCGACGATGGTTCCGTTAACGCGGAGCGCTTTCTGGAATTATTGGACGCCCATCGGCTGGGTGCAGGTGAGACCGAATGCATGGCGGTTGCCGCCGAGAGCGACTTTCATATTTGCTGTGATGATCGGAGGGCGCGGCTTGCCGCAAGCAATCTCATCGGCGCTAATCGAGTATTCGGGACTATTCGCGTACTTCGCTGGTGCGTTGAGCAACACAAGATTGAATGCGGCGAAGCAAAGCGGCTACTGCGTACTATGCGTGAGCAAGGTGGCTTTTTGCCCGACACACCTCAGTCGTTCTTTTGTCGAGGAGAGTGACGTCGTTCCGCTTGGCAGGCGAATGGATTACAGCACCACGAATTCTGTCGGTTGTGGTAAGCTGGTCAATCTGCAATGGACGAATTCTCCCCTATATGAGATCAAATATGGATGATACAGCCCCGCCCCAAACGCTGCTCGAGCAATTCGACGCCGCTTACGCAAATGTAACCACCGACCGTCGGGACGTCTATGGCGACCCAGAAGACACATATCGCCGCATATCCACGATGCGTGGTATTGTTGACGAGTGTCCGGACCCGCAGATTCGAGAAATACTCGGCATGATCATGACAAAGGTGGCGCGTTTGGTCCAATCACCGGATCATCTCGACTCGTGGGTGGACATCGCAGGCTATAGCCGTTGTGGTGTGATGCTCCTCAGCGAACGCCAGACGCACGATTAATAGCGCTACTGGGAAGTAAGTATGTTATGGAGGTAGAACGGATCGCAGGAATTGACGGCAAAGTTGCGCTTTGGGCATTCGAATGGGATTCGTGCACCGGACATCCAGCAAAAATCAATCGCCAGCTTCTTGGATACGAGCAACCGGTCCGTGCTACTAAAGAAATTTCCGATTCAAGTAACGAAGCTATTTGCTGGTCACATGGCCGTACTCTCGGAAATATTGCGGTATTCGCTGATGAGATTCTTAATTCCCTGTCGGGTGATAGAGGCGAAGACAAAATCCTAGCTTGCGATATAGTTGAAGCCGGGAAGATGCGAAATGGAGCGAAGCGATGGTGGTGTCGCACGCACCAGCGTCATTGGGGCACAAAAGCCGATATAGCCAATGCATCGAAGAGCGGGTTGGTTCAGTGTTCAAATCATATGCAAACCATGTCGTATGTGGTCAATCCGCCATCTATCAGGTTGGAGGATCACTCAGAGGTTGCGATCAGTTGCTCCTTACCGCCTGCTGTCTCCAGCGCTGCCTCTCACGACTGGCTGCGCCCGAAGCTCCATATTGAAGCATGGATGCGTGATGGCCAACGTAAGGCAATTGACGAAATACTTGACGCTATGGCGGTCGAATATGATCCGGGGGATGATCTCTTTTCGAGGTCCGAAGCAAGGAAGGTTCAAATTACACCGCCTGCCGCATTTGAGTTTGTCATGGGGCTCGAATCCGGGCTTGAAATGGACTGCATCAATTGTCGAAATTGCGGGCACCCGCATCTTGATATTGGTGAGTTCGGGCGAAATCCTCACAGTAAGCATTTGTGCGGCAATTGTGGTCGAGACAACACTTGGAGCCGCGGCCCTATAGTTTCGACACCTCTCAAACCGCTTCACGATAGATCCAGTCACGAGACAGGCTTCATAGATGCCGCCGGAGTATTCAACCTTGACGATCAGGAGGGCTTTGATTTCGAGATCAGACCGACAGTACCGGCGATCGTGTGGACTGCGAGGCGACCGCAAGAACGTGGTGTGCATGTTCGGCTCTTCCATGGCAACGAGAGGATTATTGATAAAGTATTCAATGCAGTGATCTTTCGCGGTCGAATTCTTCAACGGGCCGCTTTACTGCATGAAATGGTATCTCGCACGATAGTCTAAGCTGGATCTCCTGCATCCACCGATAGATCCCGATATGTCGGGTCCATATTGCTGGTTTCGAGCCAGATGAGATGCTGAAACACTTTCCCGGAATCAGCCTGCTACTGATCATGCGCGCCCATAAGTCCCGCCTGAATGTAAGGCGGGTTCTGACGGACGAAACTGAGTCAGGGAAAGGCAGCTATGTTGGCGAGCGCCGCCGTTGCCTTATCGCGCGAGCGGCGGAAGCGCGTGGGATCGTCAATCGCGCTGCGGAAGCTGAGCGCGGCGATCGGGCCGATGCCCAGGATCGCCATGAAGCGGCGACACAGTTCGTCGCGCATCGCAATCTGGGTGACGAGCTTGTGCAGCATCAGGTATTCCGCCCACAGCGCCGCGCGTGCGCGCAGCATGCAGTCCATCAGCCCCGCGGTCATCGGATCGGCGGCGATCGCCTCGCGCACGGCCTTCTCCATCCCGCCCCGGCCGACCTTGCCGAGGCGGATGCCGAACACCTTCAAGGAATGCCGGATCGCGTTTTCGAGGTCGAGGAACTTGCGCTTCAAATTGCGCCGCTGGACCAGCAGCAAACGCAGCCGGTAGCAGTTTTCCGACTTGATATGTGCCTCGCGGAACCAGCCCGTGCGCATGATGTGCGCGATCCCCAGCGCGTCGGCGGCGTCGGTCTTGTTGCGCTGGGCCGACAGCGCCGCGCGCACATGGCGCGTTTCCAGGCATACCGCCGGAACGCCCAGTTCGCGCAGGCCGGGGTGCAGCCAGGGCGAGAGCGATGCCGCCTCGTGACCCACACGGCGCAACCGCCCGGCATAGCGCTCAAGCGCAGTGGCGATCGCGGCGGGATTGGTTTCCACGGCGGTTTCCAGCACCACCTTGCCGTCGTCACCGACCACGCAGATGGCGGTTTCCTCGATCGAGACGTCCAGGCCGGCAAAATACTCCATCACACGACTCCTGCGCTTGCGTTTGATGGAAGCGAGCGTCGCGCCGGATGCCGGCTCGCCGCAAGGCAGGGGATTTGCGTCAGCGGAACGCACCGCCGATGCAGGCCGCAAGTGCTCGCCAAATACAGCGGCACCTGATACCCAGCCCCATCCCAGCGACGACGGCACCGCCATTTCACCCGCAAAATCAACGCCATGACGCGCGAACGGCACCGCCTCACCCGAGGCAGTGCCGTCCAAAACGCCATAATACGATGTGCAGACAAGGGGTTATGGCAGCAGCGGTGCCATAGCTTCTATCTTGCTATTGCTTCGTTCGAGGACCGCTTGACCGACTATCTCTTGTTGTCACGTTGCGTCGCCGTTTAGCGAAAGCCCACGTCAGCAAAAACGATGCAGCTAAAGCAACGAAAAAATAAGCCACCCCAAACTGGCCTACATAAACGCAAAATGCCAATAATGCTAAGCTGAGCAGGAATCCTGGAGTCCTGCTCTCGGTTATTTTGGACATATAGGCCTCGATGAGCTGAGTAAGCGAGTGTCTGGTTTGCTGGCATAAGCACCAAGGCCAGGTCCCACCGCAGCAGTTCCGCCGCCTCCTCCAGAGTTCCCCGAAACACTCGCGCCTACTCGTTCAACACCAGTAGGCACTGAGACCCCATATGATGTCCCTAAGAAAGCACCCATGGAAGTATAAGCGCCGCCGGAAACGCCCACGAACCCGCCAGCGCCTATTGCCTTAGATGTTGAGATAACCCAACCGGAATCACCGGTAGACTCAATGTTGAAATGATACCAAGAAACACCACCGCCGAGACCAACAACGGCTTCCATGGACGGACCTTCGAAGGTCACAGGGCCGGCGGTAAGCGGAATGCAATCAGTTTTTTTCGCGGGCTGCTGCGTCTTTTGCGGCAACTATCCTTTATTTCCTCGTTTGGGCGGGGGTGATCTTCTTAAATAAACCCTCAATCCTACTAACAACGTCAATACCCAACAAAAGGCTGACACCGCGACGATTTGTTTGACCTTATCAGTGGGGGCGAATGCAAGAGACGCTGTCGCCGTCATAGAGATTACTGCCATTGCTATGGATTTCACGATTGCGCTTCTCATTGACAACCCTGCGTATGAGAGAGTTCTTGGCCGGTTGCTACGCCAGCACCACCCGCAGCCGATGCGGCTTGTACGACGGTCGTGCCCTCGCCAAATAGGCCGCCCGTCACACTGGAAAATGCTATAGTTGCCAAGTCCCAAAACGTGCCCGACCAGTCAATTTTCATCTTAGGGGGATTCCAAGCTGGGTTATTGATTGGGGCCGTAGAGAGTGGAGCTCCAGCCTTTCGAATGAATCTATTCTGTCCAGGGTCAGCTGAAACATAGCCCTTTGGAATTGGTAGGCTCGTTGGCTTCGTAGTTGGACAAATTGTCGGTTTATCTGGCTTCTTTTGTGGTTTATCGATCGCCTCTTTCGGGGCCGAGCCGCCACTGCCACCACATGGCGACATTGGAACGGAACCGCATCCTCCAGATCCGCCACCGTTTTGAGTATATTCTTGAAATTCCGTGTGTGAAATGCAGGTTCCGTTGACGAGTACATCGTCAAAATTGCGGCATGCGTCTACTTCGATTTCTTCAAGCCCGAGCGGATCGACGCCGTTGATGGGATCTGATCCGACATAGTTATACCAGTTCATGCCGTCGCCGTAGCCGATGGGATCGGTCTGCATAAACCGTCCCAGCGTGGGCGAATAGATGCGAGCCTTATAGTCGTACATGCCAAGCTCCGGCAGCCAGGTCTGGCCGGTATACTGGAACCGCCCGACATTGGTCGAGCCCGGAATGCCGTATTCGTCATAGGTGTTGATGCCGTTGGCGACGGGCGATCCGCTGGCGTTGGTCACCGCGATCACCGAACCGCGCTCGTCGGTGAGCAGCCAGCGCCGGTCGCCGGTGCCCGAGCCTTCATACCACACCACCGGTGCGCCCATGCCGGGGCCGGGAACATAGCGCCTCAGCAACGTGCCCGAACTGTTATATTCACCGATCAGATTGACCCCGTCATAGAGGAACCGTGTCGCGCTCGTACTGCTGCTCGACGTCTGGTAGAGCCGCAGCAGCGGATCGTAGCTCAGCGCAGCACCGCCGGGACCGGTTTTGAGCAGATTCTCCGAACTGTAGCTGTAGCTGTCGCTGCCTGAGGTGGTCAGGTTGCCGCGTGCATCATAGCCCAGCGCCGTGCTGCCCGAACTGGTATATTGATTGAGGGCATTGCGCGCATAGTTACGATTGACGCTCGCATAGCCTGTCCAGGCATAGGCATCGTTCGAACTCGTCCGGCTCTTGATCTGACCCGCCGGGTTATAGGTGAAACTGCGCGTCAGATCGTAGCTCGACCCGGCAAGGTTCTGCACCAGCTGCGACAGCCGCGAGACCGCGTCATAGCTGAGGCTGGTGGTGACCCCGTTGCCGCGCGTGATGCTGGCTTGCTGTCCCAGACTGTCATAGCCGTAGCTCGCCAGCACGCCGACGCCCGAGGTCGCACCGTTCTCGCGGATCTTCGACACCTCCCCGGTGACCAGATAATCGTAATCGACATAGAAGCCGTCGGGCCAGGTCATCTTCGTGCGGCGACCGGCGGCATCATAGCTGTTATGCACCGTACCCAGCGGGCTAGTCTGCGTCAGATTGCGCCCCAGCGCGTCATAGGTGAACGACAAGGCGTTCCCGCTCTGGCTCGCGCTCAGCATATTGCCGGTCAGGTCATAGCTGTAGCTGACATCCGGCTCGCTGCCCGGAAGGTTCTTCGCCGTCACCCGGTTGAGATGGTCATAGCTGTAATCAATCGTCTGCCCGTCGCGCAGCCGCCGGCTCGTCACATTGCCGTTATTGTCATAGCCGAGCTGCTCATAATCGCTCGTCGAGCTCGAACCCGATCCTACCGAACCGGTCGGATATTGCGTCTTCACCAGACGGTCGAACCCGTCATAGCTGTAGGTCGTCTTGTTGCCGCTGCCGTCGGTCAGCGAGGCAGTCTTTCCGTTCGGCGTATAGGTGGTATATTCAAATGTCGGTGCGCTGGTGCCGACCCCGCGCGTGATGCTGAACACATGGCCGGCCGGGTCGTATTGCGTCTTGGTAATCCGGTCGGGTCCGTCGCTGCCTGCCGACTGCGCGGTGCAAGCATCGGTTACCGTGCCCCAGGCGGAACTGTTCATCCGAACGGCGGTGCATTCCGGGCGGCCGTTCGCATCATAGCTATAGTCCGTAACGCCATAGGTGGTGCTGCCGCCCTTCAGCACGGTGCGCGACTTGCGGCCGCTGGCATCATAGCAGTCTATTTATCTTTTTTCTATAATTTCAAGCAATCCATACATGACAAGCAGTTCCAAGAAGCAGCCGATGAATGCAATAATTATCATTCCATGGATATGGTTATTCAGATGTACTCTATAAATCGCGAAGCATTGAATAACAAATGATAGAAATATAATAGCCCAACTCGCTATCGAATGCTTCTTTCCTCTTCGAAAATATATCACGCCAGCAAATGCATATGACAAAATATAGGCAAATGCACCCTTTTGAGGATTGGATATGGCTAATACTAATAGGAAAACGGGGAGCAGGGCGACGCCGATTATAAAATAAGTACGCTCTTCACCAGATGCGCGTGTCATATGCTCTTACTCGCCACGTCTACAGGCATTGTACGATCTAACGGTCATAATGCCGTCGTAAACAGAGGACACTAGCAAGGTACCAACGCTCGCAAATCTGGCAAATTTCCCAACCGTAGACCCTTCTTTGAGGAGGCGTCCCCCAACGTCTCCATAGTAGCCAGCCACTGCGAGACTTCCCGGGGCAAAGTCACCATGGGCTGCCGCATTACCCACTGCGGCAGTCCCGAGGATTCCCGCTGCCAAATTTGAAGCGGCAGAGGCCTCCGGCAGTGCAACTGTGGCTACAGCCGCTGACACATCGAGCAAATCTGAAACGCCATTCTCTTTAGCAGTGACAGCGAGGCAATGAAACACCGATTTGTTTTTCTTTTTTGAATCTCTCTTTGCGACGACAACAATGTCTGTGGAGGGGTCTGGTAATCTTGTATAAGCACCTTGATCAAAATTATGCTGGTATTGGCGAGTGAGATCGGAATAATCCAGCTCCACAAATAAGCGTGTTGAAACAACAAGCAAGTCGGCCACGGACAGCCCGAGCGGATCGACGCCGTTGATGGGATCTGATCCGACATAGTTATACCAGTTCATGCCGTCGCCGTAGCCGATGGGATCGGTCTGCATAAACCGTCCCAGCGTGGGCGAATAGATGCGAGCCTTATAGTCGTACATGCCAAGCTCCGGCAGCCAGGTCTGGCCGGTATACTGGAACCGCCCGACATTGGTCGAGCCCGGAATGCCGTATTCGTCATAGGTGTTGATGCCGTTGGCGACGGGCGATCCGCTGGCGTTGGTCACCGCGATCACCGAACCGCGCTCGTCGGTGAGCAGCCAGCGCCGGTCGCCGGTGCCCGAGCCTTCATACCACACCACCGGTGCGCCCATGCCGGGGCCGGGAACATAGCGCCTCAGCAACGTGCCCGAACTGTTATATTCACCGATCAGATTGACCCCGTCATAGAGGAACCGTGTCGCGCTCGTACTGCTGCTCGACGTCTGGTAGAGCCGCAGCAGCGGATCGTAGCTCAGCGCAGCACCGCCGGGACCGGTTTTGAGCAGATTCTCCGAACTGTAGCTGTAGCTGTCGCTGCCTGAGGTGGTCAGGTTGCCGCGTGCATCATAGCCCAGCGCCGTGCTGCCCGAACTGGTATATTGATTGAGGGCATTGCGCGCATAGTTACGATTGACGCTCGCATAGCCTGTCCAGGCATAGGCATCGTTCGAACTCGTCCGGCTCTTGATCTGACCCGCCGGGTTATAGGTGAAACTGCGCGTCAGATCGTAGCTCGACCCGGCAAGGTTCTGCACCAGCTGCGACAGCCGCGAGACCGCGTCATAGCTGAGGCTGGTGGTGACCCCGTTGCCGCGCGTGATGCTGGCTTGCTGTCCCAGACTGTCATAGCCGTAGCTCGCCAGCACGCCGACGCCCGAGGTCGCACCGTTCTCGCGGATCTTCGACACCTCCCCGGTGACCAGATAATCGTAATCGACATAGAAGCCGTCGGGCCAGGTCATCTTCGTGCGGCGACCGGCGGCATCATAGCTGTTATGCACCGTACCCAGCGGGCTAGTCTGCGTCAGATTGCGCCCCAGCGCGTCATAGGTGAACGACAAGGCGTTCCCGCTCTGGCTCGCGCTCAGCATATTGCCGGTCAGGTCATAGCTGTAGCTGACATCCGGCTCGCTGCCCGGAAGGTTCTTCGCCGTCACCCGGTTGAGATGGTCATAGCTGTAATCAATCGTCTGCCCGTCGCGCAGCCGCCGGCTCGTCACATTGCCGTTATTGTCATAGCCGAGCTGCTCATAATCGCTCGTCGAGCTCGAACCCGATCCTACCGAACCGGTCGGATATTGCGTCTTCACCAGACGGTCGAACCCGTCATAGCTGTAGGTCGTCTTGTTGCCGCTGCCGTCGGTCAGCGAGGCAGTCTTTCCGTTCGGCGTATAGGTGGTATATTCAAATGTCGGTGCGCTGGTGCCGACCCCGCGCGTGATGCTGAACACATGGCCGGCCGGGTCGTATTGCGTCTTGGTAATCCGGTCGGGTCCGTCGCTGCCTGCCGACTGCGCGGTGCAAGCATCGGTTACCGTGCCCCAGGCGGAACTGTTCATCCGAACGGCGGTGCATTCCGGGCGGCCGTTCGCATCATAGCTATAGTCCGTAACGCCATAGGTGGTGCTGCCGCCCTTCAGCACGGTGCGCGACTTGCGGCCGCTGGCATCATAGCTGATATCCTGGGACTGATCAGAGCTGAAGTTGGAAAAGGCAGTCGCGCTTTGCCCGGCGGTCGTTCCCAGTTCTACTTTGGTCACATGCCCGTCGCCATTATAGGTCAGGCGTGTTGCCCGGTTGGGAAGGCTGCCCGACCCGTCGGGATCGGGTGAGATCGTGCCAGTTACTTCGCGGTCGCCGTCATAGAACATCACGGTGGTGTCGGCAGTACCCGAAAGCGGGCCGTCGATACTGGTGACATTGCCGATAGCGTCATAGCCATAGCTGGTCGTCGCGCTGACCGATCCGTCACCCGCTTTTTTGGTAACGGATATAGGCAGCAAGTTGTTCGCCGTGCCGTTTTGCGGCCCGTAGCTGATCACCGTCTTGTCTTCGTTGGCACCGCCCGAACAGCTTGACCCCGAACGGCATTGCGAGATGGCGGTCAGCAGCGATACCGGCGTGCTCGACTTGACGACCGATCCCGACGCGTTCTTGTAATAGGCGTAAAGCGAGGAATAGGTGTAGCGGGTTTGTGGGCGAACGCCGCTGGTATCGGCGGGCTTGGTGACGCTTGAAAGCTCGCCGTTCGCCGAATTCCAGGCATAGTTGGTGACATTACCGTTCGCGTCGGTGGTGCTGGTGGGAAGGTTGCAGGTCACCGTATTGCTGCACGAGGAGGGGTAGCTTGCCGATGTGGTGAGCGTGGAGCCCGATGCGGTATGCTTGACCGTCGAGGTTCGATTGCCGCGCGCGTCGTAGGTGTAGGTGACGTAGTTTCCTGCCGGCAAGGTGGTTTTGGTCAGGCGCCCATAGCTGTCATAGCTGTAGGAGGTGACGTTGCCGTTTTCGTCGGTGACTTTGGTCGGCAGGCCGACATCGGTGTCGGAAACCACGGTGCGATGCGTGTTGTCGGGATTGGTGATCGTCACCGTCATTGTCGTGCCCGACTGCGAGAACTGATAGCTCCAGGTACGACCGTTCTTGTCGATGGATGCTACGCGATAATTGGAATCCAGAGTGATGACGGTGTCTGGAGAAGATGAGTCCGGACGGGTGATGTCAATCTTTGTAGGCGTCCCGGTGACATAGGTTATGGATGTATGTCTGCCAGCCGTGTCGGTATACCCGTCGCCTGTCCAACTGCCGTAAATGGTGGGCCAGCTTTGGCTATAGCTACAACTTAACGCCGTGGGATCGCAGGCTTCGTTTGCCATGTTCAGCAAGGTGACGGAATCAAGGGTATCCCATTTGTTCCCTTGCGTGTTAACCGTCATGTTATTCGACGCGTAGTTATACCGAATCTGGTACCCGTAATCGTTTGTGATGCTTTGCAGGCGCACCTTGGTGATGTATGTGCCATTATAGCAGTTATCGAGATTATTGCTGCAATAGGTACCGCTATTGTAATGTAATAGATCGTGCCGCCCGTCGGCGTATTGGATTTCGCTGAGCCTTGCGACGACGAAATAGCTGTCCGCCGTTGCTTTCGCGTTGTACCCATAAGTGTAAACGGAACCGTCTGATGTCGTAAGTGTGTACGTGCTGCCGTTCTGTACGAGACTTGCTCCGTCTCCCAGCGTGGATGTAAACGTCGACCCTGATTTGGTGAACTTTTCTGTAGTGCTTTTCGTGTCGGAAGGAACGACGACCGACCAGGTGCTGCCGGAGTAGGAAACGGTGGCGCCACGACGTTGTAAAGAACCACCGATTGCAATGAGCGACATTTTCCCCTGGCCGGCACCGATGGATCCCAGCAAATGCGTTTTTTGCCAATTGCCGGTCGCCAGGTTGACACTGTTCGAATCTAGAACATAGCGGGAAGGGGGCGGAGGCGCATCCTCGCTTTGAGCATGGGCACTCGAAAGTGCGCCGCTGGCTAACAACGCAGTGGCACTTGCGGCAAGCAGCGCACGTCGACGCTTGAGCATCCTGTTCATGGTTCCCCCAAAATTAAATATCAGATGATGTGAATGCTCAGTTGAGCGAACCGCCATCGACGCAGTTGGCAACGGTACCGGTGGATTGAACGGTCAATTGCCCGGTCGCGGTTTTTCCTGCGCTGTCGGCCACCGTGTAGGTGAAATAAGAATAGCCCTTGTCGAGCGCATTCACCTGAACCGAGGTGCTGCTGATCTTCGTCGCGGTGGATGAGCCGCTGGTGCGGGTGATCGACTGGAGCACCAGCGGTGTATTGCCAGCAGGGTCGCTGTCATTGGAAAGCAGATTGACATTGCTGCTGGTGTTGCAGGGAATACTGACCGAGTCGTCCTGCGTAACCGGTCCCTGACTGCTCGTCGGTGTCGGTGTTGGGGAGGGCGTCGGAGTTGGAGAGGGCGAAGGACTGGGGGAAGGCGTGGGCGCCGGAGCGACGCTTGGACAGCCTGGAGGCGTTCCCGATCCCATATAATAATTGGTCCGGTTGTCGGCATGATCGAAACAACTGCGGGATTTCCACCCGCTCGACGGTCCGCCCGAGACGGTGCTTTGCACCAGTCTTCCAAACGCATCATAGCTGTAGGTGGTGGTTTCCGAGGCCGGCAATGTCGTCGACATGCCGGCAATACCGACGACTGCAACGCCCGCCAGCAAACGCGTGGATAATCGCATGATGCGCCCCCGTTTTTCGGGGCTTGTGACTACCCCTTTATGGGTAGAAGCTGCGTGATGGTATAGCATCCTGTCAAGCCGAATTACGGGTTTCCACGCATTGGTCTTGAAGGAGATTGGGAGTGCGTTGTGCTATAACATCTTGAATTGAAATCACTTTTTAGCGCTGATTTAAAGTCATGCTCTCTCAGGGATTTTGTATCCATTCTGGAACTGAATTTAAGACAAGCCTGTTCCAGGCCTGCGATTGCAATTAAAATATGGCGCTATTTCATGATGTTGGCTTATGTCTGCTGATCGTCGTCACCAGTTCGTTCGAGGCAGGACTGCGGCAAAGCCCTTTACGGACGCCAAAAATGTGGCGTACCTATTTGGGGTGAGTCATTATCGCTGCCGGGGGGCATTGTGCATCGTTCAGGCGTAAATCAGGCAAGCCGCTACGCATCGGTGGCTGCCGCTTTTCTCTATTCCGCGGCAGCCCATGCCCAGGACCAGTTCGGCGATCCGGCGGGTTCGGGACCCATTGTAGCTGCCGTCCACTGGCTGCAGGGCACTTTGCTCGGCACGATTGCGACGGTCGTTGCGGTGATCGCGGTGGCGGCGGTCGGGTTTATGATGCTGACCGGGCGCATCAACTGGCGCTATGGCGCCACCGTCATTCTCGGCTGCTTCATTCTGTTCGGTGCCGCCAGCATCGTCGCCGGGATCCAGTCCACCGCTCAGCTCGGCGGCTGAGCGGTGAGTGTGGTCGAGCGCGATTCTCTGTTCGTGGCGCTGACACGCCCGCAAATGTTCGCAGGTGTGACCTATAGCTATTTCGTTGCCAACGCCGTGGTTGCTACCGAACTGTTCCTGATTTTCCGCAGCATCTGGGTGCTGGCGATCGCAGGTATCATCCACCTGGCGGGCATGGTGCTGTGCGTGCGCGAACCGCGTTTCTTCGATCTGTGGCTGACCCGGGTAGGGCGTTGTCCGCGCGTGAAAAACTATGCGATCTGGCAATGCAACTCCTACCGCCCGTAAGCACCGATCGAAAGACCGTCGCACGCGAACGTCCGGTCGGCACGCATCTTCCCTTTGCCCGACATGTAGACGGCCATACGATCGCAACGCGTGACGGCTTGCTGATGCAGATGATCCATCTGCGCGGCCTGTTGTTCGAAACCGCCGATACCGACGAGCTTAATTATCGCAAACGCCTGCGCGATGCGATGCTGCAGGCGATCGGCACCTCGCGTTTCGCACTCTACCATCACATCATCCGCAGGCGGATCGATGCGGATGTATCCGGCGATTTTCCCGATCGCTTCTCGCAGCGGCTCGATCGCGCCTGGCAGGCACGGCTTGCGAGCCGCAAGCTCTATATCAACGATCTCTATCTGACGCTGGTGCGCCGGCCGCTGCAGGGCAGGCTCGGCATGCTCGACCGGGTACGCGACTGGTTCGGCAAGAGCGGTGACACGCCGGATGCGATGCTTGGCCATGAGGTCCGGCAACTCGATGTCGCACGCGATGGCCTGCTCGCCGCACTCGGCAGTTATGCGCCGCGCTTGCTGTCGGTCTATGACAGTCCGCACGGGGTATGTTCCGAACCGCTCGAATTTCTCTCCAATCTCCTGAACGGCGAGATGCGTCCTGTCCTGTTGCCGACCCAGGATATCGGTGCTTATCTCCCCTACAGGCGGATCAGCTTCGGCCAGGAAACGGTCGAGCTTGGTCCGGCGGGACCGACGCCGCGCGGATTTCTGGCGCTGGTATCGATCAAGGATTATCCCGGCCAGACCAGTCCCGGCATGTTCGATGAGCTGCTCAGGCTGCCCTTCGAACTGGTGCTGTCGCAATCCTTCGGCTTTGTCGAACGTCAGGCGGCACTGGGGCGAATGAATCTGGCCCTGCGCCGGATGCGCTCGGCCGAAGACGAGGCGGTAAGCCTGCGCGCCGATCTGGTGCAGGCCAAGGACGACGTTGCGGCGGGCCGGGCAGGGTTCGGCGAGCATCACATGACCATCGGTGTGCGCGGCGATACGCCGGAGGAGGTGGATGCAGGCGCCGCGGAGGTGCAGGCGACGCTGGCGGATCTGGGCGTGATTTCGGTGCGCGAGGAAATTGCGTTGGAGCCGGCCTTCTGGGCGCAGTTTCCCGGTAACTTCAAATATATCGCCCGGCGCGGCATGGTTTCGACCGCCAATTTCGCAGGGCTGGCGAGCGGCCATAATTTCCCGATCGGCAAAGCCGCCGACAATCACTGGGGTGAGGCGGTAACGCTGCTCGAAACAACGGCGGCGGGCCCGTATTTCTTCAATTTCCATCAGGGCGATCTAGGCAACTTCACGGTGATCGGGCCATCGGGCTCGGGCAAGACGGTGGTGCTGAACTTCCTGCTCGCCCAGGCACGCAAATTCGATCCGCGCATTATCTTTTTCGACAAGGATCGCGGCGCCGAACTCTTCATTCGCGCAATCGGCGGCAGCTATGATGTGCTGCGTCCCGGCGAACCATCGGGCCTCAATCCGTTGCAGCTTGTCGATACGCCTGCCAATCGCCAGTTTCTCATCGACTGGCTGGCGCTGCTGGCGGACAGCAAGGATGTCGAGGAACTCGCTGCAATGCGCGATGCGGTCGATGCCAATTTCCAGCAGCCGCCCGAATATCGCCGCTTGCGCCATCTGGTCGAACTGTTCCGGGGAGAGCGTCGTCCCCGCGCCGATGATCTGTGGGCACGGCTGCGGCCCTGGTGGGGTGACGGCGAGCGGGCCTGGCTGTTCGACAATCCCACCGACCGTACCGATCTTGCCGCGCGTGCGGTCGGGTTCGACATGACCCAGATCCTCGACGATGCAGCGCTGCGCACGCCGGCGATGATGTATCTGTTCCATCGCGTCGAAGAGCGGCTCGACGGATCGCCCTCGATCATTGTCGTCGATGAAGGCTGGAAAGCGCTCGATGACGCAGTCTTTGTTCGCCGGATCAAGGACTGGGAAAAGACCATCCGCAAGCGCAACGGCATTGTCGGTTTTGCTACCCAAAGCGCGCAGGATGCGCTCGAAAGTCGGATTGCCAGCGCGATCATCGAACAGGCCGCCACCCAGATCTTTATGGCCAACCCAAAAGCGCGCGCTGCCGACTATATGGATGGCTTCGGGCTGACCGCGCATGAGTTCGAGCTGGTGCGCACGCTGCCCGACAGCGCGCATTGTTTCCTGGTCAAACATGGTGCCGAAAGCGTCGTGGCCCGGCTCAATCTGACCGGCGAACGCGATCTGCTGACGATTCTGTCGGGGCGCGAACATACGGTGCGGATGCTCGATGCGCTACGCGCGGAACATGGCGACGACCCCGAACACTGGCTCGAGCCCTTGCTGGAGCGGGCATGATGCAGATGCTTTGCAATGCGCCTGTCGATGTCGACCGGTTCGCACCCGGCGTGATCGGCTATCTCGATTGTCAGGCGCAAACGCTGGGTGCACAAGGCTATCAGGCGCTGGCGGCACCGGGATCGAGCGTATCGATCCTTTTGACCGGCCTGTTGACGCTGTTCATCGCCTTTATCGGCTATCGCATGCTGTTCGCACAGATGCCGACCGTCCGCGAAGGCGTTCTGGCATTCGTGAAGATCGGCATCGTGCTGGCCTTTGCCACAAGCTGGCCTGCCTATCAGCGCGTGCTTTACGACGTCACGCTACGCGAGCCTGCCAGTCTGGTTTCAGAAATCGGTGCGCCTGCGGGGCTGCCGGGTAGTAATGGCGGGCTGGTGGCGCATCTGGATTCAGTCGATGGCGCCTTTGCGGCACTTGCGGTCTATGGGGTGGGGCCGATCGGCGATGTGCGCGATCCGCGTCAGGTGGCACCGCCGATATTTGCGGGCTTTGACGCGTTTGCGATCGGCGGATCACGGGTATTGTTCCTGGCAAGCGCAATCGGCGCCTTTGCTCTCGTTCGGATTGCGGCGGGGCTGTTGCTGGCGCTGGGACCGTTGTTCCTGGCCTTTTTGCTGTTCGAAGGCACGCGCGGCTTGTTCGAAGGCTGGCTGCGGGGGCTGATCGCGGCCGCATTGGGGGCACTTGCAACCGCGATCGTGCTTGGTATCGAGCTGGCGCTGATCGAACCCTGGTTGTCGCAGCTTCTGGCGCAGCGCGCGGCAAATCTCGCAATCGGCGGGGCTCCGGCCCAGCTTCTCGCAACGACAGCGGTGTTCGCGGTCGTGCTGGCGGCGATGCTGCTGGTCATGGCGCGCATTGCGTTCAGCTGGAAATTGCCGGTTTCCTGGCCGCAGGCATTTGGCGGATCGGATCGGGAGGGCCGGGGGAGCGGGGCGGTTGTTCCGCACAACCGTCCTGCCGTGCCGATTGAAAACCGGTCGCGCGCTGCGGTCATCGCCGAGGCGGTATCGGCAAATGCACGGCGCGACGCTGCACCGCCGAACAGCGGCGCCACCGCGCCACCGCGTCTGCCTGCCGATGCCGGGCGAATGCGCGATCATGATCGGCCAATGGCTGCGTCGACGCCGCTTGGGCACCATTTTGCACGTCGGGTGGGATCGCGCGTTTCGGCGCGTGCCACCGCGCGGGATCGTCTTGCATGAAGAATGAATCGAAACAGGCGCTCGACGCCTATTATGCCGAAGCCGACAGCTGGGCGAAGGATCGTCAGGATGCGTTGCGCTCCTCACGCCGGATCGCCTGGATCGTTGCCGGAGCGGCTGCTGCGATTGCCTTGTTCGAGGCACTGGCGCTGGTGTTTCTGATGCCGCTGAAGACTGCGGTGCCCTATACGCTGATGGTCGATCGCCAGACGGGCTATGTGCAGGAACTGAGGCCGCTCGATCCGCAACTGGTATCGAGCCGCTCGGCGCTTACCCAATCCTTTCTCGTCCAATATGTGATTGCACGCGAAGGGTATAATGCCGACGCCTTGCAATCCGACTATCGCAAGGTTGCCTTATGGTCCGCAGGCCGTGCTCGGCAGCGCTATATCGCGTCGATGCAGGCCTCCAACCCGGCGAGCCCGCTGGCGCGTTATCCGCGCTCGAGTGTGGTCGGTGTGCAGGTGACCAGCGTGACGCCGATGGGCAACAATGTCGCGATGGTGCGCTTCCAGACCCGGCGGCACGACGCAGGCGGTCATATCGGCGCGCCGCGCACCTGGGTGGCGGTGATCCGCTATACCTTCTCGAACAAGCCGCTCAGCGTCGAGGATCGCTATTTCAACCCGCTCGGGTTTGAGGTCACCCGCTACAACCGCAGCGCCGAAACGCTGCCCAGACCGGATCCGCAAGGCGCTGCGCCTGAAGCTGGGCCTGCCGATACCAATGCGGCGGCGCCACAATGAGACAGTGGCTGGGTTTTGCGCTTGCTGCCGGGGTGGTGGCCATCTCTCCGCTGACAGCCCAGGTGATGCCGGGGCCCGGTAATGGCGATCCGCATATCCAGACGGTACGCTATCAGGCCGATCAGGTTGTTCAGCTTGAATCCGCACCCGGCTATCAGCTGACCGTCGCTCTGGCCGCAGACGATCATATCGAGAGCGTTGCGGTAGGAGACAGTTCGGCCTGGCAGGTGAGTTCCGGCCGTGCCGGCAACCACCTTTTTCTCAAGCCGCTCAGGGGCGGTGTGCGCACCAATATGACCGTGGTCACCAGCACCAGGGTCTATGCTTTCGATCTGGTGTCGCTGTCGTCTGCGTCGGCATCCATGCCCTATATGGTGCAGTTTCTGTATCCCGCGGCACAGGCGAAGGATGCAGACACGGATGCCTCAACCTCGCTCAACGCCGTGGTTGGTCGCTACAAGCTGCATGGCGATCACGCGCTTTATCCGTCCGCGATCAGCGATGACGGGACGCATGTCTACATTCGCTGGCCTGAAAAAGTTGCTTTGCCCGCGACCTATTTTCGCGACGACAAGGGTGCCGAAACGCTCGCCAACGGCCATATGCGAGACGGCTTGTATGTACTCGACAATGTGCATGACCGGCTGATCTTCCGGATCAACCATCATGATGCCCATGCTGACCGGTTCGTGCAGGGCGAGGCGCAGTGATGACCGGAACTGCCGAGGATCCGCGCACCGATCCTGCAATCGTTGCCGAACGCGATATCAGGCCGGTCGTCCAGCGTGCGCGTGGCGCTCCCTCCGGGCTCGTCATCGCGATCGGTTTGCTGGTCGCGGCGCTGCTGTTGTTCTGGATCCTCGACGCGCATCGGCGTGCGCTGACCGCGCCGGCGAGCCTGCCGCAACCGGGCGTTGCCGCTCAGGACACCACAGCACCGCCGCTCTATGTGCCGCCTGCACCGCCACCGTCACCGGCGGTCGTGCCGACGCCGCAACCGACGCCGACGCCCACACCAGCGCCGCCTCCGGCCCCTGCGCCGCAGCCGCAAATTGTCTATGTCCCGTCGTCCCCGGCAACGCCGCCAGCGCAGCCCGGGCCGCCGCGCAATCTCGCCGCTCCGGCGCTCGTCGTCGATAATGGCGCGCCGGTATCGAGCGCGGCATCTCCCACGCCGCCACCGTCGTCGAAAAAGACCGGGAACGACACAAAGGACGCGGTTGTCAGCAATACGGATCGTGCGCATGCTGCGATGTTCTCCGATCCGGCGACGACCGTGCCGCAAGGCACGCTCATTCCCGTCATTCTCGAAACCGCGCTCGATTCAAGTCATGCCGGCTTTGCCCGTGCGCTCGTCCAGCGCGATATTCGCGGGTTCGACGGATCGAAAATCCTGATCCCGCGCGGCAGCAGGCTGATCGGGCAATATTCCGGCGACGTGGCGCAGGGACAGAAACGCGCGCTCATCATCTGGTCGCGGCTGATCCGCCCTGATGGCGTCACCATCGCGCTTGGATCGCCTGCCGCCGATACGATGGGAAGAAGCGGCGTCAAGGCGCATGTGAATAGCCATTTTTTTGCACGCTTCTCGGGCGCCATCCTTCAATCGGTGCTCGATCTGGGCGTCAATCTCGCCTCCCGTTCGGCAGACTCGCCGGTGGTGGTTGCCTTGCCGGGATCGCTGCAGGGGATCCGGGGTTCGGTGACGCAACCGGATAAAATCACCCCGACACTCAAGGTCAAACCCGGCACCAGCGTCAGCGTGTTCGTCGCGCGCGATCTCGACTTTGCCGGAGCCGGGCCGACAGGGCAGATGCCGTGAGCGTCGCTGCGATCGGGGACTGGGTATATCTGCGCTCCTATCTGGAGCCTTTTGCCGGCGTGCTGGAGCGTGAGGATGTCACCGACATCTATGTCAATCGTCCCGGCGAACTCTGGGTCGAGACCGTCACCGGGCTTGTCGAACGACAGGATGCGCCGGAACTGACGTCGCTCAGCCTGGCGCGGCTTGCCCGACAGGTTGCAGCCCTTTCCAGCCAAGGCATCAATCGGGAACATCCGCTGTTATCGGCGGTCCTGCCCGATGGCGCGCGCATACAGGTGATCGCACCGCCGGCAACACGAGCACATCTCGCGATCGCGATCCGCAAACATGTCGCTTCCGATCTCTCACTTGCGGATTATGTGGCAGGCGGCGCCTTCGCTGAAACGCGCACCGGTGATGCAACCGGGCGATCCGATGTGGATCGCGAACTGGCGGAGCGGCTTGCTTCGGGCGATATTGCAGGCACTTTGTCGGCTGCGGTGCGGGCGCGGCGCAATATCCTGGTTTCCGGCGGAACCTCGACCGGCAAGACCACCTTTCTTAATGCCTTGCTGCACGAGATTCCTGCGGAAGAGCGACTGATCTTCATTGAGGATACGCCTGAACTGCGTATCCGCCATGACAATGCGATCGGGTTGCTGGCGGCGCGCAGCGCACTGGGGGAAGCCGATGTCTCTGCCGACGATCTGGTCTCTGCGTCGCTGCGCATGCGACCCGACCGGATCATCCTTGGCGAGTTGCGCGGCAGCGAGGCTTATGCCTTTTTACGTGCGGTCAATACCGGGCATCCCGGATCGATGACGACCATCCATGCTGACAGCACTGACGGCGCAGTCGAGCAACTGGTGTTGCTGGCACTGCAAAGCGGTACCAGGCTTAATCGTGACGATGTGGCGCATTATGTGCGCTCGACCATCGGGGTGTTCGTGCAACTTGCGCGCAGCGGCGGACGGCGCTTCGTCGCAGAAGTGGTACTCAAATGATCGTCCTGCTTTCGGGAGCTTATCTAAGCGATCCGTCGCGACCGTCGCCGCTTCTTGCGGCAATGGCGTGGGTGGAAGGAACGGTGCTGGGCACCGTTGCCACCACGGTCGCGATCCTGTGTGTGGCGATGGTCGGATTGCTGATGCTCGGCGGCAGGCTCGATATCCGCCGGGGACTCACGGTCGTGCTGGGATGTTTTGTGCTGTTCGGTGCGTCAACGATCGTTTCCGGGTTCAGAGGCGCGATCGGCAGCGTGCAACGTACCAGTATTCCCTCATCGCACGTTACTTCTGAACTGCCCGCGCCGATACCGTCCGCGTCGCCGCCTGCCTATGACCCCTATGCCGGAGCCTCGGTGATCCACAGATAAACATCCGGAATGGATGTGTTGTGAGAAATGCCTTGCCAGGCGGGAAGGGCTACCCCATCGTGGGTAGTACGTAATGCGTATTGGGGAATACGTATCAACGGGGGCCTTGATGAAAGTGAAACGACGTTTTGTGCGCCTTTTCGGCGTATCTCTGCTGGCGTTATCCGTTGGGGTGAGTTCGGCTTCGGAAACCACCAGCTACAGCTATGATGTGCTCGGACGACTGACCCAGAGCAGCATCTCGGGCGGGCCATCGAGCGGATGGAAAACGCGTAGCTGCTTCGACCATGCCGACAACCGGACCAACTATTATATGGGCTCGGGAACACCTCCGGCATGTTCGGCCGTTACGCCTTCGCCAAGTCCCACACCGGTGCCAAGTCCGTCGCCGTCACCTTCCCCCACGCCGACTCCAGCCCCGACACCTACGCCTACCTCCAATCAGGCGCCGGTCACCCAGAATGACTCCATTACACTGCCGTGTGGCAATGTCGGGCAGATCAATCTCATCGCCAATGACAGCGACCCCGATGGGAACACGCCGTTGACGTTGAAGTCGATTGTCAAAACGAGCGGCATTTCCACTGCGAGCGTCAGCAATAGCTCAACCGCGCAGGTTGTCGCTGGCAATAGCCAAAGCATTTCAAAGTTCACCTACACGGTCGCCGATAGTCTCGGCAAAACCGCCACAGGAACCCTGACCGTCACGGCAACCTGCTCGGGTGGAATCAATTTGAACTGAATAGAAATATTTCGCGTGTCAGCGAAAATTGAGCCGCATTTAATCAATAGGTTTAACGATATTATAGTCTGTTTTGAGATTCTCGGATGAGCGTTTCTGGCGACAAGGGATGGATGATGTTCATGGATAAGATTTTTTCTTATACCGCGGTAATAATAAAGAACGTATGCATGTTATTTATTGCTGTTAATATCATTTGGCCACACGCATCATTTGCGCAGGAAATTGACGTCACCAATGCGCGGTCAACTGACGTGGTAAGTCCACATGGTGTCAGCTATCTAATGGGATCTTTTGTTTACGATGTTCCCTTGTTTGAAATTGGTTATGGGGAATGGCCAAGCAAGATTACGGCTTCTCTCCATTATGATAGTTCATCCCAAGTGGACAATAAAACTGGATGGAGCTTTTCAACTAATTCTGGAAATGCGGGCATAGTCACTTATGCAGAATACGACGAAACCACGCAGTATGATGAGTGTAATTGCGCTCCTATTTATAAAAATTGGCAGTATGGCGCCTTCCTTTCTATTGGGGGGAATTTAAGCCTGTTCGAAATAAAAAATGCCAATCTCGATCTCGAGAAGTTTGAACCCTCGACTTTTAACGGCAGCACGTTGACGTGGGTTTCTGATCAGCCGGGAGGGTATAATGCGAATGCCGGATCTGATTCGCCGGGTACCTTTACATTGACGGAGCGCAGCGGAAACGTGCTTAAATTGGGGGCGTTAATCAATAACGGAGTTTTGAAGTTTTTGTCAGATTCGCAAATTTCGACAAGAAACGGCTTTCATGTAAACGAGCATATTCCGTTTCCTGAAGTCACAAACGCTTCTCATTCCGATACTTCTGCTGGATTTATGATTTTTCGTGAACCAGCATCTCAGGGAATCCAAAGAATATGCGCTTACAATCTAGTTTACGTTGATAAAAGTACAATAATTGATTGCTCAAAATCTAATGTTATCGCAACTATAACCTATAATCAGGGAGGTGAGTTGTCTTCTGTTACTTTGCCGGATGGACGGAGATATACATTCGGATATACAAGATACTCTGGCATACGAGGATATAATTACAATGATATGGGAAGTATTACTTCACCAATTGGTAGGGATCATCTCACGTGTGTGACCACTCCCGGTAACTTAGGATGCACAATTGCCAATACGTATGACGCCTGTGATGGATACAGGGGATGGGACGGGGCTAACGCATATGATGATGCTACCTGGAACGGCAGCCGTGATCGTGTAATCAAGCAGGTCCTTGCTGACGGGACCTCAGAGACTTTTTCATATTCGGACCCCAAAGTTGCTGGAGACCCCTGCCGTGACGTGCAGTCTGTCTCTTTAACTAGGCAATCCTCCATATATGCGTTTGAAATATCGCGTGCGGGTAATGAGCCGGTCAACAGAACTTATTTTATTAAAAACGCAGGTCATGTTTCCAGCGTAACCGATCCCTTGGGGAGGCGGAGTGAGTTCGTGTGGGGCGGTGCAAACGCCAATGCGTCGTATTTGAAACGTGATGATCTTTTGGAGCAGATCACGAACCCTGATGGCAGCATTGTCCAATACACATATGATGGTCGCGGAAATGTGACGAGCATGAGGATGAAGGCAAAGCCGGGGTCTGGTCTTTCGGATCTGGTTACGACGGCAACATTCCCGTCATCCTGTAGCAATATCAAAACATGCAATCGCCCAAACGCCGTTACGGATGCGGCTGGCCACGTAACAAACTACGAATATGATGGCGCGACGGGACTGGTAACCAAGGTTACGGAGCCTGCTGTCAATGGCGTGCGACCGCAAATGCGATATCACTACCAACAGCTATATGGCTGGTTCAAGAGCGGTAACGGCTATGCTCGCACGGATTCTCCGGTATGGCTTTTGGCTTCGGAAGAATATTGCAGGACGAGTTCTGCTGACGCCAACGGCAACTGCGCGGCGGGAACAGCTGATAAAGTCGTAAAGAGCTACCAATATCAACAGGGCAATGCATCGCATGGAAGCAATCTGCTGCTGACGGGTACGGCGACAACCGCCAACGGGCAGACGCTACGGACCTGTTACGTATATGATGAATTGGGCAACCGGATCAGCGAGACCAGTCCGCGTGCGGGGCTGGCGACATGTTCGTGAGGGGGCGAGCGATGGGGATGAGATGGTTTCCTGCACTGACAGGTGCTGCGGCTGCGGTGCCGATGCTGCTGGCAACGCCGGTTTCTGCTCAGACGTCGGACTATACGAAGCATAGCTATTATGATGCGATGCGCCGGGTGGTCGGTGCAGTCAGTTCGGACCCGGACGGGGCGGGCGCGCTGAGGCATCCGGCAGTGCGTAATACGTATGATGCTCGCGGCAATCTCATCAAGGTTGAAAAGGGGTATATTGCAACGGTACCTGCAGCGGGAAGTGCGCCATCGGGCTGGAGCCTCAGCGTCAACCAGACGCTGTCGATGACCTACGACGCAATGGGGCGCAAGCTTACTGAGACGGTTAAAAGCGGCAGCACCAGCTATCAGTTGAAGCAATACAGCTATGACAGCATGGGACGGCTTCAATGCACGGCCGTGCGGATGAATCCTTCGGCTTATGGCTCGCTGCCGGCTAGTGCATGCACGCTGGGAACGCAGGGCAGCAACGGCCCCGACCGGATCACGAAGAATGTCTATGATGCCGCCGGGCAACTGACCCAGGTCCGTAAGGGTGTCGGGACGAGCCTCGAACAGGCCTATGCGACCTATACGTACAGCGCCAACGGCAAGCGGACGAGCGTCATCGATGCCAATGGCAACAAGGCGAGCATGACCTATGACGGGTTCGACCGTCAGACCAAATGGAACTTCCCGTCGAAGACGAGTCCGGGAAGCGTATCGTCAAGCGATTATGAGCAATATGGCTATGACGCCAATGGCAACCGGACGTCGCTGAGAAAGCGCGACGGAAGAACGATAACCTACAACTATGACGCGTTGAACCGGCTGGTTTCGAAATACATCCCCAACGGGTGCGCGCCGATCCAGGTAGGGGCGTGCTCACCTTCAGGGACAACGCGTAACGTTTATTACGGCTATGACCTGCAAGGTCATCAGACCTACACCCGGTTCAACGACCCGACAACAGGTCAGGGGCTGACCAATGTCTATGACGGGTTTGGGCGGCTGACTTCGGCCACCACCAATCAGGCTGGCCATACGCGCACGCTGAGCTATCAATATGATGCAGACGGCAATCGTACGCGGCTGACCTTTCCCGATAATGTTTACTTCACCTATGTCTATGACGGTCTCGACAGGCTGACCGCGATCAAACAGAGCGGTTCGACCACCGTTGCGACGGTCAGCTACGACAATCAGGGTAGGGTTTCAGGCGATACGCGTGGTGCGGTCAGCAGCAGCTATGGCTATGACGGCATCTCGCGGCTCGCGAGCCTGAACGACAATCTGGCGGGCACCGCAAAGGATGTCACCAGCACCTTCGGCTATAATCCGGCCAGCCAGATCATCAGCCGCACACGCAGCAACGATGCTTATGCCTTTCCGGGCTATGTGAGCGTCAACCGCAATTACACGACGAACGGGCTGAACCAGTATACCGCCGCCGGATCGGCAAGCTTCAGCTATGATGCCAATGGCAATCTGATCAATGACGGCTCGACTGCCTATGTCTACGATGCCGAGAACCGATTGGTGGCGGCAAGCGGAGCGACGACGGCGACCCTGGTCTATGATCCGAACGGGCGGCTGTTCCAGACTTCGGGCAGTCAGGAAGGGATTATTCAATATCTCTATGACGGCGATCAACTGGTGGCCGAGTATAACAGCGCGGGCACCATGGTGGCGCGCTATATTCATGGCCCGAACGATGACGATCCGCTGGTTTGGTACAACGGCTCGGGCCTGTCGGACCGGCGCAGCCTGCAGGTGGATCATCAAGGCTCTGTGGTCTCGATCGCCGACAGCAGCGGTAATGCGATCGCGATCAACAGCTATGATGAATATGGCATTCCGCGCAACAGCACGACGACGAGTATCAAGCCCTATGGACGGTTCGCCTATACCGGGCAGACCTGGCTGAAGAATCTCGGCATGTATTATTACAAAGCCCGGATCTACTCGCCCACTCTCGGCCGATTCCTCCAGACCGATCCCGTCGGCTACAAGGATCAGGTCAACCTCTATGCCTATGTCAATAACGATCCGGTGAACGGCACAGACCCGACGGGGATGGATACGATCGTTCAACTCCAGTATTATCCAATTAGCGGCGGCATGGGTTTCGAACATCAATATATCGTGATCCGTGACACCGAAACGGGCGTCACAATGGTCTCCCGTGGCGGGCCAAACCCAGAATATAAGGGTGGGTTTTCCGGCGCTGCGAGCGACCGGGCTGCGCCAATCTCTCCTAACAGCTCTCAGAATTCCAAATTGGTCACAACATTCGGACCAGCTTCAAAGTCCTATGACACTAAGCAACCCGGAGGCGCGGTTGTTGAGGGAAGTCGCGTTGTCGTTCCTGGCAAATTTTCAGATACCCAGAGTAAGCTGACCAACTTCAACAAGGCCGTTGATGACGCAAAGCTCGACTACACGCCTCGCTCTGATAATTCTAACGCTTACGCTGGAACAGCTTACAACGTAATCACTGGTGACAAAGCTCCTACGAGCGTCCTTCGCCCCGGATCAGGCAACGATCTGAAGCCCAAAATTCCCACATGTCAAAGCAGCCCTGAAGTGTGTGGAGGGTCGAAATGATGAGGATTTTTCACGCTCTCTGCCTAGTTCTTCTGACAGCTTGCGGCCCAACGCATAATTCGGATGCCGGGCAAATTGACCGGGGAAATAGCATGATTATTGCCAACGACGGGGAGGTTCCCTTCGACAAGCAATACAATCTATCGATTAAGCTCCCCATGCGAGAAGATGCTTTCCTCGGACTGTTGAAGAAGCTGCACCTAGATTACACCCTTTCCGGTGACCTAACTAAAGGTTTGGAAATCCCTAAACCCCGTTTGTCGAACCGAATAAAAGAGGGCGATATTGTTCGCATGTATCAAGTCTATGGCGGAGTTGACAAAGCGAACCGTTTTGGACGCATTTACAGGGTCTTCGTCGATAAGTCAGGCGATGTAGTCTATATCGAAAATGCATTTGAGTATCCGGGAATGTGATGGTGGTGTGCCGTAGGAAAATAGCAAGATAAAAGGACTGGCTCCCCCTGTGGGTTAAGCCATTGTCTGCACATCGTTTTTTAGGGAGACAGACGGCACTGGTGGGGAGACTCACGGTGCCGTAGCCGCTTGCCCTTGCGCGCGTCCGCGCGCATGATGCCACCTGATCTTTGAAGGCCGCTCGCGCGGTCATGAAAAACCGCCTCAAGGGCGAATCCGGCCTCCCGCCCGATCCGCGTCCCGCGTGTGCGCGTAAACCGCTGCACCGCCTCGGGAAAACCGCACCGCTATGGCAGCGCCGCCTCAAGCGGATCAGTTGTCGCAAACGATCCCGTCAATGGAAAAGACCCCACTGGGATGTCTTGCACCAAAAACGGTGAGGGCGCGTATTCCTGTCAAATCGATCGTGTTGCTTACAAGGACGAAAACAACAAAGTTCAATATCGTGCTGCGACGGCAGACGATCATAAGGATTATGCTAAGGCGGAAAGCGCAATGACTAACGCCGCGAACGCTGCCGCCCAAGCGGGTGACACAAAATTCCAAGTCAAGGTTGATGGTGTTGAACCATTCAATGTTACTGGAAACGAGATCGCATCGAATCTTGCTAGCGCGACGGCGACAGTAGACCCAAATAACGTCAGCTTAGATTCTCGGATAGGCGATGCGAAAATGAGTATGAATCCTGGCGATCTTCGCATTTATGCGGGAGCTCTTGATTCTCGGCCTGGCTTGGGAACGATGGATCAAATGACGGTTGAGTTCCTTCACGAGGGTATTCATCAGACACCAGGAGAAATCAGAGCGCTTGGTGGAATCCCCTTGAGTCCGTCAGCCCATCAAAATCCTTATAATGGGGTTGCGCTAAAGATATTTGGGCGGAGGTACCGATGATTTTTGAAAATATTCTATTCGTTGCCATGGGATTGGCAGGTGCCATACAAAGCGATTCTCCAAAGTTTGACAGTATGGCTGATGTTAAAGGAGATATCGTTTATGCAGATAGAGAATATCCCTACTTCTTTGTCATAATAGGTGATAAGTTTTATATTGGGCACCCCGCTGAGCAAGGCCCGCATCCTTCACAGGATGTGGCCTATACGTAGGGGAATATTGTAGATTGCTCTATCCCTAAACTCAGTTGTATTCAAGCAGGGGCGCAAGTTTTTGTGCGCTCAAAAAATGCTCTCCGAGCTGCGTCTTATTCTGACAAGACAGTGGTCAATGCCTGGGCTGATAAATGTGGAGGGTGGTGGGGAGCGGGAACCCGAAGTGCTTATCCTTCGACCGGAATGAACGATCCTTATCTTCCAAATTTAACATATCAGTATAAAACCGATGATACTGGTAAAATCACTGAGATTCTAGTAAGCTATTGGAGGTTGGGAGGTGATGTTCCTGTCACTCATAATCTCGTCTTGGAAAGCAAAAACGGCCTTCAGCTTTAATGTTTATTGAATAACAAGGGCGTAATTCGTGTTTGACTTCTTCCTCAATTACCGGAGCTACGCCTCGTCCCTTAATGAGGTGGTCCCGCCTTCTTGGACAGTTTGGCGGCTAAGTTAAGCTAATCCCGGTTGTCATTTATGCCGCCTGTTTGATCATCAGACCATGGGGGGCATGCCCCCCATGGTCTGATTGTCCGATCCGCCGATAGGCCTCGCCGGGGGTGCGCCCGGCAAGGCCCGAGTGCGGACGGTGATGATTGTAATAGGTGATCCACCGACCAAGGCCAGCGCGCAACTCCGATCCAGTCTCGAAGGCGTGCAGATACACGCACTCGTATTTGAGGGAGCGCCAAAGGCGCTCGATGAACACATTGTCCATCCACCGGCCCCGGCCATCCATGCTGATCCGCACCTCGGCATCACGCAGCACGCTGGTGAAGGCCTGCGACGTAAATGGGCTGCCCTGGTCGGTGTTGAAGATTTCCGGCCTGCCGTAGCGGGCCAGAGCCTCCTCCAGCGCCGCAACGCAGAAGCCGGCATCCATCGTGTTCGACAGCCGCCAGGCCAGCACCTTGCGCGTCGCCCAGTCCATGATGGCAACCAGGTAAAGGAAGCCGCGCCGCATCGGGATGTAGGTCACGTCCGCGCACCAGACATGGTTGGGCCGGTCGATCACCAGTTTGCGCAGCAGATACGGATAGACGCGGTGTTGCGGGTGGGGATCGCTGGTTCGCGGCCGCTGGTAGATCGGCGTCAGCCCCATCTTCGCCATCAGCCGCCGCGCCCGGCGCCGACCGACCGCGTGGCCTGCTCGCTGCAGGTGCCGCGCCATCTGGCGGCTGCCATACCAAGGGCACTCCATGAAGGTCTCGTCGATCATTGTCATCAGCGCCAGCGTTTCCTCGCTCTCCGGCACCGGGGCGTAGTAATAGGACGAGCGGCTTATCTGGAGCAGGCGACATTGCGCCGAAATCGACAGGCGGTGGTGAGCAGGTTCGATCATAGACCGCCTCCGCGCCACGCTCATCGACCGGAGGCTTTCGCTAAAAAATCGCGTTCCACGAGCAGTTGCCCGATCTTGGCGTGCAGCTTTTCAACCTCGCTCTCACTGGCCGCCCTCGCAGCGTCGCTCGCCCCAGAAAACGTGCCCGCCATCCCGCCGATGGCTTGCCGCTTCCATGCCGCGATCATCGTATGGTGGACACCGTGCTTCGCGGCCAACTCCGCCAGCGTCAGGTCACCTCGGATCGCTTCCAGCGCCACCTTCGCCTTAAAATCCGCGCTGTAGCGCTTCCTTGTCGTTTTCATTTCCGTGCCATTCCATCAGGTCGGGATTAGCTTAGCATCCTGTCCAGAAAACCGGCACCACCTCAGTAAACCCGGTGGAAAAGGCATTGCTTCGTCGGGAGGCATCGGTGCAGAAATCAACGAATTGCGATTTTCGGCAAAGGAGGAATTCATGTCGCTTTTGGTAACGCTCTTGCTGCCCGCGGCGTTGGCTGCAGGACAGGAGACTAAAAATTATGAGTATGATGCGTTGGGGCGTCTCACGGCCGTATCGCTGAACGGCGGCAGGTGCGCTGGTGCGCAGATGGAGTATAGCTATGATAAAGCGGGAAATCGCGACACGGTGAAGTCTTCTGCGTCTTGTGCGCCTAAAATTGTTGTGGTTCCTCTCAACGGTTTTACAATTATCCCATTGAGCTGATCGAGTTTGAGGGCGCGTGCGTGTAGTCAGCCCTCTTTTTGTGTCCGATTTGCTTGCTTTTGCTGCTCTGCGGAAGACATTGAGTTCCCCGAAGGGTTCTGCTCGGGATGTAAAAGATCGGGAATGGACGAGAAATTGTCATTATAGCTTGTGCTGGATCGGTCGTGGCGATCTAATGGCATATTGTTTCAGTCGGGAAAGCTGCGACGAAGGGGGGCAATGTGATAATGCGCATGGTAATGGCGAGCGCTCTGGCGATCGCGCTGGCGAACGTGAGTTCGGCATTTGCGGCAGAGACGGTGACCTATACCTATGATGCCCAAGGGCGGTTGGTGGTGGTCGAGCATAGCGGCGCGGTCAACAACAATGTGAAGACCGAGTATAGCCACGACAAGGCCGACAACCGCACCAACGTGAAAATCACCGGCGTTTCAAGCACTAGTGGTGGCGGATCGGGTTCTGGTGGTGGATCTTTGCCGCCAGGCGGTGGCCCTGGCCTGGATCCCGGTACTCCGGGAACCGGCGGTAACTGCACGCAAACCGAACTGGGAATGGTTTGTCCGCGGTAAGTGGCCTTATCGTGAATGGCGCTGCGTTAACTCTGTTTGCAAAGGTGGAGTCTTCTCGAGTTCTGTTGGCCTTCCAGCAGTGCACTACTGTATCATTCTCCATGTCAAAATATTAAGGCGTTTTACCAGCGCTGCCGCAAAATTAGGTTGTAATGTACTTTCGCAGCGGCAGGCTGCGTAATTCGAGAAGACTTATCGTCAAAAATAATTATGCAAAACATTGAAGACGAATGCCTTGTATTATTTTGTATAATCGAGTTTTGAAAAAAGTAACGGATATTGAGGGGCGGGGTAATGTTAGCAGAAGAATTGTTTCGGACTTTCTATTTGGTCTTTGTTCAGAGAAGGTGGTTTGCGGGCGTTCCGGTGTTCGCTGCTCTCGTGCCCTCGGGGGCAGTCGCGCAGCATCTGCCACCGCCAATCGAGCATCCTGTTTTGGGTAAATTCGGCGTAGAGCTGCACTCCGGTCGCTACGGTGGCCTGTCGGTTCCTTTGATTTCTATCGGCGGGGCGGGGGATTCCGCTCTCTCCCGCACTTATGCTCCGCAAAACGGCGTAGAGCTTGTTCCGCAGGCGTCTTTTGGAGTGCGATCTCGATCGCAAGTTCGAGATCCGCAATATGTCTACAGATTCTACGATTATGTGACATACTGGTATCCCGGTGGCAGCATGACATTTCGACGGCTCTCCGGCTCGTCGGATCCATACGAGGCTGAATTCAATACCGGTGCGACGCTTACGCAATCGGCAAATGGGCTCGTATTTACCAATAAATACGGATTAAAAATTGAGAACAACAAGCTAATTTACCCGGACGGCAGGGAAGTATGGGGCTGGGCCTCGGAGGTTGGAGTGGATCCGGGGAATTCTCCAATACCTATTATGCGAAATAATTTCGGTTTCCTTTTGAGGACGTCTGGGAATATTACGCAAGCAATTAATTTGGCCCGAGACTATTGTGACAGCGACACGTCGCATTTATGCCAAAACCTGGAGGAAAGCCGATCTGCTTCGGTGGCCGGGTCTTCGCAAGATGAAATGATTTTGCGCAATGCTGCCGGCGAGACAACTTCAGTTGACTTTACAGGTATCACTGCTTTCGATGGTGAGCCTGCCTGCGTTTACAATCCGACGCCCGGAACGCCCAAGTGCAACGGTCCATCCTGGACCTACTACTACCCAAGACGGATAAGCGGTGCTGCTGTAAAGGGAACGATAGAAATATCCTATTCCCGATATGGTACGCCGGACTCGGTTTCTCATGATGAGATTTTGGTCAGCCAGATCAAGACCAATGACCTCACGGTTAACTACATCAATTCGTATAATCCCAACGGCTCTTGGGGGGGCGCTGCTGGGCATAGTGTCAGGATACAATCCATAGTCGATGGTCAGCCCATACAATTGGCGTACTCCAGCAGTTTGGGGCCTATGTGGCCGTCTGCCAGTCTAAACCTTCATTATGTTGAGGACCCTCTTTCAAGGGTTACCGAATTTTCACAGAACGACAGGGGCGATATTTCAGGCGTCACATACCCTGAAGGTAATCGGGTCGAATACAAGTTCGACACTAGGTATAACGTTACTTATGTAATTAAACATTCTAAGTCGGGCATTGAAGAAGATGACTTGATAACGCAGTATATTTACCCCTCTTCATGTAGCCAATCGACCCAAGCGACCTGCAATCTGCCGCAAGCTGTGATCGATCCGAAGGGCTACCGAACTGACTTCACCTATAACTCGCGAGGTCAGGTGGTGACCGAAACCGGGCCCGCGTCTTCTACTGGGGCGGTGCGACCAGTTACGACATATACGTACACAATGAGGACGGCCTACGTGCTGGACTCGTCCGGTAATCCGGTTGCTGCTGGATCTCCAATTTCGTTGTTAACAAGAACGTCCACCTGCCGCACCTACGTGCCTTGTACGAACACTGGGGATGAGATCCGAACCGACTATGATTACGGTCCGAGCTCCGGTCCTAACAATCTCTTGCTGCGTGGGGTCGGTAGGCGAGCAGCCGATGGAACAGGACAAATTCGGACTCTCTGGACCTGTTACCAATATAACTATTTCGGAGATCGGATATCAGAAACAAGCGCAAGCGCAGGTTTGAACGGCTGCAGTTGATTCGTTGGACGACTTAAAAAGTCGAGATGGAACGCGCTTGAATAGCGCTTTGATAGACCGGGGGGCGCGATGCGAAATACAGCTACAGTTCGATTTCTTCTGGGAACAGTCGGAATGGTGGGGCCGCTGCTGACTGCGGTGCCTGTAATGGCGCAGACGCAGGATTACACGACGCACACATATTATGATGCGGCGCGTCGGGTGACGGGTGTTGTGAGCCCGGACCCGGATGGATCGGGACCGCTGCCGCATCCTGCGGTGCGCAACACCTATGACGCTGCCGGTAATCTGACGAAGGTTGAGACCGGCAGTATAGCCACGGTGCCGACGTCCGATGATGTGAAGGATTGGGGGAGCCAGTTTACGGCCAACACGATCCTCGACACCAGCTATGACGCGATGGACCGCAAGCTGACCGATATGGTCAGCGGCAAGGTCGGGACCGTGGTCAGTAAGACCGGTCTTACCCAGTACAGCTATGATACGGTAGGGCGCTTACAGTGTACCGCGGTACGGATGAACCCGGCGGCGTTCAACTCGCTGCCGACGAACGCCTGCACGCTTGGGACGGCGGGGAGCCAGGGCCCCGATCGCATCACGAAGAACATCTATGATGCTGCAGGCCAGTTGCTGCAGGTGCGGAAGGCGGTAGGCACCTCGGTCGAGGTTGCGGATGTGACCTACAGCTATACGGCCAACGGCCAGATCGCTCAGGTGGTCGATGCCAACGGCAATCGCGCGGAGAAGCGCTATGACGGGTTCGACCGACAGAGCCGCTGGGTGTTCCCGGCCAAGGCGCGTCCAAGCGCGTTCAACGACGCTACGCCCGCCAGTGCCATGCAGACCGCCGGCGCGCTTAACGAGAGCGATTACGAACAATATGGCTATGACGCCAACGGCAACCGGACTTCCTTGAGGAAACGCGACAATCAGACGATCGCGTATCAATATGACACGCTCAACCGGATGACGCTGAAGAACGTGCCAGGCAGTGCGAGCGATGTTTATTATGGCTATGACCTGCAGGGGCATCAGACCTATGCGCGGTTCGGCTCGACGTCGGGGCAGGGGCTGACCAACGCCTATGACGGGTTTGGGCGGCTGACCTCGGCAACGACGAATCAGGGCGGCACGAGCCGGACGCTGAGCTATCAATATGACGCGGACGGTAACCGGACGCGCGTGACGCATCCGGACAGCACCTATTTCGTCTATGGCTATGACGGGCTAGACCGGCTGACGAGCATCAAGCAGAACGGCAGCATGACGATCGCGACGATCGCCTATGACAATGCGAGCCGCCGTTCGGGCGATACGCGCGGGGCGGTGGGCTCGACCTATGGCTATGACGCGATCTCGCGGCTGTCGAGCCTTGCGGATAACCTTGCCGGCACCGCGAACGATGTCACGACGGGCTTCACTTACAATCCCGCCAGCCAGATCGCCTCGACCACGCGAAGCAACGATGCTTATGCTTATACCGGCTATGTCAATGCGAACCCCAACTATACGACCAACGGACTGAACCAATATACGAACATCGGGTCGGCAGCGTTCGGCTATGACCTGAACGGCAATCTGACTTCGGACGGATCGAGCAGCTATACCTATGATGTCGAGAACCGGCTGCTCACCGCAACGGGTGCGGCCAGGGTGACGCTGACCTATGATCCGACGGGGCGGCTGTTCCAGGCGAGCGGCCCTTCGGGCACCACGCAGTTCCTGTATGACGGCAACGAACTGGTCGCTGAATATGCTACCAACGGCACGCTGCTGAGCCGTTATGTTCACGGGCCGGGCGATGACGATCCGATGCTCTGGTATGAAGGCGCAGGACTCACCGATCGGCGCAGCCTGCAGGTCAACCATCAGGGTTCGATCGTCTCGGTGGCCGACAGCGCGGGCACTAAAATCGCGATCAACAGCTATGACGAATATGGCATTCCGCGCAACAGCGAGACGACCGGTAGGGAGCCTTACGGACGGTTCGCTTATACCGGCCAGGTCTGGCTCGATGATCTGGGCATGTATTATTACAAGGCCCGCATCTACTCACCCACCCTCGGCAGGTTCCTCCAGACCGACCCGGTTGGGTATGAGGACCAGTTCAACCTCTATGCTTATGTCGCAAACGATCCGGTGAATATGTTGGATGCAACCGGAAGGCGGGCAACCTGGGTGAAGGATAAGAACGGAAACGTGACGATTCAGGTCATGGTTGCGTTTTCGGGTCCAGATGCTGGAAACACGGCAGCGCAGAATGATATCATTAGCACCTTGGGCAATCTCGCCACGCCGAACAGGGAAGCCATCGAGGTCATTGTGGTGGACAGTTCAATGATCGGAAACAAGGGCGTAACAGAAGTGCAACTAAGCACAACCGGCTTCCAGTCGAGTGTTTGCGGTACAGATTCGTCATGCGCCAGCAGTATTGGTGGCAACAAGGCCTACGTCCAAACGGGAACGACTGACCAAGGTGGAGTTGGCGCTCATGAAATCGGACATACGATGGGCGCCCGCGATGGTTATGAGGGATCAACTGGGACGGCCCCCAACAGGACGCCACCTACCAGCTATAATCGACCCCAGTCAGACATAATGTCTGCAAGAACCGGCACTCAATTGGGGACCCAATCGCTAGGCGAGATCAGGAGCGACGCTATTCAAAAAACCGACCGGGCCAACGCCAACGTCTGTCGTTCAAAACCAGATTATCAAGGCTGCTAATATGAACATTCTTCTTCAAGTGGTGTCGTTACTTCTCACAGCTTCCAGTTCGGCACCTCCACACGCTCCCAATTTCTGCGGCCAGACATTCTGCCTTGAGTTACAGCCCATGTTGCATTCGGAGCGTCGGGGCTTTGTGCCAATCGAACGAGATTCGGTAGAACTCGGCGGGCGCACATGGATGAGACTTCGATATGCGGATCTTGGCACAGTGTCGGTAGTCGGACCCTTTGCTAGCTCATCCATGGCGACAGTCGCCACGATCGATGAGCAAACGGATGAGATTACGGTCAACTCATGCATGGTGGCCGACGATCCTGAAACATGCGGTCGATATCTAATCTCGATTTCGGATAATGGGGTTGCGAATAAGCCGCTGGTTTGCAGCGTCGTCAGCTTTTGGGTCGCACGGCCAGAAGAGAACTCCCCGGGCGTTCGCATGGGACAGCGCGTCGATATTGGGCAACAGCTAGCAAAGCGCTGCCTCTGACCTGCTGATTTGAGATAGCCTCCTATAACGCCCCGGCTCCATCACCGGATCGGCGGTGGTGCCCCGGGCGCTGTGGATCGTGCGCACCCATCCGTGCCGTCGTCGGCATCGACCCAATCGACCCGGTAGGCGCGGCCCCGGCTGAGCCGCTGTTCGCGGTCGCCCTTGCCGAACGTGACGACGGCGCCGGGGGGTATAGATGGCGGCAGCGGCCTTGGCTTTGGTCAATCCGCACGGTTCGAGCACGCTGGCGACCACGGCATCCTCGCAGAGCGTGCCGTCGTGCAGGAGCGCGAGCCGGATCGCATCGGTGAGCCGCCGGCGGTCGTCGCGGGTGCGATCGAGCACGAGCGTTGCCGCGCGCTCCTCAGCCGACAGCGTGGCGAAATTCCGCGCGATATAGGCGTGGCGGATATCGTCTTCGGCATGCTCGACGATACGCCCACTCCCGGCACAATGGCGTCGAACGCGCTCGCGGCCTTGCCGGCGAGGATCGCTTCGACGGCTTCGCGAGTGTGCTCATTGGTCTGGCGGACGATCTGGTCGAGGACGTGGGTCTCCATGCCGGACTCCTGGAGCTGGACGAATGTACAGTACGCGCGACCGGGCCCGAAAATGCGCATGGCGCTTTTCGGGCCTCTGCAGGCATGGCTTCTGTTTGCGATCATTGCCGCTCCACACCTGACCCGGGCGCCTCCGGTGCCCAAGGAGCCGATATGGACGACGACACGGCAGCGAAAAGACCGCGCCCGTTTCTCAACACGCCCCAGGCGGGCCATTATCTGGGGCTGACGGCGCGCCATCTCGAGCGCCTGCGATCGCAGGGTGCCGGGCCGGTCTATCGGCGCCACTGCCGCTATGTCGTCTATCATATCGACGATCTCGATGCCTGGTCGCGCGCACATAGCAGTAAGGCGATGGCCGGTGACTGACCGCGAACGACACGTGATTCGCCAGATCGGCGATGCCATGCGGCACCACCGGGTACGGCGCAGAAGACTGCGCAGGAGGGGCGTTATTCCGGTGCTGCTGGCAGCCGGGCTTGGCCTGACCGTGGCGGTGCCGCCACGACCGCTGCTGGTCTGGAATGCTTCAGCCAGCGTCCCGGTCGGTCTGTACGCTATCACGGCCGCCAACGATCCTGCCGTCCATGACATGGTGCTTGCACGCCTGCCGGCCCGCTGGCGCGCCTTTGCCGATGCCCGGCGCTATGTGCCGACGGGCGTTCCGCTGGTGAAGCGCATTGCCGCAACCTCCGGCGATACTGTTTGCGCCATGGGCAAGACCATTACCATCAACGGCCGCCGACGGGCCGAGCGTCGCCTGCGTGATGGTCAGCATCGCCGCATGCCATGGTGGCGCGGCTGTATCGTCCTGCGGCACGGCGCGGTGTTCCTGCTCACCGGCAATCCCGCCTCGTTCGACGGACGCTATTTCGGGCCGGTCGGGCGCGATGCCATCATCGGACGGGCGCATCTGCTATGGGCGCGCTGAAGGCGACGCTCGCTGCGCTGGCCCTGTTGACCGCACTGCCGGCCCATGCCGATCCGGTCGACCGGTGGATGCCGCTGATCAGCGAGGCGGCGAGGCGGTTCGGGCTTCCCCCCGCCTGGATCGAGACGGTCATGCGCGCCGAAAGTGGCGGCCATCCATTGCTCGCCGGCCGCCCGGTCACCAGCCGCGCCGGCGCCATGGGGCTCATGCAACTGATGCCGGCAACCTGGGCCTCGATGCGTGCGCGTCTGGGACTGGGCATGAACCCCTATGATCCGCAGGACAATATCCTGGCAGGCGCCTTCTATCTGCGGTTGATGTACGACCGGTTCGGCTATCCCGGCCTGTTCGGTGCCTATAATGCCGGCCCCGAACGCTATGCCGCAACACTCTCCGGACGTTCGGCCCTGCCTGCCGAGACCCGCACCTATCTTGCCCGGGTCACGGGCCATAGGGTTCGGGCCGCAACGACCATGGCGGCTGCTCCCGCCGTAATGCCGGCAAACGCGCTGTTCGTCGTGCGGCGCGGCACCGACGAGGCGAAGTCCGTACCGCGGGCACTCCCGGCCTTGTTCGCGGTGCGTCGAACCGCGAACGACACCGGCGACCATGGCGACACTGTCGCAACGACGGATATCGCCTATCCGGACCGGCCTTCCCGAAAGCGCTGACCTCGCTGCTGTGCGGGGGCACGGCCCCTCGCGCCTGGGGCGCGACCGCGCTCTGCTCCGCGCGCACTCTGTGCGCTCGCTCCGTCGGGCCGCGCGTGCCGCGCGTCCCGCCCGTCCGGCAACGATCGCTGGGGCAGGGGCCGGTCTGACGCCCGGCCGATGGTCGCCGCGCGGGAGCACCGCGCGGCGGCGTTGTTGGTGGCCTTCCCTCGGTCGTGGGTGCGGGCGGCACGCCCCTTTGGGCACGGCCCGGCGGTCCGCAAGCCGGCTAAGGCCGGCTCCTTCGCTTCGCTGCGGCCTTGACGGTGCGGGCCGCCTCCCTGGCCGCGCCCGGTGGGTCGCGGTTCGCCGCCCGCCCCCACGTCCGGGGGAGGCCATGCGGGTTTTGGGCGGTATTTGGAGGTGAGCCATGCGCCAGAACAACCAACGCCGCGCAGCGGGAAAGGGCGGGGAGCAGTCCACCCCGCCGCGCGCCAATCTCTATGACGCGGTGACAGACCGGATCCTGTCCGAACTCGAAGGCGGCCGCATTCCGTGGGTCCAGCCCTGGGGGACGCCCGATGGAAAAGGAACCGGCGCAACGCCGGGACTGCCGCGCAACGCAGTGACCGGGCGCACCTATTCGGGTGTCAATGTGCTGATCTTGTGGGGCGCTCTGTTCGAGCATGGCTATCCTTCGCAAGGCTGGCTGACCTTTCGTCAGGCCCGCGATGCCGGAGGCTGCGTCCGCAAGGGCGAACATGGCGTGACCGTGGTCTATGCCGACCGCTTCACCCCCGAAGCCGAAAAGCAGCGCGCGCAACAGGAGGGCGGCGAAGCGCGCAGCGTCTCCTTCCTGAAACGCTTTACCGTGTTCAATCTCGCCCAGTGCGAAGGACTGCGTCCCGGCCTTGCGCCCGATCCCGAACCGCTCCCCGAACGGCAGATCGTACCCGTTGCCGAAGCCCTCATCGCCGCGTCGGGCGTCGATTTTCGTATCGGCGGCGACCGGGCTTTCTATGCGCCCGCCCATGATTTCGTGCAGGTGCCGCCGCAACCGGCATTTTACGAGCAGATCAATTTCTACAGGACCGCGCTGCATGAACTGACCCATGCGACCGGCCATGCCTCGCGATTGGCGCGCAACATCGTCAACGCGTTCGGCAGCAAGGACTATGCCCGCGAGGAACTGGTGGCAGAGATGGGCAGCGCCTTTCTGTGTGCGGCGCTCGGTATCGTGCCGACCGTGCGCCACGCCGATTACATCGCGTCATGGCTGGAAGTCCTGCGCGAGGACAATCGCGCGATCTTCCGCGCGGCGAGCGCCGCCACCAAAGCCGCCGAATGGCTGCTGGCCCGCCGCGACGAAGCGCGCGACGAGATGGAAAGGGCGGCGGCATGATCCTCCTGACCCCCGAACTGCGCTGCATGCTGCGCGCCAACGCCATCAACCGCCGCGCCGCCCTGCGCGACGAACGCCTCGAACCCGACCCCGTGCCGGTGCTCAAATGGTTCAATCCCACAGGCGCGGCGACATGGCTTGCGACCGAACTGGACGCGGACGGCGACACGCTGTTCGGTCTCGCCGATCTTGGCTTCGGATGCCCCGAACTCGGCAGCTTCAGCCTGTCCGAAATTGCTTCGGTGCGTCTGCCCTTGGGGTTGGGGATCGAGCGCGACATCGCGTTCGAGAGCGTCCATCCGATTTCCGTCTGGGCCGCCACCGCGCGCCGCGCCGGGTCCATCTCTTTTGCCGAAACCTTGCTGCGCCGTGCCGCAGTATCCGACCTTCCGTCAGAAGACGGATGAGGGCTTCCCATCAAAATACTATTTTGATGGGACCCGGCGCGGGCGGCGCGTTTCGCCGCCAGACGAAAGCCGGTCCGCATGTCGAGCGAAGAAACACGGACCGGCACCTTATAAAAGGTAGCTATCATGGAACTCCAGTTTATCGAGCTTGGCAAGCTGGTCGTGAGCAAGACCAATATGCGCTATCGCAGACAAGCGCCCGATGTGGCCGACATCCTGCCGACCGTGCGCAAGCGCGGCGTCATTGTGCCGGTGCTGGTGCGCCGCGTTCCTGCCCCTGACGGGGGTATGGGGGGCAGTCCCGAAACATTCGAGATTGTCGCGGGCGCGCGGCGCTTCACAGCGGCGAGCATCGTTGCCGATGAACGCCGCGAAGCAGGGCAGGACGTGGAGCCCATGCCCTGCGCGATCCTGTCCGACAGCGACGATGCCGATGCCATCGAAGCTTCATTGATCGAGAATGTTGCGCGGTTGGACGCCGACGAAGTGACCCAATGGGAAACCTTCACCCGTCTGGTCAAGGAAGGCCGCGACGTGGCCGACCTTTCTGCCACCTTCGGCATTCCCGAACTTGGCGTGAAGCGCATCCTCGCGCTCGGCAATCTCATGCCGCGCATCCGCACCCTCTATCGTAGCGGCGAAATCGATCCCGCCACCGTTCGCCACCTGACGATGGCGAGCAAGAGCCAGCAACGTGCTTGGCTGGCGCTGTTCGATGACGCGGAAGCCTATGTCCCGACCGGCCATCAATTGAAGGCATGGCTGTTCGGCGGCCAGTCGATCCCGGTCAAACACGCCCTGTTCGATTGCGAAGGCATGAACGGGATCGTCTCCGATCTGTTCGGAGAGGACCGCTATTTTGCCGATGCCGATACTTTCTGGACCGCGCAGTCCGAAGCCATCCAAGCCCGCCGCGGAGACTATCTCGATGCGGGCTGGCCCGATGTCGTGATCGTGCCGCAGCATGAATATTTTTCGACCTGGGAATATGAAAAGGCCCCCAAGCGCAAGGGCGGGCGTGTCTATATCGACGTGCGGTCGAGCGGCGAAGTGACCTTTCACGAAGGCTATATTACGAGGCTGGAAGCGCGCCGGTTGGCGAAGGGGGAGGCCATCGATACCGGCCGCAAGCCCCCGCGCCCGGAAGTGACCGGCACCATGTTGACCTATATCGACCTGCACCGCCATGCCGCCGTGCGCGCCGCACTGACCGCGCGGCCCAACGTCGCATTGCGGCTGATGGTGGCCCACGCCATCGTGGGATCGCCTCTGTGGACTGTGAAACCCGAACCGCAATGGACGCGCAACGATTGGGTCCGCGAGAGTATCGAAACTTGCAAGGCCGAAACCGACTTCGACGAAAAGCGCCGCGCGGTGCTGGCCGTGCTCGGCTTTTCACCCGACGAACCGACCGTCACCGGCGGCAACGGCGACGGGGTAGGGCTGGTATCGGTATTTCTGCGTCTGCTCGAATTGCCCGACCTCGTGGTCATGGACGTGATCGCCCTTGTCATGGGCGAAACGCTCAGCCTTGGCAGCGCCGCCGTTGAGGCGGTCGGGCAGGAAATCGGCGTCGACATGGCACGCTACTGGCAGGCCGACGACGCCTTTCTAGAACTGCTGCGTGACAAGGAAGTGCTGACCCGGATCGTCGCCGATGTGGCAGGCGAGACGGTCGCTTCCGCCAATGCGGGCGAAAAGACCAAGACACTCAAAGCCATCATCCGCAACCATCTTGCCGGGACCGAAGGCCGTACACGGATCGAGGGCTGGGTGCCCAAATGGATGACCTTCCCGCCCGATGCCTACACGTCGCGCGGCGGCGTCGGCACGGTCGAAAAGGCGGCATCGGTTGCGGCAGCGCGCAACCCCGACGATCCCGATCCTGCTGATCCGGGCACTGTCGCGGGCCTGCTCGAACCCCAAAGCGAAGCCGCGCCGGAGCGCGAGGCCGCGTAATATGCGCGGGGATGGCGGCGCACCCGCCATCTCCGTTTTTCGATTTGGTATCTGAAAATCGCGCCGCGCCGCTCGGGCCGCCAAGCGGTCCTCGCGGCGCGGATTAGTCAGGGAGGGCCGTCATGGTCGATCGTGTCCGACCGCATTGCCGCGCGCGTGCATCCCGTGTGTCCACCGAGCGCGCGCGTCACCACTTCGGCCTGATCGCCAAGCGACAGGTTCAGTCGGTCCCCGGCCCACGCTTCGCAGACCGCAGCCGCCTGATGAGGGTTTCGATCCTCCTGGAAATGGTCACATGCTGCGCATGCGCGGGTGAAGCCAGAGCGATGCCGTGCTGCCGGAAAGGGCCTATTCTGCTGCTCCGGATGAATGCCTTTCGCTAGGGGTGGCGTTCTCCGGCAGGGCATTCGGGCTCTTGCATCGGGTCGGCAAACCCGTTCCCCGGCTCGACGGGCATTGACCTGGAATGGCCGCGCCGGCGCGAAACCATCGCGGACGAGCTGATTTCCCCGCTTGGCTTCGCCAAGCTCCTCGCGGGTCGCTGCGCTGCAAATCAGCTCGGCCAGCTCCGGTCCGCCGCTACCGCTTCGGCCCTTGCGGGTTCGCGCCGCCGCTCATGCCATTCCCACGGTCTGCCCATCGCCAGCGAACGGTTCGCCCGGCGATTTTGAAGGAGACCGAAAATGCCAGCAATCGGATATGTCACCAAGAGCGAAGACAGCTTCAAGGGCCAGCTTCGCACCCTCTCGATCCGCACCGACATCGAGATCGTTCCCAACCGCTCCAAAGCGCATGAGAGCCATCCCGACTACCGGGTCTATGCCTCGGGTTCCGAGGTCGGTGGAGGCTGGATCAAGACCGGTGAGCGTTCGGGCAAGGACTATGTGTCGCTCAGCCTCGCCGCCCCGGAGTTCGGGCCACGCAAGCTCTATGCGAACCTGGGCCGTGCCGCAGGGCAGGACGATGACGACACCTTCGCCATCATCTGGAACCCGGCTGATTGATCGCGAAACGTCCCGCGCCGGTACCGGTGCGGGGCTTTCATCGCATGCAAATCGAGGCGGAGGGCGATCCAGAATCGTCCTCCGTTTTGCGGGTTGGCGATCGTGGAGAGGGCAGAACTTCTGCTCGGCATTGCTCATGATCCGGCAGCGCGCGGGCCGCTTCAAGGACGACGGCCCCTCCAATTTTGCTGCGCAAAATCGGTTCCTCCCTCGCCGCTGACGCGGCCGCTTCGCGGTCCCTGACCCGGCCCGCGCGCTACCGGGCGCGACCTCCTGTCTTGCGACAGAGGAGGAGAGTATCATGGCATTGGAACAACAAATCGAAGAGCTTCGCGCCGAGTTCTCGGCGTGCGTCGATGCAGCCGAAAGGAAGCAGATCGAGAAGGAATTGAATTACGTGAAGGCGCTTCTTGCTACACGTAAAGCGATGATCGAAGCGCAGACCGCATAGCAAATCGGGAAAATTTCGCGAGCTTCCGGCGGCGTTGAACGGACGTCGTCGGCGGCTCTTTTTGCGTGCTCGCTGTGATCGGCTCGACCTGGCTGATGGAGGTGTGAGGAAGGCGAAACGGGCAGGAACGAGGGGAGGGCGCGTAAGGCAAGATAGAGAAGCTATGGCACTGTCCCCTGCGTCGACAGGCCATAAGCCATTGTCTGCACGTCGTTTTATTTGGAAGGGAAACGGCACTGTCCGTGATTCGACAGTGTCGTTGTGCCTGAAAGCGGCGCTTTTCCGCCATTTTGGGCGGCACCGGTTTTCACACGTGGATGGGGTGCGCATGGTCGGGCTTTTCCGGCACGGATGACGCCCGATCATGGCAGACGATGAGGATTTCGAACCCCGGCTTGGCCGCATGCGTGCAGGCGGCAGGGGGAAACGCGCGCGCAAGTTCCTGCACCGCGTGCTGGCGGCTGCAAACCTCGCGCGCGGCGGTGTGCCATTCACCTCGCGCAAAAGCGGATTTACCGGCAGCCGTATTGGCCGCGGCGCCGGTGTCGGACGCGTTCTTTCCGCGCGCGATCGCTATGCCGCCTTCCGCCGGCGCCGGGTCATCGTCAAGGCGCGGACCGTCCGCTTGAAAGGCAAGGGGCTGCAGGCCGCCCAAGCGCATCTGCGCTATGTCGAGCGGGACGGCACGACCCGCGAGGGTGGACGCGGCCAGCTCTACGGTGCCGAGGCAGACAGGGTGGACCGCGCGGAGTGGATCGAGCGCGCGAAAGACGATCGCCATCAGTTCCGCTTCATCGTCAGTCCCGAAGACGGCGCCGACTACGAGGATCTCAAACCGCTCACGCGAAGGCTGATGAGCCGACTTGAAGAGGATCTCGGAACCAGGCTCGATTGGGTCGCGGTCGACCATTTCAATACCGGCCATCCGCACACCCATATTATCGTGCGCGGCAAGGATGATCGGGATGAAGATCTGATCATCGCGCGCGACTATATCAGCCACGGCCTGCGCGAGCGCGCCTGCGAGCTGGTCGATCTCGATCTGGGACCGCGCAGCGACCAGGCAATCGAACAGCGGCTGCGCGCCGAGGTCGGGCAGGAGCGTCTCACCAGCATCGACCGCTCGCTGATCCGGGAGGCCGAGGGCAATGTGCTTGCCAGCACAACCGCACGCGGCGCCTTCGATCAGTCGATCCGCATGGGAAGATTGAAAACGCTCGAGCGGCTCGGCCTCGCCCGTCAGATAGGGGCGTCGCACTGGCGTCTGTCGCCGGACCTTGCCGATACGCTCCGCGGCATGGGTGAGCGCGGCGACATCATACGTACGATGCAGCGTGCCTATGCGGCGCGGGAAAACACCCCTGCGCTCGCGGATCAGGTGATCTATGATCCCGGCGCGCCCGATGCCCGGCCCCTGGTCGGGCGGATCGTCGAGCGTGGCCTCGCCGACGAGATCAACGATCGCCATTATCTGATCGTCGAGGCGACCGATGGCCGCTCGCATTACGTTGCGATCGGCCGCGGCGAAAATCTTGCCGCGACAAACGCCGGCGCGATCGTTCGGATTGCACCTGCCGCACATGGTGTTCGCCAAGCCGACCGAACCGTTACCGAAGTCGCTGCCGCCAACGAGGGGCGCTATACGATCGATGCTCATTTGAAGCACGATCCTTCGGCAACGCAAGGCTTTGCTGAAACCCATGTGCGACGTCTGGAAGCGATGCGGCGGCTCGCCCGCAATGTCGAGCGGGAACCCGATGGAAGCTGGATCATCGCACCCGATCATCTCGATAAGGTCGCCGCCTATGAGGCAGCGCGTGCGAAGGACCGTCCCGTCGCAATCGATATGCTGTCCTCTCTGCCGCTGGAAAAGCTGGTCGATGCCGAGGCTGCCACCTGGATAGATCGCGAACTGGTTGCGACCCCACCCGAACCGCTGCGTGATGCCGGGTTCGGGCGCGACGTTCGCGCGACGCAGATCCAGCGACGGCAATGGCTGATCGAACAGGATCTGGCCGAGGAGAGGGCAGGGCGGATCAGCTATCGCAGCGACCTGATCGCCGCATTGCAGCGGCGCGAGCTGTTGCGGGTTGCCGGTCAGCTCTCCGAGGAGCTGGGCATGCCGTTCGTAGAAGCGGGGCAGGGCGAGCGGATCGACGGCCGGCTTGGCCGCATGGTCGAGATGACCAGCGGGCGTTATGCGCTGATTGAAAAATCGCGTGAGTTCACATTGGTGCCGTGGCGGTCGGTGCTGGAACGCCAGATCGGCAAGCCGGTTGCCGGGATCATGCGCGGCGACGGTATCAGCTGGACCATCGGGCGTGGGCGCAGCGGACCATCGATTTCGTGAGAAAAAGGAGCAGGGATTTGGGCCACAGTCGATCATCTGTATGTCGCCATCGTGGGCAGAGGTGATGGCATCCATCATCTGATCCCACACCCCAGCTTTTCGCCAGCGTGCGAAGCGGTTGTAGCAGGTGGTGCGCGGCCCGTAACGCTCGGGCAGATCCCGCCACGGCGCACCGGAACGCAGCACCCAGAAGATGCCGTTCAGCACGCGCCGGTCATCGACGCGCGGCACACCGCGGGGCTTGTTCGGTAGAAGCGGCTCAATCACGCGCCACTCGAAGTCAGTCAGGTCATATCGGCTCATGCGGGGGCCTGAATCACAATATGATGCGGCTTGAAAGGCTGAATTCTGTCACCGTTTACGAACATCCTGTGATGTTGGTATGCTTGCAGCATGCAAGCGAGCCGCCTCCTTTCCGACGAAGAGTTTAACGCATGTTTCGCGCAACCGATGCGCGATGTTACGAAAATGCCCGAGCCGGTCTTGGACATCTGGCCATACGTCGACAGCCTTGATCTCGACACTTTGGGAGTGCCTAGCCTGCACGACGTGTACTATGTTTATCGGGATGCCTGCGAGCGCTTCGATCAAGTCCTGATCGGAACTGGACGCTTCAACGTGTTATTGGTCATCGTGGTAGATCGGCACCTCCGGTCCATCCTTGGCCACCGCTTGCTCGATCTAAACCAGGAATATGGCCGAGATGGTGCTCATCTTAGTCCGGTGCGCTGATCTAAATTTGGCAGTCCTATTTATGGGTTCACGACCTAGAGACGGGTGACGGATAGATCCGGCTGGGCAGGGTCGAACCATGACGGCAAAGTTGGACAGTCCGGTAAGTCCGCTTCTGGATTGGGAATAGGCTGAATCGGACATTCGTTCATGACATGCGGCGCGTCAGCTTCGCGCCCCAATATTGGTCGTACGTTGACTTTCGACAGCGCTCCGAAAGCGGACAGAGACAAGACGCGGGTAGATCGACTGCTGAGGTGGACGTTTCGGAATGTCCGCTGCCCAGAGCATCACTGAGGCCCGCCATGGTCGGCGGGCCTTTTTCACCTTCAAACCCACTTCCGCGCGATGAGCTGTTCGCGTCGGACCGCGATCGCGCCCGTCACGGCCCGCAACACTTCTTATACTTGCATCCACTTCCGCAGAAACACGGATCGTTGCGACCGATCTTGCGCCGCGTTCGGGTGCGCTGAAAGCCCTCCAGTATTTTTGGAATGCGCGACCGGGCATCCGGCGGCAAATCGCGCGCGAGCTCCGCGCGAAGCGGGTCGTATTCCCATGTAAACGTCAGCGCGAGGCCGACCAGGGGCAAGCCATCTGCCGGGTCGACGAACAGCCCGAACCAACGGTCCGCCTTGCAGGCATATTTGCGCGCTTCCACATGGGCTTCCAGCCGGTCACGAACCTGCCGTGGCGACTCATAGCTGCTATGGACGGTCAACCCTTCGCCGCCCATTGCGAAGCTGAAGTCGTGCTGCCGCATGTCGGCGACCGTCTGAGCTGTGATCAGGCCGACGCCCTCATTATAGGCCTTAATCGAGATACCGCTTGCTTCGAGCATATAGAGCGCCAAGTCGACCAGCGGCGGTTCGGGGCGCTCCTCGATGCGTTTCAGCATACCGTCGAATGCGGTCCCGGCGAAGGCCGTGAGCGGCCCCTTCGGTGTCTTCTCTCCGGAGATGCCACGCCGCCTGGCGAGCATGGCGATCTCGATCGACCCGGTGATGTTATCGTCGAGCATCATCCCGCCGATGTCCTCGCTGATCCAGAGATTCTGCCGGACATGACAGGCGAGCAGCACCAGTTCGTGGGAATAGATCAGTCGTTCTCCGAACCGGTCGCGCAGCTCGCAATAGCCGAGGAACCGCAATGGACGATCGAGCAGTTCTGAAATGGCATCGAGGGCGAAAATATCGGTGACGATGGGCTGGGCGACGCCGTCGATGTCTCGCTTCCTCAGGAAGCGATCGGTCTGGAAAACCAGCGAGGGATAATGGTCAGAGACAAGGCAGATCGGGTAGATTTTCTGCGGCGGGTGCTGAAGTGCTACGGTAGTGCCATCGGCGCGTTTTATTGACGTGGTTGGATCAAACAGCGCCTCAGCGCAGATCTGGGCCTGATCATACGCATCCTGGACCGCGCCTTGGAAGTCGCGCCGCAAACTGCGCTCGTTGCCCCTCCGTGCCTCGATCGTCAGCCGCTTCGACTTGGCCTGAACCAGCAGGAGCCGGCCGCCGAATTCGACAAGGATGTCGATCTCGCCGATCCGGTCGCCTTTCGCGCGGTCGAGATTGAGACCGCGATGCACGTTCGCCTGGCCGAAGACATCGATCAGCCGCTGATGGGTGAAAGCTTCGGTGAAGTCGCCCCGATGTGTTGCTGCGGTCGCCCGATACGCCTTGTCCGCAAACATCCAGTACATCGGGGCTTCGTAGAGCGCCTCGACCGGCGCATAATGTTGCAAGACCGCGTAGTGGTCATCATCGAGCGCGATCAACGGCGCCGAGACGGCACGATTATAGTCGTTGAGCGCGATGAACTCAGCGTTGTCGCCAAGCGGGGTCGAGAATGCCGCAATGATTGCTGCAGCCTGCTTTTCGGCCACTCCGCTGCGCGCGATCAGATCGGCTTTCGAGACGATAAAACCGGGAAGAAGCGACCATGTTGATGGGTCATCACGGTCCGCTGCCTTCCATCGCGCGGTAACCTGTTCCTCGGTGAGAGCGAGGCACGCATCGACGATCGCCGCCGCGTCCTCGATCGCAAAACCGCGATTGGATTCGAGCCAAGGGTTGTCTGCCCTATATTTGTCGACCGCGAAGTCGCGATACTGGAAGTTGAACGCGGATTCGCCGCCATAGAAGATCGGTTCGCGAAGCGTTTCGGCCTCCTCGCGGGCGGCTAGAAAATTCTCGAGCCCATCGCCGAACATAGACCAGCTCAGCCGGCGGTGGAGCTCCTCGATCAACGCCTCCACCCTCGCGAGGAGCGCCGTCGGATCATCAGGCAGAGGGTCGAAGACCTCCACCCCGCCCTGGATCATGTATCCGATCAGAGTCGCGACTTCGGTACGAATTAGCCGCTTGAAGCCAAAGAGATGCGCCATATCCTCCGGCTTCATCTCGTCCTCGTAGAAAACGAAATTGTCGCGGACGATGACGTGTGCGACCACATGGGCGAAGCCGGGCGTCCGGCAGAGCTGCCGCATCTCCGTGAGAATGTCCGCCTCTTCGCGAGGCGGCGTCGCTGGCGGGGCCGGCGCGCGCGCCTGGCGATGTTTGTCGCGTTGCGACTTGAGCCGGCGGCGTCCACCCTCCGCCATCTTCGACTCTACCCGCCTGCGGCAAAGGACACCACGCCGTGACCGTAGTGGTGATCCTGGTATTGGAGCCGGAGAGAGGTTCTCATTGGCTAACCGTACACCGAGGCTTGGCGCACCCGGCGTAGGAAATCTGCGATCATGGTCTCGTCATCGACGAACGAAACGATCTGCGGCCGGAGCGTGCGAACGGTGTTGGTGTTCCGAAACCAGGCACCGAAGTTCTCGGTCTCCTCGAGTGATTGCAAGGCCAGGGTAACAGCGAATGGCCCTTCGATCTCCTGTTCCGTGAGGAACTCGGAGAGTTCCTTTAGGTAGCGTTTGACGGTCAGTTCGAACTCGTGAAGCGCGAGCCGTCCTTCGCCACTCGTCTGATAGAGGGCAAACGAGGCGTGCGCGTGGATGAACCAGTCGTCACGAACGAACAGCCGTTCGATCCCCCGCTGGTTGAAGTCATGATTGAGGACTTGATGTCCATCTTCGCAAACTTTGAACCAGCCTGGCGCGCCCTCACTGAAGCTCGGCGCCGACGATCGGACATGGTCTTCCTGTGTGAAAGGCCGCCGCAAATGGTCGAAGTGGTCGCGGGGGAGAATGCCGATGCGAAGTGCTCGTCCGGGTGCGACTACGTTGTTGGCTGCCAGCCGTGCATCTTCTTCCGCGGTCAGTTCGTCGAGGGTACGCAGCCAAAGCTGTTCGTCGACGAACCGGCTGCGCAGCATCCCCGGATCGATAGGCAGATTCCTTGCTCCCGATCGGATCAGATATCCTCCGGTCATCCGGTTCATGAACGGCCCGGTCGGGTGGCGGGGTATCCGAATGTCGAGAATGAACCCGTCATCCATGTGAAGCGGAACCACTTCGACATCAGCAGGGGTCGGGGTGATGCCGTCCTGGATCAAAGTCTGAACCCGAAGCGCAAACTTGTCGGCGTTGGCGGTCATCGGGCGGAAGCCGTCGAAACGGCCAACCCGTTCTTCGACCCCAACAATTATGCGCGACGGACCACGGTTTAGGAAGGCGACGACGTCATCGAGCAAGCGCGTCTTGGTTTCTGGTTTATCGAAGTCGATCCGCCGTTTGAAATCAAGATCCTGCCCTTCCTGAAGGTCTCCACCTTCGATCTCCGAGATGCTCAAAGGGGCGATAACATTGCGACGACGCAGCGGTTCATTCAGACCTTCAACGGTGGTAATCGTAATCACGAGACTGGGAGCTCCTCCAGTAATCGAGCCTTCGCTGCCAGCACGTCGCCGGGTTAAGACCTTTCGATATCGATATACTCCATCTCGATCGAGAATTTGCCCTCAATGACGGGCTGGAAGAAATGCCACTGATCGGTCGCCGTGTCAGCCAGAAAGACATAGTCGGGCCAGTCGTCTCGGTCTGCGAGAGCCGCTTCGAGCGCCTCAGCAATTAAGATGTGATTGCTGAGTGCAATATCTGACCATTCGAGGATCAGGAAGGTCGTGTCTCCCTCCTGAGCACAGTCGTGGAGCTTGGGCAGCTTTTTCCTGAGTGCCGTCCGCATTCGCTCAAGGCGCAGATTCTCGACATCTTCTCCGACTGTTCGTGAAAGGAATAGTGCGCCATCGTGACGCCCGGATTCATTCCAGTGCACCCGCAGCGTCAGCTTAATGGGAATCCCTTCGATCTCGTCAGAACGCGATCCGTGATATCCATGCGGGCAGTGGTGTCGGTCCTTCCGTTCCGGGCACTCGTCATGCAGCTGCTTGCCTGCCTCCACGATCCAAGCCGAAAGTCTCTCGCGCAGTTCGGCGTGCGTTCGCCGGTGCTTCCCCAAGGTTGGGTGAACAGGAAAAAGTAGCACGTACGTGCCCGGCTTTGGCATGTTGCCGTTGAGATTGGCTTCGATCTCCGCCGTCAGTTCGCCAAACTCTTTCCCCGTCTGAATCGCGAGAGGGAATGGCTCGACTAGCGTGTGCTCAATGGCAATGCGCCGGTCGCCCAATCGCAAACGCATCTCGACCGGCGGACCCGATCCGTCCTTTTCCGGGTAGGTCACATCGGACCGCGTCACCTTGAACTCGTGCTCAAGCAGCCAGATCAGCGCTTCGCATAGCGCTTCTTCATTATCCATGCGGCCAGCTAGCATGTCGCCGGCGCAATCCCTATGAAAGTTAGCTTCGCGCGCGACGAGGTCGATCGTCGTCATCATTTCCAGATCGATCGCGCGTCCGAACGCGGCGGCAAAGCGCAACCCGATTTGTCCGACGTGCGCTTGCCCAATCGCGTCGACCTGACGCTTTTCACCGATGCGTGCTTCCTGCACGATGGCAAGTTCCGCGTCAAAGCCGTGAGCGCGGCCCTCCCATCGCTGGCGACCAGATGCTAACGGGCGATGGTGCCATCCTCTCGAGTTGAAAGAATCCGCCCGCCGTGACCAATCCCGAAAACCTCTCGCCCCGGCTCGCCGGGCTCAAGGCCGATCTCGCCGCCCGCATCCCGACCCGGAACCAGACGGCGCAGACCGAGCTTGCGGCCAAGTCGCTGTCTGAGGTGATCATCCGTTACCTGTCCTGGCAGGCTCGGCTTATCCGCCCGCGCCCGCGCGACGTGGTGATCTGGCCCGAGGTCACGGCCTCCAGTCATTATCCGGCCTACGCCGCCGAAATCGCGAACATCGAAGCCGCCTTCCGCGCCGGCGACGATATGAATCCCTATCTCTCGACCCAGGTTCGGACGCACGCCTATGCGGCCGAACTGCCACCGCCCACGGCGGCGTTGTCGAACGACGAATGGGTGAAACGAAACTGGCGCGGCAAGGACCGGATGCGGGTCACCGTCGATGCTCACCATTTGCATCTCGGCGGCAAGCAGGCCGATGGCAGTGTGGCCCGTTCGGGGCCATTGCTGTTCGCTGGCATCACGCCCGATCAAGCATTCTTCCTGACAATCGGAGACCACGACAGTTTCGACGACGGCACTGTCTCGGGCATCATGCACGACAAACTCGACGCTTATCTCGCATCGCAAGGGGGCGGTGCGATGCTCGGAGGCCCTATGATCACGCTCGGCGGCACGCAAGTGAAGGACGTCAGGCGCGCGGACAGCATCATGAAGACGCTCCGCAAGCTCGACGACGCACTCGACAATCATGCCGAGTCGGACGTGAATGCCAGCGTCATCCGGCTTGAATGGGATGATATTGTGGCGACGAACGACACGAGCGGGCAAGAGTTCACGCGGATTAAAGGCCAGCTCTAGTCGCGGCGCTGCGCCGCTCGCGAATCAGCTCGTCTCGAGTCCGGCGAACAGTGCGTCAAGCAATGCCGCGCGTGCGGTGCGCCAGCGCGCCGCTACGGCATCATACGCTGCAACGGGAAGTTGCTGCACGCGGGTTAATTCGGCAACCAGCACCCCCACGCGCGAACGGCTGTCCGCGTCGAAAGTCCCCGCCGCCGCGAGGTAGCGGGCCGCGCTGGCACTGATGCTCGGATCGATAGCGGTCTCGATCCATCCCTTGAATAGGGCGACGACATCGGTGTCCCGGGCCAACCGCTCTTCGACGGCGATATTGGCGATGGCCTGCGCGTCGAATTGCGATCGCCACCGCCTGGCGATCATCGCTTGGACAAGTGTACCGAACGTCGTCGCGTCGGCACGACGGCCGGCGATCTGAAGCCCCAGCGCCCAGTCGGCGAGTTCATGCCCGAAATGCTCTGGATCAAAACTCTGCGGGAGGGCTGGGGCGTCCGGATCGAACACCGCTAACGCTGCGACGCTGTTCGCCGACGGACTTTTTTTGAAGCGCTCGGTCAACCGGTCGCGCACTTCCTCATTCCCGGGAAACTCGGTGCGCAGAATTAGCCCGATTTCGGCTTCGGCGGCGGTGCGGGCGTTGGAATGCTCCTGGGCGTCGAGCGCCGCGAGGCAGCGATCGAGCAGCAGTCTGCTGGCCGGCGCTTCCGCGGCGAGCGCGCGCAATGCCTGCGGGGTTGGCGGAAGCGCATCGGCATCGGCGTAGTCGAGGAAGGCGCGCCGCGCGGCAGCCGAGGCGCCGGGCGCGCGGGCGAGGATTTCGGCCAGACGATTTTTGTCACCGAAGGTCTGAAAACGTTCGGCAAGATTGTCACCAAACGCTTGCTGCAGGACTTCGAACCGTTCGCAGATGAGCTGTTCGAGCGAGGGGATGCGGTTGAAATACCCTCCGGTCTGGAGTTCGATGGGCTTATCGCGATCTTTCAGTGCCGCAAGCGCTTCGAGGCCGCCGGTCATGATCAGACCAGCGAATGCCGTCGCGCGCTGCGTTTCAAATTCGGGACCGACCTGCAGCGAGCCCGCCAGGAGCGCCGGCCATGCCTGATCGTCAGCGGTCGCGCCGTCACGCTTGTCGAAATGGGCGATAACCATGCGCGTGCGAAGTTCAGCATCACTTTCGAGCCGCCAGCGCGCGAGCACGTCTTCGAGTACGGTGCCGGCCGCACCGGCGGACGCGAACTCGACGATCTGCGCGCGCAGTTCCGACGGCAACGGGGCAGCCGCGGCCTGCAAGGTGTTGGCGATCGGGGGATCGTCAGCATAGCCCGCGGCCAGATCGGTAAGCGGCGGATCGGCGGCATCGAGCCGCTCGATCGCCAACGCTCTGACGCGCGGATGTTGGGCGAAAGTACGAAAGAGCGTCGCGGCGGGATCGAAGATACCCAGCGCTCTGTGGCCGTATCGCAGAATGGCGGTGACCGCCGCGTCGTCACGGCCGTCGCAGCCGCATGCCGCGAACCCCGCTGCCAGAAGATCGCGCCGCACGTCTTCCAGGGCGCCAAGCCGCAGCAGCCGCTCGCGGGCGCTGGCGGGGTCGGGATCGAGACGTGGCACGAGGGCCACTAGATCAATGAGGGCGTCGTCCGGTCCGGTGATGAGCTGGTCGAGACAAGCCTTGACGAGGGGGTGGTCGCGGCCCCAACCGGTGAGCATCGCCAGAACTATCCAGTGACGGTCCATCCGCTTGGCGTCGGGCAACAGGTCCACGAGCAGCGCGGCCATCGTATCATCCGCGGCATTCGCGACATAGCCGTGCAGGAAATGAAGGTGAATGAGGCGATGCTTCGGTTCGCGCCAATAGGCGTTTACCGCCGCGCGAATGTCAGGATCGGCAGCGGCAAAGCGGCCGACTTGTGTCCACGCGCCATTATGGGTCGCCATGTTGAACGGGAATTCGGTCGCAAGCTGGCTCAGAATCCACGCGCGAACGTCCGTCCGTTCGACCGGCGTGCGCAGCAGATACGAGGTTGCCAGGCCGGGATCCCAAGCGCTGTCGAAGTTGCCGGCGGCGCGCACCAGCGCGCCTTTGACCAGCGCGTCGTCATTGGGCCAATATTTGAGGAGCATCGCTCCCGCCAGTCCTTGGTACGGGGAGGAAGCGTCACTCCAGAAATAATGGCTGGCCAGCACGATGTTCTTAGCCTGGTCATCGACCTCGCCATTCTCCGCCAGGCCGAGCAACCCGACCAGACGCAGTTCGACGTTTGACGATTGCGCGGCAGCTTCGAAGAGTGGCCGCGCATCGGCGTGCGCTGGCCATCCCAGCGCCAGGCTCTCGAGCATCGCGATCGCGGCGGTCAGGCTCCGCGTGCGAGTGAGGCCGTCGACCAGGCGCTGGCGGACGTCGTCCGATGCGGCGAACATGACGGCAAAGGTGCCCGCTGCCGCGCGCTGCACGCCGCGGTCCTCATCATGGAGCGCCTGCCACAAGGTTGCGCGCAACGCGTCGGTCGGCGGCCAGTCGGCGAGCGCGGTCACAAGCGAAGCGCGGTAGGTTGCGCGGGCGGGAAGCCAGCGCTCGATCGCCGCATCCGTATCCGGGCGCAACGCGGGATCGCTGAGCGCCTTGAGAGCAGTGGCAAGCGCATCGCGACGCGCCGGCATCCAGTCGCCATTCTCCACGCGATCGATCGTCGCGAACCCCAACCGTCGCGCCGTTGCCGGCGCCCGCGCCGCCGCCCCGACGCCGATCTCCCCGAGTAGGCTGGTCCTCGCGAACGCAGCGAGCTCGTCGATGCACGGTTCTTCGATGATGGTGATCAACCGATCGAGCTCGTCCCGTCGCTGAATCCCCGCGACGAGATTGACGAGCACATTGCGCCAACGGCTGTCGCCGGCGTGGTTGCGAGCAAACTCCTCGATCAGCGGGAACGGCCAACCGCCGATATGTTCAGCACAGAGGAATTCCTCAAAACTGGCGTGGACGAAACCGACCTCGCTGGGAGACTTCTCAATGATCAACCCCTGGGTTTCGGCGTTGACGGCAAGGATCTCGTTGGCTGCCGCTGTGGCTTCCTGCTCGCTCATCGCATAGCCGGCCGGGTCGCGCAGGTGCGCGCGCAAGAGGTCGCGCGCCCGTTGCAGCGGCAGCGCAGCGCCCGAGCCGTCGTGCCGGATTGCAAAGGCTAGCCGGGCGATGGCGTTACGACGCTGATCGGCGTCTTGCGCAAACCGAAAGCGCGACTGGGTATCGCCGGCCGACGTCGCCCGGCTCACGGGATGGACTTCGAGCAAGACCCGGATCAACTGGTCGAAGATGGTCGGTCGCGTGCGCGGCAAGATTTGGCCGCGCAGCGCGAGTGTGATCAAGCCGACGAGCAGGAGCGGAACCGTGGCGAAGGTTGCGAGGCTCGGTTCCCGGGCAAGCTCCGCCATGAAACGCTGGGTGCGCAATCGGCCCGCGGAGACGGTATCGTCGCGCGGCGCGTCGTCAGTGTAGCGCTCGAACCAGCGCGCGGCGATCTCGGCTTGCTGGGCGCGTGACAGCGGCGCGATGGCGCTGCGCTTCCACGACGCGGGAAGCGTGCCGATCTGGTCAAGGCCGCGTGGTCGACCCGAGACGATGGCGGGTATCGTGTGACCCTCGGCGGTCGTCACCAGCATGCTCAGGGTCGCGCGGGCGGCTTGTTCCTCGCTCCATTCGTCGAGGCCATCCACCAGCAAAAGAACCCGCCGTTCATCGATGGCACGGTCGAGCAGATCAACGAGGCAGGCGGTAAGCAATGGTTGCAGCGTGAGGCGTATGATCTCTTTGAGGCCGATCGCGCCGCCGGCGCGGGCGGTTTCCGCTGCCCAGCGAGCAAACGGGATGTAAAGCGGGATCAGGCCGCCCCAGCGTTCGGCCAATTCGGGGAACTTCGCCTGGCCGTGAAGCAGATCGAGCGCAATGACCCGCAACAATGTGCTTTTGCCCGAGCCGGCGTCGCCCACCACGGCAAGGCGATCGCCGCCGCTGGTCCATGTCGCTGCATTGACGCGACGCGAGCGATTGGTGGTGAGGCCTGGGCTGGAGCGGGTCGTGTCCGCCAGGGGAGAGAGGCTATTGGCCAACGCCAGACCGTCAACTTGGCGATCGGCGGGCGCCCTGTCGACGACGTCCGCCGGCGATACCACCTCGCGCACGATGAAGTCCGGCGTGACGAAGCGTTCGAGCAGGGTGAGTGCGGCGCGACCTTCATCCTCGCCGACCGAGCCGAAGCTACCTGGATCGATGAAGTGGAAGTGGACCGGATAGATCCGCGCCAGCTGCGCTCGAATATCGGCGAACAGGCGGCCATCGAGCCGCGGTCCAAGCGAACTCGCTATGTCGTCGCCGAGCAGCGCCGCGACCCAGGCGCGTCCGAAGAAGTCGTCGACCAGGGTCGGGTGCGACCGCAACCGTTCGGTGAGCTGCTCGCCGTCGAGGGTCGATAGCGCGATGCCTTGCTTGCGCAATCGCGTTGCCTGGCGTTCGATCTCCAGCTGCACCGCGGCCGATTGTAGGCTTGACTGCACCGCGAGCGTGAAACGATCAGCGCGACTTGCCCAATCACCGGTAAGGAAGAGTGTCACCGCCTCGCGGATTTTGGCCGGCCCGAAGTTGCTGTGGCGTTTGACCTGGAGGCAATGATAGCGACCGTCGGGATAGCGGGCGTAAATGTCGATGCCGGCCTGCGCGTCCCCCTGTCTCCCATGACGGGCGCAATGTTCGACATTTCCGTCAAGCGCTGCGAGGCGGTGACATAGTCGCTCAAAATTCTCCCAACTCAATTCGGCAAACGGCAGCAGCTGCGCACGCGTCTGTGTCGGTGGCGACGGCGGCACACCGTCGGGTGGACCGAACAGACCGGTGATGGCGGAGGGTACCTCGGATCTCATGCTGGGCATTGTGGACCGGTATCTTGCAGCAGGCCAGACGCGGGTTGAAGTGCTCAGCGCGACCTCTCAATCATGGTTCGAGACTTGCCCATAAATCGCGCGAGCGTTTTCCTAGCTAAATGGAATGAGATGCCCGATATTGAGCGATGGTGATCTGCCTCCATGACCGAGAGATGATCATTCCCAAAGATGCGCGCCTTTTGGCCAGCTTCTCGAAAACGCAGACTTGTAGCTGCCAGTCGGCAAGGGAGGCGTCATAGTCCGCCGTGTGAACGAACGGCCGTTTTCGGCGGCCGAGTTGGAACCCGTAAACGTCGCCTATGTTCGCGGCACTTGCCCCCTCATCCACCGTGTTCAATGAGCAGTAGCGACCAATTAAGACGTGTCCCGACCCGCGCCCAAACGGCTGATCTCGCCAAGACCCGCCATTCTGCTGCCAATCGCTTACCCATCTGCACTGCGCGCCAGGCACCAACAATGTTGGTGCCCTTAAAATTCTGTTGCAAAGAACGGGGATCGTAGAACATAGGGTAAATATGAATTGCAGCTGGCGCTTTGGCCTTTTGTCAGATGTTTGTGACTTTGCCGATCGCTTGGCTTGTCCCTTCGTCGTTCTGGACTACGCGCGCCTGTGACAGGGAAAGTGCCGGATCCTGACGCGCTGGCAGAAATGATTGGCAGTTTGCGAGACTGTTTTTCCGGCCCTTCAAGTCGTCTGGCAGATGACCTGCCGAACCTGTTCCACGCCCTCCGAGGCTCTTCTTTGATCGGTGCCATGCATACAGCACCGACTCAGGTTCAAACGCCTGCAGTCGGCGCAATGATCGATTTTCTCGATAGCATGCGCAGCCCTCTGCAGGGCGTCGATGCCTCCGGCTCGCTAAGCGATCCTTGGGCAGCGTCAGGACTCCGCCGCGACGAGGTACGCAATGCGTCCGTCCTGCGTTGGTTTCTGGATCCGCACGCTGGTCATGGCTGCGCCGACCCCCTCCTTACAGACCTGCTCGAGCAAGCTAATAAAATTGCGCCAAGTGATTTTCCGAGTCGCCCGTCCTCCGCTTGCAACGTATCGGTCGAAGAGTGTCCTGACGGTGACAGGGCGAGCCGCGTAGACATTCAGGTCAACGATCCGAAATTCTTCTTGGTCATAGAAGTGAAATTAGACGCGCAGGAGCAACCGGGCCAGATCGCAAGGTATTGCGAAATCGCGGCTGGGCGTGCGACAGTCATGCGGCCTTGGGCTGTGATATTCCTAACGCTTTCGGGGCGAACTCCTTCGACCGCCGGCAACTGGGCTGACCGCGTTATTTCGATTTCCTGGAAGCAGCTTGCGCGTAGTCTGCGAAAGGCGGCACGCGATATGGCGCCTGTGCCGCGTTTCCTGGCTTCCTCATTTGCTACTCATATTTCCAACTTCTAGGTTAATCCCATGGCCGATGACGACTTCATTCGAGCGGGCGCGATTATCCTTCGGGACTTCGCCCTACTGAACAAGGCCACTATATTTTATGAAGAGCAAGTCGCGCCGATAATCACGAACGCTGTGGAGACGCTCATCAAAGATTGGACCCAGGAGAAATTCTGGAAGGGCGAAATCGACGCGCCGGATACCTTCACGACTATCTGGGTCTGCCCTGGGACTTGGCAGGACGATCCCGAGGAGGAGCCGGTTGCGCGTTTCAAACTAGGTCATCGGAACGAGGAGGCTACCAGCTCGTACGAGATCGCCGACTTGCTGAATCTTGGTCAGACAGACTTCGGTTTTTGGTTCGAACCGGAATACAGCTGGTTTGGTGGGAAGAGCAAATGGAATGCTTTTTCAAAGACCATCGGGGATATAGCCGAGGAACTGGGGAAGAAGGGCTGGATTAACGAAGGCAAGGGCACCTTCTTTCGCCCCATCGCGCTTGCGGCCGATCTCAGGGTTTCGGCATGGGAGAATGACGATTGGAGCGAGGTTCTCGCCCCGCTCCGCGTCGCGCTGGATGATCTTGAGGCTGATCAAAAGATATTCGACAGAATTCTGATGAGAGGCAATCCGAAGCAGGGATAGCTCCGCACGCGGCAAACGGATTACCAGCAGTTGGCACTGGCGACCCACCTCAAATAGGTGTCGCACGAGCGCTATCCGCTGTGTGCGTGTCTTGCGCGTCGATACAGCTCTATTTCTGTCGTGTGCGATGCTGGGCTAGGCAACCGCTGCAAGTCGGCTCAAAATCGCTTTGGAACGGCGGGATTTTCCTAATGGCGGTCGATCGCTATGCCGCAACAGCTTGATGAACGACGGCTAGTTTTAGGGATACGTTTCGAGGGGGCGAATGTCCGCTATGTTCGCGGTTTCTGACAGAATTGCTGCGTATCGGATGCCAGCGTTCTCAGTTGCTGACCCAAAATCCCGTAAGGCTGCGCGCGGCCCTATAAGGGAAAATCGGTCGGATTAGCGAATGTCCGCGATCTGCAGCCACGACAAGTCAAAGCGCGCGAGATATTTACGCAAGCGGTCGGCGTCGTTCGTCGAGGCGCGGCGCTTGAGCGACGCTGAAAACAAACTTCTTCCGGCTTCGGAAAGGCTCCGGCTGCGTCGGCACACGTCGATCGCATGAGCCAGTTGGACGCGGTCGAACGGATCAAGATCGTCAATCGCTTCCGCTGACATCACTGCGGCGAGGCCGTCATTGGTGTCCCCCTCGGCTGCCCAGAGACGCCGCAGCCGCGAAACTTCAGCCTGAACGGAATCGACATCGATGCGCCCCTTTGGGCTCAGCGTGGCCATGCGCGTGACACTGGCGGCAAGGTCGCGGAAGTTGCCGGCCCAGCGTGCGTCCGGCGCGGTGGCGAAAGCGAGGTAGCGCTCGCGGGCTTCCTTGTTGAACGTCACGCGTGTGCCCTCACGCTCGGCAAAACGATCGAGTTCGTAATCGAGATTGGGTTCGATATCCTCGCGGCGCTCACCAAGTCCCGGCAGCGTGAAAGTCCATAGGTTGAGCCGCGCGAACAAATCCTCGCGGAATACTCCCTCGGTAACGGCGCGGGCGAGATCGCGGTTGGTGCCGGCAATCAGATGGAAGTCGCTCGCCGC
>NZ_JACIJI010000009.1 GCF_014199335.1 Stakelama sediminis | reverse complement strand
GCCGACAGCTCGCCATAGACCGGGAAGGCATAGTCGCGGCGGAGCTTTAGCGAGGCAGGATCGCCGCCATCGTACAGGCTTACGAAATGCTGCTGTACCTGCCGGATCGCGCGCGCGCGGGTGTCGCTGACCGTGATGACGCCGGATGCAGGGTCGTAGGTGTTCCTACGCATCTCCTCCTGCAGCCCGGCCCTTCGCATAGCCTCCGCCTGCGTCGCGGACACGCCTGGGAGAGGTTGCGAGGCCGACAGGGCGAGCAATGCCTCCGCCTCGCGGTGCAGCCAGTCGGCGCTCCAGTCGGGCGCCAGATAGCTGCCATGGCCCCAGATCGAGCCCTGTTCCATGCCGCCGATCGACTGCCAGATATTCTGGCCGGTCTCGATGTCCGCGCGCGTGAACAATGTCTCGCCGCTTTGGGATTTCACCGCTTCGGGAATGGGCGGCGCCTGCTGGTAGATCTGCTGGCCCAGCAACAGTAGGATTCCGAACATGACCACCATGCCGACCGACAGGATGATCCACAGCCTTTTGATGCTGAATGTCGTTTGATAGCTCTTCATGCCCCAAACCCCCTCCGTTCAGAATAGTCCGTGACTACCGCCTACCGCGCCCAAAATTGTTATGATGCTGACGGCAAGTAATAACTGATGCAGCCGGATCATTCGAGCGAAATCCGCCTCTGGTGACTGTGTATTGGCGAGGCGGCGATGGAGATGCAGCGGCTCGATGACGAGCAACATCAGCGCAAACACGGTCCAGAGTGCGACCATCAGGTGCATCCACCAGAACCGGCCGTCGAGGAAGCGGCTCCACAGATCGGCGCGCGCCACCAGCCACAGGCCACTTGCGCCGGCAAGCAGAACCCACAGGCGTGCCTGCCAGGCAAAGCGCGCCTCCATCTGCTGAAAACGGCGCAAGCGATCCTGCGGCAGTTCCGTTGCCTTAAGCGTCGGCATCAGCACCCAGGTGACGAAACCGACGCCGCCTATCCAGAACAGGACCGCGACGACATGCACCGTGCGAGCAAGGGCGAAGTCATCCACGGTCCGCGTCTTCGACAAGCTCTGGGCGTTCCCGGTAGAACTCGACCTGCATCGTCATGGGGCCGAGCGGAACGACATGATGGGTTGCTTGCGGCGGGATGATCGCGGGCCTGTCGGGCGTCACGAGCTGCTCGCTCGGCGGATCGACGAAAACGAGCCGCACTTCGCCCTCCAGCATCCGCAGGAGGCCCCAGGTGCCTGCTTTGGTGCGATGATCGTTGCGCAGCGCGTCGGGTAGGCTTTGCTCATCGAAGATCGGCGATGCGCCGTAGGGGACCGGTGTCACGACGCGGCCCTCGCGGAAATGGCGGCCAGGCCGCCGCGGTCGATCTTGATGCCGGTCAGCAAGCTCTCGCCAATGCGCAGTGCCGCTTCGCGAAACCGATCCGCGACCGCAGCGTTCGGCGCGATCCGAGCAAGCGTCTGGTCCCAGAGCGACTGCCAGCGCGCGAAATGCGCCTCATCAAGCTCGCCGATCGCGATATGCTTGCGCATCGGATTGCCGCTGAACCGACCGGATTCGAGCATGATCGAGGCCCAGAAATCCTTCATCCGCGTCAGATGATGCGGCCAGTCGCCGATGCGCTCCGCAAAGATCGGGCCGAGCGTGTCGTCCTGGCGGACGGTGTCGTAGAAACTCTCCACAAGCTGCGAAATAAACGCATCATCGATCCCGCAGGCGAGCGCATCCGCCATCTTGCGTGCCCGCGCTTGCTCGGCATGGTTCGACGTCATTGCCTGCCTCGACTCGATTAAGATGTGTGCATGGTTTACGCGCCTTGGCGGATAAAATCAATATATGATATGCATCTTTTATGAGATTGTCCGTCCAGACCGACTATGCCCTTCGCACATTGATGTTCCTGGCCGTGAAGGACGGCCATCATTCGATCGCCGAGATCGCACACGCTTATGGCATCTCGAAGAACCATCTGATGAAAGTGGCGCAGCGACTGGCCGCGGAGGGATTTGTCGAGGGTGTGCGGGGCCGGAGCGGGGGCCTCAAGCTGGCGCGGCCCGCCAATGCCCTGAACGTCGGTTCGATCATGCGCATCATGGAAGACACCGGGACATTCGTCGAATGCTTCGACGCGGCGACCAACAGCTGCGTCGTGACGCCCGCATGCGGCTTGCGCCATGCCTTGGCAGGCGCGCTGGAAGCTTTCGCGCGACACCTCGATCAGTTCACCATCGCCGATCTCGTACCGGATTCCAAAAGCTACGGGTGGCAGCTCGACGCGCAAGCGGCCACTGCTTCGACGTAACGGAGAACCCGGCGATTCTGACCTCATCCTTCTCGGAAGCCCGCAACATCTGTAATGAGTTATTACGCCGCCTAGCGCAGATGTTCAAAGCCAAGAACAAGCTTTTACTAATGAACCTGTCAGTGTAGAATCCAATTATCTTCCCATCTTCCGCGCCGGGGTGTGCATGAGTTTTATTGAGGGACTCGCGCGAGATCAGGTCAACCTGCTTCCTCCTTGTGTTGATGACTATGTTTCCCCGGACGCATTGGTCCGAGTCGTCGATGCTTTTGTTACCAGCTTGAACTTGGCTGAGCTTGGCTTCGGTCGCGCTATCGCTGCGGTCACCGGCCGCCCTGGATACCATCCAGGCGATATGCTCCGGCTGTACATCTGGGGCTACCTCAACCAGGTACGGTCCTCACGCCAATTGGAACGAGCGTGTGTCCGCGACCTCGAAGCGCTTTGGCTAATGCGCCGGCTCGCCCCGGATTACCGAACGATCGCCTCCTTTCGTCATGACAATCCGGAAGCCATTGTCAGCGCCAGCGCTGCATTCATCCAGTTCTGCCGCGAAACCGGCTTGATCAGCGGTCGATTGGTCGCGCTGGACGGGACGAAGATGCGCGCGGTCGCGAGCCCAAAGAACATCGCTGGCGCCGACCGGCTGGCCCGTGACGTTGCGCACACCGAAAAGGAGATCGCCTACTACCTTGAACGGCTCGACATCATAGATGAGGCAGTGGCCCAGGGGTTCGACGATCAGCCCAAACATCGGGAGGCGTTCACCACTGCGATGGAGACCCTCGGGCGCCGCAAAGACAGGCTCGTGCGCCGGCAGGACATCCTGAAGGATCGCGACGAGACGGCTTTGGTCTTTGGCGAGTCCGACGCGCGGCCGATGGGCTATGGACGTTCTCCCAAGACACCCTGCTACAACATGCAAAGCGTGGTCGATGTAGATAGCGGCCTGATCATACATCACGACGTGACCAACGAGGCAAACGACAGCCAGCTCCTGCATCCAATGTCGATGGCGACGATGGAGGTGCTTGAGGTTGACGAGCTCAAAGTCCTGGCCGACGGCGGTTACTCCAACGCCCAGGCGGTCGCGCAATGCGAGCGCGACCATATTGAGGTCGCGGCGCCGATCAAACGCGGCGCCATGAGCACCGACTTTTTCCGGCCAGCGCAGTTCGTGTATGATGAGGAGACCGACACAATCCGGTGCCCCGCCGGCAAGACGTTGAGACCATCCGGCAAACATACCCGCAACCGTGCGATCCGATATAGAACGCCCGCATGCAAAGACTGTCGGCTGAAGAGCCGATGCACGTCCGGCGCCCAACGGACCATCCATCGGTTGTTCGATCAGGCGGCGCTGGATCGTATGGAGGCCAGAATCTACGCGGATCCGAGCTTGATGGTGACCCGCCGATGTACTGTAGAGCACCCCTTCGGCACGATTAAACGGATGTCCGGCGGCGGAAGGTTCCTCACGCGAGGTCTCAGAGCGGTAAAGGCCGAAGCGGCTCTCTCGATTGTCGCCTTCAACATCCTCCATGCAGTAAATGCCTTCGGTGCCGAGCGACTGACGCCAGCGGGGTGAGACGCGCGTCGCGGTGCTGGCGGCGGCGGATTAGACGAATGAGTTTTTGCACAGCCTGGGGGGCGGGAGCCGCCCGCTCGAAGGGGTAGCGGGAGACCGAAGGGCTCGCGCTCAGGGGAATGCTTTCCCCTTCCGGGCACCGAATTTCACCGCCAGTACCATCCGCTAACGCGATTTCTGGTGGATACGAATTGGATACGAGAGCCTCAAAGCGGACGCTCGTATCCAGCAAGCGGCGAGAAACGCCCCTGTATATTATTGATTTAATGAAGGAAACTGGAGCGGGCGAAGGGATTCGAACCCTCGACCCCAACCTTGGCAAAATGTCTGAGCAGCTTAGCCGTTGCTACGCCAGATAACGCTAAAGACCGATATCATGCTGTAATATAGTAATCTTTTTGGCTGAAACCTACGCCAGACCCGTCCATCGCTACGCCAGCTTTTCTCTTCGCTCGCTTACAATGTGCTTACATTGCCAACCGGAACCGCTTGTGTAAGCAAATTGTCCGAAAGGACGAACGGTATGGGCAAGCTCACAAAACGAAGCGTCGACAGCATGGCAATCCCCGCCAGCGGACAGACATTTCTTTGGGACGACGAACTTCGAGGCTTCGGTGTCCGGGCAATGCCATCCGGCCTCAAGGTCTTTGTTCTCCAGTATCGTAATGACGAGGGGCGCAGCAGGCGCATCGTCCTTGGGCGCTATGGCGTCCTGACCGTCGAACAGGCGCGCAAGCAGGCGATCATGAAACTTGGCGCGGTGGCCGGGGGCGACGATCCGGCGGAAGAACGCGCCCAGTCCCGCGCCGCAATCACCATCCGCGAAGTCTGTGACTGGTATCTGGAAAACGCCGAGTCCGGCAAACTTCTGGGCCGCAAGCATCGGCCAATCAAGGCATCGACACTCGCCATGGATCGCAGCCGCATCGAAACGCACATCAAGCCGCTCATCGGCACTCGGCAGGTCCGCTCGCTCCGGGTGTCGGACATCGAAAAGATGCAGATGGATATCGTTGCCGGACGAACCGCCAAGCCAAAGGAAAATGGAGGGCGCGGTGGGCGGACAACCGGTGGCCCAGGCGTCGCAGGGAGAGCCGTCTCCACCCTCCATGCGCTTCTGGCCCATGCGATGCGATACGATATCGTCGAAAACAATCCCGCTGCCGGAGTCCGCAAGATCGCTGGCAAGCCGCGCACCCGGCGTTTGAGCGCCGCAGAAATCCGATCGCTGGGCAAGGCTTTCACGATTGCCGAACGCAATGGCGAAAATCCCACCGGACTTGCCGCGATCCGGGTGCTGCTGCTTACAGGCTACCGAATCTCCGAAGTCATCGGCATGCAGCGCAGTTGGCTGCATCCGGAAAAGGGCTACGTGCATTTCCCCGACACAAAGACAGACGGTCAGATCCGACCGATTGGTGAAGCCGCAATTGCCGTTCTCGAATCCGTTCCAAAAAAGCGCGCGCTACCGCTTTTCTTTGCCTCAGACTTCGTCGACCGACCGTTCTCCGGCGTTCCTGAAGTTCTCCGCGCACTCTGCACAATTGCCGGAATCGAAGGTGTGACCCCGCATGTGCTCCGCCACACGTTCGGCAGTGTGGCTGGTGACATGGGCTTCTCGGAACTGACCATCAAGGCGCTGCTGGGCCACGGTGCCCGTGGATCGACCCAGAACTACGTTCACCTGGATGAAGCGCTGCGGCTTGCAGTCGACCGCGTGTCGGGCAAGATCGCCAATCTGCTCGATGGAACCGATGTCACGATCCTCGACATTGCCGCATAATGATCGAGGTCAGTCAGCCGCAAGCCTGTTGTTGGTGTGCGCTGCCAGGCGCCAGACCTGTCGCAAATACCTACTCACAAAATCAAGGAACGAGCTCAGGTTTTCGCTCAACCCATTCTGGGCGGGGAGGAACGGTATTTCGGTCATAATACCCGGCCTGTTCGGCGAGCCTTGGCAGGTCCAGCAACGACACGCCTGATCGACCATGCGTGTCGATTATCCCAGCCTCTCTCAACTTGGTGAATTGCCGGCTGACGGTTTCGATCTTCAGCCCGAGGCTTTCGCCTATGTCTCCTCTCGACATGGGTAGATCGATCATGGGACTGGAACCCTCAGACGCGTCGAGCCGTTCCCACATCGCAAGGAGAAAGCCTGCAACCCGCTCGCCTGCGGACTTCTGGCCCAGATTGACAGCCTTGTCGCGGCACCGAAACAGGGCGGTTTGCGAGCGCTCGAGCAGCGCGCGCATGATCCATGGATTGCTCGCGGCCCGGTCATAAAATTCGCGTGCAGGAAAGGTTGTGAGCGTGCTTTCGCACAGTCCGATCAACATGTATCGATGCACGCTCACCGCCGGAACAGTGAATATGTCGCCGCCGAAATGAAAGGCAACAATTTGATGGCGCTCGCGCGATGCCAATGCGCCCAACTTGGTCGCACCACTCGCGAGAAAAACAAGGGTAGTATCGGCGGGATCGGTTTTGACTTCTTGCCCTCGTATCACATGCACCTGCGTTGCTAGTTCGCCGAGCTGTCGACCGATTTCTGCTCCGGGGTCAATCCCGAAGGTAGCACGCAGAAACACGTTGCAAGAGCCGAAGTTCGGCATGGCACCTCTCGTGAAGCGTTTGTCGCCTCCCACATACTTCGCGCTGGACAGCCGGGTCTTTGACCCAAATCAATGTCGCCTCGCGCGCCTTTGCTTACATCAGTGTCAGTAACGAGCGGAGCGACTCGATCCATGGTTCAGATTTCATATGTCGCGCACAATGGCGCAGTCCACAAAGTTACTGCCAGTCTCGGCATCAGCCTGATGGAGGCCGCAGCGATGAACCGCGTCCCCGGCATTGAGGGCGATTGTGGCGGATTTTGCGCCTGCGGGACCTGCCATTGTTATGTTGATGAGAAGGACGCGATATTGCTGCCTGAGATGCACGAGCTTGAACGTGCGACGCTCGATTTCGCATACGATGTGACGGAGCGCAGCCGACTAGCCTGTCAAATACCGATAACCGAACAAATGGACGGGATCCGCGTGCGCCTTCCTGCCCGCCAGTATTGAGCGATCGCCACCTCATGGGACGATCCAGATGGAGAGAGTGATGGAAACCGTAAGGGACAATAACATAGCGGAAATACCGAGCTGGCTCGGGGACAAGACCCCCGATGACATCTATCGCAGCCCGCTAGAGATCGCCTGGACGTTCGATTACCTGATGTCGGGCGACAAGATCGAGGACCTCTATCGCCGCGCCAAGCAGGACCAGTGGAACAGCGATGAACGGTTGCCGTGGGATCTGACTATCGATCCTTCGCGTCCGATGATGAATGACGAGCAGGATATCTATCACCGGATGCCGTTCTTCAAGAAGCTGTCGAAGTCGCAGCAGGAACGCTTTACCGCCCATTCGACCGCCCAGATGCTGTCGCAGTTTTTGCATGGTGAGCAGGGCGCGCTCATGACGGCGGCTTGCATCACCCATTCGGTGCCCGATGCCACTGCCAAGCTTTATGCCGCAACGCAGACCATGGACGAGGCCCGCCATGTCGAGGTGTTCGCCAAGTATTGCGACAAAGTGGCGATGGTTTACCCGATGTCTGGCTGGCTCAAGCAGCTGATCGACGCCACTCTAAAAGCCGATCGCTACGAGAAGATCATGATTGGTATGAACATGATCGTCGAAGGGCTGGCGCTCGGCGCGTTCAACAACATGTATCGCTCAACGCAGTGCGAACTGCTCAAGCAACTGACCTTCAATGTCATGCGCGACGAATCCCGCCATGTCTCCTTTGGCCATGCCTATCTTGCTCCAGTTATTGCAGGGCTACCCGAAGACGAGGTGGAGGACCTCGCCGATTTCGCTTTCGAGGCGGTGCGCATCCTTGCCTTTGCCGGGACCGCCGGAACCATCGCCAGCCGGGTTGATCCCGGCTTTATGCTGGTGCTGGAAAACTGCGAAATCGACGCGGACGATTTCTTCGCCGGACTTCGCGAGGCCGAACAGCTTGGCATCACCCGGCAACTGCCACCGGGTCAGATCCACTCCCTGGAACATCTGATGCTGCCAGCCTTGGCCAGGGTGGGCTTGCTCACGCAAAGAGTTCGCGCCCGATACGAGGAGGCGGGCATCCCCATATCGGAAGACCCGCGCATTCTCCATGCGATGGAAGGCGGCCATCCGGTCGCTGCGTAGAGAGATGGACTTCACACTTTCGGAAAGGCAATTGGAATGGCGTGACCGCGTCCGCGCCTTCATGCATGATTACATCGATCGGGCGGAAGAGGCATACAGCGCGCATATGCGCCAAACCGGCGTCGACCGGTGGCAAGTCCCTGCGATCATCGAAGAACTGAAAGCGCGAGCCTATTCCGAAGGATTGTGGAACCTGTTCCTGCCACCGTCCGAACACGACACGGATGATTATCGCGGTGCTGGACTCACAAACCTAGAATACGCTCTATGCGCTGAGGAGATGGGGCGGGTCGGTTTCGCCTCCGAAGCGTTCAATTGCTCCGCTCCCGATACAGGCAATATGGAGGTGCTTCACCGCTATGGGACCAGTGAGCAAAAGGCACGATGGCTCAAGCCGTTAATGGATGGCGAAATCCGCTCTGCCTTCCTGATGACCGAACCCGATGTTGCATCATCCGACGCGACCAACATACAGACCTCGATCCGCCGCGACGGCGATGAATATGTCATCAATGGCCGCAAATGGTGGTCTTCGGGCGCGGGCGATCCGCGGTGCAAGATCGCGATTCTGATGGGCAAGACTGATACTGAAGCTGCCGCCCATCAGCAGCAGTCGCAAATTTTGGTTCCGCTTGATACCCCCGGTGTGGAGATCGTCAGAATGCTGCCGGTGTTCGGTTATGATGGCGCGCCGCACGGCCATGCCGAGATTGTGTTGCGCGATGTGCGGGTTCCTGTAGCGAACCTGATCCTTGGCGAGGGACGCGGCTTTGAAATCGCCCAAGGCAGGCTTGGTCCGGGCCGTATCCACCATTGCATGCGGGCGATCGGTGCTGCGGAACGCGCGATTGAGAAGATGGCCGAGAGACTCATGTCGCGGGTCGCCTTCGGCAAGCGGCTGGCAGATCAGTCGGTCTGGGAACAGCGGTTGGGCGAGGCGCGGCTGGACATCGAGATGACCCGCCTATTGTGCCTGAAAGCAGCTGACATGATGGACAAGGCTGGCAACAAGACCGCGCGGCAAGAAATCGCCATGATCAAGGTGGCGGCTCCGCGTACTGCGCTAAGGGTGCTCGACCATGCGATGCAAGCGCATGGTGCGGGCGGATTGTCCGATGATTTTGGCCTCGCCGAAGTCTATGCCGGAATGCGCGCTCTGCGGATTGCCGATGGCCCCGATGAAGTCCATCTGCGCACCATCGCACGCATGGAATTCGGCAAATTCGGCGAACGAATGGCAGAGTGGAGGAGCAAACAAGCCCAATGAACGGCTCAGTTGATGATCCCATTGCAATGTTCGCCTCTTGGTATTCCGAAGCACGCGCGCACTCTGGGATTGCGGATGCAAGCGCGGTCAATCTCGCGACCTCAACCGGCGAAGGCAGGCCATCGAGCCGCATGGTTCTGCTCAAGGGCTATGACGCACAAGGTTTTGTGATCTACACCAATCTCGGAAGCCGAAAGGCGACAGAACTGGCCGGCAATCCGCGCGCGGCGCTGTGCTTTTACTGGGAACCGCTGGGCAAACAGGTTCGTGTCGAAGGACTGACCGAGCGGGTCACTGATGCCGAGGCAGATACCTATTTTGCCTCGCGCCCGCTTGCGAGCAGAATTGGCGCATGGGCATCCAAGCAATCCACCAGGCTTGAGAGCCGGGCAAAGCTGCTGGCCCGGGTGGCCCGATATACCGCCTCATTCGCCGTGGGTGAGGTCAATCGCCCGCCATTCTGGTCCGGATTTCGGATTGTCCCGGACCGGATGGAGTTCTGGACCAACGCAGAATACCGGCTTCACGACCGGATCGTTTTCGAAAAGGCAGACAGCGGCGATTGGCGGCGCTACCTGCTTTATCCGTGACAAAGACCAGACCAACCATCGTGATCGCCGCCGGGGGCCAAGCAACCCGGATGGGAGGCAACAAGCCAAGGCAGCTTCTGGCGGGTCGAACACTTCTTGATCACGCACTTACATGGGCGATGGATCATTCCGATGATGTTGCCATCGCGGTGCGGGGCAAGGATCAGATTGCCGAGCTTCCGATCCCGCTGTTGATCGACCGGATCGAAGGCATCGGCCCCATCAGCGCGCTGGACAACGCATTCCGATATGCCGAGCAGAAAGCCCGCGACTCCGTCATGCTTATCGGTTGCGACCAGCCCTTCCTCCCTGGGGACCTCGCGAACCGGCTGGCTCGAGAGATTGCCACAAACGGCTGCGCCATGCCGGTTAGTCATGGCCGCGATCATCCAATGGCCGCACTCTGGCGTGTGGATTGCGCAGCGCTGGCTGACTACATTGACGGTGGAGGCCAATCGCTCTGGCGTTTTGCTGATGCCGTTGGGGTCACCCGCGTCGATTGGGGTGATGGATGCGACCCCGATACCTTCGCCAATATCAATGACCCCGCTGCCCTCGCCAAGGCAGAAAGCCAGCTTAGCCCGCGATCGGATTGACCCCAAACAAGTAAGGATGGGCGACGATCAGCGCAACGTACCCAGCAGCCCCCGCAAGCAACCTGATTGGCTCGCGCATCAACGACAGCAGAGCTTTGGAGAGCCCACTTTGCTTCACCCTCTGCCGAAGCTCTTCCCACTCGGCTCCCATCAGTCGATTCTTGCGACGGTCGATAATTCTTCCTCCAACCATCGCAAAAACGGCAAAGGTGCCAAACATGATCAAATGCGCAAGGTCACCATTCGCAAAGACATGTGCCAGCGCCCACAATGCGAGCGCGGCAAGCAATGGATGCCGCATCACACCGACAATTCCAGGTCGGTCCGGATCGAATGCGGCATTTTTCGATCCGCCGAAGGAAAAGGGATTGGGGCGCCCGATGGCCAGCCCGAGAATCAGGCACACCGCAAACATCACCATCAAAACAACGTGATTATGCCAAGGTTGCCAATACCATAGCGAAACGAAGGGCGCACGTCCCGCAGCCGAGATCAACCATGCCAAAACCCCCAGTGAAAGCAGCGAATAGCCAAAGGTGAACCCTCCCGTCCCAATCAGTTTGACCAACCACGGCTTGATCGGCGGGCGTATCAGTGTGCCGTGCGACAGGAAGAACACGATCAGCGCCAGAGAAAACTCGATCCAGTCCATCGTTCAGGTCGCTTTCGCAGACGGCGGATTGCGCGGTGCCAATTTCAAAACTCCAGCGCGGTGACCATTCCACCTACGTCAAGAGCGGGTGAATTGGGTGCGCTTCGGATCAACCAGTCAGCCTGCGCCAACGCCAACTGCACCCCGCTGTCCTGATTGCTGAGCGAGCGCAACCCATCGGCGTCCCATCTTGCCCTGATGAAAGTTTCGCGGCCACCGGTTGCTGGCATTTGGCAAGCGAGCGGCAGCGCCCGCCACTGCAAGACCTGGGTGATGCTCTGACCTTGGAGCCCCGCCAAAAGCGCGCGCAGAAACAGGCGCGCAGTGACCATGGCCGAGGTCGGGTTGCCCGGCAGGCCAAGAACCCATTTCCCCTTTGCCCGGCCTAACCAGACGGGTTTGCCCGGCTTCATGGCAACTTTGGAAAACAGCAGCTCCATGCCATGGGGCGCGAACATTGGCTTGGCAAAATCGCGCTCGCCAACGGATGCGCCGCCGGTCACGATCACCACATCGGCCTTGTCCAGCATGTCTCCGGCCAGTCGTTCGAGCGCTGGAAGGCTGTCCTCTCCGATCATCCTTGCGACCACGCGCGCACCGGCCTGCTTTGCCAATGCGGCGATACCGTAGGTTACACTCTCAGGTATTGCGTCGGCGCGCAAATGCGCCTCGCCCGGAGGTGCGAGTTCATCGCCGGTGCCGATAATGGCCACTTTGGGCTGCGCGGAGACTTTAAGCATCGCCTGATCTGCCGCTGCTGCAGCAACTATTGCGCGCGGACCAAGCCGTGTTCCGACATCCAGCAGGAGATCGCCAGCGGAAAAGTCGCTGCCAGCTGCGCGCACGTGCCAGCCCGGTCCATATCCTTCGGCAAAGCGCACAGTGTCGCCTTCTTGCATGGCGTATTCCTGCATGATGACGCGGTCCGCGCCCTTGGGCATGGGAGCGCCCGTAAATATGCGTATCGCTTGACCCGGCTGGACCGCTCCCGAGAAGCCTGCGCCTGCTCGGCTTTCGCCAATAACAGCCAGCTGCATGCCTGCTGTGGTCGAGCCATCATGCACCGCATAGCCATCCATCGCCGCGACATCCGAGAACGGAGCCTCTCGCCGGGCGAAGACGGGTACAGCAAGCACTCGTCCAGCGGCCTCAGCCAGCGGCACGTCTTCCCCTGGTAGCGACGCTACCGAGGCTTCGACCAAGGCCAATGCTTGATCAAAAGAAATCAAGCGCACACGTCCCGCAAGCGCGGCAAGGCACCTGCAATCGAGCATGGTTTGTGACGGCTGTCGAATTCCAGCTCAAGCAAGCCGTCCCATGCATCGCGGCAAGCGCCTGTTGAGCCGGGCACGCAGAAGATGAAGGCATCGCCCGCCTGTCCGGCGAATGCGCGCGACTGCATCGTGGCGACCCCAACGCTTTGCAGGCTTTTCTGATGGAACACGACCGAGAACCCGTCCATCTCTCGCCTAAGCAAGGGTTTGACCGCCTCTGGCGTGTTGTCGCGCGGTGAAAACCCCGTGCCTCCAGTGGTCAGAATGATCTCGATTGACGGGTTAGCGAGCCACGCATTCAACTGCTCGCGGATGTCATCAATCTCGTCCTTCACGATATCCCGATCCACCAGATTGTGGCCTGCGGATTGCAGCCGTTCTGCGAGCAGCGCGCCAGACGTGTCGGTTTCCAATGTGCGCGTGTCGGAAATGGTAAGAACCGCGATCCCGAGCGGATAGAATTTCAGGCTTTCGTCAATTCTCGGCATTTTCCTCACCTTCACTTTGCAGCCAGCGGACTGTGTCCTTTTGATCCTGAGCAGTTGGCTCAATCCAGGACGCGCCATCTGGATGCTCTTCGCGCTTCCAAAAAACGGCTTCTGTCTTGAGCCGGTCCATCAGATAATCCGCCGCTTCGAATGCCGCCCGCCGGTGCGGTGAGGCGGTCGCGACAAAGACGATGGCTTCCCCCGGTAATATCCGCCCTGCTCGGTGAACCACATGGCTGTGCGTGATTACGAACCGTTCGTGTGCATCGCCTGCAATCGCCTGCATTGATGCCAAAGTGACCCCGCGATAGGTCTCCAGAACGAGCGCGCCGACCGCATTGCCATCTTTGGCCTTGCCACGGGCACGGCCGGTGAAACTGACGACGGCGCCTTCATCCCCTAGCGAGGCTGAGAAGGTCGCAAGCCGGGCAGCCGGATCAAACCCGGCTTCGGTCAACTCCACTTGGCAGCTCATCCGCCAGAGACCGGGGGGAAGAGAGCGACAATATCACCGGGCAGAACAATTGCTTCATCCGGAACGATGGTTTCGTTGATACAGGCCCTGATCCGTCCCTTTGACAGCCCGGCCTGAAGCGCCGGAAAGCGCTCGCCCAGAACAGAAATCAGTTCCGGGACTGGCAAACCCTCGACAGGGAGCGCCAGGTCAACGAACGGGCCGCATGCATCAGCCAAGCGACCGCATAATTCGATGCGACTGGTGACAACAGCCATGTTTCAACCTCCAATAGACGCCAAATGCGGAGTGGCGCCGCTGTTGCCTTCGTGCAGACGGTGTGCAGGCGCCTTTGTGCCGACCAGTTTGCGAATACGGTCCGTCAAAGCCTCGCTGTCGTCGCCTTGCAGCAAAGGCCGGATATCCATGCCGCCATCGCCAAACAGGCACAGATGCAGCTTCCCATCGGATGAGAGCCGCAGCCGGTTGCAACTGGCGCAGAAGTCCTTCGAATACGGCGCGATAATCCCGATGCGTCCCTTGGCCTCTGGATGACCCAGCTCGACAGCCGGCCCCGCTCCGGGCTGACGTGGAACACGTTGCCATCCCTTCGTCTCCAGCCGGTCGATCACGGTCTGCCCGGCGATGTGCCGGTCTTCAAAAAAGGCCGCATTATCGTTCGTGCGCATGACCTCAATGAACCGCAGCGACAGGTCGCGCGTGGCCACGAATTCGACCATTGCGGCCAGCTCGTCATCATTTACGCCGCGCATAAGAACAGCGTTGAGTTTTATACTTTCAAAACCCGCTGCTTGAGCGGCCTCGACCCCGCGCAACACCTCTTCCAGCCGGTCGTGTCCGGTGATCTGTGCAAATCGTGCAGGATCAAGCGAGTCCATGCTGATATTGAGCGCACTTATCCCGCAGTCCCGCCACACTTGCGCCCTCTCCGCCAGCCGATAGCCATTGGTGGTCATCGCAACGCGGCGAATGCCGGGCACCTCTGACACAGCGCGTGCCACTTCCTCAAAATCACGGCGCAAGGTGGGCTCGCCCCCGGTCAGACGCACTTTCCACAGGCCAAGCTCGGCAAAGCCGCTTACTGCCCTGCGGATCTCCTCGACAGACAGTTCAGCCGGCTTGTTGCAGGGCTTCTTGTAGCCATCGGGAAGGCAATAGGTGCAGCGGAAGTTGCACACATCGGTCAGTGACAGGCGCAGATACTCGAACCGCCGCCCGATACCGTCATGGAGCGGAGCGACCAGAGGCAAGATATCGGGGCGGCGAAGTTCACTCACTGAACAAGCGGCCCGTCTGCAATGGGTAGCTCGACGCCCTCGATGGTAGTCTGACTACCGAGGATAGAGAGATACTGCGCCATGGCCTTGCGATAACTCGCCTCTTCCAAATACTCGCGGATCGACGCCTCGACCATTTCGAACGGCAATTGCCGACCTTCGACCCTGCGACCGGCGCGGATGACGTGGACGCCGAATGGCGATTTCACTGGATTGCGGCACAGCTCTCCTTCGGTCAGCGCAAACAATGCCTTCTCGAACTCAGCGACCGTTTGGCCGGTCCCGATCTGACCGAGATTGCCGCCCTGCTCCTTCGACGGACAGGCCGACTTGGCCTTGGCCAGCTTAGCAAAGCACGATGGGTCCTTCTCCAACTCGCGGATCGCCATGCGCGCATCGCCGACGGCCAGACTGTAATTGAATTCATCGTCAGGGCTGGCAGAGAACAGGATATGCTCCGCCTCGACCAGCGCCTCGCTGGCGAAGCGCTCGCGATGCTGATCGTAGAACCGCCTTGCTTCCCCTTCGTTTGCAACCGGGACAGCGACTTCCTGGCTCAGCAGGGCATCAATCCGGGCGTCGTCATCCGCAAGACGACGACCTTCCGCATCACAGCGCTCTCCGGGATCTATTTCCAGACGATCTGCCTCAGCCAACAGTAGTTGCCGGATAGCCAAAGCCTCTGCCGCCGCGTTCCATGCCGCCTCGGCATCGGGAGCGGGATGGTTCTGCACTTCTGCCGCAATAGCGGATTCGGCAATTTCTACCCCGCCGACGATGACCGGCGCGCGTTCCATCACATCATCCATGGCTCAAATCCTTGCGTGAACGGACGATCTGATAGCCGCCGCGCCACAGATACCGGACCGGAGCCGAGAAGATGTGAACCAGGCGGGTAAAGGGCAGCAGCAAAAAGATCAGCATGCCGAGCACGAGGTGTGCCTGATAGGGCCAATCAAGGCCTGCCACATAGCGTCCAACTCCCGGTTCAAAAGTGAATATTCCCTGCGCCCAGGCCGACAGGCGCAGCATCACTTCGGCATCGCTATGCGCGAGCGAGAAGGGCACGGTTGCCAGCCCCAACAGCAATTGCACAAACAGGATCACCAATATGGCGTTATCCGCAAATGGCGACTGGCGGCGGATGCGCGGATCGAAGAACCGGCGATGCATCAGTAGCACCAGCCCGACAAAGCAAATCAAACCCGCAATCGATCCTGCCACAATGGCAACCATCTGCTTCGCTTCTGCCGTAATCACCAGACTGTAGACGCTGTGCGGGGTAAGCAGACCAACAAAATGGCCGATAAACAGGAACAAGATGCCGATGTGGAACAGGACGGAGCCCCACATCAATTGCTTGCGCCGGAGCAACTGGCTTGATCCGCTGCGCCAGGTGTAAGGCTCCCTTTCATAGCGGAAAATGCTGCCGATAATCATCACCGCCAGCGCGATGTAAGGGAGCGCGCCGAACAGGAAAGTGTTGATCCACAGATCGATGGGGATCGTGGCAAGGGCTTCATGCCCGGCTTCACTGGGTAGAGGTGCGTCAATCATGATCAGGCTCCTTTCTCGCCCCGCATCGCGGCAAGCTGGCTTGCAGCAACAGGGCACGCGGCGTTGGGATCTGGAGCAGCTTCGGCTCCGAAACGGATCTCCTCCTCTTCCCATTGGGCATCGAGCTCTTCGAGATCCTGCGGGTCATCGGCTGGAGGGATGGCGTTCTTGGCCTCTTCGTCCATCTCGACGCCTGCGATGGCGCAGAGCAATTCAAACACCGACGCGTAATCGGATTGGCGCTCGGCCAGACGGGCCGCAATCGCCACCATCACCACGCCCGGCTCGGCGAGCGCTTCACGCGCCGCCTGCTCCGGCAGAGTGGAGCAATAATCGAGGAAAAGCGGGAGATAATCTGGCAGCTCGTTGCTGCTGGGTTCCAGCCCGGCTGCAAGATAGCGTTCGCGCAGATCGACCATCGCCTGCCCCCGGTCGCGGCTTTCGCCATGCACATGCTCGAACAGGTGGAGGCTGTGCGCCCTTCCCCGGTCGAACAGCTCGACATATGTTTCCTGAGCATCGTAGATGTCGCTGGTGGCGAGACGCTTGAGCAAGGGAAAAAGCGCAGCGACCTCAGCAGCGGGAAGCGCTTTGTCGCCCTCCAGCCGCTGGCGGATTTCGCCCGCGACCGATTGCAAGTCCTTGGACGGATATTGCAGGAGCAATGATATCAGGTGAAGCGCTTGCATCAGAACACCTCCGATGGAGTCTGGAGTTTCTTACGAGAGTTGGTGTCGAACAGATTGGCCTTGGTCGAACCACCCGAACAGCCATTACCGAAGGAGAAGCCACAGGAGCCGCGTTCCTCGAACATATCCTCGGCATCCTCGCGGTGGCCGGTCGGGATGACGAAGCGGTCCTCGTAATCGGCCAGCGCCATGACCTTGTACATCTCCTCGATCTGCGCGCCGGTCAGGCCGACATCGGTCGCGATTGCCTCGTTCTGCACGCCGTCGATTGATTTGGAACGCATATAGCCGCGCATCGCGAGCATCCGTTCAAGGCACACTGCAATCGGTTCCTCGTCCCCCGCCGTCAGCAGATTGGCGAGATATTTGAGCGGGATGCGAAGCGAGCGGATATCGGGCATGTTGTTGTTGACCGAAATCTGGCCGGCGTTCGCTGCTGCGCTGATCGGCGACAATGGCGGCACGTACCATACCATCGGCAAGGTCCGATATTCCGGGTGAAGCGGGAAGGCGACCTTCCATTCCATCGCCATTTTCCACACCGGCGAATGCCGCGCGGCCTCCAGCCAGTTTTCCGGCACACCGTCCTTGCGGGCCTGCTCGATCACTTCGGGATCATTGGGATCGAGGAAGATATCGAGCTGCGCCTGATACAGGTCCTCGACATTCTCGGCGCTGGCCGCTTCCTCGATGCGGTCGGCATCATACAGCATCACGCCCAGATAGCGGATGCGCCCGACACAGGTTTCGCTGCACACCGTCGGCTGGCCCGCTTCGATGCGCGGGTAGCAGAAGATGCACTTCTCGCTCTTACCGGTTTTCCAGTTGTAATAGATCTTCTTGTAGGGGCAGCCAGACACGCACATGCGCCAGCCGCGGCAGGCTTCCTGATCGATCAGGACAATGCCGTCTTCCTCACGCTTGTAGATCGCGCCCGAGGGGCAAGCGGCAACGCAGGTGGGGTTGAGGCAGTGTTCGCACAGCCTTGGCAGATACATCATAAAGGTGTTTTCGAACTGGCCGTAAATCTCCTTCTGGACCCCTTCGAAGTTGTAATCCTCCGAACGCTTGGAGAATTCACCGCCAAGAATTTCTTCCCAGTTCGGACCCCATTCGATCTTCTCCATCCGCTTGCCGCTGATCAGGCTGCGGGCGCGCGCGGTGGGAAAGGCCTTGCTTTCGCCCGCCTTTTGCAAATGGTCGTAATCGAAGGTGAAGGGTTCGTAGTAGTCGTCGATTTCAGGCAGGTCGGGATTGGCGAAGATTTTCGCCAGCAGCCGCCATTTGCCGCCCATCTTGGGCCGAATCGAACCACCGGGAGCGCGCTCCCAGCCGCCATTCCAGCGCTTCTGGTTCTCCCAGTCCTTGGGATAGCCGATGCCCGGCTTGGTCTCGACATTGTTGAACCAGGCGTATTCCATGCCTTCACGGCTGGTCCACACGTTCTTGCACGTCACCGAGCAAGTGTGGCAGCCGATGCATTTGTCGAGGTTCAGAACCTTGCCGATTTGTGCGCGGATTTTCATGCTACGGTCTCCCCTTCAGGCAGGGCTTCTTCGAGCCAATCGACCTTCGATAGTTTGCGGACGATGACATATTCGTCGCGGTTTGAACCAACGGTTCCGTAATAGTTGAACCCGTAGGCGAGCTGGACATAGCCGCCGATCATATGCGTGGGTTTGAGCACCGCGCGGGTCACGGAGTTGTGAATGCCCCCGCGCTGCCCGGTAAGCGGCGAGCCCGGCATATTGGTCAGCTTTTCCTGCGCATGATACATGAACAGCGTGCCTTCCTTCATGCGCTGAGAGACCACCACGCGGGCCACCAGTGCGCCGTTGGAATTGAAGGTTTCGACCCAGTCATTATCGACCAGCCCCGCCTTCGCTGCGTCCACCTCGCTCATCCACACGATCGGCCCGCCGCGCGACAGCGTCAGCATCAGCAGATTGTCAGTATAGGTCGAGTGGATGCCCCATTTCTGGTGCGGCGTGATGAAGTTCAGGATCACGTGCGGCGCGTCCTTGGCCTCATCCAGCATCGGCTTGACTGCCTTGGTATCAATCGGCGGCCGATAAACGCAGAAGCCTTCACCGAATGCCCGCATCCATTTGTGATCCTGATAGAGCTGCTGACGTCCGGTCAGCGTGCGCCACGGGATCAGTTCATGGACGTTGGTGTAGCCGGCATTGTAGCAGACATGCTCACTCTCGATCCCGGACCAGGTGGGCGAGGAGATGATCTTTCTCGGCTGCGCCTGAATGTCGCGGAAGCGGATTTTCTCCTCTTCCTTGGGCAAGGCGAGATGCTTGTGATCGCGGCCCGTCTTCTTGCCCAGATCGCCCCACGCTTTGACCGCGACCTCGCCATTGGTTTCGGGTGCCAGCATCAGGATGACTTCGGCGGCATCGATGGCTGTTTCGATCTGCGGCATGCCCTGGGTCGGGCCTTCTTCGAGGACGCGGCCATTCAGATTGCGCAGGTTCTCCACCTCATGCTCGGTGTTCCAGCCGATACCCTTGCCGCCATTGCCGAGCTTGTCCATCAAGGGCCCGAGCGCGGTGAAACGCTTGTAAAGGTTCGGATAATCCCGCTCGACCACCGCGATATTGGCCATGGTCTGGCCGGGGATTGGCTCGACATCGCCCTTGCCCCAGTCAGCCACGTCATAGGGCTGCGCGATTTCGTTCGGGCTGTCGTGCTGGATCGGGGTCATGACCACGTCCTGCTCCACACCCAGCACTTCGGGGGCCACTTCGGAGAACTTCTTGGCGATCCCCTTGTAGATGTCCCAGTCGCTGCGCGATTCCCACACCGGATCGACCGCCGCCGATAGCGGGTGAATGAACGGGTGCATGTCGGACGTGTTGAGATCGTCCTTCTCGTACCAGCTCGCCGTCGGCAGAACGATGTCCGAATAGACGCAGGTGGTCGACATGCGGAAATCGAGCGTCACCAGCAGATCGAGCTTACCTTTGGGCGCTTCGTCGTGCCACTTCACGTCCTTGGGCTTTTGCGCGCCGGTTTCGCCCAAATCCTTGCCCTGCACGCCGTGTGCGGTGCCGAGCAGATGCTTGAGGAAATATTCGTGGCCTTTGCCCGAGGACCCAAGCAGATTTGAACGCCATACGAACATATTTCGCGGCCAGTTGGCCGGATCGTCCGGATCGAAGCAGGACATTTCCAGCTCGCCCGATTTGAGCGCATCGGCAACATAGTCCTTGGCTTCCTTGCCTGAAGCTTTGACCGCCTTGCCCACTTCCAGCGGGTTGGTCTTGAGCTGCGGAGCGGATGGCAACCAGCCCATCCGTTCGGCCCGGACGTTGTAGTCGATCAGGCTCGCATCCCAATCGCCATCGGGCGCGGTAGGTGAAAGGATTTCCTCCACCCCCAGCGTTTCGTAACGCCACTGATCGGTATGGGCGTAGAAGAAACTGGTCGAATTCATGTGGCGCGGCGGGCGGTTCCAGTCGAGCGCGAAGGCGAGCGCAGTCCACCCAGTTTGTGGGCGCAGCTTTTCCTGACCGACATAGTGCGACCAGCCGCCGCCTGACTGACCCACGCAGCCACACATCACCAGCAGGTTGATGATGCCGCGATAATTCATGTCCATGTGATACCAGTGGTTCAGACCGGCCCCCAGGATCACCATCGACTTGCCCTTGGTGATCTCGGCATTGCCCGCAAATTCGCGGGCGATGGTGATGATCTGATCGGCCGGTACGCCGGTGATCTTCTCTGCCCATGCAGGCGTGTAGGGGACCATCTCGCCATAATCGCGCGCGACATGTTCGCCGCCAAGACCGCGATCGAGGCCGTAATTGGCGCAGAACAGATCGAACACCGTCGCGACGAAGGCCTTGCCATCCTTCAGCTGCAGCTGACGCACGGGCACGCGGCGATTGAGCACGCTGGGGTGATCTGTGCCTTCAAAGTGATCGTGTTCACGGTTGCCAAAATAAGGGAAGGAAACTTCGATTACCTCGTCGTGATTGCCTTCGAGGATGTTGGTCAGCCGCAAGACGGTGTCGTTTCCGCGTCCGTCTTTCTCTTCAAGGTTCCACTTGCCTTCTTCGCCCCAACGGAAGCCGGCCGAGCCGTTGGGCGCAACCACTTCGTCAGTATTGTCGTCGATGGCGACCGTCTTCCAGTCAGGATTGTTTTCTTCGCTGAGGCCGTCGAGGAAATCGGCGGCGCGCAGCAGGTTTTCCGGCACATAGGCGCCGTCTTTCTCGACCATCCGCACCAGCATCGGCATGTCTGAATATTTGCGGCAATAGTCCTCGAAATATTCGGCCTGCCGGTCGAGATGATATTCGCGCAAGATCACATGGCCCATCGCCATCGCCAGTGCGGCGTCGGTGCCCTGCTTGGGATTGAGCCAGAGGTCGGCAAACTTGGTCGCTTCGGCATAGTCGGGGCTGACCACGGCCACCTTGGTGCCGCGATAGCGAGCCTCGGTCATGAAATGCGCGTCGGGCGTGCGCGTTTGCGGCACGTTCGAGCCCCACATCATCAGGAAGCCGGAATTGTACCAGTCGGCGCTTTCGGGAACGTCGGTCTGCTCGCCCCAGGTCTGCGGGCTCGACGGCGGCAAATCGCAATACCAGTCGTAGAACGACATGCATGTGCCGCCGAGCAGCGATAGGTAGCGCGAACCTGCCGCATAGCTGACCATCGACATTGCCGGGATCGGGCTGAAGCCGATCACCCGGTCAGGCCCGTAGGTCTTGGCGGTATAGGCATTGGCGGCGGCGATGATCTCATTCACCTCATCCCAGGTCGAACGTACAAAGCCGCCATGCCCGCGAATACCGGTGTAGCTTTTGCGCTTGGCCGGATCCTCGACAATCGAGGCCCAGGCCGCCACGGGCGTGCGAACAACGCGCGCCTCACGCCACAGCTTGAGCAGACGCGAGCGCACCATCGGATATTTCAGCCGCTGGGCCGAATAGATGTACCAGCTGTAGCTGGCCCCACGCGGGCAGCCGCGCGGTTCGTGGTTGGGCAGATCGGGCCGTGTGCGCGGATAATCGGTCTGCTGGGTTTCCCAAGTGATGATCCCGCCCTTGACGTAGATCTTCCAGCTGCACGATCCGGTGCAGTTCACCCCGTGGGTGGAGCGCACGATCTTGTCATGCTGCCAGCGCTTGCGATAGCTGTCTTCCCAGTCGCGATTTTCATTGGTGGTCACACCGTGACCTTCGGAAAAGGCGACTTTCTTCTGGTTGAAGAAGGTCAGGCGGTCGAGAAGCTTGCTCATGCTGTTGCTCCTTTGAGCGGGGCGGTGGATGAAGCCGGTGCAGGTACCCGGCCCCGTTCGATATCGTGCAGCAGGCCGCCGCGGCGGGTGTAGGCCCACCAGGTCAGCGCCGCACAGCTGGCGTAGAAGATCAGGAAGCCCCACAAAGCCGGCATTGGAGAGCCGGTGGCTGCAATTGCGCTGCCAAAGCTCTTGGGGATGAAGAATGCGCCGTAGGCTGCGATGGCTGAGGTAAACCCGACGATTGCGGCGGATTCCTTTTCCGATTGGCGCAGGCTGGCTTCATTCGAAAGCTCCGGCATCAACCGCGGTACTTCGGTCCGCATGATGTTGGGGATCATCTGGAATGTGGAGGCGTTGCCCACCCCGGTCATAAAGAACATGAAGATGAACGCGCCCAGGAAACCCCACCAGCTGGCGGCCTGAATAAAGTACATCACGCCGAGCACGCCGAGCATCATGAGCACGAACACCCAGAACGTAACCCGTGCACCGCCCCACTTGTCCGAGACCCAGCCCGTGGCCGCACGGCTCAGCGCACCGACCAATGGCCCGAGGAAGACAAACTGGAGGACGTTAATGTCAGGGAATTGCTGTTTGGCGAGCAGCGGCAGGCCAGCGGAAAAGCCGATGAAGCTGCCGAACGTCCCAGTGTAGAGCCAGCACATCAGCCAGTTGTGCTTGCGCTGGAAGATCACCGACTGTTCGGCAAAACTCGCTTTCGCATCGGCAATGTCATTCATGCCGAACCATGCGAGCAGGGTGGAGGCCATAATGAACGGCACCCAGATGAAACCTGCATTCTGCAACCACAGCTCACCGCCCTCGGCAGTTTGCTGCGGCTCGCCGCCCAGCGCGCCGAACACGCCCGCCACGATAACAAGCGGCACGAGGAACTGCATCACCGAGACGCCGAGATTGCCAAGCCCGGCATTGAGCGCCAGCGCGTTTCCTTTCTGCGCTTTCGGGAAGAAGAAGCTGATGTTCGACATGGAGGAGGCGAAATTGCCGCCACCGAAACCGCACAGCAGCGCCAGCACGAGGAAGATGATGTAAGGCGTATCCGGGTTCTGGACAGCATAGCCGATGCCAAAGGCCGGGATCAGCAACGATGCTGTGGACATGGTGGTCCACAGCCTGCCGCCAAAGATCGGCACGACGAAGCTATAGAATATTCGCAAGGTCGCGCCCGAAAGTCCGGGCAGCGCGGCCAGCCAGAACAGCTGGTCGGTGGTGTAATTGAATCCGATGGACGGCAGCTTGGCGACCACCATCGACCACACCATCCACACGGAGAAGGCGAGCAGCAATGCCGGGATCGAGATATAGAGATTGCGCCGCGCAATCTTCTCTCCGGTCTGCTCCCAGAAATCGGCATCTTCCGGTTTCCACTCGACCAGGACCTTGCTTGGCGTTGCCACTGCATGCTTGGCCTCGTCATGCAATCCAGCCATTTCAGGGAATTCAGGCAGCGTGCGGGTATCCATCCCGCTCGCTTTCTGTTCCATCTGCCGGATGGCGATATGCATCCATGCCAGCGCAATGCCGACCAGAGCGAAAAGCACCATGAAGCAGCTGGTCCAGATGCCGGTGAGGTCGCTGACCGCGCCGAACACGATCGGCAGGATGAAGCCGCCGAGGCCGCCGACCAGACCAACCAATCCGCCAACCGAACCGACATTCTTCGGATAATAGACCGGAATATGCTTGTAGACCGCCGCCTTACCCAGCGACATGAAGAAGCCCAGCACGAATATGGTCACCACGAACGGCACCAGACTCATCGAGGTCGAGAAAACAATGTCGCCCTCGATCCCATGAATCACGTAATCGGTCGCCGGATAGGACAACATAAACAGGCAGACCAGCGACACGCCAAAGGTCGCATACATGATCTTGCGCGCGCCATATTTGTCCGACAGCACGCCGCCATAGGCGCGGAACACGCTGGCCGAGAGCGAGAAGGTTGCCGCCAACATACCCGCCAGCTTCACGTCGATTCCATAAAGGCCAACCATGTAGGCGGGCAGCCACAGCGCCAGCGCCACGAAGGCCCCGAACACGAAGAAATAGTAAAGCGAGAAGCGCCAGACCTGCTCGTTACGCAGCGGCTCAAGCTGTTCGAGCAAACCCCGTGCTTTGGCACCGCTTACCTTGCGAGCGGCGAATTCGGGATCGTCCTTGGCAAAGATATAGAACAGCACCGCAACCAGCGCGAGTGCGCCAGCCCAGACCTGGGCGACGCCCTGCCAGCCGATTGCGACCATGACCCAAGGCGCGAGGAACTTGGTCACTGCAGCGCCAACATTGCCCATGCCGAAAAAGCCAAGCGCGGAGCCCTGCTTCTCAAGTGGGTAGAACTTTGAAACATATGCAACGCCAACGGCAAAGCCGCCGCCTGCCAAACCCAGGCCCAATGCGGCAAACAGCATCATGAAATAGCTATCCGCATAGGACAGCAGGAAAGTCGACAGCGCCGAGGCAAGCATGGTGATCGGAAAGACGATCCGTCCGCCGTGCTGATCGGTCCAGACGCCGAGGAGCAAGCGGCTGAGCGACCCAGTCAGGATCGGGGTGCCGACCAGCAGGCCGAACTGCGTATCGCTCAGGCCAAGCTCGGCCTTGATCTCGATCCCGGCGATCGCGAAGATCGTCCAGACGGCAAAGCAGATGGTGAATGCGAATGTGCTGAGACCGAGAGCACGGTTCTGTTCGCTGCTGGTCGCAATTGCCTGGGCCGACATGGAATGATCCCTCATCAAGAATGCGTGACGGAGCTTCACTGCCGAGCCACGAGCTCTTGCTCTTTGACATCGATCAAATTGCAGATTGCAGGAGCGGGAAAATTGCCTTCGCATGACAAGTGCGCTGCCAGGCTTCCGTAGAGATCAAGCCACTCCTTGATAAACATCAAGTCGAGCGCTAATCCTCCTGCGTATATCATCGGAGATTAGACTTTTATGAGAATCGGCGAGAAGCCTGAAATCGCCCGGCTTCCGCTATTCCGCGAAATGGCCGAGAAGCAGCGCGACCTGGTGCTTGCCGGATCGTATCTGCAGGTCTTCCCTCCGCAACTCACACTATTCGAAGCGGGGCAGGATGCCGATTTTCTGCACGTGCTTGTCGACGGGCTGGTAGAGCTGTTCGTCCAAGGGGCGGGGCGCGACACCACGATGCGTATTGTCGAGCCAATCTCAAGCTACATTCTCGCCGCTGCGGTGACGGATATGCCGTATCTGATGTCCGCAAGAACACTTGCGTCCTCGCGAATTCTGCTTGTCCCGGCCGCGCAATTGCGCGAAGCAATCCGGGAGGACAGCGCCTTGATGCACGCGGCGATGCACGAGCTCGCATTGGGATATCGCGACCTTGTCCGTGCGCTCGCCGATATGAAAGTGCGCCAGTCAGCCGAACGGCTCGGAAACTGCCTGCTGGAATACAGCAACCGTCGTGGCAATCGCGATCAATTCGAGCTTATTGGCGAAAAGCGCCTGCTTGCATCGCTGCTTGGGATGACCCCGGAAAACCTTTCACGGGCCTTTGGCACCCTCAAGAACCACGGCGTGGCGCTCGATGGATCACAAGTCACAATCGAAAATCGTGAGCGCCTACGCTTGTTCGCGCGGCCCGACCCTGTACCAGGTGACTCTCGCTAGAAAGAAACCTGCACCTGCAGCCAACCCTTGGTGGTATCGACCGAGAAACCATCTGCGTCATAGTGCGCAAATTTGGCAAGCAGCGTGATGTTGCTCCTGATTGGATAGACCGCAAGCAGGTTCAGCTCGCGACCATAAGCCTGATCGGTCGCAGTCGCGCCGAAATCGTGCACGATACCGCGCAGCAACAAGCCTTTCAGCGCAGAGCCTTCGCCGAATTTATAGCTGATATCGCCGTAAAGATCGCGCAGACCATCCGGCGGCGTGACAAGAAATTTATCCGCCCAACCGTTAAAGGCGTGGAGCGTGGCCAATGGAGTTTGCAAGCCAACAGCGCCGTCACCTTCAAGCCGCTCAAACCCTGCTTTGGCAGTGAAGCCACTTACCGAAATTCCGGGTTCGATCAGAAGATAATCCAGTGAATAGTCGGACAGGTTTGATCCGAGATCGCGCTGGTTCGCATATTCTGCCGCATAGAGGAACGTGACCTCGCCGCCCAGCGGCTGCGTTCCCGTCAGGCGCACTCCCAGCGTTTGCGAACTGGCGGCAGGCGCGTCAGGCATGTCGAGAAAATAGCCATAGGCGGAAACCGTGCCGATCGACGGAATGGCATAGGTCGCATGGATGTTGTGGATGTCGTTGTCTCGCCAGATGCCTTGCGGCGAATCCGGCCCGAAAATGCGATTGACCCGCCAGGCATGGAAATAATCGACCCTAGCTCCTTCAATCGGCTTGACCGTGATCTGCGCCAAATCGAACGTCTGGTCGTTCTGACGCCAGTCAACTGAACCGATCCAGCGTTGATTGTCGAAATTGACTGCTTGACGCCCGGCAACCGCTTCAACGGATTTGTTGGGCCGCCAGCGTACAAAGGCACGATTGAGCAGCACATCGGATGGGTCCGCGACGACCGGAAACTGCGTCCGTCCATTGACAGTGTCGTTGAAATCTTCAGGCCCGATCCTGACCACTGCCTCGCCTTCAACGAGCGCGCTAAGGCCATTCCATTCATCGGTTTCGATCCCGCCTCTGATCCTGAGCGTCGAAGCGGTCGCATCTTCTGACAGGTTTTCCTGATCGACCACTTCCAGCCGGTATCTCAGATCGAGATAGGGATCGAAGGGGAGCTCATCGCCTGATTGCGCCATTGCAGTTGCAGGTGTGAGAACGGCAAGCGAGCCGGCGGCGAGCGAGAGGATTTTGGTTTTCATGGTCGCCCAAATACGATGCTGCCCGCCAAAGTATTTGATCCTTGTCAAAGTCGCAGACGCGCAATTCACCCATGGAGCGATATATGATGATCGATGATTTCACTTTTGCCCGCGTGCTCCATGTCGTCTCGATTGTCGGTTGGATCGGCGGTGTCTGGTTCGTGACCTTTGTGGTCATGCCCGCAATAGCGAGAGCTGAAGCGCCCGCAGACCGGCTCCATGCCTTTCACAAGATCGAACAGGGTTTTTCCGTTCAGGCCAAGGTATGGGTACTGCTGGCCGGTGCATCTGGATTCTGGATGACCTGGCGCGGGGATATGTGGTGGCGGTTTGCCGAGTCTGCCTATTGGTGGATGTCTGCCATGTTTTTCCTGTGGCTTGTATTCTTTCTAATGCTGTTCGTGGCAGAGCCGCTCTTCCTCCATCGCCGGATGGCCAATTCAAAGACGCCGGAGCGTGATTTTCACCTCATGGTTCAGGCGCACCGGATCCTGTCCGTAATTGCGCTGGCAACCACCACGGGCGCAATGGCTGGCGCTCACGGACTGATTTGAAAAGGACCTTTCGTGAACCCGTCAATCCTACTGGCAGCGCCGCATCGGCTGCCCTTCCTGACCGGGTCGCTGGCCTTTGGCGGACTGCTGATGTGGTGGCTCGCACAATTGGCGCAGCTATATGCGGGGCTGTCCGGGGTCCCAACCACCGACCTGCCGCCCACCCTGCTGCACGGTCCGGCCATGATCTATCTCGGCCTTGCCCCTTTCATCTTCGGGTTTCTGCTCACGGTGTTCCCGCGCTGGATCGGTCTCCCCGATCTTGCGTTGCGCCAATTCGCCTCTGTCGGCGTCCTGCTTCTTATTGGTGCTGTGCTCGTCCTTGTCGCCTTAGGCACTGGTCTTGATGCTTTATTTTTGCCGGGCTTCGGATTGTTCGCGCTTGGCTGGGCGATCGCGCTTCTCGTCCTCCTTCGCGTACTGTGGACCGGGTCGAAAGCGGGAAAGCCTCGCTGCTGGCACGCATGGTCTGCACTTGCCGGTCTGACGCTAGGCCTTGCCGGTCTGCTTTCGGCAATCGCATTTATCAGCGGCAGTTCCTCGGATTTTCTGGTTTATGCCAACCGCATTGGAATCGGCGGATTCCTGCTCCCGATATTCCTGACGGTAGCGCACCGGATGGTCCCGTTTTTCGCCGGCAACGTGGTTGAGGGCTATGCCCGCTGGCGACCTGACTGGCTCATCGCTGTCCTTTGGATCTCACTGCTGGCTCGCTTGGCAGGCGAGCTCCTGAACATTGGCTGGCTGGCGATTTCGGCGAACGGCGCACTCGCGGCTCTAACCGGTGCCATGCTGTGGAAGTGGTGGCCGCGGGCAAGCGCACCAGGACTTCTGATTGTGTTGATCTGGGGGTTCGCCTGGGCTCCAATGGGCTTTACGCTTGCCATGCTGGATACCGCAACCTTGGCATTGGGTCGCGGCCCGGATCACGCCTTGATGATTGGATTCGCGGGAAGTTTACTTGTCGCGATGGTAACCCGCGTAACACAGGGGCATTCAGGTCGGCCCCTCTCGATGACAGCTCCTGCGTGGCTCGCTTTCTGTGCCGTCCAGTTGGCCGCAATCGCCCGGTTGGGGGCTGCACTCCAACTGGAATTGGCCGAAGCGTTGCTGGTATCGGTGGGCGTGCTCTGTATCGGGATGCTGCCATGGCTGCTGCGCAATATGGGCATTTACCTGTCACCGCGAAGCGATGGAAAGGCAGGCTAAGCAGATGGATGACGCGCCCCAACTGACCCCCGACGAAGCGCTGGAACTGCTTAAGGACGGCAATCGGCGGTTTCTCGACGATACAACCTACGAGCCCACGATGGACCGTATGCGCCGGCTTGAACTGGCGGCGGCGCAGCGACCATTTGCCGCCTATCTGAGCTGTTCGGATTCGCGGGTGCCGCCGGAACTGCTGTTTGAGCGCGGCCTAGGTGAGCTATTCATTATTCGCAATGCTGGCAATACACTGTGCACGACCGCGCTTGGCAGTCTGGAATTTGCCGTGACGAATCTGCAAGTCCCCTTGATCGTCGTCATGGGTCACGAGGCTTGCGGTGCTCTCAATGCAGCCGTTTCGCTTGCGCGGGGCAAGGCGAGTTTCACCGGGAACATCTCCAAGGTCCTTCAGTCGCTGCTGCCCGCCGTGCTCGAAACGGATCCATGGGCCGACCATATCGTTGATGCTGCTGCGATCAGCAATGTCCGGCGCGTCGTGCGCGAATTACGGGAAGAAGCGTCGCCCGCTCTGCTAGAGCCACAGCGAACAGGGAAGCTCAAAGTCGTCGGAGCCTTCTATCACCTTGACAGTGGCAAGGTGGACTTTCTCGACCCTATTGACTGAAAGCGCATCCGCGGCGGTGTGTGCGAATGTGCCGTCAGGCGCATCCTGGTTTAGCGATAGAATTCAACCTTGAACTGGACGTTTCGGACCGGTTTGACGAAATGCACCTGCTGCGGTTCGATGACGGCGTGCTCACCTGCTTTGAGTAGTTGGCTCCGGTGCGCTTGACCCGGAAGGTGATATTCGAGGCTCCCGTCGATTACGCACAGTTTGCCCCAGACCCCGGCTTTCAGATCATGTGCCGAGGTGAGTTTTTCAGGAACCGTTTGCTCGTTGAAGAGTGGTGATTCGGCGTACTTCTCAACACCATCCGGCAAAACGTTTCGCATACCTAACTTCCGATCCCGATCGAAAGTGTGATGACCAGTATCGCCATGCCAAACAGTGCGACAGCGAGCGGCACAATCAGGACCTGCCCATATACGGCTCTCTTGTCCATCAAGCCGGTAAAAGTATCGAGCATCTTGCCCTTATCGAGCGGCGAAATGTCCTCTGGCCCGGCCTGTCGCGCACCGATCCTCGCCACTCCGAAATAGACGGCGGCATAAAGTACCGAGATGATGATGGCGAAGCGTGCATGCCCGCTTCCGCCTGTGGCTGCGGCAATGGCAAAGAAGAATATCGCATAGCACGCGAACATTGCGAGCCATACACGCCGAGGAAACTGGAACCCCGGGTTTCGCGGTGGAACGGGCGCGGCGGCCAAAGGCTGCAAGGTCTGTTCCAAGGCAAAGACTTCAGCCTCGAAGTCAGTGGCGCGATCAGCCACTATCGATTGGTGTTCAAACATGGGGGAGGTTCCTTCCTGCTTTGGATCCGGAGATGCCGTCTCGCCGGATGGAAATTCCGGTAAGGAGGCTATCGGCGATGGCGCGCGCCCGTTGGGCAACCAGGGCCGCGCCTTCAGGCTGGGGGGCAAGGTCTTTCAAGGTGGTGTAGAAGAGTTCGAGCCAGCGCACGAAATGCGTGTCTTCAAGCCCCGGAATGGCCATGTGCTTGGCCATCGGATTGCCTGAAAATTCCCCGCTGTTGAACAGGATGGAACGCCAGAATGTCTTCATCCGCTCCATGTGCGCAGGCCAATCGGAAATGCGCTCCGCGAAGATCGGGCCGAGCAGATTATCCTGGCGAATGGTGTCATAAAAACGCTCGACCATAAGCGAGATGAATTGTTCGTCGACGCCCTGCGCTTCTGCATGCGCGCGTTTTGCAGCTCTTGCAGCGTGCACTTCCTGGCGTGATCTTTCGGTAACCGCGGACATCACAAACTCTCTTAAAGAAGCATCTTAGATGCCTATTATAGAGCCTTGGTGATAAAAGCAATATCTGATATACCTTTTTTATGCAGATGAACCTCCGAACCGATTACGCCTTGCGCATGCTGATGGCGCTTGCGGCAAAAGAGGAGGTCGTTTCGATCGACTGGCTTGCGGAGCACTATGACATCTCGCGCAACCACCTCGCCAAGGTGGCGCAAGACCTTGCCGCCGCAGGTTTTATCGAAACGCAGCGCGGACGCGGTGGCGGAGTGCGTCTGGCACGCGCTCCGTCAGATATAAATATCGGCCACGTGGTGCGCAGCTTGGAAAACACCACAGGATTTGTCGCCTGCATGGGCGGCAGGGAGACTTGCGTGGTGGAACGGGTCTGCGGGTTGAAGCCTGCATTGGCCGGGGCACTGGAGGCCTTCCTCGCTCATCTCGATCAATTTAGTCTTGCGCAAATCACGGGGGCCAAGCCCCGCTTTCTCAAGGAACTGATCCCAGAAGACTCGTGACGCCAGGCATGAACTCTTTGGCCAACCATCGCGGGCAGCGAGCAAGCTTTCCTCGCAACTGGGCCAATTGCCACAAACCACGCTCTGCGGAATTTATCGGTCCTGACCTTAGCCCATTCGCAACCGCCCTCCGATCCCAGGCAACCGCAAGCGGGGCGCCTTTACCTGTGGGCGAATCAGGATGCGATTCACGATTTTGTGCGCAGGAGGAGTCTGCGCAACTCTGAGGCCGAAGCGGCGCGCGGCGCGCGCGATCAGGCGATCATCCGTGTAGAGCCCGACGATCGAGTTTGTCGCCAGATAGATCGGAAGACTTTCACGGCGATGCCGCCGCTCGTATCGCCTGAGCGCCGCAGAGTTTGCTGGATCCGCGCCGCGTTCCAAAAGCGGCAGGATCTCATCTGTCAGGTGACGCACGCTCGCAATCCCCAGGTTGAAGCCATGTGCCGTGACCGGATGCATCCCCACCGCCGCATCGCCAACCAGAGCTGCTCGATGGCAGACAAATCGACGCGCAAAGGCTGTTGTGAGCGGGTAGGAATGCATAGGTCCGATCGGTTCCATAGTCCCGAACCTGCCGCGATACCGGCGATGCAGTTCCTGCCCCAGGGCATCGGGGTCGAGCGCCAAGATCCTGGTAGCATCCCTTTTGCGGTGGTCGGGGGCATGATCGCACTGGCGGCCTCCGGCGAGTATCTCTCCGTTCCAGCTTCGGTTGGCTTCATAGCCCTGCTGGGTATCGCGGTTCTCAATGGCCTGGTTATGGTGACCTACTTCCGCCAGCTGCGGGAGGAAGGCATGGCGCTTTCGGAAGCCGTTCGGCGCGGGGCTGAGCGCCGGTTGAGGCCGGTTCTGATGACTGCCAGCATCGCCGCTTTCGGACTTGTTCCACTACTGTTTGCGACCGGGCCGGGATCGGAAATCCAGAAACCGCTCGCCATCGTCGTCATCGGCGGTCTGGTGTCGGCCACTCTCCTGACCTTGATACTGCTGCCGATCCTTTACGAACGCTTTGGCGAGAATGCCGCAGAACGAGCGGCCGGCGATGCCCTGCATCCGGTGGAGGATTGAGATGCGTCTGATTCCAGCACTCTTGCCGTTACTTCTGATCGCCACGCCATTGGCTGCCCAATCTGCTTTGCCAGACGAACATGCCGTCACCATGGCGCTGGACGAGCATCCAACGGTCGTCGCAGCGCGTGCCCGGCTCGAAGCTGCCCACGCCCGCGCGGAGGGTTTGCGCAGGGGACCGCATGAATTCACAGTAACCGGAAGCTATACGCGTCGCAGCCTCGATACCGGTGGCGAGTTCGACGAGTATGATGCGCAACTCAGCCGCCCGATCCGCCTTCCCGGCAAGGCAAGGCTCGATCGCGAGATAGGACAATTCGGGATCGAGGCAGCCTCCAATCTGGCAGAAGATGCGCGCCATCAGGTAGCGCTCCTGCTTTCCAATTACTGGTTCGATTGGTTGTCGGCATCGGCGCAGGCCCGCGTCGATCGCGTGGCAGTCAGCAACTACGAAGCCTCGCTGGCGGCTGTGACCCGGCGAATGGAACTGCGCGATGCCGCGCAGCTCGATGTCGATCGGGCGCGCGCTGCGCTTGCCGCAGCACAGCTCGCCGCGGAACGCTCACAAGGTATGGCGGCTCTGGCGCAGACAAGGCTCGAAGCGCATTTCCCAAACCTGCCTCTGCCAGTCGATGCGCCGGAAATACCGCTACCTGATATTGCCGAGGCGCGTCTTGCACAGCTGCGCGACCTGGTCATTCTCAACAGTCACGAGATTGCGGCGGCTGAAGCCGAAGCACGGCGCATGGCTGCTGTCGCCGATCGCATGGATAGAGATCGCATGGCCGACCCCTCGGTTGGCGTGCGCGTATTCTCAGAGTTTGGCGGGGCCGAAACGGGAGCGGGCCTGACGTTCTCGCTTCCGCTGGGAGGCGGGCATCGCCGCGCATTGGCCGGTGAGGCCGAGGCAGGCGCATCGGCTGCAAGGGCCGAAGAAAGCCTTGCCCGTTACAATGTCGAAGAAACGGCAAACGCTGACGTCGTCGAGGCTAGATATCGCATCGCCGCATGGCAGCGCTCACGCGAAACCGTCGAGGCGCAAACCGCAGCCTTGCAGAGATTGCGGCGGGGCTATGAATTGGGAGAGATTGATCTTGCCGACCTGTTGCTCAGCGAGCGTATGGTCCATGATGCCTTCAGGATCGAAGCCGAAGCCCGAGGCGAAGCGATGCGCGCGATCACCACGCTGCGGATCGACAGTCATGAGCTGTGGCTCGCAGATTAAGAGAAGTTTCGCGACTCAGGGAACGCCATGTCGCATGACAGGGGCAGCGATGGCGCGAACAGTAAGGCAAAGCAGGTTGCGCATGCAGTGCACGAATGAACTTATCGCGACTACCTGGTGCCGGCGCAGCGGGAATTGAAAAACAACTTATTCAGGTAGACCGTTTGGCGACTTTCCGATTCGACGTGGCGGACGAATAGTAAAGCCAACACTTGTCCGACTCGCAGCGATGCGCGTCGGACAAGTGTTGCTTATTCGCCTACAGCAATTGAGATCGACTCGCCGCCGCCCATCGCGACATAGAACGCAGCGCTGTTGGCGAGCCGCTCGGACCTTGCCGCCACGACAGCGAGATTGGCTTGCTGTGCCAGATGTGCGGCAATCAGCACCTGAACATAACTTGCTGCCCCCAACTCGTACCGGCGCTGCATCGTTGCGTAGGATTCTTGTGCCGCGTCGGCGGCGCTCACTTGGGCCTCGAGAGCCCGCGCATTGGTGTCCACTGCCATAAGAACGTCAGCCACGTCGCGTAAGCCGTCCAGCACGACAACCTTGTAGCTGGCCGTAGCGGCATCAAACGCGGCAAGCGCGGCCCGTTTTTCATGGCTGAGGCCGGGATTGAACAGCGTCTGGGTCAGCTGGCCGATGATGTTCCAGACGGTCGACGATCCGGCGAACAGGGCGCCGGTTGAGAGCGCCTGCGTGCCCAGCGTCGCGCTCAGATTCAATTGCGGATACATTTGGGCGACCGCGACGCCGTAATCGGCATTCGCAGCATGAACCGTGGCCTCTGCCGCCAGAATATCAGGCCTGTGCCGGACGAGCTCCGACGGAACAACCAGCGGCAGTTCCTGCGGCAATGTGAATTCGGCGAGTGTAAAATCGGGGATACTGCCCTGTGCGGGAGCACGACCGGCCAGCGTGGCCAGGAGATGCTCGGTTTCCGCCAGCTGTTGCCTGAAAACGGGAAGTTCCGCGCGCAATTGCTCTGTCTGCGTCTCGAGCGCGAACAATTCATCCTCCGCGGCATTGCCCAGACGCACCCGCTCACGAGCGATGTCACGCTGGGCCTCAAGATTCTCGATCAGCGATGCGGTGATTTCAAGCTGCGCCGCGATCCGCGCTCTGGCAAAGGCGGTGGTCGCGATATTACCGGCCAGCGTCAATCTGGCTGCCTGCAATTCGAATTGCCGCGTTTCTGCGCGCGCCGAGAGCGCCTCGATTGCCCGGCTGTTCCCGCCCGCAAGATCGAGATTGTAGCCAACCGATACGTTGGTGTTGAACAGGCTGAACTCACGAGGATCCAGATCCTGGCCCAGACTGCCAGGGTTGAATCGCTGGCGCTGAGCGGTGCCGCCAAGTTCCGCCTGGGGAAGCTGCGTCGATCCGGCACGGGCATTGCGAAGTTCCTGCGCCTGCCTCAGCGTCGCTTCTGCTGCGGCGAGTGTCGGGCTCTGGCTGAGGGCCTCTGCGATGAAGGCGTCGAGACGAGGCGATTGGAAGCTGCGCCACCAGTCGGTTTCCACCTTAAGACCGGGCACAACGCGCTGCGCACTATCAACGCCCGACGGCGCGGAAGTAGCGACTTCGTTGGGAGCAATCGGTGAATAGGTTTGGACGGTTGGCGGGGCTGGCCGTTCAAAGTTCGGTCCAGCTGCGCACCCGGCCAGCAAGGCCGTCAAAGCCAGACCAGCGGTCAGGCGCAAAGCCGCTTGGCGTCCCGTCGTCCGGGTTATCCTGCCTTTCTTCATAATTTCCAGATTGGGCATTATAACCGCTCCTGTATCGACACGGCATGTGCAGCCGCGACCGACGGGTAAAATTGCCTGTGAAGCGCGCGTGCCTTGCCAAGGTTCATGAAATTGGCCTCCCTTCACCCGCTTCTTCGGATGTGACGCCGTCCCGAATGTGGTAAATCCGTTTGAATGTCGGGATGATTTTTTCGTCATGCGTCACGATGATGATGGCAGTCTGATATTTTTTGGCCATTTCATGCAGGATCCGCATCACCGCCATGGCCCGTTCGGAATCGAGCGGTGCAGTCGGCTCGTCCGCGAGGATCACCGGTGGGCGATTGATCAGCCCGCGGGCAATGGCGACGCGCTGCTGTTCACCGCCGGACAACTGCGACGGCATGGCTGCGGCGCGGTGATGGACATCGAGCGCCGTCAGCAGATCGAGCGCGCGTTCGCGCGATTCCGCATTGGAATGCCCGGCCAGCATTGGCAGCAATGCGACATTGTCGACCACATCGAGAAAGGGGATCAGGTAAGGCGCCTGAAACACGAACCCGATCTTGTCTCTGCGCAGCGCTCTGAGGTCGGTGACTTTCCAGCCATCATCGTAAATCACCGTTCCGCCCAGGGTCATACGCCCTGCAGTCGGATCGATCACCGCCCCCAGGCTCTTGAGAAGTGTGCTTTTCCCCGATCCGGAAGGACCGATGAGGCCGACCACTTCTCCGGGCGCAACCTCCATATCGACATGCTTCAACGCATCGACGGCGGTGTCGCCTTCGCCGTAGCGCTTTCTAAGCCCTTCGATGCGGATGCCTTCGGATGTCACATTAGCCCCCGATCGCTTCGGCGGGATCGACCTTCAGCGCCATACGGATCGCGATCAGGCTGGCCAGCGCGCAAATCGCCAAGACTGCCATGAAGCCGGTGATGGCGTCCTGCGATAACAGCAACACATATTTGGGGAAGTATGGTGCGGTGAAAGTGGCCGTGATCTTGCCGACGGCAAAGCCAATCGCACCCAGCGCGAGAGCCTGCTGCAGGATCATCCCGGCGATGGTCCGATTGCGCGTGCCGATTAGCTTGAGCACGGCAATCTCGCGGATCTTGTCCATTGTCAGCGAATAGATAATGAAAGCAACAATCGCAGCGCTGACGACGGACAAAATGGCAAGGAACATGCCGATCTGCTTGGACGATGTGGCGATGAGCTTGCCGATGAGGATGTCCTCCATCTCGGCGCGGGTATGGACTGTGAGCCTTTTCCAGCGGCGGATCGACTGCGCCACAGCTTCAGCGTCGGATCCGGGCGCCAACCGCACCAGAATGGCGTTGACCGACGTGCTGTTCGCCTGTGAGGCATTCACGGCGTCGAGGATATCCGGCTGACCGGGGCGATTGAACGCCGGGTTGGCCGCGGTCCGCCGACGGTTTTGCAAGATTGCTTCATTGTCTTTCAGGAACTGGGCTTCCTGGGCATCCTTCAGCGGAATGAACACCATCGGGTCGCCGCTGGATGAAACCATTCGCCGGGTCAGGCCCACAACCCGGTACCGGTTGCGGCGGATGGTGATTTCGTCACCCAGGCGGAAACCAGCGGCGATATCGGCCACCGCCTCGTAATGACCGCGGGTAATCTGCCGGCCGTCAACCAGATAGGGTGGCCATCCGGGGGAGCCCCATGCATCACCAGGAATGATGCCCACCACCATAGCGCGGACATCATTATCACCCTGGCGGACCTGCATGGTCAGATAGGTGACATTTGCGGCCTGAGCGACGCCGGGCATGGCCAGCACCGTGCGATACAGATCATCGCTGATGCTCGATGATTCTGCATAAGGGCCGAGCGTGTCCCGCTGGACGACCCAGAGATCGGCACCGCTATTGTCGAGCAGCGCCTTGCCGTCATCGACCATGCCGCGATAAACGCCGGCCATCACCAGCGTAACCCCAATCAGCAGGCCGAGGCCGAACCCGGTAAAGACAAATTTGCCCCAGCTATGGAGGATGTCCCGGCCTGCCAAGCTGATCACGGCGTGACCCCGGGGATACGCTCGACGATACTGATGCTGCTGCTTACTGAAAGCTCCCTCTCGCTGTAGACAATGATGGTATCGCCTTCGCTCAGCCCGCGCAGGATCTGGACTTGCCCGTCGAGATCGGATTTGCCGGGCGTCACCGGAACAAACACCGGCTCCCCATCCTCCAGCCGCCAGACCCCGATGCTGTCCCCCTGCCGCCGGACGGCAGCATTGGGCACGACCGGCCCATCGGGAAGCGGTGCAAGGTCCACCGTTACTTCGACATATTCGCCAAGGGGGGGCAGGGGCACAGGAAGTGTATCGAAGACCACTTTGACCAGCGTTTCCTCGGTAACAGCGTCGGCCCTCGGCTCGATGCGCAGAACCCTGCCGCGCAAGACCTCGCCATCACGGGACCGCAGTTGCACGCGGGCCGGCAGACCTGCCATCAGTCCGGCAGAACTGACCTGATCGAAACGGACATTGACCCATAGGCTGGCAGGATCGATAATCTCGATGACAGTCTGACCCCCGGCGACGGCTGCACCCGGCTCCACTTCGCGAAGAGTGACAATCCCGGATGCCGGAGCAACGAGGCGCAGATTCCCACGTTGGGATTGCAGCCCCGCATAATCCGATCGCATGCGATCCAGATTTGAGCGCGCCGTCGCGGCGGCGGCTTCAGCCACCACCAGATCCTGACGCTTGGCGGCCAGCACTTCTTCGCTGGTGGCCCGCGCCTCGAGGAGGCTCTCATAGCGATCTGCTTCGGCTGCGGCATGGGTTCGCCGGGCGTTTGCCTCGCTGACGGAAGTCTCGGCGCCCCGAACGGCGGAGACTTGCGCGGACAGTCGGTCATCCAGATCAACCGGGTCCATTTCGCCGATCAGCTGGCCAGCAACGACCCGATCCCCGACGTTGACTGTCAGACGCCTGACGCGACCCGCGAAGGTCGGCCCGACATGATAAATCCGTTCCGCATCGATCGTGCCCACACCAAACAGCGCCGGACGTAATGTACGGTTTTCGACATCGGCAGTAGTGACCGCAACCGGTGCCAGTGGGCCGGATCGCAGCGCCACATAGCCCAGCGACACGGCGAGGATTACCAGGACGGCAATCAGCGCCACCTTTCTGCGCTGCATGGTGGTGATATTCATACACGGACCTCGATTGCGAGCCGGAACAACGAGAAAACGCCCGGTGCCTCCTTGCGGATAAGTTGAACGTCGCCAGCAAGTAGCGACTGCATGACCAGCCCTTGAATCATGCCGATGAAGAGCGTGCTGACAGAGGCTGTGTTGATGCCCGGCGATAACTGACCGCTGGCTTTGCCATCTTCGATCACCATGACGAGCCGCTCCCGGTATCGATGCAGCATCTTATGGGCCATACGCTTGGGTGCGGTCATTTCAGCTCGCTGCAATTCCCCAAACAGCATCCGGGGAACGCCGGGATGCTCTACGAAGAACGCGACATGCGCCATGAACATGGCGTCGAGCGCCTCAAGCGGACCTGGCGCCCCGTGGGCCGCCTTGTCGATACGCGCCAGCAGCCGATCAGCGACCCAATCCATGACCGATTCAAGAATGGCTTCCTTGCTCGGAAAGTGCCTGAAGAGCGCTCCTTGGGTGACGCCCATGTGCCTGGCAATCGCAGTGGTCGTGATGTCACTGGGATTTTGGTGGGCCGCCAGCTCCAAGACAGCTTCAACCGTAACGGCGCGCCTTTCGTCAGCGGGCAGGTGTTTTGTTCGCATAGTTTGGCACCATTGATAGTAAGCGATTACTATCTTTAATACCTCTGAGCTTCGCCGTCAACGGCCTTCAGATCCCGCCAAACAACCAGCGCCGTTCAAGCGGAAGGCACTTTATCTCATAATTTTGGGCAATCGCTGGCAAGTAATCGCAATTTGCTGGATGGCAGATGAAGCGATAATTTGCGGTTGTTAGTGGCATCTTGCGGCTCCTGCCGAGGAGCGGGACCACTCCGCTCGGCAGTCGCCCACCGGTCAGGGACTGGACGCAATCACCGCGGCAAAACTGCGGCCGCAGCCAGAGACCGGGAAGGAACCGCTGCCGACCAAAGCCTTGCCCTCCGAAGACGATGCACTCGCTGCCGCCGTCGGCTTGGAACTTTGGGCGCTTGGTATCCAGCTTGTCCTAGCGGTCGATTCCGACGCAAAAGGGTAGGCACGGGTCGATCTTTGCGTTGGAGTAGGGGAAAGCCTTCCCCTGAGCCGGAGCCGCTTTGCTGTCTCCGCCTACCCTTTCTGCGGGGTCACCCCGCAACGCCCCGTGAAGCGGAGCGGGGCTGATGTCGCGCTCTGTCCCGCAGGCCTAGCGTCCTGCTCCTGAGGGCGCGGCATTCCTGTCATAGGCCCCGCGCGCACTCTGATTGCAGCTCACAATTGCAAAAGGATCGGCCTGCCCGACGACAGGCCCCGCCGGGGCGGCCGATCCCGGCACTTGCAGCACCCGCCTCCATTCAGGGTGCGAATTTCTTGTCTTGGGAACCTCGCTGGTCGCTCGGCCTCGACTAACGGCATGAACAGGTTGCTGCGGACGGCGCGCGGACGTGATTTCGAGTGAAATGGAACATTTCACGGCCCGGAAGTCACGCGACAAACACTGCGCGCCGGCGTTGTTTGTGTGGCCCGCGAAAGCGGCGGGGTGGGCGGCGCTCCCGGCTAGGCACGGTCCGGCCAGCCGCAACCCGGCCCTGAAGGGACCGGGTCTTCCATTGCATTGCAGCCCTTATTCGACTGGCTGAACAGGCAGCCATCTGCGTCATGCGGGTGCGGCTGACCGCCCCGCACCTTTCTGGTCGCTGTCACCGCCCACCCCGCCCCTTCCGGGGGCCGGTGTGCGGATTTGGGCAGTTCGGGAGGCGAGCAATGGCGCGCAAGGTTTCAAAGGGCAGTGCAGGTGGCAGACGTAGAAGGGCGGCGCGCAGCGCCGCGCGCGGGAATGGCTCCCGCGCATCGCTGTATGACGAGGTCACGCAAACCATCTTAACCGAGCTTGAGGACGGCGTGTTTCCTTGGGTCAGGCCGTGGAGCAAGGCCAAAGCCTCGCCCGGCCTGCCATGCAACGCGGTGACCAAGCGGGCTTACTCGGGTATCAATGTGCTGATCCTGTGGGGCGCGGTGATCGAGGGTGGCTATCCTTCGCAGGATTGGTTGACCTTTCGCCAAGCGCAGGCCGCAGGCGGCTGCGTCCGCAAGGGCGAGCGCGGGCGCACGGTGTTCTATGCCGACCGCTTCACCCCGAAAGACGAGCGCGACGCACAAGGGCGCGAGCAGGCCGGGAGCGGCGGGGAGGCGCGTTCGATACCGTTTCTCAAGCGCTTTACGGTGTTCAATGCCGCGCAATGCGACGGACTGCCCGAGGGGCTGGTGACGCAGCCAGCGCCTTTGCCCGAACGCGAATTGCACCGCGCAGCCGAAGACCTCATTGCCGCTACGGGTGCAGACTTTCGCATTGGCGGGGCGCAGGCCTTCTATTCGCCATCGGGCGATTTCGTGATGGTGCCGCCGCAACCGGCCTTCCATCACCAGATCGACTATTATCGCACCGCGCTGCACGAGCTGGGCCACTGGACCGGCCATGGCTCGCGGTTGGCCCGCGACCAGACGGGGCGGTTCGGCTCCGCGCCCTATGCGCGCGAAGAACTGGTCGCCGAACTGGCCTCGGCATTCCTGTGTGCCGCGCTCGGCATCGAGCCAACCGTACGCCACGCGGATTATCTCGGCAGTTGGCTGGCAGTGCTGCGCGCCGACAGCCGCGCGATTTTCCGCGCGGCCAGTCAGGCGAGCAAGGCCGCCGAGTTCCTGCTGCATTGTCAGCAGAGCGAACGGAAGCAGGCGGCATGAGCAGGGTAAACGATCCCAGTGCGCCGTCGCGCGCTTTCGAAGCCGAGGATACCGAAGCTGGTTCGCAGACGCTGGTTCCCGGCGTTGCGCCGGTCACGCTGGGCGAGCGGCTTGGCGTTCTCGCCAATGCGCCGCTGCTGCCGCGCAAGGGTCAGCGGCCCGCCAATCACGGGCTGTTCGATACCAATGCCCGCAACCAGCTCGAAATGTTCTGACCGGAGAGGATGCAATGGACCTTCTCACCCAATCCCTGCGCGAGCGCCTGCTGGCCAATAGCCTTTCAGAGGCCGACCATGTGCCGCTCGTCAAATTCTTCAATCCGATAGGCGCGGCGACCTGGCTGTTTACCGAACTCGACAGTGACGGCGATACGCTGTTCGGCCTGTGCGATCTCGGTTTGGGTTTTCCCGAACTGGGTGGCGCAAGCCTGTCGGAAATCGCCTCGGTGCGCCTGCCGCTAGGTTTGCGGATTGAGCGCGATCTGCATTTTGCCGCCGAACACCAGCTCTCGGTCTATGCCGAGGCGGCGCGGGCTTGCGGCCAGATCACCGAGCACCCCGACCATTTGGCCCGTGCGGCGGCGGCGCTGGCGCGCGCCGGAGAGCAGGGGCGGAGCCGTTCACCGCCGTAGCCCCAAACGGCGGATGATGCACGCATCGGACCTGTCCCTTCGATGCGGGACACACCGGCCCCGCCTTCCGCCTTCCAAGCCCCCCGACCGGAGAGCGGGGCCACCCTATCCAAGAGATTATTCAAGGAGTCACTATCATGCAGATCGACCATATTCCGCTGGACCGTCTTTCGGTTTCCCCCATCAATATGCGGCGCGGACGCAAGGCCCCCGATGTCCGCGACATATTGCCTTCGGTGAAGGCGCGCGGCGTGCTTTCACCGCTGTTCGTGCGGGCAAATGGCAAGCCCGATCATTTCGAGATACTGGCAGGCAAGCGCCGCTATTTCGCGAGCGTCGAAGCCGCCAAGGAAAGCGGCGAGGAGCGCAGCCTGCCTTGCATCGTGATCGGCGAGGGTGACGATGCCGAAGCGCTCGAAATCTCGATGATCGAGAATCTGCTGCGGCAGGACCCCGACGAGGTCACCCAATGGGAAAGCTTCACTCGCCTCGTGAAGGAAGGTCGCAGCGTCGAGGACATTGCCGCGACCTTCGCGCTCACCGAATTGCAGGTGAAGCGCATCCTTGCGCTCGGCGATCTCTTGCCCCGCATCCGCGAAGCCTACCGCGCCGAGGAAGTGGATGCCGCGACCGTCCGCCATCTGACGCTCGCGAGCAAGGCGCAGCAGAAGGCATGGCTGGCGCTGTTCGAGGATGCGGATGCCTATGCTCCGCGCGGCAGTCAATTGAAGGGCTGGCTTTTTGGCGGTGCGTCGATTGCGACCGGTGTCGCGCTATTCGACCTTGAGACCTATTCCGGCCAGATCGTTGCTGATTTGTTTGGCGAGGATGGCTATTTTGCCGACAGCGATGCGTTCTGGGCAGCGCAGATGGCCGAGATTGAGCAGCGCAAGGCCGACTATCTCGAAGCAGGCTGGGCCGATGTCGTGATCGTCCCTCCCAACGAGCATTTCGCCGGTTGGGAGTATGAACACGCGTCCAAGCGCAAGGGCGGGCGCGTCTATATCCAGTGCCGCGCCAATGGCGAGGTTGTATTCCACGAAGGCTTTATCAGCCGCCGCGAAGCGCAGGCGGCGGAGCGCCGCGCGCGCGGCGAAGACGGGGACGCCAAGCCCGCACGGCCCGAACTGACCTCGACGCTGGCAAGCTATATCGACCTCCACCGCCATGCGGCGGTGAGCGAACGGCTCTCGACCGCGCCGACGCTGGCGCTGCGGGTGATGGTTGCCCATGCGATTGCCGGTTCGCCGCTGTGGAGCATCCGGCCCGCCGATACGGCAAGCCGCAATGAAGCCATTGCCGCCAGCATTGCCAACAGCCCCGCGACCAGGGCTTTGGCCGAACGCCGCCGCGCGATGCTCGACCTACTGGGATTCGAGGAAAGCCGCGAGGCGCTGTGTCAGGACCGCTACGGCAGCGACCTTGTTCCGATCCTCCACCGGCTTTTGAATCTGGAGGATGGCGAGGTTATGCAGGTGCTGGCACTGGTCATGGCCGAAACGCTCGCCATCGGCAGCGAGGCTGTCGAATATTGCGGCCAGCATCTGGGCGTGGGCATGGCCGATCATTGGCAGGCCGACGAAGCCTTCTTCGGCCTGCTGCGCGACAAGGAAGTGATGGTTGCGCTACTTGGCGAGGTCGGCGGCGAAGCTGTGGCCAGCGCCAATGCGACCGAGAAGGGTGCGACCCTCAAAGGCCTCATCTCCGATCATCTGACCGGTGCGAATGAGCGGCCCAAGGTCGAGCGCTGGGTGCCGCGCTGGATGGCCTTTCCGCCTGCTGCCTATACATCGCGTGGCGGCGTGCCGAGCGTAACCGCTGCGAAGCGCGCGGAATGGCTGGTCGAAGGCGAGGAGGATGAAGCGGAAGGCGCGGAACCCGCTTCGGACGCCCATCAAGACACGCCGGAGGCCGATCCGCTCGCGGCCTGACCCAGCGCTTCTCAAAATGCGGGCAGCGGGATGATCCCCGCCGCCCGCATTGTGCATCGGGGCGCATGGTTGTATTGGTTCGGCATTGCAAAAAAGCACCGTGGAGGAGGTCGGGAGGTGCGTCCGGCGAATGTTCGCCATGAAAGGACGCCCCATGATTGTCATTGCCGCCCTCACCGTGCTCATCGCTGCCGTGCTGGCAGCCCGCCTGCTCTATTCGCTCTCGATCCTCGCTCTGCCGCTCTGGTGCGGCGGCACAGTCGCTTGGTGGACTATTGCCAGCGGGGCGGGCTGGCCGCTTGCGGCCAGTGCCGGACTGGCAGCTGCCACAATGCTGCTGGTCGCCGCCCATCTGCTCGCCGGTGCGCGCTCCCCTGTTTTGCGGCTCGTGCCGGTTGCTGCCTTCGGCCTGTGCGGCGGAGTGGCGGGCTATCATGCGGCGCATGGTCTTGCCCTTGCTTTGCTCCCCGATGGCCTGATCGTCCAGGGGCTGAGCCTTGCGGCAGCTCTACTGATCGGGAGCGCTGCGGCGCTGCGCTGGCTCGCCGTTCGCGGTGGCGCTACCCCATCGCCGAACCCGCCATCATGGGTGTAAGCCGTTCGCCGGACGGGACGATTGTCGGAATCGGCTCGTCCTCGATCAAGCGCGGGCATGGTCCAGTTGACTGTCAGCACCGATGGTCACTGATCCGAAACGCGTGCGGGGCAGCTTGCGAGCCTGAAGTTCGCTGACAGCAATGCCGGGATCCTGCGGCACCCCACATGGCGATCACTGCTTGACCGATGTGAGCCCGCTATAGGTAAGTGCGCCGAATGGTGTCCTGATCTGCCGTTTTCGCACGGCGTCACCTGCCCCACCTGCTGCCTCGTCAATGGCGTGTCTGGCGGCGGACGGGCTTCGCCCTTGCGGGGCTTCGGGGCGCAACGGCGCGGGAGCGGCTATTTTCCGCCGGTCGCTGACGCGTCCTTTGCATCGCGAAGCAAAATAGCCGCGCCCCTGCCGTCCTCCGCTGTCGCTGCGTTCCCTGCCGGGATGCGCCCGCCCCGCACAACCGCCCTTGCATGGCCATCGAGGCTGCGATGGGCGCAGGTTCGAACCAAAGCGAAAGGAATATCATCATGGCCAATATCGGCAACTTCACCACCACGGGCACCGGCTACAAGGGCGAGATCGTCACCATGAGCGTGCAGCAGAAGAATGTACGCATCGTCGCCGAAACCGAAGCGGCAAGCGAGAATGCACCTTCGCACCGGGTCTTCGTCGGCCGCGCCGAAATTGGTGCGGCCTGGAGCAAACAGAGCCAGGAAGGCCGCGACTACCTGTCGGTCAAGCTCGACGATCCAAGCTTTGTCGCTCCGATCTACGCGAACCTCTTCGCCGAAGATGATGGCGAGAATTTCAGCCTGATCTGGACCCGCAGCCGCAAGACCAATGGCGAGTAACCGCCGCAAGGCTGCCCCGCCCGGCACACGCCGGGCGGGGCTTCATTCGTGAAAGGTTCGCTTCTGACCCTGCAGGGCATAAAGGCGACATTTGGCTCCCGACCCATTCGCAGTCATTCTAGAAGGCGAGCGACTTACTCAGAGGCGGACATCTCGGCGTGGGCACAGGTGACGGCTACCGGTCATGCATCCCCTTCCCCTGTTCGATCGCCCCGCGCCACTTCTCGATCCGGCGCTTGCGTGTCTCGAATTTCTTCGCCTCGGTGAAATGCAGCAGATAGCCGCGCTGACGCCCAGTTGTGAGCGCATCGAACGCTTCCTTAAAATCCGGATCATCGTCAAATGCATCAACCAGTTCCTTGGGCGGTTCGATCTCTTCCCGGTCGTCGAAATCGACTTCCTCACCCGCTTCTTCCAATGCAATCGCCTCCCTCACGGTGTCGCGGATCAGCTGTTCCTGCGTTGCGATGTCGTCGAGACTTTCGAAATGCAGGCGGCGCATTGCTTTCGAATGCTTGCCGGGTGCAACGAGATTCTCGCCCTTGTCCTCAAGCAGGCAGCCTTTGAAAAAGCCAATCGCGCAGCTGTCAGCCATGCCGTATATGATGGCGACGTTGCCGCCATCATGCGTGTAGGTCAGCTTGTTCCATTTGACGGCTTCCGCCAGCCCGCAATCGAGCAGTATCTCGCGCATTTTCTTGCGCTCTTGATGCCAGTCCTTCTGCTTCAGCAGGCTCGTGACCGTCGTTCTCATATGTCTCATCCCAAAACTATCGTGCCAATTGACATCCCATAACCAGATAGTTATTCAAAATCGATAGCTGACTGGTTATGGGATGATCGATGAATATGCAAACGGCTGTATTCAAGAGCTTGTCCGATCCGACCCGGCGAGCTGTTTTCGAGCGCCTTTGCCGCGAAGGAGAGTTGACGGTGGGCGCACTGGCAGAGGGCTCAGGGGTGTCGCAACCCGCCATTACTAAACATCTCATAGTGCTCGATCGGGCGCGTTTGGTGGCGATCCGGCGCGAAGGACGAAACACGCATTGCCGCGCGCGACCTGAGGGCATTGCACCGCTCGCCGACTGGCTTGGTGAGATGAGCCGTTTCTGGGACGCGCGTCTCGATGCGCTCGAAGACCTGCTCAAAAGGATGGATCAATGACGACCGACAATACCGATTACCGCTCACTCGATTTCGAGCGTCAGCTCGACCATCCGCCGGAGAAAGTTTGGCGAGCGCTGACGCAAAAGGAATTGCTCGGCGAGTGGATTATGCCGTCGGATTTCGAGCCAGAGGTCGGCAAAAGCTTCGCGATGGCGGCGGAGTGGGGCGAGGTGACCGGCGAGGTCCTCGCCGTCGAGCCTGAAGAGCGTCTGTCCTACACCTGGAATGGACCCGGCCTGACCAGCGAAGTGACGTGGACGCTCACCCCAAAGGATGGTGGCACTTTGCTGCGGCTCGATCACACGAAGATCCCCTCCGACAGCAACCAGGCTTACCACGGCGCAAAGGCAGGGTGGCCCCGATTTCTCGATGCGCTTGAGAAAACCCTATCGAACATCGACTGATCGTCGCTTTTCATTAGACTGGAAGAACTATGAACTTCAATCGCACCGTGCGTGTCTGGCATCGCTGGCTCGGCCTGGTCTTCACGCTGGCTGTTCTGGCCAATTTCGCCGCGATCGCCATCGTCGGAGAGCCACCCGCCTGGATCACATATGCACCGCTGGGCCCGCTGGCGCTCATGATTCCTTCGGGCATGTATATGTTCTTCAAATCCGGTGATGGTGGCCCGGCGGTAAGTGACAGATGATTTGAATAGATGAATGATTACGTCAGCCTATGCGTGCGCGGTGCTGCAAACCGACTGACCGCTCCCCACCCCAACATCAGCCATCGAGAACGCTATTTACGCTGCCCCAAAGCTGACTCCCTGCTAAGTTGATAATTTGTCGATGTCCGGAGTTGCTAGCAATTCCACAGGATCAACGCCGAGTTCCGCTGCCAGCTTTTCGATCACATCAAGCGTTGCGGCATACTGACAGCGCTCAAGGCTGCTGACATAGGTCCGGTCGATCTGTGCGCGAAGGGCAAGTTCTTCCTGCGACAGGCCGACCGCTTTTCGATAGCGGCGCAAATTGGCAGCAAAGGTCTCGCGCAGGGTCATGCTGGCGAGTGAGCGGGATTGCAGAGTATTTAACCACGGAGTATACTCTGAATGAAAGTATGTATGGGCTGATTTCGCGAAAAGCTTTGAAACTCAGCGACTTTTGTCGTGCGCCCCGTTAGCCTCAATTGGAATATCGCATTACCTGTTTGGGGATAAGCGGCATAGCTAAGATTGGCGAAGGATTTCGTGCTAAAAGCAAGCCCGAAAGCAAGCGAGTCGAAACCGAGCTGACCATGACTGAGACCCCTGCCTTCCAGGACCTTCCGCCGCTGTCCGAACATGTCACGGACTATGATGAAGCGCATTTCGTCAGCTATCTGCGCCTGCTTGATGCCGCTGCGGAAGGCGCGGATTGGCGCGAAGTTGTCCGACTTGTGTTTGGCTTCGATCCCGCTGACGACCCAGACGCAGCGCGCGCGATGCACGCGGCGCATCTCGAGCGCGCACGATGGATGGCGCGTAGTGGCTACAGGCAATTGATCGCGAAGGATTAATTGCGAGCCAACTTCATCTATGTGCAATTCTAGGTAATTCCACGCGTTTCCTTGTACCGCTGCCTAGAGCAGCAATGAGAAGATTCGGATACTTCCCGATTCTTCAATTCTCTCAAACGTTTCAGTCTGGCCAAGCTGCCCTCTGCCAAAGGAGGTTGCAATGTCGGGAGACGGTTCCTGGCGCTCAGCCGACTATGCCGAGCGCTTCAAGACCCATGACCATGCGGATTTCGCGCAGGAATTCCTGCGCCGCAGCCCCGACTATGCCCGCGAGTATGCCAAGACAGAACAGCGCGCCGCTGCCGATCCGGCAAAGGCCCAGGAAGAAAGGGAGGGCCTGGCTCGGCGATGGGGCCTGAGCTTTCCCCTGCGATCCCGAAAAATCAGCGACAGATGAACCGGCGCATTGGTCGCCCGAGGTGCTGGGGACGACGATCATCTATGACGGAGCCGAAATTGCCAGACATCTGGTCAACAAACCGCATTGGCACGTTGTTCAAAGCTGCACCTGTTCCGTCGGCGTGCACCACGTTCTGACAGGACGAAAGGGTCGCTATCGCCTGTGGCAGCCGGGCGTTGCTCAAATGAACCCGCCCGCGTTCCTCATACCCGACGATAAGTTCACACCCTTGCGGTCTGAGGCGCTGAACCGGCTGCAGCTTGCGCTTGGCGGTCGATCGCCGCCGAAGCCGTCACCACACTTTTCGCCCAGCACCTACCAGTGCCGCAGGCTGGCCAACATGCTGGCGATGCTCGATGCGCGCGAAGCCGGTGCCACCATTCGTGAGCTTGCCTTCACTCTCGTCTATCCCAATTCCCGCCTTCTTAGAGGCGCTGAATGGAAGGCCTCAGGCGAAAAACGCCATGTGCTGCGCCTGCTGCGATCAGCACTGAAATTGCGCGGCGGCTACCGCACCTTTCCCGGTTTCGATTGCTCGATCTGATGGGGGTGACAGCTTTGGCCGCCTCCCTTTGGTCACTCCCTTCGCCGCGCCAGCTTGCTCCATCTCACTCCGCAACCAGCAGCTTTGCGCTGCAGCAACCAGACCCAAGCGGAGATATTCCATGGACGCCGTTCCCGCCCCGATCCGCCCGCGTTATCTGCGCACCCCCGATGCCGCCGTGCATCTGGGCCTTTCGCCGCGCACGCTCGAGAAGCATCGCTGCTTTGGCACCGGGCCGGTCTATCGCAAGCTTGGTGGCCGGATCGTCTACCGGCTCGACGATCTCGACAGCTGGGCCGAGCAGGGCCTGCGCCGCTCGACCAGCGATCCGGGCAAGGGCGTGGTCCATCCCGCCAAGCGGATCGACGGCTGTTCCGGTCCCGTCCGGCGCTGAAGGTCAGGCTAATGCCCACCCGCCAAACCATTGCCCCGCCCCTCTCTAGCGCGGCGCAGCAGCTCGACCTGTTTGTCGGGGCCGGCGGCGACATCGCAGCGCGCGATGCGCAGGACCTGATGGCCTGGCCCTTCTTCAGCCTCGCCAAGTCGAAGCGCGTCAAACCCATCGATTTTCGTATGGGCGAGGTTGCAATCCTCGTTGAAGCCACCGCCGAGCACGGAATGGCGACCATTTGGGATGCCGATGTGCTGATCTGGGTGGCGAGCCAGATCGTCGAGGCGCGCGATGCCGGGAGACCCACCTCGCGGCTGATCTCCGCGACCCCCCATGAAATTCTTGCCTTCACCCGGCGCGGAACCGGCAAGGCGGGCTATGACCGGTTGAAGGCGGCGCTCGACCGGCTGCAATCGACGACCGTCGCCACATCGATCCGCCAGCTTGGTGCACGCCGCCGTCACCGCTTCTCCTGGATCAACGAGTGGCGCGAGCGCCTCGATGCCAATGGCCGCGCGCTCGGGATCGAGATGATTGTGCCCGACTGGTTCTATGAAGGCGTGCTTGACCGGGCGCTCGTGCTCACCATCGACCCGGCCTATTTCCAGCTGACCGGCGGGCTTGAACGTTGGCTCTACCGCATCGTGCGCAAGCATGGCGGCAGACAGAAGGGCGGGTGGAGCTTTGATATTGCGCACCTCCACCTCAAGTCGGGGGCGCTCTCGCCGCTTAAACGCTTCGCTTTCGAGATGCGCGAGATCGTCCGGCGGCAGCCACTCCCCGGCTATCATCTGACGCTTGCGCACCAGATGGGCCGTGAGCGGCTAAATTTCGTCTGCCTGCCGGTCGATCCCTTCGATGCCGCTATGCGGCGGATCGGCATGACCCCTGTGGACAAGTCGGTGTGATGTTCGGACTATCAGGAACCCACGCGCTCGGTCGATCAGGAACCCAAAGTTCGGACTATCGGGAACCGGAATCGAGCCCAAACCCGCAGAAATGCTGGGCTGCTGCGCCCCTTAACAATCCTAACAAGGAATCTTTCAGATTCCTGCTAACGGCGCAGCGCCTGTGCACAGAGGGCGCGGCGGAGCCGCCCTCCGCAACTTTCGGTGCGCAAGCAGGCAATCCGCCGCTCACCCATGTCACGCTGGTGTGGCAGCAAGGCATACGCGAAGACTGGCTTCGCTTTGGCAAACCGGTGGCCGAAAGGATCATTGACCGGCGAACCCGAATCGAGAGCTATGCGCCGGGTCAGGTGTTCGCTTTGGTTCGCTGGGCCTCCAATGATTACGGCACCATTCGTTCAACGCTCGATATCGTGCGCGCAGTCGCCAGCGGCGAAGCCTACAACACAGTGACGCAGGTCGACCCTGGCGGCGAAATCCTGCTGTCGGTTCGAGGCTGGCCGAAGGTTCGCCAGACCTTTGAACTGATCGACGCCATCGAACGGGCGGGCCACGATCCGTGCGAAGTCGCACCCGATCACTGGCGGCATATGCACAACAGGCTGGCAGCGGGAATGCTGCCGCGCTGCTATGCAAAGAGCCGCCACCTTGCATGGCTGCGTCGCCGGAAGCTGCAATCATGAAGCGGCGAACGATCCTTCTGGCAGGCACAGTGGCTGCGGCGGCGCTGCTAAGTGCTGCTCTGCCCTTGTCACGCATTCTTCTTTGGAATGCGACCGCCAGCGTGCCGACCGGCCTCTACCATGTTCGCGGGACAGCCAGCCTCCATGTCGGCGAGCGGGTGGCCATCGATCCGCCGCCCAGGCTGCGCACCTATCTCGCTGAGCGCGGCTATCTACCCTCCGGTGTCCCGCTGCTGAAAGAGGTCGCGGCGCTGCGCGGCGACAGTGTTTGCCGCCACGGCCTCGCCATCACGATCAATGGCGAAGAGGCAGGCGAAGCGCGTGCGCTCGACAGCCGGGCGCGCCCGCTGCCCGACTGGCAGGGCTGCCGCACCATTGGCGCTAATGAAATTTTCGTCATGAACAGGAGCGCGCCCGGCAGCTTCGACGGGCGCTATTTCGGGCCGATTGCGCGCGCCCATGTGATCGGACGCGCAAACCCTGTCTGGACCGACGAAGCAGGCAACGGCGAGCATGTCTGGTTCGCACGTCCGCATTTGACCCCAATCCCCAACACCAACCCCAACGACAACAAGGAGACCAAACAATGACCTGTATCGGCACATTCACCGTGCGCCCCGATGGCTTTGAAGGACGGCTGCAAACGCTGACGATCGACAGCGCCTTGACCATCGTTGCAGCCGAGCCAAGCGAAGCCGAGAACGCGCCGGACTACCGTATTATGGCTGGCGATGGCGATAGCGCCTTCGAGGTCGGTGCAGGCTGGAAGCGCGTCGGCGACAAGGCGGGCGCCTATGTCGCGGTCCTGATCGACGATCCGGCGCTCGTGCAGCCGCTTCGCGCGAATCTGTTCCAGTCGGACCCGCGCACCCATGTGCTGATGTGGTCGCGTCCCTCACGCCGCGAAGCGAAGGACTGAGGGATGCGCGACCATCGACTGGTCTTTGCGGGCTTGGCGGCACTGGCCTTCGCCTGCCCGGCTTCCGTTAATGCGCAGGCCGGTTCAACCGCTTCGCAAGCACAGCGCATCGATATAGCCGCGCATGTGCGCGAAGCTGCACAGCGCTTCGGCATCCCTGAGCACTGGATCTATGCGGTGATCCGCATCGAAAGCGCGGGCCGGACACGCGCCGTGTCATCCGCCGGTGCCATGGGTCTGATGCAGCTGATGCCCGGAACCTGGGCGCGCCAGCGCGACCGGTTTGGGCTCGGCAGCGATCCCTTCGATCCGCGTGAAAACATCATGGCAGGAACGTCTTACCTGCGTGAAATGTATGACCGCTACGGCGCAGCTGGTTTCTTGGCCGCCTACAATGCGGGGCCGGGACGGTATGAGGCGTGGCGTGCAGGACGGCGTTCGCTCCCGCTCGAAACGCGCCGCTATGTCGCCAAGATTGCGCCCATGCTGCAGGCGGAACGCATTTTCGTTGCAGCAACCGCGCAGCCTCAGAGCGCGTCGCCCACAGGCCTTCCGCACCCGACAAACGCGGCACCGCCCGCGAACGAGGCCGTGGATCCCGACGTTCCAGCCAACCCATTCGCCAGCCCGGCGGTGCCAGCGCATGACCTGTTTGCACCTGTCTCCACAGTCAGCGATCAGTGATGCTTACAATCATGCTCTCGCGCCCGGCTTCGTCCGATGGCGAAGCTGGGCGAAGGATGGCGGGAAGCGTTAGAAAGGGGAAAGGAGGATGGCGAGATAAAAGCACCGCCGTCGGCCGAGGTGCAGGTGGTTGGTTTTGTTCAGCAATATGCGCCGTCTTGGCATATGCCCGGCCGTCGCTCTTGGCGAATTCTCTCGCGATTTCAACGGTCCATGCGCCGTCGCCGAGGTTCATCGCACATGGCTGACGACGACTTCGACATCAGGTCGGGCCGCTCGCGCGACATCGGTGCTCGCGCCTACAGCAAGGCCAACACGCTGGTCGGCCGCGTGCTCCAGGTTTCGCGCCGGGCAGGCTATACGCCGCTCGGTCGCGGAAGATCGGGCCGCGGCACCGGACATCTCGGGCGCGGCAAGCGCGCTGCTCTCCAGCGCCGCCGCAGTGCCTTCCAGCGGCGCGTCGTTATCAAAGCCCGCGTTGTCCGGCATGGGGGCACATCGTTTCGTTCCGCACCGCTCGCGCGCCACATCGCCTATCTTGAACGCGACGGTGTCACCCGTGATGGATCGGACGGCCAGATGTTCGATGCCCGCTCTGACCAGGCCGATGGCGATGTCTTCGCCAATCGCTGCGAGGAGGATCGGCATCACTTTCGCTTTATCGTCTCGCCTGAGGATGCCAGCGAGATGGCGGACCTGCGCGCCTTCACCCGCGAGATGATGGAGGACATGGCAAGCGATCTGGACACAAGACTTGAATGGGTAGCGGTCGATCACTGGAACACCGACAACCCGCATATCCATGTGCTGGTCCGGGGCGTTGCAAGCGATGGCAAGGACCTCGTGATCGACCGGACCTATATCAGCGAGGGCCTGCGCGCCCGCGCCGAAGAGCGCGTGACGGTGGAACTTGGCCCGCGCAGTGAGCGCGACATCCACAACGCGCTTCGGCGCGAGGTTGAAGCCGAACGCTGGACCTCGCTCGACCGCCGATTGCAGCGGCAACGAGACGATCTTGGTGTGGTCGATTTGCGCCCCAAGGCAGCAGGCGCGCGCAAGGATCGCGGCCTCTTGCTAGGCCGTGCGCAGACACTCGAGCGCATGGGTCTGGCCGGGCGGGTCGGTCCGGCCAGTTGGACATTGGCAGCCGATATCGAGCCGACTTTGCGCCACCTCGGTGATCGCGGCGACATCATCAAGACTATGCACCGCGCCATGACCGGCCACGGTCTGACCATCGCCCCCGAGCGCTTGGCGTTGCATGGACGAACCGGTGGCGAGCGTGTCATCGGCAGGCTGGTCGAACGCGGGTTGCATGATGAACTGACCGGCGAGGCCTATGCGATCGTCGATGGGGTGGATGGCCGCACACATCACTTACGTTTTCCTGACATCGATCGGACGACTGATGCTTCGCCGGGCGCAATCGTAGAGGCCAGCAACTGGACCGATCGCAAAGGGCGGCAACAGAGAAGCTTGCTCGTCCGGTCGGACCTTTCTATCGACACGCAAATCCATGCACGCGGCGCGACATGGCTCGACCGGCAGCTGGTATCGCCGCGTCCCGAAACGCCCTCGGGCGGATTCGGTTCGCAAGTTCGCGACGCACTGGAGCAACGGTCGGAGGGCTTGATAGATGAAGGCCTCGCCAAACGTCAGGGGCAGCGCATCGTCTTTGCGCGCGGTCTGCTCGATACGCTGCGGGACCGGGAACTGGCCGAAACTGGCGAGGCGCTAGCGAAGCGGCACGGTCTTGCAGAGCAGCCAGTTGTTCAAGGTGAGCATATCATCGGTACTTACCGCGAGCGGGTGTTGCTGGCATCTGGCCGCTTCGCCATGATCGACAATGGTATGGGATTCCAGCTCGTCCCCTGGCGGCAGGATATGGACCGCCATCTGGGGCAGGCCGTGACCGGCAAGATCAACCAGCGCGGCGGCGTCGACTGGAGCTTTGCCCGCTCGCGCGGCCCAGCAATCTGAGGAGGTAGGCCAATGACACAAATCTTGACAAAAGCACCACATGATGCTTTTAAACGCATCAGGAGAAGCGATATGGCGAGTGCAGCTTTTGAACCAGTCGAAGCCCCGCGCGGCCTTCAAACCTTTTCAGGCGATGATGATCGCCGCCGCCTGACCGGCGCGGCGGTGAAAGCCGTGCTTCGTCTTGTCGAGGCCTGGGGCGGAAGCAACGCCGAAGGCGCAGTGCTGCTCGGTGTGTCGGAAAGCACCTGGGACCGGATGAAGGCGGGGACCTGGGAAGGCACGCTCAGTCAGGACCAACTGACCCGTGCTTCGGCGCTGATCGGTCTTTTCAAGGGACTGCACCTGCTCTTCGCCAACGATATGGCCGATCGCTGGCCGAAACTTGCGAACAAGGCGCCTGTGTTCGACCGGCTCTCGCCGGTGCAGGCGATGATCGGCGGTGGCATCCCGCGCATGTTAGAGACCCGGCAGTATATCGACGCGCTTCGTGGCGGGCTCTGAGGCAGGGGCCGACCTGCCACCGGCCAGCCTTCCGACAATACGTGAAGCTTTCGAGCGGACCATCAGGCTCGTACCGAGCGCGCGTCTGCGCGAAGCGGTCATGTCGGCTCTTGTCGACGATGACGACGATCTTGCCCTGCTGGCGGAGATCGAGGGCGCGACGAGCGGCAGGCTGATTGCTGAAGAACGCGGGCTTGGCGGACTGACCGCCGATGAGCTGGTCCACGGCGTGCCGCATGCCAAGTTCATCAATGCGAGCTTCGCCTATGCCAAGCCGCGCGAACCCAATCGATTCAATCCGGCGGACCGAGGGGCCTGGTATGCTGCACTGGTGGTCGAGACCTGTATCGCCGAAGTCGGCCATCACCTGACCCAGGCGCTCGCCGATGCGGGCGATTTCAACGCTGTCGTCGAATATGGCGAGATGATTGCGAGCATGTCAGGGGTGTTCGTCGATCTACGCGATCATCCGGATCATCCCAGCCTCGATCCCGTTGCTGCGAAGGGCTATCCAGCGGGCAATGCTCTGGCGGCAGGGGCGCGCGGCGAAGGGCATAATGGGATCATCTATCCCTCGGTTCGCCACGCAGGCGGAACCTGCATTGCCGCACTCTGGCCCAATGTCGTGCAGTCGGTCGTGCAGGGAGCGATGTACCGTCTGACATGGTCCGGCGAGCCCGAGTTCGCCTGGGAAGCCATATAGCCGCCCGTTTCTTTGCCTGCGCCAGACTGCGTTTCCCAAGCGCAGCGCTTGAATTGGCGACCTCGTTGGGCCTCCTGCCTCCCGAAAGGAGGCACCATGTCGGCAACCAAAATCCTGTGGGGCCAGATCCTCGCCGTGTTCGCCCTGACGCTGGCAGGCATCTGGGCAAGCACACAATGGACAGCGGCGGCGCTTGGCTCCCAGCCCGAACTGGGGCCTGCCTGGTTCGAGGCCTTCGGCGTGCCCGTCTATCCGCCCTATGCCATCTTCTGGTGGTGGTTCAGCTTTGAAGCCTATGCGCCGCGCATCTTCGAGACCGGCGGGATGATCGCGGCATCGGGCGGTCTCGCCTCGGTAGTGGTGGCGATCGCCATGTCGGTCTGGCGCGCCCGCGAGATCAGGAACAGTGCCACCTATGGCTCGGCGCGCTGGGCAACCCGGTCCGAGATTACGAAGGCAGGCCTTCTCGCGGGCAAGGGCGTCGTCATCGGAAAGCAAGCCAACCTCTATCTGCGCCATGACGGCCCCGAACATGTTCTGTGCTTTGCGCCAACCCGCAGCGGCAAGGGCGTGGGGCTGGTAATCCCGACACTGCTGACCTGGCCGCACTCTGCGATTGTCCACGATATCAAGGGAGAGAACTGGGACCTGACAGCGGGCTTTCGCTCGCAATTCAGCCGCGTGCTGCTGTTCGATCCAACCAATGAGGCCTCGGCAGCCTACAACCCGCTGATGGAAGTGCGGCGCGGGATCAAAGAGGTCCGCGATGTCCAGAACATCGCCGATGTGTTGGTCGATCCCGAAGGCTCGCTCGAGCGGCGCAACCATTGGGAAAAGACCAGCCATGCCCTGCTGGTCGGGGCCATCCTGCACGTGCTCTATGCGGAAAGCGACAAGACTCTCGCCGGCGTTGCCGCCTTCCTGTCCGATCCCAAGCGTTCGATTGAAGCAACGCTTGCCGCCATGATGATGACCCCGCATCTGGGCGACGATGGCGTGCATCCGGTCGTTGCGAGCGCAGCCCGCGAACTCCTCAACAAGTCGGAAAACGAACGCTCGGGCGTGCTGTCTACCGCTATGTCCTTCCTTGGACTCTACCGCGATCCGGTCATCGCGAAAGTCACAAGGCAATGCGACTGGCGGATTGCCGATCTGGTCGATGCTAAACGTCCGGTCACGCTCTACCTAGTTGTCCCACCATCCGATATCAGCCGAACCAAGCCGCTCATTCGCCTGATCCTCAACCAGCTGGGGCGACGCCTGACCGAAGACCTTGCCGAAGGTGCCCAGCGGCAACGCCTGCTGCTCATGCTTGACGAATTCCCCGCGCTCGGACGGCTCGACTTCTTCGAAAGCGCGCTCGCCTTCATGGCCGGATATGGGATCAAAGCCTTCCTGATCGCGCAGTCACTCAACCAGATCGAGAAGGCCTACGGTCAGAACAACGCGATCCTCGACAACTGCCATGTGCGGGTCTGCTTTGCTACCAATGACGAGCGCACTGCCAAGCGCGTCTCGGAATCGCTCGGCACCGCCACCGAAATGCGGGCGATGAAGAATTATGCCGGGCACCGGCTGTCGCCCTGGCTCGGCCATCTGATGGTCTCGCGCTCCGAAACAGCTCGCGCGCTACTGACCCAGGGTGAGATTATGCAACTGCCCGATACCGATGAAATCGTCATGCTAGCTGGCGCGCATCCCATCCGCGCGAAGAAGGCGCGCTACTATGCCGATCCCCGGCTCAAAAAGCGGATCGAAGCGCCACCGCCACCGCGGCAGAGCGATTACAAGCGCGCTGCCGGTGACTGGGAAGGCAGAATTGCGAAAGCTGTGCATCGGAAGGACAGCCCTGTCAGCAAGCCCGAGTGGCAGGAGGATGAAGCCGAAGGCGGAATTCGGCGTGAACCGGAATTGCCCGAGCACGAAGACATCGCGCCAGCACCTGTACCCGTGCGCAATGAATTCGATTTTGAGGACAGGAGCGATGCTGACATCGCGAGCACCAATCGCGGATTGACCGATCAGATGCGCGCCAACGCCAGGCGCGCGGCGCTTGATCCAAATGACGGCATCGACCTATGAGCAAGGGCAATCGGATCAAGCATACTTTTCGGTTGCCTCCAGACCTCTCGCGGCAACTGGCAGACTACGCCGGGCGCAAGCGGGTTTCCCAGGCATCGGTGGTGGAGGCAGCGGTTGCTTCGTTTCTTTCGCCCGATGGTTCCGAGCGAATGGAGGCGGCGTTCAGTCGCCGTTTGGATCGGATCTCGCGCCAACTCGATAAGCTCGATTATCATGTTGAGGTCGGAAATGAAGCTGTTGCCTTGTTTGTGCGCTTCTGGCTCGGAGTGACGCCCTCGATGCCAGACGAAGTAACGGTTGCTGCCAAGGCTGCCGGTGAGCAGCGCTTTGAACATTTCGTTGAAGCGCTGGCGCGGCGCTTTGAGATTGGCCAACGGCTGTCGAACTTTGATGAGAAGGTCCGCTAAGCGCCCCTATCCCGGTCTTTGAAGCCTACGTTCGGCGTGCCCGAAAGTGGACGTCAGAAGCCAGGTGCCGGTATGGCTGCAATGTTGGACAGTCCTGACGGTCCGCTTTTGGATCCACGATTGGTGTAAGCTGCCGTTCGTTCATCGTACCCGACCAAGTCCGCTTTGCGCCCCAGCCGGCCCTCTCTTCACCACCAATATAACATCGACCGGTACCGACTGCAGAATCATCGATTGCTAGGAATTTCTCGTCGAACGATTTGCGCGCACGCCCCGCGAGGTCTTCGGAAGGGGCCCAGCAAAGCACTAGAATGACCTCGAATTGGTAGTTAGAGAGTTTCGAACACATCATCGAACCGGCTAGCCCAGGCCTTGTGAACTTGCACACGGCTCAAGAGATCTTTGCGATCTACAGCAAAGAACATCATCTCTGGTGAGAGATACCCCTTACGCAGAAGAGTTCCCATGCTCTCAATTAACTGACGATCTATGTTTTCAACCTCGTCTAATGGCAGAATTTCACTAAGCACATGAGCTACCAGTCCGAGTGTAAAAGACATACCTCGTGGGATAACATTTCCAATGAGTTCGCGCGCACGCGGGCAGCAAGTTTCAGTCACGCTCCCTCCGATTGGTTTGCCGTCCAAAACCAGTTCGATCGACTGAAGCGTTTCACCCTTCACCCAGGCGATAAGAGCGTTACCAATCTTGTCGAGATCTTCATCTCGAATAGCGCTAGTTTTGGGCCTCCCACAGGCGGCTAGAATGTTACCGTGAATATCTCTTAGGAGCGACGTGCGTGCGACTTCATCCTCTTTGAACCAGCCTAATGACCACCCAAGCCAGCCGACCAAATCCGCAGGCAATGATTCCAAACCTGTGAGCAAGCGTGCCTTCAAACTCAAAAGCAAAGTCGCTGACAATCCGCTCTGAGAGGCTAATGCAGCTATAGTCGTATCGAGTCCATCGACCGCCTGACTTGCAATCGCAGCTCTCAATTGCGCGACCTTGCCGTCAAATTCCACAAGCTCGTTTCGTCGTTGAGCAGCAAATGCGCCCAGTGATCTGCCAAGATCGAAGAGGTGAGAGCTTGTCGAAGACTCTACACTTTCCAGCGCAGCCATTCGGTTCACGGTGTAGGCGACATCCGGATCAGTTGCTTGGCCTGCCATGAGGCGATCAAGCACCACTTCGATAGGATCATTGACCCTCACACAATGGTCATCTTCAGGAATGAGAGCTTCCAATTTGGAGACCACAGTGTGGTGAACCGGCTGCCCTGGCTTATATTGAATTATCGGTTCGGGAATGAGCAATACCAATCCATTGGCAAGATGCCCTGCTCGCCCCGCTCTGGCGGCGGCGTTCAAGATTTCATGGGCTTCCAGGGCTTCGCGTCCTTCACCGCCCGCCCTCTTGTCGCCAGCTAAGATCGCAAGCTGGGCGGGCAGATTCAGTCCTTGAGCCAAAGTCGGCGTGGCAACGATTATCTGCGCACCTGTTGGCCGCTTAAACATTTTCTCGGCGAGATCGCGTTCAAGTCTGAGCATAGCAGAGTTATGCGGAACAGCACCTGATGGTCCTGAAAGCAATGAATGAGCTAAATCGCCCAGCTCTTCCGCCAGCGCGTCCCAGCGGGCTTGCTCCACTTCGGTTGGTACAAGCGACGTTTTCAGCCGCGCGGAAATTTCTTTGGCGACCTTGACAGCATCGTTCTTCGTATTGACGAAGACTATCGTTTTCAGCCCGCGCCCCGCGGCGGCGGCGGCAAGGCTCGTTGCAACTTGGTTAGAGTTCGGAGTTACCCGAAGTGAGCCATAGGCGATGTTTCCTGCGAGCGTAACTTTGTCTTCGAGAATCTGCGTTGTGATTATCCATGCCCGTGACCGATCCTGCGACAGCCAATTATGCTGCAAGCCCCAGATGGCATACGGCGTTGCACGAAGTTCTTGAGCGGCAACTTTCCTGAGCGAAGCGGCTTCCCTTTTTTGCTGTTTGTTTTCTGCTTCTTGTTTCTCATTCGCTCGTCGCTTGGATTCTGTCACCTCGTCCTGATTGTATATGATCACGCCACGCGCCTGACGGCTCGGTTTCCAAATTAGATCGACAGGGATGCTTGGTCGTCCGGTCAGACTGCCAAGCCATTGCGCAAGCTCATCCCCGTTCTTCAACATCGCTGATAGGAAGAGGATGTCTGCCTCAGGTGCGACGTGATTGAAGCCAAGGACGCAAAGCATGGCGTCGAGGGCTCTACGAATCTTCCCGCTTTCGGGGCTGAGTAGATGGCATTCATCAAAGACGAGGAGCCCGACATCTTGGAATGATTCCGGCGCAAAGGAAAGCATGGCCAGACATCGTTCCGGTGTCATAACCTCGATATCTTGAAACGTCGCATCCTCTTGCATCAAAAGATCAAAATCATTCGATACGGTTGAGCCGAGCACATCTGCAGGAAACATTTCCTGAAGGTCTTCGGTAAGTTGTTCGACCAACGCATGGGTTGGCGCCAGAAAGGCTACTTTCTTGCCTCGGGCCAATGCTCCCGCGATCTTTAGGGAAGAAACAGTCGTCTTTCCTGCTCCGGTTGGCAAAACGACGACCGCAGAAACTCCTGTTTCGTAAAACTGCTGCGCAATTGCCTTGCGATGGTTAGGCCAAACGTAAGGGAATTTCTCAGCACGGAAGCGAAGCCACTTAATCCAAGTTGCCTGATCGGAACCCTTGGGTGACGGAGTATTAAATAGACTGGCGGTGAGAAGTGAATCGCTGGCTCCACGCAAGAGCGAAGCGAGATGATGAGGACCAGGATAGGAGACATGCAACTCGGAAGCACCAGTTGATCCGTCCAACGCAAGTGTTGCTGCTGAGAGATCATAAACCTTCTTGAATGCCTGTTGCGGGCCCTCAAACCTATTTCCTGTCTGTGGGGGAATCTCGACGCGCAACATTTGGGCTGCGAGTATTTCGATCCCAGCGCAAAGCGTTTCGAGAAGAGCAGCAAGCGCCCTATCTTCAAGAGCAGTATGCGCCAAGGGGCTCCGCCATCTTTGCGCACGTTGCAGAATCGAATTCAGTTTTCCCGTTGCGAGATCAAAAACATGCTCGGACAGTATCGTCGCTTCATAACTTTGTTGCTCGCGATCACGACGTATGAAGGTCGCCGCTTCATTCGCATCAGCATATTGTTCCGCAGTAAGGAAAAGCACCACCGCTGCGAGGCTGGGATCAAGGCGATCCCTATCGATATTGGCGGGCAACTCGGCCTGATCGGACACAAGGTTGACTTGCCTTCGCGCGAGAATCTGCTGCGCGGTAGCAGCTACGAATGCCGCCGCTGCTGTAACCTCGGAGCCAGGTTGGATCGAAACAGCCAATTCGTAGGTATCAGCGATGCGCTCCAATGACCATGCGTCGGTTTCGACTGACCTATCGTCAGCCACGCCCCTAAGCCGGATGGATGCAAGCTCCGCGTAGTGACGGGTCAGGATTGCTGGGAGATTGTCAGGATTGAGCCCAGGCATCGCCGGCGCAGACCTTAGAATTCTCGCTGTTTCCGCATCAAACATCGCCGACTTCTCCTTCGAAGCTATCGATGTATGAGACTGCCTCCTGCGCTAACCGTTCAAACCAGTCGCGCAATTCCGGTGGAACAACAAAACACGCACCAATCCGTTGTCCTTGAGTGACGTCCTTGATTTTCGCGTAGTTCGCGAAAATCTCTGTTCGCGCATGCTGGCTATCTGACGCGTCTGTGACTGCCATCGCAGCACGATATCTCCGCCGCCCTCGATCCGTCACGGCGGCAGCGAGCTTAGCCGCGTCACCCTCACTGATACCAGCCATTCGGAGCAGCACTGTGGCAACTGATACGATTTCGGCACTTCGCTTGTTGTCGTGCCGATCTTGGAAAGCGGGAATAACCTTGTACTGAAAGGTGCCGATGGGATCGTCACTACATTTATCTTCAAAAACGGTGGTCCTCTGAACGTCCGACTTGTCGGTGGACAGTTCGAGCATCAGGCCATCAAGCCCTTGCGCGGTTGCGCTAATATGAGGGTCTTTCATGAAGCATCCCGCTCCATAGACCTGTCGGGCAGCGATCCATGATATTGCCTCAAAGATAAAGCCGTCTCTTTGCCACCTTGGATATCCAATTCGAGGAGATTGCTTTTCCTCTTGGACGGTGAGGCGAACTTTGGCTTCGGCCCTCAGTTCTGAGGTAGTGAATGCCGGAGCCGCTGGCGATAGTTCCTGCAAGATGTGCGCTGCCTGCGCCGCCTGTCCCATCGCAATGATGGCTATATGGCGTGACAATTCGACAACGTTGTTGACCACCCACCTCTCACCAGTGCAATCGATGTCGATAGGGCATGGCGATGTAGTGAGTGGAAACTGAGCTGAAGCCATGCCAATCCACCTACTATAATTCGCCGAAAACCAAAATATATCAGCTTTTTATACTAGTTGCGCAAGTTATTCGACCAAAAGCGCATCAGAAATGAGCGCACTCGAAAGAGAGCCAAGCTGCCCGCCTGAGCCATCCTTGATGTTTGGCTAAATAGCAGCCTCAGTCGATACTCGAGCCGCAAGCCGACATTCGGCTTGCGGCCCATATCCAGAACTTACCAAATCTCGCATTCTGGGGTGGTTAGCGGACTGTCCGGTTTTCGAATTGAAAGTTCGTGTTAGACGGCTAACGGAAGAAACTCTTATTTCCGTTGGATTGCCACTTCGATAATATCTCCTGTGCCGTCACCTTGGAGGCCAGAATCGTTTATCACTCGTTGAGCCATATCTTGTTTAATTAATGCAAAGGTACGGTGCATCGTAGCATTTGGTAGCGAAACTACATCATTGGGTGAGAAGTGCTCTCTGATTAGCTTCAGCTTCTGATAGGCCGTGTCCGTCAGAACACCCTTGTTGTGCAAAACCGCATGGCGAATGAGACGCAAATCTCCGAAGATGTCGGACGTAATCTCCTTCGTGGGAACCCCAAGGGCGCGAGCTAGGTCAGGCCGAACTTCCTCATCCCAATACGCATATAGGAAGGTAATGGCCGCTCGCGCGTGGTGTTGTTCATTCGATCCTGCAACTGTGTTGGCGGCTATATACTCCGATACCAGCACGATGCGATGCATCAGGACATCGGGCTGCGTAGGGTCTTTTACGGCAGTCATCATGACTCGAGGCGCGTCCTTTAGGCCGCGTTTGGTGCCGTCTGGTCTGACATCGCGGTGAACTTGACGTTCCACAATGCTCTTATTTTTGGCGAAACCCGAACAAGCATCCATGTAAGCACCAACTTGGACGTTCACAAAGTCGATAAACGCCCTCGCGATCCTGCTATATTCTGGTGTGAAAATCGCTGGCGTTTTATCCATGAGACTCAGTTATTCTGTTGCGCTATTTGGGCCGTTTGCAGGAGCATTGTTGACTGCATGTTGGTGAGACTGTCCGCCATCGCCTTCGAACCTGACATCACTCGCGTTGCTTCGTGAAGAAACTCTGCCTCCAATTGAGATATGGCGACTGATAGACCGCCAATTTGACGTGTCTGTACATCATCAATGAATGCGGTAGGCAGCACAGCGCTAAGCAATTGGCGTATACCATCATCTTTTCGCCAATCATCAAGGTCATGTTGCTGGAATGAGCGAGCTATAAGCAACGAGCTACGCATATAGACGGCTCTGATTACGAAGAAGATCAGCCAAAGCTTATCTCCACAAAAAAGGCGATGCCTATCAAGGTTAGGCTCAAGCACCGCGCCATTCGCCGTCAAGTTGTCGAACTCGTCTCGGTGCTTTTCGACAAATGCGATTAGATTTTGGTGATTGGCCTCATCTTGGAAGGCTTCAGCTGCCTCATTCGCGAGAAAAAGACTGTCAAACGTCACCATTCCGCTAAAATCGTGCTTCATCTGCACAATGAGATTCCACATCGCCGAAACTGATTCAATGATATGCGGGTGAAGGCCAGTGTTACTGGCAGTCAGCATCTCCATTGAAGTTTTCAGGGTGGCATAGGAGCCCTCAATCTGCCCTTTTACCTTTTCGAGTTTAATATCGCTTCGCCGTTCGATTTCGGTATCCACGAACTTTATCAGCGCTGACGGCAATAACTTGACGATAAGGAATCCCAATATGCCTTGGGCGACAGCAAAGGAGGCGAATAGCGCAAGATCGGACATTCCGAGCATATAACTTTCGCGCATTCACCCGGCCAGTCATTTCGAGCGCACAGAGGCATCAGGACATCAACGGCTGCTTTCGGGTGATGCGATCATATGCATGAACGTCCGCCATTGGGTCGGTTCGGAAAACGCTCCAATGTTGGTCATTCGATGGTTGCCGCAACGATCCCAGAAGCGGACGCTCATTGAGATCAGCTCCCGGGGGGATGTGCTGGCCGATCTGCTTGAGCGCAGATTCCAATCGCTTAAGCCAGCGGTGTCTGCGCCGAACTGACGTGCGAAATGCCCTCCAATTTTCGGGCTGGGTCAATCATAGTAAGGACATGGACAAAGTATCCCCTCTTGAAACCTTCAAGCTCGACGAAGCCGCCATCGCGAACTTCGTAAAACTCCAGCGCACCATATATGGATGGAAGCAGGACATGCTTGCTGCGGAAGCCGGCGTTTCGCTGGCTACGGTGTCGCGCATCGAGCGCGGTGTTAAGGTACGTGAGACGCAACTGCGCAAAATTGCACGCGCTCTGGGAAAGCCGGAGGATGAGTTTCTGCGCGCGCATATTCGCCCGTCCGCTGAGGAGGCCGCAGCCAACTTCGTCGAGATGTTCGCTTGGACCGAAGGGCGCATCCCCATCTCTGTTGCGCCGCTAAGGACCGAGCTCCAGCTCCGCACGATGCTCGCGACCTTCAGCCTGCTGTTTGACTCCGACCTCGGTGGGGGCGCTGCCGGGGATCTCGCGGAGCTGCGCGAGTGGCTCGATCTGGCCAGTTTCGTCCAAGCCGAGCGCGAGGGCGTGATCGGTCTGAAGCCCGACCGCGATTTTCGTGTGCGCCCTCTGTGGCGCGATGTGCTCAATTGCGTCGAAAGACTGGAACGCACCCACGCCGCCGTCGTACTCACTGGGACCTATGTCGCAGAGCCGATGGCCGGCGGTGAGCCGATCTCGATTGCCGTACTTGTGATCCGATCCCGCCGCTGCAATCCCGCCGCGAGCAGGATCACGACGTTGTGGGCGAACGCCAAGGTCGATGAACGGCAAATGCTCGCCGACTATTTCAATGGCATCGTGTGATGGCCGGGTCCAGAAGGCCCGCCGATCGCTTCACTGGGGCGTTCTTGGAAGAGCTTGCCCGATGGTCGGCCAGACTCGTGATCGCGGCGGTAGTCGCGTTCGCGAGCGGCTTCATCGCTCTACCTAATTGATCGAGGCCGATCGCCTCCGATCAACCTGGCAGTCTTCTAGACACGGTGCTCGGCGCTGAGCATTCTCTAAATACCATTCCACTTCAAGCTAGGCTCCAAAACATCCCAATTTCCGCCATTAGAGAAGCACGAACGGGATCTCTGATCTTAGTCGATCAGAAAGCTGATGCTCGGGGAACTGTTCGACCGCTGCTTTCCAGATTTCGCTCGCACTTTTCATATCACCGTTGTTCCAATGGACCCCTCCCAGATTGAACCAGGCGAGAGAGTATTCCGGGTCGAGCAAGAGCGCTTCTCGGTAGGCTTCAATCGATTCCTCTGTTCGACCCAGCTTTTCATTTGCCACTGCGACCTGGAACCAGCTCATGGCGTCCGGCTGAAGTGTCTCCGCTTGCTCCTGCAGGATCGGAAGGCTTTCCTCGCACCGTCCGAGAAAATTAAGGGCCGTCCCTAGGCAGTAGCCATAGTGCCCGCCGACAAGATCATAGGCCTTGCGAAAACAGAATTCAGCCTCGTTCCAGTTTTCGTCATCTTGTGCCCAATGCCCCAACCGGTCCCACAACAAAGCACAGGCTTCGGTTTCGATGCGCTGAATCCCGGTTTCGAGCTCGACCTTGATTTCTGAATAGGTCGACCCAGGATCTTCGCCTGCCGCCCGCAAATAGAATTTGGCTAGCAATTGTTCTCGCTTGCCAATCGGATGATGCGGATGCGCGGCGAGGAGCCGATCCCAGAATGTGAGAGCTAGTCGGGCATTGTCGTCCGATGCGCGCCCAAAGATTGCCAGCTGCCTGGCGCACCACGGCCAGATCCATTTGTGGGTGTTGGCTTCAACTATGAGCCTGTTGATTTCACGGAACGCGCCTTTTGCATCTCCTAGTTGAAACAGAACGTTGATTCGCCAGCCTGCAACAGATGCCTGCTTACCCAAACTATCGTTGAGAAAAACGACCTTGTCGAAATGGTCAAGCGCCTCTTGGTAGTTTCCATGCCGGTGGTGATAGCTCGCCAGTGCGTGATGCGCCTCGGCAAGGTTTGGGCTTAGCCTGAGCGCTTCGCGGTAATGTTCGGCAGCCTGTTCCTCTTTTCCCAGTTTCTCCAAGCTTGATCCGAGGTTCTTATGCGTCTGAGCAAGAAGCTGTGCATCCGGAGAGGCGCCGGGATTTTCCAGAGCCTTTCTGTATTCGGTTGCAGCTTCCTCATCTCTACCGAGTGCGGCAAGCCCGTTTCCGACTGTGTAATGCAGGCTTGCGTCGTGATAGCGACCCAGTCCGATCCGAGACGCGAAGTGAGCCATGCCTGCAGTGATCCGGTCTGGATTGGGTTCCCTGCCAGCCATGCCAAGATTGATCTCGGCCATATAGGCATAGCCCATCGCATCGTGATCGGCGTTAAGCACCGCTGCAAACCGGCCAAAATTGGCACTGACAAGTTCATCGGCACCGCTCTCGTAGAGTTGCGCCAACACATCCGCCGTCTCCTGCGCGTCATCCCCAATGTGCAGGTCGGGCAATGCGCGCCTAATCACATCAGGAATCTCATCAGCCGTAGAAGCCGTTTGTTCGATCCTTTTGTCGCGTGATGAGAGCGCAACCGATTTGGCTAGCTCGGCAAATTTGCGCAAGCGTTCAGAGGTAAGCTCCTCGGTAAAATTGACCGTCAGCGTCTGCTGCGCTGCCCAGTCTGGGTTTGCATGTTCATACTGACGCAGCACGCTCTCGGTGGTGCGCGCCCAGAGCGTTCCCGTTGGCACATGATAGCAAACAAAAAGCGAATAGGGGTGCATGAGCAGATAATTCAGGTTCGCTCGGCCGATAGCGACGCTGATTGAGCCATCGGCGTTGGTTTCTTTTTCCGTGCCCTTTAATTGGACATGAATTCTGACGTTAGTTGCTCTTCCCTGATCGACGACTTCGATTTCACAATCTGTTCCGTAGTCCTTCCGAACAGCTTTCTGCAGAAGGCAATCTTCGGAAACAGACAGAAAGTTTGTGAAAGCGGCTTCGGCCTTGTCTTCTGTGACATGGCTTGTGCTGCGTTTCGGGAGGTCGTCGAAGTGAGACATTCTGGAAGTCCAAATTAGTCGATACGCGCGAAAGCCTGCCATATAGGCGTTGAGCCAGGTTTCTTGAATGGCTGGAAGAGGTCTGGCGATCAGTCTGCTGGTGCTGATTCTTCAGAACCAGGAGGCCGCCGTCAGGGAAATATTCTACAAGAGGCTACCTTGATCGTCCGGTGCGACGTTTCCTAGGCAGTAGGGCTAGGCATTCCCTTAGCGTGCGCTGATCCGTGCAATGCTGGATCGGTGGCTTGCTGCCTATGCGTGGGTGCGGGGCAGACAGGAACAGTTCCAGATGTTCCCTATCATAGACTTTTGCTGCGGCTTCTCGAAGTTCAGCCTGGCATGACAGTGCTTCGTTTTGTGCGCGAATTCGTGTTTGCCTGTCCTTGGTGGCTCTTTCGAGTTCAACCCGTGCGTGCTGATAGGACAGATCATCAAGTCCGGCTTGATCGATACGGCTCAGTTCTTCGTCATCTTCTGATGGTGCCGACAGCCAGGCATTGGCCTCATCTTCCAACTGTCTGCCTGCTGCCTCGGTCAGGCTTTTCCGCCGGTTTGCCGCAGCGCGGAGCTTCCGATCTCGTTCGCGAACATGGGCACGTTCGACTTCGCTATCGAGCGGCAGCCCAAGCAAGCGTTTCGCGGCCGCGCCGCCATCAAACATGAGCTCGACTTGCCTGATGGCGCGATCGAATTCGCGAAATGCTTCGCTACCTTGCTGGCACAGTGAATCCGGACAATCTCCAAACTCATCCAGTGGCGCTCGTTCCCAAGCCTCCTGATTGAAACCGGCCTGCTCTGGCGCTGGTAGCTTGGCTATTATCGAACCAATCTGGCCACGGAGATTGTCGATGCGCCGCTCATACGCTTCTTTGCGTCTTGCTCGTTTCTGGAGTTTGTCCGCATACTCCTCGTTTAGGCTATAAGCTCCCTGAACCGCGCCGGGTTTGTCGGAGGCCCCAACTCCTGAGAGTAAGGGGCTATGACAAGCAAGACGACGAACAAGTTTTCACCTGAGGTCCGCGCC
>NZ_JACIJI010000008.1 GCF_014199335.1 Stakelama sediminis | reverse complement strand
TAGCGGCGACAAACGGAGACATGAATTGCTGGACCTAACCGCCTATCGGGGCGCTCAGCCCGTCGGTTTCCAGCCCTTTTCCTAAGCGTCCCACGACGCGGCGGCAGGGCGAAGACCGCCGCTGTCGCAGTTCGATCGATCTGACATCATCGAATTGATGCCGATGCCGTGCGCTGACTGGCGTGCGCTCGGCCCAGTGGGACGACAATGAACGAACTTAGTATCGCGCGGCGCATGTTGCGCCGCATCGGTCGCGGCATTCCCGCGTCCGCGCCGCTTGCAAAAGCGGCTGTCGAATGGGCGCAGCCGCATGCCGGCTGGCTGTTCGATATGGGGCCACAAGATCTCGCCGAACTTGCCTGGGATCAATTATTGACCGGCGTCGAGCAGACGCCGGCCAGTGATGAGTCACGCCCGCCCTGCTGCTCGCCGAGGAATTTGCTGCGCTTCTGGCGCTCGATGCATTCGATGCCGCGCTGCTGACGATCATGATCGCGTGCGATCGTCTGCCGCGTGTCGCGGCGCTTGCCGCTGTGGCGGGCCTCCATGGCCACGATCTGCCCGGCTTGCTCGGCGAACTGGCCGGTGCCGACCCGCATGACGCAGAACGTCGTGTCCGGTGCAGCACCGTGCTGCGGCTCGGTCTGGTCGGGTTTGTGGCCAATCGTCAGGGCGAGGTCACGGTCGACGTGCGTTGGGCGCTCGAACGGCTGCTCGATCGCGCGCCTGCCGCTGGGATCGCCATGATCGACACGCTGGTCGGCGTACGGCAACCGGCGTCGCTGGCGCTCGACGACTTCGCGCATATCGATGATGCCGATTTTCTGGTGCGGCTATTAGCCGGGGCAGCTCGCGAGCGGGCGGCGGGAATCAACATCCTCGTCCACGGTCCGCCCGGCACCGGCAAGACCGAATTCGCCCGCACCATCGCAGCCGCAGCCGGCATCGACCTGCACGCGATCGGCGAAGCCGACGATTGACGGCGAGGAGCCCACTCGCTGGGAACGGGTGAGCGCGCTGGGTCTGGAGCAGCGTGTACTCGGCCCGCGTGGCGGTGCGGCATTGCTGTTCGACGAGAGGGAAGACCTTATCGGCGGCGCGCGGCCCGGCGATGGCGACTGGTTCGCCAGGCACGAGGGCAGCAAGGTGTTCGTCAACCGGATGCTCGAGACCAACCCGGTACCGGTGATCTGGACGACCAACGCGATCAGCAATGTCGACGACGCCATTCTGCGGCGGATGAGCTTCGTCCTGAAGCTCGGCCTGCCACCGCGCAGCGCGGCGCTCCGGATGCTCGATCGCATCGCGCTCGACGAAAGCGTCGAGACGAGCGCCGATCTCGTTCACCTCATCGACCGGGCGCCGGAAACGGCGACGGTGTTGCGGGTCGCCGCGCGGGCGTCGCGCTTGGCCGGCCTCAACGCGGCAAGCATTCAGCCGGCGGAGTCGCTGGTTCGAGCGCTGCGCGATGGCGAGTTGCCGATCGACGGTCCTGATGCGCTCGACATTGATTTGTTCGAGACTGAACCGCCCCGGGATTGCCGGAGGCCCTAACTCCTGAGAGGAAGGGTCTACGATGAGCAAGACGACGAACAAGTTTGCACCACAGGTTCGTGAGCGGGCAGTTCGCATGGTGCTGGATCACGAGAGCGAACATCCATCCCGCTGGGCAGCGATAACATCGATAGCAGCCATGATCGACTGCTCAGGACACACGCTGCTGGAATGGGTGAAGAAGGCCGAGGTCAACAGCGGCAAGCGTGCCGGTGTGCCCACCGAGTTGGCGGAACGCCTGAAGGCGCTGGAGCGCGAGAACCGCGAGCTGCGGCAGGCCAATGAGATCCTGCGCAAGGCTTCCGCGTATTTTGCCCAGGCTGAGCTCGACCGCCCGTTCAAGCGATGACCAGCTTCATTGATGAGCATCGGAGTGAGTATGGGGTCGAGCCGATCTGCCGGGTTTTGCCGATCGCCCCATCCACCTATCATGAGCGTGTGGCACAACGTCGCGATCCGTCGCGCCTGTCGTCACGTGCTCAGCGTGACGAGGCGATGAAGCCCGAGGTTCGGCGCGTGTTCGACGCCAACTTCAAGGTCTATGGCGTGCGCAAGGTTTGGCGGCAGATGCAGCGTGAGGGCTTCGATATTGCCCGCTGCACGGTGGAACGACTGATGCGCGATCTGGGCTTGCAGGGCGTGATCCGTGGCAAGCCTGTGAAGACGACGATCAGCGACAAGGCGGCACCGTGTCCGCTCGATCAGGTCAACCGCCAGTTCCATGCTCCGGCGCCGAACATGCTGTGGGTGTCGGACTTCACCTACGTCGCGACCTGGGCGGGGTTCGTCTACGTGGCCTTCGTGATCGACGTCTACGCCCGCTATATCGTGGGCTGGCGGGTGAGCAGGACGGCGCATGCCAGCTTCGTGCTGGATGCCCTGGAGCAGGCGATCCATGATCGGCGCCCTGTCCATCGTGGTGGCCTGATCCACCACAGCGACCGCGGCAGCCAATACGTGTCGATCAAGTATACCGAGCGACTTGCCGAGGCCGGGATCGAGCCGTCGGTAGGGAGTGTTGGAGACAGCTACGACAACGCCTTGGCTGAGACAATCAACGGTCTTTACAAGGCCGAGGTCATCCACCGGCGGGGACCGTGGCGATCCTTTGAAGCCGTTGAATATGCCACGCTCGAATGGGTGGACTGGTTCAACAACCGGCGCCTCCTCGCGCCGATCGGCAATATCCCACCCGCCGAAGCCGAGGAGCGCTACTACGCCATGCTGGACGCCACTCCCATGGCAGCATAATTTAAGCCGAATGGCCTCCGGCAATCCCGGGGCGGTTCACCCGCTGAAGCCTCGCGATATCTGGGCGATCCGTTTCTATCTCGACGAACATAAACGTTTGTGCGACCGGGCCCTGTTCGATCTCGCCATCGACAGCAAATTGCGAGGCTGTGATCTGGTCAAAATCAGAATCGGCGACCTGATGAGCGCGGGATCATTTCGGGATCGCGCGAAGCGCTGATCCCGGCGACCACCGCCGCTTGATAGCCCGGCGCTGGTTCGAACGAGCAAAGCGCCCATCCCGGCGCGGCGCTGGTGAAACAGGCTGGCGCGCGAGGGTCGACCGAGACGCCGAACGAGTCGAGCGGCAGCGACAGCCCCTGGCCTAGCGCCTTCACATAGGCTTCTTTGCGCGTCCAGCAGTTGAAGAAACCGGAGACCCACAGATCGGCGGGCAGCGCGTGGAGCTCGGCTTTCTCGGCATCGGTGAACAGGCGTTCGGCGACCTTCGGGCAGGCAAGCGCAGGATCGCGGCGTTCGATGTCGCATCCGACCGGGGTGTCCGCGGTAACGACCAGTGCGAAGCCACCCGAACTCGACAGGTTGAAATGCAGGTCCGGTGCGTCGGATAGATAGAGCTTACCCATGGCATCGGCGTGGATATCGAGCGCCGCCGGGTCGCCGCCGATATGCTTCGCCAGCACCGCGCGGAGTCCGGCGCGCCGGGCGACAAAGCGGTCGCGGTCGTTGGGGCGCTGGAATCGCGCTGCGCGCGCGCGTTCTTCGTCGCTCAGCGTTGCTGCCCATACGTCAAGCGTGGCAGGTGACGCGCGCAGGTCGAGCAGCCCCGTTTGGAAGCTGCCGATATCGCTCGCGGCGAGCGCTCCCATGTCAGGCCGCCCGGGCGCGTTCCGCCCCGAGTGCGCGCTGAATCACCTCGCGCAGCCGCGCCGCCCAGATCTCGACATTAGGGGCGTCGGCCATGTCGTCATGGCTGCCGGGAATGTCGTGGATTTCGAACGGCCCGTCCGCGACCTCGCGCCATCCCGGCTCGGTGTCGAGCACGCTCAGCCGGTCCGCAGGCTGGAACAGCGCGAGCGCACCTTCGTAGCGCGGCGGAGCATAGCCATAAGCGGCGCTTTCTAGCGCCAGCGTGAAACGACGGAACTCGGCATTTTCATGCTCGGCTTCGGCAACGCCGACATCCTCGAGGACGCCCTTTGCGCGGTCGAGCGCGTAGGACAGCCGTTCTGACACGGGCAATCGGTTCCACATGCCGAGATGGTAGCGCGCCTTGGCCATGCGCATCCTGGTGCGGGTGATGCGCAGGAACGAGACCGGGTTGATCGCATGGCCGAGCGTGAGCAGCGGCACCTCCTCGCCCATCGCGCGCAGCTGGCGCGCGACTTCGTAAGCGAGGATGCCGTTGGTGCACCAGCCGCCGATCAGATATGGCCCGTGCGGACGGTGGCGGCGGATGACGGCGACGACCGCCGCGGCGATCTCCTCGAACCGGATATCGTCATGGACGATTTGGTCGAGGATCGGGCCTAGGGGCAGGCCGAAAAAGGGCCGCTCGGTGCCGAGCGCCTGCGCCAGTGCCTGAAAGCGCAGACCGCCGTCGAGCCAGATCATCGGGATGCCGTCGCCCTCGGGCTGAAGCGGGACGAAGGCGTGGAGATCGCTTTGCTCGTTGCGCGCGACGCGTTCGGCGAGCGCGCTGAGCGTCGGCGCGCGGAAGATTTCCGCCATGCCGATGCGGCGGCCCCATTCGTGCTCGATGGCGACGAGCAGCTTGGCGACAAGCAGCGAATGGCCGCCCAGTTCGAAGAAATTGTCGTCGCGACCCACCCGCTCGATGCCGAGCAGATCGCACCAAATCGCGGCGAGCCGTTCCTCGTCCTCACCCTGCGGCGGGATCAGCTCTGCTGCTGCGGTGCCGCCGGGTTTAGGCAGCGCCTTGCGGTCGATCTTGCGGTTGGGCGTCATCGGCAATTCGGCCAGCAGCTCGAAATGCGACGGGATCATATATTCTGGAAGGGTTTTGGCGAGATGCCCACGCAATTCGGCGCGGCCGGGCGTATCGCCATGCGGCACGAAATAGGCGGCAAGCGCGCGTTCACCCGACGCGTCTGGCCAGCTTCGCACGGCGGCTGCGGCAATGGCTGGGTGTTTGGCGAGCGCGCCCTCGATCTCCTCGACCGCGACGCGATAGCCGCGAATCTTCTCGTCATTGTCGACCCGGCCGAGGCAGAGCAGCGTGCCGTCGGGTCGCCATTTGGCGAGGTCGCCGGTGCGATAGAGGCGCTCGCCACGGATGGTGACGAACCGCTCGTCGGTCAGGTCCGGGCGGCCGTGATAGCACTCGGCCAGCCCGGCACCACCGATCCACAATTCGCCGATCTGGCCGATGGGCATGCGGTTGTGGTCGGGATCGAGGATGTGGATTGCCGTGTTTGCGATGGGACGGCCGATCGGGACCGGGCCATCGCCGCACTGGATACGCGCGATGGTCGACCAGATCGTGGTTTCGGTGGGGCCGTAGACGTTCCAGACTTCGCCCGAGCGCGCCAGCAGCCGCTCGGCGAGGTCGCGCGGAAAGGCTTCGCCGCCGCACAAGATGCGCAGCGCTGGATGGCCCTGCCATCCCGCTTCGACCAGCGCGCGCCAGGTTGCGGGGGTAGCCTGCATGACGCTGGGCGATGCTTCGGCCATCAGCGCGATCAGCTCACGTGGATCCTTGGTGGTATCGCGCGGGGCGAGGATCAGCTCACCGCCCGATATGAGCGGCAGGAAGAGTTCGAGCCCGGCAATGTCGAAGGATAGCGTCGTTACCGCGAGCAGCGAATCCTCGGCCGTGAAGCCGGGTTCGCGACGGAAGCTGTCGAGCAGGTTGATGAGCGCGCCGTGACTGATCTCGACGCCCTTGGGGTTGCCGGTCGAACCCGAGGTGTAGAGGACATAGGCGAGGTCGCCCGATGCGGTGTCGACTCTCGGGGCTGGCCCTTGAGCTTCGCCGATGTCGTCGACCAGCAGGCGCGGGAGCGTGCAACCGGGAAACACGTCATCAAGCGCGCGTTCGGTCAGCAGCGCGGCGGCACCGGCGTCTCCGACGATGTAATCGAGCCGCGCTGCGGGAAAATCGGGATCGAGCGGGAGATATGCGGCGCCGATGCGGTGCACCGCGATCAACGCCGCGACCATGTCCGGCGAGCGGTTGAGGCAGAGGCCTATGAGGTCGCCCGTGCCGAGGCCCGCACCGCGCAGCGCGGCGGCGATGGCGTCGGCGCGCGCGTCGAGCGCGGCATAGCTGAGACTTTCGCCGCCGAAGCGGATCGCAGGGCTGTCGGGCCGCGCCTTGGCCTGTTCGCGGATCGCCTGGGGCAGCAGATGATCGGGCGCAGGCGCGGCGGTGTCGTTCCACTCGCTCGCCAGCCGGTCCTCCTCGGCCTCGCCCAGCAACGGCATATCGCGGATCAAGCAGTCGGGATCGTCCGCCGCGCGTGCGACGATGCTCAGCCAGTGGCCGATCATTCGGCGGATGGTGGCGGCGTCGAACAATTCGGTCGAATAGAGGAAACGCCCGAGCATCCCGTCGGGCCGCTCGTCGAGTTCGAGATAGAGGTCGAATTTCGCGCCGCCGACGACCACGTCCATCTGGGTCAGGTCCCAGCCGTCAGGGAAAGGGTCGACGGGCGGCTCGATCGAAAACAGGCAGTTGAACAGCGGGTGGGTGCCCGGCTCGCGCTTGACGTCGAGTGCGCGGACGACCTCGTCGAACGGCGCTTCGCTAGCGCCCAGCGCCCCCAGCACGCTGTCGCGCACTTCGTTCAGGAAGTCGCGGAATTTCATATCGCCGCGAGGGCGTGCGCGCAGCGCGATGGTGTTGAGGAAATAGCCGACGACGCGCTCCAGTTCGGGGCGCCGCCGCAGGTCGGTGACGCCGCCGACGATGATGTCCTCTTCGCCCGAATAGCGGTGCAGCAGCACATGATAGGCGGCCAGCAGCAGCATATAGGGAGTCATCCCGGTGCGGCGGCTGGTCGCGTCGACCCGTTCGATGAGGTCGAGCGGGATGAAGAAGGTTTCCATCGATCCGGCATGGGTCGGACGCGCGGGCTTCACCCGGTCGCCGGTCAGTTCGAGCTTCGGCGGCGCATCGGCCAGCGTCTTGCGCCAATAGTCGATCTGACGCTGGACCGGTGGCGACTGGAGATGCGTCTGCTGCCAGAGCGCATAATCGCCATATTGCAGCGTCGGTTCGGGCAGTGGCGAAGGCTTGCCCGCGGCGAAGGCTTCGTAGAGCGCGGCGAGTTCCGGCACGATCACGCGATAGATCGAAACACCGTCGAAAATGATGTGGTGAAGGGTGAAATAGAGCCGGTGGTTATCCTCAGCCAGCTTGACGATCCGCGCGCGGAAAAGCGGCGCTTCGATCAGGTCGATGGCGCGCTTGGCGTCGTCGCTGCCGATCTCCAGCGCGGCTGCGTCGCGCTCGGCCTCGGGCAGGTGGCTGACATCGTCGAACGGCAGGTCGATGTCGCGATGCTCGCGCACGCGCTGTACCAGAACGCCGTCTTCCTCGAAAAAGCCGGTCCGCCATGCCTCGTGCCGACGCAGTATCTCGTTGACCGCCCGCGCCATCGCCGCGCGATCGAAGCTGCCGAAACGGTGGATGGTGATCGATTCATTATAAAGCGGCATGTCCGGCGCCATGATCGCGTGGAGCCACACCTGACGCTGGTCGGCCGATAGGGGGATGACCGCCTCCGGGTCGCGCGGTTCGATCTGCTGTGGCTTGGCAGCGTTCGCCCCGCCGCCGCGCATCATCTTTTCGAGCAGCGCGCGTTTCGAATCGCTCAGATTGACTTGCGCATTCACGCCGCCCGCTCCCGAAAAGCGATGGGAAGCGCCTTCAGCCCGCGCAATCCAGAATTGGTGCGCCATTCGAGATTGTCCGAGGTGACGCGAAGGTCCTCAAGCCGATTGAGCAGCGCTGTATAGGCGATCCGCCCCTCCATCCGCGCCAGTGCCGCCCCGAAGCAGAAATGCGCCGCCCAGCCGAAGGCGAGATGGCGGTTGTCGGTGCGCGTCAGATCGAGCGTATCGGGATCGGCGAAACGGTCGGGATCGCGATTGGCGGCGGCCATGATCGCCATCACCGCCTCACCCTTGCGGATCGTCTGCCCGCCCATTTCCAGATCATGGCGTGCAATTCTTGCCGTGTGCTGGCTGGGCGTTTCAAAGCGCAGCATTTCCTCGATCGCGCTCTGAATGATGTCGGGATTGTCACGGAATTGAGCCAGCTTGTCGGGCTGCCGCGTGAGCGTCAGGATGCCGCTGCCGATCAGGTTCGTCGTCGTTTCCTGTCCGCCGACCATCGTGACGATGGTATTGGCGATGACCTCTTCTTCCGACAGGCGCTGACCATCGACTTCGGCGTCCATCAGTGAGCGGATCAGGCCGTCGCGCGGGTTTCGCTCCTGCTCGCGCACCGCATCGCGGAAATAGCCGGTCATGTCGGCGACGCATTGCAGCACGCCGTGGATGCGGTCCGGGTTGTGCTGAAAGTTGCCGAGCATCTCCGCGAAGGTTGCAGACCATGCCTTTAGCTGCCGGTGATCCTCGAGCGGAACGCCGAGCAGCCCGGCGGTAACGATCGCGGGGAACGGCTCTGCGAAATCGGCTATCAGGTCCATCTCGCCCCGCGCCATCTGGGCATCGATCAGCGAATGGGCGATCTCATGGATCTTGCCTTCCATTGCGTCGACCCGGCGCGGCGTGAAGGCACTCATGCAGAGCTTGCGAAGTCGCGTATGGGCGGGCGCATCAAGGAACAACATCTGCCGCGCCATCAGATCGGCGACGGGGCCAAGCGAAGGCAGACCCAGTGCCTCCATCTTCTTGGGATCGGGCGTGCGGTCGGCGGAAAATTCCTTCAGCACGACCATCACGTCGTCATAACGGCTGACGACCCAGGTGTGCATGAACGGGTCCCACATCACCGGCGCTTCCTCGCGCAGGCGTTTGTAGAAGGGATAGGGATCGGCGTGGACCGCCGGGTCGAGCAGCTGAAACAGGCTCAATCCGGGGTCGAAGGGCGCGACCTTCGGATGTGCGGGACTGTTCATGGAAACCCCCTTTGTGTCAGCCCCCGGTGCCGCTGGCACGTGCCTCGGCCTCGTCGTCGCTCATCGATTCGATCATCGCGATCAGCATTTCCTCGATCCGCAGGGCGAGTTGGCGGATGGTCGGCGCCTGGAACAGGTCGCGAAGCTGAAGCTCAACTCCGAAGGCATCACTCGCGCGCAAGACGACCTGCGTCCCGAGCAACGAATGACCGCCGAGCAGGAAGAAATTGTCGTCGATGCCCACGCCGCCGCGACCGAGCACGCCCTCAAGGATTTCGGTGAGCTTCGCTTCCGCCGGCGTTTCCGACGCCGCGAAATCGGCGCTGTCGAACGCATTGTCATCACCCGGCTCGGGCAGCGCCTTCCTGTCGAGCTTGCCGTTGGCGGTGAGCGGCAGCGAGTCCATCCGCACGAACGCGCTGGGGATCATATATTCGGGCAACGTCTCGCCGAGATATTTGCGAAGCGCCTCGGCCGAAACCTCCTCGTCCGCGACGATATAGCCGACGAGCATGTCGCCGCCGTCCGCCGCAGGCGCCGCGACAACCGCAGCGGAACGCACCGCCGGATGCTCGCGGATGATGCTCGCGGTTTCTTCAGGCTCGACGCGGTGGCCGCGCACCTTCGCCTGATCATCGACCCGGCCGTGAAAGGTGAACTGCCCATCGTCGCGGCAGGCGCCGATGTCGCCGGTGCGATAGAAGCGCTCGCCCTCGATGGTGACGAACCGCTCGGCGGTGAGGTCGGGCTGACCGCGATAGCCGCGCGCGACCTGCGGCCCGCCGATGAAGATCTCGCCCTGCGCGCCGATTTCGACCGGCTTTCCGTCCTTGTCGAGGATGCGGATCACGGTCTGGCCGATCGGTCGTCCGATCGGGGGCAGGCCCGATCCGTCGCCCCCCGGTGGCGTCATCGCCGAGGTCGAAACCACGGTGCATTCGGTCGGGCCGTAATTGTTGATAAGTTGAAAAGAGAGGTTCGGCGCTGGCCGGTCGACCAGCCGGTCGGCACCCGTCAGCAGATAGCGGAAGCCGCTTCCCCGTGCCCAATCGTCGCGAATCAAATCCTGCGCAAGCTGGGTCGGAACGAAGGCGACCGTCACGCCCTGCACCAGCAGCCATGCGCGCAGCAGCGAGTCCGAGGTGCGTACCTCTTCCGGCGCGAGCACTACGGAGGCACCGGCGGCCAGATACGGCCACACTTCCCACACTGCGGCGTCGAAGCCGAGCCCGGCAAGATGGCTGCCGCGATCCCTGGCGGTCACGCCGAACGCATTATTATGCCAGGCGACAAGGTGCGACAGGTTGGCTTGCGTAATCTCGACGCCCTTGGGTTTCCCGGTCGTGCCCGAGGTATAGATGACATAGGCGAGGGGATCGGGGTCCATCGGAATCGCCGGTACACCGGAGGCTTTTTCCACTGCATCCCAATCGAGCAGCTTAACGTTGACATCGGCACCACTCAGCCGGCCGACAGTGTCGGCTCGCCCGAGGATAAGTGCGCATTCCGCCTCCCGCGCGATCATACGCAGCCGAGCGTCGGGCCACGCAGGATCGAGCGGCAGGTACGAGGCACCCGCTTTCCATGCGGCCAATGCCGCTATGATCTGATCGAAGGACCGCTCCAGACACAACCCGAGGAGCGCACCCGAGCGAACCCCCTGGCCACCCAGCCAATTCGCCAGTTGATCGGCGCTCCGATTCAGTTCATCGTAAGCAAGCGTGCCACAATCAGCAACTAGTGCAGGTCGTCCAGGACCCGCTGCTGCATGCGCAGCAATTGCCTCCGCGACAGACGATGGCATGTGCCGGTCAAAGGGGGCGTCCATGACTTTAGCCTTCGAAGTTTTCCACACCCCGCATTATCCGCGCATATCAGTTTATATTTGGTTAGAAATCGCCATATTGTTTCTAACGAAAGAATAACGGTTGGGATTCCGTCTCAGCTGTCTATGCAACGATATTATATCGCTCTGACGCGCTTTCCTGTTTGTTACCAGTCAGAGATGGAATCCGAAGAATACAGTAGATAGCCGATAATCCAACCGATCAGCGGCACAAGCGCGACGGCCAATTCGGCCGCGACTATATATTGAGGGATCAAGGAAAAATTCCTGTTCTGAAGGAAAGGGATGGGAAAGTCGGCGTTGCTATTTTGTCGAGCCGCGTTCGTGCCAGATTCGATCCTGCTCGGCTCGTTTCAGCCGCCACGCCGCTTCACGTCGCTGCTTTTTACGCCGATTGAGTGCCCAGAAGATCGCGGATGCGACGAGAATGAGCCCGGCAAGAATGATGAGCCCCGTCAGGAGGTGATCTCTGGCGAATGCGGAATAGGTGGCCATGCCGGATCGTCCGTATGTAAGCGGGAGCATGCCGTCTCCCAGCCACCAGCGCGCCTACGGTTCGATCAGGTGATACCGCTCCGTAGCACGGCTCCATGTCAGACCTTGCACGGTAAATGCTCCCTTATCCGTCGAAGCGCGGCGGACCCTTACTGAACGGCGCGGTCCAAATCCCGTTTGCCAACCGCCCCCCGAACCCGTAGATATGGGCGGCGCGATACCGCGCCCGGCGAGACCGCATCGATTTCATATGGCTGACAATTTGCCCGACGCCGTGCCCGGCGATACTGCCGATCGGCTTGCGGCGCTGGCGCGCTATCGCATCCTCGACACACCGCGCGAAAAGAGTTTCGACGATATCGCCGCGCTCGCCGCACAGATTTGCGAGACGCCGATCGCCGTCGTCAATCTGATCGACAAGGAGCGACAATGGTTCAAGGCCGAGGTCGGCCTCGGCATCGACGGTACCCCGCTCGAAACCAGTTTCTGCGTCCATGCCTTGCTCGAAGACGATTTCCTGCTCGTTCCGGACGCGAACAAGGATGCGCGCTTCGCGTGCAACCCGCTGGTCACTGGAGAACCGGGGCTGCGCTTCTATGCTGGCGCGTTGTTGAAGACGACCGAAGGCCACGCGATCGGCACGTTGTGCGTGCTCGATGTGTTACCTCGGACGTTGGATGACGACCAGCAGACCGCGCTTAGGCGGCTCGCCGGGCAAGTGATGGCGCAGCTCGAATTGCGGCTCGCGCTGGCCGAGCGCGAGCGAATCAACGTCGAGCTGGAACGCGACGCCCGGTTTCGCGAGCTGAGCCGTACGTGGGACGTCACTCCCGACATCATGGGCGTGCTCAACGATGACGGCATCTTCGAACGCTCCAATCCGGCCTGGCAGCAGGTGCTGGGCCTGTCCGAAGAAACGGTCTCGACCACCCCGATCTTCGAGCTGATGCACCCCGACGACGTCGCGCGTGCGCTCAACGCTTTTGCGACGGTGAAACGTGGCGAGCCGGTGCTGCGCTTCGAGAACCGCTATCGCCACGGCGTGGATGGCGGCTATCGCTGGCTGTCCTGGGTGGTCGTGCCCGAGGGCAACAAGTATTACGCTTCGGCGCGCGAGATTACCGCTGACAAGGCGCGTGCCGCTGCGCTCGAAACCGCCGTCGCCGAGCGGCAGGATGCGTGGAATGCGTCGCCCGACCTCCTCGCGGTGGCGGATTTCCAAGGCGTCCTGCGCGAGGTCAATCCGGCCTGGACCGCCGTGCTCGGCTGGCAGGCGATCGACCTTGTCGATCATCCCTTCGCCGAACTGACCCACCCCGACGATCTGGAAGAGGCGCTCGCCGTGTTTGCCGGCGTCATCGAGGCGCCGCTGATCGACCCATTCGAATTCAGGTTGCGCGATCACGATGGCGAATACCGCTGGTTCGCCTGGACCGCAGCCGCACGCGACGGTCGCGTCTACGCCAGCGGGCGCGATGTCACGCATCGCAAGGAACAGGCAGCGGTACTGCTCGAGACCGAGGAGGCGCTGCGCCAAAGCCAGAAGCTCGAAGCAATCGGACAGCTCACCGGCGGTGTCGCGCACGACTTCAACAATCTGCTGACGGTGATCCGCGGCTCGGTCGACATGCTGCGTCGCGGAGAGATCAGCGACGACCGTCGGACGCGCTATATCGAGGCAATTTCGACCACGGTCGATCGGGCGACACGGCTCACTAGTCAGTTGCTCGCCTTTGCGCGGCGGCAGGCGCTGAAGCCCGAAGCGTTCGATGTCGGACGCAACATGACCGGATTGCGCGAGATGGTGAGCACGTTAGCCGGCTCGCGCATAAAGATCGACGTCGATCTCGACGAAGCGCCTTGCCGCGTGCGCGCGGACCCCAGCCAGTTCGATACCGCGATCGTCAATCTGGCCGTAAACGCACGTGATGCGATGGCCGGCGAAGGCGCGTTGTCGATCACCGTTCGCCGCGTGGATCATGTGCCTGCGATCCGCGCGCATGCTCTGATCGATGGCGACTATGTCGCGATCAGCGTGGCAGACAGCGGGACGGGCATCGCGCTCGAACAGCTCGATCAGATTTTCGAACCCTTCTTTACGACCAAGGATATTGGCCAGGGAACGGGGCTCGGCCTGTCGCAGGTTTTCGGCTTCGTTAAGCAATCGGGCGGCGAAGTCGACGTCCGCAGCGAAGTGGGGCACGGCTCATGCTTCACCATTTACCTGCCGCGCATCGACGATAGCGAATGTGTTCGGGCGCCACATGGGGCCGATGAACATGAAACTGGTCCTGCCAGCGGGGACGGCAAGTGCGTGCTCGTCGTCGAGGACAATGCCGAGGTCGGCGACTTCGCCGTTCAGGCGCTCGCCGAACTCGGATACGAAGCGGTGCCGGTCGACAATGCTGCCAAGGCGCTGAACCTTCTGGAGACGCGTGCCGACCGGTTCGACGTCGTCTTTTCCGACGTCATGATGGCGGGCATGACCGGTATCGACCTCGCTAGGCAGATCAGACGAGAATTTCCCGCGGTGCCGGTCGTTCTCGCTTCCGGCTACAGCAGCGTCATCGCGCAGGAGGGGCATGACGGCTTCGAACTGCTGGCCAAGCCGTATTCGATCGAAGAACTCTCCTTCGTCCTGAGCAAGGCCGCAGCCGGCCCAAACTCCAGGTGAAGTCAAAGTAGACCGCGACTTATTTTCGGCGCGGCGACATTTTCGCGCCTGAAAGCATTAAGCTAACCTTGAGGTAGCTGTCTGCTGGCCGGCAAGGCCGCGGAGAACGGGGATTTATCCCGCCCTTCGTCCCGGTTTCCTGAAGGGTGATCCATGGCGGATCACTGCGACTGCGCGGGCGAGGAAATCCTCTGTTCTCGTCCCTGAACGCCGCAACCAGGGGCGCTGGGCTCTCATCAATGGAAATCCATGACATGTCTCCCCGTCGCCGAGTCCTCGTCGTAGAGGATGAGCCATTTGTGAGGTTGGCTGCCGCCATGCTAGCGGAGGAGCACGGCTTTCAAGTCCACGAAGCTACCGACGCCGACGAGGCAATCGCAATTCTAAAACAGGAAGTCGGCATCGGAATTGTGTTTACCGACATTCAGATGGTCGGCAATATGGATGGGCTCGCCCTGGCCGCCTATGCCCACGATGGCCCCCACTCAAGTTCATTATCGTATCCGGTGACCATTTGCCACGCGCCGAGGACATGCCGGATGGCGCCCAATTTTTCGCCAAGCCCTACGATGAACGGGCTGTAGCCAAAGCGCTCGTAGCGCTGGGCTGACTTCACCCTGTTAAAAAAGCGGGCACAGCGTGGAGTGATCTAAATCAGGATGTCGAGGCCGCCAACGCGGCAAGGCTTTTTCCCATTCGTAATCGCCACCGGCGCTCTGCAAGGGGGGTAAGGGCTCTCGTAAAGCTATCGCGCGTCGCCGAAGAGCGAACTAACGAAATCACACGTCAAGCGGGACTAGCGCGACGGCCCCGTGTGCGGGTCTGCGGCGGCACACGTCCGCCGTCGCCATCCCCGCTTCCTGCTCCTTCAAAATCCCGATGATCTGCTCTTCATTAAACTTGCTGTGCTTCATTCCGTCCGGCTCCTTCGTGTCGGACTCTGCTCAAAATCGGTCGCATTTCAGGGGAGCACGTCACAGAATTTGCAATGCCAGGGCTGGTTATCATCGATTGCCGCACCATATTGGGCTTATCGCGCTATTCGTCCCGGGCAAGAGCGTGACTGAGAGACCCGTGCTCCCGCTATGATGCGGAGCGGTCGATGTCCAAATCACATCCTATTGAAAAAACGTCCGAGGTTGTCCGCGATCGGTTTGCGTCCCGCTCGAGGCGGCTTGGGGCCGCGCTGGCGTGCGCAAGTTCGTCGTCAGGGTTCGAGCTATCGATCGAAAACAGCCTAAGGAACCTTCATGTCGAACGATAAGCGCCGCGGAAATCGCGAAACCCGAAAACCCAAAAAGGCCCGGCCGCCCAAGCCGAACGCGTCCAATCCCTCGGTGAAGGGTATTGGACCGTCGAGCCCGGCGAAGAAGAACTAGTTTCCTTCTTTTACGCGCCGGACGGCGTGGACGAGAGAAAGCGACGATCAAAGTCACACGGGAGTTTCGATATGCAGCCATCTTTGACCCTATGCCGAACACAGGAAGCGCGCCAACGGGCGATCGCAACCGCGGCGTCCTTGGATAATGTCAGAGCGATCGCTGACGCTGCTGCGCAGGCGTGGGCGAAAGAAGCGCTTGATGCAGAGCGGCGGGAAAACCGAAAGTTTCGGGCTGTCGAGACTGATCAGGTGCGCGCGCTAAACCCGGGATTGCCCGATCTCGACAGGCTTTTAAGCGAAAACCCCGATCGTTTCCCTGCAGACGAGGACGACGGCGGAGTGTCGCTCGGTTTTTAGAATCGCTGGACTTGCAGCATCGACCATTTGTTGCAGCCTCAGGCTAATCGATTGAAGCCTGCGATAGGCGGCTGCCAATGATCCGGCCTGGAGGTCTCCCATTGATAACGCCGCGCAGGATTTCCGGGCGCCCCTGCGGTTGTTCGATCGTCATGACTTGCCTGGTTTGGAAAATCCAATGATATCGAGCGCTAATGACGTCGCCGACAACGCCCCTCCCGGCTTGGCAAAGCCCCATGGCTCACCCGCAGCGGCGGCACCGCTTGCCCATCCGGTGAAGCCAATTTTTTCTGAAGATCGCTGGGATAATGAGGGCGGCTCCATCGGCACCGATACAACCATCAATGGCGCCCCCAGCCGGCAGCAACCGAAATTTGATGCTGGGGCTTCAGATGTTTCGCGCATGGCACGAGAACTAAGGATGGATTACGCGGCGGGGCGTGTAGGCTTGAACCACAATACCTACGAGCACCGCTCGCGACTGGTGCGTCAGGCGACTGAGCGGGAAGCCATGCGTCGCAAATAGATTAAAACATGCCGAGCCTTATCCGCGTTAGCTGATCCGGGGACTGGCCCCGGATCGGCTTTGGCGCGCGTTTAGCGGTTTGCGCCTTTACCAAGCAACAACGGCATATTGGCTTTGGAAACAGTTTCGCTCGTTCTGATATTGCTGTTTGCCGTCGTAGTCAGTTCGGCGATCACCCGGGCCTTGCCGATCGCAATACCTGCGCCGATCGCGCAGATCGCAACCGGCGTCATCATCGGGTTGTTCGGTGCCATTCGGGTGACCCTCGATCCGGAACTGCTATTTTACCTTCTGCTACCCCCGCTATTGTTTCTCGACGGTTGGCGCTTGCCCAAGGATTCGCTGTTTCGTGATTCGAAGCTCGTCCTTGAACTCGCGCTCGCGCTGGTGATCTTCACGGTTTTCGGCATCGGCTATCTCATCCACTGGATGATTCCCGTGATGCCGCTGCCCGTGGCATTTGCGCTGGGCGCCGTCCTCTCGCCAACCGATCCGATTGCCGTTTCGTCGATCACCGCACGGTCACCAATACCACCGCGCATGATGCGGATATTGGAACGGGAATCCTTGCTCAACGACGCTTCCGGTCTGGTGTGTTTGCGATTTGCCGTGGCCACGGCAATGACAGGGGCATTTGTTCTCCACGAAGCCGCGTTGCAATTCGTCTGGATGGGCGGCGCCGGGCTCGCTATCGGCATCCTCATGACCCTCATTACCATGCGGGCCAAAGAATGGTTTACAGACCAGTTCGGCGAAGAAAGCGGACCGCAGATCGTGGTCAGTCTGTTGATTCCGTTCGGCGCCTACATCCTTGCCGAGAAGGTGGAAGCGTCGGGCATTATTGCAGCGGTCGCTGCCGGCCTAACCATGACCTTCTCTCAGGCGAGCCGACAAAGCCTTCCTGCCACCCGAATGCGTCAGAATTCGGTTTGGGACGCGCTCCAGTTCGTCGGGCACGGCATCATATTCGTGCTACTCGGCGAACAGTTGCCGAATATCGTCGCGAATGCGGAACGAACGGTGGCATCGGCGGGCCACCCCGGCTTGTGGTGGCTTGCGATTTACGTCTTCGCCGTCACCGGAGCCCTGATGATCCTCCGCTTTGCATGGGTGTGGACATCGCTGAAGCTGACACCGCTGCGTGGCGGGATAGATGACGGTGTGCGTAGCGCCGATCTCAAGCTGGTCGCCGCGTTCGCGGTCGCAGGTGTCCGGGGAGCCATAACGCTTGCAGGCATCCTGACATTGCCGATCCTGCTTGGCGATGGCACCTCGTTTCCGGCACGCGACCTTGCGATCTTCATCGCCGCCGGGGTGATCCTGTTGTCGCTGTGCATCGCTTCGGTCGCGTTGCCGATGCTGTTGCGAGGCCTGGAAATTCCGGGAAAGCCGGCCGAAATAATTGCCGAGGACCGCGCGCGCATCGCATTGGCCACCGTAGCGTTGGCGACTATCAACGAGATACGGGACCGTTATTCCATGGAAGAACGCGATCATGGCGAGCGTGATCGGGCGACCGGCAGGATCGCCGACATCTACCGGGAAATCATCGCCGCCAGGTCGCATTCTGGCGCGGCTGCATCGGAAGAGCGTAGCCTTGAACAGGTCGGCAGAGAAGTCAGGCTCGCAGCGGTAAAAGCGCAGAGAACAGAGCTAACCCGTCTGATGAAATCGCGCGAAATAAGCAGCGACCTGATGAGCAAATTACTGCGCGAACTCGATCTGCTTGAGTTGCACTATCGCGCTTGATCGGTGGGATCGCGCACCCGCCGATAATGATGTGCGCCCTCGCACGCAGGGGGAAGGCTTGAAAGATGCGTGTCGCGATGCCGGATGGAGAAACAGGTTGCAAATGGCCCGAACTATAGCGGTATCGGTTTCCGACGGAGATCGCTCAACAGGACCGCTGCTTGGCCGCATGACGCAGGTTCGCGGTACCTTCCAGATGAACTACACGCTCGAGATCGACACGATCGAGGATGCGGATTTCTTGGTGCTGACGGCGCTGGCGATGTCAGGGGGCTTGGCGTCGATTACGATTGATGGAAAGACGTTTACGCGCGGACACGTGTCCGAGATCACCTACACCGCCCATCCTCGTTCGGTTCGTATCGTCATGACCGGGCCGCCGCTCGTGTAAACAGCTGGCGAGCCCGTCGAGCGAAACCGGAGCGAGTGTCGGCCGATTGAGGCCAGTCCTGACGAAGGATTTCCCAAAGCGCTCAACTTACCCTATGGTAGGAACATCGTCGGCACGTCGTCCGTAGGCGCCGACGGCTGAGAGACAATCGCGCTCCCGCTTACGTTGGTGGGTCGCGTCGTGTCTTTATCCAACCCATTCCGCAAGCGACCGTCCACCGCTTTGGTGACACAGGACCTTGTGTGCCGATCGTCCGAACTCTCGGGAACGGTTTGTTTTTTCAACGGCGCGGCAGGCTTCGGGCTTATCACGCCGGATCGTGGCGGCGGCGACGCGTTCGTGCATGTCTCCGCGATCAACGCATCCGGCCTGACCCGCCTGAGCCGGAACGAACGGGTGCGCTATGTCCTTCGCACCGACTCCCGCGGCCAAACATGCGCGCACGACCTGGTCTTGCTGGATGGATGAAGGGGTCGCGCGCGCCCTCCATACACTTTTGCGAGGCGCTGATTTTCTGGGGTCCGGTTTGTGGTTCCCGTCCGGCGCTGGCCCATCTCCGGTCCGTCACATCAACGGCCGTTGCCGTGCTCGCGTGATCGGAAACGGTCTGCGCGAGCTGGATCGTTTTTTGAACGTGCTGCTGGACGAAACCATGACTTTACATCGGCTAAGGGCACGCCCCGATCAGAAGAACACCGCCAACAAATGGAGCGCATTCCAGCACTGGCGTGGTGCGCCGCTTTCGCACGACAAGCGACTCCGGGCGCTGGGCCGTTCCCGCAACTGCCTGTTCTACTGTGGTGGCTACATCACCCGCGGCGATAGCCGCTCTACGCGGTTCTTCACCGCCGGCTGGCCCGAAGCTGAAGCCGGCAGCGGCAGATTGCGAGAGTTCGTGATTGGCGAATTTCTTGACATCTCGGTGGCCGAACTAGCCGAAACTTGCGCATTCTATCGGCTGGTTGCCACCGACTTGTTTGGTGAACTCTCAGGAAATCGCCCCCGACCTTGTCGGATATAAGGAACAGATCGATGACGAAGAATATGGCATTTCGCGCGAACCGGACGCGTCCGCCCGCCGATCAACAGGAACGTCAGAGCCGTATCGCCCGCACCGCGTGGCTTACGCTGCCTGACCGAACCATGGCGGTGGCGTTTCTCAACGAGTATCACGACACTCTGGGCGCGAGGCCGATTGACCTTGCCATCGAAAGCGAGGAGGGCCTGCGCGCCGTGGAACGCGTTATCCGGAATTTCGGCGAAAGCGAAGCGGGATATGGCAAAGGCCGCGATCGCGACCGAGTGACGGGTGCGGCGCCGGCGTCAAATTTGTCGGACGCCCTCAAGCAGCACGGCATCGACCTGTTCCCCATGCAGCACCGAGATATCGCCGGTGGTTTCGAGGACAACCGCCCGAACGCGTGACAGTTGCAGGGCATTTGCTTCGCGCAGTTTCGCGACGACGTCGCTTCGCGAAACACGGCTGATCTTCAGGGCCTTTTCGATGAACTCCCCGTCGCGCATCAGCAGCAGCGGTTCGTTTTCCAAGCCATTATGCACACTCTTGGAAGACTTCCGCCCGAACGCGAGACCCATTTGTGCCACCAGCAGCGCGGCGATCGCTATCATCGCCTGAACAAAAGCGGACCATGAGGAAGCCGTGGCAGCGCTGGCGAGGCATGATCCGGTGGCCAGCGTGACGACGAAATCGAATGCGGTCATTTTTGAAAACGTCCGCAGCCCGATAAGCCGGACGACGATTATGACCCATGCCAGCCCGACAAGGGTCAATGAAAGACCGCGCAGTGCGGCATCGGACAGTGGATCGAGAGCGAACATCCCCCATGATGGACCATGCCCATCAGGTAGGCGAACGAAATCGAAGCGGTCGCTCACGCGTTCCAGCCCCATGTCAGTTAGCGGGGTACGGCCGGTCATAGGCACTCGCCAATACCGTTCCGGCCGCAACAGCGACATCGACCTGCATGTCGACGAAATCGTCGGGAGCGCCTGTATATTGGCCCTGAACCGGCGGTATCTGAGTGATGTTGCGTGCCACGGCGACAGGGATCAGGCCAGCGCCACCCATTCGCCCATGAGTCGGATCGAAGGGTATCCAACCGGCGCAAGGTAGATAGACTTCTGCCCAGGCATGGGTTGAGCCATGCTGGATGGTGTCATTGCCAGAGCCGTCCTGGACTGCGTGCAGATAGCCGGAAACAGCGCGCGCGCCGAAGCCGAGATCGCGCACTGCCTCGATAAACAGCGTCGCCAGATCGCGGCACGAGCCGCTAGCCGATCGGATGGTTTCGGCGGGTGTTTGCGTGCCCTCCTCCTCGCGGCTAATATATCCATGTCGAGAGTAGACCTGCACATTTATCGCCTTGAGCAACGACAGCGTGTCGGCGGGAGCGCTCGGTCGAAATTCCGCCAGCCACCTCCGCAAAATGCCTGCTTCAGCATCATGTTGCGGTTCACGCAGCGCGCCCAGATCGACCACATCTTCGTTCGAATAGCTGAAGGGGAAGGAATGTGCTGAGGGCGCAATGCGGAAAATGGGCCATGCCGTGGCCGACTGCTCGACGACCATTCGACTTTCGATAATCAATGTTTCGACATCTTCCGAAAAGCTGGCGGTCGCAATCAGGTTACCGAAAACGTCCTGAGTCCATTCGATATGCGCTGGCGGCGTGCAACTAATCAGGGTCGTCAGCAGCCGCAGGTCATGCTGCCCCCTCGGACAGAGCATCATGCGGTGGGGCTGCAACGTAACCGGCCGCGCATAGCGGTAAACCGTGCGATGACAGATGGTGAGCAGCATGTCTGGCTCCTAATCCCGCGCGACGCGGGCGGTGATGGCTCGCTCGACCGCTTCGTATCCCGCGACGCTTGCTGCGGCGAGATCCAGCGGTCTGCCGCCCAGCTTTTCATCGTAGCTGTTCAAGAAAGCTGTGGCGGCGTCTGCACCAAGTTCATTCCACGCGAGCAGGGTGATGCTGCTCTGGCGCGCGACGCCTTGTGGCGATACACGCGAGGATACGGAGGGCGCTGAGCGATCTTCGGCGGCGGTCATCGGTACCGCCCTCGGCGTGCGCTCGAACGCGGCGGTGCACCGCGCTCCCGATAGACCAAGCGGCCCTTTTGAAGATCATAGGGCGACATTTCGACGCGAACCTGATCGCCCACGACAGTCCGAATACGGAACCGGCGCATCTTGCCGGCCGTATAAACAATGATTCGATGCCCGTTTTCCAGTGCCACGCGGAAGCGACCGTCGGGCAGGATTTCCTCAACGACTGCGTCGAGGGTGAGAATATCTTCCTTCGCCAAAGGCTCAGGCCATCCTCGGGTGCATTGGGATATGAATGACGCCCATCAGCGTGACTCCGGCTTGGTAAGCGGGAGCGCGACGGTCTCTCAGCCGCTGGCGCCTACGGGATCGTCATGCCAGCGATAACATCGATATGGGGTCTAACGGTTCGCGGCGGAACCCCGCCGGAGGTAAATGTTTTCCGTACCGCTTTTCACCCGTTCGTCGCAGCGCGAAGCTGGCGAGACTGATTGCTGCTTGCTGCGCCAACCCGTGATGATCGCTGCACAATCACGCTATTGGACCCGTAAAAGCTGGAGAGCGTTCGGCCATTGTCGGCGATATCTATGCATGAAGCAGTGCTGCGCGATGCGGTCGACAGGCATCGTCGGCTTTGAAGCTTTCCAACTCGCTCTTCAGCGCTGCGAAGACCTGCCACCTGCCTTCGGAGGGCAGCGCCCTGGATGACCGCATTTATGAATGGTCAAGCTGGCGATGAACAACCGATATTGGGGCGCCAAGCTAAAATGCCGTTTCGCCTTCCGAGGTCGATGTCTGCTTTCAGGTGATCAGCAGTTGAGGTGCAAGGACCGAAATTGGGGCGCATAGCGGACGCTATTTATTTGCTCAGACGACATATCGATTCGGGTGGCGCTGGACTATCGCACAACCGTGTGGCACACACGGCCGAAGGCCGCATAAAACCGTTGCTTTTCTGATAGCTACATCCGCAGAGAAAGTGGTCGGGGAGAGAGGATTCGAACCTCCGGCCCCTGCGTCCCGAACACAGTGCTCTACCAGGCTGAGCTACTCCCCGACGGAGTCCGGTTCACAAAATGCTTCGGGAAGCGAACCGGCTTGAGCTTGGAGGCGCGCCTATACCGGGCGCGGGCGACCGGTGCAAGCGTTCTTGCGCATCGTCGTCAGGATTCTTTTCGCGCGTCCAGCAAGGCTTCAACCGAGGTGAATTTTTCGCGCGGCGAACCGGCGCGCGCGCGCTCGATTTCGGCGGTGTCGATGCGCTGCCAGTCGCGAAAGGTGACCGGGTCCGCGCCGCGTTCGGCAAGCAGGCGGTCGAGGGCGGGACGGCCGGGTTTGTCCGCGCCTTCACCGATATCCTCCGCCACTTTCCCGATCACCGCAAAGCCGTGCGGGCGATTGGTGCCGATGGTGCCCGACGGTCCGCGCGCAGCCCATCCGACGGCATAGAGGCCGGGCGCGATCCTGCCCTCGTCATTGGCGAACCGGCCCGCACGGGTGTCATAGGGAACGCCTTCGATCGGCGGAGTGCGATAGCCGATGCAACTGACCACCAGCCCGGCGGGGATGGTGTAGGTCTCCCCGGTGCCTTCCGCGCGGCCGTCGGCGTTCAGATGCGTGCGTTCGACGATCACACGCTCGACACGGCCATCGCCTTCGATAGCGACCGGCCGGGCGAAAAAGTCGAAGACGATGCGGATGGCCTTGTCCGCCGCCGCTTGTGCAAAGGAGCGCAGATGCGTCACCGATTTGCGTTGTCCCGGCTCCAGCGCGTCGTCCTGTTCGACCGGCGGCAGATCGGCGGGATCGACGACGGCCGTGGCGCGCGAAAGCTGTCCCAGTTCACCCAGTTCCTTGGGCGTCATCGCGATCTGGTGCGGCCCGCGACGCCCCAGCAGCGTGATGGTGTCGATATGCGCGTCGTGCAGCGCTTCAAGCGCGTGGTTGACGATATCGGACCCGTCGAACTCCGTTTCCGCCTTGGCGAGCACACGCGCCACGTCGAGCGCGACATTGCCGTTGCCGATCACCACCGCGCCGGGGCCGTGCAGGGGCGGGGCCAGCCCCTCGAAATCGGGATGGCCGTTATACCAGCCGACAAAGGCGGCGGAGCCGACCACGCCGGGCAGGTCGGCACCCGGAATATCGAGCACCCGATCGGCGGGCGCGCCGGTTGCCAGTATCACTGCGTCGTAGAGGCTGAGCAGCTCGTCGACCGCAATATCCTGACCCACGGTGATATTGCCGACGAAGCGGACATTGTCGGTGAGCGCGACGGCCTCATAGCGGCGCGCGACATTCTTGATCGACTGATGATCGGGCGCGACGCCGGAGCGGATCAGGCCGAAGGGGACGGGCAGGCGGTCGATAATGTCGACGCGGACATCCTCCCCCCACTGCTTTTGCGCCGCTTCCGCCGTGTAATAGCCTGCCGGGCCGGAACCGATGATCGCGATATGGCGCATGGGCCTCTCCTTTATTCTTACCCTAGCAAGCTGCGATGCGGGAGCAAACATAGTGGCTGAGAAGGGAAAGGAGGATATTACTGCCGATATCCGTCGTGAAAGCAGCGGCGATGAAGCACTACCCTCTTCGCAGTGGCGCGCGGCAATGCTAAGCGCGCGCGGGTATGGCAACCGACCTTTCCAAGATTCGCAATTTTTCGATCATCGCGCATATCGACCACGGTAAATCCACGCTGGCCGACCGCCTGATCCAGCGTACCGGCGGGCTGACCGAGCGCGAGATGAGCGCGCAGGTGCTCGACAATATGGATATCGAGCGCGAACGCGGCATCACCATCAAGGCGCAGACGGTTCGCCTGGAATGGAAGGGGCATGTCCTGAACCTGATGGACACGCCGGGCCATGTCGATTTCGCCTATGAAGTGTCGCGCAGTCTGGCGGCGTGCGAGGGCGCGTTGCTTGTCGTCGACGCCGCGCAGGGCGTCGAAGCGCAGACGCTGGCCAATGTCTATCAGTCGATCGAGCACGACCATGAAATCGTGCCGGTCATCAACAAGATCGACCTGCCGGCGGCCGAACCGGAGCGGGTGAAGGAAGAGATTGAGGAGGTGATCGGCCTCGACGCTTCCAATGCGGTGCTGGCGAGCGCGAAATCGGGCATCGGCATCGACGAGGTGCTGGACGCGATCATCGAGCGGATTCCGGCCCCCGGCGGGGATGCGGATGCGCCGTTGAAGGCGATGCTGGTCGATAGCTGGTACGACCCTTATCTGGGCGTCGTCATCCTCGTCCGCGTGATGGCGGGCACGCTCAAAAAAGGGCAGCAGATCAAATTCATGCAGGCGGGGACGACGCATCTGGTCGATCGCGTCGGCTGTTTCCGGCCCAAGATCGAGCAACTGACCGAACTGGGCGTGGGCGAAATCGGCTTCATCACCGCGCAGATCAAGGAAGTCGCACAGACCGCGGTCGGCGATACGATCACCGATGCGAAAAAGCCCGCCGACGCGCCGTTGCCGGGGTTTCAGGAAGTGCAGCCGGTGGTGTTTTGCGGCCTGTTCCCGGTCGATGCCAATGATTTCGACAAGCTGCGCGAGTCGATTCACAAGCTGCGGCTAAACGACGCCAGTTTCTCGTTCGAGATGGAGACGTCGGCGGCGCTCGGCTTCGGCTTCCGCTGCGGTTTTCTGGGGCTGCTCCATCTGGAGATCATTCAGGAACGGCTGAGCCGCGAATATGACCTCGACCTCATCACCACCGCGCCGAGCGTGGTGTATGAAATCGAACTGACGCACGGCAACGGGCAGCTGGAACTGCACAACCCCGCCGATATGCCCGATCCCAACACGATCGAGGAAATCAGCGAGCCGTGGATTCAGGCGGTGATCTATGTCCCCGACGAATATCTCGGCTCGATCCTGAAACTGTGTCAGGACCGGCGCGGTATTCAGAAGAACCTGACCTATGTCGGCGGGCGCGCGCAAGTGACCTATGAACTGCCGCTCAACGAAGTGGTGTTCGATTTCTACGACCGGCTGAAATCGATCAGCCGGGGTTATGCCAGCTTCGACTATGAACAGATCGGCTATCGTGCGGGCGATCTGGTGAAGATGAGCATCCTTGTGAACGGCGAGCCGGTCGATGCGCTGAGCATGATCGTCCACCGTTCGGTAGCGGAAAGCCGGGGGCGGCATATGTGCGAGCGGCTGAAGGATCTGATCCCGCGTCACCTGTTCAAAATCCCGATTCAGGCGGCGATCGGCGGCAAGGTGATTGCGCGTGAGACGATTGCGGCGCTGCGCAAGGACGTGACCGCCAAATGCTATGGCGGCGACATTACCCGCAAACGCAAGCTTCTGGAAAAACAGAAGGAAGGCAAGAAGCGGATGCGCGAATATGGCAGCGTGCAGATCCCGCAGGAGGCGTTCATCGCGGCCCTGCGCATGGGGGACGACGCCTGATCGCCCGGTCGTCCGGAAAATGATCGTGGCGGGCCGGAACCGATGCTTGTGTCAGGCGTCGGTTTAAACGAGTTTATGAGGATTGCCCCTGCGGAATGAAGGAGGATGCAATGGCACAGAAGTCAGCGAACGATACGATGCAGGATGCTGCCAGGAATGCGGCCGACCGGATGAAGGATGCCTGGTCGACAATGATGGAATCGGGTTCTCAGCTCGGCGTCAAGATGCTCGATCAGGCCGAAACGAATACGCAGGAAGCGTTCAAGGCGATGCGGGCCGCAGCACAGGCGAGCGACATCAGCGAAGTCATGCGCGTCCAGTCGGAATATCTGCGCGAACAGGGCAGCCGTTCGGTCGCGCAGGCGCGTGAAATCAGCGAGATGATCGCCAATTTCGGGCGCAATGCACTGGGACAGATGACGGGCAAGAAATAAGCACGCCATTCCGCCGATGAAACAGCGGCGGCAATATGCTTGAGCGTCTCCTCTTTTTGGATATGATATCGCTATCATAATCAAGAGGGGAGAGGATATGCGCTGGTCTATAGTGGTCGGGGCGCTTGCCGCCGTAATGGGAATATCGCCCGCGCCGGCGCAGGAGCGGGTTCCGTTATGGCCGCATGGGGCGCCGGGTTTCGAAAGCCGCGTCAACATTCCGGAAGTGTCCAAAGATTACTGGACCAAGCACATCAACAATCCGGGCTATAAAATCTTCCTGCCCGACCCGCATAATGCCACGGGAACCGGTGTGGTGATCGTGCCCGGCGGCGGACACAAACTGCTCGTCACCACCACCGAAGGCGACGATGTCGGACACTGGTTCGCGGATCGCGGGGTGGCGGCGTTCGTCGTGCGCTATCGCCTGTATCGCGAAAAAGGCTCCCCATACACGTTGCAGGATTCACGCGCCGATGTGGAACGCGCCATGCGTATGGTGCGCGCCAATGCCGCCAAATATCATATCGACCCCCACCGTATCGGCATCTGGGGCTTTTCGGCAGGCGGCGAACTGGCGCGGATGACCGCCTATAGCAAACCGGTGCCGGCGCAGGGCACACCGGACGCCATCGACAAAATTTCCGACAAACCCGATTTCGTCATTCTGGAATTTCCCGGGCCGCAGCATGCCGAGGAGCATATTGCGAAGGATGCGCCGCCGCTGCTGCTGACAGCGGCCAATGACGATCCGTGTTGTTCGGCGCCGACGGTGGACATGCTCAACGCATATCGCAAGGCGGGGGCGTCTGTGGAAATGCATTTCTATGCCGCAGGCGGACATGCCTTCAACATGGGTGAAGATACCCCGCTGGTCAGCCTGCAGCACTGGCCCGACCGGGTGCTCGACTGGATGTCGGATCGCGGACTGCTTGGTCGTCCCGCACCGGTGTTCGTACCGAAATAGCCGCGCAATAGCGCGACGATCAAATAGCGTTCGGGAATTTACTGGCGTCGTTGTGGAACCTCTTTATAGCGGGCGGTATTATATACGACTGTATATAGTTGGGATGCCATGCGACGCCAATTTCTCCGCCTGACACTGTTGCTGACGCTGCTATGCAGCGCACTAGTCCCCGGTTTTGCCAGTGCGAGCACACGCGGTCCGCTGGTGCTGGCGGCGGCCAGCCTGCAGGAATCGATGAATGCGGCCGCCGATGCCTGGGCGCGTGCGGGGCATCCCCGCCCGGTCATTTCCTTTGCAGGCAGTTCGGCGCTGGCGCGACAGATAGAGGCAGGCGCCCCCGCCGACCTGTTCGTGTCGGCCAATGAGCGCTGGATGGACGTGTTGCAGCGCGACGGCAGGCTGATGCCGGGTACGCGCGCGACATTTCTGGGCAACCATCTGGTGCTGATTACTCCGGTATCGAGCAATGTCCGGGTGACGCTGAAGCCGGGCGTCAACCTTGCCGAGATCATCGGCAACGGACGGCTGGCCATGGCCAATCCGGGCGTGCCGGCGGGCATGTACGGGCAACAGGCGCTGGAACGGCTGGGGCTATGGGCATCGGTTGTGCCCAAGGTGGTCCGTGCCGACAATGTCCGCTCGACGCTGGCGCTGGTCGAGCGTGGGGCCGCCCCGTTCGGCATCGTCTATGCCACCGACGCAAAGGCATCGAAAACGGTGCGGGTGGCGGGAATATTTCCGGATGCCAGCCACAAGCCGATCCGCTATCCGGTGGCGCAACTGAAAACATCGACGAATCCGGAGGCGGCAGCATTTCGCAATTTTCTCCTGTCGCCGAAGGGCAAGGCAATTTTCCGCCGATACGGCTTCATGACCTCCTGAGCCGCGATGCTGACCGGCGCTGAATGGGGGATTGTCGCGCTATCGCTCCGCATCGGCGGGGTGGCGGTGCTGGTGATGCTGCCGATTGCCTTTGCGCTGGCCTATCTGCTCGCGCGCGGGCGGTTCCCCGGCAAGATCCTGCTTGACGGGCTGGTTCACCTGCCGCTGGTGCTGCCGCCGGTGGTGACGGGCTGGCTGCTGCTGCTCGCCTTTGCACCGACCGGGCCGCTGGGACGCATCATCGAGGCGCTGACCGGCGGCACGGTATTATTCCGCTGGACAGGCGCGGCGATTGCGGCGGGCGTGATGGCGCTGCCGCTGATGGTACGCGCGATGCGGCTGTCGATCGAGGCGGTGGACAGGCAACTGGAAAGTGCCGCACGCACGCTGGGTGCCGGGCGCTGGCGGGTGTTCCGCACCGTCACCCTGCCGCTCAGCGTGCCGGGCGTGGTCGCGGGCACCGTGCTGGGTTTCGCCCGCGCGCTGGGCGAGTTCGGTGCCACCATCACCTTTGTCTCCAACGTGCCGGACCAGACCCAGACGCTGCCGCTCGCTATTTATTCGCAGCTTCAGATTCCGGGCACCGACGCCACTGTATTCCGGCTGGCGGTCATGTCGGTGGTGATCGCGCTCGCCGCGCTGGTGGCGTCGGAGATGCTGGCGCGCAGGGCGGGCAGGGGGCAGCATGTTCTTTGACGTCGATGTGGAGGCGCGGGTTGGCGCGCACGACATTGCCTGCCGGTTTCAGGCGGAGGACGGGCTGACCGTGCTGTTCGGACCGTCGGGCGCGGGCAAGACGAGCACGCTCAACATGATCGCAGGGCTGCTGAAACCCCGGCGCGGCCATATCCGTGTCGGCGGGCGGGTGCTGTTCGACCACGGCGAGGGCATAAACCTGCCCCCCGAAGCACGTCGTGTCGGTTATGTGTTTCAGGAGCCTCGCCTGTTTCCGCACAAGCGGGTGCGCGCCAACTTGCTTTATGGCGCGCCCGACCGCGATGCCGATCCGGACCCGCAACTGATGGAAGTGCTGGGCATCGGTCCTCTGCTCGACCGCTGGCCGCGTACCCTGTCGGGCGGGGAAGCGCGGCGGGTGGCGATCGGGCGAGCGTTGCTGTCGGACCCGGCCTTTCTGCTGCTCGACGAACCGCTGTCGTCACTCGATCGCGCCCGTCGGGAGGAGATCATGGCGGTGATCGAGCGCCTGCGCGATGCCATCGGATTGCCCATTCTGATGGTGACGCACGATGCCGCAGAGGCGGAAAGGCTGGCAACGCGGACCATTGAAGTATAGAAGCATTCTCCAAATGTAACCGGTTACAAGTGAGAGGGAGACTATGCAGGTTTCGCGTCGCCGTTTTGCGCAGGGGTTGGGGTTGCTGGCTGGGGCGTCGGCCCTGCCCGCCATGGCGAAGGCCGAAGTGAAACTGCCCGATACGCGGATCGAGACGCTGATCGCGCAAATGACCATCGAGGAAAAGGCAGCGCAGCTCTCCATTCTCGGCAGCGATGCGGGCGATCTGGATGCGATGATCAAACAGGGGCTGGGCGGCACCAGCGGTGTGCTCCCCGACCGCGATGTCTATGCCTATACCCGGCAGATGCAGCAACTGGCGATGCAGTCGCGCCTGAAAATCCCGCTTTGGTTCATGGGTGACGTCGCGCACGGCTTCAACACCGAATTTCCGGTGCCGCTGGCGCTGGCGGCGACATGGAATCCGGAACTGGTCACATCCGTCCATCGTGCCGCCGCGATCGAGGCGACGACCAGCGGAGTGAACTGGACGTTCAGCCCGATGCTCGACATCGCTCGCGATCCGCGCTGGGGCCGGATGTGTGAGGGCGCAGGCGAAGACCCGCATCTGGGCAGCGTCATGGCGGTCGCGCAGGTAAAGGGGTTTCAGGGCGACGACCTGTCCACACCCGACACGATGCTTGCCACCGCAAAGCATTTCGCGGGCTATGGTGCCGTGACCGCCGGGCGCGACTATAACCCGACCGATATTCCGCCGCGGCTGTTCCGCGATATCTATCTGTCGCCGTTCAAGGCGGTGGTCGATGCCGGGATCGGATCGTTCATGGCTGCCTTCACGCCCATTGACGGCGTGCCCGCGACGTCCAGCCGCACGCTGCTGACAGGTATCCTGCGCGACCAATGGGGTTTCGACGGGCTGGTTGTGTCCGATTACGATGCGGTGCTCGAACTCGTCGCGCATGGCGTTGCCGCCGACCCGGCGCATGCAGCGCAACTGGCGCTGCATGCCGGTGTCGATATCGATCTGCACAGCGGCACCTATTGGAAGGAATTGCCCGGACTGGTGAAAAGCGGCCGGGTGAAGATGGCGGAGGTCGATACCGCCGTGCGCCGCGTGCTGACGGCCAAGGCGAAGCTGGGCCTGTTCGATGATGCCTTTCGCTACGGCAACGCCGCGCGTGCGAAGGCGATGCCGTTCCGCCCGTCGCATCTGGCGCTCGCCCGTGAAGCAGCACGGCAGGCGATGGTGCTGCTGAAAAATGACGGCACTCTGCCGCTTGCCAAACAGGGTAAGATCGCGGTGATCGGCCCGATGGCGGACAAGACCGCCGACCTGCTCGGCCCGATGCCTGCACTGGGGCGCAAGGACAATGTCGTGTCGATGCTCGCGGGGATCAGCGCGGCGATGCAGGGCAGGGGTAGCGTCACCCATGTCGAGGGTGTGTCCGTCCGTGGCGACGATGTCAGCGGCATCCCCGCCGCAGTCAGTGCAGCGAGCGATGCCGATATTGCGATTCTCGTGCTGGGTGAAACCGACGACATGATCGGCGAAGGCGACAGCCGCGCCTTTATCGACCTGCCGGGCAGGCAACGCGCACTGGCCGAGGCGGTGATTGCAACCGGCAAGCCCACTGTGGCGGTGGTCATTACCGGGCGCGCGATGGACCTAACCTGGCTAGACGGTCATGCCAATGCGCTGGTCGATGCGATGATCTGTGGCGAGCAGGCAGGCAATGCGCTCGCCGACCTGTTGTTCGGAGACGCCAATTTCTCCGGCAAGCTGCCCGTCACCATGCCGCGTGCGCTGGGGCAGGTGCCGATCTTCTACAATCATCTTCCCGCCGCCCGGCCGGGGCAGATCGATACACCCTATACCAGCCGCTATGTCGACCTGATCAAGGCGCCGCTTTACTGGTTCGGCCACGGGCTGAGCTATACCAGTTTCGATTTCGGCAAGCCGCGCCTGTCGGGCACGACGCTGGCACCGGGCGGGACGCTGACCGTCACCACCCGCGTCACCAACAGCGGCAGGCGCGCCGGTGCGACGGTGGTCCAGCTGTATGTCCGCGACCGGCTGGCCGATGTCAGCCGTCCGGTGCGTGAGTTGAAGGGGTTCCGGCGTGTCGAGCTGAAACCGGGGGAGAGCCGCGATGTTGCGCTTTCGCTTACCCCCGCCGACCTGGCCTTTGCCAGACGCGACCTGAGCTGGGGCACCGAAGCAGGGGTGTTCGACGTCTATGTCGGCGAAGATTCGACCGCGACGCAGACCGCCAGCTTCACGCTGACGACAAGCGAGGACATGACCAAAGGCAATGGCGGCGCGACGGTGATCTGAGCTGCGGAGTGCAGTGTGGGGCTTGAATAGGTGGTTTCCATGCGATCAGGCATTCGTGGCGTGGAAACGAAAAGTTGCCCTTACCTGTCGACCAATACAGAATGCCACGATGCAGCTTCGATCCTTATTGTTCCGTCGCATCGTCTTGTGGGCGCTATTTTATTTGTGGAGTGCCACCGGTCTTCTGACGATCAGCGCTTTGATGCAGTGGCAATATGACGGCAACGGCGGCTGGTGGGTTGCGACGATTTATGGCGCACCGGCCTTGATACTTGCCTCTTCCTTCCACGCTTTGTTCAGCAATCAGAACACTGCGCTTGCTGTGGCGATAGCGATATTGATCGCGATTAGCGCCGTAGGCTTGATAGTGGAGATGCGGGTACGAAAAGGCTGAGCCAAAGGATTGCTTCGGGCCTTTGGCCCTCGCAATGGCGAGGGATTTCATCGGGCACAAAAAAGCCGCCGCCCGATATTTCGGACGGCGGCTCTTTTTTGTGTCAGCGTTGGCTAGCTGAACGACGGGAGGATCAATCCTCCTTGTTCAGATAATCGCCCGCTGCTTCGTCCGAACCGTCGCCGGAGGTTTCGACCTTTTCCAGCGCATCGGCAGTCACCATCGCATCGACGGGGTCCTGCGCCAGCTCGGCCTCATGCTCGGCCTGCGCCGAGACGGGGGCGATCATCGCTTCCTGCAGCTTGCGCTGCTGGGCACGCAGCGCAGCGTCACGCGACGAAGCGGCAATGCGCAGACGGTTCATGCCCGCACCCGTACCCGCCGGGATCAGGCGGCCGACGATGACGTTTTCCTTCAGACCGATCAGCGTGTCCTGCTTGCCCTGGACCGAAGCCTCGGTCAGGACGCGCGTGGTCTCCTGGAACGACGCCGCCGAGATGAAGCTGCGCGTTTGCAGCGACGCCTTGGTGATGCCGAGCAGGACCGGCTTACCCTGTGCAGGCGCCTGACCCTTGGTCAGCTTGGCATTCACTTCGTCCATCTCGTCGCGATCGACCTGCTCGCCCGGCAGCAACGTGGTGTCGCCGGCCTCGGTGATCTCAACCTTCTGCAGCATCTGGCGAACGATCACCTCGATGTGCTTGTCGTTGATCTTCACGCCCTGCAGTCGATAGACTTCCTGAATTTCGCTGACCAGATATTCGGCCAGCGCCTCGACGCCGAGGACTTCCAGAATGTCGTGCGGATCGGGCGAACCGCCGATCAGGTTGTCGCCACGCTTCACGTAGTCGCCTTCCTGAACGTCGATCACCTTCGACTTCGGCACCAGATATTCGACCAGTTCGCCGTCCTCCGGCTGAATGCCGATCTTGCGCTTGGCCTTGTAGTCGCGGCCGAACACGACCCGACCGGAGACCTTTGCGATGATCGCATTTTCCTTCGGCTTGCGCGCTTCGAACAGCTCGGCAACGCGCGGCAGACCGCCGGTGATGTCGCGCGTCTTGGCGGCTTCGCGGGCGACACGCGCCAGCACGTCACCGGCCTGAACCGCCTGACCGTCCTCGACCGACAGCGTCGCGCCCGGCTGCAGCATATAGCGGCCGGCCTCACCCGAATCGCCGTCGAGCAGGGTCATGCGCGGACGCAGATCCTCCTTCGAGCGAGAGGGCGCGCGATATTCGGTGACGACGCGCTGGCTGATGCCGGTCGCTTCGTCGACCTGTTCGGTCAGCGTCTTGCCGTCGACCAGATCCTGGAACTTCACCGTACCCGCATGGTCGGTAATCACCGGCATGGTGTACGGATCCCATTCCGCCATCTTGTCGCCCTTGGTCACGATGTGACCGTCGTCGAACATCAGATAGGCACCATAGGGGATCTTGTGCACGGCAAGCTCGCGGCCTTCGCCGTCGAGGATCGCCAGCTCGCCGGAACGGCTGAGCACCACGCGGCGACCGCGCTTGTCCTCGATCATGCGCAGATCGCGGAACTCGACCTTGCCGTCCGCTGGGGCTTCAAGGTTCGACTGTTCGTTGAGCTGTGCCGCACCACCGATGTGGAAGGTCCGCATGGTAAGCTGCGTACCCGGTTCACCGATCGACTGTGCCGCGATGACGCCGACGGCTTCACCGATATTCACCGGCGTACCGCGGGCAAGGTCACGGCCATAGCATTTCGCACACACGCCGATCTTGGCTTCGCAGACCAGCGGCGAACGGATCTTCATCGCCTGAACACCGATCTCCTCGATCTGGGCGACCATCGCCTCGTCGAGCAGCGTGCCTTCGGGAATGACGATCTCGCTGGTCTTGGGGTCGACCACATCCTCTGCCGTGGTACGGCCCAGAATGCGCTCGCCCAGCGACGCAATGGTGCTGCCACCCTGAACGATCGCCTTCATTTCCAGCGCGCGTTCGGTGCCGCAATCGGTCTCCATCACGACGCAGTCCTGCGACACATCGACCAGACGGCGGGTCAGATAGCCCGAGTTCGCCGTCTTGAGCGCGGTGTCGGCCAGACCCTTACGGGCGCCGTGGGTGGAGTTGAAATATTCAAGAACGGTCAGGCCTTCCTTGAAGTTCGAGATGATCGGCGTTTCGATGATCTCACCCGACGGCTTGGCCATCAGGCCGCGCATCCCGGCAAGCTGCTTCATCTGCGCCGGCGAACCACGCGCACCGGAGTGGGACATCATGTAGATCGAGTTGATGTCCTTCTCGCGGCCCGTTTCGGGGTCCGTCTTCACCGCGCGGATTTCGTCCATCATGGCGTTCGCGACCTGATCGCCGCAACGGCTCCAGGCGTCGATGACCTTGTTGTACTTTTCCTGCTGGGTGATGAGGCCGTCCTGATATTGCTGCTCATAGTCAGCGACCAGCGCACGGGTCTCGTCGACCATCTTTTCCTTGGAATCGGGGATGACCATGTCGTTCATGCCGAACGAGATGCCCGCCTTGAACGCATGGCGGAAACCCAGCGTCATGATGCCGTCGGCGAACAGCACCGTCTCTTTCTGGCCGGTGTGGCGATAGACGGTGTCGATGACGTCGCCGATCTCCTTCTTGGTCAGCAGGCGGTTGATCGTTTCGAACGGCACCTTGTGGCTCTTCGGCAGCTTTTCACCGATCAGCAGGCGACCCGGCGTGGTTTCGACGCGCTTCATATAGACATTGCCGTCCTCGTCCGTCTGCGGGACGCGGGTGGTGATCTTCGTATGCAGCGTGACGGCACCGGTATCGAGCGCGTGATGCACCTCTGCCATGTCGCCCAGGATCATGTTCTCGCCGGGCTCTTTTTCCTTGAGCATCGACAGATAATAGAGACCCAGCACCATGTCCTGCGACGGCACGATGATCGGCTTGCCGTTGGCGGGCGACAGGATGTTGTTGGTCGACATCATCAGCACGCGCGCTTCCAGCTGTGCTTCCAGCGAAAGCGGGACGTGCACGGCCATCTGGTCACCGTCAAAGTCGGCGTTGAAGGCGGAGCAGACCAGCGGGTGCAGCTGGATCGCTTTGCCCTCGATCAGCACCGGTTCGAACGCCTGAATGCCCAGACGGTGCAGCGTCGGAGCGCGGTTCAGCATCACCGGATGCTCGCGGATCACCTCGTCGAGGATGTCCCAGACTTCCTTGCGCTCCTTCTCGACCCACTTCTTCGCCTGCTTCAGGGTCATGGAAAGACCCTTGGCATCGAGGCGGGCGTAGATGAACGGCTTGAACAGTTCGAGCGCCATCTTCTTCGGCAGGCCACACTGGTGCAGTTTCAGTTCCGGGCCGGTCACGATGACCGAACGACCCGAATAGTCGACGCGCTTACCGAGCAGGTTCTGACGGAAGCGGCCCTGCTTGCCCTTCAGCATGTCGCTGAGCGACTTCAGCGGACGCTTGTTGGCGCCGGTGATGGTGCGGCCGCGACGGCCATTGTCGAACAGCGCATCGACCGATTCCTGCAACATGCGCTTTTCGTTGCGCACGATGATGTCGGGCGCGCGCAGTTCCATCAGCCGCTTCAGGCGGTTGTTACGGTTGATGACGCGGCGATACAGGTCGTTCAGGTCCGACGTCGCGAAGCGGCCGCCGTCCAGCGGCACCAGCGGACGCAGTTCCGGCGGAATGACCGGGATCACTTCCAGGATCATCCATTCGGGGCGGTTGCCCGATTCGATGAAGCTTTCGACGACCTTCAGCCGTTTGATGATCTTCTTCGGCTTCAGTTCGGACTTGGTTTCGGCCAGTTCCTTGAGCAGATCGTCACGCTCGCCCTCAAGGTCGAGGTCCATCAGCATCATCTTGACCGCTTCCGCGCCGATACCGGCGGAGAAAGCGTCTTCACCATATTCGTCCTGCGCTTCGAGCAGTTCGTCCTCGGTGAGGAGCTGGAACTTCTCCAGCGGCGTCAGGCCGGGTTCGGTGACGATATAGGCTTCGAAATAGAGCACGCGCTCAAGCTGCTTGAGCTGCATGTCGAGCAACAGGCCGATGCGGCTCGGCAGCGACTTCAGGAACCAGATATGCGCAACCGGCGCCGCCAGTTCGATATGGCCCATGCGTTCGCGGCGGACCTTCGATACAGTGACTTCGACACCGCACTTTTCGCAGACGATGCCCTTATATTTCATCCGCTTATACTTGCCGCACAGGCACTCATAGTCCTTGATCGGACCGAAGATGCGCGCGCAGAACAGGCCGTCACGTTCCGGCTTGAACGTACGATAGTTGATCGTCTCCGGCTTCTTGATCTCGCCGAAGCTCCACGAGCGGATACGGTCGGGCGACGCGATACCGATCTGGATCTGGTCAAAGGTTTCCGGCTTCTGGAGCGGATTGTTGAAATTGGTCAGTTCGTTCATGTCTCAATTCCCTTTGGGGAAAAATCTTTCAGGCGGGCGGGGAAGGGCGCTACCGGTTTCCGATAGCGCCCGGTTTCCTTACTCCGCCGCCTCGGGCAGTTCGCCGTCCTCATTATCCTCATGGGACTTGAGTTCGATGTTCAGGCCCAGCGAGCGCATTTCCTTCACCAGCACGTTGAAGCTTTCGGGGATACCCGCCTCGAACGTGTCGTCGCCCTTGACGATCGCCTCGTACACCTTGGTGCGGCCGACCACGTCGTCCGACTTCACCGTCAGCATTTCCTGAAGCGTATAGGCGGCGCCATAGGCCTGCAGCGCCCAGACCTCCATTTCCCCGAAACGCTGGCCGCCGAACTGCGCCTTACCGCCCAGCGGCTGCTGGGTGACGAGGCTGTACGGCCCGATCGAACGCGCGTGGATCTTGTCGTCGACCAGATGGTGCAGCTTCAGCATGTAGATGATGCCCACCGTGACCTTGCGGTCGAACGCGTCGCCGGTACGACCGTCATAGAGCCGCGACTGACCCGATGTGTCGAGGCCCGCCAGTTCCAGCATCGTGGAGACATCGGCTTCGCGCGCGCCGTCGAACACCGGGGTGCCCATCGGAATGCCCGTGCGGACATTCTCGACCAGTTCGGTGACCTGATCGGGTGTGCGCGAGTCGATATCGGCGACATATTGCTCGCCATAGATCTCCTTCAGGCGATCCTTGACCGCATCGGGCACTTCGCCTGCCTGCGCATCGGGATTGGCGTGACGCCAGTCCTCAAGCTGACGCGCAACCTGCATCCCCAGATTGCGTGCCGCCCAGCCGAGATGGGTTTCGAAAATCTGACCCACATTCATACGGCTGGGAACGCCCAGCGGGTTGAGCACAATGTCGACCGGCGTGCCGTCTTCCAGGAAGGGCATATCCTCCTGCGGCAGGATGCGGGAAATCACACCCTTGTTACCGTGACGGCCGGCCATTTTGTCGCCCGGCTGCAGCTTGCGCTTCACCGCGACGAAGACCTTCACCATCTTGAGCACGCCCGGCGGCAGCTCGTCGCCACGTTCCAGCTTCTCGCGCCGGTCGTGGAACTTGTCGGTGATCTTCTTGGCCGCCTCGTCATACTGTGCCTTGATGGCTTCGAGGTTCGACTGCACCGCATCGTCGGCAACCGCGAACTTCCACCATTCGTGGCGATCGACGCTTTCGAGCAGGTCGTCGTCGATGACCGAACCCTTTTTGACGCCCTTGGGCGCGGCGGTCGCGGTCTGGCCGAGCAGCATTTCCTTCAGCCGCGACCAGGTGGCGCGGTTGAGGATCGTGCGTTCGTCGTCCGAGTCCTTCTTCAGGCGCTCGATCTCCTCGCGCTCGATCGCCATCGCGCGTTCGTCCTTGTCGATGCCGTGGCGGTTGAACACGCGGACTTCGACGACGGTACCTGCAACGCCCGGCGGCAGACGCAGCGAGGTGTCGCGCACGTCGCTTGCCTTCTCGCCGAAGATCGCGCGCAGCAGCTTTTCCTCCGGCGTCATCGGGCTTTCGCCCTTCGGCGTGATCTTGCCGCACAGAATATCGCCCGGCTCCACCTCTGCACCGATATAGACGATGCCCGCCTCGTCGAGGTTGCGCAGCGCTTCTTCACCGACATTGGGAATGTCGCGGGTAATGTCTTCCGGCCCCAGCTTGGTGTCGCGGGCCATGACCTCGAACTCCTCGATATGGATCGAGGTGAAGACGTCATCCTTCACGATGCGTTCGGAAATGAGGATCGAGTCCTCATAATTGTAGCCGTTCCAGGGCATGAACGCGACCAGCGCGTTACGGCCCAGCGCCAGCTCACCGAACTCGGTCGAAGGACCGTCGGCGATCATGTCGCCGGCGTTCACGACGTCACCCACCTTCACCAGCGGACGCTGGTTGATACAGGTGTTCTGGTTCGAACGCTGGAACTTCATCAGCGTGTAGATGTCGACGCCCGATTCGGTCGGATCGACATCGCCGGTGGCGCGGATGACGATACGGGTCGCATCGACCTGATCGACGATACCCGCGCGCTTGGCGGCGATGGCGGCGCCGGAGTCGCGGGCCACCGTTTCTTCCATGCCGGTGCCGACGAAAGGCGCTTCCGCCTTCACCAGCGGCACGGCCTGACGCTGCATGTTCGATCCCATCAGCGCGCGGTTGGCGTCATCGTTTTCCAGAAACGGAATCAGCGAGGCCGCAACCGACACGAGCTGCTTCGGCGACACGTCCATCAGCGTCAGCGTATCGCGCATCGCCATCAGGAACTCACCGCCCTGACGCGCCGACACGATTTCCTCGACGAAGCTGCCGTCGTCGTTCAGCTCGGCGTTCGCCTGCGCGATGGTGTGCTTCTGCTCCTCCATCGCCGACAGATAGACGACATCATTGGTCACCTTGCCATCGATGATCTTGCGATAGGGGGTTTCGATAAAGCCGTATTTGTTGACGCGGCTGAACGTCGCAAGGCTGTTGATCAGACCGATGTTCGGGCCTTCCGGCGTCTCAATCGGGCAGATACGGCCATAGTGCGTCGGGTGAACGTCGCGGACTTCGAAGCCCGCGCGCTCACGCGTCAGACCGCCCGGCCCAAGTGCCGAAACGCGGCGCTTGTGCGTGACTTCGGACAGCGGGTTGGTCTGATCCATGAACTGCGAAAGCTGCGACGAGCCAAAGAACTCGCGCACCGCGGCGACCGCGGGCTTCGCATTGATCAGATCGTTCGGCATGACGGTCGAAACGTCGACCGAGCTCATGCGCTCCTTGACCGCGCGCTCCATGCGCAGCAGCCCGACGCGATACTGGTTTTCCAGCAGCTCGCCCACCGAACGCACGCGGCGGTTACCGAGATTGTCGATATCGTCGACTTCGCCCTTGCCGTCCTTCAGGTCGACCAGCGTCTTGACGACTGCCAGAATGTCCTCGGTGCGCAGCGTCGTCACCGTGTCCTCGGCATCGAGGTCAAGGCGCATGTTCAGCTTCACGCGGCCGACGGCCGACAGGTCATAGCGTTCGGGATCGAAGAACAGACCGGCAAACAGCGCTTCGGCGGTTTCCAGCGTCGGCGGTTCGCCGGGGCGCATGACGCGATAAATGTCGGAGAGCGCCTGCTGACGCTCTTCGGCCTTGTCGGCCTTCAGCGTGTTGCGAATCCACGGGCCGGTGGAAACATGGTCGATGTCGAGCAGGTCGATATGATCGAGCCCGGCCTTGTCGAGCTTTTCCAGATTTTCGGCCGAAACCTCGTCACCCGCCTCGATATAGATCTCGCCGGTCTTTTCGTTGATCAGGTCATAGGCCGAATAGCGGCCATAGATTTCTTCCGTCGGGATGAGCAGCGTTTCCAGCCCGTCCTTTTTCGCCTTGTTGGCGGCGCGTGGCGAAATCTTCTGGCCCGCCGGGAACATCACTTCGCCCGACGCGGCATCGACAATGTCGAACGCCGGCTTCTGACCGCGCCAGTTTTCCGGCGCGAACGGGATCTTCCAGCCGTCTTCGCCGCGTTCGAACTTCACGGTCGAATAAAAGTGGTTGAGAATCTCTTCGGAGTTCAGGCCCAGCGCATAGAGCAGCGAGGTGACCGGCAGCTTGCGCTTGCGGTCGATACGGACATTAACGATGTCCTTCGCGTCGAACTCGAAATCGAGCCAGGAGCCGCGATAGGGGATGACGCGTGCGGCGAAGAGATATTTGCCGCTGGCATGGGTCTTGCCGCGGTCATGGTCGAACAATACGCCCGGCGACCGGTGCATCTGGCTGACGATGACGCGTTCGGTGCCGTTGATGAAGAAGGTGCCGTTCCCGGTCATGAGCGGCATGTCGCCCATGTACACGTCCTGCTCCTTGATATCGAGAACGCTGCGAGCATCGGTATCGGGATCGACCTCGAACACGATCAGGCGCAGCGTGACGCGCATCGGCGCGGCATAGGTGATGCCCCGCTGGCGGCATTCCTCAACGTCGAACTTCGGCGGTTCCAGTTCGTAATGCACGAAGTCCAGCTCGGCGGTGCCGGCAAAGTCGCGGATCGGGAATACCGAGCGCAGCGTCTTTTCCAGACCCGATACGTAGCCGATCGACGGATCGGAACGCAGGAACTGTTCATAGGATTCGCGCTGAACCTCGATCAGGTTCGGCATTTGCACGACTTCGTGGATGTCGCCGAAAATTTTGCGGATGCGGCGCTTTTTCGTGCCGCCGTCGATTGCCTTGGTTGCCATGGGGGAGTGTCAGCCCTTCGCTTGCGTCATCAGTATTTCGGCCCGGCACCGCCGGGCAGGCACGCGAACAGACGCCAAAAAAGCCGCCGGCATTCTGTCGAATGGCCCGCAGCTTCAAAGCGTCGTGAAATCTCCGTCGATCTATCCCTGTGATGCGTTGCGCGACGACGCATCCTTTCCCGATCAGCGGGGATGCGCAGGATATAGGGGCAGGGGGCCGATCTGTAAAGGGCGCGCCGAAGCGTTTCCATTGTCGTCAAGTAATGACTCTCGCGCGAAAGTGCTCATTGTAACAATTGAACATAGTTTTCTGAACGTGCGATAAACGGACGCTGAACCTAATATAAATGAAGTAATTCTGTCGACAAAATGAGGCGGTTCATCCGGATGTGAAGCATTATCCGGAACTGCACTGTCGTTCTTTCCATTTTATTGGGGCTATGACGAAACCGATCAAAAGCTCGCTACTGGCCGGGGCGGCAGTTATTGCCGCTCTCGCCGGCTCTGCCGCCCCCGCGGCTGCCCAGAACCAGACGGACCCGTCCGGTCAGGGGACTGTCACCCAGTCCCGGACTCAATCCGACGTCCCGCCTCCGCTGGTGCAGACTCCGCAGCCGATCGTGACGCCTGCGCCGACACAGACGCAAAGCGTTCCGGACAGCGGCACGACGACCGCATCCCCGGCAGTTCCTACCGCTACAAGTCCGGTAATGCCGGTTATCCCCGGCACCGATCCGATGACGCAGACTGCGCCTGCCACCAGCACGGCAGTACCGGAGACGGCGTCTCCGATGGCCAGCCAGCCGACGTCGATGCCCGATACGACAGCGCCGGCCGTTCCCGCCATGACGGTCGAGCCTGCGCCCCAGGAACAGACAGCGCCGGTTTCCAGTCGCAAGACTGAAGCGACCAGGACTGAAAGCACCGCTTCGGCTCCGGCCAAAACGCACAGCGCCCCCGTGGTCGCGAAACCTGCGCCGGTGACGGCGGAAACTGCCAAGACTTCCGCGTCGGACAGCGTAACGGCGACCGATACGCAGCAGGCTGACCCTGCACCGATCGTGATGCCCGCCTCGCAGCCGGTGGCGCCGCAGCAACAGGCAAGTGCCGCACCGCAGGCGACGACCGGCGACTTCGACAGCCGTACCGCACTGTGGATCGCCCTTGCCGGACTGGCGGTGCTGGCAGCCGGTGCCGCGGCACTTATGCGCCGCAGCCGTAAGGAACGCGTCGAAACCGGCGCTGCTGTCGCCGCAGAGCCGGTAGTAACCCGCCCGGTTGCGCCTCAGCCCGAGCCCGCCTTTATGGCGCGGGAGCCGGTGGCGCCGACGCCGACGCCCGTTGCCCAACCGGCACCGGTACGCGCCGCTGCGATGCCTGCCTTCGAACCGGCAAGCTATGTGTCGGGACGCCATGAGCGTGCGGCGGAAGCTGGTCCGACCGCGGACAACCCCTTCCTGACGCGGAAAAATCGTTTGCGTCGCGCGCGGTTTTACGACCGTCAGGAACGACTGGCTGCCGAAGCGGCAACGACTTCCGATCGCGAGCACATCGCTGCACGCGAGCAAGCGCCCGCAGCACGCCCTGCGGTGGCCCGTCGCCAGCGTGCTGTTGCTCCGGCACCAGCACGCCCCGCATTCCGCTGGCCGAATACGGGCATGAAGCCCGCCTTCAGCAAGGGGTGAGGTGCGCCGGGGCGGTCGACACGATGCGTTGAACCGCCCCGGCCATGCGACCCGGGACATCACGGGCCGCATTGATCTTGCGGACAAGCCGTTTATGGCAAGCGCATCATGGTTCGTGTCCGCTTACCCTTTCCAACATTGTCCCTGACACGATTGCGTCCGTCGAGTTCTCTCGGCGGCGCAATCCTGTTTTCATCCGCGCTCGCACTGGCGACAGCCGCTCCCGCGCAAAATGTGCAGGGACCGGTCATTCCCGTACCGTCCCCTTTGCCGACACCCAGCCCGTCGCCAACGTCCGTGCCGCGTGTGACGCCGGAACGAACCTATATTACGCCGTCGCTCCAATCCTATTCGCTGCCGTCGCAAAACGGCGCGTCGACTGCGACCCCGTCGCCCACGCCGGTTCCCGCACCCACCCCCCGAGCCACCGCACCGCGCACAGCCCCGGTTCCGCGCCCCAGCCCGACGCCCGCACCGTCGCGCAGTCGGGAGACGGAGCGCGCACCATCGGCGGTCGCGCGCCCGTCACCTCGTGCAACGCCCACGCCCACGCCCACGCCGACCCCGACCGCAACGCCGACCCCGACCGCAACGCCGACCCCCGAACCATCGCCGCTGCCGGTCCCCGATATTACCGGTCAGCAGCATCAGCCGCAGGCCGTTCCCCAATCGAGCGGCTGGCCGCTATGGGCATGGCTGGCGCTGGGGGCAGGCGGCATCGCGGTATTGAGCCTGTTCGCGCTGTGGTGGGCGAGGCGGCGAAGGCGGGAAGCGCATTATGCCGAGGCGATGACCCGTTATCGCGAGCAAAAGCAGGCAGCGGCTCCTAGGCAAGCTGAACCGGAAGCGGCGGAGTCAGCCCAGTCGCAACCGGTCGCCACGCCGCAACCCGCTGCCGATCCGCAGCCAGCGCCTGCACCTGTGCCAGTTCCGGCCGCCGCTCGAACGGTGCCGTCCGGTCTGGTGACGACGCGGCTGGGCGCCGGACCTGCGCCGAACCCGGTACCGCGTCCGGGCGGCGAGGGGCTGCCGCTCGACATCACGCTGGCACCGCAATTGCTGAGCGTTGACGAAAAGGGCCTGAGCGCCCGCTTCGATGTCGTGCTGGCCAATCCGGGCGGAATGGCGGCGGAGGAGGTGGCGGTATCCACCTGGTTGCGCAGCGCCCATGCGGGGCAGGATGCCGAGTTCGCGCAACTGATCGCCGGACCGCCCAACGCCTTTGCCGCGCGCACCATGCTCGCGCCGGGAGAACAGCGCCGGGTGAATGCGCAACTCACTCTGGCATTGCAGCGCACCCAGATCATCCGCACGCAGGGCAGGCCCTATTGCGTACCGATGGTGATTGTCGATGTGCGATACCGGATGGCGGGTGCGCGCCGTGCCGCCGCGGCATTCATGCTGGGCGAACCGCGCGGCGACGGCAGCGCCAAGCTGGCCCCGCTGTTCCTCGACCGCGGTGCCCGTCAGCTAACGGCCATTGAGGCGCGCCGTCACCGGCTGGTGCAGGATTGAGAAAAGTCAGTCGATCTTTGCGGTCAGCGCGAGCGCCCGGTTCATCAGGCTGGCGAAGCTTTCCGTCTTCACGCCCGCATCGTCGCGATGCCAGTTGCCGGTGACCGCGAACCAGCGCCCGTCCTTGCGCCGGACAAGATAGTTCATCGCGATCACCCCCGGCTCCGATCCGCCCTTATAGCCGATATAGGCGAATTTCCCGGCGATATCGGCATTGGTGCCGGGATTGACCGCCATCAGTGTGAGCGCCGTGTCTCCGGCATTACGGCGCAGCCAGTCGAGCACCTTTGCCTCATCGGCGGGACTGGCGAACCATTCAACGCTGTCGACCGCCACCGGTTTGCCGGAAAAGACCGATTCACGCACCGGCTTGGCGAGCGCCGCCTTGTGTTGCGCAAGCACGGCCCGCCGCGCGTCCGGGGATGTCGCGCTCTGCCATGCGGCAAGGATTTCGGCATTGGCCGGGTCTTTCAGGGCGAACGCCTGCGCGGTGGTCAGGACGGGCAGGGTGCGATCCGGCTGAGCCACGCCGGTTGCGCTGACCATCGCGTCGACCTTGTCCGGTCCCAGCGCACCGATCAGCGTATCAGTGGCGCTGTTGTCGCTTTGCGAAAGCATGAAGGTGGTCAGCGATTGCAGCGTCAGCGGCGCACCATCCGGCCAGCTTGAAAGTGTCCCGCCGGGCAGGTTGGTATGCACCAGCGGGAGAATATCCGACCAGTGGCGCGTGCCGTCCGCAACCTGCTGCGCGGCGGCGGCCAGCACCCATAATTTGAAACTGGAACCGAGCGGGGCGGATAGTTCGGGCTTCATACCGGCCAGCAGTTTCGGTGCCCCGTCGCTCAGCGCATAGATGGCATAGCCGGACTGTCCCGGCAGCGTTTTGAACGACGCTTCCAGTTGCGACAGCGTATCGCCGCGCGGTTCGGTGCCGGTGATGAGCAGGCCGGTCACCCGATGCGGCGTGTTCGGATCGACGGCGATCCGCATCGTCGCCACACCTTTGGTAAACCCGACACGCAGGGTTGCGGCGAAGGGCGTGGCGGGGGTGATCTTTTCGATGGAAACCGGCGTGCCGATAGCGGCCTCCACCTGCTTCATCAGTGCATCCAGCTTTGCCTTCGGCACCTGTTCGCGGAATGCGGCGGAGAAGTAGGCGTTATAGTTGCCTTCGCCCTTCAGGATCGGGATGAGTTCGCCGATCCGGTCGGTCAGGGAAACCGACGCATCGATGCTGTTCATCGTGTCCTGAAAGGGTGTTCGGGCGACTGCCGGTGCTGCGGATAGTATCAGCACCGCTGTGATTGCGCTGGCAAGGCGGATCATTCCAGTCTCTCCCGTCACGGGCGTTAAGCGTCGATTGTTTCCTCATCCAGCCGCCCGGCATTTTCCTGAATGAAGGCGAAGCGGTGGGCCGGGTTATTGCCCATCAGCCGGTTGACCAGATCCTTCACGCCTGCGCGCTCCTCATATTCCTGCGGCAGGGTGATGCGGATCAGGTTGCGGCTTTTCGGGTCCATGGTGGTTTCGCGAAGCTGGGCCGGGTTCATTTCGCCCAGTCCCTTGAAGCGGGCCACCTCGACCTTCTTGCCCTTGAACTGGTTCGCCTCGATCTGCGCACGATGCGCATCGTCGCGGGCGTAAAGCGATTTGGTCCCGGCGGTCAGGCGATAGAGCGGCGGCTGAGCCAGGAAGACATGCCCCTGCCGGACAATATCGGCCATTTCCTGAAAGAAGAAGGTCATCAGCAGCGTGGCAATATGCGCGCCGTCCACATCGGCGTCGGTCATGATGATGATGCGTTCATAGCGCAGATTGGCGGGGTCGCAGTCCTTGCGCGTGCCGCATCCCAGCGCCTGAATCAGGTCGGCGATTTCCTGATTGGCGAGGATCTTCGCCGATGTTGCCGAGGCGACGTTCAGGATCTTGCCGCGGATCGGCAGGATCGCCTGGGTCTTGCGGTCGCGTGCCTGTTTGGCGGAGCCGCCCGCCGAATCGCCTTCGACGATGAACAGTTCGGAGCCTTCGGGGTCGTCCGAGGCGCAATCGGTCAGCTTGCCGGGCAGGCGCAGCTTGCGTGCGGAGGTGGCGGTCTTGCGCTTGACCTCACGCTCCTGCTTGCGGCGCAGGCGTTCCTCCATGCGCTCGGTGACATAGCCGAGCAGTGCCTTGCCGCGCTCCATATTGGCGGTGAGGAAATGGTCGAAATGATCGCGTACCGCGCGCTCGACCAGCCCGGCGGCTTCGGGGGAGGTGAGGCGGTCCTTGGTCTGGCTCTGAAATTGCGGATCGCGGATGAATACCGACAGCATCAGTTCGCTGCCCGTCATCACATCGTCGGCGGTAATATCCTTCGCCTTTTTCTGACCGATCAGTTCGCCGAACGCGCGAATGCCCTTGGTCAGCGCAGCGCGAAGCCCGGTTTCATGCGTGCCGCCATCGGGGGTAGGGATGGTGTTGCAGTACCAGCTATAGCTGCCGTCGCTCCATAGCGGCCAAGCGACCGCCCATTCGACTTTGCCCTGACTGTCGGGAAAATCCTGGCTGCCGGAAAAAAAGTCGGCAGAGGCGCATTCGCGCTTGCCCACCTGTTCCTTTAGATGATCGGCCAGCCCGCCGGGAAACTGGAACACCGCCTCGGCCGGGATGTCCGTACCCTCGATCAGCGCGGGGTCGCACTTCCAGCGGATTTCGACACCGGCGAACAGATAGGCCTTGGAGCGCGCAAGCCGATAGAGGCGGGCCGGTTTGAAGTTCAGTTCCTTGCCGAAAATCTCCGTATCGGGCGTAAAGCGCACCATCGTGCCGCGCCGGTTGGGCGTGCCGCCCAGATGTTCGAGCGGACCCAATGTCACACCGCGCGAAAAATGCTGGCGATAAAGCTGCCGGTCGCGCGCCACCTCAATCACCGTATCGGAGGACAGTGCATTGACGACACTGACCCCGACCCCGTGCAGGCCGCCCGATGTCGCATAGGCCTTGCCGGTAAACTTGCCGCCGGAATGCAGCGTGGAAAGAATGACTTCCAGTGCCGACTTGTCGGGAAATTTCGGATGCGGGTCGATCGGAATGCCGCGACCATTGTCGGTGATGGTCAGCCGGTTTCCGGGTTCCAGCGTCATCTCGATCCGGCTGGCATGGCCCGCCACCGCTTCGTCCATCGCATTGTCGAGCACTTCGGCGGCGAGATGATGCAGCGCGCGCTCGTCGGTCCCGCCGATATACATGCCGGGGCGGCGGCGTACCGGCTCCAGCCCTTCGAGCACTTCGATCGAAGATGCATCGTAGCTGGATGATTCGGCGGGGGCGGAAGCGAACAGATCGTCGTCGGACATGGCATAGCTATAGGAGCGCACGGCTTCGCTTGCCAAGAGCGTCCGATAGCTGCGCTATGTCAGGATACGAGCACCGGTTGTCCGCAGCGCACACCCGTCACCCAGACGTCTGCCTGACCATAATGCACGCCCAGCGCACCGGTCGCCAGATTGACCAGTCCGTCCAGCGCGGGGGCCACGGTGGTAAGCTGCGATGCCACGGCGTTGCCGATCGGACCGGTATTGACGGAAAGCAGGCCCGCCGCGCTGACCTTCAGCTTTATCCGGGATGCCAGACTGGACACGATACCCTGTACCGCTGTGCTGCCCGATACCGTTTGCGGGTCGCCGTCGGCGATCTGGGCGTCGTTGAAACGAAGCGTATGCCATGGCTCATCGCCGCCAAGGTCGATCGTGGCGCTGCCGTCGACCTTCAGCAACAGGGCGTTGATGAGATGGGCGTCGCTGATCGCCGGTTCACGGGAAAAATCGTCCAGCGTACCGGTGTCGATGGTGCCGATTGCCGCCTTGCCGAGTCCGCTGCGCGCATCGATCGTGACATGTCGTGCATTCCCGTCACAGGAAATCCTGTCGAGTCGGGCCTCACCGCTCGCCAGTTCGGCATAGATTGGCAGGTCGATGCTGGCGAGGGTGCTGAGACCGGGCAGTGCCGTCGAACCTGTCCGGTTTTCGATATAGAGGCGGGCCTGCGCGGTGCGGATGACCGGATTGCCGCTATCGGTAATCGCGATCCATGGCGAGCTTTCAGGCCGCTGTCCGATCGCCAGCCAGACCCGCGACTGCGCAATCCCCGGTACCGCCGCCGACAGGTCGAACGCCACCTGCCGCTTGTCATTGGCCAGTTCGAGCAGCGCGGTCGCCAGCGACAGGGCATTGACCCGGACCAGCGCACCGCCGCCATCGTCCTGCGTGCCCAGCGGTCCAAGGTCGATAAGGCTGGACAGCGGTTTGCCGGTGCCGCTGGCTGCGCTGGCGAGCCGGGTAAGGGCGTTCTGGGCGGTGCCTGCCGGTAACGCGCCCCCGACAGCGGCCAGTGCCTGCGGGCCGCTGACCGAGGATTTCAGAATGTCGTTGAAGCTGACCGCCTTCAGATTTGCCTGTGTATTGAGTTGTTTCAGAAACCCCAGCAAGTCGACATTCGCGCTGGCCAAAGCCTGATAATCCATGACGCTGAGCGAGACCTGACTGCCGGTCAGCGCCGACAAATAGGCGTTCAGCAATCCGCCATCGAGTTTGAGCAGCCGCGTGCCGATGCTGAAACTTGCCAGATTGGCGCGTGTTGCCGTTGCCTTGCGTACGACCGTGATGCTGTCCTTGCCGAAAAAACGCGCCAGAAATGTCGGGGATTGCGTGGTCAGCGTGACTTTCACTGCATTCGGGTGGACGCCGCCGGATGAAAAGCGGGTGGCGATGTCGCTGTCGGAGCGGTCATAGGTGCCGGATGTGGTGACGACGTCGATCTTGCGATCCCATCCCGACGCATCGACCATGTCCTGCGCACGTTCCTGCGCATCAGCGGCATCAGTGGCGGCGGCAAGGGCGGCGGAATCGGCAATTCCCTGCAAGCGTCGGCTTTCAAGCTGGGCTGAACCCAGATCGACCGCCAGTGCTCCTGCACCCAGCAGCATCGGCAGGGCTGCGCCGATCAGGATCGCGGCATTGCCGCGCCGGTCGTGTCGCAGCCGTGCATATAGTCGCTTCATGAAATACCTCCCCTGGCGATAACGGCCCGCCGCTCGATCATGGGATCGGGCACCGGGATAAGATGTGTGGAAATCAGGGGGACGCGGCTGGCGTCGATCCGCACCGTCACCATGACATCCTTGCCATCTTCGCGAATGCTGTGGCTGATATCGGACAGCTTCACGCTATCGAGCGAAGCTGCTTCGCGGGAAATGGTGGTTCCGGCGAGGCTGGCGCGCTCGGCCCCGGTGAGTCCCGCAATCGTCGAGCGGGCGGCATCATTGGCAAGTTGCTGGGCGCTATGGGCCAGCAGAAAATATTGTCCGTATGTGAGAATGCCGAGGATCAGATAGAGCAACAACGGCAGTGTAATCGCGAATTCCACCAGTGCCACACCGCGGCGATCCGTGGGCAAGGTTGCGAATGGGTGAAATGAAAAGACCATGGGCCGATTCGTACGGCACCGGGCGTTTGCTTTACTCTACCCGATCCCAAGACCGGACTTGCAAAAATTGCGTAATATCGATGCCGGAAACTAGAAGAAAACAGATATGGTAAGGGAAATTACTAAGTATAAACCCTTAGTATTGCATACTCTACTTACTAAACGCGCAAAAATATTGCGCCGCAACAAATGTGCTGCGACGCAATATTGTGATTTGGGCTATGATACCGGACTCAGCGCACGCGCGGGCCGCCATAGGGCAGCGGCGGCGGCGGGCGGCGGTCGCGGCGCGGGAGCTGTGCCTGATAGGCGTGGCCGCAATGCTCGACGCAGTAGGGGAAGCCCGGATTCACCTTGTCTCCGCAGAAATGAAAGTCGGGTTCGCCGGGATGGCCCATCGGCCATTTGCAGATTTTGTCATTGAGGTCGAGCAGCGACGTTTTGTCGGCAACCTCCGGTGACGGCTTGGCGGGCACCAGCCGCCGCGGCGGTGCCGGTGTTGCCGGGGGGGCCTGATCGCCGGGGTTCTGACGCACAAAGCCGCCGGGGCCGACAGAGCGAACCATAGGCCGGGGCTTTTCATCTTCTGCGTCCTCCTCCTGTGCCTTCGCGGCCGGGGGCGGTGGCGCGGGAGCCGGTGCCGGAGAGGGCGGCGGTGCGGGTTTGGATGCCGCCTTCGGGGCGGGGGCAGGCCTGGCGGCCTTGGCCGGTTTGGCGTCGCCCTCATTGCTCTTCACAGGGGACGGGCGCGATTGCAGGCCCAGCCGATGGGCCTTGCCGATCACTGCATTACGGCTGACACCGCCCAGTTCCTCGGCGATCTGGCTTGCCGTCATGCCCGATTCCCACATTTTTTTAAGCGTGGAAATGCGTTCTTCGGTCCAGCTCATTCGTCAAAATCCTCAAACATGTGCGCAGCACCGGGTTGCAGGACTTCGCGGCAATGGCTAGGCGAAAAGCCATGACCGACCAGCCCGTTTCCGGTGACGACAGACTGACCGAACCCGGTATTGCGGTATTCCGCAATGTCAACTGGGCCGGTCTGTGGACCCTCTATATCAAGGAGGTGCGCCGTTTCTTCAAGGTGCAGTTGCAAACTGTCTGGGCACCGGCGATCACGACCCTGTTGTATCTGGTGATTTTCACCCTTGCGCTGGGCGGGCGGGGCCGCGGCATGGTGGAAGGCGTGTCCTTCGCCGACTTTATCGCGCCGGGCCTGATCATCATGGGGATGCTCAACAACGCGTTCCAGAATGCCAGCTTTTCCCTGCTTGTCGGCAAGATACAGGGGACGATCGTCGATTACCTGATGCCGCCGCTTTCGGTGGGCGAACTGCTTGCCGGGCTGGCAGGCGGCGCGGTGACGCGTGCGCTGTGCGTCGGCGGAACGGTCTGGCTGGCCATGCTGTTGTGGCCGGGCGTGCATGCCACGCCGCATCATATCTGGGCCATTATCTGGTTCGGCCTGCTGGGATCGCTGTTTCTCGCGTTCATGGGTGTGCTGACGTCGATCTGGGCTGAGAAGTTCGACCATTCGGCCGCCGTCACCAATTTCGTGATCGCGCCGCTGACGCTGCTGTCGGGGACGTTCTACTCGATCGACCGGCTGGCACCGGCATTTCAGGCGATCAGCCACGCCAATCCGTTCTTCTATATCATTTCCGGTTTTCGCTACGGTTTTCTGGGGATCAGCGACTCGCCGGTTCTGATCGGCGCGCTGGTGGTGCTTGGCCTTGATATCGTGCTGGGCCTGCTGTGCTACACGCTGCTGAAACGCGGCTGGAAGATCAAGAACTGATCGGCGCGCGCTCAGGCGTTCAGCCGGCCCTGCCCGATCAAAGCGACAGTTTCAGCGCCACCGATGCGACGTGATCGTCACTGTCGGCACCGCCGGGAACGAAGCCGTGCTGTTCGATATATCCGACTTCCAGCCCGGCGACCTTCGATACCGGGAAAGAGAGTGCGGCCATATTCCGCATCCGGTTCTCGCCGGTGATCTTCTGGTAGGGTACGGAATTGAGATTGACGAAACTTTCATGGCTGATCGAGAATTTGATGCCGTGTGACCCGAGTGGCAGCGAATATTTGACATAGGGACGCAGCCGCCATCCGGTCCCGGTTGCACCGTCACGCCAGCGGGTTTCCAGCCGCATCCGCGCGCTGATTGCGCCGGGCCCGATATGGATCAGATTGTTGAAGGTCACCTCTTCGCGCGCACGATGTTCCATCACGGTGAAATCGCCACCGGCATAGTTGGGATCATGCACATAGCCCGCCCCGATCATAATCATCGGACTGATCTGGTAGTTGAGCAGCGTATCGCTTTCCAGCTCATACAGGCCGTTGCGATTGTCGCTGAACCGCGCGGTCAGCTCCTGCGAAATACTCCAGCCGTCGCCTAGTTTTACCTTGGCGCTGGTATTGGTCCACAGTTGCGCATCATCTTTGGCCCAGGCGCTGACAGGTGCTGTGCAGCAGGCAAGCAAAACGACGAGTCGAAGCATGTTTCGGGTCAACATGCCGCGCCCAATATAGAACTTATGCAATATTACAATAGCAGAAACTTTTGTGTAATAAAAGTGTAAAAATTGCAACGTTGGTTTTGCTCTGAAGGCGGGCATATTGACGCCCGCCACCTCTGGCTCGTACACGGCATCCGGGCGGTCGGTTGGACCGCCCTTTGTGTTTTCCGGAGTTCGATTCGGTCAGTTTGAAGGAGCAGTGCCCATGACTATCACCCCGCTCATGCCCGTTTACCCGCGGTGCGATGTGCGTCCGGTGCGAGGGGAGGGCTGCTACCTGATCGGCGAGCGCGGCGAACGCTATCTGGATTTCGCCAGCGGCATCGCCGTTAATGCGCTGGGCCACGGCCATCCGCACCTGACCAAGGCCATTCAGGAGCAGGCGGCAACGCTGATGCATGTGTCGAACATGTACGGCAGCCCGCAGGGCGAGAAGCTGGCCAAGCGGATCGTCGACCATTGTTTTGCCGACACGGTGTTCTTCACCAATTCGGGCGCGGAAGCGGTCGAGTGCGCGATCAAGACCGCGCGGCGTTACCACTATGCCGACGGCAATCCGCAGAAACATACGCTGATTACGTTCAACAGCGCGTTTCACGGACGTACGCTGGGCGCGATTTCGGCGACCAATCAGCCGAAGATGCGCGACGGGTTCGAGCCGTTGCTGCCCGGTTTCGCCTATGCCCCGTTCAACGATCTCGACGCCGCGCTGGCGCTGGTCGATGAGAATACTGCCGGGTTTCTGGTCGAGCCGGTGCAGGGCGAGGGCGGTATCCGTCCCGCGACGCAGGAATTTCTGAAAGGGCTGCGCAAGGCGGCGGATGAGAAGGGGCTGCTGCTGGTGCTGGACGAGGTCCAGTGCGGCTATGGCCGGACCGGAACCTGGTTCGCGCATGAGCAATATGGCATCACGCCCGACATTCTGGCCTCGGCCAAGGGGATCGGCGGCGGCTTCCCGCTGGGGGCGTGCCTTGCCACCGAGGAAGCGGCCAAGGGTATGGTGTTCGGTACCCACGGTTCGACCTATGGCGGCAATCCGCTGGCGATGGCGGCGGGCGAGGCGATCCTCGACGTGATGTTCGAAGACGGTTTCCTCGACCGGGTGAAGACGATGGGCGAGCGCCTGCGTTCCGGGCTGGAACAGATGATTCCCAATCACGACCAGTTGTTCGACAGCGTGCGCGGCATGGGGTTGATGCTTGGTCTCAAGCTGAAGGAACCGGCGGTGAGCCGCGATTTCGTCGCGCATTGCCGCGATAATCACGGGTTGTTGCTGGTCGCGGCCGGGGACAATGTCGTGCGCATGTTGCCGCCGCTGGTGATCGAGGAAGATCATATCAGCGAGTGCATCGAAAAACTGAGCGAAGCAGCGCGCGTCTATACGCCGCCTGCCGATGATTGAGATTAACCGGAAGGCGCCGGGTGCGCCTCCGACCGGGGGAGAAACCTCGTGAGTGACTATCGGAATTTTTTGAACCTGAGCGATGCGGGCGGCGACGGGGTTGCCGCGATCCTGGCCGATGCGCTGGACCGTAAACAGGCGCGCGCCGGATGGCCGAAGGGCAAACCCGATGCCGATGCCCCGCTGGCGGGGCGCACGCTGGCGATGGTGTTCGAAAAAAGCTCGACCCGCACGCGGGTGAGTTTCGACATGGCGATGCGCCAGCTCGGCGGGTCTGCGCTGGTGCTCGATGCAGCCTCCACCCAGCTTGGGCGCGGGGAGACGGTTGCCGATACCGCGCGCGTGCTGTCGGGCTATTGCGACGCGATCATGGTGCGCACCGACGATCATGCGAAGGTCGAGGAGATGGCCGAATATGCCAGCGTCCCCGTCATCAACGGGCTGACCGACGCATCGCATCCCTGCCAGATCGTCGCCGACCTGCTGACCGTGATCGAAGCGGGCAAGGCGCTGCCGGGACTGAAATGGGCATGGCTGGGCGACGGCAACAATGTGCTGCATTCGATTCTGGAAGCGGGCGGCCTGATGCAGTTCGACGTCGCCGCCGCTTGTCCCCAAGGCTATGATCCGGACCCCGTTTTCGTAAGCGGTGCCGACGGTCGTGCCAGTGTTACCCGCGATCCGGCGGCGGCGGTGTCCGGCGCGGACGTCATCGTCACCGATACCTGGATTTCAATGGGGCAGGATCATGCCGAGAAAAAGCTGAAGGCCATGCTGCCCTATCAGGTCACGCCGATCTTGATGCAGGCGGCAAAGCCCGATGCGGTGTTCCTCCACTGCCTGCCCGCGCATCGCGGTGAAGAGGTGGTGGCAGAGGTGATTGACGGGCCGCAATCGCTGATCTGGCCGGAAGCGGAGAACCGCCTGCACGCGCAAAAATCGATCCTGCGCTGGTGCTTCGGCCAGATTGGCTGAGTTGTAACGCCGACGCGGCTTCCTACCTTCGTCCTTCCGGTGCAGGCCGGAGCCTTTCCGGCAAAATGCGTAATGGGCAGGAAATCCCGGCTTGCGCAGGGATGACGAGGATTTGACGTGACTGAAGCAACCACCCCCGATCTCGACCGTGCAATCGGTTTCACCATTCCCGACCAGCATGCGCGCGGACGACTGGCGCGGCTGGGGCCGGTGCTGGGGGAAGTGCTGTCGGCGCACGCCTATCCGCCGGTCATCGAGCAGTTGCTGGCAGAGGCGCTAGTGCTGACCGCGTTGCTGGGGTCGACGCTGAAGGATGTCGATGGCCAGTTGACGTTGCAGGCGCAGACGCAGAACGGGATCGTCAGCCTGCTGGTGTGCGATTATCGCGGTGGCGAGCTGCGTGGTTATGTGCAGTTCGACGCCGACCGGCTGGCCGAAGGGCCGGACGAACCGTCGCTGTTCGCGCTGTTCGGCAACGGCTATCTTGCGGTGACGTTCGATCAGGCGGCAACCGATGAGCGCTATCAGGGCATCGTGCCGCTGGACGGCGCGTCGCTGGCCGAAGCCGCGCAGAGCTATTTCTATCAGTCCGAGCAGATTCCCAGCCTCGTCCGCCTCGGCACACGTCGCGATGCCCACGGGAATCTGGTGGCGGGCGGCCTGTTCCTCCAGCACCTTCCCGAAGGCGAAGAGGGACGCGAACGCCTGCATACCCGGCTCGACCACCCCGAATGGGAACATGTCGAAACGCTCGCTGCGACGATGGGCGCGGACGAACTGGCCGATCCCGAATTGCCGCTGGAAACGCTGATCTGGCGGTTGTTCAATGAGGAACGGGAAGTGCGCACGCTGAGTGCAGTCGATCTGACACGCGGATGCCGGTGCGATCCTGACTATATCCGCCAGGTGCTGGCGAAATTTTCGGATACGGAGCGGCAGGACATGGCCGATGAAAAGGGGAATATCGCCGTCGACTGCGCTTTTTGTTCGAAGGTTTTTCCGGTGCCGCTCAGCAGCTTCGTTAACTAACCGAAACTAAATTCGTTCGGCTGTTATTGTAAGGCGCCAACCCGCTCCCCACCTTTGAGTAATGAAAAGCTTTCGCTCTCTCGAACTGGTGCAAAAGGCGCGTTCTTTCGTACGCATGACGCCGGTATTGCTGCTGGTGGCGAGCGGTAGCGCGGTTGCTGCGCAATCAAGCGGCCCGTCCGAGTTGAAGGCTGTCAAACGGCTTGATGCGGGGCAATGGGAGTTTCGCGAAAGCGGAACCACTGGCGGGGCTGTTCGCAAACTATGCCTTCCGGATACCCGGAAACTGATCCGTATTCAGCATCCGACGGGACGATGCTCCTATCTGGTGCTTGCGAATGAAGCGGATCAGGCGACGGTGGAGTATAGCTGTTCGGGAAGCGGAAACGGCCGAACCACGATTACCGTGGAAACGCCGCGGCGCATCGAGGTCGCGACGCAAGGGCTGGCGGACGGCCTGCCGTTCCATACGGAGTTCGATGGCCGGCGGACAGGAAGTTGTAGCGCAGGCGAACGCCGTTAAGCGGGCATTTACCTTTGGTGCGCTATACATCGAATCGTGCTCCCAAACGCACATTTCTTTCTGGCAGAATTTCCCAAACCAACTGGGCCGCTTTTTACGCGGCCCTTTTCTTGATGCCCATTGCGCCCGCGTGCGCGGCGTCCTAGCTGCATCGTCATGAAACAGGAACAAAAGCTGGCGGTCGCCCTGATTTCGGGTGGCCTCGATTCGATGGTGTCTGCGGCGCTTGCGAAGGAGGCAGGCTATCGCATTCTTGCGCTGTCGATCGATTATAATCAGCGCCATCAGATTGAACTGGCCGCGGCACGACGGGTCGCGAAGATGCTGGATGCCGCACGCCATGTCGTGTTGCCGCTCGATTTGCGTGCGTTCGGCGGGTCGGCGCTGACCGATGATATCGATGTTCCGAAGGAAGGCGTGGGCAGCGACATCCCCATTACCTATGTGCCTGCGCGCAACACCATCTTCCTGTCGCTGGCCCTGGGCTGGGCAGAAGCGTGCGAGGCGCGCGACCTGTTCATCGGCGTCAATGCGCTGGATTATTCGGGATATCCCGACTGTCGCCCGGAATTTATCGCAGGGTTCGAAAAACTTGCCGAACTGGCGACCAAGGCTGGAGTCGAAGGCGAACCGTTCAGGATCCGTGCGCCGCTGCAGAATATGACCAAGGCGGATATTGTCCGTGAAGGCGATCGGCTGGGCCTCGACATGGGAATCAGCTGGTCATGCTATGATCCGGCGCCCGGCGGGTTGCATTGCGGACTGTGCGATAGCTGCCGCTTGCGTGCCAAGGGGTTTGAAGAAGCGGGCGTTCCCGATCCGACCCGATACGTCACCCGACCATGAGCTATGCGGTCAAGGAACTGTTCCTGACCTTGCAGGGTGAAGGCGTGCGTAGCGGCAGGCGTGCGGTATTCGTGCGCTTTGCCGGGTGCAATTTATGGTCGGGACGCGAACAGGACCGGGCGAGTGCGGTTTGCCGGTTCTGCGACACCGATTTTGTCGGCACCGATGGCGATGGCGGCGGAAAATTTCCCGATGCTGCGGCTTTGGCGGCGGCGGTGTCCGATTGCTGGGGTGCCGAGGCGGCGGAGCGCTATGTTGTGCTTACCGGTGGCGAGCCGATGTTGCAGGTCGATGATGCGCTGGTCGATGCGCTTCACGATGCCGGCTTCGAGATCGCAATCGAAAGCAATGGCACGCTGGCCGCGCATCCGGGAATTGACTGGGTCTGCATCAGCCCCAAGGCAGGCAGCGAAGTGGTACAGCGTTCGGGCGATGAGCTGAAACTGGTCTGGCCGCAGGCGGGCACGGACGTCGATGCGCTGGAAGAATGGGAGTTCGCTAATTTTCTGGTGCAGCCGATGGACAGCGAGGCGGGTGAGGAAAATACCCGCACCGCAATTGCGCTGGTGCTGGAGCGTCCGCGCTGGCGGCTGACGCTCCAGTCACACAAGATGCTCGGCCTGCGCTAGGACGGATCGCCATTCAGCCCTGATGGCCTGCAAAAGGCGGCTTTCCGTGCTTCCAGTGCTCACGTACTGAAAGTACGCTGCGCGCCGGGTCACGAAAATCCACCATTTTCGTCACATCATCTTCTGAATGTCGATCCGTCCTAGAGCGGTTCAGCCGCGGATTGCCGCGGGCGGGCTGACGTTGCGATAGGGATAGGGGCCGCATTTCCGGTCCTGATATTCGCCCTGGTCCCAGCAACGGTCATTGGTAAAATCCGGCAGTTGCGGTGCCGGGAAATAGACATAGAAATTGGCGAATACCTGATCTCCCCAGTTGAGCAGGCTGCGGCGGATTTCATACATATATTGTTCGGCGATGTTGGTCAGGCCGCCGGGAGGCGCGAACAGTGCCTTGCTGCCCACCTTGGCAGCGGTTTCGCAGAAGCTGAGCTGTCCGCCAACGGTTGAAAGTCCCGAATAAAGCCGGGTGCCATATTGATCGAGCGCGGTCTGCCCGGCCCGCTTCGACTTGCTGGTACGCTCGAAATAATGGCCCAGCGTATCATAAGCCTGTTTAAGCTCGGTGGCGTGTGTATCGAGGATCGCGTTATATTGCTCCCGCACAAGCAGATCCGGTGCGAAATTGCATTGCAATGCCGCTACGTTGAGCGCCGCTCTCAGATTCCAGACCAGAGCCGCGTGTAATTCGGCCTGCGTCGCGCCGGGAAAGGCCTGTCCCAATATGCCCGGTTCCGCACCTGTTACGCGCGGACCGTTCAGGTCGACGGGCTTCACAAAAAACTGGGCGGATGCCGGAGCTGCCGCAAATCCAAGAAATGCCGCGAAGGTTACGGCCATGATACGAAATACGCGCATAAAATCCTCTCACCCCGCCGATCCGGCGAATGGCAGGAGTAGGAAATTTACCATCATTTCCCAAGGGCTTTTTGCATTTCTTGCGACGATTGGCGATCGCTGCCATCCAGACAGCTCGTTAAGAATCAAAAAAGGCCGCCCGGTTGCCCGGACGGCCTTTCGTAAACCGTACAGCCGGCAATTACATGCCGTTGGTCATGGTGTCGTTCGACATCATCATGTTGCTGTCGTTCATCATCATGGAGTCGTTGCCCATGGTGCCGTCAACCATCGACATGTTGTCGGTCATCGTACCGTCCATCATGTCGGTCGAATTCATGTCGGTGATCGTCGAATTGTCGGTCGTGGTGTGGCTGGTTCCGCCGCAGGCCGAAACCATCAGCGCCGCGCCGGCGATCATCGAACCGGTTACGACCTTGGAGATGAGTGCACGCATTTAGAGCTCCCTAAAAAATTCTGGTTGGTTTGCTGTTGCTCGTTAATACCCAAACCGCGCTAGACATTAAACGCTTCGCCCCCCCCGCTCAAGTGTCGTTTTCAAAAGCTGTGGAAAGGGATGCGAGAAATGTTGCGAGGTTCAACGCCAAAGTTGCGTCAAAAGTTTCAGGAGAAATTTTCTTTCCAAGTTTACAGGCACTTGTGACGGCAAAATCGGGAAGGCCGCACGGAACGATGCCGCCGAAATGTGTCAGGTCGGGAGACAGGTTGATCGCAAAACCATGCAAAGTGACCCATCGACGAACCCGAATTCCGATCGCGCCGATCTTTGCCTCTTGCGCGCCGGAGCCGGTCCAGATGCCGACGCGGCCCGGTTCGGCGCGGGCCGGAATGTCGAATTCGGCCAGCGTATCGATCAGCCATTGTTCGAGGCCGTGGACAAACGCACGCACATCGCGGCCGCGCCGGTTGAGGTCCAGCATCAGGTAGCCGATGCGCTGACCCGGTCCGTGATAGGTATAGCGTCCGCCGCGCCCGGTCTTGTACACGGGAAAACGCGGATCGAGCAGTTCGGACGGATCGGCACTGGTGCCCGCAGTATATAAGGGTGGATGTTCGACCAGCCAGATCAGTTCGCGCGCCTCCCCCGCGGCGATTGCCGCTGCGCGTGCTTCCATCGTCCTGACCGCATCGGGGTAGGCCACCGGTTCGACCTCGGCACGCCATTCGATATCGAGCATATCGGCTATCTCGGCAGGAGAGGCGGGTGCAGGCTGCATTGGCAATCCGGAAATGCTTGGGTAAATAAGGCGAGGGCAAAGGGTCTTACGGCAATTGAGGGCGCAAGGATCGATGGTCAAGATGGGAAATATCTGGGACCGCACAAGCCGGTTCCTGAGTGGACATTTCAGCGCGATCCTACCGATCGCACTCGCCGGTATCTTTGTGCCGATGATGATTACCCAGACGCTTGAACCGCTGGGCGAACCCGGTGCTCCCGAAGGCCTGATCGTCGCATTGTCCGGCATTTCGCTGATCGCGGCGCTGATCGTGCTTTGGGCGCAACTGGCGATTATCGCGCTGGTGTCCGAACCTGCTTCGGCCAGGCATGCGGGGATGATCGCGTTGCGGCGATATCCGGCGGCGATCGGGGTCAGCCTGCTGATCCTGCTGATCTTTATCGCTCTGGCCGCGCCGATTGCGGCGATGCTGGCGGCAAGCGGTTTCTGGACCGGTGCAAAAACCGGTATGGCTGCGGTGTCGCCCGGAATGCTGGCGCTGATAGTGCTCTATGCCATCTTGCTGGTGCCGGTGCTGCTCTATCTTTCGGCGCGGCTTGCGCTCACCATGCCGGTGGTGGTCGCCGAACGGCGCGGTGCCGGGGCGATCGGCCGGTCGTGGCGACTGACGGCCGGGCTGGCGGCGGCAATCATCGGAGTGTTTCTGCTTTATATTCTGATGCTGATCGTTGCCCATCTGGCCGCAAAAACCGTGTTCGGATCGATCATGCTGCTGTTGTTTGGGCACGACGGAACGATTACGGTGGCGGGTGTCCTGACCGCCATAGCGGTGGCGCTGGTCACGACCTGCTTCACGGTGTTGCAGGCGGCATTTCTGGCGACGCTGTATCTGGCGAGCGCGGATAGTTCTGATGGAGTGGCGGTTCCCGTATGAAATTTGACCTAAGCGCCGCGTTTCGCGACGCAATAGCCCTTTGGCGCGCCTTGCGTGACTGGCTGTTGCGGGTGGCGGCGCCGTTCTTCTTCCTGCCGTTATTCGCATCGCAGATGTTTCTGCGTCCGCCTGCTTCCGTGGGGCAGGGAACCGGAACGCCCGACCCGACGGCCGTTTTACAGGCGTGGAGCGAGATGCTGTCGCGCGCCGCGCCCTGGTCGCTGGCGATATCGGTGTTTTCTGCACTGGGATCGGCGGTGCTCTATGCGCTGATCGTTAAGCGCGAGCCGACGATTCGCGACGGATTGCGCGCCGGGCTGCTCGCCTGGGCACCGATGCTGATAACCGCAATCCTGATTTCGATTGCGGTGGCGTTCGGGCTGGTGCTGCTGATCGTACCGGGGCTGTATTTGCTGGGGCGGCTGTTTCTGGCCGAGCTGGTGGTGGTCGCCGAAGGACGAACCAACCCGATCGATGCGATTCGGCGCAGTTTCGATCTGACGCGCAACCATGGCTGGGTGCTGATGTTCGCCTATCTCGCGATTTTTTTCACCGGACAGGTCGCGGTCAGCGTGGCGGAGATGTTCCGGCAGGCGTTGAGCGGAGGCGGTGAAAACCCGGTAACCGTGGCGATTTTCGCCGCGATCGCTGCGGGGGTAGGAATGCTGATCGCTGTCGCGCAACTGCTGTTGCGGGTCACCGTCTATCGACAGCTTACCGGATCAGGAAGCCATGTCTTCAAATAGCGGGATCTGCGGCGCGGCATCGCGCGGCAGAATACCGATCAGCCGGGGGTCGGGAAAGGTCTCGATCGTCCGGCGGAAGGGCGTGAACCCGCTTGCGCGGTAAAAGCCCAGCGCGTGGGGGTGGTCCAGCGTGCATGTATGTACCCAGACCCGGCTGACTCCCGATCGCCATGCGCGGGTCAGCGCATGCGCCATCAGCCAGCGGCCATGTCCCTTGCCCGCCAGTTCGGGGACGAGCCCGAAAAAGGACAGTTCGCACTGTCCGCGCTCGCGAAAATCGAGTTCGAGCATGCCGAGTTCAACGCCGGCACGATCCGTAACCGCAAAGACTTCGATTGCCGGATTGTCGAGGAGCGTGTGTAATTCGGCATCGGTCATGACCAGTCGCGAATACCATAGCCATGGCGACCCGATCCGGCGAAACAGCGTACGATAGCGTTCCGTTGTCGGGGCGGTCCAGTGCACAAGCTGAAACGGCGAGGGCGGAAGCGGGCGAGGTAGCGGACGTGTCGTCATCTCCAGCGAGGTGACGACGGTGGCGAGGTCTTCCGCCGCAACCGGGATCAGCGCCATCGTATCAGTCCCATGCGGCAAGCGGCGGCAGGCTCATCAGAATTGCGTCGATATTGCCGCCGGTTTTCAACCCGAACAGCGTGCCGCGATCATAGACCAGATTAAACTCGGCATACCGCCCGCGCCATGCAAGCTGGCGCGCCTTGTCCGCGTTGGAAAAGGGCGTGTTGCGACGATGGCGTACAATGGCCGGGAAAATGCCGAGAAAGGCGCGGCCGACATCCTGCGTAAACGCGAAATTGGTGTCGAAATCGCCCTCCAGATGATCGTAGAAAATGCCGCCGACGCCGCGATGCACCTTGCGATGGGGGATGTAGAAATAATCGTCCGCCCATTGTTTGAACTTCGGATAATGGGCCGGATCATGCGCGTCGCACGCCTGTTTCAACCGCGCGTGAAACGCCTCGGTATCTTCTGCATAGGGAATTGGCGGGTTGAGGTCGGCACCACCGCCGAACCAGCGTTTCGTCGTCACCAGAAAACGCGTGTTCATATGCACGGCGGGCACATGCGGATTGGCCATATGCGCGACGAGGCTGATGCCGGTGGCGAAAAAGCGGGGGTCGGCATCCGCGCCGTGGATCGTCCTGGCGAAGTCGCCTTCGAACGTGCCGCCGACGGTGGAGACGTTGACGCCGACTTTTTCGAACACCTGCCCCTTCATCACGCCGCGCACGCCGCCGCCGCCCGGTTCGCCGGAAGGATCGGTGCGATCCCAGGGCGTATAGGTGAAGGCGGCGTCCGATCCCGCCTCGCGCTCAATCTCTTCGAATGCGGCGCAGATATCGTCGCGCAACTGTTCGAACCAGTCGCGCGCGCGCTGTTGCTGGTCGTCGAGTTCGATCATGCGGGCCATCCTCCGGTCTGTCGAAGCGCTTCGCCCAGCGCGATGCCCGCTGAAACCGCCAGATTCAAGGATCGCATACCGGGTGCTAGCGGAATACGAAGCCGCGAGTCGGCACGATCGTGGACGAAATCCGGCGCGCCGCTGCCCTCCGATCCGAACAGCAAGGTATCCTGCGATTCGAAATCAAAGTGATAGAGCCCGGTATCCGCATGGGTGGTGAACAGGATCAGGCGCCCGGTCCGGGTAGCCAGAAACGCGTCCCAGTCGGCATGGCGCGTCACCTGCGCCTGATCGGCATAATCCATGCCCGCGCGGGCCAGCGCGCGATCCGAATAGGCGAATCCCATCGGCTCGATCAAATCGACCGGCACATTGGTGCAGGCACCGAGACGAATGACGGTGCCGACATTCCCGGCGATGTCGGGCTGGAACAAAGCGATGCGCATTATGCGTCGCCATAGCGTCCGAAACAGCGTTTCAACAAGCGATTGCAGAAAAATGCTGTTGGCAAAGAGGTGCCGGGATGGTTATCAACCGAAACGCTGCCGAAAAAATAACAGGGCAGGTCGGCGCAAGCGATGTTTACTTGCAGCCTTTTGGGGAAAGGCTCGCGACGCGCACGAATAAACAGGGGTTGATGCATGGCAACAGTCGATAATGCTGTACCACCCGGAGAATCACCGGAGCCGTTCGAGGATACCGTAGAGGATCCCCGGCGCCGCGACTATCTGGCGATCGGCGCAGTGGCGTTTGCAGGGGTCGGCGCGGGCGTCATCGCGTTGCCGCTGATCAATCAGATGAATCCGTCGGCCGATGTGCTGGCGCTGTCGTCGACCGAGGTCGATCTGACATCGATCCAGCCCGGACAGGCGATCAAGACCAGTTTCCGCAAACAGCCGCTGTTCGTACGCAATCTGACGCAAAAGGAAATCGCCGAAGCCGATGCGGTGCCGCTGAGCGTGCTGCGCGACCCCCAGACGCTGGAGGAACGCACCAAGCCGGGGCATAAGAACTGGCTGATCACGCTGGGCGTGTGCACCCATCTGGGTTGTGTGCCGCTGGGCGCAGGCGAGGGCGAATATCGCGGTCCGTATGGCGGCTATTTCTGCCCGTGCCACGGATCGGAATATGACACCGCCGCACGCATTCGGCAGGGGCCGGCCCCGAAGAACCTGTTCGTACCGGAATATGCCTTCCTGTCGGACACAAAGGTCAAGGTGGGCTGAATAAAAAGAAAAGCAGGAGGGGGTGAAAGAGAATGAGCTTTCCCTGGGCTAAGCAGTACGAGCCGAAACACCCGGTCATGCAGTGGGTCGATAATCGCCTGCCGCTGCCGCGACTGGTCTATGGCGCGATCGGTGGCGGATATCCGGTTCCGCGCAACCTGAATTACTGGTGGAATTTCGGCGTGCTTGCCGGTGCTGCGCTGGCGGTGCAGATCATCACCGGCGTCGTCCTCGCTATGCATTATGCGGCGAACGGCGCGGTGGCGTTCGATTCGGTCGAACACATCATGCGCGACGTCAATGGCGGCTGGTTCCTGCGGTACGCACACGCCAACGGCGCGTCGATGTTCTTCATCGTCGTCTATATCCACATCTTCCGCGGCCTGTATTACGGATCGTACAAGCCGCCGCGCGAAATGGTGTGGCTGCTCGGCGTGGTGATCTTCCTGCTGATGATGGCGACCGCCTTCATGGGCTACGTCCTGCCCTGGGGGCAGATGAGCTTCTGGGGCGCGCAGGTCATCACCGGTTTCTTCTCCGCTATCCCGCTGGTGGGAGAAAATATCCGCATCTGGCTGCTCGGCGGCTACGCGCCGGATAACGCCGCGCTCAACCGCTTTTTCTCGCTCCACTATCTGCTGCCGTTCGTAATTGCAGGTGTCATCATCCTGCATATCTGGGCGCTGCACATTCCCGGATCGAACAATCCCGAAGGCGTGGACGTGAAGGGCGAGCAGGATACCGTGCCGTTCCACCCCTATTACACGGCCAAGGACGGTTGGGGCATGGGCGTGTTCTTCCTGATCTTCGCGCTGCTGGTGTTCTTCGCGCCGAACATGCTGGGCCATCCGGACAATTATATTCCGGCCAACCCGCTATCGACGCCCGCGCATATCGTTCCCGAATGGTATTTCTGGCCGTTCTACGCGATCCTGCGATCCTTTACGGCGGATTTCATCCTGCCTGCGAAGCTGTGGGGCGTGCTGGCGATGTTCGGGTCGATCCTGATCCTGTTCTTCCTGCCCTGGCTGGACCGGTCGCCGGTGCGCTCGGCGAAATATCGCCCGGCCTATCGCATCGCCTTCTGGGTGCTGGTGGTTGACGTGCTGCTGCTCGGCTATGTCGGCGGCTCGGAAGCGACGCCCAAATTCCTGATACTAGGACAGATCACGGCGGCCTATTATTTTGCGCACTTCCTGATCATCGTGCCGATCATTTCGCGGATCGAGAAGACTCGCCCGCTGCCCAATTCGATCACCGAAGCGGTGCTGGCGAAGCATGACGGTCATGGCGCAACGCGGGACGGCGCTGCCGTTCCGGCCGAATAAGGAGGCGAGGATATGGGTTCGCTGTTTTTGCGCAATCTGAATTATTTCATCGGCGCCGCCTTTGTCGTCATGTTGGTGATCGCGCTGGTCGGTACGGTCAGCGGGCTGGTGAGCAACCCGCCGCAGGAAACGGTCGATGAGGCGTTTCACGTCCACCCGACACCGCTGCATCTCGAATCGGACGGGCCGTTCGGCAAGTTCAACGACCGCCAGCTTCAGCGCGGGTTTCAGGTCTATAAGGAAGTCTGCTCCGCCTGCCATTCGCTGAAGCATGTCGCGTTCCGCAATCTGGAGGATATCGGCTATAGCGAGGGGCAGGTAAAGACGATCGCCGCCGAGTATCAGGTGCCGACCTTCGATCCTAAAACGGGCGATCGTGACACCCGGCCCGGCGTGCCCGCCGACACCTTCCCGATCGTCTATTATCCGGGGCAGGGAAGCCCGCCCGATCTGTCGATGATCGCCAAGGCGCGAGAAGGCGGGGCGGCCTATATCCACGCGCTGATTACCGGTTATCGCAACCCGAAGACGTTCACCAAGGACGGCAAGTCGTTGATGAAGGAATTCCCGGATTTCAAGGTGCCCGACGGCCTGCATTTCAATCCGTATTTCGCCAATCTGAACATCGCGATGCCGCCGCCGCTGACGAAAGAGGGACAGGTGCAGTATATGGACGGCACGCGTCCCACCATCGATCAGATGTCGAAGGATGTGGCGGCGTTTCTGGTCTGGGCCGCCGAACCGAAGCTGGAAGCACGGCACCGTGCCGGTGTCGCCGCCGTGATCTTCCTGCTGATCTTTATCGGGCTGGCGTTCGGCGCGTATAAAAACATCTGGCGCGATATAAAACACTGAGGCTGGTTCCCCTCCCTCCCAGCAAGGGGAGGGGAACAATGCCGGGGCTTGCACCTGTCGTCGCGGGCACGCTATGCGCTTGGTCTCTTATCGGGAGGCGCAGTACGCCTCACCTCACACAGGACAGGTTGCGGCCATGGCGACGATTGCGGCGAATGAGGATATCCGGCGGCGTATCCGCACGATTCCCGACTTTCCGAAACCGGGCATTCAGTTTCGCGACATCACCACGCTGTTGCTCGACGGCGAGGGACTGTCGCTGACTGTCGAACGGATGCTGGAACAAGTCGAAGGGCCGGTCGATCTGGTCGCGGGTATCGAGGCGCGCGGGTTTGTGTTTGCACCGGCGCTGGCGCTCGCCCTGGGTGCGGGCGTGCTGCTGATCCGCAAGGACGGCAAGCTGCCCGGTGCCACCATCGCCGAAGACTATGCGCTGGAATATGGCACCGACCGGATCACTATTCATGCGGATGCCTGCGCGCCGGGTGCCAATGTCCTGCTGGTCGACGACCTGATCGCAACGGGCGGCACTGCGCGTGCGGCGGTACGGTTGTTGCGCAAGGCCGGCGCGACCGTGCGACAGGCCGCGTTCGTGATCGACCTGCCCGATCTGGGCGGTGCCGCTGCGCTGCGCCAGGACAATATCTCGGTGACATCGCTGGTCGCGTTCGAAGGCGACTGAAAACAGCCCTGTTGAAGTCAGGCGCGAAACCGAAGGTCGCGCTTTGTCCCGATTTGGGAACCGGTACTTTTCGGCTGACGTTATAGCATTATATTTACTCTATCAGCCCGAGCCTTCGGCCAGTTCGGTGCGACATGGACGGGAGAGTTTCTATGCGCATGCGTATCGTCAGGAATCTTGCAATCGCCGCCGTTCTGGGGCTGGGCCTTTCGGCCTGCGCCTATGATGACGGTTATGGCTATGGCGGGGTGTCGGTCGGCTATGGTTCGGGCGGCTATTACGGCCCCGGCTATTATGATGGTGGCTATTACGACGATGGCTACTATGACGGTTATTATGATAACGGCTATTATTCCCAATATGGCTATTATCCTTACTGGGGCTGGTACGGGAATTATTATTATCCCGGCAGCGGCATCTATGTGTACGATCAATATCGTCGCCCCTATCGCTGGAATAATACGCAACGGCGTTATTGGGAACAGCGTCGTCAGTCGTGGCGCGGCAACCGCGATCAGATGAACGATCACTGGCGCGGGTTCGACCGGAACCGGCAATCCGGTGACCGACCGCAATATCGGCGGGGTGATCAGCGGCAGCCGCAATATCAGCGCGGTGACCGGCAACGCGATCAGCCGCAACAATACCGCTATGATAACCAGCAACGCCAGAACTGGTCACGTGGCGACAGAGGAACGCAGCCAAGAGCTTCGGGCGAGCGCGGTCGTGGCGGCGAGCGCGGACGTGGTGGGCGCGACGGACATCACCGTTCCCACTGACCGACGCAATCAGTTGTCGGCAGGTTTACGTCGAATAAGTCCGAGCGAAATGAAGCGCAGTACCGCCACATCGTCCTGATTATAGACGGTCATTTGCGTGCGCACGCTACCCATTTCCGGGCGCCTGCGCGATGCGCGCTTTTCCAGCACCTGCGTTTCGCAGCGTAGCGTGTCGCCGGGATAGACGGGCTTCAGCCAGCGAAGCTCGTCGATTCCCGCCGCGCCCAGACTGGCCTCATCGGCGGATTTCATATTTTCGACGATCATTGCCATCGTCATTGCGCAGCTATGCCAGCCGCTGGCCGACATGCGTCCGAAATGCGTTTTTGCGGCCGCTTCATCCGACAGGTGAAAGGGTTGGGCATCATATTTGCACGCAAAGTCGAGCACTTCGTCGCGACTGACGGGATAGCTGCCGAAATGGCGGGTTTCGCCGACTTCGATATCTTCAAAATAGCGCATGGCCCAGCTGTCGGACAGCCCGGCTGGGATGGCAAGCCCTATCGTCTTGTAAGCCCTTACCGTGCAGGCATGTCCGGCGTTTCTTCCATGATCGTCCGCAGCTTCTCCGCGTCTTCGGGCGTCGCAGGATTATAGACCAGCATCCCCAGGTCAGGGCGACCGTCCACAGCAAAGGTCGAAAATTCGATAGTGACGGTTCCCAGTTCGGGATGGCGAATGCGCTTCGTTCCTTCGCCATGATGATGGAGCAGGTCATGCTCCTGCCATAGCGCGGCAAATTCCGGACTTGTGCGGCATAGTTCTTCGACCAGAGGCGCCACTTTTTCGCTGGCGCCGGCGCGCAGCGTATCGACTCGAAACGCGCCGACCACGCCCCGTGCCACGCTTTCCCAGTCGAACTGATGTGCGCGGACACGCGGATCGCAGAAGATGAGACGCAGGATGTTCCGCTGATCGGGTGGCAGCTTGCCATAGTCGGTCAGCACGGCAGCCGCCGCCCGGTTCCATGCCACGACATCCCAGCCCGCCGTTTTGATGATCGCGGGACAATAGGACATGGCGTCCAGAACGCGCTGCAGGCGCGGCGTTACGCCTTCACTTTCCCGATAGCGCCTTTCGGGCAGACGACCCAGCGCAAGCAGAAACAGATGTTCGCGTTCGACATCGGTAAGCATCAGCGCGCGGGCGATGCGGTTCAGCGTATCTGCGGACGGTGCCCCGCCGCGCCCCTGTTCCAGCCAGGTGTACCAGGTGGTGCTGATATGCGCGCGCTGTGCGACCTCCTCGCGTCGCAGCCCCGGCGTGCGACGGCGCGAAGCGGGCAGGCCGAAAACGGCGGGGTCCAGCCGGGCGCGACGATCTTTCAGATAATCGCCCAATGGATTTGGGTCGGAAGAGGAAGCCATGATCCAGTTAATCATTATACCTGTATAATGTCTCTACTTTAACCGGATAATCGAACCGCCAGATGGAGATCGCAACCCAAAAATGGAGTGATCCCATGCGAATTTTTGTTACCGGCGCGAGTGGTTTTGTCGGCTCTGCGGTTGTCGACGAACTGATCGCCAACGGCCATCAGGTTACCGGCCTTGCGCGTTCCGACGATTCGGCAGCCAAGGTCGAACAGGCAGGCGCAACCGTACTGCGCGGCGAACTGACCGATCTGGACAGTCTGCGCCGAGGTGTAGAGAGCGCGGATGCAGTCATCCACACGGCCTTCGTCCATGATTTTTCGAAGTTCGAGGAAAGTTGCGCCATCGACGCGGCGGCAATTAACGCGATGGCCGAGGTGCTGCGCGGCAGTGAAAAACCGATGCTCGTCACCGGCGGGACGGCGCTGGAAAAATCGGGGCGGCTGGGACTGGAAAGCGACAAGCCGATAGCCGGGTTCCCGCGCCAGAGCGACAAACTCGCACTGGAGCTGGCGGCAGAAGGGCTTCGCGTATCGTCGCTGCGGTTGCCGCAGGTCCATGGCGACGGAATGCGGTTCGGGTTCATCAATATGTTTATCGATGTCGCCCGGCAGAGCGGAAAATCGGCCTATATCGGTGACGGCGGCAATTGCTGGTGCTCCGTGCATCGTGCCGATGCGGCGCGGGTCTATCGTCTGGCGATCGAACGCGGTGCCGAGGGCGGGCCGTTTCACGCCGTAGCGGAAGAGGCCATCCCCACGAAAACGCTTGCCGAACTATTCGGCCGTAAACTCGGCGTTCCTGTGGTGTCGATCTCTGCGGAAGAAGCGCAGGCGCATTTCGGCTGGCTGGCAACCTTTATTCAGCTCGATATGGCGACGTCGAGCGCCCATACCCGTGCTCTGCTCGGATGGGAGCCGCGCGAAGAAGGGGTTATGGCCGATCTGGAAACGGCGAAAATCTGGACGGCCTGATCGGGGCGACTTGGCGGTGCGGGATGGTCAGACGTTGAAGCGGAACAGCATCACGTCGCCGTCCTGCACCAGATATTCCTTGCCTTCCTGGCGAAGCTTGCCCGCCTCGCGCGCGCCGCTCTCGCCGCCGAATGCGACATAGTCGGCATAGGCGATGGTTTCGGCGCGAATGAAGCCGCGTTCGAAATCGGTGTGGATTTCACCCGCCGCCTGTGGCGCCTTGGCACCGTCTTCGACCGTCCATGCGCGGGCCTCTTTCGGTCCGACGGTGAAGAAGGTGAGCAGGTGGAGCAGCTTGTACCCCGCGCGGATCACACGGGCGAGGCCGGTTTCTTCCAGTCCGAGTTCGGCCAGGAACTCGCCGCGCTCCTCCGGGGGCATGGTGGCAATTTCGGCCTCGATCGCGGCGGAGACGACGACAGCCTCCGCGCCTTCGGCCTTTGCTTTTTCGAACACGCGCGCGGAATAGACGTTGCCCTCGGCCGCCTCGTCCTCATTGACGTTGCAGACATAAAGAACGGGCTTGGCGGTCAGCAACTGCGCCTGTTCCAGAACCTTCGCTTCCTCGACATCCTTCGGCTCGGTCAGCCGCGCGGGCTTGCCCTCGCGCAGCAGGTCGAGTGCCTGTCCCAGCACGCTGGCGGCGATCTTCGCTTCCTTGTCGCCCTGCTGCCCCTTCTTCACGAAATTGGGCACGCGCTTTTCCAGGCTTTCCAGGTCGGAGAGCATCAGCTCGGTTTCGACCGTCTCCGCATCGGCAATCGGATCGACATGATTATCGACATGCTGAATATCGTCATTTTCGAAACAGCGCAGGACGTGGACGATCGCATCCACCTCCCGGATATTGCCGAGAAACTGGTTGCCCAGCCCTTCGCCCTTCGACGCGCCGCGCACCAGCCCGGCAATGTCGACGAACGCAAGCTGGGTTTCGATCTTCTTCGCTGACCCGGCAATTTCCGCCAGCTTGTCGAGGCGCGGATCGGGAACCGCGACCTGCCCGACATTCGGCTCGATCGTGCAGAAGGGATAGTTGGCCGCCTGCGCCGCGGCGGTTTCGGTGAGCGCGTTAAAGAGCGTGGACTTGCCGACATTGGGAAGGCCGACGATGCCGCAGCGGAAACCCATGAATTTTCCCGTATGCAAGAATGAAAACCGTGCGCGTTTGCGCGCGCGTGGCGCCCGATTAGCTGGCTTTCACCGCCAATGGAAGAGACAGGGAGGGCCTTAGACCGTATCGACTTGCTGCAAATGGCAATCGGAATCGACCGACAGCTCGATCTGGACCGTGGTGTGGCCGATGCCGAAATCGTGCATCAGCCGGTGTTGCAGGTCGATGAGGAACATGTCGCCGGGATGCCCGCCCGGCATCACCAGATGCGCGGTGAGCGCCGATTCGGTGGTACTCATCGGCCAGATATGCAGGTCGTGGATATGGGCGACACCGGGAAGCGCGGTGAGCGCGGCGGCAACCTTGTCATGGTCGATACCCGGCGGCACCGCCTGCAACGCCATGCCGAGCGAATCGCGCAGCAATCCCCAGGTGCTCCACAGGATCACGGCGACGATCAGCAGGCTGACCACGGGGTCGATCCATTCCGCGCGCGTCCACAGGATAATTCCGCCCGCGACGACCACGCCCGCCGAAACCGCCGCATCGGCGGCCATGTGCAGAAACGCGCCGCGGACATTGATGTCGCCCTTGCGCCCCGATGCGAAAAGCCAGGCGGTCAGCCCGTTGATGACGATACCGATGGCGGCGACGATCATCACCGTCTGCCCGGCAACGGGGGGCGGGTCGGCAAGCCGCTTGATCGCTTCGGCCAGAATGGCACCGACCGCGACCAGCAGCAGCAGGGAGTTGCCCAGTGCCGCCAGAATCGACGACCCGCGCAGGCCATAGGTGAAGCGTTTGGACGGAGGGCGCTTGGAAAGTTCGGCCCCGCCCCAGGCGATCAGCAGTCCCAGAATATCGGAAAGATTATGCCCGGCATCGGCGAGCAGTGCGACCGAATTGACCCATAGCCCGGCCGCCCCTTCGACAAGGACAAAGGCCGTGTTGAGCAGTACGCCGATGGCAAAGGCGCGGCCGAAATCAGCGGGCGCATGATGATGCCCGTGGCTGTGCCCGCCATGGGCGTGATGGTGGTGATGTCCGGCGTGATTCGCACTCATGACGAATGCCATAGAGGCGACGGGGCAGGTGATACTAGGACGTGATGCAATGCAGCATGCTGATTCTATTCACGGCGTGTGGTGCGCGCAACAACCGGTTCTGATGTCCGGTGATACGGCTCAGGGCAGCAGCAGGCTGGAATCGCCATAGCTGTAGAAGCGATAGCCGTGCGCAATGGCATGCGCATAGGCGGCCTGCATCCGTTCCAGCCCCATCAGCGCCGATACCAGCATGAACAGGGTTGAGCGCGGCAGGTGGAAATTGGTCATCAATCCCTCGATCGCGCGAAAGCGATAGCCCGGCGTGATGAAGATGTCGGTGTCGCCCTCAAACGGCTGCACGGTGCCGTCTTCAGCAGCCGCGCTTTCGATCAGGCGCAGGCTGGTGGTGCCGACCGCGATCAGGCGACCGCCCTTTGCGCGGATGGAGTTCAATCGTGCGGCGGTATCCGCGTCGATCCGGCCCCATTCGGAGTGCATCTTGTGGTCGGCGGTGTCGTTCGCCTTCACCGGCAGGAACGTTCCCGCGCCGACATGCAGTGTCAGCGTGGCACGTTCGATGCCCGCCGCGTCGAGCGCCGCGATCAGGTCCGGCGTGAAGTGCAGCGCGGCGGTGGGGGCGGCTACGGCTCCGGCCTCGCGCGCAAACATCGTCTGGTAATCGTCGGCGTCGCGTTCGTCGGTCGGCCGCTTCGACGCGATATAGGGCGGCAGTGGCATATGCCCTGCACGCTCCAGCAGTAATTCGACCGGATCTTCGCCTGCAAAAGTCAGTGCGAAGCTGCCGTCTTCCGCGCGATCGCCAGCCATCGCTTCGACGCCATTGCCGAAATCGATATTGTCGCCGTCGCGCAGCCGTTTGGCGTTGCGGATAAAGGCGCGCCAGCGACGCGGACCTTCGCGTTTGTGCAGGGTGGCACCGATGGTGGCGTCACCGCGCTTGCCTTGAAGCTGGGCAGGAATGACGCGGGTGTCGTTGAAGATCAGGCAGTCGCCGCGCCGGAGCAACTTCGGCAGGTCGCTGACAATGGCGTCGGAAAGTCCGTCCGCGCCGACCCGTAACAGCCGCGCCGAATCACGCGGAACCGCCGGACGCAGGGCGATGCGTTCCGGCGGCAAATCGAAATCGAAATCGTCGACGCGCACGCGCCCTGCTCCGTCTGGGTAGTGCTTATTGCTGAGAAGGTTTCGGCTCGGACGAGGAATCAGCAGGCTGCTTCTTTGCGGGGGCAATACCGGGCAGGACGATATTGGCGTCCGGATTGTTGGCCGGGGTCACCGCAGGTGCGGGCTGATAGGGTGGGGGATTATCCGAACCGATATAGGCGTGCAGGATGCGGCTGGGATCTGCCGGCGGCTGGCCTCGATGGATTTTGTCTACCCACTGCATGCCGCTGATCACGCGGCCGAACACGGTATATTTCTTGTCGAGTTCAAGCGCAGGCTGAAACAGGATGAAGAACTGACTGTTGGCGCTGTTCTTGTCCTGCGCGCGCGCTGCGGAAACCGCGCCGCGTACATGCGGCAGATAGTTGAACTCCGCGGGCACGTCGGGAAGCTTTGAGCCGCCGGTGCCGGTACCCGTCGGATCGCCGCCCTGGGCGATCGGCAACGGCTGATCCATCACGCGGTGAAAGATCGTGCCGTCATAGAAATGTTCGCGGGTCAGCTTCTTCACGCGTGCCACCATCTTCGGCGCGACATCGGGGCGCAGCAGGATGGTCACGCGCCCGCCGGTCGACAGGTCGAGGATCCACAGATCATCCTTATCGGTCGGTTTCGGCGCATTCTTGTTGTTATCGGTCTTGAACATCTGGGCCGATGCCGGTGCCGCAGTGATGCCCACAGCGGCGAAAACCGCCAGCAAAAACGCAATCAAACGCATGATAATATAGAACCCGCTCTTGAACTTTGTGCGCGTGGCTTAAACCATTCCACGGCTGACGCCAACGTGAATACCGGACGGAAGAACCGCAATCAGCCTTTCTTTTGACGATTCAGTGCCACACGCTCTGCGACCTCGGTGCAAACCGCGGGGCTGACGAACTTTGAGATGTCGCCGTCGAATCGGGCGATTTCCTTGACCAGGCGGCTGGCGATCGGCTGCAACGCGACGTCGGCCATCAGGAATACCGTCTCGATACGGTTGTTAAGCTGCTGGTTCATGCCCGCCATCTGATATTCATATTCGAAGTCGGCGACCGCACGCAGACCGCGAATGATGACGGAAGCGCCTTCCTGTTCGGCAAAGTCCATCAGCAGCGCATCGAAGCTGACGACATGTATTTCACTGCCGATATCCGCCACCTCCCGCCGGACCATCGCCATGCGTTCCTCGACGGAGAACATCGGCGATTTGGATGGGTTGGTAGTGACGCCGATCACCAGCCGGTCGACCAGTTTTGCCCCACGCCGGATAATATCCATATGGCCCAGGGTAATGGGATCGAAAGTGCCGGGATAGACGCCGGTGCGTATCGTCATGATCGTCCCCCATTCATGAGCGGGCGGCTCAATTCTTCCGTTCGAGCGTGAAGCGGGCAATGTCGCGCAGCAGGTCAGCCCGTTCACCGAAGTCATGCAGATGCTCTATCGCCTGATCGACCAGCAGGCGCGCCTGTTCGCGTGCGCGTTCCAGCCCCATCAGGGTCAGGAAGGTTTCCTTGCCTGCCGCTTCGTCCTTGCGCAGCTTTTTGCCCATCAGTTCTTCGTCGCCCTCGACGTCGAGAATGTCGTCGGCGATCTGAAAGGCGAGACCGATATCATGGGCATAGCCGCGTAGCCCCACGCGCCCTTCCGGCGGGATACGGCCCAGAATTGCACCGAATTCGACCGCGCAGCCGATCAACGCGCCGGTTTTCAGCGCCTGGAGCCGGGTGATGGCGGGAAGGTCCAGCGTCGTGCGCTCGGCTTCCAGATCCAGCATCTGCCCGCCAGCCATGCCATGCGGTCCGGCGGCGGCGGCAAGCGCCAGTACCAGGTCGGCGCGCACCGAAGGATCGGCATGGGTTGCCGGATTGGCCAGCACTTCGAACGCAAGCGCGAGCAGGCTGTCCCCGGCAAGGATCGCGGTCGCTTCATCGAAAACCTTGTGCACCGTCGGTTTGCCGCGACGCATATCGTCATCGTCCATCGCCGGCAGATCGTCGTGGATCAGCGAATAGACATGGATGCATTCGAGCGCGAGGCCCGCCCGGCCAATGCTCTCGGCATTGACGTTGAACATGCGCGCACTAGCCGACACCAGCAATGGACGCAGCCGTTTGCCGCCGCCGATTGCGGCATGACGCATGGCTTTGAACAGGTCGGCGCGCGGGTCTTCAGGCAGGGTCAGGGCGCGGTCGAAGCGGGCATCGATGTCGGCGGCCACATCCTTCAATGCGCGCACCAGCGCCATGGACATGCCGCTCATACCCGGATCATCCTGCATCGAAAGGGGCCGTGCCCTGCGGATTGCCGGCGGCATCGGTGCGGATGGCCTCGATCCGCGCCTGTGCCGCATCCAGACGCGCGGCGCATTGCCGCCGCAGCCGGTCGCCGCGTTCGTAAAGGTCGATTGCTTCCTGCAATTCAGCCTCCCCGCTTTCCAGCCTGCCGACAATGCGTTCGAGTTCCTTCAGGGCTTCCTCAAACGAATATTCCGAAACGTCGCGTTCCTCGCTCATAAGGGATGCTATGGCCCGGCTGCCATGGGGATTGCAACTCCTGTTGATGTGGCGGCGTTATGGTTGGGATCCAAGAGGCCGAAAGGAAGAGCATGTTTCAGAACGTCAATCCCGCCACCGGACAGAAGCTCGATGAGATTGCGGAGATGGACGATGCCGCAGTCGAAAGTGCGCTGGCGCGTGCCGATGCGATGTGGCGGCAATGGCGGATCAGCACGCTGGAGGATCGCACAGCGCTGCTGTCGCATATCGGCGATGCTTTTGAGGGCAACAAGCACCGGCTGGCGGAAATCGCTACACGCGAAATGGGCAAGACGCTGAAAAGTGCGGTCGCAGAAGTCGAAAAATGCGTTGCCGCTTTTCGTCATTATGCCGAACACGGCCCGGAATTTCTGGAATCCTTCGAGGTGCAGGTGGCGAAGGGCAGGGCGATCGGGCGCTGGTTGCCGATCGGTCCGGTGCTGGCGGTGATGCCGTGGAATTTCCCTTATTGGCAGGTGGTGCGCTTTCTGGCGCCTGCGATCATGGCGGGTAATGTCGGCCTGCTCAAACATGCCTCGATCACGCAGGGCGTCGGCGCTGCGATCGAGGATATGGTGCTGAAGGGCGGCGCGCCCGAGGGGCTGTTCCAGAACCTGCCGGTCAAATCGGGCAAGGTGGCGGACATCATCGCCGACCGGCGCGTGGCGGCGGTGACGCTGACCGGCAGCGAGGGCGCGGGTCAGAAGGTTGCGGAAGCCGCGGGCCGGGCGCTGAAAAAGGTGGTGCTGGAACTGGGCGGATCGGACCCGTTCATCGTGATGCCCTCGGCCGATATCGACGAAGCGGCGAAGCAGGCGGTCACCGCGCGGATTCAGAATACCGGCCAGTCATGCATCTGCGGCAAGCGGATGATCGTCCATGCGGATATATATGACGCTTTCGCCGAAAAGTTCGTGGCGGGGATGAAGGCGGTCAAGGCCGATGACCCGATGCATGACGAAACGGATATGGGGCCGCTGTCGAGCTTTGAGCAGCGCGATACGGTGCTGGACCAGATCGAACGTGCGAAGCAGGCGGGCGCAACCCTGCTATGCGGTGGCGCGAAGCTGGACAAGCCTGGCGCCTATATGAGCGCGGGCGTGCTGACCGATGTGCCGCCGGAAAGCGATATTGCGAAGGAGGAAATTTTCGGTCCCGTCGCGATGCTGTTTAAGGTGCCCGATATCGACGCGGCAATCGCACTGGCGAACGACATCCCCTATGGCCTCGGCTCCAGCGTCTGGACGAAGGACGCGGCGGAACAGGAGCGGTTCGAGCGTGACATCGCGGCGGGCATGACGGCGGTGAATCAGATGCTTGCCTCCACCCCCGAAGCGCCCTTCGGCGGGGTGAAGCTGTCCGGCCATGGTCGCGAACTGGGGCCGTGGGGGATGCACGAATTCATGAACCTGAAATCGGTGCTGCTGAACGACTGAAACACCAGTTGGCGTACCGGAGCATCTGCCGGGCGGTTTTTGTCCGATCCGGCGGAACGAACCCGCTCGTCAGCCTTTTACTACGCAGTCGCCGCCCGCAGGAGAGGGCGGGCGTGAGTGGGTGGGTTATGAGTACAGAGTTCGAGTTACGGGAACGCGGCGCACATCCGACAGGGGAGCGTCACGAGCAGATGCGTCGTGCATTACGCAAGGGATATGAACTGCCGCGCGATACCTTCATCACCGACGATATTCCGATCCTGCTGACCAAATTGTCACGGATACCGGATTTGCGTGCCGATAAGCAGTAATGAGTGGTTACGACCGGGCTATTTTACGATCTGCCCATGAATGCCGGGCGTTGATATGGTAGCTGGGGTCGGCCCCGTTTTGGAAAACCCCAACGTTGATAACGCCCTACACGAACCTTACCCGAAAATGGCTCGAGGAATTTGTTGCTGACCACGGCGGACAGAGTCCTACGGATATTACATGGCGCAGGTCGTCGGAATGGGATCGAAATCACGCTAATCATGAGGAAATGGCCCAACGCGAGCCGGACATGGAGCGCATTCGCCAGGCATTTGCGTTTTACGAAGCAGAAAATTTTACGTCTGCCATTAGAATTTGGTTTGATCTGGCCGAACTCGGTTCGGTTTGGTCAATGATCGAGGTGGGTCGGTGCTACCAATCCGGACGCGGTGTTCCGCAAAATTCTGGCGAAGCGGAGCAATGGTTCAAGCGTGCCTTTGCCGGCGGATCGCAGATTGCGATGTTGAAATGCGCAAGATCAGCATATGCGCGCGAAGATCATGGGGCTTGCGAGGCAATCCTGCAAATAGGGGTAAATCAGGACTGGACGCCCGCGATTTTCTGGCAGGCCTGGTATCGGCATCGAAGGTCGAAGAGTAAGGAAACGTACCGGACGATTTTCCCGATGTTGCGGACTGCCGCCAGACGCGGCCATCCAGCGGCACGCATGGTTTTGGCCAGTTGCATGATGCGTGGAAAGTTCGGCCTGTTTCGGATTCCAAAAGGAATCATTCTTGCTGTCCAAGCAGCGCTTGAGGAGAATTTCGACGCCGGAGAAGATAGTCAGAACAAGATCAGCCGATGAAAGAGTAAAAACTAGCGGCATCGCATAGCCACCTGAATTGTCCTCTTATGGGCGCAATGCTCACGCGATCCCGGCTTCTATGCGCAATGCCTTGCGGTCGAGTTTTCCGACCAGCGTTTTCGGCAGTTCCTTGCGGATGACCACCTGATCGACGCGTTCGTGCTTGCCCAACTGGCCGTTGAGCCAGTCGCGCAGTTCTTCCTCCGTCGCCGTCGCATCCTTGTTGAGCGTGACATAGGCGCGCGGGCTTTCGCCGCGATAGGTGTCGGGTACGCCGATCACCAGCGCTTCCTTCACCGCCGGGTGGCGATAGAGCACGGTTTCCACCTCGCTCGGGAATACCTTGAACCCGCTGACCGCGATCATGTCCTTCAGCCTGTCGACAATGCGGATATAGCCGTCATCGTCGATGGTGCCGACATCGCCGGTGCGCAGCCAGCGTTGTCCCTGTGCGTCGTCGATAAAGACTCCGGCATCGGCATCGGGCCGGTTCCAGTACCCCTTCATGATCTGGGGACCATTGACCACGATCTCTCCCGGCTCGCCGTCGGGCGGGGGGCTGTTCGGGTCTTCCTTATCGACCAGCGCGATCCGCGTGCCCTGCATCGGCTGACCGATGGTACCGGACTTGTTCAGCCCCTCATAGGGATTGCAACTTGCCACGCCAGAGGTTTCCGACAGGCCGTATCCTTCGACCAGTTTCGCGCCGGTTACGGTTTCGAACCGTGCTTTCAGTTCGGCGGCCAGCGGGGCGCCACCGGAAATGCAGACGCGTAGCGAGGAAAAGTCGGTCTGCGCGGTTTTCGGATGGTCGAGCAGTGCCTGATACATGGTCGGCACGCCGGGCAGGGCGTTCGCCTGTGTCCGGTCCAGCGTCGCCAGCACCTGCGCGGCGTCGAAGCGCGGCAGCATCACGATCTCCCCACCCGTTGCCACGGTGCGGTTGAGCACGCAGGTATTGGCGAACACATGGAATAGCGGCAGGACGCCGAGGATGCGGTCCTCGACTTCGCCCAGCTTCGGATCGAGTGCGGCCGACATGCGTGCGGCCGACGACATGTTCTGATGCGTCAGCAACGCGCCTTTCGGGCTGCCGGTAGTGCCGCCGGTATACTGGATCAGCGCGACATGACTCGTGGCATCGATATCGGCCTTTGTGCAGCCGCCGTCATTGTCGATCAGTGCGGAAAAGGCAGTGATGCGATCATCATGGGGGCGCTTTGCGACCTCACTGCCGCGAAACAGGCGATAGAACAGCGATTTCGTCGGCGGCAGCGCGCCCGCGACCGACCCGACCACCAGCCGTTCGAGCGCGCTGTCGTCGAGCACTTTGAGCGCGGTCGGCAACAGGGCGGTGGCGGAAATGGTGAACAACACGCGCGTGCCCGAATCCGCAACCTGATGCGCCAGTTCCTCGGCCGTGTAGAGCGGCGAGAAATTCACCACCGTCGCGCCCAGCATCAGGATGCCGTAATAGGCGGCGACATAATGCGGCACATTGGGCAGGAACAGGCCGATTCGATCGCCTGCCCCATAGCCCATATCCTTTAACCCGCAGGCAACGCGCCGCGCCCCGTCGAGCGTTTCGGCATAGCTGTATTTACGACCGAGAAAATCAAGCAACGGTGCCTGATCCCGCCGTTGTGCGGCCTGTTCGAACATGTCGACCAGCGACAGGGGCGGGAAGGTCCGGTTCCAGGGACCGGGGTGTTGATAGGCGTTGCGCCAGGCAGTTTCGGCATCTCTCATTGACATAGATGTAAGCAGCTGTCGGGGTTGTGACAACCGAAGATCAGGGGTTTGCGTGTCGTGCGGTCCATGTGATCAGAACCGAAAAAGCGGCGACGCCCAGATCGACCGCCGCCTGAAAACGCTGCGGATGATAGTCGGACCGGTCATGCGTCAGGATGCGGATATCGGCGTGCGGCGGATGCGCCATGCCGAGCATCAATAAAGTGCCGGCAACCGCTGCGATAGCGAGCTTGCGTTTTGGCTGCATCCACACTCTCCTTGCGCGCGAATGCTATCGGCAGAGTAGGGGGTCGGCAAGCCTTATACCGCTTCGGCGCTTATGCGGCTTCAGCAATGCGTTCGGCATGGCGAACCCGGTCGCGTCCTGCCGCCTTGGCCGCGAAGAGTGCGCGGTCTGCCATTCTGTAGAGGCGTTTCCAGTCGGTCTCCCCGATCAACGGTCCCGAACAGCAGCCGATACTGGTCGTGACCGTCATGTCAAAGGGCATCCGCGCGGCGCGTAACCGGGCGAGGAGGCGGTCCGGGTCGATTCCCGTGTTACAGGGAACGACAATCGCGAATTCTTCGCCGCCCAGCCTGGCGATCAGCGCATTGGCAGGCGTGGTATCGCGCAAGGCGCGCGCGAACAGGCGCAGTACCTCATCCCCGCCGTCATGACCCAGCGTTTCATTGACCTGTTTGAAATGGTCGATATCGGCAAGCAGCAGCATCTGTTTGCCTTCGCTTTGCATGATCCTGCTGAGGAAGGCGCGGCGATTGAGCAGCCCCGTCAGCGGATCGGTGTCGGCCAGCATCCGGGTCGCCATTTCCCGCGTTCGCGCCTCATCCCGCTCCTTGCTCAGCACGCGGATGCGATAGGCGATGGCGGCGCTGGACATGATGGCTTCGAAGCTCATCGACAGGATCGTCGAATTGTCGACCCAGAAGTTCCACTGCACGAACAGCGTGTTCATTGCCAGACGCAGGCAGGCGAATGCGACCGGTACCGACCAGGCAAGTGCGAACAGCCACAAATAGGGGCTGCGCTGTTTTCGAGCGCGGACGATGATCGGGACAATGGCAATCAGCATGCCAAAAAAGGACCAGCTATAGAGTCGGTCGAACAGTTGAATGTGCCAGGGGGCGAACAGCACGAAAAGGCATGCCGTGGTCAGCAGCAGGGCGCTGGCGGCGGTTACGATTCGACCGGTCCAGCCGCGCGTCACTTCCGGTTCGAAAAAGGTTCGGGCGAACAGCATGGCAGTCAGCGTGGCCGTGGCGAGCATGGCGTAATTGACTCGCATCCGGTCGTTATTGAGCAGGTCGGGGAAGAGCCAGTTGAGTGCGCCCGACGAACTGAGCGCATACAGGCTGAGTGAGGCGACCATTGCGCAATAAGCAAGCTGAAAACGATGCCGCAATGCCTCCCACAAGGCGAGGTTGTAGATCAGCAGCGCAAGGCCCAGACCGCCGAACGCCGCATAGATCGCCGCCATTTCCAGATTGGCGCGAACGCTTTCACGCGGCAGCGCCAGATGCGGACTGATCACGATCCCGCGCAAATTGGCGGAATCGCGCACATGCCATAAGAGCCGTACCGGCGGCTGCGCATGATGCGGCAGCCTCCATTCGACGATCGCTCCCAACTGGACATGGCGACCAATATCCTTTTCGGTCAGTGGGAGCGTCAGGATGCGACCGTCGGGATAAAGCGCGTAGAGCGTGATCGAATCCTGCCACACACTGGCAATACGAACGCGTGTTCGTCGGGTCAGATCGGGTATCTTGTCGAGCGGGCCGCTAAGTACCCAGTAATCGCCTCGTCCGAAATCGATCTGCTTGCGAGAGCAATTGAATTCCCCCGGATTGCGAAACAGTGCAGGTGCGGTGAGGCCCTTTGCGTCCGGGCGAACGCAGGTTGAAACCGCCACCCCGGTAACCCCGCCGGACGCATGCGCAGGCGCGGTGGTAGCGGCCATTGCCGCAAAAGCGGCAACGCACAGCATCAGCCATGGCCGGAAGAACGGTTCCATGCCGATTGCTGTAGGCTTGCGATCCCCAAAAAGTGGTAAATGGCCGATAAAAAAGGACCGGAGTATTTACCCCGGCCCGGATTGTCTATTTCGCCTTGGCGGGTTCGGTTTTCTTGCCGCCGCCGCGTTTCTTTTTCGCCTTTCGCGGCGGGGCGGGGGTAATCTCGAAGGCGAGCGCCTCGTCCTTCAGTTTCACATTGACCTCGCCGCCATGGACCAGCTTGCCGAACAGCAGTTCCTCGGCCAGCGGCTGCTTGATCTTTTCCTGGATCAGGCGGCCCATCGGGCGTGCACCGTACAGCTTGTCGTACCCGCGTTCGGTCAGCCAGCCCTTGGCCGCGTCGTCGAGGCGGATATGCACCTCCCGGTCGGCAAGCTGAAGTTCGAGTTGCAGGATGAACTTCTCGACCACCCGCGCGACCACATCGGTCGGCAGATAGCTGAACGGTACGATCGCATCGAGGCGGTTGCGGAATTCCGGGGTGAAGAGCTTCTTCACCGCTTCTTCCTGAACATCCTCACGGCTGATATTGCCGAAACCGATCGATTCCTTGGCCATGTCGGACGCGCCGGCATTGGTTGTCATGATCAGGATCGTGTTGCGGAAATCGACCGTCTTGCCGTGGTGATCGGTCAGCTTCCCGTTATCCATCACCTGCAACAGGATGTTGAACAGGTCGGGATGCGCTTTTTCGATCTCGTCGAGCAGCAGCACCGAATGCGGGTTCTGATCGACCGCATCGGTCAGCAGGCCACCCTGATCATAGCCGACATAGCCCGGAGGTGCACCGATCAGCCGACTGACCGAATGACGCTCCATATATTCGCTCATGTCGAAACGCTGGAGCGGAATGCCGAGGATTTCCGCAAGCTGGCGCGCCACTTCCGTCTTGCCGACCCCGGTCGGGCCGGAGAAGAGATAGTTGCCGATCGGCTTGTCGGGATCGCGAAGCCCCGCGCGGCTGAGCTTGATCGCGCTGGACAGCACCTCGATTGCCTTGTCCTGCCCGAACACCACGCGCTTCAGATCGGTCTCCAGATTGCCCAGTACCTTCGTATCGTCGGCCGACACCGATTTCGGAGGGATGCGCGCCATCGTCGCGATCACCGCCTCGATTTCCTTTGGCGTGATCGTTTTCTTCCGGCGGCTGGGCGGCACCAGCATCTGCATCGCGCCGACTTCGTCAATCACGTCGATCGCCTTGTCGGGCAGTTTGCGGTCGTTGATATAGCGTGCCGAAAGTTCCACCGCCGTCTTGATCGCATCGGGCGTATATTTGACGTCGTGGTGATCCTGAAACGCACTGCGCAGGCCGGTCAGGATCTTGATCGTGTCCTCAACCGAAGGTTCGTTGACGTCGATTTTCTGGAATCGACGGAGCAGGGCGCGGTCCTTTTCGAAATGGTTGCGGAACTCCTTGTAGGTGGTGGAGCCGATGCAACGGATCGTGCCGCCCGACAGCGCAGGCTTGAGCAGGTTTGACGCATCCATCGCCCCGCCGCTGGTCGCGCCAGCGCCGATGACGGTGTGAATCTCGTCAATGAACAGAATTGCGTGCGGCAGCTTTTCCAGCTCGTTGACGACCTGTTTCAGCCGTTCCTCGAAATCGCCGCGATAGCGCGTGCCAGCGAGCAGCGCCCCCATGTCGAGCGAATAGATGACGGCTTCTTTCAACACCTCGGGCACATCGCCTTCGGTGATCTTGCGCGCCAGCCCTTCGGCAATCGCGGTCTTGCCGACGCCGGGATCGCCGACATAGAGCGGGTTGTTCTTCGACCGGCGGCACAGGATCTGCACCGTGCGATCGACCTCCGGCCCGCGCCCGATCAGCGGATCGACCTTGCCCGCTTTGGCCTTTTCATTCAGGTCGACGGTGAATTGCTTGAGCGCGCTTTCACCCTTCTTGCCGTCGGACTTGGAAGGCTTTTCTTCCTCCGCGCCCTTCACCTCGCGCGTTTCGCTGGGCGTGCCGCCCTTGCCGACACCGTGGCTGATATAGCTGACCGCATCCAGGCGGCTCATATCCTGCTGCTGCAGGAAATAGACGGCATAGCTTTCGCGTTCGGAGAACAGGGCGACCAGCACATTGGCGCCGGTCACTTCGTCGCGACCGGAAGATTGCACATGCAGGATCGCGCGCTGCACCACCCGCTGAAACCCGCTGGTGGGGGAGGGATCGGTTACAGCATCCACTTTCAGCGCGTCGAGTTCGGTATCGAGATAATGTGCAACGGTGGTTTTCAGCTCGCCCAGATCGACGCCGCACGCGCTCATCACCTTCGACGCATGTTCGTCATCGACCAGCGCGAGCAGCAGATGCTCCAGCGTGGCATATTCGTGACGGCGCGACGCGGCAGCTTCGAGCGCCTTGTGCAGTGTGGTTTCGAGGGCGGATGCAAAACTAGGCATGTCAGTCAGTACTCCAGTCGGGCCAGACGAATACGCGGCCCGTTTCCCCTTATGTCGGGTCGATCCGGGCCGGCATCAAGCGTGACGGCCCCGCACCGGGATGAAAGGGCGTGATTCCCGCCTCCCGGTGCAATCACGCTCATCGTTTGAATAGCGCCTCGGCACTTGCGCGATGGTTAACGGCATATTCGATTTTTTTGCGGGCGCGGGCGATTTCCGCCTCCAGCACGGCAATGCGTGCGTGCAACTCGTCAACCGACAGCGGGTCGAGGTCTTGCCGGGCGATGTCGGCGAGCGGATCGCCCGGACGGCGCGGAAGATTCTCATCGACGTCCATGACCGACAGCGTTGACGCTGGGCGGCCCCTTGTCAATAAGGCGCGTGCGATCGCTGGCGATTTTGAGGTACGCTGCCCATGACTCTTCCCGACCAGATGCAGGCAATCGACCCGGCAGAAGCGGGCGGGCCGGAAGTGCTGCGGCCGGTGGAGCGACCGGTGCCGGTGCCGGGGACGGGCGAGGTGCTGATCCGGGTTGCCGCCGCCGGGGTCAACCGGCCCGACGTCATGCAGCGCAAGGGGCTGTATCCACCGCCGCCGGGCGCGCCGTCGATCCCCGGTCTGGAACTGGCGGGCGAGGTGGTGGCGCTGGGCGAGAACGTCGAGCGCGAAATGCTGGGGCAGGCGGTCTGTGCGCTGGTCGCGGGCGGCGGCTATGCCCAATATGTCGCGGCACCCGCCGGACAGTGCCTGCCCGTTCCCGACGCGCTGACCATGGTGGAGGCTGCGGCATTGCCGGAAACGCTGTTTACCGTGTGGACAAACCTTTTCGAGCGCGGTTTCGCTTGTGAAGGTGATACGGTGCTGGTCCATGGGGGCACCAGCGGCATCGGCACCATGGCGATCACGCTCGCAAATTTGTTCGGCCTGACCATTATCGTCACCTGCGGATCGGACGAGAAAGTGGCGGCAGCGAAGCGCCACGGCGCGGATCACGCGATCAATTACAAGACGCAGGATTTTGTGGAGGCGGTGGCCGCGATCACGGACGGCAAGGGCGTTGCCGTGGTGCTCGACATGGTGGGCGGCGATTATGTCCCGCGCAACCTGAAATGCCTGGCGGCCGATGGCCGTCATGTCTCGATCGCCGTGCAGGGCGGAGCGATGGCGACCATCCCGATCTTTCAGGTCATGCAAAAACGCCTGACCCTGACCGGGTCGACGCTGCGCGCGCGTGATACCGGGTTCAAATCGATGGTTGCCGATGAACTGTCGCGCATGGTCTGGCCCTATGTCGTCGAGGGGAAGCTGAAGCCGTTGATCGACTGCACCTTCCCGCTGGCCGAAGCGGCAAAGGCACACGCCCGCATGGACGGCGGCGACCATATCGGCAAGATCGTGCTCACGGTCGCCTGAACGGGCTGAATCGAACCTAACAAGGTGTAATCACGTCCGGTTTTCCTAGACCAGGGTGTCGGCTCATCCTATCTTGAGCACGACTCATGGGGGATTGGTCGTGCTTGCGTTTCTCGGCGCGTCGGAAAATATCGTCTTTGTAACGGCCATCGTACTGATGCTCCTGATCGGCGTGATGCAGCTGATCGGCCTTGGCGGGCATTTCGGTCTGGATGCCGACCACGATATCGATTTCGATGCCGACGGGGATTTGAATCTGCTCGGCTGGCTGGGACTGGGCCGCCTGCCGCTGCTGATGCTGCTGGTGGTGTTCCTGACCATTTTCGGTCTGACAGGACTGATCGGACAGCAGGTCCTCGATAATCTGACGGGGCATTTGCTTAACGGCTGGATTGCGGTGCCGGCGGCATTGCTGTTTGCGCTGCCGCTGACCGGGCTGGGTGCGCGGGTGCTGGCGCCGATCCTTCCGCATGATGAAACGACCGCAGTGTCGCTTGATACTTTGGTGGGGCGCTTCGGAAAGATTACAACCGGTCGCGCAATGCAGGGATCGCCTGCGCGGACACGCGTCGAGGACCGCTATGGTCAGGCACATTACGTCATGGTCGAACCCGACACCGTCGGACAGATTTTCGAGGAAGGCGATGCCGTCATCCTCGTGCGGCGTGAGGACGGATTGTTCCGCGCCATTTCCCGCGGCGACAATCGATTGCCGCGTATCGGAGGATAAACGATGAATGAAGTCGCGACCCAGGGCTCCGGCTCGATGGTGCCGATCCTGATCTATGCCGGTGTGGCGCTTGGCGCGCTGTTGATCCTCGGCCTGATCCTCGCCAAGCTCTACAAGCGTGCGACCAAGGAAATCGGGTTTGTGCGAACGGGGTTCGGCGGTGAAAAGGTGGTGATGAACGGCGGGGCGCTGGTCCTGCCGGTGTTTCATGAAACCATGCCGGTCAATATGAATACGGTGCGCCTTGCCGTGGAGCGCAAGAATGGCGATGCGCTGATCACGCTTGATCGGTTGCGTATCGACGTGAAGGCGGAATTTTACGTTCGTGTACGGCCCGATGCGCAGTCGATCGCGACTGCCGCCCAGACGCTTGGCCTGCGCACCATGCATCCGGAGGCATTGAAGGAGCTGGTCGAAGGCAAGTTCGTCGATGCACTGCGTTCGGTTGCTGCCGGAATGACCATGGCGCAACTGCATGAGCAACGTTCCGACTTCGTGCAGAAGGTGCAGCAGGTTTCTTCCGCTGATCTGGCGATGAACGGCCTTGAACTGGAATCGGTGTCGCTGACCGGTCTGGACCAGACCTCGATCGAGCATTTCAATGCAAACAACGCGTTCGATGCCGAGGGCCTGACCAAACTGACCGAGCAGATCGAGCTTCGCAAGAAAGCGCGCAACGATATTGAGCAGGATACCCGCGTTCAGATCGAGACCAAGAATCTGGAAGCACAGCGCCAGTCCTTCCTGATCGGGCGAGACGAGGAGTTCGCCCGTCTGGAGCAGGAGCGCGAGGTCGAGGTGCGGCGTGCCGAGCAGGCATCCGAAGTCGCCAGTGAGCAGGCCAAGCGCCAGCGTGAAGCAGATCAGGCGCGGATTGAGGCGAAAAAGCAGGTCGACAGCCAGCAGATTGAAGCCGATCGTGCGGTCAAGGAAGCGCGGATCGCCCAGGAACAGGCGCTGGAACTGGCGCGTCAGGAACAGCAGATCGCAGTCCAGAACAAGAGCCGCGAGGAAAGTCAGGCGCGCTCGGAAGCCGATAAGGCGCGCGCTGCAGCCGTCGCGGCTGAGGAACAGGTCAATACTTCGCGTGAAACCGAAATTGCCGAGCGCCAGAAACGCATCGAATTGATCGAGGCGTCGCGTGAGGCCGAACGGGCCGCGATCCAGGTGAAGGTCGAAGCGGAGGCCGAGAAACAGGCGGCAGCCGACCGGGCCGCTGCTACGCGGCAACTGGCCGAGGGTGAGGCGGAAGCCGCGAAACTGCGTGCTGAAGCCGACCGTGTGCGTTTCGAGGTCGAGGCGGCAGGCCAGCGCGCCGTTAATGAGGCGGCCAACATCCTGTCGTCGGATCAAGTGTCGTTGCAGACCAAGCTTGAACTGTTGCGCGTCCTGCCTGAACTGGTGCGAGAAGCGGCCAAACCGATGGAGGCGATCGATTCCATCAAGATCGTGCAGGTGGACGGGCTGACCGGCCATGCCGGCGCAGCGGCCAATGATGGGGTGGTTGCCGGTGGGGAGGGCAACCTTGCCAATTCAGCGGTCGCCGCAGCGCTGCGGTATCGTGCGCAGGCGCCCGTGCTCGACGGGCTGATGAAGGAACTGGGCTTTGACGGCACGTCGCTGGACGCGCTGGTCAAGGGTGCCACCGCAGAAGGTGCTACGAATGTCGTGACAAGGTCGCAGCCGTCATCGGATACGGGCGTCGAAGAAGCCGCTGAATAACCGGATGCGGGGAGGCCGAAGGGTTTTCGGCTTCTCCGCGGCGGTGTCCATGGCCTTCGGGCACCTGGAAATTATCGAAGCTGGCAAAGAATAGATTCTGTATTTTCTATTCTTTATTACAAACATGTGAAATTATAGACCCATGAACTGTAACAATGGTGCGCCATATGCTCGCAAACGGCAGGGCATGGAGCGACGCCATGGCGACGATCAGCAGATTACCGTTCGACGCTGACCTATCCGATTTCACGGATGCGCAGCCGTCGATCCCGGAAAAGACAGTAACGAAGCGCCGCAAATACCGGACCGTCTGGATTTCCGACGTCCATCTGGGCACGCGCGGGTGCAATGCGGAAATGCTGATCGACTTTCTCGACCATGTCGACAGCGATACCATGTATCTGGTGGGCGATATTATCGACGGCTGGCGACTGAAGAAGAAATTCTACTGGCCGCCTGCGCATAACGACATTGTCTGGCGCATCATGAAGCGCGCCAAGCGCAATACCCGCATCGTCTATATTCCCGGCAATCACGACGAGATGTTCCGCCAGTTCACCGGCATGAATTTCGGCGGCGTCGAAATCCGGCGTCAGGCGATCCACGAAACCGCCGACGGCCGTCGTCTGCTCGTGCTGCACGGCGATGAGTTCGATGCGGTGATGTTGTCGCATCGCTGGCTCGCGCATCTGGGCGATGCCGCCTACACGATGATGATGGCACTCAACCGCTGGGTGAACGCCTATCGCCGGATGATGAAGCTGCCTTATTGGTCCTTGTCCAAACATGCGAAGAAGAAGGTGAAGAACGCGGTCGAGTTCATCTCCGACTTCGAGGAGATCGTGGCGAGAGAAGCGAAGTCGCGCGGTGTCGACGGGGTGGTTGCGGGTCATATCCACACCGCGGATATGCGCGAAATTCAGGGCGTCGAATATTTCAATGACGGCGACTGGGTGGAAGGCTGCACCGCGCTGGTCGAACATTTCGACGGGCGGATGGAAATCCTGCACTGGGGCGATGAGATCGCGGCGCGCGAGGCGGTGCCTCAGGCGGACGTGCCTGCCGACAACGCCCGCGCGGCGGCCTGAAGCCATGCGGATCGCGCTGATTACCGACGCCTGGGAGCCGCAGGTCAACGGGGTGGTCCGTACCCTGCAATCGGTGCGCGCACTGTTGCAGCGACAGGGGCATGAGGTGTTCGTCATCTCCCCCGACAGCTTTTATTCGCTGCCGTGTCCGACCTATCCCGAAATCCGGCTGGCGGTGACGCGTACCGCGACAGTTGGGGCAATGCTGGAGGATTTTGCGCCCGATGCGATCCATCTGGCGACCGAGGGGCCGTTATGCGTGGCGGCGCGTCGCTGGTGCCTGCGCCGCGATTTCCCGTTTACGACCGCCTATCATACCCAGTTTCCCGATTATGTTTCGGCGCGATCCGGCCTGCCGGCCCAATGGGTCTGGCATTACATCCGCTGGTTCCATGCACCCGCTCAGGCGATCCTCGCCTCCACGCCGTCGATCCGCCGGACGCTGATCGATCACGGGTTGACCCATGTCCGCCATTGGGGGCGCGGCGTCGACCTGCAGCATTTTTCGGATCATGGTATGCGGCATCCGGCGCTGGGCCATTTGCCGCGCCCGATCCAGCTTTATGTCGGCCGGGTGGCGGTGGAGAAGAATCTGCGCGCCTTTCTGCAATCCGGTCATCCGGGGACGAAAGTAGTGGTCGGTGACGGCCCGGCGCGCGCGCAACTGGAGGCGGAGTTCCCGCAGGCGATCTTCATGGGCGCGCGGTTCGGGACGGAACTGGCGAGCATCTATCGCGCTGCCGATGTGTTCGTTTTTCCCAGCCGTACCGATACGTTCGGGCTGGTGATGATCGAGGCGCTTGCCTGCGGCACCCCGGTTGCAGCCTATCCGGTGACGGGGCCGGTCGATATACTCACACCCGAAACCGGGGCGATGGCCGACCGGCTGGAAGATGCGATTGCCGACGCGGTGAAGCTCGATCGCAGAATGTGCGCCGCTTATGGACGGGGCTTTACCTGGGAGGCGAGCACGGCGCAGTTTTTGCGCGCGCTGGTTCCATTGCCGCCGGCGCTTCGGGATGCGGCCTGAAGGCGATTGCGCGAAAACCTTGCTCTTGGGCGCGCAGGCTATTACATCGCCGGACAGGAACCGGCCGCTCCGTGAGGGGCGGCCCTTATTGTTTGTACGGAGAATTTCGTGACCCAGCCGCTGATGCCGCACGCGACCGCTTCCTGGCTGGTCGACAATACGGCGCTTTCGTTCGAGCAGATTGCCGATTTTTGCGGCCTGCACATTCTGGAAGTGCAGGCAATCGCCGATGACACCGCCGCGACCAAGCTGACGGGCCGCGATCCCGTGCGCGCGCATGAACTGACGATGGAAGAAATCGAAAAGGGGCAGGCAAACCCCGATTATCGGCTGAAGATGCAAAAGGGCCCGGAACAGGTTCGTCGGACGAAGGGCCCGCGCTACACGCCGGTGTCGAAGCGTCAGGACAAACCCGACGGCATCGCCTGGATCATCCGCAACCACCCGGAAATTTCCGACGGGCAGATCGGCAAGCTGATCGGTACGACGCGCACCACCATTCAGGCGATCCGCGAGCGCAGCCACTGGAACATCGCCAATATCGTGCCGAAAGATCCGGTGACGCTGGGACTGTGTTCGCAGCGTGAGCTCGACGCGATCGTTGCCAAGGCGGCAAAGGCTGCGGGAATCGAGGCGCCTACCGATACGCGGCTGGAGGGGGATCGTGAGGCGTTGATCAGCGAATTGCGCGCCGAGCGCGAACAGGCTGCACGCGATGCAGAAGCTGCTGCCGATGCTGAACAGGCGGGTGACGGTGAAGCCGAAGCCAAGCCGAAGTTCGAGGACCCGTTCGCACGCTGAAACGAATAATGCTGCTTGCGTGCGGCACAGGGTAGGGCGGCATCCGAAAGGAGCATTGACTCTCGATTGCGTTCCCATAATGTTCCGTGGGTTCCAACGGGAGTCGTGCCATGGCCGCCGATCTGATTTTCTACACCAATCCCATGTCGCGCGGGCGTATTGCACGCTGGATGCTGGAAGAGGCTGGTGCCACCTATGAAACGGTGGTGCTGGGTTATGCCGACTCGATGAAGGCGGAGGCCTATCGCGCCGTCAATCCGATGGCGAAGGTGCCCGCGATCGTGCATCGCGGCGATATCGTGACCGAATGTGCGGCGATCTGCGCCTATCTGGCCGACGCTTTTCCCGATGCTGGGTTGGCGCCGCCGGTGCAGGATCGGGCGTCTTATTATCGCTGGCTGTTCTTCGCCGCCGGGCCGGTCGAGCACGCCGTTACCGAAAAGGCGCGCGGCATCGCACCCACTGCGGAGCAACAACGCATGGTCGGGTATGGCACGTTCGAGCAGACGATGGACACACTGGAAGGCGCGGTGGCGGCGGGGCCGTGGATCGCAGGCGAGAGTTTTTCCGCCGCTGATGTATATCTGGGGTCGCAAATCCTGTGGGGATTGCAGTTCGGCACCATAACCGACCGACCCGCATTCAGGGATTATGGCGCGCGCCTGTCCCAGCGCCCGGCATATCAGCGTGCCAATGAACTGGATGATGCGCTGATGCCCGCCGAGGCGTGAACTTAGGCCTATGCTTTCAGGGTGTTGAGCCGCGCGTGCAGGGCGGCAATGATTGTGCGTTGACGATCCGGCGCGGCACGGGGCCATTCGGCGATTTCACCGCCTGTACGGCCACAGCCGATACACCAGCCGGTCGAACGATCAAGGCGACAGACGGCGACACACGGGCTTGGCACCGCCGGTGGCGGGACGTGCTCGATCAGATCGTCGTCATCCATGCGCAGCAGTGGGCGTCAGACGCCCAGCTTGACGTCGAGAAAGGCCGGAACAGGGCCGTTCCAGTCCGCGGGCCCCTCGTCGCGATGCGCCGGCTGCCGGGTAGGCGGAGCTTCGGCTGTGGCCTTGCGCCCGCTGCGTCTCGGCTTCGTCTCCGCTGGTTTCGGTGCAGGCGCGGGGGAGGTGCTTTGTCCATCCTCCTCTTTCCTGCGACGGCTGCGGCGTTTCGGTTTAGCGGCATCCGCTTCGTCCTTGTCCGCCGGTTTGTCGTCGCCCTGCATCGCAAGCTTGGGAATTTTCTGACTCGTCAGCTTTTCGATATTGGCGATCGCTTCGGCATCTTCGCTTGTGACGAAGGTATAGGCCGTGCCGCTGGCGCCCGCGCGGCCCGTGCGACCGACGCGATGGACATAATCGTCGGGATGCCAGGGCGCGTCGAAATTGAAGACGTGGCTGACGCCTTTGATATCGAGCCCGCGCGCGGCGACGTCGCTGGCGACGAGAATATTGACCTCACCCTGTTTGAACAGGTCTAGTTCGGCCAGTCGCTGCGACTGGTCCATGTCGCCGTGAATTTCGCCGGATTTATATCCCGACCGCTTCAGGCTCTTGTTGAGGTCGCGCACCGTCGTCTTGCGATTGCAGAAGATGATTGCGGTCCGCACATCGTCCTGATCGAGCAGACTGCGCAGCACCGCACGCTTTTTCGTCGAGGTGACGGGAACCAGCTTTTGCGTAATGTTGGTGTTGGTGGTGGCGGGACGCGCCACTTCGATGGTTTTGGGGTTCGACAGGAATTTGTCGGCCAGTTTCTTGATCGGCGGGGGCATGGTCGCCGAAAACAGCAGCGTCTGGCGCTGTTTGGGCAGTTTGGTGCAGATTTCCTCGATATCCGGGATGAACCCCATGTCGAGCATCCGGTCCGCTTCGTCGATGACAAGCAGCGAACAGCCGGTCAGCAGGATATTGCCGCGCCCGAACAGGTCCATAAGCCGGCCCGGCGTCGCGATCAGCACGTCGACACCCTTTTCCAGCGCCTTGATCTGGTCGCCCATCGAGACGCCGCCGATCAGCAGCGCCATCGAAAGCTTGTGATACTTGCCGTATTTTTCAAAGTTTTCCGCCACCTGCGCCGCCAGTTCGCGGGTCGGCTCCAGAATCAGCGAACGCGGCATCCGCGCGCGGCTGCGCCCCTGTGCCAGCACGTCGATCATTGGCAGCACGAACGACGCGGTCTTGCCGGTGCCGGTCTGTGCCACCCCGATCACGTCGCGCATCATCAGCACGGAGGGGATCGCGCTCGCCTGAATCGGGGTCGGCTCAGTATAGCCGGACTCATTTACGGCGCGTAAAAGTTCGTCGGAAAGGCCGAGGTCGGCAAAATTCATATTCTGTCCGGAAAAGCGGGTGAAAACACCACGGAAAAGCTGTCGTGCTGGCTTGCGGATTTTGCCCGGAATGTCAAGTTTTTCGCGATTCTACCGCTCGGGAACCAGTCGCTTGAACGTTGCGATTTCACAGCTTCTGCCCGATCGCGAGCGGATTACATCGCGGCGTGCGCATATTTTGCCGTCGCGTCCGGGGATCAGGTAGAAACCGGCGTAAAAATCAAGTGACGGGCATTTGTCATCGAGAATGGCGCGCATCCGCCTGCCGTCGCGGGTGATCAGGTCGACGCTGCTGCTGTCGGTAATCGTCGCCCCGGCAAACTGGTCGGCGATTACGCACCGGTCGGCATGTTTTTCTTTCCAGTGCATCTGACGCGGCACCAGCCGGGCGGCCGGCACGGCGGGATCGGATACGCGCGGGATGCGGATGATGATGCGCTGATGAATCGTGACCTGCACACCGGCGCCGGGCGTGAACGGAGGGGGCGGTGCAGCCCCCATGCCGCCCGCCAGAATCGCCCCGCTGAAAAGAACCCTGAATACCCGCACGATCACGACATCTAACGCGAAACAATTGAACCGTTGATGAATTTATCCCACCTAGCTGCACATGACCGATAGCATTCCAATGCCCGAAACAACGTCCGCGCAGCAACAACTCATTGATTTTGTTCTTGAGAAGTTCGGGGCAAAAGCGGTGACCGTCGATCCCGGAGAGGTTGCGCCATGGACGACCGACTGGCGCGGGCGGTATCACGGGGATGCGCCGGCGCTGCTCTCTCCGGCAAATACGCAGGAGGTCGCTGCGATCATGGCGCGGGCCGATGCGCTGGGCGTTGCGATCGTTCCGCAGGGCGGCAACACCTCGATGGTCGGGGGCGCAACCCCACCGCCCGACGGATCGGCATTGATATTATCCCTGCGGCGCATGAACAGCATCCGGTCGCTGAACCCGGAAGACAATCTGGCGGTGGTGGAGGCGGGCGTCATCCTGCAAACGCTGCACGAAGCGGCGGAGGCGGCGGGGCGGCGCTTTCCGCTGACGCTGGGCGCACGCGGCAGCGCCACCGTGGGCGGGTTGTGCTCGACCAATGCGGGCGGGACGCAGGTGCTGCGGCACGGCACGATGCGCGCACTGATCGCCGGGGTTGAGGCGGTGCTGCCCAATGGTGAAATCCATAACGGTCTGTCGGCTCTGAAGAAGGACAATCGCGGCTATGACCTCAATCAGTTGCTGATCGGCGCGGAAGGGACGCTGGGTGTGATTACCGCCGCGACCCTGCGTTTGCGCCCAGCGATCGTAAAGCGCGCTGTGGCCTGGGCGGGCGTGGAGACTCCCCGGGATGCGCTGGCACTGCTGCGGCAACTGGAAGCGCGCGATGCGGGGGTGGAGAGTTTCGAGATTATTCCCGGCGACTCGCTCGCTCTCGTGCTGGAACATATCCCCGATACCCGCGCGCCTTTGCAGGACCGGCATCCCTGGCACGTCCTGATCGAAGCAGTCAGCGAAAGGACCGATTCGCCCGATCCGCGTGCCGCACTGGAAGCGCCGCTGGCGGCGGCGCTTGAGACCGGACGGATTCGCGACGCCGTGCTGGCGCAGAATGAGGCGCAGGCCGACGCCTTCTGGAAATTGCGCGATTCGCTGTCAGAGGCCGAACGGGCGAGCGGTCCGGCAGTGCAGCATGATATTTCGGTACCGGTCGCGACGATGCCCGCGTTCATGATTGATGCTGCCAGAGCGGCTGAAACGCGCTTTCCCGGCACCCATGCAACCGCATTCGGGCATCTGGGCGACGGCAATGTGCATTTTCATGTGCGTGCGCCCGAAGGGGCGGATCGCGATCGTTGGTATGCTGAGGAAGCGCCGGTGATCTCCCGCTTTGTCAACGACCTGGTGGTAGCTGCGGACGGTTCGATTTCGGCCGAACACGGCATCGGTCAGATGAAGCTGAAGGAGTTGGAACGGCTGGCGCCGCCGACGCGGCTGCACGCCCTGCGGGCAATCAAACGGGCGCTCGATCCGAAGGGAATTTGTAACCCCGGCAAGCTGGTGACGCTTGCACCCGAAGCCTGAGCGCCATAGACGCCGAACAAACTATTTATGGAGACTGAAATGGCCAGCGCGCCGCAAGCACAATCGCTTCCGCTTTTCTATAAGGATCTGCGCCCCCTGTCGTCGCAGGAACATTCCGACTACACGCTTCGCCGCGCCGAAAGCGCGCCGTTTCTGGCCGGTGTCCATGCGGTGCCGCTGACGGTCGAGGAATTTCCGCTGGTGCAACGGCGCATGCCGATCGTGTTTTCGCTGGGCGACGAACCGGTGCCGCTGGCGCTGCTGGGCCTGAACGAAGGCGTCAATCTGTTCTTCGACGACGAAGGCAAGCCGGTCGAGCAGGATCTGTATATTCCCGCCTATATTCGCCGCTATCCCTTCCTGCTGGCGAAGCTGCAGCCGGATGCAGAGGAACTGTCGCTGTGTTTCGACCCCAGCGCCGACGATGTGATCGGTAAGTTCGATGATGGCGAAGCGCTGTTCACCGACGGCCAGCCGAGCGAGTTCACCAAGGCCATTCTGCAGTTCAACGAGCAGTTCGAACAGGCCGGTCAGCGCACCGCGATGTTCATGAAGGAAATCGGTGAGATGGGCCTGCTGATGGACGGCGAAGTGTCGATCCAGCCCGAAGGCGCGCCGCAGCCCTTCATCTATCGCGGGTTTCAGATGGTCGATGAGAATAAAATCAACGAAATGCGCGGCGACCAATTGCGCAAGATGGTGCAGAACGGCATGCTGCCGCTGATTTATGCGCATCTGATGTCGCTCAACCTGATGCGGGAATTGTTCGCGCGTCAGATGCAGCAGGGTAAGGTTCCTGAACCCCAGGCGGGAGTATAAGCCTGTGACGATTACTGCAGCGCAGCGGTACAGCCGCGGTGCCATTTTCTTTCACTGGACCATCGCACTGCTGGTGATCGTCAACATCATATTGGGACTTTTCCATGAGTCCCTGCTCAAAGGGCTGGGGGTCATGCCGGTGCATTTCGCCATCGGCATGACGGTCCTGATCCTCAGCATCGGTCGCTGGATATGGCGCTTGGCGCATCCTGCACCGCCTTTGCCGCTCGGCATGGCAGGCTGGGAAAAGGTGGCATCGAAACTGACCCACTGGGCGTTTTACCTGCTGATCGTGCTGATGCCGCTGAGCGGCTGGATGATGATGTCGGGTGGCCGTCATCCCAGAGCAGTGAGCTGGTTCGGCCTGTTTAATTTCCCGATCCTGCCAGTGGACAAGGTGCTGGCAGGCGGTGCGCATGAATTTCATGAGATATTCGGCTATGCAATGGCGGCGCTGGTGATCGTTCACATCGCGGCGGCACTGCGCCATCATTTCATTCTGCGCGACAGCGTGCTGATGCGCATGATGCCCGGCTCCGGGCGCTGATAAGGCTTTGTAAAAAATCTGAATTTAAATTTTAACGTTTTTGTCTTTGTGCTCTTGAAGGGGCATTTGGCGGAGCCTATATCTCCTTTACGCGGTTTCGTGTTCCCCCCTTTCACGGGATCGCGCGACACGCCGCTGGCGTGTCTCCTCCCTGAACCTTGGCCACCCTGTGCGTTAGCACGGGGTGGTTTTTTATTCAGCGGCCAGCGGTTGCGGCACGGCTTCCGCGCTGACGGCGTCGATCATGGCGCGTACCATGGTGGCCACTGCGTTCAGGCCGGGACCGGGAAGGTTGAGCGCAGAGTCCAGATAGGTTGCCCGGTCGATCTCGATCTGGATAGCGTGAATGCCGCGATCAGCGGCGCCATGCCGGTCGAGAATATATCCACCCGAATAAGGGCTGTTGACCGCAGTAGTATAGCCATGATTTTCCGCCGCCATCTGGGCCGCGGCGACAAGGCGCGATCCGGCCGAACGTCCGAAACGATCGCCCAGAACGATTCGCGGCGCATTGGCTGCCGAGATAGGCGGCATGGAATGGATATCGAGCAGGATCGCCGTCCCGAATCGCGCCAGGGCGGTGTGCAGTATATTGGCCAGCATCTGATGATAGGGCCGATGGCATCGTGCGATCCGCGTTTCAATATCGTCAGCCGAAAAGGGCCGATGCCATAGCATCTGGCAGGTACCCAGCCGCCGTGGGACCAGCCCCAGGCCACCGCGTACCTTGGCACTGCCATGCGGTTGCGCGGCGGGGTCGGCACCATCATCCACTTGCGGATCGCGCTCCCACTCCGCGCGATTGAGGTCTATCCAGGCACGAGGGCAGTTTGCGACGATCAGCGTTTCGTGGCGGCGTGCGATCCCGGCGACATGGTCGACATAGCGATCCTCCAGCCCATGCAGGGTCGACACCGGCACTGCGCTGGCGTTCAGCAGGCCATCGGGATATGTACGCCCGGCGTGCGGCACCGACAGGATGACGGGGGTGACAGGCGTTGAAGCGCCGAAGCAGGTGAAGGCCGGGATCCGATCATAGGTCACACCGTTGAACCTATGCCGATATGGGACATCGGACAATGGCTGGCGGACTGGAAAATATTAACCTGTGCGGGCATATTCTGTGGTCCGGAGTGGGGGAAGCATGTTCAGAATTCTGTTGGCCGAAGATGATAGCGTGATGCGCGAATATCTGACCCGTGCGCTGGAACGGTCGGGCTATTTCGTGTCGGCGGTCGATCGCGGTACTGCGGCGATTCCGCTGCTGGAAAATGAACCGTTCGACCTGTTGCTGACTGACATCGTGATGCCCGAAATGGACGGGATTGAGCTTGCCCAGCGCGCTGGCGAGATCGCTCCGGATATCCGTGTGATGTTCATTACCGGATTTGCGGCGGTCACATTGAAGGCGGGTAAATCGGTTCCCAATGCCCGCATATTGTCCAAACCCTTTCACCTGCGGGAGCTGGTGATGGAAGTGGATCGCCTGTTTGAGGCGGAAAGTATCCCCACACGCAACTGACCGATAAAAAAGCGCGAAAGCGGCTTGCATGGCAGGCCGTGCCCGGCTAAACGGCGCGCCTCCGGAGGGCGTGTAGCTCAGTGGTAGAGCACTGTGTTGACATCGCAGGGGTCGCAAGTTCAATCCTTGCCACGCCCACCATGATAAGCCCCGGATAACCATACGGTTTCCGGGGCTTCTCTATGCCCGGAGCACCGTGATGTTTTCATGGTCTCGGGTGAGTTTCGGGTGAAGGGCGCCGCCGGAGCGCTTCATGAGATCGGCCAGGACATCCTCAATTCCATGCCGGATTGTCGCGAGATAATCGGGATCGAAGATCGCGTAGCGGCTGCTGGTCTTACTTAGCACGCGATGACCGAGTGCCATCTCCAGCTCGACCAGATCGACCTTTCGGTTTGCAAGAATCGTCGCCATGCTGTGTCGGATAAGCTTGGGCCCCCAGCCATTAGGAAGGCGAAGAGCCTCCCGAGCACTATCCCAAGCCGATCGAACGCTAGCGACGCGTAACTGCTCGCTAACGTCAATTTGCTGGTTCTCGTCGAACGATTTCACTTCCCGGCAGACCAACCATTCATCGGTCGCGAGAAGCCAGGAGTGCAGGACGTCGACAACTGGCAAGACCGGACGGACTTTCTTGGTTTGAAGGCGCCCCTCGGGATTGAGCGCAAAACGGCGCTCGTTCTGCATCCATTGCCCGCGCTCTTGGGCGATGCTCTGGACTTGTACCGGTTTTGTGCCGGTCACCTATCTCATTATGCCACCTTGGCTTCAAACGCGAGTGGGCTAATGCCCCCCAGATATGAATGGC
>NZ_JACIJI010000007.1 GCF_014199335.1 Stakelama sediminis | reverse complement strand
CAAGCTGGCCGCGCGAGCAGCGTACCGACCGGCGCCGGTTCGAGTTGCTGAAGCGCGCCTATGTCGAGGCGCGCTACTCGGCACAGTACGCCATTACCCGCGACGATCTCGACGCGCTCGCCGCTGCGATTGCGCAGCTGCGCGATACCGTCGAGACGCTGTGCCTCGAACGTCTCAGAGAACTCAAACGCGAGGCAGATTTATAGCAGCCGTCCGTAGGACACATGGTGCGGACCTGTTAAAGAGCAAGACGGCACCTTTTGCCGAAATATTCAAAAGCGTGTCGTTTCTAGTCTGCCTCCATGGTGTTCAAAAGGTATTATATTCAACGATATGGTGGCGATGTCCGCAAATTCGCCAGCTCGTGCAGGGACACCCATTGGGTTTCTGATCCCAAGGAAGATCAGCTGGCCGCTTTAGCGCATCCTGTTGGTTCTGGAGGTGAATTCGGCGATGTGGTCGGCGCGACGCTCATCTTCGATAATGAATGTACGCGGTATCTCTTAGTCACCCCCGTTTCGCCAGCCATGTTGCAAACGCGGTGCGTTCGTCCTCCGTCATGTGCAGGGCGAGGTGGCTTCGGCGCAGCAGCATGTCGTCGGCGGTGCGCGCCCATTCGCGGGTCTGCATCCAGCGCGCCTCCAGCTCGGTAAAGCCGAAGCCGAAATCGCGACCCATATCGGCCTCGCTTTTGACCCCGTCGAGCAACTCGCTGACCTGCGTGCCATAGGCGCGGGCTAGGCGCAGCGAGCGGGAGTCGCCCAGAAACGGCCAGTGGACGCGCACCTGTTCGACGAAATGGTCGAAATCGTCGATCCCGCCGCCGGGAAAGATGCGCGCGCGGGTGACGGGGGCAGGGGTGAAACCCAGCGCCGGGCCGAGTTTTGCCAGCGCATCCTCCGCCAGCGCGCGGCCGGTGGTGATCTTGCCGCCGAACACCGACAGCACGGGCGCGGCCTCACTATCGAGTTCCAGCACATATTCGCGCGTCACCGCGCTCGCGCTTTTGGCGCCGTCGTCATAGAGCGGGCGCACGCCCGACCAGCTATGCAGCACATGATGCTCGGCAATCGGCCATTTGAAATAGCGGTTCACCGCCTCGCGCAGATATTCGGCCTCTTCCGCCGAACAGACCGGATCGTCGGGGGTGTCGACCGGGATGTCGGTGGTGCCGATCATCGTGTAATCGCCCAGCCAGTTGATCGCGAAGACGATGCGGCCATCGGGCTGTTGCAGGATATAGGCGTGGTCGCCCTGATACATGCGCCGGACGACGATATGGCTGCCTTTGACCAGCCGCACGCCACTTTGCGTGCGTACGCCCAGCGTCTTGAGCATTTCCGCGACCCAGGGACCGGCGGCGTTGACCAGCGCGCGCGCCTGCACGCTGCGCCCGTCGGAGAGTTTCGCCTCCCATCCGTCCGCCGTTCGGCTGGCGGAGAGGAGAGCGGTGCGCGGGGCGATCTCCGCACCCTCGGCATGGGCGTCGAGCGCATTGGCGAGCGTCAGGCGCGCATCGTCGACGCGCGCGTCCCAATAGCTATAGCCCTTGCCCGGCGTCAGCAGCGGCAGGCGCGCCAGCTCATCCTTTGCGGTGAGCGAGCGCGAGCGCGGCATCGAACTCTGTCCCGCCAGCAGGTCGTAGAGGAACAGGCCGGTGCGCACCATCCATGCCGGGCGTTGCGAATGTTCCTGCGGCAGAATGAAGCGCAGCGGGTGGATCAGGTGCGGGGCGGCATTGAGCAGCCGTTCGCGCTCATGCAGCGCTTCGCGCACCAGTTTGAACTCATAATATTCCAGATAGCGCAGCCCGCCGTGAATCAGCTTGGTCGAGGCGGACGAGGTATGGGCGGCAAGATCGTCCTTCTCCACGAGCAGCACCGACAGGCCGTTAAGCGCGGCTTCGCGGGCGATCGCGCAGCCGTTGATGCCGCCGCCGATGATGAGCAGGTCATAGGTCACGGACGCCTTCCTATCCGCTGAGAGTCTCTTTGGAAATTCGCATTTCAGACGAATTTCCATGTACGGCCCCGGCCCGCTCCCCCTCCCGGCCACCCAATCAGGGTATTGCTATGGGTGGTCGGGAGGGGGAGCGGGCCGGGGCCGATCTCTTAAACACACGCTGATGCGATTTATGCACAACGCATCTGTTGGTTGTGGCGGCATGCTGGCCTACATCGGGCAGCAGATGGCAAAGAACACACCCCCCGCCGGATTGCCCACGCGGCAGCAGATCCTCGATTTCATCGGCAAGTCGGACCAGCCCGCCGGCAAGCGCGAGATTGCGCGCGCTTTCGGCCTGAAGGGGCAAGACAAGATCGCGCTGAAAAAACTGTTGCGCGACATGGGCGATGAAGGGCTGATCGACTCGGCACCGGGGCGTGCCTTTCACAAGATGGGCGGGCTGCCCAAGGTGACGGTGCTGCGCATCGTCGATGTCGATGACGGCGGGAATGTCTGGGCCGAGCCGGAGCGCTGGGAAGCGGAGGACAAGCCCGCGCCGCGCCTGCGGGTACGCGAACGCTCGAAACGCGCGACGCTGGGCGTCGGCGACCGGGTGCTGGCGCGCACCGAGGAAGCGGGCAAGGGCTGGATCGCGCACCCGATGAAGAAACTGCAGCGTGGTGAGGCGCTGATGCTCGGCGTGCTGCATGAAGAGGGCGGCAAACTCTGGCTGCAGGGCGTCGAGAAAAAGGAGCGACGCGACTTTCCGGTGTCGGATGCGGGCGATGCCGAGCCGGGTGATCTGGTACTGGCCGAAAAAGCGGGGCGGCCGCCGCGCATGACCGCGAAAGTGACCGAGCGGCTGGGCGATCCGTTCGAGGCGCGCAGCTTCTCCCTGATCGCGATCCACAAACACGACATTCCACATATCTTTCGCGAGGAGACTCTGGAGGAGGCGGCGGAGGTCGCGAAACAGTCCATCCTCCCCGGCACGGGGAGGGGGACCGCCGCCAGGAGCGGTGGTGGAGGGGGCAAGCCTTCAAACGGTTTGTCTGCCGACCTCCCCCTCCACCAGCCTGCGGCTGGTCCCCCTCCCCGTAGCGGGGAGGAACGTGAAGACCTCCGCCATCTGCCGATCGTCGCCATCGACCCGGCGGATGCGCGCGACCATGACGATGCGGTGTGGGCGGCGCCGGATGACGATCCCGACAATGCGGGCGGATGGAAAGCGATCGTTGCGATTGCCGATGTCAGTTTTTACGTGCGCCCCGGTTCCGCGCTCGACCGGGAGGCGCGGCGGCGCGGCAACAGCGTCTATTTTCCCGACCGGGTGGTGCCGATGCTGCCCGAAATCCTGTCGGCGGAGGTCTGTTCACTGAAGCAGGGAGAGGATCGCGCCGCACTTGCCTGCCACATGCAGATCTCGAAGAACGGCACGATCAAGGCGCGGCGCTTCACCCGCGCGGTGGTGCGCATCGCAGCGAACATCGCTTATGAGGACGCACAGGCGGCGATGGATGAAACCATGTCACCCCAGCGGAAGCCGGGGGCTCAGGCAACGGATGATTCCGCAGAGGCACGCGATCCCAGCTTTCGCTGGGATGACGCGTTGGTGGAAACCGCGCTGAAGCCGCTTTGGGGCTGCTGGGAGGCGCTGGCAAAGGCGCGGGCGAAGCGCGAGCCGCTGGCGCTCGACTTGCCCGAACGGCGGATCGAACTGGATGAAAAGGGTCGCATCCTGTCCGTCGCGCCGCGTGAGAGGCTGGATGCGCACCGCCTGATTGAGGATTACATGATCGCCGCCAATGTCGCCGCCGCCAAGGCGCTGGAGGCGAAGAAGGCGAGCTTTCTCTATCGCATCCACGAACCGCCGGGTCGCGAGAAGCTGGTCGCTCTTAAGGATTATCTCGATACCTTCGACATCAGCTTCGCGCTGGGGCAGGTGATCCGACCCGCCACGTTCAACAACGTGATCGCGCGAGTGGGTGACGCCGATTATCGCGAAGAGGTGATGCAGCAGGTGCTGCGTACCCAGACCCAGGCCTATTACGGACCCGCCAATCATGGGCATTTCGGGCTGGCGCTGGGCAGTTATGCGCATTTCACCTCGCCCATCCGCCGTTATGCCGACCTGATCGTCCATCGCGCGCTGGTGGCAAGTTACAAGTTGGGGCCGGGGGGGCTGACGGCGGAAGATGCAGCGCAGATGGAGCGGATCGGCGAAACGATCAGCAACCTTGAACGCCGGGCGATGGAGGCGGAACGCGATACGGTCGATCGCTATGTCGCGGCCTATCTGTCCGAACATGTCGGCAGCGTCATGGAAACGCGAATTACCGGCGTGCAGAATTTCGGGTTCTTCGCGACCGTGGACGGGATGGGCGGCGACGGGCTGGTGCCCGCGCGCGATCTGGGCACTGAATATTTCCGCTATGACGAAGCGGGACAGCGGCTGGTCGGCGAAGACAGCGGTGAGGCATTTGCATTGGGCCAGCGCCTGCCGCTACGGCTGGTCGAGGCCAATCCGGTATCGGGTGCGTTGCGCTTCGAACTGCCGGACGGCAAGGGATCGGCCGGCGGTTCGTCCGACGGGTTCAAACATCGCGGCAAGCCAAAACGCATTATCAAACGCCGGGGACGTCCCGCCAATATTCGCCATCAGGGCCGCAAGAAGAAATAGGGAAGGCACGCATGTCCGACAGCAAGATCACCGCGAGACGGCGGCAGGAAATCCTTGACCATTTTCTGCGTCAGGATGCCAATGGTCCTGAAAATGCCGTGCCGTTCGATCCCGAAACCCGTACCGATCAGCGGTTGTTCGAACAGCTTCGCGAACAGGAAGTGCTGAAACAGGATAATCGCGGCGGATTCTATATCGACATGGCCGCCTATCGCCGGTTCCGGAAGAAGCGGCGGCGGCGCACCGGCATTCTGGTCGCCATCGCCGCCGGGGCACTGACGGCGCTGCTGGGATAAGGCGCGCCGCGCCGTTCGATGGTTTCGTACTTACGGGCGACCATAGACCCATTGGTTGAATGCGACCGAAAGATCGCGTTTGGTCGCGTGTTGCATGGCATTCTGAAAATCGGCGCTGGTGACCGTTCCGCCCGCATGATCGCGCGTATAGTGCCGGATACCCCGCCAAAAGGCGTTGTCCCCCATCAACTGTCGTAAATGGTCGAGGAACAGTGCTCCCTTGCTGTACTGCACCGCTCGACGGATGCCGATCGACGGATAGGCTCCGCCCCATGACAGGGGTTTGTCGAAACCGGCGGCACGCGCCTTTGCCAGACGAGAACGGGCTACATCCAGTTCCGCCTCATACGCAGCCTTGCCATAGCGATGCTCCTTCCATGCGGCTGTCATGAAAGTGGCGAAACCTTCATTGAGCCAAAGGTCGCGCCAAGTGGCGCAGGTCACCAGGTTGCCCCACCATTGATGGGACAGTTCGTGAACGATGATCCACTGTTCGTCAGGGTGCGTCAGATCACGCGCCAGAGCCTTTTCGCCGATCAGCGAATAGGTCGTTGCTTCCTGCGCTTCATAGCCGGGGACCAGTAACTGGCTATAGTTACCAGCCGGGAGGGATACCCCTGCTTTTCGTGACAGAAACGAAACGATCGCAGGGGTTTGTGCGAACAATTTCTTCAGATCGGCATGGCCTCCGGTGGCATCCAGATACACCTCTCTGCCATTTCCCTTGGATGCGTTTTGCTGCACGAACGATCCAAAGGCGAAGCCGTACAGATAGGGCGAATAGGGTCGCCTTGTCTGCCAGCGAACCGAGACCCTGCCATCAGGCAGGGTTTTACGTCCCACGCGTTTGCCTGGCCCCAGCGATTGCAGACCGGCTGGAATGACGAGGTCGAGCCTCAGCAAGGCCTTGTCCCCCGGTGAATTTTGAAGGCACACCATCCAGTCACAGGCGAAATAGCTGCTATATAATCCGCCCGGAATCGCATGAATTCCGCGCTTGGGCGTTCCATCGAAGTCAAAGGACAGGCGCACCGTCTCTCCTTTGTGAAGCAGGGACCGGGGCAAAAAGGAAAGGCCGTTCGAATCCGATGAAAATTCGACGGGGCTATTATTCAGCATGGAATGGTGAATGTGCAGCGCGTTTGCAGAAAAGATCAGTTTCTTCAGGTTCGGGCTATCCACCCGCAGGTGTATCGTTTCCCTGCCGTGAACCGACTTGTCGGCTGCATCGGGAGCAAGGGTGACGGCATAGGAGAGTATGTCATAGCCTGTATCTGGCGAAACGGGATGATCGGCAATGATCAGCGGGCTGAGCGCCAGCAATGCGGCAGGCCGAAGGTATCGTGAGATCATGACACCTGCTTATTCTCCCAGACACTTCGGAACAACCTTTCAGAACATGATGATACCGCACGAAAAAGGGCATCGGCAGCCAGTTGCCGATGCCCTTCCCCAAAAGACCGTGGCCATATGGCCCGGTGATATCCCGTCAGGCGGGAACGGTGAGCGGCTTCAGGATGTGCCCCGGACCGCTGACCTCCACGGTATTGCCTGCCTTGTGACGGCGTGACAGCCATTCGGAGAGCATTTCCGCAGAGGTGTGGTCGAGGCCACTGAGCCGCGACAGGTCGAGGTGTACGCGGCGTTCGCCCGGCAGCGATTCCAGCTTGCCGATCAGGCGGGTGAGGCTGAGGAAACTGGCCGTACCTTCAAGCTGAAGCCGGGTCGCCTCGTCGCCATGATCTTCCTCCACCTTCAGGCGAAGGTTGCGGCGATAGCGGACCAGTTCGAGCAGCGAGAGGGCAAGGCCTGCCAGCACGCCGGTGAGCAGGTCGGCGCCCACTACCAGCAGGAAGGTGACGGCCCAGATCATCGCCGGCATCATGCCATGGCGCCGGAACAGGCTGTGGACATGCTTCAGGCTGATCAGGCGCCAGCCGACCACGACCAGCACACCACCCAGCGCCGCCATCGGTACTTCGCGCAGCAGCCAGGGCAGCAGGGCGACGAAGCCGAGAATCCAGATGCCGTGCAGGATCGCCGACAACCGGGTTTTCGCACCCGCCTGCACATTGGCGGAACTGCGCACGATGACGCCGGTCATCGGCAACGCACCGGCCAGACCGCACAGGAAGTTGCCGATGCCCTGTGCTCGCAATTCCTTGTTATAATCGGTGCGCACACCGTCGTGCATCTTGTCGACGGCGGCCGCCGACAACAGGGTTTCGGCGCTGGCGATGAAGGCGATGACGACCGCCGACAGCAGGATGGCAGGGTTCGACAGGAAGCCGAAAAAGCCGTCACCCGGCGGGACAATCGCCGCCGTGATCGATTCCGGCACGGTGATGCGCGCGATGTTCAGCCCCATGCCCCATGCGAGCAGGGTTGCTGTCACCACGCCCAGAAGTGCACCGGGAACCAGTGCCATCGATTTCGGACGTACCTTCTCCCAGCCGATCATCACGCCGATGGTGACAAGACCGATCAGCAGCGCCAGCTCGGCGCCCTGCAGGTTCCAGGGGCTGAGGCCAAGGACGCGTGCGGGCATCGCGGCAAGGTTCTGCGCCGAACTCGACATCGGTTTGGCGTCAAACAGCGTATGGAACTGACCAATGACGATCAGCGCGCCGATGCCTGCCAGCATCCCGTGCACGACCGCCGGGGAGATGGAACGGAACAGGCCACCCATGCGCAATGCGCCCGCAACGAGTTGCAGCACACCGGCGAGGATCAGGACCGGGCCGAGCGCGCTCAGCCCATGGCTTTGGACGAATTCGAAAACGATGACGGCAAGTCCGGCCGCCGGGCCGCTGACCTGCAGCGGCGAACCGGCGAACAGGCCGACGACGATACCGCCGATAATGCCGGTAACGAGGCCCTTTTCCGGCGGCACGCCCGACGCGATGGCAATACCCATGCACAGCGGCATCGCGACCAGGAACACCACGATAGACGCGGTGAAATCGCGGGCGAGAAAGGGGAAAGCTCCCTTTTTACCTTCGGTCATATCCATGGTTGCGGCCTCGCTCATGCCGCGACTGCCTTGTCGGCGGTGGGCAGAACGATCTCACCCGAAGCGCGCTTGCGGGCGGGCAGCGCCACCGGCAGCGGGCTGTCCTCGCGGATCGGTTCGAAACGGTTGGTCTCGCCATTCAGGCCAAGCACCTGACCGGCGCGGATATCGACGAACCAGCCATGCAGCGTCACGTCGCCGCGCGCGATGGCGGCGGCAACCGAAGGGTGGGTGCGCAGATGCGCAAGCTGGGCGCTGACATTTTCCAGTGTCAGGGCGCGGACACGTTCGGTGCCGTCCAGGTCGGGCGAGCAGCAATCGACGACATGCTTTGCCGCGGTGCCGTGGCGCAGCCATGCGGCGACATTGGGCATGCCTTCGGGCAGTTCGGGGGCCGCCAGCGCCGTCATCGCGCCGCATTCGGAATGGCCGCAGACAATGATGTCGCTCACGCCCAGCACCATCACGGCATATTCGACCGTCGAGGTAACGCCGCCATTTTGCGTGGCGAAGGGGGGCACGATATTTCCCGCATTGCGGCAAACGAACAGGTCACCCGGTTTCGCCTGCACAATCTCTTCCGGAACGATGCGCGAGTCCGCGCAGGATATCATCAGCGCCTTGGGGGCCTGTCCCTCCGCCGACAGCCGTGAATAGAGTTCGCGACTATCCGGAAACACGCTTTTTTCGAAGTTTACAACCCGGCCGATTACATCACTCATGACGATCACCTCTTGTCTTTCTTGGGGCCGACGACCCTGTTTAAGGAGCCGCCGGTGAGAGAGGTGTACGGAGAGGGGTTTTCCCGGAGTGTGCGGGTTTGTAACGTTTTGTTTCGCAGGTGCGGTGAAGCGTTATTCCGGTGCCAGCGGCAGGCGAACCGTTGCGCATAATCCGCCTTCCGCTCGGTTCGATAGCGCGAACTGTCCCCCTTCGTTGCGGATGGCTCGGCGAACGATGGCGAGGCCCAGCCCCATGCCCGGTGTGTCGCGGGCGCGCGCCGCGTCGAGACGGACAAAGGCGTGCTGCACTTCTTCAAGCTTGTCCTCGGGAATGCCGGGGCCATCGTCTTCGACGGTGATGACGGCGGTTTCACCGTCGCGGATCAGCCGAACGGTCGCCGATCCGGCATAGTGCAGGGCATTGTCGATCAGGTTGCGCAGCGCCCGGCGGACCGCGACAGGACGCAATGTGGCGACCAGACTGTCCGGCCCGTCATAGGTTGCGCTGTCGCCGTGATCGGTGGCCGAATCGACCAGCGTCATCGCCATCGCCGCGAGATCGACGCGTTCCGGCACCTTGCTGTTAGCGGCGGGATCGACATAGCTTTGCAGGGACTGGAGCAGTTCATCCATTTCGCGAATGTCATGCTCCATTTCGGCGCGCGCGGTGCCGTCCAGACCCGCCGAGTCAAGCCGTAGCCTTAGTCGGGCAAGCGGTGTGCGCAGATCGTGTCCGATGGCGAGCAGCGTCTGTACCCGGCTCGCCAGCAGGTTGTGGATTCGCGTCTGCATGGCGTTGAAGGCATGGATGAGCTGCTTCACCTCCGCAGGCCCCTGAGGGTCGAGCGGCTCGGGATCGCGCGCGCCGACATGCGCGGTCGCGCTGACCAGCCGGTTGAGAGGCGCCAGCATTGCCCGCAACGCAATCCATGCAAGCGCGAGCAGGATCAGCGACGGCGCCAGCAGTCCGGCCACACGGCCGACGGTCAGCGTCCAGGACAGGCGGCCATGGCTGACGAAACTGAGGACCGTTCCGTCGTTCAAGACCACCGATCCTCCGATATCGCCGCCGCGGCTGAGCGGCAGCAGATGCAGTTGCAATCCTGCCTTAGCCAGATTGGGACGCAGAGCCAGCATCTGCTGGCGCAAGGCAGCCAGTTCGACGCTGGATCGTGGGCGTTCGACGGTGCTTGCCTGCAGGGTCAGGGAGAAGCGCTTGCTGCTCAGCTCCTGAACCGCCGCCGCCCGGTCAGTCGACGGTAATTGCTCGAGCAGTCGCTTGCTGAGCGTCAACTGACTGGCGAGATTGGCGGCTTCATCCTCTTGCAGGGCAAAGTTGCTGGCGCGTTCGAAAAGCAGCGTGTTTACCGCGAAATCGATCGCTGCGACGCAGAGCAGGATCGCAATCAGCCGCCCCAGCAGGCCGGTCGGCCGTAAATGTTTCACGCGCGCTCGACCTCGGATCGCAGCATATAGCCGATGCCGCGCACGGTAACGATCGGGGCGTCGCCTCCGGCCGCGGAAATCTTTCGTCGCAACCGGCTGATCAGCACATCGATGCTGCGATCGGAACTGTCGCCGATACGCGTGCGCGACAATTCGATCAGACGTTCGCGACTGATCACGCGCTGCGGTTGATTGAGGAAGGTGGTCAGCAGATCGAATTCCGCACTGGTCAGGTCGACCATGGTGCCGTCGGGCGAATGGAGTTCGCGGCGGCTGAGCGAGACGGTCCAGCCGTCGAACCGCGCTTCGTTGCGGACGGCATCGCGCTCTGCATCGGTCGGTGCGCCATGGCGTCGCAATACCGCACCGACGCGGGCAATCAGTTCGCGGGTGCTGAACGGCTTGGCGAGATAATCGTCGGCACCGAGTTCGAGGCCGAGCACCCGGTCCTGTTCGTTGCCGCGTGCGCTGACGAAGATGATGGGGACGTCGCTTTCGCGGCGCAGCTTGCGGAACAGGTCGAGGCCGCTGGTACCCGGCAGCATGATGTCGAGGATGATCAGATCGGCGGGAGCACCCTCCAGTGCGACCCACATTTCGGCACCGGTGGCGGCGGTCCGGACATCATACCCGCTTTCCTGAAGCGCGCGTGCGGTCAGCATGCGCAGCGGTGGGTCATCTTCGACCAGTACGATGGAACCGGCTGTCATAAACTCATTTTAATCCGGGGCTTTCAGGCGGGCGGGATAAATGCCGGACCCTGATGCGTCCAGACAAAAAGAGAGTGACGGAGCAAGGGCAGCTCCGTCACTCAAGGGGGATGGATCGGTTATTGCGGGGCGCCACGGCCCATCGAACTGTTGGTCCGGTCGTCGCTGTTCATCGCAACACGTTGTCCGGAACGGCACACATGCGATTTGCCGTGATGCGGGTGACAGGCGGCTGCAGCCGTCCTGGGCGTGGCGGCTACGGGTGTCTTTCGGGTGGCGCAGCCGATGGTCTTGCCGGGATGGGGGTGGCAGGCAGCCATGGTCGCGGACGCGCCGACTTGCGGAGTAACCGCCGACAGCCCGGCGGCGAGTATTAGGGATGCGAACATAGCTTCCTCTTGAAAAATGATCGGTTGCACCCTGACTAGACTTGTCAGTTTTCCTGATCCGCACGGCTTTGTAACAAAGTGTTGCTGGCGTGCGCTTCTTCCGGCTCTTATGGAAAGCGGTGATTTCCAAGGGGGCAGGGCGAATGCTCGCCGGATGAGGGTAGGGCCTGCAATGACATGCAAAACGCAGCGAAGCCTTGCCGATGAAGGAGCCGGGTTCTGACCGAGCGACATAGCGGGATTTCCAGACGGTTTCGGTGCGAAGGAACGGAAACGCAGAAGGGCGCGCGCCCGTCCAGGCCGGGATTTGCACGCCTGCTGTTCTTCGCCAGCGGAGATTACGGGTTCAACCTCTACTGGCAGAGCATGATGCTCTACCTGCTCTTTTACTATACCGAGGCACTGCACCTGCCGATCACCACGGCGGCATGGTTATATGCCATCGCGTCCGTATGGGATGGTGTCATCAGTCTTGCCATCGGGCTGTGGGTCGACCGGGTGCCTGTTGTCGGGCGCCATTGCCGCACTTTCATGATCGGAACGATTCCGCTGGGGCTGAGCTTTGTGCTTGCCTATATGCCCGTGCCTCTGACCGGGAACGGCATCCTTTGGTGGGTGCTGGGCACGCACATCGCGCTGCGCAGTTTCTATGCGCTGGTCAACATACCCTATCTCGCGATGTCTGCGCGGATCAGTACCAATGAGGGCGATCGCGCGCTGGTGGCGGGTGTGCGGATGCTGTCCGGCACGCTTGCCGCGATGACCGTCGCGCTCGGTACCGTTCCGTTGGGGCAATGGCTGACGGGCGAGCAGGGGGCGGCGGCTTATTCCGGAGCGGCCGTCCTGTTCGCGATCGTTGCGACGGTTTTGCTCATTTTCGTCGGATTAAACTATCGCGATGGTATGGAGGACGCGCATAAGGCCCCTGCCACGCTGCCGCTGCTCGTCACGATCATGGCAGTGCTGCGCAACCGTGCGTTTCTGGTGCTGGCAGGGGCGATGAGCGCGATGATTGTCGCCGTCACGATGGTCGACAAATCGGTCCTTTATTATTTCAAATACGCGCTTGGGGATGAACAGGCGGGCCATCTGGCGCTGGGGCTGATGATGGCGGTAAGCGGTCTGGCTATCCCGCTATGTCTGTTGTTTACGCGGCGGTTCGGGGCGCGCCGTTTATGGTTTGCCGCCGCCGCGCTGGGTGCGGTCAATCTGCTCCTGTTCGTGTTCGGCGACATGAGCATCGTCGCATCGGCACAGATCTTTCTGGTGGTGATGCAGGTGGCGATTGTCGGACAGAGTTTCGTGCTGTGGGCATTGTTGCCGCGCACCATCGATCATGGCGAACGCAATCTGGGCGTGCGCGCGGATGCCGCTACCTATGGGCTGGTCGCGTTGCTGCAGCGTCTGGGTATCGGCATGGGAACGCTGATGCTGGGCTATATTCTGGGGCATGAGGGGCTGAAGAACAGTTTCGCCCATACCATCGCCAGCGAAACCGGGCTGCGACTGGGGATCGCGCTGGTGCCCTTGTTCTTCTTCCTGCTGGCCGGCCTGATCATGCTCGCCTATCCGGTGCGCGGTGCCGGGCGGGATGATCGACACCCCGCCGACGCACCGGCCGTCAGCCGCCCTGAAGCGTGAAACTGCCCTTCACTCCCTCGGCCTGAGCAGAAGGCGCGATCCAGACGTCGAACGCGCCCGGTTCAACGCCCCATTTCATGTCGAGGCCGATGTAAAGCAGATCCTGTCGCGTAATGCTGAAACGGACCTTTTTGGACTCGCCGGGGGCAAGCTGCACCTTCTGAAAGGCGGTGAGCAGGCGTACCGGCCGGGTAACGTTTGCCACGACATCATGGATGTAGAGCTGCGCGGTCTCCTCAGCGGCTCGCTTGCCTGAATTGGTGATCGTCGCGCCGAGTTCGATTGTGCCGTCCCAGGGCAGGTCGGCGCTGCTCATCGTCAGATCGGAATAGGCAATATTGCCATAGGTCAGGCCGTGGCCGAACGGATAGAGCGCCGCATTGGGAACGGTGCGATATTGCGCCTTGTACGGTTCACGCGGCTGGTCGGCCGGTTGTGGACGCCCGGTCGACCGGTGCGCGTAATAATAGGGTTCCTGCCCGGTGGCATAGGGCAGGCTGATCGGCAGGCGGCCGGATGGGCCGTGCGCGCCGAACAGGATGTCGGCAATGGCGTTGCTGCCCTGCGTTCCCAGTTGCCAGGTGACGAGGATTGCCGCTGCGTCACGTACTGCTCCCTTCAGCGCCAGGCCGCGTCCGTTTTTCAGGAGCACGACAATGGGCTTGCCGGTTTTCGCCACCGCTTCCGCCACCGCCTGTTGCGGCTCGGGGACCACAATATCCACGCGCGACTGCGCTTCGCCCGACATGTTCTGGCTTTCGCCGATGGCAAGGACGACCACATCGGCGGCCTGCGCAGCGGCAACCGCTGCATCGATGCCGCCCTCCAGCGGTTTCTCGACATCGCTGCCCTTCGTCACGGTGAAATCGGCGCCGGCAGCACGCAGCGCAGTCGGCATGTCGACTGCATCCTGATCGGTGCCATAGACGACCCAGCCGCCGATCAGGTCGTGCTTGCCGTCGGCGAAGGGGCCGATCACCGCGATCTTCTTGCTGGTTGAAAGCGGTAGCAGATCGCCTTCGTTTTTCAGCAGCACGATGGATTTGCGCGCGGCTTCGCGGCTGAGGGCAATGTTTGCGGGCAGAAAGGCACGCGACTTTTCACGCGCCGGTTTGATCCGCAGGAACGGGTCGTCGAACAGACCCAGCATCGCCTTGATCATCAGGACACGGCGCACGGACATGTCCACCTTTTCTTCGGGAATCGCGCCGCCGCGGACCAGATCGGGCAGGTGTTTGTAATAGAGGTCGCTCTGCATGCTCATATCGACGCCCGCCAGAAAGGCGAGGCGCGCTGCATCCTTGCCGTCGGCGGCGACGCCATGGGCGATCAGTTCCTGATCCCCGGTATAGTCCGAAACCACCATGCCGGTGAAACCCCACTCGTCGCGCAGGAGCTCGGTGAGCAGCCAGTGATTTTCGGTACTGGGCACGCCGTTAATGTCGTTGAACGACGCCATGGTGGTCATTGCGCCCGCTTCAAACGCCTTTTTGAACGGCGGCAGGTAGACTTCGCGCAGCGTGCGCATCGACATGTCGACATGGTTATAGTCGAGGCCGGCCTCCACCGCGCCATAGGCGGCAAAATGCTTTGGGCAGGCAAGACATGATTCGTCGGAGTTCAGGCTTTCTCCCTGAAACCCTCTGGTACGGGCCGCGGCGAACAGATCGCCCAGATACACGTCCTCACCGGCACCCTCCATGACCCGGCCCCAGCGTTGATCGCGGGCGATGTCGACCATTGGCGCAAAGGTCCAGTCGATCCCGGCACCGCTCGCCTCGAACGCGGCGGCGCGCGCGGTGCGCATGGCAAGGTCGGGGTCGAAACTGGACGCTTCGGCAAGCGGGATGGGGAAGATGGTGCGGAAGCCGTGAATGACGTCGGCAGCGAACAGCAGCGGAATTTTCATCCGCGATTTCTGCATCACCGCCTTTTGCATACGCAGCGCCATTTCGGCGCCGCCGCCGTTGAACACGCCGGTCAGCCTGCCCGCCGCCGCATCGGCGAGCTGGTCGTCAAATCCCTTGCCGTCACCCGGCGGGTTGAGCGCGGTGGCGTGGCTGCCGCCCCATGCGGCCGCCATGATGGTCAGCTGCCCGGCTTTTTCCTCCAGAGTCATGCGCTGGATCAGCTTGTCGATAAAGGCGGGGGTCTGCTTCGCATCCATCGACTTCAATGCGGCACGCACCGGAGTTGCGGACCATGCGGTCATCAGGCCCAGTGCCTGAATGATGCTGCGACGTGCTACGGGTTTTTTGAGCATACCCCTCCCATCCCTCTTTTGGCTTACGCTTACAAGACAGCGATAATTGTTTGTGCCGATGACTGTAACCGGTTACATACCCGCCAACCCGTTCGGTGGCAATCGGCTTGGCAATGAATTATCACAGCGCGTTATTTCAACGGAATGGAGTAGGCGACGTGGCCAAGACGTCGGCGACGATCCGGGATGTCGCGCGCGCGGCGGAGCTTTCGGTAGCTTCCGTCTCACGCGTGCTGAACGGCAAGGATAATGTGCATCCCGATACCCGCGAACGGGTGCTGGAGGCGGTCAGGGCGCTGGGATATACGCCCAATGCCGCAGCGCGCAGCCTGAGCACTGCACGCACGCACGCACTGGGGGTAGTTCTCCCCGATCTGCATGGCGAGTTTTTCAGTGAACTGATGCGCGGGATCGACCGGGCGGCCAGTGCGCATGGATATTTCCCGCTCCTGTCGAGCATGCATGCCGACGGCGTGCTGGCCGGGCAGGCCATGGCGGCGATGCGCGGCCGGGTGGACGGATTGCTGGTGATGGCACCGCAACTGGATGCTGCCGACCTTGCGGCAGCTCTGCCGACAGGGTTGCCGACCGTGCTGGTCAATTGTCAGGGGGAAGATCGGCATCACGCGTTCCGCGTCGACAATCGCGCCGGGGTGCGCCTGATGGTTGAACATCTGCTTGCCTGCGGCCGTCGCAATATCGTCCATATTGCCGGGATTGAGGACAATCTGGACGCCAGCGAACGGCGCGACGCCTTTTCCGAAGTCATGGCGGAACTCGCCCCGGATCAGCCCGCGCGCATCCTGCAAGGCGACTTTCAGGAAGCGACGGCCGGGCGGCTGGTGCAGGAATTGCTTGCTGATGACGTGCCTTTCGACGCGATCTTCGCGGCCAACGACATGATGGCGCTCGGCGCGCTGCAGGCATTGCGCGAGGCGGGTATCGATGTGCCCGGGCGGGTCGCGGTGGCCGGTTTCGACGACGTGCCGCTGGCCCGGTTTCTGTCGCTTTCCACCATGCGCGTTGACATTGACGGCCTTGGCGCACGCGCCACCGAGCGCCTGATCGAGGAAATGGAAGGGCGCGCAGACGCCCCCGCATTTGAACGTTTGACCCCCGGCCTGATGGCGCGCGGTACGACGCAAGCGTCGAACTGAGCGGTATCGGGTCATCCCAAACCAGGAGAGATATTGCCGATGACCCTTTCGCTCAACCGCAGAACGCTTGTCACTGGTGCCGGTGCGGCATTTGCCGCCGGTGCGGTTTCCGGCCCCGTTCAGGCCATGCGCGCGATGCAGGGTAAAGCCGGTTCATCGGTTCTTCCCGCGGAATTCCGGGAAATCGAGCGCAGGACGCTGCTCTATTTCCTGAACACCGCGAACTCTGAAAATGGGCTGATCCCGGATCGCTATCCGTCCAAATCCTATTGCAGCATCGCCGCGATCGGTTTTGGTCTGACCGCTTATGGCATCGGCGTACAGCGCGGCTGGATCAAGCGGGCAGATGCACGGCAACGCACGCTGACCACGTTACGCTTTCTGTCGCGCCTGCCGATGGGAAGCGCTGCGCAGGGCGTTGCGGGATATAAGGGGTTCTTCTACCACTTCCTCGACATGAAGACCGGCCTGCGTGCCGGAAAGACGGAGCTTTCGACCGTCGACACCAGTCTGATGCAGATGGGTATCCTGTTCGCCACCGGTTTTTTCGATGGCGACCATCGTGACGAGCGCGAAATCCGCAGGCTGGGCACCGAACTGGTCGAGGCCGCCGACTGGAACTGGTGGCAACAGGACGGGCCGGGCATTTCGATGGGGTGGCATCCCGAGAGCGGCTTCATCGAACGGCGCTGGACCGGATATAATGAGGGTAAGCTGGTCTATGTGCTGGCGCTCGGGTCGAAGCGCCATCCGGCCGCAGACGGTAGCTGGAAGGCATGGACCGCAACCTATCCCTGTTTCTGGAAAGGGGAGGGCGATAAGAGGCGGCTGGCCTTCGCGCCGCTGTTCGGATCGCAATATAGCGAGATGTGGATCGACTTTCGCGGCATCTATGACGCACCGATGCGTGCCGCCGGATTCGACTATTTCGAAAATAGTCGCCGTAACACCTATGCAAACCGTGCCTATTGCACGCAAAACCCGCTGGGATGGCGTGGCTATAGCAAGGATATCTGGGGGCTGACGGCCTGTGACGGGCCGGGTGGTTTCGCCATCGAGCATGATGAGCTGACGCGCAAATATCGCGGCTATTCGGCACGTGGACCCATTAATGAGCCTGACGGGTTCGACGACGGCACGATCGCGCCGACCGCTGCGCTGGGCTCGCTGGCTTTTGCGCCCGAAATTTCGGTTCCGGCGGGACTGGCGATGCTGAAACAGCATGGCGACCGGCTGTTCGGCGAATACGGCTTTCGCGACAGCTTCAATCCCAGCTTCCGTGCCACCGACCGCGATGTGCGCAGCGGTACGGTAGATGCACAGCATGGCTGGGTCGCGAACGACTGGCTGGGAATCGATCAGGGACCGATTCTGGGTGCCATCGCCAACCATGAGGACGATCTGGTCTGGAGCGTGATGCGGCGCAGCCCGAACATCGTTCGCGGCCTGCGGCGCGCGGGCTTTAGCGGCGGCTGGCTGGACAAGGCACCCGCCACGCCTGCCTGATGCGGTTCAGCTTCGATGCGCACGGATGAAGATGTTGGTCGTCAATCGTCCGCGCGCCGGATCGTCGCTGCCGATGAAGCCGGGGGGTATCCGCCCGGAATGAAGCAGCCGGGCTGGATAGGCGACCAGTCGCCCCTCCAGCCCCTCTACCGCGCCGATACAGGTATATCCGCCGCGATTCCCATTGATATAGCCGTGCGGCGCGGGCGTAGTGCGGGCGCTGTTCACGACGCGGTTCAGGCTGGCCTGATCGACCAGTTCGATCGAAGTCGCCTGTTGCCGGTAAAATGCGGTACCCGCATTCGGTCGGACATAATGGAGAACGGCGTAGAGGTCGGGATCGATCGAGTCGAAATGCGGTGCACGCTGGATAGCGGTTAGCGCCTCTGCCGGTGTCGTCACCAGCGAGAAACTGGCTTCTTTCAGGTCGAAACTGTCGATGTCGAACGCACCGCCGATATAGGGTGCCGCTTGCTCCAGCAGTGCCTCGACATAGGCTGTTACGGTACGGTCCTGATGCCGGATGATGCACCGTACACCGGGATAATGGTTGGTCGCGGGCGGAAACGGAGCGAGGCTCGCTGCCAGTGCGACAATGTCGGCTGGCGGCGGGCCTAGCCCGTCGACGCTCAAAACCGGTGCCCGGCTTTTCCCGAAGCGATGCAACCTGGGGAGAATAGCATCGCTTCGGGATCGGCCCGGGGGGCTGGCCTTAGAATTTGTACCGGATTCCTGCCTGGAACCTGCGTGAGTCATTATAGACCTGCCCGTTTTCAATGAGCGGCGCGGGATCGCCCGAGCCTGCACCCCAGGCAGAATAGGTCCGGTTCAGCCAGTTGAACACATTGAACACCTGGAAATCGGCAGTCAGCTTATGATCGCCGTCGCCCCACGGCATGGTGAAGGTCTTGGCGATCTTCAGGTCCAGCCGCTTATAGGCGATAAACGGCTTGGGATAGAATACGCCGCCGAAATTGCCATATGCGGAAGCGCTATCGGGCGTGTCGCCGAACACGACGTTGCCGAAGGACGGGCCGGAAGAGAGGTCGAGCGTGCCCGACAGGGTGAGGCCCAGGGGTGCGCGATAGATGCCGGTGGTGACCAGGTGCCATTTCTCGACTCCGCCGACATAGTTCCAGCCATAGGCGTCCTGCCGCGAGCCGTTGTAGAATTCGTCGCTACTGAGCGCCTGTGCGACATTGCTCTTTGCGAACTGCAGCGTGAGCGTCGTGGTGAAGCCCCAGATGCTGTTGTCGGTAAAGGGTTTTTCGGCCTTGATGTAGAAGGCGTCATATTGCGCCTTACCGTCCGACATGCCGCGATCGAGCTTGCCCTGATATCCCTGCAACTGGCCGCCGCCCGCCGGGCATGCGGCATAGGTCACATCGGAGATATTGTCCTGAATCCACGCATCGCCGCCGGGAGTGCAGCCGATGACGTTTCCGGCGGCGTCCGTCTGCAGATAGCGGGTGTACCAGCCATTGGTGAAATAGTTTGCGCGTACATACTGGAAGATGTTGTGCGAACTGATGTGCGAATAGGTGATCGACGTACGGATCTGCCCGAACCGCTTGCGGATGCCGAAATCGAGCTGGTCGGAGAAGGGCAGGCGGGTTTTGTTGTTGAGTACCCAGACATCGCCGCCATTCGTACCCTGGGTTTTTGCCAGAGCCCGTAGATTTGCCGGATTCAGATAAGCGGAGTTCCATTGCGCACAGTCGGCCGGTGTGAGGCCGTTTCCGGCGCCCTGACTGGCGCCGCCATTGTTGCAGAAATAGACGTTGGCGATCTTGCTGGAGTTGGTCAGCGTTTCAAGCACGCCTTCGATAAACAGGCTGCGGTCGAAATAGCGGCCTACGCCGCCGAAGATCACCAGGCTGCCATCGCCATGGACGTCGTAGGAGACACCGAAACGCGGCTGGATCGCGCCCCATTCCGGCTTACGGTTGCTGCCGGTGGAGATGTAGTTGTTGGGGTCGATGCCGTTGGCGGCCCAGCCCGGATAATTGCGCAAGGCATCGGCAACAGCAGTGGGAGTCACGTAATCGTTGTTGTTGGCGTTGGTTTCCAGATCCCAGCGCAACCCGTAGTTCAGCGTCCAGTGGTCGTCCGGACGCCATTCGTCCTGAACATAGGCACCGATCTGATAGTCCTTCGCCGACACGGTGGGCGAAGACTGAATGTTGATTTTTGCACCATAGGGCTGATCAGTCAGCGGATCGAACGTCCCGCTTGCGCCTGGATTATAATAGAAATACCGGCCATCAAACGCGTTATTGACGGTGCGTGACATGTTCAGCAGCGCAAACTGGCCACCGAACTTGATCGTGTGGTTGCCCGAAATCAGCGTGCTGTCATTCTTCAAGGTGAAGGATTTTACGGCATCCCCCTGATAGAAATAGTGAGCACCAAGCTGTGCGCGTGCCGAAAAGTCGGGATTCATAACCTGACAATTGGTGTTCGCGATCTCATCCGCAGTACAATCGGACGCGCTATAATAGCTGTTATCCAGATTATATTCCGGACCGGTTCCTACCGGCGGCGTTTCCTGCGTCTGCTTGTCATAAGCAATGTTCAGTTCGTTGACGAAATTACCGGCATGGTGTTTCCAGTTGAACTGGAACCGATCCTCATGCGTCAGGATCGTCCGGCCATGCGTCGAAGCCGCATTGGAATCGATATCCGACAGATTGTTCTCACGGCGGATGAACGCTTCAAGATTGACCGTATCGGAATCGGTCGCGAACCAGGTCAGCTTGCCGAAATAGAGCCCCTGCTTGAAATCCTTGTTGTGCGAAATGTTCACCAGATTGGATACAGAGGTCGGGACATTGGTAACAATACCCTGGGTGCCGGGCAGGTTTTCGATCGTTCCTTCGCCGGCAACATAGAAAGTCAGCTTGTCGGGGATGATCGGCCCGCCCAGTTCGCCGCCGAATTGCTTGCGGTTATAGGCAGGTTTCGGGACGCCGTTTTTCTTGTCGAAATAGGGCTGGGTGATGAAGCTGTTCGGCTGAAAATCGATGAAGGCCGAGCCATGGAAGTGGTTGCCGCCGGTCTTAGTGATCGCGGTGATGACCGCCGATCCGGCCTGTCCGGTCTCTGCTCCGAAATTCTGCGTTTCGACATTATATTCCTGAATCGCGATCTGCGGAAACGGGTTCCCCAGACCGTAATTCTGACCGAAGATGCCGCCATGGTTGACGGGGTTCTTCAGGCTCATGCCGTCGATCAGCACATTGACGTTGGATGATGCCACGGCACCCGCCTGCAACTGCGGGGTAGCGCCGCGCGACAGGTTTACGCCCGGTGCCAGGCTGGCGAAGCTCAGGAAGTTGCGGGTATTCTGCGGCAGGTTTTCGATCTGCGCCGGGGTGACGTTGGTCGCAACGGTGGGGGAACGAACATCAACCTGACCACGCGTGCTGGTGACGACGATGTCGCCGCCGGTCGTGCTCTTGCCGAAATTGACGACGCCGGTCTGGCCGATGAAAAGCTGCGTCTGCTGCGGCTCAAGGTTCGCGACGATGACCGTGTAGGTCGAAGGGCGCAGGCCGATGACGCGATAATTACCCTTGGCATCAACCTTTGCCGACGTCTTCTCACCGGTATTGTTGTCGACGATGACGACTTTCGTGCCGGCAGGAAGGCCGGTCACATGACCTTCGAGGGAGGAAGTGCCCGTCTGCGCATAGGCAGGGACCGCCGCTGTCAGTGCAAGCGCCAATGCCGCGCCTGAAACAGAAACGCCGTTGGTGATTCGACGAATTTTGGATGCGTGTGACCGCACTGTTCCTCTCCCTTACCCCAGATTCCGGACATCGCCGGATGGTTTGATTTCTATTCACGACGCATATGGACGCGCGGTCCGCACGAGTCGCGCCGACTAAGAATTCTTCCCTATCGAGAGATGTAACCGGTTACAATAGGCTGTGAAACCGTTTTCAGTTTTTTGCGCAAGCGTGTCTTTATCGTGACACTTTTGGACCGAATGTAATTGAAGGCATTGTTATTGCGGTATTTATAATGCCGGGTGCGCGGGTGGTGGCGGGCGGTTTGCGAATGCGTGCGATGAAATCGGCATGCCCCAGCATCCGGCTGGCGCAGTCGGCAATGACTTCTTCGATATCGTTCAGAAAGGCCTGCCGTTCGGCCGGCGGGATCAGGTCGACCATCGGGTCCGGATTGGCATCCAGCCCCTGACCCAGCAAGACCTGCACCCAGCTTTCCTCGCGGAAAAGCTCCGCCTTGCCATGCTGGAAGAAGCGCGCGCTTTCAGCGAACAGGGCAAGCCGCTGCGACAGGCTTTCAGGCACATCCATGGTACGCAAATAGTTCCAGAAATCGGAATCGTCGCGACGGGTTACCTTGTAATGCGCGATCAGGAAGTCGCGCACATCGGCATATTCGAACGCGCTCTGCCGGTTATATTCTTCGCGGTCGGAAGTCATGAAATTGCGGTCCGGAAACAGCGCGATCAGGCGAAAGATACCGGTCTGGATCAAATGGATGCTGGTCGATTCCAGCGGTTCCAGAAAGCCTGAAGACAGGCCGATAGCGACGACGTTCTTTTCCCATGCGCGTTCCCGGCGACCGGGCTTGAAACGCACCGGCAGCGGGTCTTTCAGCGGCGTCCCGTCGAGACCGGCGAGCAGGCGCGATGCGGCTTCGTCGTCGCTGACATGCGCGCTGGAATAGACCATGCCGTTGCCGAGCCGATGCTGGAGCGGGATGCGCCATTGCCATCCCCATGCATGCGCGGTCGAGCGCGTATAGGGGGTGAGGATCGGTGCATTTTCGCACGGCACCGCCAGTGCGCGATCGCACAGCAGCCAGCGGCTCCAGTCCTCGAACCCGACACCCAGCGCCTGTCCGATCAGCAGCGCGCGCATACCCGAGCAGTCGACGAACAGGTCGCCGCCGAAACTGCGTCCGTCCTCCAGCCGCACGGATTCGACGAACCCGTCTGCTGCGCGCAGTTCGACATGGTCAATTTTGCCTTCGATGCGTTCGACCCCCTGCGCTTCGGCGCGTTTGCGCAGAAAGGCCGCGAACCGCAGCGCATCGAAGTGATAGGCATAGTCGATCCCGGCAAGCGGGGAATCGGGGTCGCGCATGTCGGGCTGGGCAAAACGGTTCATGCGTGCGGCAACGCAGTTGATCGCATAGGCGTCGAGCGGTTTGACCTTGCCCGCCCGTTGCTGCGCCAGCCAGAACTGATGGGCGTGAAGCCACAACAGATCCTGGCCGATGGTGCCGAACCCGTGAATATAGCTGTGCCCCGGTCGCCGCCATCCGTCGAACTCGATGCCCAGCTTGAACGTGGCCTGCGTCTCACGGATCATTTCGGCTTCGTCGATGCCCGCCATCTGATTGAAGATGCGGATCGCAGGAATCGTGGCTTCGCCGACGCTGATCGTGCCGATCTGATCGGACTCGATCAGGCGGATCTTGTATCCGCGCGTGAACAGGCGGGAGAGCAGGGCTGCCGTCATCCATCCCGCCGTACCGCCGCCGACGATGGTGATTTCAAAGTCCTTGTCGTTGTCTGCCATCTTTGTCCTCTTCGCCCGGCGGGGTGTCGGCTGCCGGTTGTACGTTGCCGTCCGGAGCCTGAAAAGAGCGCGCGATAGCGGCGAGGCTGCGTCAGCGCGAGTGCGGTTGCAGTTTTATGTTCGGAAAGGCTTGACAGAATGTGACGTTGTAACATAGCCCGTGCGTTTGATGCATTGCAGCATGGGAGCCGATGTGACGTGAGGGGATATGGGAAAATCGCGAACCTTTGCGATTACCCTGCTCGCGTTGTGTCGGCAGGCATGGGATGATTGAATTTTTCCGTCATCAGATGCACCGGCTGAACGGCTGGTTTCTGGCCGTGCTGCTGTTCGTGCTGGGCGCGTTTCTGTGGCAGAGTTGCCTTACCCAGACGCATCTGCATTTCCGCCTGCCGCCGGTCAGTACTGTGGTTGCCGGGCCATCCGGACAGCCCGCGCATTTTGTGGACCGGCCGGCTCCCTTCGACACTTCGCCGGTCTGCCCAATCTGTCAGGCGAGCGAGACCTCCGGTCACTATCTGGCAGCCTCTCCCGTCGTGGTGTTCCAGCCGGAGCGACAATCCTATCGGGGTGCTCCCGCCACCGTGCTGCGGTCCGTTGCAACCCGCTGGTCGCATGCCTGGCTAAGCCGTGCGCCTCCTTCGCTCCTTCTCTGAATCCGGTTTCTAAACAATTCAGGGGCGTGATTTTCTCGCGCCGCTTTGGGGCAGCGTCCAGCTTTGGGCTGCCCTCAGGGAGTAATGGAGTTTTTATGCGAGTTTCCTTGTTGATCGGCGCGGCCACGGTCGCGCTCCTTCCGCTGGCGGCATCGGCTAAACCGGCCGATCCGCAACCCGGTACGAGTAGTCAGGCCCAATCGGGTGCCAAGGACATCATTGTCACGGCAACCCCGTTTGATCTGGGTGCCGACGAAACCCCGTCGATTTCGGCCAAGGTCGACCGCCAGCAGATTCTCGACAGCGGCGGTGCCAGCATTGCTGATTCGCTGAAGGATATTCCCGGCGTTGCCGCGACAGGCTTTGCCGCAGGGGCCAGCCGCCCGATTATTCGCGGCATGGATGCCACCCGCGTGCGCATATTGGAGGACGGACTGAGCAGTTCGGACGTGTCCGACATCGGTCCCGATCACGGTATTCCCATCGACCCGCTGTCCGCGCGCAGCATTGAGGTGGTGCGCGGTGCGGCTGCCCTGCGCTACGGCAGTCAGGCCATCGGCGGTGTGGTCAATGCGATCAACAACCGCGTCCCGACGTCATTGCCCGACAAGGATCTGTCGGGAGAGATTGACGGCGGTTTCGACAGCGTTTCGGATACTGGACAAGGCTCCGTTCTTGCCGACGGCCGGTCGGGCAATCTGGCGGTGCATGTCGACGGCTATTATCGTCATGCCGACGATTACGATACGCCGCTGGGCACCCAGCAGAATTCGTTCTTCCATGGTTATGGTCAGGCGGTGGGCGCGTCCTATTTCTTCAATGACGATACCCATGTCGGCGTTGCGGTGACGCATTATGATGCACAATACGGCATCCCCAGCGACACGACCTTTATCGACATGCACCAGACCAAGGTGATGACGAAGAACGCGATCGGCTTCGCTTCCGGCCCGTTCAAGTCATTGAAGATCGATGCCAGCTATGCCGATTATGCGCATAATGAGACCGAACCCGACGGCACCGTCGATACGACGTTCAAGAATACGGAATATGACGGGCGAGCAGAATTGCTGTTGCAGCCGATCGGGCCGATCCAGAATACCGCGGTCGGGGTCGAGGTGCAGCGGCGTAATTTCTCCGCGATAGGTGCCGACAGTTCCTACCTGTTCCCGACCGTGACCCAAAGTGAGGCGGGGTACATCTTCTCCAACACGCCGCTCACCGCCAATCTGCGGTTGCAGGTCGCGGGCCGTGTCGAACACGTTCATGTTGAAGGTACGCCTGCGTCCAATATCTTCACGGATCGTGACTTCACTCCGCTCAGCGGCGCAATCGGTGCACTTTATGATCTGGCGCATACGGTGAAGCTGGGGCTGACCTTTTCCAGCACCGGTCGTGCTCCGGCAATTACGGAGTTGTTCGCGCGCGGCGGTCATGATGGTCCGAATACGTTCGAGACGGGCGATCCGAACCTGAAGATCGAGCGGGCGAACTCGCTGGAAGCGACGATCCGCGTCAACAGCGGCAGGTTCCGTTTCGAAGGCAGCGCTTACAGCTCGTGGTTCAACAACTATATCTATGGCGACCTGACCGGCCGGACCTGCGACGATGCGGGCGTTTGCACCACCAGTCCCGACGGCGAGTTGAAGGAACTCTTCTATCGCCAGCAGGGTGCGCATTTCCGCGGACTGGAGGGGCAGGCGTCCATTGATTTGGTCAACGGGACAAGCGGCAGTCTTCGCGTAAAGGGGCTGGCGGATTATGTTCGCGCCACGCTGGACGACGGCAGCAACGTGCCGCGCATTCCGCCTTATCGTTATGGCGGGGGTATGACCTGGACGGGCAAGATGCTGGATGCCGGTTTCCTGTTCCTGCACAATGGCCGTCAGGATGAATATGGCGCGTTCGATACGCCGACGCCGGCGTTCAACGACCTGAGCGCGCATATGACGATAAAGCCGTTCCGGAAGCGGCCGGGCATAGCCTTCTCGGTGATCGGACAGAATCTGACCAACGATGTGCAGCGTAACGCCGCCGCTCTCAACAAGGCGGAGGTGATTGCGCCGGGCCGTAATATCCGGTTGCAGATGAAGCTCGCATTCTGACGTTTCGGATAGATGGGCGGGGAGGAGGCAATGCTTCCTCCCCCGCCTTTTTTGGTTGGCGTTGCACGGTTCGAAAGCGCATATCGCGACGGATTCGAGGTGACAGGGAGATAAGTCGGATGGACAGGCCGTTGGTATCGCGCATGGCATTGGTGGCACTGACCGCGGGATTGCTGGCTGCGGTGCCTGCGGGTGCGCAGAAACTGGACGCAGCCTCCGACGACCCGCAAACCGTACTCTTCATCGGCAACAGCTTCACCTATGGCGCGCATTCGCCGGTATGGAAATATCGCGATACGACTGTGGACGATCTGAACGACGATCATGTCGGTGGCGTGCCCGCCCTGTTCAAACTGTTCACGCAGGAAGCGGGACTGCACTACACGGTCAGTCTGGAAACCTCCGGCGGCAAGAATCTCGAATGGCATTGGGACAATAAGCGTTCGCTGGTCGATCGTCCGTGGGACCATGTCGTCATGCAGGATTACAGCACGCTGGACCCGCAGCATCCCGGCAATCCGCAAAAGACCATCACCTATTCCGGATGGTTCGCCAAAATGTTCAGGGCAAAGAACCCCAAAGTGGACGTCAGCCTGACCGCAACATGGTCGCGGCCTGATCAGACCTATGTGCCGGGCGGTGCCTGGTATGGAAAGCCGATCACCCAAATGGCGCTGGATGTCCGGCACGGCTATGATCTGGCGGCGCAGGCGTCGCCGGATATCGACCGGGTGAACCCGGTAGGACAGGCATTCAATTGCGCCATGGCGGCAGGCGTGGCCGACCCCGATCCCTATGACGGGATATCCTATGGCAAGGTCGATCTGTGGGCATGGGACCATTATCATGCCAGCCGGTTCGGCTATTATCTGGAAGCGCTGACCGACTTTATCGGCATCACCGGCTATGATCCGCGCCGGTTCGGCAAGACCGAAACGGCGGCCGACGAACTGGGCATATCCCCCGACGATGCGGTTCGGCTGCAATATATCGCCTGGGCCGAAACCCATGGGCAGGATTGCAAGACGGTGTTGTCCGGGATGCCTGCTTCCTGAAGCACGGCGCGGCTATACCCGACGCAATGCGCCGGTTGCGCCTTCCTTTTCAAGAATTTCCAGCCAGTCGGCCAGTGCATTGCGGAACGCATCGTTTGCAGCCAGCGACGCCGGGAAGATTGCGTCGAGCGCCAGCAGTGCCTCCATCCGTTCTTTCGCCGTGGCGCACCCGACGAGCGCTGCAGCGGTGCGGTTCGCCATCGGATCGTCGACGGTAAAGCCTTTGCCTGCGTCATCGACGCCGCCCTGCCAGCGCATCCATGCCGCCACCGCCAGCGTCAGCGCGGGGGACTCAAGTCCCTTTGTCGTGCGATCGGCAATGGGGGCAAGCAGGCGCTGCGGCAGTTTTTGCGAACCGTCCATCGCGATCTGGCGGGTGCGGTGCTGCAACGCGCTGTTGGTGAAACGCTGCATCAGGTCGCGGCGATAGGCTGCGATGTTGAGTTCGGGCGGCGGCGACAGTGTCTGCTCCGCTTCGTCCCATAGCGTCTCGACGAAATGCTTGCCTTCCGGGCGCTCGACGAACTGGTGCACAAAGTCGATGGTCGCAAGACTGCCCAGATAGGCGATTCCCGAATGCGAGCCGTTCAACATTCTCAGTTTTGCGTCTTCCCAGGGCGGTACCGATGCAGTGAGCTGTACGCCAAGCGCTGCAAAGTCTGGCCGATCGCCGGCAAACCTGTCTTCGATGACCCATTGGGTGAAGGGTTCGGTTTTCACCATCGCACGGTCTTCGGCACCCAGCATCTCCGACAGTGCGGCGATGTCATCGGGCGTGGTGGCGGGAACGATGCGGTCCACCATGGTTTGCGGAAACGCGCCTTCGCTTTCTATCCACCGGGCAAGATCGGCATCATGGGCGCGCGCAATTGCCAGTACAGCCCGTTCCAGTCTGCGACCGTTATGGGGAAGATTGTCGCAACTGATCGCAGTAAAGGGCGGCAGACCCGCTGCGCGACGCTTCGCCAGCCCTGCGACCAGAAAACCGGGAGCAGTACGCGGCGCGTCGAGGTTCGAAAGGTCGGCGGCAACATCGGCATCTTCGGTCATCAGGGCGCCGGTGGACGGGTCAAGCTTATAGCCTTTTTCGGTAACGGTCAGCGTGACGAGATGCACGTCCGGCGCCGCGAGTGCTTCGACTACCGCAGCCGGATTTTCTGGCGCCACCAGCACATCCCGGACCGCGCCGACGATATGGGCGTCCTGCTGCTCCCCGTCGCGCACGAGCAGCGTGTAGAGGCAATCCTGCGGTGCCATCTGATCGCGGACCCCGCCGGATCGCAGCGATACGCCGGTGATGCCCCAGCGCAGGTCGCCGTCCGTCAATGCGCGATCGAAATAAGCCGCCTGATGCGCGCGATGAAAGGCGCCGATGCCCAGATGCACCACACCGGTGCACACCGACGAACGATCATAGGCAGGCGTGGTAGCGATACCGGAAATCGATGGCAGCGATTTTTCGGAGAGGCGGTCGGACATGACGGCGATCCTTTACGGAACGGTTCGAAAAAAAGGCAGCGTGGAGAAGGTCGCCCGCAAGCCTGTTGAATTGGCGCGACCGGACATATGGTGCCTGAGCCGATACGTCCACCATCTGCGGTCGATACGGTGCGCGCCTCTTTCATTCATATCCCGCCTGCGCCATGTGGGAGGCGGACCATGAATCACGTAAGGACGCCCGCCATGAAGACCCGCGCCGCCGTAGCATTTGAAGCGAAGAAGCCGCTGGAGATCGTCGAACTGGACCTTGAAGGCCCGAAAGCGGGCGAGGTGCTGGTCGAAATCATGGCGACCGGCATCTGCCACACCGACGCCTATACGCTGGACGGGCTGGACAGCGAGGGACTGTTTCCCAGTGTGCTGGGCCATGAAGGCGCCGGGATCGTGCGGGAAGTGGGTGCGGGCGTCGAAAGCGTGAAGCCGGGCGACCACGTCATTCCGCTCTACACGCCGGAATGTCGCCAATGTAAATCCTGCCTGAGTCAGAAGACCAATCTTTGCACCGCAATCCGCGGCACGCAGGGCAAGGGGCTGATGCCCGACGGAACCAGCCGGTTTTCGTACAAGGGACAGCCGATCTATCATTATATGGGCTGCTCGACCTTCTCCAACTTCACCGTCCTGCCCGAAATCGCGGTGGCGAAAATCCGTGAGGACGCGCCGTTTCAGACGAGTTGCTATATCGGTTGCGGCGTCACCACCGGCGTCGGCGCGGTGGTCAACACCGCGAAGGTGGAGCCGGGCAGCAATGTCGTGGTGTTCGGGCTGGGTGGCATCGGCCTGAACGTCATTCAGGGCGCGAAGATGGTCGGTGCCAACCGCATTATCGGTGTCGACATCAACCCTGACCGCGAGGAATGGGGCCGCAGGTTCGGCATGACTCATTTCCTCAACAGCAAAGGTATGAGCCGCGAGGAAACCATTGCGAAACTCAACGAGCTGACCGACGGCGGCGCGGACTACAGCTTCGACGCGACCGGCAATACCGAGGTGATGCGCACCGCACTGGAATGCGCGCATCGCGGCTGGGGCGAATCGATCGTCATCGGCGTCGCGGAAGCGGGCAAGGAAATCAGCACCCGCCCGTTCCAGCTTGTCACCGGACGGGTGTGGAAAGGTACCGCGTTCGGTGGTGCGCGCGGGCGGACCGATGTGCCGAAGATCGTCGACTGGTATATGGACGGCAAGATCGCCATCGACCCGATGATCACGCACGTTCTCAGCCTCGAAGAGATCAACAAGGGGTTCGACCTGATGCACGCGGGCGAAAGCATCCGCAGCGTCGTGGTCTATTAAGGAGAATGCCAATGTTCAGCCATGTCATGCTGGGAACTGACGATATTGACGCATCCAAGGAATTTTACGATGCGGTACTGGGCGAACTGGGCATCGGACCGGGAAAGGTCGATCCCAAGGGCCGGGTCATCTATATGCATCCCGGCGGCCTGTTTCTGCTGACCAGACCGATTGACGGAAAACCCGCGAGCTGCGCCAATGGCGGAACAATCGGCTTCGGCGCATCGAATTCGGATGCGGTGGACAAATGGCATGCGGCAGGCGTCGCCCATGGCGGCACGGCGGTCGAAGACCCGCCGGGCTATCGCGAAAATGCGTTCGGCAAACTGTATCTGGCCTATCTGCGCGATCCGGCGGGAAACAAGGTTTGCGCGCTGTACCGGCCTGACTGACCGGAGGCAGGTATGGAGACCCTATCGACCAACAAGGCGCATGGCGGGGTGCAGGGTGTGTACCGCCATGCATCGACCAGCACCGGCACCGACATGACGTTTTCGATCTTTGTGCCGCCGCATGACGCCGGCGCAAAGCTGCCGGTGCTCTGGTATCTGTCGGGGCTGACCTGCACCCATGCCAATGTCACCGAGAAAGGCGAATATCGTGCCGCCTGCGCTGAACATGGCATAATTTTCATTGCGCCCGACACCTCTCCGCGCGGTGACGATGTTCCCGATGATGAAGGCTATGATTTCGGTAAGGGCGCAGGGTTCTATGTCGATGCGACCGAGCAGCCCTGGGCCACCCATTACCGCATGCGCAGCTATATCGAGGATGAGCTGCCCGCGCTGATCGCGGCTGAATTTCCGATGGCTGATATGGCGCGTCAGGGCATTACCGGCCATTCCATGGGCGGACACGGTGCGTTGACCATCGGGCTGCGCAACCCCGATCGGTTTCGCAGCATTTCCGCCTTTGCGCCGATCGCTTCGCCGCTCCATTGTCCCTGGGGCGAAAAGGCGCTGGGCGGGTATCTGGGCGATGATCGGGCGACCTGGCGAGCCTATGATGCCTGTGCGCTGATCGACGATGGCGCGCGGGTTCCGGAATTGCTGGTTGATCAGGGGGATGCCGACAATTTCCTGACCGAACAGCTCAAGCCCGAATTGCTGCAAACCGCGTGCGCTCACGCAGGCATCGACCTGACGCTGCGGATGCAGCCGGGATACGATCACAGCTATTATTTCATTGCGACCTTCCTGGCCGGGCATGTCGGCTGGCATGCCGAGAGGCTGAAGCGCGGCTAAGGCCGTATCCGATGAACGGTGCCGTTCTGGCGTCGTAAAAGTTGGTCGGTGATGGCGGTAGCTGGTTCAGTTTTCCGCGCAGCGCTTCTATGAGGGCTGAATGCCGTTTCGTCCCGTCTCCGCAATTGCCGAGCAACCGTCATGCTGACCCTGTCGGCAGCGGGTAGCGTCATACTGGGTGCGGTGGTTGCGCTGGTGCTCGCGGCCGGGCTGATCGCGCTCTATATCGGACTGCGAATGCGGCGCGATGCGACCCACGACCGGGCTGTCGCCGCGCGGCTGGAGGTGTTGCAGGCCACGTCACCCGCCGCGCCGATGATCGTGCGTGCCGATGGCCGGGTCGAATGCCCGCAACAGCTTGAGGACTGGCTGGGACTGGCGATGCCGCCTGCCACCCTGCGCGACCTGTCCGAAGGCGAGCATGGACTGGATAGCGGATCGGCGCAGGCGCTGAACGATGCCGTGCGCGGGGCGCAGCGGGCAGCGCGCCCGTTCCGGGTGGGGGTGAAGGCAAAGGAATCGCAACGCAGCCTGCTGGCGGTCGGGATGCGCGCACCGGCGAACCTCAATGCGCCGGGCGGGGTGCTGGTCTGGTTCTTCGATGCATCCGAGATGCAGGAGGAACTGTTCACCCTGCGCGAAGAAGTCAGCGGGCTGGGTGCCGCATTCGATGCACTGCGCGGGCTGATCGAGGCGGCGCCGTTGCCGATGTGGTATCGCGACGAAAATCTGAAGCTCGCCATGGTCAATACCGCCTATGTCCGCGCGGTCGAGGCCGAGGATGCGGCTCAGGTGATCGGGCGGCAGATCGAACTGGTCGAGGATTCGGGAATGGGCGGCCCGCTCGCCAATGCCGCGATTGCGCGCGACAGCGGCCAGCCGCAAATGTCGGCGGTGCCCGCGACCATCGGCGGCGCGCGGCGCATGCTGAAAGTGCATGACATTCCGCTTCCCGATGGCGGCGCGGCAGGCTTCGCTATTGATGTCGAGGAGCTGGAACAGGCGCGCGCCGGTATCCGGCGTTTCGCCGATGCCCAGCGCGCCCTGCTCGACCGTCTGTCGGCGGGCGTGGCGCAGTTCGGCACCGACCGGGGCCTGCGTTTCTGTAATGAGGCGTTCCGGCGGATGTTCGCGATGCGCCCCGAATGGCTGTCCGACCGGCCCGAATTCGACCGCATCCTCGAACGGATGCGTGAAGCCAACCGTCTGCCCGAAGTGCGCGACTTTCCCGGCTGGAAGGCGGAGCGGCGGGAATGGTTTCAGGTCGCCGATGCGGAGATTGAGGAGAACTGGCACCTGCCGGGCGGTACGCATCTGCGCGTCGTCGCGCAGCCGCTGCCCGAAGGCGGACTGCTGCTGATTTTCGAGGATCGGACCGAACAGGTGCAACTGGCGAGCGCGCGCGACACGTTGTTGCGCGTCCGGACTGCGACCTTCGACAATCTGTTCGAGGCGCTGGGCGTGTTCGCCGCCGATGGCCGGTTGCAGTTGTGGAACAACAAGTTCCGGCTGGTCTGGGGATTTGACGAGGAATTGCTGGCCAGCCATCCGCGTGTCGATGCGCTGGCGCAGGCGGGCGCCAAGAAGCTGGCCAATCCCGACCGGGCCTCGCTGATCGGAGCGCTGGTACGCTCTGCAACAGTAGAGCGGCAGCAGCGCGGCGGACGTGTCGCTTTCGCCGATGGCCGTCATTTCGAATTTACCGCGGTGCCCTTGCCCGACGGCAATGCGCTGTTCACCATGCTCGACATTTCCGACAGCCGTCGCATCGAACAGGCGCTGCGCGACCGCAATGAAGCGCTGGAGGCCGCCGATCGGGTAAAGACCGCCTTCGTCGCCAATATGAGCTATGAACTGCGCACCCCGCTGACTTCTATCAAGGGGTTCGCGGAGATGCTGCACGGTGGCTATGCGGGCGAACTGAGCGACAGCGGCGTCGAATATTCGGAGGCAATTCTGGAATCGGTGGCGCGTCTGTCGGGCCTGATCGACGATGTGCTCGACCTGACCGAGGGCGACGATGCCAAGGTTGCGAAAAAGCCGGTCGATCTGGAACTCACTGCCCATGCCGCAGCCGAGGCGGTGGCCGGACCGGCGCGCGAACGCGGTGTCGATCTGGCGGTCGAGGTGCTGGGATCGGCAGGGAGCGTTGCCGGCGACCAGCGGCGTATCCGTCAGGCAATCGAGCATCTGCTGCGCTATTCGGTCGGCAATCTGGCGAAGGGCAAGCGGGTGCTGCTGCATGTCGATGGCGAAAAAGCCAGCGCGCGGATCGTGGTTTCGGATGACGGTCCCGGCATGACCCGCGACAGGGCAAAGCGCGCCTTTGACCGGTTTGCCACCGGGCCGGGGGGCGGCGATTCCGCGCTGGGCCTCGACCTGCCGCTCGCCAAGCGGTTCGTGGAAGCGCATGGCGGCAGCATCGACCTGATCACCGAACCGGGCGAGGGCACGTTGATCACCATCGAACTGCCGCGCGGATGATCCTGAACGGCGAAGCCGAAAGTCTGGCGCTGGGCGGACGGCTGGCGGCAGTGGCGCGTCCCGGCGATGTCATTGCGCTGTCGGGGCCGTTGGGCGCGGGCAAGACCAGCATCGCGCGCGGGCTGCTGGCGGCGCTGGGGCTGGCAGGCGAAGCGCCGTCGCCCAGCTTTGCGATCGTACAACCCTATGATCCGCCGGAAGTGCGGTTTCCGGTATTGCATGTCGATCTCTATCGGATTGAAGACCCGTCGGAGGCGGACGAACTGGGGCTGGACGAGGCGCGGACGGATTCGCTGCTGATCGTCGAATGGCCGGAGCGGCTGGACGATCGCTGGTGGCATGACGCCCTGTGGCTGACCCTGAGGATGCAACCGGACGGCACGCGCGGCTTGACAGCGCGAGTGCCTGAGGCATGGAGGGGGCGATGGCCGCTGACATGAATCCTCCCGCCGCCGCGTCGTCTTTTCTGGCCCGTGCGGGCTGGGGCGACGCCGAAATCCTGCCGCTTGCGGGTGATGCTTCCTTCCGACGCTATTTCCGTGCCGTCGCGCCGGGACGCAGCGCGATTTTGATGGATGCACCGCCGCCGCAGGAAGACCCGCGCCCGTTCATCGCGATTGCCCGCTGGCTGACCGAGCGGGGTTTTGCGGCGCCAGAAATTCTGGCCGACGATCTGGGCGAAGGGCTGGTGCTGCTACAGGATTTCGGCGATGCGCGGATGCGCGAAACCGTCGATGCCGCACGCGAAAGCGAATTGCGGCTCTATGCGGCGGCGGTCGATCTGCTGGTTCGCCTGCATGACTATCCGGCCGCGCCGGTGCGCCCCTATAATGATGCGGAATATCAGCGAGAAGCCGGGTTGTTCCCCGAATGGTACTGCCCGGCGGTGGGGATTGAGGTCGATGGAGACGGCTATCGCGCCGCATGGGATGCGGTGCTGAAACAGGTCGACCGTGACGATCCCGTCACCGTGCTGCGCGATTATCATGCCGAGAATATCATGCTGATCGGCGATAGCGCGGAGACGCTGGGCCTGCTGGATTTTCAGGACGCGCTTGCCGGGCATCGTTCCTATGATCTGGTGTCGCTGTTGCAGGATGCGCGGCGCGACGTCCCGGCGGAACTGGAGGCGGCAATGCTCGACCGCTATTGTCGTACGACCGGGGCGGGGGAGGCGTTTCGCACCGCCTATCATGTCCTTGGCGCGCAGCGGAATGCGAAAATCATCGGCATTTTTGCGCGGCTTTGGAAACGTGACGGCAAGCGGCGTTATCCAGCGCTGTGCCCGCGTGTCTGGACTTATCTGGAGCGTGACCTTGCCCATCCCGCGCTGGCGCCGGTGGCGGCATGGTTTGCGGCCAATGTGCCAATGGACAAGCGCGGCGATCCGTTGAAACTGTCGGGGGAAGCATGAGCACACGTCAGACGCTTGCGCTACGGCCTACGCCGCCGGTTGCAGCCCCGGAAACCGCGATGGTGATGGCCGCCGGGCTGGGCAAGCGGATGCGCCCGCTGACCGCGATGCGCCCCAAGCCGCTGATCGAGGTGGCGGGCAAGCCGCTGATCGACCATGTTTTCGACCGGTTGCAGGCCGCGGGTGTAAAACGTGCGGTGGTCAACGTCCATTATCTCGCCGATGCGCTGGAGGCGCATCTGATCCGTCGGCGCGAAGAGATGGAGGTACTGATCTCCGATGAGCGTCCGCAACTGATGGAAACCGGCGGCGGGCTGGTACAGGCGCGCGACATGCTGGGCGACAAGCCGTTTCTGTGCGTCAACAGCGACAATCTGTGGGTTGACGGGCCGGTGGATGCGATCCGTTCGCTGGCGGCGGAATGGGACGATGCGCGCATGGACGCGCTGCTGCTGCTGGTGCCGCTAGCCAATGCCAACAACCATCCCGGTCGCGGTGATTTTCATATCGACGCGTTCGGCAAGATTACCAAGCGGCGCGCGCCGGGGCGTATGGCACCGTTCGTATTTACCGGCGTGCAGATTCTGTCGCCCCGGATCATTGCCGATTGGCCGGAAGGACCGTTTTCCACCAACCTGTTCTGGCAGCGTGCGATTGAGGCAGAGCGCGCCTTTGCACAGGTGCATGAGGGGCTGTGGTTCGATGTCGGCACGCCCGGCGCGATTGCCCGCACCGAAGCCCTGCTGGCCGATGGCTGAGCGCCGGGGACCGCATCTCTATACGATCCCGGCGCATCGCGCCTTTGCCGACGCACTTGCCATCGGGTTGCTGAAGCGGTTCGGCAAGGACCGCATGGCATTCGCGCGCGGGGTTGTGCTGTTGCCCAACAACCGCGCGATCCGGGCGGTCAGCGATGCGTTCGTGCGCGCAAGCGAGGGCGGGTTGCTGCTTCCTCGACTGGTGGCGATCGGCGATCCCGAACTCGATGAAGCGGCGGGGCCGTTTCTCGATCCGGTCGATGCCGAACCGCTGCCCCCCGCCATTGAGCCCTTGCAGCGACGGATGATCCTTGCGCGGCTGGTGCAGGAAGCGCAGGCACGGGCAGGCGCGCCAGTCGATGCGGCGGAGGCGGTGCGGCTGGCCGGCGATCTGGCACGAACGCTGGACCAGTTGCTGGTCGAGGAAGTATCGCCGCACGTCTTGCGCGATATCGATGTCGGCGACGGGCTGACCGAACATTGGGAACGCTCGTTACGGCTGTTCGAAATCATCCTCGATCAGTGGCCCGCGGTGTTGCGCGAACTGGGCCGGATCGATCTGGCGGAACGGCGACGGCACCTGCTCGATCGGGCGGCGAAGCACTGGAAAACCAATCCGGCAAAAGGCTTTGTGTGCGCGGCGGGCGTAACCACCTCGGCTCCTGCGGTCGCGCGATTGCTGCGCAGCATTTCCGAACTACCGAACGGGCTGGTGGTGTTGCCGGACCTTGCCGTGGGAATGGAGGAGCGCGTCTGGGATGCGCTTGGCCCGCACGATCCCGATCCGGTGACGGGCAGGCGGCCGCGTTCGGTCGAGACGCATCCGCAATATCACCTCAAGCTGCTGCTCGACCGGATGAGCGTGAACCGCGCCGAAGTGTCGGTGTGGCGCGGCGGCAGCGAGCATGATGCACCGCCCCCGCGCGGCCGCGCCATTGCCAACGCGCTGGCGCCCGCACAGTTTACGCGCGAATGGACCGATCTTCCCGCCGCCCAGCGCCGTTTTGCCGGAGTCCGCACGCTGGACGTCGCAACGCCAGCCGATGAAGCACAGGCGATTGCCATTGCTCTGCGCGAGGTGGCGGAGACACCGGGGCGGACGGCGGCACTGGTGACGCCCGACCGTGCACTTGCCCGCCGGGTCGCGGCGCATTGCGCGCGCTGGAACCTGACGGTCGACGATACGGCGGGGCAGCCGCTGTCGATGTTGCCGCCGGGGACGTTCCTGCTGGCGCTGGCCGATGCGGCGGCGCAGGGCTTTGCGCCGGTGCCGCTGCTGGTGCTGCTCAAACATCCGCTGGTATGTGCGGGCGAGGGGCGTCCCGCCTGGCTGGAGGGGGTGCGCAAGCTCGATCTGGCGCTGCGTGGGCCGCGTCCGGCATCGGGGCTGTCGGGTATCGAAGCGCATTTGTCGGATCGCAGCGGGCGGGATGCGTCCGTCCGTGCTGCGGCGGAAGAGGGCTGGCCGCGCATCGTTGAAATGCTGCACCCGATTGCTGCACAATTTTCGCAGGGCAGACAGCCGCTATCCGACCTGATCGCCGCGATGCGCGAAGCGGCATCGCTCCTGTGCGGCGATGCCGTCTGGTCGCGACCGGAGGGGCGTGCGGCGGCGGAACTGCTCGACGGGCTGGAACGCGAAGCTGCGCATGGTCCGCGTGAAGCCGAGCCGGAATCGCTGACCGCGCTGCTGCGCACGCTGATGGACGAAACTGCGGTGCGTCCGCCACAGGGCGGGCATCCGCGGCTGGCGATTTACGGCTTGCTGGAGGCGCGGTTGCAGACCGCAGACCTGATGATTCTCGGCGGACTGAACGAAGGAGTGTGGCCGGGGCTGCCCGCGCCCGATCCATGGCTGGCACCGCGCATTCGCAGCGAGCTGGGCCTGCCGGGGCTGGAGCGGCGGATCGGCCTATCGGCGCATGATCTGGCGGGTGCACTGGGCGCGCCGGAAGTACTGCTGACACGCGCGCGTCGCGATGCCAGCGCACCGACCATCGCTTCGCGTTTCTGGTTGCGGCTGGAGGCGCTGTCGGGCGGGCTGGAAAAGGCCAGTGCACTGTCGGCATGGGCGCAGGCGCTGGACGATCCCGGCGCATTCGAACCCAGCGAGCGGCCCGAACCCTGTCCCCCCGCTGCCGAGCGGCCGAAACGTATTTCGGTGACGGAAGTGGACCGGCTGAAGGCCGACCCCTATGCCTTTTATGCGAAGCGGATGCTGCAACTTGCGCCGCTCGATCCGGTCGATGCCGATCCGGGTGCGGCATGGCGCGGAACGGAGGTGCATCGCGTGCTCGAATATTGGGCGCGGGAGGATGATTGCAATCCCGAACGACTGGGGCCGCGCGCGCTGGCCATGCTGGCCGATGCCCATCCGATGATGCGCGCGCTGTGGCAACCGCGCCTGATGGAAGCGATCGACTGGATCGCCGAGCAGCTTCGCCAGCAGCAGCGCGACGGGCGCGCGGTGATCGATGTCGAACAATCCGGGTCGATCGATATTGCCGGCGTGCGGTTGCGCGGCACCTACGACCGGATCGACCGGCTGGCGTCCGGGGGGCTGGCGATTGTCGATTATAAGACCGGTCAGCCGCCGTCGAACCGCGCGATCAAGGCCGGATACAGCCTGCAACTCGGCCTGCTGGGCCTGATTGCCGAGCGCGACGGGTTCAAGGATGTGCAGGGCGTGGCGGAGGCATTCGAATACTGGTCGCTGGCACGCAATCGTGCGGGCGGTTTCGGGCGGGTGGACTCGCCGGTCGACCCCAAGAAGCGCGATCCTATCGCAGCGGAGGATTTCGTTGCGATGGCAGCGGAAAACTTCACCGAGGCAGCCGGGGCATGGCTGACCGGCGATGTACCGTTCACCGCCAAGCTGGTGCCCGAATATGCGCCCTATGCCGATTATGACCAGTTGATGCGGCGCGATGAATGGTATGGGCGCGACCGTGGCTAATCCGCTTCCGCCGCTCAAGGGTGCGCAGCGTATCGCCAGCGATCCCGCCCGGCATGTCTGGCTGTCGGCATCGGCGGGCACCGGCAAGACGCAGGTTCTGACCGCGCGGGTGTTTCGCCTGTTGCTGCACGGTGTCGATCCCGGCGCGATCCTGTGCCTGACCTTTACCAAGGCGGGGGCGGCGGAAATGGCAAGCCGGATCAGCGCGCGGCTGGCAAGCTGGGTGCGTGCCGACGACCGCGCATTGTTTCAGGATCTGGAAGCATTGGGCGAGGAAGGCGGGCCGGAACAGCGCGCGCATGCCCGTACCCTTTTCGCGCGCGTGCTCGATGCACCGGGGGGCGGCATTCGCATCCAGACGATCCATAGCTTCTGCCAGACGCTGCTTTCCGCTTTTCCGGTCGAGGCGGGGCTGACACCGGGGTTCCGCCCGCTGGAGGCGCGCGAGGAAGCGGCGATGGCGCGCGATGCGCTTGCCGCGATGCTGGAGGAAGAGGATCGCAACAGCGGCACGCGGCTGGCCGATGCGGTGGGCGCGCTGTCCCTGCGGATGGGAGAGGGGCAGGCGGAAGCGTTCCTGCTCGCCTGTGCGCACGCGCCCGACACGATGGCGGCACTGCCAAGCGGGATACAGCCGTATCTGCGCCGCGCGCTCGACCTGCCGTCGGGCGATATCGAGGCGGAACTGGCCCAGGCGTGTGACGATGCGGCGTTCGATATTGCCGCGCTGCGTGCAATCGCGCTCGCCAACCGGACTTGGAACAGCGCCACCGGCAACAAACACGCCGATCTGGTGGAAAACTGGCTTGCGGCCGACGCGGGTGCGCGGGCCGCTATGCTGGACGCGCTGGTCGGCGTCTTCCACACCGCCAAGGGCGAGCCGCGCAAATATTCGGCCAAGCTGGTGGATGCCGAACCGGCTTATGAAGACATGGCGGTTCGGCTGGGTGCCCGCTGTGCCGAACTGATCGGAATGCGCGCGCGCGCCGCCTATGCCGACCTGCTCGCACAGGGAGTGGAGGCGGGCCGCGCCTATGCCGATATCTATGCGCGTGCCAAGCGGCGGGCCGGTGCGGTCGATTTCGACGACCTGATCCGCATGACGCTGGCGCTGCTGCGGCAACCGGGCATGGGCGACTGGGTGCGCTACAAGCTGGATCAGGCGACCGAGCATGTGCTGATCGACGAGGCGCAGGATACCAACTGGGATCAATGGACTATCGTCCGTGCGATTGCGGACGAATTTTTCGCGGGCGAGGGTGCTCCGGCAGGCAGTTTCCGCACGCTGTTCACGGTCGGCGACTATAAACAGGCGATTTTCGGGTTTCAGGGCACCGATCCCTATTATTTCGAACTGGCGCACCGCCATTTCGAAGTGCTGGCAGGCAATCCGCCGCCGGAGGTGGAGGCACGACCGCTGGAAACGCTGTCGCTGACCCACAGCTTCCGCTCGACGCGACCGGTGCTGCAATTCGTCGATGCCGCGATTGCCGCCATCCCTGCGCCCGGCATGGGGATGGAGATGCTGGAAGCCCATGCCAGCGAAGTGCCGGGACCGGGCAGCGTCACGCTGTTGCCGCCGGTGATCGAGGGCGGCAGCGACGAGGATGAAGAGGGCTGGATCGACGATGCCGTGCGCGAGGTGGCGAAACGCATCGCGGCGCAGGTGAAGCAATGGCTGGACGGCGGCCATATGCTCGCCAGCAAGGGCCGGGCGCTGCGGCCCGAAGATGTGATGATTCTGGTCAAGCGGCGCGGTGAACTGGCTTCGCTGCTCGTCGCGCGGCTTTATGCCGAAGGGGTGCCGGTGGCGGGCGTCGACCGGCTGCGCCTCAACGCGCCGCTGGCGGTACAGGATTTGCTCGCCGCCGTTCGCTTCGTGCTCCAGCCGGAGGATGATCTGAGCCTTGCCAGCCTGCTGGTATCGCCGCTGATCGGCTGGACGCAGGACGAGCTGATGGCGGCGGCGAAGCGCGAACGCGGTAGTCTGTGGCGACATTTACGCGGTACGCAGCCCGCCGAACGGCTGGCCCCGCTCACCGCGATGCTGGCGCGCGCGGACATTGCCACGCCCTATCGTTTTCTGGAGGAAATCCTGTCGGGACCGCTCGACGGGCGGCGCAGGCTGTTGCGGCGGCTGGGCGAGGAGGCGCGCGATCCGATTGCCGAACTGCTCAACGCCGCGTTGCAATTCGAAAGCGTATCGACCCCGTCGTTGCAACGTTTTCTCGACTGGTTCGACCGGGGCGAGGTGGAGATTGTCCGCGACCCATCCCAGCCGCGCGATGCGGTGCGGGTGATGACCGCGCACGGGGCAAAGGGGTTGCAGGCGCCGCTGGTGATTCTGGCCGACGCCACTGTCGATCCGACGCAGAACCGGCGCGACATTCTGAACTGGCGGCCGGAGGAGGGGGAGGGGCCACGCCTGCCGATCTTTCGCCCGCGCGCCGATGAACGCGGCGGGCCGCTGGGTGAGGCACTGGCCGAAGCCGAGCGCAAGGAACTGGAGGAGCATTGGCGGCTATTCTATGTCGCCGCGACGCGTGCCGAGGAGCAATTGTGGATTGCCGGCTCGCTGGGACCGCGTGCCAAAGGCGTGCCGCCCGAACTGAGCTGGTACGCAGCCGCTGCGGGCGCGATGGATGTGCTGGAGGTGGCCGAGGCGGAGGAGGACGCGCCGCGCACGTTCGCAGGCGATCCGCCGCTTGCACCGGTTGCCGCGAAGGTACGCGAGCAGGTCGCGAAGGCCGAGCCGCCCGCGCTGCCCGACTGGCTGCATCGCGATGCACCGGAAGAAGCGCGCCCGCCGCGCCCGCTCGCGCCCTCGGCAATCGGGGTGGACGCCGTGGCCGACCCGCCCCCCGATCCGGCGATGCGTGCGGCCGCCGAGCGCGGGCGACTGCTCCACGCATTGTTCCAGCGCTTGCCCGACCTGCCGCCCGACCGCAGGCGCGATGCGGCGCTTGTCTGGCTGGAGAGTACTGGCGGGGTTGTCGAGGCGCAGGCGCGTGCGGAAATCGCCGATGCGGTGCTGACCGTTCTCGACGACCCGCAATTTGCCGACATCTTCACTGCCAATGCGCTGGCCGAAGCACCGATTGCAGCGGTCGTCGATGGCGAGGTGATTGCCGGAACCGTCGACCGGCTGGTCGTGACGGAGGACCGGGTGCGCGTGATCGATTTCAAGACCGGACGCCGCACGCCCGCATCGCTTGAGGCAATTCCGCCCTATCATCTCGCGCAGATGGGGGCTTATGCCGCAGCACTCAGCGTGATTTTTCCCGACCGGCCGGTTGAGGCGGCGCTGCTCTATACCGGTGCGCCGAGGCTGTTCGCGCTGTCGCCCGAATTACTGGCGCAGCACAAGCCCGGCTTGGCGGCGGAAAAATAAAGCTTGGATGCAGCCGCTTGAGCCGGTGCGCACCTCTCCATACATTATGGGTCAACCAAGGAGATTGCGATCATGGGTACAGTTGCCGTTACCGACGATAGTTTCGAAACCGATGTGCTGGGCGCCGACAAGCCGGTGCTGGTGGATTTCTGGGCCGAATGGTGTGGGCCGTGTAAGATGATCGGCCCGGCGCTGGAGGAAATTGCCGACGAACTGGGCGACAAGGTGACGATCACCAAGATCAATATCGACGAGAATCCCGAAGCACCCGGCAAATATGGCGTGCGCGGCATTCCGACGATGATCCTGTTCAAGAACGGCCAGATTTCCGCGACCAAGGTCGGTGCCGAACCCAAGGGCCGGCTCAAGGCATGGCTTGAAGGCGAATTGTGATTTTTATGTGCGAATATTGCTGTGACGGCGATATTCGCACATTTCCTCGCGACGGTTGCAGGCCGCAAGGGCGGACCTCTTAAAGATCGTCATGCTGAACTTGACTCAGCACTCAGAGCCGCCATCGCTTCGGATGATGGATTCTGACTTTCGTCAGGATGGCGGCATCGATTAGCTCCAAATCTGTTCAACTCCGGTAATCGGCGTTGATGCTGATATAGCCGTGGGTCAGGTCGCAGGTCCAAACGGTGGCCTTGCCGTCGCCCAGACCCAGATCGACACCGATGTCGATTTCATGGCCCTTCAGATGCGCCGCGACCGGGGCTTCGTCATAGCCTTCGACCGCGAGGCCGTCTTTCGCCACCTGTGTTGCGCCGAAGCGGATGGAAAGCTTGTCGCGATCGGCCGGTTCGCCCGCCTTGCCGACCGCCATCACCACGCGGCCCCAGTTTGCGTCCTCGCCAGCGATTGCAGTCTTTACCAGCGGAGAGTTGGCGATGCTGAGCGCGATACGACGCGCGCTGGCGTCGCTTTCGGCACCTTCCACGTCGATGCGGATGAACTTCGATGCGCCTTCGCCGTCGCGCACCACCAGATGCGCCAGTCGCAGGCACAGGTCGGACAGCGCCGCGCGGAAGGCGTCGGCGCCTGCGCTGTCGCTATCTTCCAGCACCGCATTCCCCGCCTTGCCGGTGGCGAAGGCAAGCACCGTGTCGCTGGTCGAGGTGTCGCTGTCGACGGTAATGCACGAAAAGCTGCTGCGATTGGCGTGGCCCAGCGCATGTTGCAGAAAGTCGGGCGTCGCGGCGGCATCGGTGAAGATGAAGCCCAGCATCGTCGCCATATCGGGGGCGATCATGCCCGACCCCTTGATGATGCCGACCAGCGTCACCTTTTGCCCGCCGATCATTGCGGTCGTCATCGCTGCTTTGGGGAAAGTGTCGGTGGTCATGATCGTTGCCGCCGCGTCTTCCCAACCACAGGGCGCGGCGGTGAAGGCGGCGTCCAGCCCGGTCTCCGCCTTGTCGATGGGCAGCGGCACCCCGATCACGCCGGTTGAGGAAACGAAGATGTCCGACGGTTCGCAGCCGATATGCTTGGCCGCCCGCGCGGCAATCGCCTCCACCGCCTCACGCCCGCGATTTCCGGTAAAGGCGTTCGAATTGCCCGCATTGACGACCAGCGCACGCGCCTGACCCAGTATCAGCGCCTTGCGGCACCATTCGACTTCGGGCGAGGGGCATTTGCTCTGCGTGAACACGCCCCCGACTGCCGTGCCGGGATCGAGCGTCACGAAGGTCAGGTCGCACCGGTCCCAGTTCTTGTAGCGAGCACGCGCGACATGCGGAGTCACCCCGGCGATCGGCGGCAGGTCGGGAAAGCCGGCGGGGGCGAGCGGCGAACGGGCAGTGTCCAAGGCGAATATCCTGAAAGAAACGGTGCGCCCGCTTGCTACATCCGTGCCGGGTCGAGGGAAAGGGCGGTGCTTGGCACTTCGACGGATTTTTGCGTATGCCGTTGCAGTAAAGATAGATTCAGGGACGCATAGGGGGCAAAATGATCGGATTGTGGATGCTGGGGCTGGCGGTCGCTGCACAGGCCGGGTCGGGCGATGGCGCGCAAGCGGTGCAAAAGGATGTGCCGGCACAAGCAAAAGACTCGGATTCCGGCGTGATCCTGAGCGGTATTGTGGGACCGAAGCCCGCGCATCCGGCAAAATTGGTATCAGGTGGAATAAGCGATGACGATTATCCCGCTGCCGCACGAAAGGCCGGGGAGCAGGGGCGCGCCGTCGTCGGTTATACCGTCGATACGCATGGTACGCCGGTGGATTGCACGATCGTCAAATCCTCCGGATCGCAGACTCTCGATTCAACAACCTGTGCTCTGGTGACGCAGCGTTTTCGCTATAAGCCAGCGCGGGACAAAGCGGGAAAGCCGGTTGTCGAACACAGGGTTCAGGGGGTGACTTGGGGCCTTGAGGGCGAAACCCTGATGTCGGCGCCCGATTTCAGTAAGCAGGAGACAGGAAAGCAGTTCAAGCTCGATGTGCTGATCGATGAACAAGGCCGGGTTTTGTATTGTACGGCAAAGACGGGTGAGATTGGCGATGCGCTGGAATCGCAGCCGGAGGCTTGTCAGAATTTTCCGGCAGGCAAGCAGGTCGCGGAACCGGCGACCAGGGACGGTAAGCCCGTCCGCTATCACATGATCGTCGATAGCAGGACGACCTTTGTCCCTGATGCTGAAAAACAGCCATGACCCGCTGAAGCCGCACAGAAACGCAAAGTTTCGTTAGACGAAGCCGGTCGGGCTTACTATGTCGACATCCGGAGCACGCCCTTGGCGTGCTTCGACAGTTTCAACGGTTCGGGAAGTGTCCTTGCAGCTTTTGCTGTTCCTGTCTGCGCTGCTGAGCGGTCTTACCGGCGTGATCGTCGGGGAGCGCGCGGTCGATCGCGGACAGATCGAGCGGCTGAGCGAGGCAAGTGTGCCCGTCCTGTTGCGGCAGGTCCGTGCACTTCCGGCGGCGCATCGCGCCCTGCTAGACCGGCTGGGCGGGTTCCGGCTCCCGCGCATCGAGCGCTTTTCGGCATTCGTTCCGCCCGCGCTGATCGCGCTGCCCACAGGCATCGACGCCCGCCGTCGGGAATAGCCGTTCCGCCGGTTTGTCCGGCTCTCCTTTCCTTTGCCCGTGCCGTCCTTTTGGCGGCGAAGACCCTATACGATGCGACCGCCCCTTTTGTGGAGCGCTACGCATTATCCAGATACAGGAAGTTCGTTCATGTTCGGCTCGCTAGCCAAATCTCTCTTCGGTTCGTCCAACGACCGCTATGTTAAATCGCTGCGCTCCATCGTCGGGAAGATCAACGATCTGGAACCCCGGATGCAGGCGATGAGCGACGAGGAACTGTCGGGCCAGACCGCACGGTTCCGCGAACGGCTGGAAGCGGGCGAGACGCTCGACGACCTGATGCCCGAAGCCTTTGCCACGGTGCGCGAAGCGTCGGTGCGGGTGCTGGGGATGCGCCATTTCGACGTGCAGATGATCGGCGGCATCGTGCTCCACCGCGGTGAAATTGCCGAGATGCGCACAGGTGAAGGAAAGACGCTGGTGGCGACGCTGGGCGTATATCTGAACGCGCTGCCGGGCAAGGGCGTGCACGTTATCACCGTCAACGACTATCTCGCCAAGCGTGACTCCGAATGGATGGGGCAGGTCTATCGCTTCCTCGGCATGACGGTTGGCGTGATCATTCCCGACCTGACCGATGAAGAGCGTCGCGACGCCTATCATTCCGACATTACCTACGGCACGAACAACGAATTTGGCTTCGATTATCTGCGCGACAATATGAAATATGAGCGCGAATCGATGGTCCAGCGGCCGTTCAATATGGCGCTGATAGACGAAGTCGATTCGGTGCTGATCGACGAGGCGCGTACTCCGCTGATCATTTCCGGTCCTACCGACGACAAGTCCGAACTCTATATCGGCGTCGATGCGATCGTGAAGCAACTCGGCGAAGACGATTATGAGAAGGATGAGAAGCAGAAGTCGATCGTTCTGACCGAGGACGGCACCGAAAGGGCAGAGCGCCTGCTGGAAGCTGCGGGCCTGCTCGAAGGGTCCAACCTGTACGACTTCGAAAATACGCAGGTGGTGCATCACCTGAACCAGTCGCTGCGCGCCAACAAAATGTTCCAGCGCGACATCGATTACATCGTCAAGGACGACAAGGTCGTCATCATCGACGAGTTTACCGGCCGCATGATGGACGGCCGCCGCTGGTCGGAAGGGCTGCATCAGGCGGTCGAGGCGAAGGAAGGCGTGAAGATCGAGCCGGAGAACCAGACGCTCGCTTCCATCACCTTCCAGAACTATTTCCGCATGTATCCGAAGCTTGCGGGCATGACGGGTACGGCCGCGACCGAGGCGGCGGAATTTTACGACATTTATAAGATGAATGTCGTCACCATCCCGACCAACCTGCCGATTGCGCGGATCGACGAGGATGACGAATTCTATAAGACGCTGAATGACAAGTTCATCGCCATCGCACGCGCGATCAAGGAACATTCCGAACGCGGCCAGCCGGTGCTGGTCGGCACGGTGTCGATTGAAAAGTCCGAACTGCTCGCCGAATTCCTGATCAAGGAAAAGGTGCCGCACAAGGTGCTGAACGCGCGCTATCACGAAATGGAAGCGCACATCGTCGCGCAGGCCGGACGACTGGGCGCCGTCACCATCGCCACCAACATGGCGGGTCGCGGTACGGATATTCAGCTTGGCGGCAATCTGGAATTCCGGATGCTTGACGAATATCCCGATCTGGAAGAGGGCACGCCCGAATATGAGGCCAGGGCGGAGAAAATCCGCGCCGAGATCGAGGTCGAGAAACAGAAGGTGCTGGAAGCGGGCGGGCTGTTCGTGCTCGCCACCGAACGCCATGAAAGCCGCCGGATCGACAACCAGTTGCGCGGGCGTTCGGGCCGTCAGGGCGATCCCGGCCTGTCGCGCTTCTACCTCAGCCTCGATGACGATCTGTTGCGGATTTTCGGTCCCGACACGCTGTTTGCGAAGATGATGCGTTCGAACATCGGCGACGGAGAGGCGATCGGATCGAAATGGCTGACCAAGGCGATCGAGACTGCGCAGAAAAAGGTCGAGGCGCGCAACTATGACATCCGCAAACAGGTCGTCGAATATGATGACGTGATGAACGACCAGCGCAAGGTCGTCTATGAACAGCGCTCCGACATCATGGACGCTGAAACGGTGGGGGACGTCGTTGTCGATATGCGGCATGAGACGATCAATGCGATTGTCGGCGAGGCGTGCCCGCCGGGAAGCTATCCCGAACAATGGGATGTCGACGGGCTGAAAGAACGGGTTGCCGAAATCCTCAATCTCGAACTGCCGGTCGATCAGTGGATCGAGCAGGAAGATGGGATCGAGCCGGAAATGATCGAGGACCGTATCCGCGAACAGGCGGATGCGATGCTGGAAAAGAAGGCGGCGGAACTCGACGCATTGACCTGGAGCCAGGTTGAAAAGTCGATTCTGCTCCAGAATCTAGACCATCACTGGAAAGAGCATCTGGCCATGCTCGATTCGCTGCGGTCGATCATCCACCTGCGCGCCTATGCGCAGAAAACGCCGATCAACGAATATAAGCAGGAAGCCTTTGCGCTGTTCGAGCGGATGCTGGAAAATATCCGTGAGGATGTGACCAAGACGCTCGCCATGGCACAGTTCCAGCTTGCAGCACCGCCGCCGCTGCCGGAAGTGCCGGACTTTATCACCTCGCACTTCGATCCCCTGACAGGGGAGGATGATACGTTCGATATCGATGCCGGCTTTGGTCAGCCGGACCCGCAAATGCCGCCGTTCCAGATTCCGCAACCTGCCGGTGAGGAACTGGGCGAAGACCCGGCCGACTGGGAAGGCAAGGTCGGCCGCAATTCGCCCTGCCCCTGTGGCTCAGGGCGCAAATACAAGCATTGCCACGGCGCGCTTTAATATTGCTTTCCGCCCTCTCCCTCTCGGGGGGCACCCATGAAAAAAAAGCCCTTCTCCATCACTTTGTGGAGAAGGGCTTTTCTTTTCGCGGGGTGATCGGGATCAGTTGCGTTTGGGCATCATGATCGTCGGCCCCAGATTGGCGATGACCGCGCGTGCGTCGAAGGCACGGACATTATCGGCAGGCTTCGGCCCCTTGCCCATGACGATTTCCGCCATCGCCTGATAGCGAGTAACCGTGCGGATATCTGCACCGCCTCCGCCCCATGCGGGGCCACCCCAGAACGGATCCCAGCTACGCCAGCCCCATGCCGGGCTGTAATAGCGCCAGTAGGGACTCCAATAGCCATAGGGGCCCATCAGCGGATCTGGGTCGATATAGCTGTTGGACTTCTTTTCGGTATTGCGATCGGTCAGGATGAAATAATCATATCCCTGTTCCAGCGTCAGTTGTGCGGCGCGGAACAGCAGATAGCGTTCCACCGTCTCCCGCGAGGTCAGGCTGTTGCCGGAGAAGGTGACGCTATAGCGATTATCCTCGATCCGCTGATCGCTATAGCCTGTCTGATAATTGCCGGTGCCCATGGCGGGGCGATAGGGCGTCGGGGTCGAACAGGCACCCGTCAGCAGCGTGGCGGCAAGCGCGGTTCCCGCCAGAAGGGGGCGCAATTTCACTGGAATGCGTATCTTCATCTCATTCTCCAGAGCCGGTGGCGACCTTCACGCACCGAAGGAAACCGGCTTTTACTCACTCAACACGGAAGCACACCAAAAGGTCCGCCGTCGATTGCGACGAACAGTGCCATATCATGGATTGACCGTTACTGAACGGGATATCGGTCAATTTTCCCCCGATCGCATCAGAATGTCAGTGCGACGCGGACGGATTGACCTGAAGCAGGCGGCTGACAATCTGGGTACGGTTCGATACCTGAAATTCGGACATCAGTGTACGGATATGCACTTTCACCGTGCTTTCGCTGAGGCCCAGGGCTTCGGCGATATCCCGGTTCGAAAACCCCTGCATCAACAGGTCGGCGACCTGACTCTGGCGTGGGGTCAGCCATCGCCCCTGCGAGCTGAGAATGCGTTGATTTCTCACGGATTGTCCTTCGGCAGTGCCGGAAGCGCGTGGCCGAAAATCCGCCATTACCTCGGGCGAATAAACGCGTAGGCCCACGGCAACCGAGCGAATGGCGCTGGTCAACGCATCGAATTCGACGGAACTGAGCAGGCAACCCGCCACCGGCAGCACGCCCTCGCGCCCTATCAGGTCCCCGGCCTGATCAAGCATCAGAACGCAGGGGGCAGCAGAAGCATCGAGCGCAATCGACTGCAACTGCTGGTCAAGCCACTGCATGTCTTCCTTGGTGGTGCCGTGCACCAGCAGGATGACAGAACCGGGTTTGTCTTTAAGGTCGTCGATCGTTTCAGCGGCATCGACGTCCAGCGTTGCATCCGATTCCAGCCCGGCCAGCACGCAATAGCGATTGAGTGCCGTCCGCCCGACCACGCGGACATGCAGCATGTCGAGACGGGGCTGCGCCGTCGTCATATCGAAAAAACCGCGAGAAAAGCGGATTTCAGCCGATTAAAGCCGATTGCCTCGCGTCGGTTGTGAAGGATTGGCAGGCACCTCTTCATCCGGCCCTGATAGTAGAATCGGGCACTGCAGCGGCACGTTCATAGGGGTTACAGCCAAAAGATGCTCAATATTCGATAAACCGACCCATTACTTCATAATAATGTTTTTATTGGATAAAGTCTAAAAGACTAACTATTTTGGAGTAAGGTGAACCGCGTATAGGGGTAATACCAATACGTCACATCTTATAAATGGAACCGTCTATCGAAGGGCGGCGTTTTGCGATATACACAGGGTAATCAAATTTATAGTGTGAGGGGTTGCTCCTTGTTTGATCTCGTACAACAGGAAATGGCGGATCTGATGGATCTGTATCCGACGACGGATATTGTCGTGAGCCCGGAAATTCTGAACGATCCGCTGACTGCAGGCGCGATCGACAATCTGATGCAGGCCTATTTCGGTCTTACGCAAATCGGCATCAATGAAGCCGGCGTCGCCCGGATGATGCTGGGCATCGTCCACAATCTCTATGAAGCGATGGACATGCTGCCGGTCTTGCCCAGTGTGTTGCGCAGCTTTGCCCAGCATGTCGAACTTCAGCAGCTTGCAGGATTGCTGAACTGATATCTACCTCTCCCGGGTAACAGCCCGTTGCGCCATCGCCATGTTGGTGGCAGCCATTATGGTCTGAGCAATGATGCTGCAGCGCGAAAATTCCTGTCCTGTCACGTTGTTCGGCATTTGCCCCCGGGAGAATGCACGTGGCGGCGAATGAGGAATGGCCACAGAGAGGCACGGTTGACCTGCCGGTAAGAGCTGTGCGCTGGCGCAACGTCGATAGTTTTCTGTCGGTTTGGGAAGGCGATACGAGCGGCAATGAACAGCGAATGGCGCAGGAGCGGCAGAACAGGTCCGCCGATGCAGATCGGCAAGCCGAGGCGCGGCGCGTTGCGATCTTCAATGTCAAATACAGCCCCAATCTGGGCGATGGCCTGATCGCCGAATGCCTTGAACGCGCATTGGCGGATGCCGATTGCGGTATCGCGGCGGTATCGATCGATCTGGCAGGACGGCAGGGCTATGATCCGCGTCATGGTGCGCGCCGCGGCACCCTGTTGCGGGTACTGGAGGCGCTGCCGGCCTCCGTTCGGAAACTGGCTGTACCGGCCATGCTGCGCTATCTGATCGCGCGACGATACCGTCCGCGCTGGAAAGAGGCGTTACGCGGATGCGATGCAGCGGTGATCGGCGGTGGTGCGCTGTTCGCCGACGCCGATCTGAACTTTCCCCTGAAGATCCATGCAGCACTGCAAGAATGCGCGCGAAGGAACATTCCCGTATCGGTCGGGCATGTCGGCGTGGCGCGTAACTGGTCGCGGGCGGGCCGGAAACTATTCGAGAATGGTTTGCGCCATGTACGGCTGCTGTCCGTAACGGTCCGCGATGATGGTTCGCAGGCGGCCTGGGCGGCGCAGACGAAAGAAGCGGATTTACCTGATGCAGCCCTCTCGTTCGACCCGGGATTGCTGGCCAGTCGCTATTTCCCGGTCATGCGTCCTGAAACCGCGGCGGTCCAGCGTATCGGTATCTGTCTGACCGCACCGGAAGTGCTGCGCCTGCATGGTGAAGCGGAGCAGGGGATCACACAGGACGACTGGCTGACCGCCATGATCGCAAAGCTTGCCGTGGATGGGCGCGACATCGTGCTGTTCACCAATGGCAGTCCGGAAGATGTCGCCTATCGCAACCGGTTTGCACAGACCCTGACCGGCCCGTTGCGCGAGCATGTAGAGGTCGCCCCGGCCTTTGCCGATCCGATCGAACTGGCGCGCTTCATCGGTACGCTGGACGGCGTGATGGCGCATCGCCTGCACGCGTGCATTGCCGCCTATTCCTATCGCGTGCCGTCGGTCGGGCTGGCCTGGGACGCGAAGGTCGGGGCGTTTTTCGAACAGAGCGGGCGGGGGAACTATGTCGTTCATCCCGGCAGGCAATCGCCGGAGACGGTTGCGGCGCTGATGGAAAACGCGCTGGCCGAAGGGATCGATCGCGCGCAGCACGCAACGCTGTTGAACCGGTGCAGGGCCGATGTGACGGCGCTTGCCGAAACGCTGGCATCGGCATGATCGGGCGGATTGTCCTGATCAACGATCTGGTGACGCCCAAAGGCGGAGCGAGCAAGCTGGCGGTGCAATCGGCACTGGCGTATCGCGCACGGGGCCATCCGGTAACGTTTCTGTCGGGCGACCATGGCGACAATGACGAACTGCGCGATGCCGGGGTGGAGATCGTCAGTCTGGGCAGCGCGCGCCTGTTGTCCGCAGGGCGCGCCCGCGCGATGGTGCATGGTCTGTATAACCGGGCGGCGCGCGCGATGGTTGCAGAATGGATCGCGCGACACGACACGCCGGATACCGTCTATCACCTGCATGGCTGGTCGCAGATTTTGTCGCCGTCGATTTTTGGCGCTCTGCGGACGGTTTCGGCGCGTCTTACAATCACCGCGCATGACTTTTTCCTGACCTGCCCCAATGGTGCGTTTTTCGATTATCGTGCTGAGCGGCCTTGCCCCTATGTGCCGATGTCGCGCAGTTGCCTCCGCGCTCATTGCGATCGCCGCAGCTATCCGCAAAAAATGTGGAGGGTCGCACGCCAGGGCATACAAAACCGGCTGCTCGATCTGAAGCAACCGCCGAAAATTCTTTTGATTCATGAAGGCATGGCGGCGTTTCTGGCACGGTCGGGCGTGCCGGAATCGGCGATGCAGGTGCTGCCCAATCCGGTGCAGCCGTTTCTCAACGAGCGGGTCCATGCCGAGGATAATGACGAGGTGCTGTTCGTCGGGCGGATGGAAGCGACCAAGGGGCCGGACCTCGCTGCCGAGGCGTGCAACAGGGCAGGCGTGCGGTTTCGCGCGATCGGCGACGGGGCGATGCTGGAGGAACTGCGCGAACGCCATCCCGAAGCATCGTTTGTCGGGCGTATGGCGAGCAAGGAGATTCACCGTCATGCCCGCAATGCGCGCCTGATTGTCATGCCCAGCCGCCATGTCGAACCCTATGGGCTTTCGGCGGTGGAGGGACTGTGGAGCGGCCTGCCCGCGCTGGTTTCGGCCGATTCGCTGATCGCACCCGATATCGAACGGGCCGGGGCCGGTTTTGCCATTGATGTGCGAAACATCGACTCCTTCGCCGAATGTCTGCGGAGGGTTTTCGACGATGACGGTTATACGCGCCGACTCAGCGAAAACGCATGGTCGGGAACACGCCATCTTGCGCTGACCTATGGCGGCTGGATCGACCGGCTGCTGGAGGTATATCGCGCCTTGTTGATAAGCCGGAAACGCCCGGAAAACCCGACGAACATGGCATCGGCGGCCTAACCACAGGCGTACTTCAAAAGAGATTAAGCCCTAAGAGCCGCATGCCTGCCGCGATGCAGCAGCTATAGTTTTTCAACATTTGCGAACAGAATCAGCAGCGAGGTGGGGCAAATGGCACGATTGCATGTCATCGTACCAACCATAGGCAGACCGGAACTGATCGAGGACAATGTGCGGCGCATGTTCGCGCAAAGCCGTCCGCCCGACGGCATGCTTGTCGTCGGTACGTCACCAAAGGATGTCGGCGATTTTTCCGCTCCCGACCTTCCCGTACAGATTGTGCTGACCGAAAAAGGGCTTTGCCGACAGCGCAATCGCGGGATCGACCTGGTAGTCGACAAGAGCGACATCATCGTGTTCTTCGACGACGATTTCGTCCCGGCCGAGGATTATCTCGCCAATGTCGAACGCCTGTTCGAGCTGCATGAAAATGTCGTGGGGATTACCGGCGAACTGGTCGATGACGGCATCCGGGGCGATGCGATTGCCTTTGACGAGGCGGAGCGGCGGCTGGACGATGAGGAGGAGCGGCCCGACTTCCGCTACCGTCGCTGCTATTCGCTCTATGGCTGCAATATGGCCTTGCGGGTGTCAGCACTCGGCGATCTGCGGTTCGATGAAGCCTTGCCGCTCTATGGCTGGCAGGAGGATGTCGATCTGACCTATCAGCTTTCGCGGCGCGGAGAGATGATCTCAACCAGCAGCGTGACCGGAATCCATCTGGGATCGCGCGGCGGGCGCCTGCCGGGCAAGCGGCTGGGCTATTCGCAGATCGCCAATATCGTCTATCTCTGGCGCAAGGGGACGATGCGGCCCGGTCTGGGCCAGCGGCTGATCGCGCAAAATGTGCTTTCCAACATCGCGCGCAGCATCCGGCCGGAACGACATATCGACCGGCGGGGACGCCTGATGGGCAATATGCTCGCCTGTTTCGACCTTGCGCGCGGCCGTTTGGATACGCGGCGCATCGAGAGCATGTGATTTGCCCAATCGGTTGAACGCAGTGGGTTGGCCGGACATCGGACGGCGAGTGGCATGAGCGGTATCAGCGCGATCATTCCGACCTATAATCGCGCCGATCTGTTGCCGGTGGCGATCCGCAGCATTCAGGACCAGAGCCTGCCGGTGGGGGAGATCATCATCGTCGATGACGGGTCGGGCGACGGCACTGTGGAGGTGGTGGAGCAGATGGCGCGGGACGATCGGCGTATCCGCTTGCTGCAACGCCGGCATGGTGGCGCCAACCGGGCGCGTAATGCGGGTGCGGCCGAGGCCCGCGGGCAATGGCTGGCCTTTCTCGACTCCGACGATGCATGGGAACCCGACCGGCTGGCGGCGCAATGGGACGTGCTGCGGACGAGGCCCGAAGCGGTGGCGGCTTTCTGCGGTTTCCGTATGATCGGGTCGGGCGCGGAACGCATCTTCCTGCCGCCGGACAATCCTTCTCTGCTGGCGCTGCGCTGCGCCAATGTGCTGAGCAGCACCTCCTCCGCATTGATCCGCGCCGACATATTGGAGCGTGCCGGTGGGTTCGATGCCGAGCTGCCCAGTTGTCAGGACTGGGACTTATGGTTCCGCCTGCGGCAACTGGGGCCGTTCGCGGTGGTACGTAAGCCGCTCGTTATCATCAACGAAGGCGATCATGATCGGATCACCACCAACAATGCCAAGGTGATTGAGGGGCATCGCCGGGTGTTCGAGCGGCTGAAGCACGGCGTCGATGCGCCGATGCAGCGGCGCCGGATCACGGCGGCGCATATGCTGGTGCTGGCCAGCGCGTTCAAGCGGCATCGGGAATGGAAACAGGCGCTGGGTCTGGCCTGCCGCTCGCTGATGGAATTCCCGTCGCGTTGGGGGCTGAACCTTGCCCTGACCTCCGCCGCAGGGCTGATGCGGACCGGACGGCGCGCGAAGAAAGCGTGAAGCACAATAAAAAGCGTCGTGCTGACCCGGACTAACGCTGGGCGGAGCAATCCGGATTTTGGACTGCCGCGTCGCTCGTGCTCCTCGCAGTGACGAGGGTTTGCAATGGGCTCTAGGGCTGAATGTCTATCCGTCCTAGGCGCCGGTCCGCAGCACCGTTCGCAGCTTGTGATAGCCTTGCGGGCCAACGATACGGCGCAACAGGCGCTTTGCGTTCCTGCCTGATCCAATACCCTGTTTCAGTGCCATGGAGGCAAGGCTTGGCTGGCACAGTTCGGGCCCTTCCAGACTGAGCACGGGCTTGCCGCTGGCCACCGCTATGGTGCGCGCCTGTGCCAGTTCGCTTTCGATGAAGATCGGCGAGTCCAGTTCGCGATAGACCGACGCCTTGAAACTGCCATGTGCGCCCAGTCTGCGCCGGGTTGCTGCATCGGGCAGGTCGAGCATGCGCAGGCTGTCATAGCGGATGTCGTTGGCATAGAGCCAGGCCTCGGTTTCGGCACGATAGCGTTCCAGCCGGCTGGTGACCAGCGTACCGATGCGATGGCTCGGCCGGTGCAGCGGGCGTGCATTGGCAAGGAAGGTGCGATAGGCCGGACCGTCGTCATTCTCCGCGTCGTCGGGATCGAGGCATAATACCCCGTCAATATCCACGCAGGCGCTTTCAAGGATGGGGTGGTGGAGGATATTCCATTCGAACAGGCGGGGTTCGGGAACAGCCTCCAGGATCAGATCGGCCAGATCGTCCTTGCTGTCCTGCGTACCATAGGCGGCGCAGAAGCTGGATTGCGCCGGAATGTCGGAGCGCTCGACCAGTGTGATGGCTTCGCGCATCGCGGTGCCCGTGCGGATACTGTCATCGACGATCAGGGCATGGCGATATTCTGTTCTGTCGCGGCGTGCATGTTGTCCCCGCGTCTTGCCGGAGGCGAAGGTACGTCCGGCGGTAAAGCCTTCAAGGTCGGCCAGCGGCAGATTCTTGTGCAGGGCAATCAGCGACGCGGCAAGCATTCCGCTGCGCGGGATGCCGACGATCAGGTCGATATCGCCGGGCAGGCGGTGCAGATTGCGGATAATGGTACGGTTGAGCTCTTCGACCGAGCGGAAGTGCATAGGGGTCTCCCCGATACGGCTTTACGCATGCACCTCCGCCTGATGGTCGCCATAGGGAATCAGCGGTCGTGCAGGCTTTAAGAAGGGGTGTCGGGGCCGTAATGCCAGTGCTGCTGCGGCGAACAGGGCGAAATTCGTGCCGGGATTGGGCGAAGGCGAGCTGATCGCGGCAGGAACCAGTACGCCGATCGCCGCACAGGCCGAGGCCGCGCCGATCGAAACCACCGGATCCTGCATCCGTGTCCAGGTCGATGCGCGCAGCGGCGCCAGTACCCGCCAGAGATAGAGCAGGAAGGTGGTCATGCCGATCACTCCGGTCGAGCCCAGAATTGCCATGAACAGGCTCGACGAGCGGAAACTACCCGGTCCCAGACCCAGCCCGTGCGAATGAATGAAGCCGTCCCAGCCCTGCATCGCCCAGAACAGCCGCTGTGCGCCCGACAGGCTGTCGCTCTTGTCGATGGTCATGTGCCGGATCATCTCGACCATCGCTTCGAACATGCCGGGCATGGCAAGCATGGCGATGCTGGCAAGCGCGGCCATGCCGATACCGGACAGGAACAGGATGGCCAGCCGGTCGAGCGGTGCATAGACGGGCATCAGCAACACCCTGATCCCGACGAACGCGGCATAGCTGGCAAGTCCGACATAGGCAGTGGAGGAGGTGCTGAACAACAGCACCGCGGCAAGGATGAAGGACGCAGGGCCGGTGCTGCGCGGCATCACGCCACGCCACCACAATTCAAAATTCAGATAGAACCAGGCGAGTGCGAAACTTGCATAGGTAGAAGCTTCGGCGAACACCCCGTTGATGCGGATAAAACCCTGATAGCTCTGATCGAGCTGAGCATAGGATGCATTGCGCAGAAATTCGAACACCACGTCTGCGGGGGTGCCGCGCGTGAAGATGCCGAGCACGCCGGTAATGGTATGAATCCAGGCAATGGCAACGCTGGTGCGCACCAGCGCGACCGCGCCCCCCGGCGCGCGACAGGCGACCGAGCCGAGCACCGCAATGACCATGGTGCCGACCATATAGACCGATGTCGTGATGTTCTGCGACGTAGGCACCAGCGGCACCGTGTCGAACAAGGATTTCGGATCGACGAACCGCATCGGCGCGACATTGATCGTATTGGCGAAGATGCGCGGCGCGGCAATCGAGGCCGCGATGCCGTATAGTACGAATATGATCAGCAGGGCGTTCTGCTTGATGCCGTCCAGCAGCAATGGAAGGTAGCGCTGGCCGGGCAGGATGACGCGTAAAAAGAGGAACAGCAGCGCAAACTGGCTGGGCGGGATCGATGACCCTCCCAGTGCCGGCAGGTTGATCGCGGACGATCCGCTCAGCAATCCGCACAGCATCGTATAGCTCAGCATCGCCGCGAGCGACCCCCGGACCAGCAGGAACAGCCCGATAACCATCAGAATCAGGCCGATCAGCGTCGGGGTCACGGTGTCACCAGCTCCAGCATATTGCGGTCGAAATGTTCGGGGGCAAAGCGCTGCGCCTGTGCGATCGCGGTGGAAGGATCGAATTCGAGAAGCCAGCGCTCCAGTGCCTCCACCCCGGCGATGAGCGATTCCACCTCCTGTCGATCGAAGAACAGACCCGTTTCGCCGGGCAGGATGCTGTCCCGCACGCCGCCGCGCCCAAAGGCAAGCACGGGTCGCCCCGACGCATTGGCCTCGACCGGTACAATGCCGAAATCCTCCTCGGCAGTGAACAGCAACGCTCTGCACCGTGCATAATGGCTGCGCAGTGCATCGAAGGACATGCGTTCGACGAAACGGATATTCGGCCCGGCCTTTGCCTTGAGCTGCGCCAGCATGCTACCTTGCCCGACCATCATCAGCGGCAGGCCCAGTTGGGTGAACGCATCGACGGCCAGGTCGGGGCGTTTATAGGGCACCATCTGACCGACCCAGAGGTAAAAGTCCTCAATATGGTCTGTCGGCTGGAACAGGCCGGTTTCGACCGGCGGATGAATGACGGTCGCATCGCGGCGCCATGCCTTGCCGATCCGGTCGCGGATGAAATGGCTGTTGGCGGCGAACCGGTCGACCCGCGCACTGGAACTCTGGTCCCATTGGCGCAGGCGATGATAGAGCCAGGGCATGGCTGCACGGGCGATCGGATTGGCCTGCGCGCGATACTGGTGATAATGATCCCACAGATAGCGCATCGGCGAGTGGCAGTAACAGACGTGCATCGCGTCCGGACGAGGGATCACCCCCTTGGCGGGCCCGGATTCGCTGCTGATCACCAAGTCGTAGGAGGACAGGTCCAGCTCCTCCAGCGCCATCGGCATCAACGGTAGATAATATTGGTAGAAACGCCGCGACCAGGGCAGCCGGTCGATGAAGCTGGTGGTGACCTTGTGCGCCCGGATCGTGCTCGACATGGCGTCGGGGACATAGACATGGGTGAACAGATCCGCCTGCGGAAACAGGCGGAGCAGACGTTCGACCACGCGCTCGCCGCCACGCATTGCCAGCAGCCAGTAATGCACGATGGCAACGCGTCGCCCGTCCCCGCGAATCGGCGTGACCGTCGGGGTCGGGATGGATGCCGCTGGTTCCAGAACCGCCCGCATCACAGATAATATTGCTTGTAGCTTTGGTAGTAATAACCCGCATCGCCATAGCCGAAGCGGCTTTGCTTGCGCATATCGACCTGGGTCAGCACGACACCTGCCAGACTATGCCGATCGTGCGGCAACTGATGCAGCGCCGCCTTGACCGCATGGTCAGGGGTCTTTCGCCAGCGCACGGCCATGACCGTTGCATCGGCTTTCCCGGCGATAATGCGCGTTGCCGCGACCGGCAGCATCGGTGGCAGGTCGAGGACGATATAATCGTAATGATTGCGCAGTTGCTGAAGCAGCAGATCGAACTGTTCACCGGTCAGCAGCTCGGCTTCGCTTTCATCGGCATTGCGCGTGGTGATGAAATGGAAATTGTTATCGACCTGGATGAGGGCATCATCCCAGCTCGTGTCGCCCTGAAGCACTTCCAGCAGGCCGGGATGATCCGGATTGGCGGCCATATAGCGCGCCAGCCCGCGGCGACGCAGATCGCAATCGATCATCAGCACATGCTTGCCCTGCATCGCCATCGACCGGGCGAGACAGGCCGACATGGTGGTCTTGCCCTCCTTGGGCAGGGCGGAGGTAATAGCGATGATCTCCACCTTGCCGGGCACGGCCTGCTCGACGGAGGTCCGAATCGCCCGGAAGGCTTCGGCAAAGGCGGATTTGGGATTTTCGCTCAGCGCGCTCAACGGATTTCGCGCCTTGCGATCAACCGATTTCAGCAGGGGAATCGAACCGATATAGCGGACGCCCAGTCGTTCCTCGACCTCCGCTGCGGTAGTGATCCCCGAAAACAGCGTTTCGGCAAGGAATGCGAGACCCAGCGCCGCCGCAACGCCGATGGCGAAGGCCAGTACCAGATTGAGGATCAGGTTCGGCTTGAACGGCAGCACCGGCGGCTCCGCAAAGCTCAGCACGCGGGCATTGGGCCGTTGCGACCCTTCCTGTGCTACCAGCGTCTTGTAGCGGTTGAGATAGCTTTCATACAGACCTTGCGATGCGTCGGCTTTACGGATCAGCTCATCCAGACCGACCATCGCTGCGTTGTTGCTGGCAAGCTTCCCCCTTGCCTGCGACAGGCTGCCGTTCAGCGAGGCAAGCCGCTGGCCCGAAACCCGCACCTTTGCCTGAAGATTGGAAATAACGCGGTTGATCTCCGCCTCGATCTGACGGTTGATTTCGGCAAGCTCATTCTTCGCTTGTTTGAGCGCGGGATAGTTCGGGCCGTAATTGGCTTCCAGATTGGCGACCTGGCCGCCGACCTGTGCCTCACGCGCGCGCAGCGAACCGATCACACCCGAATTGAGCGCTTCGCCGACATCGTCGCCTGCCGAACCACCCCGCAATTGTGCGCGGGCGGTGTTCAGCCGCGCCTGATCCTCGGCCGCCTGTGCACGCGCCTGTGTCACCGCCTGATTATAGCTGGAGATTTCCTGTTCGGTCAGGCTCGACCCGCTGGTGCTGAGCAGGTTGTTGCGGATGCGATAATTCTGCAGCGCTTCGGTATCGGCGTGCGCCTGTCCGCGCAGTTCCTCCAGCCTTTTTTGCAGCAGCGCAATCGTTTCCTTGTTGCGTCCAACCCGCGAATGCAACTGCCACTGCGTAAAGGCGCGGGCAAATTCGTTGACGATCTTCGCCGCCTGTTCGCCGGAAGGTGCCTCATAGCTGATATCCAGTGCAAAGGTTTCGCCCATGCGCTGGGCCTTCAGGTTGCGCTGGAGCCGGTCGAGCGTCGAACGTCGCTGCTGTCGTTGCTCCGGCGAAGACCCTGCCTGCGCCGGAATCATGCCGAGCTTGACCGCAACCTCCTCGGCAATCGCGCGTGAGGTGATGATCTGTACCTGCGTATCGACATAGGCGCTGGACGGCGGCGGACCTTCCACCGGGTCACCATTGTCGGTCGCGGTGCGATCCTCCGTAGCGTTCAGGCTTACCAACGCCGTCGCACGGTACATTTTCGGCTGCATCAGCGTCAGCACCACGCCGCCGATCAGCGCCAGCACGATGACCGCGGCCATCAGCCAAAGCCTGCGCTGAAAGAACATCAGCGATCCACGCAGATCGATCCGGTCCGGAATGGCGGGTGGAGAAGGCGCATAGGCCGGTACGATGCTGGTGCCGGGAGGCGCTAGGGGAAGAGCACGGTTCATATCAGTTCCCATGTCTGATCAGGCGGTTCATAGCGCCAGACGAAGCCCGATAAGGGCGCTCGCACCTTCATATTTGCGGCCGAAAGAACCGCTGAATGTCTGATGGCGGTATCCCGCAGAGGCAAAAGCGCTAAGGCGGTCGGTCAGCAGATAGCGTGCGGAGGCCGCGATGCTGATCCGATGCTCGTTGCGATCGATCCCCGCATAATCATTGTCGATATAGGCTACCTCTCCGCCGACCAGCAGCTTGCTGGTCGCGGCATAGCTGCCTGTCACTCGGATCTCCGAATGCAGCACGCTTGACGTGTCGGGCAGCGGGCTGCGGTCGATCGAGCGGCTGGCCGACGCGGTAAAGGCGATGCGCCGCCGGGGGTACCAGGATCCTTTCACATAGTAATCGAGGCCGCTGAAATCCTTCAGCGCCGGGTTGTCGAAATCCTGGCGAATATAGCCCAGCGCTGCTTCCAGCTCGAACAGTTCGGTCGCCCAGAAGGACGCCCCCGCAATGACCGAATAGCTGTTCGAATCGCGCGATGTGCTGGTGCGATAGCGATAGGACAGGTCGCCATAGGTGCCGCGTACGAACAGGGCGGAACGGGCGGACAGGGCGATGTCGGCACGCGCCTGAAGCGACAGCTTCTTGAAATCGCGATAGCTCTGATCGACGCGTACGCCGTTGATCACTGCATCGAGGTAGCGCCCGCGGACCACCGACCCGCCGACGGTCGCGGCCAGCCGGTTGAATTTCTTGCTTGCCGATGCGGACGCCGCCAGTTCGTTATAGGCGACCGGTTCGCTGGTCAGCAGGTCGTCGCCGAACGTACCGCGCGCCTCCACCCGCCGGGCATAGCCGATGCTGGTGCGTGCGGTGAACTGGTCGGCGAAATCCAGTCGGGTATCGCCGCGCACGGCAAACTGTTCGGTGTTTTCCGTCGTCAGTGTCGCAAACCGTTCGATGGTCGCATCCGCGACGATCTGCGCCGAATGCCGCCCCAGATCAGTTTCCAGCGCAACGCGCGGACGAATTTCCACCGACACATCGGACCGGCGCGGAGAAGAACGGTTATAAACGTTGCTGTCGAACCTCGAACCGGCGGTGATTGACGGTTTGAGGACGAAGGAGCCGAACCGGATATCGCGTTCCTGAACGTCGCGCAGCACTTCGCGCTGTGCCGGAGACGGTTCCAGTATCTGCGCGGGTGCTGCGTCGGTCATGCCGGTCAGCGCCGCTGCCGTGCAGGTCGATTTAACCAAAAGCCTCCGGGCCTTTCCCTGTGTCTTCGCTGTTGCCATCACCACCCCGTTTCGTGCACGGCCGGAACCTCGTTCGCTTTTCGAAACCTGTCCGGTGTACGGCGGTTTTCGAGTACGACTTCGCTGAAGTCCTCATGGCTGCGTTAATCATTTGGCGACGCAACAAAGCTTATGGTCTTTGCGAAAGCATCGCACGCGGCCATAAGGGGTACATCGAGAGAGATGAGCACCAGCAATTATATGCCAAAACCGATTTTGAGCGGTTCCGGGCACGAAGCCAGACCTACGGCGAAGCACGCTAATCCGCCGAAAAGCTTCGCGCGCGGGGCGCTGATCGCGACACCGTTTGCCGTAACTTTCTGGGGTGCCGTCGTCTGGTTGCTGGTGCGCTGACCGCTGCGGTTGATCCGGGAAAGATACCGGCCATCCGGGGGAGGGCACCCCGAATGGCCGGCTGGGGGTAAGGGAGTAACCCCGCATATGGAATCTTCGTGACCGGTCAGCACGACCCCCGACTGGTCAATACAGCAGGCACCGTCGCCAGCAGGATACGGATATTCAGCCCCAAGGAGGCGCAACGCGCATATACGACGTCCATGGCAACGCGTCGCCGATAGGTTACGTTGCTGCGTCCGGAGACTTGCCAGATGCCGGTAAGGCCGGGCCGGACCGAGTAATAATTGCGGATATACCGGCCGTAGCGCGGGATTTCGCCTTCGACGATCGGGCGCGGGCCGACCAGGCTCATATCCCCGCGCAATATATTGATGAGCTGCGGCAATTCATCCAGACTGGTACGACGAAGGAAATTGCCGAGCGGCGTGATCCGCGGATCGTCGCGCAACTTGTGATCCCGGTCCCATTCCGCCCGCATTGCCGGATTGCTGCTCAGCACATCGCGCAGGACACGATCGGCATCGTTCACCATCGACCGAAATTTGAGACACGGAAAACGCCGGCCGTTTTGACCCAGCCGCTGGTGCGCGAACACTACCGGTCCGCGATCCTGAGCATAAATCGCCAACGCGATCAGCACCATGACGGGCAGGAAGAAGATGAGAGCAACCAGGGCGACCGCGATATCGATCAACCGGAATACGCCTCCCTTGCCGAAATTCGACTGCGCGCTTGGTTCTACGGGCAGCCGTGGCGGCGTAGGACCGGTGTACAGGCCAACGGACTGTACCGACATGGACCGGCTTAGCCGTCTGGGCATGGTCTGGCCGACACGCTGCGTCCTCACGGAACCGGACGACGCCGATGCCTTGATTCGAGTATTGATCGTTGCTCCTTGAAGCATAGAGCCTCCGGTTGTTCGGTTGTCCCGATATTCGGTTCGGTGGTTGCAACGAATCGTATTGCAATGCGGAAATGCTGATGCGGTTTGGATCGGTTCGCAATTGAGGCAATGGGCTTACCTACTCCCGTATCCATAGGGAGTAGGCTCATCCGACAGAGGTCTCCGCCTAGCTTTAATCGCCTTCGTCTTTATCGGTAGCCGGACATAGTCTGTACGCTGGAAACCATAGCCGGGGGGGCGGGGCAGATGGCCTGCCGGTTCTTTATGCGGCGATGAATGGAGGCAGCTATGTGGAAACATCCATCCCTTTGGACTGGAGTCCTGTTCGCCATTTTCATGACAATCGGACTGACAGCGTGCAGTTCCAGCTATCAGCCGATCAGTCTGGCAAGCGCCAATAATGGCGTGGACGGGAAATATCGGCTTGGACCGGGCGATGCGGTCAGGGTCACTGTCTATGGCGAAGACAAGATGAGCGGCGAATATGAAGTGGCGGGCAACGGATCGCTTGCATTGCCGTTGATCGGTGATGTGCCGGCGGGAGGAAAAACCGCGGCCGAACTGGCGGCACTGGTACGAACGCGTCTTGCCGATGGGGGATATCTGCTCGATCCGCAGGTGTCGGCGGAAGTGAGAGACTATCGTCCTTATTACATTCTCGGCGAAGTCTCGAAGCCCGGCGAATATCCCTATGCAGACCGCCTGACGATATTTCAGGCGGTGGCCCGGGCAGGGGGCTTTACGCCGCGCGCCGACCAGCATCGGGTTGTGCTTCGACGCTCCGATTGGGCGGCGGCGCGTGAGGTGCGGCTAACCGGGGATGCGCTGCTGATCGCTCCCGGTGACACAATTTATATTCAGGAATCGGCTCTTTGACGTAACTCCACGTCGTATTTTAAAGCCGCTTTATCCTAAGATTCTGTATCAAATTCAGCCGAAAGACGTAAATTCACTATCTTTATACCTCCAAAAGGTCAGGTTAACGCAGTTGCAATATTTTCGGATTGGCCCACAATTGCTATGAGGGTGTTCGAAAAGAAAGGGAAACTATCCATCTGGGTCGCACTGGTTGACCAATAATCGTCGCTTTAGCCGTCGGATAGCGGAAGGGGGGACGCGATACGGGAGGTCCATGTGCAAATAAGTCTGGCTTTAGTCGCCCCGAATACAATTGCCCGCGAAGGGCTTGCAAGGATTCTGGGGGAACAGGGATTTGAAATCGTCGCTCAGGTTAGCGGGCCCGAAGATCCGGTACTGGATTCGGCGGTTCGGGATCAGACCAATGTTCTGATTCTGCTCGATGCGAGCGTGAAGGGGGATAAGTGCGAGGTTCTGGAACAGGTGCATGAGCGCCATCCGGACGCGCGGATTGCCGTTCTGGCCGAAACGTTCGAATTCGATTCAATGGTGAATTGCTTCCGGGGGGGCGCGCACGGTTTTCTGGTCAAGGAGATCGGATGCAAGCCGCTGGTCACCTCGCTTCGCCTGATTGCGCAGGGGGAAAAGGTATTGCCGTCGCATCTGGCGGATTATCTGCCCGATCAGTCACTGACGCCGCTGATGATGGATGGCGAACAGTCGCTGGAGCAGGCCAACTTGTCCGATCGGGAGCAGCAGGTGTTGCGGTGCCTGATGGTCGGCTATCCCAACAAGATCATTTCCCGCCACCTGAATATCAGTGAGGCGACGGTGAAGGTCCATGTAAAGGCGATTCTGCGCAAATTACGGGTGTCCAATCGTACACAGGCAGCGATCTGGGCATCGGGACGCGGGCTTGATCAGATGGACTACAGCAACCGCGCCATGGCGAACTAAACTGCGCACTGCCGTCCTTGCGGCAGTTCTAACGCGTTTGCTGAAGCCTTTACGGCACCGCCACTGCCGTAAAGGCCTACCCCTTTGTTGCTCTATGCATTTCATACTTCCTTGAGGAGTAGCGGGCCTAATCCGCCCGGCCTCACCGATAATGGTCGGTGCGGCACTCCTGACAACGGGCGGACGAACCGCCTATTTCGACCGGGGAAGATATGGAATTGCGAACGAGGGCGGCAATGTTTCCTCTGAATGCGATCATTGCGATGTTGCTGGCGGCTTGCGGACCTTCCGGTGATGGCGGGTCGGCCGCCAGTCCGGTAGCGATTCCGACGCCGGAACCGACGCCCGCACCCGCTTCATCGCCGACTCCGACACCTAGTCCCACTCCCGCAAGCGGAGCGGGCACCGCTTCCGACGGGGCGTCGTTCCTGGGAGTCCAAACGCATTTCAGCCAGGGCTGGCCGGCTTCCTCGATCGATCAGGCGCAGTCCGTCGATGCCGCTTTACTGCGCGACTCCGTGCCCTGGAGTGCCGGGGAGAAGGTACGGGGAAGCTATGATTTCAGCGGACAGGAGGCGAGCAGGATCAATCTCGCATGTACTGCCGAGATGCCGGTCATCCTGACCATCATTCCCGATAACCCCAATTATGATGGCGGATCGACGGTCTATACCGATGCCGGGCGCTCGGCATATGCGGCATATCTGAACGCACTGATCGGAAAGTTCGGTAAATGCATCGTCGCGTTCGAAATCGGCAATGAAATCAATACCGCGAACGGCCTGAACTATCCCGCAGGATCGGATAGTGCGACACTTTATGTCGATCTGTTGCGTGCCGTGAGTCAGGATGTCCGCAAAAAACATCCCGATGTTGCGATCCTTGGCGGGTCGAGCAACATGATCGCGACGGGATTTCTGGAAACCCTGTTCAAGGCGGGAATGCTGCCACTGATCGACGGGGTCGCTGTGCATCCCTATCGTTCCGATGCACAGAGCGTGGACATGGAGATCGCGCACCTCAACAGCGTCATGGCGCAATATGGCACGCCCGTACCAATCTGGGCGACCGAGTTCAGCAACGATCTGAGCGATGCTGCCGGGTCTTCGGGCGAACTGGTCAAGATGGTCACGTTGCTGCGCGCAGCGGGGACGTACAAAGCCATCTGGTATGCGCTGATAGATCAGAAATATTACCCCAATATGGGCCTGTTTTCAGGGAGCACGATCAAGCCGACAGGTAAGGCGTTCCGGCTGGTCGAGGATCGACTGCTTCCCAAGGGCAAGCCGCAGCGCGTCGATGTCGGCGATCCGCTGGTGTTCGCCTATCGCTACGGACAGGATGCCTATGTCGTCTGGGGCGCGCCGCGCACGGTCAGCTTTTACGGTTCGGCTTCGGTCGTCGATGCACAGGGCCAGGCATTATCGTCGTCCGGCGTTTTCGTCGGGCAGGAGCCGATCATTGCATTCGGCGCGACGGGCCTTTCGGTGGGGCAGGGCAGTGTGCTCGCCGATTCCGAACTGCAATATGGCGGCGCGCCGTGGAGCTATCTGGCGGAGGATTCGGGCGGTGAGCATGTGCTGTCGCTCTATGACGATCAGTATAGCAGCTATTTCGGATCGCGCTGGACCAAGCCCTTGCGGGTAACGCTGGGCGATGCCGCGCCATCGGGCAGCGCACGGGTCGTTATCCGCTATACCGCGCCTGCCGCGATGGCGGTCGACCTTGGCATGTGCCTGTCCAAACCGGCAAAGGGCGATGGAGTCGACTGGCGGATCGAACACAATGGATCGGTGTTGCAAAAAGGCGTTCTGACCGGTCAGGACAAGCTTTCGGGTGTTCGCGTCGATCTGGCCGCAGGCGACCATCTGGACTTGTCCGTCGGCAAGAATCAGGCCTTTGGCGGTGATAAATTCGACTATCATATCAAGCTGTTTCGACGCGGGAGCGGCGGCACGGTAGCGTGCAGCAACTGATCGACGCGCCGGATTTGGTTGCGGTGCATCTTCCTTTGGGAACCAGCGGGGCGGGGCTGGGTTGTTCCCTCGAAGAAAGGGAGTTTGACCATGGGTGCAACCACCATCGGCGCGCTGATCGGCGGCGCCATCGACAGCATGAGCGGGGACGACAGTGCGGCGGACGGTGCCGTTATCGGCGCGGTTACGGCCAATGTCCTGAAAGTCGCGGTGCCGGTCGCTTTCACCTATGCGGTGGGCTGGCTGGTATTGCGCGGGATTACGGAGGGGATCGACCGGCTGAGCGAAGCGGCGGAGGACGCGCTCTGAGTCGACAGTCCTGCAGACCATGCGCAATTAACCCCGGAAAGACGTGTTAGCGGCTTGACGCAGGCCCCCGGCCCGCGCCACTAGCGGGCATGGCATTTGAGCGCGATCCCGATCCCCACGGTTTCAAACGACGCGGCGTATTGTTTGTCTTGTCCTCGCCTTCCGGTGCAGGCAAATCGACCATCGCCCGCAAGCTGTTGGCCGCCGAACCGAAACTCGGCATGTCGGTATCGGCAACCACCCGGCCTATCCGCCCCGGTGAAGAGGATGGGCGCGATTACCATTTCGTCGATACCGAGCAGTTTCGTGAAATGGTGTCCGATCATGCCTTTCTGGAATGGGCGCATGTGTTCGGCCATCGGTACGGTACGCCGAAAAAGCCCGTTTATGACATGCTGGAATCGGGGCAGGATGTCCTGTTCGATATCGACTGGCAGGGTGCGCAGCAGCTTTTCCAGATTGCCGGTGGAGATGTTGTGCGGGTGTTCATTCTGCCGCCATCGATGGAGGAACTGCGCGACCGGCTGGAGCGGCGCGCGACCGATTCGATGGATGTCATCAATGCGCGCATGGAGCGGTCGGCGGGCGAAGTCAGCCACTGGGACGGCTATGACTATGTCCTCGTCAACGACGATGTCGAGGAGTGCTTCGAATCGGTGCGCACCATTCTGGCCGCCGAACGCCTGAAGCGTTCGCGCCAGACCGGCCTGATCGGCTTTATCCGCGGCCTGCTGAAATAAGCGGGGAACGCACCGCCGCTCTTGCGGTCCGGTACGTTCCCGCTCGCCCCAGTCACGCCGCCATGCGCGGAGCGTCGTCGCCTTCCTGAAGCGTCAGCGCATATTCGGCGCATTCGACCTTTTCTCCCCGCCCACGCGCATAGCGAGTCGCTCGCCCATGATGGCGGAAGCCGAGCTTGCGCAGAACCTTGCCGGAGGCCGGATTGTCGAGATAGTGCCCGGCGGTCAGGTGCGGCACGCCCATCGTTCGTGCAATGTCGAGCACCGCGCGTCCGGCCTCGCTGGCATAGCCGCGCCCCCAAGCCTCTGGGGTCAGCCAGTAGCCGAATTCATAGGGGTGCTCGCCATAGGGGCCATAGCCGATACCGCCGATGATCGGAGCATCGGCGCCGTCGCGCGCGCAGATCAGGAAACTGACCGCTCGCGGAGTCGATTGCATCGCTTCCAGAAACTGCTCCGCGTCGCCCAGTGCATAGGGCCAGGGTGCGCGGCCCAGATTGCGCACCACTTCCCAATGGCCGATGGCGCGGGCCAGCTCGGTTGCGTCCTCGATCCAGCCGGGCCGCAGGGTCAGTCTTTGCGTACGCACGAACATGCCGACTCTCCTCGTCTTTTCGCGCGCTCATGCACTGTCACCATGACAGTGCGGAGACGGGCGAGGGGGGAGGGAGCATGAAAAAAGGGAGCCGGGGCGACCCGTCTCCCTTGTTTGGCTGGTTCCGTCGTGGAACCCGGGTCACCCTGGTGGGCAACCCGGTCGGTTGCCCGTTATTCGGCGGCGTCCGCCATAATTTCCACCGACGCGAATTTGCGGCCGAGCTTGCCTTGCTTGAAGGACACACGACCGTCGGTAAGCGCGAACAGGGTATGGTCCTTGCCCATGCCGACATTCTCGCCCGGATAGAATTTGGTGCCGCGCTGACGCACGATGATGTTGCCGGCGACGACGGCTTCGCCGCCGAACTTCTTCACGCCGAGACGGCGGCCTGCTGAATCGCGGCCGTTACGGGAAGAGCCGCCTGCTTTCTTATGTGCCATTTGGGTCTACTCCTCGAATAGCTCGCTCAGGCCTCGGCGGCCGGGGTTTCGGTTTCGGTCGGCTTGGCTTCAGCCTTTTTGGCTGGTGCCTTCTTCGCCTTTTTCTCTTCCGATCCGATCGCGGTGATCTTCAGGATCGTATGCTGCTGGCGATGACCGTTCTTGCGGCGATAATTGTGACGGCGGCGCTTCTTGAACACCACGACCTTTTCGGCCTTCGCCTGCGCGACGATCTCGGCCGCGACGGTCAGGCCGTCGACGGACTTCAGCTCGCTACCTTCACCGGCGAGCAGAACATCATCCAGAGTCACCGAATCACCGGCGTCTCCGCCCAGCTTCTCGACAACGATCTTGTCTCCTGCGGCAACGCGATACTGCTTGCCGCCCGTGCGCACGACTGCGAACATGGCCCTCATCACTTCCAAATGCATGTGTCCGCGCGAAGTCATCCCCGCGCGGAAAGAATGGGCGAACTATGCTGCGACGGCGGGGATGTCAACCGGAAAGCGGCAGGTCTTGCCGGATTTTTACTAATGCCGGTGTTCGCGGCGCAGACGATAGCGGCCGCCTGCATAATCCTCGAACAGGCCGGTGATGGCGGGATGGTCGACCGGCTCATCACTGTCGTCGCTTACCAGATTTTGCTGGCTGACATAGGCGACATAGCTGGTTTCCATATTTTCCGCGAGAATATGGTAGAAAGGCTGATCCTTGGCGGGACGTGCATCTTTCGGAATCGATTCATACCATTCCTCGCTATTGGCGAAGACGGGATCGATGTCGAAGATGACGCCGCGAAAATCGAACATGCGGTGCCGGACGACGTCGCCGACATTGAAGCGGGCATGGGCGACGGGCGGCATCGGAACACCGGGATCGACAGGGCCGCTGGGCGTGGGAACACTGGGCATGCCAGCCAATTTAATGTATTTACCGCGCCGCACAAGCATACTGTGGCAAGAGGTGCTTGTAAGGGCGGATCGTTTGAGCTAATGCCCCGCCCCTATCGACCGGCACCGCTGGCCTGACCGGGCTTCAAAGCGGTGCGAATCCCGATTTTCGGAGAGGTGGCAGAGAGGTCGAATGCGCCGCACTCGAAATGCGGTGTACGGGCAACCGTACCGTGGGTTCGAATCCCACCCTCTCCGCCAAGTCTTCTCCTAACAAACTGTATTTACGATGAAGTTTCGTAGTGGCCGGACTTGGTCCCATTGCCGGTCCCACTTCTCGATCCGATGTTTCGCCGTCGCTGGTCCAAGTATCTACTAGGACGCAGCTCCCCGGCTTCAGATTATATATCCGACGATGACGCCTGCTTTGCCAAGATACGAGGCGACAGCACAGTGAGTCGCAGTTGATCGGACCGATACAAATTTTCACGCGGCTCAAATTGCCGCCCTGCTCAAGCCAACGATATCGAAGCCGAGTGCGATTCAATCCAGTCAAACCACCATTTTCTGTTTCCGACGAGGAGTGGAAATGGGTCGCTAATCGACTGGCAGCCTTTGAGCTGATATCGAGAGGCAGCGCTCCGCTCAGTCGGCTCGTGGACCTCGCAAAGGCCCCTTCGGATGTTCATACCTCCATCAACACTCGCCTAACCCAGACATTCATTCAGCTTCCGTTGGAAAACCCATGGCGGGCCAAGTTTCCTCTGAATATTACATCGACGAGAGCGGGAATACGGGCGACCTGAGCGCCGTCAGAATGGAAGCTTATTTCACGGAACAGCGCATGTTCGCTTTGGCCGCGTTCGGCGGCTCGCTTGACGAGGCATTCACCGAGGAATTCAGCAACCTCAAATCGGTTCACCGGCTACAGGGGCCAGAAGTGAAGTCGAAGCAGGCCTATGAAAGGCCGCGGTTCATCCTCGATCTGATCGACCTGCTGGAAGCAGGCCGCTGCCCGATCTTCATCGAGATCGTCGACAAGCACTATTTTGTAGTCGTGAACATCATCGAGCGGATGGTGGTCCCATATGTGGGAAAATGCGACACCCGACCTGACGCACTGTGGATGAAGGGCGTGATGGCGGATCATATGGCGCTCTACGCGCCGCCTGAGCTCACGCATGCCTTCGCCGGCTGCTGCCAGAGCAGGGATCACACCGAAATACGCAATCTCTATAAACGCATCATCGCTTGGGCAGAGGGAGATCAAGCATCGCCGGAGATTTCCGAAGGGATCTCCCGCTTCACGCGGGACAGCCTCAAAGACTTTCGGAAACTGCCCAAGGCCAAGGCGGTTGAGCGGGCACTACCTGTTCCCGACGTCAATCCCGGTGGGAAGCTCCTTTGGGTACTTCCCAACATGACCTCCTTCACGCACCTCTATGCCCGGATTAACCGGTACACGCGCAAGCAGGTATCCGGTGTGACCCTGTTCCATGACGAGCAATTGCAGTTTGGGGACATTCTCCAATACGCCAAGACCCAGACTGAAAAGTTTGCAGAGCTCGACCTGAGCCTGCCCATGCAGACAGCCGACTTTGACTTTTCCCAAGCGGCCGAGCTCCAGTTCCTTCGCTCGCATGACTCGATCGGCATTCAGATCGCTGACGTCTTGGCCGGATTTATCGCGCGCTACGTCCAGGACGCGATATGGAGTGGCGCCGCCATGCATGCTGACAAGGTCGCGATCTTCGACCGGCTCGTGGCGCTAGGGGATCGAAGCCACGGCACAGGAGTGAATTTCGTGGCACCAGACAATCTGGTTCGCTTCCTCGGCGTCGCGCCGAAGCCCAACTACTAAAACCTGCCAGCACCTCTGGGCCGGGCCGAGCGCTGTCGCGCTCTGGTCGGGATCGCCGCCTAGTGGCCGGCCGGGTCACCCTCTCCCTGACGGCAGCGTTAGGTAGTAGACCCGAAATTGGCCGCGAAATAATCGATCATCTCCGCGCCTTGCGATCCGGCGCGGAAGCGGCGTTGCTCGGCAACGTCCATCGACGGCGCCAGATAGATGATCTGATCTTCCCCGTAGAGCGGGATCACCTGCTCCGGGTCCAACCCACCTTTGCGCAAACGCGCCAAGGTATTCGCCGTTTCGAGCGTCGCTCCGACGAGGACGTCCGCGAGCTGCACCGCCGGGCTAGCCACCGAGTTTACCTGCACGACGCCTGTCATTTTTAGCGGAAATTTGAGTGTCGCAATTTCGGATGATCGAAACTCAACCTCAGCGTCGTGCGCGATGAGCTTCTCGATTAGGTGGTGATAGGTCTCCAGGTTCTTCGATTGGTCGTGCTCGACGCGATACGGACCGCCGGACATCACTTCCATGCGACTGATCAAAGCCTGGAGAACCACCATTGCCGCGTCCGTCGTCACGCCGGGCGTCGCAATGGCTTCCAGGCACTCAGGCGCACCGTTCGCTATCGGTCCCAGCGCCTCCGGCAACTCGCGCCATTTGGTTCTGCGCGCCGCGTCGACGAGGTCGTGCAAGGCTGCGGGACTTTTTTCCTTCATGGCGCGCTGAAACGCCGTCATGAGTTTTTGTAACCTGCCCTCCCCCAGCAGACGCGGCCCGGCTTGGAAGAGGATCGAGCCGAGCGTGAAGTTCTGGCCATGCTGATAAAAATTTGTGCCGCGCTCGTAGTAATATGGCTCTGCAGCGTATTCGAGAAACATCAGCGTGAGTAGGAAGCGCTTGTCGCAGACATAAGTCACCGACTTATACTCGCTCAATAAATCCCGCAGCAACGCCAACAGCGGGCGGTGATTGGATGGTCTGCGTGAGACCGAGCTGTACTTGAGTTCTGGTGCCTGCAGGCGTGGGAAGTGGTGCCTGATCAACGCCGCGGCATCGTCATCCTCGATCGCAATCGCGGTCGCGCCCTGGAAACGCTGCTCGGAATTGAGCAGGTCAAAGCCGGTATATCCACTCTCGTCGATCCTGAAGCATACCATGTCGGCTATCCTAAGACGTCCCGCTCAGGAACGTCGACATTAGCGTTCCTCAGTTAAGCCCAAAGGTTCAAAGTAACGATCACATCCCGTCAAGCCAACGAATGACGGGTCGTTGCAGGTCACGATCCTGCGAACGTGCGCCGGGCCAAGCGGCACAAGCAGACGGTCGTGCGGCACACCATTGTAGCTCCGACCCGCTCTCCAGGCGCAGAATTGCTTGGCGATGTGAGATTCAAAACCAAGGCTGTCCGTAAAGTTGCGGATCGGGATCGCCGCTTCGACCACCGAAGGCACGCCGACCGATCGAAGCGCTGGTCCGAGGTCCGGATCGCGATCAATCGCCGCGTACAAGGCCTCTCCGCCCCAAAACCGCAGGAAGTCCTCGATGCCGTCGTCGTTGTGCGGTCGCGTGAAGAGGAACCAGATTCTCCCGACGCGGGTCGGTGAGTCTGCCTGGTGGCGTCGTTTGAAGCCCTCTGCGACCGCAGGCGAGATTGCGCCCTCCGCTAGTGCGCTGTCGATCCGCCGGATCAGTGTCTCGACGCTCGGCAAATGCATTCCGGCGGAGAGGATATCGGCGGCTTCCCGGGCGGTAAGGCGCGTGTTGTGCCAAGCCATGATCTCATGGGGCCGGAGCGTTTCACCCAGCTCTCCGATAATCTCGTCATATTCGTAGGGCGAGGCGAAGCGTCGCTCCGTGACCCAATCTTCGAGCGTGGGACGGTGCTCATCGAGCAGCGCCACCACATCGGTCGGCCAAGCTGCCGGATGGTCGTAGTCGAACAGCATGACCGCTCAACCGGCGAAGCGCGCAACGACTGGCGCCGCTGACAGCGAAACGATGACCCCTGTCATCAAGATCAGGGTCGCCCCTTCTTGCTGATCGCCTCAACCAGACGGTCGAAGATTGGACGAGCGTCACGAATCCGGTCGACGCTGGTCCGCAAGGGCGCCAGCGCCGTTTCGAGATCCTCCTCTTCGAATCCGGAGGCGAGGTCCTCACGGTTTATCGGAATGGTCAGCGCCAGATCCCCGGTTTTCGGATCGCAGAGGAAACCCTTGTTGACCAACTCATCCAGTAAGGCTCCCTCTGACCTTAGCAGCGCTTTCCAATCGCGTTGGCCAATCGCATCGGTGCCAAACACGAATCTAATCCTCGCACCAGCGAAGCCGGCAATGGTCCCTACCCAGGTTTCTGGTTCGTGCCCGTCGATACACGGCATCGTGTCGAGCGAAAACGACAGGTAGAAGTCATCGTCCTCCGGATCCCCGCCGATTTTCCACTCCGGGGGCGCCAGCCAAAGGGTCTCGGCTAGATCCGCGACGACCTCACCGGCCCATCCCAAAGCAATACGCCGCTCCTCGAGCACGACGGCGACGGCCTTTGCCAGCATGGGTTGCATGGTACCGTTTGCGTATCGAAGCGCCTCTTCCAGCTCGTCGATATGACGCACAATCACGGTGCCGATGGATGGATCGGTCAAGGATATGGTCTCCTAAAATTCACGAACGTGCTCGCCGAAGCTCTCGATAAGCTGCGCTACGAAGGAGCGATCCCCATCTCGGTCGCCCGCGACCGAGCGGGCCGCTCGAGTGACATCAGCCCACGAGCTTGAGGCGATCGCCGGAAGTTCGGTACGAAAAGGCGCGAGCAAGACCACCCACGGCGTGAGACCCTGCAATGCTCCACGCCGGGCTATGGCCTTGGAATAGCGCTGCAACTGCTCGCGCCCCAGGACCGCTCCGATCTTTATCTCAATGCCGACGAGATGGCGGGCGGTCTCGATAACCAGATCGACCCGATCCGCGCCGTCGCCGAGCGGGCATATTTCGGTGGCCACCCGATACCCGCCACAGAGTTCCTGGGACCAGTCGATCGCCGGTATCGCCGTGGCCAGGTACGATACCGCGAAACGCATGGAGGTCTCACCGCCGAACTCAGGCATCCAGAGCCCGGCCAGTGCAGCGGCATTGCGGACCTCGTCTCGACGGAGGCTAGCAAGTGCCCATACGTTGATCAGACCGCCGCGTTGCTTAGTCCGGGCGAGCGGCCCCTGAAGGGCTCGGAATGCTGTCTGAAGATCGTCCAACGCGTAGAACTGCTTTGGCGCTCGAGGCGCCACATCCGGCAGGACGCCTCGTAGCGCGCAGAAAGCCGATAGTAATGCTGCCGGGTTGAGGTGGCCGGGCGACGGGACGACTGGAAGGGGGACATTGGCCTCGGTCATCCGACTCTGCCAACCAAAGCGGTCAATCGCACCGGCCTCTGCGGGAAGGGTTCGAATGCAAGCAAGCGGCATGCCCGGCGATCAGCTCGAGGGCGATCGTCACCGGCGTTTCGCATCGGAGGTTCGTCACCTCCGGCCAGATCCTTGACAGTATGCACCAGTGTTTGGACGGCGAGAACAGCAGGGCTCATCTTCAGTATCTCGACCGTTCCTCAATTTGCTCGAAGCTATGCGCCTCGACACCGTACACCGCCGCCAGCCCATTGAACGCCTCAACCACGACGGCTTTCAGCGCCTCCGGCGCCGTCGAGGTAAGGGTGGCGTCATATTCGTAAGCATCTTCAACAGCTTCATGTCCTTCATCGTCGAACTGGTGCGGGCCGCCCGGCCAGTAGCTCCCAGCGAGGCCGTTAACGCCGAGACGAACGTGGATCGGCAGCGCTCCTCCGTGCGCAAGTGCGAGCGCACAATTGCGTTCGAGAAAGTGCAGCCAATGCTTCCAGAAAGATCCTGTCGCCAGCGTAAGACGCTCATTCTTGCCAGCAAACAGGAACCCGCCCGCGACACCCCAGAACTCGCCTGTTTTCTCGAACCATTGTGTGACGGCGAGGGTTGGATATACCCTTTCACCATCCGCAGTGCGGGGCCAGTAGACTGCGGCGCCTCCGCGACTGACTCCGAAATTCAGCCCATTCGCGTTCGCTAGAAGCGCTGGATGGCCCCCGTGATCGGCGATCGTGCGCTTCGCATCCGGTTTGGCGCTCCATTTCGAGGGGATAATGCGCGCATAACCCGGCCAATGAGGCATCCACCGAAAGCGACTGCTTCCGTGCATTGGGCTCGTGACCGTCTGGGGCACAGTCCGATCAAACCAGAGATCGGGATCGCCCTGAAAATGCGGCTGCCAATGGACCGCGTCGGGCGGCGGTGCTGGGAGCGTGTCCAGCGCAAGGCGGAGCGCGCCGACAAGGTCATTCGTCAGCTGGTCGCGGGCAGCGCGCAGCGTTGCCGTGTCGCTGCCTGGGAGAAGGTGGAACGACAAAGGACCGCGCCGCCCACGCATATCGAACGGTAGCCGATCGACCGTGGCACCCTCAAATGCTGCATTCCACACCTGGATGACGCGGGTCTCGGTTAGAGATTTGTTGGCATAGCCCATTTCAAGAAGAACGTTCGGATTGGCGCACGCCTTACCGCTTTCCGAAAGTGCGATCGGGGTAACGTCCCCAACAAACACTGCCGCTTCGTCGATTTTGCGCAGGATGGTCGCGACAATGTCAGGCGTGCCGGCAACGCCCTGCGTATCGGAGGTAACGCTCGTGCGATCGGCTTCCTCAAGATCGGCCGCCAACTGCTTGACCGCCTCGTCGAGCGCGTATCGAACCAGATCCTTGGTGACACGCGGGTCGAGATCGCTCTGCCACGACCAGAATACCGTCTTTTCCACCCGCACACGCACTCCACCAAGACGGCTGTAGCTTATCACACCTTATAAGCAGGGTGTGCAATTACGCTGATCAAAGCTCCAAAGGACATGCGGTTTGCACCCTAATTTGCGGGGCAACACCAGCTTGGGTAACGGCAGTAATCAGGATCAGCCGGGGTAGGTCGAGCGGCCGGAGTGGAGGGGTGCAAGCGAACCACTCCTGCCTCAACGCGCAAGACCCCTGCCACGTCCGAAGTCGATTCCATGGTTGAAGGCAAGCTCCGCCCCAAGCCTGCGCCCAGTGTCGATGGAGATGCCCAGTTCGACTTTCCGCGCGGCGAGAAGCGATTCCATCTGCGGATCGCGCTCAAGGCTCTTCGCCATCCCGGCCATCTCATTCTGCGCTGATTTCCGGGCCATGACATCGCCGGTCACGTAGGCACGATCCGCCACACCGCTGAGCTTGTTCCAGCGCTCGACGAAGCGATCAGCGCGACGCGCGGGATCGACGCGGATTTCAGCTTCAAGCTGCATCGCCTGGCCTGCTGCCGGTTTGGTGGACACCGAGATAAGGTGTTTTCACTGAACGGAGAGCATCGATGCAGAGAAGGAAGTTCGCCCGCGAGTTCAAGGTTGAGGCGGTGCGATTGGTCCGGGAGCGCGGCGTAACGATCGCCCAGGCAGCCCGGGACCTGGATTTACACGAGAACGTGCTGCGCAAGTGGGTGAAGGAGTTTGCTGCCGATCCGGGACATGCCTTTCCCGGTCACGGGCAGATGAGGCCGGAGCAGTTGGAGATCGATTGATTACGCCGCGAAGTGGCGAAGCTGAAGGCAGAACGAGACATCTTAAAAAACGTATGGCCCGCCCCGTCTGCAAGGATAAAATTGGATGGCGTTGTGGGTCTGCATCAACGTATCCGGTCTCAGGTCTGCTGACCTGGCCAAGATGGGTTCCGCGCGGCGGGGGCCTCATAAAGCCATCGGTGACAAACACCACATTTTTAACCAGGCTTTCCCGTCCGCCGGTTCGACCGTTATGCCATCTATCTCACCTCCACAGACATTTCGAGCGGCCAGCCACTGCTGATCGCAATTTCGTCAGATTGTGGCTTCCTGCGATTGGTACACATCACCGCGCCGGAGAACGGCCCAAGCAATCCGCGCCAGTTTGGCTGCCAGTGCAACGACCACGACATTGGGATGGGCACGGGCCAGCAGATTGCGCAGCCATTTTCCCATCGCCGTTCGTTGCTCGGCAAAGTGCCGCATCGCTGCCCGTGCCCCATGAATGAGCTGGGTTCGCAGATATCGATTGCCGCGTTTGCTGATTCCCAGCATTTTGGTTTTGCCGCCGGTCGAGTGTTGTCGCGGCGTCAGGCCGAGCCATGCGGCCAGATCACGCCCCTTGGCAAAAGCACTGGCATCGCCCACTGCGGCGACCAGCGCCGTGGCATTGACCACTCCTATGCCGGGAACCGTGACCAGACGCCGCGCCAGATCGTCCTCGCGTGTCATCGTAACCAGCTCGTCATCATATGCACCGATCCTGCGATCAAGTTCTGCCCATTCTTCACGCAGATCGTGAAGCAGGCAAAGCATCCTGGCGCTGATTGGCGGATTATCGGCCATGATTTTATCGAGCCGCTTGATCAGGGGTCCGCGGCGCTTTGGCAGAATGATCCCCCGCTCCAGCAACATCGCGCGTAATTGGTTGGTTAGGCGCGTTCGTTCCGCGACCAGCCTCGCACGCGCGCGATGCAGGATTTGCAAATCGAGCTGCGCTTCGCTTTTCGGTGTCACCAAACGCATCGTGGGTCGGGTCGCGGCTTCTGCGATGGCCTCGGCGTCGCGATCATCGGTCTTCTGTGCCTTGACGTAGGGCTGAACATACTCCGGTGACATCAACCTGACCAAATGCCCATGAGACTGGAATATCCGGGCCAGAAAATGCGCGCCGCAGCAAGCCTCCATCGCCACCACGCATCCCGGCAATTTCGATGCGAACTTGATCAAACCCTGTCTCGTCATCCGTCGACGCAAAACGACTGCGCCGGAATCATCGAGCCCAGCAACGCTGCAACTGTTTTTGCCCAAGTCTACGCCCAGTACATCAATTTTCGGGTTCGCCATTGGTCTTCTCCTCTTCCAATCCGCCGTCATGATAACGCCGGTCGTTGAGGGGCGGGCCATCCCATAAAGCCGCCGCCTACTTCGCGAAGGACTCGATATGAGGTTCATTTTCATCGCGAAGCACCGAGGGGTCTGGCCGGTGGCGTGGATGTGCGGGGCGCTCGGTGTTTCGCGAAGCGGCTTTCATGCCTGGCTCAACCGGGCACCATCGCAGCGTGCCCGCGACGACGAGGTGATCGGCGCCAGGGTGAAGACCAGCCATATCACCAGCTACCGCACATATGGCGCGCGCCGGGTCTGGCACGATCTGCTCGCCGAAGGCATTTCCTGCGGCCTGCATCGGGTCGAACGGCTGATGCGTCAGCAGGGTCTGCGAGCGCGGCCACGCCGTCGCGGGCTGCCGAAGGATCAAGGCGAACGTTCGGTCATCGCCGGCAACGTGCTCGATCGCCAGTTCACGGCGGACAGGCCGAACCAGAAATGGGTAGCCGACTTCACCTATATCTGGACCGCTGAAGGATGGCTCTATGTCGCCGCGGTGATCGACCTGTTCTCGCGCCGGGTGGTTGGCTGGTCGATGAGCGACGCGATGACCGCCCAGCTCGTTACCGACGCGCTGATCATGGCGATCTGGCGGCGCGGCAAACCGGATGCCCTGCTGCATCATTCGGATCAGGGCAGCCAATACACAAGCGAGCAGTTCCAGCGCCTTATGGCGGATAACGGCGTCACCTGCTCAATGAGCCGGTCCGGCAACTGCTGGGACAACGCTGCAATGGAAAGCTTCTTCTCATCGCTCAAGACAGAGCGGATCGGGAAGAAGGTCTACCGTTCGAGAGCGCAGGCCAGGGCTGACGTGTTCGATTACATCGAATGCTTCTACAACCCGACCCGCCGCCACTCGACCCTGGGTTACCTCAGCCCTATCGACTTCGAACGCCAAGCTGGGGTAGCCTGATTTAGCCTATCTCGGTGTCCATCAAACCGGCAGCAGGCCAAACCGCTCCGAGGGGACATCAAGGCCTCAAGCTGGTGACATGTGACGGTCGGTGGATAGCAACTGAGAAGCAGACTGGCTGATGCAGTCTCTGGACGCAGACCCCACCCACCGGCATATCAGGATAATCCTTTGTATAAGCAGCGTTTTCTGCTTACTTTCGAACTTCGGCAACACCGAGGCCGATGTCCTGACAGTCCGGAAAACTCTAATGTTACCAGTTTTCAATACGAATAGCCAAAACTGACATGGCAGGTGGTATTGACGGACTTGTTTCGCGATTCACAGGGTCGGCAATAGCAACCGGGCCAATCCGCAGCAGCTACCTGGTTGAGATCATCAGCGCATCAAGGGTTTCAGGGGTGATTGCCCCTGTTATGCTCAGCCCCTGCTCTTTCTGAAATGCGCTCAGGGCCGCACGCAGTTTGGGGCCGACCATGCCATCAATTGCTCCGTTATAGAAACCACGTCCGAGTAAAGCGATTTCAACCTTGCGTACGATTGCCGCAAAGCGCTGTGATCGCCCGCTTAGCGGACGCAAGCGATTTTCAGCAGGCGGCCTGGGGCTTCGGGTCGATCTGGGAGAAGTTGAGGGAGGCGGACTGGGGGCGGGCGTCTGATACAATGGTTCGTACGATGAGCTTCCGCCATAGCCTGCGGTGCTGGAGCGGTGGCTGGTATGGCTCGCATGCCCGCCGCCATAGCTTGACCGGTGGCTGGCATGGCTGGAGTGACTTGAATGGCTTGCATGGCTCGCCAGCGTAACAAAGTGATCCTGCGTGAAGCGTTGAAGCAGATTGCGTTTTCCGGGATCAGTGTCGCTTGCAGCGCTGGACTGGGTGAGCAATGTCTGCAGCGGATGTGTCACGCCAAACCCCGCCGCACTTAGACTGGCAATAAGGAATTTGCTGGCGGTCATAGAGGTGTCACCTTTGCGCATTCATCCTGATCGGGATGCCATTCGAAAAAACCGCAACACAAATCCCGCTCGCGGCATCCATCGCAAGCCGACAGGAATTTCTGTTTCCAGTCCGAAATCGACGCTACCGCAAAGCGACGATAGTCCTCCGGTAGCGCGCATCGCGGAATGTTGAACAGCTGCACCGGCATCTGATGCAAAAAGCTCCAGTCCATTGCTTCTCTGAGCGGTGCGAAATCCAGGCGAGGATTTACCGCAAGGCTTGCCCAGCGTCGCCGTGCGAACCCGCTATGCTCGAGTTGCATGATTGACCAGGCTTCAATGCAACGCAGCCGGCTGGCAACGAAATGCGCAAGTTCGGGTAGTGCGGGATAATTTCCCCGCAATAATACCGTGCGCAGTTCAATCCTTGCACCAGCGCGCATAAGGATGGCGAAATTTTCAAGCAGTTGGGAAAAGGCACCTCGTTTCCCTACAATTTCGTCGTGCAGTGCGCTTTGAGAAGCATAGAGTGGAATGCCCCAGCTGACGCGCGCATAGGCCGGGCCGAGCATACGGTCGATATCATCATTCTCGAAATGCTGCGCATTGGTGAGTACGTGAAAACTCAGGTCCGGACGCGTCCGATAGATCCGTTCGATCAGATCGAACAGCTGATGCCTGTACAGCGTCGGTTCCCCGCCGGTAATGCCGATAAGCATGTTTTCCGGCGCAAGCATGCATGCCTCTTCGAACAGGGCGAAACGGTCGACATGGGTCTTTTTGGGCGGTTGCGAACACATGACGCAAAGCTGATCACAGCGTTCCGTTACCAGCAGGGTGTTGTGCGGCGATGTTGCTCGTATCAGCCGTTCCGCACGTTGCTCCCTCGGCTGAATCAGGAGGACGTCGCCTGCAAGCCCGGATGCGGCAACTCCATCGATCGTAAAGAGGCCTGCCTTGCTGGCATAAGTCGCACTGTTTCCCTCTGCTTCGACGAGCACCGCGTCGCCGCAGCGCTGCCCTGAAGGGCTGCCAAGCCGGACAACAAAGGGACGGTCCGCTTCGGCGAATGCGGATAGCCGTAAGGGGATCATTCCAGCATGGTTCCGAAGCTGACCGGCGTTTCCGGTAACCGCAGCCAGCGGGTGAGCGAATAGCGTACCGCCGGATCGTCGCTGTAAATCAATTCGAAGATGAAATCGAAGAGATGCAAATGCCGGCGACAGAATTCGGTCTCGGTTCGCGGGACGTCAATTCGTCCGTAGCGGGCAAGATCGTCGATGAGATCGCGCCCGCAAAAGGGCTGATAGGCGCAATGCTGACATGTGGGGTCGAACTGATTGGTTGCATGGCGGTTGAGCGTCTCTCTGCGTTCGCTATCCCAGCCGGATACAATGTCGCCGATCGCAAGATCGATGATGCCGGAGCGTGCGAGCATTCGCGCCTCGTCGGTTGGATAAACCGTTCCGTCATGATCAACCACGATATAATCCATGCCCATCGGGTTCGGATTGCGCAGATCGACATGACGCTCATTTCCGGGCCAGAAGATCCGACGCAGGCAAATGCTCAGATAGCTCTCCTCGAGAACCTGATCGCGATCCGACCAGTTTCGTTCGATCAGTGTCTCCACGAACCGGCGATAGTAGCGCCGCCAAGCGTGGCTTTGCTCGCGCGAATGCTTGTGGCGTTTGCGCGCAAAGCCCTGATAGTTGATCGGACGTAAAAAGATGCTGTCGAGCCCGAATTCCCGATAGGCATCGATAAGGCTCTCAGGCGGCGGTGGATCGCTGGCGTCGATGGTCGGCAGCGCCGACACCTTTCCCGGGCCGTAGCGCTCGACGACATAGCGCAAATTGTCGAAGAACTGCCTGGTCTTGCCTTCGCTCTGTGTACGATGGATCGCGTGGCGTGTCGTATCTCCGTCCAGCGAGGTGCTGATGAAACAATCCGGCCGGTCGAACAGGGTAAGAATCCCGTCATCAATGCACTGCAAATTGGTGCAGACAACAAACTGCCGATGGGCGAAGCGTTCGCATCGCTCGATGACGGCCTGGATAAGATCGGGGCGCAGGCTCGGTTCGCCTCCCTGGAATTCGATCTTGATATGATCGCCCTGGATTGCGTCAATACAATCGAGCACTGCAGCCAGGGTATCAGGTGACCAGTCATATTTGTGCTGATCGATATCGGCACGAGAAACCTGGCAATAGCTACAACGCAGATTGCAGCGCAGCGTTGGCACCAATATCAGATAATCGAGCGTGCCAACCTGATCCAGCCTTTCGGCAACGCAATAGGCATGGCTCATCCGGTCGAAGGAAGAGTTCTCGTCCAGGCTATGACCGTGCTGGGTCAGATAGCCCTCGTCCTGCGGATTGAGTGTATCGCGCTCAAAGCGCTCAAGCGCTGCCGGTGACAGAGTGAAAAACGAACCGCTGTCGTTGACTGCCAGCGCCTCTCCATTGGGCAAGGCACGCAGACGTAGGGGGTAGAGGCTCATTGGAGCAGTTCGTGCAATATTTCGGTCCGATGGGCTGCCATACTTACAGTCAAACGCTCGTTGACTAGCAGGCTTTTCCAGATCGTTTGAAGCTGCATCCGGGAATGGCGATCACTGGTAATAATAAGATAATCATCTTCAAGGTTCAGTTCGACTCCATCATAGAAATCGGAAGCCCGATGAGCGGCCTTCCGGGCCAACACACGGTCGCATTCCGAAATCTTTTGTTCGAATTGGTAGATCATCGAGCCCCCGTTTATTGGCCAGGCCTAATCCGTGGAACATCGTTGCTCAAGGTGGAAGCCTGACCGTTTTGGTGCTGCTTGTGGGTTGATGCGGTTCCAGCGCGTCGCCAGCAACCCGGTGCGGCATCCAAAACAGATGTTCCGGTAGATGGGGGCCTTTCAACGGAGACTATAGGAGTGCCCCTTACTCTCAGTGTCCGACGCACTGCCGGCTGCTCTGGTGGGAACTCAGAACGAGTCCTAAAATATTGCCATATGGCATTTTATTGAGTATATAAGGCCATATGGAGAATTACCATGCCAGCTTTACAACCTGTTGATACGACTCCTCCGGTGTTTCGACCCGACCCGGTTACGCAGGAAGAGGCAGCCGCCATGTTCCGCGCGGTGCTAAACCTGTTCGGCAAGTGGGAACTGACCGATGATCAGGCGGCCACTCTGCTCGACATGCCGCTGCGTACCTATCGGCGCTGGAAGTCCGAAGGGCCGGGGCGTATTTCGCGCGATGGTGCTGCGCGGCTTTCCAATCTGATGGGGATTCACAAGGCATTGCGGATTCTCTTTTCCGAAGCCAGGCGCGGCTATGCCTGGATCAAGGCGGACAACGCCGCCTTTGCAGACGTGAGTGCGCTTGACATTATGCTCGGCGGTGAACTCACTGACATCATGCGCGTTCGCCGGTATCTTGATTCAGAGCGCGGCGTCTGGTGACCAGTCCTGAGGTTCTTCCGGTCAGACGAGTTGCATGGCACGGCGCTGTCCGGATTATTCGCAGCGTTTTTCCGCCCATCGACCTGTTCGAGGATATCGCCGATCCCGCTGACTGGCCGCTGCTGATTTCGGCCGAACAGAAAACCAATCCACGGATCATGGAGACGGTCGGGAAGCTGGACCTTGTACCGACCGACCGGCGGGTTGCTGGAAACGGCGCGTCCTATCTGATGGCACCGTTCACGCATGTCAGTGCCGACCGGCCGAGCCGTTTTACCAATGGCGGATACGGCGTTCTTTATATCGGTAACTGTTTCGAAACCGCCCTGTTCGAAACCATTCATCACCATGCTCAATTCATGGCCAGAACAGCGGAAGCACCCGGATGGACGGCACAATTTCGCGAAATTATTTTTTCGGTAGATGCCCGGCTTCACGATCTCAGAGACGAAAATACCAAAGCGCATCCTGCTCTCGATCCCGACAGCTACAGAGCCTCCCAGGATCTTGCGCTTGCGCTCAGGGCTGACCGCTCCGATGGCCTTGTCTATCCAAGCATCCGTCATCCCGGCGGTGAATGCGTGGGGCTATTTTATCCCGACGGCGCTTCCAGACCTGTTCAGGGACGTCATCTCGATTATCACTGGGACGGGCAACGTGTCGATCTCGTGCGCGATACTGGTGCGGGGGCAGTATTTCGGGTGGTGGATCTGACCTGTTGAATTCGGTGAGCCGAAAGCTGAGTTTCCCCGAGCACCATCGTCCGACGGCAGGGCGCGGAGCGCGCTGCGGCAGTCGGTTCCAGTGCCGGAACCCATCCTCTTTTGAACAGTCCACCGGATTTCTGTCGATGGTGCGTTCACGGACAGCCTTCTTGCATCTGAGCATTGATGCATGGAAGACGCGCGTATCGGTACATCCGATACCGGATGGGGAATGCCTCGCTTCGGATAGCGTTCAATGCCTCCTATCTTCTTTATCCTGGCCCGATGCTAAACCGGTGCAGCGCTCTCAAAGGTCAGACCGTTCGCGATGGCGGCGTCCGCAATGGCAGGAAAATATCGAAGCTCGACGACCAGTGCATCGCCGTCCCAGCCCGCATCGTCTGCCGATATGGCCTTGAGCCACTTTCGACTGCGACTGGTCAACGGTTCTATCCGCCCGAGACCCGCATGCCGCGTTGCCAGCAGATCTGCACCCGCGCCGGTGCGCCGTAAGGACCCGATCAGATCGGTGCGTGGAGAAGGCTGCTGTGTCATCCGGGACGGTGATCAGATTTCGCGCGGTCTGGCCAGCGACATTGCCTCGAAAATGGAGACAAAGCCGCGCCGGATGCCGTTGGAACCTGCGGTGCCGATTGCGGGGGAAGACCCGACAACCGAGTGCGTTCGATTTCAATCAGCCGAGCAGGAAATATAGTCCGTGTCCTTGGTAAGGGTAAGAATAGCGGCAGGGTTCCCTTGAAGCGGCAGGATGCCGCCCTGAATACCGGTTTCCGGCCAGTTCTGCCGTGATATCGGACGCGCCATGCTCCTGGTTTTTAATCGAGTCCGAAACCGACTAAAAAGCACGAAATATGTCCGATATGCGCTGGCTTTCCGGTACAAAATTGCCAATAGGCGCGCATGCCTAGAAAAGCTGATGCCGAGATCGACATACTCGCCCTCCTCAAGAAAACGCTGGATCTGGCGCTTCTTCAGACCGCGCTTGCAGAGCTGCCACGCGTCGGCGAGTGCGTCGAATGCGCGCTTGGCAGGCTGGAGGAGCAGCGCGATGGCCAGGCCGGGCGCAAGGGTACGTCCCATTAGCGAGAATGTTCGCCCTGATCCTGATCGCAAGGCTTACAAATAACCCAGCGAGCGCAGGCTCACGATCCCGTCGCGCGCCACGATCACATGATCGAGCAGCCTTACGCCCAGCGTTTTTCCGGTGGCGGCGATCGTGCGGGTAATCCGAAGGTCGGCTTCGCTGGGGGAGGGGTCGCCCGAGGGGTGGTTGTGGACAAGTATAATTGCGCAAGCGCCGATATCGATCGAGCGCTTCATGATCTCCCGGACATAGATGGCAGACTGTTCAACATCGCCTTGCGACATGACCTCATCACGCAGCAGGATATTACGCGAGTTAAGGAACAAGACGCGCACTTGCTCGATCCGATGTCGCGCCATGACAAACTGCAGATAGACCTCCACAGCCGACCATTGTTTCAAGACATGCACGCTTGCTCTGGCAGGCTGCAGGGCCAGTGTCAGCGTGTCGCGAACTGTGGCAAGATGATTGGCAATATCGGCGCGCGCGGTAACGAGCTGCAAAATAGCCGGATCTGCATGGAGTATTTCCGACAGATTGCCGATTTCCGACAATAGCCGCTGCGCAATCGTGGCGGCCGCTTCACCTGCTATTGGTGCAAGGAGTCGTTCCAGGACGGATCGGCACCCCATTTTCGTATTCTCGCCTGGTGACGCCACGTTCCGATAAGGATCAGAACCAGAACCAGCCAGGACCACAGGAACAGCAGGATCGCATACGCCCATGGCATCATTTCGGGTTTGACCACTCGTCCCGCATGAAATGCCACGATCAGAAGCTGAAGTGCGGCGACCCACATAGTCCAGTACCGGTCGGTGGAGAGCGCGAGCCAGATAAAGGCGAGCAGCGTCAACAAGTCGACGGTGACGACGCCCCACTCTATCCGGAGGTACAGCGTCGCCACGCCCGACTGCACCGCAAAGGTCGCCGCCGTCGCCACCCAGGCGATTGTGGCACCGGCCTTTTCCGCTGTGCCGCCTCGCAAATAGCTGTAGGCCAGACATAGGATCAGGAATCCGAGAAAGCTGAGAACACCGAGAGGCATGGGGTGACCGGATCACAGTTAGGCGATCCGGTCAACACGATGGTCACGCTGCGATGGGTACTATCTTTTCGATGCGCGCTGCAGCAACGACCGCATCATCCGACATCTCGCCATAGGCCGGCGTGTCGCCCGTCTCGCCAAAGGATACCTCGCCCAGACCGATCCGTCCCTTCAAAACCGCAAAACGCCGATGGGCGGCAACGATGCGGTTACGCATTTCATAGGCGTTCGCACTGGCCGCATGCACCTCGGAAAGCACTTCGATACCGGCGCGGACCGGAAGTTTCGCCATCACGCGGGCGTCTGCCATCCGGGCCATCAGCGTGTAAATATCGGAAAGCGCACGATCAATCGACTGCTCGGCAAGCTGAATCTGCTCAGCGACTGTCTTCGCAGCATTATAACGAATATCGGACATATAAATCTCCCCACGCGCACGTGCCTGGACGCGCGCGGTACCTTCCAACGGTTGTTGACGGATCAGCCGCCGGCGCGACCGAAATGGGTCAGGGTATCGCTCAGCGTGACCGCAAGGATTATAATGACCACAATGAAGATTGCGGCACCTGCGATATAGACAAGGCGTTGTGTAACGCTGAGATCATTTCCCGTCCCCTTTGCTCGAAACAACCGGGGAAACGCGGACCGTTCCACCTGGTAGGTGGGTTGATGACTGTCGTGGACATGACTGTCTTTGCCCCCCGGCTGCAATGAAGGAATTGGGCTATCGGGTGTGGTTTCCTCAACCCGGGAAGATTGCCCCCCCAATGCATCAGGGGGCAGTGTTTCAGCTTCAACCAGCATCAGGGCAGCCTGTTTGCGATCGGTCGCGCCGAGGATCGAAACGGCTTCGGCGATATAACCGTCGACGGTGCTGGGAGCGATGCTGAGTTCGTGCGCGATCTGCTTTGAACTTTTCAAGCCGGCAACGAGCCGCAGGCATTGCCGCTGTCGGGGAGATAGGGCGGATAGGTCCGGCGCAGACATATCCATTCTTAACCATATCGTTCCACAGGGCACAACGATGTTGCCGGTCTATTGATACGATATTTTGCCATCTGCACGTAACTGATCGAGGCACCGCGCTATGGCGCGCCAGGTATTGACGCCCTCCTGGTCGCCGGCCAGCGCAAGCGCGCCAATGCGTTCAGCAACAAACAGCGGAGCTCCCGCTCCGTGCCGGCGCTGCACCATGGAGGCTGCGCTCCAGAGTTCTTGACTATTGGGTTTGCGGTTCATGCTTTGTGCCTTTGTGGGCGCCTCGCGCGCAGTCCGTCCGCTGTCGTTTTCCGCCCTACCATGGCTGCATATTTTGAGCACCAGGTCCACCGGATTTCGGGCGTTCCGAGGCGTTCGCTGGCCTGACGGCGACCGATTGTTCGGGAAGGGCAGGACTGGAATTGCTGCTCCTGTTCGTCGTGCTATCGATCGGGACGACCGGCATAGCGGATAGGGGCGTTGCAGTGGAGACGGCCGGCACGCATGTATGCCCGAAGACAGGGATGACCAAAGCATAAAACTGCAGGATCATTCCCGCCGCAATCAGCGCGATGAGGAGAATTGCCTCGGCGCTTGCCAAGTATCTGAGCAGTGCTCTGAGCAAGTTCATCGACGGTCTGTCCTTCGGTGCGGCCACCCCTTTTGCGACGCTGTGCGCTATAGTCGTGCGATCAGACTCGCAGCGCAATACCAAGTGAAGCGCAACCCGGGTCGGATAGTCAGCAGCCGTATCCAGCCCCACGGGTGGGCAGCATATTCTTGAATTCGGTGGTGTATCTTCCCTCAATGTACAAACGCCGTGCACCGTGGGCAGATCGCCGCATAGCGGATTCGTCGTTACAGAAAAATGCCTCGTACAGCCATGGATTAGGTTGCAATGCCTTCACATTCGGATTTTTGCCGATGATGGTGCAAGCGCGGATGGCTGTGCAAGCGGTGCCGGCTTGACTATCGGACGTACCAGAGCAAGGCGCGGCCCACTGCTGCTCTTTTAATCAGCCCGCCACCCTGTGCAGATTTTTCCGGACCTTGTCTTTGCGCGTTTACGGCCTTGAGCGTGTGAGTGCGGAAAATAGCGATTTCTGCTGGCAGATCCCTTTGTGCGCTGTTCAAGGGAAAGCATGCTTTGTCGAGACACAAGCGGCTGACGAAGCAGTTGCATAGCGACCAGGGATAATAGAAAGCGGACCCGGGGCGTCAGTTCTGGTCATCATCCGCTATCGTAGCTTCAGCGCCTCTGGCTTTAAGGATCGCATCGACAATGCGCGCTGCCAGCGACTCTTCGGCGCGAATCCGCACCAGAATATCCTTCGCCTGCAGATCGGATCGGATCCATGCCGGTGCTCTGGATATGGCCTCAGTCACGGTCCGGGACAGAGAATCGGTCATCTTTTTATCGTGTACCTGCCATCACGAAGGAGCAAGGGCGCGTAATGATGCCGGTCAGAAATTGAACCGTACCCCGGCAGCATAATAATGCGGTCCGGCATTGGCTTTCAGATCGAGTTTCGGAGCAAGCGGAAAGGCCAATATGCCATAGGGACGTATTTCCTCTCCGATCCGGACGCCGCCGCCCAGCGTCAGCGATCGCGGAATATGATAGCTCGCCTCAACCCTGCCATAGGCGCGTACCGCCAGATTGGTGCACCGGCTTTTATCGGCATATTGTCCGGTTTCCTGGTCCCGGCAAGCAGGATTTCCGCCATTATCTTCCATATAATAACGGCCATTATCGCGATGATAGATAAACGCGCCTACCGTTGGCGTGATGCTGAAGCCATGGGTGCCGACTCGGTATCCGACACCAAGCTCGCCGCCCCATTGGTGTTCGACCCGCGCACCATTGGCTTCTGCCACAATCTGCGCTGATGCGGTCGGAATGCCCCAGGTCATCAGCAGCATCGCTGCCGTGATCATGCGTTTCATATTGCCCCCTTGCACGCTGGCGCCCCCTTAAGGGTGGAAACGACAGCAGGCAATGAGCGATTCCTGCCCTATTATATCCATTTTGGACTATATTCTTTTGATCGGCGCTGACGCTGTTGAGCTGAAGCTGACGGCAGCGCGGCGATCAACCAAATCTCCCGGACGGTGGCCGCAGACATGCTTGGGATGATGGCCCTGCTCCCCGCTGCTTTTCGGCGGGCCGTTCAGGCGATCAGGCTATCGGATCCTGGCTCTGGCCAATCATCAAAAATCTCAGCACCCCGACCAGCTGGTCGATCGAAGGTCGTCTCTCCATTCCTGGCTTCGCCGGCGCGAAACTCAAGGTCAATTTCGGAGCGTGAAGCCCAGCGCAATCGTCGTGGTTGCCGCCGGACCCAAAGCGAACAGGCGGCAAAAAATACCAGATCACCCAATCGCGACATAGAGTCTTCATAGCACCCGCACTCAGTGAAAATCTCTCGACCCCGGCAGAATGCGGACATTACGCGGGTGCTGGGCGTGTGCGAATTCATCGGCGCGGGAACGGGGCGTTTTTCCGGTATGCGCTTCGGACAGGCGTGATAGCTCCGTAGTGCGGTCAAGGATGCGGCTGGCCATCAGGTGAATGACGCCTTCGGGGCTTTTCTGTACCGTGCCCTCGACCAGCATCAGGCGTGCGGCCATCACTTCGCGGCGATAGCGTTCAAACAATCGTGCCCACACAACGATATTGGCGATACCGCCTTCATCCTCAAGCGTTACAAAGATGGCATTGCCGTTGCCGGGCCGCTGACGCACCAGCACAACGCCTGCGACTCTTACCCGATCGCCGTTTTTCGCGTCGGCAAGGGAGACACAGGGTATTATGCTTTCGGTATCGAAGAGCGGGCGCAGGAAGTGCATGGGATGTGCCTTCAGCGACAGGCGGATCGTCTGATAGTCGGCGGCGACCTCTTCCGATAATGCCATGGCGGGCAGCATCGCCGCCGGCTCCTCGCCCAGTTCGCGGGCGTTCGCGGCTGCAAACAGCGGCAATGCATCAGACGGTGTCCGGCGTGCTTCCCACAATCCTTCTCGCCGGTTGAGAGCGATCGAGCGCAACGCATCGGAATCGGCGAGCAGGTTGAGTGCGCGTTGCGGAAGATGTGCTTTTCGGGCCAGATCCTCAATATCGGTATGGGGTACGGTCGCCACGATGCGATGGGCCCATTCTTCGCGGAATCCGCTGATCTGTCGCATCCCGAGACGCAGCGCGAAATCGCTTCCCGCTGCTTCCAGCCGATTGTCCCAATGGCTGTGGTTGATGTCGATCGCACGCACCTCCACGCCATGGTCGCGAGCATCGCGGACGATCTGGGCGGGCGCGTAAAACCCCATCGGTTGTGCATTGAGCAGTGCCGTGGCGAACACAGCGGGGTAGCGGCATTTGATATAGGACGACACCCAGACCAGCCTTGCAAAGGCCAGCGCATGGCTTTCGGGAAAGCCGTAGCTGCCAAACCCTTCAATCTGTTTGAAACAGCGTTCGGCAAAGGTGCGGTCATAGCCGCGCGCCGCCATGCCCTCGACCATCTTGTCGCGAAACTGGTCGATGGTGCCGACATTGCGGAATGTCGCCATGGCACGCCGCAGTTTGTTGGCTTGGGCGGGTGAAAAGTCTGCTGCGACGATGGCGAGTTTCATCGCCTGTTCCTGAAACAGCGGCACGCCTTCGGTTTTGCCGAGCAGCCCGCGCAGTTCGTCCGGGTCGTGAGGCGGCCTGGGGGAAGGATAGTCTACTTTCTCAATCCCCTGCCGACGCCGCAGATAGGGATGGACCATATCGCCCTGAATCGGGCCGGGGCGCACGATCGCCACCTGAATGACCAGATCATAGAATGTACGGGGTTTGAGGCGCGGCAGCATGTTCATCTGCGCCCGGCTTTCGACCTGAAACACTCCAATGCTGTCGCCGCGCTGAAGCATGGCGAACACGTCCGGGGCATCGCCGGGCACGTTGTCGAGCGTATATTGCCTGCCGATATGCGTTGCGATCAGCGCAAACGCCTTGCGGATACAGCTCAGCATCCCGAGTGCCAGTATATCGACCTTCATCAGCCCCAGTTCGTCGATGTCATCCTTGTCCCATTCGATGAAGGTGCGATCCGCCATCGCGGCATTATGGATCGGTACGGTTTCGTCGAGCCGGTCCTGCGTCAGCACGAATCCACCGACATGCTGCGACAGATGGCGAGGAAAGTTCAGGATCGCTTGCGTGAAATGATGGACACGCGCGATTTCGGGATTGCCGGGGTCGAGGCCGCTTTCCGCCCAGCGTTCGCGATTCTGGCTGGAAGCATAACTGCCCCATACAGTACCGGCCAGCCGCGCGGTTACATCCTCGCTCAGTCCCAGCGCCTTGCCGACCTCGCGCACTGCACTGCGCGGGCGATAATGGATGACGGTGGCGGCAATTCCCGCGCGATGGCGACCATAGCGTTTATAGACATATTGCATCACCTCCTCGCGCCGCTCATGCTCGAAATCGACGTCGATATCGGGCGGCTCCTTGCGCTCGGGGGAGATGAAGCGGGAGAAGAGCAGATTATGCTCGGCCGGATCGACCGCGGTAATGCCCAGCACGAAACAGACGGCGGAATTGGCCGCGCTCCCGCGCCCTTGACACAGGATGCCTTGACGTTGCGCGAAGCGGACAATGTCGTGGACAGTCAGAAAATAGGGCGCATATTCTGCCGCCTCGATGATCGTCAGTTCTTCCTGCAGTAGCACTGCCAGCCTGGCCGGCACGCCGTCGGGCCAGCGTTCATGCGCGCACATCCAGACGAGTTCGCTCAGCCAGCCCTGCGGCGTATAGCCGGGCGGCACCGGTTCATGCGGATATTCGTAGCGCAGATCATTCAGCGTGAAGGAAATGCGTGCCAGCACGTCCTGAATCGCGTCGATGGCCTCTGGCGCTGCAGCGAACAGACGGGCCATTTCCTGCGGTGATTTGAGGTGTCGCTCGGCGTTGACTGCAAGCCTTTTCCCTGCCGCCTGCACCGTCGTTTTTTTCCGGATCGCAGTCATAATATCGTGGAGCGGGCGGGCGCCGGGGGTCGCGTACAACGCATCGTTGATCGCAACCAGCGGTACCCCCGTCACTTTTGCCTGATCGCGCAGCGCCATCAGCATCCGGGCATCGCGTCCGCGTCGCAACATGCTTGCCGCGAGCCATAACCGGTCGGAAAATGCCGCACGTAACCGGATCAGCAGATCGTTCGTCACGGGAGGGATGACGATAACGAGAAGGTCTTCTCGGAACGCCAGCAAGTCATCGGGATACAGCGTGCAGTTGCCCTTTTCAGCACGCAGATTGCCGGTCGTCAGCAATCGCGTCAGCCGTCCCCAGCCATGACGCGTCATCGGATAGGCAAGGATGTCCGGTGTTGCATCGGCAAACACAAGCCGCGCCCCGACCAGCAGCTTGAAGTCGGGGATTTCCTTTCCCGCCTCTGCGGCTTCCTCCCGTACATGGCGAAGTACGGCATGTGCGCGCACGACGCCTGCTACGCTGTTGCGATCGGCAATGCCGATGCCGCAATGGCCCAGTGCAAGCGCGCTCGCGACCATATCCTCCGCCGGGCTTGCGCCACGCAGGAAGGAAAAATTGGTTGCCGCGGCCAGTTCCGCATAGCCGATCATGCGAACAGCCCGTGAAGATACCAGGCCGGATCGGCCTTTTCTCGCCCATACAGGCCGTGGCGAAACAGCCAGAAACGATGGCCGCTTTCCGCCTCTACCCGATAATAATCACGCGTCCGGCCCCTGCCTTCGGGATGTTTCCACCAGGGATAGGCAATGCGTTCCGGTCCTTCATGGCGCACAACGCGATAGGGATTTCCACGCCAGACGAAACGGCGCGGCGGGCCGTCGGGGACTTCGGCAATCACGCTGACACGCTGTGGCGGATCATAGAGAAACAACGGGCGTAGCGGCGGTTCACCCGGCACCGGCGAGGGCCATGGCTGCCGTGGCGCATCAGGCGGGACAAGCGTTGCGCTATATTCGGGAAGATGCGCATCCATGGCGCGAAAGCGTCGTACGCTTTGCGTGCCGAAGCGAACCATCAACCGATCGAGGAGCGGGGTCAGGTCGCGTGCTGCTTCCGCCTGATCGAGCGCTTGTTGTTTCGCCTCCAGCGATTCAATCAAAGGCACCGACAGACGGATCATGTCATAGCCGAAGCCGGGATCGAGCGGATCGGCAAGCGAGTCCAGCCGTTCGGCGAACAGGCGTCGGATCGCTTCCGGGGCGCGTAATGGCTTGCCGGCGTTTACACCCAGTCGCGCGACATGCCCATCGGTTCGGAACAGCGCGATATCGAAGCGGCGTCCCCCCATGCCGCGCTCGTCCAGTATCGCGCCTGCACGTTCGGCCAGTTTTTCGATCATATCGAGTGCCGGCGCGACGGTGGCCATGGGTTCGGCGAAGCGTTGTTCGACCCATATCGGCGGTGGAGCGCGACGCGGGGTGATCCGCGCATCTTCTTCAAGCAGGCGCGCCAGCTGCACCGGCAGGGCTGTGCCGAAGCGTGCCGCCAACGGTGCGCGGGGCCGGTCCGTCAGGTCGCCGATGGTGCGCAGGCCCGCACGGTTCAGCGCATCATGAACGTCCTTGTCCAGACAGAGGGCGGCGACCGGCAATGCTTCGACAGAGGCGGTGGCGAACTTTGCCAACGCCAGGGCTGCATCAGGGGTGGCAGCCAGACGCAGGCTTGCCTGAAACCCCTTGCGGGCAAGGCGTTTCTCCAGATCCTGCATAATGCCTCTTTCCGTCAGTCCGAGCGCATCGAAACATCCGGTAAGGTCGAGTAGCAGTGCTGCGTCTCCGGCAAGGGCGACCATCGGCGTATAGCGCTCGCAGCTTTCCGCCAGCCCGTTGAGCAGGGCCTGGTCTTCCTCAGGGGCGTGAACAAAGGCGGGCAGGCCAGGAACGCGGGCCCGCGCATCCGCCAACGCCATGCCACGGGTCAGGCCCAGCCCTGCCGCGACCGGCGACAGTGCCGCAATCCGCAGCGCCCCACGCAGTTTCTCGGTAACGGCAAAGGGCGTGTCAGGCGGCGCGAGATGCGCTGCGATCCGCCGCTCGGCCGGCAGAAACGGTAGATATGCCGCCAGATAGCGGCGTCCGGAAACGAGTATGTTCACGGTCCCATTCCAGTTGCAGATGCAATCCTTCGCGCCCGCCGCGCTGACGTAACAAGGTCAGGTCGAAAGCCGTCTGCCCCGGCGCGTTGGCGGCAAGCGGCACCGACGGTGCGCTTGCCACCTGCCATCGGCTGTGCGCGGCGCTGGAAGAGGGGCGCGCGCGACTACGTACGATCATCACCATCGTTCCGCTGCGCTCTGCCGCCAATGCCAGCCGCCGGGATGCGGTCAGGTCATAGCCTGGCGCGCGTCCGTCGATTTCCAGAATCGCAGCACCCAGCCCACCATGTCGAACACTATCGACCGCCGCTTTCAGCAGCGCTTCGAGAGTATTGAGTTCGATCAGGATAATGCGATCAGGGTTCAACCCAAGGTCGATCAGGCCGGGAGCAGACACCCTTTCTTCGCGCTTGCTGTCGGCGATACGCTGCCAGAACAGCGGCGTATCCGGGCAGGCGCGAGCCGAAAGTAAGAAGGCAAAGGCGGTTGCCGCGCTTTTATCCGCATCCATTACGGTGAAAAATTCATGCACTCCGTCCCGCCGCAATCCACCGTTCAGCCATTGGTCGATCACAGGCAGCCCGAACAGAAGCTTGGCTTCTTGAAGGGCGGGTGATGCCAGTCTTTGTGCAGACGGGATTGGTGCCGAATCAACCATTATGTTCCCATTATGTTCCCATCGGATTGCGTTATGCAAGCCATTTGAAACGGCGATCGCATAATAGCTGAGATAGCGGTTTCACCGCTGCGCCCGGAAGGGGAAGATCGTCGACATGTTCCGGTGTTCGACGATCTCAAATGTTGAGAAACACGCTTGAGAACGTGCGCCACAACTGCCGGATAGGTTCATCCCGGCAGGTCGGCCATCCGAAACCGCCGAACCTGCCGTTATTAGGAAATCCGCAAGCGCGATCACAATCCAAATTCAATCGGATATGAATATATCTGACAGGCAGGTCCTGTCGGCCTTGCATTTTTACGGAGGCGGCCGCACGCTGAAAGGTGCGTCGCAGGAGCGGCGCCGAGGCTTGAGAACCTCGCTCGGGAAAATCAGCACCGCCGCGTCTTTCGCGGCCGGGTGGCCATCGCATCTGTCCAGGTCGTTTTCGACTAAAAGCGCTGGCGCATGTTCTTGAGCATGTTCTCAACACCCGGCTTAGCCCGGTGCGGCCTCGCGAGCAGGAGCGGGGCCGAATATGGTGCACATCCACAAGGGGATACAGTCAGAGACGCATTGCAGCGCCACGGTTCGATGCGCTTGAAACTGTTGCGCGGACTCGGCGGGCGGGCAGTTGCTGCAGGGGTCGGTGATCCCTTACCCTCTGCCGGCGGGGCAACGGGCGACGACCCCGAGCTGGAAAGGCTGTATCAGTCCCAGGCATCCCGGCTGCACCGCTATTTTGTTCAGCAAGCCGGCGCGGACGAAGCACAGGATCTCGTCCATGAGAGCTTTGAACGCCTTGCGCGCAAGGGCAAAGGCTTTCTGCGGTCGCTCGACTGTCCCGAAGCTTATCTCACCCGTATCGCCACCAATCTCGTACGGGATCGCGCGCGGCGTGAAGACCGCCGTTCGGCGGACGCGCATGTTCCCGCACATGACGTTCCGCTTGCCGGGGCCGATCCCTTTCGGCAGCTTGAGGCAAGAGACATGGTCCAGCGTCTGGAAACGGCTATGATGCGGCTTCGGCCAACTACCCGGGAGATCTTCATGGCATGTCGGCTCGACGGATATAGCTATGCGGAAGTTGCAGAGCACGTCGGGATCAGTGTTCGCGCGGTGCGCAAACATATGGGGCGTGCCATTGCCGAAATCGACCGTGCCATGAGTGACGATGCATGACCCGCCCAGGTGCCGGACATCGATCTGACGAGACGATCCGTCGCGAAGCTGCGGACTGGGCGGCGCGTGCGCACGATCCGGACGGTGGTTTCGATCCGGCCGCCTTTGACCAATGGCGCGATGCCGATCCGCGTCACGCCGATATCTATGCTAGAATGGAAGCGGGCTGGAATCAGGCGGGCCTGCTGGCGCAAACCCGCGTCGGTCAGTCCCGTGGCTTGCCGGACCGCAGGCAGATGCGTGGTGAACGGCTTCGACCCTATGTTCTGGCTGCGGCGGCGGTGCTGCTGATCGCGGTGCTTGGCGTCACCCTGATATCCTTTCGTGCGCCGGAACCAGCCGGTCAGAAACCGGTCTATGCGTCGAAAATCGGTCAGATCCGGCAGATTCGTCTCGCCGACGGATCGCAGGTAACGCTCGATACCAACAGCCGGGTCGAGGTCGCTTTCGATCCTCATAGCCGGCGCGTCCGGCTCGTGCGCGGCCGGGCACGGTTTACAGTAACCCATGATGTCAACCGACCTTTTACGGTCACGGCAGCCGGTGCCTCGGTCACCGCCAGAGGAACGATATTCGATGTTGCGCTGATCCGGCATCAGGTCCGGGTGACGCTACTGCGCGGGGCTGTCGATGTCCGCAACGACGAAACCGGAAACGCTGAGCCGTTGTCGGTCGAACGCCTGCGCGCCGCTCAGACACTCGCATTCCGTCCTTCCATGCCGTTACCCGCGCCCAGGCCGATACAGCCGCTCGCGACCCAATGGCCGAGCGGCATGCTCGGATTTGACGACACCCCACTTGCCGAGGCGGTGGCCGAAGCCAATCGTTATTCGACCTATAGGCTGCGTCTCGCCGATCCTGAACTGGGAAGGCTCAAGGTCAGCGGCGCCTATCGTGCCGGTGACCTGAACGGCTTTGCTGAAGCCGTAGCTGCATCCTTCCATCTTCACCTTGTCACAATGAATAGGGGAGAACTGCTTCTCACCTCGGCCGGGACGCCTGCGACATAATTTGAGCGTTGGGGGGGGGCAGGTTTTGCTCGCCCGGCGTCAATCGCTCCTGAACGGCACGCAACCGTGCGTGCTGCCCGCACATGGGGGAGGGAGCGATGAGAATTCAACAGGCGATGATGCTTGGTACGAGCGCGGCAGTGACCGTGCTGGCGGGTATATCCTGCGCGACGGCAGGTCAGCAGGCGCAACGGACCTATGCGATAGCAGCCGGTCCGCTCGGAAGCTCGCTGCGACAGGTCGCGCTGCTTTCAGGTACGAACCTGATCATTCCTGCCGGGCTCGTCGCGGGTAAACGCGCGCCGGCGCTTTCCGGACGCTATACTGCTGAACAGGCGATTGCCATTCTCCTCGCCGGGTCGGGGCTGCGCGCACGGCGTGCCGGGACGGCGCTGATCATCGAGCGCGTTCAACGCTCAAACGGTGCCGGGGAGACAGCAGCGACACGAGATATCCTTGTCACCGGCAGCCGGATCCGCGGTGCGCCGGTGGCATCGCCGGTCATCCGGCTTGACCAGCAGCAAATGCGCGATGCAGGTCAGGCCACGCTGGGCGAGGTCGTCCGGTCTATTCCGCAAAGCTTCGGCGGCGGTCAGAATCCCGGGATCGGTCTCAACGTTCCCGCGATCAACGGCGTCGATGTCGGCGGCGGTTCGTCCATCAATCTGCGCGGTCTGGGCAGCGATGCTACCCTGACGCTGCTCAACGGCCACCGGATCGCCTATAGCGGGTCGCGCCAGAGCGTCGATGTCTCAACGATCCCGCTGGGGGCGGTCGACCGGATCGAAATCGTGCCCGACGGAGCGTCTGCACTTTATGGATCGGATGCGGTCGGCGGTGTCGCCAATATCCTGCTCAAACGCGACATGAACGGGGTCGAGACGCGGGCGCGCATCGGCGGTTCCACCGATGGCGGAAACTTCAGCCAGCTCTATGCTGTGACCGGTGGCAAACGGTGGACCGGCGGCGGATTTATCGCCGCCTATCAGTATAGCAGCAACAGCGCGATTTCGGCGTCGCAGCGTAGCTATGCTGCCAATCGCTCACCCGGCCTTACGCTATATCCCGCCATGCGTGCGCATAATGCGCTGATCAGCCTGCATCAGGATCTGTCCCCCAGCCTTTCATTCAGGGTCGATGCCCTATTCAACACCCGGCGCAGCGTGACGGGCTATGCCACTAATCCGGCCGGCGACCTTACGCTCGGACGCCAGAATCAGGTCACCCAGGATCGTGCCTATGCCCTGGCGCCCTCGTTCCAACTCGCGCTCGGATCGGGATGGCGGCTGGCCTTGTCCGGCAGTATTGCCGGGGACCGGGTGGGCTATGACATTGTCCGCTATGCCGGCACGACCCGTGTGCCGCTCGCGGCCGGCTGTTATTGTAATCACGCCAAAGGCTTCGAGCTTTCCGGAGATGGCCCGTTGTTCCGCATGCCCGCCGGCATGGTCAAGGTCGCGACGGGCATCGGCTATCGCACGGTCAGCCTCAAAAACGACCGGGGCGCAGGGAGTCCGCTCAATTTCAGCCGGTCGCAATGGGATCGCTATGCCTATGGCGAGCTGGATGTGCCGCTCGTGGCACCAGTCCTGCACGTTCCCGGCATCTACCGGCTCAATCTGAGCGCGGCGGCACGCTATGAGGACTATGAGAACACCGGCTCGGTGACGACTCCCAAGCTGGGGCTGGTCTATGCGCCGATCGCCGCGCTTGATCTCAAGGCAAGCTGGGGACGCTCCTTCCGGGCCGCCACGCTGTTGCAACGCTACCAGCCCCCGCTGATCGAACTGCTCGATGCACGGGCCTTTGGTGCCGTCAATCCGCCGGCGGGTGCCACAGCCCTGTATGTGATGGGCGGCAATCCGGACCTTGCGCCGGAACGCGCCACCAACTGGTCGGTCACCGCCGCGCTGCATCCGCCGTCCATGACCGGCTTTCGTGCCGAACTCAGTTATTTCAACGTTCGCTATTTCGACCGGATCGTCAATCCGATCGGTTTTATCAGCCAGTCCCTGCAGGATCCGATCTACGCATCATCGGTGATCCGGTCGCCCAGCCCTGCGCTGCTGCAGCAACTGATCGCCAGCGGAGCCAGCTTCTATAACGGTACCGGTGAGGCCTATGACCCGTCGAGCGTGATCGCGGTGATCGACAACAGCAACGTCAATGCGGGGCACCAATGGGCGCATGGGATAGATGTCCTGCTGTCCTATGACGGTGCGCTCGGAACGCGTGGCGACCGCATCGCGCTTGGTCTCGACGTCAGTTATCTCACCAGCCACCGCCAGATCAGCACTGATCAGCCCGACCTGCAGCTTGCCGGGATCCTGTTCAATCCCCCGCACTGGCGCGGTAGAGGGCATGTCAGCTGGAAGCATCAGGGGCTGACCCTCACCGCGGTGGCCAGCTATAGCGGGCGACTGGCGGATACGCGGTTTACGCCTATCGTCTCGCTACCGGCCCAGATGCGTTTCGATTTCGTGGCGCGATACCAGCTGGGAACGCGCGGCAAGGGCTGGCTTGATGGTCTCGATCTGACCCTGGCACTCGATAATGCCTTTAACGTCACGCCGCCGCCGATCAGCGTGTCGACAGTCAGCGACACGCCCTATGATTCGACGAATTATTCCCCGCTCGGACGGGTTCTCAGCATCGGGATTGCAAAAAAATGGTGAGCCGGCCAGTTCTGACGGCGGTCTGTCGGAGCCGCGGGTTATGGGTGTCGCTGGCGGCGCTGACGGTTTTGCATATGCCGCTCGTTCAAGCGCGCTGCACGGCCTGGCAGCCGCTGCACCCGTCCGCCACAGGCTTTCGCCCGATCCGCCCGGACGATCTGCTGGGGGTCACCGGCATCGGTCGCGCCGACGCTGAACCGATCGGAGGCGCCAGTCCGCTGGCGGTGTCGCCCGATCATCGCGAGGCGGCGTTCATCCTCAGCCGCGCGGATGTGAAGGCCAATCGGTATTGCCAGGCGCTGGTGCTCGTGCATCTGCGCGGGGCTGCGCGTCCGCAAATTCTCGATCGCGGTGGTGACTTTCGGGTTACGCGCATCGCGATGCGCGGAATCATGATTGCCAACGGCTATCCGATGCAGACCGAGCCGGCATGGTCGCCCGAGGGGAACAGCATCGCCTATCTGCGGCGCGATCACGGATCGACCCAATTGTGGCTGGTCGATCCGAAGCACGTCGGCGCACGGCAGCTCACCCATGAACCGGTCGATATTCTCGACTGGGCATGGATGCCCGACGGCAAGCGGATCGCTTTTACCGAGGACGCCGGGTTGCCGGCGGCCAACCGGGCCATGCGTCGGGAAGGGCGGTCGGGATGGGTATATGACGACCGGGTCACCCCCAATACCGGCTTTCGACCGCATCTCGCTGCGCCGCTGCGGCCTGATTATCGCATTCTCGATCTCGGCAGCGATCAGGTGCGTCCGGCAACGGCTAGCGAACGCGTCTGGCTCAAAACGCATTTCGACACTGCCGATATCCCTTCCTCCACTTCGCTCGGACCGGCGCAGCTGCGCCTCACACCCGTAAACGGCTCTCTCCTCGCGCCGCGCCGGATCGCGTCGGAGAGGCCCGACGAAGGGATGGCGCGCTGTTCCTGGCAGACATGTAGCGGCGATATGCTCGGTATCTGGGGCGGAGTGCATGCCCGGTTTCTGCTCTTCCTCAGGCGTGAGGGCTGGGATAACCGCTTTACGGCGCTCTATCGCTGGACGCCGGGCCACGGTAAACCGGTGCGGCTTATGGGCGGGGATGCGCTGATCGAGCGCTGTACCCGTGTCCGAACCTCGCTGTACTGTATCCGCGAAACCGCCACCACACCGCCGCAACTGGTCGCGATAGACGGTATCACCGGGCGATTGCGGGTCGTGTTTGATCCCAATGCGGGATTTGCGCATCTGCGCCTGGGGCATGTCGAGCGACTGACCTGGAGCAATGCTTTTGGTCTGCCCGTCTATGGCGATCTGGTGCTGCCGCCCGGGAAAAGGGCCAGGCACCGGGTGCCGATGATCGTCACGCTGTATCATTCCAGGGGATTTCTGCGGGGCGCTACGGGAAATGAATATCCGATCTATCTGTTTGCCCGGCATGGCTATGCTGTGCTCAGCATTGAGCGTCCACCGCTCTATGCGTCGCGCGTTGCCGGGTTGAAAACACCTGACCAGGTCTATGCCGCCAATATCAAAAACTGGTCCGACCGGCGCAGCATTCAGTCAGCGATTGCGCGCGGTGTGCGGCTGGTGATTGCGCGCGGGATCGCCGATCCGGCCCGAATCGGCATTACCGGGCTGAGCGACGGTGCGACGGCCGTACGCTATGCGCTCATCAATTCGCATCTGTTCGCTGCCGCCGCGCTCAGCAGTTGCTGTGTCGATGAAAGCAGTGATGTCCTTGCCGGGCCAGCCTGGTCGGCTTTTTCACAGCATTCCGGATTTCCGCCAGCCTATCCCGTGAACCGGCGTTTCTGGCAACCATTGTCCTTCGTGCTGAACGCCTCCCGGCTCCATACGCCGCTGCTGATGCAGCTCGCTGATCGCGAAGCCCTGTATGCGCTGCCCAGCTTTACGGCGTTGCGCCAATATCATCAGCCGGTGGCCATGCGGATATTCCCCGACGAATATCATATCAAATGGCAGCCCGCTCACCGTGCCGCCATTTACCGCACCAATATCGACTGGTTCGACTTCTGGCTGCGCAACCGGATCGATCCGGATCCGACGCAAAAGAAGCAATATGAACGCTGGCGGGCGTTGCGCCGGGAACGCCCGGATTCGTCCACGCCTTCACCGCATGCTCCATGACCGGGCCCAGGCCTCGGCATCGGCCAGCCGCAACAGGTCGTTGCAGGTTGCACCATCGATCGGTTGGTTGGTGGCGAGAGCGGCGTGCAGTGCATCACGGTCAAGCAGGTCAAGTCCGGCAAGCAGACCATCGAGCAGCATGGTGCGAAGATGTGCGTGACTGGCTTCGAACAGTTCGACCAGAAAGCTGTCCATCGCGCCCTTGGTCGATCGCCAGAGGACCGGTTCGGGTAACCGGTCGGCAAAGGCATGGCGTACCAGCGCCCGATCATGACCGCGGTCGTACCAGAGCCAGCTCGGGATCCCGACACAGCATTCGACGACCGGTTGCGACAGGAGAAGCGGCCAGGACGGGATGGGGCGAAGGATGTCCAGATTTTGTATCAGGCTTTCGGCAAGGGCAATTGAGCCGATATGCGCGCCCGATCCCTCCAGCGCGCGGGGCGGAAAACGAAACCAGGGATGGTCGATCCGGGCTCCGAGGTCCTGCTGCACCTTGGATGCGAGAAAATGACAGTTCGATGCCAGACGATACCGGCTGCGCCGGAACAGCGCACGTTTTGCGATATGCCATACAAGAAGCGGAAGTCCTGCCTGGGTGAGGTGTACCATGCTGTCGGCGAGGTTGCGGAATCCCTTGTCGAGGCCGTGCACGCGCAGATAGTCGAGCAGCGGCGCTACCGACCGGACCGAACAGAAGAGGTTATCGCCGCCGCCGCCATGGACAATCATTCCTGCCCCCTTTCGGTACGCCAGAGTTTCGGCTGCGCGGCGCGTGGCCTGATGAAAGGCGTGCTCGCCAGGGCGGGGCAGGCGCCCGGCGTCGGAGCGGTCAAATGCAACATCCTCGACCCGCCGGGGACAATCGGTGAGTTCGATCCCGAGACGCGCTGCGACCATGGCGGCATAGCGGCGCTCATCCCCGCCGCGGTCGCGCGTCACCATTGTCAGCGCGGTAAAGGGGCGCCCCGCTTCAGAAAGGCCGGCTGCGACGATCGAGGAATCGAGCCCGCCCGACAGCAGGAGGATCGCATGTTCGCCCGCCGAGGTTCTTGCGGCAATCGTACGGTTGACCGTCGAGCGCAGTCGCACTGCAGCATCTTTCGGCACCACGGATCGCGATGTTGACGACACATGGGTCCATGGCGACCAGAGGGAATGTTCCTGCCAGTGACTGGCAGCCCAGCGTCCGCATTGCCCGCCTGCAAGTTCGCGAATTCCGCTCAGGCAGGTTCGCGCGGTGCCCAGCTCGGGCGCAGCCAGATGCTCGGCGAGCGCCTCCCGGTTGATCGTTGCGCGCCGGCCGCTCAGCTGCTCGAGCAAGGCAATATCGGATGCGACCAGACACACCTCGTCCGTCTGCTGACAATAGGCCGGCAAATATCCCATCGGCGCACGAAGGATCAGCATTTCTCCCGTCGTGCCGGGCAAAAGCGCGACATAATCGCCCCAATATCGATCGATCAGCCATTGCCCTTTCGAACGTAGGATTGCCGCAGCTTCGCCGGGCGGTAGCGCAGTACACGGCCTGTCTTCTTCCTTTCGGAACAATCTGCCCAGCACCGTGCCTTTCGGCGGGTCGCCGATGGATATGGCCTGCACATTGCCCAGAATGAGGGCGGCCGGGTTCTGGAAGAGACAGGCGAGAAAAGGCTCCTGCAATCCGATCCGGGCAATCCGCGTCTGCGAAGTTCCCGATACGGGGGAGCTTCGGGGCAAAATAATCGCGTAGCGCGGCCCGGTCATAGCGTAAAAATCGGCGTGAACATGCCCACCCGGTCGAGCGTGTCGCTGACCAGGAACGAACCGGCCTGAACCCATGCATGCGCCTGAAAGGGGCGTGCGCGCACCCCCATCACCAGATCAACGCGCAGGTTGCTGGCGAGCGCCTTGCGGGTCATCGCAATCGACAGGGCAAGACACTGATTGAGCGAGCCTGTCATCCGCAGTGCGCGGGCAAAGCCGTGGGCGAGAGTTTCCAGCGCCTCGCGCTGCGGGGATGCCGGATATTCGAGTGCAGCTTTGCGCCGTTCGAGGTCCGCAAGAATTCGGATCAGCCGACGGTGCCGGAGGTTGTACCGCGCCCGCATCAGCTCCGCGACCGCACTGGCCATGTCCCGTCGTCGGGTGCTCTGCAGCGCATCGGGCCGGATCTGGTATGTCGGCAGGCCGGTGTCGCATGGCGCGGGACGGACCGGATCTGAAGTCGGGATGAGGATGCCGCGCAGTATCAACCGGTCAAGCAATGGCACATCCGGCTTTGCAGGTGCGCGCCCGGCGATCAGACGGCCAAAAGCGCTTTCGATGGCGGGTGCGAGGCAGAAATAGCGATCGCCCTCGAGATCGAGAAAGAAAAACCGCCCTTCGCATCGGCAGAAGGAGAAGGTGGGTGCCAGTCTGTAGCCCATGAGACGAAAGGCGTGCGCGCTACTGCGCGCACGCCGCTGCGGTCATTCGTCGGAAAGACCGGCCGGATTCAGGCCGATGAATTCGTCACCGGGCAGAACGCCGGAGCCTTGGGTCGCGACACTTGCCGCGCCAAGGTCGATGGTTTCGGCTTCATGTTCCATGAATACTCTCCTTGATCGCTGCGGAATTGCAGCACGAAAATGCTAGGAGTAGTGTTTCAATATACGAAGCTTATAGATTGAATATATTGGGAATATTAGGAAAAGTGTCTGGCTTTTCCGGTCAGCGAAGAATTCGCACCATTGCGGGCAGCGCTGTCAGGCGACGACGGTGATAGCTGCGCAGGCGACCGCGTGCAGCGGTGAGATCCTGATCCTCGAGCGCCTGGTTTATTCCTGCCAGTTCGTTTTCCCAGCCCGGAAATTGTCGGGGTTCAACCATGCGGACGCAATGAAGCCGGTCGTTCACGGAAGCAATGGCGCGATGCAGTTCGCTATTGACCGAGCGACGGGCGATGCGGCTGAAACATTGTGCGGTCCGGTCCGCGCAGGCGCGATCCGTTCCGGCGACAGATGGGGTATCGGTTTCTGCGGGGGCTCGATTGCGCAGCGCGAGCATAAGAATGTCGCAGTTCCAGCTATACAGGTCGCTAAGTGCAGGCACACTGACGCCAGGAATATGAAATCCCTCGCCGCTGGGATTTTCGAGTAATTGTTCGCCCACCATAAGATGCAGTGCATCGCGAACCGGAGTCACGCTGCTCATGAGCTCGTCGGCGAGTGCCGGCAGATCGATCCGCGCGCCGGGACGATACTGCCCTGACATCAGCCGGTCCCGGATCGCGCCATAGATGCGCTCGGTGGTGGCACCGGCATTCATCGTCTGCCGCGTTGTTCGTTGCAATGTGCATCGACCAGCTGCTGCTGGTCCGGGCGAAGCGCATCGACTGCACCGAGCCGGTCGGGAGAGCTGTCGTCAAGCAGCACTGATGGGCAATTGCCTTCGAAGTTGCCGAGATTGGGACGATGCTGGCGATATCCCGCCAGTGCCGCCAGCGCCGGCGGAAATTGCCGGGCAACAGCCGGTGGATAGGCAAGCCAGGGATTTTCATAGGGCTTGAGCCAGCCCAGGGAATAGCCGATCACGATACCGCGCCGGACCGTATCGCTGCGATTGCCGCCAGCGCCATGGAGCGTCGAACCCAGCCAGATCAGCGCTGAACCGGGTTTCATTTCGATTGCAACCGGAGCACCACCGGGGTGGTCCTGCAACGCCTGACGACCATGGCTGTCGGGCCAGATCATCGTAGCGCCGTTGGCCCTGCAAAACGGGGTCAGCGGCCACATAACATTGACGAGATATTCGCGCTCGCCCTTGATTGTTTGCCACATATCCTGATCGCGATGCGGCATTTGCGCCGGCGCACCGGGATGCAGCGCAATCGCCTGGGTGGTGTTGAGCTGGATGGAATCGCACGCAGGAAGCAGCACTCTCTCAGCGATTGCAAGGATGTCAGGATGCAGGACGAGCTTCTCGACATGACGCGATCGCATCAGCAGTCGGCCGAACCGTCTGGTGGTTTCGCCGTAGAAATTGCCCCGGCAAAAGGGTGTGGTCGCAAATGCATCGGCAAGATCGGCGTCCAGCGTTGCCAGCGTGTCGGCGGCCAGCGCGTTGCCAAGGAGACACCAGCCATGGGTGCGCAAATGATCCATCGAGGTGCCCTGCGTGACGGGTGGTATCGGCATGTTTGTTCCTCTCAGGCCGCTGCGCTGTCGGCACCGCGCAGCGGCAGGCCCGGACGGATGCCACGGCGTGCCAGCAATGCGGGCGTCTCTGCGTCGATCCGGATGGAGAAGGCGACCAGCGGGACGCCATCGCGAGTGCAGGGCGCGCCAAGGGCCGTGCATCGCCACCCGAAGTCGGCAATTTTGCGGTACCATCCCAGGTCGGCGAGTGCGGTGTACCGGGTGATGGCGTGCGCCAGCGCATAGTTGACGAGCGACAGGACCAGCGTATCGCGGACGATACGACGCTGGCCGGCACGAAGCCTGCGATCGAGGCAGAAGCGCGATATCTCCCAGCATTGCGGTCCGCGCGGCGGAGGGGCATCGCACAGATCGGGATACAGCGTATCGAGCAGATGCCCATGCGTTGTCGGGAGCAGGCGTGCGGAGCCGAGATGGCTCCCGTCCGGGTCGGTGAGAATCAGATAGCGCGCCAGCGCGCCATCAAACTGATCGATTTCGAACCGGCCGGCACGGATCGGCAGATTCCAGCCGAGCAGATCGACAAAAACGCGTTTGCGCGCGGCAAACATTGCGGCAAGCGCCCCTTGGGGCATGGTTTCGGTGCCGAACCGGAGCTCGTGCAGCATGCGAACCTCCCTGATTATGGAGGATCAGGATCGGCGGTGGCTTGCTCTTAGCGCTATACCGGAAAAGGGGTATGGCGGCGCTCGAAAATCTCCCC
>NZ_JACIJI010000006.1 GCF_014199335.1 Stakelama sediminis | reverse complement strand
CCGCCATTCATATCTGGGGGGCATTAGCCCACTCGCGTTTGAAGCCAAGGTGGCATAATGAGATAGGTGACCGGCACAAAACCGGTACAAGTCCACTATGGCAATTTTCGCACCGATAGCTGGCCGCTGGCGGTGATGATGCCGGCGACCTTTGCGTTTCTTGGTGGCGCGATCGCCGCGCGGCTTGCCGCCATGCCACGCAAGATCCGGTATCTGCGCGGCACCCGTGTCCGCCCCTTCAACGGCGGGCGCGGCGGGCGGCTCTGGGCACGAATGACGGGTGGCGTCACGCTCGCCGGTGTGCCACTCAGCCGGGAAGACGAGACCATGCACGTTGCCGCGATTGGTGCGACCGGGTCAGGCAAATCGACCGCGCTTCGAGGCCTGATGGCCGATGCGCTTCGGCGAGGTGACCGGCATATCGTGGCCGATCCGGACGGCGCATCAATATCCGCCTTCTATGCGCAGGGTGACATCATTCTCAATCCGTTCGACCGGCGCTGCGCTCGTTGGGATTTGCTCGGCGAAATCGAGAGACCAAGCGACTATGCTTTTATCGCCCAGTCGCTCCTTCCGCATCTGGGTCAAGGCGACCACGACCAATGGATCAGCTACGCGCAGCAACTCCTCGCCGGAGCGATGGAGAACTTCGTCACGCTGCAACTCGGGAACTCCCGGGATTTCGCCGAAATGCTCGCCAGTGCAAAACTCACAGAATTGAAGCAGTTGTGCGCCGGCACGCCTGCGTCGCGCTATTTCGAGGAAGGCGGCGAACGGATGCTCGCCAGCATTCTCGGCACCTTGGCGCCCGCAATCGGACACTTGCGCCTCATCACCGCGATCGAAGGCGAACCTTTCGCGATCAGGAAGTGGATCCGAGCCGGCACAGGCTCGATGTGGATGCCCTACGCCGCCAATCAGGTAGCGGCTCTCAAAGGGCTGATTTCCTGTTGGATGAATATCTCGATTCTGGAAACCCTTTCGCTTGAGCCGTCACGTGATCGCAGGATTTGGTTCCATGTCGATGAGTTGGATGCGCTGGGACGGATCGAAGGACTGAAGGACGCCCAAGCCCGACTCAGAAAATTCGGTGGCTGTGTAGCGATCGGGTTCCAATCGTTCTCCCAAGTCAAGCAAGTCTATGGCGAGGGTGCGCAGACGATAGTCGAAAATTGCGGTAACATGCTCATCCTGCGCTGCGGAGCCAGCGAGGACGGCGGCACGGCCAAGCTCGCTTCTAAACTTATCGGCGGTCGGGAAGTCGAGCGCGATGACCTTAGCCGATCGCGATCGCAAGGCAGGTTCACTACGCGGTCAATGTCGATGCAGACACGGCGTCTGGTTGAGGATGTAACGCTGGCCAGTGAGATTTCCCAAATGCGCAATCGAGAAGGCTTTGTGAAGCGCGCGACTAAACCGCATTGGCATCGAGTGCGATTTGCTTACGAGGGCCGCCCCGAAATTGCCCAGGGCGTCGACTCATGAGGTAGGTCCTGTTGCAAATACAGCACAGTAATTGCGCCCTTTTAATTACGATGTTTCTGTAGAAAGTATAATACTTCTAACTTATATGGGGTGACGTCGATTTGTTACACTGAAATTGTTGTATAATTTTAAAGATTAGTATTGTTTTGATCAAATAAAGTTACATGATTTTTTGAAAGTAAAAGGCATTATTGCGTGAGTTATGGCGAAGATATGATAAATTTTAATTCATAATAATTAAACTATGAAAATATTTCGCAGAATCAATGGGTCGGAAATGACGCTCAATATGCATCGAAAGTCACGATGAACGTCTTAGGCACCATGCCCATGCCAGTTTCACGTCAAATTATTCCTGCCTAGGTGCAGTCCCCTGATCGCCTCGTGATTTGAGGAAGCCCAAATATCTCCTCAAAATCACGTGGGCGAACCGTCAGATCGGCGAGTGTATATTGATCAAGAACGGTCAGGAATGCGCTTAGCGCTTCCTTTAGAATGCCGGTTAGGCGGCAACGTGGTGAAATCACGCAATTTCCACAATCTGCAAGTTCAAATCCCCCCTCGGTATGGCGTACCAATATCCCTAGATTGATTTCCGACGCGGGTTTGCCCAGCCTTATTCCTCCACTCCGACCACGGATGCCCTCGATATACCCCGCACGGACAAGATCGTTGACCACCTTCATAAGGTGGTTCTGCGAAATCCCGTAGGTCTGCGCCACCTCAGCGATTGAGCAAAGCCGGTCCTGATGCGCAGCAAGGTGCATCAAGGTTCGCATCGCATAATCAGTGAATCTGGTCAGCTTCAATGGGTTCTCCACAATCAGCGATTGCTGCTGCGAGAATATATGCATTTTTGTTGCATCTTACAAATCGCAGATATAGATGCATTTTTAATGCATGATTGGAGCGAGTCGTGAGCTGTACCGCAAAAATCGATGAAGCCAGCCTCGAACGGCTCGTTGATGCATTTTACTCTCGGGTGCGCGCGGATGCTGATCTGGGACCGATCTTCAACCCCGCTATCCAGGATTGGCCCGAGCATCTTGAGAAACTGACTGCGTTCTGGTCATCAGTGATGCTCACCAGTGGCCGCTACAAAGGTCAGCCTGTTCCGGCGCATCTGAAGCACAAAAACAAGATCACGCCGGCGTTATTCGATCGTTGGCTCGATCTGTGGAAGCAAACCACAGAAGAGGTGATGGAGCCCGATGCCGCTGTTGCCCTTCAGGCGAAGGCGGCGCGCATCGCGGAAAGTCTGCAACTAGCCATGTTCTTCCGGTTGGATCGTCCAACCGAACCCCGGCCCGCCTGAGCGACGGACCACTTCCCAAGGAGTGCTCACACATGACCGAGATCCCGCTTGTCGACCTTACCGTACACCACGCACCGCGTGACATGCGTGACAGGATCGCACTGGGGTTCACGAAGACCCTCCGCTTTTGTGCGGATACCTTCTTCGCCAAGCGATACGGCCATCGTGCCATCGTGCTGGAAACCGTGGCCGCCGTACCGGGCATGGTGGGAGCAACCATCAATCATCTCAAGTGCCTGCGTCGCATGTGCGATGACAAGGGTTGGATCCGCACCCTCATGGAGGAGGCGGAAAATGAACGCATGCACCTGATGACCTTCATCGAGGTGGCGCGGCCGACCTTATTTGAGCGCCTTGTTATCCTCGCCGTGCAGTGGGTCTTTTATGTCGCGTTTTTCGGCCTTTACCTGGTTAGTGCGAGGATCGCGCATCGCATTGTCGGATATTTCGAGGAAGAAGCGGTCATCAGCTACACGCTCTATCTGAAGGAGATCGACGAGGGGCGCAGCCCAAACCTGCCGGCACCTGTCATCGCAAGAAATTATTGGAAGCTCCCAGACGACGCAACGTTGCGGGACGTAGTCCTCGTGGTTCGTGCGGATGAAGCACACCATCGTGACGTCAATCATAGCTTTGCCTGCGAACTTGCAGGGGTGGAGCCTGCTGGCGAGACCGCGCCCTATCCAGACCATGCCGACGACTTGCGAGCGGCAGCCTGACAATGGCTGGCATTCGTCCATATCGCTCTACACCGATCTTCGATCAGGACACGCTCCCGTCCGCCCTTCGTGCGCGGCACGACACGAAAGCGGGTGTGTGGGGGCTGATTCGGATCATCGAGGGCGAACTGAGGCTGACCTATCTCGATCCGCTCTCGGAAATCATCCTCACGGTGGATCAGCCTGGCCTCATCTTGCCGCAACAGCCGCACTTCGTGACGCCGCTGGGTCCGATGAGGATGCAGATCGACTTCTACGATCAGGCGCCAACCTTGTGATGAATTAAAATATCGACGTAATTTCATACATTTGGAGGAGATATTAATGTCGCAGCCGCTCAGCGATCAGACCATTGCGCTCGTCAAGGCGACGGTTCCCGCACTGGAAGCTCATGGCCTGGAGATCGTCCATGAGATGTACTCGCGGATGTTCCAGAACCCGGAGATTCGTGATCTTTTCAACCAGTCACATCATGGCGATGCCGGGTCACAACCCAAGGCGCTAACAGGGGCGATCCTCGCCTATGCAAGCAACATCGAAAATCTCGGAGCCTTGGCGCCGGCGGTCGAGCGAATTGCCCAGAAGCATGTCGGCCTGCAAATCCTGCCAGAACATTATCCGCATGTCGCTGAAGCTCTGCTCGGTGCGATCAAGGCGGTTCTGGGAGACGCAGCGACTGAGCAGGTTCTCGGGGCATGGGAAGAGGCCTACTGGTTCCTCGCCAATATCCTGATCGCACGTGAGGAGCGGATATACACTGAGCAGAAGGATACGACCGGGGGTTGGAACGGATGGCGCGATTTTCGTGTCGACGAGGTCGTGGAAGAAAGCAGCGTCATCAATTCCTATGTCCTGCGTCCGGTCGATGGCGGACCGGTGATGCCGCACAAGCCTGGCCAGTATCTCACGTTCTGGTTCGAGATACCGGGTCATCCGCCGGTAAAGCGCAATTATTCCATATCGTCCGCCACCAATGGGGAATCCTATCGCATTTCCGTAAAGCGCGAGTCTCATGGACTGGCATCAGGTTGGCTGCATGACGAGGCCGGGGAAGGGACGATCCTCAAAGTGGCTGCACCTGCAGGGGAATTCTTCCTGGGCGGCCATCACGATCGTCCGATCGTACTGTTGTCTGGCGGCGTCGGGCTGACGCCAATGGTCGCAATGCTCGAGGCGCTTGTGGAAAACGATACGGGTGTTGCTGTGCAGTACATTCACGGCACACACGATCGCGAAACCCACGCCATGCGCGGACACATCCGTGTTTTGGCGGGGCGTGCGAAGGCGGTTCAGGTTGTCGACTTTCATCAAAAGCCCCTCCCTGACGAGGTGAAAGGCCTGGATTATGACGAAGGCGGCATCATCACCGATGAGTGGCTTGTGACCAACACGCCGGTGGGCGCGGCCGAATATTACATCTGTGGCCCGCGACCGTTCCTTCGCCACGCCGTTTCAAGCCTTTCGCTCGTAGGTGTTCCATCCGATCGGATCCACTACGAGTTCTTCGGTCCGGCCGACGAGTTGCTCGCAGCCTGAGGGGGGGGCGTTACTATGGACGACGTCACCATCGTTCGCGCGCTCCATGTCCTTGCCGTCCTGCTTTGGATTGGAGGCGTGGCTTTCGTAACTCTGGTGGTGATGCCGTCCATTCGCGCCGAGAATTTGCCTGAGAAGCGTCTCGAGGCATTTCATCGTTTGGAGGGCCGTTTTGCCCCGCAGGCGAGAATCTGGGTGCTGCTTGCAGGAGCGAGTGGATTCTGGATGGTGTATCGATGGCAGATGTGGGGTCGATTCACCGACCCGCATTTCTGGTGGATGCATGCGATGGTCGCCATCTGGGTCATCTTCGCAGCGATGTTGTTTGTGATCGGACCCTTGTTCCTCCATCGGCGCCGGACGAAATCCGGAAATTCTGCTCCGACGTTCGTGCGCATGGAATGGATGCACCGCGCACTTCTCGTTTTGTCGTTATTCACGGTGTTTGGCGCGGTCGCGGGGAGCCATGGGCTATTCTGACGGCGCGCAGGAGACCATGTCAGGCGAACGTCGCGGGCCCCTCATGTCGGCGTGTCTCGCCGACGCAGAACATCGCAGATCACAAAGCTCGCCATCATATCCTGTACGCCCGGTAAATCAGCAAGAAGGTCTGCACGAATGGTTTCGAAGTCTGTCAGGCAGGCCAAACGTAGACGCAGCCAATAGTTCATATCACTCGACAGCAATAAGCATTCTAGTACGTCGTTGCGTCGTAGGACGGCCTCTTCAAAACGGCGAACGCAGTCCATCCGCGTCCGGTCGAGTATGATTTGCACGAACACGTCTACACTGCCGCGTCCGTCAGCCTCTGGTTTGCGCACGTTGCGCGCCTTCTTGGCTATCGACGAGGTTCTCCCCAACCGGGTCGACGCTTGAGGGCGACGGACGCATGACGCTAACAACCGTGAGGAACCGTTTGCGACCATCCCTGTCCGGCCAGAGTATCGATTGTCCTCTTTGGAGGCCGATGAGCCCGGAACCTACGGGAGTAAGAATCGAAATACGATCTTGAGAGATGTCGGCATCGCATGGATAAACCAATTGCGCCGAACGGGATGCGCCAGTCGCTTCATCCCGAAACTGTACAATGGCCAACATGGTGACGACGTCGTCCGGGATACTATCGGCATCGAAAATTATTGCTCGAGATATTTCTTCGAGCAGCAGTTCGCTTACTTGAGGCAAGCGATTTTCCGCCGAAATCGCCAATTCTGACAATGCGTCAGCCTCGGTATCAATCATGTAAATTGGCGGCCGTTCGGCCGACGTGAGCTTGGTCATGGCGCAGGTTTTCCGGTAAACGGTGAAGAAACGCGCCCCTTCAGGCGCCGCTCATCATACGTAGCCCCGAGTTCGAGGCATCATGCGCCGGAACCCGGGGCTAAATGCCCGCGAGAAGTTGCCCTCCGTGTCGGCAAAACCGGAAAAAGGATAAGCGTCCTTGCATAAGCGGACATTGCCGCAATCTGCCTTCGAGGTCAAATGCCGCACCCGACCCAAACCGCACGAGATTCTATCAAGAAGCGGTCGATCTAAATGGCCCTATCATCCAGCGCAGTTTCGTCGCTTCGGTCGCCGCTGTCATGTACGTAATTTTCTCATGCTCAAGAAGCATTGCGCTATAGACTTATCCGCGACCCCAAGGGCTCTGACAGAACCAGGCCCGATACTTGCCCAGTTCCGTCATGGAACTGAGCATTTTTCTGCGCGCGGGCGGTTCAGCGAGATTAGAGAAGCATAACAAATGCCTTGGAGTGCAACACTTTTGTTGATCTCCTTTTTGCTCTCATCCCCCAAAAACATTCATTTGCGTGAATCACACAATCGCTTCAGCCTTTGAGGCAAGCCGCCATGATAATGCGTCCGGACGACGGCTGACCCGGACAGGAGAGGATGCCCATGGAAGGGCAGCAATCGACCAGACCCCCTGCAGGTGCCAGCTTCACGTGGCATCGCGCGCTTTGGACGGTTATCATGGCGGCTGCAGCGGGTGGCCTTTACTGCCTGCACCAACATCGGATCATGGCAGAGGAACAACTGATGCTGTTGGTCTTCTTGTTAGTGCCGGTGGCAGCCTTCCTCCTGTCGGGTCGTGGACAGGATAGAACACAAATCATCGACAATCATCCCGTTCAAGGAGATCGATACGATTAGCGTTAATTCTTTTGCCTCCTAAAGGTAATCTTGACCCGCGCATGACATTCCAAATAGCTGGTGTGGCACACTTTTTCAGCGCAATGTTCCTGCACATAAACAACAATATTTTGCGCTTTGGAGAAGGCGCATAGCGCATTAGGCGCGCTGTGATGTTCCATGGGAGATCATGAAAGCGGTCGCGCCGATCGTGACGATACCCCACTCTGTCACGGTTGCACGAGATGACGATTGCGCTTGCAGGGCCGACCCGGCTCGAAATTCCCTCGCTCCATATCGATCCGCAAAAGCTCCTCTTCTCCCTGAGCAGTCTGATCGCGGGGGCCATGACCCTTGCGATTGTCATGTCGGCAAGCCTACCTCGGCCCTGGTGGGCCATCCTCACCGTTTATGTCACCGCGCAGCCGATGGCGGGTGCTTTCCGGCCTAAGGTGCTTTACCGCCTTGGAGGCATTGCAACAGGCGCGTTCATGACGCTCTTGCTCGTCCCCAACTTACAAAATTCGCCGGAATTGCTGGTCTTGTGCATGGCGGCATGGACCGGCTTTTGCATCTATCTCGCCGTTCTCGATCGCACGCCGCGCGCGTTCCTCTTCCAGATGGCCGCCTTCAGTTCGGCCGTCATCAGCTTTCCCTATCTCGATAATCCCACCAACATCTTCGAGACGACAATCTCGCGTGTGCAGGAGATGGTCGTTGCCATTCTATGCGTGACCGCCGTCCACGGCTTTTTGCAGCCCTGGAGCGCGACCCCATTCATCCGCTCACGGGCACGCTCATTTCTCGGCCATGCCCGTCGCTGGGCGGCTGAAGCACTGTCCAGCACCCACACGAAGTTGGAGGATGAACATCGCAGGTTGCTGGCCGCGGATGTGACTGAACTCGGCATGATCGCTATCCATCTGCCTTTCGACCAGCGTTGGGCGCCAACTACCAGGCAGCGGGTAACGGCCCTTCAGCAATACCTGGCCAGCGTCCTCCCTTTAGCCTCGGCCGCCGCCAACCGCCTCGATCTTCTCCGCGCCAATTTCGAATTAACCCCGGACTTGGCTGAGCTTCACACAGACATTTCGGACTGGCTGACGCGCGATGACGCGAGCATCGAATCCGGAACGACATTGATCCGGCGCTGCACCAGGCTGGCGATTGAAGCAGAGAGGAAACACACCTGGGCCGATTTGCTGGCGGCGAGCGCCTGCATCCGTATGGCGGAATTTCTTGATGCGCTGATAGCAAGTCGTCGCCTCACCGACCGGATAGGTACACCGGGGCGGCCCAATCTTAAATCGCAATCGATCGAACCATTTGCGCTTGCCCGCGATCACGGCGTTGCGGCGATGGCGGGGTTCGCCACTGCTGCGGCCATCATGCTCTATTGTGCCGTCTGGATTCTCCTTGCCTGGCCCAATGGCTCGGCGACTGCTGCCTTTGCGGCGTTGATTACCTGCTCATTTGCCGCGCAGGATGATCCCGCGCCTATCATCGGCCGTTATCTGCTCGCGACGCTCAAGACGTTCCCCCTGGCGGCCCTCTATCTCTTCGTGATCCTGCCCAGAGTCGATGGGTATGAAATGCTCATCATCACGCTGACACCGGCGTTGCTCTGGATGGGTTACATTCAGGCAGATCCCAAGCGCTCGCCGGAGGCCCTGCCGATGTTTTCCTGTTTCATCGTGGCCATGGGTTTCCTGGCACGGTTTCAGGCCGATTTTGCGCTGTTCATCAATACGGGGCTCGCACAAGTCGGCGGGATCGTAACGACGTTGGCTGTCACCAAGCTCTTTCGGTCGACAAACGTCCGCTGGACCGCCCGCAGAATCTTGCGGGCGAACTGGGCCGAAGTCGCGCAGTTGGCTAACATCAGGCGCCCCTTCAGGCCCGCACATTGGACTGCGTCTGCGACGGATCGATTGGGACAGGTTGCAGCGCGTATGGCCATCGCATCACCCGGCGACAGCCTGCATGCAGCAGACGGGCTCGCGGACCTTCGCATTGGGCGTAACATCATTCCGCTTAGGCAAGCTTTGTCCCACGTGCCCTACGAGACACGTCATCGCCTTGCAGATGTTCTAGCAGGTGTCAGCGAGATCTACATGGAGCGATGGCGGCAGGGCCACGTGGTGATGCCAGGCCCAGAACTGCTTGATCATATGGATGCTGCTCTGCACGCCTTGGTTGTTCTTCCGTCAAATGAGGCCCGCCAGACGGCGCTCCGTGCCCTCGTAGGCATGCGCTGCAATCTTTTCCCCGAGGCCCCGGCGGAACTTCGCGCGGTGCGGACGTGATCGAGGAAATTCACATTCTTGGCGTCTACATGCCTGCGGCGCTCGTCTGGGCCGTCCTTGCTGTGATGCTCGTCTATCTCATACGCATGCCGTTACAGCGGCTGCCGCTCTACCGGCTTCTCTGGCACCCCAGCCTTTTGGAATTCGCCCTATTCGTCGTCTTGTGGTGGGCGCTCAGCGCTCTGGGCGACGCATTCCTCACTTCGTTCCTGGCTCCCTGATCATGTTTCATCGTCAAAATATTGTCCGCTCACTCGCAACCTTGCTCGTCATCTTGGTCATTCTCGCAGGTATCTACGCTCTCTGGCTGCGCTATCAGATCGACCCCGTCACCCGGGATGGAAAGGTTCGCGCGGACATGGTTCCGGTCGCCGCCGATGTCAGCGGTCTCGTTACGGATGTTCGGGTTGCCGACAACCAAACCGTCAAGAAGGGAGATGTTCTCTTCATCATCGATCGGCCGCGCTATCAACTCGCCCTTGAGCAGGCCTCGGCAACGCTCGCCAGCCAGCAGGCCGCGCTCGCACAAGCGGTGCGCGAAAACAGACGCAATCAGGCCATGCGAGACGTGCTCGCACCTGAGGCGATCGAACAGGGCAGGGCTCGCGTTGAAGAATTGCGTGCGGGAATTGGGCAGGCCCAGGCGGCGAGGAAACTAGCCAAATTCAATCTCGAGCGCACTCTCGTGCGGGCACCTGTCGCAGGGACCGTATCCAACATGTCCCTTCAGCCCGGTGTCTATCTGAATGCCGGCAAGCCGGCACTCGCGCTTGTCTACGACCGATCCATGCGCGTTGAGGGCTATTTCGAGGAAACCAAGTTGCCGGCAATCCGTGTGGGGGATCCCGCCAGCATCTATCTGATGGGAGTAGCAGACGAGATTGAAGGCCATGTCCAGAGCATCGCCGGAGGCGTGGAAGATCGTGAGCGCGTCGGAGCCGATGGCCAGTTGGCGAACGTGAATCCGTCGTTCACCTGGGTGCGGCTTGCACAGCGTATTCCAGTGCGAATCTCGATCGACAAGATCCCGCCTAACGTCCGCATGATCCCGGGGCAAACCGCCACCGTCATCGTTCATCCACGCAACGATGGCCGCAGCGTCCACAGGAGCCTGCCATGGTAAAGCGCAGGATCATTGTTACCTCGATACTGATGCTATCCGGCTGCACCGCAGTTGGTCCGAATTACCATGTCCCCGAACACGCCATGGTCAATTCGCCAGGCGCGCAGGAAGCGTTCATGTCTGGCAAAGACGTCACCAAGGCCGCGCCGCTGCCCGATCGATGGTGGCAGCTCTACGACGATCCGGTGCTCGATCGTTTGATCGACCAAACCCTTGCCGCCAACACGGATCTGCGGATCGCAGACGCCAATCTGAAGCGAAGCCTTGCGTTGCTCGACGCACGCGGTGCGAGCAGGGAAGGGCAGGGGAGTCTTGATGCCACGACCAGCTATGCGCAAAGGTCAGCGGAGGCCGAACTCCAGCATGTGCAGCCGCCAGCGCGCCCGATCTATAACGCGGGCATTTCCGTGAGCTACGATCTCGATTTATTCGGTGGCCTCAAGCGCGGTATCGAAGCGGCCAGCGCAGATAGCGAAGCCACCATGGCGGCACGCGATCTCGTACGGGTCAATGTTGCGGCCGAGACGGCCAGGGCCTATGCTGACCTCTGCAATAGCGGGTACGAGCTCGACGTGTTGCAGCAGGCAATCTCGTTACAGGAGAAGGGACTCCATCTCACGCAGATCATGATCAATCATGGTCGTGCAGCGCCATTTGAACTGGATCGCAGGAGAGGGCCGCTCGAGGCGAGCAAAGCGCGCTTGCCGCGGCTCGCGGCCCGTCAAAGGAATGCTCTGTTCCGGATTACGGCGCTGGAAGGGCGTACACCCGATGAAGCCGATGCTACATTATTGGCGTGCCATCACCCGCTTTCGCTTTCGCAGCCAATGCCTGTCGGAGATGGCAAAGCCCTTCTCAAGCGCCGGCCCGACATTCGCATGGCAGAGCGAAAGCTGGCGGCGTCGAGCGCGCGCATCGGCGTTGAGACGGCAGCACTCTATCCGGACATCAGGCTTGGGGCATCGGCAGGCTCGACGGGCGCGGTTTCAGATCTTCTTTCTCCGCTTACAAACCGGTTCGGTCTTGGCCCTCTGATCAGTTGGACGCTCAACCGCCATGCGGCTCACGCCCGCATCACCGCTGCGAATGCCCAGGAGAGCGCCGACCTCGCACAATTCGATGGCGCGGTCCTCAATGCGCTCAAGGAAGTGGAGATATCGCTCAATTCCTATGCGGCAGGGCTTGTCCAGCAAGAGTCCCTCGAGAACGCCCGCGAAGCAGCAGAGCGCGTAGCCAGCAGAATGGCGCAATTACGCCGTGGCGGCAAAGTGTCAGAGTTCGAAGCTCTGCAAGCTGAAGAAGATCTGCTGAAGGCAGAATGGACCGCCGCAGAGAATCGACGCGCGATCAACGATGACCAGATTACTTTGTTTCTTGCGCTGGGTGGCGGGTGGAATGAAAATGGAGCGCATCATTCAGGCGCGCGATAGCAGCGCGGTTGAGACAGTCCCGGCTCGGGGAGGCTACGCCACGTAATAATCCGTATAATCTGTCGGTCTTCCCTCCAGTTAGTGATCCAGTTGCCGGTCGCTCAGAATTGCAGCATCATGGTTACTAGGAGTGGGCACCGTGACGATGACCCTCAACCCACCCAACGCTGACTTGCCAAAAGACAAACCTCCATTGAAGCGGGTCATCAGACGGTGCGCCGTGGGGATACCCAAGCCGAAGCCCTTGGTGTTGCGGCTCCGTGCCTGGTCTAGCCTGAAAAACGGATCGAGAATGTCTTGAAAATGCTCCTCAGATAAGCCGGGGCCATCGTCGTCGATCAAGATGATCCAACGCCCTTCCTCTGTCTGACCGAAACCAATCTCCACCTGCCGCCCATATTGCTGGGCATTTTCAAGCAGCAAGGCAAGACTGATGCGAAGAGGCTCAACGAATGTTGTAACCGTCACTTCGTCCTGATGGCGCAAGGAGACCGCTTCCCCCAATGGTATAATTGCCGCTCGAACGAAACTCGTCAAATCGATCGGTTCCGCTTGCGCGGTCAGATGCTGGGCCCGCAGGAATTGCTGGAGGGAAGCCAACAAGTCTTCCATCTCATCTACATTCTCGACCAGCATCGCCGATAATTCAGGATCTTCCAGGAGGTCCGCGACAAGCTTCTGTCGAGAGAGAGGTGTACGCAGGTCGTGGCTGATCGCTTCGAAAGATTGCGCTTGCTCCCTCAGCAGGCCAGCGATGCGCGACTGCATCAGGTTCATCGCGCTGGCCAAGCCGCGCAAGTCTTTCGGCCCTCTCTCCTCGATTGCTATCTGTCTCCCCTCACCAATAGTATCTGCGGCGTTGGCGAGGCTCCGTAACGGACGCGCCAACCGGTGGAGCAAAGTCAGGCCCGCGAAGATCAACAGAGCCGTGCTGACGATCGTGAGAACAATAGCCCGCGCCGCTACAGGCCACATCGAACTGATGTTCCGCGAACGAAAATTCAGCCACCGATTATCTGGGAGCCGGATCGAGCCGACCAAATCATCCCGTCCGGTGTCGTTTGGTACCCTGGCAAGACGCAGCGCCTTGCCTGCCAGTCCAGGTTCCCATCGTTCAATTTCTCGGGTAATCTCGGAAAGGTCGTCATTGAATTGGCCGTGATCTACGCGCGGGTCTTCAGAGACATCGGCATTCAAAAATCTGGTACTCATCGTCTCCGGCGTCTGGCCGGGCACCAGGAGATAGAGACGCTCGCTGACGACCAAAAGCTCTGCGATGCGCCGGGCATGATCATTTCGTAGGGTTTGCCTGTCGATGGATTGGTAGAACAGAACACTGGCGGCGAGTTGGATAAGCCCCAGCCCGACGACCAGCGCTGCCATGTACGCGGCGAACTTCGAATGTCGTAGCGTGAGCAAGCGCGGCCCCTCTCCTCAACCCTGACCGGCCTCGATCCCGGTCATTTAGGGCATCGATCTTGCGGGCCTCGGTCTCAGTCAAACGTTTTCCTTGCATGGCAACACTTTGACACAACCGAGCTTCCCTGTCCCGGTGATCTGCGGTCAAGGCATCCGGCGATGCGTATCGGAGCTTTTCCGGTTCAATTGCGCCCGCAACGCTGCGATGCAGATCGCAATGGCCTCAAGTGCATGAAACCCGCTCCACGAACCTTGGTCTTCCATAATCTGGGCCTCTCCGGCACGAATTTCCAACCAGCAACCGGCAGGAACTAATGTGCCCGCTGCAGCGCATGATGCAGAGTAACGCAAGGCCCTGACACGCGAACCATCTGAATGCCTCCATACACCTGTCGACAGCATGGGAAGTTCGCCAAGCGCCGGGAACACGGCCAGCGCTATTCGGGCATCTAAATGCCGATCCGGAGCGCTGGCGTGCCGACAGGCATGGATCGCCAATATCAAAGGGCGGTGATCCATCGAAAAGCGCGCGTTCGAACCGATATTGCGCGCCTAGGGCGTCGCTTCGCAATGAGCGGCGTTGTCATGCCTGCAAACAGGCTCGCGGACCTGCCGCAAAAGTCCGTCGCCGATGGCATAGACCCATCCGTGAAGAGTCAGTTCGATCCCTCGGTTCCAAGCAGCCAGGACCACGCTGTTATTCGCGAGCGCGTCGACCTGCGCCGATACATTGGCTTCGCAAAGCCGATGGGCTGGACGATCATCCTTTGCGATTACGTCTCGGTTTTGGTGAAAGAGCTCACGAACTGGCGTCAACCATTGGCCCACGGCATCGGCGGTTTCTTCGGCCATGGCTGCCTCAATTCCGCCGCATCCATAGTGACCCACCACCATGATGTGCCGCACCCCGAGGGCTTCGACAGCAAACTGCAGGGCAGCCGCAAAATTCGGATCCTCGGCAATGGCCAGATTGGCGACATTGCGATGCACGAACATTTCACCGGGAACGAGATCAACGATCTCGGTTGCCGGCACGCGGCTGTCGGAACATCCTATCCAGAAAAAGTGGGGCTTTTGCTGTCCGACCAGACGATCGAAAAATTTGGGGTCGATTTGGATCTTGGCCTGTGCCCACGCCCGATTGCGGGCAAACAGACTGGCAGGCCCGCCCTCGATAAGCTCTTCCGTTGGTGGGCATCCGCAAACGGTCATGATCCTAATGTCCAGAAGCCTGCAGATCGACCAATCTGAGGTAGGGTTTGAGCGTGCGATATCCTTGCGGGAACTGGCGCTTGGCCTCTTCTTCAGACAGCTTGGGCGAAATGACGACTTCCTCGCCGGGGATCCAGTTTACCGGCGTGGCGATGCTGCGCGCATCGGTGAGTTGAAGGCTGTCGATGGCGCGAAGGATCTCAGCAAAATTGCGACCTGTGCTGGGCGGGTAGGTCAGGATCAGCCTTACCTTTTTGGTCGGATCGATCACAAACACTGACCGGACCGTCACTGTCGGGTCGCTCTCGGGATGAATCATCTCGTACAGACCCGATACGCGACCATCGGCATCTGCGATCATCGGAAAATCGAGCGCCACTCCTTGGGTTTCCTCAATGTCCAGTTCCCATTTGTGGTGCGCCTCCACTGGATCTACGGAGAGGCCTATCGGTTTGACGTTGCGTTTGTCCCATTCGGGGCGAAGCTTCGCAACTTCGCCAAGCTCGGTGGTGCAGACCGGCGTGAAGTTCTTGGGATGGCTGAACAAAATGCCCCAACTCGATCCGAGCCAATCATGGAATCGGATACTGCCCTGCGTGCTGTTCTGTTCAAAATCGGGGGCGATCTGCCCAAGCTGAATGGCCATGGAGACTCCTTCGGTATTCCTTCCGGGCCAACTTGCACCACCTCATGCATCCAAACAAACGAATGTTATGCATGATTTACAGCAATAAATTGTGTTTTAAATGTTTGCTCGGGGCCTGAGAAGTGCAACGATCAAAAGCGCAAAGGGAAGAGCCACGCGGGTGACCATTACGCAGTCACACTCGCGCACAAGCCCCCACTCACTGAAGGTCTGAACAATGAGCTTCACGAAAAGGAACGCGAAGGGAACTGACACGAACCAGTAACCGGACCTTGATAGGGCGTGAGGACGCGTGGCAGGTGGCGGGAGATTCGGACGAACTCGCTGTTTCATAGCCGTTCACCATTTCGTCGCCGGGGCAGCCTGATCCGCCCACCTCGTCTTGCGCGTCGCGAATTTGACGCGTGCCAGGTTCCCAAATTTTCGAGGTTCACAAACTTATACGCCGCAGAATTCTGCACTTTGCGGTAGGCACGGCGCTCGCGGAGCACCGCGATTATCGCACCTGCCGGTACGCCCCAGACGAAGAGCATGACTGCCTCGTAAATCCCGTCCGCGATATCGCCGCTCTCGTGGAAACTTTCAAGGCCGGCGGAGCAGCCAAGCGCGACCGCGATGAGGGACAAAACCAAGGACCACGATTCCAGCGCCGTCGGCCCAGTATCCGGTTGGATTGGCCTGACGTATTTCACGGGTTAAGCCTCTGCATAGGGGCGACAGGCAGGCTCAAAACGCAATCTCCTTGAGCAAGGATCATCCTCTCGGTTATACCCATTCGACAAGTGAATATTATTGCATATTCTCATCAAGGATTTTGAAGCGTGGATATCAGCATCGCGCGAACATTTCTCGAGGTTGTGAAAACGGGCAGCTTCGTCGGAGCCGCCTCGAACCTGAACCTGACGCAAACGGCCGTCAGCGCCCGCATCCGTGTTCTCGAGGAGCAACTCGATTGTCCGGTTTTCATCCGCAATAAAGCGGGGGCAAAGCTCACGCCTGCCGGCGAACAGTTTCACCGCTTTGCCTCAACGCTGGTGCAGGTCTGGGCGCGCGCCCAGCGCGCTGTTGCCTTGCCGCCCGGACGTGAGACGGTCGTGACCATCGGCGCCGAACTCAGCCTATGGAGCCCGCTGCTCAGACACTGGCTCCTATGGATGCGGCGCGAGTGCCCCGAGATTGCGATCCGCACGCAAATCGACACGTCGGAGCGCCTGATGGGCCAGGTGCAGGATGGATCGCTAGACCTCGCGATCATTTATGCCGCCCCGAGCCGCCCCGGCGTGATCGCGGAACTGCTTTTCGAAGAGAAGTTGGTCCTCGCCAGAACCACGCCGACAACGACGTCGCTGGCACCTGAAGATCATGTGCAAATCGATTGGGGTGAAGAGTTTGCCGCCAGTTATCAGGCGGCCTTTCCTGACCAGCCCAATGCGGTGTTATCGATCAGCTACGGTCCTCTGGCGCTCGACTACATCCTGGCAACCGGGGGAAGCGGCTATTTCCGCAAAGGATTCATCCGCTCATATCTGGAGGAAGGCCGCCTGGCCCTGGTCCCCGGTAGTCCGGAGTTTTCCTATTCCGCCTATGTGATACATTCGGCAAAAGCTGATCCAGGAGTAATGGATCGGGTCAGGGCTGGTTTGCACGATGCCGCAAGGATCGCGGTATGACCAGAAAGCCCTCTTCGCCCGTCTGCTATGCTGCGGAAGCCGACGATATCTATATGGGCTATGCAGGGCGGGATGAACTCCTCGCAGGACTCAATGAGCTCTTGGAAGCCGAGCGTGCTGGAACCCGTGTCGCGCTTGCAAGCCGGCAGTCGCGGAAAATTCCCGGTTACAGCGAGTTGATGCACAGCGTGCTTGAGGATGAGGCCCATTGGTGCGCAATGCTATCAAAGCAAATTGCGCGCTTCGGGGTGCGCCCGTCTCGCAAGACGGGAGCATTCGCCCAGAAGGCGCTCGCGATCTCCGATCCGTTGGAGCGCCTGGTGTTCCTCAATCGGGGGCAGGCCTGGGTAGTTCGTAAACTCGAACAACTGCTTCCGCGCGTCCGCGACGATGCCCTTCATTCCGACCTGAAGGAAATGGCGGAACGACACCGGGCCAATATCGGCCTGGCGGAATCGCTCCTGACGGGATTGTGCAAGTAGCAGTTCTCGGACGATTAACCGGGCGTCTCGGAATCGCTCTCTTTCCGGGACTGCAACGACCGTCGTCCGCCGACAAATCGGTCGCGTCCGGTTTCCGCAAGCCGGTTCGCGCTTCGCGCCTTGAGCAGATCCTGCCGTGATAGAATGCCGACCACCTGATGCGTAGCTCGATCAACGATGGGAATACGCCCGACACCCGTTTCGATGATCAGGTCGGCTACGACGCCGCTAGGCGTATCGGGATAGGCTACGGGCTGTGCAGCATCCGAGAGAGTGTCGGCAAGCGTCGAGTTCGTCAGGAGTTGATCGCCTTGCCAGCGGAGCGCGTCCGTCCTCGAGGCCATGCCAAGCAAACGACCTTGTTGGTCGACAACGGGATAGCTGCGGTGCTGAGCCTCGGTTGTAAAGAAGGTGAGCGCAGCTTTGATCGCCAGAGAGCCCTGAAGGGTTTGGGGTTGACGTGTCATGATCTGCTCGGCCTGAAGGAGATCGAGGGGATCGACGGTATATTCCTGCAGGATGTGCCGCCCTCGACGTGCGATCTTTTCTGTGAGGATTGAACGGCGCATCAACAACACGCTCACGGCATAGGCCGCCCCGGCAGCGATAATCGTACAAGGTATCGCATCGAAATGGCCGGTGAGTTCCGCGGCGAAGATCGCACCCGTCATAGGCGCGCGCATCGCGCCGCTCATAATGCCGGCCATGCCGATCATCGCCCAGAAGCCCGCATCGCCCGGAAGAAACTGCCCGACAAGAAATCCTGCAGCGCCGCCGAGGATCAAAAGAGGCGCAAGAACGCCGCCCGAGGTACCCGAACCCAGTGCAACCAACCATACGGCAGCCTTCACGAGCAACAGGGCCAGCACCACCTTGAGCGCAAGCGATCCATTGAGAAGTGCATCGATGCTCGCATAGCCCGCGCCGAGCACGTGAGCGTCGATCAGACCACCAAACCCGACCACAATCGCGCCGATTGCCGGCCACCACATCCAGTGGACGGGCAGTTTGTGGAACAGATCCTCGATCCGGTAGAGCGCTGTGGACAGGAGCATCGCCTCAAATCCAGCCAACAAGCCAATAAGCGCGGCGGCCAGGAGCATCCAGTTCGTATTGGGCATGATTGATGCCATCGGGAACATGGGGCCAGAACCGATGAGCCATGGACGCCAGGCATAAGAAACCATCGCGGCCACCACCACCGGGACGAAACTGCGCGGCTTCCATTCGAACAAAAGGACCTCGACCGCGAGGAGAATAGCGGCGAGTGGCGTACCGAAGATCGCCGTCATACCCGCTGCGGCACCCGCGACGAGCAACGTCTTGCGCTCGGCCGCGCTAAGGTGAAAACACTGCGCGAAGAGCGACCCGATGGCGCCGCCCGTCATGATGATCGGACCTTCCGCGCCGAAGGGACCGCCGCTTCCGATCGAGATTGCCGATGACAATGGCTTGAGGAGAGCGACCTTGAGCGACAGGCGGCTTTCACCGAACAGGATGGTCTCGATCGCCTCAGGAATACCGTGTCCGCGAATCTTGTCAGACCCGAACCGGGCCATGAGCCCGACGATAAGACTGCCGATGACCGGTATCAGCACTACCATGAGGCCAACCGAAGCGTCCGTGATCACAGAATGGTCCGCCGACAGGCGACCGAACCAGAAGAAGTTCGTCGCGACAGCGATGAGCTTGATAAGAATCCAAGCCCCTAGCGCACCACCTGTTCCAACGACGATGGTCATCAGTGCCAGTAGGGGCATACGCATATCGACGGTATGATCCGCTAGCTGATGACTTTCGACAGCGCGGGGCGGCGTGAGTGACATAGGATGGATCTGGCCTCTTGTGGATTTCGAGCGGCCATTATATCGCACTGCGATATTATGCAATCGGAGTTAAGCTAATGAGTTCGAAGGACGACCTGCTCTCCGACGCCGATTACGCGGCGCTTTCAACATTCCGCCATGAAATCCGCAAGTTCTTGGCGTTCAGCGAGACGATGGCCGCAAAGGTCGGGCTCACTCCGCAGCAGCATCAGGCCCTCCTCGCTATCCGCGGGGCGCAAGCGGGCCAGGCCACGGTCGGATATGTGGCCGACCGGCTGATCCTCAAACCGCACAGCGCTACCGGGTTACTCGATCGTCTCGAATCTATCGGGCTCATCACACGCCGAACTGACAAGGATGATCGCCGCCGCGCCGTCCTGCAACTCACCCAAAAGGCGCACGACCTCCTCCATTCTTTGTCCGCTACGCATCGCAGCGAAATTAGGCGTCTTCGGCCGATGCTGACCGATATATTTGAAATGCTCGGCTGAACGGTGCCAATCAAACGCCTTGGGCTCCGCAGTAAGTAGCAAGCCTGTGCGGCGATTAATGCACGATTAAAGCGCAAATAATTTGCATTGAAAGTGCAATTATATTCGTTTGCATGATGCATCCGCATAGATGACAAGCATTCAGACAGGATCTCATGACAACAGCGGAAAGGAACGATCGCAGCGATCAGGCCGTCGCGTTGGCGTGACAGCGAAGGCTTCGAGGAACGATAGCATGGCGACGAGTGAAACGCCGGGGCCCGCACTGACCCCGGCACAGTGGCGACTGGTAGAGGACCTAGCCGGCGCGCTTGGCCCACACCAGATGCTATGGCTCAGTGGCTACCTCGCAGGCTTGGCCGAGAATCGGCAGCAAGTCGATGTGAGGGAAGACCCTCAAGCCACTTCCGCACGCAAATTGCGTATTCTGTACGGGACTGAGACCGGTAACGCGGCCGAGGTCGCTCGCGCTGTACAGGCCGCCTTGTCGGAAAGGGGGCTTACCAGCGACCTCTCCGACATGGCCGACTACAAGGTGCGTCAACTCTCTCAAGAAGAAGATTTGCTCATCGTTGTCAGCACATACGGCGAGGGGGATCCGCCCCAACCAGCCATCGGTTTCTTCGAATATCTCGAAGGCCGCAAAGCTCCCAAGCTTACCGGAGCGCGCTTTGCGATCCTGGCCCTGGGCGACTCCACCTATGAGTTCTTCTGCGAAGCCGGTAAGCGCCTCGATCAAAGGCTCGAAGACCTCGGTGCGCAAAGATTGTCACTTCGCGTCGATTGCGACGTCGATTATGACGAAGCCGCACAGGCCTGGACTGACGCGATAACCCAATTGCTGCGTGCCGAAGCAAGGTCGGTTCCCACCTTTGCGGCGCCTGCATCGTCCGTGGAAGTCGTCGCCACCCGCTACGACAAGCGCAATCCATTTTCCGCCACCATGCTCGACAATATCGCGATAGTCGGGCGAGGATCGACAAAGGAAACGCGCCATGTCGAATTTTCGCTGGAGGGGTCAGGGCTGACCTACGAGCCTGGCGATGCACTGGGGATCACAGCCTCCAACGACCCGGTTGTTGTCTCCAGGCTCATCGATACCTTGGCTCTTCAGCCAAGCACCGAGTTCAAATTCAAAGAGCAAACCCTGAACTTGGGCGATGCACTGACCAACCGCTTCGAAATCACGACGGCAACCCCGCGATTTCTTCAATATTGGGCGCTTCTGAGCGAAGCGGAGGCGCTGAAGCAATTGCTGCAGGAAGATCGCGCGGGCGAGCGATCGGCCTTCCTGCATACCCACCATATCATCGACATTCTGCGGCGTTTTCCCGTAGCCGATGTCATGCCGCAGGGGTTTGTGTCTGCGCTCCGGCCACTGCAACCGCGGCTCTACTCCCTGGCGTCGAGCCTCGCAGCCGTTCCGGACGAAGCACACCTCACGGTAGCTCCGGTTCGATATAAATTGCATGGCGAACAACGTAGTGGCGTAGCTTCGGGCCTGCTGGCGGATCACGCCGAGCCTGAGTCGGTTTTCCCCGTCTACATCCAGAGCAATCCGCATTTTCGCCTCCCAGTTGACGACGTACCCATCATCATGATCGGTGCCGGAACCGGCGTTGCCCCATACCGGGCCTTCATGCAGGAGCGTGAAGTCAGAGGGGCCGAAGGCAAAAGTTGGCTCTTCTTTGGGGAGCGCAACTTCCGGACTGATTTCCTCTACCAGTCCGAATGGCAGACCTGGCTGAAAGACGGAACGCTCGAGCGAATGGATGTCGCATTCTCACGCGACGGACGGGAAAAAAACTACGTTCAGCATCGCATGAAGGAGAAAGCACGCGACATCTTCGCCTGGCTGGAAGAAGGGGCGCATATCTATGTCTGCGGCGATGCGGCCAATCTGGCGCCAGATGTTCATTCAACGCTGATCGACATTGTCGTGACCGAAGGTCGCATCGGCCCCGATGCCGCGCAGGACTATGTCCGCTCTCTCCAGTCCGACCACCGCTATCAGCGCGATGTCTATTGAAGGCCATGCAATGACGGAACAAACCATCATCGATCGAAGCCGAGACCTTTCGCAGCCGCTGGAACGGCTTAGCGCCGACGAGCGTATGAAGGACGCCAGCGACTATCTGCGCGGGACTATTGCCGAAGGTTTGCTGGATCAAATTACCGGCTCGGTGCCCTCGGCTGACGATGTGAAGCTGATGAAGTTTCATGGCATATATCAGCAGGACGATCGCGATCTTCGTGATGAGCGCCGGCGTCAAAAGCTGGAACCCGCTTATCAGTTCATGATCCGTGTACGCCTCCCGGGCGGAGTTTGCAGCCCCGCGCAATGGCTGAAGCTCGACGAGCTTGCCCGCGCCCATGGTGGCGACACCCTGCGCATCACGACCCGCCAAACCTTCCAGTTTCATTGGGTTCTTAAGAACAGTCTCAGGCCGATCATACAGGGTCTGCATGACACGCTGCTCGATACCGTTGCTGCCTGCGGCGACGACAGCCGCGGGGTGATGTGCACGGTCGATCCACAAAGCTCGCAGTTCCATGCCCAGGTGGCGGCAATGGCCAAGAGGGTCAGCGACCATGTCATTCCCAAGACCCGCGCATACCATGAGATCTGGTATGGCAACGAACGGGTGGCAGGCTCTGATAGCGAGGAGCCTTTTTACGGGCGCACCTATATGCCCCGAAAGTTCAAGATCGGGTTTGCCCTGCCGCCGTCCAACGACATCGACGTCTATGCGCAGGATCTGGGGTTCATTGCGATCGGCGGGGCGGACGGCCTTGAAGGCTTCAACGTCGTCATCGGTGGAGGGATGGGGCGAACCGATCAGGCACCGGAGACCTATCCCCGCCTTGCCAGCCTTGTTGGGTTCGTGCCGATAGATCGCGTCATCGTCTGCGCCGATGCCGTCATGGCGGTGCAGCGCGACTATGGGGACCGCAAGGAACGCCTCCACGCCCGCTTCAAGTATACGATTGACGATAAGGGACTCGACTGGATCAAAGCCCAGATCGAAGACCGGATGCGAGCGCCATTCGAAGATGCGAAACCCTTCAGTTTCACCTCGAACGGCGACAGCTTCGGGTGGAACATGACGCCGGATGGACGACACCACCGCACGCTGGTTATCGAGAACGGACGGCTCGACCTCAAATTGCTCGATATGTTGCGCGATGTTGCTCGCACCCATCGCGGTACATTCCGGCTCACCGCCAACCAGAATGTCATCATCGCAGGCGTCCGAAGCGAAGATCGGCCAGCCATCGATGCCATTCTTGTCGAGCATATGCCCGACGTTGACGATTTTTCCGTCATCCGGCGCAACGCCATCGCATGCGTCGCCTTGCCGACCTGTGGCCTCGCCATGGCGGAAAGCGAGCGCTACCTGCCCACATTGCTCGACAGAATAGAAGAAATTCTCAAGCGACACGGTCTGGACGATGAGCCGATCACGATCCGAATGAGCGGCTGCCCGAACGGCTGTTCGAGGCCATATATTGCCGAGATCGGCCTGACTGGCCGTGCACCGGGCAAGTATAACCTCTACCTGGGGGGCGGCTTTCATGGCGAGCGCCTTAACAGCATGGTGCGCGAAAACGTAGGCGAGGCCGTCATTCTCGAAGTCCTCGACGATACCTTGGGACGCTACGCGCGCGAGCGAGAACCTGGCGAGCATTTCGGTGATTTTGCGATCCGCGCCGGGATTGTCCGTGCGGTGACGGAAGGGCGCTTCTTCAATGACTGACCCCAACAAACCCTTGCTATGCCCCGAGACGCTTGCAGCGAGTTTCGGCGTGGCGGCGGATATGGCCTACGGCTCTGTTGCTCCGCCGCTTTATCTGACAAGCACCTACGAGTTCGCGGGCTACGATCAGCCGCGCCTCTATGACTATGGCCGCGCGGGCAATCCGACCCGTGATCTGCTCGGTGATGCACTGGCGGCGCTTGAGGGGGGCGCGGGCTGCGTCATCACATCGAGCGGAATGGCCGCCCTCGATCTGCTCGTCGGCCGCCTGGGGCCCGATGATCTCGTGCTGGCGCCACACGATTGCTATGGTGGCACCATGCGCCTGCTCAAGGCACGCGCAAGCCGGGGTCATTGTTCTGTTCGCTTCGTCGACCAGTCGGATGACGAAGCAGTCTCGGCGGCTCTGGAGGAAGTACCGGCGCTCTTTTTGATCGAAACGCCGAGCAACCCTTTGATGCGCGTGGTCGATATCCGTGGCCTTGCCGCAAAGGCCAGAGAAGTCGGCGCCGCCGTGGTCGTCGACAATACCTTTCTTTCGCCCGCGGTGCAGCGGCCAATCGCGCTGGGCGCCGATTATGTTGTCCACTCAACAACCAAATACCTTAACGGCCATTCCGACGTGATCGGCGGCGCGGTGGTGGCTGCCGACCCCGGCAACGCGCAGGAGCTGCGCCAATGGGCCAACATCGTGGGAAGCGCCGGTGCCCCCTTTGATGCCTGGCTTACCCTGCGGGGGCTACGCACGCTGTTTCCAAGGATGCAAACCCAACAAGCCAATGCCATGGCCGTCGCAAGATATCTCGAGAGCCATGCGGCCGTCAGCAAGGTGCATTACCCGGGCCTGCCAGCACATCGCGGACATGCTATCGCCTCGCGCCAGCAGAATGGGTTCGGCGCGATGCTGAGCTTCGAATTGGCCGGAGGCATCGAAGCTGTCCGGCGATTTATCGAACACGTCAAGTTCATCACGCTCGCCGAATCCCTGGGAGGCGTCGAAAGTCTCGTGGCACACCCAGCGACGATGACGCATGCGGACATGGGAGACGAGGCGAGAGCGGTCGCCGGAATTAGTGACGGTCTCTTGCGCATGTCAGTCGGCCTCGAAGCCGAGCGGGATTTGATTGCCGGCCTGGACTATGGATTGGCCAAATCCGGAAATTGACGAGCCAAGGTGCGGACAGCTTTGAATCTGGGAGGAATGACATGCCCCGCTATGTGGTGATGGTCGATACTTTCGGGCTGCTCCTTGCGATGACCGGCTTTTGCATGGCGTTCAGGCAGGAATTCGTGAGGCGTCTCATTCGGCAGCCGTCACAACCGGCGAAAAACCAAACCGCCAAAGCCGGACACGATGATCCGCTGACTTATGTGCTGCGTATATCCGGTGTGATGATCATGATCTTTGGAATGGTGATCGGCGGCATGGTGACGATGATCAACCTCGCATGACACAGATTGGGGAATTTTTCCGACGACACACTCCGCGGAATAGACAGGACCAGCATGATGACGCATGAATATGGTGATCCAATCGATGCCGACCTTCTCGCGCAGACAGTGCGCTATGCAGCCGAGCGCTACCGCGCTGAAGAGCGCGACTTGAACGATCTGGTCGGCGAAATCCTCGATGAACGCTTTTGCGGGTGTGTCGCCTCCCAGGCGACATGCGATCAGTCCGTCAGGGAAGGCCTCACCGCGGAAATCTGCCGGCAGGTTCGGAACCTGATTGACCAGGGGTGGTTCGATGAGATCGACGAGGCCTCCATCGAATCCTTTCCCGCTAGCGATCCTCCGGCCTGGATGGGCCATGCAAAACGCGAGCGCCGTTGATGGGCGTCATCCGGATCAAGCGGATCTATGATCCCTTTGCTGAAACTGACGGAACTCGTGTCCTCGTCGATCGAATTTGGCCTAGGGGGGTTTCGAAAGATGCGGCCAAACTTGATCTATGGATGAAGGACGTCGCGCCCAGCACCGAACTGCGTACGTGGTTCGGCCACGATCCATCGCGTTTCAAGACGTTTGCGGAGCGCTATCGCAAGGAGTTGCGGGCGCATCCCGATGGAGTAAGCAAATTGCGTGAAATTACCTCTCGAGGCGATGTCACCATGCTTTATGCGGCGCGCGACCGCGAAGTAAACCATGCTGTCGTGCTGGCTCAGATACTGGGGGCACAATCTCGTGATGACTAAAATCTTCCCCAACGCGAAGAAACTTCATCTTCGTACAATGCGCCAACTGCGCGCGATCATCCTTTGAACTCGAAATAATCGGAGCTCTCGAGCTTGTGGACTGTCGTCAACATGAATAGATTTTCCCCAATCGAGCGATTTAATGAGCGTCAAAAGCAGGTTTTACAACTTTTTCACCTGAACTTTCGGTCAACAAAATTACACGCGAACTCCGTCTGGCGCCTCACACGATTAACAAGCATTTGTTTGATACGCGTCGGATATCCAAAGTTTGCGATTCCATCTTCCAGTACCTGGCGTCGCGAGCGACACGATGCCTAAGAAGGTCATGACTGGCCTTGGCGAATTCCATAACGCCCCGCGATCCAACCGCCGTCCTGAGTTTCGCCAGCTCGAGGCGTTTCTCAAGGTCACGGAAACCCGCAGCTTTGCCGAGGCAGCCCGTCAACTCGGGATCAGCCAGCCCGCGGTCAGCCAAGCCATCGCCCGGCTTGAGGAACTTTACGGGGGCGATCTGTTCGTACGCCGCCGCGGTTCTCCGGTGACACTCACGCCGATCGGGCAAGCGATATTGCCTTCGGCAAAGCTGCTGCTGTTCACGGTCGACCGGCAGATCGACCGCGCTTTCGCCACTGCCCAAAGCCGGGCCGGTTCGCTCACCGTCGGCATTCATCCGGCACTTGCGTTCGGTCCTGTGATCGACAGCCTTGTCGAGCTTCGCGCGGAGCGTCCGGGAGTCCAGTTCCAACTAGTCGAAGGGCCGCCCGGTGATCTCTATCGCCGGCTCAACGAGGAGTCGCTCGACATCATGTTCATGGCTCTCCACCCTGAAGTCGATGGCGGTGTGAATGTTCAGGAACGACTTTGGGCCGACCGTCTGGTCGTGGCGTTGCCTGCGCACCACCCGCTTGTCGCAAACCCCAAATTGCAATGGTCTGACCTATCATCCGTGTCTGTGATCTTGCGATCGAACGATGGCGACCTGTCGGACTATCGTGCACTGGCGGCGCGCATGGGCGACCTTCCGCTCGACTGCTACCTTCACGACGTTTCGCGCGGCACTCTCATCGAAATGGTCAGACGTGGCTTGGGCGCGACGCTTCTCTTAGCTTCGACCATACAGCCGCTGGCGGACGTCGCCTATCGGCCGATCTACGAAGATAATGCGTCAATCTGCATCGAAGCTCTCTGGCCCAAGCATGACTGCAACCCGCTTCGCCACGCGCTTTTGGCTTGCGTTCGCCGCTATGCCGCAGACTGCGGAGCGGCTAGTGAGTTGTCTTCGCCGGGCTAATGAGATGGCACGCCGTCACACCCAGTGCATCCGCGAACTTGCCGAGCATTGTCACGCTCGGCGAGACCCGGCATCGCTCGATCGATCCCAGATAACGCGAGCTCACGCCAAGAATATGCGCCATTTCCTCCTGGGTGCGTCCAGTCTCGTTACGAATACGTCGAAGATTCGTTGCAAGAATTTCCCGGAGGTCCATCTGGCACTTAATCACGCCGTCGGAACTATCGTTCTAGGAACGATCGTTCCTATTCGTTACCATATCGAGGGTCGCAACTCGCAGTTCGGAAGTCCCCAATGTCTACCTCAGATGCCAATGCCGCAGTCCGCCACGCGGAGGCCGAGCGCTTGATTGATCTCGCGCGGCACATGCTCGATCGGTCCGAAGAGGAGATGGTCGTCAATTATCTCGATCACGCCGTCGAGGCGCTGCATATGCTGACCGAGGGGCAGCCGCCTTCCCCTTGAATTTATCTTCCTAGGCACCGCTCGTCCGCCAAGGGGCGAGCACCAAATCGCGCCCCACCAGCACGCGGACCCGTGCACCCGGCCGGATAGTGATCGTCGGCTGTACATCGAGCTGCCGCTCGACGATCTTGTCGCCCGCGCTCTCGACCGAGCGGCCCGCACTCTCGCGAATAGCATAGGCGATGTCGCCGTTGCTGCCGCCGCCGCCCGTTGCGACGTTGGCCCCGACCCCGAACAGGGTCGAGAGGATGCCGGCGACCACCAGCTTGCCGGTGTGGGTATGCACGCGGTCGGCGAACCCCGATTGGCCCGATGGATCGGTGCCGACCATGCGATCGAGAGCGATCGAGCGTCCATCGGGCAGGATCATCCGTGTCCACACCACCAGCGCGCGGGACTGCCCGAAACTCACCCGCGCGTCATAATCGCCGAGGAGCCGCGTGCCCTGCGGAATGAGCAGCGTCTGGCCGGTGACGCTGTCATAGACATTCTCGGTGACCTGGGCGACGACTTGGCCGGGAAGGTCGGACGACAGGCCGGTGATCAATGCGGCAGCGATCGTCGATCCCGCGTCGATAACATAGTCGCCCGCCGGAACCATGAGGCGTCCTGCATTGACCGTCGGCGAAGCGCCCTTTCCGGCCACAAAGGCCGCCTTGCGATCCTGATCGTCCGGATTGCTGCCTGCCGCTTGGGCTGGTCCTTCGACCTGGCCGGAAAGAGGGGGCGCAGCCTCGGACCCGGACGAGCTCGCGCTCGCGCGCTCGCTGCTGCCGGTGAACAGCTTGCTCGACCGTGCGCTATCGCGCTGTTGACGGCGGCGCTGCGCCTCGGCGGATGCGGCGTCCGCACCTGGCGCGGACGTCTGAGAGCCAAGGTCAGGATTGGGCTCTGGGGTCTGGGGCTCGCCTGGATTCCCCGGAGGCCCGATGCCCCCCGATGCCGACTTGGCGAGATCCCCATAATCCCTGGGCGCATCGGCGAGCGCATCGCCGCCCGGATTGCGATCGACCGTCACGCTCTCCTGGGGCGCCTCGGCATGATGGCTGGCCGTCAGACTGTAGCCCAGCGCGCCCGCAATGGCGATTGCGCCGACGCCCGTCAGCAAGGCAAGCGCCTTGCGCGACAGGCGGCGCGGTTTTGGCGGCGCAGCGCGCGTCGAGATCGGCTTGCCCTCATCCGGGCGCGCGCCCTCCCGCTCATCGCGCTCGATCATGGCCGGCGCCCCCATCCGCTGGTGCGCTCGATCCGCACGATCTGCTGCTTCTTGGTGCCGAGCCTGAGTTCCGCGACCGAGAACAGCCGGTCGACTACCATGTAGCGCCCGGAAACCCTGTAATTGACGAGTTCGGCCTTGGCGGCTTTGCCGCTCTCCCCGACCAGGAACAACGGCGGCAGTTCGCTCTGGGCGATGTCGGCCGGGAAGAGGATGTAGGTTTTCGCGCCATCGTCGAAGACCTCGGTCGGCCGCCACGCTGGGTGCGCGCCCTTGAGCCGATAGGAGAAGTCGAGCATCGCAGGATCGATGCCGGTCTGGACCTGGGTCGCCGCATAGGTCTCCCGCGCTTGCCTTTGCGCCCGGATCGCGATCAGCTCATCCTGCGGATAGGCGAAGGCGACGCTCGCCATATAGGTCGCGCCCGTCGAGCGCAGTTCGACATGGTAGGTGCGCCGGTCGGTATTGATCACGAGATTGGTGACAAGGCCCGGATCGGTCGGCTTCACCAATATGTGCGTGCGCCGGCTCGCGCCGCTGCCGCTCGCGGCTTCGCCGATCACCCAGCGTACGGTATCCCCGGCCGCGACCGCGCCGGTGTCCGACAGCGTCTCGCCTTCTTGCAGCACAATGTCGGTCACCTGGCCGACTGCCGCATAGACCTCATAAAGCCCGCCCGGCGCATAGACGAACAATTGAGTGGCGCCCTGCCAACCCGAGGCACGTGGAGCCACGCGAGCGGCCTGCGTAGCGGCCGCCACGAATTGCGGCCCTTTGGGCGGAGTGTTGGCTAATGCTGGTGCCGGCAACATCAGTGCGGCGATGACGAACGGGAATTTGGTCATGGTCATTCTCCAAGATCCTGCGACCAGCTGATCGCCTCAACGTAGATGCCGAGTGGATTGCGGCTGAGCGTCGCAGCATCGGTCGGAGTGCGCACGACGACGGTGAGGATTGCGGTCCAGTGGGTGGTGGCGCTGAGTTGCCCGTGATCGTAGCGCCGCTCGTCCCAGGCGACCCGGAAACTGTCGGCCGAAGCGCGCACGACATTCTTGACGTCGACCGACACCTGGGTGTTCGCGAGATCGGCGAACGGATCCGCGGCGCGCGCATAGTCGTTGAGGACGGCCGCGCCCTGCTGGGTCGTGAAGTCATAGGCGGACTTCAGATTCTCCCGCAGCACGATCGGATCGGCGGGACGCGAACGGACATTTTCGATAAACCGCGCCAGATGCCAGGCGATCTGCGGGTCGGTCGGACGATAGTCGGCTTCCGCCGGCGACACGCTGCGCGCCGCACCCAAGCGATCCACCTCAACCACATAGGGCACGATCCGGCTCCCGAACCGGAGCCGCAGATTGTCGGCGACCGAAAGCGAGAGCAGCGCCATCGCGCCGAACGCCATCAGGCGCCAGCTATGCGCTTGGCTCCGTGCCGATCCCATCCGGTCATCCCAGACCTGTCCGGCCCGCTGATAAGGGGTTTCAGGAACCGGCTCGCGGCCGAAGCGCGACCCACTGCGTCGAAAAGGGTTCATGAGCGATCCTCCAGGGAAATATGCGCCGAGCCGCCGTGATGATCGGCCGAGCGAAGCGTGTGCGCGGCCAGCGTCGCGCCTTGCACCATCGCCTGACGGCGGCGCAGGCGCTTGGCCCAGTCCGGCGTCGGTGCCTGTGTTGCTGTCGGGGCTGTGCCGTTCTCGGACGTCAGCGCTTCAGGAGCGCTCGAGCCTTCATTGGCGGCCGTGCTCTCGCTGGCGTCGGCCATGGCAGCATCACCGGCCGAGGCACCTGCCGCCGCCCCGCCGCCCGGCGCTCCGGACGGTGGGGGAGCCGTCGGAGCGCCGCCCGTCGGCGCCTGGGGGGCGGGCGGCGACGGGGATCCGCCTGCTCCGGAAGGCCCGGAACTGGGCGAACCGGCGGATCGGGAAAGGGTGGATGCGGCGGCCGACCCGGCGCGGCCGGCAAGCCCTGCGGCCCCGGCGACGCCCATGGTCGTCGCCGCGCCGATCCCCGCGACGGTCGCCCCGGTGGCGATCGCCGCGCCCGCGCCCAGTTGCGGGCCGCCGCCGATGAGGCCCGAGGCAATTCCGGGTCCGAAGATCGCGAGGCCGAGAAGGGTGAGGCTCGCGAGCGCGATCGAGGCGACCTCTTCGAGCGTCGGCGGCGTCGCGCCGAAGCTCACCATGAATTGCTGGAAGATAGTCGAACCGATGCCGATGATGACCGCGAGCACCAGCACCTTAACGCCCGTCGCCATCACATTGCCGAGCACCCGCTCGGCGAGGAACGCGGTGCGGCCAAAGAGGCCGAAAGGCACGAGCACGAAGCCCGCGAGCGTCGTCAGCTTGAACTCGATGAGCGTGACGAACAGCTGGATCGCGATGATGAAGAAGGCGAGCAGCACGATCGCCCAGGCCAGCAACAACACTGCGATCTGGACGAAGTTGGTGAAGATGCCGACCGGCCCCACCAGCAAGGCGGCCTGATCGAGCAGCGGCCGCCCGGCATCGATGCCGATCTGGGCGATCTTGCCGGGATGGAGCAGATCGCTTGGGCTTCCCGCGCCGGCCGCCTTGAGGCCAATCCCGGAGAAGCTCAAGTAAATGATTTTCGCAAGGCCGTTCCAGTTCGAGATCAGGAAGGCGAAGAAACCGACCTGCAGCGTCTTCCTCACCAGCCGCGCGAGGATTTCCTCGCCGGCATCGAAGCTCCAGAACAGGAAGGCCAGCGTCACGTCGATGACGATCAGCGTGCTCGCGAGGAACCCGACATCGCCCCGGATCAGCCCGAAGCCGCTGTCGATATAACGCGCGAAGATATCGAGAAACTGGTCGATGACGCCGGTGCCGCCCATGACCCGAGGCTCCTATTCTGCCGCGTTCGCGGGAGGTGCGGCGTCGGCCGCCCTGGCGTCGCCGAAGAAGCGACGGCGATTGGCCTCCCACGCCGCACGGCAGCCGGCCTCGTCGGTGCCCGCTTCGAGCGAACGGCAGCGGCTGAGTTCGACCGACAAGGCGTCCCGGGGATTTGCAGAAGGCGCCGTGTCGTCCTCGACGACGGCATAGTGCGCCGCCGACTCCACCAGCGTGTGCCGTGCCAGCACCGCCGCGAACCCGACGACGCCCACCGCTCCAGCAATGGCGAGGGTTCGCCACCCGAAACGCCGCGGCGGGGCCGCGTCCTCCCTTTCCGGCTCGCCAGTCATTGGAACAGCGTCACGTTCTGGCTGACGTAACCGGAGCCGGCTGCCAGAAACCGCCTGGTCTGCTCGCGTCCCTGCGCTTCGTCAGCGGCCGCGCGCGCGGCGGCGATGCTCGCGGCGCGGTTCTGCGCCGCCATCAGGGCGGTGAGGTCCGCGATCTGGCGCGTCTGCAGCGCCACCAGCTGATTGCCCGCCTGGGCTGCCTGCAGCGCGCCGGTGGCGTTCTGGCTCGCGGTCACCAGGGTCTGGGTCTGCGCGCGCGTATCGCCCAGATTGGTGATGATCGTCGCCTGCGTCTCGAGCGAGTCCTGGAAAGCGCCGACGGCATCCTGCCAGCGCGTGTCGGCATCGGCGACAAGCTGCTGCGACGACGTTCCGGCGAGCGACCCGGTCGGATAGCGCGCCTGGAACACCTTATCGATATTCTGGACGTTGTAGGCGATCTGGCGGGCCTGCGCGATCAGCGCCTGGGTCCGGGCCAGCGACTGCTGGATCCCCGAGAGCGCGTTGGTCGGAAGCGAGGCGAGATTGCGCGCCTGATTGATCAGGCTCTGCGCCTGGTTCTGCAATGACGTGATCTGGTTGTTGATCTGCTGCAGGCTGCGGGCGGCGGTCAGCACGTTCTGCGCATAGTTGCTGGGATCGAAGACGATCCCGCCGAACTGCGCACTGGCCGGCGTTGCAACCACCATGCCCAGCATGCAGGCACCGAGCAGCAACGAACGAGATAGGCGAAATCGGGTCATGCCAAAGTCTCCTGGGGTTCGAGGGAGGAAAGAGGATCGGAAGCGACGAGGTCGGCCGCCCAGCCAAGGCCGCGATGGCGGAGCCAGCTCTCGGCGAAGCGCGCAGGGCCATCGCGCGCGAGGAGCGCGCCGATCGCATTGAGGTCGGACCGGGACGAGGCGGCGGCGAAAGCGAGCGCCAGCGGGCCGAGGCCGAGATCGAACAGGCGGTTGCCGAGCGCCGACTGGCAATAATAGTCGCGCTTGGGGGTGGCCGAGGCGATGATCTCGATCTGCCGGTCGTTGAGCCCGAAGCGGCGGTAGATTTGCCGGATCTGTGGTTCGAGCGCGCGTTCGTTGGCGAGGAACAGCCGGTTTGGGCAGCTCTCGATGATCGCGGGCGCGATTGCGCTGCCTTCTATGTCGGCCAAGCTTTGCGTTGCGAACACGACGCTCGCATTCTTCTTGCGCAGCGTCTTCAGCCACTCCTTTAGCTGGCGTCCGAACAGCGGATCGTCGAGCGCGAGCCAGCCCTCGTCGATCAGGATCAGGGTCGGCCGCCCATCGAGGCGCCGGCCGATCCGGTGGAAGAGGTAGGCAAGCACCGCGGGCGCCGCCTGTGTGCCCACGAGCCCCTCGGTCTCGAAAGCCTGGACCTCCCCGGTCCCGAAACTTTCCGCATCAGCATCGAGGAGCCGGCCATAGGGACCGTCGAGCGTATAGGGCGCGAGCGCACGCTTGAGCCCTGAGGCCTGGATGAGGACGGCGAGCCCCGTCAGCGAGCGTTGCTGGACCGGCGCATCGGCAAGGCTGCCGAGCGCCGTCCAGAGATGCTCCTTCACTTCCGGCGTGATCGCGAAATCCTCGCGCCCCAGGATCGCGCCGAGCCAGTCGGCGGCCCAGGCGCGCTCGTCGGGCGCGTCGATCTTTGCCAGCGGCTGGAGCGCCACCGGCGCGGCATTGCCGCCAAGGGCACCACCGAGATCATGCCATTCACCGCCCATGCCCAAGGTCGCCGCGCGGATCGAACCGCCATGGTCGAAGGCGAAGATCTGGGCGTTCCGGTAGCGCCGGAACTGTAGGGCCATGAAGGCGAGCAGCACGCTCTTGCCCGACCCGGTCGGCCCGATCACCAGCGTATGCCCGACATCGCCAACATGCAGCGAGAAACGAAACGGGGTCGAGCCCTGCGTGCGCGCATGGAACAGCGGGGGTGCCCGGAAATGCGCGTCACTCTCCTGTCCGGCCCAGACCGCAGACACCGGCATGATGTGCGCCAGGTTGATCGTCGATACCGGGGGTTGGCGCACATTCGCATAGGGGTTGCCGGGGAGCGATCCCAGCCAGGCTTCGATCGCGTTCAAACTCTCGGCGATGCAGGCGAAGTCGCGGCCGCGTACGATCTTCTCGATCGCGGCAAGGCGCAGATCGGCTTCCTTGGGGCTATCGCCCAGGACCGTGATCGTCGTCGTGACATAGCAATAGCCGGCGACATCGGCGCCCAGGTCCTGCAGCGCCGCGTCGGCTTCGGCGGATTTGTTGGCGGCGTCGGTGTCGACCAGCACGCTCGCTTCGTTGGTCAGCACTTCCTTGACGATCGCGGCGAGGCTCTTGCGCTTCGCGAACCAGAGCCGGCGAATGCGCGTCAGCATGCGCTGGGCCTCGACCTTGTCGAGGCATATCGCCCGCGTTGTCCAGCGATAGGCGAAGCCGAGGCGATTGAGGTCGTCGAGCATCCCCGGCACCGTCGCCGCCGGAAAGCCGGTGACGGTGAGACAGCGCAGATGCTTGTCGCCCAGTTGCGGCGTGAGCCCGCCCACCAGCACTTCGTCGGCGAGCAGCGCGTCGAGGTGCATCGGCGTCTCGGGTACGGCGATCCGCTGCGCGTGCGTCGAAATGCAGGCGTGCAGATAGCTCAGCGTCTCGACGTCGCCCAGCCATTGGGCTTCGGGCATGACGCCTTCCACCTGATCGAGCAGGCGGCCGCTATCGCGCTCGAAATCGTCCAGATGGTCTGCGGCGGTGGCGATCCCTTCCGCGCCGCCCTCGTAGAGCATGGCGGATGCCCGGCTGCTGTCGTCGGCGGGCGGCAGCCATTGCAGCGTCAGATGATAGACGCTGGTGAAGTTGCCATCGCCGCCTTCGAACTGGTCGCGCCGTTCCTCGTCGATTAGCGCCGAGACCGGATCGGCGAAGCCGTCGGAGTCCGGATAGCTGGGCGAGGCCTTGCGCTGCGCATCGACATAGATCGCCCAGCCGGTGCCGAGCCGCTTCAGCGCGCTGTTCAATCGGGCCGAGGTCGCGATCAGTTCGGCCTGGGTCGCGCTGTCGAGATCGGGACCGCGGAAGCGGGCAACGCGCAGGAAGCTTCCGTCCTTATTGAGCACGATGCCGGGCGCGACCAGGGCGGCCCAGGGCAGGAAGTCGGCAAGCCGGGAGGCGCGGCGGGCATGTTCGCGTAAGAACATCATCGGATCAGCTTTCGAAGAGGGTGGGCAGCGCGATGTGGCGGCGCGCCACGGGAAGGATCTGCGGGTCGCGCCGCGCGGCGAAGACGGCGAGCGCGTGGCCGGCGATCGCCATCACCACACCGGCGACCCAGAGCCTCAGCCCAATGCCGATCGCCGCGGCGAGCGTGCCGTTGACGATCGCAAGCGCGCGCGGAGCGCCCGCAAGCAGGATCGGTTCGGCCAGCGCCCGGTGCACCGGCGCGGCGAAGCCGGGCAGGTCCTCCTGCATCAGACCAGCGCTCCGCCACCGAAGCTGAAGAAGCTCAAGAAGAAGGACGAAGCCGCGAACGCGATCGACAGGCCGAAGACGATCTGTACCAGCCGCCGAAACCCGCCCGAGGTGTCGCCGAAGGCGAGCGTCAGGCCGGTGATGACGATGATGATGACGCCGACGACCTTGGCGACCGGGCCCTGCACGGAATCGAGGATCGATTGCAGCGGCGTTTCCCAGGGCATTCCGGTGCCGCCCGCCCATGCGGGTGCGGACACGAGCATCAGGGCGGCAGCGAGAGCGGTGCGATGGAGGCGGCGAACTATTTTCATGAATGGGCTCCTTGGGCGATGTGAATGGGAAGAAGGCGGTAGCCGCCGTCGGGCTCGAGCCCCTCGACGCGGACCAGTTCGGAAAGGCGCCGCTCGGTGCCGCGGCCGCTGAGCACGGCGATGACGTCGATCGTCTCGGCGATCAGCGCGCGCGGGACATGCGCGATCGCTTCGAGGATCAGCTGTTCGAGCCGATGGAGGGCGGCACTTGCACTTCCGGCATGGATCGTGCCGATCCCGCCGGGGTGGCCGGTGCCCCAGGCCTTCAGAAGATCGAGCGCCTCGGGCCCGCGCACTTCGCCGACCGGAATGCGGTCTGGCCGCAAGCGCAGGCTCGACTTGACCAGATCGGTCATGGTGACACCGGGCGCGGTCCGCAGCGCCACGACGTTGGCGGCGTCGCACCGGAGTTCGCGCGTGTCTTCGATCAGGATGATGCGATCCCGGCTGTCCGACGCCACCGCGAGCAGTGCATTGGTAAGCGTGGTCTTGCCGGTCGAGGTGCCTCCGGCCACGAGGATATTGGCGCGGTTCTGTACCGCCTGGGCGAGATAGGCTGCGGCCGTAGCGGTCATCGTGCCGGCGGCGACATAGTCGGCGAGCGCCAGCGGCAGGCTGGCCGGACGGCGGATCGAGAAGACCGGCTCGGTCACCACCGGCGGCAACAGGCCCTCGAACCGCTCACCGCCTTCCGGCAATTCCGCCGAAACCCTCGGGGATCCGCGATGGACTTCCGCGCCGACATGGTGGGCGACGAGGCGAATGATCCGCTCGGCCTGGAGCGGTGAGAGACGTTCGCCCGTCTCGGCCAGACCGCTCCCTAGCCGGTCGATCCATAGCCGACCGTCGGCGTTGAGCATGATCTCGGCGATGTCGGCATCGTCGAGCCAGGCCGCGATCGAGGCTCCGAGCGCACTCTTCAGCATTGAGGTGCTGCGCGCCTGAACGATGGCCGAGGGCTGGGTCACTGATACCGTCTCCGTTGGTCGAATGCCGCGCGTCGCGGCGTCGGAGACAGGTAAAGAATGCCAAATTCGGGTGGTTACAACAGCTTTATCCGCCCGTCGCATCGCCGGCGCCGTTCGGATATGAATAGGCAGCATCGCGCCCATGTGCAGACAATTGAGCGATGCCGACGTAGTCGATTACAACCGATACATCGATGTGCGATTCGCATACTTGTCAGGGACGTGCTCACTTGCACGGTAATGTCACGAACTAGGTGAATGATCCGCAGATAATACTATCCAACTACGGAGGGGCAGATGGCTATCGATTTGATCGTGCATCCCGGCGTCGACAGTGCCTTACTTGCGTGGCGCAGCCCCTTCATCGACGAATGTCGCGGCTTCGCGCTGCGTCGCAAGATCAAGCGCGCAGCGGGCAGCGCCATCAGTCCCAACACTGAATCTCCTCCCGATGCCCAGGGTTTCGTGCAGGAGATCGTTGCCAGTTGGGTAGGCTTTGCCGGCGGACCCGAGGTTCCCGAGGGCACGCGCAAACCCACCACCCAATGGCCGATCCAGAAATACCTGTGGTCCGATTTTGCCGTGAACCCCGGCGATGTCGTCGCCTATCAGGTCTCGGCGATGGTTGGCGCAGAGGCTGCGATGCAGGAATCTGCCAACGACCTGTCGGCGTGGAGCGATCCGGTCGAAATCGGTGCCGAGACCGACGGTCACACCAGTTGCTACTTCAACCGCGGGATCGTCGCGAGCCAATGGCTGGCTCGATCGCTGCCGGCCGAGGCACCGACGACAAAGCTGAAGAAAGCGATCGGCGACGTGGGCGATCCCATCCGCCGCTTCCTCGCCGGCCCGATACGCGACAAACTCGTCTCCCTGCTCACCGATGCGAAGACGAACGGCGGCCACGTTTATGCAGCCCTCTTTGAACTGGACGATCCCGAGCTCGTGCCCTTGCTGAAAGCGCTCAAGAAAAAGGCGCATCTCGTGCTCGGAAACGGGAGCGTGAAGAAGAAGGGGCAGGACGAGAATGCTGACGCTCGAACCGACCTGTCCGGCTGCGATGTCAAAGACCGCATGACCGCACCGCGCGCGCTTGCCCATAACAAGTTTCTGGTCATCTGCGATGCCAACAAAGGGCCGAAGGCGGTCTGGACCGGCAGCACCAATTGGACGACGACCGGACTTTGTACCCAAGCGAACAATGCGCTGCTGATCGAGAATTCCGCGCTCGCACAGTTCTATCTGGATCAGTGGAAGCTACTGGCATCCGACGGCGACGATTCTCCGCCGGCGCTGTACGACAGCAATGCCGAAGCTAAGAAGACGACCAAGGCCAAGAATACGATGGTGTGGTTCACGCCTATGCATGGGGGCATGGACCTCGACCAGGCGGGCGCGCTCATCGCTGGCGCTCAGGAGGGCATTCTCTTCGCCATGTTCAATCCAGGGCCACGGGGAACGCTGCTCAACGACATCATCGAACTCGCATCTCCGTCGAGCCCCACATACAAGCCCGACCTCTATATCCAGGGCGTTCTGAACCAGAACCCGGGAACGGTGAAGAACCCGGTCGTGCTGTTCAATCGCGGTGAGCGGATCGAAGCCAATTCCGACGTCGTGCTACCCGCCGCCATTCCGGGCAAATTCGCCTATTGGCAGAAGGAAGTGCTGAAACTCCCAACCGCCCATGCGATGGTCCACGACAAGATCGTCATCGTCGACCCCTATGGCGCGAACCCCGTCGTAATGACCGGCTCACACAACATGGGACCGAAGGCCAGCGGGGTGAATGACGAGAATCTAGTGATCATCGCCGGCAATCGCGATCTGGCGAGCCAGTATGCGGGCAAGATCATGGAGATTTACGCGCAGTATCGCTGGCGAGAGTCGGTCCAGAAGCAAGGTGGGAAGCCGAAATGGGCTGGCCTTGCCGACGATGACGGCTGGCAGATCAAGGCTCCTGGCAACGCCTATGACAAGCGGCGTTTGCGCGAGCTCGACTTCTGGTTCGGGTCTAATGCATCGGGTTGATATTCCCTTTGTGGCCAACGACCCCCTTCCGACGATCGCTGCCTTACCGGTCGGCTACCCATCGCCACCACCGTAAAATATTGATTGGAACAGAAAATTGTCGGCAATCAGCAAACCTGTATCATCAGAGCGGATCACGTCCAACGGCAGTAGACAACAGGAAGGCGCTGCACGTCAGAGGTTTAGCGGCCTTACTCTGTCAGCGGTCGGACGATAGCAATGCCATCGACAGTCACCAAACGGCGCCTCGGGGCATTGCTAATCCACCCACGCGGCGACCACATGGGCAATCTGTTCTGGCCGGGCATGCTGCCCGCCGACCTCTCAACCGCCTTGTCGGCGGGGATCACTGCCGTGACGACGCAAGGCTATTGGGCGAGTCCTTTTCCCGAGGGCGATGGCGTCACGTTCAAGAAATATGGCGATGGCGGGTATGACGCCGACGCGTGCCTCGCAGATTTCCGAGCCGCGTTCGACTTCTTGGAAATCGAGGAACTCGATCCGGCGGAAGGGCAAGCCAGCGCTCTCGCCCGGCTAGCTGTCGACCGTATGGTCACCTGCACCTATCTCGTACCGGTTGAGGGCCTGCGCCTGGAAAATCACTTTGCTCTTGGCGACACACGCTTCCATGCGCCGGTCGATGGAGAGGACAATCGACTTGCCGACCACGCGTGGCAATCGCTTTGCGATGTGCCCGGTGCAGATGTGGATTCAGATTGGAAACCGGGCCAGGAAGCCTGCGGTACCACCGAGCTGCTCAGTCATCCGCTGATAGAGCGGACGATCGAGGTCCCACTATCGGTGTTCTACGGGGCCGAAGCTTCATTCGATAGTCAGTCCCAGCTTCTGCGACTAGTGATGGAAGACGCTGATCATGCGCTCGACCCGATCCGCTACGATCTCTGCCACTATCGACGCCTTGAATATCTGCCGGCGAAGCCTGGCTGGATCAGCGAGACGGCACTTGCTTATGTTATGCCGGTCAGCCGCGCATTGAAGGCCCGGTTGCTGCAAGGCAAGCCTTATGTCTTGCGGGTTTCGAACAATTGGCTGGGCCTGGAAGTCGACCAAGGCAGTCTCTCCTGGGCGGAACCGCTCGCCAATATGGTCGTCGACAACAAAAGCGGCGATGAAATCACGCTCGCGCTCAAGGCAGCGCTTCGCGCTTTCAACCGTGCCTTCTATCTGGTCGAACTCGAAGCCTCGTTCCTTCATCTGGTTTATGCGATCGACGCTTTGTGCGAGCCCGACAGGCTGCGCGGGGATCGGCATCGCCTGTGGGTCAGCGCCTTTGGGTCCGCCGGGAACTCGGGCCGCTTTGCTAAGCTACTTGACGATTTCGATCGCCATTACGGCGTGCGCAATCGCATCGTCCACGAGGGCGCGACGTTCGCTGGACTCGGTCTCGAAGGTGAAGCGCAGTGCCAGTTCATGCAGGGGTTTCTCGGCGCATGCATTCAAACGTTTGTGCGCGAGGCGTTCTGCACGCGCCGCGAAGCAGCGGACTATGCCTACAAATTCCTGACCTCCCCGACTGTCACACCGCATCTGGCAGCGATGACGTCGACCCATTTCAAATTGCCCCTCGCGTCCGACAAAGGATTTCGCGAGCATATTCAGGAATAGTGACTGCGGATCACGACCTATATTGTTCCGACGCGGCCCGTGTTACCTCGGCGTATGGCCGGGGGAATCACATCGTCTAAGATCGTCAGTGCACTCGCCCGGTTTACCGGACCAAACCTCACTGCAACACTCTCCCGTCTCGAAGCGGCGGTGCAGGGCGTGACCGCGAACGATTGTCAGCTGTTCCTCGACGGGGTGGATGCCGGTCGCGAAGCGCTGAGCGCGGCTGCCGAGCTTAAACGCCAGGCCGGCCAGATCAACGTGACGATCCATGCGCTCGGCATCTTGCTGTGCCTTCCGCACCTGCTCAAGCCCGGAGAACGTGTCGAATATGTATCGCTTGGCGCCGGGAACACCGGCCGCGCCTTTGACTTGGAGACCAATTTCCGGGTCGCCGAGTTCAAGTTCATCAATTGGCGCGGCGGCTCGGAGGCGATCAGGCAGAACGGCGTCTTCAAAGATTATCTGCTGCTGGCGCTGAGTCCGACTGCCAAGAGCAAGCATCTTTACCTGCTGGGAACCGATCACGCTGTTAAATTCCTGCGGGGCCGCCGGGCGCTCAGCAGCATCCTGAGTCGAAACGACAAGCTGCAGCGCACGTTCGCCGAGCGCTTCGGTGACGCCTATCATACAGTCGGGGACTATTATGCAGACCATGGCGATGCAGTCCGGATTGAAGACGTATCACTTTGGCTATCCGATCTCGCCGAAGGTCTCGTGGCCGAACCCGAGCGATGAGCATGGGGGGCATGTTATGCAAGATTCGCTCGACCGGAGGGATCGCAGCCTTTGACGGTTTCGCTCAAGGATCAGCTGCCGCGCGTCTTTCAGGCTAACCTCGCACGCTTGTACGAGCGGTTGATCCTGCCGGTCATGGACAGCATGCCATACCACGGCGCATTGGACTTCGGCGAAGCCACGACCCTCGATCAGTTTCTCGATCGAGCCAAAGCCCAGGTCGACAACTATACGGGTGACGAAGCGGCCAAAGCGTTCGTGTTGACGCCCGCTGCCCTGTTCGAGCGCCAGTTGAGCATCTGGGCGCGGACGATCCAGGACGCGGGTGTCGCCGACATGACCAAGCTACGGGGATATGAACCACTGCTGGCAGACTGCGCGAAGGTGGCCGGAATCGAACTCGTGAGCGGTGGTCTGGGCGATGACCTGATTCAGATTTCGTCGTCGCCAATGTCGTTCGCCATGGCGAGGGCCAATCCTGCAATCGGTTGCGAGCATTGGCGCCCCAATTGTGGGACGATACCGCGACGGACTATTTTGACCTTTTACCAGGCGCCCATATTCCAAGCGAGCACCTGCGTATTCGAAAGGGCGACCTTATCCGCTACATTAGGGCAACGACCCGGTTCTGGGGGCTCGCAGATTCTCAGCCAATGGCGGTCACCGATCCGCCCTATTGGAATGAATGATCGTGTCGGCAATCGGCGGAATGATGTTCAACCCGTCACTCTTTGATGAGGCGACGAACGTCGTTGGGGGAAATGGATGATGGCCGACCGGACCTTGCCTAAGCGCCTCTACAAATATCGCGGCTTCAGCAATCTGACGCTTGGAATGCTGGTCGAAGACACCGTCTACTTCGCCGATCCATCGACGTTCAATGATCCGCTCGACACAAAAGCTGTGCTCGATACCGACATTGCCGCAGATGCTCTTGAGGCGATCCTCTCACAAATGATTGAGGCGCGCACGCAGGCCGAGATGTCGGCCGCGGCGAAGACGATCCGCTACCGTGGGCCAAAGACGCTCGACCATATCGCGCGGCAAAGCCGCAAGGCAGCCGAACGTCTCCTGCTCGATATTCGCTACAACGCGACAGATCCCGATTACGAGATGGAGGATCCGGAGCGGTTCCTGCTCGGGCAATATGTCCAAGAGGAGCTGCTGCGGCGTTACGACAAGGGCGTTTATTCCCTCGCCGAACGCGTCAACTGCCCATTGATGTGGAGCCATTATGGCGACCAACATCGTGGGCTCTGCCTCGGCTATTCCGTTCCTGAAGCGTCAACAGGCAATGTCGAGAAAATCCGATATGGCGGCAGCCGGCTCGTCAAGGCGAGTGATGTTTCGGCTATGATGGCTGGGCAGGAGCCTGCTCGCCGTCGCGTCGATGAAGCGGTTCTGCTCAAGAAGGCCAAACCTTGGGCCTATGAGCGCGAATGGCGCCTGATTGGCCCGCGCGGCCAACGCAATTCGCCACTAGAACTTGAGGAAGTGGTGTTCGGCATGCGCTGCCCAACGGCGGTCAGGTTTGCGGTGGTAAAGGCAATGGAAAACCGCGATCGGCCAGTGAGCTTCTTCGAGATCCGCGAGCAATGGGGCCAGTTCCTTCTCGTAAAGCGCGCGGTCGACTTGGACGAACTGAAGGTAAGTCTGCCGCGGCGCCATCGTTCGTTCGACCACATATTCGCCGATCGCGATAACGGCGATCCGCCACGACCGAAGGAAGAAAATCCGACCCACGGCTGACGGCGAGGCGTGACTGCCTTGTCGCAATGCGATTGCCAAGGCACTATTTGGTATGGCCAAAACCGACGAGTGACTCCAGCCAACCACTTCCACGATCAAAAAGTTGTTCGCCTGGAGCGGCAACCAATGCGCCATGCCCGACTGCAAGAACGAGCTTGTTGACGATGGCGGGACAATGCTGGGCAAGATTGCCCATATTCACGCAGCCAACGGCGGAGGTGCGCGCTTCGATGCGAGTCTCGATGAAGAAGCTCGCCGTGCGTTCGAGAACTTATTTCTCGTCTGCGGTCCGCACCATGACATTATCGACGATCTGAACCGGGAGGCCGAGTTTCCTGCCGAGTTGCTGCGGGATTACAAGCGGCGGCATGAAACCCGCTTCCAACGGGCCGAGCATGAATTTCTCGAGCGCTACACAGACAAGACACGTGACGCGACACCGATCTATCCGGTGACCCTCGACGCTCTGGCAGACGCGCTGGAGATCGAAGAAATACGCAACTGTCCCGACGACATCGCAGGTATCACCGAATTCGTCGACAAACTGGCCCGGCTGCCGCGGGCCACGCGCACCTTCGCAATCGAGCTGGCGGCCCGCATGCGCGATCATGGCGGCAATAATCGGCTTCCGGTGGATGATGTCGAGGAAGCGTTCGAAATCAGCCTGGCGGACTTAAAGCGACAGCTCGACATACTAGAGCATCACAATCTGGGGGACGCGGACGATCATTTCGGCCAGTGGGTTGCTCGGCTCTATGAACGAGACCCGGGCGGCAATCCATTCATCGAAATATTGGAGTTTTGTGAAGCGACCGGCCGCAGCCCGGAAGAGCTGTTGTTCGAACTGAACTTCGCACTTTATGACCGGCTGGAATGACCGGTCTTCATTGGACGAGCCAATCATCGATTTGCATCAGACGTAGAATTTGAACGGCTGTTTCTCCTGGCCTTTTGCCGAACCCATCGTCAGCACGTCGCCCACCATGCGCGCGAAGCGCACCGTGACGGGCAGCCCGTCATTGAAGTTGCAGCTGTTATAGTTGATCTTCGTGAGGCCCATGATGTCTTCCAGCACGACGCGGATGGCGGGTCGCTCATATTTGCTCCGCATCACCGTGATGTGCAGCGGGTTCGGCGTTTCTGGGCCAATATACGTGTCCAGCTGCGGCACGTATCCGGTCGTCCACAAATAGGCGACATGATCGTCGAGGAGCATCGCAGTGCCGCGAAGCACCGGGTAGTCGCCATCCCGAAATAGCTTGGTCTCGCCGCCAGTTGTGCGGATCCGCACGCCGACGACATTAGTACTCTTGGGCGCAGCTTCGCAAAAGGCGCGCCACTCCTCGTCGTTGAAATAGGTCTGGCCGTGAATGAAGAGCTCCTTCGGCGGTTCGCCGTGCATCTCCTTGTAAGTCGCCAGCACGAGCTTCAGCAGATTTTTGGCGGCGGCCTTTTTCAGGTGGAATTCGTGATCACCCGTCTTCCACGGACCGTTCGCACCGCGAAAAACGACGCCGTCGCCCTCGTTGAGAAACATCTGCGCGGCGCAACAGGCATGGCCATTGGGGTCGTCGGGCAGGCTCTTGTAGACCATCCCGATATAGCAGACACCCGGCCGCACCGACCCTAGCCGCCAGGGCGGCTTGGGTTGTGTCTTGTAGTAGAGCCCGGTCGCGAGGTTCCACACGAGTGTCGCCGCATCCTGCGTTTTGCGAACCGGATAGCCTGCCTTATTCAGGAAGGCATTCGGCGCCAGCGTTGTTTCGCGCACGAGCTGGGTCGGCGCGATCGCGAGGAACTCAGCCTTGATACGCCGGTGGAAGTCCGGGACATCATTGAATATGTCCTCATTGCTTTGGTCAATAACGCCGGCGAGCAACGGCAGGCTGGCCTTCGCCTTCTGGCGCCGTCCGAACTCACCTGCCTCCATGGCTAGGCCGGTCCGCTTCGAACCGGGACGGCATCGCTCGTAAACAATCTCTGGGAGTACCAGCACCCAAATATCGACTGCTCCCTCCTCGTTCTTGAGGTGCTTGCGGACGCGATCGATGTAGAGGCGTGCGACCTTATCGACCGCCTCGTTGAGATTCTCGATTCGCGTCGCGCGGTCGATGTCGGCGAGCTGCAGCGACAAGGTGCTGATCTCGTCAGGGTCAAAGCTGATCCCAAATGTCTCTTCCAGGCCAGGGAAGTTCGCGAGATGCAATCGGTCCTTCTTTTCGGCCTTTCCCGGCGGCGGGACCGCCACGACCTGCATGATGCTGCGTGCCCAGTTTCGGAAGTGGGCAATACCGTCAGTCGTGCCGATCACGCCGACGCGGATTTCACGGGACTTCTTTCCTTTGGAATGCGGGCCATAGAGAAACAGCCCGTCCTTGGGATGGGGGCTGCGCTCACCAAAGGCAAACTCGAGCGCGGGTTCGTGCAGATGATCAACAACAAGCGATTGTTCTGGGAATTTCACGCCTCCGTCTCCTCATCGTCACTTTCCGGCCGACCAAGCGTGCTTACGTCAGTTTCCTCGTCATCCGCGTCAGTAACGTCGGGCAGCATTGTGCTGACGGGCGAGGTAAACAGAATTGGCGAAGCGTCGACCACGAGGTCTCGCTCGGCCGAAAGACGCAGTCGGATATAGGCGCTGTCGCCCGACAGCATCTCCAGGAATGCAAGCATGCGGCCATGCCACTGCTTGTTGCGCCAGCCCTTGCAAATCGATCGCCTCAGCTTGTGCATCTTCTTCGGGTCGTCGATTGCGAGCCCTTCAGCCGTGCCATTATCCGCAGCAAACAGGACGCGCGCTTTCAATTTCAGGTGCCAGAACGGCCATGTCGCAGGGAGCGCGGTCACACCATATTGCCAGATATGGCCCTTGGCGATGTTGCGCAGCATGGACGAGCGCCGGTCTCCTTGCTTCCCCCAAGGAATGCGTGTGCCTGTTGGTGCGAGCGCAGGCGATGCGTGGAAACCGAGACTGTTCGAGTAGGAATATTCGATCAAGCCCCTGATTCTGCAGAAGTCGAACCACGCCTCTTTAATCATGACAATCAGGAGGTTCGACGCGACCTGCCGCTCGATGCCAAGCTCTGGAACGCCCTCTTCGAGAAAGGTAAGGACCGGCATACTTCGCTCGAGACGAAATCGTCCAATCTCTTCGAACGCTTCGTCGATTTCCCCTTGGCTTGCGAAGCTCAGGAAGCCGCGGCCCTGGATCGCTGTGGGATAGGGGTAACGGGCAAACGCGCGTTTGAGTTGATCCGGGTCCGAAGCACCTCGCGGTTCATAGTAATTGATCTCATCAGGTGCTTCGGTGATTCGCAGCCAGTTGGACGTCAACCGCTCGGGCTGGTCGATGAGCGGCACCGCACCCCGCCTACGGAATAGCTCCCAATTGGGATTGATCGATGCGGCGTGAGGGTTCCGCGGAACTTTTTGCCGGCGGAGAGCATCGAGGAGCGACATCAGCCCTTCGCCCCAGCCGCGAACAAAATCGATAGCGACCGTGTCGCCGATACCTTTCACCTTGCGGCCCGCTTCCAGGCGCAGGGGTAGGATAAAGCGCTGGTCGCTACGCCGATTAGCGACATCGATCGCGATGTCGATGTCATCCTGAACCAATGGATCGGCGAGGGTGGCATCGCGGCTGACGAGCAAAACTTTGGCCGCCCGATGCTCTAGCGCCTGGTTGATCTCGCGCCGCCAACGATCACCCGGTTCAAGCGTAAGCACGTCAGCAAAGACATGATAGCCTTCGGCTTCGAGCTTTGGCGCGAGCCAGAGCGCGAACTCATCGTCAATTGGAGACGATTTGATGATGAACACTGTGTCGCGCTCGGCCTGCTCAACAGCAGTCGCCGCGGTCGCTGAGGGCAGCAAAGTGGCCAACATGGGCGGGACCGGCGCTGGTTTCGGAATCGCGTCTGCGATCGCGTCGGTAATCATTGTCTTGAGAACCGCGCCGCTTTGCTGCCAGAGCTTCGGGTGGGATGCTTCAACCTGGGGAAACTTGCGCAGTAGGGCATTCATGTCTTCGAGCCCAAATATGTCCCCGGAAGATTTGAGGGCTGGCCCGATCTCGGCGGCTAGCTTGGTCTTGTTGGCGGGCGTTAGCGCAACCGATGTTGCCAAGAGATACCGCTTGCAATTCAGGGCATCGATGGAGCTCCGCTCCTGCTTCATCTTTGCCTTCAATTTCGAAAAGCCGGACCGTCGATAGTGCTTCGCCTGCAGAATTACAGCGCCGTCCGCTGCAGCGTGACGCCCGTCCATCCCATCGTCGGGTCCGTCGGTGAAAGCTTCGAAACGAATCCCCAATTCCTGGCCGAGCAAATCCCGGGTCAGATCTTCGAATTCCGAGGGTGAGAGAGGGGAGAAATCATGAGCCATGTTCCTTGCTTGTCCGCGAGCACACATTAGGGGTCAAGCGAACAATTCAAGAACTAGACATACTGAAGGACAGGAATTCGTCCACTTCAGAAAGCTTTCCATGAAGCGGTCGTAAAGGTGGTCGGTCAGCTGCATCCGGCCGGGAAGAGTGGCGAAGACGCGATCGACGTGCTTATCCCAGACCGAAAGCTTTCCGTCATTGTCCGCGAAGAGACGCAGATGGAATTGCGGAACATAGTGATGAGGCTTGGGCGCGCTCACAGGATCATGCCACCGCCTGCGTCCAGCCAGGCCGCTACTCCCCCTATCGGTTCAAAAAGCGGGTCGATTATCGTCATCGTCGTCGCCGCGAAGCCAGGCGCCGAGATCCACATCGGGAACGACGCTGAGATCGACATCGATTTCTCGGCCGTCGTCGTTCCAATCGTCGCCATACCAGCTGCTGGTATCGACGCCGGATACGACTTCTGCCTGCGACAGATCGCGCGGATCGTCGAGCGGTACGTCGAACAGGCATTCGAACGGAAAACTGTCGTCGAGTTCGGCACCATCGCCTCGTCTGAGATCGCCGTTCGATCCGAATTGCAACGTCACCGAGACGCTGCCCGACGCACGATAGCGGACCATCTGAGGACCGATCGCTGCGACTTCGGTCTTGTCGGTATAGATCTCCTCGATCGTATGATGGCTTGCGAGCTCGTCGATCGACTGGATGGTTTCGCTGAGAAGGGAGTCGACCGCACCTTCGTCGAGCCCCTCAACCAGTGGCTCGATCAGTGCCGTGCGGCAATCATGATAGGCGTAGAGCAGTTCTTCCACGGCCGACACAGTCGCTTCGGCCTCGGCCTCCTGCTCTGAAGGATCGCGCACCAGCGTGTCGGCGCGGCCATGGACATGCTTGCTTAGACCATTGAATGCCTTGAGCAATCGTTTGCGCAGCGCATCTGGCGCGAGGCCGAGCTCGTCTTCCAGATAGCCATCGGTTAGTCCGCCCTGCAGCCAATATTGGATGCGCTGTGCGCGGACTGGCTTATCCTGCCCAACGATCGGGACATACCAGGGACACGCCTCAACGTCGGCATCGGGCGCGAGCGTTCCCATGACATGCTCGAACAACATACGGATCGCCGTCGAGAAAAGGTTGAGGCACAGCGGATTGGCGGCATCGCGAAGCACGCTGGCAGCACCCTCAATCGTGATGCGAAAGAAGTCATCGGGGGCAAGCGACCCCAGCGCCACGAGCCGGTCAGCCGGCGCTGGCACCGTGAATGGCTTGGGAGTGCCGTCCCCGTTGTCAGTCACAGAAGACCCCATTTTGCGCTCATGTGGTTACCCAGGTGTGTGTGAAGATGAGACTTTGGATATACCGCTCACCGTGCGGATGTCGTCCAGATGAACTTGCGTGAAGCGCACTCTGACGCTTTCGCCGGCGAGGGTTATGTCGATTTCCGGCGAAATCGCCAGCGACAGCGCGGCGCGCAGGTCGCCATCTGAAACGGGATTGGCATAGCGCCACTTCGCCGCGCAGGTCGGACACATCGCCAGGTGATTTTCGGCTTGTTCGGTGGGCAAGGACTCTACCAACTCGCACGCTTCAAAATAGGGCGAACCATCCGGAAGGTTGAACGGCATCTTCTCATGGCACCCCTGGCAAATCATGTCGCCAAGTGGATTGGTATAATGATCTTCCAGATAAGTGCGGGCCAGAGCCTTGCTCTCGCCACTGCTCACCCGAACGCTACGCTCGCGGACTTCATAGGTTTTGCTGGGTGCTGACCTAGCTCGCGCCGCCAATCGTTCAGCTCGGCGTCCCGGGCTGCCAGATTCGCGCTCGGGAAACGCCACCCGCTCGTAAGATCGGCTAGCGATCTTGCGCAGAACATCAGCATTGAGTTCAGCAAGCGCTTCAGGCGGCAGGCCGCTCAACTGATCGACGAGAGCGGGGTCGAGCCCGATCAACTCGCCAGCCTTGCGCCGCGCCTTATGCTGCTCGCTGCGCTGCCGATGTTCCTCGCCAAGGCCGATCGCCTGCAGCCACGCCTCGTTACCGCCGACATTGAACCCCTTGGCGAGATCCCCGGCCGTGATCGTCCTGGGTATCCGAAGCCCGCCGTCCTTGGTCGGAATCCAAGCGGTATCGCGCAACACCAGCGCGAGGCTGGAGGGGCGCTGATTGGCCGCACGCGACTGGTTCGGTGAGTAGCTCGCGGTCATCGCCTTGGCGCCAACAGCGCTGACCGCGTCCCACACAAGCCGGGAAACTTCCGCATCGTCTCGCGCCAGAAGCTCGGTGAGTTCGTCGATTTGATAGTCAATGTTGATCCCGGACCCGGTGTTGCGCGTCGCTCCGAAGCCCGAATGCAATTCGCTCCAGTGGGGATGCTCATAGGGGATGCCCGAATACATCACCGATAAGCTGTCTTCGACCCCGCAGGCGGTCAGGAACGCCAGCAGATCCTTGCGGGGAAGCTTGGCATATCCCTCCCAGAGCGCTGCCCGTTCCCGACCCTCGATCGAGCCGTCATAAACCTTGTTGAGCGCCGATTTCAGGAATGGTTCGCCGAAATAGACGGCATCCGCATCATGATAGGCGGCGTCCGATCCGGCACGAATGAACTCCACGCCAGCGAACATCGCGATGTCGCCATGCTCTTTCCACCACCGGATGAACCGCCGCATATGCTGGAGATGGCGCTCGCGGTTGGGGCGCGCACCGTCACCCTTATATTGTGTGCGGATGATCGCCGCGAGATACGCCTTCTCGTCAACGTCTTTCACACCGATACGGCGCAGGAATTGCTCGACATCCTTCCCGCGCCCCCGGCCAAGTCGCACGAGGCTCTTCTTCACCAGGAAGAGGTCGCACTGTTCGGCCTCGGGATCGAGTTCGCTATCCGTTGGTGACAGTACCGCAAAGGTTGGCGAGTGCCGACCACCGCTTTCCAGTCGGATGAACTTGAGCCCCGAAATCGAAACCGATCGCTTCTGGGCCTTCAGCGCTGCGTCGAGCGCGAGATAGAAACGCTGCGCCGCTTCGTCCTCAAGACCATCGAACCAGCCGACCGCGAGCTTACGTGCGTCGGCCTCGGACTGATACAGCATCGTCTGCTGGCCGAAAGCCCGCTGGAACGCGGCGAAGAACTTGCCGTGGTCCCAGTCCTCGATCTTGAGCGTCGAAACCAGGTTCTCGGATCGGCTATTGCGCAGGCCGGGTGTGATCCAACGCCGATCCGCCAGGCCGGCGAAGCGGTTCAGTCCATCGTCGCCCAGCAGGTCGCGCAGTTCGGCCGGGCCGCGGATCGCCGCAGGCGCCGTGACGAAGCCGCCCTCGCTCGCGGGGATTAGAGCCTCGGTCTGAAATCTTTCCGCGATCGCCGTGAGGATCGGAACGAACACCGGCGGCAACTCGTCCATGCTGTTCGGAAGTAGGTCGAGCACGCCCCGCTTGAGCATGCCGCGATCGCGCAGCCCCGGAAGCGTATCGGCAACCATATCGCCGATTGCTTCGATCAATTCGGCATTCCAGTCATCGTCGAGCTTGATGTTGGCGCGGTTGTCCGTGAGCTGAAACGGGCCGTGGACGATGAAGTGCAGGCCGGTGTTTTCCTGCGTCTCGAAGAACACCCTCAATCGGGTCGGCGCGTCTTCGGGCACCAGATCGCCACCATCGTTGAGACGCAGCGCGGCCTTCACCTCATATTGCTTGCGATCCTCCCGGCTCTCGACCGGGCGCGACACGATGAGATAACGATCGCGCCGGTCAGTTCCGTCCGGCAAGCGCGATCGGATCGATCGGATGGCGCCATCGCCATCGGAAACCTCGGCACGTCCACGCGCGTCGCCATCCACCCATTCGAGCCGTTTGACCCGCTCGAGGAAAAGAAGTGCGGCCGCACCTGAAGAGGCAAGCCCATCACGCGCGCGCGTCACCGCCAAATCGGCGCGATCCGCCCGCAGCGGCAGCACGATCTGCGTGGTGTCGTCACCATGCGCCGTATCGATCAGCTTGGGGACCACCAAGTCCTCGATCGCGAAGGCGAGCGCCGCGCCCTCGATCCTCGAATGCACCTCAGGGCGTTCGGTGACGACATAGACCGATTTGAAACCGATGCCGAAGCAGCCGATCTTGTGGCCATCGTCCAGTTTGGTCGTATTGCCGATGCCGGTGATGCCTTCGATGTCATCGCGATCGAATGGCCGCCCGTCATGCTCGAAGACGATGCGATCGCTCTCCAGCGTGAACCGCACCCAGGATGCGCCGGCGTCTTCCGCGTTCTGCAGCAACTCGAAGATGAAGTGGCTCGGATCGGCATATTTCTCGACCGTCGCGTTCCAGATGCCCCGGTCGAAATTGTTTTCGTGGTTGGCGTTCACCCAGCGCTCGCGCCGCGCGCGAAGCGCTCCCAGCCAGTCGAGAAATGTGGTGCTCATATCAATGCTCCACCTTCAGCATGCCCGAAGCCACACGGCGCGGCAGGATGTCGGCCCGCAGCTCCGCAGCCGCGAGATCGCGCAACGCTTCCTGATGATCGGCGTTCGCGCGCGCCAGCTGTCCCACCCGCATCCTCCGAATACGCTCCTCCGATGTCCGCCCCAGCTGCTCTTCGAGGATCGCCACGCGGGCGCGGTGGCTGGCCTCGAGACTGTCTCGGCGGAACCGGGCGATCTCGGCGGCCTCAGCGATATGAGCGAGCCGCCGACGCGTCCAAAGCTCGTGGTGCCAGCCTTCCAGCCCTTCGACGGTCGCACCATCAGGGGGCGCGACGTCCGCGGCATCGTGCGCGGTCGTGAATATGTCCATGAACGCTGCCCCGACAGCGGGATCCTCGACGACCGGTACCAGCATCGCATCCTCGCGCAGGCCTCGCATCTGCCATTGGTAGATTGCAAAGGCGTGATCGCCCGCCGGCAGCGCCGGGTCCGTCACACGCAGAGTGACGACGACCTCCTCATCGCCCGCGAACGACTTTGCTGCCGCCTGGGTCAAGGGATGGACCGGCGTGATGAAAGCCAGCGCGCGATCCTCGTTGGCGGTTTCGCGGTCGAAGGTCAGCGCCAGTGTCTGCTGATCGCCGCGCAACCATCCCTCCCACTCGCGTTCGGCAAGCCCAAGCCGGCTGCCGCGCGCCCGCGGCGGCACGAGCCGCCGCCGTGCCTCAGCCGACAGGCGCAAGCTCTTGACGGGCCCTTGACCGGAAATCGGGTTGCGGCCGACCTCAAGCTCGCGCTCGAGATGGAGGCCCACGAGGCGCTCGATCGCCATCGGCTCCAGCCAGCGGCTGGAGGCCTGCGCGATTTCATCGTCGATCGTGCTGCGCTCGATCCGAACTCCGAACAGCTCGGCCTCGCGCTCCTCCAGCGCATCGGCTTCGATGATCTGGCGGATTTCATTGTCGGCCAGCTGCTGGAGGCGCGCTTCGCGCTCCTCATCGGTCAGAAGGAAATCGTCCGCGACCGCCTGCAGGCGCCCGGCAATCTCGCCGAGGATCGCCTCGCTGCCGCCAATGGCACGCTCGAACACCCCGATCCGCAGCAAGCAACGCTGGAAAATATCGAAATCCACCGTCCCGGGCGTCACAAAATTGTAGATTGCCACGGTCTGGCTCGCCTGCCCATAGCGGTCGATACGGCCAATCCGTTGCTCGATCCGCATAGGGTTCCAGGGGATGTCGTAATTGACCAGCGCATCGCAGAACTGGAAGTCGAGCCCTTCCGATCCGACCTCCGAAGACAGCAGCACGTCGATCGCATCCGCCTGTTCCGGCGGCAGCGCGAACCTCTTGCGCAGCGACCGACGCTCGTCATCGCCTACCCCGCCATGGATCAGGCCCACCCGGATGCCCCGCGCGCGCATCGTCTGCTCAAGATAGAAGAGCGTATGACGGAACGAGCTGAAGACGAGCAGGCGCCGGTTCGCCATGCCACCCTTCTGCACGACGATATCGACCAGCCTGGCGCACTTCGGATCATCGTCCGGCAACTGCCGCGCACGTTCGACGATCGCCGCAATCTCCGAGCGGATCGCCGCAATCTCGTCGTCGGCAGGCTGCTCGTCCTCGTCGCCCATCTCGACCAGTTCGAGATCACTCAACCGGCGCGACAGGATGTCTTCGAGAAACGGCACCAGCCCGTGGAGCGAACTCGCCGCTTGCCGCCGGATCGTCGTCATCAAAAAACCCAGCGGGCCCGCGCCATGCGTGCGCATGTAGATGGCACGCTGCAGCGCCAGAAGATCGTCGTGGACGGCCTGCTGCGCGGGCGTGAACGGCACTTCGACCGTTTGCGCCTTGCGGCTCGTGAAATTGCCGATGTCACGCCTACGGGTGCGGCTGATCATCGATGAGAAGCTATGCAGCGCCTCGGCGGGACGGATCAACCGGACTCGATCGTCGTCGGTCGTCGCGGTGCGTGTCGCCGTGACCAGATTCCGGAAGTCAGGCGACGGCGCCAACATCACCTGGCCCCAAGGGGTTGCCGCAGCGCTCTCCAGATCGCCAATGGCGGCATCCTGCCAGCCGGGCGCCGCTGCCCTGATTGCCGAGATAGCCGCGTTGATCGCCTCATTCGGTTCAGCCATCCGTTCAAATGTCGGCCGATCGATGACGAGATCCGGCCGCAGCAGGTTGAGCAGGGAGAACAGGTCGCCCGTGCCCAACTGAACCGGCGTTGCCGTGATCAGCACAACGGCCTCGGCATTGTCGGCGAGGATGCGAAGACCCTGATGCAGGCTCGTGTCGCTGTTGCGCGCATTGTGCGCCTCATCAACGATCAGAAGATCGAAGCGGGGGGGTGCATCGAGCGTGCTGAGACCAGGGCCTCGCGCGCCACCGCGCTTGACGAAGCCCTGCAGAAGATTCTCGTTCACGAGCGAGAAGGGCAGAATAGCGCGCGCATAGCGATCCGGCCATTCTCCTTCGATATCGCACTGGTCGAGGCAGTAGCGAAGGTCGTCGCTGCCGAGCGAGACGAACTCTTCGTCGAAGCGCCGCATCTCGCGATGCCATTTCTCTTCGACGACGAGCGCCTTCGAGCAGACGACCATCACTGACCGGAGGGGCCGCCGCGCCTGAAGCTCGCGCAGCAGCAATCCCGCTTCGATCGTCTTGCCCACGCCGACTTCGTCCGCCACGAGCAATCGCGGCCGATCGGCACGGATGAACTTCAGGACCGGGCGAAACTGATAGGGAATGAAGTCAATCCGCCCCGCCTGCAGCGAATAGAGATTGGTCATGCTCGGATCGGCAAGCTGCAGTGCCGTCAAATGGGCGTTGAACTCGTCGAGCGTGGCCCGAACCGCGCCGGGCGCCAGATCGGCGCGCACCACCTGGCTCGCATAGAGCGTCTCCAGACGTCCATCGATGAAGATGCTCAGCCGCGTCTCGCGATTGCTGGGCGTGATGCCGGTGATGACCCCGATCCGCGCGGGATCCGATCGCAGGGCCACCGTCTCGCCGATCGCGAGGGGACGGACCGGTTCTGCGCGCGCGATCGTGAGACGGGCGGCGATGATCTCGCGCACCTTGCGTTCCAGGGCCTCGACATCGACGCCATGCGCGCGCGCGGCTTCAAGGATTTCTTCGTCGCTCGCCTCGAGAATGCTCTCGGCGATGAGGGCCAGCACCTGGTCGGAATCGGGGGGTGTCGTCATGGGATCCATCCGGGATTGAACTGCCGCTGCAAGGTGCGGATCATGCGTCGGCGCGCCGTATCATAGCCCGTCGCGCTCAACTGTAGCTGGTCGCAAGCCTGTTTGCGGCTGGTTTGGGTGAGAATGTGATTGAAGATTCCAAGCGCCGGCGGGTCATCGGCAAGCGCCGCGCGCATTCGTTCTGTCATGTCGGCGAAAGAATCATCCCGATATTCCTGCGGATCGTTGCCGATCTCGTCTGTTTCCGCGGCGAGCGGCTCGCGAATATCCTCATGCCGCCATTGGCTGGCGATGCTACGCATCACCTGTGACAGGAACGCCGGAAGCGGGACATCTGCCGGCCAAGGCCTCTGCCCGGAAAGGATGCGCGCGAGCGCTTCGTTTAATAGGTCCCCTGCGTCACGGCGCGGTAATCCGCTCACCCAGGTCTGCGCAAGCGCAGCCAGTCGCAGCAGGTCGGGCTGGCGCAGCCGGCCCAGAACCCGTCCGACCTCCTCTAGGGAGAGAGTTTCAACCGTATCGGCCATCGGGCTGCTCGCACCATCCTTTCGATGTCGTTGCGGAGCTCGACGGGAAAACGGGAAGGTCGCCGCGAAAAAAATTGTCACGGGCGTCTGCGGCGCCGGTGCCGCAGACGCGAGGGCGGCATTGCTCGAACCCTATCGGCGCCATAACGGCGGCCGTGATCATCCCTCTCCGGGCGCGGCACCTACCGCGATTTCGGCTGCGACACGTGCTTCGATCGCTGCCGCAATCTCAGCATAAAGATCCACGTCCTGATCCGGCGCGGAAATCGAGATCGCCAAAGTGTAGCGCGCCCGGTCGCTGATCCGCCGCTGCCCGACATGCGATTTCCACCAGCCACCGACGGGGAAAATCGCGATCTGGTCATGCGCCGCGAGATCGATGGCAGGACCTCGCCAAAGGTCGCAATGGAGCGAGCCAGCCTGCATTGCCTGGGGGCCGAGCAGCCAATAATCCGCTTCACCGTCATTCTCGGCGCGCTCGCCCGGCGCATTGCTCAAACGCCGCCGGAAGTCGGCCGCCGTTTCGGTGCGCTTCTTGATGGCGAACCGCAGCCCGAACGAGCGATAGGTATCTGGCCGCGTCGCCGCGCGTCCCGTGAGATTGGGCTCGATGAAATAGGACAGTGTCACCTTCATCGTGACGGCCGCATTCTCCAGCGCCTCGAGCGCGGCGCGTGGCCAAGGCAACGCGAAGAAATGGACCTCGTTGAACACCGCGCCGCGACCGTCCGCGCCGAGCGCATAGGGCTGAATCTCGCTTTCCACGAGCAACGTCACATCATTCGATGCCGATGCCAGCGCTCGCCCGAGGTCGGGAACGCCATATCCGACCTCGCGCATGATCTGCTGCTTTTCGCCCTTCGATATCGTGCGCCAGCTGCGGCCGCGGCCAACCAGCTTCGAACGGATCGGCTGCGGCCATTCCGCCGAATGGACGGTCAGCGCCCTGTAGGTTTCGGGCCACCGCTCCGGTAACCCGGCCTTCAATCGCCCTATGAAGTTTCCGGCGACTCCGGTGGCGGCGCTCGTTGCCCAGAACGGCACCAGCGGCTGTGCGGCAACGTCCTTGCCGGACGTGAGCAACGACACTGCAGGGTGCCAGGCGCAGAAGCCGCCGGCATCCACCATCATATTGCCCGCCTCGAACAGCACCTCCGGCTTGATCGGCGTCAGGTCCGCGGGAAGCAGCTTCGATCCGCGGCTGAACGGGCTTTTCTCATTCGCGCCTACCAGGGGATTGAGTTCAGGATTGTCGACGGAGGGCCCGATCTTGGCGGTGTATCCGCCGACCGAAAGCGCGTTCCAGCTCTGCGACGGATCTTCGAGCGAATGATGCTGCTCGACATCTGCTTTCATACCGCCCGCGATGTTGCCGGTCGCTACGAAAACCAGTCGCTTGGGATGATCCTTGGCGGCCACTCCATCCAGACGCTCGCCGGGCATCGCGCCGGCACAAATCTGATCGAGCGCACCACTCCAGCTTGACGGCCCGTCCGGGTTGAAATGGTCCGAAGACGTCGCGATGCAGAAGCTGCGCGGCACATTGGGCCGCTCCACCTCGGCCACCGCCACCGCCGATTGGGTGATGATACCGTATCGAGCGGGCTCGTTCGGCGGAAAGCCAGCCGGCGGCAGGAACTTCACCGACTCGGCAGCATGGCGAAGCTGGACGCGTCGGCCATCGGCCATCGGCGTCGCAAGGTCGCCATGCAGCACGAGCCCCGCCATACCGGTGCCGTGACCGCCGCCACCGGCATGATCGTCCGTACCCCAGGCATCGTTGACGGTCCATGCCCCCGTCAGTCCCGGGGCAACGAGGGGATGCGCGGCCGCGACACCCGTATCGATGACGCAGACCACGGGCGCGCCATCTGCAGGCGGATCGACACGCGCCGAATAGTCCTCGACCAACGCCTGTTGCCCGAGGCCATTCTCGCCGAGATCGAGGAAGGGCTCGATACTGCCCGCGGCAGGACGGATTTCGCTGATAGCGCCGTTCAGCCGATCCGCGATCCCGACAATCTCATTCTGGGTGCCATGAGCGAAGATGATCGCGGTGTCCGGGAAGGTGAGCCGCTCGGGATGGACGTCGAGGCCGGCGCGACGGACACCTTCGACGACGGCGTTCGCGATGAGATCGGGGCGCTGTGTATCCGGCCTGCGAAGCCAAAGCTCCCACCAACCACGCTCATCCTGCTCGTCCGGTGCTGCGGTCAGAAGCGACCGACCCGAAGCATCGCGGATCGTCTCGATGACCTCAAACTTGTCAACGTCCGGACGGGGCTGGTTGCCGAGATTCTCGGACCCATAAGCGCTGATCCGATTCTGCAGGAAGGCGCGCGCGTCGTCCGGCACGAACACCACTGCCGTCTCGGTGCGATCCTCGTTGCGCTCGGAGCGCAGCACGACGATTTCCTGCCCGGGGAAGTCCAGCGGCGGCGTCTTGGTGGCCTTGGCCCGAGCGGTCGGCACCATAGTCTCGACCTCGACCAGCGTTCCACGCTTGAGCCCGTCGACCGCGATGCGTTGATCCTGATCACGTGCGGGCAGGTCGCCAAGGGCGCGGGTCAGTTGCTCAAGCAGCACCTCGGCATGCTCGTGATGGTCCTCCCGCCGATCGCGCTGATCGCGGCGCATGCGCGGGTACACATACTGAGCGCTTTCTCGCCAGCGCGTGATCTCGATATGCGGGAGCCTGCGGCCCCCGTTTCCATCCCCGTTGGGCATTGCCCCCTCACTTCAGTCATTCGCGGTAAAAGTCGACATTCCTCGCTGTGGTTCTGATGTCTTTCTAGCGATGGAAGCGCCGCTGGAACGACTGGCGATCCTGAAGCGCACGCCTCAGGTTATCCGGAGCGATGCTGGTCGCACCCTCGAGAATGGCATCTTTGACGACCGAGTCTGCCGCCCGCACCAGTTCGCCCTGGCTCAGACCCTCGGTCAGCGGCACGATCGACGACCAGGCCTTGGCGGTCAGCCGCAGCTTGCCCATCCGGCGGGTCAGGATCTTGCGCGCCGCATCGCTATCCGGCGGCGCATATTCAATGACCTCATCGAACCGGCGCGCAAGCGCCTTGTCGAGGATCTCGACATGGTTGGTGGCGGCGATCACGATGCTGTCGGTGGCGTTGGGTTCCTCCATGAAGGATAGCACCGAATTCAGCACGCGGCGGATCTCGCCGACATCATTGGGATCACCGCGCCGCGCGCCAATCGCATCGAATTCGTCAAGTAGATAGACGCCGCGCATTTGAGCGATTTGATCGAAAAGCAGGCGAAGCTTGCCGGCGGTCTCGCCAAAAAAGCGGCTGAACAGGGCATCGAGACGCACGGTAAACAACGGCAGTCGCAGTTCACCTGCGATCGCTGACGCCGTCATGGTCTTGCCGGTTCCCGGCGGTCCGACCAACAGCAGATGCGTGGCCGGGATCTGGCCATGGTCGCGCAGCGTCGTCCGCTCGGCCTGCTCGCGCACGACCCGCTGCAGGCGTGACAGCACCTCGTCGGCGAGGACCATGCTGTCGAGCTTGATCTTCGGATAGACGCTTTCGACCAGTCCCTGCAACTCACCACGCGGCCGGGCGAGCGGTATTGGCGTCTGGCCCGAAGGCGCGCCGGCGGTCCGCTCGCGAGCCCTCTGCACCAGCCGCTTCAGTCGGTTGGCATCTTCCTCATTACCTTGTCGCGCCTGCTGCGCTGCGATTTGCAGCGCGATCGACAGGAACTGCTCCTGATCCCCTTCGACATGCGAACTAAGGAGCGCGACGATCTGCTTTGTCGACATCAGCGCTCCTTTCATTCCCAGATTCCAGAGCGCAGCCCGAGCGCGAAGCGGGCCTGTTCCCCCTTCGTCCTCTCTAACGGAATCGCGTTAATCGCGCCACAATTGATTGCTGCGCAGTCGCCCGCGAGTGCGATCGGATAGTTTGCGGTCATGGCTTAGCCTGCTCGGCTCTGTTGCACGCAGACGGTCGCGCCCCATCGTGTACCGCCCGTGGTCAGCAGTGTGGGGGCAGCTATCGAGAAGATATTAGCCGTCTGACTCTTTTCCTCGGCATGGTTATCCAGCAAAAGTGCGATCGCTGTCGAAACACGCTCGATCGCTGATTTGACCGCTTCGTCGATATGCACATAGCGGCCGGTGACAGTGCCAGCGGCATGGCCAAGCATCGCCGCGATCGTCAGCTCGGAATAGCCCATCTCGCCAGCGATGCTACCGAAGGTGTGCCGCAGCGTATGGGCTGTTACATCGCCCCAACCGAGCCTTTGGCAGATGCGACCGAACACGCCGTCCGCAGCGACGAAGTGCGACGTTCCTCCATCGGATGGGAACACATAGGGGCTTCCTTCGTGAATGGGTTGCTCGCGCAGGAGCTTTAGCGCCGGACTGCCGATAACGCGGATCTGTGCCCCCGTCTTCGTGTCCCCGAATGCAATATAGCCTTCGCTCGCGACCCACTTGCGCTCGACGCCTTGAGCCTCGTTCAATCGCAGACCGCTGAGCGCAAGCAACCGAACGATGGCGATTCCAATCGGATGCTCGATCTCAGCTACATCACGCAGTGCCTGACCCAGTGCCCGCAACTCGTCCGTGCTCAGCCTGCGTGTTTTCTTGTTGTCCGGAAACTTGCGGACGCCCAACGCGGGGTTGGCGTCGATCAGGCCCGCTCGCTTGGCATGCGCAAATATGCTGTGCAGCGTCGTTACCGATCGCGCTGCGACGCCTCTGCCGCCTCGTGTCACACCGCCCCGGCCATCGCCCCTTGGCTTGGCCGTTTTCCCGGTGGCGATATCGTGCTGCATCGTCTCAATGTCGGGAAGACGCACCGCCGCGACCTTGCGCCGGCCTATCAGCGGACGAATATGCGTTTCGATACGGCTTCGATCCATGCCGAGCGTCGATGCCTTTATCGGCATTCGTTTGCGTCCTAGCAGGCGTCCCGATGCCGCTTCAGTCAGATACCAATCGCATAGCTGGCCGACCGTAAGGCCATCCCGCGCAGCCCGCTTCTCCTCGGCAGGATCCAGGCCGCGAGCAACATCGCCCAGCTTTATACGCGCTTCGTCACGGGCCTGCTCGATGGTCATGACCCCAAAGCGGCCCAGGACGATGCGGCGCTTTCGCTTCTCGGAGTTCCGGTACTGAAGGATGAAGGATTTTGTGCCGGCGCCCTCAATCTTGCAACCAAAGCCGCGAAGCTCCCCGTCCCACAGGAACGATACCTTGCCGGGCACCGGCCGCGCATCCACGATCATCTTCTTCGTCAGCCGCTGGGGGTCGGACATCGCAAACTCCTTTGGCCGACTGTCTAGGGCAACGACGTTTCGTACCCAAGCTTAAAGCCTCGTATCCAATTAGTATCCACCTGAAATCGTTTGATCGGCGGCAATCGGATATATATGCGATGCTCAAATATCACACAAGCCGTTATAAATAAGGTATTATTCGCATCTCTTCGCAGTGCCGAGTATGATCGGAAACGCGCCGAAATGGCCTTGCCAAGGTTGGGGTCGAGGGTTCGAATCCCTTCGCCCGCTCCAGTTTTCCTAAGAAAATCAGCGAATTAGCGGCCTCCGGGCCGCTTCGTCGTTGGAGACAATGCTCTCGGCAATGCCTGTTGTCTCCATAATGTCTCCAGAAAATAGCCAAGAATGGGTTCCTTACAGCGTTGGTTGGCGAAGGTTGCGCCCGATCCCTAGCGGCGCTCGACCGCTTTTTCGCCACGTGCGGGTAACCCATCGGTTGTAGACAATGGCTCGGCCGGCTGGAGACAATCGACGGTGAAGAGAAGACAGCGCGCGCGTTAGTGATTGTGCGACCGAGTGACAGCACCCGATTTGAGCGCCCTCTTATCTGTGGCAAAGAACGCGAACTTAGCAGACGTTCGTACACCCCAATCAGGTCGTTGAAAGCTGCCCTCCGTTAATGAGCCAAAGAGATCAGCAGGTTCAAAAATGGATTACCACGCCGCCCGAAGGCCGAGAGCGGGTGGTTTCGCGACGATCCTGATGGGAAATGGGCCGAGGAGGATCGAGGACGTCTTTAAGCAAATAAGCAGAATTCACCGCTGCGCGCTTGTTGTCCGGACTTTCAACCGCCCGGTCATTCTCAACCCGTCGCGCATGTTAAGGCAGAGGAGGATCAGGTTTACCGCACCCGCGATCAGTTCGAGCGCCTGCACCCCGTAGAACGCCATATCGAACTCCCCCGCTTTGGCCTTCGAGGCGAGGAACAGCGCGCATGGGATGAGCACCAGCAATCCGTTGGCGGCGATGAACGGCATGCGCTTCAGCTTGGCGGCGACCAGTCCCACCTTCCGCCCCCTTGCCAGGGAAAAACCCGTTCCGCCCGTAGCGGCAAGAGCGGGCACGAGCAGGAGGAAGCCCCACGGGATCGCCGTCTTGACGGCCACGATCGCCTCCTTCGAACCGGCCGCTTCGCTGAGCGCCGTCGAAAGCCAGAAGGTCGCTATCGTCAGCAGCGCGATCGCGCCCGCTATGGGATGAATCAGCTTTTTCATGGTCACGCGTCCTTGGTCGTGATATTGAAACCATGAAGCATATTTGACATGATGATGTCAATATAAATAGAAGGTGCCATATGCCGCGTTCGAGCGGACAGTCGAAAGCAGAAGCGTTGACCGAACTGATCCTGACCATGTTCGGGACCAACAATGCCACCCTCGCATGGGGCGACCGCATCGTGTCGCCGCTCGGCCTCACGAGCGCCCGCTGGCAGATCCTGGGTGCGATCGTTCAGGCCGACCGGCCTCAGCCGGTGGCCTGGCTGGCGCGCGATCTCGGGGCGAACCGGCAGAACGTGCAGCGGATCGTGAACGACCTTGAGAAAGAAGGACTAGTGTCGTTCGAGCTCAACCCGCATCACAAGCGGGCACAGCTTGTTGTCCTTACCCCCAAGGGGCAGCAGACCTACGAGGCCGCGATCAGCCTCTATAATCCGCTTGTCGAGGCATTGGCGGAGGGACTGCCTGCCGAGGATATCCGGGCAGCACAGCGCGTCCTGGCGGCACTGCGCATCAAGCTCGAAACACCCGCTCCGGCATAGCGTCTTTCAATCTACCGATCATCGAACGACCAGTTTAGGCCGCTAGATTGGTCGGCCAGTTCGTCATCGACTGGGTGGAAAGCGGTCAGGCGGGTACCGGGTCCAAGCTACCGATAGCTGCCGTCTCGACAATGATGATAGCGCGGGACAGCTTTCTACTTCCTCCCGGCAAGCTCGGCGGTTCGCCATGCCTGCCAATTGCGATGCAGTTCGGCCCTTGATTGCGGGATGGGCTGATCCAGGACTTCGGCAGCCATCATTCGATCGGTGCGGAAATGCCGAAATCCCTGCCGCGCTTCGCACCATCCAATCAGCACGCGCGTGGCCTCAGAATAACCGAGAACGACCGGCCAGATCGTCCGCTCGGTCTTGTCACCGTTTTCGGCGCAGTAGATGAGGCACAGTTTCCGTCGCGAGCGGATCGCATCTCTGAATGTTGCCGGGTCCACCGCCTCAATTACCGGTTCGAGGCGCGGCAGCGCGGCGGTACTCGGTGCCGTGACGAATGGCTGGAGCCGCGCAGGAATGGCCGTTGCGATCTTTGCCAGAACATCCGTCGCAGCGGGCGACAGGATGACGTCACCGCGCTGGGCAACCCATTGCGCACCCAGAACAATGGCTTCCAGTTCCACCTGCGTGAGCATGAGTGGAGGCATGTCGTATTCGGCCGCCAGCACATAGCCCAAACCGGCTTCCCCCGTGATTGGCACGCGCTGCGCGACGAGGTCCGCGACATCGCGGTACACGGTTCGCGTCGAAACCTCCAACTCGGCAGCCAGAGCAGCACCGGTCACCGGACGCGTCGATCGGCGCATGATCTGGATAATCTGAAAGAGGCGGTCGGCTCTGCGCACGGGCTGGTGACTCCTGCTGACACCACGGTGTCAGCAGTGCTGCGCTATACGGCCTCCACGTTCAACCCCTCCTGCGCAGGACATATTCATGAAATTCGCTTCCGTCCGCCTGATCGCTGCGGACATCAACGCTATGGTCGGCTTCTATGAACTGGTCACCGGACAGACCGCCGACTGGCTCGCGCCGCAATTTGCCGAAATTGTCACTGCGGGCGCGACGCTTGCAATCGGCAGCGCGGAAACGGTGACGGTGTTCGCTGAAGGAAGCGCGCAGCCCGGCGCAAACCGAACTGCCATTCTGGAGTTTATGGTTGAGGATGTCGATGTCGTCTTTGATCGTGTGAAAGGCACGGGCGAGCTGGTGCATGAACCCAAGCTGCTCCCATGGGGCAACCGCACCTTTCAGGTTCGCGATCCCGAAGGTTCGCCGGTCAGCGTCTTCACCCCTTTCACGGAAGCGGCGAAGGCACGCTTCCAGTCGCGATAGGCGGACACCCCCGCGAAGGTCCGCCGGAAGCTCGTAGCGTGAAAGTGGAATCATCGATGCTTTCTGGACTGCAATCTCACGAATCCGGCATGGGAAAACGATAACCACGCAACCGCAAGCTCGAGTTTTTCAACACAATCCAACCAAGCAGGTCTGTTCGGCAGGATGAGGCGCTACGCAAACGGCCGGTTGATCAAAGCGTCACAACGATCTTGCCGTTGGATACACCTCGCCGCTGCCGATCTAGCGCGTCGGGGATGGCGGAAAGGCCATGGCCCGCGATCTGAGGGTTTGGCGCTGGCCTGAGTCGCCCCGAGGTCAGCGCGGCCGGCAGGAACTCGTTGAAGATCATGGGGCCGACTTCATCATGCAGCAGCGTTACGCCGTTGACGAACCCGGTGCGAACGCCCCGCCCGCGGGCACGCAGGATGGTCGCCAGCATGCCAACGACGACGCGCGGCATCGTCCTGAGGAGGTAGGTGGTCCGACCCTTGCTAAGGGGTGCCTGGTCGAACGACACCGGCGGGCTCACCATCGCCACCGCCTTGTCGCCTGCGCAACCACCAGCGACGGCGACGCATGGCAGTGCCGAGCCGGCCCCGATCGCCACCGCGCCGGCAAGTTCTCGCCCGTTCATCGCCTCGACGAGATCGCGGACAACGGTTGGGCTGCGGTAATCATACACCGCTTCCGCGCCGAGCTGCTGCACAAAGGCGTGATTGCGCGGCGATGCGGTTGCGATCACCTCATAGCCCGCAGCCACGGCAAGCTGAACCGCGTTGCTGCCCACGCTGGTCGATGCGCCCCAAATCAGCACTGTCTTGCCGATCGGCGATGGTGGGGCGGAGGGGTGCGCTAACGCGAGATGCTGCTTCTGGAACAGCGCACAAGCGGCGGTCGCGATGCCGAGCGGCAGAACGGCGGCCTGCTCCCACGATAGCGTCGGCGGGATCGGTGCAGTCATGCTCTCGCGCAGCCGGACGTAATGCTGGAAGCCGCCTTCGGCCGAATCGTTGACTGCCTTGTCCTGGCCCACCGCCAGGCCCACCACGCGGTCGCCGACCGCGATCTGTGTGACGTCCTCGCCGATGGCCGTCACCTCGCCGACAACGTCCCAGCCGAGCACCATCGGGTAGCGCAGCCAGGGAAAGCCAAGGCCTCCCATGCGCTGCACGATCCAGTCCACCGGATTGATCGCTATGGCGGCCGCGCGCACGACGATCTGGCCTGGCCCTGCAATCGGCATAGGTGCTGCGGCCAGTTGCAGGCGCGCGCCCTTGGCCGGCAGCCACATGGCTTGGTTGGTTGGCATCGTCACATCCCGCTCGGTTGCTATTGCCGCTGACCTAGCGCTGCCTATCAGAACCATCTATACTCACGGGCGCTAGAAACTTTCGCGATCGTTCAGAATCATGGACCCACTCTCCCACGCGCTTGCGCTGCTGCGACCGCGTTACCTGAAAACGGGCGCTGCCGACGTCGGCGGCCAGATTGCGGTACGCGTCGCTGCGCATGACGGCCTGTTCTGCTATGCGGTGCTCGACGGCGGTTGCTGGCTGGTGCTCGACGAAGCAGCACCGGTACGCCTCGTCGCCGGCGATTGCGTAATCCTGCCGAGCGGTCGCGCCTTTCGCCTCGCCAGCGATCCTGCACTTCCAGCGATCGATGCGGACCAGCTGTTCGCAGGACGCCCGAACGGCGGCGTCGCTACTTACAATGGGGGCGGCGACTGCTTCCTTTATGCCGGCCATTTCGGCTTTGACCGGCGCGACGCCGGCATGGTGCTGACCTGTCTGCCGCCGATCGTCCACATCCGCGAGGACGATGCGCGCGCGACGCTGCGCTGGTCGCTCGACCGCATCATGGCCGAACTGCGCAACCCGCGCCCAGGTGGTGACCTGACGGTGGAGCATCTGGCGCACCTGATCCTGGTCGAAGCGCTGCGACGGCATCTCGCAGACAGCGGTGGAGGACCGAAAGGCTGGCTGACCGGCCTGGCCGATCCACGAGTCGGCGCGGCAATCGCGGCTGTCCAGTCGGCTCCCGCCGAGCGCTGGAGCGTGCGAACCATGGCGGCAGCCGCAGGCATGTCACGCACGGCCTTCGCGGTTCGCTTCCAGGCGATCGTCGGGATGCCGCCAATGTCATTCGTGACGCGCTGGCGCATGGAGCTTGCAGCCGACGCGTTGCGCCATTCGCAGCAGCGCGTGGCAGAGATCGCCTATTCGGTCGGCTATTCGTCGGAAGCGTCGTTCAGCACCGCCTTCAAAAAGGCGATGGGCTGTTCGCCACGACGCTTCGCTTGAGGGGCTGACAAAACGGGTAGCCCGCTCAAAAAGCGGGCAAGCAAAAGTGCCGGATAAAGTAACTTCTTTGACTTGATGGTATTCGATGCAAAGATTTCAAGAACATTGCGCGGGAAGCGATGACGCGCGTAACTTGTCGATGCGCTTGCTGCGATCAACTGCGCTCTAGGTTAGGTTAGCCCAGAAAGCGTTTGAAATTCATGTCCATTGATTGGATAGGACAAGCTGAAGACTGCTTCGCTTGATTGAAAGGATAACTCATCATATATGAACAATAGAGAGCTATTTCGTGTCATATATGGATGATTGTGATGGGCTCGCCCAAATCAGGCAGGGCCCTTAGGCGGCTTGGCAGGGATCTGCGCAGCGCACGTTTGCGCAGAGGCATTTCCGTTGCCGATCTGGCCGTGCGCGCGGGCACGCCGCCAAGCGCCATAGCGCGCCTGGAGAAGGGGATCCCGGCGTCGGCGTCGGTACGCTGAGCGATATTCTGGTGGTGTTCGGCCTCATCGACCGCCTGGCCGACCTCGTCGACCCCCGCAAGGACGAGCTGGGAATAGCTCTTGATGCCGAGCGGTTGCCCCGTCGGGAACAGGTTATCGGCCGACACCCGTCGCGCCGGCTCGAAGCAAAGTCAGTCGCTTGGCAACGAGGGCGATGATACTTATCAGGGCGGTGGCTTTCTGATAGCCGATTTTCTGGGGCCGCTGGCGCCTGGGTCAGGCAGCCTCCACCGCATGTGCCTCGATCGCAACGCCAAGGCACTTGCGCACTGCTCCAAAAATGGCCGCGAGATTGTCCATACTCGGGTTGCCCTTTTCCGACAGCATCCGGTGCAGGCTCTTGCTTGGCCGGTTGGTCTCGGCGGCCAGCGCTTCAAAACCGACCGATGCGTTCACTAGGTCACGTAGGATCAACCGGGCGACATGCGGTTCGCCGTTGAGGAAGGCCGTCGCAGCTTCGTCGAGCATGGCCTTGGCGAAAGTGGGATCGCGCGCTGCGCGCTCCTTTACCGTTTCCTTGAAATCCCGTGTCAGCACCATGTCGCTATTTCCTGGCCTTCTTTGCAGTCGCCTTGCGGCCTTTATACTCGCTCAATAATGCAGCAGCCTCGTTGATATCGGCCTGCTGCCGCTTCTTCGTTCCGCCGACGAACAGGATGATCAGTTCATTCCCGTCCTGCGCCAGATAGAGCCGATAGCCCGGTCCCCAATTGATCCGATATTCTCCGAGCCCGGCGCCGATCCATTTGACGTTCGACAGATTGTCCAGTTCCAGCCTGACAATCGCCGTCGCAACCTTGGCCCCGGCCTGAGAATCGAGATCATTGAACCAGGATCGGAACGGACAGGACCCATCCTTGCGGATATACTCCTGTACGATCAACTCACAGCCTTTAAAGTAACGTATATGTTACCATTTGTCTACCCTTCATCGCTGTCAGCCACAAGGCGAAGGCGGTCGAGCTTGGCGGCGCCCTGGGCGAGCAGCTTGGTGATCTCGTCGGACGTGCGTCGTACCGCTAGCTTCAACGCTTCATCGACGTGAATGTAATCCTGCGTCACATTCTGCGAGGCATGTCCGAGCATTGCGCGGATCGTCAGTTCGGAGAAGCCGAGCTCGGCAGCGATGCTGGCAAAGGTGTGCCGCAGCACGTGGGGCGTGACACCCTTGATCCCAGCATACCCGCAAACGCGCTGCAGGCAAGCGCTGACAGCCGTGAAGGGGCCATCGCCCGTCGTTGCCGCAAACACATAGGGATTGCCGACGATCTGGGGTTGCGCCACGATCACCTTGATCGCTTCCGGCCCGATCGCCCGGACTTGCTCGCCGGTCTTGGTGTCCGGGAAGGCGACGAACCCGCCCATCGGATTGACCCATTCGCGCTGCATGGCTTGCCCTTCTTCGCGGCGATAGCCGGTCAGAAGCAGCAGCCTGATTACAGCGATCCCGGTCGGGCTGACGCCTTGCTGTTCCGCATAGACCATCGCCTTGCCCAGCGTCTCGATCTCAGCGACGCTGAGGCGTCTTGTCCGCTTGTTTCCGGCGAGCTTCTTGGCGCCCTTGGTCGGATGCTCGGCGAGTAGGCCTTTGTGCTTTGCATGCCCGAGGATCGCCTGGATCGTGGTCAGGCAGCGCGCAGCGACTCCGCGACCGCCGGTCGCCTTGCCGCCGCGCTCGCCGGTGCGAGGCTTTCCAGTTTTTCCCTTCGCCACATCGTCCTGCATCGCCTCGACATCGGCAATCGTCAGATGCCGGGCGATGCGCTTGCCGATCAGCGGGTTGATATGGGTCCGAATCCGGCTCTCATCCATCGCAAGCGATGACTCCTTGATCGGCCGATTTCGGCGACCAAGGATTCTGCCCGCGCGCGCCTCTGTCAGCTACCATTCGCACAGCTCAGAGACATTCATCTCGTTGCGGGCGCGGCGCGCGTCTTCGGCCGGGTCTTCCCCGGATGCCACCGCACCGAGTTTGATCTTCGCGAGATCGCGAGCTTGATCCACCGTCAGCACGCCAAAGCGGCCCAGCTTAACGCGGCGGATTCGGCCCTCGGTGTTCATATATTGGATGACGAAGGTCTTGGTGCCGGCAGCGCCTATCCGGACCCCGAAGCCCTTGATCTCGGTATCCCATACGAATGTCTGACCGGTCTCGGGTGCGGTGAGGGCATCGAGCGTGCGCTTCGTCAGCTTTGCCTGCGCCATGGAACCTCCTCCAATTTATTACGCGTGCTCCGCGAGACCGAAAAGTAATAACAACGTAATAAAAATCGGTCGTTTAGTGGCGGATTAGAGGTTATGTCGTCGTAGCAGTGTTGGCAATATCTATTTGAAATAGCGTACTAAATCGTATATTGGCGTATTCTGTCGTAACCGGTTAAATCGAATTGCCAAGGTTGGGGTCGAGGGTTCGAATCCCTTCGCCCGCTCCAGTTTCTGCGGAAACACAATCCATTTCCTAAAAGGCGATGCGTGCCCCAGTCGCCGCTTGCCGCCATCCGTCACTCCACTACGACGCTATTAAGACGGAATCTGTTCCCGGCTGCAATCAGTCGTTGGCGGCGCGGGGCGGGCTGGGACGGTCCGATACCATGCGTTCGCCGTCGATCACGATGGGACTGGCGACGCCGGGCAGGCCGCCAGGGGCGATCTGCATGCCGCGTGCGGTTACCTGCGGATCGGCGAAGACTTCCGCGACAGTGTTGATCGGACCGGCAGGCACGCCCTCCGCCTCCAGCGCGGCGGCGAGGTCGGCCTTGCGCAGCGGCTCGATCGCCTGCTCCAGCAAGGGGATCAGCGTATCGCGGTTGGCAACGCGCGCCGGATTGGTGGCGAAGCGCGGATCGCTCGCCAGATCGAGGTCGAGGATCGCACAGAGCTTGCGAAATTGCGCATCGTTGCCGACCGCAATGATGAGCGCGCCGTCGGATGCGGCAAACGCCTGATAGGGCACCAGATTGCTGTGCCCGTTGCCCATGCGATGCGGTACTTGTCCGCTCGCCATCCAGTTCAGCGCCTGATTGGCGAGCACCGCGACCTGCGTATCTAGCAGCGCCATGTCGATATGCGCGCCCACCCCTTCGACATCGCGCCGCCGCAGTGCCGCCAGAATCGCCACCGCCGAATAGACACCGGTAAAGATATCGGCGAACGCCACGCCCGATTTCTGCGGCGCGCCGTCCGGCTCCCCGGTCAGCGACATGATGCCGCCCATCCCCTGAATGATGAAGTCATAGCCCGCGCGGCGGGCATAGGGACCGGTCTGGCCGAACCCGGTGATCGAACAGGTGACGATGCGCGGATTGACGGCGCTCAGCCCGGCATGGTCGAGGCCGTATTTCGCCAGCCCGCCGACCTTGAAATTCTCGATCACCACATCGGCGTCGCGCACCAGTTCACGGACCGCCGCCTGTCCCTCGGTAGTGGTGATATCGATCGCCCGGTTGGTCTTACCACGATTGGCGGCGTGGAAATAAGCGGCGTCGAGATCATTGCCGTCGGCATTGTGCAGGAAGGGCGGCCCCCAATAGCGGGTATCGTCGCCCGCGCCGGGGCGCTCGACCTTGATGACTTCCGCGCCGAGATCGGCGAGCAGCTGGCCGCACCATGGTCCGGCCAGAATGCGCGCCAGTTCGACGACCCGGATACCCGCAAGCGGTTTCATGCCCCGTCGATCAGAACGCCGCGATGCCGGTGATCGCACGGCCGAGGATCAGGCCGTGCACGTCATGCGTGCCTTCATAGGTGTTGACGGTTTCCAGGTTGATCGCGTGGCGGATGACGTGGAATTCCGCCGCGATGCCGTTGCCGCCATGCATGTCGCGCGCGACGCGGGCGATATCGAGCGCCTTGCCGCAATTGTTGCGCTTCAGGATCGAGATGGCTTCGGGCGCCAGCGCGCCTTCATCGAACATCCGCCCGGCGCGCAGACATGCCTGCAACCCCAACGCGATTTCGGTTTCCATATCGGCCAGCTTGATCTGGATGAGCTGGTTGCTCGCCAGCGGGCGACCGAACTGCTTGCGGTCGAGCGTATAGTCGCGCGCGGCCTGCATACAGAATTCCGCGGCCCCCATGCTGCCCCAGGCAATGCCGAAACGCGCGCGGTTAAGGCATCCGAACGGCCCCTTCAGCCCCTCGACATCGGGAAGCAGCGCATCCTCGCCCACTTCCACCCCGTCCATCACCACCTCACCGGTGACCGAGGTACGCAGGCTGAGCTTGCCCTCGATCGTCGGCGCGGACAGGCCCTTCATCCCCTTTTCAAGGACGAAGCCGCGAATCTTGCCGTCATGCGCGTCCGATTTCGCCCAGATGACGAAGACATCGGCGATCGGCGCATTGCTGATCCACATTTTCGAACCCGTCAGGCGATAGCCGCCGTCGATCTTTTCAGCGCGGGTGCGCATTCCACCGGGGTCGGAGCCTGCCTCCGGCTCGGTCAGGCCGAAACAGCCGACCCATTCGCCACTCGCCAGTTTGGGCAGATATTTGCGGCGCTGCTCCTCACTGCCATAGGCATGGATCGGGTGCATGACGAGGCTCGACTGCACGCTCATCATCGAACGATAGCCCGAATCCACGGCCTCCACCTCGCGCGCGATCAGGCCATAGCTGACATAGCCCAGACCCGCGCCGCCATATTCGGTGGGAATGGTCGGCCCCAACAGGCCAAGCTCCCCCATTTGCGTGAAAATGTCGCGGTCGACGGTTTCATCCATGAACGCCCGCGTCACGCGCGGCAGCAATTGCGTGCGCGCAAATCCGTGCGCGGTATCGCGCACCATGCGTTCTTCTTCGCTGAGCTGTGCCTCCAGCCCCAGCGGGTCGCGCCAGTCGAAGCGGGCCATGCCTGCCATATCCTCTCAATCCTGTGGTTGTGGGTTCGTTGTCGTGTCGGTGGTGGCGGATGGCGCACCGGTGGCGGGTGCGCTCTGGTTCTGCGGCGCAGGCTGAGGCGATTGCACCACCTCCGGTCCCTCCAGCGCAGTCGCCTCGATCGCGTCCAGGGCCTTGCGCGCCAGAATATAGCGACGGGCCGCGCGAATCCAGCTTGTCGCCTCGTTCGCGCCGGGCATCTGCATCACTTCACCCAGCGAACCCTGAACATTCCCGGCATCGAGCATCCGCTTCGCGCGCTGCAGCCGCTCACCGGCACGCGGGTCGGGGGTCGAGGAATGGCGGATGATCACCAATTGGCTCAACTCACGCCGCACACTGCTCCACCAGCCGCGCGCGCCCTCCTTGCGCAGCAGGTTCGGCCCGATGGTTTCGAGCGCGAGCCGCAGATCCTCCAGCGTGACCGGATTATGCGCGGCGGTAATGACGATCGCCACCGCCCGCGGCTGCGTCGCGGCGAAGCGTTCGCGCAACTGTCCTTCGAGATAGGTCAGCGGCAGCCCGCGGTCGATCGCGCGGCGAGAGGCGAAGGCAACCATCAGCCCTTCCGCGCGCGTGGCGAAGGTCGACGCAACCCGGCTGTTCGAATCGACATTGGACAGCCGCTGTTCGAGCGCCGCCATCTGGTTGGCGAGCACTGCTTCGCGGGTCGCCAGGCTGTTGAGCGTCGCCACATCTTCCGATGGCGGGTTGAGCGGCTCCGGCGTCTGGGCGGCGGCGGTGGTGTCATGCGACGGCGCAGGCTGTACGCTGCGCGCCTGCCAGCCGCCGGTCCACAGATAATAGCCAGACGCCATCGCCGCGACGCCGACGCAAAAGGCGATTGCCACCGCAATCAGCATCGTCCGCATGGACGTGCCGCTTCGGCCGCTGCTACGCTGGTCCTTACCGTTCATCGTCGCCCTTATCCTAGGGTCGGGACGCGGGGTCAATCTGTGCTGCGGCAGCGATGAGTGCAGCATCGGTCGGTTCGGACGCTATCGTGACGGTGCGCCACCCCTTCCCTGCGGCCTGGGCGGCGGCCGCGCTGATCGCGGCAAGCGCAATTCGGGTGCGGTCCAGACGATGCGCGGTGACGATATCGGCAAGCCGGTTGCCAGCACGGGGCGAATGAAGAAGCGCGATGGTATCGATCAGCGTCATGGCGTCTTTCTCCGACACCTCCAGCACGTCCGCGGCGTAGATGGGGAGAACGGACGCCACCACACCCCCGGCCCGCAGCCGATGCTCGCGTCCGGCGAGATGCAATGCACGGCGCACGCCTTGCGCCTCGGCCATGGCGAGCAGGGCGTCGGCATCCCGGTGGCCGGTCGCTTCCACGCGCAAGCCGGCAGTGCGTGCGGCATCGGCAGTGGCGGTCCCGACCGCATAGACCGGCAGGGTGCGCAACGCATCCAACTGCCCACCCGCATGGCGCACCGCATTGGCGCTGGTCAGGATCAGCGCATCGAATGTGGTCGGGTCGGGTGCATCCCATTCCAGCGAGCGCACAGCGAACAAGGGAAGCGACAGTGCCGCCATGCCCGTCGCCTGCACGCGCGCCATGGTCACCGCATTTCCGGGTTCGGGCCGCAACACTGCCAGCCGCGGCATCATGGCCCGGCGAACAGGCGGCGGATGGCGGGCACGGCACGGTCGAGCAGGTCGGCGGCAAGCCGCGCGGGAAAGTCGGGATCGCCCATCGCGCCGCGCGCTTCACCCCCGATACGCTCCGCACCGTCCTCGCTATACAGTTCCGCGCGCAGCCACAGCCGCTCTCCATCGGGCACGGCCAGTGCTGCAACCGGCGACTGGCAATCCGCGCCCAGTGCCGCCAGCAGCGCACGCTCCGCCCGCACACAGGCGCTGGTCGGCGCGTCATCAATCGCCGCGAGTAGCGAGCGGGTCGCGGCATCGTCTGCGCGTACCTCTATCCCCACCGCGCCCTGCGACGGGGCGGGCAGCATCTCCTCCAGCGGAATCACCGTACCGACGTCATGGCGTTCCAGCCGCTCCAGCCCCGCTGAAGCGAGCAGCGTCGCATCCGCCTCTCCTGCCCGCAGCTTCGCCAGCCGGGTATCGACATTGCCGCGAAACAGCACGGTTTTCAGGTCCGGACGACGGTGCTGTAACTGCGCGGCGCGGCGTGGGCTGCTGGTACCGACGACCGCACCTTCACGCAGCGCCGCAACCGATTCCGCGCCGATGATCCGGTCGCGCACATCGGCACGCGGCAACATGGCGGCAAGGGCGATGCTGACGGGCCGGATCGTCTCAACATCCTTCATCGAATGCACCGCGCAATCGATGTCGCCGTCGAGCAGCGCGCGATCGAGTTCCTTGGTCCACAGCGCCTTGCCGCCGATTTCAGCCAGGGCGCGGTCCTGCACCCTGTCGCCGGTGGTCTTTACGACCGTCACGGCGATATCGTCCACGCCCCAGCCATGGCGTTCGATCAGGGCGGCGCGCACCATCGCGGCCTGGGTGAGGGCGAGGGGCGAACCGCGGGTTCCGAGGCGAAGTCTTGGCATCGCGGCTTGTGCTAGCCCCGTGAGTGGCTAGATGGAAGCCATGACCGTCATTCTGGGTCTTGAATCGAGCTGCGACGAAACCGCGGCTGCGCTGGTAACGCATGATCGCCGTATCCTTGCCCACAAGCTGGCGGGACAGGAAGCGCATCACGCGCCCTATGGCGGCGTCGTGCCCGAAATCGCCGCGCGTGCGCATGTCGAGATGCTGGCCCCGCTGGTCGAGGCGACACTGGACGAAGCGCATATGACGCTGGCGCAGGTTGACGCCATCGCCGCGACTGCCGGGCCGGGGCTGATCGGCGGGGTGATGGTCGGTCTTGTCACCGGCAAGGCACTGGCGCTGGCGAGCGGCAAGCCGCTGATCGCGGTCAATCATCTGGAGGGCCATGCCCTCAGCCCGCGTCTGGCCGATCCGGAGCTTCGCTTTCCTTATCTGCTGCTGCTGGTATCGGGCGGGCATTGCCAGTTGCTGCTGGTCAAAGGTGCCGGTCGTTATCGTCGGCTTGCCACCACCATCGACGATGCTGCGGGTGAGGCATTCGACAAGACCGCGAAGCTGCTCGACCTGGGATTTCCCGGCGGCCCTGCGGTCGAACGCACAGCGGCGAAGGGCGATGCCGATGCCGTGCCGTTGCCGCGCCCGCTGGTCGGATCGCGCGAACCGCATTTTTCCTTTGCGGGGCTGAAAAGCGCGGTGCTGCGCGCCCGCGACGCCGGGAAATACCGGCCTGAGGATATTGCCGCATCATTTCAGCAGGCGGTGGTCGATTGCCTGATCGACCGCACCACCCGTGCGCTGGATCGGGTAGACGGCGTCACTGCGCTGGTCGTCGCGGGCGGCGTCGCAGCCAATGGCGCGGTACGCGGCGCGTTACAGCAACTGGCGGGTGCGCACGGCCTGCCCTTTATCGCACCGCCGCAATGGCTGTGTACCGACAATGCCGCGATGATCGCCTGGGCGGGTGTGGAACGCCATGCCGCCGGGCTGACCGATCCGCTCGACACCCCGGCGCGGGCGCGCTGGCCGCTCGATCCGGATGCGGAACGCGTGCGCGGAGCAGGAGTGAAAGCATGAAACTGGGCGTTATCGGAGCCGGTGCCTGGGGCACCGCACTGGCACAGGTCGCCGCGCGCGACGACGATCCGGTGCTGTTATGGGCGCGCGAGCAGGAAGTCGCCGACGCGATCAACCGCCAGCATCAAAACCCGATCTTCCTGCCCGGCATTCCCCTGTCGAACGCAGTGTCGGCAACATCGAGCATGGAAGTGCTGGGCAGTTGCGACGCGCTGCTGGTCGTGGCCCCTGCCCAGCATCTGCGCCATGTGCTGTCGAATGCGCCGGTGTGCGAAATTCCGCTGGTGCTGTGCGCCAAGGGGATCGAAGCGGGCGGCGGCAGGCTGATGAGCGAAGTGGCACGCGAAGTCTGTCCCGACGCGCCGATCGCGGTGCTGTCCGGCCCGACCTTCGCACATGAGGTCGCAAAAGGACTGCCCACCGCCGTCACGCTGGCATGTGAGGATCAGGGACTGCGCGACCGGCTGGTAATGCGCCTCGCAAGCCCGGCATTCCGTCCTTATGGCTCGGCCGACGTCATCGGGGCCGAAATCGGCGGTGCGGTGAAGAATGTGCTCGCCATCGCCTGTGGCGTGGTCGACGGCGCGGGGTTCGGGCAGAATGCACGCGCCGCGATGATCGCGCGGGGATTTGCCGAAATGACCCGCTTTGGTGTGGCGCGGGGGGCAAGTCCCGAAACGCTTGCCGGGCTGTCGGGCCTTGGCGATCTGGTGCTGACCTGTTCCTCGACCAGTTCGCGTAATTTCTCGCTGGGAGTCGGGCTGGGTCAGGGCAAATCGGCGCGCGAGCTGCTGGAGGATCGTCGTACCGTAGCCGAGGGCGCAGCGACTGCGCCGGTGCTGCGGGAGGCGGCTCTGGAGGCAGGCGTCGACATGCCGATCACGCGCGCAGTCTGTGCGTTGCTGGAAGGCGCAGGCGTCGAACCGGTGGTCGATGCCTTGCTCAATCGTCCGTTACGCGACGAGGGACTATAGTCGGCAGCTCAGTCCTTCGGGCCGATGCCATTGGTCAGCAGGTCGGCGGCCGCATCCGCCACTATGTCAGGCGTGATCGAATCGTCCCATACCCCGTAGCGCAGCCCCAGAAACACGTTCATGCCCATGATCGCCCAGGCATGGACTTCCGACATGCCGTCGCGCACCTCGCCGCGTTCGGCGGCGGCCTGAATACGCGCCTGAATACGCTCGGCGGTTGAAACATAGTGCAGCCGAAAACTTTCGGGATCGACGAATTCGGCTTCGTCGATGATGCGATAGATTTCCTTGTGATCGCGCACGAACTCAATGAAATGCAGCAGGCCCGCGCGTTCGGCGGCAAGCTGATCGGGGGCGGAGCGGATGCCCGGTGCGACATGGTCGCGCACCTGCCCGGACATATCGCGCACGAGTGCGCGGAACACATCGTCCTTCGAATCGAAATAGGTGTAGAAGCTGCCCAGCGCGACACCGGCGCGGCGCGTGATCCCGCTGATCGAGCCTTCGTGAAAACCTTTTTCGCCGAATTCCGCCGCTGCCGCATCCAGAATGGCGCGCAACGTCCGGCGCCCCCGCGCCGTTCGGGGCTCCTTCCCGCTGCTTGCCGCAGAGACGGGTGCTGTTGCATCCCGGTCACGCTCGGATGCCATTTATCCTCTCCCCCCACATCCGGAAGTTGAAACCCGGTTCAGGTTTCAGTATAGCTTCGGACAAGAACGCACAACCCCGTGCTGAAACGGGGTTCACAGGGGAGGAATTACGCATGGTTCGCCTGAATCTGTATGCACGTCCGTATCTGATGGCCAGCGCCGCCATTCTGGCAATATCCGCGCTGCCTGCTTATGCACAATCGACCGACACCAATAGCAAGTCCACGACGCAAACCGGCGCCGAACGGCAGGCGCAGCAACAGGCGGACGTTGCCGCCAGCGTCGATCAGGGCGATAACGAAATCATCGTCACCGCGCGGCGTCGGGCCGAAACGCTGCTCGACGTGCCGATTGCGGTTACCGCCTATACCGGCGCGGCGCTGCAACAGGCCGGCGCGCTCGACGTCACCGATCTTTCCGAAACCACGCCCAACGTCACGCTGGAAGTATCGCGCGGCACCAATTCGACGCTGACCGCCTTTATTCGCGGCGTCGGCCAGCAGGACCCGGTCGCGGGTTTCGAACCCGGTGTCGGCGTCTATCTCGACGATGTCTATCTCAACCGGCCACAGGCCGCGGTGCTCGATATTTACGATGTCGAGCGGATCGAAGTGCTGCGCGGACCGCAGGGCACGCTCTATGGCCGCAACACCATTGGCGGCGCCGTCAAATATGTGACCAAGCGGCTGGGCGATACGCCGACGCTCAACATTCGCGGTACCTATGGCAGCTATAATCAGGCCGATCTGGTGGTGTCGGCGGGTACGCCGATCGGCGACGGTACGTTCAAGATCGGCGGCGCGGTCGCACGGCTGAGCCGCGACGGGTTCGGCAAGAACCTCACCACCGGGCAGCAGAATTACAACAAGGATATCTGGGCCGCACGCGGCACGCTGGAATTCGAACCGAGCAGCGCGCTCTTCATGCGTGTTTCGGGCGACTATACCCATGATATGAGCAATCCGCGCGGCGGCCATCGGCTGATTACCAGCCTTGCCAGCGGGATTCCGCCGCTCAGCGATGTCTATGACAGCCGTGGCGGGCTGAACGATCCGCATCAGGACGTAAAGGCCTGGGGCGTGACCTGGCTGACCGAGGCGCATCCCGCCGACTGGCTGACCTTCCGCTCGATCATGGCCTATCGCAAGGATGACAGCGCCACCCCGATCGATTTCGATGCGCTGCCCGCCGTCGATCTCGACGTGCCCGCCTATTACAACAACAAGCAGTTTTCGCAGGAAGTGCAGTTGCTAGTCGATACCGGCAAGCTGAACGGGCTGGTCGGCCTCTATTATCTCGACGCCAGCGCACGCACCGTGTTCGACGTGCGCCTGCCCGCCACCGTCACGGCACTGACGTTCGGGCAGGTCGATACCGATACGGTCGCGATCTTCGGTGACTTCACCTATGATTTCACACCGAAATTCAGCCTGTCGCTGGGCGGGCGCTATACCTGGGACAACCGCACGTCCGACATTAATCGCGGTGTCTATATCGGCGGCGGATCGCCCTATTTCGGCGGTGGCGGCACGCTGATCCTCACCCAGTCGAACTTCCGGGGAACGCGCGGGTTCAAGGAGTTCACCCCGCGTGCGTCGTTCAGCTTCAAGCCGACGCCCGACCAGAATTTCTACATCAGCTATGCCAAGGGCTTCAAAGGCGGCGGGTTCGACCCGCGTGGCGTTTCCACCGCAGCGCCCGACACCAATGGCGACGGCACCGTCAGCTATAACGAAGTCTATAACTTCATGACCTTCGATCCCGAAACGGTCGACAGCTATGAAGTCGGCTATAAAGCGGCGCTGTTCGACCGGCGTCTGCGCTTTGCTCTCGACGGCTTCATCGCCGATTATCGCGATGTGCAGGTGCCCGGATCGGTGGGCACTGTCATCAACGGCCAGCAGACCTTTATCGGCGTCACTACCAATGCCGGTAAGGCGAAGATCAAGGGCGTCGAGTTCGAAGGCAATCTGATCGCCGCGCGCGACATGGGCACCGTGGGCGATCAGCTCAACATCGCCTGGTCGGTCGGCTATATCGACGCCAAATACAAGCAGTTCATCGACAGCCGCGGGATCGACGTCGCCAGTGAACGCGCGTTCCAGAACACGCCCGCATGGACGGCCAGCGGCACGCTGGGCTATTCGACGCCGGTCGGCGCGGGATCGGTCGATGCCAGTGCGACGGTTTCCTATCGCAGCAGCACGCAGCAGTTCGAACTGCGCACGCCGATGCTCGATCAGGCCGCCTATGCGCTGCTCAACGCCAATATCGTCTGGCATATCAACGACCGCTATTCGATCGGCGTGCACGGCCGCAACCTGACCGACAAGCGCTATATCGTGTCGGGATACAACTTCCTGGCCCAGGATCCCGACACCGGTAATTTCCTGCGCAACGCCAGCGGCAATTACATCCCGACGCTGGGCGCGGAGGGCGTACTGACCGCCTATTACGGCAATCCGCGTCAGGTGTTCGTTACCTTCGGCGCGAAGTTCTGATGGCGGCGGGCTGAAAGCCTGTTAGCATCAGACAACAGGGCCGGCCGGCAGGGGGAAGCCGGTCGGCCCAATATATATGGAGGGGATACCATGCAGGCAAAGACGGCAAGTCCGGGCTATCGCGCACTGGTGCTGGCGATGTTGTTGCTGGTCTATACCTTCAACTTTCTCGACCGGCAGATTCTCGGCATTCTTGCCCAGCCGATCAAGCTCGATCTGGGCCTGAGCGACACGCAACTGGGGGCGCTTGGCGGCATTGCCTTTGCGCTGCTCTATTCGACGCTGGGCATCCCGCTGGCGCTGCTCGCCGACCGCACCAGCCGCAGCTGGGTCATCACTGCCAGCCTGACCGTGTGGAGCGGTTTCACGGCATTGTGCGGGCTGGCGACCGGCTTCTGGCAGTTCTTTCTGTTCCGGCTGGGCGTCGGAGTCGGGGAAGCGGGCGGCGTCGCGCCCTCCTATGCGATCATCGCCGATTATTTCCCGCCGCAAAGCCGCGCCCGCGCGCTGGCTATCTATTCGCTGGGCATTCCGGTGGGGCTGGCGGGCGGCGCGCTGCTCGGCGGCTATATCGCGCAGAATATCAACTGGCGCGTCGCCTTTATCGCAGTCGGACTGGCGGGTGTGGTGATCGCCCCGATCTTTCGGCTGGTTGTCCGCGAACCGAAACGGGAGACGGCGGCGGATGGCGTGTCGGCACCAGCGCGCGTACCGCTCTCCGCCGTATTTCCCATCCTTGCGGCAAAGCCCAGCTTCTGGCTGATGTCCTTTGCCGCCGGGTTCAGTTCGATGTGCGGCTATGGCCTCGCCTTCTGGATTCCCTCCGTCCTCATCCGCCATTTCGGCTTCGACCTCATCACCACCTCGCAATATGTCGGATCGCTGCTGCTGATCGGCGGCACGCTGGGCGTGTTCGGCGGCGGCTGGCTCGCCGACCGGATGGGGCCGCGCGACCGGGGAAATTATGCGAAGCTGCCTGCGGTTGCATGGCTGATTACGGTGCCGCTGTTCGGCGCGGCGCTCTGGTCGACCTCGCCCATGCTCGCCTGGTTCTTCTTTCTGATCCCCAACGGCCTCAACATCCTGTGGCTCGGCCCGGTGACGACGGCGGTGCAGAATCTGGTGCCGCCGCATATGCGCGCCACCGCTTCCGCCAGTTTCCTGTTCATCAACAATCTGATCGGGCTGGGCGCCGGGTCGTGGGTGATGGGCGCGATGTCCGACGCCATGACGGCACGCTATGGTGACAACGCGCTACGCTATGCGACGATGCTTGCGCTCGGCTTTTACCTGATCGCAGCGCTATTGATGCTGCTGGCGGTCAAACCGTTGCGCCGCGACTGGGTTGAAGTCTGATCGTTCGCGGGTGTGGGGTTACCGCTCTCGCGTCGCGGCGAAGGTGACATCGGGATAGCGTTCGGCGACATAGCCGACTTCCCACGCGCTCTTGGCCATGAATACCGGGTTGCCATCGCGATCCTTCGCCATCGCGGTCCGGTTAATGTCGGTAAATTCCTTGAGCTTCTTCGGATCGCCCGCCGATACCCAGCGCGCGGTTTCGAACGGCGCCATTTCCAGCCCCGCAGCAACCTTATACTCCGCCTCCAGCCGGCTGATCAGCACGTCGAGCTGCAACTGGCCGACCACCCCGATCACCAGATTGGCGCCGATTTCGGGATAGAAGACCTGCGTCACACCTTCTTCCGCCATATCGTCGAGCGCCTTGCGCAACTGCTTGGTCTTGGTCGGGTCTTTCAGCACCACGCGGCGCAGGATTTCCGGCGCGAAATTGGGCAGGCCGGTAAAGCGCACATCCGCCTTTTCGCTCAGCGTGTCGCCGACGCGCAGCGTGCCGTGATTGGGGATGCCGATAATGTCGCCGGGAAACGCCTCATCAGCAAGTTCGCGTTCCTGCGCGAAGAACAGGATCGGCGAATGAATGGCGACCGGTTTGCCATGCCCGGTCGGCGTCAGCTTCATGCCGCGTTTGAACGTGCCGGAACATAGCCGCATAAAGGCGATGCGGTCGCGATGGTTGGGGTCCATATTCGCCTGTACCTTGAACACAAAGCCGGTGACTTCGTCACGGGTCGGTTCGACCGGCGCAGGCTCGGCGGGTTGCGGCCGCGGCGGTGGTGCATGGCGGGCAATCGCGTCGATCAGCGCCTCCACCCCGAACTGTTTGAGCGCGGAGCCAAAATAGACAGGCGTCAGGTCGCCATGGCGATAGGCGGCTTCGTCAAATGCAGCATAGCCCGCCTGCGCCAGCTCCGCCTCTTCGCGTAACTGCTCCAGCCGGTCGGCGCTGAGCAGCGTTTCCAGCGCACTGTCGTCCAGCCCGGTCAGCGTTGCTCGCTTGCCCTCAAACGCGCGCGAATCCCCGGTCGGCTGATCGAGTTCGTTGCTGGCGAGGTTGTACACGCCCTCAAACTGCCCGCCCATCCCGGCGGGCCAGCTCATCGGCGTGACGTCGAGCGCCAGCACATCGGCAATCTCATCGAGCAGTTCGAACGGTTCGCGCCCTTCGCGATCGACCTTGTTGACGAAGGTGATGATCGGTACCGAGCGCAACCGGCATACCTCGAACAGCTTGCGCGTCTGCGCCTCGATCCCGCGTGCGGCGTCGATCACCATGATCGCCGAATCGACCGCAGTCAGCGTGCGATAGGTGTCTTCGGAAAAATCCTCGTGTCCCGGCGTATCGAGCAGATTGAACGTGATACCGTCACGTTCGAACGTCATCACCGAGGAGGTGACGGAAATGCCGCGTTGCTGCTCGATCTTCATCCAGTCGGAGCGTGCGCGCCGTGCCGCCCCCCTCGCCTTTACCTCTCCGGCAAGGTGGATGGCCCCGCCCGACAGCAACAGCTTTTCGGTGAGCGTGGTCTTACCCGCGTCGGGGTGGGAAATGATCGCAAAGGTGCGGCGGTCGAGCGCTTCAGTCATCGCCGCGCCCTAGCGGATCAGGCCCCCTCCCGTCGAGACGGCAATGCATCTCCACGACGGTTGTGCCTACGACGTGCAATATGAAGGACCAGCAGCACGACCGCCGCAATTCCCGCGACAAAGGCGAGCACATATTCATAGTGGCGCGCGCGCCCGAACACCGTCTGTATCCCCTGCCCGAACCAGTAGCCAAGCGTGATAAACAAGGTTCCCCAGATCAGTGCGGCCAGTGCGTTGAGAGCAAGAAACCGCGTTGCGGGAACATCGGTGGTGCCGATCGCCATCGGGCTGATCGTGCGCAGGCCATAGAGAAAGCGGAACAGCAGGATAAAGCCGGTCGGATATCGTTCAAAGGTTTGCCGGGCACGTTTGAAGGCCGGCCTGTGCCGCGTGCGTTCGACCAGCGGCCAGGATCGCAGCCGCCGCCCGATCAGAAAGAACAGCTGATCCGCCGTCAGGGATCCCAGCGATGCCGCCAGGATCGCGGGCCAGAAAGACAACAGGCCGCGATGCACCAGCATCCCGCCCAGCATCACCACCGTTTCCCCTTCCACGCCCGCGCCGACAAACAGGGCGGGCAGGCCATACTGGCTGACTATCGCTTCCAGAGACATGGGAAGAAGACCTTCGACACACGCTGACTGCGGTTGCGGTTAGCCGATCACCCCATCAACGTCACGCTGAAGCTGCATTGCCGCTCGGCACCCGGCGCAATCGTCATGATGTCGGGCTTGTCGAACAGGTCGCCGGTGAAACCGACCGGGTCGGCAATGCCATGCCAGGGTTCGACACAGACATAGCGTGCGCCGGGCTTCGTCCAGATGCCGAGATTGGGCGTATCGGGAAAACTGATCTCCAGCACCGGTCCCTGTGCCGCGCCATAGTGCACAGTTTCGCTCTCGACGCCCTGCCAGATCAGGGCATCCGCCTCGAACAAACTATCGCGCAGCAGCAGTTCATGGCCATCGAGCGGGCTTGCGCGCGGTGTATCCGTCACCAGTCCATGCTGGCTCAGCCCCCGAAGCGGATCCGGTTCCGCGACATCGAACGTGATGCGATGGTCCTCCCGCAGCTCGCCATAGGGCAAGGGCCAGGCGAAAGCGGGGTGAAAGCCGAAACTGGCGGGCATGACGCCATCCGAACGGTTTGCAATCGTCGCCGTGACCAGCAGGGTCGCGCCGTCGAGGCGAAATTCGATCCGCAACTGAAAGGCGAAGGGATAGACGGCGCGTGTCTCTTGGCTGTCGATAAGCTGGAACACCGCGCGATCCGCCTCATGCTCCACCACTTCAAACAGGCTGCGACGGGCGAAGCCGTGGCGCGACAGCGCATATTCCCGACCGTTCACGCGATAGGTGCCGTCGTGCAGTTCGCCGACAATCGGGAACAGGACCGGGGCATGGCCGGTCCAATAGGCCGGATCGGCATCGGTCATCAGTTCGCGACCGTCCGCGTCGCGCAAATGCGTCAGTTCCGCTCCGAACGGATTGATCGCCGCGGATAGCTGCGGCGAGGCGATATCGATCATGGCACGGTCGGTCATGGCTGCTCCCTTGGCTGGACTGCACGGATCGAACGGGCCGATGCCGTCGACGTTCCTGTATCTCTGCAATGCCGGTGCTGCAAAACCACGCTCTGGACGGCTGCGCCCCTTTTTGCCATAGGCCTGCGCGTCGCATGATGCGACATCGCTCCTGGGGAGTAGCCACCCGCTACGGGGCCTTCGTCAACATACTCGGTTCGCAGAACCGTGGCGAAGGCAGCACGACAGACCGTGCCCGGCAAGACCAGCGACGCGCTTCACCCTTTCCTGTCGGCCGGGGGTGATGTGTGTCGTGGGTTATAGGACCGGCCATCGGGAAACGCATGACAGGAATTGCTACACTGATTGCCATCGGCTTCGGCCTGTCGGTGGACGCCTTTGCCGCCGCCATCGGCAAGGGCGCATCCGGCGCGCACCCCCGTTTACGCGATGCGCTGAAAACCGGTGCGGTATTCGGCTTTTTCGAAGGCATTACCCCAGCGATCGGCTGGGCGGTGGGACTGGCGTTCAGCGCCTGGGTATCCGCGTTCGATCACTGGATTGCCTTTATCCTGTTGCTGGCGGTGGGCGGGCATATGATCTGGAACGCTCTGCACGGGACGGCCGAACCGGATTTGAGGGACGAAAGCGACGTCCCGCGCAGGGGCCGGTTCGGGCTGATCGCAACCGCCCTCGCCACCAGCATCGATGCAACCGCCGTCGGAGTCAGTCTGGCGGTGATGGGGGTGAACATCGTGGTCGCCTGTATCGTCATCGGGCTGGTGACGACGGTGATGGCGACGATCGGGGTGATGCTGGGGCGCAAGGCGGGCGATCATCTGGGCGAATATGCCGAAGTGCTGGGCGGTATCGCCCTGATCGCCATCGGCGCTATCATCCTGTACGAACATCTGAATGTCTAACGGGGGCCTTGCATGATCGAAACCGATCGCCTGATCCTGCGACGTGAAACCGCACAGGATCATGACGCCATTACCGCCTTATGGGCGGATACACGCGTCACGCACTTTATCGGCGGCACCCCGCAAAGCGCCGAACAAAGCTGGCAGCGGCTGTTGCGCCATGCCGGACACTGGGCATTGTTCGATTATGGCATCTTCGCCGCGATCAACCGCGAAACCGGGCAATTCGTAGGAGAGGTCGGGCTGGCCCATTTCAAACGCGGGCTGGGGGACGAATTCGACAACAGCCCCGAAGCCGCCTGGGTAATCCATCCCGACTTTCATGGGAAAGGCTTTGCCGTCGAAGCGATGCAGGCGGCACAGCACTGGTTCGACGCGACACATGGCACCGGACGCAGCGTATGCATCATCGACCCCGACAATATCCCGTCGGTGCGGCTTGCCGAACGGCTGGGTTATCGTCCGTTCGATACCCGCCGCTATCACGACAAGCCGGTAACGCTGTTCGAGCGGGTGGTACGTTGAGGCGTCAGCCTTCGCGTGCGACCGCGAAGCCTGCGAAATCCTGATTGACCGGCATCAGTTCGATGCGGTTGATGTTGAGATGCGGCGGCAGCGTTGCGACCCACAGGATCGTTTCGGCGATATCGTCGCCGGTCATCGGTTCGACGCCCGCATACAGCTTGTCCGACGCCTGCTGATCGCCACCGGTGCGCACCACGGTAAATTCGGTTTCGACCATGCCCGGCTCGATCGACGTCACCCGCACGCCCTTGCCATGCAAATCGGCCCGCAGCGCGAGGCTGAAATGGTTCACAAACGCCTTGGTCCCGGCATAAACGTTGCCGCCCGGATAGATATAGTTCCCCGCGACCGAGCCGAGATTGATGATCGCGCCCTTGCGCTCGATCAGACCGGGAAGCAGCTTGTGCGTCATCGACAGCATCGCGGTGATGTTGGTGTCGACCATGGTCTTCCACTTGGCGAGGTCGGCGTCCTGCGCCGCTTCGGTGCCCAGTGCGAGGCCCGCATTGTTGACCAGCAGATCGATGGCCGCAAAGTCACCCGACAGGCTCGCCAGCGCGGCGTCGCGCGCCGCCTCGTCACGCACGTCGAAGGTCAGCGGAACGAACGCATCGCCCAGTTCGCCCTTGAGCGTATCTAGCCGCTCCTGCCGCCGCCCGGTGCCGACGACCTTCCATCCCGCCGCCACGAACGCGCGTGCAGCGGCTTCGCCGATACCGGCAGTCGCGCCGGTGATAAGTGCGGTCGGCATGGGTTTTTCTCCTCAATCAATAGCAACAAGCCACAGCATTAGTGGCTCCGGATCCCGGCTTTCGCGGGGGTGACGCTTATTATTGCCGTAACGCCGCACCCTGCTTCTCGGCGGCCTTGACCACCTTGTCGGCAATCGCCTTCAGTTCCTCATCGGTGAAGCTCTTGTCGCCGGGTTGCAGCGTGACTTCGATGGCAAGGCTCTTCTTGCCTTCCTCGACGCCCGCGCCGGTGAAGACATCGAACAGCCGCGCATCGATGATTGCCTTTTTGTCCGCCCCCTTCACCGCGCGGATCAGGCTGTCGGCGGCCATATCGGCATCGACCAGAAATGCGAAATCGCGCGTCACCGCCTGCAGGGCCGACGGGGTATAGGCAGGCCGCATGAAACCGGTGCTGCGCTTTTCGGGGATCGCGTCGAGGTAGAGTTCGGCGGCGACCATCGGGCCGTCCAGATCGAACGCCTTGCGGACGCCGGGATGGACCATGCCGAAGGCGGCGAGGATATTTTTAGGCCCCAGCCGGAGCGTCGCCGACTGGCCGGGATGCCAGGTCTCCCCCGCCTCCCCCATCACCTGCAGATTGGCGACGGGTGCGCCTGCCGCTTCCAGCAGCGCCAGCGCCTCCGCCTTGGCGTCAAACGGGCTGAAGCTGCGTGCTTTCCCGGTATGCCAGTCGCGAGACACGGCTTCGCCCGCCATCACGACGGCCAGTGTCGGGCGTTCACCGTCGGCCAGATAGCGGCGTCCGACCTCGAACAGCCGCACACTCGACACGCCACGGTTGAGGTTGCGGCCCGCGGCCGCGAGCAGGCCCGGCAACAGCGACGGCCGCATGACCTTCAGATCCTCGCTGATCGGATTGGCCAGCGTCCATGCGCCGCCACCAAAGGGCTGCGCCTCGGCTTCGGACAGGAAGCTCCACGTCACCGCCTCATGAAAGCCGCGCGCGGCAGCGGCACGACGCACCCGGCGTTCGCGCTTCTGTTCGGGGGTCGCGGTGGGTTTCGCCACGCCAGCCGGTCGCGGCAATGGTTCCGACGGCACTTTGTCGATACCGAAAATGCGCACGACTTCCTCGACCAAATCCGCAGGACCGTCAATATCGCGCCGCCAGGTCGGCACGGTGGCGGTATCGCCCTCCACCGTGAAGCCCAGCCGCGTCAGGATGGCGCGCTGCTCGTCCTCGGCAATTTCAAGGCCGCCCAGCGTGCGCGCCATAGCGTGGTCGAAGCGCACTGTGCGCGGCGCGACAGGCGGCTGGCTCGCACGCGTCACGCCACCCGGTGTTCCGCCGCAATGTTCGGTTACCAGCCAGGTCGCAATCGCCAGCCCTTCATCCAGGAAGGCCGGATCGACGCCGCGTTCGAACCGCTGGCGCGCATCGCTGGTCAGCAGCAGCTTCTGCCCCGTACGCGCGATATGGTCGGGATCGAAATAGGCGCATTCGATCAGAACGTCGGTGGTGGCGTCGGAAACACCCGACTCCTCGCCGCCCATGATACCGCCGATATCGTGCACCTGCGCCTCATCGGCGATGACCGTCATGCTCTCGTCGAGCGTGTAGCTCTTGCCGTTAAGCGCCAGCACCTGCTCGTCCGCCTTCGCCTTACGCGCGACCAGTCCGCCCGACAGCTTTGCCATGTCATAGACGTGCAGCGGCCGACCGAGGTCGATCATCACGAAATTGGTGATATCGACCAGAACCGAAATCGTGCGTTGCCCGATGGCGGCAAGATAGCGGCGCATCCAGGCGGGCGATTCGCAGTTTTTCACGCCGCGCACCGACTGCGCATAAAAGGCGGGACACCCTTCGGAATCGTCCGTGCGCACATCCGGTGCCGGTCCGTCCCCTTCGACCGGCTTCACCTCGCCCATGCGATAGACATCGCCCAGCGGCTTGAGCGCACCCAGCCCGGCAGCGGCGAGATCGCGGGCAATCCCGCGCACGCCCATGCAATCCTGCCGGTTGGGCGTAATCGACACGTCGATCACCGGGTCGGTCAGCCCGGCATAATCGGGATAAGTCACCCCGATCGCACCCGCAGCATCCTCGTCCAGTTCGATAATACCCTCATGCGCATCGCCCAGTTCCAGCTCGCGCACCGAACACATCATGCCGTTCGATTCTACTCCGCGGATTTCCGCGACCTTCAGCTCAAAACCGCTGCCCGGCACAAACGCACCGGGAGGGCCGAACACCCCGATCATCCCGGCGCGCGCATTGGGCGCACCGCACACCACCTGCAACGGCCCGTCGCCCGCATCGACCGACAGCACCTGCAGTTTGTCGGCATTGGGATGTTTTTCTGCGGTCAGCACTTTGGCGACGCGGAAATCGTTGAGCTTCTCGCCCGGATTCTCGACGCCTTCGACTTCCAGCCCGATGCGCGTCAGCGTTTCCAATATGGTATCGAGATCGGCATCGGTATCAAGATGCTCTTTCAGCCAGTTCAGCGTGAACTTCATGCGCCCACTCCCCCCGAAAGCGTTGGCACATCGAGGCTCGAAAAACCGTAATGCTTCAGCCAGCGCAGATCCCCGTCGAAGAATGCGCGCAAATCATCCATCCCGTATTTGAGCATCGCCAGCCGGTCGATGCCGCAGCCGAAGGCGAAACCCTGCCATTCCTCCGGGTCCAGCCCGCAGGCGGCAATCACTTTCGGATGCACCATGCCGGAGCCGAGTACCTCCATCCAGCCTTCGGACCCGCCGATCACGCGTTTGCCCTTCTCGATCGAATAGCCGACATCGACCTCCGCCGACGGTTCGGTGAAGGGGAAATAGCTGGGGCGCAGGCGCAAGACGATATCGTCGCGCTCGAAAAACGCCTTCAAGAAGGTTTCCAGCGTCCATTTCAGGTGGCCGAGCGTAATCCCCTTGTCGATCACCAGTCCTTCGACCTGATGGAACATCGGCGTATGCGTCGCATCCGAATCCGACCGGTAGGTGCGGCCCGGCGCGATGATGCGAATCGGCGGCTTGCCGTTCACCATCGTGCGGATCTGCACCGGCGACGTATGCGTACGCAGCAGCATCTTCTGCGCGCCATCCTCTCCTTCGGGGAAGTAGAAGGTATCGTGCATCGCACGCGCCGGGTGGGTTTCGGGAATGTTGAGCGCGGTGAAATTGTGCCAGTCGTCCTCGATCTCCGGCCCCGTGGCGACGGCAAAGCCGAGATCGGCGAAGATTTCCGCAAGTTCGTCCATCACCTGGCTGACCGGATGCACCGTACCCGCCATGGGGGCGGGCGCTGGCAGCGTCATGTCGAGCGTTTCGCTGGCCAGTTGCGCATCGAGCAGTGCCTGCTCCAGCGCCGCCTTGCGCGTGGCAATGGCGCTGGTCACCGCTTCACGCAGGCCGTGAATGCGCGGCCCCAAGTCCTGCCGCTGCTCAGGCGTCATCTTGCCCAGCGATTTGAGCTGCGCGGTCACGCTGCCCTGCTTGCCGAGCGCATGCACGCGAACCGCCTCCAGCGCATCCAACCCCGCGGCAACGTCGATCGCGGCAAGCACATCCTCGCGAAGCTGGTCGATATCGGTGTCCATGCAATCCTCTGTGTGGAAGTCGGCCAAGCCTGTAACGGCCTATAGTCGATACGCAAAGGGCGCGGGTGGCGTTCCACCCGCGCCCCATTTAGGTCGCGTCGCTGTCAGGCGCCTCAGGCGGCCTTGGGCAGCGCCGCCTTTGCCTGTGCGACGATGGCGCTAAACGCCTCGCCTTCATGCATGGCGATGTCGGCCAGCACCTTGCGGTCGAGGTCGATGCCCGCGAGCTTCAGCCCGTGCATGAACTGCGAATAGGTCAGGCCCTCGGCGCGAACGCCCGCATTGATGCGCTGAATCCAAAGCGCGCGGAAGCTGCGCTTCTTAACCTTACGGTCACGATAGGCGTACTGACCGGCCTTTTCGACGGCCTGACGCGCGATGCGGATGGTGTTCTTGCGACGGCCGTAATAGCCCTTCGCCTGATCCAGAATCCGCTTATGCTTCGCCTTGGTGGTAGTACCGCGTTTTACACGTGCCATTTAATCCGCCTCCCTTACTTCAGTCCGTAGGGCGCCCAGAGGCGCACATGACCGGTATCCGAATCGGACAGCACCGACGTGCCGCGATTCTGACGGATATATTTGGCATTATGGCTGATCAGGCGGTGGCGCTTGCCGGCCACGCCATGCTTCACCTTGCCGGAAGCGGTGAATTTGAAGCGTTTTTTGACGCCGCTCTTCGTCTTGAGCTTGGGCATTTTCGTCTCCTTGTTGTTCGACGATCAACGGACAGCCTCGGCAGCCCTAACCGGCCGGACCATCCTTCGAATAATCGTGGAAAGGCGCGCGCATAGCCGAACTGTGTCGGTTAGGCAAGAGCAAGCACCGGTTTAGCGGGACGTAACCGGCGCCAGCACGCGCACGCCATCCAGAACCATCATGCGTTGCCGGGCTGTCGGCGGTACCGCAATATGAGGCCCCAGAATATAGAGGCGGTCGGGTGCGAGGACACCGTGCTGAAAGGCTCGCCGATCCCGGAGCAGTCTGGCCTCGGCCGCCAGAGAGGCGCGCGCCGCGTAGACATTGCGTACCGGACGTCGAAGATCGATCGCGCGCCAGGCGACTTCCTGAAACAGCGCCAGATCACGGGTGACGTTGCCGGGCATGAATGCAACGTCCCGGGCCCGCGCGACAAGGCCGGCCCATCGCGGGTCGGCGGTTCGGACATACAGACGGTCCTGAGTGGCATCGGCCGTCTGCGCGCGAATACTCGCCGCCATCGGTGTCATATCGGCAATCTGAACGGCGAGAAATGCGCCCAGCAACAGCGCCGAGCGCTCGCCCGGCAATCGATACACAACACGGATGGCGATGAGCACCAGCACATAGGAAACCGGCCAGAACAGGCGGCCTGAAGCGCGGATGGCGTCAAGGTGGCTGGTAACCTCCGGCAGGGGAAAACGCGGCAATTTATGTCCGGCAAAGTCAGGATAGTTGCTCACCGCCAGCAGGGTCAGCACCACCAGTGCAGGGACCAGCCATTTCAGGCGCTCAAGATCGTCTGCTTCCGCCCCGGATGCCGGAAAAAATCGCGACAGCAGGGCAGCCACCGGCAACAGGATCAACAGGCCCAGTCCCAGATACTGAAAGCCTTCGAAGCCCCTGCCCGGCTGTTGCGGGATAGCGGGTAGAAACGCGGAATAAGCAGGCGTACCGGGATTCCATAGCGCATCCAGCGGCATCGCGAAGGCACCATAGTTACCGAATGAATGATGCGGTACGCCAACCCCTAATATCCAGGCAATTCCTGCCACAAGCAGCAGAATTGCGATGCATTCACACACGGTTCGGAAGCGCTGTCCCCATCCCCGTTCCAGCGCGAAACGGCGAAGCATTGCACTGGCCCAGATCGCACCGACCATCACCAGCAGATAGCTGTGGATCAGCGCGGTAATCGCGATCAGGACCGCCCAGCCGATATTTCGCCCGCTGCGCTCTTCATCGAGAAATCGCCATATCGCCCATAGGATCAGCCAATGGGCAAACAGATTGGCATGAACGAACCGATTGAACAGCGTCGGTAATGCCGCGAGCAACAGCACACCGCCCCACAGAGCAACGGGATTGGGTGCATGGTCCCGCAAAAGCCGCCATGCGAAGCCGATTTGCAGGAACAGACAGAGCAGCAACCATGGCCCGACAAATTGCGCATCAGGCGGCAACAGCGCTGCAAAGGGTCTTGCAAGCATCGCGATCAGCGGGTTGCTGTCCGTGAACAACAGGGACACCCCCTCCGGCCCGCCCAGCAGCCATGTTTTCAACAAGCTCGGCGCGGGATCATGCAGCCAGGCATGAAGGCCCAATGCATTTTCACCATTGTCCGTGCCGCGGATCAGCCATCCGGCATTGCCGATGTCGAGCATCTGCCAGTGAAAGAACGCCACGAACAGGAGCGTCGGCAGCACCAGCAACGGCCATCGGGATACGGGAAGACGCATACAGGCTATCTGCCCGTAAAACGCCTAAAACAGCGTTAACTACGTTTGAGATTCAACTTCCTGCCAATGCCAGATGCAGCCAGATCGCAGCCAGTGCTAGCACTGCTATCAGGAATTGCGGTGGACGTAAGCGTGCGAAATGCGCGGGTGCATCCCCGTTCAGCGCGGCATGCCGGTCCAGCACCGCAGCAAGAAGAAATCCAAGCATTAACAATGCAATAGCAAGCAATTGCGACGATACCACCAATGCCAGTCCGGCAATTACGAAATAGGGAAGCATGGTCAGGATCTCGGTTCGCGTCGAAGCGGTTTGCCGCCCGAACCCAAAACCACGTCGAACCCCGGCGATAAAGGACAGAATCAACGCGCCCCATAAGGTCACCAGCCATAGCGCGATCATCGGCCATGGACGGTGCATCAGCCAGATACCCACCGCCGCTGCCACGAACGGAATCATCGGCCCATAGCCAAAAACGATGCTATCGAGGGGAATGGAAACTTCTGATCGACGATTCATTCTTTTGTGAACGCACCGTCGCGCGACAGGTTGCGACTGTCGCTACCGAGGCAATCCTCTCGACAGGAGATTTCATATAAGTATATGAATTAAATATTATTTTTAGAAACCATCTCCGCTCAACCGCTGGCATACCATGTCGAGCTGATCGAGCGTCGAATAGTTGATGGTCAGCGCTCCGCCCTTATCCGAATGGCTGATTCGTACATGCAGCCCGAGGACGTCGCCGAGTTGCTGTTCAAGCGCCTGCAGGTCAGCATCCTGGCCGGTATCGCCGCTGCCGCCGTTTCCTTCGGTCTTTCGGTCTTTTTTGCCTGAACGCGCCTGCCGCACCAGTCGCTCGGTCTCTCGCACGGTCAGTTGTTTGTCGCGTACCCGTTGCGCCAGCGCCAAGGGATCGGGGGCACCGATCAGGGCACGCGCGTGCCCCATTTGCAGCTCGTCTTCGATGACCATCTTCTGCACCTGCACCGGCAGATCCAGAAGCCGCAGCAAATTGGCGATATGGCTGCGCGATTTCGCCACCAGCCTTGCCAGCGCCTCCTGCGTATGCCCGAATTCCTCGATCAGCTTGCGATAGGCATCGGCTTCTTCGATCGCATTCAGGTCCTGGCGCTGGATATTTTCGACCAGCGCAATTTCAAGCGTTTCGGCGTCGGAAAGCTCGCGGACGATTACCGGCACATTGTGAAGGCGCGCCCGCTGTGCCGCGCGCCAGCGCCGCTCGCCCGCGACAATCTGAAAATCCTTACCATGCGGGCGCACGACAATGGGTTGAATCAACCCGCGTTGCGCGATGGAATTGGCGAGTTCGGCAATCGCCTCTTCATCGAAATGGCGGCGCGGCTGACCGGGATGCGGCGCAAGCGCACTGACCGGCAACATGCGGATACCGGCAGGAGGTGCGCCGCCCTCGATCGGTTCTTCACGATCGACGTCGCCCAACAGGGCACTCAGTCCCCTGCCCAGCCCCGGCCGGACCTTGCGCGCCGATGCTGCGGGTTTGTCGTTCATGCGGCCTCCGTCGGTTGTGGCAATCGGGCAATCACTTCGCGGGCAAGGGCGATATAGGCTTCGGACCCCGGACAGCGATGGTCATAGATCAGCGCGGGTACGCCATGGCTCGGCGCCTCCGAAAGACGTACATTACGCGGAATGACCGTTTCGAACACAACATTGCCCAGCACCGCCCGCACATCGTCGGATACCTGATCGGTGAGACGGTTCCGGCGATCATACATGGTCAGCACCACGCCGAGGATCGAAAGACCCGGATTGAAGCGCGTACGAATCCGCTCAACCGTCGTCAGCAATTGGCTCAACCCCTCCAGCGCGAAAAATTCGCACTGAAGCGGGACGAGCAGCGCATGTGCGGCCACCATGGCATTGATCGTCAACAGGCCAAGCGACGGCGGGCAGTCGATCAATATGACATCCCAGCGATCATCGCTACGTTGCACTGCCCTGTCCAGACGATGGGTGCGCGCTTCAAATTCGATCAGTTCGATTTCCGCGCCTGAAAGATCCACCGTCGCCGGTACAATATCCAGTCTGGGAACCCGCGTTGAAACCGCAGCTTCGGTCAGGCTGATATCACTGATCAACAGGTCGTAGGTCGACCGCTCGCGATCATGACGGCTGATTCCCAGCCCTGTCGATGCATTTCCTTGCGGATCAAGGTCGAGCAGCAGAACCCGCATTCCCGTCGCTGCCAGCGCCGTTCCCACATTGATTGCGGTGGTGGTCTTTCCCACGCCACCTTTTTGATTGGCAACCGCAATACAAATCATCGAGACCGAACTTCCCGCGCAACCACTATGGCAGAGTCAGAATTGGTGAGGCTTTGTTCCACGTGAAACACACCTTGCCATGACTTGCGTGCCTCTTCCACCTCCGAATGTACCGATTGTCCTTTTGGCAACAGCCAGCAGCTATTTTTATCCGCAAGATGCGCCCCTGCACTGAATAACTTTGGAAGAGCAGCCACGGCACGCGCGGAAATAATTGCCGCAGGGCGCTGCAGCATCACCTTTTCGACTTTCACCGGGTCGATGCTCACATGTCGCAGCCCCAGCGTCTCACACGCGCTTGCGAGAAAATCGACGCGCCGTTTTCTGGGTTCGATCATTCGGATGGGAGCATCCCTCAAGATCGCCACGACAATCCCCGGAAAGCCGGCCCCGCTTCCGATATCGAGCCATTCGCCATCGCTATCGGGCGCCAATCCAATCAGTTGCGCAGAATCGACAATATGGCGCGCCCAGATTTCGGGAATGGTCGATTGCGCAATCAAATTCTGGCGATTGCTTTCCTCCAGCACCAAAGCGCAAAAACGCTCAATTTGTGTTTCACGTGAAACACCAAATCGGTCAATTATCCACTGACGAGCTTCATGCTCAGTCATTAGCCCGCTCGCTTTACATAGAGCAGGATCGCCGACAATGCCGCTGGAGTAATGCCGCGGATTCGTGACGCCTGTCCCAATGTGGCTGGTCTGGTGGCCGAGAGCCGCTCGACCATTTCTGCCGAAAGCCCGGGGATGGTGCGATAGTCCAGTCCACCGTTCAGTGAAATAGCGTCATTGGCCTGCATCTGCGAAACCTCCTGCGCCTGACGCTCCAGATACGGCGCATATCGAGCATCTTCGATCCGCTCCTGCAAAACAGGATTGCTCGCAATATTCTCGTCCGAAAAAAGGAATTCCGCCGGTACAGCAGGAAAGCGCAACCACTCTGCAACGCTGCGGACAATTCCATCTTCCGGCACGGAAAGACCTTCGACGCGCAATGTGTTCGGCGCAATTTTCCGATCAAATACCGAATCCAGACGCGCCCGTTCCCGGCGATACAGATTTACCCATTGTTGCCGTTCCTGTCCAAGGCATCCCAGACGCTCGGCAATATCGCTCAGCCGGTGATGTGCATTATTCGCGCGCAACCGCAGGCGATATTCCGCGCGTGCAGTCAACATCCGATAGGGCTCAGTCACACCCTGCACCACCAGATCGTCAACCATCACGCCCAGATAACTGGTCGCGCGATCTAGCAGGAGCGGTTCAATGTCGAGCGCAAAGGCGGCGGCGTTGGCGCCGGCGATCAACCCCTGCCCCGCCGCCTCCTCATAGCCGGTGGTTCCGTTAATCTGCCCGGCGCAATATAGACCAGGCAATTGCGGCAATGCGAGTCTGTGGTCGAGACTGCGTGGATCGATATAGTCATATTCGACCGCATAGCCCGACGTGATGATAGCGCAGTGTTCAAGGCCCTTCATCGAACGGACCATTTCATGCTGTACGTCGACGGGAAGCGATGTGGAAATCCCGTTCGGATAGACGAGATGCGTGTCCAGCCCTTCCGGCTCCAAAAACACCTGATGGCCGTCCCGATCCCCAAACCGGTGAATCTTGTCCTCGATCGAAGGGCAGTAACGCGGCCCCTGCCCCCCGATATCGCCGGAAAAAAGCGGCGAGCGGTCCAGGCCACGACGGATGGCATCGTGAGTGCCGGGATTGGTGCGGGTGATCGCGCAAAAAATCTGCGGGTTCCGGCGTATCGTCGTCATCGGAGACATAGCCCAGAAATCCGAATCCGACGGTTGTTCGGACAACACCGCCCAGTCGATAGTGCGCCCATCAAGGCGTGGCGGCGTGCCGGTCTTGAGCCGCGCCATTGGCAGGTCAAGCGAACGCAATTGCTCAGCCAGGCGGCTCGCGGCGCGCTCACCCACGCGCCCACCCGTTTCACGGTCTTCGCCGCGAAACAGCCTGCCGCCTAAAAAAGTGCCCGTTGCCAGGACAACCGCCGGCGCTCTCACCGCGCTCCCGTCACCAAGCCGGATACCCGCGATCGAACCATCGTCCTTCAGGATCAGGCTATCCGCTTCCCCCTCGACGATGGTCAGCCCCGGCAACCGGTCTAACATCTGCTGAATTGCCGAAGCATATAAGGTGCGATCCGCCTGAATGCGCGGCCCCTGGACCGCGCTTCCCTTGCTTCGATTGAGCATCCGGTAATGGATTGCCGCCGCATCGGCCGCGCGTGCGATCAATCCGTCAAACGCATCCACTTCACGGACAAGATGGCCTTTACCCAGCCCGCCAATGGCCGGGTTGCACGACATGGCACCAACTTTGGCGGCATCAAAAGTTATCAGGGCCACGGACGCACCCCGCCGTGCCGCTACGGCCGCAGCTTCGGTTCCGGCATGGCCCCCGCCCACCACAATGACATCGAACATATGCACGGCGCGCTCGCTACGCCCTTCAATCGCTCAGGTCAAAATGTTCCACGTGGAACATCATTTACCGATACAAAAGCGCGCAAAAATATCGCCCAGCATCGCCTCGACCCCTGCCCGGCCTGTTATCTGGTCGCAAAGCGATCGCGCAAGCCGCAATTGCTCGCCCACCAGAAGAAGATCCTCCTCCTGCGCTGCTGCTTCAAGCCGGTTCTTCCATTCAGTAATCAACCGTCGCTGACGCTCATTGAAGAATACAGCACTTTCAGCAGGAATATGGCGGCTTGCCAGTTCTTCGATCTTTTCCCAAAGCACCGACAGTCCCGCACCCGTTTTCGATGAAACCGGTGTCCGGTCGTCAGGCGTCGCGTCACGCTCAGGTTCATCGCAACGCGCGTGGATCAATATGATTGATGCGTCTGAAGCGATATCCGGATTTTCATCCCCCAGCCACAAAATCGCATCTGCTGCATCCAGCGCCTGGCGCGCACGCTCAATTCCGATGGCTTCGATCGGATCATCGGTTTTGGTTGCCAGACCTGCCGTGTCAGTCAGAATATAGGAATAACCGCGACGCGTCACCGCCATCTCGATCCGGTCGCGCGTCGTGCCGGCGATCGCCGATACGATGGCGACATCGCGCCCCGTCATCGCATTGATCAGGCTCGACTTACCGCTATTGGGAGGACCGGCGAGTACGATCCGAATTCCCTCATTCAACCGCTCGACCGAAGGCGATGCCAATGCCCGCTCCAGCTCCTCCGCGAGAGCGATGCAATCGCGACGATAAGAGAGCCCGGACCCGATAACAGCCGCCACATCCTCCTCATCGGAGTGATCGAGTTCCGCTTCAACTGACGCGGATACGTTCAACAGGCGGTCGTTCCACTGTTCAACCTTTTTGCGGATGCCGCCTTCACTGGCATGCACGGCCGCCCGACGGGCAGCCTCCGTTTCTGCCGACAGCAATTCACCGAGACCTTCCGCCTGAGTCAGGTCGATCCGTCCGTTCATCAATGCCCGCTGCGTAAATTCTCCCGCGGTGGCGGGGCGTAATCCTTTTACGTTGCCAAGTGCCGTCTCGATCGCCGCAACGACTGCCCTGCCGCCATGCAGGTGCAGTTCCGCCAGGTCCTCGCCCGTCGCACTTGCCGGACCGGGAAACCACAGGACCAATGCCTGATCCAGTTCCTCGCCGCTTTGCGGATCGTACAGCCGACGCAGACTTGCCCGCCGTGGCTGCGGCAGCGCGCGAGCCAATGCTGATAGCGCTGACGCAGTTTGAGAACCGCTGATCCGGATGACTGCAATGGCACTTGGCGGCTGCCCGCTGGATAGGGCGAAAATCGTATCCACCGTCTTTAGTCGCGACCAGAACTCATTCCGCCCGACGTCATGTCGAATAATTTGCGCCAGAACTGCATCCCCGCCTCACCCATCGGTGCCCAGCCTTTCAGCATGGTCTCCAGCATTTCAGGTGGCGCGCCTTTTTCAAGGGATTCCAGTAACATAGAAATATAGCGGTCATGCACCGGCGTGAAATCGGGAAGCCCCATCGCGCGCCTTGCTTCCTCCGGCGTACATTCAACCTCGACATTGATCTTCATGCGGTTTCTCCTGTCGGGGCACCCATCAGAAAAGGCTTCGGCCCGTCATAATCCTGTGCATAGCGTATAGGATCAAGAGCGCCCACAAATCATGCATCCTGTTCTATGCTTGCACGTTAGTGAACCAGCATGGCACCGCCAAAATGAGGCGTGAACCAATTTTAGGGAGAATCCTGCATGAGCAAGTCGATCACCATCAAGAGCCCAGACGGTAATGGCGAGTTCGCCGCCTATATCGCTGAACCCGCAGGCGCGCGCCGGGCTGCGATTATCGTGATACAGGAAATTTTCGGGGTCAATGCCGGCATCCGACGCAAATGCGATCGGCTGGCAGAGGCAGGATATCTTGCCATTGCCCCGGATCTTTTCTGGCGGCTGGAACCCGGTATCGAGCTTGATCCCGATATTGAGCCGGAGATGCAACGCGCGCTCGACCTGATGGGCAAGTTCAATCAGGATGCGGGCATTCGCGATATCGAAGCGACCATCCATAAGGCGCGCGAGCTTAGCGAGGGCAAGAAAGTCGGCGCTGTCGGCTACTGCCTTGGCGGTCGCCTGGCCTTTATGACCGCCGCGCGCACCGATATCGATGCAACGGTCGGCTACTACGGTGTTGGGATCGACGGCCTCCTCAATGAAAAACATGCGATTTCAAAGCCGCTGATGCTTCACATTGCCGGTGAAGACCATTTCGTCGACAAGGAAACGCAAAAGAAGATGCATGCAGGGCTGGAAGATCATCCGAAAGTCACGCTGCACGACTATCCGGGCGAAGATCACGGCTTTGCGACCGAAGTGGGAAAGCGCCGTTCCGAAAAATCGGCCGATCTTGCCGATGACCGTACGGCCAAATTCTTCGCCGAACATCTCGGCTGACCGGTACGGGCTGGTCAGGTGAACAGCGTGACCAGCCCCTCCGTGCCATGGCTACCGATCCAGCCGTCATAAATCATCTTGAACGCGACATAGAGAATTACGGCCAGCCCGATATAGCCGATCCAGCGATGGCGATCGATGATCCGCGCGATGAAGTTGGCTGCCAGCCCCATCAGTGCCACGGACAATAACAGTCCGACGATCAGGATACCCGGATGTGCCCGTGCGGCACCGGCAACGCCCAGCACATTGTCGAGGCTCATCGATACATCCGCAACGGCCACTGCCCATGCGGCACCGGCAAAGCTCTTGGCGGACTTCAGTCCGCTATGTTCGTCGCCCTCAATCTCTTCGGAACCGGCACTGTGTCCGTCGCCACCTTCGCGCAGCTCACGCCAGAATTTCCAGCTGACCCACAGCAATAGCAGGCCGCCCGCAAAAATCAGGCCGACAATGCCCATCAACCAGGTGACGATCAGCGCGAAAATAATCCGCAACACCAGCGCGGCGCTGATCCCGATCAGGATCACCTTGCGCCGCTGATCCGCAGGGAGACCGGCTGCGAGCGCACCGACCACAATCGCATTGTCGCCCGCTAACACCAGATCGATCATCAGTACCTGAACGAACGCGGCCATAGCTGCCGGTTCGCCGAGATTGGAAAAATCGCTGACGATATGATGCCAGATATCGCCGAGCGAATTCGGACCGGCTGCCCCTGTGGCAGCGGTGATGCTGGAAAGAAGCGCAATCATTCCACGGCCAACGCGACAGAAGCGCTACTGGTTCATCGAATCGAAGAAATCCTCGTTGGTCTTCGAATCCTTCATCTTGTCGAGCAGGAATTCCATCGCATCGACAGTACCCATCTGCATCAGAATACGGCGCAGCACCCACATTTTCGACAGCGTGCCCTTTTCGACCAGCAATTCTTCCTTACGCGTACCCGACTTGCCAACATCGAGGGCCGGGAAGATGCGCTTGTCCGCAACCTTGCGATCGAGCACGATTTCAGAGTTGCCGGTGCCCTTGAACTCTTCGAAAATCACTTCGTCCATGCGGCTGCCGGTATCAATGAGCGCGGTGGCGATGATCGACAGCGATCCGCCCTCTTCGATGTTGCGGGCAGCACCGAAGAAGCGCTTGGGACGCTGGAGCGCATTGGCGTCGACACCGCCGGTCAGCACCTTGCCCGATGACGGGACCACGGTGTTGTAGGCACGGCCGAGACGCGTGATCGAATCGAGCAGGATGACGACGTCATGCTTGTGCTCGACCAGGCGCTTTGCCTTTTCGATCACCATTTCAGCAACTTGGACGTGCCGCGATGCCGGTTCGTCGAAGGTCGAGCTGATCACTTCGCCGTTCACCGAACGCTGCATGTCGGTCACTTCTTCCGGCCGTTCGTCGATCAGCAGCACGATCAGGAACACTTCGGGATGGTTGTCGGTGATCGCCTTGGCGATGTTCTGCAATAACACCGTCTTACCGACGCGCGGCGGGGCAACGATCAGCGCGCGCTGACCCTTGCCCTGTGGCGATACGATATCGATCACCCGCGCCGACTTGTCCTTGATCGTCGGATCCTGCGGATCGAGCGTCAGCTTCTGTTCCGGGTAGAGCGGCGTCAGATTGTCGAAATTGACGCGATGACGCACCGCGTCCGGATCGTCGAAATTGACCTTGAGCAGCTTGGTCAGCGCGAAATAGCGTTCGCCGTCCCTGGGGCCGCGAATTTCACCTTCCACGGTATCGCCGGTGCGCAGCCCGAACTTGCGGACCTGATTGGGCGATACGTAAATATCGTCGGGACCGGCCAGATAATTGGCTTCCGGACTGCGCAGGAACCCGAACCCGTCGGGCAGCACCTCAATCGTACCCAGCCCCATGATCTGCTCGCCCTGCTCGGCCTGCACCTTCAGGATGCCGAACATCAGATCCTGCTTGCGCATGGTCGACGCACCCTCGACGCCAAGCCCTTCGGCCATTTCGACGAGTTCTGCGGGTGTTTTCTTTTTCAGGTCTTTGAGATGCATCGGAATAGGGTCCGGTATGTAAGGCGTTGGGGAGAGTGTGCCGGAAGGCTGTGAAGGAACACAGGGACAGCACTAAGGATATGGAAAATACCGGCAGCGAAAGTGCCGCGCAGCAAACACTGTCGAACTAGGGACGAAAGCCGGTAAAGTCAATATCCGACAACTCGGTCAGCCCTGCTTCTTACCCGAAAGAGCGGCACCCAATTTGCTCATATAGCCGCCCCGTTCTTCAAGGATCGCACCGCACCGCCTGGCATCATTTGCAGCCGTCATATCAGCCGCCAGCGCTGCCCATCAACAATCCCAGCATCGTCACTTCCCGCCTGAACTCAACTCAATGGCGATGCCAGACGATCAGAAGGGTTTAACAACCGCCAGAATGACGATCAGCGTGACGAGGACCGCCGGAACCTCATTCACCATCCGCAACTGGCGGGCGTTGAGCGTCGGCTTGCGCGCCTTCAGCTTGCGCGAATAGCTGACCATCCAACCATGATAGCCGGTCAGGATGATAACGAGCAGCAATTTGGCATGCAGCCACCCCAGCCCAGGCTGACCGTTGAACAGGCCCATATTCGCCGCCAGAGCCAGTCCCAGCAGCCAGACGATGATCAGCGAGGGTGTGAGTATCATTCGCCGCAACAGTGCCTCACGCGCCTCCCAGCGCGGCGGTTCGGCGGGATCGGCCAGCCCTTCCTGATGATGGACCAGATAACGCGGAAAAATGAACAGCCCCGCCATCCAGAAGATCACGAAGATAATGTGTGCGGCCAACACCCACAGATAGGCCTGTCCCAGCCAGTTGATCATGCGTTGCGCTCCCGTAGCCGTGCGATCAGGCGTTCGACATGGGCGATCGGTGTATCCTGCTGGATGCCATGCCCTAAATTGAAGATATGCGGCCGTTCGGCAAAGGCGGCAAGGATCGCGTCAACCGCGCCGTCCAGCCGCGCTCCACCCGCGATCAGCGCCAGGGGATCGCAATTGCCCTGTACCGGCAGCCCTGGGGGCAATTCCCGGTCGGCCCAGACAGGATCGACGGTTTCATCCAGCCCGATCGCATCGACCGCGGTTTCGCGGGCATAGGCGGCCAGCTTACCGCCTGCCCCCTTGGGAAAGCCGATCACGGGCGTATCGGGATGGCGTTCGCGCAACGCGGTCACGATGCGCGCGGTCGGCGCGATCACCCAGCGTTCGAATTCGGCAGGGGCAAGACTGCCCGCCCAGCTGTCGAACAACTGCACTGCCTCGACGCCTGCCTCAATCTGTTTCGACAGGTAGGAAATGGTCGCCTCGACGATTCGGTCGACCAGCATCTGCATTGCCTGTGGATCAGCATAGGCCAGTCGTCGCGCCGCTGCCTGCTCACGACTTCCTCGCCCGGCGATCATATAGGTCGCAATCGTCCACGGACTGCCAGCAAAGCCCAGAAAGGTAACCGTAGGCGGGAGTGCTGCGCGCACCTTCGTCACCGTTGCATAAACCGGGTCGAGCGACGCCATATCGCCCCTGCCGCTTACAAGCCGGTCAATGGCGGTGCGATCCTCCAGCACCGGTGCCAGCCGCGGCCCCTCCCCTGCCTCGAACCACAGATCCTGTCCCAGCGCACGCGGGATCACCAGAATGTCGGAAAACAGGATTGCGCCGTCAAATCCGAAACGGCGGATCGGCTGCAACGTCACTTCGGTTGCCGCATCGCTGTCCTCGACCAGATCGAGGAAGCCCCCCTTCTTCGCCCGCAGTGCGCGATATTCGGGGAGATAGCGACCCGCCTGACGCATCAGCCAGACAGGAGCCTTTTCCTGCTTCACCCCTTTCAACGTGGCCAGAAGCGCCTTTGGTTCGGAAATTTCGGGCAAGCTCGGCCTCTCTACAAATAATAAGAATATATATTGAAAGGATGAAGTGTGTTGTTGGGCTGTGCGCATCGGGGATTACGCTTTCATCCCGAAAATGCCAACAGTTTGACATGGTCGGCGTGGCTTAACCCCGCCGATTCGATTCCATTATCCCGACTATCCCCAGCCTGTGGATAAGTTTGTTCCTGAAGGCATGGCCTGTGGATGAAGCGGGCATCGATTCCGTGGAATCACAGCGCTTGGCCCGAGACGTAACTTACGCTAGCGATTGCCCCCATGTTATCCACAGGCTTGTCCTGATCCATGGCGATGCGGCTTCATCTGCACCTCTTGTCGGACTCTACCGGCGAGACGCTGGAGAATATCGCCAAGGCGGCGCTCGCCCAGTATGACGATGTCGAAACGCTGCGCCATTTCTGGCCGATGGTGCGTAGCGAGGCACATCTGGAGCGGATCCTTCAGGAGATTTCGCAGAACCCCGGGCTGGTGCTGTTCACGCTGGTGAATGCCGATATCCGTCGCACGCTCGAAACCCGTTGCCGGTCGATGGGCCTGCCTGCGATTGCGCCGCTCGATCCGGTTAACCATGCGCTGTCCAGCCTGTTGGGGCAGGAGGCGAAGGCCCGGCCCGGTCGTCAGCACACGCTGGACGCCGCCTATTTTGCGCGGGTCGATGCCATTCAGTTCACCATTGCCCATGATGACGGCATCGGCTGGGAGGATTGGGAAGAGGCGGATATCGTGCTCGCGGGCGTCTCGCGTTCCTCCAAGACGCCGACGTCGATCTATCTCGCCAATCGCGGGTTCAAGACCGCCAATATTCCGATCGTGCTCGAATCTCCTCCCCCGCCTTCCCTGTTCACCCTGAAACATCCGATGGTGGTCGGGCTGACGACCAGTGCGGAACGGCTGATTCAGGTGCGCCGCAATCGCCTGTTGTCGCTTAATCAGGCGCCGGAAACCGCATATGTCGATCAGGATTCAGTGACGCGGGAGGTGGCCTATGCCCGCCGGATGTTCGCCGACAATGACTGGCCGGTGATCGACGTTACCCGTCGTTCGATCGAGGAAACCGCCGCTGCGATCATTACGCTGTGTACCGAACGCGGCGTCAAACCGGACGGCAAATGACGTTGATCCTCGCTTCTCAGAGCGCCTCGCGCCGGGCGATGCTGGATGCTGCCGGCGTGGTTTACGTCGCACAAGCGAGCGGTGTGGACGAAGAGGCCGCCAAGGCGTCGCTGGGTTGTAACCTGAACCCGCGTGATTTCGCCGATGCGCTGGCCGAACTGAAGGCGGTCAAGATCAGCCGACGCGAGCCGCAGGCGCTGGTACTGGGCGGTGACTCGATTGCCGTGCTCGACGATGGGACGATCCTCGACAAGCCGCGCGACCGCGACGAGGCGCGCGCGCATCTCAAACGGCTTTCGGGCCGCCATCATGATCTGATCAGCGCCGCAGTGATTGCCGAGGGCGGCAGCGCCGTGTGGCGTCATGTCGATCGGGCCAGAATGCACGTACGGCCGCTCTCCGACGGCTTTATCGACGAATATCTCGATGCCGAATGGCCCGCAATATCCGGGTGCGTCGGCTGTTATCGGCTGGAGGCGATGGGCGTGCAGTTGTTTGCGCGTATCGTCGGTGATCGTTTCACCATTCTCGGTATGCCGTTGCTGCCGGTTCTCGACTATCTCAGGGTTCGAAAGGTGCTGACGGCATGACGCAGATGAGAGCGGAAGTGATCGGCGATCCGATCGCCCATTCCAAATCGCCGATGATTCATGGTTTCTGGATCGATGCGCTCGGCATCGACGCCACCTATGGTGCAACCCATGTCACCACCGAAGGGCTGGCCGACTTCATCGCTACGCGCCGCAACGATGCGGGCTGGCGCGGTTGCAATGTCACTATTCCCCATAAGCAGGCGATTCTGGAACTGGTTGCCGATCATGGCGACCTGCATGAAACGCTGGGCGCGGCCAATACGGTGTTTCGCGACGAAGACGGTGCGCTGGCGGCGACCAATACCGATATCGCCGGTTTCTATGCTCCGCTGGCCGACACCGACCTTGCCGGTGCGCATGTCGCGGTAATCGGCGCAGGCGGGGCCGCACGTGCGGTGCTTTATGCACTGGCGCGGATGGACGTCGCGCAGGTCACGATCCTGAACCGCAGCCCGCTTAAGGCCGCAGGGCTACTGGCGTTGTTCGGGCTGAAGGGCGATGCGGTCGGTCTGGGCGAACCGCTGCCGCCGGTCGATCTCCTCGTCAACGCCAGTCCGATGGGCATGGTGGGGCAGCCACCGCTTGAGATCGACCTTGATCCGCTTCCCGAAGACGCGCTGGTATATGACATTGTTTATGCACCGCTCGAAACGCCGCTGCTGGCGGCGGCGCGGGAACGCCAATTGGAGACCGTCGATGGCCTGCACATGCTGATCGGCCAGGCGGCGCTCGCTTTTGAGCTGTTTTTCGGCATTGCCCCGCCGCGCGATCGGGATGAGGAACTGCGTGCGCTGTTGACGGTATGATCCAGCTTGGCCTTACCGGTTCGATCGGCATGGGAAAGTCGACCGTGGCGGCGATGTTTGCGGATGCGGGTGTACCGGTGTTCGATGCCGATGCCGCGGTGCATGGGTTGCAGGGGCCGGGTGGCGCAGCGCTGGCGGCAATCGAAACAGCCTTTCCCGGCACCACCGGCCCTGATGGCGTCGATCGGGAGGCGCTGGGCGCACGCGTGCTCAACGACGATGCCGCGATGAAGCAGCTTGAGGGGATTATGCATCCCATGGTCGCGCAAATGCGGGCTGCATTCCTTGCCGAACATGCCGATGCACCGTTGGTGGTGTTCGACATTCCGTTGCTGTTCGAAACCGGCGGCGACAAGGGCGTGGACAGTATTGCCGTCGTCTCCGCCCCACCGGATGTGCAGGCGCGGCGCGTGCTTGCCCGTCCCGGCATGACGCTGGACAAATTCGATGCCGTGCTGGCGCGGCAGATGCCCGATGTCGAAAAGCGCGCGCGTGCGAACCATATTATCGACACTGGCGGGTCGCTCGATGCAACGCGAGCGGAGGTGGAATCGCTCATCGCTTGCCTCCGGGAGAATCGAGTCCGATAATCCCCGCCATGCGTGAAATTATTTTCGATACCGAAACGACGGGACTGAGCTTCTCGGGCGGCGACCGGCTGGTGGAAATCGGCTGCATCGAACTGGTCAACCGGGTCGAGACCGGCCGCAATTTTCACTGTTATTTCAATCCTGAACGGTCGATGCCGGCAGAGGCGCAGGCAGTGCACGGCCTGTCGGATACTTTCCTTGCCGACAAGCCGCTGTTCGCGACTCAGGTGGAAGCGCTGCTCGCATTTCTCGGTGACAGCCCGTTGGTGGCCCATAATGCCGGGTTCGACTTCGGCTTTCTGAACGGCGAATTGCGACAGTGCGGCCATGCGCCCATCGCCATGGACCGGATGGTCGATACGCTGGTAATGGCGCGCGCCAAACATCCGGGCGCCAAGCATACGCTCGATGCGCTGTGCGTGCGTTTCGGCATCGACCGCAGCCGCCGCGTGCTGCACGGCGCGCTGCTCGATGCGCAGCTTCTCGCGCAGGTCTATGTCGAGCTGACCGGTGGTCGCCAGATTGGTCTGGAACTGGCGCAGGAATCGGGTGCGGAAGAAGCGGTCTCGAACCCCGTTCCGACCAGCTCCGTAGTGCGTCCGCCGCGTCCGTTCGCGGCAACAACCGAAGAATTGGCCCGACACGCCGAATTTGTAGGAAAAATTAAAGAGCCCCTGTGGAACACCCCGCATTGACGGGGTTTGAACCGCTACCTAGTTCGCTCATCCATATAGCTAAGGAGAAAAACAATGGATATCCGGGTATCTGGTCATCAGGTCGACACGGGTGACGCGCTGAAAGAGCATGTTACCGACCGGCTTCAGGGTATCGCGGACAAATATTTCTCCCGCGCGATTTCTGCCCATGCGACGTTCGGCCGCGGACCGCATGAAAGCTTTACCTGCGACATCGTTGCGCATGTCATGCAGGGGCTGGTGCTCAAGGGGCATAATGAAGGCCAGGACGCGCATGGCGCTTTCGATGGTGCGGCGGACAAGATCGAGAAGCAGTTGCGACGCTATATGCGACGATTAAAGGATCGCAACGCGGGTCAGGTGATCGCGGCTGCGGAAAATGCCGCGTATGACAATGCGGGATATACCGTGTTCGATTCCGCGAAGGAGGAGGAAGAGGCAGGTGACGCGCCGCTGATCATCGCCGAAACGCGTACCGACATTCCCGATGCCAGCGTTTCGGACGCGGTGATGATGCTCGACTTGCGCAACACCAGCGCCCTGATGTTCCGCAACAGCGGTACCGGATCGTTCAATATGGTATATCGCCGCCATGATGGCTCGATCGGATGGGTCGAACCGGACCGGAACTGAACGATAACGAAGTGGGTCGCCGATCTGGTTGCGGCGACCCGGTTGTCGAAATTTGGAATAAGTATGCGTGATTTCAGTGATCTTCTGACCCCCAGGGCTGTTCGGACCGGGGTTTCCGTTCCCAGTCGAAAAGCTTTGTTTACCCGCCTCGGGCAGCTCGCCGACGAATGCTGGTCGCTCGATGCAAAGAAGGTCAGTGACCTTTTGCACGAGCGGGAAAAGCTGGTGACCACCGGTTCGGGGAACGGCATCGCCATTCCTCACGCCCGATATACCGGCTTGCCGCACCTTGTGGGAGCGGTGCTGGTGTTGGAGAAACCGATTGATTTCGATGCGATCGACGACATGCCGGTCGATCTGATCTTCATGCTGTTGACGCCGCCCGATGCAGGGTCGGTGCACCTGAAAATGCTGGCGCGCGTTGCACGGGCGCTGCGTGATCAGGACTATGCCGATAAACTGCGCGGAGCTGGCTCTGACGATGCGCTTTTTGCCATCCTTACCGGGCTGGAGGCGCGTGACGCGGCCTGACCTCAGCGGGGAAGAAGCGCATTTTCGTGCGCTTGAGTCGCTGTATGACTCGGCACCCATCAATGAACTGTTCGACTCGAGACTGGAAATTGTCGAGGCGGGGGTAGCGCGCATCCGTTTCGAAGTTGAAGAACGCGTCTATCATGCGGCGGGTGCCGCGCATGGCACGAGTTATTTCAAGATGCTCGACGATGCCGCCTTTTATGCCGCCAACAGCCTGGTCACCGACCGCTTTCTGCTGACGACCGCATTCAATCTCCTGCTGACCCGCCCGCTCAAGGCGGGACCGGTCGTGGCCGAAGGACGCTGGGTGAGCGGTCAGCGTCGGGTTCTGGTCGCCGATGCCCGCCTGATCGATGCGGATGGGGAAGAGGCGGCGCGTGGAACCGGAACGTTCATGCGCTCGCGCATCCCGCTCTCGTCTCTCAAAGGCTATGCAGCGCAATGATGGGCGCACGTCCGGCAACACAATTTCTGGTCCAGGCACTGATCCGCCGGGCCAATGCCGAAGGCGGAGTTGCAACCGTCCTCAAGCGAGGCGACTCGACCGCCGGTGCCGTGCTGATTCTGGCGATGGAGCGTGGACGCACGGCTGGTTTTCTGGAACGCGGACTTGGTCCCGACGGAGCGCCGACGCTTGTGCACTCGGGCCCCAAATCCGCTGAGAGCGAAGCTGAAATATCGGAGTATTGGGCGAAACGATGCCGAAACGACCCTGACTTATGGGTGGTTGAGCTGGATATCGCGGATCCGGAACCCTTTGCCGCTGATTTGCTACTTTTCGGTTGACTTCACTGCGCTGCGGAATAATAGGCGCGCCCACATTGTTGGGTGCGTTGGACCGAAGCGGGGTGCGATTCCGTGCGGTGACGCAGTCGGGGGGTAAGCCCGCGCCGGCCTTTTAAGACGCAGTTGCCGGCTGTGAGCGCTCACCGCATTGAAACGATCATTGATGAACCGCTCATTTCGCGCTGTGCTTGGCACGGCGGGTGTTTTCTGTGTTGCACTATCGCTCGGCGCTACGGCTCCGGGCTTCGCCGGAGAGATTCCGACAGGGGCGCTGATCGGGGACCAGACGCCGGTTTCCCAGATTAACGCAGCACCGGCCGCAACGGTTCCGACTCCACCTCCGCCGGTGGTTCCGCCGCAGCTCACGCCGGAAGGCGACGACGCCACTGCCGATGCAACGGACAATAGTGACAAGAGTTCGCAAAGTGGCGAAGACAGCTATGCCAGTCTGGCCGATGCTGTGGCCGCACAGACGATTCCCGACGATATGGATGAGGAGCTCAACTGCCTCGCCACCGGGATCTATTTCGAATCGAAGGGCGAGCCGCTTTCGGGACAGCTTGCAGTGGCGGACGTCATCCTGAACCGCGCACGTTCGGGCCGCTTTCCCGGTTCGGTCTGTTCGGTGCTGACCCAGCCCGGCCAGTTTTCCTTTGTCCGCCATGGCCGGTTGCCCAAGCCGCGCACCCATAGCCGTTCCTGGCGTCGTGCAGTGGCGGTGGCGAAGATCGCCGAACAGAAGCTGTGGAACAGCCCCGTGCCCAAGGCGCTGTTCTTCCACGCGCGGTATGTCAAACCGCACTGGCGGTTGGCTAAGGTTGCGTCGATCGGTAACCACATCTTCTATCGCTGAACCGCGACCGGCTTTTCAACGTTCGTGAAATGTTCTAGGGGTCGGGCATGGCTACCGCTGTGTCCGATCCCCTTTCTCCCGTTGCCGACGGCGCGCTGACCGCAGCGGATGTGGCGCGGGGCGTGTGCAGGATGCTGTTGCGGCATGATTATGTCGCGATGGCGGAAGTGCCTCTCGCCGATGGCCGTCGCGCCGACCTGATGGCGATCGACTCACGTGGCCAGATCATCATTGTCGAGATCAAGGTGTCGCGCGCCGATCTGCTCGGCGACAATAAATGGACCGACTATCTCGACCATTGCGACCGCTTCTTCTGGGCAGTGCCACAGGGGTTTGACCATTCGCCGCTCGCCGGCGAACTGTTCCTGCCCGAACGATCCGGCATCATCATTGCCGATCGCTATGATGCCGCAATCCTGCGTGAAGCGCGCAAGGACAGCGTTTCGGCATCCGTCCGCCGCAAATCTACCCTGGCCTTTGCCCGTCGCGCGGGTCGCCGATTGATTGCCACGACCGATCCGGATGCCGAAACCGCCTGTTGAGGGGTGCGCGTGCGGCGTTTCACTTGACGGCTCGCTTTCCCGGTCGCACAGCACACGGCCATGACCGATAGCGCCCCCACCGACGCCAAGCCGAAGCGCGAGGCAAAGCCCAAATCCGAACTGCGCGACACGCTGAGCTTCCTCGTCAAGCTGGCGCTGATCGTGTTCGTGATCCGCAGCTTCCTGATCTCCCCCTTCGTCATTCCGTCGGGATCGATGCTGCCGCGCCTGCTGATCGGGGACTATATCTTCATCACCAAATGGAATTACGGCTATTCGCGCTATTCGCTCCCCTGGGGCATTCCGTTGATTCCGGGCCGTATTTTGGCGCGTAATCCCCATCGCGGCGATGTCGTGGTGTTCAAGGCGCCGCCGCTCAACAAGGAAGACTGGATCAAGCGCGTGATCGGTCTTCCGGGCGATACGGTACAGATGCGCGGCGGTCAGCTCTTTCTGAACGGCAAGGGGGTGCCGAAGGTGCGGGTCGCCAATTTCAATGAGCCGATCACGCCGAACACCGAATGCGAACCGCGATTCGTCACGACGATTCAGGGCAAGCAGATTTGCAGCCGCCCACGCTATCGCGAAACGCTGCCCAACGGCAAAAGCTATTATGTCCTCGACCTCGGCAATACCATCGCCGACGATACGCAGGTGTTTCATGTCCCCGCGGGCCATCTGTTCCTGATGGGCGACAATCGCGACAATAGCGAGGATAGCCGCTTCCCGCAGGAAGTCGGCGGCGGCATCGGCTATGTCCCCGAAATCAATCTGGAAGGTAAAGCCGTCGTCAATTTCTGGTCGACTGACGGCACCGCCAAATGGCTGTTGCCCTGGACCTGGTTCACCGCGACCCGCTGGCACCGCATCGGGGAAGGTTTTTGACCCGACCGCCGCTCGCTCCCTGGATTGAAACGACCTTTGGCCATACGCCGGAAGACCTTCCCCGGTTCGAGCGTGCGCTGACGCATGGCAGTCACGGGGCTGACAACTACGAACGACTGGAATTTCTGGGCGACCGCATTCTTGGCCTGATCGTGGCCGAGTGGTTGTACGAACGCTTTCCCGACGAACCGGAAGGGCTGCTTTCCAAGCGGCTGAACGCGCTCGTCACCGGCACGGTATGTGCCGAAATTGCCCGTGAAATCGGCGTGGTGCCCCATCTGCGCATGGGCAAGCAGGCGCGAGACGACGGTGCTGCGCAAAGCGACAATGTGCTGGGGGATGTCATGGAGGCGTTGCTCGGCGCGCTGTATCTGGAGGCGGGGCTGGAGCCGGTGCGCCGTTTCGTCCGCAGCGTCTGGGGCGAACGCATCGACAGCCAGCGCCGCGCGCCGCAGCATCCCAAATCGGCGCTTCAGGAATGGGCGGCCGCCAATCACCGTCGTCCGCCCGAATATGCGGTGGTCGATCGCTCCGGCCCACAACACGCGCCACGCTTCACCGTGCGCGTTGCCATTGGCACTTTCGCCGAGGCGAGTGCCGAGGGCGCGTCGAAACAGGAGGCGGAAACCGCCGCAGCGCGCGCACTGCTCGAACAGGTGCAGGCATGACCGACACGCCGACGAAATGCGGCCTGATCGCCGTGGTCGGCGCGCCCAATGCGGGTAAATCGACACTGGTCAATGCGCTGGTCGGCCAAAAGGTCGCGATCACCAGCCCCAAGGCACAGACCACGCGTGCGCGTTTGATGGGCATTGCGATTGAGGGCGACACGCAATTGCTGCTGGTCGATACGCCCGGTATTTTCGATCCGCGTCGCAGGCTTGACCGGGCGATGGTCGCCGCCGCCTGGGGCGGGGCGGAGGGCGCGGACGCCATCGCGCTGGTGGTGGACGGCAAGGGCGGTCTGGGTCCGAAGGTCATGACCATTGTCGAGGCGCTGGCCGAACGCAGCGAACCCAAAATCCTGATCCTCAACAAGGTCGATGTCGCTGACAAGCCGAAGCTGCTGGGCCATGCGGCAAAGCTCAACGAGACATTGGCGTTCGACGAAACCTATTTCGTCTCTGCCTCCACCGGTGACGGCGTGCCCGAACTCAAAAGCGCGCTCGCAGCGCGAATGCCTGAGGGCCCCTGGCATTTTCCGGAGGATCAGGTCTCGGACGCCACCGACCGGATGCTTGCCGCAGAAGTGACGCGCGAACAGCTCTATCACCAGCTTCATGCCGAACTGCCCTATGCCAGCGCGGTCGATACCGAGAAATATTCGGAACGCGAGGACGGATCGGTCGAAATCCATCAGCAGATTCTTGTCGCGCGCGAAACCCAGCGCGCGATCGTGCTGGGTAAAGGCGGGCAGCGCATCAAGGAAATCGGTGCAAAGGCGCGCACCGAACTCAGCCGGATGATGGGTGTGCCCGTGCATCTTTACCTGCACGTCAAGGTCAATCCCCGCTGGGAGGAAGACCGCAGCCTCTATCGCGACATCGGCCTCGACTGGGTGGACTGACCTATCGGGCGCCTGTCACGCCATGGCAGGTTGCAGTTCGGCACGCATTTCTTCTGCCTCCTCCTCGCTGGCGACGGTGGGCGACGCCCCTTCCAGCGGTTTTCCCGCCGGTTCTGCCATGAACCAGATCGACACTATGCCAACTACCCCTGCGATGATCAGGATATAGGCCGGAACAAGCAGGTCGCCGGTGAAATCGACCAGAGCAGCAGCAATGAGCGGGGTCGTTCCGCCAAAAGCCGATACTGAAAGATTGTACGATATCGCCGTTGCGCCATAGCGCGTCGAGGTCGGGAACAATGCGGGCAATGTCGATGGTTCGGTACTCATGAAGCAGACGAGCATCAGACCCATGGGCAGCGTTCCCAGAAAGATCGAGAGGTAACCGCCCTTCAGGATCAGCAGGAAGGTCGGCAGCGACAGGACGGCCAGCATGATCGACCCCGCCCACATAATAGGTTTTCTGCCGATCCGGTCGCTTAGATTGCCGAGAAAGGTCACGATCAGGCCGATAATCACCATGACGATCACAATGATGATCAGTGCAGGATTGGATGCGACATCCAGCTTTTCGGTCAGATAGGTCGGCAGATAGCCGGTCAGCATATAGTTGGTGACGTTGAAGCTCAGCACCAGTCCGGCAGCGATTAGCATCGGACGCCACTGCCTGGCGATCGTTTCCTTACCCTGCTCGACCGGCGAACGTTTGTTCATTCGCTCGCTATCGTCCTGATTCTCATATGCCGGAGTCTCATCAAGCTTTTGACGCAGATACATGCCGACAAAGCCAAGCGGGGCGGCGACCAGAAACGGAATACGCCAGCCCCAGGAGACCATCTGCTCGTGGGTCAGCGTCGCCTGTAGAAGGATGACGAACAGCGCACCGGTGATATATCCCGCCAGTGTGCCAACCGGCAGAAAGCTGCAGACGTGACCGCGCTGACGGTCGGGCGCATGTTCGGAGAGGAAAATCATCGCACCGACATATTCACCGCCCGTTGAAAAGCCCTGTACGGCGCGGGCGACGAACAACAGGATTGGCGCTGCAATACCGATCGCGGCATAGCCGGGAAGCAATCCCAGTCCCGCCGTACCCGCCGCCATCATCAGCACAGTGATTGCCAACACGCCCTTTCGCCCGATCCGGTCGCCGAGCATACCCCAGAATATGCCGCCAATAGGGCGTGCAACGAAAGAAACGGCCAGTGCCGCGAAGGATGCAATATCGGCCAGCGATGATGTGGGGAAGAATACTGTGCTGATAATCGTAACGACATAGCTATAGGTTCCGAAATCATACCATTCGGTGAAGTTCCCTATAGCAGTACCGGCAACGGTTCGTTTCAATTCCCGCGGGTCGCTGACGGTAATGTCGGATTGATCGGCGAAATTGCTGGCCTTCACGTGGAATAACCCTTTTTGATTTTTGTTTGTTCGCTTTAAAAAGCGTATCCCGGCCTTCTCTATTTATTTTAAGGCCTTCCCAATAACAGGCCGGTGCTGGGCGAGTTCCAATAAGTTTTACGGAGGATCAGGCGCAAACTGGCTAAATCGTATCCGGTCGGTGCCATTATTTTGCGGGCACTATCTTCCAAGCATCTGAATTATTAGAAAAAAATTCTCGATTGTGGTTCAGCGTGCGGCACCGCTCAGCAGCCTCTCGACCCATTCGGGCACCAGCACGCTTGCCGGACCCAGCCGGCTTTCGTCGAACAACCGGCTGCCTTCCGACGGGTCCAGATTGAGTTCCAGCGTTTGTGCTCCATAATGCGCGGCCATCTGCACAAAGCCTGCGGCCGGATAGACCGCGCCCGATGTGCCGATCGACACGAACAGGTCGCATCCGGCCAGCGCCGCCTCGATTCGGTCCATGCCATAGGGAATCTCGCCGAAAAAAACGATATCGGGACGAAGGGCGGGCGCTTGGCAATGGGGGCAGGGGCTTTTCGGCGGCAGCGGTTGACGCCATGTCGTCCGTTCCCCGCAGCCTGAACATAGTGCCGACAGCAGCGCGCCGTGCATGTGCAGCATCCGCTTTGCACCGGCGCGCTCGTGCAGATCATCGACATTCTGCGTCACGATCAGCAGTTGGCCCGGCCATGCGGCATCCAGCCGGGCCAGGGCGTGATGCGCCGCGTTCGGTTCCACACCGGCCAGCCCCGCGCGGCGCTCGTCATAGAAACGATGCACCGTCGCCGGATCGCGTGCCAGAGCCAGCGGCGTGCAGACATCCTCAACCCGGTGTCCTTCCCAAAGGCCGCCGGGGCCGCGAAATGTCGCCACCCCGCTTTCCGCTGAAATTCCGGCGCCGGTCAGCACCACGATATTGCCGATCTTATCCATCGCTTCAGCATAGCGCGCGCCGGCACGCAGGGAAGGTCTGTCCCGCGCGCGGCTTTTCTGTCAAAGCAGGGCTGTAGCGACGGGTAGAGAGGACAGCATGACCGGCATCGGAATCCTGGGCAGTCAGGGACGCATGGGACTGGCAATTGCCGAGGTGCTGTCCGAACTGGGCGCGCGTGATGCGGGCGGTGTCGATCTGGGCGGCGATGTCGAGGCACTGGCGCAGGCAAGCGACGTGCTGGTCGATTTTTCCGCGCCCGCCGCGCTTGAAGGCCATTTGAACGCGGCCATCGCCGCAGGCACGCCGATCGTGATCGGCACCACCGGCCTGTCCGGGCAGCATCATGCCGCGATCGACAAGGCGGCGGAGCGGATTGCGGTTCTGCAAACCGGCAATACCTCGCTTGGCATCGCCATGCTGTCGGCGCTGGTGCGGCAGGCCGCATCGCGGCTTGGCGAGGAATGGGACATCGAAATCGTCGAAACACATCATCGGCGAAAGGTCGATGCGCCTTCCGGCACCGCGCTGATGCTGGGCGAGGCGGCCGCTGAAGGACGCGGCACGACGCTTCCTGAAACCAGTGTGATCGGTCGCGCCGGGCTGACAGGCGACCGGGTTGCCGGTACGATCGGGTTCGCCAGCCTGCGCGGCGGTACGGTGGCGGGCGATCACAGCGTTTTGTTTGCCGGCGACGGGGAACGGATCGAACTGTCCCATCATGCCGAGGATCGGGCGATTTTCGCGCGCGGTGCGGTGAAAGCGGCGCTATGGCTCGCGGGACGCGATCCCGGCCGTTACACGATGGATCAGGTGCTGGGGCTTTGAAAAAGGGAGATATCGTCGAATTCTATTCGCGGCTGGCCGAGGAAAACCCGCACCCCGAAACCGAGCTGGAGTCGGTCAACGACTATACGCTGCTCGTCGCCGTGGTGCTGTCGGCACAGGCGACCGATGCGGGCGTCAACCGGGCGACCCGCGCGCTGTTTGCCACGGTAGATACGCCCGAAAAGATGGTCGCACTGGGCGAGGATGGCCTGAAACAGCATATCAAGACGATTGGTTTGTTCAATTCGAAGGCGAAGAACGTCATTGCGCTGTCACAGGCGTTGATCGCGGAACATGGCAGTCAGGTGCCCGCAGACCGCGATGCACTGGAAAAGCTGCCCGGCGTAGGGCGCAAGACCGCCAATGTCGTGATGAATGTCGCGTTTCAGCAGGAAACCTTTGCGGTCGACACCCATATCTTTCGCATCTGCAACCGTACCGGCCTGGCCCCCGGCAAGACTCCGCTGGCGGTGGAGAAAAAACTGGACAAGGCAACGCCCCAGCCGTTCCGCCTGCACGCGCATCACTGGCTGATCCTGCACGGCCGCTATGTCTGCAAGGCGCGCAAACCCGAATGCTGGCGCTGTATCGTCGCCGATCTGTGCCGCTATAAACCCAAGACGGCCGAACCGGCGGCGAAAGCCAGCGGAAAGAAGCAAAACGCCTGATCGGGCGAACGCACAAACGGCTGGCATAACCCGACTTCCTCTGCTACGCGCCACTTCCCACGCACCCGTAGCTCAGCTGGATAGAGCGCTGCCCTCCGAAGGCAAGGCTAAGTCAAGCGCGCTGTGAGTGATGGTTGAAAAAGTTGAGGAAAGCCAAGCGATTGGCGGAACTCGAAGGAAGCAGAGAAACTGCTTCCGTGGTCGTGGAAGCGCCGCGGAAGCAAATTGAAGGAAGCTGTAGAGTACGAACGACTATAATCGGCAGTGCTTCCAGCGCGCACCGTTTGCGATCGTTTGAAAGTTGGAATCGAGATTGACCCTGGTCGACCTCGGACACTATCTGAAGATAAATGCACCCATAGCTCAGCTGGATAGAGCGCTACCCTCCGAAGGTAGAGGCCTCAGGTTCGAATCCTGATGGGTGCGCCATCTCCCTCCTGGCTCGGCTTAGGGTCGAGCGGTTGCTCCCCATCACTCTTGAACAACCCGTCACGAAATCCCTTCCGGATTCTCATTCTCATGGGGTGTTGAGGAGTTTCCCCGCAGAAGGAGTCGGCCGAGACGGAGGCTCGTGGCGGGAGGCTCTCACTCCTTGGGGACACCGCTCGATAATCGCGGTGCGCATTCATTCAGGAGAGGTGAGCAATCCCTTGACGGCAAACAGCTCGACCGTGCGCATGAGGATGGCGCTCGCATGAGTGAAGTTTCCGAGCTGATCCTTGAAATAATAGTTCCACTTTTCGCCATGGAAGAGGTTGTTCCGCAGGCGGTAGACGATGATGAGCAAGGCCAGAATGGTCTCTGCGGCGCCCGTTTGAGCTTCACTTAAAACAGCCTCGACCTCGGCACGCCCGCCGTTCGGGCCTGGGTGGAAGCGTAACGCCTGGAAGCGATGGTTGAAGCCACTACCGTCGCGGTAACGCGCGGCGAAGAACGCAAGAGCCTCCTGAAAAGGCTCAACATCCAGACCAGATCCATGATTCGCGGCCTGGGCGACGCGCGCACGGAAACCGCCAATGCTGGCATTGTTTGCCATCACTCGTGCTTCGAAGAAGCTCCACAGCAGGGAGAACTCGTGGATTGCTTGGCGCTCTTCGGGCGCAAGGTGAGCATAGCCTTCGGTATTGGCGTTGAGCCATGCCTCAACAGGTGACATCGACCTTCCTTCTCGCACTCGTTTCGCAACCCACGACCAGTTGACAAAACGACGATCGGGCGCTGGGAAAATTCACTCTCATTCGTAGGGCAACTCTCCGAACAGCCCGATCATGAGATCACCATCGTACAGAGAAAATGGAATCTCGACATAGTGGTCGGGATGGCGCGGAAGAGCGCGCCCGTCATTCGGGCCATTCTTGGTATGGCCGCGGATGTGCTCGCCATTCTCCTTTATGTAGGGAAGCACGACTAACCGGCCGTGGTTGGTGGAGAGAATTGTGCCCTCCTTCCAAACCGTCTCCCCTTCGGCTTTGCGCGTTGAAGAAGTCTCCTTCACCTGCCAGCCAATGCCCCCGTCGGCCTCGTACCAAAAGACGATGCCATTCGAAACCAGGACGCGTTCTCCTCTCGCGAGCGCTTCGGCGAGGAGGCGCTGCACGCTTGCAAGCTGGAGCAATTGATTGGCGCGGGGCAGCAGGATTTGTCTGATCCTGGCTTTCGTTTTGCCCCAATGCATGGTCGCGCTGAGATCGAAGCCATTCGCGATTTTTGCACGTTCGGCGGTCAAAGCTGCCTTTTCACCAGCGAGATAAGGCTTCGACCAGATGCCGTCGTGCCCGAGGAACAGCAGGTAATGTGTCCAACGGTTGTTCGATCGACCGACTTTGGCAACTTTGAGATAGGGCATAGCCGCAAGCTGTTCCGCGAGATCGGCACGATAACGCTCGGCCTCTGGTGAGAGCTTCAGCGCATCAGCGCTCGGCTGCTCGTCGCCTACATGACGACGCAGGGCTTCGGCGAGCATTAGTGCCTCTTCGTCCTGCAAGCGCTGCTTGGATTGGAGGGCTTTTTCGACCTTCAATTGGAGGGATCGCTTGGCGACCGAGTCCATCGCGCGACCGGAGAGAGCTGCTCGTAAGGTGGGATTGAGCGCGTCGGCGGCCGCGATGGCGGTGTCGCGATCAGGATAATGGTCGGCAAAAACCGCGTCATTGTCCCCCGGCACCATGCGCTCGCGCCAAATAGGAGCGAGTTCACCTTTGTCGACAAGTTCCTGCATGAACCAGCGTTCGTGCAGCGGGCGGTAATTGGGCCAGACGGCGAGGATAGTATCAGACGCCCGCTTTAGCTCGGACCATTTCATGCCGCTTTATCCTGACGGGTCCGCACGTCGGCGATCCATTTTTCTAGGACATCGATCTCGTCCCCAATGAGCGCGGGGGCCGGCAAGCGCGGATTAATCTCACCGGGCTGGCTATGGAGGAGCGCCGAACAGCGCCCAAAGGCCTGTCGCATCACCATGCAATCAGCGTCGGTAAGCACCGTCAGTTTGATGAGCCCCGTCGTGTCGACCTTGCGCGACAAGCGGCGGATTACGGGCCCCACCACTTCCTCGACGGCGCGTTCCCATGTGGTGCGAAGTTGATCCTGGAAGGACGTCACCTCGCGAAGCCATTTTGCCTGATCGCCGCGCTCGTGATGGATTTTCACGTTTGCGAGATGCGCCTTCATCCCCTCGATCACCTTGTCGAGCGGCATGACGCTGGCCGGCGGCTCCTGGTGACAATAGCCGGCGTTGTCGGCGCCGCGGCTGATCAGCCGATATGCCACCGGCGTTGCTTCCCGGTCTTTAGTCGCCCGGCAGGCTTCATCAAGAAGAAGCAGGAAGGCCATGTCGTGGGTGAATACAATCACCTGGCGGGTCAGCCCGGCCTCCGCCAGTCGAGCGGCAACCTTGTCACGGTGTAGATGATCGAGCGAGGAGACCGGGTCGTCGAACACGATCGCCGACTGGGCGTCGATGGTTGAAAGCTCCGCCATGAAAGCGGCGAGTGCCACGCAACGGTGCTCACCTTCGCTGAGAACTTTAGCGACCGGCTCGCTCGGTTTGTTGATGAGCCGGACCTGGAAGAAGGGAACGCCCGCGCTGGTTTTCGTCTGCTGAAGCTCGATGGCAAGACCGGCAACGCCGAGTTTATTTACCTCGATCGCGAACTGACCACGCAAGCGGTTGGTGACGAGCGCCTGAGCGATACGGGCGCTCTGGGTCGTGATCTTGTTTGTCGTCGTATCTTTGTTGGCCTTCTCGATCGCCTCGATCGCCTTAAGGCGTTCGATCTGGGCCAGCACATCGGCTTTCACCATACCGAGCCATTTGCGGTCGGCGAGGCCATCACGCTCCTCGATGAGCGCTATCCGCTGCGGAGAATTGGCCTCAGCCTGGAGACCCGTAATACGAGCGGCGATATCATCGAGCACCGTGCGCAAAGGGGCAATGGAAGGGACCGCTGCGGACGGAAGGGCCGGCATTGCCGCCAAGTGGTGCGTTCTCAGAAGCGATCGCAGCCGCCAAGTCAGTTGCAGGGTTTCACGGCGAAGAGCGGCCGCCAGTTCTTCCTGGCCGATGTCATCCCGTATCAGGGCGACGATTGCCAGCAGGTCCGTCATCGAGATGGCTTTCGACGAGACCTCCGCGCACTGCTCATTATAGGCGACAGCAGCTTCCTGCTCGCGACGCTTGCTCTCGTCCTGCACAAAGGTCTCGAAAGTGCGGAGCCGCCGCGCGGCGTCCTCGCTGAGCGGCTGTTGGCAGAGGACACAATGAGCGTCGCTTTCCGTTACCGGAAACGGCCGATCTGGGTAGGCTGATGCGCGCGAATAATTGCGGGCGGCCTCCCACAAGACCTTCCAGACGTCAGAACCGATGTCGGGTAGCGGCTGATCGGCAAAGAGATTTGCGGATGCGGCTGCTGCGGCGGAGCGCGCGTTGGACAAATGCCTGCGGGCTTCGCTGAGGGCGGTCCACACGTCATCCGTGGCGGTCGCTGCCAACCGCTCGAGCTGACTGACGATGGCATTGATGCGGTTTTCCTGGCCCTGGAGCTGACGAACGGTCCGGATCGGATCACTTGAGAGATCGGTTGTGAGTGTCTGCAAGCGTGCGTCCTCGTCGGACGATAGGCCGGCGAGCTTCTCAATGGCGTCGGGTTTGGTCTCGCCAGACAGTTCGGCGATCAGCTTGCCGACTGCGGTGTCCTGCTTGCATTCAGGTTTGGAAAGGACAGCCGGGGTCTGCTCCTGGAGCACCTTTATCTCGGCGGTCAGCTTGGCCTTTACATCCTGACAGGCCTGCGCGAGGCCGGCGAGAATTCGGAGCGGAAGCGGCGTGTAGGCGAGATCGTTGGTGTTCTCGACATGGACATTGGCAGTCCGGGAATCGAATACGCTGACGGCGGAAAGCATGGCATCCGGTGCGGTACCTTGGGTCCACGACGCGCTTCGATTCTGTCCGCCGATAAAGAAGTCGACACTGGCGGCGGGAGTGCCGGGACTAGCCGCATAGATGTTGGGCAGGATCGCGTCGCCTTTCGGCGAACGCGCACGGCAGAGCTGTTTGAGAACGCGGGCGTAGCCAGATTTCCCTGCGCCATTGTCACCATAGATGACCGTGAGACCGACTTTTCCGAAGGATAGCCGCTCGCCGGACGCGAGGGCGTTGACATGCGATAGGCCGTGAAGGGCACCAAGGCTGACGACGGCGTGGCTGGCCGCCGGGTCCCGGACGTGGCTGGCGTCGAGGGGAGCTGCCTGTTCGGTGGCTTTGCAGATGCCGACAAGTGTCGTGATATCGGCGCTTTCAAGCTTGGGCTGACTACACAGCCGCCGCAGCGCATCGCGCTGCCAAGCCGGCAAATCCGCCGACCATTTGAGAATGTCGGCAAGAGCTGCTGCTTCGTTAGAAAGATCGCCGTCCTGTCCGTCCATGATTCCCCCTGACCTTTACTGCCCCCAAAGACTCAACTTCCGCCTTCGGTTCTTGCCATCAGCATCTCATACTCCCCCGATGATGCGGCGTTCTTGCCCCAGCGGCACGATCCATCCGCCCGCGCGGTCCGACCGTGCAAAGTCATCTGGCTGCGTGGTCTCGGTCAACCGGCCCCGCACTGCCTCAGGCTCGGCATCGATGGCGGCGCGGATGAGATCCCGGTCAATCCCGACGAAGATCGGCCGGAGATTAAGGCGAGCGAGCACTTCCTGATCGGTGCCGGAGATATCGGCATCGTTTACAGGTCCGGCGCGGGTGACGATTCCACCGACAAGCCCGCCGATCGAGCCTGTCTTCCCAACCTCACCCACCGGGGCGGAATCAAGTAGCGATCGTGCCGTTTGGATATCCGCCCGGAGCCGGTTGGCAAATGACTGATGGGTCATCCTCTTTAGGACATCGGACAGTTCGGCATGCCCAAGTGGCCGGATTAGATTGGCGATGTGGAGGCGGAGCAGCCCGATGAAGAGTGCGTCTTTTTCCTCTGGCTTGATGGGCTCGCCCTCGTCCTCGGGGTCCTTGACCGAGAGATGAGCATCCGCGGGGCCTGAAGCAGCCATGCCCCAACGTGTCGCGATGGCGATACGCTTCACGGTGACCTTGCGGCTTCGGGCCGTCACATCAATCCGCGCGGCCTGCTTCCAGGCGCGGGCCAATGCCGCTGCCGGTCCTCCTGCATCATGGCAGCCCTTGGCCTCCGCGACGGTCAGGGAGGACAGGTCGGAGGCGCAAGCGATCCAGTCAGGCAGATCGCCTCGGGACAAGCGCTTGATCTTCACCCTTCTGCGCCCGTCGAGATCTACTACGCGATTACCGAGATGCGCGAAGATCGAAAGGTTGAAATACCGTTCGAGATAGGCGCGCGCGATAAAACGCCCGAACAGACCAGATAAGGCCACCTTCACCTCGCGGGCCTGACCTAGCGGCTCCTTAAAGATGAAGGGCGTCCCAGAACCGGTAGGGGTGAGCAGCGCATCCAGAATGGACCATGCGCCATAAGCTGCACCCGGCGTTTGTAGCACTTCCCGAATACCTGCGTCCTCGATGGCCACTACATCTAGGTCGACGGTGGGGCCGCTGACGGGATTGGCGGTTGGGGGGTCAAAGCTGTGCAGGAAGGTTCTTATCATAAAGCCAGCGCTCGGTCAGTTCACGTACTCAATTGCGCTGGCTGTGAGATCGATATTGGCCCCGCGCCCTCCGATCGCCTTCGCGGCGACGTGGGAGGTCGCGGTGAAGGAAAGCACCTTCCTTACTGTACACGGGGCGAATGCTTCTCGGGTGGTGTCGGTCTCATGCGGCAGGCATTCCTGCGTGCCGCCCCTGCCAGCGATAAGACGCACGCGAACCATGCTGTCAGCCTCCCTCGATCTGCAGTGGCTTGCCGCTGAACACCATGAGATTGTCAGGCTCAGATGCGAACCAGGCATAGCTACCCCAAGCTAGACTGCTGACAGTTTTGCGGAATGTCGGTGAAGCTCGATCAAGATAAGCGGTCACGAACGCCACGTGCTGTGGCGCAAACCCAGCCCCTTCTGCAATTTGCAGGAGTGCCGTCTTGCGCGCATCGTTGACGGGACCGTCCGTGTGCACGACCTCGATGAAAATGAGCAACGGGTGCGCCGGGCCGAGGTCGACCAGCACGATGTCGGGCAGGCTTCTATCCGTTGGGATTGTCAGACCGATCGCCTTGGCCAGTTCGTCATCGCGCGCCACTACCTTATTGCCACTCTCGCTCAGGGTGATGACCCCCGGCTTTTGCAGGAACTTCGGCGCGAAAACTTCGATCACCGCCTTGGAAATGTCAGCGCTCGGTCCGGTTGTCATGCGCCGAGTTTCGCCGTTAGGAAAAGTCACAAGTTCATAAGCGCCGCCACCGGCCGCGCCCCTGCGAACGATCGCAATTCGCGCGAGCGCGCCCGCGTTGAGATGCTTCTCTCGCCAAGCGGCCGCTTTCGCAATGAACGTGGCTTCATCAAGTTTGGGCGACAGGAGACCCGCGAAGTCGGCCTGCAGAGCATAGCGGCCGGCCGGCGACGTAGTAGAAAGGCCGGGGCGCTCGATCACAGCGCTATTTTGGATTAGGGCATATCGGATCGTGTCATCGCGGATAGATTCCCGTGTATTCACCGCGTACCAGCGGCCAGGGACGTCCGCCTTGCTTGGCGTGATGGAAGCCTTCGCCCATGCATGGCGTGCATCGTCATCCGACAGAGCTGCTTGCTCGTCGGTCATGCGCGTGACCTGGTCAGGGCGAATCCATCGGTCTGCGCCTTCGACCGCGCCCGCGTAGAGCATGACAAAGATCGTCTTGGCCGCGATTTCCCAGATTGAATGCTCGCGGTTCTGTAGGCCTTCTGGGAATATTTCCGGCAAACGTGCGTGGATGTCCTTCCACGATAGGACCTGGGGGAGCGTCATGCTTTGAGGCCATAGAGGCTGCGCAAGGCCTTTTCGATGACCGCACGCGGAGAGTCCTTCGCGACAAGCCGCTCGATTTGCACCATGGCCGAGGCAGGCGGCAGCGGAATGGCCTCCAATTCAAACGCCGACACGGCGACACTCCCGCTGATGCAACGGAACACCTGATCGACCACGTCGCTGTTGAGCACGGCGGCAACGGTAGCCGGGGTCACTTTCGGCTTTCCGATAGCGCGCACCATGTTCAGGTGGTTTTCGACGATGACACCACCATGCGCGTCGATGAAGGTCTGCGGCAATTCAGCCGCTATCAGGCGGCGCAGTTGCTCCTTGGCAGTCGTGCGCTGCACCAGGACGCACCCTTGCTCTACGACAAGCCATTCGTCGCCCGCTTCCGTCTTGAAGTAGGGAGCATGGTTCTTCTTCTGTGCTCGGAATACAAAGCGCCCATCAGCCGTTACGGCCTCCGCCCAAATTAGGGGGTGCAGTCCGTGCGCCGCGCGGGTGCGCATCTGAGGCTTGAACCTATTCCACACAAGCGGCCCAGTCGAAACGCCATATCCCCAATCCGACAGGCGGGCGGCCATGCCTTCGGCCGACTTGATCAACCCCACATGGCCCGGCTCGCGGGGCGCAAGCCACGGTGCGCTGGCGTCGAGCGGAAGACCAACTTTGCCGTTCTTAGTTAGCCGCGCTTCGCGCTCGTTATCGACATTGAGATAATGAACTTGGAAACGATCCCGCTTTCCGCCCTTGCGATAGAGCGCAAGTAGGGTCTCCTGCAGGACATCCTCGAAGACGCCACGGCGGGCATGGACAAAATCAATCGCGATGGGTGGAGCCTGGTCCGCGAGAAGCCGGCGCAAAGCAGTGTAATACTGTCCACCTAGAACGCTCGTGGGCGTGAGGTAGGCAATGACGCCTCCCGGCCGTGTCCATCTCAGCGCAACGTCAGTGAACACGCCATAGAGGTTGGCATGGCCGTACAGACTGCGTGCATAGCGGGCGCGTTGCGCAGCCGAGAGGGTCACGCGCCCGTAGGGTGGATTGCCGATCACCAGGTCATATTGCGCCACGGGCGTCTCTTCGAGCGTGTCACAGACTTTCACAAAGACTGGTGTAGTGCGACCGCTCGCCATGCTGAGATCGGATAGGAAGATTTCGAGCGCGGCCTGTGAGAGGGACGCCGCATGCGGATCAAGCTCGAGGCCCGAAAGACGGGTGCCTAGCTGGGCAAGGACAAAAGCCGGCTCGCTGCCTTCAAGTGCTAGGCGCATGCGCGCGGCGACTTCCAAAAGGAAGGCGCCACCGCCGCTCGCCGGGTCGAGCACTCGTGCAGTTGACCAGTCAACGCCGCCTTCATCGGCGAGATCGAGCAGGCGCTGTGTCAACGCCGGAGGCGTGTAAAATGCGCCGAGGGCGCTGCGCTCTCTCCCCGGCAATAAGGTCGTATAGAGGCTAGTCAAGAAGTGGCCGCCTTCTAGGATAGGCAGTATCGCCGCCTCACGCCCAATAGATGTGGCGAGCTGGCGCGCGGTCGCGTCGAGCTTTCCGCGGACAGCCACAAAGGGCGGGCTGAGGGTCAGCCGAGGAGCCACACACGCGGCAAATGCCTCTATTGCTGCCCTTGCGAAAAGGGCGGCTTGGCTGGTGCGGCGCGTCTCCGGAATCGTTTCTGCCCAAGCCCTTGCCATGACGCGGGCGCGCGCCAATTCGACGCGCTTGGAGTCTATGGCAACGGCCGCGTCGGCTATCGCTGGGCTTTCCAAGCGTGCGGTCGATCTAGAATTTGTCATCTCTTCCCCCCATCCCGCGCTTTAGCCGTCTTCGGCTTGTAAGGCGCCACCTTGATTTCGCTCGCCCGCTTCCGGACTTCCGCGATGTCAAAGCTGGTCTGCATCTCCATCAACTGTTCGATAGACACGCCAAAGGCTTTCTCTATGCGAACCGCCATTTGGGGCGTCAAATCCGAGCGGCCGTTAAGCAGGGCCGAAAGCGCCGGCCGGGTCACGCCTAGTACCTGTGCGGCATCCGTCACCGATAGACCATTGGCCTCGACAATTTCGCTTTTGACGAACTCGCCAGGATGGCCAGGCTCTGTTGTCCGGACTGCAGCTCGCATGTGGCCGCCTCCCTACCTTTGCGACTTTATGGACTGTGCCCTGTAAAGAGTCGCTTTACAAGTCCTTTGTTCCATTTTTGTTCGCAGGAGGAATGCAGCCGAAATTGCTCTATCAGAACACACTCACTCGATTGAGTGAGGCTCAGCGGGCGTCCTGTCTCGGGTCTGCTCGAGGGCCTCAACGTCTTCGTTGGTTAGCCCGATGCGGCGGCTGTGTTCAGCCAGCATGCTGCCAAGACGCAGATGAGGTTCGGGATGGGAGTGTCGATCCTGCGTCAAGCCGCCAAATGCTCCTCGGGGATCAGCCCATCGTCGGGTGGGCTGCACATCCTCTTCAGGAAGCGGGTCAGAGTAGCCTTCCTGGCGCCGCGGTCGAGCGCGTAGGACGTCTGCTTAAATTCCACGCCGTCCAGAAGTCCTCCAATATAACCGGAGATCGTGTCCGCGGCCATGATCAACGCCGCGTCCAGCGAGTGAATATATTTGCTCGTGACGGTGCCCCGAGAGTGCCCGATCAAAGCTGCGATCGTTGTCTCCGTAAAGCCCAGGTCATTCGCCACACTCGCAAAACTATGACGAAGGACATGCGGCGTCACATCCGCCAAAGCTGTATTCTGGAAAATTTTCTCCCAGTGATTGGGAAAGCTGCCGAAGGGGTTGTCCTCCCCGCCGCCGGGGAACACGTAGGTCTTCGAAACCTTCGATCTACACTCCTCATGACCTGCCCCCCGCTGGCTCCCTCGATCTGATGTAGAGTCTGCCCCAACGAAGGAGCAGACGAATGAAGAAGAGCCGTTTCACCGAGGAACAGATAATCGGGATGATCAAGGAGCAGGAGGCGGGCCTGCCAACGGTGGAGGTTTGCCGCAAGCATGGCCTCAGCCCGGCAACGTTCTACAAGCTGAAGGCGAAGTACGGCGGGCTGGAAGTGTCCGATGCCCGGCGTCTGCGGCAACTTGAGGACGAGAACGGCAAGCTCAAGCGGCTTCTGGCCGAGAGCGTGCTGGACAACGCGATCCTGAAAGACCTGTTGGGAAAAGGCTGACGACGCCAGGCCAGCGACGGGACGCAGCGCTCGGCGTGATGCGGGATTACCAGGTCTCGCAGCGCCGAGCCTGCGTGCTGATCGGCGTCGATCCGAAAACGGTCCGGCGAGAACGTCCGCCTGACCATGCTGTGATCCGCGAGGCGATGCGCGAGATCGCCGGCCTGCGCCGCCGGTTCGGCTACCGGCGGGTCGGCGTCATGCTCGAACGCAAGGGGCACATCATGAACCACAAGAAGCTCTACCGGCTATACCGGGAGGAGGGTCTGTCGGTGCGCCGGCGACGGGGGCGCAAGCGTGCTCGCGGCAGTCGCACGCCGATGCCGGTGCCGCTGCGGCCAAACGATCGCTGGTCGATGGACTTCGTGGCCGACACCTTCGGCGCCTCCCGTCGGCTGCGTATCCTGGCGATCAATGATGATGCCTGCCGCGAAAACCTGTGCCTGCTGGGCGATACCAGCATCTCGGGCGTGAGGGTGGCACGCGAGTTGGACACGCTGGTGCGGCTCTATGGCAAACCGGCTTGCATCGTCAGCGATAACGGGACCGAGTTCACCAGCCGGGCGATCCTGAAGTGGGCTAGCGAAAACCGGGTCGAGTGGCACTACATCGATCCCGGCAAGCCGCAGCAGAATGCGTTCATTGAATCGTTCAATGGGTCGCTGCGCGACGAGTTCCTGAACGAGGAGCTGTTCGACAGCCTGGCTGACGCCCGGCGCAAGCTGGCCGTCTGGCGCTACGACTACAACAACGTCCGGCCGCACTCATCCTTGGGGAACCGGACACCGGCACAAGCGCGTCGGGCGTTCCTGCATGATGGAAGCCTCACACCCGACGCGCTTGTGCCGGTGGAGCAGCACGAATATCAAACCGGCAGACTCTCGTTATGACCGCGGGACCAGCGGGGGGCAGGTCACTCAAGGTATTCCATCACGGACAAACCAATCGGCCGGACGGACGCTCCCTCCTTGCTGTCGGCCAGGCGCAAACAGCTTGATGCAATGTCGACGTTGTCCCAACGAAGCCCCACGATCTCAGACCGGTGGCATCCGGTGAGCGCCAGCTGCCGAACGATCTCTACCGTCATCCGGTATTTGTCGAAGAGCGCGTCCGGCGTCGTGCTGTCGCTGATCCTCTCTTGCAGCAGCCATAGAAAGCCGGGCCGCATCAGACTTACCAATCCGGAATGACCTGAAAAACTAAGACACAAAAGATAGTAATAGATTACTTTCTCTCAGAAGTGTATGACCTCTCGACCGAGGCTATCGCCATACGGCTGAGGGAGACCAAGGAGTCTTGGGTCGGCGTGAGTGCATTGGCCTCATGTTGACGATGTGTCTTTGCAACTCCGGGAGTGGGTATAGATGAAGAGTTTTCCAAATAATCATCGCAAAAGTAACCACATAAGGCGCTTGGAATTGCCGGTTTTAGCATTCGCGATATTTTCAGTCGGGTATCCGGTTTCCCCGGTAAGGGCAGAGCAAGTGCCAATTGCCCACTATGTTGCAGACGGCCGTCCCTGGAAGATGACCACGGAAGATGGCCGCGTTACCACTCTTGTCCTTTTTGAGAACGGCAAAGGCAAGATGACCGGCGGGCCTGTGAAATTGTCCCCGAAATGGAGACCGACGCCAGATGGCCTGTGCCTCAAACCCGGCCTCCTGCTTTCCGAGCGGTGCGTGCAATTGGTGCGATCCAACAATGGATACGTCGGCATGAGGGCTGGCGAGCAGCTCTTCAAGTTGGAACGATAGGCTACGTTTCACAAGAGCGAATGGGACGAGGTCGATGTCTAAATATAGACTAAATTTTACTATAAAAGCTTCCGGTGTAGCGGCAATTCTATTTGGAATAGCTACGGTCGTTTCGGGTGGAAACGCGATTCTTAATCTTTACGGGATACGTAAATATAGCGAGGAAATTGTATCATTCGTCCTGTATTTTAATTTTCTTGCTGGATTTGCATACATCATCACCGGGATCGGTTTGATTTTGCGAAGTAGATGGGCGCCTGCATTCGCGGTCACCGTAGCTATTGTCACTGTCATTGTCTTTTCTGGCTTTGGAGTGTGGATATTCCAAGGTCGCGCTTACGAAATGAGAACTCTCATTGCCATGAGCCTGCGAACCGCATTTTGGTGTAGCGTGAGCATTGTCGCATTGTTCGCGCGCAATGCTTATTCAACTTCGCCAGTTGCGGAAACTGATTTGAGACCAAATGACTCCGATCATATCGGGACGGAGATGCCACGCCACGGCAACGACAATATACTGTAAGTAAAGAAAACATAGCGCAACCGATAAGTCGACTACTGATCTGGTCACGAAACAGGAGTGGATGAGGCTACTTCGGACGCCCCCCAACCACCTCCGATCGCTTTATACAGTGCTACCAGTTGCACAGCAGCTGTCGTCTGCGCGTGCGCATTTGCAGTTTCGGCCTCGTGCAGCAGGCGCTGGACCGCAAGCAACTCGATCCGTGTGATGTCGCCGGCGGCATATCGCGCCTCGGCATGACCGGCGCTCCGGCGTGCAGCATCGAGCGCCGCCTGCCGCCGCGCCAATGTGGCAAGCCCGGCGTCATAATCGCTCAAACTGCGCTCCGCATCGCCGAGAGCCGCCAGCACCGCCTGTTCATAGCCGAGCGCCGCCTGCCTTTGTGCGGCCTCCCGGGCGCGGATCTCCGCGCGCACGCGGCCGCCGTCGAACAGCCGCCAGGAAATGAGCGGCAGGATGGAGAAGCGAGTGCTGGATGAGTCGAACCAGTCGCCCGGACTGAGCGCCTGAAATCCGCCACCAGCGCCAATGGACAGCTTGGGAAACAGCTCTGCGGTTGCAACGCCAATATCAGCGGTGCTGGCAGCGAGTCGCCGTTCAGCAGCCAAAACATCGGGGCGACGACGCAAAATGTCGGCACGCTCCCCTACCGGCAGCGTCGGCAGCGTGAGGGTCGACGCAGCGCTATTGAGCAGCTTCAGTTCCCGCTCCGGCGGTGAGCCGAGCAGGACACCGATACTGAGCACCGCCCCGCGCTGTCGAGCCTCGATGTCCGGTAGCGCGGCACTGGCCGCAGCCAAGCGTTCATAAGCGGCCTCCACGTCGGCCTCAGAAACGTCGCCGAGAGCGGCTCGGCTGCGCATTAGGTCCAACGTCTGTTGCAACGTCGCGACCATCGCCTGCTGCGTACGCAATTCCTCTCTGGCGCCGGTCGCCTCGAACCATGTGCGGGCGACCTCGGCCGCGATCCGCATGCGCACGCCCTGCGCTTCGGCTTCGGTTGCCTGCAGCCTGGCGCTAGCGCCTTCTAACCCTCGCCGATTGGCACCGAACAGATCAAGTTCCCAGGCTGCGTCGAAGCCGGCGTCGTAGATTGTCTGGGACGCTTCAAGGCCGGGAATGGAGCCAATGGGCAGCGGGCCATTCTCGCTTTGCCTGCGCCGATTCACGCTGGCGCCGGCGGAAGCCGTGGGAAGTTGTTGACCAGCAGCTCGATCCCGCAGTGCGCGCGCTTCGTCGATCCGCGCGGTGGCTTGGCGGATATCAAGGTTCTGAGCCAGTGCGGTGTCGACCAATCTCTCCAGTTCAGGGTCGCCAAGTGTTGACCACCAGCGGGTAAGGTCCGTTGGCACAGACGCCCCCGCGACCGGTCTGGTCCAGCCGCTGCCCGTATCAACGGTAGGTGGCGCGTGATAGTCGGGACCGACGACACAGGCAGTCAACGAGGTGCAGCCAGATATCAATATTGCGGCGCGCGACCATCGCCGAGAGCGTCCGCTCGAATCCGACAAGACTGCTGATTCGCGATGGTGGGTCAATCTCATTGCAGACGTCCTCGAACGAAGATGGTGGCCATGGTGAGCGACACCAGGGCGATCAGCGCCAGCGGCCAAAGGCTTGCAAGGATGTCGCCGGGCGACATTGCTTTCAGAAAGCTGCCTTCCACGATGATCAGAAAATGGGTGAGTGGAATCGCCTGAGCCAGCCATTGCAGCAGCGTGGGCATATTCTCGACCGGCGTGGCGAAGCCCGACATCAGAACGGCAGGCACGCCAATGGCGAAGGCGCCAAGGATGGCCTGCTGCTGAGTCGCGCTGATCGCGGAAATCATCAGGCCGATGCCCACCACCGACAGGATAAACAGAACCAGACTGACAAATAGTAGCCCAAACGATCCGTTGAACGGAATCCGGAATGGTCCCGCGGCCGCCGCCATCATCAGAAGTCCGAGTATGGTGCCGATGACCAGCGCCGGTAGGGATTTGGATATAATGATTTCCGGCGTGGAGGTTGGCGACACCAGCAACTGGTCGAACGTTCCCAATTCGCGTTCACGGGCGATCGACAGCGACGTGATGAGCAGCGCGCTGAAGAAGGCCAATATACCGGAGAGGCCGGGCACGATAAACCAGCGGTACGTCAGATTGGGATTGAACCAGTTGCGCACCGCTGCCGGCGTCGCGGGCTTGGCGTCGGCATTGGCCTCCGCACCAACCTCGGCAGCGATGGCGGAGAGATAGCTGGCTGTGATCTGCCCTGAGTTGCTCCGCCGGCCATCGATCAGCAACTGGATGCGACCATTGTCGCCGGCAGCAATGGAGCGCGAAAAGTCTGGCTGGATATCGAGCGCCGCGATCACCTTGCCCTGGTCGATAAGATGGCGCAGCTCCCGGCTGTCGGTCACGCGATAGACCTGAGTAATGAAGTCGGCCCGGTCCAGCCGCGTGATCAGTTCATACGACCAGCGGCCCGCATCCTGATTGTGCACGGCGATATCGACATTGCGCACTTCCAACGTTGCGGCAAAGGCAAACACCAGCAGTTGCAGCAGTGGCGGCACGAACACGACCATGCGGCTGCGCGGATCGCGCAGAATGCTCAGCACTTCCTTGATGAACTGGGCTCGCAGGCGGGTGAAAGTGAAATAGCTATTGTGTTGCGCCATGGCCGCTCACTCCAGATTCTTGCGCGTGACGCGCTTTGCCAGGAGGAAAAACAGGATGCCGATTCCAGCCATCGCCAGCAGGTTCGGCACGAAGACCGGCCAGATGTCTCCGGCCAGAAAAATGGTCTTCAGCGAAGAGACAAAATAGCGTGCCGGGATCAGCCAGGTGATGGCCCGGATCGGCGCGGGCATGGCATCGATCTCATAGAGAAAGCCCGACAGCATGAATGCCGGCAGAAAACCGGAGAACAATGCAATCTGTGCAGCCAGAAATTGATTGCGGGTAACGGAGGAGATCAGCAGCCCCTGGCCCAGCGCAGGCACCATGAACGTGGCCGAAAGCAAAAGAAGAGCAGCCAGCGATCCGCGCAGCGGCACGTCGAATATAAAGACTGCTAGTGCTGTAGCGCCAAGCGTGGACAACATGCCAAGCGCAAAATAGGGCAGGAGCTTTCCGATCAGGATTTCAGCGACAGAAGCAGGCGTTGAAAGCACCGCCTCCATCGTGCCGCGTTCCCATTCGCGCGCGACCACCAGGGCGGTCAGCATGGTGCCGATGATGGTCATGACGATGGCGATGGCGCCGGGTACGAGCGAACGACGGCTTTCCAACTCGGCGTTGAACCAGTAACGGGGTTCCAGTGTTACGCCTGCCCGGGATGCCTCGACACCGAGGCCGTCGCGCCAAGTCTGCACGACGCCCTGCGCATAGTTCGTGACATAGTTGGCGGTATTGGGCTGTGAACCATCGGTGATGATTTGCACGAGAGGCTGAGCCCCACGGTTGGCCAGGCGTTGCTCGAAATCCTGCGGAATCACGACAAAGCCGCGCAAGCTGCCGGAGACGACCCGGTCGGCGACCTCGCGCCGGTCATGGGCGAAGGTTACATCCAGATAGCGCGTGCCGGCGAATGCGGCGGCCAGTGAGTGTGCTGACGCGGATTCGGATTCCTGCACCACGCCGATGCGCACCGCACGCACGTCCAGCGACACGGCATAGGCAAACAGAAATAATAATACGACCGGGAGAACGAAGGCGATCAGTAGCGTGGACGGATCGCGCATCGCCTGCAGGCTTTCTTTGAGCACCAGAGCCCAAAGACGCTTTGGATCGAAGCGGCGCACGGCCTCAAGTGGCACCCGGTGATCCGGGCGCGGTCCGTTCGTGCTGTTCATGCCGCCGCCCCGCTGCGGGCTTCGTCAGCGAGATCTTCGGCTTCGACCAGATGAATGAACGCGTCTTCCATGGTCGGGTCGGGCCGGGTATCGCTGACCGCGCCGCGCTTGAGAGCGTCCGGCGTGTCAAGCGCGATCAGCCGGGCGCGATAAAGCATCGCTACCCGATCGCAATATTCTGCTTCGTCCATGAAATGGGTGGTGACCATCACCGTCACGCCCTTGCGGGCAAGGCCGTTAATATGGGTCCAGAATTCGCGCCTGGTGATGGGGTCGACACCTGAAGTCGGCTCATCCAAGAACAGCACGGGCGGGCGATGCATCACCGCGCAGGCCAGCGCCAGGCGTTGCTTATATCCAAGCGGCAATGAGTCCGGCGCTGCCGAGAGCCAGGGTTGCAGACCGAAGATGTCGACCATCTCCTCGATTCGCGCCTGCCGCGCGGCGCCTTCCAGGCCATATACGCCCGCGGAGAACTCCAGGTTTTGTCGCACGGACAGCAAACCATAGAGCGAAAACTTCTGCGCCATATAGCCAAGCTGGCCTTTGGCCGCGCCGGTCGCCCGGCGCAGGTCCAGTCCCACCACATGAGCCTCGCCGCTGGTGGGTTTGAGCAGGCCACACAGCATTTTGAACGTAGTCGATTTGCCGGCGCCATTCGGTCCGAGCAGGCCAAAGATTTCGCCTTTGCGGACCTCAAAGCTTACAGTGTCAGTGGCTGTGAAATCGCCAAAGCGCTTCGTCAGATCTCGGCAGGAAACCGCAACGTCTGAGGCAAGTTCGACCGGCGACAACCCCTCGGCGAGTGCTGATGTGCCGCCCGGACCACCACCCAGAAGATCAATGAAGGCGTCTTCGAAACGGGCGGGTACCGCCCTGAGCTGCGCATCGGCCCGCCCGGCGAACGCTGCTATCTGTTCGGTTCCCGCATGAGCGCGCAGCACCACGCGTACGCCTGCACCCTGGATCACCCCATCGCTGACGCTTTCCAGATCCAATGCCTCGGCAAGCACGGCCCGCCGCTGATCGCCAACCTGTTCCAGACGAAAGCTCCGGTTTGTAAGGCGCGCGGTCAGCTCTCCGGGTGGCCCGTCATAAGCGAGCTGACCTTCGTTGAGCAGCAGCACGCTGTCGCAGCGTTCGGCTTCGTCGAGGTAAGCGGTCGACCAGACTACGGCCATCCCTTCGTCGGTCAGCGCCTGCACCATGCGCCACAGGTCCTGACGGCTGACCGGGTCGACGCCGACGCCCGGTTCATCAAGCAACAATACGGCAGGCCGGGCCATCAACGCGCAGGCCAGCCCCAGCTTCTGCTTCATGCCGCCGGAGAGCTTGCCCGCTAGGCGTTCGGTAAAGGGGGCAAGACGCGTGAAGTCGAGCAATTCCGCAAAAAGGTCAGCGTTCCTGTCGGCATCCATACCGCGCAATTGCGCATAGAGGCGCATGTTCTCCATGACCGACAAGTCTTCGTAGAGGCCAAAGCGCTGCGGCATGTAGCCGGTCGCGACGTGGATCGCGTTATTGTCGTCCACCACGTCAAAGCCCGCCACCACGGCGTGGCCACTGTTCGGCGCCAGCAGACCTGTCAGGATGCGCATCAAGGTTGTTTTGCCCGCGCCGTCCGGTCCAACCAGCCCGGTAAGACGGCCGTACCGGATGCGTGCGTTCAAGCCCTGCAATGCATGCACGCTGCCAAAATGCTTGTTCACCCCGTTGATGACGACCGCGACCTCACTATCCGTGTCGCGTGGCGGGCCGGATGTTGCGCTACCGGGCTCCACCTCAACGGCCTTTGGCGTGCGCGTTGGGGGCTTGCCCGGCATCGACGTCGATGGTCACCGGCATGCCTTGGCGCAGCGCGGCATCTGCATTGGTGACCACGATCCGCAGGCGATAGACCAGATCCGTGCGCAGATCCGTGGTCTCTACCGTTTTTGGCGTGAACTCGGCGCGCGGTGAAATGAACCCGATCTGACCTTGATAGACCTTGTCGGACGAGTCGCTGCGAACGCGCACCTGCATTCCGGGCGCGATGCGGCCAAGATCCGGTTCGCTGACATATGCACGTACATAAACCGGCGCATCAAGGCTGAGGCTATAGATTGGACTCTGACTGACAACCATGCTGCCGGGTTCGCGTACCCGTGCGATGATCGTGCCGGTACTTGGCGCAGCCAATACTGTGTCTGCAAGGGCCGTGGCCGCCTGTGCCCGTGCGGCTTGCGCGGCGGCCAGGCGGGCTTGCCCCGCGGCGATATCTTCCTTGCGGAAACCTTCCGCGGCCTGCGAATACGCGGCCCGGGCGGCGTTGACTCGGGCAGTTGCCTGATCGCGCGCGGCACGCGCGGCATCGGCCGCTTTTTGGCTGGTGGCTCCCGACGTGATCAACTGGCTCTGCCGATTGAAATTGCGCTCCGCATCCTTGGCGACGGCCAATGCCTGATTGAGGGCCTCCTGGGCCTGGACAATCTCTTGTGGACGTAGGCCGCGATGCAATTTGTCGAGGTCCGCTTGAGCCACGGCTACGGTCGCATCGGCCGCCGCGAGCGCTTCTCTGAACGGCTGAGCGTCGAGGGCTGCCATGCGCTCGCCCGTTTCGACGTGATCACCTTCATCGAAGTTCATCTGCGCCACACGGCCGGACTGACGGAAGGCCAATTGGACCTCCCGGATGTCGACATTGCCGTACAAGCGCAGTGCGTCGTCGCCGTGGCTGCCACGCTGCATCCACAGCCATCCAGCACCAACTATCGCAATGACGGCGGCAACAACGATGACCCGCTTTGTAGTGCTGGATAGACGGATGCTCTTCATTGCACCGTTCCGATACCGCGCAGATAGATGGCAAACACGCCGGGCGCATCGCTACGAATGCGGGCGACGTCACCCGCCAGCATGGATTGCATGACGAGGCCCTGGATCGTGCCGATGAACAGGGTGGCTGCGGCATCTAGGTCGAGGCCCGCACGCAACTCGCCCTGTGCCTTTCCCGCTTCGAGCAAGCAACGCAGCCGTTCGCCATAGTGGCGGATCAGCGTCTGGGCCATGCGTTTCGGAAGAGTCTCACCCGGTCGTTGCAACTCCCCGAAAAGCATTCTCGGTACTCCCGGATGGTCAGACACGAAATCGATATGCGTCATGAAAACCGCCTCAAGGGCTGCGATCGGAGACGTGGCTCCTTCTGCAGCCTCATCCACGCGGGCGAGCAAGCGCTCGGCCACCCAGGACATGACCGCCTCTAAGATGGCATCCTTGCTTGGGAAGTGGCGGAACAGCGCCCCCTGGGTCAGTCCCATTCGCTGCGCGATGGCCGTCGTCGTGATGTCGCTTGGATTCTGTTCCCCGGCCAGGCCGACCACCGCCTCTACGGTCGCCGCCCGTCGCTCGTCAGCGGGAAGATGCTTGGGATGCCCACTCATGGCTTGCTCTCACATAAGAAAGTAATCTATTACTATCTATCCATTGTAGTTGCTCACCGCAAGAGGAAACCACGAGGGGGTAATCGTGATCGACAGCAAGACCGTTATCCCGGTCGACCAGTATCGGTCGATCCCACGTGAATGGAACGGTAGGCGCCTGTCCTCCCTCCAGGGGAGAAGCCCGATACATCATGAACTCACCGGAATATAAGTGGAACTACGCCACCTCCGATATTTTGTTTCCGCAGCGGAACATGGCAGTTTTCGCAAGGCTGCGTCGGCGCTTGGCATCCAAGAATCAGCAGTCAGTCGTAGAATCCGCGATCTTGAGGATCACTTGGGCGCCTCGCTCTTTCAGCGGCACAATGGCGGGGTCAATCTGACCCTGGCCGGCCAGCGCTTCGTGCGGCACGCGCGAAAGGCACTTCGGCAGATCGAGTATGGGGCAAGGGACGTCGCCACGATCGGACGCTCCGAAGACGGTCGGATCAAGATCGGGATATTCTCCTCGCTCGCCTCGGGCTTCCTGTCGGAGTTGCTGCGTGCTTATGACAAGGGTCACGCGCAGGTTCGAATCGAACTGATAGACGGCGATCCGGCGAATCATGTTTCGGCGATTCGTCAGCTGCGACTTGACGTAGCGTTCATCACCGGTACGTCGCAGTGGCCCGATTGCGAAGTCGATCAGCTTTGGTCAGAGCGGGTATTTGTCGTCCTTCCCGCTAACCATCCGCTCTGCGGCAAGGCGGAACTCGATTGGTGCGATCTCGTCGGCGAGCGGTTCATTGTAAGCGATGGTGCGCCTGGACCGGAGATTTACGACTACTTGGTACAGCGCCTCGCTGATCTCGGGCGCCATCCAGAAGTTCACACACAGTATGTCGGACGAGACAACCTTCTCTCGCTTGTAGCGGTCGGTCGAGGTCTAACGCTGACGAGCGAAGCGACCACGCTCGCACAGTTCCCAGGGATCACCTATCGACCGATCACGAATGAAGTGCTGCCCTTCAGCGCAGTGTGGTCGCCCCGGAACGATAATCCGGCCTGCCGTCGATTGCTCAGCCTCGCCCGCGCATTATCCCGATCAACAAGAGCAACAATCATTACTGCGATGCTTTTGACTTCCTCGCTTTCGCAAATCCCCGATCCGTGGCTATGAAGCGCTCCAGCATAGGCACAATGAGACGGACCGGATCGGCCGATGTCTGTCCTGACTCGCGGCCGAGGATCTCGGCATAGGCGATGAGGTCACGGTGGACGCTCGCTGGCAGTTCCACCGTGACCTTGACGGGTTTATCGTCGGCGATGGGGCCGAGTTTCAGCTTGGTCATGGTCAGTACCTAAAGGGTTCGAGGACAAGATCGCGCGTCACGACGATCCTGACCGGGAAGCCCGGCCGGATGATCAGCGTCGGCGCGACGTTGAGCTGGCGGCGAACGATCTGCTGTCCGGCGTCGTTGATCGTGTCCTGGCCGCCGTTGCGGATGGCGCGCAGGAGCCGGTCCTGATCGTCGACGGCAAGTTCGGCTCCCACCGAAAGCAGCGTCGAGAGGCCGGCGGCCTTGGCGAGATCCCACCAGTGATAGTCGACCCCATCCTCCAGCCCGGCATAGCCTTGTGTGTCGGTCCCAGGCTGGCGTTCGAGAACGATCGAGCGGCCGTTGGGCATGATGAGCCGGTTCCAGACGAGTAGGACCCGGCGCTGGCCGAACTGCACGTTGTTGTCGTACTGGCCGATGATCCGCGTCCCCTGAGGCACGAGCAGGATGCGCCCCGTGGGGCTGTCATAGATCGGCTCCGTCACCTGGGCGATGATCTGACCGGGAAGATCGGAGCGGATGCCGGTAATGAGCGCGCCCGAGATAACGGCGCCGACCTGAAGCACGAAGGGCGATGCCGGCGGGGTCACGCGATCGGGCGTGACGGTGCGCCGGTCGGCCGCCGCGTTGAGGAAGGCGAGCTGCTTGTCTTGTCCCGTCGCGGCCTGTCCGCCGGCGCCAGACAGATCGAGGCCGGCAAGGCCGGGCATTGCGCTCGCCGTGCTGGTGGCCGTTGATCCCTGCCGCGACTGGAAGAAGACGGTGCTGAGGCGCGCGGCCTCTTCCTCGGCGCGGCGGCGCTGCTCGGCCTCGCTGACGCCGGGCGTCGGAACCGCGGGCGTCGCGATGGGCTGGCGGTTGTTATGAGCGTCGAGGATGGGACGGCCGAGATCGCCGGGCAGCGCCGGGCCGAGGACCGGGCCGGTATAGTCCTTCGGCAGTCCGGCCAGGCCATCGGCGGTCTGGCGGTCGTTGGTGGAATAGAGTTCGGCCCCGCCATCATCCGGCCCGCGCGTCTGAAGGGCATAGATCAGCGATCCGCCGATGCCGACCAGGGCGACGGCGGCGACACTCGCGAGCATCTTGCGCGACAGGCGGGTGACGCGTGGCGGTTCGGCACGAAGCCGCATCGGCGCGACGGGGGTGCTGGTTTCGGTATTGGTTGCGGTATCGGTCATTATGACGGCCTCCCGTCGGTGCGGACGATCCTGACGGTCTGCTGCTTGTCGCCAGCGCCAAGGCGCAGCTCGGCCGCGCCGAACAGACGATCGACGATCAGGATGTGTTGATAGATGCGGCTGTTGGCGATCTGGGCTTCGCCTTCGGGGCCGATGACGAAGAGTGGCGGCATTTCGCCCTGGACGATGCCGGCCGGGAACTCGACATAGACATGCCGGCCATCGTCATAGACGGCGATCGGCTTCCACGGCGGATTGCCGGTGGCGGTCAGGGCGTAGCGGTAGTTGCGCGCGGCCACGGCCGGAATGACCGGCGTGGCTGGGACGCTTTGGCGCTGGCTGGCCGGCGGTTGCGGATAGGACCAGGCGACCGACGGCATGTAGGGTTTCTCGCCGGAGCGCAGCTCCAGCATGTAGGTGCGCCGGTCGGTCGTCACGATCAGGTTGGTGGCGATGTCGGGCCGGCTCGGCTTGACGAGGATATGGACGCGGCGTGTGACGCCGGAGCCGGATTCCGTGTCGCCGATGATCCAGCGCGCCGTGTCGCCGGCCGCGATCGGTCCCGCGCCGGTCAGGCTTTCGCCGGGTTCCAGCGCGATGTCGGTGATCTGGCCGGGAACGGCATATACCTGATAGAGCGCGCCTTCCGACCACGGATAGACCTGGATGGCGTTGTAGTAGCCTTCGCGGCGCGGCTGTACGCGGGCGGCGGCATTGGCGTTCTCGACGCGGCCGGTGGGCGTGCCGGCGGTTTCGCCGCCGCGTGCGACCGTCCAGGCCGGCGGGATCAGCACCGGCTTCGGCCGGTCATCGGTGACGGCGGCGGGAATGGTCGGCAAAGGCGACACGGTGGCGTCGTAGCTGATCGCAGGAGGCTTCGTCATGCTGGCGCAGCCCGCCAGGGCGGTCGCGGACAGCATCAGCGCCATGGCTGCGGATTTGCGGATTGCCGGGATCATTGGCCCATCTCCCGCGACCAGCTAATAGCGTTGACGTAGATGCCGAGCGGATTGGCTTTCAGCCGTTCAGCGTCTCGGGGCGGTTGGACGGCGATGGTCAAGATCGCCGTCCATCGCTCCGTCGCCGCGAGTGCGCCGTTTTCGAACCGCCGCTCCGTCCAGGAGACGCGGAAGCTGTCGGGCGATGCGCGGATGACGCTGGAGACGTCGACGGCGATCTGCTGCTTGCCGACCTTGGTGAAGGGATCGTTGGTGCGGGCATAGTCGTTGAGCGCGCCCGCGCCGCGATCGGTCGTCCACTCATAGGCGCGAAGCCAGTTCTGCCGGACGATGATCGGATCGGCCGGAATCGAGCGGACCTGCTCGATGAAGCGGGCCAGATGCCAGGCGATCTGCGGATCGGTCGGGCGATAGTCGGCGGTGGCCGGTGCGATGCTCTGCGCTTGGCCGAGCTTGTCGACCTGCACCACCCAGGGCACGACGGTCCCGCGCGCGGACTGAATGACCAGCGCGCCGGCGAAACCCGCCGAGAGGATCAACGATCCGAAGGCCATGTATCGCCAGTTCTTGGCCTGGACGCGGGCCGAGCCGATGCGTTCGTCCCAGACCTGGGCGGCCTTCTGGTAAGGCGTCTCGGGTTCGGGCGTCTTGCCGTAATGCACGGCGGGTCGCTTGAAGATATTCATGAGCGGTCGCTTTCAGAGAGGTTGACGGAAGAACCGGAGCCGTGACTGTCGCCGGAACGGACGGCGTGGGCGGCGGCGCTGACGCCGTGTGAAAGATGCTGACCGCGCTTCATGCGCTTGGCCCAATCGGGGGCGCCGCCCGCCGGGGCTGTCGGCGTGGACGCGGCCTCGGTTCCTTGCAGACCACCGCCGACCGTGCCCATGGTCGAGGAGCCGCCGGTCGCCTCGAAGCCGACCTTCGCACCATCCGAGAAGCTGGATTTCATGCTTTCGGAGGCGCGTGCCACGGCACGCTTCAGCGGCGAGACGGCTGCGGAGCCTGCGGCGTGGGCAACACCGCCCATGCCGGAGGCGACGCCGGCCGCACCGGACTGCCCTACAGAGGCGAGCGAATAGGCGGCAGATGCCGCACCTGCCGCCGTCGCGCCGCCGCGTGCCACGGCAGCGCCACCGGAGAGCGCCGCCGATCCGCCTTTGATGGCGAGACCTGCCGCACCACCTGCCGCAAGGGCTGCGCCGCCGACGGCAAGGCCAGTGCCCACAGCCGCGCCCGCGCCGAGCTGGGGACCGCCCGAGACGAGTCCGTTGGCGATGCCGGGACCGAAGATGCCGAGACCGAGCAACGAGAGAGCGGCGAGCACGATCGCCATGGCGTCATCGACGGTCGGCGTCGTGCCGCCGAAGCCCTTGGTGAACTCGCCGAAGAGCGTCGAGCCGATGCCGATGATGACGGCCAGCACCAGAACCTTGATGCCGCTGGAAATGACGTTGCCAAGCACACGCTCGGCCATGAAGGCGGTCTTGCCGAAGAGGCCGAACGGAATGAGGACGAATCCGGCGAGTGTCGCCAGCTTGAACTCGATCAGGGTGACGAAGAGCTGGATCGCAAGGATGAAGAAGGCAAGGATCACGAGCGCCCAGGCAAACAGCAGGCACATGATCTGGATCAGGTTCTCGAATACCGAGATCCAGCCCATCAGCGGCGAGATCGCTTCAAGCAACGGCCGGGCGGCATCGAGGCCGGTCTGCGCGACCTTGCCGGGGCGCATCAGGTCGGCGGCCGAAAAGCCCGTGCCGCTCGCCTTCAGGCCAAGCCCCGCGAAGCTGTCGAAGACGATCTTCGCAAGGTTGTTCCAGTTGCCGATGAGATAGGCGAACACGCCGACGAACAAGGTCTTCTTGACCAGGCGCGCGATGATGTCGTCATCGCCGGCCCAGCTCCAGAACAGGGCCGCCAGTGTCACGTCGATCACGATCAACGTGGTTGCGATGAACGCCACTTCGCCGGAGAGAAGGCCGAAGCCCGAGTCGATGTATTTGGTGAATACGCCGAGGAAATTGTCGATGACGCCTGCGCCGCCCATGGCTCACCGCCCTTCCGCTGTGGCGGGCGCTGCCGGTGCGACCGGCATGGGCGCGTTGCCGAGGAAGCGGTCGCGGGTTTCAGCCCAGACGCGGAGGCATTCCGGGTCGCTTGCGGCCTGTTGACCAAGTTGCTGGCACCGGCGCTGGCTCTCGCGCAGCGGATCGCGTTCGGGCTGGAGCTGACGCGCCGACGGCGATGCCGGCGCGTCCTGCTTGCGAGTCATTTCGATCGCCGTCGCCGTGACGGCGACCGCGACGAATACGATAGCGCCCAGCCGGGCCAGCAACTTGCCGTCCATGAGCCTTCTCCTTTCCGGCGTTTATTTGCCGCTGTTGAACATCTGGGCGTTGCCGGGCTGGTAGCCCGAGCCCGGCGTCAGGAAGCGGCGGCGCTGTTCGCGGCCCTGTTCGGCGGCCGCGGTGCGTTCGGCCTCGGTGAGCGCATTGGCGCGGCCATTGGAGGCGAGCAGCGCGACGAGATCGGAGAGCTGTTGCGACTGGAGCGCGAGGATCTGATTGCCGGCCTGGGTCGCCTGAAGCGCGCCGCTCGCGCCCTGGCTCTGGCTGACCAGCGCCGACATCTGCGTGCGGTTTGTGTCGATGTTCGCGACGACGCCGGCCTGCACGCGCATCGCGTCCTGCAAGCCGCCGACGGTGTTCTGCCAGCGCGAGCGGGCGTCGGCGACCATCTGCTTGTCGGTCGTCGACATCGAGACGTTCCCATATTTCTGGGTGAACATCTGGTCGATCTGCTGGACGTTGAACGCGATGCCCTGCGCCTGCTGGAGAAGCTGCTGGGTGCGCTGCACGTTCTGCTGCAAGGTCTGGAGCGCGGAGTAAGGCAGGCTCGCCAGGTTTTTCGCCTGATTGATGAGCATCTGCGCTTCGTTCTGAAGCGAGGTGATCTGATGGGTGATCTGCTCCAGTGTGCGCGCAGCGGTCAGGACGTTTTGCGCGTAATTGGAGGGATCGAAGACGATGATGGCGTGCGCGGGCGTCGCCACCATCGGCGAGAGCGCGAGCGGCGCGGCCGCCAGCATGGCTGCGGCGAGCGCCATGGCGCGCGAGCGGAAACGGGTAATCATGGTCAGGACTCCTTTGCTGCTTGGGGGGACGGAAAAGTCGGGATGAGATCGACGGCCCAGCCGGCGTCGCGGGCGCGAAGCCAGGCCGCAAGGAAACCTTCGCGGCCATGTTCGGCGACGAGGTTGGCGATCAGGGTCTGGTCGGATTTTGAGGATGCGGCGCAGAGCGCAAGGCCGACTTCGGACAGGCTCAGCTCGAACAGGCGGTTTCCGCGTCGAGACTGGCAGTAGTAGTCGCGCTTGGGCGTCGCCCGTGCCAGGATCTCGATCTGGCGATCATTGAGGCCGAAGCGGCGATAGATCGCCGTGATCTGCGGCTCGATTGCGCGTTCGTTCGGGAGGAGCAGCCGCGTCGGGCAGCTTTCGATGATGGCGGGCGCGATGCTCGAATTGTCGATGTCGCTGAGCGACTGCGTGGCGAAGATGACCGATGCGTTCTTCTTGCGCAGCGTCTTCAGCCATTCGCGGAGCTGGCCGGCAAAGCCTTCATCGTCGAGCGCGAGCCAGCCTTCGTCGATGATGAGCAGCGTCGGTCGGCCGTCGAGCCGGTCGCCGATGCGGTGGAAGAGATGGGCGAGCACGGCGGGCGCCGCGCCGGTGCCGACCAGCCCCTCGATCTCGAACGCCTGCACGGCGGCGGAGCCCAGATGTTCGGCCTCGGCGTCGAGCAGCCGGCCATAGGCGCCGCCTACGCAATAGGGCCGGAGCGCCTGTTTGATGTCGTTAGACTGGAGCAGCACCGACAGGCCGGTGATTGTGCGTTCTTCGACCGGCGCGGACGCGAGCGAGGTAAGCGCCGTCCAGATATGCTCCTTCACGTCCGGCGTGATCTGGATCGCCTCGCGCATCAGGATTGCGACGATCCAGTCTGCCGCCCAGGCACGCTCATAGGTGTCGTGGATGCGGGCGAGCGGCTGAAGCGAGACGGATGCGTCGGAGCCTTCGGTGAGGCCGCCGCCAAGATCGTGCCAGTCGCCGCCCATGGCGAGTGCCGCGGCGCGGATCGAGCCGCCGAAATCGAAGGCGAAGACCTGGGCATCGCTATAGCGCCGGAACTGCAAGGCCATGAGCGCGAGCAGCACGGACTTGCCCGCGCCGGTCGGGCCGACGACGAGCGTATGGCCGACGTCGCCGACATGGAGGGATAACCGGAACGGGGTCGAGCCTTCGGTCTTGCCGTAAAGCAAGGGGGGCGCACCGAAATGCTCGTCCCGTTCCGGCCCCGCCCACACGGCACTCAGGGGGATCATGTGGGCGAGATTCAAAGTGCTGATGGGAGGCTGGCGGACATTGGCGTAGGCGTGGCCGGGCAAGCTGCCGAGCCAGGCATCGACCGCATTCACCGTCTCGGTCATGGGCGTGAAGTCGCGGCCCTGAATGACCTTCTCGACCAGGCGCAACTTCTCGTCGGCGATGCGCGGGTCGGCATCCCAGACCGTGATGGTGGCCGTGACATAGGCCATGCCGGCGACATCGGCGCCGAGTTCCTGCAAGGCCATGTCGGCGTCGGCGGCCTTGTTGGACGCATCGGTGTCGACCAGCGCCGACGCCTCGTTGGTCAGGACTTCCTTGAGGATCGCGGCGATCGACTTGCGCTTGGCGAACCACTGGCGGCGGATTTTGGTCAGCAGTTTGGTCGCGTCGGTCTTGTCGAGCAGGATCGCGCGAGTGGACCAGCGATACGGGAAAGCGAGCCGGTTGAGCTCGTCGAGCAGCCCCGGCGTCGTCGCGGTCGGAAAGCCGATGACGGTGAGGACGCGCAGATGCTGGTCGCCAAGGCGCGGCTCCAGGCCGCCGGTCAGCGGCTGATCGACAAGCAGCGCATCGAGATAGACTGGGGTTTCGGGAACGCGGACGCGGTGGCGTTTCGTCGAAACGGTCGAATGCAGATAGGTCAGCGTTTCCGAGTCATCGAGCCAGCCGCATTCGGGCATGAAGCCATCGAGCAGCGCGAGCACCCGGTCGGTGCGGTCGATGAACCCACGCATCACCTCATGGGGATCGACGCCGGATTGCTCGCGGCCCTCGTACAGCCATGTCTCGGCCCGGGCGGCGTCCTCGGCGGGCGGCAGATAGAGGAAGGTCAGATAGTAGTCCGACACGAAATGGCTGCCGGCTTCCTCGAAATCGGCCTTGCGTTCCTCGTCCACCAGGCCGGATGCCGGATCGGGAAAGCTGCTGTCGGGATAGGTCGCGGCTTCGCTTCGCTGCGCCTCGACGAAGATGCTCCAGCCCGAGCCGAGACGGCGGAAGGCGTTGTTGATGCGGCCTGCGACGGCCACCAGTTCGGCGGCGACGGCGCTATCAAGATCGGGGCCGCGAAAGCGCGCCGTGCGCTGGAAAGAGCCGTCCTTGTTCACGACGACGCCGGGGCCGACCAAGGCGGCCCAGGGCAGGAAATCGGCAAGGCGGGCTGCGGTGCGGCGATATTCGGAGAGGTTCATCATGGCGGGCGTCCCCTTCAGGCCGCGAGAAAAGCTGGGACGCGCAGATGGCGTCGGCCGACCTCGACGAATTGGGGATCGCGCTTGGCGGCCCACACGGCAGCGACATGGCCGATGGCCCAGATGGCGATGCCGACCAGCCAGAGGCGCAGGCCGAGGCCCACGGCTCCGGCTAGCGTCCCGTTGAGGATCGCGATGGAGCGCGGCGCACCGCCGAGCAGGATGTGCTCGGTCAGTGCGCGGTGAACCGGGACGGTGAATCCCGGCACATCCAGTTGCTCGAAGGCGACGGCCATCAGACGAGCGCCCCGCCGCCAAACGAGAAGAACGACAGGAAGAAGCTCGACGCCGCGAAGGCGATCGACAGGCCGAACACGATCTGGATCAGCTTGCGGAAGCCGCCAGACGTGTCGCCGAAGGCGAGCGCCAGACCCGTCGCGATGATGATGATGACTGCGACGATCTTTGCGACCGGGCCTTCGATCGACTGAAGGATTTTCTGGAGCGGCGCTTCCCACGGCATGGAGGAGCCGGAGGCGTGGGCGGCGGGAGCGAGGACGAGATTGACGTAGGTGACGGCGGCGACCGTCGCGACGGTGCGACGGACGCGCATGGGGATGCGGATCATGAATGGTCTCCAGCGTTGATGGGGGTTGCAGGGCTGATGCGGTAATCCCCGTCCGGGCCGAGCCCTTCGACACGGGCGAGTTCGGCGAGCCGGCGCGCGGACCCGCGGCCTGACAGGACGGCGACGAGATCGATCGTCTCGGCGATCAGCGCGCGCGGGACGGTGACGACGGCTTCCTGGATGAGCTGTTCGAGACGGCGCAGCGCGCCGATGCCGGTGCCGGCATGAATGGTGCCGATGCCGCCGGGGTGTCCGGTGCCCCAGGCTTTGAGAAGGTCGAGCGCTTCAGCGCCGCGCACCTCGCCGATGGGGATGCGGTCGGGCCGCAGGCGCAGTGAGGACCGGACGAGATCCGAGAGCGTGGCGACGCCGTCCTTGGTGCGCATGGCGACGAGGTTGGACGCTGTGCATTGCAGTTCGAGCGTGTCCTCGATGATGACGACGCGATCGGCGGTCTTGGCGACTTCGGCGAGCAGCGCATTGGTCAAGGTGGTCTTGCCGGTCGAGGTGCCGCCCGCGACGAGGATGTTGGCGCGCGCCGCGACGGCTTCGCGCAAGGTTGCGGCCTGATCGGCGGTCATGATGCCGGCAGCCACATAATCGTCGAGCGTGAAGACCGCGACGGCGGGCTTGCGGATCGCGAATGCGGGCGCAGCGACGACGGGCGGAAGCAGGCCTTCGAACCGCTCGCCGCTCTCGGGCAGCTCGGCCGAGACGCGCGGGGATCGATCATGAACCTCCGCGCCGACATGGTGCGCGACCAGGCGCACGATGCGTTCGCCATCCGCGACCGACAGTCTCTCGCCCGTATCGGCCAGCCCTTCGGACAGGCGATCGATCCAGATGCGCCCATCAGGATTCAGCATCACCTCGACGACGGCGGGGTCTTCCAGAAAGCGTGCGATGGCCGGGCCAAGCGCCGTGCGCAGCATCCTTGCGCCGCGTTGGATCGCCTCTGGTTTCTGGTATGAAGTGGTCATATCGGCCCCGTTTCCTCACGAGGCGCAACAGACAGTCCCCGGAATGGGGTCGATTAAAAGAGCCCGAAATCGGGCCGGTTCAACAAGTATCGGTCGTAGTAGTAGCGTGGCGTGCAAATACAGGAGAACGGCGGTGGAGCCTCGATCTTGATGTCGTCGCCGGCTCACCAGATGACGCGCGAGATCGTCACGGCTCCGACTCGGAGACGTCTTCGGGGATCTCCTGTCGCAGCTTCGGACCCTTGACGAGACGCCGGCCGAGCGCGGTGATGAAAGCCTCATACCGTTCGGCCGACTTGGCGCGTGCCGCCTGCGCGGCAGGCTCCGGCAAGGCTGGCGTGGTCGTGATCCAGAAGCGGATGAACACCGCCAGCGTTTCGACGGCGATGCCGATGTCCCGCTCCATGCGGGTCATGCGGCGGTCGATCTGGTCAAGGCGCTTGGCGACGACAGCCTCGCGTCGCTGGGCGTCGTCCGGCGACAGGAACGATGCGATGGCGGCCTCGGCGACCATGGATTGCGATTGATCCCGGCGCGCGGCGAAATCCGCCAGCGCCTGTGTCACGTCGGGGTCCAGATAGACCGTGAACTTCGACTTTTTCCGATGGCTGGCCATGGCGCTTACAGGTCCATGCCGTCATTGGGGTCGAGCGCCACCTGGCGCGCGATGCCCTGAACCTGGCGGATCATCCGTCGATTGCGCGTGGCGTCCTCGTCGGTGTCGTCGGGAAGCTCGATCTCGAACTCGTTGGCGATGGGTTCTTTCTTTTCTACCGGCTTGGCGCGGCTGAGTTCGGGTTGCAGCCGGCGCTCGGAATCGGTGGTGTCTTCGTCGTCCGATCCGCCGGGTGCCTGCGCGCCCAGCGCCTCCGGCCGCGCCGGGATCGGCAGGCTGCTCCAGTCGTCGGGGCGAGGCTTGTCGGGACGTTTCAGTTCGGGCGGTGACAGCAGGCGCTCGCGGAAACGGGCGTCCTCGTAGTAGCGCGCCTTCTTCGTCCGGATCGGCGGGGTGCCGGCGACCATGACGATTTCCTCGCTCGGCGGGAGCTGCATGATCTCGCCGGGCGTCAGCAACTGGCGGGCGGTCTCCGAGCGCGAGACCATCAGATGGCCGAGCCAGGGCGACAGTCGATGCCCGGCATAGTTCTTCATCGCCTTCATTTCGGTTGCGGTGCCCAGCGCATCGGACACACGCTTGGCGGTGCGCTCGTCGTTCGTGGCGAAGCTGACCCTGACGTGGCAGTTGTCGAGAATGGAGTTGTTGGGGCCGTATGCCTTTTCGATCTGGTTGAGCGACTGCGCGATCAGGAAGGCTTTGAGGCCATAGCCCGCCATGAAAGCCAGTGCGCTCTCGAAAAAGTCGAGCCGCCCCAACGCCGGAAACTCGTCGAGCATCAAGAGCAGGCGGTGACGGTCGCCCTTTGCCTGCAGATCCTCGGTCAGACGGCGGCCGATCTGGTTCAGCAGCAACCGGATCAGCGGCTTGGTGCGATTGATGTCGGACGGCGGCACGACGAGGTAAAGCGTCGTCGGGCGCTCGCCGCCCACGACGTCGCTGATGCGCCAGTCACAGCGCCGCGTCACCTCGGCGACGACAGGATCGCGGTAGAGGCCGAGGAACGACATGGCCGTGGACAGGACGCCGGAGCGTTCGTTGTCGGATTTGTTCAGCAGCTCGCGCGCCGCGCTGGCAACGACAGGATGCGGGCCGTCCTCGCCGAGATGGGCGGTCTTCATCATGGCGCGCAGCGTGGATTCGACGGGGCGTTTCGGATCGGAGAGGAAGTTGGCGACACCGGCGAGCGTCTTTTCCGGCTCGGCGTAGAGGACATGGAGGATCGCGCCGACGAGCAGCGAATGGGAGGTCTTTTCCCAGTGGTTGCGCTTGTCGAGGCTCCCTTCGGGATCGACCAGAATATCGGCGATGTTTTGCACGTCGCGCACTTCCCACTCGCCGCGCCGCACCTCGAGCAAGGGATTGTAGGCCGAGGATTTCGGATTGGTCGGATCGAACAGCAGCACGCGGCCGTGGTGCGCGCGGAAACCGGATGTCAGCGTCCAGTTCTCGCCCTTGATGTCGTGGACGATGGCCGAGCCCGGCCAGGTCAGGAGCGAGGGCACGACAAGGCCGACGCCTTTGCCCGATCGCGTCGGCGCGAAGCACAGCACATGCTCCGGCCCGTCATGGCGCAGATACTCTCTTTCGTAGCGGCCGAGCACGACGCCATCGGGATCGAGCAGCCCCGCGGCCTTCACCTCTTCCTTCTCGGCCCAGCGTGCCGAGCCATAGGTCGCGGCGTCCCTGGCTTCGCGCGCCCGCCAGACCGACATGCCGATCGCGACGGCGATCGCGATGAAGCCGCCTGACGCGGCGACGAACGCGCCCTCGGTGAATATCTCGGACGCATAGGCGTCGTAGGAAAACCACCACCAGAAGAAGCTGGGCGGATGATAGATCGGCCAGCCGAACAGGACGAACCAGGGCGGCCCAAGCTGCGCCTGGAACCCGAGCCTCCAGGCGACATATTCGGTCGCGCCCCAGGTGGTAGAGAGGACGATGAGGAAGACGATCAGAATCTGTCCCCAGAGGATTTTGGTCGCGGACATTGCGATGTTCCTTGTCTGTTGAAGCTAGAGGCCGAGCCCGCGCTTACGGCCGAAATCCCAATCGACGCCGCCGCCGTCGCGGGCGACGCCGGAGACGTGGCGGCCGAGCTGCCTGTCGAGGGATGGCGACCAGGGCACGAGCTGGAAGCCGAGGCCGTCGTCGACCATGGCGAAGCGGCCGGAGGCGAGCGTCAGACGCTGGCGATATGTGCCGGCAACATATTCGCCGCTTTCGGCCGGTTTGAATGGCTGGCCGGTCTCCTTTGCGAGCCTGCTGGCCATGGCATCTAGTTCGCGGCGGCGGAGCGTCTCGATCAGGTTGCGGTTGAAGATGACGCGGCGCCCTTGCTGCTCGGCGAGACCTTCGCCGACCAGATGCTCCGCGCGTTGCCGCATCGCGTCCCGCACTTCGGCGCCGAAGCCGCCGTCCGACATGGCGACGGGTTCGCGGGCGATGGATTGCCGGTCGAGCCAGGTCGCGCCGGTGGCGCTCACCTGATGCTGGAGATCGAGATCGGAGCGGACGGCGAGCGCGACACGGCGATCGCCCTTCGCGTCCTCGTAAGCGCGCAGCTCGACGATCGATCCCGGCGGGCTGTCGCCGGTGGCGTCGAGATGCGGCAGCCTGATGTGATGGGTGCGGCCGTCCACGCCGTCGACCACGGCGTAGGCCGTTCCCTTCAGCTCGTCGTCAAGGCCGCGCTCGACCAGGCGGCCGATGACGGGAACATCGAGGCTCTCGCCGGCGAGGACATAGCTCCCCGAGCCGCGCTCGATGCAGCGTTCGGTCAGCGCGCGGTGCATCCGTTTGATAATGTCGCCGCGCTCGCCGAGTTCGCGAAGCGCGGATTCGGCCTCGGCCTTGATGAACCATTGCTGGTGTCCGACCTGTCCGGCCAGCCCACGGATTTCGAGGGTGCGCAGCCTGCCGACCTTCAGCGCATGAAATTCGTCCGGCTGCTGGCCGGGCTGCGGCGCGAGGTCGATGATGCCCGACTTGCCGGCCTCGCGGACAAGTTGCCGGTCGAGCTGCGTCCAGCGTTCGGCCTCGACCTGCCGCTCCAGATTGCGGTTGATCTCCAGATCGGTGCGCTGGCCGAGCTCCTGGGTGACGAGATCCTGCGCGCGGGCGCGCATTCCCTCCTTGATGTAATCGCGGGAGATCACGAGGTCCTGGCCGTCGTCGGTGCGGCCGCGCAGGATGATATGGATATGGGGGTTGTCGGTGTTCCAGTGATCGACACCGACCCAATCGAGCTTGGTGCCGAGATCCTTTTCCATCTGTCCCATCAGTTCGCGGGCGTGTTCCTTGAGGTCGGCCATATCCACGGCGTCCTCGGGCGAGACGATGAAGCGGAAATGGTGCCGGTCGTCCTCGCAGCGCGCCGCGAAGTCGCGCGCGTCCACGTTGTCGCCTTCGGGGCCGAACAGCCTCGCCTTCTCCCCGTCTCGGGTCACGCCGTCGCGGCGCAGATAGGTCAGATGCGCAGCCAGCGGCGCGGCGCGCGCGCTATGGCGCACCACGCGGGTCTTGATGACGACGATGCGCGAGCGGCCGGTCAGCAGGCGGTTGGCCTGAATGCTGGCGCGCTGGCCGCGTCCGAACCGTGAGCGGTTGCTCGTCGTGATCTTGCCGGAACGGGAGACGCGGCCCCCAGCCTTCTGCGCGGCGGCGAGCGCCTGCGAAATGAAGGGCCGGGCCTGCTGTGCGCGGGTCGAGCGGATGCGCCCAGGCCGGATGCGGATTTCGCTGTCATCGGCCATGGCGGAACTCCGCACGGTACAAAAGGAACAGGAAAATCAGGAAGATGGGTGCGGGTCGCACGGTGCGCGAAAGCACGACACGGTGCGGAACGCGCCGAAAAAACAAGCAAAAACAACCGACCGACCGAAGCGCACCGTGCGCCTTTTTATCTCGCCATCGTCCGGTTGTTGTGCCTGCCTCTGCCCCTTGCGCCCTCCATGACACGCCGGAACACGAGAGGATGCGAATGGCGGCCCGCACGCTCATGGGCGATCTCCTGGAGTGGAGCGTGCGACGACAAGGGGCGAATCCGATGTTGCGGCCGGATCGGATGGCCTCGCCGTGACGGGGGATCGGCTGTCGTCCGAACGCTCATTGGCCGACCGTGGCGCTGCGGAGCGAGCGTCGGCGGAACGCACGACGAAGATCGCCGCCTCGCGCCAGTCGGGTGGCGGATCGGCTCGCTGAATTGACGTTTCGGGTGCCGCCGCGCCGCCGAGAACCGGCACGAGCGCGGCGACATAGGTCCGTGTTTCGGGCGGCAACGCGCGGCCGGTCGAGCGATGGTCGTCATAGCGGCCGGGACCGGCGTTGTAGGCCGCGAGCATCGCACCGACATCGCCATAGCGGTCCCACATTTCGCGCAGATAGGCCGCTCCCGCCATGATGTTGTCGCGCGGATCAAAAGGGTCGCGGCCGAGACGGTAGCGGACGCGCAAGCCAGCCCATGTGTCAGGCATGACCTGCATCAGTCCCAATGCACCCGCCGACGAGATGGCGCGCACGTCGCCCGCGCTCTCGGCGCGCAGCACGGCGCGAATCCAGCGTCCGGGGATGCCGAACCGCTGCGCCGCCTCGGTAATGTGGGCGGCAAAGGGATCGACGGCGGCCGGACGGGCGATGGGGGCGGATTGCGCATGAGCGGCGCCGGTCGCGCTCGCTGCGAGGATCAGGCCGGAAAGGAGAAAGAGAGCCATGCGCCGGGCGGCGTGATGCCGCCCGTGCGCACTCCGATGGCTCGTCGATGGACGGCGAGCGGGCATCGGTCAGTCCTTCTCGGCGCGGTCGCGCGGACGCGACCAGTGCAGCGACCAGTCTTTTCCGGCATCGTCGTCGCGGAACAGGTTGGCGCGGATCGGCTGCATGAATGTGGGATCGTCGATCAACAGGGCGACATATTCGCCGGCCTTCTCGCCGATGCGCTTCCACCCCGCGCCGATCTCGGCGGTGGTCTCGTTGCTCATGGCATCGAAGACGTGAACGCGATAATCGGGCGCGTTTTCGGCGTCTGACGGCTCAGCCGGGACGATGATGATGTCCTGAACGAGCAGCAGCGTCAGAAGATTGCCGATGAAGCCGGTCTCTTCGCGTGTGAATGTACCAATCTGAGGCATGATTGCTTCCTTTGCGGTGCGTTGGGAAAGCCGTCGGCGGGCACCGCTCCCGCCGATGGCCAGGCGTTCACCGGGTCGGAGCACGCCATTCAAAGCGGCCGGTGCCGTCTTCGTCGGTCCAAAGCGGGGCCGCGTGGCCGATGATCTGGTCGGTGGAAGTCAGGCCGAAGTAGCGGCCGTCGAGGCTGTCGCGGACCTGCCAGTTCATGAGGAAGACTTCGCCGGTCTGGATGCGGCGGCAGCCCTGCCAGACCGGCAGTTCCCGCCCGATGCGGTCGCGCTCCAGCGCCGCGCCCATTTCGATCCCGTCCACGGTGATCGTGCGGCCGATGCGGCAAACGATCTGCCCGGAAACGCCGAGAACGCGCTTGAGCAGCGGCACGCCCTTGGGCAGATAGCCGCGCTCGGCCATGAAGGCGGAGAGCGGTTTGGGTGCGTCGACCGCGACCAGATCGGTGACGTCGAACGGGCCGTCGAAGTCGATCGTGTAGAGGCCGATGGGCGCGCTGGCCGAGGCGTTCCACATCAGCTTGATCGGCATCGGCGTGAGCGCCGGATAGCCGATGCCCATCGTGGCGAGCGCCATGACGAGGAGGAGGCTGGTGCGCGTCATGGCTGCACCTTCCTGCGCAGGAGGAAGGCGCGATGCTGTTCGAGCGTATAGGCGCGCGGCTGATGGGCGGCGGCCATCCGGTTGTGGACGTGCCGCCAGTGCTCCGGCGAAACGGCGTCCGCATCGATGCCGATCGCCTCGATCGCATCGACGTGGCGCAGCACGTCCTCGACCTTTGGCCAGCCTTCGATCTTCAGTAGGATTTCGCCGCCCGGCCGCACGAAAGGCAGCGTCTGGTAAGCCTCGCCCGGCTCGACCGCACGCACAATGTCGATGCGCGAGATGATCGTTCCGAAGTCGTTCGCCGCCCATCGCACGAAGGCGAAGACGGTGTTCGGCCGGAAAGAGAGAATGCGCTGGCGACGGTCGACGATCTGTTCGTTCGCCGCCTGGCCAAACCTGATCCAGTATTCGATCTTCTTCTCGATCCACGTCAGTTCGACGCGGGTCATGCGATCATGGGAGAGCGCGGACGGCATCGGGCCGCCGCGCACGCGGGGGGCCGCGGTGCCGGTCATGTGGGGTCTCCTGGGGTCGGGGGAAATTCGCGGCCGCGCAGCTCGGGCGTCACGTCGATGGTGAGCCGCGCCGAGTAGGCGGTCGCCTCGGATGCGCACGGTGGACTCTCGGCCGTCTTGATCCATTGCTCGGGATCGGCGGGGCGCTTGGCGAAGCCGCGCTTTTCGGCGCGGGCCGTCATGACGCGCCTCCGTCGCCGAAGGGCAAAAGCGAGGCGAGCCGTGAACGGGCGCGCTCGGCCATGACGGGATCGATCTCGCAGCCGATATAGCGGCGGGCGGACAGCCGGCAGGCTTCGCCGGCCGCGCCCGACCCTGCGAACCAGTCGCCGAGCAACCCGCCTTGCGGGCAGCTCGTGCGGATCAGGATTTCGAGCAGCACCGACGGCTTTTCGGTCGGATGGATCGCGCGGCCGTGGCAGTTGCGCAGGTAGATGACCGACCGCATGATGCGCGGCCCGCCGTCCTGGCTGACGTAATGGCCGGCGTCGATCTGGCCGGTATGGGGAGGACGCTGCTTGCGGCGGACTGTGCGGGCCGTCGCATCTGGCGTGGTCTGGACGTCGTTGTAGATGTCGCGCCAGGCCGTCTCGGCCGCATAGAACTGCACCGCCAGCTCATGCACGCGCTTGAAGCGGTCGGCATGAAAACTGGAGCCGTTCTGCTTCTCCCAGACGATCTCCTGCGCGATGCGCAATCCAGCGTCCGCAAAACGGGTGGCGGTCGCCATGATGCTGCGCAGCGAGCCGAAGACCCAGATCGACCCGCTGGGCTTGAGCGCGGCGCGCGCCAGCGCCAGCCAGCCCTCGACGCGCCGATCCCAGGCAAGCGAGGTGTCGCCATAGGGCGGATCGGCGAGGATCATGTCGAACGGGCCGCGCGCCGGCATGAGTTCGCGGCAGTCGCCGGTGAGGACGATCATGAACCGTCCCTCCCGATGCGCAGCCGCCCGATCTCGGATGCGAGCGCGGTGATCTCGCGTCCGGCGGACGAGCGGCTGTCGATCTCCGAGGCGAGCCGCCCGGACTGCGCGGCGTCGGCGAAGACGATGCGCTGGCCGACGGTCGTGGCGAGCACTGGCGGATCGTGATCGGCCAGCGTCTCGGCCGTCTCGCGCGCGATGACGGTACGTGCGGCGCAGCGATTGAGAACGAAGCGGGCGACGAGCTGCGGCCGGTAGATGCGCGCTTCTGACAGGAGCGATAGCATTTCGGCCGAGGCCCAGCCGTCGAGCGGCGATGGCTGCACCGGGATCAGCACGAGGTCGGCGGCGAGCAAGGCCGACCGCATGAGGCCGGCGACACGCGGCGGGCCGTCGATGACGATGTGATCGACATCGCGCGCCAGCTCGGGTACTTCGCGGTGGAGCGTATCGCGCGCCAGGCCGACGACACCGAACGCGCGCGGCAGGCCCTCACGACTGCGCTGCTCGGACCAGTCGAGCGCCGAACCCTGTGGGTCCGCATCGATCAGCGTGACACGGCGCCCGCGCCCGGCGAGTTCACCGGCGAGATGGAGGGCGAGCGTCGTCTTCCCGACACCGCCTTTCTGATTGAGAAGCGCGACGATCATCGGCGTTCCCCCGGCGGATCGAGGGGAAGCCAGGGCGCTTCGGGATCGCCGACCTGTGCGGTCGGGACGCGCTTTTTCGCGGCTACGCTGAGGTTTCTGGCGGCGTCGCGGATGAGGTGTTCCACATCGCGCGCGCGCTCTTCAAGGTTAGATTCTTGGTTAGACTCTAAGTTAAGGGCGCGAATCCGCCTGCGATTCCCGGACGTTAAGGCTGGTTTGGGTTCCTGATAGCACGAGCCTTGGGTTCCCGATGGCACGATAGTCCGGGTTCCCGATAGCACGAAGCCGTCCACAGGTTTTCCACAGGCCGGGAGCGGCTCGAAAGCGAGCAGCGTGCGCCCGCCGATTTCCACCTCCAGCGACAGGACGTAGCCGGGCAGCGGCTGGCGCCGCACGATGTCGCGTAGCTCGAACGCGAAGCGTTTGAACGGCGACAGACTGCCGGATTTGACGTGGAGGTGGCGCAGGTCGAAACGCCAGCCGTTGCGCTGGCGGCCGCCGTGCTTGCGCACGATGCGGTAGAGCCAGCGGTCGAGACCGCCGGTCAGATAGAAATAGGCCGGGTCGATGGTGAGGATGAGCGCGTCATCGAGGACGGCTTTGTAGAACCAGTCGGGGACGATGAGTTCGATACCGTCCGGCCGTCCATTGCGGTCGGTGCGCTCCTGCCATTCGTTGATCCATGAAAAACGGTGGCGGCGGCCCTCGGTGGGCTGGCGGATCGAGGTCGAGATGGTGGTCGATTGCAGCCGGTCCAGCGCCGCCTTGAGGCGCTGATAGTCGCGCAGCGATGTGCCGCGTCCGACATAGGTGAGGATTTCATAGGGCGTCGCGGCCATCAGCCTGGACGTGCGAAGCCCGTTGTCGCGGGCTTCGACGATCTGGCTGGCAGCCCAGATCAGGATGTCGGCATCCCAGATCGTGGCCATGCCATGATCTGGAACGGCCTCGACGCGGATCGTGATGTCGCCGGCCGCGAAGTCGATCGGGGCGACGCGATGGGATTTGGAGAGGGAGAAAAAAGGATAGGCCATGAGATCCTGCGCATCTCGTGGCGCGAAGTCGCCGGGGAGCGCGCGAAACAAATCAAGCTGCCCACGCTCCGAAGGGTCACGACGCCGCACCACCATGAAAGGGACTGGCCAGGATCAGCGCGCGTAGCGGCCGGCGCTCTGGCCGGTCGGCAGCGTCTGGCGCTTTGCGGGAAGTACGGAGCCGCGCGGATCGGACGTCGACGTCACCGCCCCGCGTTCGGCCCACGTTTCGAGATCGTCGACGGCATAGACGACGCGCCCGCCGAGTTTGCGGTAGGCCGGGCCGGTGCCGTAGGTCCGGTGTTTTTCGAGGGTGCGGGCGGACAGGCTGAGAAATTCAGCGGCTTCCTTGGTCCGCAGGTAGCGGGGCGGGAGCGCGGCGGTTTCGGGTCGCATGGGGCGGGCCTCCGTGGGGTTGCTGGGGGCCGCTGGCGATCAGCGGCTGACAACGACCACGGTGGCGGAGAACCGTCGGTGGGATGGATGGGGAACTTGAGGTGGCTAAAATCTCCACCCGGATGCCATGGAGGCGCGGCGACTAGGAGCGGCGGCGATGGCGCAGCAGTTGCAGATAATTGCCGTCAATGAGGGAAAGACCGCCTTCGACGAAGGCGATGACGGCATCGCGCAGCGGCGATGTCTTCCAGGGCTCGGTGTCGACGCGCGCCGCGCCGTAGATCGCGATGGCGATCTCGCGATAGCTTGCGCCGTTCATATGACCGTCGGCGGCGCGGAGCTTGAGCCGGAAGCGCCGCCGTTGCTCGGTGGTCATGCGCGTATCGCGCGGCGGCGGGCGGCCGAGCCAGATGCGCGCCATGCGCGTCAGGGCATCGATGCGGTCGAAGACCTCGCTGTCGAACGGAACCAGCGCGGCGAGCTGGTCGTCTGGAACAGTGTCGGAAAGGAAAAGAACCCGGATGTCGTGTTCGGAGAAGGACGCATAGGCGCCTTCTGGGGCGTCACGCCCTACGACAAACGGGTCGGGAGATACAGCGGAGGCAGGAGGCAGAAACTCCGGTCTGCGTGTCAGCAGAAGAACGGCACCATCGCATGAGGGCGACCACACAACATCTTGGTCAAGCGCGGACAAGCCCGGCCTGGCGGCGAAATCGCAGCCCCCAGAGTTGTTGTGCATCTTTTGGAAGCGGTGCGGCTTCGGCGGCAGCGTTCACAAGACCGCTGTAGAGTTCCTGATAAGGAACGTATCGGCGAAGACATTCCCAAGCGAGACCTTCGACCGGCAATCTATCGAAATAGTCGTAACGGCTGTCGTCCCGCCAGTCGCTTGTATCTGGCCTCATAGCGTCAACTCCTCGCAGATTGCGCGCACAAGTCGAACGCTCAGTTTTCCTATTTCATCACAGGTGGTGGAAGGCCGGGAGAGGACATTGCGTGATGCGCAAAAAGCATCGCGACGAACAGCGGCTGATCAGCCGTGGGACTGGCGCAGAAGATGCCGATAGCCGGTATGCGTCATCCAGCGAGCGCGAGCGAGATGACTATCGTGGATGCGTCGACAGCGTTCGGGGTCGTGTGTGGGATCGAGTCCGAACAAGATTTGAACCGCCTCTGCCCAATCGGCGCCGTCGGCATCCGCGTCCAGCAAGCGCGCGTAGAGCTTGACGTGCGCCTTGTCGTAGGCGGTGAGTTCCTGTCCTGCCGGCGCGGTATCGTCGAATGTCTCGATCATGGTGCAGGCTCGGTTACTATGCATCTGCTGCATCTTAACCAAACTTGGTCCAAAATGGAGCGGTAACAGGCATCGGCGGGCTTTGCCCACCGATCAGCGCGCGACGGTGGATGGATTGGACTTATTTCCGCGATCATCGACCAGCAACACTCCTTGCCCTTTATCGGTGGACAGGAAGACGATGCCGGCAGCTTCCAAAGCCCTGCGCACCTGATCGCGCGTTGTCTCGTACACATCGAGTCCGCTTTCGGATTCGAGGCGTTTGAGCGCGGTCAGCGATATGCGGGCCTTGTCAGCGAGCGTCTCCTGTGTCCAACCCAGCAACGCGCGTGCGGCCCGTGATTGTCGGGCGGTGATCATGCATGATCACCTCCCATCCGGACCTACGCGCATTCCAGAACTACGGCTATTTTAGTCGTTTTTGCTTCCTTTTTCCAGCCCAAAGGTGCTGCAAGGGACCTGCGATGACGTGGCTCCCCGTGCATCGATTCGCAGGGCCGTGGGGTATCGGGGAGCCTGCAAGGCGGCCCCCGGTCCGCCGTGCGCCGACGACAGCGTTGGGCGGGCGGCGTCTGAAAAAGATGGAGGGGCGGATGATCCGCCCCGTTTCACGCGAAGGGATCGATCTCGGAGACGATGGTGTCATCGTCGCCGTCATATTCGGTGGCGGGCATCACGCTCATGGTGCCGTCGCCGGCGCGGAAGATGATGATGGCGACCATCAGGGTGGAGGCGAGACTGGCGGCGTAGGCGTTGGCAGTTGCGAGGGTCATTGTCCGGCTCCCGATTTTGGCGGGGACCATTCCCCGCTCGACGGGCGCCCGAAGTGTTTTGGGCTCGGCCGGGTCATCGCGCAGGCGAAGACGAAGCGACCGCACGCTTTGCGTAGCGGACCCCATGAGGGTTGACCCTGGAAGGCCGGGACCGGAACCAAGGTTAAGCCATAAGAGCGGGGTGGTTTCCGCCTGCCGGAGCCGGTTGTCCCTGCATTGCCATTGCCGGTGCTGCCCCTAGCTCGCCGTCTGATGGTCGCGATCCGTCCCGCGCCGTTCGTGACGTGCGTGATGCCCGCCGCCGAATATGCGCCTGACGCACGCCCGGTTGTTCCGATCCCCGCGCGTGAGACTGTGCGCAGCGCCAGCGTGGCGGGGGATGCAAGTGGGGCGGCGATCCGGCGCGAACATAAGAAATCCCGGCGGCTTTCGCCGCCGGGTCTCTGGCCGTCCGGTCAGAATGGGATGTCGTCATCCATGTCGCGCTGGTCGTCGCCGCCGTTCTCGGTCTGCTTCGCCCGGCTCAGGAAATCGACGGTCTCGGCGATGATTTCGCTGCCGTAGCGGTCATTGCCCTGCTGGTCGGTCCATTTGGTGTAGTGGATGCGGCCGCGAACCAGAACCTTCATGCCCTTCTCGCAATGCTCCTCGATCGTCTTGCCGAGGCCGTTGAAGGCCGTGATCCGGTGCCATTCGGTGTCCTGCACCCGGTAGCCCTTGTCGTCGCGGACCACCTTGCCTTCAGAGTAGCGGGGGCGCGAGGTCGCGAGGGTGAAGTGGGTGATCCTGGTGCCGCCCTGGGTGGTGCGGGTTTCCGGGTCCTGGCCGATGTTGCCAGCGAGGATGACGATGTTCTGCATGGTAGGTCTCCGTTGCTTCTCGGAGGAACCATTCCCTCCGACGAGACCCGGCAAAGGCCGTCTGGAGACTCCTGCATCGTCGCCTTCGGCGGCGGCTTGACCCCCAAGGTCCGGGTGGAGCGGGCAGCCGCGCCCCGCGCGGCAACACGGCCGGAAACCGCGGGGGTTGCCGGAAGGAAACAGAACGGACTTAGGGGATCAGTCAGTCGGAGGGATTGGTGCTTCCGTAAGCCCGATGGAGACCGGAGCCAGAACCGCATCCTTGCTGGCGGCAGATGACGACAGGGCCAGACGCATCGCCTCGTAGGCGCACCGGCCACGGCCCCATTCGCCTGCCGATCCGCGCCTTGGCTTCGCAGGCAAGCGAGGGCTTCCGCGAGAATGAGACGCCTGCCGGGTTGTCCGCACCGACGGCGGGATCATCGTTCCACGGTATGAGATTCGATCCAGTGCATTGCAGGAAAAGCATGAAGGTGTTCGCGGGGCGGCTCGTCGCACAATCCCATGAGCCGATCAGCACCGCTCCGGCCGCCGCGCTCGTAGATCCCGCCCGGTGCCGACGCACCGGGCCGGACGGCGCGACCGACACGGCGATGGCGCGCTCAGCGACGGCGATGACACTCTGTTCTGATCGGACGGCCAGAGACCCGGCGGCGAAAGCTGCCGGGACGGATGTGGGAATGATGGATCGCCGCCGCCCCGTGTCAGCGATTGAAGCCGAATGGCGGAAACGCGCCGCAGGCGTGGTTCCGGCGCAGCCGAATGAGCGGCCCGAAGGGCGACACCCATCCTTTCAGGCCCATGCCGCCAGCATCACCGAAACAACAATGTCAGCGTGAAAGCGCAGCCGTTCCGACCGCATTGAGGTTTAGCACCGCAGCGATGCCGATGACGATGCCACCGATCCCGCCGAGGATATTGATGGCGACGGTCGAGTCGATCATGTGCTTGGTCACGCCATGAACCAGCGCGAAGCCCGCGATGACGGCCGGAATGGCGAAGATGGCGAGTGCGATCAGGCGCAAGGCCGGGTTCTTGGCAAAGCCGAGGACGCCGATGACGAGCACGATGGAGCCGATGGCCGCACCGATGGCAGCAAGGGCGGAAAGCCAGAAGCCCGAGCCAGTCGCATAGACATATTGGAACGTGGTGATGCCCGTCATCACCGGCAGCGCATAGATGGCGAGATGCCAGGCGATCACGCAGAAGGTGATGGTGAGCGAAATGGCGAGAAGGATCAGCGTCATGGAAACCTCCAGATGAACAGTTGAGGATCACGACAGGCTGACTTCGGATACGCTCCGCCTGCGACTATGCTGCTTCGCCGGTTCTGCAAGAAAACATCATAAGAGCCTTCAAACTTTTGCGCCATCAAGTATTGGCGGCCGTCACAGCCGCCTTGCGGCGGCGCTTACGCGCCGCCGTGCTTCATGACCGGGATGCCGAGCTTGCGGGCCTTGTCCGCAAGGTTGTCCTGAATCCCGGTTCCGGGGAAGTGGATGACTCCGATCGGCATGGTGTCGAGCATCGCATCGTTGCGCTTGAACGGCGCCGCCTTGGCGTGCTTCGTCCAGTCGGGCTTGAAGGGGATTTGCGTGACCTTGCGGTTGCTGGCCCATTTCGCGGCGATGAGTTCGGCGCCCTTCGGGCTTCCACCGTGCAGCAGCACCATGTCGGGGTGCTTGGCGTGAACCTGATCGAGCTTGGCCCAGATCAGGCGATGGTCGTTGTAGTCGAGACCGCCGGTGAAGGCCACTTTCGGGCCGGGCGGAAGGAGCACCTCGTTCTCGGCGTGCTTCTTCGCGGCGAGGAAGTCGCGGCTGTCGATCATCGCGGCGGTCAGGTTGCGATGGTTGACCATGGAGCCCGTGCGCGGCCGCCAGATCGAGTGAGTATGGCGCTCGAAGTGATCGGCGGCCTGGTCGCGCATCAGCTCGAAGGCGTCGCGCCGTTCGAGAAGGGTCTGCCCCTCTGCCGTCAGGCGCTCCAGTTCGACGGATTTCACCTCGGAGCCGTCCTGTTCCCGCTGAAGGCGGCGTTGCGCCACTTCGTTGTCGTCCAGCTCGCGTGCGATCCGGTCGCCTGCGCGCTGGAAGAGGTTGACCGTGCCCCAGAGCAGTTCTTCTAGGTCGGGTTCGAGGCGGGTGTCCGAAAGCGCCACCACGAGGGCGTCGAAGATGTCGGCGATGCTGCCGGCCACGACATTGCCCTCGGGGAGCGGCCTCGGGTCGGGTTCATCCTCGAAGGGACGGTAGCCGTAGAGCGTCAGTTCCTGAAGGACGTGATCGGTCGGGGAGGATGCGTGGTGCGGCTCGTAGTCGGTGTCGTGGTGTTCGGTCATGGTGGTCTGCCTCCGGCTCGTGGCCGCGCCCATCGCGGCCTTCGTGGCGACGAAAGGCGGCGGGCGGGACGGACCTGCACCGGGAGCGCAGCGAGAGGCCGAAACGCAGAGGAGGATGACGGGGGCCGGCGATTTTGCTTCGCGATGCAAAGCGTCCGCAGGACGCGGCGGAAAATCGTTGGCAACCGGCATTGCCTGTCCGGCCCGGCTGACGCCCCGATCGCCCTCTCAGAAGGCCGTGGGTGTGGCCTCTCCGCGCCGGAGGCAGATCGCCATGGCTGAACCGGCCCCGCGATCCCACGTTGCCGCTACCACCTGATCGTGACCGATCAGGCCGCCAGCAACATGAAGCGGGCTATGTCCTGCGAGACGATCTGGTCCCGTAGCCGTGCCGCCAATGCGTCGTGGCCGAGGAGCCTGAGATCTTCGTTGAAGTCGCCGAGGCGTGGGGTGAGCACGACCGTCTCGATCCCGACCGCGCTCGCACGCTCTGTCAGGGTCGCCATCGCCCCGTCACCGGCCGGATCGTTGTCGCGGGCGATGTAGAGCCGCCGCAGCGTCGTCGGGAACAGGATGGCGCTGAGATGGGCCGCCGAGAGCGCCGCCTGTGCCGGCATCCTGGGCAGAACCGAACGGACGGACAGCACCGTTTCGATGCCCTCGCCGGCCGTCATCACCTCGCTGCCCATGCCGAACCTGACGGCGTTCCCAAGGAGATCACCCATTGCACGCCGGGGCGTCTCGATCGGCGCACGGCCAAGACGCGCCTCGCTGAAGCCGTCGGGATCGAGCCAGGTGCGGTGCGCGCCCGTAATAGTGCCGGCGGGGTCGGTGACGGCGGCGACCATCGCGGGCCATGTCTCGGTCGGCGCGTTCTCGTCGGCTCGATAGTAGCAGCGCGGGTGGAAGTGCAGGGCTCCGGTTTCGTGCAAAGCCGTAATGGCGCGACCCCGCAAATACGTTTCCACGAGCGTCCGCCCGATGGGCCTCGCCATGGCAAGGAGCCGCCGTGAGGCTTCGGGCGATCCTGTCGGCACCGATGCCGGTCGCCAGTCACGATCACCGGGTTCGGGTTCAGGATGCGGCAAGGCCAGGAAGGACCGGGCCTCGTCGGCAATGTCCTTGAAGTCGATCAGCCCGCAGCTTTCGCGGATGACATCGAGAAGATCGCCATGCTCGCCAGTGGCGGAATCGGTCCATTTGCCGGCTGCGCCCTTGCCGGTTTCCGGCCCGGTCAGCCGGACGAACATGGACCGGCCCGGCGTGTTGCGGACGTCGCCGACCTGCCAGTATCGTCCGGCGCGGTGGCCGGAGGAGAGATAATGACGGCAAACCGCCTCGGCCTTCCGGCCGAGACGGATTGCGAGTTCGCCAGCGTCGGGGCGAGCCATTTATGCCGCCTCCCGTTCGCCGATGCGCTCGACCGGCCAGCGTTCGAGCAGCTTTGCGAGCACGACCGGCCCGTTGGCGTCGACCGGCACGAACATCCTGAGCTTCCACGAGATGATTTCGTGGAACAGACCATAGGCCGACAGCCGCTCGCGCATGGTGTCGGTGAAACCGCTGAGTTCGATGCGGTTCGCGCCCATGACGCGAGCGCGCCGAAGCTGGAGGCCCTCGGCAAGATCGAGGATCGTGCGGCCGTCCATCAGCGCCATGAAGGCGTCATCGGGCGTGAGCGCGGTCGTGCCGGTCGTGGTCGCATTGGCGGCCCAGGCCGGGGAGACCTTGCGCCCGATGATGCGCTCGCCGTCATCGGTCTGGAGGCGATACACGCGCGTCGACTCGTTCGGCAGGCGCTTCCAGATCGGAAGCAGCAGGCCGGTGACGACATGGATCGTGCTGTCGGCAAACTCCGGCACCTCGGCGATCTCGGCGGTCCAGGCGGCGGCGAACGCATCCTGATCGGCTTCGATCCAGTGCGTTTCGCCCATGGCCTTGAGGGGAATGTTATGCCCCTCCATCGGGCGCAGCAGACGCACGCGGCGCTCGATCTCACCGTCGTCGAGCATGATGCTGGTGGTTGGCACCTGCACGGCGGCGCGGCCGGAACGCTCGTTGACGAGCAGCTTCGCGCGCCGGTCATCGAGATGGCCGAGCGCGGCGGCCAGCGTCAGCGGACGATTGCGCTCGCGCTGGGTGATGGCGAGCAACCGCGTCTCGGCGCCGGTGCCCGGATGGACATAGATTGTCTTGCGGTCGGTGACGATGAACCGCTCGGCGGTCAGCGTCTCCAGCCCGGCGTCATAGGTGCCGCTGGCGATGGCGCCCTCGATGCGGGCCGTCAGCAATTGCTCGAAGGCGGTGAAGAGGACGCCCTGAAGCTCGATGGTCAGCGCCAGCAACCGATTGAGGAAGGTGGTGATCGGCGGCAGCGCGTCCTTGATGCCGGTCGAGTCCATCAGCTTCAGGCCCGTGGCGGACTCGAAGCGGTCGAGCGAGCAGCCCTCGACCTTGCCCCGCACCAGCAGCATGTAGAGCTGGCGCAGCGCATCGCGCGCATAGGGGCTTTCCAGATTGTCCTCGGGGCGGAACAGACCTTGTCCGCCGGTCTGGCGCTGGCCGCGCGTGATGGCGCCGAGCGTGTCGAGGCGACGGGCGATGGTCGAGAGGAAACGCTTCTCGGCCTTCACGTCCGTCGCGATCGGGCGGAAGAGCGGCGGCTGCGCCTGATTGGTGCGGTGTGTGCGACCGAGGCCCTGGATGGCGGCGTCGGCCTTCCAGCCCGGTTCGAGGAGGTAATGGACACGCAGCCGCGTGTTCCGCGCCGAGAGTTCGGCATGGTAGCTACGCCCGGTGCCGCCGGCGTCGGAGAAGATCAGGACGCGCTTGGCGTCGTCCATGAAGCCTTGCGTCTCGGCGAGATTGGCGGACGCGGCGCGGTTCTCGACCACGAGCCGCTGGCCCTTGCGGACGATCCGGCGCGAGCGGCCCGTCACCTCGGCCACCATGTCGGTGCCGAAGTGCTGGACGATCTGATCGAGCGCGCCGGGAACGGCCGGCAGGCTCGCCAGTTTTTCGATCAGCGCGGTGCGGCGGGCGACGGCCTCGCGGCTTTCGACAGGCTGGCCGTCACGCATGACCGGGCGGGACGAGGCCTTGCCGTCGCTGTCGGTGAAGGGCTCGTAGAGCTGAACGGGGAAGCTGGTTTCGAGGTAGGACAGGACATATTCGCGCGGCGTGATGTCCGCCCGAATATCGTTCCATTCCTCGGTCGGGATGTCCGCCAGACGCCGTTCGGTCAGCGCCTCGCCGGTCGAGACGATCTGGATGACGGCGGAATGGCCGTCTTCGAGATCGGCTGTGATCGACCGAATCAGCGTCGGCGTTTTCATGCTGGTGAGCAGATGGCCGAAGAAACGCTGCTTGGCGGACTCGAAGGCCGAGCGGGCGGCGGACTTGGCCTGCTTGTTCAGCGTGCCGGACGATCCGGTGATGTTGGCGGCCTCCATCGCCGCGTCGAGATTGTTGTGAATGATGGCGAAAGCGCCGGCATAGGTGTCGTAGATGCGGGTCTGCTCCGGCGTCAGCGCGTGCTCGACGAGCTCGTATTCCACACCGTCGAAGGAGAGCGAGCGGGCGGTGTAGAGGCCGAGCGCGCGCAGGTCGCGAGCCAGCACTTCCATTGCCGCGACGCCGCCGGCCTCGATCGCCTCGACAAATTCGGCCCTGGTCGAGAACGGGAAATCCTCGCCGCCCCAGAGGCCGAGCCGCTGGGCATAGGCGAGATTGTGGACGGAGGTGGCGCCGGTCGCCGAGACATAGGTGACGCGGGCGTTCGGGAGCGCGTGCTGGAGGCGAAGCCCGGCGCGTCCCTGTTGGGACGCGGCGACATCGCCCCGTTCACCCTTGCCGCCGGCGGCATTCTGCATCGCGTGCGCCTCGTCGAAAATGATGGCTCCATCGAAATCGGGGCCCAACCATTCAACGATCTGCTTGACGCGCGATAGCTTCTCGCCGCGGTCGTCGGAGCGCAGCGTGGCGTAGGTTGTAAATAGGACGCTTTCGTGCAGCGTGATCGGCTGTCCTTGCGGGAAGCGGGACAGAGGCGTGACCAGCAGGCGTTCCATGCCGAGCGCGGACCAGTCGCGTTGCGCATCCTCCAGCAGCTTGTCGGATTTGGAAATCCACACCGCCTTGCGCCGGCCTTGCAGCCAATTGTCGAGGATGATCGCGGCGGACTGGCGGCCTTTGCCGACGCCCGTGCCATCCCCGATGAAGAAGCCGCGCCGGAAGCGCACGGCCTTCTCGGCATCGTCACGCGCGGCGGAGACGAGATCGAACGTCTCGTCCACCGTCCATGCGCCGGCGAGATAGTCCGAATGGGCCTCGCCGGCATAGACCAGCGTTTCGAGCTGCGCGTCGGACAGAAGCTCGCGGATGTTGGCGGGGAGTTGCGGGCGATAGCTGGGCTTGGGCGGCGCGACGCTCGCCATCGCCGCCGACTGGACGAGCTTGGTCGGGTGCGCCTGAGACCCGGAAATACGGATCGCCTGCAATCCGTATTCTTCATAGATGGCGTCCGAGATGCGGCTATCGTCGTTGGCCCCGGCCTCGGGCTCGATAATCTCATAGTCGAGCGCGGCGCAATCAGGCTCGGTCATCGGCGTGGCCGGCGCGGTCCTGGCGGCGCGGCTGAGATAGCCGCGCACGCTGCGCGCGGCGGCGGGCGCAGCGGCCTGCACGATGACGGACGGATCGACCGGCAGGCGCGGCGGAAGATGCGCGCCGATCCAATCCATGAGGGTCGCGACGTCCGGCGCGGTGCCCGGCGAGGCGGAGAAAACCGTGGGATCGTCGGCGGGCAGCTTGTCGATCACGGTGAGCCGCGTGGCGAAGGTCGTGCCATGCTTGGCATAGACCGCGCCGTCGATCCCGGCGGAGAACACGACCCGACAGCGTTCCTGCAAGCGCGTGAAGGCGGCGGTCCAGGCTGAGGCTTCCGGGCCGAAATTCGCGCCGGTGATCGTCACGAGACGGCCGCCGGGCGCCAGGCGCGCCAGCGCCGAGACGACATGACGGAACGCGGCGTCAGCCACGCGGCCCTCGACATGAACCATGGCCGAGAACGGCGGGTTCATCAGCACGACGGAGGGCACGGCGGCGGCGTCGAGATGATCGTCGATCTGGGCCGCGTCGAAGCGGGTCACGAGAATGGCCGGAAAGAGAGAGGAGAGCAGCGCGGCGCGCGTGTCGGCCAACTCGTTCAGCACGAGCGAGCCGCCGGCGATCTCGGCGAGGATCGCCAGCAGCCCGGTCCCGGCCGAGGGCTCCAGCACACGGTCGGCGGGCGTGATCGCGGCCGCGGTCGCGGCGACCAGGCCGAGTGGGATCGGCGTCGAAAATTGCTGGAGGGCCTGGCTTTCCTGCGAACGGCGGGTGTGCGTCGGCAGAAGTCCGACGATCTTGCCGAGCAGCGGGAGTGCCGCGACCGGAGAACCGGCTTTGCGGAAAAGCGCCTTTCCGTATTTGCGCAGGAAGAGTACGGTTGCGACCTCGGACGCCTCATAGGCGGTTTTCCAGTCCCAGAGGCCGTGGGCGTCGGAACCGCCGAAGGCCGTTTCCATCGCGCCGCGCAGGGCGAGGGCATCGACACGCGCACCGCGTTCGAGATGCGGCAGGATCAGGAGGGCGGCAGCGTGGACGGCAGCGGAATTGCCGGATGCGGCGAGCGGCGTCGCCGGCAGCGTATCGGCAAGGGGAAGCAGAGCGTTCATCGTGGAAGTCCTCGGGAGAGCGGAAACAGGCAAGCCCGCCGACGCTCTCTCTCGGACCGGACGGGCTCGACCCGTCCCGGCCACTCTCTCCCTCTCAAACCGTGGCCATAGCCGACATGAAACAAGCGCCCGGCCGTACGGCCGGGCGCTTGTGAAAGTCAGCCGAACCGGCGTCCGGTTTCGGTGAATGTGTATTGGTTGGCGGTGATCGTCTCGTCCACGGCCTCGCCCGAACTGAGATATTCGTATTCGCGTTCGAGCTGCCGGTAGAGCCAGCTGGCGAGATCGCGCAGCGCCTCGATCACGGCGTCTTCCGCATCCGCTGTCATGTCCTGCCAGGTCGGGCTATCGCGCTCGACCGAGATCGCCATGCAATACTCATGAGAGTAGCGGCCACGATGGCTGACATCGGCGCGGAGCTGATAGAAGTTGCGGCGCTGGATCGCGAGCAGATCATCGGCGATCGCGTGCAGGCGCGTGTCCTGCGGCGCGTGCGCGCGAATTTCGCGGGTGGCGTTTTTCCGAAAGGCGTAGAACGCCTGATAGCTGGCGCCGTCGCCCTGCGACCAGAAGCCGGTGAACGCGATCTGCGGCTCCTGACGGGTGCCGCCGCCCATGAGGCGGACGGGCCGGGTTTTGAGGCAGATGCCGAGGATTTCCGCAATGCGCTGGAAGTCCTCGAAGACGGAATCATACCATTCGTAGTCGAAGCCGCCTTCACGATACCAGGCCCGAGCGTTGTCCTTGGCGGCGTCGGAAAGCTCGTCGAGCCGATAGACCGTGGTTTCGATAATCTCAGGCATCGGGATCGCCTCCGTCGAGAACCTGGGCAAGCCAGCCGTGGGTATAGGTCCAGGCGACGGTCTCGCCGGTGGCGAGATCAAGGACATGCGCGCCGCCGCCGAAGCCGTCGGGGCGCGGCCGCGAACAGGTGTTGGCATATTGGAAGCCCCAGCGGCCGGAGAGACCGAACGCCGTCGCGCACCGCTGGACGAACCGGATGACATGCGCGGGATCGCCGGTGGTGTCATCGCGCATCCAGAGCTGGGTGCCGCCATGCTCGGGTTCGATCGACAGGAGGAAGCCTTCCGATGGCGGGTCTTCGACGGCGTTCTCGGCGGCGAGCGTGTTGTAGAGATCGAGCGCACGAGCGGCATTGTCGGGGGTGCCCACGTCGAGCAGGCAGGAAAAGCGGGTGAAATACTCGGCCATGACTGGCTCCTGAAACGACGAAACCCGGCGCATGGCCGGGTCGAATGAACGAAAGAGCGTGGCGGAAAGTCAGGCGGCGAGCGGCAATCGCAGAAGTTCGGTGGCCGTCTCGCGCCAGAGCGCATCGACCAGCCGCGCCTCAAGCTGGCTGGCGCGGTAGCGATAGTCGCGAGCCGGGCCGTGCTCGCCGCGACCGGACGCGGCGAAGGCCGCGCCGCGCAACTTGCTGGCCTCGGTCACGATCTGGCGGGCTTCGGCGTCGGATGCGACCGGCTGCTGCCAGAGGATGATCCCGGCCCGGATCGTTCCGACGAGAACCAGGTCCTGATCGCAGTCCTGAATGACCACGATGCGCGGGCGGAAACGCAGCATGTGGTCGGTCCCGACGCGGACGTCGCCGCCTGCGATGCGGCGGCTGGCGACGGACATGGCCTCTTCGGGCGACGGGCATTCGCCGATGGTGACGATATGGTCGAAGCCATCGGCATCCATGCCGTCGTAGCTGGCGGTGCCGATGCAGGAGATCCGCAGCGGGAATTTCTGCGCGCGCTGCAGGGTCGGCAGGACATGATGTGCGAGAATGGCGCCGATCGGGACGACGCGGGATTGGCCGGAAAGGGTCATGGGATCTACTCCGCGACGGGCGGCGGAAGACTCTCCTCTACCTCGTAACCCGTCACGGCCAGGCCGTCCGGCCTCTGCCTCTCTCCACTCTTGGAAGGCGACCGTGGCGAGCATGAAAAATGCGCCCCACCGGATGATGGGGCGCATGTTTCGATCACTCGGCCGCCACGAGAACGACGTGCTCGTCTTCGGCTTCGGTGGCTTCGTCCTCGTCGCCATCGCCTGCCAGGAAGTCCGGCAGGGCCTCGCCGTCACCGTCACCGGCATCGCCAGCGTCCGCGGCGTCACCGTCGAGTTCGATCAGGCGCAGCGGCTCGGGCAGCCAGCCGGTCTCCGCCAGCAGGCGCTCGGCTTCCTTCGCCATGTCGCCCTTCTTCAGATGGCTGATGAGCTGAGCGGCGCGCTCGCCCGCACCTTCGCGGACGGCTTCGAGGATACGGGGCTTGGTGACGCGGCCGAGATAGTTGTCGACCGTGGGCCTCCAGCCGCCATCGGCCACCATGTCGAAGCCGGTGGCGCGGGCGATACGGTCTGCACCGGAGAGGCGACGATCAAGGCCGAACTGCGAGACACCGGAACCGCTGTGGGGGTTCGGCCGCTCGTAGAGGGCGTTGACGCCGTAGCTGACGCAATGGGCCAGCAGCGCCATCCGGCTCGCCTCGTCGAGCGCGGCGATCCAATCCCAGAGCGCGCCTTCGTCGGAAGGAACGTCGGCCTTCCAGGCGGCGAAGCGTTCGTCGATGGCCTTGGCCGAGGGCGTCTCGCTGAGATCACCGCCCTGCACACCGAAATGCTGCTGGCGCACGGAGATCTCCATGCAGCCGGTCGGCGCCGAGTAGTGATAACGCTGCATGACCAGGCGGTGCAGGAGCGCCGTCATCGCGACATGCGGGTTGTTGGCGAGCGCGTCATGAAGCGCGAGCGTGCGATGGGCGGTGAGTTCGATCACCAGCCGTTCGGGAAGCGGCTTGATGCCGTCATCCTCGTCGTCCTCCGCATCCGCCGACTCGCCGCCGATGGTGATGACGGCGCGCTGCACGCCGGGCTGGGCCGCGACCGCGCCACCTTCGGCATCAGACTCGCCATCACCGGCATCGTCCTCGCCGTCGACGGTGACTGGCGCCTCGTCCCCCGGACGGACGTAGCCGCGGGCAACGACAAGTTCGCCGGCCCGGTCGATGCTGATGAAGACGCCCGCCCGGCCGATCTCGGCAACGTCGTAGATCGCCGGACGTTTCTCGAAGGCGCTCAGCGCGGCCTCGATCTCACCGAGGCGCGCGTCGATGTCATCGGGCAGCTCGTCATAGTCGGCGTGTTCCGCCTCGAGCCGCTCATATTCCTCGCGCAGCGCCTCGCGGGTGGCGCGCTCGTCCTCGGTCAGATCGGGGAACGTGGCAGTCAGGACGCGAAGGCCGCGATCATGGCCGTAGGGCAGATCGGTATCGACCTCGATCCACTTCCAGCCCTCGGCCGCGACTTCATCGACGATGCCCTTCAGCTTGTCCGAGACCAGCCGGTCGAGCAGCTCGGGATTTTCCAGCCAGCCTTCGTCCTCGTCGGAGAAGAGATCGCGCAGCATCACGCCGCCGGCCTGTTCGTAGGCTTCGACGCCGATGAACTGCGCGCGCTTGTCATTGGTCGGCACCGTCGTCTCGGTCAGCAGATCACGAGCATACCAGGGTTGGCGGTTGTGAGAACGCTGGATCGCCTCCCAGACCTGCTCCTGACGGGCATGATCGGGGTTGACGGTGAACGCCTCCAGCATCGCCAGCGTCATCTCGCTGCGCGCATAGGCGTCCATGAGGGACGGCGCCACACGAGCAAGGCGCAGACGCTGGGCGATATAGCGCGGCGTGGTGCGATATGCGTCGGCGACTTCCTCCTTCGACATGCCGCCGTCAACCATGCGCTTGAACGCCTTGAACTGGTCGAGCGGATGCAGCGCCAGCCGGATGACGTTCTCGGCGTAGGAATCGTCGACGGCCGAGGTCTTAGCATTGGCCTTCTTGACGAGGCAGGGAACGAGACCGTCAGCCGGGAAACGACCCGCCACGACCAGGCGGGCGATAGCACGGTAGCGCCGGCCGCCTGCCGGGGTCTCGAAGTCGCCGGTCTCGGTGCCGGCATCGTCGAGGACGGCACGGACATTGAGACCCATCACGAGGTCTTCGCGGCGATCGATGTCCTGGGTCAGCTCGTCGAGGCCGTCTTCGACGTCGATCTCGCGGACATTGCTGTCCGACAGCCGGATACGGTTGAACGGAATGTCGCGCGTGCGGGAAAACTCGATCATCGCGACGGCGGGGTTCTTCTTGCGGGCGGCTTTAGCCATGGTCTTTACTCCACGACGGGCGCCGAGAGCCTCTCTCTCGGGCCTAACCCGTCATGAAATCCCGTCCCCTCTCTCCCTCTATCGGCGGTGCGGCTGGCGGGGCGCCAACCGGCAGAGCGCACGGCTGCGCCTCATCCTCCCCCGGTTTCCGGCGTCTCGCCGTCTTCGAGATCGAGCGTTTCCTGAAGATAACGCGAAGGCGTTTTCTCCTCCGGCCCCTGCCAGGCGATGCGGCCGTTCCGCCAGATCGTGAGGAGGCCGCCGCCGACAGGGCGCGCCGGTCGGGGTTTCGCCTCGAAATTCCGGCAACCGAACTCGGCCGTCGTCGCCGAGAAGGCGGTGGAGGACCGGCCATCCAGAAGCACACGGTCGCATGTGCCGGACAGCCGCTTGACGCGCTTGCGCGAAAGGTCGAGCCGGAACATCTCGTAGGCGCGCTGCTCGTTGTCGGACGGAGCGTGCCAGTGGATGCAGTTCTTGCACTGGCCGCGTTCGTGGCGAACGGGCGGATCTAGCGGCGGCCCGCCGTTGTGACCTGATCCGGGCGTGCTCATGGCCGGGCACCTCCGGCGATAGTGACGGGGATGATCCGCTGGACGGTGACGGGCCGCGTCTCGGCGGCCTGCGCGAGCTGCTCGATCAACGCCACATCGGCATCCGAACATTGGCCGCGCACCTCGATCTCAACGCGATGATCGGCGTGGCGAAGATGGGAATCGCGCAGGCGATGGTCGGACGCGGCGTGGAATCCTGCATTCCGATCAATGGGATGCACTCGCTCGTTGAGAAACAGAATGCCCGATCCGAGATTGCCGCAGAACAGCCGCTCGTCGCTTTCGGCCCTGTTCGGACCGCCCGCGATCTTGCGCTTGCCGATCTGGCGGAAGGCGTCGTGGAAGCTCGAAGGGTCGCGGGTGATGCGAGCCGAACGCTCCTGATGGAAGACCCATGGCGGCCGGTCGGGATCGAGCTTGCCGACGGCGATCTGATGCAGGAAATCGGCGAAGCTCGCCGGATCGGCAGGATATGGGCAGGTCCGCCAGATCTCGCGGACGCGAGCGCGCAGGGCGTCGGGCAGCGTAAAGAGCCGGGCACGACCTTTCCGCCACCAGGCAGCGCGCTGATCGCGACGGTCGCGTTCGTACTCGTCCCACCAGATGGTGCGGCGAGCCATTTCCTCGTCGGCGCCATGCTGCGTGGCGGCGATGTCGTCGGCAAAGAGCGGCAGGGCCTCGCGTTCGAGCCGCTGCTTGCGGTGGAACGCCGCGCGCTTGCGTGAGGTATCGCGATAGGGTTCGGGGCGATGCCAACGGCCGAAGCGCATCACGCGGCCCTCCACATGTCGTCGGCATCGGGAGGGCTGTCGGCGTCCGGCAGGAAGGACAGGAGCCAGTCCGCCGCCTTGCTGGCCTGCGAGGCGGCGCGGACGATGGCGCGATTGTCCTCGCGCAGCACCTCCAGCCAGGAGCCGATATAATCAGCATGGCGCACGGTCGGGACGATTCCGAGCGAGGCGCAGCAAAAGGCCGAGATCAGCTCGGCCGTGATTTCCTCGACCGAATAGAGCTTCGAGCCGAAGGAGCCGGAGAGGTTTCGGTTCAGCCGGTGCGCTGCGCCGCTGGCGTGACCGAGTTCATGGAGCGCCGTCCGATGCCAGTTGACTGGCTCGAAGTAGGCGGCCGGCGGCGGCACCTGCACATAGTCGAGCGACGGCACGTAGAACGCCCTGTTGCCGCCGATGCGGAAGTCGATGCTAGTCGCCTTGATGAGCGCCTCGACCTGGGGCTCGATCATGCCGGGCGGCGGAGGAGGCACCGCCGCCTCGATGTCTTCGGGCAGGTCGTCGCATTGCGCCGTGTTGAAGACCGTGAAGCGTTTCAGAAACGGAATCGCCTGCGCTTCCTCGCCGGCCTTGAAGGCGCGGCGCTTCTCGTCCTCCGGCGTGAAGCGGTCGGCATAGACGACGGTGGTGCCGCGTTCGCCCTTGCGGACATGGCCGCCGAGCGACAGCGCTTGGCGAAAGGTGAGCCAGTCCTGGCCGGGGAAACCATGTTCGATGACGGCGCCCCAGAGGATCAGGACATTGATGCCGCTATAGCTGCGCGAGGTCGTGGCGTTTCGCGGCAAGCCGAGCGGAGCCTTCGCCGCCGAGGTGCCCCAGGGCTGGACCCACGGCACGCGGCCGGCTTCCAGCTCGGCAATGATCTTGTCGGTGATTTCGTCATAGAGGTTCGCCCGGTCAGCGCCGGTGCGAGGGGTGCGGTCATATCTGGACATCGCGGTTCTCCGCGACGGGCGCCGGAAGACTCTCTTCCGGTCCTCAACCCGTCACGGAAAACCCGTCCGCACTCTCACTCTACAGGGGGCGTTGCGGGGCAGGCTGTGCAAAAACTCATTCGTCTAATCCGCCGCCGCCAGCACCGCGACGCGCGTCTCACCCCGCTGGCGTCAGTCGCTCGGCACCGAAGGCATTTACTGCATGGAGGATGTTGAAGGCGACAATCGAGAGAGCCGCTTCGGCCTTTACCGCTCTGAGACCTCGCGTGAGGAACCTTCCGCCGCCGGACATCCGTTTAATCGTGCCGAAGGGGTGCTCTACAGTACATCGGCGGGTCACCATCAAGCTCGGATCCGCGTAGATTCTGGCCTCCATACGATCCAGCGCCGCCTGGTCGAACAACCGATGGATGGTCCGTTGGGCGCCGGACGTGCATCGGCTCTTCAGCCGACAGTCTTTGCATGCGGACGTTCTATATCGGATCGCACGGTTGCGGGTATGTTTGCCGGATGGTCTCAACGTCTTGCCGGCGGGGCACCGGATTGTGTCGGTCCCCTCATCATACACGAACTGCGCTGGCCGGAAAAAATCGGTGCTCATGGCACCGCGTTTGATCGGCGCCGCGACCTCAATATGGTCGCGCTCGCATTGCGCGACCGCCTGGGCGTTGGAGTAACCGCCGTCGGCCAGGACTTTGAGCTCGTCAACCTCAAGCACTTCCATCGTCGCCATCGACATTGGATGCAGGAGCTGGCTGTCGTTTGCCTCGTTGGTCACGTCGTGATGTATGATCAGGCCGCTATCTACATCGACCACGCTTTGCATGTTGTAGCAGGGTGTCTTGGGAGAACGTCCATAGCCCATCGGCCGCGCGTCGGACTCGCCAAAGACCAAAGCCGTCTCGTCGCGATCCTTCAGGATGTCCTGCCGGCGCACGAGCCTGTCCTTGCGGCGCCCGAGGGTCTCGATCGCAGTGGTGAACGCCTCCCGATGTTTGGGCTGATCGTCGAACCCCTGGGCCACTGCCTCATCTATGATGTCGAGCCGCTCAAGGTAGTAGGCGATCTCCTTTTCGGTGTGCGCAACGTCACGGGCGAGCCGGTCGGCGCCAGCGATGTTCTTTGAGCTCGCGACCGCGCGCATCTTCGTCCCGTCTAGCGCGACCAATCGACCGCTGATCAAGCCGGTTTCGCGGCAGAACTGGATGAATGCAGCGCTGGCGCCGACAATGGCTTCCGGATTGTCATGACGAAAGGAGGCGATCGTTCGGTAATCCGGCGCGAGCCGGCGCATTAGCCAAAGCGCTTCGAGGTCGCGGACACACGCTCGTTCCAATTGGCGTGAGGACCGAACCTGGTTGAGATAGCCCCAGATGTACAGCCGGAGCATATCGCCTGGATGGTATCCAGGGCGGCCGGTGACCGCAGCGATAGCGCGACCGAAGCCAAGCTCAGCCAAGTTCAAGCTGGTAACAAAAGCATCGACGACTCGGACCAATGCGTCCGGGGAAACATAGTCATCAACACAAGGAGGAAGCAGGCTGACCTGATCTCGCGCGAGTCCCTCAATAAAACTCATGCACACCCCGGCGCGGAAGATGGGAAGATAATTGGATTCTACACTGACAGGTTCATGAGTAAAAGCTTGTTATTGGCTTTGAACATCTGCGCCAGGTGGCGTAATAACTCATTACAGATGTTGCGGGCTTCCGAGAAGGATCAGGTCAGAAGCGCCGGGTTCTCCGTTACATCGAAGCAGTGGCCGCTTGCGCGTCGAGCTGCCACCCGTAGCTTTTGGAATCCGGTACGAGATCGGCGATGGTGAACTGATCGAGGTGTCGCGCGAAAGCTTCCAGCGCGCCTGCCAAGGCATGGCGCAAGCCGCATGCGGGCGTCACGACGCAGCTGTTGGTCGCCGCGTCGAAGCATTCGACGAATGTCCCGGTGTCTTCCATGATGCGCATGATCGAACCGACGTTCAGGGCATTGGCGGGCCGTGTGAGCTTGAGGCCCCCGCTCCGGCCCCGCACACCCTCGACAAATCCCTCCGCGGCCAGTCGCTGCGCCACTTTCATCAGATGGTTCTTCGAGATGCCATATGCGTGTGCGATCTCGGCGATCGAATGGTGGCCGTCCTTCACGGCCAGGAACATCAATGTGCGAAGGGCATAGTCGGTCTGGACGGACAATCTCATAAAAGATGCATATCATATATTGGTTTTATCCGCCAAGGCGCGTAAACCATGCATAGGAAATTCATCTTAATCGAGTCGAGGCAGGCAATGACGTCGAACCATGCCGAGCAGGCGCGGGCGCGCAAGATGGCGGATGCGCTCGCCTGCGGGATCGATGATGCTTTCATCTCGCGGCTCGTGGAGAGGTTCTACGACACCGTCCGGCAGGACGACATGCTCGGTCCGATCTTTGCTGAACGCATCGGCGACTGGCCGCATCATTTGACGCGGATGAAGGATTTCTGGGCCTCGATTATGCTCGAATCCGGTCGGTTCAGCGGCAATCCGATGCGCAAGCATATCGCGATCGGCGAGCTTGATGAGGCGCATTTCGCGCGCTGGCAGTCGCTTTGGGACCAGACGCTTGACCGGATCGCGCCGAACGCAGCGGTCGCGGACCGGTTTGGCGAAGCGGCGCAACGCATTGGCGAGAGCTTGCTGACCGGCATCAAGATCGACCGGGGCGGTCTGGCCGCCATTTCCGCGAGGGCCGCGTCGTGACACCGGTCCCCTACGGCGCATCGCCGATCTTCGATGAGCAAAGCCTACCCGACGCGCTGCGCAACGATCATCGCACCAAAGCAGGCACCTGGGGCCTCCTGCGGATGCTGGAGGGTGAAGTGCGGCTCGTTTTCGTCGATCCGCCGAGCGAGCAGCTCGTGACGCCCGACAGGCCCGCGATCATCCCGCCGCAGGCAACCCATCATGTCGTTCCGCTCGGCCCCATGACGATGCAGGTCGAGTTCTACCGGGAACGCCCAGAGCTTGTCGAAGACGCGGACCGTGGATGACTTCGCCCTTGCTCGCACGGTGCATGTCATCGCGGTCCTGTTCTGGATAGGCGGCGTCGGTTTCGTCACCTGGGTGCTGATGCCGACGCTTAAGGCAACGGAACTGCCGCAGGATCGCTTGCGCCGTTTTCAGCAGATGGAGGCGCGCTTTGCCTGGCAGGCACGCGTGTGGGTTCTACTTGCCGGCGCAAGTGGCCTGTGGCTGGTGGCGCGCGCCGATCTGTGGAGCCGCTTCCTCGACGGCCGGTTCTGGTGGATGCACCTGATGGTCGCGCTCTGGACCGTGTTTGCGCTGATGTTGTTCGTCATCGAGCCGCTGCATCTCCATCGTCGTCTCGCCAATACACAGTCACCCGAGGCGGATTTCGCTCGAATGATCCGGCTGCATCAGTTATTACTTGCAGTCAGCATCATAACAATTTTGGGCGCGGTAGGCGGTAGTCACGGACTATTCTGAACAGAGGGGGTTTGGGGCATGAAGAGCTATCAAACGACATTCAGCATCAAAAGGCTGTGGATCATCCTGTCGGTCGGCATGGTGGTCATGTTCGGAATCCTACTGTTGCTCGGGCAGCAGATCTACCAGCAGGCGCCGCCCATTCCCGAAGCAGTGAAGTCCCAAAGCGGCGAGACATTGTTCACGCGCGCGGACATCGAGACCGGCCAGAATATCTGGCAGTCGATCGGCGGCATGGAGCAGGGCTCGATCTGGGGCCATGGCAGCTATCTGGCGCCCGACTGGAGCGCCGACTGGCTGCACCGCGAGGCGGAGGCACTGCTCGCCCTATCGGCCACTCCGCTCCCCGCGGGCGTGTCCCCCACGCAGGCGGAAGCGATGCGAAAGGCCGCGCTGCAAGAGGAAATGCGCAGGAACAGCTATGACCCCGCGTCCGGCGCCATCACGGTCAGCGACACCCGCGCGCGCGCAATTCGGCAGGTGCAGCAGCATTTCGTAAGCCTGTACGATGGCGGCGATCCTGCCTCGCTAAAGCTCCGCCGCGACTATGCCTTCCCGGTCTATGGCGAGCTGTCGGCCGCGGAAGCCCGGCAGCTTACCGCCTTCTATTTCTGGACGGCCTGGGGGGCGACCACCGATCGTCCGGACCAGACCATCACTTATACCAGCAACTGGCCGCACGAACCCCTGGTGGGCAATAGCCCAACCACCGGCACTCTGTTGTGGAGCCTTGCTTCGGTCATCCTGCTGCTTGCAGCGGCAGGCGCACTCATCGCCTATTACGCCAAGCAGTTCGACGTCTGGCGCGGCGACATCCTGCCCGAGGGCGGCATGGCGACCTCTGATCTTCT
>NZ_JACIJI010000005.1:47500-204264 GCF_014199335.1 Stakelama sediminis | reverse complement strand
GCGGCGAGCGACTTCCATCTGATTGCCGGCACCAACCGCGATCTCGCCCGCGCCGTTACCGAGGGAGTATTCCGCGAGGATTTGTTCGCGCGGCTAAACCTATGGACTTTCACGCTGCCGGGACTTGGTGAGCGCCGCGAGGATATCGAACCCAATCTCGATTACGAACTCGATCGTTTTGCCGAGCGCGAGGGCACACGCGTGACGTTCAACAAGGAAGCCCGCGAGCGCTACCTCGCTTTCGCCACCGCGCCGGACGCAAGCTGGGCCGGCAACTTCCGCGACCTTGCCGCCAGTGTCACGCGCATGGCAACGCTGAGCCCAAAGGGCCGCATCGACGTCGATTCCGTTCAGGCTGAAGTTTCGCGGCTGCGGCGTCTCTGGGTAACCGAGGGCGACTCCGAAGATGCCCTCGCCGCGGTGATGTCCGCGGAAGCGATTGATGATCTTGATCCGTTCGACCGCGTCCAACTGGCTCATGCGATCGACGTGTGCCGGCGCAGCCGGAGTCTTTCCGAAGCCGGAAGAAGTTTGTTTTCAGCGTCACTCAAGCGCCGCGCCTCGACGAACGACGCCGACCGCTTGCGTAAATATCTCACGCGCTTTGACTTGTCGTGGCAGCAGATCGCGGACATACGCTAATCTGACCGATTTTCCCTTATAGGGCCGCGCGCAGTCTTACGGGATTTTGGGTCAGCAACTGAGAACGCTGGCAACAACCACGGCTCGGACATCGCAACGCCTCCTCGACATCGCCATTGAATCAAGCCATCGCCGTCCGCGCAAGCAATTTAATGGGTCCTGAGCCTAGTCTATAGGCGATCATAACGAAAGGCCTGCTGCCTCCCCTTGATAATCGCATGATCGCCAGTTCATTCTGATCCACCAAACGACAAAGTTCTCCGACTGAACGAACGGCCGGTTTCAACGGTCGAGCGAAATGTCGGCAACGTCAGCTTAGTCGGTGCAAGGGGAATTGTAGTTCGGCACTCAAGCCAGGCCCATTGTCTGAGAGAACTAGCTTTCCACCGTGCATCTGCATTATGGCGGCTACCAGATTAAGGCCGAGTCCGTGCCCGTCGGTCACGCGCGCGCGATCGAGCCGGACGAAGCGACGCACGACGCGGGTAAGGTCGGCGTCGGGAACTCCCGGGCCGTTGTCGCAAACGCTGACTGAGACCCTGTCGTCGGCAGATACCAAGCCGACCTCGATCCGCGTATTTTCCGGCGTATGGTGAACCGCATTGTCGAGCAGGTTGCTAACCGCCTGCATGATGAGCTCCTTGTCGCCGAATATCCTGATATCGGCAGGCGCGTGCCACGTCAGCGAACGCCCGCTGTCCTCGACCGAAGGCGCGTGCATTTCGCATGCGATCCCGATCAATTCGCCGAGATTAAGCGATTGAAAGGCTGACCGTGAAGCGCCGGCTTCAATTTCCGTTATTCGCAGGATCGCATTGAACAACCCGAGCAGATCGTCGCTTTGCTGCATCGCGCTTTCCAATGCTTCCCGTAACCTGACCGGATCGGCAGGTCCCGCGAGCGCTGCCTCGATCCTGGCGCGCAGCCGTGCAAGCGGTGTACGCAGATCATGCGCGACGTCGCCGGAGACCTGCTGAAGATTCTCCAGCAATATGACGATCCGGTCGAGCATCGCATTCAACGCATTGTCGACCCGGTCAAATTCGTCGTCACGATCGGAATGGACGATCCGCCTGGAAAGGTCGCCTGCAGCAATCGCGCCTGCAGTTTCCGAGATCCGGTCGAGCCGTCTTTTAAGATGCCGTCCGAGCAGCGTCGCTCCGATCAGGCCGAGCAGGAGCACAAGACTGAATGCGCCTGTAAAAAGGAAGAGAATTGTCCGATCGAGCGCTTCCAGGCTCTCGGTGTCAATAGCGACGAGCAAGGAGTCGTGGCGATCGAGCGGCATCAAAAGGCCGCGGGCTTTATCGGGGCCTTCTTCGGGATCTTCGAATGTAAAGTTGCTGAAACCGACCGGCTGACGGCGCGCCGTCAGCGAGCCGGCCACGCGCCTATCGCCGTCGAAAAGCGCGTATAGGAAGCGGTTGTTGGGACTGGCTTGCCGGCGCGTCATCGCATCGATCACGTCATTGCGGCCGCCCTCTTTGAATTCGCGCTTCAGGACCCTCATCTCGGCGGACAGGTCTTCGTCCTGCTGCTGCTGAAAGGCTGCTTGTGCGGCGAAATAGACTCCGCTGCCAAGCGCCAGAATCGCAATCGCACATGCCGCCGTATAAAAAAAAGAAAGCCGATAGGCAGCGCTGCGGAGCAAGTTAGTCACGATGCCGCAATCGGTAACCGACGCCCTGAATCGTCTCGATCGGTTCGCTCGATCCGGCAGATTTCAGCTTCGTCCGAAGCCGGCTGATGTGACTATCGACGATATTGGTGCGGGGATCGTAGCGAATAGTCCATACCTGCTCCAGAAACATCGAGCGGGTTACCGTTCGGCCTGCATTTTCGGCGAGTACTGCAAGCAGATCGAATTCACGCGGCTGGAGATGAACGCGCTTGCTTCCGACACGGACCTGGCGACTGAGCATATCGATTTCGATATCGCCGATCAGGAAGTGGGTAGGCTTGCTTTCGAGTGGTGGCCGGCGATAAAGTGCGGAGAGCCGGGCCTGCAGTTCCTCGATCGCGAACGGCTTGACCAGATAGTCATCAGCGCCGGCCTCCAGACCTGCGACGCGGTCATTGATCGCGCCGAGCGCGGTCAGCATGATCACCGGGAAGCCGACATCGCGCCGCCGGATTTCGCGAAGTACATCGATTCCGCCAATATCGGGCAACATGCAATCGAGTATGCCGATGTCGAACATGGCATCGTCGGCCAGCTGAATGGCTTCGCTGCCGTTTTTGGCGATGGTGACACGATGTGACCGCGCGACAAGCGCATCGCGAAGCAGATCACTGGTCGCAGAGTCGTCTTCGACGACGAGAATACGCATCATAAGGGACCGATCCTCGAGCAGAATTGCGGGCGCCAGCGTTCTAGCTCGTGTCGGCCCTCGCGTCGGGTTATACTATCCCAATGTTTATGAACAACGAAGACACATGCCTGAAACAAGTGTTGAAACTTCCCAACCTTCCTTGGGATGGCGATGTTCGGGGTGATCGGCGGGTCGGCTTCCAATATGTTTTGCGGCTGTTGCAAACATCTGGAGCATTGTCATGTCGTTTCGTTCTATTGTCGCCTCAGGTCTGGCGGTAAGTCTTGCCACGATCCCGATCGCGCACGCCGCGCCGAGGATCGTCGCGCGCATCGCCGCCGCTGATGGCGGCTGGGATTATACCAAGGTCGATCCGGTTGGAGACCGGCTCTATGTGGCGCGATCGAACGACGTCACGGTCGTCGATCTGAAGGGGCAAAAGGCGCTGGCCGCGATCGGCCACATCGCGCATGGCCACGCCGTCGTTCCGATTCCGCATTCTTCGACGCTTCTTGTCACGAGCGGGAATGATGACAGTGTCCGGCTGATCGATGAAACCAACGGGAAGCAGGTCGCGCGGATCGCCGTAGGTTCCGATCCCGATGCCGCCTTTTATTCGCAAAGCCTGGGCCGTGCGGCAGTGATGAACGCCAAGTCCGGCACCATCTCGCTGATCGATGTGCCCACACACAAGGTGATGGCGACTATAACGCTGAAACCCGGACTTGAATATGCGGCCCAGGGGCCGGGAAGCAGCCTGTTCGTCAACAACGAGGACGAGAGCGAGCTCGAAACGGCAGACCTTTCGACAGCAAAGGCCGGCGCCGCGATTGCACTCCCCGGCTGCAAGTCGCCGTCCGGCCTGGCCTATGACAGCGCGAGCGGCATGCTCATCAGCGCGTGCGACAACGGCAAGGCCGCGATCATCGACGCACACAGCCGCAAGCTGGTCAAGCTGCTCGATATCGGAAGCGGGCCGGACGCGGTCATTCTCGATGCGGCCCGGCGCAAGGCCTATATACCCTGCGGCGATAGCGGCACGCTGTCGATCATCTCGATGACCGGCAAAGCGGGGCCGCATATCAGCGGGGTAATGAAAACCGAACGCGGCGCGCGGACCGGCGCGCTCGACCCGCGCACCGGGCTTCTCTACCTGCCCACGGCGCGCTTTGCGCCAGGCACGACCGGCCACCATGCACCACTGGTCCCCGGAAGCTTTCACATATTGGTCGTCAAGCCGTTCTGAGTAATAAAAACGTCATAACCGTTGAAAGGTCACAATAATCAACAATGATCTATTTCGAGTGGCATAGATGTAACAAAGTAAAACCATCGCTCCCCGCGAACAAGGCGCAGGTCAGACTGCTCCTCTATTCAGCATCAGGGAGCTAACACATGAAACTGAAAGCATTTATGCTGGCGTCGCCGGCGATCATCGCGATGGTTGCCGGCGGCACCGCGCACGCCCAGACCGCTTCGCCGACCCCGGGCTACAAGGACGGCAAGAAGGACATCGTCGTCACCGGAAACCGCGAGGATGCGACGGCGATCAAGAAAGACGCTCCGATCATTCTCGACATTCGCTCGCAGAAGGAAATCGCCTCGCTGCCGGACGTGAACGCCGCCGAAGCATTGCAGCGCCTTCCCGGCATTCAGATGGAATCGGACAGCGGAGAAGGGCGGTTCATCAATATCCGCGGCCTTGCCGCCGACCTCAACGCCACCACCTATGATGGCGTCCGTCTCACGCCATCCAATCCCGCCTCGCCGCAGGGCGGCAGCCGGGCGGTGGCTTTCGATGCTTTCCCCGCCGGCATTCTGGGCGGCCTTGAAGTCGCAAAGTCGGTAACACCGGCAATGGATGCCGAGGGCCTTGGCGGCACCGTCAACATTCTGCCTCGCGAGATCGATCCGCGTCAGAGCCTGCTGATCTCTGGCGGCGGCGCGCTGGGCGTCGAAACCCTGCGCAATTCGCGCCGTTATCAGGGCAACATAACGTTCGGGGCGGGCTTCGGCGGCACCACCGATTCGGGCGCGCATCATGTCAGCCTGACGCTGTCCTATGCCTATGACCAGGATCAGCGCGGCATCAACGACGTCGAAGCGGATTACATCAATGATCCGACCGCAGCGCCGGCGGGTACCGGCCCCTATGTAACGAGCAAGCTTTACGACGACCTGCAGCCGCGACTCTATGACTATCATCGGACGCGCCAGGGCGTTTCCGGCAGCCTGGTCTTTCGTCCTGACGATTCGACCAGGTTCTTCGTTCGCGGGCTGTATTCCGGCTATGTCGAGAATGCGTACAAGCACGAATATCAGCTCAACGGGCTTGCCGATGCGATCACCTCGATCAACAGCATGGGCGACGTTACCGGCAATGGCGTGACCGCCAAGCAGGTCGTGATTTCAACCCGCGAAGTGCTGGGCAACGATCTTATCGAGGCGGGTGGTCAGACCACGCTGGACAGCGGCGTCACCATCGACGGCAAGGTCGCCTACACCAACGGGCACGATGAATTCCCCTATTCGATGTATGGCGGGTGGAGCACGCCGAACACGTTCAGTGCAACGTACAACAACGTCGTCAACCCTGCCGTTCCCAGCTATCACACCAATGGCGGCGTCAATCTGAACGATCCGTCGATCTACACTTCTTTCGGCGGCGATAATCGTTTTTCCCATGTCGGCGACCATGAATGGTCCGGCACCCTCAATGTCGGCGTCCCGGTCGGCTTCGGCGAGGATGCCAAGATCCAGTTCGGCGCAAGCGCGCGGCTGCGCAAGCGCGTTAACCATCAGTATCAGGCCGATTTCATCGATCCCAATTCCAGCTATGCCGATTTCAGCCAGGGCGCTGATCAGATCTTTTACGGCGGCGCCTATAATATCGGCCCGACGCCGATCTATTCGAAGTTCGAGCAGATCGCCCAGGGCCCGCTCGTTGAGAACCTCGCAGCCTATTATAACGACAAGGAAAATATCTACGGCGGCTATCTACAGTATAGCGGCACGTTCGGTAAGCTTTCCGTCATCGGCGGCCTCCGGCTTGAGGCGACCCGGGCAACCTATCGCGTCGACCCCTCTCAGGCAGCCGGTTCGCCGACAGCGACGCACAATTACAGCGACCTGTTTCCCGACATCAGCCTGAGGTACAAGGCGTCGCCGGACTTCCTGCTGCGCGGTGCCTATTCGACGACGATTGCCCGGCCCGGCTTCAACCAGATTTCTGCAACGTCGTCGGTGAGCAATTCCAACGGCGTCTATGTCCTGTCGAGCGGGAATCCCGATCTTCAGCCCACGATCGGGCATAATTTCGATGCTGCGGCGGAATATTACACGCCGGGCGGCGGCGTGCTGTCTGCCACCTTCTTCTACGACCAGCTGAGCAACTACATCATTCCGACCATTCAGCGCGGCGCGACGAGCCCGCTGTTCCCGGCGGGCCAGACTGGCGAGATCGACGGCTTTCAAGATATCGGTTCCGCCCATGTCTATGGTGCCGAGCTTCAGCTGCGCCAGCAGTTCCTGTTCCTGCCCAGCTGGTGGAGCGGCTTCGGCTTCGACGGCAATATCACGTTGCTTCATTCACACGGCGCGATCCACCAGGACCCGAACACGCTGGCATTCTCTTACGGCACCCTGCCGCAGACCTCGAACTTCGCGTATAATGCGACGCTGTTCTACGAAAAGGGTCCGGTCGATGCGCATCTCAGCGGATCCTATGTTTCGAAGAACATCTTCGGCGTCGGTGATAACGCGGCGACCGACATCTACTCGCAGCCGCGCTTCCGGCTCGATGCCGATGTCGCGTACGCGTTCAGCAAGCAGCTGAGCGTCTTCGTATCGGCCAAGAACATCACCAACACCAAGCTGGCGTTCACCCAATCTTCGGACCCGCGCTACCCGATCCAGCGCGAATATTATCAGACCGACTACATGGCCGGTATCAAGTTTAATTTCGGTCACTAAGCAAAAGGAGAAGCGGGCATGGTGCGTCCGGCAAGCGTGATTTCGGGACTGTTCCTTGCGGCTGCGGCGGCGCTTTCGTCGCCGGCCGTCGCGGGGTCGGCAACGCCGCAACCGGTGCGCACCTTGCCGCGCTACAAACACATCTTCGTCATCGTCGAGGAGAATAAGGGCTTCAAACAGATCATGGATCATCCGGAATGGACCCCGGTGATCCACCGTCTGGCGAAGCAATATGGCCTTGCCAGTGAGTTTTACGGCGAGGTTCACGCGAGCGAGGGCAACTATGTCGCCATGCTCGGGGGCGATACCTTTGGTATCCACGACGATGACGCCTTTTATTGCAAGGCGGGGCTGAAGGATCCTTATTGCGAGGGTTCAGCGACGCCGGGCTATGCCGATCACAGCGTCGCCGCGCCCAGCCTGATGGATCAGCTCGCCGCGCACGGGATGCGCTGGAAAGCCTATATGGAGGATATCCCGGCCGCAGGTTCGCTTGCACCGCGCTGGCCGACGCCGCTCTATCCGGTCAAGGGAAAGCCCTATGAGCTGTATGCGGCAAAGCATAACGGCTTCGTCACCTTTCACTCGGTCAACAGCGAACCTTATGCCGAGCTAAAGTCGCAATTCGTCGGCTTCGATCAGCTCGACAAGGATCTCGCCGATGGTGACGTTCCCAATTACGCGCACATCATCCCCAACCAGTGCAACGAGATGCACGGCCGCGGCCCCGATGACGGACCCAATATTCCGGCCGATTGCAGCAATCAGAACATCCCGCAGCTGATCCATCGCGGCGATGCGGAGATCGGGATGCTGGTCGACAAGATCACCCATGCGAAATTCTGGCAGGGTCCGGACAACAGCGCGATCGTCATCACCTTTGACGAGAATAACAAGGAAGCCCGCAAGACCGGGGTTCAGGGCTGTTGCGGCTATGACCCGTCGAGCAAGGCCAATTTCGGCGGCGGGCACATCGTCACGATCGTCATCACCAATCACGGCCCGCGCCACGTCGTCGATCCGACGCCATACAACCATTATTCGCTGCTGCGGACGACAGAGGCCGCATTCGGCATCGACGAATATCTGGGGCACGCCGGCGACAGCGATAAGGGCGTTACGGTGATGACGCCGTTGTTCGCCAGGGGCAGCTGATGAGATTGCGCACGACTTCTGTCGTGAGAGTTGCGGCAGTTTCAGCGATTATGATTATTTGAAGCGGATATCCTGCTTCCGGCCCAATTCCAGCCTTTGATGCTCGACAGGGCGAATTCCAAAAGCGGACGAACCTCAATCGATAGCCTGACGGTCAAAAACAGCTCCAATTCTTTCGGGTGCGTCAGCTTCCTGAGATTGTTCCGCAATCCCCGCTAGCCGGGCGGATGCATCGCCCGCGACATCCCGACTAGGTGTCAGGGAGAGGCGGTTCGAGGGCAGCGGTTTAGCACGGATTCGGCGCACAGGTCGCACGCTTCCGTTCTCCGCAGTCCCCGATAATGGGCGACCGATGTGAGGGTTCTTTTGCGTATTGTTTGCCCCGATGTCTTAAATATCCCGCTGTGATACAAACGACGAACGGGAAAGGAATAGGGATTGCCGGTGCCCTTCTGGCTGGCATGCTGCGTCAGACTGTTGTCAGAGTCCTGGTGTAGGTCTTAACATTTCACCGATAGGGTACATCTGCCATGCGGGTCCTTGTTGTGGAAGATAATCAGCGGCTAGCGCGGCTGACCTGTGACGGGCTCGGCGCGGCTGGCTTCGCGGCCGATGCCGCGGGCGATCTGCAGGCGGCCGACGCCGCGCTCGCCGCCGCCAGTTTCGATGCGCTGGTGCTCGACCTCGGCCTTCCTGACGGCGACGGCCTCGCCTGGCTGCGCGAACGGCGGCAGGCGCGCTCGGTGCCGCCCGCACTGGTGCTGACCGCACGCGGCGCGCTGGAGGACCGGGTGGCGGGGCTAGATGCGGGGGCCGACGACTATCTGGTCAAGCCGTTCGAGGTTGCCGAAGTCGCCGCGCGGCTGCGCGCACTGCTGCGACGGCCGGGCGTTCGCAGTGACGTCGAACTGGTGATCGGACCGATCAGCTTCGACACCAACCGGCGCGAAGCGAAGGCGCATGGCGAGCGGCTTGAACTCGCGCGGCGCGAGGCCGACCTGCTCGAACTGCTGATGCGCAGGGCGGGGTCGGTGGTACGCCGCCAGACGATCGAGGATTCGCTCTATTCGTTCGACGCCGCGGTGACGCCCAACGCCGTCGAGGCGACGGTTTCGAGGCTGAGGCGCAAACTGGAACAGGCCGGGTGCGGCGACATGCTGCACACCGTGCGCGGCGTGGGCTATATGCTGGAGGAAAGGACATGAAGCACGAGCAACCGTCGCTCGAACATCGCCTGATCGCCCGGCTCGCGCTGGTAGGAGCGATCGGCGCCTTCGCGCTGCTGCTGTTCATCGCGATCGAATATGGGCTGACGTTTTCGGTGCTACTCGATCCGGATCAGCTTCCGGTCGTTACGCACGAGCTGACCGAGCATGTCGCGATCCCGATCCTGGTACTGATCGTGCCGATGACGCTCGCGGGCCGCTGGGTGATCCGCTCATCACTGCGTCCGCTCGAGGTACAGGCGCGTAACATCGACGAAGCTACGGAGAATGAGCGCGGCTTTCGCGTCGCCGTCGAGAGCCTGCCGCGTGAGGTCGTACCGTTCGCCGACGCGGTCAACGCGCTGCTCAACCGGATCGATACTGCTTCGCGCGAGCAGGAAGCGTTTGCCGCCGATGTCGCCCACGAACTGCGCACGCCGCTCAGCGTACTGGCGCTCGAGATCGAGCGACTCGATCACCCCGCGGCCGCGCGCCTGAAAGAAGATGTCGCGCGGATGCGTAGGCTGATCGAGCAATTGATGATCCTCGCCCAGCTGGACATCGACATGCCGCAGACTGCGGACGAACGCGTCGTGCTTGCCGACGTGGCGGAGGATGTCGCCAGCCTGATGGCACCGCTCGCCATTCGCCAAAACCGCAAGATCGCGGTCGAAGCGGAAGGCGAGGCATCGGTTACGGGCCGGCGCGAAGCGATTGCGGCAGCGGTGCGCAACCTCGTCGACAACGCCCTTCGCGTGACGCCGGAGGGCGGCACCGTCACGATCATCGTCGGCCCCGGTGCCCGCATCGCGGTGCGCGACGAAGGTCCCGGCCTCCTACCCGAAAAGCTCGACCAGCTTCGCCATCGCCACCGCCGCGCCGACCATGCCAGCAGCAGCGGCGCGGGGTTAGGCCTTGCAATCGTGTCGCGGATCGCGGCGTCGCATCACGCCAGTTTCACCACCCTTCCCACGCAGAGGTCGCTGCTCCTCGACTTTGCCTGACCGCCGTCAGCGTCCCGTCAGCTTCATGCGCTAGCACCCGATTCATGCGGGAACCGAAACGGCATTATCTGGCTTTCACGGCGGCGCTCCTGCTCGCCGGATGCGGCGGCGGGACCGATACTGCGCCGGCACCGGACAAGACGCCGTCGACACCGGCCGGGACGGTTCCGCTGTCGAACGAACAGGCAACCAAGCTCGGGCTGAAATGGGCAGTCGCCGAACGCGCCGACGAAGCGCCGATCGCGACGCTGCCCGCCACCATCGCGCCGCCGCCCAATGCGCGCGTCGCGGTGACCGCCACCTATCCCGGCATGGTCAAGCGAATCTATGTCGCCGAGGGCGATACGGTGAAGGCCGGACAGCTTCTCGCGACCGTCGCAAGCACCGACATTCTCTCCCACGGCGCCGACCTCGCCCGCGCCGAAGCACGGCTTCGCGTCGCGGGGGCATCGGCGTCGCGCCTTACCCAGCTTGCCCGCGAAGGCGTGATCGCCGGCGCGCGCGCCGACGAAGCGCAGGCGCAGCTTCGCCAGGCCCAGGCGGACGTCACCGAACAGCGCCGCATCCTGGCGATGACCGGCGCCGCGGGGCGCGACGGCACCTATCGCCTGACCGCGCCGATCGCGGGGCGCGTTGCGAAGGCGTCGGTCGAAACCGGCGACCGGATCGACCCGATGGAGGCGTCGTTCGTCGTGGACGCCGCGAGCCGCTACGAAATCCGCGCGCAGCTCCCGCAAAAGTTCATCGGCCAGATCCGCCCCGGCATGAGCGTCCGCGTCAAGGACGGCGTCGGCGGCACCGTCACCTCGGTCGGCAACGTCATCGACCCAGAAACGCGCGCGGCGCTGCTGAAGGCAAGCGTTCCCGGTGCGCCCGGCATCGTCAGCGGCGGCACGACGAGCGTCACCATCTATGGTCCCGCTCCCGACGGCGCGGTGATGGTGCCCGACGCGGCGGTAACGAACCTTGGCGACGGCGACATCGTCTTCGTCGCGGCAAAGGGCGGCGTCAGCACCCGCAGCGTCAGGCAGGGGCCAACTGTCGAAGGCCGCACGCTGATCCTTTCGGGGCTGAAGCCTGGCGAGAAGGTCGTGGCGAGCGGGACGAGCGAGCTGAAGGCGCTCGCACTGGCGCAATAGGCCGTGCTGAAGTCGCTTGTCGCCTGGGCGCTGTCCTATCGTGTGCTGATCCTCGCGCTCGCGCTCGCCGTCGCGGGGCTCGGCGCATGGGCGTTCAGCAAGCTGCCGATCGACGCCTATCCAGATATTTCGACGACGCAGGTGAAGATCATCCTGAAGGCGCCGGGCATGACGCCCGAAGAGGTCGAAACCCGCGTCATCACACCGATCGAGATGGAGATGCTGGGCATCCCCGATCAGTCTGTCCTGCGCTCGACCGCCAAATATGCGATCGCGGACATCACGATCGATTTCAAGGACAGCACCGACATCTACTGGGCGCGCCAGCAGGTCACCGAACGGCTGACAGGCGTGATGGGCGACCTGCCCGCATCGGTTCAGGGCGGGCTGGCACCGATTTCGACGCCCTTGTCCGAACTGTTCATGTTCACGATCGAAGGGCCGCAAAGCCTTCAGGAAAAGCGCACGCTGCTCGACTGGACGATCCGGCCCGCGCTGCGCACCGTGCCCGGTGTCGCCGACGTCAATTCGCTGGGCGGCTATGTCCGCACCTTCGAGGTGCGCCCCGATGCGCAGGCAATGGCGGCCGCGGGAATCAGCATCGCCGAGCTGCGCGACGCGATCGAGAGCGGCAACCGCAATGACGGCGCGGGACGGCTGCAGACCGGCGAGGAAGCCCTGATCGTGCGCGCGGTCGGCGCGATCAGCACGCTCGACGATCTGCGCGCGGTGGTGCTCAAATCCTCACCCGCCGGAATCCTGCGCGTCGGGGATGTGGCGAAAGTTCGCACCGGCAGCCTCACCCGCTATGGCGCGGTAACCGAGAAGGGCAAAAGCGAGACGGTCGAGGGGCTGGTCATCGCATTGCGCGGCGCCGATGCGCGCGCGGTCGTCGACGGGGTAAAGGCGCGGCTGGCGGAAGTTGAGCGCACGCTGCCTGCGGGCACGCATATCACGGTCTTCTACGATCGCTCCGACCTTGTCGAAAAGGCGGTCGGCACGGTCGAGGAAGCGCTGCTCGAGGCAACCGTGCTGGTCGTCATCCTGCTGATCCTGTTCCTCGGCGACTGGCGCGCGGCGGCGATCGTCGCGGTTACGCTGCCGATGGCGGCTCTCATCACCTTTCTGTTCATGCGCGGCATGGGGCTGTCGGCGAACCTGATGAGCCTTGGCGGACTCGCCATCGCAATCGGGATGCTGGTCGACGGCGCGGTGGTGGTGGTCGAGAATGTCGTCGAGCGGCTCAACCATCCCGAACATCACGACACGCCGCGGCTTCACCAGGTTTTCCAGGCGACGGCGGAAGTGATCGTCCCGGTCACGTCCGGCATCATCATCATTGCGCTGGTGTTCCTGCCGCTGCTCTCGCTTCAGGGGCTGGAGGGCAAGCTGTTCGCGCCGGTCGCGCTGACCATCGTCTTCGCGCTCGCCGGGTCGCTGCTGCTCGCGCTGACGCTGGTGCCGGTGCTGTCCTCGTTCGTGCTGCGTGCGCATGGCGGCAAGGAGCCGTGGATCATGCGCACAATCGGCCCGCGCTACGAGCGGCTGCTGAACGGCGCCTTTGCGCGCAAATCGCTGGTCTATGGCCTTGCCGGGGTCGGGCTGGCGCTGGCGGTGCTCGCTTATGGTTCGGTCGGCAAGACCTTCATGCCGACGATGAACGAGGGCACGATCGTGATGCAGCTCACCAAGCTACCGTCGATCGGGCTCGATCACTCGCTGGCCGGCGACATGGCGGCACAGCGTGCGGTGATGAAAGCGGTGCCCGAGATCGAGAATATCATCAGCCGTACCGGCTCGGACGAACTCGGCCTCGACCCGATGGGCCTCAACGAAACCGATACCTTTGTTGTGCTCAGGCCGCGCTCCGAATGGACCGGCACGATCGATGACATCGTCGCGCGGATGCGCGAGGCGATGAAGGACCTGCCAGGCATCGAGCCGAGCTTCACCCAGCCGATCGACATGCGCGTTTCGGAAATGCTCACCGGCGCGCGCGGCGACCTGGCGGTCAAGATCTTCGGGCCCGATCTCGACACGCTGTCGAGCCTTGCCGGGCGTATCCAGAAGACGCTGTCGGGGATCAAAGGCGCGGCCGAGGTGATGACCATGGCGAACGACCAGGTCGATTACATGCGCCTCGATATCGACCGCGCGGCGGCGGGCCGGGTCGGGATGCCGGTCGACCAGCTTCAGAACGCATTGCGGGCGCAGGTCGAGGGGCTGCACGCGGGCGTCGTGGCGGAGGGGCAGAAGCGTACTCCAATCGTCATCAAGGGGGACGAGGCGGTCCGCACCAACCCCGAACGCTTCGCCGATCTTCAGCTTCATACTCCCGCCGGGATGACCGCGCGCGCGAGCGACCTTGCGCGGATCGAGAAGGTCGAGGGGCCGGTGAAGCTCAGCCACGAAAACGGCTCGCGCTATGCGCTGGTGCAGGCGTTCGTCAGCGGCCGCGACCTTGTCGGCTATGTCGACGAGGCGAAGGCTGCGGTCGCGCAGCAGGTGCCGTTGCCGCCCGGCTACCGGCTCGTCTGGGGCGGCCAGTTCGAGAACCAGCAGCGCGCATCGGCGCGGCTGATGCTGGTGGTGCCGATCGCGCTGTTACTGATCTTCTTCGTGCTGCTCGCAACGCTGCGTTCACTGCGCGCATCGGTGCTGATCCTGCTCAACATCCCCTTCGCGATGGTCGGCGGCATCGTGTCGCTATGGCTGTCGGGCGAATATCTCTCGGTCCCCGCATCGGTTGGCTTCATCGCACTGCTCGGCATCGCAGTGCTTAACGGCCTCGTCCTCGTGTCCTATTTCCGCCAGCTTCGTGTCGAGGGCCATCCGATGACCGAGGCGGTGCGGCTGGGCGCGGGGCGGCGGCTGCGCCCGGTGCTGATGACTGCGACGATCACTGCCTTCGGTCTTGTGCCGCTACTCTTCGCCAGTGGGCCGGGCTCGGAAATCCAGCGCCCGCTAGCGGTAGTGGTGATCGGCGGCCTCGTCACCTCGACGCTGCTCACCCTCGTCCTGCTGCCGATCCTGTTCGAGCGCTTCGGCGAGGGGCGCGAGGAAAAGGAAGCACTCGATGGCTGAGCTTCGCCTCACACTTTACGCCGCCGCCTCGGACGAAGGCGCGCTGATCGACGCGCTGCGCGAGCCGGTCGAGGGCGCGATCCATGTCCGCAAGGAAACCGTCCATGGCCGCGATTTCAGCGATGCGAGCACCGCCGAGCGCGTGACCGGCAAACTCGACCGGATCGCGATCGAATTCATCTGCCCCGCCGAGCGGCTCGACTCGATCATCGCCGCGGCCAAGCAAAGCCGACGCAGCTATCCGGTGCGCTGGCTCGCCACCGAAATCCGGATGAGCGGGAGGCTGTCGTGAAGCCCAGCATGATGTTCGCCGCCTCGCTCTTCGCGCTCGCCACCCCGGCGACGGCGCAGGAGCGGCCCGATCTGCCGCCCGATCCGGTCGTCGCACGCGTGCTCGATACGCATCCTATGGTCGAAGCCGCGGGCGCCGATGTCGATGCAGCGCGTGCCGATGCGCGGATGCTGAAAAAAGGGCCGCACGAAGTGATACTGAGCGGCAGCTATATTCGCCGCTCGGTCGATCGTGAGGGTGACTTCGACGAGTTCGACGGAACGGTTTCGCGCGCCTTCCGCTTGCCCGGCAAGGCGCGGCTGGATCGTGAAGCCGGATCGCTCGGTATCGAGGAAGCGGACAATAACCGCGAAGATGCCCGGCACCAGACGGCGCTGATGCTGATGAACGCCTGGCACGACTGGCTGCTCGCCGGCGCGCTGGCGCGCAACGACATGGCGGCGGTCGCCAATTACGAACGACTACTCGGTGCGGTCGAGCGGCGGGTCGAACTGCGCGACGCCGCCCGGCTCGACGCCGAACAGGCGCGATCCGAACTCGCGCTGGCGAAGACGCGGCTGGCGAACAGCGAAAGCGACCTGCGCGCCGCGCGGGCAAGGCTGCGCGCGACCTTTCCCGATCTGCCGCTGCCAGACGCCCCGCTACCGCCGGCGACACCCGAACTTCCCCATGCCGGTCTCGACCGGCTGCACGACCTGGTGATCGAACGCTCGCACGAAATCCGCGCCGCCGAGTTTCGCGCCGACCGGTTCGACGTACTCGGACGGCGTGCCCTGCGCGACCGCACCGCCGATCCGTCGTTCGGGGTGCGGCTGTTCAGCGAACGCGGCGGGGCAGAGCGCGGCACGGGAGTGGTATTCTCGATGCCGCTGGGCGGCGGCTATCGCAGCGCCGCCGCCGACAAGGCCGTGGCCGAGGCGTCGCGCGCGCGGCTCGAACTGGTCAATACGCGGCGAGAGGTCATGGCAACCGCCGATGCCGACCTCAGCAACGCCGCCACCCGCTTCGCTGCGTGGCAGGCAAGTGCAGAGGCGGTGCGCGGCGCGGAAAGCGCGGCCAATCTTTCGCATCGCGGCTATGCAGGTGGTGTCACCGACCTGTCCGACCTGCTCTATATCGACCGCCAGGCGATCGCGGCGCGGCGCGAGGAAATCGCCGCGCGCATCGCGGCGCTGCGCGCGATCATGAAGCTGCGGGTCGATTCGCACGACATCTGGGCACCCGACGAAAAGCAGTCCGACGCAACGCCGCAGGGAAGCTAGCTGCATCAAGTCGAACCGGAAACAACTCTTCCCCATAGTCCTGGCGCCCACGCTTTCAGGTCGGGGGCGTCATTCCTAAAACGTAGCTGCGGCGACCGTCGGCGGTACAATGCTGATTTCGGAAAAAGCTTCTTTGTCGCACCGGTCACGCAGCTATGGCCTGATGCACTGCCCCGGACGGATGGCCGGTTCAGTCACCGACATAGCGATGGACCGGCGGTGCGGCATAGAGCTTCCATTCAAGCAGCCGAATGGCGCGGCCGTCCTTTGGTGCGGTCAGGCGGACGCGGAACTGCTGCGCCGTCACCGCTGTCCAGCGATCGGCATCGACTCCGTTGGCGATGGGACCGGCGGCATGCGTTGCCAGATCGCGCCAGCTGCCATGGTCGAGATACTGGATGGTATAGGCGGCAGGTGCGGCAAACTGCCTGCCGTCGTCGAGGAAATAGAGGCGGGAGGCGGCGATGCGTGTCGGCCTGCCGAAATCGAGCGCGTACCAGTCGGTCGCATGGGTGGAGCCCTGCGTTGTCCAGCCCTGCTGAATCTGCGGGAAGAACCACATGCGACCGTCGATGCTGTGGCCTAGCGCCGCAGCGTCACCGTCATTGACCGAGGCGGAAGGCTTTGGAAACTCCTGCCCGTTCAGGCGTACGGCAAGGTCGATGGTACGTGGTACCGGCGGCAGGGTGCGCTGACCGATGCGGGCTGTGAGGCGCGTCAGCGCGGGCGCATGGGCGACACGGCGGCCGTCGACAAAGAGCCGCAAGCCGGCACCGCGATGATAATGGCTGCCGTCGCGATCATAGACCACATCAATCAGGTGGCCGTGATAGGGAACATGCTCCAGCGCGAACCACGGCAGGGCGTTGGGGTCTTTCGGATCGCGCGGGACGAGCGGATTGACCTCCAGTACATCGTCGGCACGCGGACGGATGCCGACCAGCCCGGAAATGATCAGGTCGTCATAGGAGGAATGGTAGTAATGATGGCTGCGCGGCAGGCCGACAATGGGCTTGCCGGTGGCGGGGTCGTAATCCTCCTGAATGTCGGGCTTGCCGTCGACATAATGCAGGTCGGTATACTGGCTGAGCAGCGCGGCATAATCGGACCGGGTGATGACGTTTTGTTGCGTGGTGTTGAGCAGGTTGGCGAGGCCAATCAGCACCTGTGTCGTCTGAAACGGCCAGACGGGGCCGTTCCACTGGCATTCGCGCAGTCCTGTCGCCTGATCGTACCGATACTGGCGCATATAATATTGATAGCTGGGTTCGACGGTGCGCAGGCCGTATTTGCCGCGAAGCTGATCGGGCTTCAGCACATGCTCCCATGCGACGGCGTATTTGGGATCGCCGTCGGACAAGCGCATCGTCCACGGGGTGTAGCCGACCAGTTCGCGGCCGCGAATGGGTTCCCAGTAATGCACGAACTTATTGTCGACCTGATAGCGGTCGATGAAGTGATGGAGCGTCGGGCTCCACAGATCCTGCTCGACATGGGCTTTCAGGTCGGCGGCCTTGTCGGCATAGCGCCGCGCCGTCGCATCGTCCCCGGCAAGTGCTGCAAAGCGGCTGATCGCGCGGGCATTGGCGTACATATAGCTGTTGATCGAGGGGCGGAACGCCTGCCCGCCGGTAAAGCCGTCCTTGCCGCCGCTCGCGTCGATCGAGGAGATGGTATATTCGGTCGCATCGAGCAGCGGCTCGATCCAGTAGAGATGCTTTTTAAAGTCGTAATGGTCGTCCCACAGGCTGTACATCTGCTCCATCGAGGGCAGAAAGCGCGTGGCGAAACGGGCATCGCCGTCGACCAGATAGCGTTGCCAGGTGGCATCGGCGAGCGATTCGGAGAAATGCCGGTCATCGCCGCCGCCGGTCCAGATATAGCGGATCCAGTCGTTCAGATAGCTGCGGTCGCGCAGCCAGCGGCCGTCATAGATCGGGAAAATGGCGGAATCGTTGAGCGTCGAATAGGGTACGCGGTCCCAGCCGACCCTGGGCAGAAATTCGGTGAAAACGTCGCCATAGGCACCGACCGAGCGGATATGCGCGCGAAACACTTTCCAGCGGTAATAATAGATCTGGTTCAGCTTCGCGTCGGGGGAATCGAAAAACGGGATATTGTCCTGATACCAGGGCGCGTCATTGCCGAACCAGCGGCGCGCAATCGCGGTTTCGGGCAGGCGCGGCGCGGCGATAGATCCTGACGAGGCCGTGGCTTGCGGCGCAGATGCAGCGCGCGCTGCAAGCGGCTGCACCGGCAACAGGGCGGCCAGCCCGATGAGCAGCGAGGCGCGCAGCCCCCGCATATGATATCGCAACCACAACTTGCTGCGGCCCCTCATCGCCATGCCCTTCTCCCCATATCGTCATCCTGCCGATGCTGTCTTGTCTCTACGAAAAGGGCCGAAGCCGTCAGGCTCCGGCCCTGTTCCGGCGGCAGTGATCTCTGCTTATTCCTGTTCGCCGTCCACGGTACGCGGCAGGCCCAGCGGATTGCCGTGCTTGACCGGCTTGGGCAGCAGCGCGTCAGGCAGATCCTGATAGCAGACCGGGCGCAGGAAGCGCTCGATCGCCGCGGTGCCGACCGACGTCGTGCGCGGGTCGGAGGTGGCGGGGAACGGGCCGCCATGCACCATGGCATAGCTCACTTCGACACCCGTCGGCCAGCCATTGGCGAGGATACGGCCCGCCTTGCGCTCCATCAGCGGCAACAGCTTCGCGGCCTCTTCCTGATCGGCATCATCGAGTTGCAGGGTGATGGTAAGTTGTCCCTCCATCCCGGCGAGCACCTGACGGACTTCCTCGAAACTCTGACATTTGACGATGATCGATGCTGCGCCGAACACTTCATGCGCGAGTTCGGGATTGTCGATAAATGCCTTGCCGGTGGTGGTGAAGAGTGCTGCACGGCCCCGGTTGCAACCGGTTCCTTCCGCACCGCGCGCCAACGTTTCCACCGACGACTGCCCGGAAAGCAGCTCAACGCCCTTGTCGTAATTGGCATGGATACCGCTGGTCAACATGACCTGCGGCTGCGCTTCGACCAGCGCATCGGCGGCCGTCTGCGCAAAGGAATCAAGATCGGGGCTGTCGAGGCCGACGACCACGCCGGGATTGGTGCAGAACTGGCCCGATCCCATGGTCAGCGAACCGACATAAGCCTTGCCCATCGCCTCTCCGCGCGCGGCCAGCGCGGCGGGAAACAGCAGCACCGGGTTGATGCTCGACATTTCCGCATAGACCGGGATCGGTTCGGGGCGATTCTGCGCGATTTCCACCAGCGCCAGCCCGCCGCCGCGCGAACCGGTAAAGCCCACTGCCTTGATCCGGGGATCGCGTACCAGTGCCGCGCCCAGTTCGTTCGCCGGACCCTGAATCAGCGAGAAGACGCCTTCATGCAGGCCGCATTTCTTCACCGCCGCCTGAATGGCACGGCCGACCAGCACCGACGTGCCGGGATGCGCGGGATGGCCCTTGCACACCACCGGGCATCCGGCGGCGAAGGCCGACGCGGTATCACCGCCCGCCACCGAAAAGGCGAGCGGGAAGTTGGAGGCGCCGAATACCGCGACCGGCCCCACCGCAATCCGGCGCTGACGCAGGTCGGCGCGGGGCAGCGGCTTGCGATCGGGCATGGCATTGTCGACGACGACATTGGCCCAGCGCCCCTGCCGCAGCAGCTTTGCGAACAAACGAAGCTGGCCGCAGGTGCGGCCACGTTCGCCGGTCAGCCGCGCCTCGGGCAAACCGCTTTCGGCCATGGCGCGCTCGACCAGACCGTCGGTCGCCTCGATCTCGTCGGCAACGGTGTCGAGAAAGGTCGCGCGCGCTTCCGGGTCGAGGTCGCGAAAACTGTCGAACGCATCATCCGCCAGCGCGCAGGCCTGCGCCACATGCTCCACCGTCGATACCGCGAAATCGGTATCCAGCGCTTCGTTGGTCGCCGGATCGAATGCCTGAAACGTCTCGCCGCCGGATACTGCGTGCGAACCGATCAGAAAACTTCCGTCCATGTCTTTTTCTCCCGAATGGTGATCCGCCATCTGATTGCCCGTCGGGGCTTAATCAATGGCCTGAATAGCTGCCGAGGCCTCTAGCATTTTGTACGACAAGTGGCCAGCCTGATGGGTTGAAATATGCCTGACCGGACTGTCTCCATGCGCTCGCGCTGGAAAGCCCGAAACCTTCGGACAGTCGCCCCAGGCAGGATATTGGCCTCTGCAGTTCACGGAGCAGTCAAAACATAGTTGCCCCGGTTTCAGAGCAAAAATTCATATCCGTCCGAAATATCGTCAACTCAGTCAGTCAATCTTTTGATAGCGCTATCAGTTCCGGACTGCTGTTTCAAGGACGTGTTTAGGCGACAGTGAAAAACGAAAATTATTGAAAATACTGGACTGGATACGCCTGAATATTGCATTTGTCCGATTTACGCGTGCTTTTTCAAGCGCGCCCTGTAACAGGAGCGAATAGATGGCAACGACTCCCCACCGACCGAGGCGACGCAAGGGCGGGAGGCGTAACGGCGCCCCGACCATTGCCGATGTTGCCCGTCTGGCAGGGGTATCGGCGATGACCGTGTCACGCGTTATCAATGGCGAGGCGAATGTTCGTCCGGCCACGCGCGATATCGTGAAGGCAGCCGTCGAACAGCTGAATTATGCGCCGAATTCCGCCGCGCGTTCTCTGGCGGGCGCCGGTCAGCGGCGTATCGGCCTGCTCTACAGCAATCCCAGCGCCAGCTATCTCAGCGAATTTCTGGTCGGCAGCCTCGATCAGGCCAGCCGCAGCGATACCCAGTTGATCGTTGAAAAATGCGATCCCGACGATAGCGGCCTCGCGGTCGCCAGGCATCTGATCGACAGCGGTGTCGATGCATTGATCCTGCCCCCGCCGCTGAGCGATTTTCCGCCCCTGCTCGACCTGATCGAAGAGGAGGCCATTCCCTACGTCCTCGTCGGCAGTCTCCGTCCCGGTATCGACGTGGATACGGTCAGCATCGACGATTTCGCTGCGGCACGCTCCATGACTAATCATATTCTGTCGCTGGGGCACCGCCGGATCGCGTTTATTCAGGGCAACCCCCTGCTCAGCGTCAGCAAGCAGCGGCTGAACGGATATCTGGCCGCGCTGGAGGAAGCCGGAGTATCGCATGACCCGGAACTCGTCGTTCCGGGACTGTTTACCTATCGTTCGGGACTGGATGCGGCGGAAAAGCTGCTGGGTTCGGATAATCCGCCATCGGCGATCTTCGCCAGCAATGACGACATGGCGGCGGCCACCGTCGCGGTGGCGCATCGGCGCGGTCTCGATGTTCCGGGCGACCTGACGGTCTGCGGCTTCGACGATACCACGCTTGCCACCGCGATCTGGCCGGAACTGACGACAATCCGTCAGCCGATTGCCAATATGGCCCGCTCCGCGATCGAACTGCTCGTCACCCGCATGAAGAGCAAGCGCACCGACGAAGCGAAAAAAGTCGATCTGGAATTCACGCTGATCCGGCGTCAGTCGGATGCGGCACCGCGTCGGCGTCCCCCTTCCTGACTTGCTTCATACCGGGTTGCGCGACTATCATTGATAGCGCTCACACCCCTGAGAGGGTGCAATCAGGAGAAGATCGTGCCGCGTCAGCCCGCAAAACCCTTCCGTTCCCGCGACTGGTTCGCCGCACCGGGGCGTTCCGACATGACGGCGCTCTATCTCGAACGCTTCATGAATTACGGCCTGACTCCGGACGAATTACGCTCCGGCCGGCCGATCATCGGTATCGCGCAATCGGGCAGCGACCTGTCGCCGTGCAACCGTATCCATGTCGATCTGGCGCAGCGTGTGCGCGAGGGTATCCGCGATGCGGGCGGCGTCGCGATGGAATTTCCCGTCGTCCCGATCTTTGAGAATTGCCGTCGTCCGACCGCCGCGCTGGACCGCAACCTTGCCTATATGGCGCTGGTCGAAACGCTTTACGGCTATCCCATCGATGCGGTGGTGCTGACCACCGGCTGCGACAAGACCACGCCGTCGCAGCTCATGGCGGCATCCACCGTCGATATTCCCGCCATCGTCCTGTCCGGCGGGCCGATGCTCGACGGCTGGCATGAGGGCGAGCTGGTCGGCTCCGGCACCGTCATCTGGCGGTCGCGCCGCAAGCTGGCGGCGGGCGAGATTACCGAGGAGGAATTTCTCGACCGCGCGACCGACAGCGCACCGTCCGCCGGACATTGCAACACCATGGGTACCGCCTCGACGATGAATGCGGTGGCCGAGGCGCTGGGCATGTCGCTGCCCGGCTGCTCCGCCATTCCGGCGCCCTATCGCGAGCGCGGCCAGATGGCATATGAAACCGGCAAGCGCATCGTCGACATGGCCTATGAGGATTTGCGCCCGTCGAAAATCCTGACGCGGGAGGCTTTTCTCAACGCCATCCGCCTCGTCAGCGCGGTCGGCGGATCGTCCAACGCGCAGCCGCATATCATGGCGATGGCGCAACATGCCGGGGTCGCATTGAGCGCCGGGGACTGGACCGAATTCGGCTATGACATCCCGCTGATCCTGAACATGCAGCCAGCGGGAAAATATCTGGGTGAGCGCTTCCACCGCGCGGGCGGGGTGCCCGCAATCCTCCACGAACTGGCGATTGCTGGCAAGCTCGATACCGATTGTCTGACCGTTACCGGCACCAGCGTCGGGGAGAATATCAAGGGCCGCCAGACAAAGGATCGGGAGATGATCCGCACGGTTGCCGAACCGATGCTGGAACGCGCGGGCTATCTGGTTCTGCGCGGCAATCTGTTCGATTTCGGCATTTTGAAGACATCGGTGATCTCCGATGATTTCCGTCGCCGCTATCTGTCGAAACCGGGTTCGGAAAATATCTTCGAAGCCAAAGCGGTCGTGTTCGACGGCTCCGACGATTATCACCACCGCATCAACGACCCTGCGCTCGACATCGACGAAAACACCATATTGGTAATTCGCGGGGCCGGGCCGATCGGCTGGCCGGGATCTGCCGAAGTCGTCAATATGCAGCCCCCGGACGCGCTGATCCGCGCCGGGATCGAGACGCTGCCGACGCTTGGGGACGGACGGCAATCGGGCACGTCCGACAGTCCCTCGATCCTCAACGTCTCACCGGAAAGCGCGGTCGGCGGCGGCCTTGGCTGGCTGCGCGACGGCGACATCATCCGCATCGACCTGAACGCCGGCACCTGCAACGCACTGGTGGAAAAGGCTGAAATCGAACGACGACAACAAGAGGACGGTATTCCAGCCTATCCCGAAAGCCACACGCCATGGGAAGAACTGTATCGCGAAAAAACCGGCCAGCTCGAACAGGGCGGTGTGCTTGATTTCGCGGTCAAATATCGTGGGGTCGCGGCAAAGACGCCGCGGCATAACCACTGATGCTGCGCACAGCTATCGCAGCCGCCGCATTGCTCGCCACGGGCGCGGCATCGGCCACCGCCACCGGCCCGGTCGCAAGCTTCGACTGGTTTTCCTATCGGGGTTCCGACCCCATTGACCGCATCGTGAAACCGGGGCCGGACCAGTATCGCAACCCGATCCTGCAGGGCTTCTATCCGGATCCGTCGGTACTGCGCGTCGGCAAGGATTTTTATCTGGTCAACTCGACCTTCGCCTATTTCCCCGGGCTGCCGATCTTTCACAGCACCGATCTCGTTTCCTGGACGCAGATCGGCAATGCGATCGACCGGCCGTCGCAGATGAATTTCGGCAAGATCGGCATTTCGCGCGGCATTTTCGCGCCCGATCTCAGCTATCATGACGGCACCTATTATCTGGCGGGCACCTGCGTCGATTGCGGCGGCAATTTCGTCATGACCGCAAAGAATCCGGCGGGACCATGGTCCGACCCGGTATGGAACAAGATCGACGGCATCGATCCGTCGCTGTTCTTCGACACCGACGGCAGCGCATGGATTCTCAACAACGGCGCGCCACCGGAAAAGCCGCGCTATGAGGGCCATCGCGCCATCTGGATTCAGCGTATCGACCTGAAAACGCTTCAGCCCTTCGGCCCGCGCACCGTGCTGATCGACGGCGGCGTGCACCCGGCCGAAAAGCCGATCTGGACCGAAGGCCCGCACATCTACATGCATGACGGCTGGTATTATCTCTCCACTGCGGAGGGCGGCACGGCGGTCAACCATTCGCAGACCATCTGGCGCAGCAAGAAGGTCGACGGCCCCTATGTCGCCGGGCCGAACAACCCCATCCTGACGCAACGCGACCTGCCGCCCGACCGGCCCCATCCGATCACCTCGGCGGGCCATGCCGATATGGTCACGACGCCGAAGGGACAGTGGTGGGCGACCTTCCTCGCCACCCGACCCTATCAGGGGGACGACTATAATATCGGGCGGGAAACCTTTCTGCTGCCGGTGACGTGGAAAGACGGCTGGCCGACCATCCTGCCACCCAGGACCCCGATCCCCTGGGTGCACAAACGGCCCGACCTGCCCAAGGCGCCGGCGCCTGCACTGCCGACCAACGGGGCGTTTTGCTATCGCGACGATTTCGACGGCACCAAGCTGGCGATGCAATGGCTGAAGATCCGCACGCCGCACAGCGACTGGAGCAGCGTTGCCGACGGCACGCTGCGCCTGATCGCCCGTCCCGATCCAATCGGCGGCGACGGTCAGCCCAGCTATGTCGGGCGGCGGTTGCAGCATCATCATGCGGTCATCACTACGAAGCTGCATTTCATGCCCGCCCATATCGGCGACCGCGCCGGACTGGCGATCCTGCAATCGGGCACGCATTTCTTTACCATCGGCCTGACGCGCACTGCCGATGGCTATGCCGTCCAGGTGCGTCGCCGTGCGGGTGACAAAGACCCGGCGACGGGAACGCTGGTGGCATCCGCGCCCGTCCCCCTCAACCAAGGGTCGGACATCGAACTGCGCGTGATGCCCGACGCCGCGACGATCCGCTTTGCCTATGCGCTGCGTCCCGGTCAGTGGCACATGCTCGGCAAGGCGCAGGACGCGACGATCCTCAGCACCCATGTCGCGGGCGGCTTCGTCGGATCGACCGTCGGCCCCTTCGCCTACGCCGCCGAATAACCGACAGACAGCAGCGGATATGAAAAAGGGCGGGTGCCGATAATCGGCCCCGCCCTTTTTTGTGCGAAGGAGGAAGGGGCTTACCCTTCCATATCCTCCAGTTCGCGACCGCGGGTTTCGTGCACCATCGCCTTCACGAAGAAGAAGGAGATGAACGCCGCAGCGGCATAGAGGCCATAGGTGACCGGCAGGCCGACCCCTGCCGCCATCGCCGGGAAGCTGACGCTGATCGCGAAATTAGCACCCCATTGCGCAAAGCCCGAAACGGCAAGGCCGGAACCGCGAATCTGGTTGGGGAACATCTCGCCCAGCATCACCCACATCACCGGCCCCCAGCTTACGTTGAAGAAGATGACATAGAGATTGGCCGCGATCAGTGCGATCAGGCCGTTCTGATCGGACAGGTGCAGCGTGCCGTCCGTGAACGTGCCGGTGGAGAACATGATCGCCACGACCGCAAGCGTCACCGTCATCCCCGCCGAACCGATGAGCAGCAGCGGCTTGCGACCGATCTTGTCGATCGTGAACACCGTGACGATACACGCCAGGATCGAGAGCGAGCCTGACAGGATGTTGATGAGCAGCGAGTCGCTCTCACTGAAGCCCACCGACTGCCACAGCACCGACCCGTAATAAAAGACGATGTTGATGCCGACAAATTGTTGCAGCATGGCAATGCCGATCCCGGCCCAGACGATCTTGCGCACCCGTCCGGTCTGCTTGTCCAGCAGATCGGAAAGCCGGGGGCGATGATGGTCACCGGCAAGCGAAGAACGGATCTCGGCCGCCTTCACCTTGGCTGCTGCCGGGCCGAGAATGCGCGCCAGCACCGATTCCGCCTCGGCATCGCGGCCGCGCATCACCAGAAAACGCGGGCTGTCGGGAATGAGCAGCAGCGTCAGCAGATAGATACCCGCCGGCAACACCTGCGCCCAGAACATCCAGCGCCAGGCCGGATAGCCCAGCCAGAAGGTCGCGGTCGAATGCCCTGCCGTGTTCGCCAGCCAGTAATTGACCACGAACGCGCCGGTCAGGCCGCTGATGATCATGATCTGCTGGATACTCGCCAGACGACCGCGCACCGCGGCCGGTGTCACTTCACTGATATAGACGGGGGCCAGCACGCTGGCCGCACCCACCGCCAGACCTGCGACGAAACGCGAGCCGATGAATACCCAGTCGGTCGGCGCCGCACCGGCAACAAGGGCGCTGAGCACGAAGGTAAATGCCGACAGCATCATGACGTTGCGGCGACCCATCGTATCGGCCAGCCGTCCCGCCAGAAACGCTCCGATCGCACAACCGGGCAACAAGGCCGCCACGGCAAAGCCGAGCCACCAGTCGCTCAGGTCGAAGGCGGCCTTCAACCCGTCCTGCGTCCCGTTGATGACGCCGGAATCATAGCCGAACATGAACCCGCCGATCGTCGCCACGATTACGATCAGCGCGATCAGACCCTTGTTCAGTTCTTCGGCAACCGGCTGGCCGTCGGAAAATCCGGCCTGCGCTTCACCATCCATACTAACACCCTTCCCCTAAAAGACGCCGCAATCCGCGAAGTCCTATTTATCGAGTTTCAACTCGGTACCGGAAATCCCGGGAACGTTCACCCGGAAGGTGAACAGATTGCCCGCTTCCGGCTGCTCTGCCAATTGTTCTTTGCTTAATCCCTTTCGGGCGGTCGTCGCATAGGCATCGCGACCGTCCGGGCCGCCAAGCGCAATCTTGGTCACGTTGGACGCCGGAAATTCAACCGTCTGGGTGCACTGCCCGTCGGATGCGTAGCGCCGTACCGCCGCGCCTCCGAAAAAGCCCAGCCATATGCCGCCCTCGGAATCACAGATCGCGCCGTCGGGATGGCCCTGAACGCTGTCGTCGAGGACCAGAAACGGACGTTTTTCGGTCAGCGTGCCCTCGGCTGTAATCGTATAGGCATCCACGCGCCGATCGGCGGTGTCGACGGCATACAGTGTCTTGCCGTCGGGTGCGATGGCGGGGCCGTTGGTAATGATGACCGGGTCAGCGCCGCTGTCGCGAATGACGCCGTTGGTGAAGGAATACAGATGCCCGGTGGCTGATTCCTCGGAATCGTCCATCGACCCGAACCACAGCCGCCCGGCGGGATCGACCGCTGCGTCATTCATGCGGTTGCCGGGCTTTTCCGGTTCGGCATCGCAAAGCTTCTCAAACGCGCCGCTCGCGGAATCGAACCGGTACAGCCCGTCCTGAACACCGGTCAGGAACCCGCCGCCCGCAATCGGCACGATCCAGCCGACCTGTCCCGGCGCATCCCAATGCTCCAGCTTCGCCGTGGCGGGATCATAGCGATAGACGCGCGGCGCCTTGATATCGACGAAATAGAGCGCGCTTTCGCGAGCGACCCAGATCGGCCCCTCGCCCAGCGTCGCGCCGACGTCGCAAATGCTGTGCGCCCGGCCCGTCATGTTTCAGCGCCAGCCGGCATCGACGAAATAATCATGGCCTGTGCACATCCGGGCATCTTCGGACGCGAGAAACAGGACCATCGCGGCGACATCGCTGGGCTGAATACGCCCGTCCAGGCATTGTTCGGATACAATTTCGGCCTCTCCTTCCGGTGTGTACCATTTCATCTGGCGCGGCGTCTGGACATTCCCCGGCACGACCGTGTTGACGCGAATATTGTCACGTCCGAGATCACGGGCCAGTGCGCGCGTCAGTCCTTCGATCGCCGCTTTCGCCGTCTGATACACAATCAGCTCGGGCAGGCCCAGATGCCAACTGATCGATCCGAAATTCACCACGGCACCGCCGCCTGCGCGCTTCATCGAAGGGGCGACGGCCTGAATCGCGAAGAAATGATGGCGCAGATTCACCGCCAGCCGTTCTTCCCAATATTCCGGCGTCACTTCGTCGATGCTGTGCCGGTCGTCATTCCCGGCATTGTTGACCAGCACGTCGATGCCGCCAAAAGTCTTTTCGACATCGGCGATCACCGCCTTGAACGCGTCCAGATCGACCAGATTGCACAGGTTGAATTCCGGGGCATAGCGCGCCGAGGGCGTCAACCGCTCGACCAGTTCCTCGCTGGCCTCCCCGGCAATATCGACAAAGGCGACGCGCGCGCCCTGCGCCACGAAGGCTTCGACCAGCCCGGCTCCGATACCCGAACCGCCACCGGTGATCAGCACGCGCTTATCCTGAAGGCTCGGGTAAATCGCCCGCTGCTCTGCCACCCTTGTCCGTTCTAACACCAATTCACTCTCCAACATCGTCACCCGTCCCCACCGGCAACCCTTTACTTCGCAAGCAGGCCACGCGCGGCCAGATTATGCATCAACGCACCAATTCCCATCGTCCACGGTGCCGCCTGTTTGCAGGTCACGACGCGGTTTACCAGCTTACCCAGTTTCGGCGACGCGATGGTGACGCTGTCCCCGACCTTGTGGGTAAAGCCCGCCCCCGGCTGATCGCGATCCTGAATCGGCGCGAACAACGTGCCGAGGAACAGGATGAACCCGTCGGGATAATGATGCTCACTCATCGTCTGCCGCAGCAAAACCGCCGGATCGCGGCTGATCTCCCGCATCGAACTGACACCGTCGAGCACATAACCGTCCTCGCCTTCGATCCGCAGCGTCACGTCGCAGGCGCGTACATCGTCGAGCGTGAAATTGTCGTCGAACAGACGGATGAACGGCCCCAGCGACGCAGAGGCGTTGTTATCCTTCGCCTTGCTGAGCAACAGCGCCGAACGCCCTTCGAAATCGCGCAGATTGACGTCATTGCCCAGCGTCGCGCCGACCGGCTCACCCTGCGCATCCGCCAGCAACGCGACTTCCGGTTCCGGATTGTTCCAGGTCGAATCCGACCGGATACCGATATCCGCACCCCAGCCGACCGTCGCCAGCGCGGGCGACTTGCTGAACACTTCCGCATCCGGCCCGATCGCGACTTCCAGATATTGCGACCACATGCCGTCTTCGATCAGTGCCGCCTTCAGATCGGCGGCCTCCTGCGATCCGGGCACGACCGAGCGGATCGATCCGCCGATACGCGCCTCCAGCCGTTCGCGTACCGCCGCCGCACCCCCGGCATCGCCCCGCGCACGTTCCTCGATCACGCGCTCGATCGCCGAAATCGCAAAGGTAACGCCCGCCGCTTTCACACATTGCAGGTCGATCGGGCTCAAAATCCGGTGCGATCCGTCCGGTGCCGCGGACAGCCCCAGTTCCGCAAGCGGTCCCAGCGACTGCCCCGCCGCGGAATCAAAGGCACGGTCGGCGACCAGCATCGAAACCGTGGGCGCAACCCGGCTCATATCGAAAACGATACCGGTATCGATCAGGACCGGCGTCGGCCCTTCCCCGGTATCGATCCGACCCAGCAGCTTCGCATCCTGCCAGCCTTCCGGCAGCGACGATTCCAGCGCTTCCCACGCATTCTTACTCAAACCCAACCCCCTGCTCATCAACACAGCACATTGTTAGCGATACCGTATGTATCCGTGCAACTGCGTCAAGTTTTGACCCGTTACCAGCGTCCCGATCCCCATTCCATGCGCAATTCAGTGAAACAGCGACAGTGAAATGGCATCCGCCATCGCCTTATACCCGACCGGCCCCGGATGCAGACCATCGCCTGAGTCGTATTTCGGGTTCAGGTTGCCGGGATGTTTCGGATCGCGCATGATCCGGTCGAAATCAATGACGGCGTCGAAATGCCCCGGCGTTCGTATCCATGCATTCACCTTTTGCCGATCCGCCTCGCTCATCGGACCGGGGTGGTAATATCCCGACTTGCCGTCGGGCATGATGGTGCCGCCGATCGCCTTGATCCCATGCGCACGCGCGCGCTCGACAATCTGCTGAAGCGCCCCGATCATATGCGCGACCAGCGCGTCATGGTCGGCCTGTGTCGTCGTCTTTTCGCGCGACAGTCCGCCAAGGTCGTTAATCCCCTCCAGCACGATCATATAGCGCACCCCCGGCTGGGCCAGCACGTCCCGATTGAAGCGCGCAAGCGCATTGGGACCAAGCCCGTCGGTCAGCAGATGATTGCCGCCGATGCCGAGATTAAGGACCGACAGATTGCGGGTCGTCGCCCCGGCCTGCAACCGTTTGGCCAGAAAGTCCGTCCAGCGATCATTGCCGTTGGTGGTGGAGGCATGGCCATCCGTAATCGAATCGCCCAGGGCAATGATTGCATGCGCCGGGCCTGGGGTTTCGACCGAAATCCCGGCAAGCTGAAACCAGTGATCGACCTTGAACGCATCGGGCATGTCGGCATCGGCCAGATGGTCGCCCTGCACGACATAGCTGGTGGCGCGCGATCCGGGATGGCTCGTCTCACGCGCGGGCGCTTTCGGCAGGTACATCGTCACGGCCAGGCTCGACAGCGGGCGCACCGCCATATTGACAGGGTCCGACCAGTAGGACGCGCCCGCCGGCACCACGACGCTGTCGCTGCCGTTAAAGGTCACGCGATGGTCGCTGCCCTGCACGATCCGCGCGCTTGCGGGATCGGCTGAATAGGCGACATGCACCCCGTCGATACGCAGCGGCTGCTTGCCGAAGGCATTCGACACCTGAATACGCATTTCCGGCCCGCCGATGCTGAGGTGCACGACCTGACGCAGCGTGGCGTCGGTCAGCTTTTCGGGCGGCAGCGCATTATTGGGCTCCGGAATCTGCTGTGCCGATGCCCAGCTTCCGGTCCATGCGCTGCCCCTGACCGGCGTCTGCGCGGCAACGGGGGTCGCGACCAGCGCCAGCCCTGCAACAATTCCCAGCATTCGCATTGACTTCTCCCGGTTTCAGTGTGTTGCAGTCTGCGCGTCGCCGGTCAGTTTCGACAGCGGCACGGGCGCATAGCGCGGCACGATGATGTGTACGACCAGCAGTGCCAGCAGATAGGCACAGGCGGCGGCGATGAAGATCGGCTGAAAACTGCCGACGGTTTCCAGAATGGCCCCTGCCGACTTCGCCATGATGAAGCCGCCGATGGCGCCCGACAATCCGCCGATGCCGACCACCGACCCCACCATCCGGCGCGGGAACAGATCGCCCGGCAGTGCATAGAGATTGGCCGAAAAGCCCTGATGCCCGGCACAGGCAAGGCCAATGAACAGCACCGCGATCCACATATTCGGCGCCTGAGTCGCAAAGGCGATCGGCACGGTGCACAGCGCGGAACAGAACATCGCGATCTTGCGCGCACGCCCCGTTTTGAACCCGCGCCCCAGCAGCCGCGAACTGATCCAGCCGCCGCCGATCGATCCGATATCGGCAAGCAGGTATACCGCCACCAGCGGCGGACCGAACTCGCTGAGCTTCAGGTCGAACCGGCGCGAAAAGAAATCGGGCAGCCAGAACAGGAAGGTCCACCAGAACGGATCGATCATGAAGCGGCCGGTGATATAGGCCCAGGCCTGACGATGCCGGAACATGCTGCCCCAGGACGGACGCGGCTGCCGGTCTTCCTCATCTTCGGTCAGCGTCGAATCGGACTCGATCCAGGCAACCTCTTCCGGCGTGACCGACGCCTTTTCGCGCGGGCGGCGATAGAAGATCAGCCAGCCGATCAGCCAGATGACCGACAGCGAACCGGTGACGTAAAAGGCCGCGCGCCAGCCAAGCTGCAACCCGACCACGATCCACGGCACCAGCAGCGGCGTGACGATCGCGCCGACATTCGACCCGGCATTGAAAATCCCGATCGCCAGCGCCCGTTCCCGCTTGGGGAACCATTCGCCGACCGTTTTCAGCGCGGCGGGAAACGTCGCCGCTTCGCCGATACCCAGCGGAATGCGCGCCCAGATCATGCCGGAGGTCGTGGTGAAGGCCGCGTGCATGACATGGCCCAGCGTCCACAACGCCATCGCCACGGCATAACCCAGCCGCGCCCCGATCCGGTCGATCACCCAGCCGGAAAAGACATAGGCGATGCCGTAGATAAGCTGAAAATAGGCGGCGAGGTTGGCATAGCCTTCCTCATCCCAGTGATAGCGCGTCGCCAGTTCGGGCTTGAGCACCGGCAGCACCAGCCGGTCGACATAGGACAATACGACCGCGAAAAACAGAAAGGCGCAGACGATCCAGCGCACCTTGCCCGAAGGCTTTGCCATCGGCGGACGCGGTACGTCCGATCCGGGCAGCGTGGCGGCGTCTGCGGCCTCCTTCACGGCATTATCTCCTACCAATGGAACATCGTCCCGTCCTCCAGGCGGTTCACCGGCAGATAGGCGCGTTTATATTCGTATTTCGCGGCCAGTTCCTCGTCGATATCGACGCCCAGTCCCGGCGCATCGCCGGGATGCATCAGCCCGTCGGCAAAGCGATAATGATGCGGGAAGACGGCATCGGTCTCTTCGGTGTGCCGCATATATTCCTGAATGCCGAAATTGGTGGTCGACAGGCCGAAATGCAGTGCCGCCGCCATACATACCGGCGACAGATCGGTGGCCCCGTGACAGCCGGTGCGTACATTGTACAGATCGGCAAAGCTCGCCAGCTTGCGCAGATGACTGATGCCGCCCGCATGCACGACGGTCGCGCGGATATAGTCGATCAGTTGCTCCTCGATCAGTTGCTTGGCATCCCAGATCGAGTTGAAGATTTCGCCCACCGCCAGCGGCGTGGTCGTATGCTGACGGATCAGGCGGAAATTGGCCTGCCCCTCCGCCGGGGTGGCGTCTTCCATCCAGAACAGGCGATAGGGTTCGAGATCCCTGCCGAGCCGCCCCGCTTCAATGGGGGTAAGCCGGTGATGCACGTCGTGCAGCAGGTGCACGTCCCAGCCCAGCGCGTCGCGCGCCGCGTCGAACAATGGCGGCACCGAACGCATATATTTGCTGGTCGACCAGACATTTTCGGTCGGCAGATCGGCATCGGCGGGTTCGTAGAAATAGCGATCCTTCGACACGCCATAGGTCGAATTCAGGCCAGGCACGCCGGATTGCAGGCGGATCGCCTTATATCCCAGCTCCTGATAATGGAGCGCGTTGTCGATCGTTTCCTCGATCGTTTTGCCGTTGGCATGGCCATACACCATGCACCCTTCGCGGCACGCCCCGCCCAGCAACTGATAGACCGGCAGCCCCGCCAGCTTGCCCTTGATATCCCACAGCGCGGTATCGACGGCGGCGATCGCCGACATCGTCACCGGCCCGCGCCGCCAATAGGCGCCGCGATAGAGAAACTGCCACACATCCTCGATCCGATGCGCGTCGCGCCCGATCAGACACGGAACGACATGGTCGTTCAGATAGGCCGCCACCGCCAGCTCGCGCCCGTTGAGCGTGGCGTCGCCCAGCCCGTACACGCCTTCGTCCGTTTCAATCTTCAACGTAACGAAATTCCGCCCCGGTGAAGTTACGATCACCTTCGCGGCAGTGATTTTAGGCATCGTTGCTCCTTAAAATGCGATGGCGCGCCTGCGCGCATCCAAAGGGGCGCCTCGCCATGCACGAGTCGCGTTCAAGTTCATTGGGGAGGAAAATGTCCGGCGTCCGTCGGGGAAGCGCTCCTTCCCGACGCCGGTCACGCGACGCATCGCACAATTCGGCCGCCCATGGCTGCGCCCTTTCGATCACCCTCTCCTTTCCGGTGAAAGTTTCACCCGGTTATGTCTGACTCTATTTTGATAGCGATACCAGATTCATTTTTGAAGGGAAATTGTCAATTGCCGCAAACGCATTTTGCGCGGCTCAGGATACGTGAACGATATTTTCCGCTCTACGCCCGCGCATCGGCCCTTGCGGAAAATCGGCGCCGCATAGTAGTGTTAGCGATAACCATAACGGAGAGGCTGAAGATGTTGAAGTTCGCGTGCGCTGGCATTGCCGCATTATCCCTGCTGGGCGTTTCTCAGATGGCGTCGGGTCAAACCCCTCCAAACGCCCCGGCACCCGCCTCTCCCGCGCCCCGGATTGCGTTGACGTTCGACGACATGCCCGCCCACGGCCCGTTGCCGCCCGGCGTCACCCGACTGGACGTGGTTCACGAAATCATCGCCGCCCTGAAAAAATATCACGCCCCCGCATTCGGCTTCATGAACGGCGGGTTCGGTGCCGACAATCCGCAATCGCCCAGGGTGCTCGCGGCCTGGCGCGCCGCCGGACACCCGATCGGCAATCACACCTACAACCATCTCAATCTCAACGAAAAAGGGGTTGCCGCCTTTGAAGCGCAAATGGAGAAAAACGTCCCGATCCTGAAAAAGCTGATGAAGGGGCATGACTGGCGCTGGCTGCGTTTTCCCTATCTGGCCGAGGGCAAGACGCCGCAGCAACGCGATTCGCTTCGCCACTATCTGGGGCAGCACGGCTATCGCATTGCCGCGGTTACGATGAGCTTCGGCGATTATGGCTGGAACGTGCCCTATGCCCGCTGCATGGAAAAGGGCAATCATCAGGCGGTCGGGCAACTGGAAGCAAGCTATCTCGGTGCCGCGCGCGAACAGGCGCTCAAGGAACGCAAACTGTCGCACGAACTGTACGGCCGCGACATTCCCTATGTGCTGCTGATGCATCTGGGCGCGTTCGATGCGCACATGCTGCCGCGCCTGCTGAAGCTTTACCATTCGATGGGCTTCACCTTCATCAGCCTGCCCAAGGCCGAGTCCGACCCCTTCTACAAAACCGCGACCGATATGAGCCTGCCCGGACCGTCGCCGAGTCTGGAAGCGGCCGCACGCGCCCGGAACATTGCCGTTCCGCCGACGAAGATCGGCCTGCCCGACGCGAATATGTGCGGATAGGGGGCGACACCCCGTTGAAAACGCCACCTCGGGTTTCCCCTAGGCGCAGGACAGGCGGCATGGCATGAAGCGGGCACGCAACAATCATGCAAAGGGTCGGGGATCAGGATGGCGAGCACGGTGGAAGAGGCGAAGCGGGGGTCTTCGCCGGTAGAGCTTACGCTGCGCGGGGTCATTCTGGGCGGCATCATCACGCTGCTGTTCACCGCCGCCAATGTCTATCTGGGTCTGAAGGTCGGGCTGACCTTCGCCACCTCGATTCCCGCCGCCGTCATCTCCATGGCGGTGCTGCGCGGGTTCAGAGATTCGACGATCTACGAGAATAATATCGTCCAGACCGTCGCCAGTGCGGCGGGCACGCTGGCGGCGATCATCTTCGTGCTTCCCGGCCTCGTCATGATCGGCTGGTGGCAGGGCTTTCCCTATTGGACGACCGCCGCGATCACCGGCACCGGCGGCATATTGGGCGTGCTGTTTTCGGTACCGCTGCGCCGCGCGCTCGTCGTCGATACCGACCTGCCCTACCCCGAAGGAAAGGCCGCGGCAGAGGTACTGAAGGTCGGTTCCGAATCGCGTGAAGGTGCGGTGGAAAGCGCCAAGGGGCTGAGCGTGCTGCTGTGGAACGGCATCATCAGCATGGGCTATGCCATCGCGACGCAGACAAAGCTGGTGGCGAGCGAGGCGACCAAATGGTTTCGTGTCGGCGGCGGTGCGACGGGCGGTGGCTTCACGCTCTCCTTCGCCTTGCTGGGCGTCGGCCATCTGGTCGGCATTTCGGTGGGCGTGGCGATGTTCATCGGCGTGATCGTCAGTTCGGGCATCCTGCTCCCCATCCTGACGACGCAACACCCCCTGCCCGGCGGCCCCGAAGCATGGGCGGGGCAGATTTTCGGCGACGATGTCCGGTTTTTCGGTGCGGGCGTGATTGGCGTCGCGGCGATCTGGACGCTGTTGCGCATCGCAGGTCCGGTGATCGGCGGCATCCGTTCCGCCATGGCCGCCAGTCGCGCGCGCCATGCGGGCGAGGCACTGGCGCTGGAAGAACGCGACCTGCCGATCGCGGTGGTCGGCGCGGGCGCGGTGGCGATGCTGCTGCCCATCGCCATCCTGTTGTGGAGCCTGATCCGCAGCGGGCCGCTGGCGGGATCGGAAATCGTGCTGATCGCGGGCGCGCTGGCCTTCGTGATCGTCATCGGCCTGCTGATCGCGGCGGTGTGCGGCTATATGGCCGGGCTGATCGGGGCGTCGAACTCCCCCGTTTCGGGGATCGGCATCCTGTCCGTTGTCGCCGCCGCGCTGATGCTGGTCGGGCTGTTCGGGCGCGACCAGCCGACGGGCACCACCGACGCGCTGATCGCCTATGCGCTGATCGTCACCGGCATCGTGTTCGGCGTCGCGACGATTTCGAACGATAATCTGCAAGACCTGAAGACCGGCCAACTGGTCGGTGCGACGCCATGGAAGCAACAGGTCGCGCTGGTCATCGGCGTGGTGTTCGGCAGCCTCATCATCCCGCCGGTGCTCGACCTGCTCAACACCGCTTTCGGCTTTGCCGGTGCTCCCGGTGCCGGGCCGGATGCACTGCCCGCGCCACAGGCGGCGCTGATCTCCGCACTGGCGAAGGGTGTGCTGGGCGGCAATCTGAACTGGGCGATGATCGGCTGGGGGGCGGTGGCCGGCGTGATCTTCGTGGTGCTGGACGAAGTGCTGGGGATGCTGGGACGGATGCGCCTGCCCCCGCTGGCGGTCGGCATCGGCATTTACCTGCCGATGAGTCTGATTCTGCCGGTATCGGCGGGCGCGCTGATCGGCTGGTTCTACGACCGCTGGGCGGCGGGACGCGCCGACCCCGAATTCGCGCAGCGCATGGGCGTGCTGACCGCGACCGGGATGATCGTCGGCGAAAGCCTGTGGGGCGTCCTCTTCGCCGGGATCGTCGCCGCCAGCGGAAACGACAGTCCGCTCGCGCTGGTCGGGGACGGGTTCGAAGGCCCCGCGCTGATCGGCGGGGTCATCATTTTCGTCGCGCTGGTCGTACTGCTCTATCGGCGCACGCGCAGGCTGGTCGTCAGCGACTGACGCCTATTTCTCGTCCTTCGTCACCGCAATCGCGGCATTGGCGGCAAGGATATAGGCGGCCGTGGTGCTGACCGTATATTCATTCTCGAACCACAGGAACGGCCAGTGCGTCTTTTCCTCCGGGAAGTCGGGTTTGATGACGATCACGCCCGGCACCATCCCGCCGGGGACAAAGCTGTAATCGGCACGATTGTGGCCATAGCCGATCAGTTTCGAATTGGTGCCCACCGTCGATACCAGCGACAGATTGGTCGCGGGATGGCGGCCCAGCATGTAATCCAGAGCGTGCAGCGTATATTCCGGCCCGACAATCTGCGGGAACGTCTTGTGCAGCAGATACATGGTGGAACCGAACGCCGCGACCTGCGCCGACCCGGCCCAGCTTCCCATGCTGATCGGCACGCCGAAGGGGTTGTCGGCGATGGTGCTGTCGACCTTTGCCTTATACGCCTTCACCATCGGCTCCAGCGCGGCGCGATAGTCTGCATCCATATACGGGATCGCACGGATGGCGGCACCGCCGATAAAGTCGAAATGCTGTTTGATCGCGGGCATGAGCTGTTTCAGCCGCGCGCGATAGACCGGATCGCCCCTGGTGGTAATCAGCAGTTCGATCGTCGCCGACGCATCCGAAATCGTCAGGAAGCGTCCGCCGTCGCGGCCATCGCCCTGCGGCGCATTCGCCCCCATGCGTGAACGCTGCTTCTGCCACATATCCTTGGCCGCGGCGAGCGCCTGTGCCGCCATCTTCGGATCGCTGTCGTGCAGCGCACGCGCCGATGCGGCCAGCGCTGCCGCGACGGCCAGATCATTGGCCGGAAGGTCGGTGGTGAAGGCCCAGCGGTCGTCCGGCTTGCCCGAATACCCGCCCCTGGTCTGCAACGGCCCCAGCTTGGGATCGTAGATCAGCCGGTCGGTCTGCGACGCGGCATCGCCCAGATGGGTATATTGTTTCAGCGTCGGCGACACGATGCCGACGATCGCATGGCCGAACACCTTATATTGCGCGAGCAACTGGATGGTGCCGTGGCGGATCTGCTGCAGCACGTCCTGCTTGCCGTCGGGCTTGCGGATCTGGACATAGCGCGCCGGTTCGTCGACCGTGGTTTCATCCCAGTTCATGCCGAACAGTTCATGTCCCCAGACCAGATCGCGGATAACCATCGCGTTGCTGGGCGTCTGAATGTCGTAATCGCCCGCATCCTGCCAGCCGCCGATGTTCAGGCCGGGAATATGCTGCCCCGCCTTATAGGGGGAATCGAGGTTCGGCCCCATCTTGTAGCCGTCGAAATGGACGATATTGGGCGGTGCCTGCCGCGCATCGTCCAGATGCGACGGCCCCTGCCAGATGCGATATTGTTCGCGCACCTCCATATGATCCATCTGCTCGGCCAGATAGGTGTCGAGCGACGTCTGCCAGATATGCGCATAGGCCTTGGGCGAGATCGGGAAGGGATCGGTCGTATGCCCGGCATAGGAAATCGCATAGAGGCCCGGCGTATGCACGCTGGAGAAATCGAACGCGGCATAGTCATAGCGCAGCCACTTGCCCCATGGCTTCACCTTCGCGGTCAGCACCGGTTGCGGCGTACCATCCTCGGTCAGGCGCACCAGCGTCGCTTCGGCGGGTGCCTTGAAATGGGGGTCCAGCTCGATCATCGCGACCTTGCTGCGATCGGGCGTATAGCCCGCCTGATTATAGGACACGACCGGCTGACGCACCCAGTCCTTGATGACGTGCGGACGCACATGCCAGACCACGGCATTGTCCTTCGCCCCCGCCGGGATCATCGAACGGACCACGAACCAGCCATTCTGCGCCCGGTTGCGCGCATCGTACAGCGCCAGCGGCGCTCCGTCCGATGTGATGGTGACGCGCGTTTTCGGGTCTTCGGGCGACAGCGTTATCGACTTGCCGCCGGATGCCAGTGGCATCGGATCGCCCGACCCGTCCTTCTTCATCGGCCCGTCGGGATCGCGCGGGAACAGCCCCGGCGCACCGTCCATCATATAGGTCTTGCCGAAATAGGCGGTGGGAATGAAATCGAGGTTGAACCCCGCCTTACCCGCAAGATCGGCAGGCAGCGGCTTGTCGAGATTGACCGCGATGCGAAAGCCGTCACCCTCCGCCGTTACCGAGACGTGATAGTCCAGCCCCTGCTTCTTGTAAGCGGAATGAACAATGACCTGATTGGGTTCGCTGCCCAGTCTGCGGTCGAGAAAGGCAGGAACCGGATCCCATTGTTCCGGCGTCGGGTTAAGGCGAACATCGCCGTCGGTGGCGATACGATCGCCATGCAGAATGATCTGAATACCCGCATTTTTTTCGTCGAAGAAGATCGGGCTGAACTTGTTCTGGTCGATAATGACGCTCAACCCTTGCGTTTCAAGGGTTTGCTGGGGACTGACCTTCAACGTCTGCGCATCGATATGATAGGGCGAAATCACTGCGCACGCCGTTACGGCCAGCGCGACCAAAGTCCGACTCTTCATCTTTCCTCTCCCTGATATCGCTACCATATCTTCTTGGAGAGTAATTGCAATAGATCGTCGGAAACCGCTCTAATGACACCGGGTTTTTTCCTTGCCGCGGCGCAGTATTTACCTGCTTCATACCAGACGATAGCCGATTGCAGGTTCATTGCGGATCAGTTGCGGGCGTGTCGGATCCTCCTCCAGCTTCAGGCGCAGCGACCGCACGATAACGCGCAGATATTCGGTGTCGCCGATATGCGCCGGTCCCCAGACGGTTTCCAGAATATGGCGATGGGTAAGAACGCGCCCGCCCGCCGCGACCAGCAGGTGCAGCACGCTGAATTCGCGCGGGGTCAGCATCGCCGCCTCCCCGCGCACCGTCACCTCGCGCCGGTCGGGGTCAAGCGTCAATACACCGTGGCGCAGCACCGGATCGGCAGGCACGGCGGAACCGCTGCGCCGTAACGCCGAACGCAGCCGGGCAAGCAATTCATCGCCGTCAAACGGCTTCGTCACATAATCGTCGGCACCCAGGTCCAACGCGGCAATCTTGTCCGTTGTATCGCTGCGCGCGCTGAGCACCAGAATCGGCAAATCACCAGCCGCACGCAACGCAGCAACGAGTTCCAGCCCGTCGCGGTCGGGAAGCCCCAGATCGACAATCGCCGCATCGGGCGGCCGTCGCTCGATCAGCGTCAGCGCTTCCGCAGCCGTACCCGCCGGGATCGCCTCATGCCCGCCGCGCGACAGGATCGACGCCACCAGCCGCCGGATCGCCAGTTCGTCATCAACCACCAGAACACTGCTCATGCCGCATCATTCCCGTCCAGCATGGGCAGGTCCAGCACGAACCGCGCGCCGCCTTCGCCTGACGGCTCCGCGCTCAGCCTTGCCCCCATTGCATCGGCGAAACCGCGCGCAATCGACAGACCCAGCCCGCTGCCGCCCGTCCGGTCGCTTCCGGCCAGGCGGACGAAGCGTTCGAACATCGCTGTTTCCTCGCCCGGCGGAATACCGTCTCCATCGTCGGCGATCAGCAGGAAAACCCGGCCGCTTCGTTTCGATGCGGTAATCGAAACGTGGCTTGCCGCATGCCGCGCGGCATTGTCGAGCAGGTTGATAAGGATATGGCGCAACAGCACCGGATCGGCACGCACCAGCGGCAGATCCGCCGGGACCGAACGATCAAGCCGGCGTTGAGCCAGTGTCGGTGCCACGGCATCGACGGCATCGGCAACGGCATCGACCATATCGGTTGCCTCCATTCGGGGGGACAGCGCACCGCTTTCGATCCGTGCCGCGCCGATCAGGTCGTCCATCATCCGGTCGAGACGATGCGCCTGTCGCACCAGCGCCCTGAGTTCGGGCCGTGCGTCGTTCGCCGCCAGTTCGGCAAGACCACCGCGTATCACCGTCAGCGGTGTACGAAAATCATGCGCCAGCGACGCCAAAAAGGTACGGCGCAACTCCTCCCGATCTTCCAGCCGCTGCCGCTCAGTCCGTTCGCGATGCAGCGCCGCACGGTCGCGCGCCTGCCCCAGCAGACGGGCAAAGGTGCATAGTTGGGCAATCTGCGCGGGCGCTCGGCTTGCTCCGCCCGGTGGCCGGGCGACCGCCAGCACTGCCTGATCGGAATCACCGCCCAGCGGGAAAAAGCTCCAGTCGGCAGCCGCCATCACCGTGGCCGCATGACCGGTCGGCTCTCCGTGATGCGCAGCCCACACCGCCGCCGAAGCGCTCAGCGAGCCAAGCCGCATCGCATCGCTTTCGACATCGCGGATCAGTTCCACCGCGCCATAACGGGCACTGATCCAGTCCAGCCCGACGCGAACGCCCTCATCCCCTTCCCCTTTGGCAAGGATCGCGGCGAACTGCGCTTCTTCCGCGCTGCTGTCGGCATGGGCCTGCGCCTCGCGCTCGCGCGCCTTCAGCGCATAAGCCAGCCGGGTGGTGACCAGCGCAACCGCGAACAGCACGATGACGCTGACAAAGTTGTCGAACCCATGGATGCGCAGCGTATAGCGTGGCGGCAGCAGGAAGAAATTATAGCTCAGCGCGCTGATGGCTGCGGTGCACAATCCCGCGCCGCGTACCCCCCGCACCGACGCCGGCAGGACGGGAAGCAGAAACAGCAGCGCCGACGACGCCGTGCCGATCGCCGGATGCCAGACGATGGTGATGGCGGTAATGATGGCGACGGCAACGATGCCGGCCAGATAGTCGCGCCATTCCCCGTAGATCACAATTCGACCTGAGAGCCGAGTTCGACGACGCGGTTGGCCGGAATGTTGAACCATACCACCGGGTCGGCGGAATTGCGGTGCAGAAAGGCATAGAGCATCGTCATCCACCCCGGCAGAACCGGTCGCGACGCACGCCGGATGGCGTTGCGCCCGACAAAGAAGGACGTGCCGCCACGCTGCGCCAGCAATCCTTCTTCACGGCCGAGATCGCTCGGTACGTCGATTACGTCCATATAGCCATAATGCAGCGTCGCGCGCACGAAATGTTCATCGATCCGCTGCACCTCCAGACGCTTGCCCGGCACAATATGCGGGGCCTCCGCCGTCCTGACCGCCAGGATCAGGTTGGTGCGGTGCAATGCCTTATTGTGCTTCAGATTGTGCAGCAGCGCCGACGGGGCATAGGCTGTATCGGAAGTCAGAAATACGGCGACCCCGTCGACCAGCACCGGCGGATGCCGCGACAGCGCTTTCGCCACCTCCTCCATCGCCACGCCGTTTTCGCCAGACCGCCGCAACGCCGTGCGCCGCCCGCGCATCCAGGTGAAGATGATGAGGGCCATTGCGCTCGCCACCATCAGCGGCACCCACCCGCCTTCGGCTACGCGCAGGATATTGGCGCCGAAAAAGATCAGGTCGATGATCAGAAAAGGTGCAATGAACAGGACCGCCAGCTCGATCGTCCAGCCCCAGGCCCGCCACACGATGATGAAGGCCAGACAGGTGGTGACCACCATCGTTCCCGTCACCGCGATGCCATAGGCGGCGGCCATCGCCGAACTGCTGCGGAAGGTGCCGACCAGAATCAGCACGCCTAGCAGCAACAGCCAGTTGACCAGCGGGATATAGATCTGCCCGATCTGCGCTGCCGATGTCTGGCGAATGGTCAGCCGCGGCAACAGGCCCAGCGCAATCGCCTGTTGCGTCAGTGAATAGGCACCGGTGATGACCGCCTGACTGGCAATGATCGTCGCCAGCGTGGCAAGAATGACCAGCGGCGCGCGCAGGCTGTCGGGTGCCATCAGGAAAAACCAGTCGGCATTGGCAAAGGGCTGTCCCGCCGCCTCCGCCGCCCGCTGTCCGGATAATGCCAGCGCACCTTGTCCCAGATAGTTCAAGCTTAGTGCGGGCCAGACGAAGCTCAGCCAGCCGATCTGAATCGGTAAGCGCCCGAAATGGCCCATATCGGCGATCAGCGCTTCTGCGCCGGTAACCGTCAGAAACACCGCACCTAGCACGAACAGTCCGGCAACCCCGTGGCCAGCGAGAAAGTCGACGGCATAAAGCGGGTTGAACGCCAGCAGCACCTTTGGCGCATCCATAATGTGCCACACACCCAGCCCGGCCAGGGTCACGAACCAGACCGCGCAGACCGGCCCGAACAGGCTGGCCACGCTGGCGGTGCCGCGCGACTGGATCGCGAACAACCCGATCAGGATCGCCGCAGTCAGCATCAGCACCACCGGCGACGTCATCACCTGCTGAAACCCCGGCACGGTGCGCAGTCCTTCCACCGCCGACAGCACCGACAAAGCGGGCGTGATGATCGCATCGCCAAAGAACAGCGCCGCGCCCATCGCCCCCAGCACTACCACGATCGGCCATTTTCCCTGTGTCGCGCGGCGGGCAAGCGCCATCAGCGACAGCACCCCGCCTTCGCCGTTATTGTCGGCGCGCGACAGGAACAGCACATATTTCACCGTCACCACGATGATCAGCGCCCATAGCGCCAGCGACAGCACGCCCAGAATCTCGCCGCGCGTAATCCCGTCATCGGCGCACTGGGCCAATGCTTCGCGGAAAGCATAAAGCGGGCTGGTGCCGATATCGCCATATACGACGCCGATGGCGCCCAGTGTCAGCAATGCCAGACGCTTGCGGTTTCCGGCGGCAGGTTCGTGCGTGGTCGTATCCATGGTGCGCCATATGCGGTCACGCCCCGTAAAACGGCGCGGGGAAATTACGGGCACGGGCATAAGAAAACCGTAAAATTTTCCCACCGGCCCGCGCGCTATTGCCGCCGGACAGCATCTGCGCCACCATCGGTGCAAACAAGATACAAGGAGAGGGACATGGCCGCTGACGAAATGGCCGACTGGGATGCCGTTGCGACGGCGCAGGCACTCCGGTCGGGCGAGGTCTCCGCGCTGGAAGTCACCGACGCGGCCATCGCACGCGCCGAGGCGATCAATCCGCAACTCAACTTCCTGGTCGCCGACGATTTCGAACGCGCCCGTGATCGCGCGCGCGAACCGCTGGGCGACGGCGTGTTTGCGGGCGTGCCTTTCCTGATCAAGGATCTCGACGATTATATCGGCATGGCCACGCGCAAAGGCTCACGCGCGACCGCCGGCATGGCCCCGGCGACGCGGCAATCGCCCTTCGTTTCGGGCATGCTGGCGACCGGCCTCAACCCCATCGGCAAGAGTGCGACGCCCGAACACGGTTTCCTGCCGACCACCGAGCCGCTCGCCTTCGGCCCGACGCGCAATCCGTGGGGGCCGGACCATTCCTCCGGCGGCTCATCGGGCGGCGCGGCGAGTGCGACCGCCGCGCATGTCGTGCCCTTCGCCCATGCCAGCGACGGCGGCGGGTCGATCCGCATCCCGGCGTCATGCTGCGGCCTGTTCGGACTGAAGACCTCGCGCGGGCGCACGCTGGCGACCGATCCGGGGCATTTCCCGCTCCCGCTCAGCGTCCATCTGTGCGTATCGCGCAGCGTGCGGGACAGCGCCACGCTGCTTTCCGCGCTGGAAGCGCAGGACAACGGCCTGCCCCCGCTCGGCAGGATCGACGGACCGGCGAAAAAGCGGCTGCGCATCGGCATGCTGCTCGACAGCCCCTCCGGCGCGCCCGATGCTGAGGTGGCCGACGCCGTGCAGGGCATGGCCGGGCTGCTCGAACAGCTCGGCCACCATGTCGAGCCGACCGCGTGGCCGCAGCCGATTGCGGCGATGGGCGATCCCTTCCTGCTCGCCTGGTCCACCGGCGCGGCGAACATCGTCGCGGAAACGGCCGGGCGCATCGGCCATGCGCCGGGCCTTGAAGAGATGGAGCTGTTCAGCCTGGCGATGGCATCCATCGTCGCGAGCGCCCCTGACGGCGCGGTGGATCAGGCGGTCGCCTATCTCAACGGGCTGCATGTGCCGTACAGCGAATGGCTGTCGCGCTATGACATGATCCTGTCGCCGGTCCTGTCGCTGCCGCCGCCCGAAATCGGCTGGCTGGCCCCCGACCTGCCGGTCGAGACGATGGCCGAGCGCCTGCCGCGTTATGTCGGCTATACCACGCCCTATAATGTCGTCGGCGCGCCCGCGATGAGCATCCCCGGCGCGTTCAGCGCCGACGGCCTGCCCATCGGCGTACAGTTCGGCGCGGCCATCGGTGCCGAAGCCGACCTGCTCGCACTGGCCTATGAACTGGAAGAGGCGCGGCCATGGTCAGAGAAACGGCCGGGAGTGTGCGGGTAAGGTAGCCTCATTCCCCCTTCCGCTTGAAGGGTTTCTTCTTGCCCTTTGGCGGTCCCGCGCGGGTGCGGTCGGGTTTCTTGCCGCCTTTGCCCTCACCCTTGCCCGCGGGCTTGCCGCCCTCTCCCTTCGGGCTTCCGCCCTTGCGGTGGAGTTTGGCACGATGGGGTGGTGCGTCGCCCCGGCGCGACGGCTGGGCACCCCGGCGATGTGCCGGTCCGCTGTCGCGCGGGGCCTCATCGGACGGTTCGATGCGGATGTCCTCGCCATCCTCATCGCTGCCCGCGGTGCGTTCCAGTGCGGCGGCGAATTTGCCGGCGATGGCACGGGGCACCTGAAAATAGCTTTCCGCCGGGCCGATGCGGATCGCGCCGATTTCGTTGCGGGTGATGTGCCCGCGACGGCACAGCAGCGGCAGGATCCAGCGCGGATCGGCATTCTGACGCCGCCCGATATTCAGACGGAACCACACCACATCCTCAAATCCCGGACGGTGGCGCTGCTGCTGCGCCTCACGCCGCGCCTCCGGCGTGTTTTCGATCAGATCTTCAGGTTCGGGCAGCGCCGCGCGATGCGCGTGCACCAGCATCGCGGCAATATCCTGCGGCGTGCGTTCGGCGAGCAGGCGTTCGCCCAGTTCCCGATCCGCATCCTCCAGCTCTACCGGCGCCATCAGCCGTGCGAGCAGCCGCTCATGGTCCTGCTTGCGAATGGCGTCCGGCCCCGGCGCGTCGATCCAGGCAGCGTCGATCTTTGCCCGGCGCAGCATCGCATCGACCCGCTTGCGGCGCGGATAGGGCACGATCAGCGCCGCCGTGCCCTTCTTGCCCGCGCGCCCCGTGCGCCCCGAACGGTGTTGCAGCGTTTCGGCATCACGCGGAATTTCGACATGGATGACGAGGCTGAGCGTCGGCAGGTCGATACCGCGCGCGGCGACATCGGTGGCGACGCAGACGCGCGCGCGCCGGTCGCGCAGCGCCTGCAGCGCCTGATTACGCTCCGACTGCGAATGCTCCCCCGACAGCGCCACCGCAGCAAACCCGCGCTCCAGCAAAGTGGCGTGCAGGCGGCGGACATTGTCGCGCGTGGCGCAGAACAGGATCGCCGTTTCCGCCTCATGAAAGCGCAGCAGGTTGACCACCGCATTCTCCACGTCGGAGGGCGAGACGGTCACCGCCTGATAGGTAATATCGCCATGGCCGCGATCGTCACCCACCGTCGAAATGCGCAGCGCGTCACGCTGATAGCGTTTCGCCAGCGCCTCGATCGGGCGCGGCATGGTAGCGGAGAACAGCAGCGTGCGCCGCTCCTGCGGCGTGGCGTCGAGAATCTCTTCCAGATCCTCGCGAAAGCCCATGTCGAGCATCTCGTCGGCTTCATCGAGGACGATCCCCGCCAGCGCCGACAGGTCGAGCGCGCCGCGTTCGAGGTGATCGCGCAGCCGCCCCGGCGTGCCGACGACGATGGCGGCCCCGTTGCGCAGCACCCGGCGTTCGTGCGAGGCGTTCATGCCGCCGACACAGGTGGCGATGCGCGCACCCGCCTTGCCATAAAGCCAGATCAGTTCGCGGCTGACCTGCAACGCCAGTTCGCGCGTCGGCGCAATCACCAGCGCGCGCGGCGTGGCGTTTTCCTCCACCGCACCGCTGTCGCCGAGCAACTCATTCGCCAGCGCCAGGCCGAAGGCGACGGTCTTGCCCGACCCCGTCTGCGCGGAAACGATCAGGTCGCGGCCCGCGGCGTCGGGATTTAGGACGGCGGCCTGTACCGGGGTCGGCTCGGCATAGCCACGTTCGGCAAGCGCCTCTGCCAGAACGGGCGGAAGGGTGGAAAAGCTCATGAAACTCGCAATCATCACGTCCGGGCAACCGCGCCCGAAACCAGGGGGAAATCAGATCGATCGGGCGGCAGCCCAGCCGCTGGCCCAGGCCCATTGGAAATTATATCCGCCCAGCCAGCCCGTCACATCGATCGCTTCGCCGATCCCATACAGCCCCGGAACGCGTTTGGCTTCCATTGTTTTCGAAGAAAGTTCCGCGGTGCTGATTCCGCCCGCCGTCACCTCCGCCTTGGCGAAGCCCTCCGTACCGTTGGGGATGAAGCGCCAGCCGGAAAGCTGCGCCGCCGCCGCGTTCAGCCGCGCATCGGGCAGATTGGCAAGCTCGCCCTCCAGCGCCAGCCGCTCGGCCAGCGTCACGGCGAGCCGGTCGGGCAGCGCATCCTTCAGCAGCGAACGCATCGTCGCACGCGGGGTACTGCGCTTTGCATCCACCAGCCAGCCGGGCGCGCGGTCGGGCAGGAAATCCACCGCCACCGCCTCGCCATGCCGCCAATAGGAAGAGATTTGCAGGATCGCGGGACCCGACAGCCCGCGATGGGTGAACAGCCCGGCCTCCCGAAACGCCGTCTTGCCGGTGCGCGCGACAATCTCGGTGGCAACGCCCGAAAGCTCGCGGAACAGCACATCCTCACCGCCCAGCGTCAGCGGCACCAGCGCCGGGCGCGGCTCCACCACCTTCAACCCGAATTGCCGCGCCAGATCATAGGCAAAGCCGGTCGCGCCCATTTTGGGGATCGACGGTCCCCCGGTGGCGATGACCAGCGCGGGCGCTTCAAAACTGCCGTCCTGCGTCGTGACGCGAAAGCGGCCATCGGCATGATCGACGCCCGCAATCTGCTGATCGCAGCGGATCGTCCCGCCGGTCTGCACTACCCCATCGACCAGCATATCGACAATCTGCCGCGCCGATCCGTCGCAAAAGAGCTGCCCCAGCGTCTTTTCGTGCCAGGCGATGCCGCGATCCTCCACCAGCGCCAGAAAGTCCTGCGGCGTATAGCGGCTCAGCGCCGACTTGGCGAAATGCGGGTTGGCGGAAATATAGCGGTCGGGCGCGGTATCAATGTTGGTGAAATTGCACCGCCCGCCCCCCGAAATCAGGATTTTCTTCCCCGGCCGCCCGGCGCGTTCGAGCAACAGCACGCGCCGCCCGCGCAGCCCCGCCTGTGCCGCGCACATCAGCCCGGCGGCGCCCGCACCCAGAATGATGGCATCGGCTTCCGTGCCGGTCATCGCAACACCGTCGCTGTTTCAGCGCATCCCCGATGCCACACAGTCTGTTCCATGGGCGGCCCATAGAACGGTCGGCGCACAATGTCTCTAGGGTCATGACCCTAGCCGCTCCATCCGATCATCCCGCGCACAGGCGCGGCGCGTTTGCAACACCCGGCCCGCAACGTGCCGCCACTCCCAAAAGGAGGGCTTGGCAGTCGCGGTCGCGCATCATAGACGGCATCGGATCCTGTGATCCGGGGAAACCCCATGAAGCGTATCGCCACTGCCCTGCTGATCGCCGCCACGCTGGCCCTGTCCGGCTGCGGCAGCGCGAGCGACGAGCGGCAGGTGGTGGTCAGCGCCATCGGCGGCCCGGCGACACCGGCCGATCCGAACAAGGGGCGCATGGATTTTCCCTCGCGCGTGCTGATGGGTGCTACCGCACAGGGGCTGGTGCGGTTCGACGGCAACGGGCAGGTCGAACCGGCGCTGGCCGAACGCTGGATCGTGATCGACGACGGCACCAGCTATATCTTCCGCCTGGATAATGACGCGGCATGGCCCGGCGGCAAACCCGTCGATGCGGAAGCGGTTGCACGGACGCTCAGCCGTGCCGCCGCACCCGGTTCCAAAAACCCGATGGCGCCATTCCTCCATGCCGTCGATCAGGTGGTGGCGATGACGCCGCAGGTGCTCGAAGTCGAATTGTCGCAACCGCGTCCCGGCCTGCTGCAACTGCTGGCCCAGCCCGAAATGGCGGCGTTCCGTCCCGGCGGCCTGAACGGTACGGGTCCTTTCCGTATCGTCGATAACAGCAAGGGGCCGGGCGTGCTGCTGCGCCCCGTCAGCCCGGCGGACAGTGCGGATGAGGACGGCACCGACGACAGTGTGAACGCCGCCCCGCCCGACAAGCGGCAGGATGTCCGCCTGATCGGCGAGCGCGCGTCGCTGGCGATTGCGCGTTTTGCCGACGGCACCAGCGATCTGGTGCTGGGCGGCACCTTCCGTGACTGGCCGACGCTGGAGCTGAGCGGGGTCGCGAAAAACAGCATCAAGACCGATCCCGCACAGGGGCTGTTCGGCCTCGCCGTGGTCAATCGCACCGGCTTTCTGGCGGATGCGAAGAACCGCGCGGCGATTGCCATGGCGCTCGACCGCGACGCCATTCTCGGCGCATTCACCAGCACCTGGCATGCGCGCACGACGATCCTGCCCGATCAGCTCGATTCCGCCGCCGGCCCCGCCACGCCCGACTGGCAGGGCCTGTCCGCCGACGATCGCCTGACCACCGCGCGACGGCGGGTGGCGGCATGGAAACATGCGCTGGGCGACAAGGCGCGCAACGGCAGCGCCGATACCCTGCCCGGCGTGATGCCGATCCGGGTGGCGCTGCCCGACGATCCGGGCGGCAACCTGCTCTGGGCGCGGATCGGCCCGGCCATCCATGCACTCGGCCTGCCGGTAATGCGGGTGAAGGAGCGCGCGCAGGCCGATCTGCGGCTGATCGACCGGGTGGCCCCGTTCGACAGCGCGCGCTGGTATCTGCGCACCGCCTGCGTCCAGTGCAGTGCGGATAGCGAGACGCTGCTCGACGCCGCGCGCGACGCGCCCAATGCCGATGCGCGCGCGCAACGCCTTGCCGAAGCCGATGCCGCACTGACCGCCGATGCCGCCTTCATCCCCATCGCAAGCCCGCTGCGCTGGTCGCTGGTCGCCAACCGGCTCGACCAGTGGCAGGCCAATGCCCGCGCCTGGCATCCATTGAATCAGCTGCGCACCCTCCCCAATTAGGGGATATGGCAAGACCGATCCGAATGGCGCCCGGTTCCGCCGAAAAAATGGGCCGCACCAATCCCTTCGGCACCGACGCACAGTCTGTGCGCGCACGCGTCGAGGCACTGGAATTTCTTCTCGAACGTTCGATCCCGTTGCCGGGGCTGAAACGCCGCATCGGGCTGGACGTGGTGCTCGACATCCTGCCGTTCGGCGGCACGACGATCGGCGCGATCCTCGGCGGTTATCTGGTCTGGGAAGCGCGCAATCTGGGCATGTCGAAGCTGCAGATGACGCGAATGGGCGGCAATGTCGCGCTTGACTGGGCGTTCGGCATGATCCCCTGGGTCGGCGCCATCCCCGACTTCTTCTTCCGCTCCAACAGCCGCAATGTGAAGATCATCAGGAAACATCTCGACAAACACCACCCGGCCAGCGTGACGATCGAGGGATAATAGCGGGCGCGGCATTGCAAAACGGCCCGCACACGGGCAGCGGCCTCGATGCCGACCGCTCCGAAGGCCAGAAGACCGCGACGACTGACGTTCAAAACGAATCTTCACGATGCCATTGGTCTGAATATTTCAAATAAGCATAAACCGGGCTTCGCCGGGTTGGCCGAGATAGCCGGCGTCGGACAACATAATCAGATTTGTGCGATAGTAAGCTGAATGCAGTATATTATATGCAAATTCAATAAATACACTACAGTAAATAAGCTATAATACTGGGTAAATAAATTATTATTATGCCTATAGAAGCGAATAAATTTAACGAAATAATGCTCCAGAAAAATATGGGATTTTCAACTCTATAAATTTCTATAAAAACATTAGTTATATGTCCTGCACGTACGCTTTTAATAGAATAAATTAGAACAAAAAACCCGCACATCAGAACAAATATATTATAATATTTATCATGATTCATATTTAAGTGCCATACTGTAAATATTGCTGCGCGCATGTTGTTCTACACGAACAACATAAAGTCCGCTTTCTTTGCCGCAAGGACGGTTGCATACACACAAAACAGGGCCAAGCCCATCATGGGCATGACAGAGCTTGTCCACGCGATCCAGCCGTCACCCCTTCCCCATCCGCCCCAGATCATAGGCGCGTTTGAGGACGGCGACGCCGACCACCGTGCCGACCAGCAACCCGGCGAGCGAGGCTTCGGGACCGAACGCACCGCCCGACAGCCATGCCGCGGCGCCCGCCACCGGCTGCGTCGTCAGCGGGCCGCCCGCAAAGCCCGCGGTGCCCGATACGGCCGCGCCGAAAATCCAGCCTTGCGTGAAATTCCACCCGGCATGAACGCCCATCGACACCCAGATCCGCCCGGTCAGGATGTAGAAGGAGGCAAGCATGATACCGGCCTCCACCGCGATGCAGACGGCGGCGAACCAGTTCGAATTGGGGTTGGACAGGTGCGCCGCGCCGAAAAACGCCGCCGAGATCGCCAGCGCCCAGCCGGGGCCGAACGCGCGCCACACCAGCCGCAGGATGACGAGGCGGAACAGCACCTCTTCCATCACCCCCGATTGCACCGTGTCGTCCAGCGCGGTCAGGATATGGGTAATGGGCTGCGCGCTGATCGTCACCCAGCCGCCCAGCCATAACAGGCCGACCGCCGCCGCCTGCATCGCTGCGCCGATCAGCAGCCCCAGCGGCAGTTCGGCGGGCAGAAATCGCAGCTTCAGTTCATCCGGCTCGCGCTTTTCTCCCCAGCGCACCAGCGCTGCATAGAGCGACGTCGCCACCAGCGCGGCAAGGATCGTGGCGAGCAGGATGATACTGGGGTCGAGCAGTTTCAGCGGTATGCCCGCGCGGCTGGCCGCTATGCCCATAAAGCCGCCGCCGATCAGTCCGAAGCTGAAAATGACCAGCGCGCCGACCAGCACCATCCAGCCCAGCGCACGCAGCCAGCGCAGCTTTCCGGGGCCCAGCACCCGCGCATCCCCCAATGTCACCAGTCTTGCCATGCGATCCCCCGACAATTGTTGCCGCCGTCATACGCAGCTTCGAACGGTCACGCTACTGCGACTGCTATCGTCATTGCGATCCCGATCAATCCGGACTGCCGCGTCGCTACGCTCCTCGCAGTGACGATCCGGTTGATGGTCAGGCCCCTTTCCCGCGCCGCTATCCGGTGCCACAATCCCCCGCCATGTCCCGCCGTCCCCTTACCGCCGGAGAAATCGCGCTTGCACGCAGCGTGTTCGGCGCGGCCATCGACTATGACCGGGCGGAAATCGCGCAACAGAAATGGGCGTTCTTTCAGCCGCGCCATGTCGTCATGGCGCCGATGGGGTGCATCCATTTCCATCCCGGCGGCGACCTGTATCGCGACGACTTCGCCGCCGAGCCGCCGGACCTGCAAGGGCTGTTCGTCCACGAAATGACGCATGTCTGGCAGACACAGGTGCGCGGGCGCTGGTATCTGCCGCTGATGCGCCATCCCTTTTGCCGCTACGCCTATCGTCATGAACCCGGACGCCCGTTCGACCGCTATGGCATCGAGCAGCAGGCGGAGCTTGTCCGCCATGCGTTTATGGCGCGGCTGGGCCATCCTGTTCCCGGTGCGCCGCCGCTTGCCGCGCTCAACGCGCTGCTGCCTTTCCCTTTGGGGTAACTCCCCATTTCCGTTGACTTCAGCACCCATCTGGCGAGGCTGAAGGCATCCACGCCGCCGGCCAGATGGGGGATCGCAAACCATGCGACGGCACGGATCAGTCGGCACCGACGCGCGGCGTGATGGACGCGCGGTGCCCCTTGTGGAGAGAGATGCCATGACCCATGCCCTGTTGCGGCGTGCGATGCTGTTCGCCGCGCCGATCGCCCTGCTGTCCGCCGCCCCGGCGCTGGCGCAGGATTTCCCCGCCGATCCCGGTCAGTATTGGGACGTCACCGGCATCGAACTCACCGACGGCGGCAGCTATGCCTATATGCAATGGCTCGCCGATGCCTGGAAAAAGGATCAGGAATTCGCCAAATCCAAAGGCTGGATCAGCGGGTACAAGGTGTTGCAGAACACCCATCCGCGCGACGGCGAGCCGGACCTGTATCTCGTCGTGATGTACAAGGACGTGCCCAATGCCGAAGAGTCGCTGGCCCAGCGCAAGGCCTATATCGACTGGTACGCCAAACAGTCGAAAAACATCGAAAAGCTGGAGGCCGAATCCAACGACCGGCTGAAAATGCGCCGCGTGATGGGCACCACCATGTTGCAGGAAATGATCCTGAAATAGACGGGATCGACCCCTTACCCGGCGGGTGATGAACCCCCGCCCGTCGGGACCGGTTCGCGTGCCGTAAAGCGCCCCTTTTGCGCTAGGCCGTAAACCCATAAACGGCCTAAGTAGAAAGGGCGTTGTTGCGTGCGCGGACCGGGCCGCTATGGTCCCGCCTGCGGGGCAGCTTTGGAACAAGCTGCCCGGCACCTTTTGGGTTTCGGGAAGTTTCCGTCGCGTGACAACGCTCCTCACGCTTACCGTCAACGCTCTGCCGAAACCGGCGCGTCGCGCACTGGTGCGTGCCGATCCGGGTATGGTGCGCACCGCACGCGGCACGCGGGCGATGTTCGCCTTCATTCTGACGCTGCTGCTCTGTTTCGCGGTGGCGATCGTCGCGAAACAGCCGATCCTCTCCTTTCTGGTCGGTTTTCCGGTCACCGTCTTTTCCTGTGCCGTGGTCGGCGACGACCAGCTTGCGCTGCGGCTGCGCAAAACGGCGGCGCTGGCGCTTTCGGCGGGCCTGATGTTCACGCTGTCGGCGTTGCTGCATCAGACGCTGCTGAACCATGGCGTTTTCATATTGGTGGTCGGGGTAGCCGCCTATCTGCGGCAATATGGCCGGGAATGGGCACCCGCTGCGCTGGCCGCCAATGTCAGCTATTTCTTCGCCTCCTTCCTGCACCCCGACCCGGCGCAGTTGCACTGGCAATGGGTAAGCGTGGTGATCGGCGCGGCAAGCGCGCTGATCGTGCATCAGCTTGTCGTGCCGCACCGGCCCTGGCGGCGGTTCGCCTGGGCGGCGATGTCGCTGCGGATGCGGCTGGCAAAGATGGCACGGATGATCGCCGCGCTGAATGCCGACAGCGACCGCTCCCCGATCCGGGCGCAACTTCGCCGGGTGATGACGGCGGGCACGGTGGCCGAGGGCGAGCTCGACAATCTGAAAGGCGGCAGGCTGGCGCATCGCCCGCTGGCCGAGGCGCTGTTGCAGGTGCTGGCGCTGGCCGAACGGCTGGCGCTTCAGGCGGAACGCGATCTGGCATCGATCGGCGATATCGACCTGAAACCCGCCATCGCGCAGCTTGGCCAGGCGTTGCTGCATAAAGGGCCGATGCCCGACCATGGGTTGCTGCGGCCGATGGTGGAGGCGCTGAACGACCTGCAGGAAGCGGCGAAGCTGCCGCCCGATCTGGACGCCGCGCAATCCGTCACCCCGCCCCCTGAGGAACCGAAAGAGGTGGTGCTGCGCCCCGGTGTGCAGTCGGCTGCCGCCACCCTGCTTGCGATATTGGGCGGCACGGCGCTGTCGCCGGAACGCTGGTACTGGGCCGTCATCACCGTCTTCGTGATGTTCACCGGCACCTATTCGCGCGGACAGGCGCTGTTCAAATCGCTGCAACGCACTGCGGGGACCTTTGCCGGGATCGTTGCGGCAATGGTGCTGGCTTGGATCTTCAACGGCAATCCAGTTGCCGCGCTGGTGCTGATGCCGGTGGCGATCTTCTGCATCTTCTATGCCTTTACCCAGTCCTATACCTGGATGGCGTTCTTTATCACCGTGGTCGTCGGATTGCTGTTCTCGACGATCGGCGAGTTTACCGATGCGCTGATGCTGTTACGGCTGGAGGAAACGGCGATCGGCGCGCTGGCGGGGATCATCGTCGCCGCGGTCGTCCTGCCGCGCAGCACTGACGCCTATGCGCGCGAACAATATAACAAGCTGCTCGATGCGGTCGAACGCTCGCTGGAGGCGGCCTTTCCCGGCGGCAGATTCAACCGGCTGGTGCTGACCGCGGCGATCCATGATTTTGAGGAAAAGGCGGCGCTGCTGCGCGACGCCATCGCGCCCCTGCGGCTGGTGCCCTGGGGCCGCGCGCCGCAACAGCATGGGCGGCTGCGCCACCAGCTCGACCTGACCAGCTACTGGCTGCATGAAGTCGCGCTGTTCGCCCGGCGCATCGACCGGGAAGGGCTAAATCACCTCTCCCCCGTCGCGCGCCGCGCCGCGCGCGACCTGTCCGCGACGGTCAAAATGCTGCGCGCCGCCGATGCGCACAGCGTCCTGACGCCCAGCGACGAAGCCCTGTCCCGCACCCTGAAGCGCAAGCCGCTGCCGCCGATCTCGGTCGATCCGATGGTGGCGATGGCGCAGGCGTGCGACGGGCTGAAAGGCGCGCTCAACGACGGCGCATGGCTACTGACAGACCGCGGCCAGCAGGCAACGGCATTCCGGTTTTAGGCGAAGGACGAAGGCGACGCAGGAAATTCTTCCTTCGCTTTGGCGCCGGTTCTCCATAGAAGCGCAGCAAATGCCAGACGATCAAGCGGAGACGGCCATCATCGTGGGAGCCAGAGCGGAGTCATCTTCACCAGCGACCGAAGCAGCGGAGCAGGAGAACCGCACAACCCTCGATCCACAGGACTGGTCGGATATCCGGCGGCTGGGACACCGGATGCTCGACACGATGATCGACCATCTCGCGCATCGCGACGAAGCGTCGCTGTGGCGCGCTGCCCCGCCCGACATACGCGCAACGATGCAGGCACCGCTGCCGACCCGGCCTACCGCACCGGACGCGGTGTTCGATCAGTTTCGCGATACGATCCTGCCCTATGACGGCGGCAACACCCATCCCGGCTTCATGGGCTGGGTACAGGGGGCCGGGACGTCGGTCGGGATGCTGGCGGAAATGCTGGCGGGGGGGCTGAACGCCAATCTGGGCGGGCGCGACCATATGCCGATCGCGGTCGAGCAGCAGGTCGCGGCATGGATGCGCGATGTGTTCTCCTATCCCGACACTGCCGGTGGTCAGTTCCTGACCGGCGCGTCGCAGGCGAGTTTCGTCGCCCTGCTGATCGCGCGGGTGCGTGCCTGCGGCGAAGCGGTGCGCCGCGAAGGCAGTACGGCCTTTCCCGGCCTGATCGCCTATACCTCCGAAGAGGTGCATGGCTGCATTCCCCGCGCGCTGGAGATGGCGGGACTGGGCACCGATGCCTTGCGCCGCATCGCCGTGGACAGCGCGGGCCGGATGCGGGCCGATGCGCTGGAGGCACAGATAGCACGCGACCGTGCCGACGGGCTGACGCCGTTTCTTCTGATCGGTACCGCCGGAACCGTCCAATGCGGTGCCATTGACGACCTTTCCGCACTTGCCGACATCGCCGCGCGATATGGCATGCACTTCCACGTCGACGGTGCGCTGGGCGCACTGGGCATGTTTTCCGATATGATCGCGCCGAAGCTGGCGGGCATCGAGCGCAGCGACAGCATCGCCTTCGATTTCCACAAATGGGGGCATGTCCCCTATGATGCGGGCTTCCTGCTGGTCCGCGATCAGGCATGGCAGCACGCCACCTTTGCCGCCGATGCCCGCTATCTGAGCCGCGCCGAAACCGGGCTGGCGGGCGGCGACTGGTGGCCCTGCGACACCGGTCCCGATCTGTCGCGCGGGTTTCGCGCGCTGAAAACCTGGTTCACGCTGAAAACCTACGGCCTGCGCGCACTGGGCGAGGCGATGGCTGCCAACTGCCGACTGGCGCAGATACTGGCCGAACGGGTCGAAGCGCATCGCGATCTGGTGCTGCTGGCACCGGTGCCGCTCAACATCGTATGTTTCGGCTATGCCCCCGACGGCCGGAGCGGCGACGGCGCGGTCAATCGCCGGATCGTCGAACAGCTGCATCATGCCGGACAGGTCGCGCCATCACTGACGATGATCGACGGCAGGCCCGCCATCCGCGCGGCGTTCGTCAACCACCGGTCGACCCTGCGCGACGTCGAGAGGCTGATCGACGGTGTGGTGCGCTTCGGCGCCGCCGAAACCGGCAAGTAAGGAGTATCCATGGCACCCGCCCCCGTCCTTTCCGACCGCACCCGCATCCTGGGCCTGCACCACGTCCTGCCCATGGCCTATCGCGGGGAGGATATGATGCCGCTGCAATCCGAACGCGCCGCCCGCGTCGCGACGGACGCGAGCGATGCGGCCGCACTGATGGACATGGCGATGATCCTGCAAAGCACCGGACAGGCCGACACCGCCCGCGCATTGCTGACCGAAGCGGTCGCGCTGCAAAAGGATTTCTGCGTCGTGCATGGCGACGGGTCGGGGCCGCGCCTGCTGGCTTTCGTCACGCCGGGCGATTTCATGGCGAACACGCCGGTCGATTTCCTGCTCAACGGTTCGGATGCCGTGCTCTGGCTGCATTATGTCGATGCCGATACGCGTGACCTTGCCACCCTGCCCGATCATGACGTCGCGCTGGTCGCGGTCGGCGAAGCGCCGGAACACGGCCCCGTGCTCGACCGGCTGAAGACATTGCTCCCGCAACTCAGCCGTCCCGTCCTCAACAACGCCCCGCAAAAGATCGCCGACCTCAGCCGCGACGGGGTGAGCGCGATGTTCGCTGACGAGCCGTCGATCCTGGCGCCCGCAACCCACCGGATCGACCGCGCGACGCTGGAGGCGGTCTCGGCGGGCCGCACCACGCTGTCCGCCTGTTGCGCCGGACTGGAATTTCCGATCATCGTTCGCCCCGTCGGCACTCATGCGGGCGGCGGGCTGGAGCGCGCGGAAGCACCCGACGCCCTTCCCGCCTATCTGGCGGGACAGACGGCAGCGCACTTCTATGTCGCGCCGTTCATCGACTATCGCGGACCCGACGGCCTGTTCAGCAAGCAGCGGATCGTGGTTATCGACGGCAGGCCCTATCCCGGCCATCTGGCCCTGTCCGACCACTGGATCGTCCATTATCTGAGCGCCGGCATGGCCGAGGATGCCGCCAAGCGCGCGGTGGAGGCAGCGTGGATGGAAAGCTTCGATACCGATTTCGCGCGCCGCCATGCCGATGCGTTCGACGCGCTCAATCGCCGGATCGGCCTCGACTATTTCGGCATCGACTGCGCCGAACTGCCCGACGGGCGGCTGCTGGTGTTCGAAGCCGATATCGCCATGGTCGTGCATGACATGGATGACGCCCGGACCTTTCCCTATAAAAAAGTCGCCATGCGCACGCTGTTCGACGCCTTCATGGACATGGTGCGGGCGAAGGCCGGGACCGCGCAATAACCGGCGACATCGCCCGCAGCTTGCGCGCATAGATATAGCCGGACAGGTTCATCAGGATATGCGCGCCGATCAGCCACCACAGGCTGTGCGTCAGCGCAAAGCCGATGGCGAAGGCCAGCCCGATGGCGCCGGTTCGCACAACCCCCTTCCCCCCCTGATAGGCGTGCGCAAAGCCGAAAGCGGCCGAGGAAATCAGTACCGCGCCCCATATCCCCGCCACCGGCGCCAGCGCCCATAACAGAAATCCGCGATAGAGCAGCTCCTCGGCAATGCTGCCGGTCACGCAGACCCAGGGAAACCACGCAAATTCGCGGTCCGTGTGCGGGATGATGCGCGATGCATCCAGCTGGCGACGCAACAGCTCGGTCTTTTCCGGCGACAGGCTGCGTATGCGCAGCACCTGCACCAGATTGACGGCGAGGAATGCGACGACCGCGAACCCCAATGCCCCGCGCCAGCCGATCGCGCCCAGCCCCAGCGCCGCAAAGGGCCGTCCCAGCCACATCCAGCTCGCGACAAGGACCAGCGATACGATCCCCGCGCGCACGATGATGATCCGATAGCGGCGGAGCCGGTCGCCGGCTCCCGCGCTCCGCCGGACGCGTGCGCCCGTCCATGCCGACCAGACAGGCATGACGACAAGCGCAAAGGCAAGCAGGCAGAGATCGACGGTCTGATAATGCGGCATGATGGTCTCGCTATAATGTGAATGTATGTTTACATTTACATTTTCTCGGCGTCAATTATATCTGCCGCATGCCCGACACGCCCCCGCCCCCCGCCGCACAGCAACAGCGCAGTACCGTGACGCAGGACCTGCTGCTCGATGCAGCCGAAGCGGCGTTGCGGGAGGGCGGGCTGACCGCCTGCACCATTCAGGCGGTGGCGGCGCGCGCGGGCCGCTCGGCGGGCAGCGTCTATCGCCGCTTCGGGGACAAGGACGGAATGATCGCCGCGGTAATCGCGCGCTATCTGGACCGGGTTGTAACGGCGAACGAGGCGAATTTCCCGCTGCTCGCCGAACGCTTCCCGCACCTGTCGGATCGGCTCAAGGCGCTGGTCGACGGCGCCGTCACGGCACAGCGGCGCGACTGGCGGCTGGCACAGGCGCTGCGCGAGGCGGCCGCGCAATCCGACAATCCCGCGCTGACCGCCGCGATGCAGCGCCTCAACACCACGGTACAGGGTCTTGCGCGTCAGACCCTCAACGGCTGCGCAACGGAAATCACCCACCCGGACAAACCCCGCGCCATCGACTTCGCCATCCTGATGCTGGGCGGCGCGATGGAAGCCGTCACCCGCGCCGACCCGCCCATGGACGACGCAGCGATCAAGGCCGAACTATACGACATGCTCCACGGCTATCTGACGCGCCAGGGGGCCTGACGCTATCACGCTCACAATGCGTTTTAATGGCTGAGCGTTACTTGACTCAGCGGCATCGTCGAACGACTGTTTGGCATGTTCACCAATCGCTACGCAGCTCGGAGTATCAAAGCCTTTGAGGCGCAGTTCGAAGAACACGGCAGCGGCTATATCTATCGTAAAGGGTCCAAGGGACCACCGATCCCGGTCAGCGGGCAAGAACGCGATCAGTTTGTCGAAACTTTCAAACGTCATCAGCGCTATGCAATGCTGTCCATCATACCCGCGACCATTTTGCTGATCTTCGCGCTGGTACTCTCCAATACCGATCCAGACAGCACGGCTGGAAATATCGAACTGTTTGGCGGCATTGGGCTAATCCTGGCACTTTATTTCCTGTATTTCTTGCATTGCTGGAATGCGCCCGCACAGGCGTTGGAACGACGCGCGGCAATAGGCCCTGCGCTGAATCGGGAAGAAGTGCGACGAAAAGCGTTCTCCAAGCTGACCTATCGCCAGTTGGCCACCGCATCCGTGATGGGCGTTGCCGGGGTTTTTCATAGCTCTTTTAATGGAGGAAATTTTCATCGACCGGCCATTGGTTGGATACTGATGGGCGGACTGGTGGTTATCTTCGCAGGCATTCAGGCGGTCCGAAAATGGCGGTTCGATGCCGGGCAGAATTCGTCCGGTCCTGATTGCTCATAAAACGCCTCTTCCATGAGAGTCGTCATTGCGAGCGCTGAAAGCGCGCGGCAATCCAGAGCCCTCTTCGTTTTTCGGTCAAACAATGGGGTATGGTCGCGCCGGTATCACGATCATTGTCCGGAACTGAAAAAGCGGTAAATTGTCTGGATGGCAACGCCGAAACTCGGAGAGAATATCGCGCGGGAATGGGACGAAGAGCCCCGCGCCCCTGAATTATGGGACGCGCTTCAACAACTTAAATCCGATCCCATGGCCGGATTAGATGCCATGTTATACTTGGCCGAAGCCGGTTCCCGACTTGCCATGGTGTACCTTGGAGACATCTACCTTAACGCAAAACACGGTGTGCCAAAAGACGTGCAGCGCGCGGAATTATGGCTCAGGCGAGGTGCTGCTGAAGGGTCGATCGAGGCCGGACTCGGTCTGGCGTGGCTGCTGCTGACGTCAGGCAGGACCGATGATGCCCTGACCGAATATCAGCGAATAGCCGATCTGCACCATTCCCCGGCTCTCTTCGCCCTGGGCTGGCAATATTACAAGGGAAAGGATGTCGCGCACGACATTCAAAAAGCGCTGTATTATTTCGAACGCGCAAAAGCCGAAGGACACCTGCACGCCGCAAACTGCATTTGCTGCATTCGGATGCGACCGGGGATAGGGCTCGCCTCATGGTTGCGCGGTATGGCAGGCAAAATCGCCCTGACGCCGCGGCTCATGAGGACCATGTTTCGCTATCCGAACAGCGATACCCTGCGTTCTTACTGAAGTTCCTTCTGTCGCGGCCCGCTTCCTACGGCGCCTGTACCAGCCCCTCGGCAACGCCGGTCGCCAGTTGCGCGCGCAGATTGTCCAGCACGCTGGTCGGGACATAGGGTTGCGGCGATGCTTCCTTGCCGTGCATCAGCCGTTCGCGATCTTTCTTCGACGGATGGACGATCCGCACGCGCACCGGCGCGATGCCGCTGCGCAAAATGCCCAGTTCCTCCGCCGCACCGCGCGACAGGTCGAGGATGCGCCCGCGCGCGAACGGCCCGCGGTCGTTGACGCGCACCAGGATCGTCTTGCCGCTGTCGAGGTTCGTCACGGCGACATAGCTGGGCAGCGGCAGTGTCTTGTGCGCCGCCGTGACCCACTTCGCCTGAAACCGCTCGCCATTGGCGGTCTGATGCCCCGATTCCGCGCCGTACCAGCTTGCATAGCCGAGCACGTCATAGGTCGGATCGGCATGAGGGGTATAGGTAATCCCGCGCACCGTATAGGGCCGCCCGATCTTCACCGGATAGTCGCTGACCGGCTTGTAATGATGCCCCGCACAGGCGGACAGCGTCAGCGCCGTCGCTGCAACGGCGACCCTGCGCGGGATGATGAAACGCGATACCCCCCTGTCCATCTGCTTTCGTTAGGCGGTTCGCATCGCACTGACCAGAGCGGACACACCCCGGCCATCGCCGTCAGCACTCATTCTGTCGCGCGCATTGCGTTTGCCATGGCCGCTGCAACCATGCATGTTCACCGCTTCATCAGGGGGGAGATTCAGCATGATCCGTCGCGTCGCCAGCGCCATTGCCTTGTCCGGGCTGCTCACCACCACCGCGCTCGCCGCGCCCGCCACAACGCAGGCTTCGATCGAGTCGCAGTTCGATGCCGGCGTCAGTTCCGCCGATCAGATGGCGTGGCTGAAACAGATGGCGTCGCAGCCCAATCATGTCGGATCGCCGCATGACAAGGCGAATGCCGAATTCATGCTGGCGAAGTTCAAGGAGTGGGGCTGGGACGCGCATATCGAAACGTTCGACGTCCTCTACCCCACCCCCATCAAGACGCTGGTCGAACTGACCGCGCCCGAAAAGATCGTGCTGGGCGGGCAGGAACCTGCCGTCGCCGCCGATCCGGATACCGCAAATCTCTCCACCGCATTGCCGCCCTATCTCGCCTATCAAGGCGATGGCGACGTCACGGCGGACGTGGTCTATGTCAATTACGGCATGCCCGACGATTACAAGGAACTCGCGCGGCGCGGGATTTCGGTAAAGGGCAAGATCGTCATCGCGCGCTATGGCGGCGGCTGGCGCGGGCTGAAGCCCAAACTGGCGCAGGAACATGGCGCGGTCGGCTGCATCATCTATTCCGATCCGGCGAATGACGGCTATGCCACCGGCGATCCCTATCCGAAGGGCGGCGCGCGTCCGGCCGACGGCATCCAGCGCGGATCGGTGGAGGATATGACCACCTTCCCCGGCGACCCGCTGACACCGGGCGTGGGCGCGACGAAGAATGCCAAGCGGCTGACGCGCGAAACCTCTCCGGTGATCCTGAAAATTCCGGCGCTTCCCATGTCCTATGCCGACGCGAGCAAGATCCTGTCGCGGCTCGGCGGCCCGCTGGCACCTGAATCGATGCGCGGCGACCTGCCCTTTGCCTATCATCTCGGCGGGGACGGCGGGGTGTCACTGCACCTGCTGGTCAAGTCCGACTGGTCGCTCAAGCCCATTTACGATGTGATCGCGATGGTCCGCGGCTCGCAATATCCCGATCGCTGGATCATTCGCGGCAACCATCATGACGGCTGGGTGTTCGGTGCCGCCGACCCGCTGACCGGCAATGTCGCGCTGATGTCGGAGGCCAAGGCGATCGGCGGCCTGCTGAAGACCGGATGGCGCCCCAAACGCACCATCGTCTATACAAGCTGGGATGGCGAGGAACCGGGGCTGCTCGGCTCGACCGAATGGGCCGAAACCCATGCCGACGAGCTGAAGAAAAAGGCCGTCATCTACCTCAACACCGACAATAACGAACGCGGCCTGCTGTTCGGGCAGGGCAGCCACGACTATCAGCAATTGTTCAACGCCGTTGCCGCCGACGTCACCGACCCGGAAACCGGTGTGCCGGTAAAGAAGCGCACCGTCGACATGGTGCTGGCGAGCGCTTTCGACGGCGACGGCGCGCCGCCCGCGATGCTGAAAGCCGCGAAAAAGGGCGATCTCGCCCTGCTCGCCGCCGGATCGGGGTCCGACTATTCCGCCTTCCTGCAACATCTCGGCATCGCCTCGATCAACATGGGGTTCACTGGCGAGGGCGAAGCGGGCGGCTCCTATCACTCCGCCTATGACAGCTATCACCATGTCGTGCATTTCGACGATCCCGGCCTGAAATACGGCGCCGCGCTGTCGAAGGTGGTGGGCCGCATGGTGCTGCGCATCGCCGACGCCCCGACGCCGCCCACCCATTATGGCGATTTCGCCGACACGATCAGCGGCTATGTCGATGACGTGCAGAAACTGGCGGAGAAGCAGCGCAAGCAGGATGGCGAGCGCGACAAACTGCTCGCCGACGGCACGTTCAAGGTGGCCAGCGACCCGTTGCATCCGGTCGGCCCGCCCGAAGCGGAACCGGACACGCCCTATTTCAACTTCGCGCCGCTTGAAAACGCCGCCGCACGCCTCACCAAAAGCGCCAAAGCCTATGATCAGGCCTATGCCGCGAGGGACGCAGGCCTGACCCCGGCAACGCGTACGAAGCTCAACACCATGTTACAGGATATCGACCAGTTGCTGCTCGACGATCGCGGCCTGCCGGGGCGGCCCTGGTACAGGAATCTGGTGACGGCGCCGGGCGTGCTGACCGGCTATGGCGCGAAAACGCTGCCCGGTGTGCGCGAAGCGATCGAGGACCGGCGCTTCGGCGATGTCGATACCTATACGGTGCGCACGGCAAAGGTGCTCGACGCCTATGCCGACCGGCTGGATGCCGCGCGCAGGCTGGTCGAAGATAAATAGAAACCATAATGCCGACCGCCCTCGCCAAAGGATGAAGGCGGTCGGCGCATATACCGGGACCAGTTACGCGGTCGTGACTCTAGCGAAAGTCGGTCATCGCCTGACGCAATAGCGCATCCAGCCCTTCGATCGGCTCCGGCTTGACGTGAAAAATCCCTGCGCGCCCCTTTCGCTCCGGCGCGCCCAGCAGGGATTCGATAGTGTGATAATAGGGACGCTCCGCATAGTCGTCGAACCATAGCGTCGTCGGCTTGCCCTTGCGGATCGCATGATCGGCCGCACGCAGACCGCAGGCCAGTCGAAACCGCCCGTCGATCAGCACCAGATCGGGCACCCGCTCACCCAGCACGCGAAACGGTTCTTCGACATAGCGTGCCCAGCGCTTCCGGCGCGACGCACTGGCTTTCTCGACCAGCGGCATTCCCCATTGCACCGAAAATCCCGTATCGATGGTAAGCAACGTCACCGAACTGTTTTTGCCGATTTTTTTCTCCACCGAGCGTGCGAAGAACCGGTCGTTCTCGACCGTAATGGTTTCCTTGTTCTGCCCGGCGGCAACGACGGTCGACCCCCCTGCACCGAATTCCAGATACAGATTCGCCTTGTCGAGCAGCGCCTTAAACGGTGCCGTCGATTCGGCATCGAAATGCGGTGTGTCGGGAACGTCGAAGCCCTTGATTCTCTGCATGTATAAAAAATGCGCCAGCCGGACCGGCTTCTTAATCTGCGGACTGAACGCTCCCATCCACTATTCCCTCATTTATATTTTCAGAACCCATGCGACGCGACCAGCCCTGATCAGGCTTGCCCCAGCCCCTCGAACAGCGCACTCATGCGTGCCCACGCTTTTTCGGCGGCCGCCTTGTCATAGGCGGGGCTGTCGATCACCGTCCAGCCATGATCTGCCGGATAGACCTCGATCTCTGCGGGGCGTCCGGCGGCTGCCGCAGCCTGTTTCAGGTCGGTCTTGTCCTCCGGCTCTTTCGCATCGTCATTCTGCGCGATGGCGAAGAGATAGCTTGCCTGCGTCTTGCCCAGCAGCTTGTCGGGGCTTTGCGGATCGTCCGCTTTGACCAGCCCTCCGCCGTGCAGCGACGCGGCCGCCCGCACCCGGCCCGGCACGCCCGCCGCGCTGAACACCGTGAACGGCCCGCCCATGCAATAGCCGTTGGTGCCGATGCCCGCGGCCGTATCGACCTCGTCGCGCGCATCCAGCCAGCCGGTCAGCGCGCCCGCATCGCGCATGATCGCATCCGCCGTCAGCCTGGCGCGCCAGGGCGACACCTTCTGAAATCCGTTATCGCTGCGAAACCTATTGAAATCGGCGAATTGCGGTGCAGGCACGTCGCGATAATAGGGGTTGGCGACCAGCACCGCATAGCCCTGCCCCGCCAGCCGTCGCGCCATCACATGAAAGGCTTCCCGCAGACCGGCAATATCCGGCCAGGTCAGGATCGCGGGATGCCTGCCCTTTGCCGGGCGCACGAAAAACGCATCCATCGTCCCGTCTCTGGTCGGAATGCGTACATGATCCTCGGCCAGCGCCGCCGTACCCGCCATCGACGCGCCCGGCGCACAGGCGGCCAGCGTCCCCACCGCGCCCAGTGCCGCAAATTCACGCCGGTTGACCGACCACTCGAACCCGCCCTGTTCCTCCCAGGCATTCAGATTGTCGCGTTCGCACATGTCCGGTTTTCCATCGCTGTCGGTATCCCCGGAAAGATGTAGCACAATGGCGGCGTGCGCAAGGCTCCGCCGTACCGGCTCAGGCTGCGGAAATGTCTGCCGACCGCTGCACCATAATCCGGGAAATCCGGATCGATGCCAGCGCCACCAGCACCCCGGCGATCAGGTCGGCCAGATAATGTCCGCCCCAGACCAGTGCCGATCCGATCATCAGCACGTTCAGGATCACCAGCGGCAGCCCCCATCGCCCGACGCGCCGATAGCCCCAGGCAAGCATCGTCGCCCCCGCCGCATGATAGCTGGGAAAGACGATCAGCCCCGTCATCACCGAAATGTTCAGGATGCGCAGGCTGCCGTCGCGCGCACCGGTCAGTTGCCCGACATCGAACGGGAACGGCGGATTGCCGTATGCCGGAACCAGCATGAACAGCAATGCGGTGATCCACAATCCCACGATCATCGCGGTGACGAACGTCCATGCCTCTTCTTGCCGACGCGTGACGAACAGCCACAGCAACAGCAGTTGCGGCGTGAAGGCGAAGCTTTCGTAAATCCAGCCGCTGGCCTTGCTCAGCACCGGCGAGGCGAGCACGAAATCGACGATCGCCTGTCGGTGATATCCGGGCACCATATCCGCGAAACGGCGCAGCGCTTCATCCCGGACCGGCAGGCCGACCGCCGCCAATATGGTGTTGCACGTCGCCAGTATCAGCATGCTGAGCATCAGCAGCAGGATCGCCTCAACCCCGCCCGCCAGACGCGGAAATCCCGCCCAGCGCATCGCCCAGCTAATGGCCAGAAAGATCAGGAAGCTGGTGCCCAGCCCGGAATACCATGCGGTATCGAGGCTGAACCGCCCGACCGCCACCGATCCGGCGATCAACAGGCACCCCAGCAACGCCGACATATAGAGCGGGATCGTGTACGCATCGAAAAACCGCCGGTCCTGCGCAAAAAACCCGCTTGCCGTGCGGATGCGCCCCCATGGCGGGGAAAGGGTGTCAGCGCCGATCATGCCCATGCTTGTAAAAACGCAGGCATCTATAATTGATTAACCGTGTCGGGCGATGGGTACTGAAAGGCGCTCTTTCCCCCCGAAGATCAGATATCCGCGAAGAATTCGGGCAGCACCGTCACTTCTTGGGTAACGACCGGACGCACCCGCACGCCCAGTTCCTTATCCTTGAGCAACTGGCACAGTGCATCGCCGTCGATCAGGTCGATTGCGGGCGCGCCGTCGCGTGTCGCCTCCCGCCGGGCATCGGCGGTGAAGGTGCCGGTGGTGATGATCAGCCCCTTGTCCGCCCTGCCCTGCATCGCTCCGCGAAAATCGCGCACGACCGACGATCCCACCGACCCCGCATAGCGCTTGCACTGGAACAGCACCTGAAAGCTGATCAGGTTCATGCGCAGCACGCCCGAACCGTCAATCCCGCCATCGCCCGATTTGCCCGTCACCTCGACCCGCACGAACCCGCTTTCGCGCAGCAACCGCTGCGCCAGCCGCTCGAACGCATCGGGCGCCATGGATTTGAGCTGGGCAAGCAAGGCATCGGTCCAGGCATCTTCCGCCTCGGCGGCTTCTTCCTCGGCCAGTACCGGCGATGCCGCACCCGAAGTTGCCGCAGCCGCTTCGCGCTCCTTCTTACGCGCGGCGAGCTTGGCATTATGCAGGTTCGCTGCCTTCGCGATCAGCTTGCGGACGTGCTCATCGGTTTGGGCCTCGGCTTCCGCACGCCCTTCGTCGGTCAATACCCACACGCCCCGCCCCCCGCTGCTGACCAGCCCGGCAATTTTCAGATAGGTGCGCGCCCAGGACATGCGGTCGACCGCAATCGGTTCACCGCTCGTCGGGTACGTGGCATCGAGCTGTTCCGGCGTCAGGCCGCTCAGTTCCGCGACCCCATCGTTGATCTCGGTAATCGACCCCGATCCACCCAGCTTCACCAGCACCTGCAACGTCGGCAACAGGAAATCGTCCAGTTTGGGTACGTCGCTCATGCCGCCTTCCTCAATCGGTATCCGTCGTCATCGTGCACGACATGGCCAAGCCGGACCAGCGCGTCGAGCGTCGCCGCCACGCGCTTCTCGACCTTGCGGCCCTGCGAATACCGTCGCGCGATCGCTTCGGCGGTCAGCGCCTCGCCCCCGCGCAGGTCGGCGATGACCGCGGCGGTCTGGCCGATCGCGTCGCGGGGGAAGGCGGGCTTTTTCGTCTTGGCTTGCGGAAGCATCGCCTCGATCTGTTCGGCCTTCGCGGCGGGCGCGATCTGCGTCAGCCCGGCCTTGGGGATTTGATAGTCGGGGCGCAGCCAGCGGACCTTGCCCGCCTGTTCCTCGGCATGGCGCTCGGCATTGAGCGCGACCAGCCGCTCGACGATCTGCTCGTCGGTCAGGTCGCGCGGCCAGCCATAGGCATCGGCGACCGCATCATCGATCCGGTCGTGCAGTTCGGCGATGATATCGACCCGCCCGCGCGTGCGCTGGTCCTGCTCGGCTTCAGTGAAGGCCTCCCCCTTCACCAGCTTTTCGCGAAGATTATAGAGGCCGGTCAGCGTCAGGTCGCCATGCTCGGCCAGCACCACCTTGCGCGTCGCGTCGAGCTCCTCGGCAAGGTCGCCGATGGTCTGCTTCTGCGCGTCGCTCGCGTCGGGGAAGGGGAAGGGGTCGAAGCAACTACCTTTAAGATAGCGATGACCTGCGTCAAAGTTCGCTACCCCGATCAAGCCAGCGTTTGCAAACACCCAAGCTAGATGACTTCTCGATGATAAAGCACCTAGCACCCACGCATCATCAACCGATACTGTCATAAGCGCATCATCTGGTAAAATATTCGCACTTAGAAAAACGAAATTCCTGAATTTCGTCGTTACCGGAGTGACGATATAGCGTTCTATCCCTCGGAGCGATGGACGCAACTCAGATCTAGCTTCTCCAAATATCCACCAGTTATTCCGATATGTTTCGCGATTGTTTTTATCACGCTCTGGCTTAACCGTGGTCAGCAAATGTTGATAGATTTCGGGGTAAGCTCGTCTTACAGTGGTTTCATCGAGCCCAAATAAGTCGATCACCAGAACGCCCCTCGGTCGTCCAGTGATGTCCCTGCCGTGTCTATAGGCGCGGATATGACGGTCAGCGCCTTCCCTCGTTTTAAGACCGAGCTGTTCTGCTTCAGCGGGTGAAATGATGAATCCGGCCCCGTGCAACTTGACCCCCGGCGAGCTGAGCCATTGGTTCGCCAAAAGACTAGATGCTTGGGTAACGTTAGCTCCAACCGTCAAATCAGAATGAATAGTCCCGATTATCTGCTCAAAGTGCAATTCTGGAGTATCGCTATCAAGGTCGTGCTCAGCGACGGTTTTCAGAAGGCTTCCTTCCGCTTTCCCAACCTCCGCGACGGTCATCGCGATCCGCACCGCCGCCGCGTCCTTCGTCGCCTTCGTCCAGGGGTGATCGGGGATCGCCATGATCAGACTGATCGGCGGCCGCGCGTCGAGCCGCCTGGCGATGACCCGGCGGCTGAATTCCTGCGTGATCGAATTGGTGGTGACGAAGCCGAACCGTTTTAGCGCACTGCCCTTGCGCACCAGCATCTCGGCGGCATGGTCCCACCAATACATCACGAAATCGGCGGATTTGTTGATCTTCGGATGCGCCTTCCACAGCGCCTCCGCATAAGCGTCTCCCAGTCGTGACCGGAACCACTTGGCCCCGATAAACGGCGGGTTGCCGACGATATAGTCCGCCTGCGGCCAGTCGGGCCGTTTGGGGTTGGGCAGTTCGGTGCCGCTGCCGTCGGCCTTCGGCCGCTCTTCCCCATGCGCCAGCACCGCATCCATCGCGGTGATGTTCGACAGCTTTTCAAGCACCGGGTCCGAAATGCTGGTGCCGTTGCGCATCTGCCATTGCAGATAGCCCAGCCACAGTACCAGTTCGGCGATCGCCGCCGCGCGCGGGTTCAGCTCCAGCCCCAAAAAGTTGCGCGGATGCACGGTGGAGGTTTCCAGCGCCAGCGCCTCCTGCCCGCCCAGATCGGCGAGCACTTCGAGCACGTCGCCTTCCAGCCGCTTCATCAATTCCAGCGCGACATAGAGGAAATTTCCCGTCCCGCACGCCGGGTCGAGCACGCGCGTCGTGGCAAGTTTTACATGAAAATCATGCACCGCCTTGATCGCTGCCGCCGTATCGCCGCCTTCGCGCTCACGCTCGACAGTGCCCAGCACCGCGCCTTCCCATTCGGCCTGTAACGGGTCGATCAGCGTGGCGTTGACCAGCCGCTCGACATAGGCGCGCGGCGTATAATGCGCGCCCAGCCGCTTGCGTTCATCCTTGTCGAGCGCCTGTTCGAGCAACGTCCCGAAAATCGCGGGCTCAACCTCGGTCCAGACATGTTTGGCTGCTTCGTACAATTCGCCGATCTCGTCGCGCTGCATCGGGATCGCCGTCCGCTCCTCGAACAATCCCCCGTTGAAATGCCGCACTTTCTCGCGCAGCGTCGTCGAATATCCGCCCTTGTCCATCTTCGCCCACAGCTCTTCGAGCATCGGGGCAAAGCCTTCGGGATGCGTGCGCGCCTCGCCCAGCACGTCGGTAAAGCTGCCGCGCGTCAACAGGCCGGTATCTTCGGCGAACATCGTGAACAGCACGCGCATCAGGAAATGCGCGACGCGTTCGGCTGGCTGACCGTCCTCCTCCAGCCGCTTCGACACGCTCGCCAGCCGCCGTGCGATGTCGCGCGTGACCTCCGCCGCCTTTTTCGCCGGGTCCAGGCTGTGCGGATCGAGCCAGATCGCGCGCAACCGGTCGCGTATCGCGGGATCGCGCAGATCCTCCAGATAGATGCGAAACCCGCCGCGATCGGGGAATTGCCGGTAATTGCGCCCCTGCCCCGAAAAATCGGCGAACACCTCGATCGCATGGCCGACATCGCAGACCAGGATGAACGGCGGCCAGACATGATCGGCGGGCAGCGCGCGGGCATATTGCTCGGCCTGTTCGCGCGCGTTGCGCATCAGCACGTCCCAGCCGCGATTGGCGCTGCGCCGGCCCCGCGCGCCGCCCGCATCCATGCCAGGCAGCGCCGCCTGTGTCGCGGAAAGCGCCACTTCCTTGCGCCCGCCCCGCTCGCGGCTCTGCTTCGCCTCCAGCACGAAACAGCCGCGTTTATACAGGTCGATACGACCGTGCCCGGTCTTGCCCTTTTCATCCTTGAAGGTGACGGCACGCTCGAAAACATAATCATTATGTTCGTGCGTCGCGTCGGCGGGGTCGGGCTGCGGCAGGTCGAGCAGCTGCGCCAGCTCGGTCAGGAAAAGCGGGAAATTGGCACGCTCCGCCCCGCCCTCATTATGCTGCCAGCGCGCGATAAATGTTTCGATATCCAACGAATACTTCCCCTTACCCTATTGCTAGCCGCGCACCACCCGTCTCGCCAACCGAAAATACCTTCATTCCGGAACCCTCGCATCCGGCCTGCGCTATTCCTATCTCCCCTCTAGGCCGTAAACCCATAAACGGCATCGTCGAGGTTTGAGCCAAAATGGCGTGGTGCAAGGAGAAAAGACGCAGGAATATGTCAATATTTCCAGACTTTTCGACGCCGCACCGGGCCGTTTTGGCCAAATCCCGCAGGGACGTCCAAATGGCTTCCATCTCGAACCGAACGCCGCTTGCAAAGGCAAAGAGCCTTTGCCGCGCGTCGTTCGGCCCGATCTGTTCGCCCTTTGAACGCCTCGACGGTGCCGTTTATGGGTTTACGGCCTAGCATCTCCATAAGAACAGAGATAGAACAACCGGCATGGCACTCACCACCATTAAAAAGCATCGGTGTTCCGGATGCTGACTCACATAAGCGTTCGCGGCGCGCGTGAGCATAATCTGAAGGGCGTGGACATCGACATTCCGCGCGACACGCTGACGGTCATCACCGGCCTGTCGGGCAGCGGCAAGTCGTCCCTCGCCTTCGACACCATCTATGCCGAGGGGCAGCGCCGCTATGTCGAATCGCTGTCGGCCTATGCGCGCCAGTTCCTCGAAATGATGCAAAAGCCCGATGTCGAGCATATCGAGGGGCTGTCCCCCGCCATCTCCATCGAGCAGAAGACGACCAGCCGCAACCCGCGCTCGACCGTCGCCACCGTCACCGAAATCTACGACTATATGCGCCTGTTATGGGCGCGCGTCGGCATCCCCTATTCACCCGCCACCGGCCTGCCCATCAGCGCGCAGACGGTCAGCCAGATGGTCGATCGCGTGCTGGCTTTGCCGGAGGGGACGCGCCTCTACCTCCTCGCCCCCGTCGTGCGCGGGCGCAAGGGCGAGTATCGCAAGGAACTCGCCGAGTGGCAGAAGGCGGGGTTTCAGCGCGTGCGCATCGACGGCGAGACCTATCTGATCGAGGAAGCCCCCGCGCTCGACAAGAAATACAAGCATGACATCGAGGTCGTCGTCGACCGCCTCGTCGTGCGCGAAGACATCGCCACGCGGCTGGCCGACAGTTTCGAAACCGCGCTCAAACTCGCCGACGGCCTCGCCTATGTCGACCTCGCCGATACCGATGTAGCAGACGTCACCCCAGCGAAAGCTGGGGTCGCAGGCGATGGCGCGGTGGCTTCCGCTGGAGTGACGGGCAAGAACATCACCGGCGGCGCGATGAAGGGCGCGGGCGTCCCCGACAACCGCATCGTTTTCAGCGAACGTTTCGCCTGCCCCGTTTCCGGCTTCACCATCCCCGAAATCGAGCCGCGCCTGTTCAGCTTCAACGCACCGCAGGGCGCGTGTCCGGCGTGCGACGGGCTGGGCGAGCGGCTGGAGTTCGACCGCGATCTCGTCGTCCCCAACCCGGCGCTCAGCCTCAAGAAAGGCGCCATCGTCCCCTGGGCGAAGTCCAACCCGCCTTCCCCCTATTATATGCAGGTGCTCGGCTCGCTCGCCCGCGAATTCGGCTTCAGCCTCGAAACCCCGTGGGAGGAACTGCCGGAAGATATCCGTGAGATGATCCTCACCGGCACGCGCGGCAAGCCCGTCACGCTGACCTTTGTCGACGGCCGCAAATCCTATGACGTGAAGAAACCGTTCGAGGGCGTGCTCGGCAATCTCAACCGCCGGTTGATGAAGACCGAAAGCGCGTGGATGCGTGAGGAGCTTGCCAAATATCAGGCCGCGCATCCGTGTGAGACCTGCGGCGGCGCGCGCCTCAAACCCGAAGCGCTGGCGGTGAAGATCGGCGGCGACGACATTGCGCATGCCACCCGCCTGTCGGTGGTCGACGCGCTCGCCTTTTTCCGGGCGCTGCCCGACACGCTGACCGCGCAGCAAAAGGAAATCGCCACCCCGATCCTGAAGGAAATCCTCGAACGCATCGGCTTCCTCAACAATGTCGGGCTGGATTATCTCAACCTCGACCGCACGTCGGGCACGCTGTCGGGCGGCGAGTCGCAGCGTATCCGCCTCGCCAGCCAGATCGGCTCCGGCCTGTCGGGCGTGCTCTACGTCCTCGACGAACCCAGTATCGGCCTGCATCAGCGCGACAACGACATGCTGCTCGCCACGCTCAAACGCCTGCGCGACCTCGGCAACACCGTGCTCGTCGTCGAACATGATGAGGACGCGATCCGCACCGCCGACTATATCATCGACATGGGTCCGGGCGCGGGCGTCCATGGCGGCGACGTGGTGGCAAAGGGCACGCTGAAACAGGTGCTGAAGACAAAGGGCAGCGTCACCGCCGATTATCTGAACGGTACACGGCGTATCCCCGTCCCCGCCAAACGGCGTAAAGGCTCTGGCAAGAAACTCACCGTCCACGGCGCGCGCGCCAACAACCTGCAAAACGTCACCGCCGGCATCCCGCTCGGCACCTTCACCTGCGTCACCGGCGTATCGGGGTCGGGCAAGTCCAGCTTCACCCTCGACACGCTCTACGCCGCCGCCGCCCGCCAACTGAACGGCGCGCGCATCCTTGCGGGCAAGCATGACAAGATCACCGGCTTGCAGCATCTCGACAAGGTCATCGACATCGACCAGTCGCCCATCGGCCGCACGCCGCGTTCCAACCCCGCCACCTATACCGGCGCCTTCACCAATATCCGCGACTGGTTCGCCGGCCTGCCGGAGGCGCAGGCGCGCGGCTACAAGCCCGGCCGGTTCAGCTTCAACGTAAAGGGCGGCCGTTGCGAAGCGTGTCAGGGCGATGGCGTGCTGAAGATCGAAATGCACTTCCTGCCCGACGTCTATGTCGAATGCGATGTCTGCCACGGCGCGCGCTACAACCGCGAAACGCTGGAGGTGAATTTCAAGGGGCATTCGATCGCCGATGTGCTGAACATGACGGTCGAGGACGCGGTCGAGTTCTTCAAGGCGGTGCCGCCGATCCGCGACAAGATGGCGATGCTGGCCGAAGTCGGGCTGGGCTATGTCAAGGTCGGGCAACAGGCCACCACCCTGTCGGGCGGAGAGGCGCAGCGCGTCAAGCTCGCCAAGGAACTCAGCCGCCGCGCCACCGGCAACACCCTCTACATCCTCGACGAGCCGACCACCGGCCTGCATTTCGAAGACGTCCGCAAACTGCTCGAAGTGCTCCACGCACTCGTCGAGCAGGGCAATACGGTGGTCGTCATCGAGCACAACCTAGATGTGATTAAAACGGCGGACTGGATTCTGGACCTGGGGCCGGAAGGCGGCGTCAAGGGCGGCGAAGTGATCGCCACGGGAACGCCGGAGGATATTGCCGCGAGCGAGCGGAGCTTTACGGGTACGTATCTCGCGCCGTTGCTGGCAAAGGGGAAGGAGAGCGTGGCGGCGGAGTGATCAATTCACGTGCGCACAACAAGGGGCAACAGAAATGAATAAACCAACGCCGATGTTTAACTGTGATCTATGTGGAAGCAGCATTCAGATGGGAGCCGGACGATACGAAGGCAAAACACTTCCTCATTACCAAATGACTTTGTGCAAGCCGTGCTTCGAAGGCAATTGGGATGGCTTTGCTCCCCATTACGAGCTGCGGTTTGAAAAGTTTTTGTCGGATCGCAACATTTCTCTTCCAAAGAGGAATGCGAAGGGATGGTACCCTCGGTAGTTACAATGAAATAAATTACGTCAGATCGTTAATCGTACCAATATACTACGCCGCTCTAGCCATTTTTTCGTATTTTAGTTTTCGCCATGCCGCATGATAATACTCTGCCTTGGAACGACAAGCAGGGTCGATTTGGGCCGCCTCATACAACCTTGAAACCAAGCTAGGGAATATCTCCAGCTTATCATCCCTTATCTCGCAAGCCTCAAGAAGTCGTATTTGATTTTTGATCTTTTTCCATCGCTCAAATGGCAAGCTAATCCCCTGTCCCGTCACGACTACGCCAGTCACGATACCCGGCGAATTGTATGCAAAGGCATGGTCTTTGTGAGCGCGCAAACCGGCGCGAAAAATAGTACGCCTAACTTCGTGCAAAACTTTAAAGCTAGCGCGCTTTCCAGACATTGTTATATCATCAACGTAGCAAGTTATTTCGAGGTCATATTTGCAAGCAATATTTGCTAGATCATCGAATAAACTCTCGAATGCATAAAATGATATAAGTGGACTTATTGCACTACCAGTGGCTAAATGTCCGTCATAGCAAATTAGTGCCGCCAGAAGCCCTGAGACATCAGGAGCACATTTCATTCGGTCACGAAAAAAATGCATTACTCGGTGCTGCGGAACCGACTGATAGAACTTAGCGATATCGATTTTTATTATTCGCCCATCACCCACGTGTGCGCGTGCATTAGATAAGTAAGATCGCCCTTTTACCGCAGAGTGCAAATAAGGAGGCACTTCGATCCGAGATAAATATCTATGCAATTGACGGTGAAGACTCTGAAGAGCGGCACCCGGCTCCTCAATAGTCCTTCCCGTATACTTGTGCTTATAGACCTTATAGCCACCATAAGCCGCCAAATCGTCAAGCTTATTCAAGTCCCAGCCCAAGCGCTTTGCGAGCGCGTGGGGAGAGCCAATCTTATACAGATGGCATCGCTCAATTGGGATGCGAACGAGTGCTTTTTCTTTGGGGGATTTGGTGCTCATCTTCTTCTGCCTCAGCTACCCATTCGAGCATTTTTAGCACCTTATCGGCAAAATATACTCGAGCTTTATCAAAGCCTGATTGATCGCTCTGCTCTGCAAAGAGCATAATCGAGGAAAGTGGGACGTCAAATCTCTTCGCGTACCTTCCTAAAATATCTAAACTTGGTTCCTTCCTGTCTCGCTCGATCTCATTCAAGTAGGAGCGAGATATACCAATTTGTTCAGCCAAATCCGACTGCGAAAGTCGGTGATATTGGCGAATTGTTTTAAGCGCCCTGTCATACATAATAAACCTCCAACAAACCCCTTTTGCTGGTGAGGAATTAAGGGGAACTTACATAATCATTTCCCATGCCTTCGCGGCCAAATGAGCCAGCTTCAAACAAAAGTTCAAAGCAAGCGTCAGCGCCTTCCAGGTACTCGGCCGCAACAATACTCGCCTAAGCGACATATCGTTTCGGCGTGACTTTGCACGCCTCTTCTCAGCATCCGGTTCGAGTGTTTCACTCATAGATTTTACTCCTTAAGGCTCGCCACGGAAATGTGACCAGCTCCACCCATAAGGAGTACAACTGGAGAAGAGGCATCCCCCCCAACCCTTCGCGTCCGGTCCACACGGACGCGCCTTATCGGTGGCGGTGGTGGTCCCGGTGCGGGTCCCCTCTTCCTGCCGACAAGTGTGAGGACCCCCCGAAGGTGATCCCGCAGGCGATTTCTCACCCAGAGGTTAAGTGGAATGTTGTCCTTTTCCCGAATGCATGACCCTGATATACACTGCTTTCGCCAAAAGTCAACACCTGTTCGCTGGCGGCGAACATTTTTTCGCTATGTGGCGACTTCATGGGTTTAACTGTCACTGATGCCTCGCCATCACCCGCAGCCCGGCATGGAAATAAATTCCATGCCGTCAGACGGGCCTGCGGCCCGCTGGCCGGGCTTGCCCGGTGCCGTCGCACCGGCGCTGGATTTAGCGGGACGCTAAATCCTCGCGTGCGCGCGCCGCTGTCCTACACGCTGCTTTTCGGCATATACGTCCGGTCCCCCTGATTCCTTTGGGAAGGACGCACCATGCCCGACACCCTCGCCCGCTTGTGCCCGCTCGCTGCGCCGCTGTCTGCCGCATGGGGTCGGGTGCGCCTGTGCTGCGGGTCCGTGCGGGGGATGGGATGGAGGGGGGACGTAGCCTCAACTTCCGCAACTTCCGCGTGGGAACGGTCCCGGCGCAGGAGTAAATCCCGCGCCGTTGGACGGGCTGGCTGCGCCACCCGCCGGCCGGGCTTGCCCGCGCATCCGCGCGGCGCTCGATTTAGCGTCCCGCTAAATCCTCGCGTGCGCGCGCCGGAACCCCGCTCCGCCTCGCCCGTTGAGTGCGCACCATTTCAACGCTGCAGCAGGAGGGATATTCGATGCCTCAGAAACGCGACAAGCATGGCCGCTTCGTGGCCGATCATTCACGGCGCAACCGCCGCATCGGCGCCGCCGCGCTCGGCACGTTGGCGGCACTCGGCGCGGGTGTCGTCGCGGCGTGGCGGTATCATCTCGTGAACCGCACGCCGCGCAGCGACGACAAGCCCGCCGATCCGGAACAAACGGCCGACGGCACGCCCGAACACCCCTATGATTTCCGCCCCGACTCGCTTGTCGCGGCGTCGAACCATGACGGGCCACCGGCGGAAGCCGCCGTGCACTGACGGCGCTGCCCCGCCCCTGCCGACCCCGACCCCGAACCGCCGAAGGAGCCTTTATGTCCAGCACCGCCGATAGCGACAGCACGCCGCGCCCCGCCCGGTCCGGGCGCAAACGCCGCCTCGGCATCGCCGTGCTCGGCACGCTCGCTGCCCTTGGCGCCGGTGCGGTTGCCGCCGCCCGCTATGGGCTGGTCGAACGCTTCCGCCGTCGTAAAGAGGGCCATGCCGCGCCCGATCTGACCGGCGACGCGCATCCCGACGGCACGTCCCGCGCGCCCGATCATTTCCGCCCGGACGGAGACGCACCCGTCCCAAAGTCCGATCGCGACGCGCTGCGGCCCGCTACCGTACCCGCGCCGCGCAGCACCGACGCGGTAGAGGAACCCACCGTCCATTAAGGCGCTAGGCGCGCCCCCGCCACGCTGCCCCGGCACCCCGGCATTTGCCAGCGTCGCGGTTTGCGCGTATAAGGGCGGCGCTATTGTCGCAAATCGACGGTCTTTGGCGCTTTGCGGCCCCTCATTCCTTCTTTCCCTACGCTCTGGCAGAACCACAGGGCGCCCGTTTTTCGGGGTCCGACCAATGAAGGAAACCTCCCATGGCCATCACCGGCACCGTCAAATTCTTCAACGCTGACAAGGGCTATGGCTTCATCGCCCCCGATGGCGGCGGCGACGACGCCTTTGTCCACATCTCCGCGGTGGAAAAGGCGGGAATGCGCACCCTCGATAAGGAACAGCGCGTTCAGTACGATCTCGAATCGGACAAGCGCGGCAAACAGGCTGCGTGCAACCTGCAACCGGCCGACTGAACCGGAAATTCGCCGGGCGGCTCCATCGCGGGGCCGCCCGGTTTACTCGGGGGGAACAAAGGATCGCAATCGCATGACCGAAGCCGAAACCTTCCGCGCCCGCGCCGATGCTGCCGGGGCCGAAGCCGCCGCCAGCGACCTTGCCAATGTCCGTGACCGGCTGTTGCGGTCTCAGGCCGCATGGGCCGCCATGGCCACCCGCTCCGAACGCGTCGCCAAAGAGCGCGCCCGCAACGAAGCCGAAAAGGCGCAGGCCGCACAGGATAGCGCGCCCGCCGAAAGCTGAACCGGGCAGCAGGGGCTGTCCTACACGGCCCCTTCCCGCCTATACCGCCTGCTCCACGGCCTATGCGAAGCAGAAGATACACGCACACAACGTAACCCAGGCAGCGCCGCTATTCGGCTCAGGCGCGCCCGAAGCGCCGGTCGCCATTTGCAGGCCATCAGAACCGGATGGCGACGGTGCTCTAGTGGTCGTCGTCGCCGCGGGTGGAATACGCCGTCGACAGCGCGTGGTAGAGGCGGTCCTTGCACACCAGCTGGCTCGACTGGTCCGCGATCAGCGCGACGCCCAGCATCGGCAGCATCAGGCCGCGGCTGACCGTCGTTTCGCTGATGATGATGACGGCGGTCAGGGGCGCGCGCACGACCCCGGTGAAATAGGCGGTCATGCCCAGCAGCACCACCGCACTGGCGGGCTGACCGGGAAAGACTTCCTTCAGCATGTTGCCGAACCCCGCACCGGTGGCGAGGCTGGGGGCGAAGATCCCGCCGGGCAGGCCGCCCACCGCTGTCGCCACGGTCGCGGCGAACTTGGCGAAGCCGAACCCGAACGGCATGTCGACGCCCTCGATCATCGCGCGCGCGGGCGCATAGCCGGTGCCCCAGGTCTGCCCGGTCAGCACGCCCAGAACCGCGACGACCACGCCGCAGACCGCCGCCGTGGTCAGCGGTTTGGCCCGCAACAGGCGCAGCCATTTGTGATTGCCGTTCGCGGCCAGCAGCAACAACCGGGAGAATGCTCCGCCGCCGATACCGCCCAATACCCCCGCCAGCGGCACGACCAGCAACGCGCTCTTGAACGGCAGCGTCGCCCCGGTCACACCGAAATAGATATAGTCCCCGGCCACGCCCTGGGCGACCATACCGGAGATCAGGATCGCGGTCATGACCAGCAGGGTCATCCGCTGCTCATAGGCCGCGGCCAGTTCCTCGATGGCAAAGGCGATTCCGGCCAGCGGCGTGTTGAACGCCGCCGCGACACCCGCCGCACCACCGGCGATGATCATGGAGGCGCGCATCGGCGCATGCATCACCTTGTGCCACAACACCATGACGCCCGCGGCAAGCTGTACCGTCGGGCCTTCGCGGCCCACCGACGCCCCGCACAGCAGCGCGCCCAGTGTCAGGAAGGATTTGAGGATCGCCGTGCGCATCGACACCAGTTCCTTCGCGGCGGCGGCCGGATTGGACTTGGCGGCAATGACCTGCGGAATGCCCGATCCCTTCGACATCGGCGCATAGCGATTGGTCAGATAGGCGACGATCACGAAACCGATCGGCGTGATCGCCAGCGGCAGATAGGGCCAGATATCGACCAGGTGCAGAAACTTGTCGCTGAACCAGTCGGCAGCCTTTGCAAAGACCAGCGCGAACAGCCCGATCGACACCGCGCCGCCGGTGATCGCCACACGCCGACGAAACACCATCGACTGCGGGCCATGGCGATGCATGAGCACACGGATTCGGCGTTTGGTATAGGCTTTCATGACCGGCAGAAGGATCGACGGGGGGACATCATGCGGCTCTGTATCGTGCAAGTGCGGCAGGATCAAAGCCATAGCAAAAGATTCTTTGACACGGACATAAATGTCACAATGCGCAAATAACAAAACGGGACTTGGGAATGCGAAACGCCGATGATAGGAAACCCGTATTGTGCCCCTATCCGACAGCCGTTCCCACCATCATTACGCTACCGCACCGGACCGCGCAGGCTATGCCATTGCAGCGGGCGGCATACTGACGGGTGCGCTGATCGCCGGGCTGGTGGCGTTGAGCGGCCAGCACGCGCCGATCGCCCTCATCATGGCGTGGCTTTTGGGAAGCCTGTTCGGAATGCTCGGCATCACTGCGGTCGCCGCGCCACTATGGCTGGCGTTGCATCTGGCCGGATGGCGCGGGCCGCGCGCAGCCGCAGCACTGGGCGCGGGACTGGCGCTGTTCATCTTCCTGGGTGGGCAATTGCACGGCTTCGGCATGTTGTCACCGCTTCCCGACGCCACCCAGTCATTGGGATCACAGGCGCTTACCGCCATCGTTACCGCGCTGGTGCTGGCCGCCATCGGCGCTGTCATAGCGTTGATGATGTGGCGGATCGCCTATCGCAAGCTGTTCTGACGGAGGTGGGGCTGTACGCCCTAGAAGAACATTTTGCGCAGGCTGATACTGATCGTCCGCCCGAGCGGATCGAGATAGCCGGGCTGATAGCGCAACGGCACTTCTCCTTGTGCATCGGTCACATGCTGGCGGGTGTCGAAGATATTGTCGATCGACAGGCTGATCCGCGCGCCCCGCAGCCAGGAATGCCTGGCCACCAGCCCCTGCCTGCGCCCCAGATCGGCGAACAGCCGCAGATTGAAGGTCGCAAGGTCGGAAAAACGCAGCGAGTCGTCACCATTGGTACCGCCGTCGACATGGGTTGCACTCTGCCAGTCGGCGCTCAGCCGCCCGCCGAACCCGTTTTTGAACAAGGCTGCATTCAATTGCACCTCATGCCGCGGCTGACCACCGCTATTGCCGAGCGCAGCCCCGTTGAGCAGGTCGAGCGGCGCAACGCCGGGACGGATCAGGATACGGTCCTGCAAATGGATGGTGTGGTAGAGACTGATGCGCAGCCGACCGCCCCCGCCGCCGAACGGACGGTGACCACCACGACCGCCGCGACGTTGCGCCTGCCGGTTGTTTTGCGCAGACTGGTTTTGCGCCTGCGCGTTGCCGCTATTATCGGCGCCCTTCGTCGCTTTGTCGCCGGATGCGCCGTCTTGCGTCGTCTGACCGCCCTGTGCCGATTTCGCTTGCGGGTCGAGGGAGGATTGCCGGTCGCTGGAAGCCGCGTCCTGCCGATTCTGTCGGCGCCAGCCTCCACCACCACCACCGCCACGTCCACCGAAACGCCCGCGCTCGTCACCACCAAGCCGTTTCGTAAAGTTGATGCCCCAGCGCAGTTGCTGACGGTCCGACTGTTCGAAATTGACCGGTCGGGAATCGACCTGAACCAGTTGCCCATCCGGGCCGCGCACGAAACGATCGGGAAACGCTGCCTCGATCTGCGCAGTGGCGGAAGGAAAGGATTCGATCGGATTGCGGATACGCTCAGTCACATACTGGGCGTTAAGCCGCACATCCTTGAGCGGATTGAGGTTCAGCTCAATCTTCATCACATGGCGGTTATCGGCGATCAGATTCGGATTGCCGCCCGATATCTGGGTGACATCGACCGTCTGCCCGGTGACATAGTCGAAAATCCGCGTGTTCGGCGTCAGGATGGTCGGGTTTCCGAGCTGTTGCGGCGTCGGCTCGCCATCCTCCTGCGTGACGGAGACCAGCAGGCTGACCGGATCGACGGGCGTCCAGTGCAGACCATATCCCAGCGACGTCAGCGTGCCGAAATCCGAAAGCTGGCGGACCTGCGCATTCCCGTTCAGCGAAAGCTTACCCAGCGTGCTCAGCACCGCGCGGCTTTTATTGGCGATGGGCAGGTCGACATTGACCTGCCCTGCCTCCACCGTGCGCCCTACGGCAATGCGCTGATACACGCCCGATCGCGTCGAGTTGCTGTGCAACTGGTTATCATCGAATTCCAGGTTGAAACTGGTCGTCACCGGTCCGGCCGGAAGCGTCAGCGGCGATCCGGTAATCAGCGCATTCAGTTGTCCGACATCGGATACCGACCGGGCATTGTCGTAATATTGCCCCAGCCCGGACGTCAGAAAATCGGGTGTGAAGGGGTTGAGGCTATTGTCGCCCAGCATCAGCATCTGCTGCACCGCGCCGATATCCACGCCCGTTGCCGTGTCAGTACGCGTATCGACCCGGTCATAGGCGCCGGTCAGCGTCCATTGCCAGCGCGAAAGCACGCCGTTCAGGGTGACCCCCGCATGTCCGGTCAATGTGCCGACGGTGCTGGTCAGCGGCTGCGACGTATCGGCATAACGGTTGAGCAGAACATCGTTCGAAAAGGGCGAATAGGGATTGTCGGACGGCACCAGCAACTGCGCGCCGGCCCATCCCTGCCAGGAGGTATCGCGCTCACCCTCCAGGCTCAGGTTGATCGTCGCATTGACGTCGCCGAACACCTTGGTCGCATAGACAGCGTTGACCGATGTCCGCTTTTTCGAAGGTTCGAGGGTCCGGGCGCTGGTGTCGTCGGTGGGATTGGCGGTCGTGGAAAAATCGTCCAGCGTCGGGGCGCCCGTTGTCGGAATCACTCCCGCAACGGTAATCGGGCTTCCGGCAAGCGCCGTCAGCGCCGGATCGATCGCGCCGCCCGACGGAGAGGTGATGTTGCCAGCCAGCGCATAAGGCGCACCACTCGACGTCGGCAAGATGCCGCGCTGCGATTCCAGCAGGCGCGACTGGGTTTCGCCCTCGACCTCCACGTCCAGCCGCCCATTGGGCGTCAGCTTCAGATAATGCCCCTCAAGCTGAAGGTCATTATTGCCACCTGCCGTCGGCACCTTGTCCTTCACCTCTGCGGTGGTTGCGCGGAAATGCTCGCGCAGAACGATGTTCACCACCTTCTGGTCAGCGCGATAGCCATATTTCAGCGCGACTTCCTCCGGCAGGATATCAACGCGTGCAATCGCCTCGACCGGCAGGTCGCGAATTTCGCGAAAGCCGGAAATCCGACGCCCGTTGACCAGCACCACCGGGCGCCCCGACCCCATGCCGCTGCCCGTGTCCGCCGCCAGCTCGGTCAGCAGGTCGGAAACCGAACTGACGCCATAGGCGCGGATGTCGGCGGGACCAAGCTGCTCTTCGGGCTGAATATCACCGATCACCCCGCCCCGTTCGCGCTCACCCGTCACCACGATATCGCCGCTGCCCTCTACGACTTGCGCCGAAGCGGACGGAGTCGGAGTAGGCGCAGGGGTTTCCGCCCCGCTCGGCTGCGTCGCATGAGTCTGCGCGGCCAGTGCGGCCGGTGACGTGGAAAGCAGCAGCGCCGTAGTGGCGAGCGTAAAGCGGATCATGCGAGCAGGGGCCTTTCAAACATGTACGACCAAAGGCCGGACTGCCGACGTTCCTAATCGCCATTTGTCGCAAAAGTTTCGCAAGTCGCGATACATTTGAAAATCTTTTGCGAAATCTGCCCGACCATGCCCCATATGATCATGTCGGACATGAAATCATCCGGCATCCCGCTGCATTGACATGGGTATGAACGATCGTGGGCCGTTCGTGCGCAATCGTATCATCGACCTGTCGACAGCAGCGGCACGTCGGATCGGCATGCTGAAAGACGGGTCGCACGCGTCCGGCTGCGCCTGCTGGTGTCGTCCGCGCACTGATTTAGACAATGCTCGCGTAATTATCCTGCGCGCAGGAGCAACTGGTCGCCCCAGACTCACTATGTGTCGCAATCGCGACGACCGCCTCTGGCACTTCGTTCCGACAACGCTACGGTTTCCGCCATGGGGGTATTCGCCAGACATTTTTCCCTGATCGCGGCCGGTGCGCTGTTTGCCGTCGGCATCTCGTCCCCGGCGCTCGCCAGAACGGCTGCATCAGCGGTCGATGGATTGGGAGAGGGAGAAGCGAGCTATTTCAGCACCGAAATGGCGGGCAGCCGTACCGCCAGCGGGGAGCCTTGCGACCCCGACACGCTAACCGCCGCACATCGCACCTTACCGCTGGGCAGCGTGGTACGCGTCACTAATCCGGCCAACGGCAAATCGGTCGTGGTCCGTATCAACGATCGCGGACCCTATGCCCGTAACAGGATCATCGACCTGTCGCGGGAGGCCGCACAACGTATCGGACTGGTGCGTGCGGGACGTGGCGAAGTGCAGCTTAGCATGGTCACCGACGACGATACTCCATCCCCGGACGATAACTGATCACCTTGTCGGCACCGTACCGGAACGCCCGGACCCTCCCAGAGTTGTATCGGCATGGAAACTTTCCATGCCATTTTCGGAAGTCCGCATAGCATATCCGCCGCACAGGCATGTGCCCGCACCGTGCTGGTTTTCGCCTATGGCCTGATCCTCTTCCGGCTTGCCGGACGCAGGACGTTCGCGCGCTGGTCCGCCCTCGACATCACCGTTTCGATCATTGTCGGATCGACACTCAGTCGGGGGCTGAGCGGCAATGCGCCGCTTCCCACCGTGTTTCTGGAAGTAGCGCTGATCATGGCCCTGCACTGGATCATCGCCCGGATCATTGCCCATCGCCGCATGTTTTCACGCCTGATCGAAGGTCCGGCGATCGAACTGGCACGGGATGGCAAACTGTTCCTGAGCAGACTACAACAACATTCCGTATCTGCCGCTGACCTGGATGAGGCCCTGCGCAGTCAGGGTATCGAGAATATCGATCAGGCAAGCCGGGTCACGCTCGAGCCGAGCGGCAGAATTTCCGTTCTGAAATCGAAATAATCTTTCGCCAAAGCCGACTTCCGGTTGACCGGAGCGCTGGTGCAATGCAGCAAGAAGGACATATGGCTACAAAATCCCCCATCACGAACAATCCCGATATCCGCTTTCTCGGTCGCCTGCTGGGCGACGTCATCCGCGAATATGGCGGGGAGGAACTGTTTAAACGCATCGAATATATCCGCTCCACTTCGGTCGATCGCCACCGCGGCGTGGCGGGGGCCGATGCCATCGATCCGGGACTGGACCGGCTGACGCTGGATGAAACGCTGGATTTTACGCGTGGCTTTATGTTGTTCTCGATGCTCGCCAATCTGGCTGAGGATCGGCAGGGCGTGGCGGTCGAGAAGGACGCCGATGTCGAACATGCGCTTGAGCGACTGAAAAAGGACGGGATCGACTCGAGCGCCGTACTCGGCCTGCTCGCCGACGCCCGCATCGTCCCGGTGCTCACCGCGCACCCGACCGAGGTCCGGCGCAAGAGCATGATCGACCATCGCAACCGCATTGCCGATCTGATGCGGATGCGCGACAAGGGCATCACTGAAACGCCCGAAGGAGCGCTGGTCGATGACGCGATCATCCGCCAGATCGCGCTCCTGTGGCAGACCCGCGTGCTGCGCCGCGACCGACTCTATGTCGCCGATGAAGTTGAAAATGCGCTCAGCTATCTGCGCGACGTGTTTCTGCCCGCGCTTCCCGCGCTATATGCGCGCTGGGACCGGGCGTTGGGCGAGCGTGCGCCCTCTTTCCTAAAACCGGGAAGCTGGATCGGCGGCGATCGTGACGGCAACCCCTTCGTTACCGCCGATTCGATGCGCCTGGCGTTGTCCCGCGCGGCCGAAACCGTCATCGGCCATTATCTCGACTCGCTGCACGCACTGGGTGCTGAATTGTCGATCTCGACCCAGCATGGCGAAGTCGATGCCGATGTGCAGGCGCTGGCCGATGCCAGCGGCGACGAGGCTGAAAGCCGCAGCGACGAGCCCTATCGTCGTGCCATTTCGGGCATTTATGCCCGGCTATCGGCCACGCATGCAAACCTGACCGGCAAGCTGCCGCCGCGCCCTGCCCCGCTGACGGGCACACCCTATCCCGATCCCCATGCGTTTCGTGCCGACCTGTTGGTCATCGCGCGCGGACTGACCGCAGACGGTAAACGTGTGCTGGGGTCCGGCGGCGCGCTGGGCCGGCTGATCCGCGCGGTAGAGACGTTCGGCTTCCATCTCGCCACACTCGACATGCGCCAGAACAGCGCGGTGCATGAACGCGTGGTTGCCGAACTGCTGAAATCGGCAGGTGTGGAAGACGATTATATGGCGCTGGATGAGGAAGCCCGCGTTGCCCTGCTGCGCAGAGAACTTGCCAGCCCGCGCCCGCTGACCAGCCCTTATGCCGAATATTCGGACGAAACAGCATCCGAGCTGGCGATCATGCACGCCGCAGCCGATGCGCACGCCAAATATGGCCGTGACTGCATCAACAACTACGTCATTTCGATGGCAACTTCGGTATCGGATCTGCTGGAAGTCAATCTGATGCTGAAGGAAGCCGGCCTGTATGTGCCCGGCAATCCGCCTCAGGCGCATGTCATGGCGGTTCCGTTGTTCGAAACCGTCGCCGATCTGGAGGCCGCGCCCGATGTGATGCGCGCCTGGTTCGCGCTGCCCGAAGTTGCCACCGTATCGAATGCACGCGGCTATCAGGAAGTGATGATCGGCTATTCCGATTCGAATAAGGATGGCGGCTATTTGACATCCACCTGGCAATTGTCGCGCGGTTCGACCGCGCTTGCCCCGGTGTTCGAAGATGCAGGCATCGGGATGCAGTTGTTCCACGGGCGCGGCGGTGCCGTGGGGCGCGGCGGCGGTTCCGCCTTCTCCGCGATCCGCGCCCAGCCGCCCGGCACGGTGCAGGGCCGCATCCGCATCACCGAACAGGGCGAGGTGATCGCCGCCAAATACGGCACGCCGCAAAGCGCCATGGCCAATCTGGAGGTGATGACATCGGCAACGCTGCTCGCCAGTCTGGAGCCGGAGCGCCTGAGCAACCGCGATTACGACCGCTTCGCCGCGGCGATGGATCAGCTTTCGGACACTGCCTATCACGCCTATCGCGCGCTGGTGTACGGCACCGACGGATTCCGTCAGTTCTTCCGCCAGATGACGCCGCTGACCGAAATCGCCGGTCTCAACATCGGCTCGCGTCCGGCCAGCCGCAAGAAATCCGACGCGATTGAGGATTTGCGCGCGATTCCGTGGGTATTCAGTTGGGCGCAGGCGCGTGTCATGCTGCCCGGCTGGTACGGCGTGGGTCAGGCTATCACCGCGTTCGAGGACAAGGGGCTGCTGCGCGAAATGGCCGAAGGCTGGCCGTTATTCGCCGCGACGCTGGAAAATATGGAAATGGTGCTCGCCAAATCCGACATGGGCATCGCCGCACGCTATGCCACGCTGGTCGAGGATCAGGGTGCCGGCGAGACGATTTTCGGACGCATTCGCGAAGGCTGGCAGCAAACGCATGACGGACTGTTGATGGTGACGCGCCAGACGCGCTTGCTGGAAAAACATCCGGGGCTCGAAAGTTCGATCCTGCTGCGCCTGCCCTATATCGAGCCGCTCAACCTGTTGCAGATCGAACTGCTGAAGCGTCACCGCGCCGGGGAGGACGATGCACGCATTCGCGAGGGCATTTTGCTGTCGATCAACGCCATCGCTACGGCGTTGCGCAACAGCGGCTAGAAGCGACCGTTGCGTCGGTTTCACGGGCAACGGAATCACGTTCCCGACGTTTACCGGTTTCCAAACCGGAGTTTGTTTCATGCGTGAATTGATCCGCCCCGCATCAGCAATGGTTTCCCATTGCTGATTTTGGGCCTAAACACATGCGCATGACGAATATGAAACCCGATACACCGTTACTGGATACGGTGGCGACTCCAGACAAATTGCGGACACTGAAAGCTTCCCAATTGCGGCAGGTAGCCGACGAATTGCGTGCCGAAGTCATTTCTGCGGTGGGAACCACGGGCGGGCATCTTGGCTCCGGTCTGGGCGTGGTCGAACTGACCGTAGCCCTGCACTATGTGTTCGATACGCCCAACGACCGGCTGGTCTGGGATGTCGGGCATCAATGCTATCCGCACAAGATCCTGACCGGTCGGCGCGACCGCATCCGCACGCTGCGTCAGGGCGGCGGACTGTCGGGCTTCACCAAACGGACGGAAAGTGAGTACGACCCGTTCGGGGCGGCGCACTCCTCGACCTCGATCTCGGCGGCGCTGGGTTTTGCGGTCGCAAACAAGCTGTCCGACAATCCGGGCAAGGCAATTGCGGTGATCGGCGACGGATCGATCTCGGCCGGCATGGCCTATGAGGCGATGAACAATGCCGAGCAGGCGGGCAACCGGCTGGTCGTCATCCTGAACGACAATGACATGTCGATTGCGCCGCCGGTGGGTGGCCTGTCGGCCTATCTGGCGCGGCTGGTATCGTCGGGCGAGTATCTGGGTCTGCGTGGTCTTGCCAGCAAGGTGACCAAGAAACTGTCGAAGCGGATGCACAAGGCCGCCGGCAAGGCGGAGGAATATGCCCGCGGCATGGCGACCGGCGGCACCTTGTTCGAGGAACTGGGGTTTTATTATGTCGGGCCGATAGACGGGCACAATCTCGACCATCTGATCCCGGTGCTGGAAAATGTCCGCGACGCAAAGGAAGGGCCGGTGCTCATCCATGTCGTGACGCAAAAGGGCAAGGGCTATGCCCCGGCCGAAAATGCAGCCGACAAATATCACGGTGTGCAGAAATTCGACGTGGTGACAGGCGCACAGGTGAAAGGTCCGCCGGGGCCGCCCAAATATCAGGATGTGTTCGGCGACACGCTGGCAAAACTGGCAGAGACCGATGAGCGCCTCTGTGCAATCACGGCGGCGATGCCGGGCGGAACGGGTGTCGACCGCTTTGCCAAAGCGCATCCCGATCGCGCGTTCGACGTGGGCATTGCCGAACAACATGCGGTAACCTTTGCGGCTGGACTGGCGGCACAGGGAATGCGCCCGTTCTGCGCGATTTATTCGACCTTCCTGCAACGTGCCTATGATCAGGTGGTGCATGACGTCGCGATCCAGAACCTGCCCGTTCGGTTCGCCATCGACCGCGCGGGTCTGGTGGGCGCGGACGGTGCCACCCATGCAGGCAGCTTCGACGTGACCTATCTCTCTACGCTGCCCAATTTCGTGGTGATGGCGGCTGCCGATGAGGCGGAACTGGCGAACATGGTCTATACCGCCGCCGTGCATGACGATGGGCCGATCGCCGTGCGCTATCCGCGCGGGAGCGGAACCGGCGTTCCAATCCCCGAAGTACTGGAAAAGCTGCCCATCGGCAAAGGCCGGATTGTGCGCGAGGGAAAGAAGGTCGCGATCCTGTCGCTCGGTACGCGGCTGACCGAGGCGGAGAAGGCCGCCGACATGCTGGAGGCCAAGGGGTTGTCGACGACAGTCACCGACCTGCGCTTCGCCAAGCCGCTCGACGAGGAACTGATCCGCAAGCTGCTCGCCACGCATGAAGTGGCGGTGACGATCGAGGAGGCTGCGATTGGCGGGCTGGGCGCGCATGTGCTGACGCTGGCCAGCGACGAAGGACTGATCGATGCGGGGCTAAAGCTGCGTACCATGCGTCTGCCCGACCGCTTTCAGGATCAGGATAAGCCCGACAGGCAATATGACGAAGCCGGCCTTAATGCCCCGGACATCGTCGATACCGTACTCAAGGCGCTGCGGTGGAATGAAAGCGCAAAAGAGGCGGACACAAGGGCGTAAGGAAGTTTCATGAGTATCAAGCGTATCGCCGCACTGGCTATTGCCGCACTGTTGACCTGTGCGGCAACGCAGGCACCCAAGCCCGCCCCTGCCCCCGTTCCCGATGCGGGGGTGCTGACGCTGAAAGTCGGCAACGTCACCAAGGCAAAGGGTATGGTGCATGTCTCTATCTGCAGCCAAAAGCTCTTTTTGAAGGACGACTGCCCCTATACCGGATCGGCTCCGGCAAAGGTCGGCGTTACCACCGTGCGCGTCACCGGCCTGCCCGCGGGTATCTATGCCGCGCAGGTTTTTCAGGACGAAAATGGCGACGGCAAGGTCAATCAGGCGCTGTTCGGCATTCCAACCGAGCCGGTCGGCTTTTCCAATGACGCGCCCATTCGCATGAAACCACCGAAATGGCAGGATGCGAAGTTTGATTTCGACGGCCGGTCCAAAACCATTTCGCTGAATCTGCGCCACTTCCTGTGACATGAAGCCGCTTTCGCTTTCGACTCTGCGCACCCCGGTCCCGGCACTGGTCGGTAGCAGCGTCAGGCGACCATGGGCGACATTGCTGATTACCGCACTGCTGACGCTGGCGGCACTGTTCTACGCCGCGGGTCATTTTGCGATGACCACCGATACCGGCGCGCTGATTTCCCCCAAAGTGGAGTGGCGGCAACAGGAAAGCGCGATCGAAAACGCCTTTCCGCAGCTTCGCGACGTCATGCTGATCGTGATCGACGGCAAGACGCCCGAACTGGCCGAAAGTGCCAGCGACGCGCTGGCGAAAAAACTCGGCAGCGACAAACAGCATTTCCGCATGATCCAGCGCCCCGATGGCGGGGATTTCTTCGCACGCGAAGGGCTGTTGTTTCAGTCACAAAAGGAGGTTCAGCAGACCACGGCAAACCTGATTCAGGCGCAGCCGATGCTGGGACCGCTCGCCGCCGATCCCAGTCTGCGTGGCGTCGCCACATCGCTGTCGACCATGCTGACCGGCGTCCAACAGGGCACGACATCGCTCAGCCGGATAGACAAACCGATGACCGCGCTGGCCGACGCACTGGACAAGGTGGTGGACGGCAAACCGGCCTTCTTCTCATGGCAACGCCTGCTCAATGACGGCAAGTCGGGGATGGCGGCACCGACCCGGAAGCTGATCCTTGCCCAGCCGGTACTCAACCATGCCGACCTGATGCCCGGAGAGGCGGCAAGCGATGCCGTCGATGCTGCGGCCAAGTCACTGGGTTTGGATGCCGCGCATGGCGTGTCGGTGCGGCTGACCGGCGAAGTGCCGCTGGCGGATCAGGAATTCGCGACGCTGGAGGAGAATATCGGTCTCGTCGCCTTCGTGATGCTGGCGGCAATGCTGCTGACCCTGTGGTTCGCCACGCGCTCGGCAAAGATCGTCGCGGCAATCCTGATCACCATCGTCGCCGGACTGATCGTCACCACCGCGCTCGGCCTGCTGGCGGTTGAAAAACTCAACCTGATCTCGGTCGCCTTCATCCCGCTGTTCGTCGGGCTGGGAGTCGATTTCGGAATTCAGATCAGCGTGCGCTTCAATGCCGAGCGGGTGGAAGGCTTCGGCGCGGCCGATGCGCTGCGCCGCGCGGCTGGCGCGCTGGGGGCACCGTTGCTGCTGGCGGCGGCGGCGATCTTCCTCGGCTTCGCGGCGTTCCTGCCCACCGCCTATGTCGGTATCGCGCAACTGGGTATTATCGCCGGGCTGGGCATGATCATTGCGCTCGCCTTTTCAGTGACGTTTCTGCCCGCGCTGTTGCTACTGCTCAACCCCGGCAAGCCAAGCCGCGACGTCGGGTTCAGCCAGATGGCGCCCGTCGATGCTTTTCTGGAACGCCGCCGCAAAAGCGTGCTGTGGGCGTTCGTGCTGGCGCTGCTGGTCAGTATCGCGCTGCTGCCGTTCGTGCGGTTCGACTTCAACCCGATGCACCTGCGCGATCCGCATTCGCCCGCGATGGCGACGCTGACCGACCTGACGCGCGATCCCGACCGCACGCCGAACACCATCGAGGCGCTCGCCCCCAATGTGCAGGCCGCAGACGCGCTTGCGAAAAAGCTGGGTGCGCTGCCCGAAGTTTCGCTCGCGGTGACGCTCGACAGCTTCGTCCCCGACAACCAGCAACCGAAACTGGCGCTGATTCAGGACGCCTCGATGCTGCTCGACCTGACGATCAACCCGTTCGACACCATGCCTCCACCCAGCGACAGCGAACTGGTTCAGGCGTTACGGAGCACGGCACAGCAGCTTCGCAGCGTGGCACAGCAGACCGCGGCCCCCGCCAACCAGCCCGCGCTGCGGCTGGCCACCGCGTTTGAAAGACTGGCCACCGCCTCGCCGCAGATACGCGCAAAGGCGAACGCGGTCCTTTCGAAGCCGCTCGATACTACACTGAACCAGATCCGGTCGATGTTGCAGGCCCAGCCCGTCAGCCGGGACACCCTGCCCGACCAGCTTCGCCGCGACTGGGTGGCGCCCGATGGCCGCGCGCGTGTCGAACTGTTCCCTAGCGGCAACAGCATGGACAATCGCGTTCTCGAACGCTTCCGCGCCGCCGTGGCACGCGTCACCCCTGCCATTTCCGGCCTTCCGGTCGCGACCCAGGCCGCCGCCTCGACCGTCGCAGGTGCGTTCATTCAAGCCGGAGTGATCGCGCTGGTGCTGGTCAGCCTATTGTTGTTCTTCGTGTTGCGCAGCGTTCGTGAAGTCGCCTTCACGCTCGCACCGGTGGTCCTGTCGGGCTTCCTGACGCTCGGCACCTGCGTGCTGATCGGGCAACCGATCAATTTCGCCAACATCATCGCCTTTCCGCTGTTGTTCGGGGTAGGCGTGGCCTTTCACATCTATTTCGTGATGGCATGGCGCGCGGGTGCGCGTGACCTGCTGCAATCCAGTCTAGCGCGGGCGGTGCTGTTCAGCGCACTGGCCACCGGCACGGCATTCGGCAGCTTATGGTTGTCGCACCACCCCGGCACCGCCAGCATGGGCAAGATTCTGATGATCTCGCTCGCATGGACACTGGTCTGCGCGCTGATCTTCGAACCCGCGCTGCTCGGCCCGCCGGATCAGTCGCGCGAAGAGGAAGGTGCGGTCGCCGCAGGATCCTGAAGCGGATCGGTCAGCGGGTCGTTGGCAGGCGTCGGCATCGTTTTCGCCTTACCGCTCGCCGCAGGATCAGTGAGCGGGTCGGTCAGCGGATCACCTGATGACCCCGCCGAAGGGTCGGACAGCGGATCCGCCAGCGGATCGTCCTGGGTCGCAGCGGGTTTTGCCGCATCATGCTCCTTCAGCGCCGCGACTTCCGCCGCACGGTTTTGCAGATAGACCGACCGCAGCGTCGCATAGGGATCGACCGCGCTGCGGTACAGCGCCTTCAGGTCGGCATCGGATTCGGCCCGCTGATCCAGCCCGGTAATCACTGCCTTGGGAATCTGATATTCGGCGCGATCGAACGGCGTGCCTATCAGCACCGGCAGTACGGCTCCGTCCGCAGGGCTGCTCAGCAAATCACGCAGCGTAGTCGGCCCGACAAAGGGCAGGAACAGATATGGCCCCGGCCCGATGCCGTAATAGGCCAGCGTATCGCCGAAACTGTTGTCATGATGCGGCACGCCTTCGGGCGTCGCCACGTCCAGGAACCCGCCAATACCCAGCACCGTGTTGATTGCGAACCGGCCAAAGGTTTCTGCTGCCCGCTTGAAGCGCAACTGCAACAGGTCATTCAAAAACGCCAGCGGCTCGGTCAGATTGCGGAAGAAGTTGCGCAGACCCGATCGCACCGGCTTCGGCACCACCGTCTTGTACGCCATCGCCAGCGGGCGGATCAGCACCTTGTCCAGCCCCATCTGAATCCCGAACATTGTCCGGTTGAACCCTTCCAGCGGGTCGTTCTGCCCCGGTACCGCAGCGGTGACGACGATATGATCGGAATCGGCGGCTTGCGGTGCGAAACGCACCGGCACCGTCGCCGCCAAAGCCATCGTCACCGGCGGCGGATCAACGGCGGCACGCGACTGTGCCAGCGGCATGGGCGATACCGATGCCGTGACGATGATCGGCGCATCTGCCGCCCCGGACGACGCCGTATCGAAGGCACCGGGCCGCAGCGCGGGCGGCAGGCCGCGCATGACGACCGGTTGTTGCGGCAGGGATGCCGCCGCCGTGTCCAGCGCGACCGGATCAGCGGCGGCAACCGGCAGGGCAAGCAGCAGCGGCGTCAATCAGCAGCCTTGTCGGCCAGCGCGTCGAGATGGCGAACCAGCGCTTTCGCCCCGCCTTTTTGCAGCACACCTGCGAAATCGGAACGCCGCGTGGCAATCTGGCTGATCGAATTCTTGTAATAGACGTCGATGATCTTCCACGCGCCGCCCTCCTGACGCAGGCGATAGCCCAGCGCCACCGGGCTGCCGCCGGGCTTACCCAGCGTGGTGCGGACCAGCGCGTCGCTGCCGCGCGTTTCGACATTCGGGCTGACGGTGAATTTCTCCCCCGACCAGCTATCGAAATTGCCCGCATATTGGGCGATGGTCATGCGCGAGAACGCATCCGTCAGAGCCTTTTGATCGGCAGGTGCGATACTGTTCCAGCCCGGCCCCACCGCCAGCCGTGTCATCAGCGGCAGATCAAAGGTCTTTTCAATGACCGGGCCGATGCGCACCACACGCCCCTTGAAGCCCAGCTCCTTGCCGCTCTTCATGGCCGACAACAGCCCGCTGTCGAGTTGTTCCACCGTCGATGCGGGCGATTGCTGTGCCTGCGCGACCGCGGGCGTCAGCATCATCGCAGAGGCAAGGCCAAGAGTCAGTCGATTGGAAACTAGCATGATTTCCTTCCATCGAATTGCGCCCGCTCTATCTGCGGCGTCGGCAAAAATCCAGACACGTTGCGCGGGCATTTATTCGGTTCGATAGCCTCTTGCGCCTGAACGGTCCCTGACCCTAGATAATGGTCGATACGGTTCATAAATGCCATTACAGGGCATGACGGAGAGGAACCGGGAGGGGCAAAACGCTGTTTTCCAGCGGAAAGGACATGCCTTTGCGGATCATTCTTGCTCAACCCCGCGGTTTTTGCGCCGGCGTCGTACGCGCCATCGATATCGTGGAAAAAGTTCTCCAGCAGCATCAGCAGCCCGTCTATGTACGTCACGAAATCGTACATAATGCCCATGTCGTGAATCGATTGCGCGATCAGGGCGCGATTTTCGTCGAGGAACTGTCCGAAATTCCGACCGGAGCGCCGACCATCTTCAGCGCGCACGGCGTGTCGCAGGACGTCGAGAAGGAAGCACAGACGCGCGGACTGGATGTGTATGACGCGACCTGCCCGCTGGTGACGAAGGTGCATATTCAGGGCCGCCGTTATGCAAAGTCGGGGCGTCATATCGTGCTGATCGGCCATGCGGGTCATGCCGAGGTAGAAGGCACGCTGGGGCAGATCGATGCGCCGGTGCATCTGGTGCAGAGCGAAGAAGACGTCGCCACCCTGCCTTTTGAGCGTGACGCACCCATTGCCTATATCACGCAGACGACGCTGAGCGTGGACGATACCCGCCATGTCATCGCCGCACTGCACGCCCGGTTCGACAATGTCACCGGGCCGGATGTTTCCGACATTTGCTATGCCACGCAGAACCGGCAGCAGGCGGTTCGCGCGCTATGTCGCGAAGCCGAATTGCTGCTCGTCGTTGGTGCGCAAAACAGTTCCAATTCCAACCGATTACGTGAAATCGGTGCGGAAATGGGCCTGCCCAGCCATCTGGTGCCCGACGCTGGCGCACTGGACCCCGCATGGTTCGATGGTGTCGAAACGATCGGCCTCACCGCCGGTGCTTCTGCCCCTGACGCGCTCGTCGATACTGTGATAGAGGCGTTGCGTGCGATGGGATCGGTGACCGTCGAGCATCAGGATGGAGTGTCCGAAGATATGGAATTCAGTCTTCCTGCCCGCTTGCGCACCCCGCCCCTGCGCGCCCATGTAGGCGCGAAATAATCTGTCTTCCCCTGACGTTTAGGATTTCCTCATGTCGATTCCGCTTTCCCAAATTGCCCGCATCGGCAGCTACACGCTGCGCGAGCATATCAAGGGCGGCAAATATCCGCTGGTACTGATGCTGGAACCGCTGTTCCGCTGCAACCTCGCCTGCCCCGGCTGCGGCAAGATCGATTACCCGGACGCAATTTTGAACCAGCGCCTGTCCTATGATCAATGCATGGAGGCGATTGACGAATGCGGCGCACCCGCCGTGTCGATTGCCGGTGGCGAGCCACTGCTGCACAAGGAAATGCCGCGCATCGTCGAGGGCTTCATCGCGAAGAAGAAGTTCGTGATCCTGTGTACCAACGCGCTGCTGCTCAAGAAGAAGATCGACCAGTATAAACCGTCGCCCTTCTTCACCTGGTCGATCCATCTCGACGGCGACAAACAGATGCACGACCATGCCGTCGATCAGGACGGCACCTATGACATCGCCATCGAAGCGATCGAACTGGCCAAGGCCAAGGGCTTCCGGGTGCAGGTCAATTGCACCGTGTTCGACGGTGCCGATCCGGCGCGGCTGGCGGGTTTCTTCGACGAGATGGAAGCACGTGGCGTGGAGATTACCATTTCGCCGGGCTATGCCTATGAGCGCGCCGCCGATCAGGAGCATTTCCTCAATCGCGAGCGCACGCGCAACTTCTTCCGTGACGTATTTTCCCGCGGGAACGGCGGCAAGGCATGGACCTTCACCAATTCGCCGTTGTTCCTCGACTTCCTGGCGGGCAACCAGACCTATGAATGCACGCCCTGGTCGATGCCGCTGCGCACCGTGTTCGGCTGGCAGAAGCCCTGCTACCTGCTCGGCGAGGGCTATGTCTCCACCTTCAAGGAACTGATGGCAGGGACCGATTGGGACAAATACGGCGTCGGCAAATATGAAAAATGCGCCGATTGCATGGTCCATTGCGGGTTTGAGGGTACGGCCGCGACCGATGCCATCCGCCATCCGCTGAAAATGATGCAGGTGGGACGCAAGGGCGTGCGTACTGACGGGCCGATGGCGCCCGATATCGACCTGTCCAATCAGCGCCCGGCGGAAGAAAGTTTCTCAACCCATGTCGAGCGGGAACTCGCCAAGATCAAGGCGGCCGATCCCAAGGCGTCCAAGCACGTCGTAAACGCCGCCTAACCGTTTGAACGCAGTGCCCGCGCGCCGCCCGGTGCGGATCAGCGCGGGCAGTTGCGCAGGATGACGGGCAAGCGAGGCCAGCACGCGGCCCAGCGCCATGCCGCCATCGGGCCGCATCCCCGCCAGCGCGGCGGGGGGCAGTGTCTCGTCCGCCGTGTCGGAAATCACGCGGACCGCCGCGAAGGGCAGCCCGCGCTCCTCCGCCACCAGTGCTGCGACATGGCTTTCCATATCGACGGCGATAGCCCCGCTTTCCTGCCACAGGATTCGCTTGTCCTCCCGCGCCGCCACCGCATCGTCCCTGCCGATCACGCCCCCACGCCGGGCATAGGGCAGCATCGTCAGCAGCTTTTCGATCAGCCTCCGGTTGCCGTCGATAATTACATCACCGGGATGCAGCGTCGGATTGAGCGCCCCGGCCAGTCCGCTCGATACGATCGGACCGGGGGATTGCACCGCCAGCGCGTGCAGTTCCTGTGCCAGCCGCGCGCCGTCACCACCGCCCGCCACCGCGACGATATCGCGTCCTGTCCCTTCGATCAGCCGCTTCTCGCGGAGCAGCCCGCAGGCGACGATCAGCGTCACATGCCGTGCGCGACACGGCGCGTGTTGGAACGTTTAAGGTTGCGGTAGCGCGCCATCGCCCAGAGCGGGAAATATTTGGGATAGCCGTGATAGCGCAGGTAAAAGACGCGCGGAAAACCGCCGCCGGTATAGAATTCCTGCCCCCACAATCCGTCCGCCTGTTGATGTTCGGCCAACCAGCCGATCCCGCGTGCGACCGAATCGGAATCGACCTCACCCGCCGCCATCAGGCCCAGCAGCGCCCATCCCGTCTGCGACGCAGTGGAAGGTGCCGGACGATGGCCCTCATAATCGAGCGCATAGCTGTCGCAATCCTCCCCCCAGCCGCCGTCCGGATTCTGGATGGATTTAAGCCACGCGACCGCCTTTGCGACCATCGGATGATCGGGCGCAACACCTGCCGCGTTCAGCGCACAAAGCACCGACCAGGTGCCGTAGATATAGTTGACGCCCCAGCGCCCGAACCAGCTTCCATCGGCTTCCTGCGCTTTTTCCAGCCAGCCCAGCGCCGCCTGCATCCGCGCGCTGTCGGTCGGCTCGCCAAGCTGCGCCAGCATCGACACGCACCGCGCGCTGACATCGGCGGTCGGCGGGTCGAGCAGCGCGCCATGATCGGCAAAGGGCAGGTTGTTAAGATAGTGATAGGCATTGTCGGCATCGAACGCGCCCCAGCCGCCGTCACGCGATTGCAGGCCGACCGTCCACTCGGCCCCGCGCGCAATCGCCTCATCGCGATCCGCGTCGGATTTCGCGCGCGCGCGATCCATCGCCATCACCACCACGGCGGTATCGTCAAGATCGGGATAGTGCGCGTTGTTATACTGAAACGCCCAGCCGCCGGGCCGTATATCGGGCCGTTCCTCCGCCCAGTCGCCCTTCACGTCCAGCACCTGGCGCGGGCCAAGCCAGTCCAGTGCTGCCTCCGCCCGCTTTTCCGCCGTCTCATCACCCACTTCCAGCATGGCGTGCGCGGCGAGCGCGGTATCCCACACCGGCGAAACACAGGGCTGACAATAAGCCTCGTCCGCATGGATCACGAGCAGTTTTTCGACCGATTTGCGCGCAATCGCACGCGAAGGATGATCCTCAGCATAGCCTAGGCAGTCGAACATCATCACACTATTCGCCATGGCCGGATAAATGGCACCCAGCCCGTCCTCTCCGTTCAGCCGTTCCTCGACAAAAGCCACACAGGCATCGATGGCGCGTTTGCGGGTCTTTTCCGGCCACAGACCGTCCACCCGCTTCAACACCCGGTCAAGCGTGTTGAAGCCTATCGTCCAGAGCCATTTTTCATCGGCCACCCGCCGCTCCGGCGTCACCGCTTCGCCCGTGTAAAGTTCGTCGACCCGGACGCGCAGCGGATTGCGCGCCACCGGCTTTTTCGCCGCCAGCACCAACAGCGGTACGACCACCGTGCGCGCCCAATAGGACATTTTCGACAGATGGATCGGAAACCAGCGCGGCAACAGGATCAGTTCGGGCGGCATGGTCGGCACCGCATCCCACGGCCCGGCATCGAACAGGGCAAGCTGAATACGGGTAAAGACGTTGCTCGCCGCCGCACCGCCCGCCGCCAGCACCGCTTCGCGCGCACGCCGCATATGCGGCGCATCGACATCGTCCCCGATCATCTTCAGCGCATAATAGGCCTTCACCGTCGCGCTGAGATCGAATTCCCCGTCGTGAAAGAGCGGCCAACCGCCGTGCGTCCCCTGCCGACGGCGCAGATAGGTGGCGATTTTCGCCTCCAGCTCCGTATCGCGCGCTTCGCCGAGATAATGGCGCAGCAGCACATATTCGGACGGGATGGTGGCATCCGCCTCCAGTTCGAACACCCAATGCCCGTCCGGCCGTTGCGCCTTGCCCAGCGCGGCAGTGGCACGGTTTACGGCGCGATCGACATGATCCAGCGCGTTCGGGTCGGATTGGGTCAGCGTGGCATCCATGGTCGTTCGCACTTCCTACGCAAGCCGCGCCCGCATCGCCAGCCCCGCCGCGACTTCGCCGGAACGCAATGCCCCCTCGATCGTGGCGGGCAGGCCGGTATCCGTCCAGTCGCCTGCCAGAAACAGGTTGCGCCAGCGGGTTTCGGCGGGCGGGCGCTTGGCATTCTGTGCGGGCGTCGCAGCAAAGGTCGCGCGCTTTTCCTTGACGATCTGCCAGCGCGGCATGGCCGTGTCGATGCCATAGGCAGCACAGATTTCCGTCCAGAATGTCCGCGCCAGCGTCTCCCGGTCGACGTCCACCAGCCGGTCGGCAGCACTGACCGTCACCGAAATCCGGTCGGGGAAGGCAAACAGCCATTCCGCCGTTCCACCCAGCAGGCCCAGCATCGGCGGCGCATCCTTTGGCGGCGCAATCGCGAAATGCGCATTGACGATGGCGCGAAACTGGTCGGGAGCGCGCAACTCCGGCACCAATGTAGTCGCGACCCAGGGCGGCACGGCAAGGATCACCGCTTCATTGGGCGCAATATCCTGAGCCCCGTCCGCCCAGTCGAGCGCTGCTATCCGGTCGCCTGCAAAGCGAATAGCCTTTAGCCGCCGTCCCAGCCGCACCGGCTGACCCCGCCGGTCGAGAAATGCCGTCGCCGGGTCGACAAAGGCCGATGCCAGCGTCGGCTCGGCAATCCGTGGACAGGTGGCCTGTCCGCCCTTCGCCACGCTTTCGCGCAGCACCGCACCCGCCAGCGCCGCCGATGCCTCACACGGATCGGTATTGAGTGCGGCGAGCAGCACGGGTTCGAGCAACCGGTCCCAGACCGGCCCTTTCGCAGCAATCCGGGCGTCGATCCGCATATCGCTTCCCCGCAGCAGGCGGACCAGCGGCAGATAGTCGCGCACGCGGCTGCCTGGCACGCGCGCACGCCGCGAAAAGATCCACCAGGGCAGCCGGCCGTCGCTGATCCGCACCGACCAGTGCGCACCGCTCCTCAGGTCGCGAAAGGCAAAGCGTGCCTCATCCGGTCCCGCCAGCGGAGTATCCGCCCCGATCGCCGCACGAAAACGCGCCACCGCGGCATTACCCGACAGCACCAGATGATTACCGTTGTCGATGGTCAGGCCAAGCTGCGGATCGTGATAGGAGCGGCAGCGCCCGCCCGCCTGCGCCGCTGAATCGGACAGCGACACCGCAATGCCCTTTCGCGCCAGCGTGACGGCAGCCGACAGGCCCGCCATCCCCGCGCCCGCAATCACCACCCGGCGCAGGGTCAACGCTTCAACCCCAGCCGCGCCAGCGTCCACAGCAGGGCAGGCTTGCTGAGCTTCACGCGCTCGCGCGGCGGTGCCCAGCCCGCCGCCGCCATCCGCCGCAACAGCTTCGCATAGACCGCCGCCATCAACCGGGGTGCGATCAGATAGCCCTTCGGCTTCTTCGCCAATATCGCTTCGGCTTCACGAAAATGCGCTTCGGCCTGTGCCAGCAGCGGGCGGCAGGCAGCGTCGATACGCGGATCGGCCGCCACTGCCTCCGGCGTGATCGGCACGATGCCCGCACCCTCCAGCGCTTCCCATGACAGATAGACGCGCCCGATCGCCGCATCCTCGTCAATATCGCGCAGGATATTGGTGAATTGCAGCGCGCGGCCCAGATGGTGCGAGAGCGCCAGACCGGGCTCCCGCTCCATCCCGAACACCTGCACCGACAACCGCCCGACTGCCGACGCCACCCGGTCGCAATACAGGTCGAGTTCGTCGGCGCGCGGCCAGCGAATATCGCGCGCGACATCCATCGCCATGCCGTCGATAATCGCATCGAAATCGGGCTTCTTCAGATCGAAACGCTCGATCGCCGGTTTCAGCATCCTCGCGAGTCCCGGATCGCCACCGGCGTAGAGCGCAGCGATATCCGCCCGCCATTGCGCCAGTTGGGCGGCACGCTCTGCCCGGTCGCCCTGCAAATCGTCGGCGATATCATCAACCACCCGGCAAAAGCCGTAAATCGCGTACATTGCTTCACGCCGGGGCTTGGGCAGCACCCGCATCCCGGCATAAAAGCTGCTGCCATGCGCCGCCTGTTGCAGGTCCATTGCGTGCGAGGGCGTCTGTTTCATCGCGGCCACCGCAGCCAGTATTTGAGCAGTGCCCCCGTCGCCAGCATTGCCGCCTGCGGCCTGGTGTGATGCACCCGCTGGCTGAGCGGGTCGCGGCGATGCAGCCGTTTGTTCAGGCTGACCGCAAGGCCGTGGATCACCGCCACTTCGCCTGCCAGCCGGGAATCGCGAATCGACGCGGCAAACCCCGCCGATTGCTCAAGCAGCGCGTCCGTCTTTGCCGCCAGATGCCGGATCGCCGCAAGCAGACCCTGCGTCGCTTGTGCGCCGCCGAGGTCCTCGATACGGCCGCCCGTTTCCGCGAGCGTTTCGGAAGGAATGTAGACGCGGTTCAATGTCCGATAATCCTTGCCGCAATCCTGCAGATGATTGATGACCTGAAGCGCCGCACACAGTGCATCCGATGCGGGCCACAGCGTGCGCGATTCGCCGTGCACGTCGAGCACATAGCGCCCGACAGGCATCGCGGACAGGCGGCAATAGCCGATCAATTCCCCCCAGTCGGCATAGCGGTTGATCGTCACGTCATGGGTGAAGGCATCGAGCAGGTCGCAGGCATGGCCGGGGTCGAGGTCGCGTTCGGCCATTGCATGATGCAGCGCCAGCGCTTCTTCATTATCGCCGCGCCCCATCACCCCTTCGCGCATCGCGTCGAGCAGGCGCAACTTTTCCTCCGGCGCGGCATCCGGATTGTCGGCAACGTCATCGGCCGCGCGGGCAAACCGGTAAAAGGCCATGATCGGCGCGCGATAGGCGGGCTTCACCAGATGCGACGCAACGGGAAAATTCTCGTCGCGATGGCCTTTGCCCGATGCGAGTTGTGCTGCCTCCGCCGTCATCCGCCTGCCCTTGCCGCCTGCGCCCTGCCCTTCCACATGCCGCCGCGCCCGCGCCAGTGCTGCCAGGCGGAGAGGAAGGTGCATCCCGCATAAAAGGCCGCGATCAACGGCAAGGCAATCCCCCAGAGCGGTGAGCGATGATAGAATCGCAGCATCGGCTGAAACGCAATCGTCATCAGCACCCATGCGGCCAGTGCCATGCCCCAGATCAAGGGATAGCCGCCCGCAAAAGCCAGCACCGGCGGGGCAAGATAGACCAGCGCCATGCCGATGAGCGTACCCAACAACGCCCAGGGCGAATAGCCAAGCTGCGCATAGGCCGAACGCGAAATCATTGCGGCAATCTCTCCCCAGCCGTCATACGGACGAATACTGCGCGACCGGTCGGTCAGGCCCAGCCATATCGGCCCTTCACGCTTCATCAGCGCGCCGAATGTGCAATCGTCGATCAGTGCGCCGCGGATCGCCGCAATCCCGCCCGCACGTTCCAGCGCATCGCGCCGGGCGAGCATGCAGCCGCCCGCCGCCGCCGCCATGCGCCCGGGCCGGTTCACGCGGGCAAAGGGATAGAGCATCTGAAAAAAGAAGACGAAGGCCGGGATCAGCGCACGTTCGGCAAAAGTGTCGCAGCGCAGTTTCGCCATCAACGAGGTAAGGACCAGCCCGCCCGCCTCCGCGCGTGCCACCAGACTGCGCAGCGTATCGGGCGCATGGGCGATATCGGCATCGGTGAGCCAGAGATAGTGCGGGCCGCCACCCGCCGCCGCAACGCCCTGCGACACCGCCCAGAGCTTGCCTGTCCAGCCGGAAGGAAGCGGTTGCCCGGTCACGATTTCCAGCGGATGACCGCCGGCATCGCGCGCCGCCTGCCGCGCCACATCCGCCGTGCCGTCGCTGCTCGAATCATCGACCAGAATGATACCGAACCGCCCCGGATAGTCCTGCGCGGCAAGACTGCCGATCGCGCGGGCAATAACATCGGCCTCGTCGCGCGCGGGCACCACCGCCACCACATCCGGCCAGTCCGTCGGCTCCGGCGGCAGATCGCACGTATCGCGTTCGCGCGCCAGCCAGAAGCCACCCCGCACGACAAGCATCCCGATCCAGATCAGCAATGCCAGCACGGCAATCGCCAGCTCGATCAATGCACCAGTCACCGCACGCTCCCTGCGGCACGAAACCATGTCAGCGCATCGGCAATCGCGCTTTCATAGGGGCGATGGCGATAACCCAGATCGCGCTCTGCCTTTGTCGAGGAATAAAACATCGCGTGTTTCGCCATCCGCAACGCATCGCGGGTGAGGAACGGCTCCTTGCCCGTCACCTGCGCAATCCCCTCATTTACCCAGGCAAGCGGATAAAGCGGCCCGGTGGGCAGGCGCACACGCGGCGGCCTGCGTCCCGCCAACCGGGCGATGGCACCGAACAGGTCGCGCATCGTCACATCGTCACCGCCCAGAATATAGCGTTCGCCCAACTGCCCCTGCTCCAGCGCGGCGATATGGCCGTCGGCCACGTCATCGACATGCACGACGTTCAGCCCGCTTTCGATATAGGCGGGCATCCGGCCATTCGCGGCCTCGACGATAATGCGCCCGGTCGGGGTCGGGCGCACATCACCGGGCCCCACCGGTGTCGAGGGATTGACGATCACCGCAGGCAGGCTTTGTTCGGCGACCATGCGCTCGACCAGCCGCTCGGCTTCCACCTTGGAACGTTTATAGGCGGTAATCACCTGATCGGGCTGCGCCGCACGATCTTCATCGGCGGGGCCATCGGGATCGGGCAGGATCGTCGACACGCTGCTGGTATAGACGATGCGCTCAACGCCTGCGGCCAGCGCCGCTTCCATCACATTGCGGGTGGTGGCGATATTGTTGCGGACAATTTCTTCCGGGTCACGTGCCCAGAGCCGATAATCTGCGGCAACATGAAAGACCTGCCGCGCCCCCGCCATGGCTTTTTCAAGCGATGCCCGGTCGCGCAGATCGCCGGTGACGACCGGCCCGGTAAAGCCCGACAGGTTTGTGCGCGGGCTGGTATCGCGAACCAGCACTGTCGGCCGGGTTCCGCGCCGCATCAGCGCGCGCAGCACTGCACCGCCGACAAAGCCGGTCGCACCAGTCAGAAAAACCTTGTCGGACAGACTGGTCAGCCTATTCACTCCCTTGTCGCACGCGCCGCACTGGGCCCTTAGGCATTTTTGGCGGTGCGGAAAAGGTCGTAGCCGGATCGGGGAGTCGCAAGGGATTGGCGCTGGAGATTATCGCCGTTTGCGTGTCGCTGGCCGCGATTGCGGGCAGCATATTACTGCTCTGGGGCGCGATGCTGATCGGTCGCTATCGCACGGCGCCACACACCGCTGCACCGTTCGACGCATCTGCCGTCACATTGCTCAAGCCTCTATATGGTGCGGAACCGCGCCTCTTTGAAAACCTCGCCACTTTCATCGAACAGGACTGGCCGGCACCTGTGCAAATGCTGTGCGGGGTACAGCGTGCCGACGATCCGGCGATTGCGGCGGTCGAGGCGCTGAAGGCGCGCTATCCCGATGCCGATATCGAATTGGTGGTCGACCCGACCGTACACGGCAGCAATGCCAAGGTTTCGAACCTGATCAACCTGATGCGCCGTGCCCGGCACGACCGGATCGTGCTGAGCGACAGCGACATGGCGGTACCGCGCAGCTATCTGGCGACCCTTCATCATGGACTGGAGCAGCCGGGTGTCGGAGCGGTGTCGTGCCTGTATCGAGGGCGAGGCGATGCCGGTTTCTGGTCGCGGCTGGCGGCGCTGGGCACCGACCTGCATTTTCTTCCCGCCGCCGCGATCGGCATCGCCAGCGGCATGGGCCACCCCTGTATGGGCTCCACCATCGCGATGCGCCGCGAAATGCTGAACGCGCTTGGCGGGTTCGAAGCGTTTGCCGATATTCTGGCCGACGACCACGCGATCGGCGCAGCGGTTCGGGCGCGCGGAAAGCGGGTGGCCATCCCGCCGATGCTGCTCACCCATTGTTTTACCGAAGAGGCGCCGGGTGCGCTCCTGCGCCACGAATTGCGCTGGAACGCCACCATTGCCGGGATCGACCCCGGCGGCGCGGCGGGAAGCATCATCCTCCATCCTCTCGCGCTGGCGCTCGTCTCCCTGATCTGCGTACCGGGATGGCCGGGAACGGTTGCGTTGCTGTTCGCGCTTGCAGCACGCGGCATAGTCGCGGTACGGACGGCGCGCGACACTGGCGACGCGCTCGCCCGGATCGCATTGATTCCGGTGCGGGACACGCTGTCCTTCGCGCTGTTTTTAGGCGGTTTCGTCACGCGCTCGGTTGAATGGCGCGGCGCAGCCCTTAAAATTACACGCGGGGGCCGGCTCGCCGGAAAATGAAGAAAGGCTCTTATTCGATGCGCACGCTCTTCCTCCAGGCACCCTCGTTCGACGGTTTCGACGGCGGTGCGGGATCGCGCTATCAGGCTCGACGCGAAATCAAGAGCTTCTGGTATCCGACCTGGCTCGCGCAGCCGGCGGCACTAGTCGAGAATTCAAAGCTGATCGACGCGCCGCCGCACGGCATCAAGCTGCCCGAAGTGACCGCGCAGGCGAAAGATTTCGACCTTGCCATCCTCCACACCTCGGTGCCCAGCTTCGCCTCCGACGTGAAAACGGCGGAAGCGCTCAAGGCCGAAAATCCTGACCTGAAAGTCGGCTTTATCGGCGCAAAGGTCGCGGTCGAGGCCGACAAGAGCCTGAAGGATGCGGGCGGCATCGTCGATTTTGTCGCACGCAACGAATTCGACTTCACGATCAAGGAAGTCGCCGACGGTCGCGACTGGCACGCGATTCAGGGGCTGTCCTGGGTCCACAACGGCGTCATCACCCATAATGACGACCGGCCGATGCTGGAGACGATGGACGACCTGCCCTTCGTCTCCCCCATCTATAAACGCGATCTGGTGATCGACAATTATTTCATCGGTTATCTGAAGCACCCGTACATCTCCATCTATACGGGCCGCGGCTGCAAATCGCGCTGCACCTTCTGCCTGTGGCCGCAAACGGTGGGCGGACATCGTTATCGCACGCGCAGCGTCGGGCATGTCATCGAAGAGATCAAATATTGCCTGAAGGCGTTTCCGGAAGTGAAGGAATTTTTCTTCGACGACGATACCTTTACCGACGACCGTCCGCGTGCGGAGGCGATTGCGCGTGAACTCGGCAAGCTGGGTGTCACCTGGTCGTGCAACGCAAAAGCAAACGTGCCCTATGAAACGCTGAAGGTGCTGAAGGAAAACGGCCTGCGCCTGCTGCTCGTCGGCTATGAAAGCGGCAACCAGCAGATCCTGCACAATATCAAAAAGGGCATGCGCATCGAGGTTGCGGAGGAGTTTACCCGCAACTGTCACAAGCTGGGCATCGCTATCCACGGCACCTTCATCCTCGGCCTGCCGGGCGAGACGAAGGAAACCATCGAGCAGACGGTGAACTGGGCGCGCAAGATCAACCCGCACACGATTCAGGTGTCACTGGCAGCACCCTATCCCGGCACGTTCCTGTATAATCAGGCGGTCGAAAATGGCTGGCTGGATGCGAGCAACGCCGAACTGGTCGACGATCACGGCGTACAGATCGCACCGCTGCACTATCCGCACCTCAGCCATGGCGAAATCTTCCACTCGGTCGAGGATTTCTACAAGCGTTTCTATTTCCGCCCCGGCAAGATCGGCTCGATCGTCGGGGAGATGGTGCGCGATTTCGACATGATGAAGCGCCGCCTGCGCGAAGGCGTGGAATTCTTCCACTTCCTGCGCGAACGGAAGGGCGCTGCGGGATGAAACGGCTGGTGGTCACCGCCGATGATTTCGGCGCGGCCATCGCGGTCAATGATGCGGTCGAACAAGCGCATCAGAGCGGCATCCTGACCGCCGCCAGCCTGATGGTCGCGGGTGATGCCGCCGCCGACGCGGTGCAGCGGGCACGACGCCTGCCCCGGCTGGGGGTGGGGCTGCATCTGGTGCTGGTCGATGGCTGTCCGATCCTGCCCCCCGAACAGGTCCCCGACCTGATCGACGCGCGCGGCCGGTTTCGCGACAATATGGCGCTGGCCGGGTTCGCTTTCGCCTTTCGTCCAGCCGTACGCCGTCAGCTTCGCGCCGAGATCGAGGCGCAGTTCGCCGCATTCGCCGCGACTGGTCTGCCGCTCGATCACGTCAATGCACACAAGCATTTCCACGTCCATCCGGTCATCGGTTCGATCCTGATCGCCACCGCGCGCCGTCATGGCGCAAAGGCGCTGCGTGCGCCGGTAGAACCGGGACGCCCGAAAGGATCGGGCTGGCTCGCAGCCCCTTTTGCCCGAATGCTTCGCCGGCGCGCCCGGCGCAACGCCATGGATGCCCCCGACCGTGTATTCGGACTGGCCGACAGCGGGCGGATGAACACCGCCAATGTCCTGCGCGCCATTCCGCAGGTTTCGGACGGACTGAACGAACTTTATCTGCATCCGGCGGTTATGGATCAGTGGCCCGGCTGTGGCCCCGACTATCGCCATCGGGATGAACTGGCAGCCCTGCTTGACCGCGACGTCCGCGACGCCATCGAAGCGCACGGCATCGCACTGGGAAATTTCGGCGATTTTGGGAGGGAATGATGCTCGCCAAATTCGGACTCTCGGTTGCCCCCGATCAGCCCGTTCGGCTTGGGTCGGACGATCACCTGCGCCTGTTCTGCCAAACGCTGCTCGATACCCATGACCCCTATCGACCGGCGCTGATCGACTGGCCAAGGCTGGACGACGAAACCCGCGACAAGATCGTTTCCCTGCCCATCTGGGACATTGCGGTGCAGACCGAGGGGCGTGCGGGCATGAACGTCGCCACCTATGGCAGGGATATTTCCGATCCTCTGCTCTACGACGCCATCGCGATGAATGCGTTTGAGGAGAAGCGGCACAAGATCGTACTGGCCGACATGGTGCAGGCTTATGGCATCGAGCTGGAGCCCGAACCGGAATATAAGGTACCGCGCGACCCCGAATGGGCGTTCATGGTGACCGGTTATTCGGAATGCATCGACAGTTTCTTCGGCTTCGGCCTGTTCGACCTTGCCAAACGATCGGGCTTCTTTCCGGAAGAACTGGTCAATACATTCGAACCCGTAATGCATGAAGAGGGCCGCCATATCCTGTTCTTCGTCAACTGGGTCGCCTGGCATCGCCGCAACATGCCGCTGTGGCGTCGTCCGTGGTTCGCGGCAAAAATCGCGGCGGTCTGGGCATTCCTGATCTGGGAACGCATCGGCATTGCACGCGGCATGGAAGACAGCGAAAAGGGACAGGACAATAATTTCACGCTCAACGGATCAAAGGAACTCGGCGTCGAAATCAGCTTTCCCGAACTGGCGCGCATCTGCCTTGCCGAAAATGACCGGCGGCTGGGGCAATATGATCAGCGCCTGCTGCGTCCGCGCTTCGTACCGCGGATGATGCGACTGGCGTTGCGCTTCACGGGGCGTGGCAAGAAACCCTCCACGGCCTGATTCAGATGCGCACCCGGCTCTGGATAGTATTGGCGACCTTTGTCGGGCTGGGTGCGGCGATATGGGCGTTCGGATCGGCCGGGCTGACACAGGTATTGTCCGCCGCGGAACGGATCGGGGTCGGCGGGTTTTTGCTCTATTGCCTGTATTCGCTAGCGGTCTTTCCGATTCTGGGCGGCGCATGGATCAGCGCCGCGCCGGGCGTATCGGCACAGCGGGTTCCGCTATTCGCCTGGGCGCGCATGGTGCGCGAGGCGGCGTCCGATATCCTGCCCTTTTCGCAGGTCGGCGGCATCGTCCTGGGCACGCGCATACTGACCGCGCGCGGAATTGCGGCACCGCTCGTCTATGCCGCGTTGATCGTCGAGATGACGACCGAGATGGCGGGACAACTGATTTTCACCCTGTTCGGCATCATCATGCTCGCGCTGACGGTCACCGCAGGCGTCGACTCGGTCCTTTTACCGATTCTCGCCGGGACGGGGCTGATGGCGGCGATGCTCGCCGCGTTCCTGATGGCGCAACGCTATATCCCCGCGCTGGGCGAACGGCTGGGGGAACGCATGATCCCCGGCGTGGCAGAGAAAATGGCGGAAACGGGCATTCTGGTTCGCCGGATTTATGAAAAGCGCGGCCGGGTGGCGGCATCCTTTCTGTTCAACCTCGCCGGATGGATCGCCTCGGCAGCCGGCGCATGGATCGCCTTGCGGCTGATGGACGTGAATTTACCGCTATGGGCGGTGCTGACGCTGGAAAGCCTGATCTTCGCGCTGCGCAGCGTCGCCTTCATCATTCCCGGCGCAATCGGGGTGCAGGAGGCCGCCTATGTGCTGATCGGCCCGCTGCTCGGCCTGCCGCCCGAAAGCGCGCTTGCCCTGTCGCTCGCCAAGCGCGCACGCGACCTCGCGCTCGGCATCCCCGCGCTGATCGGCTGGCAGGCAAGCGAACTGGGCGGTATCGCGGCGACAAAGCTGCGCTGACCACCCGGTGCGTCACTCCTCGTGCGCGAACAGGCGATAGCCCCAGGCGGGAAGCGTCATCGTCTCACCCCTGGTGATCGTCACCGGGGCACTGCCACGAAACTCATGATAGGTTCCGGCCTGTAACCGGGTCGGGAAGCTGACCGTAACCGGCTTTGCCGACAGGTTGAACACGCCGAACACTTTGTCATTGCCTTCCTGACGCACCCAGCTGAACACCTGTTGCGGCTTGTCATTGTCGACCTTGACCATCCGCGCGCCCCATTTGCCGTTATGCAGCGCCTTGTTGTCGTCGCGAAAGCGGATCAGGTCGTGAAACAGCGATCCCAGCCTGCAATCGGGATGGGCGTCCCACTGGATCGTATCCTTTTCAAAGAAGGCAAGCCGTTTGTGGTTACACGCCTCCTGCCCGTCATAGATCATCGGGATGCCTTCGCCGGTAAAGCTCAGCGCGATCACCGCCGGCAGAGCCTCGCCGAAATTCTCATATTGCGTGCCTTCCCAGGCATTGCTGTCGTGATTGGCGACATAGACCATGCGCATCGCCGATTTCGGCCAGGCGCTCTCATTCTCGCTATAATAGCCATAGAGCGCGGTGGCGTCGGCCTTACCCTGCGCGATATTCTTCATGGTGTTATGCCAGTCCCAGGCATAGACGGCGTCAAACGCCTTTCGGGTATATTCGGGAAACTTCCATTCAGCGAGCATGAAGACCGGCCTGATCCGTTCCAGACGCGCGCGCGCCGTTTCCCAGAAATCGAGCGGCACATAACCGGCAACATCGGCCCGATAGCCGTCGATCCCGAAATTCTTCACCCAATAGACCATTGCGTCGGTCATCGCCTTGCGCAGTGCGGGCTTGTCGTAATTCAGGTCGATAATATCCGACCAGTCCCACCATGGCGTAGGCGTGAAATCGCCCTTCCAGTTACGCTCATACCAGTCGGGATGTGCCTTTACCCAGACATTGTCCCAGGCGGTGTGGTTCGCCACCCAGTCGAGAATGACGTGCATCCCCAGCTTGTGCGCGGCATCGACAAACGCCTTCAGATCCGCCTTGGTCCCCAGTCGCGGGTTCACCTCCAGATAGTTCCGGACCGAATAGGGCGACCCCAGCGTGCCCTTGCGATTCTTCTTCCCGATCGGGTGGATGGGCATCAGCCAGATGATATTGACGCCGAGCTTCTTCAGACGGGGAAGCTGTTTCCGGGCAGCACGAAACGTCCCTTCCGGCGTGAACTGACGGGTGTTGAGTTCGTATAGTACCGCCGTCTCGCTCCACGGCGCATTGTGGATCGTCGCATAGGGTTGGGGCTGATAGGCCGCGAGCGAATCCGCCTTCGCGGACGTGCCATGCATCTGGGCCGAGGCAGTACCGATAGCGAGCGCGGCCGCCGCGAGCGAAAGGGTAAGTTTTTTCATTGAGCTTCCAGTTCGATTTCGGCGGCGCGCACGCGCAACATGGCAAGGGCGGCAAAAATCAGGACCCCGGCGGCAAAGGCCATCGTCCAGATGGGCTGCGTCGGAAAAAACGCCTTCATGATGCTGCCCATCACGGTGGCGACGAGAAGCTGGGGTACGACGATGAAGATGTTGAACAGCCCCATATAAATGCCGAGTTTTCGTTGCGGCAGGCTGGACGCAAGGATCGCATAGGGCATGGCGAGGATCGATGCCCAGGCGATGCCGATGCCGATTTCGCTGACCAGCAGCCAATAGGGACTGCGAATGACCAAATAGCTGGCAAATCCGGCCGCGCCGAACAACAGACAGATCAGATGCGTGCGGGCCTTGCCGATGCGCCGCGACAATGGCGGCAGGATCGTCAACGCGGCGACGGCAGCCACGCCGTTAAACACCGCAAACAGAACGCCAACCCAGTTACCCCCTTCGTTATAGGCAGGACTTGTCGGATCGGTGGAGCCATAAACATATTGGACGACGACCGGCGTCGTGTAGATCCACATGATGAACAGCGCGGACCAGGTAAAAAACTGGACCAGCGCCAGCCGCTTCATGATCGTCGGCATACCGGAAAAATCACCAACGATATGGCTGAGCATATTGTCCGTATTGCCCCGCTGGGCCAGCGTCCATGCCGCCAGCTTGCACAGATCATAGGCGATCAGCAGCCCGCCCAGCAGATAAAGCTCTTTTTCCAGACCAAGTGTCGAAACCGCCAGCAGCACGACAGCGCCAATTCCCGCCCACAGGCCGAAATTCAGCTTTGCCGGCTGAGGTGCCGCGGTGGGAAGCTCCTCTTCTCCAAAGGACTCCATTTCCGCCGGGCTATATTCGCGCGTGGTAAACACCGTCCATAATATTGCCAGTAAAAGTGCGACCCCGCCGATCCAGAAACTGTACCGCACCGAATCCGGCACGCCGCCGCCAACAACTTCATTCGAAACGCCCAGCTTGGCAAAAACATAGGGAAGCAGCGACCCAACCACTGCACCTGCACCGATAAAAGCGGTTTGCATTGCGTAACCCGCAGTATGCTGGTCGCGGCGCAACTGATCGCCGACATAGGCGCGAAACGGCTCCATCGACACATTGAGCGAGGCGTCGAGCACCCACAGCATCATCGCCGCAAACCATATGGCCGGCGATTGCGGCATGACGAACAGGGCAAAAGCGGCGAGAACGGCACCGGCAAGGAAATAGGGCCGCCTGCGCCCCAGCCGGGTCCAGGTGCGGTCGGAATAATGACCGATTATCGGCTGCACGATCAGCCCGGTCAGCGGCGCCGCAATCCACAACGCCGGAAGCCGGTCGAGAGATTCGCCCAGCAACTGAAAAATCCGGCTCATATTCGCGTTCTGCAGCGCGAAGCCGATCTGGATGCCGAAGAATCCGAAACTCAGATTCCACAGGCCCGCCATGCTTTGGCGCGGCTTTTCGGTCATCATCTCTCCCTGCGGACGGTTTTCGGGTCTTGGCGCCCGTTGCAATCTTATACTCGGCAAAACTTGCCCTACCGCCGTCGTCGCGGCAATGGCGACGCATACGAATACAGCTATTTACTCCTCGGCTTGCACCGATGTGTGACTGTCGCAATGATGTCTGAACGATGCAGAACAATCCCGAACCGCATGTATCCCTGGACGGCAAAGAGCAGCAGCCGACACTGATCCTCGACGACTTCTGGCCCGGCCCGGACGTGCTGCGTGAGGATGCGGCAATGCTGCGTCTGCAACCGATCGGCCCGCATTATCCCGGCCTGCGCGCCACCATCCCGCCGATGCTGGCAGAGCGGATGCGGCAGCGCATCGCGCCGCTGCTCGCAACGCATTTTGATCTCGATCCCGCACCTGCCGTATCGGAAGCCTATTATTCGCTCGTGACGACACCACCGGGGGATCTGGCACCGATTCAGCGCCTGCCGCATTTCGACGGGGTCGAGGATCGTCGCATCGCGCTGCTGTTATTTCTGGGCCATGGTCCGCAGGGCGGCACCGCCTTTTACCGGGAACGCACCACCGGGTTCGAACGGATCAGCGCCGAACGCCTTACGCCCTATCGTACCGGTCTGGATGCGGCGATCCGTCAGTACGGCCTGCCCGAGCCCGCCTATATCGAGGGTGACACGCCGTTGTTCGAACAGATTGCCCGGCATGACGCCTGCCATAATCGGGCTCTGGTCTATCGCGGCAATCGCCTGCATTGCGCGTGGTTGCCCGACACGGTGCCGATCACCGGAAACCCGCTGACCGGGCGCCTTACGCTGAACCTGTTCCTGTTCGACTGACGCACGTGGAATCAGGCGCCGCTGCTGCCGCGCACCACCAGCCGGGTGGGCAATGCGCCCGTCCGCGGCGTTGCTCCGCCCAGCCGGGCGAGCAACGCCGACACCAGCGCTTCCCCCGCCGCGCGGGTATCCTGCGTCACCGTGGTCAGCGGCGGCGTGGTGAAGGAGGCGGCAGCGATATCGTCGAACCCGACGATCGCGACATCGCGCGGTACCATGTGCCCGCGCTTCTGCAACGCCAGCATCGCGCCGATCGCGATGGAATCGCTGGCGGCAAAAATCGCGTCATAGGATGCCCCGCGCCGCTCCAGTTCCTCAATCGCCTCGGCACCCGCCGCCTGCGTCGTCACCGCATCGACCTGCAACGCCCGGTCTATCTTTCGTCCTGCAGCGCTCAGCGCATCAGCATAGCCGCGATAGCGTTCGGCAAATTCGGGATAATGATGATCGGCATGGCCCAGAAAGGCGATCCGCCTGCGCCCCTGTTCGAGCAGGTGCCGGGTCGCGGCCATCCCGCCGCCATAATTGTCGGACCCGAGCGTGTAACCGGTCGTATCCTGACGTACGGCACCCCACAGCACGAACTGCGTGCCCTGTTCGAGCAGCTTTTCCAGCCGCGACTGATAGATTTCATAATCGCCATAGCCGAGCAGGATAATCCCGTCGGCCTTGTGGCTGTCCTGATAATCGACATGCCAGTTACCCGAAAGCTGCTGAAAGGAAACCAGCAGATCATAACCCGCCCGCGCCGCCGACCGGGTGATGGCGCCCAGCATCGAAAGGAAGAACGGGTTGATCATCGATTCATCGGGTGTCGGGTCTTCAAACAACAACAAGGCCAGCGTATCGGTCGATTGTCGTCGTAATGCGGACGCGTTCTTGTCGACCGCATAATTGAGCTGACGGGCAATCTCCTCGATCCGCGCACGCGTCTGCGGATTGACGTCCTTGCTGCCGCGAAGTGCGCGCGAAACCGTGGGCTGCGACACACCTGCAAGCTGTGCAATATCCAGTGATGTCGGCCGCCTTGCCAAAGCCAGCCCCCTCCTTATCGAAGCGCGAAATCGAACTGCGCTTCATAGTACCGCATACCTATTCAGGGAATGAATACGTATGCCGCATCTAGGGTTAGTCGCAATCAGCAAATATAACCAGTCCCCATGACGACGCAAAATCGCGTCGCAAGAACAATAATGTGGACAGGATGCGCGCACGCTCCTTTGCGAATGCGCTGTTGAGGACAAGGGGACATTTTCAATGAATAATCCGTTCGCGCGGCTTGCGGGCCGCGACCTGTTGACGTGCAGCAGTCGTGCGGTGCTGGGTCTGTCACTTGCGCTGAGCTGCGTCGCACCGGCCTATGCACAGACCCCGGGCAACGACGACACAACCGCGCCGCAGGCTAAGAAGGCAGCCGACGCGCAGACGACCGCCAGCACCCCGACCGAAGCGCAGGGGGCCAGCGACATCGTTGTAACCGGATACCGCGCATCGCTCGACAAATCCGCTGCAATCAAGCGCAACTCGGTTCTCATCGTGGACTCGGTGTCGGCAGAAGATATTGGCAAGCTGCCCGACGTTTCGATTGCCGATTCACTGGCGCGTCTTCCCGGTGTCACCGCCCAGCGCCTAGAAGGGCGCGATCAGAGCCTGTCGATCCGCGGCCTTGGCCCGGAATTCGGCACGACTCTGCTCAATGGTCGCCAGCAGGTGACGGTCGGCGACAATCGCGGCGTCGAATATGACCAGTATCCCTCGGAGTTTTTCCAGAACGTCAACGTCTATAAGACAGCAAATGCTTCGCTGATTCCTGCCGGCATTTCCGGCACGGTCGACCTCCGCACGCTACGTCCGCTCGATTATGACAAGCGCGTCATTTCCTTCCAGCTTCGTGGCCAGATGAATGGCAACAAGAAGCTGAACCCCGACAGCAAGCGGTTCGGCTATCGTACGTCTGCAACCTATATTGATCAGTTCGCGCATGACACGCTGGGCGTTGCGATCGGTGTTTCGGCGACCTCGGCTCCGATCCAGTACACCCGGTACAATGCCTGGGGCTTTCCAAACGATGCAAATGGCGACCTGATTCTGGGCGGTGCCAAGCCCTATGTGCAATCGAACGTCCTGAAGCGTATCGGTGCGGTCGGTACGATCGAATACAAGCCCAACGACAGCTGGCATTCGACGCTGGACGTGCTGTACACGCACTTTTCCGAAGAACAGACTCTGCGCGGCATCGAGTTTCCGCTATATTGGGGCGCTGACACCAATGTTACGGTCAATTCGGCAAGCAACGGCTTTGTCGACTCCGCAACCTTCAGCAATGTTCACGGCGTTCAGCGCAACGATTACAACCAGCGCAAGGCGGACACCTATGCACTGGGCTGGAACAACATATTTGAGCTGACCGACCATCTGAAACTGAATGTCGACGCCAGCTGGTCGCATGCCGACCGCACCGACTTCCTGCTCGAAACCTATACCGGCACCGGCTATAATCGCGCCGGTCCGGGCGATACGGTCACGGTGACCCGCAATAACGACGGGACATTCGATATTGTCCCGACGTTGAATTACGACGACACCAGCATCTTCAAGATCACCGATCCGCAAGGCTGGGGCTATAACGGCACTCAGGCGGTGGTTCAGTCGGGCTTTCTCAATCGTCCGAAGTTCAAGGACGATCTGAAGGAGCTGCGCGCCAGCCTGCATGGCGATATAGAAGGCAGCGTGCTTTCCGGATGGGAAGTCGGTGCGAACTATAGCCAGCGCAAAAAGACGTCGGCGTACACGTCCTACTTCCTCTGTCCGCAGGGCGGCGGAACGGACTGCACCGTCGCCAGTGGAACACCGACCTCTGAACCGGTGCCGCAGGGCGCGCTGATTGATGGGACCACCTCGCTCGACTATCTGGGCGTGCCGGCAATGCTGACGCTCAACCCGCTATATCTTTACAACAATGCGTTCAACGCGGTGTATGATAACCGCCCGGTTTCACTGGTTCGTGACAACTCCGTCACCGAAAAGGTATGGACTGGCTATGCCATGCTTGACGTCGACGGCGTTGTCGGCGGCAAGAATCTTAAGGGTTCGATTGGCGTTCAGGTAGTTCATACCAACCAGAGCTCGGACGGCTCCTTCTCCAATCTGGGCGCAGGCGGTGTCGTAACCGTCATCCCCGCGTCGGACAGCGACAGCTATACCAACATCCTGCCCAGCGCCACGTTCGCACTGGAAGTAGCACCGCTGACCTATGTGAAGATCGGCGCATCGCAGACAATGGTGCGTGCGCGTCTGGATCAGGAGCGCGTGAACCGTGAACTGACGATCAACAATGCAAATGTTGGAACCGGCGGCGGGCCGGAATACAGCCCGTTCGCTTTCAGCGGCGGCAACACACAGTTGCGTCCGTATCAGTCGACCAATATCGACTTGTCGCTTGAGAAATATTTTGCAGGCGGCGGCTATGTGGCGCTGGCAGGCTATTTCAAGCATCTGACCGACTATGTCGATGCGAACGCCAGCACGACGTTCGACTTCACCGATTATCTGTATCTGCTGTCTCCTTCGCAGCAGGCACAGGTGCTGGCATCCGGTGGTCAGATCGGGTTGAATTCACGCCCCGAAAATGATGGTCGCGGCTATCTGCAGGGCTTTGAATTCACGCTGTCGCTGCCGTTCAGCCAGATCAGCCGTTCGATCGACGGTTTCGGCTTCTTCGGAAGTGCATCCTATACCGACAGCTCGATCAAGCTGGGCAGCAACCCAGACCCGATCACGCTTCCCGGCTTGTCGGACTGGGTGTTCAACGGCTCGTTCTATTACGAAAAGCACGGGTTCCAGGCTCGCGTGAACTATCGCCATCGGTCGTCCTTCCTTGGCGAAGTGGCGGGACTTTCGGCAGCTCCGACCTATCGCAGCGTCCGCGGCGAAGGCGTGCTGGATGCCCAGATCGGCTATGAGTTCGACAGTGGCCCGCTGACCGGTCTTTCGGTGATGGTACAGGGCAAGAACCTGACCGACCAGCCATTCGTGACCTATCAGAACGGCGATGAGCGGCAAGTGATCGATTACCAGCGATACGGTCGCCAATATTATCTGACGCTGTCGCTGAAGATGTAACCCTCCCCTTGGGGCGGCGTGCCCTAACCCGCACGCCGCCCCGGCCTTTTCAGGTCGTCACGTTACTGCCATAGCCAAGTAATACAGCTTGCATACCGGGATGAGGACCATGGCATCAACTGATCCAATCAACATCGTGATCGCCGGCGGCGGCACGGCTGGCTGGATGGCGGCAGCAAGTTTTGCCCGTTTCCTCGAAACCGGGTTCACGATCACGCTGGTCGAATCCGATGCCATCGGTACCGTCGGGGTCGGCGAAGCCACCATCCCGCAAATCCGCCTGTTCAACGATGCGCTGGGACTGGATGAAGACGCGTTTCTGCGTGCAACACAGGGCACCTTCAAACTCGCTATCGAATTTGTCGACTGGCTGCGTCCGGGCAGTCGATACATGCACGCATTCGGCGATATCGGCCGCGATGTCGGCCTGTTGCCATTTCAGCAATATTGGCTGCGCGCCGTGGCAGAAGGACGCGCCAAGCCCGAACTCACCCCCTATTCGCTCAACAACATGGCAGCACTTGCCAAACGGATGCAGCGCGGCAGACCGCGCACCGCAAAGGTGCTGCCCGACATGCCCTATGCCTTTCATTTCGACGCCAGCCTCTATGCGCGCTTTCTGCGCCGCTATGCCGAACTGCGCGGCGTCGAGCGGGTCGAAGGCACCATTCAGTCGGTTTCCCGTGACGGCGCAACCGGCGACATTACCGCACTTATGCTGGACGGCGGGCGAGAGGTCGCGGGCGATTTCTTCATCGACTGTACCGGTTTTCGCGGGTTGCTGATCGAGGAAGCGCTGGGCGCAGGCTATGACGACTGGACGCGCTGGCTACCCTGCGACCGGGCGCAGGCAGTGCCGTCCGAGCGGGCCAGAGATTTTACCCCTTATACCCGCGCAACCGCGCATGGTGCGGGCTGGCAATGGCGCATTCCGCTCCAGCATCGCACCGGCAACGGCATCGTCTATTCGAGCCGTCACCTGAGCGACGACGAAGCCGCCGCTCGCCTGCTCGCCAATCTGGATGGCGAAGCGCTGGGCGATCCGCGCACCATTCCCTTTACCACCGGCAAGCGTCGCGAATTGTGGAAACATAATGTCGTTGCCATGGGGCTTGCTGCGGGATTCATGGAACCGCTGGAATCGACCAGCATCCATATGGTTCAGTCGGCAATCTCCCGCCTGCTGAAACTGCTTCCCGGCCGCATCACGGTGCAGGCCGATCGCGACGAATTCAACCGCCAGAGCGATTTCGAATGGACGCGTATCCGCGATTTCCTGATCCTCCATTACAAGGCGACCGAGCGCGACGACACGGAATTCTGGCGCAATTGCCGGACTATGGACGTGCCCGACACACTGGCGAACAAGGTCGCGCTGTGGCTGGGCAATGGCCACATCACCCGTGAGCATGAGGAACTGTTCACCGAGGTCGGCTGGCTGCAGGTTTTCGTCGGCCAGGGGATGATGCCACGCGGCCATCATCCAATCGCCGATTCCATCCCCGACAAGGATCTGGCCGAATATATGATGATGATCGAGCAACTGAACGCGCGCGAAGTTGCGCAGATGCCGGACCATGCCGATTTCGTGACACAGTATTGCGCCGCCGGTGCAGAGGTGGCCGCATGATTGCGACCGCGCTGCTGTCGCTGCTGCTGACCGGAACAGCCGCTGCCGCTCCTGCCGCACAAGCACAGGCGGCAACGCGCGCTTCTTCCAATGATTATCGCGCGCGTCCGCCACAGGATGAGGTGATTTATTTCGTCCTGCCCGACCGCTTTGAAAATGGCGATCCGTCCAATGACAAGGGCGGGCTGACGGGGGGACGGCTGAAAACCGGATATGATCCCACCGACAAGGGGTTCTACCATGGTGGCGACCTGAGAGGGTTGACCGAACGGCTGGGCTATCTGCAGAAACTCGGTATCACGGCGATCTGGGTCGGCCCGATTTTCAAGAACAAGCCGGTTCAGGGCGCACCCGGCCATGAAAGTGCCGGGTATCATGGCTATTGGATCACCGACTTCACCCGCGTCGATCCGCATTTCGGGACCAATGCCGATTTCCGCGCGTTCGTCGACGCGGCGCATGCACGCGGCATGAAGGTCTATATGGACATCATCGCCAACCACACGGCGGATGTCATCCAGTACCGCGAATGCGTCGGCAAACCCGACTGTCCCTATCGTTCGAAAGGCGCCTATCCCTATTCTCGCAAGGGCGGCGTCGACGGGGCACCGATCAATCCGGGCTTTGACGGGGATTCAATCCAGACGCCGGAGAATTTCGCGAAACTGACCGATCCCGACTGGGCCTATACCCCCTTCATCCCGAACGGCCAGGAACATGTGAAAGTCCCCGACTGGCTCAACAACCCGATCTATTACCACAATCGCGGCAATTCGACGTTTACCGGCGAATCCACCACCTATGGCGATTTTGCCGGGCTGGACGATCTGATGACCGAAAATCCGCGGGTCGTGGACGGTTTCATACAGATTTTCGGTAAATGGATCGACGATTTTCACATCGACGGATTCCGCATCGATACCGCACGCCACGTCAATCCCCACTTCTGGGCAAAGTTCGCACCCGCCATGCTGACGCGGGCAAAGGCGAACGGCATTCCCAATTTCCACATTTTCGGCGAAGTCTATGACGAATCCGTCGATCCCGGTTATCTGGCGCAATTCACACGCCGCGACGGCCTCCCGGAAGTACTCGACTTCGCCTTTCAGTCAGCGGCGCGACAGATGCTGGCCGGCACTGCCGGTACCGATCTCTATGCCAAGCTGATCAACGGCGACATCCTCTATGCCAGGGGCGAAGATACCGCCCGTCGCCTGCCGATCTTCCTCGGCAATCACGACATGGGCCGGCTCGGCTTCATGATGGACAAGGCGCATCCTGACGCGACGGATGCCGAACGCCTTGCGCGTATGGAACTGGGCAATGTGTTGATGTTCACTTCACGCGGGGTGCCGACGGTCTATTCGGGCGACGAGCAGGGTTTTACGGGCCATGGCGGTGATCAGGCTGCGCGGCAGGACATGTTCCCCAGCAAGGTCGCAAGCTATAACGACAATGACCTGATCGGCACCGATGCGACAACGGCGGTCAGCAATTTCGACCCCCATCATCCGCTTTATCGTCAGATTGCCAGCCTGTCCGCGATCCGGCGCAGCCACAAGGCGCTGATGGAAGGGCCGACGACCATCCGCCAGACGTCTCAAAAGCCGGGGCTGCTCGCCTATACGCGCGGCGCAGATGACGGGCATGAAATTCTGGTCGCGATGAACACCTCGACCAGCCCGATCACCCGCGACGTTACCATCGGCGTCAGCGATGCCCGCTTCACCACGCTTGCCGGTTTCTGCCCCGCAGTTGCGGCGGCACCCGGCAGCGTCACCATTTCCCTTCCTCCGCTCGGCTATGCGATTTGCCAGGCCGCGCCTGAACCTTCGCAGGACCGTCCGTGAACGCTTTAGAATCCGCCGCTCAATCCGGCAGTGCGATCCAGCAGGCTCCCTGGTGGAAGGGCGCCGTCATCTATCAGATCTATCCCCGCAGCTTTGCGGATTCGAACGATGACGGCATCGGCGATCTGCCCGGCATTACTGCGCATCTTGATCACGTCTCAGACCTGGGTGCGGACGCGATCTGGCTGTCGCCCTTCTTCACCTCTCCGATGGCGGATTTCGGCTATGATGTGGCCGATTATTGCGATGTCGACCCGATCTTCGGCACGCTTTCCGACTTCGACGCAATGGTTGAACGCGCACATGCACTGGGTCTGCGCGTTATCATCGACCAGGTCTATTCGCATTGCTCGGTCGAAAATCCGTGGTTTCGCGAAAGCCGGTCCAGCCGCGACAATGCAAAGGCAGACTGGTTCGTCTGGGCCGATGCAAAGCCCGATGGCAGCCCGCCGACAAACTGGCAGTCGGTGTTCGGTGGTCCTGCCTGGACCTGGGACGCGCGGCGCGGCCAATATTATCTGCACAATTTCCTGAAGGATCAGCCGCAGCTCAATCTGCACAACCCACAGGTGCAGGAAGCGGTGTTGAACGTAGCCCGGTTCTGGCTGGATCGCGGTGTCGACGGATTCCGGCTCGATGCTATCAATTTTGCGATGCACGATCCGCAATTCCGCGACAATCCGCCCGCGCCGCCTTCGACCAAAGCACGTACGCGCCCGTTCGATTTTCAGGAAAAAAAGTTCAACCAGAGCCACCCGGACATTCCGCAGTTCATCGAACGGCTGCGCGCGCTGATCGACAGCTATGGCACCTTGTTTACGGTGGCTGAGGTCGGTGGCGACGATTCCGACCGTGAGATGAAGCTGTTCACGCAAGGGAACCATCGCTTCAACAGCGCCTATGGCTTCGACTTTCTCTATGCTGATACGCTGACGCCGCAACTGGTTGCCGATGCGGTCAGTCGCTGGCCGGATATGCCCGGCATGGGCTGGCCGAGCTGGGCGTTCGAAAATCATGATGCACCGCGCGCCATCTCTCGCTGGGCGCCACCGGAAAAGGCGCATGTCTTTGCACGATTGAAAATGCTGCTGCTGCTATCGCTGCGTGGTAACATCTTTCTCTATAACGGGGAGGAACTAGGCCTGACTCAGGTCGATATTCCGTACACCGATCTGCGCGATCCCGAAGCGATCGCCAACTGGCCGCTGACGCTTAGCCGCGACGGTGCCCGCACCCCGATACCCTGGGTCCGCGACGCTCAATATTGCGGGTTCGGCACCACCAGGCCATGGCTTCCGGTGGGACAGGATCACGCCGCGCTGGCCGTCGATATACAACGGCACGACCCGGATTCATTGCTTGCCCTGACCCGCAGCCTGCTCAGGCTTCGTCACGAAATGCCCGCGCTACGCCTCGGCTCGCTCGAAATGCTCCATGTCGGCAAATCTGTTCTCGCCTTTGACCGCACCCATGGAAAGCAGGTCGTGCGATGTGTTTTCAACCTCGCGCCGGAGCAGGGCGACTGGCCGATCGAAGCCGATGCGAAGGCCAGGGTTCTTGCCGCCGTCAACGGCGCAACGCCGGACAGCCTGCCCGCCTGTTCGGGCATTCTCTTTACACCGGAGCATCGCCCATGACCCTGCCCCGCACCTTGCTGCGCCTGACTGCGATTGCCGCGTTCGGCGCAGCCCTGATCACCAGTGCCCATGCGCAGGATGTCGCCACCGTCGCCTCACCGGACGGTCATATCCGTGTCACGATCAGCCTCGATGGCGAACATCGGTTGAACTATTCGGTTTCACGCGACGGGACGCCGATCATCGCGAATTCCCATATCGGTTTCACCTTTACCGACATGGACCCGATGACACGCGGTTTCACCATCGACGGCACATCGCAAAGCAGCCTGGACAGCCGCTGGGAACAGCCTTGGGGCGAAAATCGCTATGTCACCGACAATCATCGCGAGCTGGTGGTACACGCACATGACGGCGGCGCATCCGATGCGATGCACGATAATCGCGTCGAACGGCATATCACGTTGCGCTTCCGCGTTTTCGACAATGGCGTCGGATTTCGGACCGAATTCGGCAACCGTCCGGGCGGCGGCGCATGGCATATCGCCGATGAGGATACGGAATTCGCGCTCGCCAGCCCCGGCACTGCCTGGTGGATTCAGGCCGGCGACTGGAATCGCTACGAATATCTCTATCAGAAGACACCGATTTCAGCCGTTTCGGTCGCCCATACGCCGATAACGATGCAGCTCGACAACAACATCTGGCTGTCCTTTCACGAAGCGGCACTGGTTGATTATTCGGGCATGTGGCTCAAACGGCTGGACGGCGAACGCTTCCGCTCCACCCTTGCCCCGTCAAGCCATGGCGCCAAGGTTATCCGCACTGGGCCGTTCGTTACCCCCTGGCGCACGATCCGTATCGCGTCTTCGGCTCCCGGCCTCTACGACAATAATCTCGAACTCAATCTCAACGAACCGAACAAGCTGGGCGATGTCAGCTGGGTAAAACCTTTCCGCTACATCGGCATTTGGTGGGCGATGCACCTCAACCAATGGACCTGGGCATCGGGGCCGAACCATGGCGCCACCACGGCACATACCAAAGCCTATATCGACTTTGCTGCGAAACACGGCTTTCGCGGCGTCCTGATCGAAGGGTGGAATAAGGGCTGGGACGGCACCTGGTTCGGCAATGGCCGCGATTTCAGCTTCACCCAGCCCTATTCCGATTATGATCTGAAAGGGCTTGCCGCCTATGGCCGAGAAAAGGGCGTGCGCCTGATCGCGCATAACGAAACCGGCGGAAATCTCGCTAATTACGAAGCCCAGCTCGACGACGCCATGACGCTGTATCAGCAACTGGGCATCGATTCAGTGAAAACCGGCTATGTCGCCGATGCCGGCGGTCTGATCGCGCCTGGCGATACGCCGGGCGAACAGCGCATGGAATGGCATGACGGGCAGCGTTCGGTGCAACATCATATGAAGGTCGTGCTGGATGCGGCGAAGCATCATGTCATGATCGACGATCATGAGCCGGTAAAGGATACCGGCCTGCGCCGCACCTATCCCAACTGGGTCAGCCGCGAAGGCGCGCGCGGTATGGAATATCAGGCATGGGGCGTTCCAAAGAACCCGCCCAGCCATATTCCCAACCTGTATTTCACCCGCATGTTGTCGGGACCGATGGATTATACGCCGGGCGTACTGTCGCTGAAGGGCCGCGACAATAGTGACATTCCCTCCACGCTCGCGCGTCAGCTGGCGCTCTATGTGGTGATCTACTCGCCGATCCAGATGGCAGCGGACATGCCCGAAAATCTTGCGCAATATCCGCACGAGCTGGACTTTATCGACCATGTGCCAACCGACTGGTCGGAAAGCCATACGCTGATGGGCGCACCCGGCAACTACGTTGTGGCGGCACGCAAGGATCGGAACAGCAATGCATGGTATGTCGGCGGCGTTACCAACGATCAGGCGCGTACGGTAACGCTAGACCTGGCGTTCCTCGATCCCGGCAAGACCTATAGGGCAAAGATCTGGCGCGATGCTCCTGATGCCGATTTCCGCAAGGATACGCGACACAAGGACATCATCGAAACCCGTGCAGTCCGCAAGGGAGATAGATGGTCCGTCCGCATGGCACCTGGCGGCGGTTTCGCGATCCGAATCACGCCGAGCTAGGACGGATCGACATTCAGAAGATGATGTGACGAAAATGGTGGATTTTCGTGACCCGGCGCGCAGCGTACTTTCGGTACGTGAGCACCGGAAGTGCGGAAAGCCGCCTTTTGCAGGCCATCAGGGCTGAATGGCGATCCGTCCTAGGGTCAGGGTCTAGTTGTCTTCAGGTTCGTCATCGGCATCGATCGCGATCTCGGCATCATCTTCAGCGTCAAGATTGCGTTCGATCTCTTCCATCATCAGGTCGAGCTGATCCACACTGACTGCCAAATCGATGGTTTCGCCGTCTTCATCTTCGATTTGCAGCAGATAATCTTCGCCAGCGGGCGTGATGGTAAAGCTTTCAAGCGCCTTGGTCACGATTCTGATCTCCTGTTTGCGAGAGAAGTAACGACAGGATCGGCAGGATCGTTCCTGCCATATGGAGAAACTCTCCGCTTCCTGCGATAGGGAGCGGCATGGCAAATCCATCGCAGAAGCTCAGTCTCGTCGAAGTGACCGCACTCGGTATCGGCGGCATGATCGGCGGCGGCATTTTCGCAGTGCTGGGCCTTGCCATTTCAGTGGCCGGCCATGCCGTGGCGCTGACCATGGCGGGTGGCGGAGTGATCGCGCTGCTGACCGGACTGTCCTATGCCCATCTGGGCCTTGCCTTTCGTGACGAAGGGGGCAGTTTCACCTATATTGAAAAGGCATTCGCCAAGCCCGCAATCGCCGGTTTTGCGGGTTGGCTGCTGGTGGCGGGCTATGTCGGCACACTGGCGCTCTATGCCACCGCGTTCGGCGATTACGGTGCCACATTGTTTCACGGCACCGGAGCCGCACCCGCACTGATGAAGCTGCTGGCGGCCGTGGTGCTGGGTGCATTCCTGCTCATCAACCTGCTCGGCGCCAAGCTGTCAGGCGGAGTGGAGCTGGGCGTCGTCGCGATCAAGCTGGGCATCCTCGCTTTATTTTCGCTGGTCGGGATGATCGGCATCCGGACGAGCCATTTCGTACCTGTATTCGATCACGGCGTCGGTACGCCGCTGGTTGCGGTGGCACTGATCTTCGTCGCTTATGAAGGGTTCGAACTGATCCCCAATGCCGTAGAGGAGATGCGTGATCCCGAACGCAATCTGCGCCGTGCGATCGTCAGCGCCATTGTCATCACTTCAGTCATCTATGTGATCGTCGCGGTGACGGCGCTCGGCAACCTGACCCCTGCGCAGATACAGCATGATCAGGAATATGTACTTGCCGTCGCCGCACGCCCGACCCTGGGACAGGCGGGATTCCTGCTGATCGGGGTCGCCGCGCTGCTTTCCACCGCATCGGCCATTAACGCCACGTTGTTTGGTGCCGCCCGGCTGGCGATGGTGATGGCGCGGGAGCGGGCCCTGCCGCGTGTGTTTTCCCTACAGGAGCGCAAGCGTCCGGTGCCTTATATAGCGCTGCTGGTGCTGACTGCGCTCTCGCTCGCCTTTGCTCTGCTGGCACCGCTATCGATCATTTCCGCATTTGCCAGCGCGACATTTCTGATGATCTTTGCCGGCGTCAATCTCGCGGCGCTGCGCCTGGCCAGAACCATCGGTCTTCACCCGCTCATTCCCTTTAGCGGCGCAGCGCTGACCATCATCAGTTTTCTGGTCCTGCTATGGCATATCTGGCAGCAGGACCGGATCAGCCTGCTTGTCATTGTCGGTACCTACGCGATTGCCGCCGCACTGGAAGCCGGGCTGATCTGGCTTCGCGGCCCGCGGCGTCGGCAACATAATGTCTAAACCGCGTTGCTGAACCGGGTCGTCGATTGCTGACGATACGGATCGAGCGCAGCAGCAATGCCGCGCGCATAGGGCCATGCCTCATGCCCCAGTATCATAGTATTGCCCGCCCAGCCGATCAGGCCGCGTTCGGCAAACGGGATCAGCCGCTCCCGGATCAGAGCAACTTCACCCAGTGGTGACAGGTCCGCTTTTCCCGAACACAGCAACTGTTCGATTGCCGCCCCACGCCATTGGTCCTGCGCCGACCGTCGGATGCCGCGTGCGGTGGCGAATTGCCCGGCACCGACGCGAAGCTGATAGCGGCCGCTATTCTTTTCATTCTGCAACAGATATCCGGGAAAACTGCTGATCGCAGACGCTCCCATTCCGATCAGGATTTCGGCGTCGTCATCGGTATATCCCTGAAAATTGCGGCGCATGCTGCCATCTTGCGCTGCTTGTGACAGCGCGTCTTCGGGGCGTGCGAAATGGTCAAAGCCGATCGGACGATAGCCGGCCTGCTCCAGCAGTGAGTGCGCATGCGCAGCCATCGCAAACCGCTGCTCCACATCGGGAAGCGCTGCCGCGTCGATCCGCCGTTGCCGGGGCAACAGATGCGGCACATGCGCATAGCCGAATACTGCAAAACGGTCCGGAGAAAGGTCGATTGCCAGCTTCAGACTCTCTTCCAGATCAGCATCATTTTGATGCGGCAGGCCATACATCATGTCGAAATTCAGGGACGTGACTCCGGCTGCGCGCAACTGCCCGACGACACAGGCCACCGATTCGAGCGGCTGAACCCTGCCGATGGCCGCTTGCACATGCGGAGCGAAGGTCTGCACTCCCAGGCTGGCACGGCGCACCCGATTACGCGCGATCACCTGCGCCCAACGATGATCAAAGCCGCGCGGGTCGAGTTCCACCGAAATCTCAGCGTCCGTCGCATCGAACACGCCGCGCACATGCCGAAGCAAATGATCGAACTGTTCGGGTGCGATGGCATTGGGGCTGCCGCCACCAAAGGCGATACGGCTGATTCGACCGCGCCCCGCCAGTTGCGTGGCGAACAAATCAATTTCCCGCCCCAGATTGACCAGATAGGCCGATAGCCGGGCAACGCGGTTTGCCGCGGCGGTATTGCAGCCGCAATACCAGCATATCTGTCGGCAAAAGGGCAGATGGAGATACAGCGACACCGGCGTGTCATTACCAATCCGGCTTAGCGCATCCGCCATATCGCCTTGGCCGACATGATTGTGAAACTCGGCCGCCGTCGGAAAGCTGGTATAGCGCGGCACCGGCGTCGAAAGCAGTTCGGGATAATAGCGAGTCATGTCGACTCTGATCCCTTAACCCGTCCCTGTCTGCGTTGACGAAAATCAAATCACGCAGGAAATCCATGGCAGGCATAAAAAAGGAGGCCGGGAAATCCCGACCTCCTTCTTTTTTCAATCCCAAAGGATCGTGGCTTACTGCCCCGAACCCGGACCGTAGGTGATTTCCACACGACGGTTCTGGAGTTCGCGAACGCCATTGGCGGTCTGAACACGCAGATGGGTTTCGCCGAAGCCTTCGGTCGAAATCACACCATCGGGGATGCCACGCTGTTCCATATACGCCTTCACCGAGTCGGCGCGACGGACGGACAGCTTCATGTTGTAGCCTGCCGGACCCGACGTATCGGTGTAACCAGCCAGCATGACATGCGCATTGCCGCAATTCTGATACGCGGAGATCGCGTTGTCGAGAATGCTCGCTGCTTCCGGCGTGATGTCCGACTTATCCCATTCGAAGAACACGATATACGGTCCCGGGGTGCAAACAACCGGTTCCGGAGCCGGCGGAGGCGGCGGCGGAGGCGGAGGCGGCGGCGGGGGAGGCGGCGGCGGAGGAGGCGGCGGAGGCGGCGGGGTAGGCGCACCGAAGTTGTACGTCAGACCACCCATCAGGCTGTGCGAGCGGAAACGGCCTTCGTAACCACGACCGTCGGTGCCGACCAGCTTGACATTATCCGCATTGAAGAAGCGATACTTCAGCGAAACGTCGATATGGTTGGTAACCGGAGCACGGACACCAGCCAGCGCCTGCCAGGCGAAGACCGTGTCGGAGTCATCCAGGAACGGACCATAGTTGGTGTACAGACGATAATCGCTCGCCTTGACGCGAGCCACACCGACACCACCGCCGACAAAGCCGTTGATCTCATCATCCGAACCGAAGTCCAGAAGACCGTTGACCATGAAGCTGAGAGCAGAGGTCTTACCGGCACCATTATAGGTTCCGGCAGGCATGGTCGGCTCTCCGGCGGTACCGATTGATGTATCGGCCATGAAGCTGTCGGCATGTGCCTGACGATAACCGACTTCGCCTTCCAGACGGAACGGTCCGAAGTCATAGCCGATGACGCCATCGACGTCCCAGCCATAATGGCTGTCGGTGGTAACGGTGCCCGCATTGGGCGCGCTGATATCGTAATTGATATTTTCAACGATCATCGCACCGCCATCAGCGCCCACATACCACGAATGATCTCGTGCGAGGGCGGGTGTGGCAAGCGCGGTGGAGGCAAGTGCCAAGGTAACGGCAAGCTTCCGCATCTTAATCCCCTTTCCAAATGTCCTACGGACAGCGCCAACTCCCTAAACAAAGGATAGTTTCCACGCAAGCGCACAAAATTTGCAAAAGGGTCTACAAAAGTCGATTCTGTTGCGAAAAGAACACAGTTATGCCGTCGCAATCAGTCCGTGCGTGCGAAGACAAGCCAGAATGGAAGCTACTGCATCGCGCGCCTCGGCATCGATCGTATCGCCACCCTGAACGTCCGCAATCGACGCTGCCTGCGCCCCCACCACCTGCTGCCCGTCCACTATCAGCCGTGTCACCGGCATTGCTCCGACCTGCCACTGATCGCTGAAAACGGCGAACACGTCATCGGGAACAGACCATATTGCCTGCCCGGCTCGCGCAGAGACGAACCGCCACCCTCCATCAGTCCAGCAGGCAAGCGCATTCGTCTGCCCCACCCAGTCTCCTGTCGGTGCTGCACCCACGATCCAGCACTCCCCGGCGGCCGGCGTACCGGGCGGGTCATCCTGCCCGACCGCCTGCACAGCCGGAACCATCAGCATATCGATCAGGGTCAGCGCCTCATTATGCGTCATCTCCTTTTGCGCCTGCCCCGCACTGAGAAGAGGAAGAGACAGACGCGCGGTCGCTGCTTCAGTCATGAGTGGATCCTTCCGTTGGAAAATTCAGCCGAGCGTGATCTGTGCGGGCAACGACAATCCGTTGTCGCCGATTTGCTGCACGGCAACATTCAGCACGCCAGTCCCGCGCATGGTCGAATCGATCATCAGTGCAGGCGTATCCGTCTCGATCGCGGCACGTAACGTCCCATCCGTTCCCGTCAGCGTCACGCGATAGCGTTCCGTCGCTTCGCCCAGCGGCACGTCAACACCGTCCCGCCATGTCCATCCCGTCCGGCTTCGGCGAACCCAGCTTAGCTGAACCCCGCCATCGTTCGGATGGTCGGCTTGCAAATGCACCGGTGAGGGCGGCACCAGCGAGCGGCCGGTAACAGCCACCGACACTTCGGGACCATTACCGTTATCCGCGACCCCCGTCGCGGCAACCTTCACCACCCCGCCGATCCGCCCGCTGCCGATATCCAGCAGACGCAGCGCCTCGGCGTCCAATAGTATGAACGGATCGCCCGCAACCTGCCCTCCGATCGCGTCTTCGGTCCCGCGCCGACCTCGCCACAGGGCAGACAAGCGCCACCGCCGTTCGGCGATCTGCTCCGCTGCACCGAACTGAAGCAGCTCGTCTCCCACCAGCGCCGCGTTCGCGCCTGCCAGCAACGCCGCCCGATCCGCCTGTCCCAGCACCATCGCGGCATGGGCCAGATCGACCTCCAGCATGCCGAACCGATCCTCGATCCACGCCGAGCCCGCCCCCGGCGGGGTTACGACAGTACCGATCACGGCAGGCAGGGCCGTCGCCCCTTCCGCCTGCCATGTCGTGCCGCCATCCTCACTCAGCGTCAGCGCGGCACTACGCCATCCCGCCCCTTCTCCCGCAGCCGCGACACCGATACGCGGCATCGTCAACAGCATGTCACTGACCAGCGGCAGTTCGAACGCCGCCAGCACCGTTTTACCGACGACCCGGTCAGGTGCCGACGATACCTGACCGGAACTCGCCGCCTCCATACTTGGCGGCGGCGCGATCCGGCTCAGCGTCAGGGTCAGCACCATCGCTTCCAGCGACCATTGCGTCACCCGCCAGCTTCCGCTCTCCCCGGCAATCCGCACCCGAGCTCCGGGGCCGGTTGCGCAATTCGCCCAGCCGACCGCCAGCCTGCGCGTCTCGCGCCCGACATCGGCCCGCATCAGGATCGCCTCGGCCGCCTGCTTTGCCTCGACAGCCGATAGTGCTGCCGCCAACGACACCTGCTGTTCCTTGCCGCCACGCGCGTCGGGCCGCACTGCGCGTTGCAGTCCCGCCTGATAGTCACGCGCCGGATCATAATGCCGCACCGTCACCCGGTCGGGCAGGCTTGCCGCGCTCGCAATCTCGCGCACTCCACGCCGCGCCTCCTTGCCCTCGCCATGCACGCCCGCATCGGCAAGCGTCACCGCATCGCCCGATCCGGCCTGCACCGTCACCCCGTCAGTTCCCGGCGCGAACCAGCATCCTGCGACCTCGGCCAGCGGCTCGATCACCGCACGCCGGTCGTCGCCATAGGCAGAGAAGCCATCGAGCAGGAACCCGCTCGCCCCCGTCACCACACCACCCGACACCGTTTCCGCGACGCTGCCCATATCCACCGCCGCGGCATCGGCAATCACCTCAAACGTCAGCGACGGAATACGATTGCCGAAATCGGCAAGCTCCAGTTCCTCGAACACCGCATAGGCGCAGCCGCGATGCGCCGGTGTTTTCGCCGCTCCCTCGCTGGCCGCGATCAGCGGATCGACTGCCTGATCCTCTCCGCCGCCAACCCAGCGAAAGGCACCAAGCTGCGATTTGAAATCGCCCGCCGCTCCGCGCAACAGCTTGCCGTCGGCCCAGATCCGCCCGATCCCCTGGATGGTCCGCGCCGACAACAGCACTGCAAACGATGCCGAATAGCTATAGGTCGTGACCTTGGGCTGGCCCTTGCCGCCTCCGGCACTACCCCGCGTCTCGATCAGATCGGTGGACCAGATGACCGTTCCCGCAACACGCAGCGTTCCGAACAATGCCGGAATTGCACTGCCATAAGAAGAAGTCTGCACCGACAGGTCGGACAGGCGTGGCCCCTGTCGCCCCTTCGGCCTGAACAGCACCTCACTGTCAAAGCTGCGCCCCAGCGTCGCCCCGATCGCGGCGCCCAGCGGCCCGCCGATCAGCCCGCCCGCTACCGTCAGCACCAGCGTCGCCATGCGTCTCTCCCCCATTTTCCAGCCGCCAGCACCCGACCACCGGCCAGGGGACTGCCCCCGGCCGATGCACCACCCGTCTTAGTGCGGCATCGGCATGCACGATTCCGTCCGGCACCCGGATCGCCAGATGCAATTGCCCCGGCCCCGCCCGCACCACGATCAGGTCCCCCGGCCCTGCACATTCCACGCGCCCCAACCCCGCTGCCCGGATCAATGCCCCCACATGCGCAGCATCGCCGGTGCGCAACCGATACCCCTGGGCCACCCGTCCCAGTTCACCGCCCGCCTCCAGCGCTTCCGACGCAAGCCCCACGCAATCCAGTCCAAAGACAGGGTCGCGTCCGTGCAACCGAAACGGCACCCCCACCAGCGCCATCGCGCGCGATACAATTTCTTCCGAAGCCATTTGGCGCTCTGCATCACGCACCCGGATAACGGGTGAGCAGATCGACACCCGGCAGATACGGCTCGCCGCGAAAATTCACGGCATTGCCGAACCGCGTCGCACAGGTCGAAAGCTGCTTGTCGCACCCTTCCACCAGTTCCACCAGCGCGCCCGCCCCATCGAACCGCGGCGGCATCCGCAGCGTCACCGTCGTCGCCTCCGATCCGGCAATCGCCGACCGCAAGCCGCTATTCGCGCCGCTAAACCAATGCAGCACCCCGCCGCCATAGGCATTGGCACTCGGCTCCTCCCCATCCAGCGTCAGCATCGCATCCGCCGCCGTCACCCGCGCGAAGCGCCTGCGCCCCGCCATCGCCACCCGGCACCGCGCATCGCCCAGCGCCGCGCGGCACGATGGAGAGGTCACTTCATTGGCGGGCAGGTCCAGCGCCGCCGTCACCCCGCGCAGTTCGGCGGTAAAACTCCTGTCCGCCGTTTCCACCGCGCCGATCGTCCCGCTGCCGATCACCAGCGCCTCACCCGGCGAACTCCAGTCAACCATCGACAGCGTCACACGCGCACCGTCCCAGCGCCCGGTAAGTAAATCCGTTTCGGCAATCGCCGCATGCGAAAACGCGCCGCTCACATCCATGCTGTCGGCATCCAGCCCCGCACTGCGCTTCACCGCCGACGGCGTCATCCCCGGCGACGCGCGATATAGGAGGCCATTAAGCACCAGATCGCGATCATGCGCGGTCAGTCCGACCGTGATCCCGTCGCGCCGCTCGATCCGCCAGCACAGCGTAACGGTGGTGCAGTCGCCTGCCAGTCCGTCCATGCCCTCAATCCTCGCGCAGTTCGATCAGCGGTACGCTGGGCGCGGCCCCCGCCATAAAGGTCGCGCGATTGACGCTCAGCCGGTCCTCGGCAAAGCGCACCGGCACGTCGAAGCGGAACCCCGCCGTCACCCGCGTGCCCTCGGCAGGTGCATTATCGAACACCAGTTGCCCGCCCGGCTCCAGCGTGAAGCCTTGCGTCTCGACACCATCCACCGCCACCCGCACGCTGCCCGCCACCGGCCGGGTGATCCGCCGCGCGCTTTCACCATAAGCCTTGACCAGCGCAAAGCTGACCGTGGTGCCATCGCCCGTCCCCAGCAGTTGATCGCCGGGAGCGACCGCATCCCCTGCGCCCGACGCACTGTCGAACGGGTCGCGCAGCCGAAACCCACGCGCCGGTCCCATCCGCGCGCGAAAGAATGCCAGCAGCGCGGCAATATCCGCTTCCGACCGCACCCCCGGCCCGACATCGTATCGCGTGCGCGCCGCCGCCCAGTCGGCATTGCGCGTCTCATGCCCGCCCGCACTCGTCACGATCGCGGTGGACACTTCCGGCGCGACTTCCGCTTCACGCCCCAGCGCCACGGGAAACAGCACATCATCGAACGCCTGCACATCGCTCTCCTCATCGAAATGCACATATCCGTCGCGCAACACCTGCGGCAGCGCCCAGACGAACGTCTCCGCCACCCCGCGCGCCCGCGCAGCATCGGCCGCCGCATCGATGGCGCGCCATTCGGCTGCATCCTCCGGTTTCAGCACGAAGCCCGCGAAATAGTGCTGCGCACCGACCGGATAGCCCAGCCGCACTTGCGCTGCCGCTACGCCGCGCGCGGTCGCCGCGACATTGCCGCTCGCCGCCCAGTCATAATCTTCCAGTTGCAGGATATCGAAGGCAGGCCGCGCCCAGCCGACCGGCATATTCGCCCGCTTCAGTTCCGGCGCCGCCGGGTCGAGTACCGTCGGCAGATAGGCCAGCAGCATCACCACCGCCTCGCCCGCCACATCCCGCACGGCATCGCGCAGCGCCAGCGTCGATGCCGCCAGCATCGCGCCCGCCTGATCCAGCAGCGCAAGCTGGTCATTATCCAGCGGCTCGCGCACGCTCGCAATCTCCACCGGATCGCCCCCGAACGCCGCTTTCGCCGCCGCATCGTACAGGCAGGGCCGCCCATCGGGCATCACCCACCACCAGGGCTCGCCGATCTGGAACTGCACTGCCAGCCCCGCCGCGCCCGCAATGGCGACAAAGGCCTGCGCCACCTGCCGCAAATATCCCATCGCTCCGTCATGCGCTGGTGACAGCAGCGCCGAGGGCGGTTCCCATCCCGTCAGCCCCGGCGATCCGTCAAAGGCGCGCTGCTTCCAGTCGCCCCAACAATGCTGGTCGAAGAGTTCATAGGACAGCGACCAGATCACCCCGAACCCAAGCGCCTTGGCCCGCCCGGCGAAATCCCTGTGCCAGGCCGCGCACGCCGCGTTCAGCACACCGCCGTTCAGGCTGACATAAAAGCCGCCCGAATTGGCTTCGAGCCGGAAATAATGGCTCATCCCGACATAATGGACGATGTCCCCGCGATAGCCGAGATGCAGCGCATTGCGCAGCAACCGCGCAGGCGTCAGATTATAGCTGTCGTCATAGCCGCTCGCGATCGACAGCCCATGTTCGGGCACCACCACCGCGCCGATATCGAGCACCGACCCCGGCCCCTCGCACCGGATGGCCGACATTTCGGCCCACCCCTCGACCGGCGCGGCCAGATCGGCATCCTCACCCGTATAGCCTGACGGCGCCAGCGACACGAACATCCGGTCGATATCGCCCGCAAACACCGGATCGGCCTCACCCGGCAGCAGGAACCCGCCATCCACTTGCGCAAAGTCGATGCTGACGACCGCATCCTCAGGCGTCCCCTCGGCATAATTCCACAGCCGCACATACCAGGACCGCGCCTTACCCTCCGCATCCCGCCCCTCGATGGTCAGTACCGGCCCGTTGACCACATCCAGCGCCAGCACCCCCGACGACCGCCAGCGAAACGACAGCCTGCACCCGCGAAAGTCCCGGTCGGTGGTATAGGCCAGCAGCGGATGGTCATAGCGATCCTCCGCTTCCCAGATCAGCCCGGCCAGATCGTCGGCGCGATAAAAGACGCCATCGACGCGCAGCGCATCGGGCGCGGTCGTCGTCACCGCCGCCATCATCGGACGCGGGAAATTGACCGTCCAAAACCGCGGATCGAACCGCGAAATCACATCCCTGTCCTGATGCCCACGCGCGGAATGCAGCACATAGCCCATCAGTCCACCCCCGCCAGCGCCGCCTTTACCGCGCGCGCGACCTGACGGCTCGACTGCGCCAGGGCACGCGGCTGATCGCTGCCGGGGCTGTTGATCGTGATCGCCACCCGCACATCCTTCGACGCCGACGCCGACGCCTGCGGTGCGGCCACGCTGCCGCTGGTTGTCGGCACGAACAGTTCCGGCCCGCGCTCGCCCACCCAATAGGGGCGGTTCGGGCTGACCGGCCCGCCGGTCGCGCGCCCCGGCAATCCGCTCAGCGCACCGATCAGCGACCCCAGCAACCCCGTCGCCGCCCCGCCCTGCCCGCCGAACAGCGATTCCAGCCCCGAATGCAGCGCGTTCGCCGCAATCGAATCGAGCATCCCGGTCGCCACCCGCTCCAGATCCTGAAAGCCCAGCTTGCCGGTACGCACCGCTTTCGCCAGCGCGCTTTCGACCGACCGCCCCGCACGACTGACGCCCGCCGCAAACGGTCCGTCCAGTTGCTGCCGCATCGTATCGACATCGCGGGCAAAGGCACGCGTATCCGCCCGCACGCTGACCAGCAGCGTTTCGATTTCCTCATCCATCGGGAAAATTCTCCATCAGCCGCGCAACCGTCGCCCGGTCCACGCCGTCCGCCGCACCGTCCCCGGCCATCGCCTGCACCAGCACCGCCAGTTCCGCCGGTGTCGCGCGCCAGAACGCTTCCGGCGACCAGCCGAACCACAACCCCGCCAGCCCGGCCAGCCGCCCCGCACACACCCCAAATTCCTCCCCGGCACGGGGAGGGAGACCATGCGAAGTATGGTGGAGGGGGGCCACCCCACACGCCACCATTGCCTACCGCCCCGCCAATATCTGCCCCAGCAGCCCTTTCAGCGCGGGCGTCGCCGCCGCCAGCCCGCCCGCCGTCACGCCTTCGGCAAAATCCTCGCGCATCATCCCGTCGGGCCGCTCGCGCAAACAATGCCAGAACAGCGCCACCATCTCGCTCAGCGCCAGCTTTCCCGCCGCCGCGCGTTCGACCAGCGCGAACAGCGGCCCCAGCTCGCCTTCCGCCGCCACCAGCGCCGCAAAGCTGGGCCGTAGCACCAGCGTCACGCCCCCCACCCGCAACGCCGCCTCCCCACGCACCGCGTTCGCTCCGTCCTCCATCGGCAGTTCTCCAATTCAAGGTAGATTTCAAACCACATACGCAACGGATTTCGGTTCTGGCCGTGGCGAAAATGGTGCTGGTCGAGAACCGGCGCGCAGCGACCTTAAGGGTCGTGAGCACCGGAAGCGCAGATCAGTGCCGTTTGCAGCCCGGCCCGGACCGAAGGTCGTTGCGGATTATGCGCTTACGACCGCCCCGCTGCTTTCCAGGCTCAGTGTATAATTCCGCTCGCCATTATAATCCCCTGCATAGTCGAGCTTCGTCACAAGGAACCGACCCGTCATCGTCTCACCGCCCTCGAAACTCAGCCGGTAATCATCGAGCACGCCCGAAAGCGCATTGCTCTTCACCCGCGCCTCCGCTGCCGATCCGGTAAAGATACCCGCCCCCGACACACTCACCGACCGCACGCCCGCACCCGACAGCAATTCGCGCCAGCCGCCCGAGTCCTTCGACGTGATCGCCACCATTTCACCGTTCACCGAAAGCTGCGTGGTGCGCAGCCCGGCCACGGTGGTGAACGCCACCGGATCGCCGCCATCGCCCACTTTCAACAGGAACGCGCTTCCCTTCTCCGCCGCCATTTCGAATTCTCCCGCTTATTTTGTTTCGGCACCGTCCCGCTTCCCGCGCGTCCGGTGCCGTAAAGAATCAATCCACCCGCAGCATCCGCGCGCGCAGTTCAATCACCGCCGTCCAGCGCTGCGACCCCGCCCGCACAATCCGGCTGCGCAGCACCGCCAGCGTCACCAGCCGCCAGCCTTCGCCCAAGTCGCCCGGCACCCCCTCCACCGCCGCGCCCACGGTCTCGACCAGCCTGCGCAGCCGCAGCGGCCGTTCGCCTTCATCCTCGGCCAACATAGAAATCCGCGCTTCCCACCCTTCGGCATCCTTGGTGCCCCAGGGGGTCAGCACCGGCTCCTCGACCATCAGCCAGGGCCGCGCCGACCGCACCGGCGGCGCATCGAACACCGCCGTCACCGCGCCCGTCACATCGCCGTCTGCCCGCAGAGCCGCGACCAGCGCCGCCTGCACCACTGCCCCCGCGCTCATGGCATCATTCCCCCGATCCAGCGCAGCGCCGGGTCAAGCGCCAGTCGCGCGCGCAATCCCCGCCCCGCCAGCATCACGGCGGGCGCGCCGTCGGCCGTATCTCCGGCCGACACCCGCACCCCCGGCGCAGCCTCCCCGATCCGCACGATCAGCGTATCGCGCACCGCAATCGCGCGAGCTTCGGCCAGATGCCGCGCACGCGTCTCCAGCGCCGCCATCATGCCCGATACTCCGCGCGCGCCATCCGCATCCGCCGGAACGGACGCCACAGCGCGGTGACGGCGGCAGGCACCGGCTCGCGCGTCCCTTGCCCCTCGAACAGATGCGCGATCAGCACCGCCACGCCCTGCGCCACCGGTGCGGGCAATCCGCTCCAGTCCGGCGCCAGCCCTGCATTGAACTGCACGCGCACCCTGCCTGCCGCACCGGGGTGCAGCACACGGACCCAGCCCGTCCCTTCGGCGGCGATATCGACCGCATAGTCCGTCACCGGCAACACAAAGGCCGCATCCTCCGCCGGAACGCCCATAACTCCCGTAATCGCGGTGACGGGCTGCGCATCCAGTGCCTGCCACATGCCCGACACCGGCAACATTGCTTCAAACCCGCGCGCGATCAGCGCCGTCGCGGTAAATTGTTCGGCCAGCGCCAGCGCGGTCGCGGCAAAATCGCCGATCAGCGCATCCTCATCGCTCGCACCGCTGCGCATCAGCGCCTTGGCCGCATCGCGCGCGTCCGCGATCACCGCCGCTGGAAAGCCCGGTTGCATGGCAATCTCCCAAACCCATCAAAATCCTCCCCTTGCAGGAGAGGTGGCTGGCCAAAGGCCAGACGGAGGGGTGTCCCGGCTCATGCAATGGCCCGAACCGCCGCCCCGGCATCTCGCCGGGACGGCTCTCCCCTCCCTTCACCCCGCTCAGGCGGCAGCGAATTTCAGCAGCTTGATCGCTTCCGAATTGCTCACCATCCCGCCGACGCGCTTGGTGGCATAGAAATGCACGAACGGTTTGTTGCTGTACGGATCGCGCAGCACCTGCGTCGCGCTGCGTTCGGCGATCAGATAGCCCGCCTTGAAATTACCGAACGCGATGGACAGCGAATTCGCCGCAATGTCCGGCATATCCTCGGCCTCGACCACCGGATAGCCGAGCAACGTCGCCGGCTGCCCCGCCGCCAGCGAAGGCTGCCACAGGAACGCGCCGTCGCCGTCCTTGATCTTGCGCACCGCCGCCATCGTCGCTGCGTTCATCACGAACGACGCGCCCTGCCGGTATGGCGCGCGCAGGCTCTGCACCAGATCGATCAGCGTTTCGCCCGGATTGGCGGCAAACGCACCATCCGCCCCGCTCGCCAGATATTGCAGCGTGCCGAACGGGCGCGCGGCATCGTCCACCGCACTTACCGGCGCGGCCAGAAAGCCCTTGGGCCGATTGACCCCGCTACCGCCGACAAACGCAGCGCCCTCGGCACGGGCGAATTCGCGCGCAATCTCATCGGCCAGCCAGCTTTCGACATCGAAGCTCGCATCGTCGAGCATCGCCTGGCTCGCCGCCGGATTGGCATAGAGTTCGCCCATCGGCGGCGCGATTTCGTTGAACATCGGCGTATCGGTTTCGGGCCGCGCATCGGTTTCGCCGGTCCAGCCCGACGGCGTGCCGCCACTCGTCACCAGCTTGCGATAGCCCGCCGATCCCACTTTCACGACGTTGGCGATCGCGCGGATCGGCGACACGCTCGCCAGAGTCGCATCGATCATCGCGTCGATTTCCTGCGGCACGGCATAGCCGCCCTCGGCGCCCGTCACGCCCGACATCGCCTTCATCTCGACCGTGCTGCCCGACCGCACGAACGCCGCAAAGCCGCCCGCAACGGCACCGTCACCCCCCATCAGCATCGGGCGTGCACCCGGCACACCCGCCTGTTCCACGCCGTCGAAGCTTGCTTCCAGCGTGTCCGTTTTCGTTTCAACCGTCATGCATTTTCTCCCACCAAAGTCTCCACCGCATGCACCCGCGCCAGCGGCTGCATCGGCTGCGCCACCAGACTGACCTCTATCAGCTCCAGTCCGGTCAGTTCGCGAAATCGCCCCCGCCGCGCCGTGCGCACGCGGTATCCGAAGGACAGCCCGGTCACTCCGCCCGCCGCGACCAGCGCCGCCAGCCGTGCATCGCCCAATCGCCCGATCACGCGCAGCCCCCGTGCATCCTCGCCCACCGCCTCGATCCGCCCCACCGGCGGCCCGCCATGCTGCCACAGCAGCGGCACCGCCTGCGCCCCGGCAAAGGCCCCCTTACGCACGACATCGCCGCCCCGATCAGCCACATCGAACACCGCCGCATAGCCGGCAAAGCGCACCACACTCCCCCTCCCCAACCGGGGAGGGGGCTGGGGGGAGGGGCCACCCCAACCACAACGCGGCGATGGGCCGCCCCTGGCGTCCTGCCCCCCGCTCACTTCACCCACCCGGCAAAGCCCAGCCGCACCGCGATCCCGACCAGCAGCAGCGCCAGCCCCAGCCGCACCACCCAGCCGACGACCGCGCGCCACGCCGATTTCTTCGCGTCGCGCCAGGCGCTCAGCAATTCGCGCAGTTCTGCCACGTCCTTGGCCGCATGGGCATCGTCCAGCCCCATCCGCTTCAGCGCCCGCGAAGCGCCCAGTTCTCCCGCTTCCTCGACAATCGCGCGCAGCGTCACCAGGTCGGCACCCTCTCCGGTCGCCTGCCCCAGCAACTGCGCCAGTACCGGCCCGTTGCTCATTGCATTTTCCCTTCTTGTCGTGCGGCGGGCGAGTCCCTACCCATCGGGACATGCATCCCCGCCTGACCCGCATCCTGCTGATTCTCATCGCCGTGCTGGCCGCCGCCCTGCTCTGGCTGTGGTGGTCCGACGCCGTGTTCATCCACAAATGCGAAGCGGCAGGCGGCATCTGGAATCGTTCGGCGCGTGTCTGTGAAATCGGCATCAGCCCCGATGACGGTGCGTCCGACACCATGGTCTGACGTCCATGCGCCGCTACCTCAAACCCGTGATGGCAGGCTTCGGCGCCGCGCTACTAGCCTTCTTTTTCGTGCTGCCCTTCATCCTCGGCCATCGCTGCGAACAGGCGGGCGGCCGGTTCAACCGTATCAAGCTGACCTGCACGCATTAGATCAGACACAAACCGCCCGCCCCGCCTCCCCACCCGGCCACCATATTCTATGGGACCATTGGTGGCCGGGTGAGGAGGCGGGGCGGCATGGCCAGGGGTTCGCCTCGCGAACCCCAAACAACTCTCTCAACCGATCCCCAGCATCGCGCGCTTTTCCTCATCGCTCAGGAAATCCGCACCCGACACCTGTTTCCACAGCCGCTCGCGATCCTCGGCCAGTGCGGGCACCTTGTCCCGGTCCACCCGCAGCATCGCGCCGGGAAACCACGCGCCCAGCGCCTGTGCCAGCGCCCCCAGCATCATGTCGGCCAGCGGCAGCACCGACAGCCGCCACAGCGCCCGGTTGGCCTCGCGATAGTTTGCGTGCGTGCTGTCGCCGGGCAGGCCCAGCAGCATCGGCGGCACCCCGAATGCCAGCGCGATCTCCCGCGCCGCCGCGGCTTTCAGCCCGACAAAATCCATATCCGCGGGCGACAGGCTCATCGCCTGCCATTTCAGCCCGCCCTCCAGCAGCATCGGCCTGCCCGCATTGGCCGCACCCTGAAACGCACCCTCCATTTCGGTGCGCAGTCGCTCGAACTGATCCGCGCTCATCGCCGCGCCATCGCCGGGATCATAGACCAGCGCCCCGCTGGGCCGCGCCGCATTGTCGAGCAGCGCCTTGTTCCATGTCGACGCGGCATTGTGGATCGCCACCGCGCCCGCCGCCGCGCCCAGGCACCCCAGCCCGTAATGGTCGTCGACCGGGTTAAAGCCGCGAATATGCACCACCGCCGGCCTGCCGCCCGCATCCTCGGCCGCCAGCCGCGTCACCCGCTCCCCCACCCGATAGCGATAGGCGACGGGCCAGCCCTGCGCATCCGGCTCCACCGTCACCCGTTCGGGGCGCAGCGCATACAGCTCGGCCACTCCGCCCGCGCCATCGTCGATCACCTGCACATAGGCATTGCCGTGCAACAGCAGATAGGACGCGACCGTCTCCAGCAATGCCTGCCCCCCGGCACGCGCATCGACCAGCGCCGCCAGTTCCGGCTGCGACGCGGCCAGTGGCGCGCTTCCGACGCTTTCCGCCACCAGCCGCACCGCCCGCTGCGCCACCGCATTGGCGCAATAGGCATCGCGCACCTGCGCTTCATAGGATCGCGGCCATTCGCCGATCACCGGCACGCTGCCCACCCGCGACAATGGCGGACGCGCACCGTCGCGCCCGGCCGCCTTGCGCCCGAACCATTTCATGCCCTTCTCCTTTAAAAAATCCGCCTCACCCCATGGGGAGGGGACCGCGCGAAAACGCGGTGGAGGGGGATCGCCACAAAAGCCCCCCTCAACGTCCTTTCAGATTATTGCCAGCAGAACCGAATGCACGTCTCGCCGGTCTCTTCGCCCCCGGCATCGAACCGCCGCTCGGTAATCGCCCCATTCCCGTCCGCATCGACCGTCACCACGGTGCTGCATCGCGTCCCGTACCGCGCATTGCGCATAAACACCGGGGAGTTCACCGGCTCCAGCGCATCGCCGTCGCTCGCTCCGAACGCCCGTTCATCGCGTAGTGCTGCGAACAGCGGCTCCACCGATTCATCCCCGGCATCGATCCAGTCCGCAACCGCGCGTTCGACCGCACGCGTCTTGGGCCAGGGCGCATCGTGCAGCCCGTTCGACAGGCCATGCACCCCCGGCTCCAGCATGTGCCGCACCGGCTCCGGCCGGTTGGACAACAGCATCGCCGTGGCCCCGTCCACCACGATCAGGTTGAAGGGGTTATAGGCCTCCACCGCCCCCAGCGCGTCCATCCCCTGCGTCAGCGCATCCGTCACCAGCCCGCCGCGCGACCGTTTCGCCGGATCAGGGCCCTGCGGATTACGAACATTCGTCACCACCGCGAACCGCCCCGCCTCCTGCACGCCCAGCCAGGTGCCGCCGCCCACCGCATCGCCTCCGGCGATCAGTCCCGGCACATCCTCCCACCGCGCCAGCGGCAAGGCAGGCCGCGCGTGCAGCTCATCCCGGTTCCCCGCCGCGACCAGCCGCCAGCGCGGATCGACCCGCCACGCTATCGCAAGCACGCACATCGCTTATTTCATTTTCTGCCGGACAGAAGTCATTCGACATCAAACTCCCTCAACTCCCGCGCACCATGCAACACCCGCAGGATCATCACCATATCCTCCGCCGTCCGATAGAAGAGCACCATCGTCCGCTCGAAACTCAGCGAGCGCACCCCTTGTCCCATTTCCGGGCGCGGCGTCCCCCGGTCGGGAAACTGCTCCAGCCCCGCACAGCATTTTTCAATCCGGTCAATATAGCCGTCCGCAATCGCTTCCCCGGCTTCGGCAGCGATCCAGCGATGGACCGCAACCAGATCGTCCATCGCCGGCCGCGACAGCGCAACACGGTGACTCATGCGTCGCGGTCGCGCGCAATCCGCTCCCGTACCTCGGCAAAGCCTTTCGCCAGCGGCACGGCCTCGCGCTGATCCGCCAGCGCCTCCGCCACCTTCGCGCGATAGATCGAATCGAGCGCCTGCTGCTCGCGTTCCAGCGCGCGGATACCGGCCCGCATCACCTCGCTCATCGACGCATAGCGCCCTTCCGCGACATAGGCCTGCGCCGTCTCGGCAAGCCTGCCCAACGTAACGGTGACGGGTTTCGACATGACGACGCTCCTTCAACTATGATTTTATCATAGCATGTTCAGCAGCAGTCAATAATCCAGAGAAAAACAAACAATGAACACTTGACTGGAATAACCGGGATATTTGATACTTACGTCCGACAGTCGCGCTACTGCACTTTCTGTTCTCCGTCCCACGACGTCCTATCGACGCGGGACGCATGGGGCATCCCGGAGACCGGGCTTTAACCCGGGCACCAGAAAGGAAGGTGCGCTATGAAACGGGTTCACGTCCGTTCCTATGTGCGCTGGCGGCTTGGTCGGGAAGAGTGCGTCTGTGCGCACACCCGGCGATGGCCTCGCCAGTACTCGTTTGGTTTTTAGTTCGAGCTAGACCCCAACGAGAGGTAGCGCGACTGTCACCGGGTGCGACTGTTATATCTATCTAACATTATGTATTCCGCAATGAGAAAATAACCCGGAGCGGGTTATTCACGACACCTCAAACCACCCGCACCCCCGCCTCGCCGCGCCGTTTCAGCATCGCCTCGGTCATCGCCCAGACCAGTGCATCGGCGCGATCCGGCGACCGCCCCGGCCCTTCATAGCCGCCGCCCGCGATCAGGCCGCACAGTTCGTCCTCCAGCGTCGGAAACGCGCCGACATGGAATGCCCGCCCGCCTTCGTACAGCGCCGCCACCGGCTCGGCGCGCGCGCTCTTGCCCCGGCTGGCATGGACCAGCTTTACCGGCAGCATCGCATCCGCGGCCATCAGCACGCTTTTGACCATCTCCCCGCCATTATTCGCCTCGGCCACCACCCGGTCGGCCCCGTTGCGCACCGCACACGCCGCCACCGCGCGCGCCCAGCCTTCGGGCGACACCGCGCCGACGCTCGCATCGTCGAGCACATAGGCCTTGCCGTCGCGACCCAGCGCCACCGCGACGATCCCGCAGGCATCGCCATGGCTCCCGGCGGGCGGATCGACGCCCACCACCACGCGCCGGATCGTCGGATGCCCCGCGACCCGCACACTTTCCAGCAGCGCACGAGTCCACAATGCACCCGCTACATCGTCGATCAGCTCGCCGTCCAGTTCCTGCCGCCCCAGCCGCGTACCTCCGTACATCGCCGCCATCGCCTGCTGAAAGACATCGGGCAGCATCCGGTTTTCCACCGTTCGCCCCCGCACCACCGCCACGCCCTGCTGTTTCGCCAGATCGCGCAGCAAGGGGATCGGTCGCGGCGTCGTCGTCACCAGCACGCGCGGCCGCTCGCCCAGCCGCAATCCCATCGCCAGATTGTCCCAGCTCCGCGTGGGATAGGCCCATTTGGCAATCTCATCGCACCAGGCGATATGGAATTGCGGCCCGCGCAACCCTTCGGGCCGCTCGCCCGAATGCACGAAAGCCTGTGCCCCCGACCGCCAGACCAGCCGCCCGCGCGACGGTTCGAATTTCGGCACATTCGCCTGATCCGCCGTCGCCAATATCCCGCTTTCGCCTTCGATCATGACACTGCGCACCTCGGCCAGCGTCGCGCCGACCAGCGCGATACGCAAGCTCCCGTCCGCCTCGGCCAGCGCGCGCACCCATTCCGCCCCGGCGCGCGTCTTGCCGAACCCGCGTCCCGCCAGCATCAGCCACACCCGCCAGTCGCCCGGCGGCGGTAATTGCCGCGGATCGGCCCAGAACGACCATTCCGACAAACATTTTTTCCAGTCCCTCGATCGCCGTTCGAACCTGCGCCGCGCGTCCCCGGCCGCGACTGTCCGCGCAGTGGCCGTCACGCGCCCTCGCCTTCCTGTTCCCCACCTGCCTCCGCCAGCCGGTCGAGCCTGCGCAGCACCTCGGCCTTCGCCTCTTCCTGCGTCATGCCGCGCACGCCCATCGGTGTCGCATGGCCGCCCAGACGGTCATAGACTTCGGGCCGCCGTGCCTTCAGCATAAACATCGCCAGAGTATCCGAATAGGTTCGCACGCTGCCGACCAGCTCGCCGCGAAAATAAACCGGCTTTTCCACCCCGTTGCGCGCCCGTTCGAGCAGTTCGGCCTCCAGCGTGTCGAGCGATTCGTTGATCGCCGCGTCCCAGTCGGCGGCGAATTTCGCAAACCGCGCGCGATGGCGATACACCGTCCCGCTTGTCAATCCCGCTTCCCGCGCCGCACGGCTGACATTGCCGGTCTGCCGCAACACTTCCAGAAAACACGCCTTGCGCACTGCCAGTCCCGGCGCTTTCGCCGCCTGCCGCTTTTTCGCCGCCATCGCATCCCCCCAACGCAAACGGGCCGAAAGCATCTCTGCCCTCAGCCCGTTTGCGACTCACAATTTTTCAGCGTGCACATCCATTGCCACATCAGCGTGACGATGTCAATCAAAAAGTGCCTATTTGGTTATATACTTATCCGCCGTCATTGCGAAGGGCGACAGCGACGCGGCAATCCACCTCTCACCCAAAAAAGAAAAGGGCCGCGCCGAAACGCAGCCCCTTCCTTGTCAGATCGCGCCGGGACGTCAGCGTTCGTGATCGTCCTCGTTACGCTGCGACTGACGACCGCTGCCCTGTTGCTTGCTCTGCTTGTTCTGTTGCTGGGCAACGCCCTTCTGACGCTGCTGATCCTGACGACCCTGCTGGGGTTTTTTGTCCTGATCCTTCATGGTCCTGCTCCATACGGACCTCTCGCCGGGACGCAGTGCCCCGGGCATGGGAGGCATCGGAAAAACGCCCGATCCCGGCAAAAAGGCGCTCCGCTCGTCGCAAAGTCGCTCCTTTCATCGCAAACCGGTTTCGGCTGCGTATCGACGTCGGGCCAGGATGGATCGCCATTCAGAAGATGATGTGACGAAAATAGTGGATTTTCGTGACCCGGCGCGCAGCGTACTTTCAGTACGTGAGCACTGGAAGCACGGAAAGCCGCTATTTGCAGGCCATCAGGGCTGAATGGCGATCCGTCCTAGGCCAGCGCCTCGACCGCCGCCTTCCATGCCGCCGACTCTTTGCCGCGTTCCTCGACCATCGCCACCGCGCCGATGGTCCCGGCATCGGGGTCGATCTCGACATGCGCGTCATAATCGAACGTCGCATTGCCGGAGATTTCGACCATCCCGTCGGCTTGCGCAGTTGCACGTACCAGCCCGCCGCGGTTAAACACGTTGACCTCCGCCCCGAACGCCGTACGCCCGGTCAGCCCGGCGGCATAGGTCGACGCCGCCATCGCGCTGCCGCAACTGTCGGTCAGCCCGACCCCGCGCTCATAGGTCCGCACGAACAGTCCGCCCGCTCGCAGTTCGACGAAGCTCACATTGGCGCGTGCCGGGATCAGCGCCGGCCCGGCTTCGCACCAGTCGCCCAGCGCCACCAGTTCCGCTTCGTCCACCGCATCCACGAATGTCACCAGATGCGGGTTGGGCATGGCCACGCCGGTAAAGTGCCGTTCGCTCGGCAACCCCGGAATCACCGCATCGACGATCCTTTCACCAACCCCGACCAGTCCGACATCGGCACAGGCGGTCGAAGCCGGTCCGGCCCGCGTGCGGATCGTCGCCACCCCCGGCGAAATCGCTTCGGCAAGGGCCGCCTGCGCGCTGCTGGTTTTGAGCTTTACCGGCGCATGGTCCAGCCCCGTTACCTCGAACCCCAGCCGCGCCGTGCAGCGCAGCCCGTTAAGGCAGGTTTCGGCCTCACTGCCGTCCGAATTGAACATCCGCATCCCGAACGCATGGGTTGCGTCCCCCGGCACCAGCAGCAACAGCCCGTCGCCGCCGACCGGACCGTCCCGATCGGCCATCAGCCGCGCCACCGCCGCCCATTGTCCGTCATCCAGCGTCAGGAAGCGTGCATCGATCAGCGGGAAATCGTTCCCCGACCCGTGGCATTTGATGAAATCCAGTCGCATGCCGCCCATGTAGGGGAAGCCGCCGCGACTTGCACCGTCAAACTGGGGGTGAACCACCGAAACGCTTTGCACGCGCGCGCGGCTATGCCACGACATGCGCATGACGGAGTTTGCCTCCACCCTCTTTCCGGCGCTGATGATCGTCACCGCCGCGCTCGCCGTGGCGCTGTTTCGTGCGAGCCGTCGCCTCGATGGCGTGGAACGGCGGCTGGCGGAACTCGAACGTCGCCCGCAACCGGCTGCCGATACCGCACGCCCGGCAACCACCGCCCAGCCGACGGCTCGGCCAGAGTCCGCGCAACCAGCGGTACAGGCAAAGCGCGCCAGCGTTCCTCCACCCCCGCGAGAGGCACCGCCGCCACCGCCTCAACGCTCGCGCATTCAGTTCGAAACGCTGGTCGGGCGTCGTCTGCCGATCTGGATCGGCGGCACGGCGCTGGTGTTCGCTGGCTTCTTTCTCGTCCGCTACACGATCGAACTGGGCGTGTTCGGCCCCGTCACCCGCACTACGTCCGCTGCGATATTCGCGCTGTTGCTGCTCGCGGGAAGTGAGGTTGCACGCCGCCTTCCCGCCACCGCATCGGACCCGCGCATCGCGCAGGCGCTGGCGGGCGCGGGCATCGCCTCGGCTTATGGCACGCTCTATGTCGCCGCCGCCATCTATCACCTGATTCCGCCGCTTGCCGCTTTCCTTGTCATGCTGGCGATCACCGCACTGGCACTTGCGCTGGCATTGCGCCACGGCCCGCCGACCGCCGCCATGGCGCTGATCGGCGGCTTCGTCGCACCACTGGTGGCAGGGTTTCAAGCCGCAGGCATCGGCCCGCTACTGCTCTATCTGGCGCTGTTCACCGGCGCACTGTTCGCGCTCGCGCGGCAACGCGGCTGGGCATGGCTTGCCATCGCCACCTGTGCAGCCGGGTTCGGCTGGGTCAATTTCCTGTTGTGGATGCTGGACGGGCGCAGCGCGGGCGGCATCGGCCTGCTGGTGCTGCTGATCGCCGTAGCGGGCAGCCTCACCCTGCCGCCCGCAAAACGCGCATGGTTGCGCGCCGCACCGCTGGTTGCGGGGCTGGTACAACTGATGGTCGTCGCGCCTGTGCTCGACTTCGGACCCGTCGCATGGGGGCTCTATTGCGTGCTTTCCGCCGCCGCGCTGATCCTCGCCCTGCGCGATACGCGTATGATGCCCGGAGCTTTTGCCGCGCTGATCCTGATCCTCGTGCTGCTCGCCATCGGCTTTGGAAATCCGGCACCCGGCGTCACCGCATGGGCGGCAATCGCGGCCACGCTGCTGTTCGGCGGCATCGGCTTGTGGCGGCTGGAAAACGACCGCGACTGGGGCTGGATTGCGACCGGCGGGCTTGGCGCACCGCTATTATTCGCGAACATGCTCGCACCCCATCTGCTGCCGGGTTTCGGCTGGTTCCTGATCGACAGCGCGCTCGCTGGCGCGTGCGGCTGGCTTAGCTGGCGCGCTGCCGATCATGCAAACCGCGACGATCCTGCCCTGATCCTCGGCGCAACATTTGCAGCGGCCCTCGGCACGCTCGCCGTCACGGCCATCGCGGGCAGCGACACCGGCCCGCTGGCACTGGCACTTACCATGGCGGCACTGTCGTTATGGGCGCGCAGGACCGGTGACACCATGCTCCCCCGCCTCGCCACCGCCGCTTTCGCCGCGGCCTGCATTGCCGCCGCGCTGCCGATTATCGATATGCTCGGTCTTGCCCTGCGTTCGGTTGCCGGATCGCGCCTGCCCTATCGCACCCTGTTCGATCTCGGTCCGCTGTTGCTTGCGCTCGCCCCGCCCGCCATCGCGGCCATCGCAATCGCCGCCTACGACCGCTCCGCGCTGGGCAAAGACCGCCGTTTCGTCCTGCCCGTCGCGATCCTGCTCGCGCTGTGGTGCCTCTACGCGCTTGCCAAGCAGCCGCTCGCTATCGCTACCCCACAGGCATTTGAACGCTGGGGTTTCCTCGAACGCGCCCTCCTGACTCAGGCCTGTTTCGCCGCGGGCTGGTGGCTCACCCGCCGCGACATGCAATCGCTGGGCAAGGCGCTGCTCGCACTCGGCGCGTTCCGTTTCCTCTGGTTCGGCCTGCTGCTGCTCAATCCGACCGTCGTCGCGCAACAGGTGGGCGGCATCCCCATCCTCAACGCCGTGTTCGTCAGCGGTGCGCTCACCGCCTTCTGGCTATGGACATTGCCGCAATGGCCGCGCCTGCGCTGGGCCGCGGCCATTGTCACCGGCATCGCCGCATGCGCTCTAGTGCGTCAGGCCGCCCATGGCAGCATCCTCACCGGCCCCGTCACCACTGCCGAAAACTGGGGCTATTCCGCCGCCCTGCTCGGCCTTGCGATCTTCTGGCTGTGGCGCGGCATCGCCCATGGCCTCAGCGACATGCGCCATTTCGGCCTCGGCCTGCTGACGCTGGTGACGCTCAAGGTGTTCCTGATCGATGCCGCCGCACTGACCGGCCTGCTGCGCATCCTGTCGTTCCTGGCGCTCGGCCTTGCGCTGATCGGCATCGGCTGGGCCTATGGCCGGTTCGTCGCGACCACCTCCGAAGCGCCCAACCAACCGCTTCCCAACCCCGATCCACTCGGCTAAGCACCACGCCCATGTTGCGTCGCCTCTACAACTGGATGCTGGAAAAGGCGGCCCACCGCCATGCCGAACGCTGGCTGTTCCTGTTCGCTTTCGTCGAAGCCAGCTTCTTCCCGATCCCACCGCACCCGCTGCTCGGCCTGATGTGCCTGTCGAAACCGAAGCGCGCATTGCGCTACGGTGCGATCTGCACCCTGGGTTCGGTAGTGGGCGGCCTGCTCGGCTATGCCATCGGCTATTTCGCCTATGACGCTTTCGGCGCACAGCTTCTCCACTGGCTGGGCCTGGCGCAGAAATTCCCGGTCGCGGCCTGCTATTTGCGCGAATATGGCTGGCAGCTCATTATCGTAAAGGGTGCCACGCCGATCCCGTTCAAGCTGGTGACGATCACCGCCGGGTTCATCCATCTGAACCTGTTCACCTTTATCTGGGCCAGCATCGTCAGCCGCGGGTTTCAGTTCATGCTGGTCGGGGTGCTGTTCCGTCTGTTCGGCGCATGGGCAAAGGCGTTTATCGAGAAATATCTCGGCCTGCTGACCATCGCCTTCGTCATTCTGGTCGTCGGCGGTTTCCTCGCTATCGGCGCACTGGAAGGCGGTCATGGCGGCACCAGCGACCGCTGCGCCACCGCCACGATTGCTACGCAGGCAAACTGAACACGCTGAAGCCGCGTGTCACAGCATCTTGATACTGTGCAGCCATTGCACCGCGAGCTTCGGCCATTCGGTCGTGATCGGCGCAGAGGTCGGGCGCATCCCGAACGCATGACCACCCTTGGCATAGATGTGCATTTCGACCGGCACCTTTGCGGCTTTCAGCGCCAGAAAATAGCTGATCGAATTGCGGACATCGTCCGTCGGGTCATTGTCGGCCTGCACGATGAAAGTCGGCGGCGCATCGGATCGCACCGGGTCATAAGTATGCAGGTCCATGCCGTGTCCTGACCATAAATGGCCGGGATAAACCGCAATCGCAAAGTCCGGTCGCGCGCTCAGCCTGTCGGCAGCGTCCACCGGCGGATAGCTTCGCCCCGTGGCGTTACTGATCGCCGTGACCAGATGGCCACCAGCCGAAAAGCCGATCACGCCGATCCTGTGCGGGTCGATATGCAGGCTACCGGCACGCTCCCGCAACAGCCCCATGGCACGCTCGGCGTCCTGCAGCGGCAGGAACGGCTGCGGTTCCCGGTCGCACGGACGGCACGACTTTGGATGCCAGTCCTGCGGCACGCGGTATTTCAGAACGACACAGGTCATGCCCTGCGCGGTTGCCCAGTCGCAAATCTCCGTACCTTCCAGGTCCATGGCCACGACCTCATATCCGCCGCCCGGAAAGACCATCAGCGCAGCCCCGGTATTTTTGCCCTTGGGCCGATAGATCGTCATCGTCGGACGGGTGACATAGCCCGCCCAGTGCCACAGGCGTCCCGCAACCAGACCGGACCCGTTCCCCACCTCTTCCGGATGGTCGCCGGTATCGGGCTTCTGCAGCGCCATTCCCTTCGGCCAGAGCGGGATCTGCTCGCCCCCCGGTCCCGGCGTCCACACCATCTGGCGCGACACGATCTTGACCTTGGCGGCAGCATCCGTGGTTTTGCTCGTCTGGCTTACGGCAGCACCGTTAACGCCGACCACCAACAGGACAAATGCCAGCACCACCCCGATCTTCTGCAAGGCCCACTCTCCCAAATCCGGATACGCCCGGTGAAACCATGTCGGCCAACTGCCGACATCACCGCGCCCGCAAAAAAGTGCCACTGCGCGAACAGCATAGCAAGCACCATCAATCCGCGCGCATCGCCTCGGCTGCCAGCACCTCCGCTTCCGCCAGCAACGCATCATCGGCACTGCCCTGCGCAACATTTTCCCGCCCGATCAGCACCAGTACCGGCACCGCCAGCGGGCTGACACGCGGCAGGTCGATATGCAGCATCGTGTCGCCTGCCCGGTCGAGCAGATCGCCCAGTCGCCCGACATCGGTCATGCGCGCCCGCGCATCCGCCCATGCCGCGCGCAGCAACAGGTGATCGGGCTCGTATCGTTGCAGCACGTCGTAAATCAGGTCGGTGGAAAAGGTTACCTGCCGCCCGGTCTTGCGCTTGCCGGGATGCTGCCGCTCGACCAGCCCGCCGATTACCGCGACATCGCGAAACGCGCGTTTCAGCAGCGCCGATTGCTGCACCCATTCGACGAATTCCTGTTCCAGTATGTCGGCGGAAAACAGCGCCGCCGGATCGCGTACCGGTTCCAGGCTGTAACAGGCCAGCGCATAGTCGCTCGACACGAAGCCCAGCGGTTTCAGCCCCTGCGTCTCCATCCGCCGGGTCAGCAGCATCCCCAGCGACTGATGCGCGTTCCACCCTTCGAAACTATAGGCGACCATGTAATGCCGCCCTTCATGCGGGAAGGTTTCGACCAGCAATTGCTCCGGTCCCGGCAGCACCGATCGCACATCCTGCATCGCCAGCCATTCGCGCACATCGTCAGGAAAGCGCGCCCACTGGACGCGGTCATGCAGGAAGCCGCGCACCCGCCGCGCCAGGTTGGTCGACAGCGGCATCCGCGCGCCGCCATAGCTCGGCACTCGCGCCGGTCGGCTGGTCGCACGCACCACCAGATCGGTGGTGTCCATCCGCTCCACCTCCAGACTCAGCCCGGCAAAGAAAAACGTATCGCCCGGTGCCAGCGATGCCGCGAACCCTTCCTCGACCGTTCCCAGCGACCGCCCGTTCTTGAACCGCACATGCAGCACCGGCGCATCGACGATGATGCCAGCATTCATCCGGTGCTGGGTGACAAAGCGCGGGTGACTGACCCGCCACAAGCCTTCTGAATCCTGCACCAGCCGCCGGAACCGGTCATAGGCACGCAGCGCATAGCCGCCGTCCGTGATAAAATGCAGCACGCGCTCGAACGCTTCGTCGGTCAGCGCAGAATAAGGAAATGCTGCACGCACTTCCTGCAACAATTCCGCAGCATCGAAGGGCGCGGCGCACGCGCACGCCATGACATGCTGCGCCAATACGTCTAGCCCGCCGGGGCGGAAGTTATCGGGGTCCAGTTCGCCCGCCTCCACCGCGTCCAGCGCCGCGCGCGCCTCCAGATATTCGAACCGGTTGCCCGGCACCAGCACCGCTTCCGACGGCTCGTCCAGCCGGTGATTGGCACGCCCGATCCGCTGCAACAGCCGCGACGATCCCTTGGGCGCCCCCATCTGGATGACGCAATCGACATTGCCCCAGTCGACACCCAGATCGAGACTCGCCGTCGCCACCAGCCCGCGCAGCCTGCCGTCCGCCATCGCCGCTTCGACCTTGCGCCGCGCTTCCCGCGACAGGCTGCCATGATGCACGCCGATCGGCAGGTTGAGATGATTGACCTTCCACAGATCCTGAAAGATCAGTTCGGCCAGCCCGCGCGTATTGCTGAACACGATGGTCGTTTCGTGCGTCTCGATCTCCGCCATCACCTGCTCGGCGGCATAGCGTCCCGAATGGCCGGACCAGGGCACCCGGTCCTGCGGCAACAGAATCGCGATGTTCGGATCGGCACCCTTGTCCCCCATCACCTTCTCGACCGTATCGATATCGCCATGGGGCGCCAGCCAGGCGCGATATCCGTCCGGGTCCGCCACCGTCGCCGACAGTGCCACGCGCCGCATGCCGGGTGCGATTGCCTGCAACCGCGCCAGCGACAGCGCCAGCAAATCGCCCCGCTTTTGCGTCGCAAAGGCGTGCACCTCGTCAATCACCACGGTTTTCAGTGTTTCGAACAACCGGAAACTATCGGGATAGCTCAGCAACAGGCTCAGCGATTCGGGCGTGGTCAGCAAAATCTGCGGCGGACGTTTGCGCTGCCGCGCCTTGCGATCGGACGGCGTATCGCCGCTGCGCGTCTCGACGCGGATATCCAGCCCCATTTCGGCAATCGGCGTCATCAGGTTGCGCTGCACATCGACCGCCAGCGCCTTAAGCGGCGACACGTACAGCGTATGCAGCCCGTCCACCGGCTGTTCGATCAGGTCCGCCAGCGTCGGCAGGAACCCGGCAAGCGTCTTGCCCGCTCCCGTCGGCGCCACCAGCAGTGCATGACGCCCCGCCCGCGCCGCCGCCAGCATGGCAAGCTGGTGCCGCCGCGGCGACCAGCCGCGTTCGGCAAACCATGCTGTCAGCATTTGGGGAAGGTCGGTATCCGGCATCCCTTCCATAATCGGCATGCACGACGAAAGTTGCCAGAGGCGATTGATCGCCGTGCATCCGGTGCAGGGTCAGACCTTCACGAAAATCAGATCCCTTCGACGATCAGTTCCGCCGCATCCAGTCCCCAGCCCGGCATTTTGCCATGGCTGGCGAAGAACATGTCGCGATAGCGCATTTTCAGGAAATAGGGCGCGCGCCCCATTTTCAACAATTGCTGATCGCCGCCGAACCAACTGTTCGAATGGATCCAGAACGCCTTTTTATCGCCCATATCGCCGATGCACAGCACTTCCGGCTTCAGCGGCTTATCGGCCTTTTCGGCCGAAACCGTACCGAAAATCTTGCCGATCTGCAGCCCGACAATCTCCGATTCCTGATGCCCGATCGCGCCCAGTTTGGGCATCGTCACCGCGGCACAGTCGCCACAGGCGAATATCTCCGGATAATCGGGATTGCGCATCAGCAGGTCGGTTTTGATGAAACCCTGTGAATCGCTGATCGGCAGGTCTTTCAAGAAATCGTGCGCCACCCAGTCGGGGAAGATGATCTTCAATTCGCACGGTAAATGACGGCCGTCGGCAAAATCGATTCCCTCCGCTGTCAGCCGTTTGATGTCCTGCGTCTTGTTCCAGTAATTGAACCCCATGCCGCTGGCGATATCCAGCAACTGCTTGACCACGTCTTCACCGGCGTCTTCCGCGATCAGCTCGGCCGGCGTGAACACGGTGATCTTGTCCGGCCCGCCCTTGTCGTGATTTTTCAGCCAGGTCGCCATCGACAGCATCACCTCGACCGGGGGCCCTTCGCATGCCGCCATCGCGTCGGGGATCGACCCGCCCGGATAGGGTTCCAGCCCCTTCGCGCCATCACCCTGATGGAATCGCGCCGATCCGATGGCGATCGGACCGCCCGCATAGTCGTTCTTCAGATACTCGGCGAGTTTCTGGCCGTGATAGAGGTCGCTGACCGTATGCCCATATTCGGCAAACCCCTCGATCCTGTCATAGGCCAGCCGCGCACCCAGCGCGATTACCAGATAATCATACGCCTTGGTTTCCGGCTCGGCTCCATCGCGCTCCGCCGGCGTAAAGGTCACGCGACGGCGATCGACGTCGATCGCCGTCACCTCGCCGTGAATGAAAGCGATATCGTCCTTGTCCAGCACCGGTACGAGGTCCATCCGCTGATTTTGCGCCGGATCGCGTCCTTCAAATACATCGGCGGGAATATTGGGCACGAACAGCAAATAGCTTTTCTGGTCGATCACCGTGATCCGCGCCTTATCGCCGACCTGCTTTCGAATATTCTGCGCACAGGCCAGCCCGGCGAAGTTACCGCCAAGGATCAGAATGTGTGGACGATCTTCCAGTTCGGACATGATAGGTCTCCTGCTGCATCTGACCGATATCAAATCGGCCGTCTATATAAGACTCTACTAATTCACGAATACGCAGAAAGTTCACTGGCTATATCGGCAGGGAACCCTGAGGACCCTCCTGCGTAGCCTCAGCATATGGCTCCGGACCTGAAACAGGAGAAGCACTTTGCCTTACTATATCGCCAAAACAATCGACCAGCCGTTTGAGGATGCGATTGAAGCCGCAGAAGCAGCGCTAAAGAAGGAAGGGTTCGGGGTTCTGACCCGGATCGATATTGCCGATACGCTGAAAAAGAAGATCGGCGCCGAATTTCACCCCTATGTCATCCTTGGCGCATGCAATCCGCAACTCGCTTTCGAAGCACTGAAGCTAGAAAACAAGGTCGGTACGATGCTGCCGTGTAACGTCGTCGTTCAGGCGGTCGCCGATAATCGTAGCGAAGTTGCAGCCATCGACCCCGTTGCTTCCATGCAGGCTATCGACAATGCCGATTTGAAGGGAGCTGCCGAGCAGGTTCGCGCAAAACTGGCGCGGGTAATAGACAGCCTATGAACTACACTTATTTACCTAAAAATATAAATCGTAATTCGGGCTTTCGGAGAATTCGGTCTCATTGCTGGCACCCGGAACGGGTAGCTCCCATATCCGGCGCATGACTCGTCCCGGCAGTTGGATCGAACCGCATCCGGAAGGTATTTACGTGCCGGCCGCCGACCTGTGGATTGATCCGTCCGCGCCGAAACTGCGCGCGGCCATTACCCATGGCCATGCCGATCATGCACGCGGCGGTCACGGAACCGTCTGGGCCACACCCGAAACGCTGGCGATCATGGAAGCGCGCTACGGCCCGCAACCCGGCAATCCGGTCGCCTATGGCGAAACGCAGCGGCTTGGTGATGTTGATGTAACCTTCGTCCCGGCAGGCCATGTT
>NZ_JACIJI010000005.1:0-42500 GCF_014199335.1 Stakelama sediminis | reverse complement strand
TCCCATGGTGTGACGGGCGGTGTGTACAAGGCCTGGGAACGTATTCACCGCGGCATGCTGATCCGCGATTACTAGCGATTCCGCCTTCATGCTCTCGAGTTGCAGAGAACAATCCGAACTGAGACAGGTTTTGGAGATTAGCTCACACTCGCGTGATTGCTGCCCACTGTACCTGCCATTGTAGCACGTGTGTAGCCCAGCGCGTAAGGGCCATGAGGACTTGACGTCATCCCCACCTTCCTCCGGCTTATCACCGGCGGTTCCTTTAGAGTACCCAACTAAATGATGGTAACTAAAGGCGAGGGTTGCGCTCGTTGCGGGACTTAACCCAACATCTCACGACACGAGCTGACGACAGCCATGCAGCACCTGTGTCCCAGTCCCCGAAGGGAAGGAATCCATCTCTGGAAACCGTCCGGGCATGTCAAACGCTGGTAAGGTTCTGCGCGTTGCTTCGAATTAAACCACATGCTCCACCGCTTGTGCAGGCCCCCGTCAATTCCTTTGAGTTTTAATCTTGCGACCGTACTCCCCAGGCGGATAACTTAATGCGTTAGCTGCGCCACCCAAGTTCCATGAACCCGGACAGCTAGTTATCATCGTTTACGGTGTGGACTACCAGGGTATCTAATCCTGTTTGCTCCCCACACTTTCGCACCTCAGCGTCAATACCAGTCCAGTGAGCCGCCTTCGCCACTGGTGTTCTTCCGAATATCTACGAATTTCACCTCTACACTCGGAATTCCACTCACCTCTCCTGGATTCTAGCGATGCAGTCTTAAAGGCAGTTCTGGAGTTGAGCTCCAGGCTTTCACCTCTAACTTACAAAGCCGCCTACGCGCGCTTTACGCCCAGTAATTCCGAACAACGCTAGCTCCCTCCGTATTACCGCGGCTGCTGGCACGGAGTTAGCCGGAGCTTATTCTCCAGGTACTGTCATTATCATCCCTGGTAAAAGAGCTTTACAACCCGAAGGGCCTTCATCACTCACGCGGCATTGCTGGATCAGGGTTTCCCCCATTGTCCAATATTCCCCACTGCTGCCTCCCGTAGGAGTCTGGGCCGTGTCTCAGTCCCAGTGTGGCTGATCATCCTCTCAGACCAGCTATGGATCGTCGCCTTGGTAGGCTTTTACCCCACCAACTAGCTAATCCAACGCGGGCTCATCCATGGGCGATAAATCTTTGGTCCGAAGACATTATCCGGTATTAGCGCAAATTTCTCTGCGTTATTCCGAACCCAAGGGCAGATTCCCACGCGTTACGCACCCGTGCGCCACTAACTCCGAAGAGTTCGTTCGACTTGCATGTGTTAGGCATGCCGCCAGCGTTCGTTCTGAGCCAGGATCAAACTCTCAAGTTTGATGTTCCACTCTAGCGCCGCGGAATAACGACGCCGGAGCAGCTCATTTCAAGGAGCCGTTCCTGCACAAATCTTTTGATCACAATCAGGCGAACCCGATCGTCATCGTCACGTAATGGAAACGTGTAAGGACATGTAACGGACAACCATTCAGAGCGAACCCTGAAAGGAAATCCTTGGAACGGCTTGGTTTTTCCGAGTATCCGACACCTTGAATGCCGGACCCGGGGCCGCCGCCCACATGTCCCTTCATCTAAAATCACAATGTCAAAGAGCGCAAAAGACCGACGCTCCGCCAAACCCCTTTTTTATCGGGGCGACTAAAGCGCCTGGTTTTTGGTGACCGTTGCGGCGTTCCGTGTGGCTCACCGCGTCGGTGAAGTGGCTTCTACGGATGGACCCCCTACCCGTCAAACCCTTTTTGCAATTTTATGTCACTTTTTTCTGAAAGCGCAGATTTCTGCGGCTTACACAAAGCGACCCAACCCCAGTCGACATCGCCTCCCCGTCAATGCACGCGTCGAATCGACGAATCAGGCCTCGAATCGAGCTGGAATTATGTGCGTGGAACTCCATTCTGCATCCGAATATCGGTTTTCCGGCCCGATCGCCTGCTGGCCTCCGACGATTCGAATCGTCAGCCCTGCCGATAGAGTCCGTTGCAGGCACCTCTGAGTTTCTTTCGTGTCTTGTCGGCGAGGTTCAGGCCCGAAGACTGACGCATGCCATTATCCAGCGCAGCCGCATCAGGCAGCGCGGTGGCTGACCATATCCTTCGAAGCATCGGTGAGACGCATTTTCCCGCCACCCCTGAGTGCCGCGTCGATCGCTGCTTCATCCGGCACCTTCTGCTCGATCACGCAGCGCAGCTTCAGACCGTCAAAGCCATGATAGGGCCGCGGAGGGGCCTGTGCCACGATCGCACCGTCTTCGGCATCGACCGCAGGCTGGTTCAGCACCGAACGGATATCCAGCCTCTGGTGAAACACATAACTGCCGGTGCTGGCGACCACTCGGTTTTCGATGTCGACGACGGATACGATGGCATCTCCGGTGGTTTGCCCACCGGAATGCAGAATCTCATCGGTCTGCCCCTCGAAATCATATTCCAGATAGCACACCCCGATCACCACACCGTCCTGACGAATGGGCGCGACATAGATCAATACCCTGCGACCACCCGACCAGGGGTTGTCCCATACCGCATCGGTAAACCAGTCCTCTCCCGGACCTGCCGCCATCGCCCTGCGATACTGATCCGCCCGGGACAGGTTTTCGTTGCGGACATTGGCATTTTCATGGGCGCAGACGACAATCTCGCCGCGCGCATTGCATATGAATGCATTCAGAAAATAGGGAGAGAAGCCCAGCATGGTCCGTAACCGTGCCAGCGCACGCTCTTCAACATCGGCCGCGGTTTGCGCACGGGCGGCACCGTCGATCACCGCCGGATCGCTGGCCAGGATTCGCACGTCGATCGATCGGTCGTAGAGTGAGCGGCAAATCGTCTGCGCCATCGACTGCGCCAGTTCCGCGAGTCGGGCACGCTCCACTTCGGCAACCAGTTCTTCGGAGATCGCCGAGCCACGGGCAAGCCGTTCCATCACCTCAGCGCGGAATTTGGTGCTGGAGGCGCGCGCCTGCTGGGCCAGACTCTTGACCTCCTGCGCGACCACGGAAAACCCCTTGCCCGCATCGCCCGCACGCGCGGCCTCAATCGACGCATTGAGCGCGAGCAGGTTGGTGCGCCCGGCTATCTCCTCATTTTCGCCCGCATAGAACTGCACTTCTTCCTGCAGCGTTGCGAGCAACTTCTTGATCCTGCGCGGCATTCGCGGTCCCCCGATTGGCCCATTTATGGCAGTTTTACCGATAGTTGGTTAATAAGCCGCCATCATGCCGGGCCGGGGTCACACTGGCCCTGGGGCGGATCGACATTCAGAAGATGATGTGACGGAGTCGCAGACGTTCGTAGAACAATATGATGGATTTTCGTGACCCGGCGCGCAGCGTACTTTCAGTACGTGAGCACCGGAAGCGCGGAAAGCCGCCTTTTGCAGACCACCAGGGCTAAATGCCGATCCGTCCTAAGCCTGCCGGATATAATCGCGCATCGCCTCTGCCTCGGACTCGATCTTGTCGATCCGATATTTGACCAGATCCCCGATCGATACGAAACCGGTCAGCCTGCCGTGCTGCATCACCGGCAGATGGCGGATACGCCGCTTCGTCATCATACCCAGCGCATCGAGCACCGCATGGTCCGGTTCGACGGTCACCGCAGGCGCGGTCATCAGCTCGCGCACTGGACGGTTCAACGCCGCCGCGCCATCCTTGCCCAGACAATAGATGATGTCGCGTTCCGAAAAGATACCGGCGACGGAATCGCCATCCATCACCGGAACCGCGCCGATCCTTCGCTCGGCCAGCAGCGCCACCGCATCGCTTACCGTAACGTCACCGGTAATGGTGACGATATCGCTTTCTTTACTTTCCAGGATTGCCGCTATGGTCATCGGCCTTCTCCTCTTCCCTGTTATGGGATTGAGAGTTTCACGAATCGGGCGCAAATGAAAGACCATGCACGACCAACGGTCCCCTTTGGACGATGACGAATATGCCGCCTTTGCCTGGGCGCGTTATCGCCGCATCCTGAAATGGATGGGTGCCTTTGCCGCATTCGTCGCGATCGGGTGCGTGCTGTTTCTGTGGTGGTGGGCCGACATGATGCCCCTCCACATGGCGATTGCCACGGCGCTCGGGGTCTGGCTGACTATCATGCTGGCGGCGGCGCTGATGGGTCTGATGTTCCTAAGCTCCGGCTCGGGCCATGACGAAGCCGTCGACCGGTTCAATCGCGACGCATAGCGCACCTGATCCAGGCACCGATAAAAAAGGCCGGGCTGCACTGACTGTACAACCCGGCCTCATCGGTGATTTTCAAGACGTTCAGGCGGCGGAGGCCGCTTCGTCCCCGTCATCGTTACGCGCAGCAGCGGCACGACGGCGGCGCGGCTTCTTTTCTGCCGGTGCCGCATCGGATTCGCTTTTCAGCGCGGGCGGCAGGCGATCCGCCTCGATCGCGGCATCGCCGCTTTCCTGTTCGGTTTCGCTCCGACGCGGACGACCGCGACGACGCGGCTTGACCTCGACTTCGCCCTCTTCGTTTGCAGAAGAGTCGTCGGGTTTGTCGGCCTTTGCCTGATCGTTCCGGTCCTCGCCGTTTCCGGCCTGCCGACGCGACCGTGTATTGCGGCGCTCATTGCGGGTGTCGTCGCCCTGCTGCGCATCAGCGTTCTGCTCGTCATCATCGCGATCGTCGGATCCGTCCTCGCGCTGCCGTTTTTCCTCGGCACGCTGGCGATTATCGTTGAGCACGCGGAAATAATGATCGGCAAACTGCAGATAATATTCGGTATTCACCCGGTCGCCCTGCATTTGCGCATCACGAGCGAGGTTTTTGTATTTTTCGAGCAGTTGCGCGGCATTACCGCGATTCCGGCTGTCGATACGATTGGCGCTGTCTGGGCGACCGCCGCCCTGTGGCCGCTGGCCGCCGCGGCCGCGACGGCGGCCGGCTTGACGATTGTTCATCAAGGTCTCAATGTCCTGTTATCAACACTATAGTCCGTCGATCCACCTGATCCCGGATGCGAGTCATACCCGCGAGTATGCCGGCCCCCGGCAATACTCGCCTGCCACGGCCACCGGACTGCAGCGGCACACATGACGTTGGAGTGGGTCAGTGCCCAAAGCTCAACACAATCTGGTTGAAGTGCCTTCCCCGATCTCTGCTGTAACGGGTTCGCAGCCATTCTCCAAGGGGAAATATGGCCATTTCCGTCAATTATTCAAACCGCGATCAATGCACGGGGATGCCCGGCCAGATCATGACGGCATGTAACGTGCAGCATCTGCGCCTCCAGCAACGCCGTCACCGCCACCTGCTGACGATAGCCGATTTCCAGAACCGCCGCGCCGCCGGGACGCAACAGCCGGGGAAGGTCCGGAATGATCGCGCGATAGGCGTCCAGCCCGTCCTCCCCGGCGAATAGGGCATCACCGGGTTCGTGCCCCGCCACCTCCTGCGCCAGCACCGTATCGGCTTCGATATAGGGCGGATTGGCGAGGATCAGATCGAACCGCTGCCCGATCCCGCTTGCCCAGTCACCCGCGCGCATCTCTGCCCGCCCCGGCGCAATCCGCGCCGCATTGCCCCGGGCATAGGCAAGCGCCGTCGCGGATCGCTCGACCCCCAGCCCCGTCGCCTCCGGCCATTGATCGAGCGCGGCGAGCAGCAGCGTCCCCGGCCCGGTCCCCAGATCGAGAACGGTTTCCGGCGCACGCCCTGCGAAATGCGCCGCCGCCGCCTCGATCAGCGTTTCGCTGTCGGCGCGCGGCACCAGGCATCCCGGCCCCACCTCCAGCGTGATCGTCCAGAAATCGCGGCTGCCGACGATATAGGCCACCGGCTCGTGCGCCAGCCTTCGTTCCAGCAAGTCCGCAAAACCATCGGGCACCGCCCGGCTCAACCCGCCCAGCAGCATCGCATCGCGCGTCACCCCCAGCGCATGCGCCATCAGCAGTTCGGCATCGAGCCGCGGAGTATCGCTGACCGGTTCCAGCGCGCGTGCGGCATCGTTCAGCGCGGCGCGCAGGTCAGGCTGCATCTTCCAGCGTCGCCAGCCGCTCCGCCTCATCCTCCGCGATCAGCGCGCCGATCAGTTCGTCCAGTTCGCCTTCCAGTATCTCCGGCAGGCGGTGCAGCGTTAGGTTGATCCGGTGATCGGTCACACGGCCTTGCGGGAAATTATAGGTGCGGATGCGTTCCGAACGGTCGCCCGACCCGACCATCGACTTGCGCGCACCCGCCCGGTCGCTGGCCAGCCGCTCACGCTCTGCCTCATACAGCCGCGTGCGCAGTACCTTCATCGCCTTGGCGCGGTTCTTGTGCTGCGATTTCTCGTCCTGCTGAGTAACGACGATCCCGGTCGGGATGTGCGTGATGCGCACCGCCGAATCGGTGGTGTTCACATGCTGTCCGCCCGCCCCAGACGAGCGATAGACATCGATGCGCAGATCCTTGTCCTCGATCTGCACATCCACGTCCTCCGCCTCGGGCAGCACCGCGACGGTGGCAGCGGAGGTATGGATGCGTCCGCCCGATTCGGTCACCGGCACGCGCTGCACCCGATGCACGCCGCTTTCGAACTTCATCCGCGCGAACACGCCCTGTCCCGTTACCGAGACGACGACTTCCTTATACCCGCCCGCTTCGGAGGCACTGGCGGAGATCAGTTCGACCCGCCAGCCGCGCGTATCGGCATAACGCTGATACATGCGCAACAGGTCGCCCGCGAACAGTGCCGCCTCGTCCCCGCCGGTGCCCGCACGAATTTCCAGCATCGCCGAGCGTTCGTCGGCCGCATCGCGCGGCAACAGCGCCAGCGCCAGCGTGCGCTCCGCGGTTTCCAGCGCCTGCCGGTTTGTGTCCAGCTCTTCGGCGGCCATCGCACGCAATTCGGCATCGCCTTCGCGCGTCATCTCGGTCAGCGTCTCGCCCTCGGCCCGCAACCGGCGGACATTGGCGGCGGCCTTCGCCACCGGCTCGATCTCGGCATATTCCTTCGACACCGCGACGAAGCGGTCCCCCGGCAGGTCGCCGGTCGCCATCAGCGCCTGCAACTCATCGCGCCGCGCCTCGATCTGCGCAATCCGGTCTGCCGGGATACGGGTCATGCTTTCCGCAACGCCTTCGCCAGTTCGCTGAAAGCAACCGGCTGTTGCTCCCCGGAAGCCAGATTTTTCACGCCTGCCTGCCCCTGAGCAATTTCCTCATCGCCCAGAATCACCGCATATCGCGCATTCTGAGCATTGGCCCTCGCCATGCGCTTTTTCATGTTGCCGCGAAAACCAATATCGGCGGTCAGCCCTGCACGGCGCAATTCCGCGACCAGCCCTTGCGCGCGAAGCGTCGCCGCTTCACCCAACGGAATGACCGCTGCATCGACGTAATTAGCCTGCGGCTCTTCAATCAGCATCGCCAGACGCTCAACTCCTGCGGCCCAGCCGACGCCCGGCGTCGAAGGGCCGCCCAGATTCTCGACCAGCCCGTCATAGCGCCCACCCGCCAGCACCGTGCCCTGCGCGCCCAGCCGGTCGGTGACGAACTCGAACGCGGTGTGGCGGTAATAATCCAGCCCCCGCACCAGTCGGCTGTTACGCGTCCACTGTACCCCGGCCGCGTCCAGTCCCGCCGTCACCGCGTCGAAAAACGCCCGCGCCTCATCGGTCAGATAGGCATCGATATCCGGCGCGCTATCCGCCACCGGCCGGTCGCGCGGGTCTTTCGAATCGAGGATGCGCAGCGGGTTCTTGTCCAGCCGCGTCAGGCTGTCCTCCGACAACTGATCACGATGCGCTTCGAAATGCGCGACCAGCGCGGCGCGCCATGCTTCACGCGTTTCGGCATCGCCCAGCGTATTGAGCTGCAAGGTCACGCCGTCTGCAATGCCCAGTTCGTGCAGCAACTGATCCGCCATCACCAGCAATTCGACATCGGCCGCCGGTTCGGCCGCGCCGATAATCTCCGCATCGATCTGGTGAAACTGGCGGAACCGCCCCTTTTGCGGGCGTTCATAGCGGAATACCGGCCCGCTGGTGGTCAGCTTCATCGGCGCGTGCTGCTGCCAGCCCTCGGTGATGAAGGCGCGCACGATCCCGGCGGTGAATTCGGGACGCAGCGTGATCAGATCGCCGCCCTTGTCCTCGAACGTATACATCTCCTTCGACACCACGTCGGAGGTTTCGCCCATCGAGCGCGCGAACACGCCGGTCGCCTCAAACACCGGAATATCGACGCGCTGAAAGCAATAGAGCGCACGCACGCGTTCAAAGGTCGAAAGCACCTGCGCGAATCGGCGCTGATCCTCGCCGAAAATATCCTGAGTGCCGCGAATGCGGTTAGGGGTCGTGTTTCTGGCCATTTGGGCGGGCTATCTAGGACAGGCTTTCCGAAAGCGCCAGTATTTAGCGCATTAAGCATTTGGGCATGCAGGTTGATCTTGCGCCCGCGCGCGGGCAAAGCTACATGCTCGCTCCCGGCCGAGCGGGTATAGCACAATGGTAGTGCAGCAGCCTTCCAAGCTGAATATACGGGTTCGATTCCCGTTACCCGCTCCACTTTATCCCAGCAGCCGCAGAAAACCGCCACCCAGAGGCGGCCATGCGAACCAATGCTCACTCCACGCTGATCGCGAACAATTTCGAACGCGGAACGCTCACCATCGACGAGCAACGCTGCCTCAGGCGTCAGGCGCTCGAAGATGAGCTCGCCCATGCGATGCGCCAGATGCTAATGGCGAAGCGGACAGGTATTTCGCGAAAGCGGCTCCTCACCATTGAGCAGGGCGATCGGATATCGCGAGCGGCGCTTGATGCGCTTGTCCAGATATTAATAATGTCACCCACCCACTTCTGGTTAGGCGCAGCGGCGACCAAACAGCCAGGAATAAAAGTGCCTCAGCGGACATATTTCAGCGATGGTCCGGGTCGCGGCCGAACGCCCGCAATTTATCCAGCAGCCATAAAATCCCGGCATCCTGCCGCAGGCGACTGTGCCACAGCGCCGACAAGGTGAAGAGGACGTTCGGTTCAGCGGCATCGACTATCCTCACCCCCATCACATCGCCGACACGATCAGCCAGACGGCGCGGCACCTGTGCGATCAGATCGCTTGCGCCCACTGCGGCAACGGCGGTCAGCCCCTCATACACGACCGCATCGGGATGCCGTTCGTGCGGCAGTTGCAAGCCGACGACTTCGGACACCTGACGTATCTCAATCAGCGAAGTGGGCAGGCCAAAGGGGTGAACCGTACCGATCTGCAACCGCGGACAGGCATCAAGTTCGGCGCGATCTATCGAACGCCCAATCAGCGGATGCTCCCTTGCCGCAATCCATACGAAATCATCTGAAAACAACGTTTCCGTCACGAAGCGGTCGGGGACGTGCTCAAACAATCCGACCGCCAGATCCACCGCGCCCGCCTCCAGCATCGCCGGCAATTCCTTGTCGAGCGGCACCAGCCGGATCGTAATGCCGGGCGCCACGTCGCGCGCCCATGCGATCAGCTGCGGGGCCATCAGTGTGCAAAAATAAGATCCCACCGCCAGAGTGATCGTCCGCTGTACCGTAGTCGGGTCAAAACTGCCGGGTGCCAGCGCGCTGCGCAGGCGGATCAGGCCGGCATGCACCTCCGGCGCCATCTCAATCGCGCGTGCAGTCGGTTGCAAGGTTCGCCCCGAACGTACGAACAACGGATCATCCACCGCATCCCGCAACCGGCGCAGCGCATGGCTGATGGCCGACTGCGTCAGGCCCAGCCGGTCGGCGGCACGCGTAGTGCTGCGCAATTCATACAGCGCATCGAAGGTCTGCAGCAGGTTGAGGTCGATCTGAATCATGAATCTTGTTCATAGTATAATCGCCAAATGACCATTTTGTAAATTATTGCACCGCACTATATTCGTATTTCTGCGTATGCGCGGCCGTTGCCGCCCTTTCAGTTTGCATTTTGAGGAACAAGCGTGGTGGACAAGGCCTCTACCCTGGAAAAATCGCGTCCGGCCCAGGGCCATGACGTTCTCGGTGACGAATGGACTGAGGATCGTGCCTTTTCGGAAGAAACCGGCACCGAAGCTGAGCCGGATCTTCAGACGGAGCGGCCTGCGCGCGCCAGGCGCTGGCGCAAACCATTGCTGCTGCTGGCCCCCATCATTCTGCTGCTGGGCGGCCTCTATGTCTATCTCAGCGGTGGGCGGTATGAATCGACCGATGACGCGTTTCTGCAAACCGGTCTGATTTCCGTCAGCCCCCAGATTTCCGGCCGGGTCGTGGCAGTCGCAGTGCACAACAACGAACGCGTACATAAAGGACAGATACTGTTCCGCATCGACCCCGCCCCCTATCAGGCGGCGGTCGAACAGGCACAGGCGCAACTTGCCAATGCCCGTACGCAAATCGCTTCCCAGCGGGCCGATTATCGCAAGGGCGAAGCACAGCTTGCCGCCGCGCAGGCACAGGTGCGCTATGCCGACCGCGAAGCAGCGCGGCAAAAGGAGTTGCTGGCCGAGGGGATTTCCAGCCAGAACCAATATGATCAGGCCGTGCTGGCGGCGAAGACCGCGCGGCAGGATGTCGCGACCGTCGGCCAGCAGAATGCGTCCGTGCAGGCGCAACTGTCCGGCAATGTCAGCGCACCGATTGCTACGCAGCCCGCCGTGCGCGCAGCACAGGCGGCGCTCGATCAGGCACAGCTCAACCTGAGCTACACGGTCGTGCGCGCTGCACAGGACGGCATCGTCGCCAAGGTCGATCAGCTTCAGGTCGGCGATTATGTCACCGCCGGACGCCCCGTCTTCACGCAGGCCAATCCCCGCATCTGGGTGGAAGCCAATTTCAAGGAAAACCAGTTGCAATATATGCGGCTGGGTCAGCCCGCGACGATCAAGATCGATGCCTTTCCCGATCTGAAGCTGACCGCGCATCTCACCAGCTTCAGTCCCGGCACCGGTAACGCCTTTTCGGTGCTTCCCGCAGAAAACGCGACAGGTAACTGGGTGAAGGTGGTACAGCGCCTGCCGGTCGAACTGACCATCGACAAGCTGCCAGCCAGCATATCGCTTCACGCGGGGCTTAGCGTCGAGGTGACGGTGGATACCGGGCATCAGCGCCATTTGTTCAGCCACGATACGCCGCCCACCCAGCCGGAGGCCGCGCAGGCACAATGACCGACGTCTATCCCGCCCCGGCAACGCGGCGGTTCATCACGGCGTCGGTGATGGCGGCGACGGTGATGAATTCGCTCGACAGTACGATTGCGAATGTCGCCCTGCCGCATATACAGGGCAGCGTCGCCGCCTCTGCCGATCAGATTACCTGGGTTCTGACCAGCTATATCATCGCGGCCGCGATCATGACGCCGCTGGCCGGGTGGCTGGCCGGACGGATCGGGCGCAAGCGGCTGATCCTGGCATCGATCATCGGCTTTACCTTCGCGTCGGGCCTGTGCGGACTTGCCACCAGCCTGGGCGAACTGGTCGGCTTTCGACTGCTTCAGGGCATGTTCGGTGCCGCCCTTGTGCCGATGAGTCAGGCGATCCTGCTCGACATCAATCCGCCCGAACGCCACGGCCCGGCCATGTCGATCTGGGGCATGGGAGCGATCCTGGGGCCGATCATCGGCCCGGCACTGGGCGGTTATCTGACGCAGAATTACAATTGGCGCTGGGTGTTTTATATCAACCTGCCGGTTGGCGTCATTGCGTTTATCGGTCTGTCGCTGTTTCTGAGCGAAACCAAATCGGGGGAGAAATCCCGGCTGGACCTGTTCGGCTTCGCCATGCTGGCGCTTGCCATTGCATCGCTGCAACTGATGCTCGACCGCGGCCAGTTGCTTGACTGGTTCAATTCCTGGGAAATCTGCATCGAAGCAGCGCTGGCGGCGACCTTCTTCTACCTGTTCATCGTCCACACGCTGACGGCGGACAAGCCGTTTATCGACCTCGCCCTGTTCAAGGACCGCAATTTCGTCTCCGGATCGGTGCTCGGCTTCTTCCTCGGCGTGCTCATCTTTTCGGTCCTCGCACTGCTGCCGCCGATGCTGGAGGGGCTGATGGGCTATCCGGTGGTTCTGACCGGTCTCGTCACCGCGCCGCGCGGTCTGGGCACGATGGTATCGATGATCATCGTCGGTCAGTTGATCAAGCGTGTCGATGCGCGCATCCTGATCGGCGCCGGCCTCGCAATCGCCGCCTATGCAACCTATTCGATGAGTGGCTTTTCGCTGGGCATGGACGAAAGCCTTGTCGTCAGCAGCGGCTTTGTACAGGGGATCGGCACCGGCCTGATCTTCGTGCCGTTGTCGACCATCGCCTTTGCCACGCTCAATCCGCGCCTGCGCAATGAAGGGGCGGCGATGTTCACGCTCATCCGCAATATCGGGTCGGCAATCGGTATCTCGGTGTTGCAGGCCATGACGATCCGCAACGGTGCCATCGTGCATTCCCGGCTTGTCAACGGTGTTCGACCCGACAATCCGGTATTTCAGAATGTCATGCCGAATTTCGATTTTTCGATGAGCGGCGCAGTGGCGAAGCTGAATGCGGAAATCACCCGGCAGGCCGCGATGGTGTCCTATATCGATGCCTTCCATTTCCTGTTCGTGACCACGCTGGTGGTCGCCCCTCTGATCCTGTTGATGCGCCCGCCGAAAAAGAACGCGGAAGCACCCGCCATGCATATGGACTGAAGACCATGCGTTTTCCTCTCTCTCCCCGAACCCTGCTGCTTGCGACCGGTACGGCGACGTTGCTCGCCGGATGTACCGTCGGTCCGAACTTCACGCCGCCCGCCGCACCCGGCACGACCGCATATCGCCCGGCAAGCGACAAACAGCAGGCAGCCGTTGCCAATACGCCGGCGGTCGAGCAGGGTAACGGCCCCGCGCTGCGCTGGTGGACGGCGTTCGGATCGCCGCAGCTCGACACGCTGGTCAATCAGGCGATTGCGCATAATGCCAGTCTGGAAGCGAGCAACGCCACGCTGGCCGCATCCCGCGAAGAGGTCGCCGCGATCCGGGGCAAGCAATTGCCGCAGGTCGATGCCAATGGTCGGATCGAGCATGAACAGGCCAATCTGGCCGCGTTCGGTTTCAAGCCGAATCCGGCACTGGGGTTGAGCGGCAATCCCGAATTCGACCTGTATTCGGTCGGTGGAGGCGTGTCGTTCGACCTCGACCCGTTCGGCAAGCTGCGGCGCGGGACGGAGGAAGCAGCGGCAAAGGCCGAGGCGCAACTGCGTCAGACTGAGGCCGCGCATCTGACGGTTGCCGGACAGGTGGTCAATCAGGTGCTGACCATCGCCGCGATCCGGGCCCGCATCGCCACCGCCAACACGCTGTTGCAGGACGATCAGCGCAACGTCGACCTGACCCGCAAGCGCAAACAAGCGGGCGAAGGGACGCTGGTCGAAGTGCTGAACGCGCAGAGCCAGTTCGAAAATGATCGCAGCGACATCCCGCAGTTGAACCAGCAGCTTGCCGAGGCACGCCACCTGCTCGCAACGTTGTGCGGCATCGCACCTGCCGATCTGGGGCCGACCGATTTCGACCTCGATACGCTGACTCTGCCGCAGTCCATTCCCGTCGCATTGCCATCGAAGCTGGTGCACAAGCGCCCGGACATTTTGCAGGCGGAAGCCAATCTGCACGCCGCGACTGCTGCCGTGGGTGTCGCAACCGCGAACCTCTATCCCGACATCACCATCGGCGCGACGATTAGTCAGGGATCGAACGATCTGGCGCATCTGCTCAGCAATTCGACGCGCGGGTTCGACTTTTTCGGCGGTCTGCTCGCACCGATCTTCCACGGCGGCACGCTGAAAGCCGAAAAGCGCGCGGCTGTCGATCGCGCCAAGGCGGCGGACGCCACCTATCGCCAGACGGTGCTCGACGCCTTTCGTCAGGTCGCAAACCTGTTGCAGGCGGTCGACAGCGATGCGCAGTCCGTCCATAATCAGCAAGAGGCCGTATCGGTGGCGCAGCATTCGCTGCACCTGTCACGGCGCAGCTATCAGGTCGGCAATACCGGCATTTTGCAAACCCTGGACGCCGAACGGCAATATCAGCGCGCGCAATCCGGGCTGGTCGAGGCACGGGCGCGCCAGTTCCTGAACGTCGCGCACCTTTATGTCGCGACCGCGGGCGGCTGGACCGGCGACCCGACTCAGACCGCCGCCAGTCACTGAACGGCCTATACCAGTTCTTTGAGCGGCACTTCGACATTCGCCAGCCGGTCCAGATCGGGCATTGTGCCCTGCATCACCAGCTTGCGGCCCTGTGCATAGTCGCGCATCTGATTGACGCAATCGAGCGCGATCACCCGCCCGCCGCGCAGATAGACCAGTGCGAATTTGCGATCCGCCGGATCGCCGCGCAGCACCACCTGATCATGACCGATGGACAGGCCCACGGTCTGCAGTTTCAGGTCATACTGGTCGGACCAGAACCATGGCACCGCATCGTATGCGGCATCCTGTCCGGTAATGGTCTTTGCCGCTACCGTCGCCTGATCGTTCGCGTTCTGCACCGATTCCAGCCGGATGTTCGTCCCATCGGCATAGGCATTGGCATGCAGGGCGCAATCGCCGATGGCGAAGATGTCGGGCAGGCTGGTCCGGCACTGCACATCGACCGCCACCCCGTTGCCGCCCTCGGCACCGGCACGCAGCAACGGCTCGACTGCCGGAACAATGCCGATCCCGACCACCACCATGTCGCAGGGCAGTTCGGTACCATCGGCCAGCCGAACCGCGCGCACCGCATCGCCGTCACCCAGAATGCAATCGACCGCGGTGCTGAGGCGCACATCGACGCCATGTGCGCGATGCTCCTCTTCATAAAAGCGGGACAATGCCTCGCCCGCGACCCGCGCCAGCACGCGGTCGAGCGCTTCCAGCAACACCACTTGCTTGCCTTGCTTGGTAAGCGCAGAGGCAGCTTCCAGTCCGATATAACCGCCGCCGATCACCACCGCGCGCTTCACATCGGGTAGTTCGGCCATCATCCGGTCAGCATCGGCGCGGCTGCGCACCGTATGCACCCCCTTCAGATCGATGCCCGAACAGCTCAGGTGCCGCGCATGGCCGCCCGCTGCCCAGATCAGCTTGCCATAGCCGATGGCCTCCCCGTCGGCAGCGGCGATGCGGTGCGCCGCCGGGTCGACGGTTTCCACCCGAAAGCCGGTGATAAAGCGGATTGCGCGTTCTTCCCAGAAAGCGGCCGGCCGGATCAGCATCCGTTCGAATGGTTTATCCCCCGCCAGATACTCTTTGGACAGTGGCGGGCGTTCATAAGGAAGTTCCGTTTCTTCCGTGACGATCGCAATCGAACCTTCGAATTTCGCCTGACGCAGGGCGATTGCCGCCTGCGCCCCGCCATGTCCGCCGCCGACGATCACCACATCGAATTGCCGCATGTCCTTCTCCTTCAGCGGTGCTAGTCGGAAATTACAGGCGAGGAGTCAATTTGAAGCGTGAAGGGCAGATATAGGGCCTGCCCGGCTCAGGCGGCGTCACGCCTCAGCTATCGCTGCGTGCGCCCCGCAACAGGGCCTGCGCCATTTGCCGGGCGCTTTCACCCAACGCTGCATCCGGCAGTTCGCCCGCTGTCCAGAATGACAGCACGCCGCGAAAGGCGAAAGCGAGCTGTCGCGGCAGACAATCGACCGGTTGTTGCCGACAAGCCGAGTCCGATCCGGCTCCCTCGCCCAGCGCGAGCGCCCAGAGCGCGGTCGAATGCGCCAGCACGTCCCCGGCGACTGCTCCGCTGGTGCCGATCCAGCCCATGACTGCCCGGTTGACCGCTGGTTCTTCCAGCATCACCGCCGTTGCCGTATCAACGGCGAACAGGACACGATTCAAGGCATTGCCCGATGGTTGCGCGGCAACATAGCGTTCTTTCATCGCATCGATACGACACGCCGACAGCGCCAGCATCAGCGCATGCTTGCTGCCGAACTGATTGAACGGCGTCGCGAAGCTGACTCCGGCTTCGGAGGCCAGATCCCGCATCGAAAATTCCGCCTTGCCCTGTCGAAGCAGGCGTTCCGCCGCATCGATCACACGCTGACGAACAGGGGCACCTCTGACGGCACTGGAAGAAGAAGGCATCTTGTCCTTTCGCATGGCATTTCTATATCATGATATAGTTATTCACTTCAATGCGGAGTTTGGGATGTCGGGCGACACAATCAAAACCTTTCTGATTACCGGGGTCAGTTCCGGCCTTGGCCGTGCCTTTGCGATAGGCGCGCTCAAAGCTGGACATCGCGTGATCGGCACCGTGCGACGCAGGGGGGATGCGGACGCGTTTGCCGCATGTGCACCCGGCCGGGCATATCCCCTTGAACTGGACGTTACCGATTACGACGCAATCCCCGCTGCCGTGGCGAAGGCCGCAGAACAGGCGGCACCGGTCGAGATTCTGGTGAACAATGCCGGCTATGGGCATGAAGGCATTTTGGAGGAATCGTCAATGGACGATCTTCAGCGGCAATTCGCGGCCAATGTGTTCGGGCCGGTGGCGATGATCAAGGCGGTACTGCCGTCGATGCGCGGGCGCCGCAAAGGCCACATCATCAATGTCACGTCGATGGGCGGTTTCATCACCATGCCGGGCATCAGCTTTTATTGCGGTAGCAAATTCGCGCTGGAGGGCATTTCCGAAGCACTGGGCAAGGAACTTGCGGGATTTGGAATCCACGTCACGGCGCTGGCGCCCGGCCAGTTTCGTACCGACTGGGCGGGGCGTTCGATGGACCGGGCACCGCGCAGCCTTGCCGATTATGACGCGGTGATGGATCCGATTCGCGCCGGGCGACAGGCCAAGAGCGGTCATCAGCCGGGCGATCCTGCGAAGGCCGCACAGGCTCTGCTCGCCCTGGTCGAAGCGCCGAATCCGCCGGTCCGCCTGTTCCTTGGCGACGATGCGCTCGGCCTGGTCGGGCAGAAGCTGGACGCCATGAGGACGGAGATTGCCAACTGGGACGACGTCTCCCGCTCCACCAGCTTCGCGACATAGTATGATGCTGCGTCAACCGCCGAACTGAAGAAGGACGAGGCCCGCCGCGAGCACCAGTGCGGCAACGATGCGGCGGGCTCCGAATCCCTCTTTCAGCCATAATGCGCCCATAATCGCCGCCCAGACCACGGCAGTTTCGCGCAGAGCGGAAACTTTTGCCGTCTCGACAAAGGAAAAGGCATAGAGCGCGGCACCGAAAGACAGGATCGACAGCGCACCTGCCGCCGCGCCATAGCGCCATTTCTGCCGGAAGACCGTCAGGAGCGCGCCCCGGCGCAACACGATCGCGCTCATCGTCACGCCGATCCAGTCGAACAGGAACAGCCAGACGATATAGGTGACGGGCGCAGGCGCGGTACGCACGCCCCAGCTATCGGTGGTGTTATAAAGCGCCACCCCGCCTGCGGTGGCCAGCGCCCAGCCGAGCGCGCGCTTGTCGGGATGCGCGCTCAGCCGCATGCCACCGGGCGGCAGGGCAAAGACGATAACCGCGCCTGTCGCGATGGCCAGCCCCACCCATTCGATCGGCGCCAGCGGCTCGTGCAGCGCGATCCCCGCCACCACGGCGGTAATCAGCGGAGATGCGCCGCGCATCACCGGGAATACCAGCGACAGGTCGCCGCGCCCCAATGCCTGAATCAGAAAGCATTGATAAAGAAAATGGGCGGGAATCGCGAACAGCAGGACGTGAAAGGTCGCGGCATCGGGCGCGGGCACCAGCAACGTGAAGGGCAACAGCATCACCGCCGCGCTGATCGACAGGATCGAACGGCTGACCATGATGTCGCTGCCCAGCTTCACCGCCAGATTGGCAAAGGCGAGCGCCACCGCCGAAAACAGGCCAAGCGCAACGCCCGCGAGCGCGCTATGCATACGTCAGCCGCGCCAGATCCTCCGGCGTATCCACATCGGCCAGTTCACCGGCAGCGGCGATTATGGATTTACCCGTCCGAATCAACGCGCGCGGTCCTGCATCGCCGGTGCGACCCGATAGCGCATCGAAATGCCGCCGCCCGAACAGCACCGGCGGCATTGCAACCTCGCCATTGCTCGAAGCGACCACCGCATCCGGCCCGTCCGCTTCCGCCAGCAGGTGCCCGACATGCGCCGCCGTGATCCGGGGCATGTCGGCGAGCGCAATCAACACCGCCTGCACTCCTGCTTCCCGTGCGGCCTGCACGCCCAGCCCGATGGAATGGGCAAGACCATCCGCCTGGCGATGATTGGGTACGCAGTGAAAGCCATGCGCGGCAAGATCGAGCGCGGTGCCGGACACGACAGCGATCCGTATCGCGAACGGAATCGATGCCAGCGCGGCGACCGCGTGCAGCCCCAGCGGTTTGCCGTCGAAAGGCGCGATCAGCTTGTCACCGGCTCCGAACCGTCGCGACGCGCCCGCCGCCAGCAGCACCAGTGCAGTATCCTCAGCCCTTGTCATGAAAGGCGCTGACCATTGCGGCGGCAATCGACAGTGCGATTTCGGCAGGACCGATGGCGCCGATATCCAGCCCGGCGGGACCATCGATCCGGTCGATCTGCGCTGCGCTCAGTCCTGCTTCGGTCAGGCGGTCGCGCCTTGCGGCATGGCTTTTGCGCGACCCCAGCGCGGCGACATAGCCGGCATCGGCGGACAACGCCGCGATCAGCGCGGGATCGTCGATCTTGATATCGTGCGACAGCGTGACCACCGCCGTCGCCGGGCCGGGCTTGTACGCCGCCACCGCCTCATCGGGCCAGCGATCGTCGAGCGTGACGCCGGGAAAGCGCTCTTCGGTCAGGAACCGGCCGCGCGGGTCGATGACCACCGTATCGATGCCCAGTTCGCGTGCCAGCCCCGCCAGCGCCTGCGCGATCTGCACCGCGCCGACGATCAGCAAGCGGCGCGGCGGATCGTAACGGTTGACGAACACCTCCCCCGTCGCCTGTTCGCGCAGGTCGCTATGGCCGGTTTCCAGATCGGTGGTGACGGTCAGCGCTTCCCCCGCCCCGCGCGCTTCAGCAATCCTGTCGAACAGTTCGGGATCAAAGCCCTCCGCGTTCACCGGCTGCACCATCACCGCGATCTTGCCGCCGCAGGGTAGCCCGACTTCCCACGCTGCGGCATCGGCAACGCCATAGTGCTTCACCTGGAACGGCGCGCCCGCGATCACCTCGGCAGCGGTGGCGAGGATATCGGTTTCGACACAGCCGCCCGACACCGATCCTTCGAACCGGCCGTCCTGATGCACCAGCATATGGCTGCCTTTGGGCCGCGGAGCGGAACCCCAGGTGGAAACCACCGTGGCAAGCGCCATGGGCGCGCCCTTCCACTGGCGCGCGGCGGCAAGGACGGGATCGCTATCGGCCATCGCAGCCTCCTTGACAGGTCACGGTCATACCGGCGGCAGGTCCGCGATGATCTTGTCCAGCGTCAGCGGAAAATCGCGCACGCGCACGCCGCAGGCATTGTAGATCGCGTTGGTCACGGCCGCTCCCGCGCCGGAAATGGACAATTCGCCCAGCCCCTTCACGCCCACCGGATTGGCATGGAGGTCCGGTTCCTCCAGAAACAATACATCAAGCGGCGGAACATCGGCATGGGCAGGAATATGATATTCGCCCAGATCGTGATTGACGAACTGACCGGTGCGTTTGTCGAGCACGGCGTCTTCGTGCAGCGCATAGCCGATACCCCAGATCATGCCGCCGATCGCCTGACTATGCGCGGTCTTGTAATTCAGGATGCGCCCGGCATCGAACACGCCCAGCATCCGGCGCACACGCACCTCACCCGTCACCGCATTGACCGCGACCTCGGCAAATTGCGCGCCATAGGCGGCCTGGCTGTAGGTTTCAGCATTCCTGCCCTGCTCGATAGTGCCCAGTCCCTCAATCGGTGCGCTGCCCACCAGTTCGCTGAACGGTACACGGCGATTGCCGGCGATCGCATGACCGTCTTTCAGCGTCATATCGGCGGGGTCTGCATCCATACGCTTCGCCAGTTCCGCGACGATGTCCTCACATGCCAGCGCAACCGAAGACGCGGTCGCCGCCGCGCCGAACGATCCGCCCGAGCCGGAACCGGGGGGAAAAGCCGTATCGCCCAGCGCCACCTTCACCTGCTCGACGGGCAGGCCCAGCGCCTCGCCCGCGACCTGCGCGGTGACGGTATAGGTGCCGGTGCCGATATCGGTCATGTCGGTTTCGACCGTCGCGGTGCCGTCGGGCATCAGCTGCACCCGCGCTTTGCCGGTGACGAGCAGGTTGATCCGGAACGCGCCCGCCACGCCCATGCCGATCAGCCATTCGCCTTCACGACGCATGCCGGGCGTGGCTTCTCGGCGGTCCCAGCCGAACCGCTCCGCACCGGTTTCGAGGCACTCGATGAAGCGGCGCGAGGAAAAGGGCTTGCCGGTGGTGGGATCGACCTCCGGCTCGTTGCGTTTGCGGAACTCGATCGGGTCCAGCCCGACTTTTTCCGCCATCTCGTCCATCGCACTTTCCAGCGCGAGCATTCCCACCGCTTCGCCCGGCGCGCGCACCGCACCCGCCATAACCATGTCGAGCGTGACGACACGGTGCGTGAACCGCCGTGCGGGCGCGCCATACAGGCCCAGCGACCCCAGCGCGACCGGTTCCATGAAACCGCCGTCCGGCCCCTGGCTCAACAGGCTGTCATGGCCGAGAGCGGTCAATCGCCCCTCTGCATCCGCCGCCAGCCGCAGGCGCTGATGCGTATCGGTACGGCGATAGACATTGTGAAACAGTTGCTGCCGGGTCATCGCAATCTTGACCGGGCGGCCCAGTTTTTGTGCCGCGATGACGGCGAGCACGGTTTCCGGGCCGATGCCGCCCTTCCCGCCGAATCCGCCGCCGATATAGGGGGAGATCACGCGCACCTTGTCATGCGGCAGGTCAAATGCCTGCGCCAGTATATTGCGCGCGTTGCTGAGGATTTGCAGACTCGACCAGACGGTCAGCGCGCCATCGTCCCAGCGCGCGATCGACGCGTGCGGCTCCATGGCGGCATGGACATGATTAGGCGTCGAATAGCTTTGGTCGAGCGTAATTTCCCCATCAGCCATCGCGCCGTCGAAATCGCCGATAGTCCGATCCTGAAGACGTGAATCCTTAGGCGGCGGGCTGGCATCATTGCGCCCGGCAAGCGTGTCATAGCGCCCCTCTTCCACCGCGATATCGACCACCACCGCGCGCGCCGCCGCACGGGCGGCCTCAAAAGTTTCGGCGACCGCAACCCCGATTACCTGATCCCAGTGGTCGATCCGGTCATTACCGGTAGCCGCGGGCGCAAAGGCCGCCGCCTGCCGCGCGATACGCGGATCATCGACGATGATATCGATCACACCGGGCAGCGCGCGGGCAGCGTCCGTATCGATGTTACGCACCGCCCCCTTCGCGGCAGGTGCGGTAATCGCGAAGCCATAGGCGATGTCCCCTTCGACCCGGCGCTCATAGCCATAGGGCGCGGTGCCCGTGACCTTTGCCACGCCGTCGATGCGGTCGAGCGGCTTGCCCAGTACGTTTTGAACGCCGCGTGTTGCCGCCACGCCGGGATGATCGGCGTCCATCCGGTAATCGGCCATGTGCCCTCCGCTTGATGAGTATGCCGCCCATGTAAGGCGGCATGGAGTTGGTTCAAACCGGCGGGAGGCCGGAAAGCAGTTTATCGAGCGTCAGCGGATAGTCGCGCACCCGCACGCCGGTCGCATTATAGACCGCATTGGCGACCGCCGCGCCCGCGCCTGCTATGCCCAGTTCCCCTATGCCCTTTGCCTGTAACGGATTGGCATAGGGATCGCGTTCGGGCAGCAGCACGACATCCAGTTGCGGAATGTCGGCGTGCACGGGCACATGATATTCGGCAAGGTCGTGATTGACGATTCTGCCGTCGCGCGGATCGTGTACCAGTGCCTCGGTCAGCGCCGCACCGATACCGAAAATAATACCGCCATAGCATTGCGAACGGGCGGTTTTTTCATTGAGGATGCGTCCCGCGGCATAGACCGCCGTCCAGCGCGCCACACGCACTTCCCCGGTCACGGCATTGACGCGCACTTCGCAGAAATGCGCGCCATAACCCGACTGTGTATGGCTTTCGCTCGTCTTGCCGGGTTCGATCCTGCCATGCGCCTCCAGCCCGTCACCGATCAGGTCGGTGATCGCAACCCGGCGATTGTCGGCAATGGCTTCGCCATCCTTGAGCGTGAGTTTCGCCGGGTCGCAGTCAAGCTTTTCGGCCAGTTGCTCGCGCAGCTTCCGACAGGCGAGATACACCGACGATCCGCTCGACCCCGCCCCCCAGGAGCCGCCCGATCCGGCGGCGGGCGGGAAGCGGCTGTCGCCCAGATGCACGTCCACGCGATCGGCAGGCAGGCCCAGCATCTCACCGGCAATCTGCATCAGGACGGTATAGGTTCCGGTGCCGATATCGGTCATATCGGTTTCAACCACCAGCCGCCCCTCCGGCGTCAGCCGTGCGACCGCTTCGGATTGCATGAGCTGGTTGGTGCGCGCCGCCGCCGCGACACCATGCCCGATCAGCCACTCGCCCTCGCGCATCGCGCCGGGAGTACGGTTGCGCCTGTCCCAGCCGAAGCGTTTCGCACCCTCCTCAAGGCACTCGACCTGCTTGCGCGCGGAATAGGGAATCTGTTTTTCGGGATCGATATCGGGGATGTTGCGCTTACGCAGTTCGACCGGGTCCAGTCCCAGCTTTTCCGCCAGCTCATCCATCGCGCATTCCAGCGCAAGCAGGCCCACCGCTTCGCCCGGCGCGCGCATCGATCCGGACAACATGCGGTTCATCCGCACAATGCCATGGGTGATCCTGCGATGTTCGCCGCGATACAGGAAATGCGTTGCAATCCCCGCCGGTTCAAAGAAATCCTCATCGGGCAGGTTGCTCGACAGGCTTTCATGGCCGATCGCGTGCAGAACGCCGTTTTCATCCGCGCCCAGCCGGATGCGCTGACGCGTATTCGACCGGCGAATGGTGGCGTCGAACACCTGTTGCCGGGTCATCACCGTCTTGACCGGACGGCCAAGCTGCTTCGCGGCAATCGCACTCGCCACCGCTTCGGAAGAAATGCCGAGTTTCGAGCCGAAGCCGCCGCCGACATAGGCGGAAACGATCCGCACCTGTTCAGGGTCCAGCCCCAGCGCATCGGCAAGCTGCATCCGGTCGGACGCCACCATCTGATACGCGCCGTACAAGGTCAGCCCGTCGTCATCCCAGATCGCAGTGGAGACATGCGGCTCCATCGCCGCGCTATTCTGTCCCGGCGTGGTCCAGATGCCATCGACGGTGACAGCGGCATCCACCATCGCCTGATCGATATCGCCCTGGCTGGTAGCGGGCGGTATGACGCCGTCATCCGGCGTATCGGCGGTGTCGAGCCGAGCTTCGAAATCATACTCGCCGTCAATCGGTTCGCCGCGCACGACCACGGCAGCGGCTGCCGCACGCGCCTGTTCGAATGTTTCCGCCACCGCCAGCGCGACGGGCTGGTGCATGTAAAATACTTCATGCGCATTCTGGACGGGCGCTTCGTTCTGTCCGCCCTGACCGGAATTGCGCAGAAATTTGTCAGGGTCGCTGACGATCGCCAGCACGCCGGGAAGCGACATGGCGGCGGTGTCGTCAATTGCCGTAATGCGCCCGCGCGCGAAGGGCGCGCCGACCAGCACGCCATAGGCAAGATTGTCGAACGCATACTCCGCCGAATAGGGCGCTTTTCCTGCGACCTTTTTCGGACCGTCCACCCGGTCGAGCGGCTGGCCGATCAGACCCTGAACCCCGTCGTCGAGCAGACTGTGCTCAGCAGCCGCATCCATTTTCAGGGTGGCGCTGTTACTCATGCCGTGCCCTCCGTCAGGTCGCGCAGACAGGCGATCAGCGTGCGGCGCACGAGCGGTATTTTGAAATCATTGCCGCCATACCCTTTCGCATCGGCCAGCAGCGCATCCGCCGCCGCTTCGAATGCAGCGGTTCCGGGCACTTTCCCGACCAGCGCGTCTTCGACATCGACATTGCGCCAGGGCATTGGCCCCAATCCGCCGAACGCCAGCGCGGCGGATGCAATTTTGCCGTCTTCCACCGCAATGACCCCCGCGACCGACACCAGCGCAAAGGCATAGGAAGCGCGGTCGCGCACCTTGCGATAGAGCTGCCGTCCCCTGGGCGGAGCGGGCAGTTCGACATGGGTGATCAGTTCACCCGGCTCCAGCACCGTTTCCTTGTCCGGCGTGTCACCGGGCAGGCGGTAGAAATCATGGATTGAAATGCGCCGCTTGTCGCCATCGGGCTTCAGCGTGACGATCACGGCGTCGAGCGCGCGCATCGCCACCGCCATGTCGCTGGGATGGGTAGCGATACACTGGTCCGACGTGCCGAGGATCGCATGAATGCGATTGAATCCCTCTTTTGCCGGACAGCCGCTGCCGGGATCGCGCTTGTTGCACGCGGAAGCGGGGTCGTAGAAATAATAGCAGCGCGTGCGTTGCAACAGGTTGCCGCCGGTCGATGCCTTGTTGCGCAACTGTCCCGAAGCGCCCGCCAGCAGCGCGCGGCTGAGCACCGGATAGCCGGCAGTGACCTTCGGATGCGCGGCAAGATCGGCATTAGGCACCAGCGCACCGATGCGCAGCCCGCCCGCTTCCGTCTCTTCAACCTCGTTAAGAGCAAGCCGGGAGATATCGACCAGCTTTTCCGGTGTTTCGACCTGCAATTTCATGAGGTCGAGCAGGTTGGTGCCGCCCGCGATGAACTTCACATTGGCGAGCGCGCCGTCACGAGCCGCCGCTTCGGGGCTGTCGGCTCGAGCATAGTCGAACAGCTTCATGCGTCTTCTCCCACGACTTCATGTTCGACCGGGGCCAGTCCTGCAGCTTCGCGAATGGCCGCGACGATATTAGGATAGGCCGAACAGCGGCACAGATTGCCGCTCATCCGTTCGGAGATTTCGGTGTCGGTCAGATCGACCTGCCCGTCCAGCGCCTCGCTGACATGGCTGGGCCAGCCCTTCTTCACCTCGTCCAGCATGCCGGTCGCCGAACAAATCTGTCCCGGCGTGCAATAACCGCACTGAAACCCGTCATGTTTGACGAACGCCGCCTGCAACGGCGCGAGCTCGTCAGGGGTGCCGATCCCCTCAATCGTCGTAATTTCGTCATCCTGGTGCATTACCGCCAGCGTCAGGCAGCTATTGATCCGCCGCCCGTTCACCAGCACAGTGCACGCACCGCACTGGCCGTGGTCGCAGCCCTTTTTGGAACCGGTAAGCCCCAGATGTTCGCGAAGCAGATCAAGCAGCGAGGTACGAACATCGATATCCGCCTCGTGCACCGTACCGTTGATGGTGAATTGCATGTTGTTCCCTGTATCTGGCCCGGAACCGGAACGCCTCGGGCAGCAATGGTTTCCACAGGAGCGATAAAATGCCGGAAATACCGCGACGAACGCTACTTGGTGGCGGAACGCTGTTCCTGGCGGGCTGTACCCGCCTTTCATCAGGTAAGTCGTCCGTGACCAACGGCAAGCCCCTGTCCGCCCCGATTGTCATCGCCCATCGGGGTGCCAGCGGCGAACGCCCCGAACATACGCTGGCATCCTATGAACTGGCGATCCGCGAAGGCGCCGATTTTATCGAACCTGATCTTGTGCCGACAAAGGATGGCCACCTGGTCGCTCGGCATGAAAATAATATCGCCGATACCAGCGATGTTGCCGACCATGGCGAATTTACCCACCGCAAAACGACAAAGATTATCGACGGGGCAAAGACGACCGGCTGGTTCACCGAAGATTTCACGCTTGCCGAACTGAAAACGTTACGCGCGAAAGAACGCCTGCCGCTGTTGCGTCCGGCCAATGCGAAGTTCGACGGCCAGTTCGAAATTCCCACACTCGCCGAAATCATTGCGCTGGCGAAGCGCGCCAGTTCGGAAACCGGACGGACCATCGGCATCTATCCCGAAACCAAGCACCCGACCTATTTCGCCTCGATCGGGCTGGGCACCGATGTGCCGCTGGTCACACAACTCGCCGAAGCAGGCTGGGACAGCGCCGATGCTCCGGTATTCATCCAGTCGTTCGAGGTCGACAATCTGAAGCGGCTGGCCGGATTGACTAAAATTCGGTTGATCCAGTTGCTGGATGCCAAGGGTGGCCCCGCTGATGGTGCTGTGTCCGACTATGCCGCAATGACGACGCCGGAGGGATTACGCGACATCGCCGCCTATGCCTGGGGCATCGGGCCGAACCATTCGATGATCCTCGATTCCGGTCTCGATCTGGTCACCCATGCCCATGCGGCGGGCCTGCGCGTGCACCCCTGGACCTTCCGCGCGGAGAATTATTTTCTGCCGTCGGCGTTTCGCAAAGGCATCAACCCGCGCGGCCATGGCGACCTGATCGGCGCGATCCGGCAACAGCTTGCCGCGGGCATCGACGGTTTCTTCACGGATTTCCCGCATATTGGTGTAGAAGCGATTCACCAGAGGGAAATCTGATCCGTGCGTATTGTAAAGTTTCTGCCCGTTCTGTTGCTGCCGTTAACCGGTGCATGCGTCGCAAAAACTGCCTGGAATGTCGCCACCCTGCCGGTCAAGGCAGCGGGCAAGGCCGTCGACTGGACCACCACCAGTCAGGATGAGGCCGATCGCAATTACAGCCGCAAGATGCGCAAGGAAGAGGCGAAGGAAGGCCGCGAACGCCGCAAGCATGACAAGGAGTGCAAAAAGCATCCCGATAGCTGCCAACCCTATGACGGCTATCGCGCCGGATATGACCATTAGAGTCAGGAGCTGTTAATTTCGTGGAGCGTGATGTCGCCATACAGTTTATGGCGAGGAAAATGGCTGAAGGCGGGGTTGTTCCGTTTGATGCTGCCACGAATCTGCATGGCAGCATCCGTCGGGCAAACGGCTGAAACGAACGGGTTAGTCGGTCGTACCGGCAAGGAGGTCGGCAACGAGGCGAAGCACCGCCGGATTGACCTGCACGCCGACATGGCTGGACCGTACCTCGACATTGCGGCAATGACCGTCTTCGGCACGACAGATCAGGCCGTTGACCAGTCCGTCGCTGGCGCTCCAGATCGCGGTGGCGGGTACGGGCAGCGGGCTTGCCGCCTCCGCCTGCATCGCCTTCATCCGCGGATCGTCAATCCGGTCGCCCGACACGCGTTCGAATGTCCGCCAGACATTGGTGGCGGTGGCAGGACCGGCAAAGGGCGAGCTGATGGTTATCACCTCCCGCACCAGATCGGGCCTGCGATGGGCGGCCAGCCGCGCCATGATACCGCCCAGGCTAACCCCGATCAGCGTCACCGGCGCGCCCGTCTTGCCGGCAATATGCTCAATCCGCGCAATCAGCTTTTCGGCATCCGCACCGACCGTACGCGTGCCGAAATTCCGTCCCAGTTTCCAGCGATAGGCGCGATAGCCGATGCGATGCAGATAGCGGCGCAGGAAAAGGTTGGAACTATCGCTGTTGATCAGGCCCGGCAGTAGCAATACCGGCCGTCCGTCCCCGGCAGGCGCGGCATCGAGCGCGCGCCGCGATACCGCCAGACTAGCCAGCGACCACAGGCCGCGCGGCCATTCGGCAAGCATCTGGCCGCGCGACGGAGGAAGATGACGCGGCAATACGCCCGCGTCCACGGCGCCCCTGCCAAAGCCTGCAAAACTCAAAGCCATGCCATCACACTCCCGGAAAACGGCGTCCAGCGTCCCATCGGCACCCCTGCATTGCGCAAGGCACGCCCGGTCCAGCTATTACATGTCGTAAAACTGTCATACTTGCCAGTGGCTGAATAAAAGGCATCGTAGGGACCATAGCCGCGCACGCTGACCGTGCGCCCGTCCGGCGTCAGGGCAAAGCTTGCGCGGATAAACGCCGCCAGCCGCCGATATTCATCCACCCGTAGCATGATGGAACGGACGCTCGAATCCGGGATGGGTTCCGGAATGTGCTCGACATGCAGCACCGTATCATCGCTGCCCATCGCGGCGTGCAGTACCGTAATCAGGCTGATATCCGACCAGTTCGGCGTGTCCTCATAGAAATGCCGGTCGCCCCAGCCAAAGGCCAGATACCCATATCGGGCATAGCGCGGATCGGCGATGTCGTCCGCGTGCACCAGATCGCGCCAGTCCATCCCCGCCGCGTCCACCGGCACGACGATACCGGTATGGATGCCGTTATCCTCGACATAGATGCGCACGCCATGTTGCGGCACCGTGCGCCAGGAATTGGCGGGAAGAGCGCCGCCGATCAGCCCGGCAACGCCATAGACAACCAAAACTGACAACAGTGCCACGAACGCCCATGCCAGCCAGCGAACGGGCCGGGAACGAAGCAGGGGCAAAGCATTTCTCGTCATGATGCTTTCATGCTAGGATAGTGCCATGAATAAGGAAACGCATGTACTGGAACGCCTTCCGGAAGGCGCGGCGCAGGACTGGACGATTCCGCAGGACTGGGATCGCTATTCGCAGGAAGACCATAACACCTGGGACACGCTGTTCGCCCGGCAAGCGAAATTGCTGCCCGGTCGCGCGTCGGAATCCTATCTGCGCGGGCTGGACGTTCTGAAACTGTCGAAACCCGGCATTCCCGATTTCGAGGAGCTTTCCGAGCGGCTGATGAAACTGACCGGATGGCAGGTGGTGGCGGTGCCGGGCCTTGTACCCGACGCAGTGTTCTTCGACCATATGGCCAATCGCCGCTTCGTCGCGGGCAATTTCATCCGCCGTCCCGACCAGCTCGACTATCTGCAGGAACCCGACGTCTTTCATGACGTGTTCGGCCATGTACCGATGCTCGCCGACCCGGTATTCGCCGACTATCTGGAAGCCTATGGCCGCGGCGGATTGCGCGCGCTCGAACACGGGTCGTTGAAACAGCTTGCCCGGCTTTACTGGTACACGGTCGAATTCGGGCTGGTGGAGGAGGATGCGGGCCTGCGCATCTATGGCTCCGGCATTGTCTCAAGCTATTCGGAAAGCCGGTTCGCGCTCGAAGACCCCAGCCCCAACCGCATCCGTTTCGACATGAAACGGGTGATGCGTACCGATTACCGGATCGACGATTTCCAGCAGAATTATTTCGTTATCCCAGGCTTTGAGGAATTGCTGCGTCAGACGGTCGAAACCGACTTCGCGCCGCTCTATGCCGAACTGGCGACCCTGCCGGACATTCCGATCGCGGAAATCCTGCCCGAAGACGATGTTATCACGCACGGCACACAGGCCTATGCGGAAGCAAAGGCCGCGGGAAGAACGCCCGAGCCGGCTTAATATCGGCAGAAGGCACCTTCGCTTTTATTGAGGACGGCGATGGTGTCGGCGCTCTGCTGGGCGGAAGGTTAAAAGCCTTCCGCCTTCCACATCTCTAATCCGGCGTCTTTCCGGTCAGACGGGGTGGAGGCGAATGCCGCACCATCCCCATGTCATCAGGCGTGCAAGGGCAGCGTCTCAGAACGGCAGCCATTTGTGCTTTTTGGTGAACTTCATATAGCCGATATTCGCACCGAGCCGCCAGCCGACGCCCAGACGCACCGGAATGAGCACGACATTGCCGCGCCGCAGATAGCTGGCGGAGAACCCGCCGACGAAATAGGCGCGTCCCTCGACCGCCGGAAAGCGTTTGTACAAGTCATTCGAATCATAAAGATTATAGACGAGCACGAATACTTTCGTCGCATCGCCACCGACATCGAAGCCGACGGACGGCCCCGTCCAATAGACCGGCTTCTGCCCCTCGATCTTGTGGTAGAGGATCCCTGACCCATAGCGCAGCCCGACGACGAACGCGCCGGCAGCTTCGCGTCCGGCAATATAGGCATCGGGCTGCCCCTGATCCTTCAGGATTTTCTCGATAATATCGGCCAGCCCCTTGGCGCCCTTGCCGAACACGCCTTCGGCGGCAGTAATCAGGTCATCGCGCTGATAGGTGGAAGCGCCGTTTTCCGCATCATCCGCAGCATTGGGAACGGTAGCGTTCGGTGTCGTCACAGGCGCGGAAGTCGTCCCGTTTTGCTGGGCCGGTGTTGCATAGGGATCGCTCTGCGGCTGGGCCGGAGCCGTATTTTCGGGCGCATAATCATTTTGCGTTGCTGGGGGAGTGTAAGCATCCGAAGTGCCTTGCGTGGCTTGCGCTGCCGGAGTGTAAGGCGTCGTATCAGACTGCGCGGCCGCGCTGCCGTTCATCACCGTGTTTGGATCGACGGTTCGTATCTGCGCACTGACAGGCGTCGCAACCGTGAAGGCTGCAAGCACGGCGGCTACCAAAAAACGACGCATAAACTTACCCCAGACCCCGGAACATTCGGCCCTATTAACCCTATTGCGCCTTTCAGCACAATGAACCGGCGACAACCCGAGTCCGTTTCACGACAGATTCCATGACGACACCGTCATTTGCGCGGTTGCGGGCGCGCACGGACATGGCTATAGCGCTGCTCCGGCCGGCCATGCGGAGACGTGGGTGAGTGGCTGAAACCAGCGGTTTGCTAAACCGCCGTATGGGTAAATCCCGTACCGAGGGTTCGAATCCCTCCGTCTCCGCCACCTCGCTGTTCCATAATTTTCTATCGTTAAGATCCCCAAAATTCGGTGTTTAGGCGACGTTTCTCGGATGAGGACAACATCCGTATTGTGACCGATGGCCTGCGCGGCGAGGACAGCATTGCTGAACTGTGCCGCCAGGAAGGCCTGTTCAGAGCCTCTATTACAACTGGTCCAAGGAGTTCATGAACTGAGCGGCGCAGCCATGCCGGGGACATGGGAACCAACGAAGGGTATGCGCCGTCTCGTGATGGCCAGGGCGTTCAACACACTTGAGTACGGCTAGTGGAATGATTCCAACGTTTGGTGCGCTCGCCGGACAGCGGCGATAATCTGCTCTGGATCGGCCCCCATCTTCGACCGAATATAGGCGAACAATGGTGAACGTCAGCGGTAAAGCCGGCGTATTTTTTGGCAGATTTTCGGGGGGGTTTTGCAATCATTCGCGAATGCTGGCGAATGGAGAAATGGTGCCCCATAAAGGACAAAACTGGGCACTCAGATCATTGGACGATCTCAGTGCAAAGACCGCTTTAAGTCTGCATTCGCGCCCTAATCTCGGCCTTTCTTGTTTGCGATACGGCCGACCGAAAGCGGCCATTCGCTTACCGTTTGCAGGCAGTTAAGAAGGCCAGATTTGCTTCAAAGGCGTGCCATTTAGAAATGCTTTCTCAACACCTTCCCGGTTGATTTTCTTTTGCGCCTCGCCGCGCCCGAGCTGTAAAAGTTCTGCGATCTTTTCGCTTCGGCCATCGTCCATTGCGTATTGGCCTCCTTTGACGAGCGTGTTGATCCTGTGAAACCTTTTCCCGAGTAAAAGTCGAGCCTGTGCATTTGCCGCTTCAGACTGTCCCTCCATCATGAGTGACAAAAGCCCAACGTTCCATTTCGCTACGCCCGAGTTCGTGTGCTGGGAAATATTGAAGGGCTCCGAGGTCGTTCCGACGCTTAAAAGGTGGATCTCTTCTAAAGGTTGATTGAGAAAAGCCTGAGCTTCAACAATACCAATCATCGCAGGATTGTTGGCCCAAACTCCGCCGTCGACGTGCTGAGCGCCAAGCCTCTCTTTTGATTTTGCGGCCTCGAAATATGTGGGAGCTGCTGATGTCGCCAAAGCAACATCCGCCGCCTTCATATCCATATCTTGCTTGCCGTTTGATCCGTGGGCGGTCTTAAAAAGGTAGATGCGGCCTTCAACCGCGTCGTATGCCGGTATCACTAACGGCGTCATGGCATCACTAAGCCGCTTTTCCCCGAGAATTTCCTCTAACGCCTTTGCTAAGGGCTGGGCTGAGAGTTTCGAAGAGAAAAGTTGCCGAATGCTGGCACGGGTTCGGGAAACACGTCCTGTAAAGGGGAAAATCTTAGGGCCTTCATTGACGTAGAAATCGAGCAAAGTTTTGGCTTCAAAGCCAAGGCTCAAGCCGAGCGCTAAGATCCCACCCGTCGAGGTTCCGACGATCAGATCAAAGGAGTCTTGGATCCTTTTACCACAAAGCGTCTCAAGTTCCGCTAACACAGACGCGGTAAAGGTGCCCTTTATGCCACCGCCATCTAAGCTTAGAACTCTAAACATCGCCATGCTTTAAAGACGTATCGCTATCTCTATGCGTGCGCTGACGTTCTGCATCGAAGCCGATATTAGTGATTTCTCGGAAAAGGGGAATATAATCAAGATCGAAGGAGAGTCGTTTCGAGGTGGCAGGTGAAGAAGAGGACATGGAAAGCAACTCCTCAGCCGCCCCACCCGTCGAGGCAATTGGGTAACATGGAACATCGCTCTGCATGCTCGAAAATAACTCATACTCTTCGAAAACGCCCCTCATTCCCCCAATAAAAATGGCACAATCAAATATGTTTTCCTCGAACATCTGCTTCCTCATCAAGAATAAGCTTTCTTGAAGGTCGTCGCCCGCAGCTGTCAGCACAATATTTGAAAATTGCTCGTTCTCTTCCGGCATGCGATCGAGAAAAAATGAAGATTGGTAGAGCTTGGTCCACTCGTTGTAATTGGTATCGAGCGAATGAGCGACCGAGGCGACCATTGGTGTGATGGCGGGATGTCCTCCCCACACGATCCGCTTTCGCCCAAGCGCTAAATATACAAGAGCCGTAACCGCTGACGTAATCGCAACTGTGTCAGCGTCTTTTACGAAGTTGGGCGACCGACGATTGGGCACGCTAGCTGACAAAAAGATATCGCCCATCAAGCTCTCTTTCTCAGTTCGCTGCCGGCTCGCGAAACTCGCATGAAGTCTACCTCTGGGATATGCGTATTAAGCCAAGCCAGATGTTCGAGCCATTGATCCGTCAAACCCTGCTCATCATAAACCAAAAATGGGCATCCCTGATTGGCGTCGGCGGCCTTCCTAGCTATATCGTTCATTATATTAGCAGTTGGAACGCCGATTACGGGATAAACCCAGACGTCCTTTCCGGTAGCCAATCGAACCGAGACAGCCCTAAAAGCCCCCGCCCCTAAGATTGAGGCACCCACAATTTTCGCCTCGTCTTTAAGCTTGCCGGTTATTTGCAAATGTCGGGCCGCGATGCTCCTAGCCCTCAGCCGTTCTGTTTTCTGAGCAACTTCGTCCAAAACCGTATCGACCAGAGCCAGGTGATCATCGAACTCGTCTGTGCTGAGCTGCATCGTCTCGGATAATGCAGTTTCATCGACAGGTGAATGGCCTGGCCAAACGAGACGTAGAATCGAAATCTCGCTTGACCTTGCCTTACCGAATTCTTCTTTTGTCCACTTGCTCTTGAAGTAAGATCGTGTGTCGAGCATCACCAAGACATCTGAGTCGCACAGATTCTGCCAAAGGACACCTTGGAAAAACTCTCCGGGACGTATGGAATGCGTGTCTAAGAAGACGCTAAAGCCCAAGCTCGAAAGATGATCATGAAGCTGAAGTGCTACACCTGAGGCCTCATTCCTTCGGTAGCTTATGAAGACCCGGCGCTGTTCGCGTAGTAATCCCAAAGCATCCAAGGCGGCTTGCACGATCCGATCGGCTTGAGCTTGATCACCATCATAAGGTAGTCCGTTGATTGCCTGCAAAATCTCCGGGAAATCCTTCGGCTTTTTCCCGAAAGCAAAGACCGGAATGACCGGAACGCGCCGTTTGATGAAGTCTTCCAATACCGAAAGATCTGTGCCGCTGGGCTCATCAAACGTGACCGCCGCTATAGGTCGCTTCATATTGCGCCAATCACCGCGATCCTTGTCGGACGAGAAAACTGATATGTCTGAAGCTTCCACCCCGCCATGTTGGGCGGCTTGAAATAGCCTGTTTTCAAACAGACCGATCAGACAAGGATCAGACACTCCGAAAATATGGAAGTCATACAAGCTCACAGTAACTGGCACTCCTGCCGATCAACTATATTTTGCTCTTGTCTCAATAGCCTCCTCTATCCAGTCGGAGATATTGGCGCTGATTGACGCATATGCTTCTTTGCTAGTCGTGCCTGACGGGATTTTCATAGGGGGGACACCACTGAGGTTCATCCCATTTGCGGTTACGGAAGCAAACGGGCTCGCGCCTCTAGTTGACGTATTACCGTTTAAATCCTTGAGCTTATTTACGTAGATCCCAAGAACGGCTCTCCCGTCTTCCCAACCCTTTTTGATCTCATACTTAACCCATCGACGGCTGGCGGTATCGCTACCGACTAAAACTACGACGCAAGTTTTGCCACTCATGTTGGATTCGATCCAATCTTTGACCGCTTGGTCACCCTTCTGTTTGATCTCTTCCCAGCGATTAGCAGTGGCGAGAGAGTTACCGTCAAGCTTGCCCATGTTGCGGACGAGTTGCGTTCTCGAAAAATCGTTGTTGAAGTGAAAACTGAAAAATACCCTACGAGCCATTTCCCTCTCCTTGGTAAAAGAAATGAGCCGGCGCTCTACCCTGTTACGACGGCGGCACAGGCGCATACCGTAAGGCAGTCTAGCATTAAGAAGCAAGATCGTTCGCCGGTCGCTTTTCCTGGGTCATCAATCCGATAGCGGCTTTGCGTTCCAACTCCCAAGATCGGACTGCCGTCTTTCGGCCCAAGATGCGATATCTAACTGTGATCCAAGCCATTCACTGCAACGATTTTTTTAGTCTTCGGGTTGAACGTTACCAGCGCCGTCCCGCCAATCGGGCGATAGGTCAGCAAAGCCGCGAGATCATCTTCGCTTAATAGGCCCGCATGAAGGTCACGTAGCATATCGAGAAACGTATTAATTGCTTCCTCCGCTTCAGCGCCAAGTATGTCGCAACGCAGCAACAGCTTGAAGCTTACATTAGGTTCGACCTCCCCAGTGATCGAATACACAACAGAAAATTTTGGAGCGGCAGCCAACTTTCCGGGCGTGCCGGTCATTCCGATTCTCAATTGTGACGACTGCGTCCACAGGCGCTTCGCCGCTTCCTTTAGCGCTGAGTAGTGCTCTTCTCCGATCTTGCTAATGATTCCGCCAAAATAGCTGGACGCGATAAATAGACCAACGGCCGCAGGCAGGTATAGTTCAAGGCCAGCGAAGGGGCCTCTAGGGATACGCAGCACGTCAAATGTATAATCTTCGCAACTTAGTTGTTCGGCAAGTCCCGACTCGAAGTCATCGGGCAAATCCTCATATAATAGGAGAGCGATCGTTGGCCGTTGTCGATCGTTTGTGGTCGTCATGCTAGCCCATCCTCGTTTCACGCTCATCTTATTGCAAGGTTTTCTTATCACCGAATCCTGATAGCGACTTGTATATTCCCAGCCCACGTTATGGTCATTAATCAATGGGCTGCGTGATGTCCGCTCGGGCCAATTCGAGCTTCTAATCGGACAGTCCGCAATTGGCCCATTAGCCGCCGTCAGTCACCACTTCGCGGCCAACAGCTCAGCTTGCTGGATCACGGTTTGTACCGCCACGTCCTGAAGATCAGGCGGATATCCATATTTTCGAAGAATTCGCTTCACGAGCACGCGCATACGCGCACGCGCAGTTTCACGATGCGCCCAGTCCACGCTCGCATTGGCTTTCAGGCTCTTCACCAGCTCGGCCGCGATCACCTTCAGGCTGTCATTGCCCATTACATCGACCGCGCTCTCATTGTCGGCAAGCGCCTCATAGAAAGCGATTTCCTCGTCGGTCAGACCTTCCTCTTCGCCTCGCGCCATCTTTTCGCGGATTTCCTTGGCGAGGTCGATCAACGTCTGGAGCACCTCGACAGTGCTGATCGCGTTAGTGTGATAGCGGGCGATCGCGGCCGTCAGGCGCTCCGAATATTTTCTGCTTTCGACGGCATGCGATTGCGACCGCGACCGTATCTTGTCGGTCAGCAGCTTTTTCAGAGCTTCCAATGCCAAATTCGGACGCTCACTGTCGCGCATCTCGGCGAGAAACTCGTCCGACAGGATCGAGATGTCCGGCGATTCCATGCCCGCGGCCTGGAGGATGTCGACAATCTCGGTCGAGACTACCGAACGGTCGATCAGTTGTTGAACCGCCAGCTCGCGATCCTTCTTCGATTTGCCCGAACCGCTGCTCTTCACGAGCGCAGCGCGAACCGTCTGGTAGAACGCGACCTCGTCGCGGATCGCTCTTGCCTCGTCGCTGGCGGCAGCCAGCGCGAAGGCCTTGCTAAGCGCGAGAACCGCGTCCTGAAAGCGCCGGTGTGCTGCCTTTTTCGCGTCGTCGCTGGTTTCCTTCTGCGCGGCTTCGTGCTGGCGCGCGAGGATCCATTCAAGGGCCTCGGCGAGGCATTTGAGCCGTTGGCTGGCGGTGCCGTGCATGCCCGGTTCGCAGTCGAAGCCATGGAACATGGCCCTCACTATCTCGAACCGTTCCAGCAGAACCCGGATCGCCAGCTTCTCGTCGATGCCCGTCTTCTCGCGATCGGACGGTGAATAGATCCCAAGCGCCGCCTTCAGATTCTGGGCGATGCCGATATAATCGACGACAAGGCCAGCTTCTTTGTCGCGGAATACGCGGTTCACGCGCGCGATCGCCTGCATCAGCCCATGCCCGCGCATCGGCTTGTCGATATACATGGTGTGCATCGACGGCGCGTCGAACCCGGTCAGCCACATATCGCGCACGATCACCAGCTTGAGCGGATCATCAGGGTCCTTGGCGCGTTTCGCAAGCGCATCGCGCCGCGCCTTGCCACCGATATGAGGCTGCCATTCCTGCGGGTCGGAGGCGCTGCCGGTCATCACTACCTTGACCGCACCCTGTGACACATCGTCGGAATGCCATTCCGGGCGGAGCGCAACGATCTCATTGTAGAGCGCAACGCAAATGCGGCGGCTCATGCACACGGCCATCGCCTTGCCGTCGAGTGCTTCAAGCCGCCGTTCGAGATGCTCCACCAGATCGGCTGCGACAAGCTGGAGCCGCGCCTTCGATCCCACAAGCCGCTCGACCGCCGCCCAGCGCGCTTTCAGCTTTTCCTGGTCCGACGACGCCTCGTCCTCGGTCAGTTCCTCGACCTCGGCATCGATCAGCGGCACCTGATCTTCCGGCAGCTCGATCCGCGCGAGCCGGCTCTCATAATAGATCGGCACCGTCGCGCCATCCTCGACGGCGCGGCTGATGTCGTAGATGTCGACATAGTCGCCGAACACGGCGGGCGTGTTCACATCGTCCTTTTCGATCGGCGTTCCGGTGAAGCCGATGAACGAGGCGTTCGGCAGAGCATCGCGAAGATATTTGGCATGGCCGTAAGCGCGCTTGCCCGTCTTGGGATCGATGCGCGCGCGGAAGCCATATTGCGATCGGTGCGCCTCGTCCGCCATGACGATTACGTTCTGCCGCTCGCTGACGGGTGGTAGGACATCGTCCCCTTCCGCCGCAGCAAACTTCTGAATCGTGGTGAAGATCACTCCGCCCGATGCGCGATCGAGCTGCGCCCGCAGGTCATCGCGGCTATCGGCCTGGACCGGCTTCTGGCGGATCAGGTCGCTGCACATCGAGAATGTGCCGAACAGCTGGTCATCGAGGTCGTTGCGATCGGTGATGACGACGATGGTAGGGTTTTCGAGCGCGGGATCGCGGACGAGTAGGCCGGCATAAAATGCCATCAACAGGCTCTTGCCCGAACCCTGGGTATGCCAGATCACACCGATGCGCTTGTCGCCGGACTGCTGATGCGTCTGGCTCGGTAAACCGTAGTTGAGCGGGCTTTCACGAAGCGACCCGCTTTCGACCGGCGCATAGGGCAATGCCCGCAGCGTAGCCGACAGGGCGTGCTGGGCAGCGAAGAACTGGTGATAGGCTGCAACGATCTTGACGATGCCGCTGCCGGTATCGCCGAAGACGGTGAAATCACGCAGCAGGCGGAGCAGGTTGCCGCGATCGAACACGCCTTTCAGCAGCGTTTCGAGTTGCGGGTCGCTGGTCGGTGCGATGGTTTCGCCATCCTCCGAACGCCACGGCATGAACCGTTCCTCATCGGCCGTCAGCGATCCGACGCGTGCCTTGATACCGTCTGAAGTGATAAGCAGCGCGTTGGTGCGAAACAGCGACGGGATCTGCGACTTGTAGGTTTGTAGCTGGTTGAACGCGCCGGAAAGCGTGGCGTTCTCGTCGCCGGGATTCTTCAGCTCGATGACGCCAAGCGGCAGGCCGTTGACGAACAGCACCACATCCGGTCGGCGGTTATGGCCATGCTCGATCACCGTGAACTGGTTGACCGCAAGCCAGTCATTCTGATCGAAGCCGCCGCTTCCGTCGAAGTCGATCAGGCGGACGCGGTCGCCGCGCACGCTGCCATCGTCGTAGAATTCGACCGGCACGCCTTCCACCAGATAGCGGTGCAGTCGCCGGTTCTCTTCCACCAGCGAGGGCGTTTCGCTCGCCATCAGACGTCGGATCGCCTCTTCGCGCGTGTCGAGAGGAATAGCCGGGTTGAGCCGTGCGACTGCATCACGCAGCCGGTCGATCAGCACGACATCCTGATAGGCCGCGCGGATCAGCTGCGCGCTGTCCGGTGAGACGACTGGCCCCAGCGCGACAGTCCATCCCAACTCACCGAGCCATTCGAGCGCGGCTTCCTCGACATGGTTCTCGATGAACTTGCTCATCAGCTCGCCGCCTCGATATCGTCCAGATCGAGCGCTACGATGCGATTGCGGAACGCCTTGTTCATGCGCACCAGCTTATCGGCCAGCCAGGCATGCTGCTCCGGCCACTCGCTTTCCTTAGTAAAATCGGTGTTGTCGCGCACGATCTCGACACGGGTGCCGATCCGCTCCGGCAGCTCCTGCCAGTCGAAGGTCAGCCCCGCATCCGTTTCGATCGCATCGCGATCCGCCATCAGCAGTTCGAGGAAATCATTGGCGCGCACATGGCTGATGAACAGCTCACATCCTATGACATGCGCTTGCGAATTGACCTTGGTGCATAATTTGAACTTCGACCGGCCGATGCTGAAATTATGCCAGTGCTGGGGTCGCGCGGTGCGCGTGCGCAGCGGCACACCCTGTTCTTCGAGAAGCTGGTTCAGCCCCTGCCAATAGCGCTGCTGCTGCAGCTTGGTTTCGCTCAGCGCCTCGGAGTCGATCTGGCTGGCGGCACGCTCGACGGATCGTGTCCAGTCATTCGGCTTGGAAATCACGTTGAAGCGCGGCGCGGGCATCGAATCCGCGATGCGCCATAATTCCACCTCCAACCCGAAGAAGCGGAAGCGGCTGTTGGTGATTTCGTTGAGCCAGTCGAGCGCGGCGCGATGTTCCTCGGTAAACTTGGCCGCGACCCAGACGATCGTCACCGTCTGCAAGCCCGCAGCATAGGTAAGTAGCTGCCCAAGATGATTGTGGTCGGTGCGTTCGAGCTGGTTTTCGATCAGCACCCAGCTGTCATTATCGCTGTCCTTACACAGAATGTCGGCGCGGAACGGCCCGACATATTTCTCCTGCGCTTCCAGTTCCAGCTCGATGCCGATCGTTTCACCCAGGATCGACAGGTTTTCGGCCTTGGCGAGCCAGGGTGTGAAGTCGGACGATTCCGACAACCAGATGGTGCGCAGATCGACCTTGCGCAGCGTACCGAGCGAGGGCGTCATGCAACCTTCTCCACTTCGCGTTCCGCTTCCCCGACGCGGATTTCGCCGGACATCAGCTTGGGCAGTAGCAGGTCGCGGGTTTGGGCGAGGGTTTGGTTTTCCTCCGCATTCGCTGCGATCTTATAGAAGATTGGATCAAGTAGGCTCCCAAGCACTACCCAAGTTTTCTCGTCATCTGGGATAGCAGCAAAATAGGCCGTCAGAGCATTGACAGATGCGCGTTGTCGACCTGACGTGCCGGACATACTGCGGATAGCGGTTCCGCGAAATTCTGGATCGCGCGCAATCAGATATGCGACCTGTGGTGGGACCGGGGACTTTGAGCGCATAACGATGAATTCGGTTGAACCCCAGCCAATCGCGTCTTCAGCAAGACCGTCTACAAACGCTGTTTTGCCATTTTCCAGACAAGGGGTGATGCGCGCCAACAGGGCATCCCCATTGCGAAACTTGGAGCCGGAGGTGAAGGCGCGAACCGCAGGAGCGTCCGCACCGGAGCCACGTGTCGGCAAGGAAGCCATATCGAGATACGGCGCATCTTTGCCTTTGGTAAGCTTTTCGCGAGGGTTAAATTCGATCAGCTGATCGAGACTGCCCAAAGTCCACCCCTCCGGCACACCGTCATCATCGAGGCGGTCAGGGAAGAGGGACCAAAGGTCCGGCGCGAGATAGGGGGCATCGCCGGCTTGTCTGGCCTTCACCGGGCCGAAGTCGACGAACCAGTCGCGGAACAGCGCCCGCGCTTGGTGCTCCAGCGTCTCATTCATCCGCTGGTTCAGCTCCATCTTGTCGTCGAGCGCAATAATCGTAGCCGCAATCGCGCTCTCTTCTTTAGGCCAGCGCGGGATTTCTATGGCCTCCATAACGGGAATGCGGATGTTACTGACTGTTGATCCCGTCCCCTCGTTCCAGAAAATTTGTTTGCGAACAAACGGCGATTGTAGTGCGCAATATAGATACTCCGGATCGACGTTCGGCTTGGGGCGCAGCAATACCTGTCGCTGTCCTAAGCAACACTCGACACCATCGGGCACCAAGCAAACTTCCCCCATCGGAGCTTCGCGGGTAATTACAATGTCGCCAGCCTGAGGCTTTGCGCGGCGAATACGGCGCTCAAAATCTTCCCGATGCGTGAAGCTAGGCGACGTAAGATCTAATCGCCCATTGCGGATGTTTTGATTGCGGATGACGATGTAGCCATCGTCGGTCCATGCGGGCGTGAAGTGAGGGCAATCCACCACCAGCTCGCACATTTCAGCGATGGTTGAGGTCGGAATTTTATCGGCCGACATAGCTAACCAATTTCAATCTATGTCGGATTTCGTTCTCGAGGCGCTCCCCGTCCTCGAACTGCTTCTCCAACCTCGCCTGCAACGCCGCGAACCGCTCGGCGAATGGCACGCCGTCATCCTCGACATCTTCCGCGCCAACATAGCGCCCCGGCGTCAGCACATAGCCGTGCTTCGCCACCTCTTCATGGCTCGCCGAATAGACGAAGCCGGGCACGTCCGCGTATCCCTTGCCCTCGCGCCAGGCGTGATAGGTGTCGGTGATCCGCGCGATGTCCTCGTCCGAAAATTCGCGCCGGGTGCGGTCGACCATGTGGCCCAGCTTGCGCGCGTCGATGAACAGGATTTCGCCGCGCCGGTCGCGCAGCTTGGCATCACCGACCAGCCCGTTCGACTTGTCCTTCGCGAGGAACCACAGGCAGACGGGGATCTGCGTCGAATAGAAAAGCTGGCCGGGCATGGCGATCATGCAATCGATCACGTCGCCCTCGACCATCGCCTGCCGGATCTCGCCTTCGCCGCTCTGCGTCGACGACATCGACCCGTTGGCTAGCACTACGCCCGCTGTTCCCGCTGGCGCCAGATGGTGCAGAATATGCTGCAGCCAGGCGAAGTTGGCATTGCCGGCGGGCGGAATGCCAAATTTCCAGCGCGCATCCTCGCGCAGCCGGTTGCCGCCCCAGTCGGACACGTTGAACGGCGGATTGGCGAGCACATAGTCGGCGCGCAGGTCCGGCAACTCATCGCGGTGGAAGCTACCGTCGCTGTTCCAGCGAATGTCCGCATCGATCCCGCGCACCGCCAGGTTCATCATGCACAATCGCCAGGTCGTGTGATTCGATTCCTGGCCATAGACGGCGATGTCGCCGATGCGCCCGCCATGGTTCTCGACGAACTTTTCGGATTGCACGAACATACCGCCCGATCCGCAACACGGGTCGTAGACGCGGCCGTCATGCGGCTGCAGCATCTCGACCATGGTGCGCACCACCGATCGCGGCGTATAAAATTCGCCGCCGCGCTTGCCCTCGGCGCCTGCGAACTGGCCGAGGAAATACTCATAGACGCGGCCGAGCACGTCGCGGCTCTGCCCCTCGTCCGATTTGAAGCCGATGCCGGAGATCAGGTCGATCAGCTCGCCCAGCATCACCGGGTTGAGCGCGGGACGGGCATAATCCTTGGGCAGCACGCCTTTCAGCGAGGGGTTCACCTTCTCGATCTCGAGCATCGCCTCGTCGATCAGCTTGCCGATGCCGGGCTGCTTGGCGCTCGCTTGCAGGTGCGCCCAGCGCGCGGGCTTGGGCACCCAGAAGATGTTGTCCGCGCGATATTCGTCCTCGTCCTCGACGCCTTCAGGATAATCGCGCTCGAGCTCGGCGCGCTTGGCCATGAAGCCGTCAGAGATATGCTTGAGGAAGATGAGGCCAAGGGCGATATGCTTGTAGTCGGACGGCTCCATCGTGCCGCGCATCTTATCCGCCGCCTTGAACAATTCTGGACTTGTACCGGTTTTGTGCCGGTCACCTATCTCATTATGCCACCTTGGCTTCAAACGCGAGTGGGCTAATGCCCCCCAGATATGAATGGCGG
>NZ_JACIJI010000004.1 GCF_014199335.1 Stakelama sediminis | reverse complement strand
GACGCTGCCCCGGCTGATCCTCAGTTCCCGCGCCTGTCGCGCCAACGGCAAGCTATGCGAACGATCAATCATCGCTTTGCGCTCGGCAACAGACCGGCCTTCCCGAGCGCGCCGGCTAAAAAATCATTCGCCAGCGTCAATTCACCGATCTTGGCATGCAACGTCTTCACATCGACCGCAGGTTCGGCTGATTCTGAAGGGCTCTCAGAACCGAATACGCCCGCAGCGCCCTCCAGCAACTGGGTGCGCCAGGTCGTGATCTGGTTGGGATGCACGTCGAACTGCTGCGCCAGTTCGGCCAGCGTCTTCTCTCCCTTCACGGCGGCCAGTGCCACCTTCGCCTTGAATGCCGGACTGTGATTCCGGCGTGGTCGTCTGCTCATCTCTACTCCTGTCAGGCCGCCTTCATGGCCGCCGCAAGGCAGAAAATCCACTTATCCCCCTGTCCAAATTTCCCAGGCCACCTCTCAGACCATCACAACCGCGGCGCTAATGTTATTGGTCGAATCCCCGCAGGGCGGGATGGACGTCCAGCGCTTCGTCACCTTGTCAGCGCCGGATCACAGCGAGCGGCAAGTGCTCGAAGGGGTATTGCAGGTGCTCGCCGATGCACCGAGCGATGCTGAAATCGTGACCTGGATGGGTATGGCCCACGACTTGCCTATCTTGATCAGCGGCTGCGAACGCTATGGCCTGACCTTGCCGCGTGGATGGGCGTGGCTCGCGTTCGGCGGCACCGATCGGCAGCGACATCTCGACCTCGCCCGGATCAAGACCGCAAATATGAAGATGAAGCCGATCCATCTCGCCGAGGTGCTGGCTGCGATGGACATTCCGGGCAAGATCACATGCCCGCCATTCGCCGTGACGGGCTTGATCTATGCCGGCCGCTGGGAAGACGTGCAAAGCGCGTGTGAGATGGACACGGTGTCGACCTCACTCCTCTTGGCACGTTGGCGCAGGCTGACCGATGGCAGAGCGCAGGCGGACGCCGTCGAAGATCGCATACTGCGCCGTGTGATCGAGTTGCGCGCCGGGCGCGGCTACATCGCCGCGCTTGAAGCGCATCGTCAACGGCGGTTTGCGGGCAAACTAACAGAGGCCGCCAATGATGCCGCCGTGCTCGCGCCTTGGCTCGACAGCGACGTCGCTTAAGCTTCTGACGGGCACTACCATAGCTGGTGCCCGTCAACCGGATCAGATTTGCCGCCGCTTCCTCAGCTGTCGTTCGCCAATCGCCCCCCGAAAAAGTGGCAGTTTCCCGGCGGGCTTCTGCTCCCTGATAGCTGCCGCTCTTTCACGCAGTGACTCAGGGCTTCTTCTGGGCCGTGTGTGGACAGCCCTCCGTTGGCAAGGGGTAAATTGAAGTTCCGCATTCCGCTGGTCGACGCGGCCATGTGTCCAGCCTTTGATTTCCTCTGTGTCATTCGCCGCTGGTTAATCTAACACCTTCGGACGAAATGCGCCGTGGTTTCCCTACCGATTTGCCGATGGTAGGACCCGCCATCAACGCTTTCGGCCTGACCGGTGGCCGTGGTTTCCCTACCGATTTGCCGATGGTAGGACCTGTCCTGACTGCGGTGAGGTGACGGGTAGGCCGTGGTTTCCCTACCGATTTGCCGATGGTAGGACCTTCGCGATCGCGGCCACCTGCTGCTTGTAGCCGTGGTTTCCCTACCGATTTGCCGATGGTAGGACTGGGGCAATGGTGCCTTCCCGCCCTGCTCGGCCGTGGTTTCCCTACCGATTTGCCGATGGTAGGACTAGTGTGTCGAAGGCACCATATGCGGCCGAGCCGTGGTTTCCCTACCGATTTGCCGATGGTAGGACATTGAAGGCAACCCTTACGTGTTCCCCGGCGCCGTGGTTTCCCTACCGATTTGCCGATGGTAGGACGATGGCAACAGAACCCGACCGACGGTTTTCGCCGTGGTTTCCCTACCGATTTGCCGATGGTAGGACTGAACGGATATATGCCCCAAGGCTTAGTGCGCCGTGGTTTCCCTACCGATTTGCCGATGGTAGGACCTACGTCACCTGCTACCGCTGTATCTGTTGGCCGTGGTTTCCCTACCGATTTGCCGATGGTAGGACCGTTGTGGTGATTGACCCTGCTACATATCCGCCGTGGTTTCCCTACCGATTTGCCGATGGTAGGACAGGCGCTGGGCGATCCGGATGCGACCGGGAGCCGTGGTTTCCCTACCGATTTGCCGATGGTAGGACCATCAGAGGGCGAGTAAGCAGGTGCGTCATGCCGTGGTTTCCCTACCGATTTGCCGATGGTAGGACACGACCGATAATGTTATCTTCGATTTCGTTGCCGTGGTTTCCCTACCGATTTGCCGATGGTAGGACCACCGCGATGTGCAACGCATGAGAATATGGGCCGTGGTTTCCCTACCGATTTGCCGATGGTAGGACGGGGCGCGTTGGAGAGGCGACGTGCCTCTAGCCGTGGTTTCCCTACCGATTTGCCGATGGTAGGACCAGTGCATCATGCATCTGTGTGACAAGCGCGCCGTGGTTTCCCTACCGATTTGCCGATGGTAGGACAAGCACGCCCTGAATGGCCGCCGCAGTGTCGCCGTGGTTTCCCTACCGATTTGCCGATGGTAGGACTCCGGTAGTGACTGGTCCATGGCGATACCGGCCGTGGTTTCCCTACCGATTTGCCGATGGTAGGACGGCGGCGGGGAGGGCGCGCCAGTCGAACGTGCCGTGGTTTCCCTACCGATTTGCCGATGGTAGGACAACACCGGCTACCGGAGCGCGGCGACCGTTGCCGTGGTTTCCCTACCGATTTGCCGATGGTAGGACATAGTTCATGAGCGTTTCAATGTCATTAGGGCCGTGGTTTCCCTACCGATTTGCCGATGGTAGGACAGCTGCGATGTAACGGATTGGAACTGTTGTGATTTTCGCGGGCAACTCGCCGCCGAAATCACAGCAGGACCATCTGAGAGGCGCCGACCGACTCGGTTTTTGGTGCGTTTCCGAGCATCAATTCCATCCTGCCATACTGCTTGTCCGTCACCTGAAGTGTTCTGACGCTTCCCTCCTTGGGCAAGCTCGAACGCACCCTGCGAACATGCTTATCCACAGCATCTTGCCCCCTACAGACGCGCGCGTAAACTGAAAGTTGCAGCATCATGAAGCCGTCCTTTTTGAGGGATTCGCGAAAGCGATTGGCTCGACGCCGCTGCGGCTTGGTCTTTGTCGGCAAATCGAAGAACACCATCAGCCACATGAAGCGGACCTCCTCTGCTTCCATGACTAGGCCCGCCGGGCCAGCGGCAAGGCTGGCGTGCTGAGCAGGCCAGCATCACGACCTTCAATGGCCCGCACAAGACCCGCCGCTACCGCTTCTGTGGCGGCAAGAATGGTCAGTCGCTCTTCCCCAATTGAGACAGATTCGCCGAGGATGCCCGCCATGTGGCGGCGGTCATCCACATCTAGTTGTGTCCCTGCCGTTTCATTCGCACGCTTTTGCGCCAGGCGATCGACGGAAGGTCGAAAAGGCTCGATCAGATCATCGACGAGATTGAACGGGTTGGTGCGGGATTTGTGATGAATGCCGAATGCCGGAAGCAAGCCTGATGCAGCACAGGCTCGGGCGATAGCTGCCCGAACAACGGCGTAGCCATAGTTGAGGAGGCCATTCTCTCGTGTCTCGTCGTGTCGGCGAAAATCTTCGAACAGCCGAGGCCAGTAAGCACGAGCCGCCTGCGCTTCCAGATTACCGGGATCGCCCGAGCCAACACGAGACGCCATTGCTGATAGAGCCTGCGCGTGGTCATTGCCGATAGCGCGGAGGACTGCCGCCTGGTTTTCGATCTTCGCCTTTACGATCCGCTGCCAAAGTCGTTTCTGGAGCGGGGCGGTCATTCCGATCTGGGCGTGGGCGATTGCCGATTGAGCATGATGCTGATGGAATGAGATCAGCACACCGGCTGGGTGATGCTTGGCGTCGGGCACAATCATCGCGACGCCGTTTTCCGCCAATGCGCTAAGCAGAGAACCGGAAAGCGACACTTGGGGTGTGTCGAGGATGATCCAGGCTACGTCCTCGACCGGAAAGGTCAGTTCTTCGTCCCCATCATCCGGCGCGACGACGATCTGTCGCCTGCGATGTGTCAGTCGGGCGGGGTTGGAGATGTGCAGACCGCGCCACGCCATGTGCGAACCTCCGACTTCACTTCGGAACGATTGCCGAAGCGGTCCACACTGTACTTCTTTATAGTTAACAGTCTCTTTACCCCGATACTCTCTGTCTTCGATCCATTGTCAGTGAGCATTAAACGAGAATTACGGTGGTTTGTGAGGTTGATCGCGCCCGTAGAACGATTCATTCCTTGGAAATACCCTGAAAGTATCTCCCCATCTGGCTTGGTGACTTCCAGAAAGCTTCGTGGATAGATGCTGGTCCTGAACCGGAATGAACTCTCAATTTCAATCCAGTCGGCCTCATCCTTGTAAGCAACCACGGCCCTGGAAGGCGGACGGGACCACTGCTTCTTGTCCATGACCTGGTGCGGATACACAGGCACGACGTAGAACTCGTCTTTGCCGCGCGTGTTGGGTTTACTGAAGATGTCGACTCGAACAATGTCCCCTCGATCGGCAGTGCCTCCGCGAACAGGCACAGAAGGCTTGCCTTTAGTGCTGAGGCGAACCTTTCGGATTTCGGCTCCTGCGGGGGAACGCGGCAAAGCACCAACCGGGCGTCCATCGGCAATCCATTGCCGGATTGCCTCAATCACCGCCTTGTTGCGTTCGGGATCCTTTATTCGCTCAAGGTCCTTTTCTTTGAGATCAGCAACGGCCTTGCGCTCGAACACTACGGGCACGCCATCGCGCTCCTTCACCTGCCGAATGGTCGCAGCATGGCCTTCTCCCCGTGCGCGGCGACGCTCTGGGCGTGCGACGAAAATCGTATCATAGGCTTCCTGCACTTCCCGCCGGAAACTGTGGAAATCTCCCCAAGGCGGTTCGACACGCCGTAACGGTCGGGCAAGGCCGCGCTGTTCCCATTCCTGAAAGCTCTTCGTCAATCGCTGGACTTCCCATTCGCCAACGGCTGCCACGACCAGCGCATCTAGCGCATGATGGCGCGCGTCCTCGACCCTCTTGCCATCGACCTTTTTGAGCGATTCAATGCCCCAAGCGTGACGCAAGGCTGAGGTAAGTGAGCCAGGACGAGTGAACACCCGGCGCGTGCCTCCGCGATCCTGCCTTTGCCCTTCCGGGAAAAACAACTTCACGGCCTCAGCGAGAAGGCGGGCGGCATAGCGTGTGTCGTTAAGGTTGCGGCTGCGGAAGCGTTCTTCGGCCTCCTTGGCGTTCTTCAAGGTGTAATTGCGCTTCTTGAAACCACGGTACTGCTTGTTCGTCTCGATCCTGGTGGCGAATAATTCCCAGCCATCCTCGCCCTCGGTGCGCATGATCCATTCAAAAGGCGTATCCCGCCGCTTGTCTTGGTTGGCGCGTGCAACGCACAGGACCTTGTTGTTGAAACTGTCGTCGCCGAAGCGGGACCAGGGAAGGATGTGATCGACCTGAAAGCTGTTGTCGGTCGCAGCAATCGCACTGGGCGGAATGTGCTCACCTGTATAGGGACATTCGCCAGCTTGTTCTTTCCAGAGCCGATAGCGCAGCAACGTATCTCCGCCGACATCGCCGGGATCAATGCCAAGTTGCTCTGCAGCTTCCTTTCGCTCCCGCTCGCGCTGCGCTGTCGTATCATCGAGACGCTTCTTGATTTTGTTGCGTTCTTCAAGGCTGTTGCCGACATCGCGGGCCAACTCGATATGTACGGCATCGGGCAGACCCCAGCGATTGCGCATTGCCCAAAGTTGCTTCAACCCTTCGGCCAGGGATTTCCGCGCGATGGGGTTGGCGATCTCCGCCCCCATGTCTTTCACGAGCTGGTTAAAGGATTTCTTGTCAACCACCTGTTCTCGCCTCGACCAGCGCGAGGCGGCGTGATCGTAGCCCACTGCCTCACACGCCTGATCGTAACGTAGACCCGCTTCAAGACGCGGAATCAGCGCGCGGGCAGCCTTGGCGGAGATGTGGCCGGCACCTTTGAAGCGCGCGAATGATGGCAAGGCTTCCAGCAGTCGGTCGGACGCCGCTGCTGGCAGGTTGATCCTCTTCAATTCGTCACCGATTGCCTCGGCTGTTTCAAAGAAACTGAGAACATGCGCGATTTTGTCCAGCGTTTCGGGTTGTTCCAGCAAGCTGGCCCATATCTCCTCACCCAGCGCATCGCGCAGCTTCTTCGTGCCGTGCATAGCCTCGCCAGTTCGGGCAGCGATGTCATGGCCTTCATCGTCGGGCTTGATGGCCGTAAAGTGTTGGCCGTCGGGCAAACCGATGCGCTTGCGGATTGTCTTCACCGACAGCTTGGCAGTTGATCCCAGATCGCTGGTAGCAGCCACGAGTTCTTCCGGTGTCAGCGAGCGCTCGCCGTCATCGGTGGCGATACGCAGATTGACAAGGCGGGTTAGTAGCCGGAACTTTTCAAAGGACGGTGAGTGTTTCGCAGCTCGTTTCTCCGTCGGTTCGAACAGGCATAAACCGACAAGCCGTTCGCTATCCTGAAGCGGTCGCTGAAAGAAGGCGGTGTTAACAAATGCTGCTTCCAAGGCGTCGCTTGCCAGTTCATTGCCAAGCTGTCGCTGTGCTTCGAAAAGTTTGCGAACCTCATGGAGAAGGTCATCGCGGCTTTGGGTCCGGTTAAATTGGCCATCCGTATTGCGCTTGCGATCTTTAAACTCCGGATCGCGTGCGAACATCTCGCCCATGGTCCGGTATCGCCCAAGCTTTTCCTTTGTGACTTCCAACGCCTTAAGCATCTTCTGGTCGTCGCCCGAGGTGTTCGCTTCCTTCCGTTTAGCGGCGGATTTGAACCCGCGCCGTTTGGCGATGTGGCCCAGCGCAACGGCCAGCTCAGCAGGTTTCAGGGGCTGATCCAGGCCCCTTGCCCGCAGCTCCCATGGATCGGTATCGGCTCGCTTCAGCGAGTCACGATCATCGCTAGGCAGCAGACCATGTTTCTTGAACAGTCGCCGGATTGTCGCCATGCGCTGCGCCCTGCGCCTAACCACGCGGCGCAGCAGGCGATTACCACGCCTTATTTGGTTGGTCGGTGTCCGTTCCTTATCGGTTTCGGGCACATCGAACATCCAACTGCCCATGGCTTCGATTTCGCCAGTTGAATCAGCTTGGGTCGGGTGACGCAAGACGGCCCAACCACAAGACGCAATTCCGAGATCAATTCCGAAGACTAAACCATTGGATATACGGCTGTTCATTACCTTACCCCCTTCCTCCCAGACAAGCCGCTTGACCCGGAAGCGTCAATAGGCGATTGACGTATCTGGCAAATCGGTAGGGAAGCCACGGTAACAGAGCTTCACTGTGAAGAATGATCAATCGCTTCGGCGGGCCCCGGAAATTTCTTAATTGAAGCGCTGATATTGAGGTTTCTCATATCAAGAATCCCCCGCCAGCCTGCTGGCGGGGGATTTCTTTTTCGAGCACATATGTGACCGAATTTCCTCTGCCTGCGGGATCAATTGAAACGACTGCTTTCGGAATTCGGCGAGAGCGGTCGAATGGCAGAATGTGGGGCGCATTTACGTCTAACGACGCCCCACATACAGAAAGTCTGCTTCCAAAACCTCCGCGCCGAAAAGCAGACGTTCGCCGCCCCCCAATAGCCCGGCATTCGATGTCGAAAGGCCATTATTCACACGTTCATGGCCTAAACGCCCTGGCCGCGTTGATATACGGCAGCGACGTTCCGCATGACGCTCCGCGCTTCACGCGCGACCAATTCCTGTGCCGGGTTCATAATCGGATCGGCCTTCTTCAGCACGGCGTGACGTTTTTCGGCCATTTCCAATTCCCGCTCAAGCGCTACGAACGCCCAATCGGGGACTTTGGCGTCGGCGGAAGCCATAGACGCGATGGTGTCGAGAAACTCGTCGCCAAGTTGCTCTGCGATGGCTGGGACGAATGCCGCCTTCCCCTCTGCATCGACGGTAATCACGCTCGGGCGTTCGGCGATTTGCTCCAGCGCGCGGTTCCATCGAGCACTATTGGCCACATCTTCAATGACTGCCTCGCCCAAAGCTTCTGCTTGATCGAACAGCGTTCTGGCCTCGTCAGCCAGGCGCTCTGCATCGGCACGACGAGCATCAACCAACGCTTCACGTTCATCGAGCACTGCCAGCGCGGCCTCATGCTCCTTCATCTGCGTTTCGCGCTCGCTCGCTATCGCTCGAGCGGCTGCCGCCTTAGCTTCTGCCAGCTCTGCCTCTTGCCTTTCAACCGCAAGCTCGCGATCCAACAGCCTGGCTGCGGCACCGCGGGCCTTTTCAAGAAAGCGAGCGAAGCGCCGCGCAATGTTGGCGATCATCGACTGCCATGGCTGACCATACACAAGCCGTTCGCGCGAAGTCATCTTCCGCTCGTTCATCACGAAGCCCACATCGCCGGCGGGGTGTTGTGCAAGACGAAGATCAGGCCCTGAATCTTCATCGAGCGCGCGTTGAAGGAGAGCAAGCTGGTCAATATGCAACTGACGGTCGCGGTCGATCTGCAGCCGCTCTTCGCGCGCCTGTTCATTTGCGCGGTCGGCTAAGGCGCGGATGGCCCGTGCCTCTTCCATTTTCTGTGAAGCAGCCTGCTCGCGGGCTATTGCAGCCGCGATCGCCTCCTCATGTTCAGCCTCGAACCGATCGAACGTCGCCTCCATAGCCGCGCGGGCAGCAATTGCCTTCGCTCGTTCGCGTTTCGCATCAGCGCGCGCCCGCTCGGTTTCGGCCTTGAGGTGAGCCAATTCTTCTTCCCGCAGCTGCTCGGGCAGCTTCCAATCCGGCCCAGGGATCATTTTGGGCTCACCACGCTTCACGCCATTTAGGCCCATCTGGCTGCGAAGATAATCGAACAATGCGTCCTGAAGTGCCCGTCCCGTGCCGACTGGCGTCGGCGGACAATTGTATTGCCGAGCCAATTCTTTCTGATGACGGCTCATCGTAACCGCCACTTTCTCCTGGTGCTTCGTCGTCTTGACGTACTTCGGCGCGATGAAGAGATCGACGACGTGGCGGCTTTTCTCGTCGCGGTCGACCCGATCCGCGAAGATCGAGTCCGGCCCGAAAACACCTTCGACGAAGGCTCGCGCATGCCGGAGCATCAACGCAGCGTCTTCGCCATCCACCAAGTCCTTGGGGAATTGGACTATCACCTGCATCTCTCTCGCCCGGCACTTAGGTATGAAGGCACCAGCGACGTGCGCGTGGTATAGCATGTTGAGGTCCAGGCCGGTCGTGGTAACCGGTGGGTCCTTACTGATCGCGCGTGACTTGCTGGTCTTATCGAGGCGCTTGCCGTGACGTTCGGCGTGGGTCAGCTCGCCCATCGATAGCTGGTCGACTCGCGCCGCGCCAGCGACGCCGGTTACATCCTTTTTCATATGTTCCTCGAAGACCGCGCGCAAGCGCGACAGAAAAAGCAGAACACGCTCTGCTTTTTTCCCTGCGGAAAAAAAGGCGTGCCAGGGGAGTACCCCTGAACCCCCGGAACGGCACTACGCGAAAGCGCTGCGTGCCGTGGCTTCTCCGCCATGGGGAAGCCGAAGAAGGAAGGGCGCAAAGGGAAAAGAGAGCCACCGCCATAGCGGCGGCGGCTCTCGACAGTCATATCATATCCCATCGACACCGCCCGCCTCCGAAGGGTGCTCGCCCAGCGGCATCTCGTTTTGTTCGCTTTTGCCACCGCCCCCCGGTTTGGCCGGCTCGTCTATCGAGCCATTGGCTTTGGCGACTGGCGGCTTACCCACCATGGCACCTGCCGTGGCCGTCGGACTGCCCCTGCTGATTCCGGGCTCACCCCTGCAACGAGCCGCATTCATCTCGTGCGCGGCGGGCAGAACCGGGATGTCGGTCGTGCCGCCCGTGCTAGCTTCGTCGATTTCGCGCTGTTCCAGCCGACCAAGCAGTCGCTCCTCTCGACGCTCTGCTGCCGCAAGCGCCTTGCTCAGCTCGGCAACCTGCGCGCGCGCCGTATCGCGCTCGGCTTCCACTTCTCGGCATAACGTCAGCAGGTCAGCACGCGCGGATGTCGCGCGGTTGGCCCTGAGTTCCGCGTCGGCAACGCGGAGCCCGGCGGCATGATCGATCACCCCGCCTGCCAACCTAACTGCACGAGTGAAGTCGGCGATGTCTTCGTCAACAAAGCGCTCGAGGGCTGCGCGGCGCGCGGCTAAGACCTCTGCGGGAACCTCGATTTCGAAGACCGCGCCTTCGGCCTCCGCGCGACGTTGCCAGTCATAAACTTTGTCATAGATCTCGCCGCCGGCATGCACCCCAAGCTTCTTGGCGACCCAATTCGGCTTTACCTCACCGATGGTGCAATCGCGATCTTCCCTGACTTCATTTGCTGCTTTGTCCACCATCTCTTGGCGAACCCATTCACTGCTGTCCTTCATGATCAGTCTCGCATTTCGCGAACCGAATGATCCTGCGACACCCGCGATATCGCGGGTGTCGCGGCTTTCGGGGGATCATCCGCGCACGCATTGTAGCTGGCGCGCAAACCGCTGATGAGCGGACGCGCGTATTCTGGCCAACGATGCGATTGTTACGGGGCTACCCAAGCCTCAGGCGGATTAGTGATATATCTGCGCACTAGCATCAAGAGGCGCGCGCAAGACCGCTGCGCCGATTGTTGCCGGTTCCGTACTGCCGCTATCAGCGAGAATAGCAAAAAGCTGATCAGGATCGACGCAAGTCGCTGCGCCGTTCGCGGGCCAGGAGTTAGCCGCTCGAACTCCGAAGCCAGCAGCCGCTTCAGGTAAAGCGCTATCTCGCGCAGCGCCATCCACGCACGCGCTTCATCCGCCGGGCCCGCGGCAGGATCAGCGTGAGCGCTAGAGACGGCGTCTTCATTCACGCCATCATTATAGCGGCGAGCGGAAACATTCCCAAGCAGTTCGCACCGATTCCGATCCGGGATTTCGGTATCGGCTTATTTCGCGAAATTTCTGGGGCGGGTTAACGCGACACCATTGCGTTTTCGCAGCCGCCGAATCATACCTGATTGAGGTGGCCAAGCCGTAATGCCAAGGCATAGGGCCACTGATTTTGAATCGTAGAAATTTTTGTTATCGATCAGTTACTTAGAAGACCTGTTAGGTCTGGCTGGGGCGGCAGGATTCGAACCTGCGCATGGCGGCACCAAAAGCCGCTGCCTTACCACTTGGCGACGCCCCAGCATGGGCTGCGGGCCTTAGCATCGCTTGTGCGAAAATGAAAAGGCCCTTTGCAGGAAAATTACCCGATCAGAAGAGACGCTTTACCCAGCCATGCGGATCTTCCGCTTCGCCGCGCTGGATCGCGACCAGCCGCTGGCGCATCCGCTGGGTCATCTGCCCCGGCCCGCCCCCGCCGATGGTGAAATCGCCGTTGGTCGATTTAACGGTACCGACTGCCGTTACTACTGCGGCCGTACCGCACGCGAAGGTTTCGCGCAGGCGGCCGCTTTCGGCATCGCTGCGCCACTGATCGATGGCATAGGCTTCCTCTCGCACCGCAATCCCTTCGTCCTGCGCTAGTTTCAGGATCGAATCGCGAGTGATGCCGGGCAGGATCGTACCCTTGAGCGGCGGCGTCACCATGGAGCCGTCATCCATCACGAAGAACAGGTTCATGCCGCCCAGTTCCTCCACCCAGCGATGTTCGGCAGCGTCGAGGAACACGACCTGATCGCATCCCTGACGGATCGCCTCCGCCTGCGCGACCAGACTGGCCGCATAGTTGCCGCCGCACTTGGCAGCGCCCGTGCCGCCGGGCGCGGCGCGGCTGTAATCATCCGACACCCAGATGGTGATCGCGGGCGTTCCGCCCTTGAAATAGGCACCGACTGAAGAGGCGATGACCATGTAGAGATATTCCCTGGCCGGGCGCACGCCCAGAAAGGTCTCGCTGGCGAACATGAAGGGGCGCAGATAGAGCGAGCCGCCTTCCATCGTCGGAATCCAGTCCTTGTCGATCTCGACCAGCTTCGCAATCGATTCGAGGAACAGCTCTTCGGGCAGTTCGGGCATCGCCATGCGCTGCGCCGAACGTTTGAAGCGCGCGGCATTGGCATCCGGGCGGAACAGTGCGGTGGCACCGTCGGTCAGGCGATAGGCCTTCATGCCTTCAAAAATTTCCTGCGCGTAATGGAGCACCGCGGCAGCCGGATCGAGCTCGACCGGCGCGCGCGCCTGAATCCGCGCATCGTGCCAGCCCCTGTCCTCGCTATAGCGGATCACCGCCATGTGATCGGTGAACACCTTGCCGAACCCCGGATCGGCGATTCGTGCCTCCCGCTCGCTTCCTGGAACCGGGGCGGCGTTGGGCTGAATATCGAAAACCGGGGTATCCGAACTGCTCATTTCGTACCTTTTCGCATCGAAACTGCCGTGCGGAAACATAATGCGCGGCAATGGTTGCCGTGGGGTAGAGCCGATGGCAAAACCCGTCAACATGCCTGCTTCCACTCCTTCCGAACCGTCGCGCGGCGCTTCTCCGCTGTTCCTGCGTGAACCCGAAATCCGGCGCGGGATTGAACTGCTGTTTTTCGGCTACAGCCATCTCGGCCGCACGCTGGATGAACGACTGGCAGAGGAAGGTCTGGGCCGCGCCCATCACCGCGCGCTTTATTTCATCGCGCGCCAACCCGACCTGACCGTGGGCGAGCTGCTGCGTCTGCTGGCGATTACCAAACAGTCGCTGGGCCGCGTTCTGAACGACCTTGCCGATCGCGACCTTATGGAGACGCGGGCGGGAACACGCGACCGGCGGCAGAAGCTGCTGCGCCTGACCGATAGCGGTCGCGCGCTGGAGGCGCAGTTGTTCGAGGCGCTGCGCCGTAAGCTGTCGGCGGCCTATTCCAGCGCCGGGCAGGAAGCGGTCGGCGGATTCTGGGCAGTGCTAGAGGACCTGATCCCGGAAAGCGAGCGCGCGCTGCTTCCCGAAACCGATGCAAGCAACGCCCGATCCACCGGGCAACGCTAGGGCGGATCGCCATTCAGCCCTGATGGCCTGCAAATGGCGGCTTTCCGCGATTCCGGTGCTCACGTACCGAAAGTACGCTGCGCGCCGGGTCACGCAAATCCTCCATATTGTTCTACGAACGTCTACGACTCCGTCACATCGTCTTCTGAGTGGCGATCCGTCCTGAACGCGACGCCTCAGCCGCGCGCGGCGGCGGCCAGTTCGTGGTTACGGTCGCGCGCCGCGGTCAGCGTCTCGATCAGCAGGTTCTTCAGCGCTTCGTCGCGGTCGAGCACGTTCATGCCTTCGCGTGTCGAACCGCCCGGACTGGCGACGCGGTCGGCCAGCACACCCGGATTGTCATCGGCATCCGCCGCCATCGCCGAGGAGCCGTTGACGGTCGCGGTGGCAAGCCGCAGCGCCTGATCCGGCTCCAGCCCGACCGCAACGCCCGCATCGGCCAGCGCGTCGATAAAGCGGAACACGAAACCCGGCCCGCACCCCGAAAGCGCGGTGACGGAATCGAACAATTCTTCCTTGTCGATCCATTCGACCAGGCCCAGCGAGTCCATCAGCGCACTCGCGGCCTTGCCCTGCGCACTGCCCGGTGGAACGCCATGCAGCGCCACCACGCCCTTGCCCAGACCGACCGGCAGGTTGGGCATAACGCGTACCACCGCGCCCGCATCGAACCGCTTCGCCAGCGCCGCAACCTCAACCCCGGCAAGGATGGACAGCAGCAGCGGCACGCCCTGTACGCGCGGCGCCAGGCTTTCCGCCACACCATCGAGCATCTGTGGCTTCACCCCCAGCATCAGCGCATCGGGCAGACCGTCCTCCGGCGGCGACTGCAAATGACGCACACCTTCAGGAATTTTTGGCGTACCGGGGTCGATGACCGTCACCTGATCGGGCGACACATCGCCGCTTGCGACCCATTGGCGCAGCATCGCGCCCGCCATGTTGCCACAGCCGATCAGCCAGATTTTTTCGGGGATATCAGAAATTATGCTTCTCCCTGCGTGTCGATTAATGCGGATTCAATCGCTTCGGTCGGGCTTTTTCCGCCCCACAAAACGAACTGGAACACCGGGTAATAGCGTTCGCATTCATCAATGGCCGATTCGACCAGCAGTTCCGCCTCCTCCAGCGTCATGCCCGCACTGTCGCCCGCTCCCATCATCGCGGCATGGCGAAACAGCAGGATGCCGCTCGACGACCACAGCTCGAAATGGCCGATCCACAATTGTTCGTTGATCCGGCCCAGCGTCTCGTAAATCGCACTGCGCTGCCCCTGCGCCACGCGGACATCGGGGAAAGCCAGAAACTGCAGAACGCTGTCTTCCTCCCGCCAGATGGCGCGGAGTTCATATTCGGCCCAGCTACCCTTTACCTTCGCGACGATTTCTTCATCTTCGCGGCTATAGGTCCAGTCATGCGCCGCGAAATAGCTTTCCAGCATATCGATGGGCGCGGCACTCTCGTCCCGGTCAAACGCCGTTTCGTCGAGCATGAAGTCCTTTCCCTTTCGCCATCAAATACCGGGCGATGCTGCCAATTCGGGAAGGTCGGCACAAGCAAAGCCCGCCGATTCAATCCAAAAAGCTGTGGATAAGCCGGTCAGGACTTGGCAGTGTCCGGTTTCGATTTGGCTTTGACCGCCGGTTTCGCTGCCGCTTCCAGTGCTTCGATTCGTGCCTTCAGCGCATCAGCCTCGTCCCGTGCGGCAGCGGCCATGGCCTTGACGGCTTCAAATTCGTCTCGGCTGACGAAATCCATCCCGCCGATCCACTCGCGCGCACGCTCCCGCGCGGCGCTTTCGCCTTCACGCGCCATGCCGGCGATGGTGCCGGCGGCCCCGTTCATCATCTTGACGAAATCGTCGAAAAGGCGGTTTTCGGACTGCATGTACGTATCTCCGTTCACAAGGCGATTTGGGTACTCGCCGCATGCGGGACAAGGGTTGCCGCATCCGGGTTCATCGCATGCACCTGATACAGCAGAATTCCGGCAAAGACGATCCACGCCAGATAGGGCACCATCAGCCACGCCGCGACCGAGCGAATGCGCCCGAACCACAAGGTCGTGAGCAAAGCAAGCACGAACACCACCACAATCAGTATCAGCGCGGCGATAACGGCGTGATAGCCGAAAAATACCGGCGTCCAGGCGAGGTTGGCGATGAACTGCAACCCGAAGAGCAGAATCGCCGGACCGCGCCAGCGCGACCCGCGCGCATTCAGGATCATCGCGAGCGCCAGCCCCATCAGGATATAGAGCACCGTCCAGACCGCGCCGAACACCCATCCGGGCGGCGTAACCGACGGTTTGGCAAGCGCCATGTACCAGGCATTTTCACTGCCGCCGGGAAAAAGCCTTGCCGATGCGAATCCCAGCAACAGGATCAGCGGCACCGTCACCACGGCCCAGCGGAAATACGCCCCCCACAACTGCCCCTTCGACGCGATCTCGCTCAAGCCCAGCTCCCTTTCCGGCCCGATATGGCGGACGGGCATGTTGCCGATGCTGAACAAGGATGCAAGCGCCCAAACGAGGCAAAGGCAGGACGAGCGTCCCTCAACGGGGCGTATCGGGAAGGTCGGCGCAAATCAGGAATTCGACATTTCCTTCCGGCCCGGTGATCGGGCTTTGTGTGATTCCGCGCACTTGCCAGCCGATTCCGGTCAGCCAGTCGCGCACCTCTGCGCATACGCGTTCATGCACGGCCGGGTCGCGCACGACGCCGCCCTTCCCCACTTCGTCCCGCCCCGCCTCGAACTGCGGTTTGATAAGAGCGGCCAGCGTCGCGCCGGGCGCGGTAAAGCGCAGCGGCACCTCCAGCACCTTGGCCAGCCCGATAAAGCTGGCATCGCACACGATCAGGTCGGCCGGTTCGGGAATATGGTCGGGCGTCAGGATACGCGCGCTCGTCTTTTCATGCACGATCACGCGGTCGTCCTGCCGCAGCTTCCACGCAAGCTGGTTGGTGCCGCTGTCCACCGCATAGACCCGCGCCGCACCCTTGCTCAGCAGCACATCGGTAAAGCCGCCGGTCGAGGAGCCGACATCGATGGCAACCTTGCCGGTCGGGTCGATCCCGAATTCCTCCAGCGCGTGCGCCAGCTTGATGCCGCCGCGCGACACCCAGGGATGATCGCGCCCGCGCACATCGAGCAGGGTGTCCTCAGGCAGTTGCTGCCCCGCCTTTTCCACCTTGCGGTCGCCCGCGAACACCAGCCCCGCCATGATGAGCGCCTGCGCGCGCGTCCGGCTTTCCACCAGTCCGCGATCGACAAGCATCTGGTCCGCGCGCATCTTTGCCATGACAACTTCCCTGCCCGGTCATCAGCGCATCTGCAAGTCGCCACTTGGGATCGCGCGCATCCGGTGCTAGGCGCGCGCCATGCTCAACCTCAACGGCATTCAGGTGCGCCTTGGCGGACGCACGATCCTGGACGGTGCGACCGCCGCATTGCCGCCGCGTTCGCGGGTCGGCCTGATCGGGCGTAACGGCGCGGGCAAATCGACACTGGTGCGCGTCATCGCCGGGCATCTGGAGGCGGATGCCGGTTCGGTCGACATGCCGAAGGGCGCACGGCTGGGCTATATCGCGCAGGAAGCACCGGCGGGCAGCGCGACGCCGTTCGAAACCGTGCTCGCCGCCGATGCCGAGCGCGCGGCGCTGATGGAAGAAGCCGAACATTGCGTCGATCCCGACCGGCTGGGCGAGCTGCACGAACGGCTGAACACCATCGACGCCCATGCAGCACCTGCGCGCGCGGCCAAGATTCTGGTCGGACTGGGCTTTGACGAGGCAATGCAGCATCGCAGCCTCGACAGCTATTCGGGCGGCTGGCGGATGCGTGTCGCGCTTGCCTCCCTGCTCTTTTCGCAACCCGATGTGCTGCTGCTCGACGAACCGTCGAACCACCTCGACCTCGAAGCGGTGATGTGGCTGGAGGATTTCCTCAAAAGCTATCGGGCGACGATTCTGGTCGTCAGCCACGAGCGCGACTTCCTCAACAATGTCGTCGATCACATCCTGCATCTCGAACGCGGCAAGCTGACACTCTATCCCGGCGGCTATGACGCCTTCGAGCGGCAGCGCGCCGAACGCGTGGCGCAGATCGAGGCCGCGCGCGCCAATCAGGAGGCGCAGCGCAAGAAACTCGCCGACTATATCGCGCGCAATTCCGCCCGTGCCTCGACCGCCAAACAGGCGCAGTCGCGCGCCAAGGCGCTGGCACGGATGCAGCCGATCGCAGCGATGGCGGAAGATCCTTCGCTGTCGTTCGGCTTTCCCGATCCCGACGAACTGCGCCCGCCGCTGATTACGCTGGACATGGCAGCGGTCGGTTATGGCGCAACACCGGTGCTCAAACGGCTCAACCTGCGGCTCGATCCCGACGACCGGATTGCACTGCTGGGCCGCAACGGTAACGGCAAGACCACGCTTGCCCGCCTGCTCGCCGCACAGCTTGCGCCGATGGAAGGCGATATGAACGCGTCGGGCAAGATGCGGGTCGGCTATTTCACCCAGTATCAGGTCGAGGAACTGGACAGCCGCGACACGCCGCTCGACCATATGACGCGGCAGATGCGCGACGCAAAACCCGCCGCCGTGCGCGCGCAACTGGGCCGGTTCGGCTTTTCGGGCGACAAGGCGACGACGAAGGTCGAAAAGCTGTCGGGCGGCGAGCGCGCACGACTGGCGCTGGCGCTGATTACCCGCGATGCACCGCACCTCCTCATCCTCGACGAACCGACCAACCATCTTGATGTTGATGCGCGTGAGGCGCTGGTACAGGCTCTGAATGCCTATTCGGGCGCGGTTCTGCTGGTCAGCCACGACCGGCACATGCTGGAAATGACCGCCGACCGGCTGGTGCTGGTCGATGACGGCACGGCGCGCGAATTTGACGGCAGCCTGGACGACTATATCGCGCTGATCCTGTCGAGCGGCGCGCCGAAGGACGGCGACGCGGCCAACAAGATCAGCAAGAAGGAGCAGCGCAAGGCCAATGCCGAGGCGCGCGAACGCTTCCGTGAACTGTCGAAGCGGGTAAAGGTGCTGGAGACACAGACCGAAAAGCTGACAAAGGAACGTTCGGCGCTCGACCGCGCGATGTTCGATCCGGCCAGCGCGGAGCCGTCACTGGCAAAGCTGACGATGAGCGACCTGATGAAACGCCGCGCCGATGTCGAGGCAAAGCTGGAAGCGACCGAAGCCGAATGGATGGAAGCCGCCGAGGCGCTGGAAGCCGGGCAGGAAGCAGCCTGAACCGCCGGTTCGTCACATTCCCGACGGCTTCAGCGACTTCAGATATTCAATGCGATGCCGCAGCACATCGGCGCGGCAGGCATAGAAATGGATGACCTGCCCCTCGCGCCCGAAATAGCCGGTCTGCCAGGCGCTGCAGCTTTGGTCCTTGAACTTGATCCACAGCCGTTGCTCGTTCAGCAATGCAGCTTTCGTTTCCGCGTCGAGCGACGGATAAACCTGTTTCCAGACGCGGTTGAGTTCGCCGTCCAGCCGCGTCACCTCCGCCGCGCCGCAATGTTGAAAATCAAGGTTGGTCTGCGCTTTATCCATGCATGAGGCACGCGAAGCCGCCTGCGGTGCGGGTTGCACCGCATTTAGCAGCAGCGCCAGAGCGGAAATCATCATTTTCTGCCTTCTCCCATGCTTTCAGATAGCGCCCGTCGCATAGGATACAGCAGAGAGGTCAAAACGCTGATGGGTCATCCATCAGTCTGCGCAATCAGCTACAATCAGAGCATTTCCCACGCACCTCGATCACCGGGCGCTCTGGTGAAAAGCCCGCTTTTTCGGCAGCGACGCGCACTGTACGGGTAATGGTGTCATCATCGATATGCGTGGTCTGACCGCACGTATCGCACACCAGAAAAATACAATCGTGCAGACAGTCGGGGTGCGCGTTGGCGATATAGGCGTTTTCGCTTTCCACCCGCCGGGCGAGGTTCGATGTCACGAACAGGTCGAGGATGCGATACACGCTGTTGGCGGCGACGCGGCGCCCTTCCCGCTTCGACACTTCCTCGGCAATATCATAGGCCGATGCCGGGTTATCGAACGACGCCAGCGCCTCGAACACGCGTTCGCGCATGGCGGTCCATTGCTCGCCCGCCTTTTCCAGCGTCATCTGCGCCGCATGGGTCAGGGCGGCGCCGCTATGTTCATGATGATCGTGACCGTGCATCCCACCAAGGTAAGCACAGTTAGTGCGCGCAGCAAGCTCCCGACCCGGCACGCCGGTTCAGTTCATGTCCCGCGGCGAGAAAAGTGACGCCCAGCAGCGTGAAAATCGTCTCTTCCGGACCATGCGGAATGCTGAGCGCTCCGGCCATCACGCCAAGTCCGAACGCGCCGAACACGAGCGGCAGCATCTGCCCGTGCGTCAGGATGCCGCGCCCCAGGCCGATTACACCCAGCACGATCGCCAGCGCCAGCCCGGTTTCGTGAATATGCGGATCGAGCAGCGCTCCCGCCGATGCCAGCAGCGCGAGCAGGACCGCACTTGCGATGCAATGGACCAGACACAGCCCGCTGAGCGCGATCGCAATCCGGTCGATGCGCGCGTCGATACGGCTCCAGATGCCGACCGGGGATGCCAGGGTGGTCATGACGGCTTTCGGTATAGGCAGCTCCGCTTAAAGGTACAACATAACATTTCATGTTCGCGTCATCTCGATGCACTGGCATCTGCGCACAGGCTTGCGTAAAGCGGACAGCGTGCTGCAATCGACTCATATCCCCGTAACGGCGCGGCCAAAGGCCATTGCCAACTGGCTGTTCTTCGTCGCCGCGCTAATCGTCGCGATGGTGGTGGTGGGCGGCGTCACCCGGCTCACCGAATCCGGCCTGTCGATCACCCAATGGGATCCGATCAGCGGTATCATCCCGCCGTTAAGCCACGCCCAGTGGCAGGCGGAGTTCGCGCATTACCGCGAAATCGATCAATATGCCGCGATCCATGCGGGGATGACGCTCACCCAGTTCAAGGGCATTTTCTTCTGGGAATATTCGCACCGGTTGCTGGGCCGGTTCATCGGCATGGCATTCTTCATCCCGCTGGTCTGGTTCGCGATCCGGCGTCAGATCCCGCGCGGCTATGGCTGGCGTCTGGTCGCGCTGCTCGCGTTGGGCGGATTGCAGGGGGCGTTCGGCTGGCTGATGGTACGCTCAGGCTTGCAGCCGGGTATGATCGAGGTCAGCCATTACTGGCTGGCGATCCACCTGATCACCGCATTGTTCACCATGGCAGGTATTTTGTGGACCGCATTCGACCTGCGGCAACTGTCGACCAATCCGCTGGCGCGCCCTGCGGTGCTGCGTCCGGTCGCCATCACGGTCGGCCTGATCCTGCTGATCCAGCTCATCTATGGCGCGTTCATGGCGGGATTGCGCGCCGGGCTCGTCACAGATCAATGGCCGCTGATGAACGGGCATTTCTTTCCTTATGCGGAGTTTTCCAGCCATCCGCTGGCCGACGCACTGTTCAACGATCCGTATACGGTGCACTTCATTCATCGCTGGTGGGCCTGGGTAACGCTGGGCGCACTGGTCGTGCTGGCGCGCAAGGTACGCGGTATTCGTCGCTCGGCATCGGTCGCCGTGCATAGTCTGATCGGCATTCAGATCCTGCTCGGCATCGCGGTGGTGATGGCGGGCGTACCGATCTGGCTGGCGGCATCGCATCAACTGGTCGGCGCACTGCTGGTGGTGGCGACAACATGGTGCGCCCACCTGCTGGGCGAACGGGGACGCAGAACCGTATGAGCGACACGATGATGCTGGTGCATACGACCTTTCCCGACGCCGCCACCGCCAAGGCGGTCGCCCGCGAACTGGTCGAGGCACGCTTTGCCGCCTGCGCCAATGTCATGGCGCCGTGCCAGTCCATCTATCATTGGCAGGACGGTATCGCCGAAGACCCGGAAGTGCCGGTGCTGTTCAAAACCGCCATTCCGCTGACCGACAGGCTATGTGCGCGCCTTACCGCGCTGCACCCCTATGACGTGCCGGTCATCGAACACTGGATCGCCCACGCCGCTCCTCCCGCCATCGCCTGGGTCCATGCTTCTACCGGCGCCTGATCCGGTCCCTGCCCTGTCCCGCCCGGCCCCTGCGCCTGCCAGCGCAGAGGCAGGCGTTTTCGCGCCGCCGCTGGACCGCACCCTGATCTACCGCACCGAAACCCGCTTTCGGTTCGGCACAGAACATAACAGCGTTCATCTGGTCCGCCGGATCGTCTTTCATCGCGCACAAAACGGCTATGTCGCCGAAATGACACTGACCGATGCAGGCGGCACCGCGCATGACAAGCGCAGCGCACTGTTCGCAGCGGGCGTCAGGCCGCTGACCGGCAGCGTTATCCGCTATCACCTCGACGCCGGTGGAAAAATTCTCTCCGTAGAAGACCGCGCCGAACTGTGGCGCCGCTTTTGCGACGGTATCGTATCCCGCTTCGACGGTGTGGAATCCCCTCGCAAGGCAGACGCACCCGCGATCCGCGCGCGGATGCTGGCGCTGTCCCCGGCCCAGCAGCGCATGATGCTGGGGTCATTGCTCAGTTCCGCCTATGATGTCGCCGCCACTGCGCGCGGCGTCCACCCGACAGAGGATGTTTCCCGTCCCACCCTCTCTTATGAACGCCAGAAGGCGGCGCTGACGGGAACGCGACGAAGCTGGATGGACGGCAAGCTGCTGACCGTCGAAACCAGCGTGTCGGGAGACCTGCGCACACCCGACAAAACGGGGCATCCAGTCGACGCGCATCTGATCATTACCACCCAGCAGGAAATCGATCCCGCCACCGCGCTGATCGTACGGCGCACGAACACGAAAACCACTGCAATCGACGGGCTGGAACAGGTTGAAACAACGGTGGCGACGGTCTCCGAACAACCATAAGGTACTATAATACCCGTTCGCTATTGCCCGGTTTCGCTTGACTTAACAGCAATGTTCCGCCAAACGGCCGCCATCGACGCCGTCCCGTTGGGCGGCGTTTACTCGTTCAACCCTGATAGCAAGGTCGAAAAGCCCATGAAGGCGCTGATGAAGACCACCAAGTCGGCCAAGCCGCATGAGGTGGAAAAGAAATGGCATATCGTCGATGCCGAAGGCCTGGTGGTCGGTCGCGCAGCGACGATCATCGCCAATGTTCTGCGCGGCAAGCACAAGCCGAGCTTCACCCCGCATGTCGATTGCGGTGACAATGTCATCGTCATCAATGCCGACAAGGTGAAGTTCACCGGCAAGAAGCTGACGCAGAAGATGTATTACAAGCACACCGGTTATGCCGGCGGGCTGAAGGAAGTGCGCGCCGACAAGGTGCTCGAAGGTCGCTTCCCGGAGCGCGTGCTGGAAAAGGCCATCGAACGGATGATCCCGCGCGGCCCGCTTGGTCGTCAGCAGATGCGCAACCTGCGCATTTACGCCGGTTCGGAGCATCCGCATGAAGCTCAGAACCCCGAAGTCCTCGATATCGCGAGCATGAATCGCAAGAACAAGGTGGGCGCCTGATGTCCGATAATCGCCAGTCTCTTTCCGATCTGGGCAAGCTGACCGAGGGTCAGCCCGCTGCCCAGCCCGCCCCCGACGCGCAGGTCGCGCCGGATGCCGACACGCCCGTGCGCGAAACCGCGCCGCTGCGTGAACAGGAAGTCGATCAATATGGTCGCGCCTATGCCACCGGTCGCCGCAAGGATGCGGTCGCCCGCGTATGGCTGAAGCCCGGTTCGGGCAAGATCACGATCAACGGCCGCGATCAGGCCGTGTATTTCGCACGCCCGACGCTGCGTCTCGTCATCAACCAGCCGTTCGACATTACCGAGCGCCGCGGTCAGTATGACGTGGTCTGCACGGTCAAGGGCGGCGGCCTGTCCGGTCAGGCCGGTGCCGTCAAGCACGGCATCAGCCAGGCCCTGACGCGCTACGAACCCGCGCTGCGTACCCCGGTCAAGCAGGCAGGCTTCCTGACCCGCGACAGCCGCGCGGTCGAGCGTAAGAAATACGGCAAGGCAAAGGCCCGCCGCAGCTTCCAGTTCTCGAAGCGCTAAGTCGTTTCTTCATCGAAACGAAATTCAGGGCGGTCCGGCAACGGGCCGCCCTTTTTCGTACGGATTTCCGTGATAGTTCAGGGTATTGATGTCCTTAGCGTCACAAATTCGCAACAGGGCGACGCGACATTAACTCCAGATGAATTTTGGCGTTGCAAGCGAGTGGGGTGGTTATAAGGTTGCGGCCATCTGAAAGTTGGGGGAATTAAAATATGTCATCGTCGCTACGTGCTTATTCGCGCCGCTCGCTCTGGCTTGCTTCGGCGGCGGGTATTTGTTTTGCCGTCACCGGCACGGCCAATGCGCAATCCACCGACATTGCAGGTCCGTCGATCAACGATTCGATCACGAACAGCTATCTGGAAGCGCAGAGCGATACGTCCGGAACCGCCCCTACCAACATCTATCGGGTCGCCCAAAGTGCTCCGATTACACAGGTTGCACCCGATCCGCAGATCGTGATTGCGGACCCCGGCACGCCCTCCACGGACCTGGATCCGAACGACATCACCGGCGTCGGGCAGATGGTGATTGATCAGCAGAATGGCTATCTGGGTCTCTGCACCGCCACGTTGATTAATCCGCGCACCGTGATTTTTGCCGCGCACTGCGTCAATGAGAATGCGGCCACCGATTACGGTGCCGCCAATGGCGGTAAACCGATCGGATTCGGTTTTTCGAACAACAATAATCAGGCCGGTAACAGCGCTTTCGGCAACTGGCTGTTTGGCGGTTACCAGACCAATGTCGCCCAGGCGATGTATAACTCCAACTACGTTACCTATAATCCCGGCTCGCTCGAACCGGATGCAAACGGCTTTTACTACAGCGACGTTGCAATGGCGGCGCTTGATACGCCGGCTTCCGATGTACCTACCTGGTCGCTGCTGTTCTCACGCCTTCCCGCACCGGCAACGATCGACGCCAACGGCACCGGCTATCATGTAACGATCGAAGGATACGGAAATAACGGATCGGCTTCCACCGGTTCGACCGGCGGGATCGACTATCGCCGCCGCGTTGCGGAAAACATGCTGGGCGCGCTTGCGTCGCTCAACGACTTCGAAACCTTCCTGTTCGGATCGCCCAACGGGCTGTATCAAAACCTCTACTGGATCGACTTTGACGATCCGAAGCGTGGCACGGCGGAAGCCAGCCCATATGATTTCAACGCCTGGCGCGACAATGCCGTGCCGAACGAGGGCACGACTGCCAGCGGCGACTCCGGCGGCCCCCTGATCCTTGATGACACCTTTGATCAGCCGGTCGTGATCGGCGTGCTTTCGGGCGGCTATACCCGCTTCTTCAACGGCGCCCCGCCGAACGGCTATGGTACGGCCAGCTTCTATCAGCCGCTGTACCTCTATTGGGACTGGATCGCCGCCAACAATCCGTATCACTACGTCTCCGCCAAGGCGGGTGACGGTGCATGGAGCGACCCCACGCACTGGCAGACCGATCTCGATCCGGCCTATATGGTGATCGATGCGAACGGCAATCTGGTCAACGGTATCCCGACCGCTCCCGGCGAGGGCAAGACCGGCAGCGATGGCGCCTTCGGGCAGGCCTGTTATCAGACCACCGCCTTCAGCGACTGCTATGACGTGGGCTCAGGCACCGAGACGGTCACCGGCGATCCGATCGGCACCACGGCCAATGACAAGGGGTCTGCCTCGACCGCATCGCTGAGCAGCGGCACCGCCAGCGCGTCTGCCGGTACGACAGCCGATGCTTCCAGCCCGACGCTTCCCGATCCCACGCTGACCAACGGCCTGCCGGGAGCGACAGATTTCGTTCCCAATAACAGCGACGGTGATCCTGCTAACGGTATCGCACCGCGATATTTCGACGTGACACTGGCCAACAGCGGCATAACGACCCTTTCGACGGATGTTACGATCGACCGGTTGACGATTGCCAATATCGATGCAGGCCTCGATATCAACGCAGGCGCTTCGCTCACCAGCCTGATCGACATCACGCAATATTCGGGCATGATGCGCGTCAACGGCACGCTGTCGACCATGGGCGATTTCTTCCTCATGAGCGGCGGCCTGCAGGGTAGCGGCACGATCAATGCGCCCTATTTCACCAGCATGGCCGGCGTCATTGCGCCCGGCGGCGTCGGTACGATCGGCACGCTGACCTTTAACGGTAATGTGGGCCTTGCATCCGGCACAGTTTATTTGGTCGATCTGGGCAGCAACGGCGTTTCCGACCTGATCGCGGTCAATGCCACGACTGCGGATGCCGATGGCAATCCGCTGGATGGTATGGCGAATGTCGGCGGCACGCTGGTCTTATCGCAGACTGCCGACGGCATGGTCCGCTATGGCAATGAATACACCGTCGTAACCGCAGAGGGCGGGGTCACGGGAACGTTCGATGCGGTGTCACCGGCGATTAGTGCGATCCTGCGTCCCGATGTGCACTATACTGCCAACGCCGTGGTGGTGGACGTAACGGCGGGCAAATATATCGATGTCGTCAATCGCGCGTCACCGATCCAGACATCCTATGCACGCCTGCTCGATCAGAACCGTGCGGTATATGACAAGTTCGCCGACCTGTACGGTCCGCTCGACCTGATGAGCGTATCCGGCATTCGTGCGACGCTGGAAAGCTATGCGCCGCGCTTTTCCGCATCGGTGCGGTCGATGGGCGTCACCGCGCTGGACTCTTCGAACCAGATTTTCCGTAACCGTCTGACGACGACGTCGGAAAATGGCGATATGGGCGGAACGCTGGCCTATTATGGTCAGCCGATGCAGATCGCTTCGGTCGCGGCCACCAGCCCTCTGATGGCAACATCCGTGGCAGGCAATGGCGGCGGGCAGATGGATGTTCAGCATAACGTCCTGCCGGAAGACATGTCGGCATTCGTTTCCGGCGGCTATCTGAACGGTCATGCTGACGGGATGCCGACCGCCAGCCCCTATGCCCGCGACGATTTCGACGGATATTTCCTGGCAGGCGGTCTGGAAAAGGCGTTCCCGGACAGCGGCTTCTTCGGCATCGGCTTCTCCTACACCCATGTCGATGCGCAGCCGAATACCGCCGGACGGTCCGAAGGCGACAATCTCTATCAGCTTACCTTCTACGGCAAGACGGGCTTTGGCTACGGGATCACGCTGGACTCGCAGCTTAGCCTCGGCGCGCTGAACTATGACACCAGCCGCGCAGTGGCAGCGGGTACGACCATGTTCAACCTGAAGTCGAACGATACCGCCTATGCGCTGAGCGGCGAGACAGGGCTGAGCAAGGCATTCGGTTCCGCCGGTGTCACGATCACCCCGCGGATTGCCGTTCGCGCCGCGCATGTCGAATTCGGCCCCGCGGTCGAAACCGGTAACGGCCCGGCGCTGATGTATAATCTGGGCAATTACGACACTATTCAGGGTCGTGGTGGACTGAATCTGTCGAGCCGCCTGGGCAGCGTACAGCCCTTTGTCAGCGGCACCTATGTCCATGATTTCGCCAAGCACCCCAGCTATTTCGCTGCCAATTTCGTCGGCGGCATCGGCCCGGATGCGCTGTTTGCGCTGCCCGCGACCGATCGTGACTGGGGAGAAATCAGCGGCGGTTTCCGCATCGGCAGCGAGCGGCTGAATCTGGCGGTATCCACCGACTTCACGGTCGGTCGTGAGGATATCACCAATCAGACTTTCCGCGGAACTGCCACCATCCGCTTCTGATCGGAATCGTCATATTGAATAAAAAAGGCGGTTCGGAAGCGAGCCGCCTTTTTCCTTTATGGCGGTCAGGACAGGCGTTGGACCGTCACATCGATCCCGTTTTCATCGATCAGGATATCGTTGAACGAAGGCCGCGTCGCACGGGTCCGTTCCGAAAGCGTGCCCGCCCCGATCAATCGGACGCGCCGGTTCCCGACCGGATAGTCGATATCGAACGGATCATGCACATGCCCCGACAGCACCGCATCCACCCCGCTTGCCGCCAGTATCTTCAGGGCGCCTGGACCATGATGGGTACGTGCGGTACCGCTCGTCCCCGCCTCGACCAGCGGATGATGACACGTCACCAGCGTCACCTGTCCGGCTCGCGATGACGCACGCACCCGCTCTCTTGCCTTAATCAGGCTTTCCTCCCCCACTTTACCCTTCGACCAGTTGAGCCGCCATTGAAACCGCGCCGTGGTCTTCAGCGGGATCACCGCCACGTTCGGCAGGGTCAGCGGACGCTCAATCCGCTTCTCGACTGCGCGATACCGGGCATAGGGACGAAGGAATCGTGCCACCGGATTGAAATAAGGCAGGTCGTGATTGCCCACCTCCACCGTAACCGGGCGACCCAGTGCTTCCAGCCAGCGCGCCGCGGCGGCGAATTCCCGCCGCCGCGCCCGCATGGTCAGATCCCCGGTGACAAGAATCGCCGCAGGCTCATTTTGCGCAACCATGTCGGCAAACCAGGCAAGCGCCAGCGGGTCTTCCGCACCGAAATGGATGTCACTGACATGGAACAGGCGCGGCATGATGTTTCCCGATGTTGAATGACAACGCCCCTGACGAACCGAACAGGCCGCGTCGGGTTCCGACACTCCACCGGAAGAGGATATATATCGGGAAGTGAACGCTTATTCCCGGCCGGTTTCCGTCACATTGGGATTGGCAATGCGAAGCTGGGCGAACTCGAACACCTGACGCCCGACCAGATTGAGCTGATTGCACGCGACGTCATCACGACATTCGCCATCGACGAAGGTGCCGCTCTCTGCCTTGATCGCCACGCCCAGCGGCGTTGGCCACCCGCGCAGGGCGTGGACGATCGCACGCATGGTCGCTAGCGTGCTTCCCGTCGCCTGCCACCCATAAGCGGTAACGATCAGACCGACCGGCACCCCGTCCAGATACACGCGCTCGTCACGTGCGGTTTCTTCCAGATAGTCGATGGCGTTCTTCAACAGGCCGGAAATCGACCCGTGATAACCGGGGCTGGACAGGATCACGCCATCGGCACGGCGGATCGCCTCCACCAGCGCGCGGCCCTGTTCGCTGGTTTCCGATTCGGGGGTCAGATAATGCGGCAGGGCAAGCAGCGCCTCACTGCCGAACATCGCCACTTCGGCACCTGCCCGTTCGGCAGAGGAGAGCGCAATAGATAGCGCCTGCTCGGTGGACGACCCCTGCCGGGCGGTTCCGCCGATACCCACGACGAACGGCTTTTTAGGCATGTGATCCTCCTTGATGGCGCGCACGCTACCCAGCAATTCCGTCGCCGCATTGCAACCCCCGAAACGGGACAGACGCACTATGCCGTCAGGCTGGACAGGATAATCTGGCGTTCCCCATCCGGAATGCCATCGCTTATGCCTGTATCAGCATAATCGCTTTATCGATACGCAGGCCTCCATGTCGGGCCATGTCGGCATCGTCTTGACGCCCATACCGCGCCTGAGCGGGTCAATGGCATACGTTCGACGACGTATAGGGCGAAAGGAGCACTTCCCGCATTCTGCAACGCATCTGAAAAACTGCATCATTAGCCCTCACCGATCCGGCGAGAGCCAATGATAGCGGGGATATACGTCCAGCCTGAAATCAGGTCTAAAAATGACCCTCTTCCGGGCGTAAAACCGCGCCGCCTTTTGCAATGAAGCATTGACGAAGGCCAGTGCGAAAGGCAAATGGAACTCCGCTCAGGGGCGTTTTGCAAAACACTCTGCAAAACGATGGTGCAGCGTGCATCCAGACCCTTGAAATGCGGGCGTAGCTCAATGGCAGAGCAGAAGCTTCCCAAGCTTACGACGAGGGTTCGATTCCCTTCGCCCGCTCCAGAATCTCAAATACCGCCGTCAGCCGGATCGTAGCCAGCCTTGCGAAGCGCCTGAACGAGTTGTTCGGTGCACGCATCCACGTTGGACTGACGGGTCGCGCGGATGACGAAATTGGCGCCGACCCGGCCTTCGCGAAAGAAGGGATAGCTCCCGATCGCAACACCGTCCTGATCGCGTTCAATCTCTCGCAAAATGTCTGCCACTTCGCTTTCGGCGACCCAGCAACCGATGGTGCGGGCCACCATCGGGGCTCCGCCCTCCAGCGTCCCGGTCAGCGCATCCAGCATACCGGCGGTGATCGCCGGAACGCCGGCCAGAATGAAGATATTGCCGATGCGGATACCCGGCGCGCCCGACATGCGATTGGCGATCAGTTCGGCACCATCGGGCACGCGCGCCATGCGCAGCCGCGCCTCGGTCAGGCCGCCGCGCGTTGCATAATGCAACTCCAGCATCGCTCGCGCTTCGGGATGGACAATCACGCCGACACCCAGCGCTGCGGCAATCGCATCGACGGTGATGTCATCGTGCGTCGGCCCGATGCCACCGGTGGTGAACAGATAATCGTTTCGGCCGCGCAAAATGTTTACCGCCTCGACAATCGCATCGGTGCGGTCGGGCACGATACGCACCTCGGCAAGCCGTATCCCCTGAGCATTCAGCCAGACCGCAATCTGCTGAACATTTTTGTCCTGCGTCCTGCCCGACAGGATTTCATCGCCGATCACGGCAAGGGCGGCTGTCCAGATGCGTTCTGCCATGAAGGCGCCATAGCCCAGCCAGACGCCCTCGCAAAGCGCTGTCGAAAGCGCTATATGCCGCAACATGACCGATTATGTTGAAACCAATGCCGATACACCGCTTGCGCGGACGGGTTCGATCAAACTACATGGCCCGGAAGGGTTTGAGGGGATGCGCAAGGCGGGACGACTGGCCGCCGAAATCCTCGATGCGCTGGTGCCCCATGTCGTGCCGGGTGTCACCACCGGCGAACTGGACGATATCGTCCGGAAAATGACGCTGGACGGCGGCGGCGTGCCTGCGACGCTGGGCTATCGCGGCTATACGCATAGCTGCTGCATCTCGATCAACCACGTCGTGTGCCACGGCATTCCGTCAGACAAGAAGCTGAAAAACGGCGATATCGTCAATATCGACGTAACGCCGCTGCTCGACGGCTGGCACGGCGATACCAGCCGCATGTATCTGGTCGGTGACGTGCCGTTAAAGGCCCGGCGACTGGTCGAAGTCACCTATGAATGCCTGATGCTGGGCATCGAACAGGCGAAGCCCGGCAACCGGATGGGCGATGTCGCCAACGCCATTCAGCGGCACGCGGAACAGCACCGCTATGGCGTGGTTCGCGATTTCTGCGGGCATGGCGTCGGGCGGCTGTTTCATGATGCGCCGGAGGTGGTGCATGTCGGTCGCCCCGGAACCGGACCGGAGCTGAAGCCCGGCATGTTTTTCACCATCGAACCGATGATCAATATCGGTCGCGCCGATGTGAAGCTGCTCGACGACGGCTGGACCGCGGTGACGCGCGATCGTTCGCTGTCGGCACAGTTCGAACATTCGATCGGCATCACCGAAGACGGGTGTGAAATTTTCACTCTGAGTCCAAAGGGGCTGCATCATCCGCCCTATGACGCAGCCTGACCGCCTTTCGGGTGCCCCGCAATCGGGCAGTCGGGATAGCATTGCCTAATCATTAGGCATATTCGCATCCGGTACGGTCGCCCAACCCCGCAGCCCTTCGGGGTCCGAGCGACTGGCACGGAGTTTGTATTGTCCCAAGCGCGGCCCAAAAGTCGCGCCTGAACACAAGGGCCTGAGTACAAGGGGGAGCACGCGTGAAAAAGATCGAAGCCATCATCAAGCCGTTCAAGCTGGATGAGGTGAAGGAAGCGCTGCACGAAGTTGGTGTGTCCGGCATTACCGTGACCGAGGCCAAGGGCTTCGGGCGCCAGAAAGGCCATACCGAACTCTATCGCGGTGCCGAATATGTCGTTGATTTCCTGCCCAAGGTGAAGCTGGAGGTCGTGGTGGAGGATGCGCTGGCTGAGCGCGTCGTCGAAGCCATCGCCGCCGCCGCCCAGACCGGCCGGATCGGCGACGGCAAGATTTTCGTCGTGCCCATCGAAACCGCGTTGCGCATCCGTACCGGCGAAAGAAACGACGACGCCATTTGACGCGGCGCAACATTTATAGTGAAAACCCCGCGACGAATTGCAATATGATTGCGTGATTCGCGCAGCATCCGTTTCAAGAGAAAGGGTATCAATCATGGCTAACGCCAGCAGCATCCTGAAAATGATCAAGGAAAATGAAGCTGAATGGGTCGACCTTCGCTTCACCGATCCGAAGGGCAAATGGCAGCATCTGACGATGGTATCCGGCGTCATCGGCGAGGATGAACTGAACGAAGGCCTGATGTTCGACGGATCGTCGATTGCCGGCTGGAAGGCGATCAACGAATCGGACATGATCCTGAAGCCCGACCTCGACGCTGCTTACATGGACCCGTTTTCCGCCACGCCGATGCTGGTGCTGTTCTGCGACGTGGTCGAACCATCGACCGGTGATCTCTATGCCCGTGATCCGCGCTCGACCGCCAAGCGCGCCGAGGCTTATCTGAAGAACACCGGGCTGGGCGACACCGTCTATGTCGGCCCCGAAGCCGAGTTCTTCATGTTCGACGATGTCCGCTTCGAAACCGGTTATGCGACCAGCTATTTCGCGATCGACGATATCGAACTGCCGACCAATTCGGGCAAGGAATATGAGTCCGGCAATCTGGGCCATCGCCCGCGTGCAAAGGGCGGCTATTTCCCTGTCGCACCGGTTGACTCCGCTGTCGATATTCGTGCCGAAATGGTTTCGACCATGATGGAAATGGGGCTGCCCTGCGATAAACATCACCACGAAGTGGCCGCTGCACAGCACGAACTCGGCCTGACCTTCGGCACGCTGACGCAAACCGCCGACCGGATGCAGATCTATAAATATGTCGTGCATCAGGTGGCGCAGGCCTATGGCAAGACCGCGACCTTCATGCCCAAGCCGATCAAGGACGATAACGGGTCGGGTATGCACACGCATATGTCGATCTGGAACGGGAAGACGCCGCTATTCGCCGGCGACGGCTATGCCGGTCTGTCGGAAATGTGCCTTTATTATATCGGCGGCGTCATCAAGCATGCACGCGCGCTGAACGCCTTCACCAACCCGACGACCAACAGCTACAAGCGGCTGGTGCCGGGCTTTGAAGCACCGGTGCTGCTGGCATATTCCAGCCGCAACCGTTCGGCTTCGTGCCGCATTCCCTATGGCGCGGGATCGAAGGCGAAGCGCGTTGAATTCCGTTTCCCCGACGCGATGGCCAACCCCTATCTCGCTTATGCGGCGCTGCTGATGGCGGGTCTGGACGGCATTCAGAACAAGATCCATCCCGGCGAGGCGATGGACAAGAACCTCTATGACCTGCCGCCTGCCGAGCTGGTCAACGTACCGACCGTGTGCGGCTCGCTGCGTGAGGCTCTTGTTGCGTTGCAGGACGATCACGAATTCCTGCTGAAAGGCGATGTCTTCACCAAGGATCAGATCGACGCCTATGCCGACCTGAAATGGGAAGAAGTGATCGCATTCGAAACGACGCCCAGCCCGGTCGAATATGACATGTATTATTCGTCCTGACGGCAGGCGATTGTAACGCTTTCGTTTTTCGCACGAAACGTTACAGAATTGGTAACCGTCCTGCCGCTATCCGGCGGAACGGACAGCAGGCACCCGGAGAGGCGACTCTCCGGGTGTTTTCTTTTCAGACATAACCCGGTTCGCGCTGATTGGCTCTTGCGAATAGGCACGGCTGCCGAAAGGATGCGGCATGGCTGGACCTGAGACCGAACAAACCGCCGCTACGACCGCGCTGTCCGAATGGAACAGCACGCAACTGGCCGAAGACAGAACCATTCTGGCGCTGGAGCGTACTTTTGCCGGATGGCTGCGCACCGGAATGGCGTCGCTGGGGATCGGTATCGGCTTTCTCGCGCTATTTCAGGAATTGCATCCCAACTGGCTGCCCAGGGCGCTGGCCACGCTTTTCATCCTGCTCGGCATCTTCATTTTCTGGAGTGCTGAGCGTCGCGCCTCGGAAGCGATCGAGCGGCTGCATACCCATTCGATCCAGCGCGTCAGCCGCCGCTATTTACGGGCAATCGCGCTATCAGTCAGTATCGGCGCCGTGATCCTGATCGCCGGGTTGTGGAGTCTGACCGCGCAGCCCTGATCGAAGTGTCAGGGGATCAGGATGGTCGATCCGCTGGTCTTGCCCGCCTCGATCGCACGATGGGCCTCGACTGCCTTTTTCAGCGGAAAACGCTGACCGATCTCGGCCGTGATCGCACCTTTTTTCAGCATGGCAAACACGCGATCGACAGACCGCTGCCGTGCTTCGGCGCTCAGCACGTAATCGAACAGCGTCGGACGCGTGACGAACAGCGAACCGTGTTTCGCCAGCGTAGCAAGACTGACATCCGTCACAGCCCCACCGGCATTACCGAAACTGACGATCAGGCCGCGCCGAGCCGCGCTGTCGAGCGAAGCCTGCCAGGTCGCCTGCCCTACGCCATCGAAAATCACCGGCACGCCGTCCCCATTGGTCAGGTCGCGAACACGCGCGGCGATATCCTCCTCGTCGTGCCGGATGACATGATCCGCCCCATTGGCAAGCGTCTGCTCCGCCTTTGCAGCGCTACCCACTACGCCGATGACATGCGCTCCGATGGCCTTCAGCCAGCCGACGAGAATATGGCCGACACCCCCCGCCGCGGCATAGACAAGCACCGTCTGTCCCGGCACCACCCCGGCGCAATCCTCGATCAGAAATTGTGCGGTACAGCCCTTCAGCATCAACGCCGCCGCCTGCTCATCCGTAACGCCGTCCGGCAATTTCACCAGTTGATCGACAGGCACATTGCGTTCGGTGGCATAGGCTCCCGTCGCAGGACCGAATGTGCCGACCCGGTCGCCCGGTGCGAAACGGGTTACGCCTTCGCCCACCGCTTCGACGATTCCGGTGGCTTCACTGCCCGGAACGGCAGGCAGATCAAGCGGATACAGGCCGCTGCGGTGATAGGTATCGATATAGTTCAGACCGACCGCGGTCGTACGTATCCGGACTTCCCCTGCCGCAGGTTCAGGCACATTGGTCGCAACCCATTCCAGCGCCTCTGGTCCGCCAGTGCGTTTAATTTGTACGACATGGGCCATGGCCGTTTCCTTTCTTGCTGCGACAGGACGGCGAGATGGCGTCTGCCGGGCCGCGCTTCAACCCATCGAAATTTCGCGTCTCTTCCGACTGCTTTGCAAGGCAAGGTCGAAAATCTGCATGACGTTCAGCGCCTCTTCGGAAGTGACCGGTAAAGGAGCATCATCAGTCAATGCACCATGCAGCGCGCGGTAAAAGGCGCGATAGTCGCCCGGTTCCGCTTCTACCGTCCGACGGATATTGAGCGCATCGGCAGGCGTAAAAACGCCCGGACGCGAGTCGATACCCCAACCGGGCTGCCCCGGACGAAAGCCCATCCCCGACTGCTCCTCCTGCGGGTCCATGCCGTATTTAACGAACGTGCCGCCGCTGCCATGCACCGCCATTCGCAAATCGGATACCGGCGTCAGTTCGCTGATATGCAGCAGCACCCGCAATTTCTCATACCGCAGCAGGACGTGCGCGTAATCGGGGGCGGCACCGCCCTTTTGCGCTGCGATATCGGCAAACACCGCCTGTGGCATGCCAAAGAGCACCAGCGCCTGATCGATCAGATGCGGCCCCAAGCCCGGCCAGATGCCTGCCCCCGGCCCTTCTTTCCAGCGATGGCGCAATTCCGGCCGAAACCGATCGAAATGCGATTCGAAATGCGTGATCGTACCTAAATCGCCCTGCCCGATCAGCTTGCGAAGCGTGAGGAAATCGCTGTCCCAGCGGCGGTTCTGAAACACGCTCAGCTTCACCCCCGCCCGCTCTGCCCGTTCCACGACGTCGCGGGCATCGTCCATGGTTAGCGCAAAGGGCTTGTCGACCACGACATGCTTGCCCGCCGCAATTGCCAGTCGCGCATGATCGGCGTGCAAATGGTCGGGTGTCGCGACCACCGCCAGATCGATTGTGGGATCGTCCAGCGCCTCCTCGACCGTGGCCGCGACCCGGACGCTCGGCCAGTCCTGTGCGACTTCGTCCGCCCGGCTGGTTACCACACAGGCAAGGTCAAACCCCGGCACCGCACCGATCAGCGGTGCATGGAATACCTTGCCCGCCGTACCATAGCCGAACAATGCGACCCGTATCGTCCGATCCGTCACCAGCACCCCTTCGTCAATAATCCTTCGATATCCGTATGTTCGCGCTCTGCCGCCCGATGGTCGAAACCGTGGAGAGCAGCGACAGCCAGCGGGTAAGCTGAAACTCCAGCCGCGTCGCCGAATAACCCTGCCCGTCGGAGATGATCTCCACATAGGTTCGCCGGGTCACATATTTACCCGCGGCAATCGCCGTCTGCTGCCCGGTTTGCGGGTCCGGCGGCAGGATACGCAGCCGGTCCAGCCCCGCCGCGCGGCGTACCGCGTTGATCGGGTCCAGCCCCGTACCGCCATTTTGAAGCGCCGCCACGGCCGAGGCAAGTTGCAGCGCCTCGGGTGCCGACAAATTGGTGATCGAAGTGCCGAACAACAGACGGGAGAGCAGTTCGTCCTCCGGCAGGGCGGGCACGCTGCTGAAGCCGATTTCGGGTTTGGCGGAAGTGCCGCTGACCCGGATCGTCGCGTTCAGTCCCTGCGTATCGGCATTGGCGACGATGTCGAGCGCGGGATTAGCGGGTACAGACCCTTCGAAACGGATGACCCCGCGTTCCAGGTTGAACGAACGGCCGGCAAATTCATAATCGCCGCGGATCAGGGTAGCCTGCCCCGTGATCGACGGATTGCCGGGTTCCCCCGCGATCTTCAGCTTTGCAGACCATTCGCTGTTCAGCCCCAACCCCTTGACGATCATCCCGCCGGGCGCGCGCGCCGCGATATTCAGTTTCCAGGGTTTTGTCGGCACGTCATCCTCTTCGGCACCAAAGGGCAGATTGACCTCCTTCGTATCGATCTGCGGAATTTCGGTGGCGGCGGTTGCCTTGCCAAGCTGATAGCGGCTGCTGTCGAGGCGGACATCACCGGAAATCACCCCGCCGGATCCCGACGAATGAATGCGCAGCGGCCCGGTAACGACCGCGCCGATTTCATCGCGATTAATGAGTTGCGCATGATCCGCCTGAAGATTGAGATCGATGCCGACGCCACGGACACGCGAAAATTCGAAATCACCGCTGCCGGTGACCTTACCCTTGCGACCGTCGTCTGCGGCAAAGCGATCAATCACCAGTTGCGATCCGTTGAACCGCCCGTCCGCCTGTACCTGCGTCAGGTTGGTTCCGGTGGTGGCGCTTTGAATGCGTGCATCGCGGGTACGCAGCGACCCTTTGATCCGGGGGTCGAACGGGGTACCGCCGATATCCGCGCCGATTGCCACTGGTCCCGAAAGATCGAACAGTTCAATCCCGCTCATCCGCCACAAGGTATCGGCCGGGCCGTCATAGCGAAGTTGCGCGAACATCGGGGCATTGCCCAGCCGATCCGCCAGCGAGCCTTGATTAGCGGGCGTCAGACGCATCTGCGCCCGCCCGATCGTCTTCCCGCCGCTCGCCGCGATCATCCGCACCGCCGCCTTGCCGGGTTGCAGGATGGCCGCAACACCCAGATCGACGGGTGTGGAAGACAGCACCAGCCCCGACCGGGTAAGTCCGCGAATGGTGAGGTTCGCCTTGCCCGTCGGCGCACCGCCCGGACGGGCAGCATAGCTGAATGTGCCGGTCGCGCTGCCGCCCAGCCCAAGCCCCGGATAGCCGATATTGAGCACCGACAGCGGCATTTGCGTCAGGCTGGCCTCTATCGCATAGCCCGGTTCGGCAAACCGCCCCGAAAGCTTTGCCGTACCGCCCGCGAAACTCAGGCTGACGGGCGCAAGCTGCCATCCCTCGCCCGCCCGCGTGAACACCGCGGCATGATCGAGTTTCAACGGCTGACGGTCGAGCGTCCCCTGCCCTTCCACGGCGATACGATTCGGGGTCAGGTGCGTGATGGTATCGATGGTAAAGCTACGTCCACGAACCCCGGCAATCGAGGTTTTGATCGTGCCGCTTCCACCCGTCAGCTTCGCATCCGCGATCAGACGGCCGATGGATAAGGAACCGCGCCGGATGCTGCCCGCCTGCACCGACGCATCGACCTTCGTTCCCGCCGGGTCGAGCAGCAGCGTGAACGCGCCGTTGCCGCGCCCGACAGTCACGTCGCCGGGGAGCTGTGCCTGACGCGCGGACAGACTGCCGTCGATCCGCTGCACATTCCCCTGCGGCCGGAAGTCGAGCGCGCCGGAAAGGCCGCCGCCGTTGATGCCAATCTTCCCCTGAAATCCGCCGGATACGATGTCGAGCGTGCCTTTGCCCTCGATCTTCCCGACATTCAGGGCGGCGATGGCGATCTGCGCGGTGCCGCCGGACGGCAACAGGATTGCGCCCGCCCCCGTAAACGGCCCCATCCGCGAACCGCCCTGCGCGGTGAAGGAAAAGCCCTGCGGCGTGGGGTCGAGATGCGCGGTCACGTCCTTCAGGCCAAGCGCGGCATTGGGATGCGCGAATTTCAGGTCGAGCGTCGGATGGTCGATCTTGCCGTCCAGCACCAGCGTCAGCGGGCCATAGGTCGCCTGGGTGCCGCTGCCTTCGAAATGGAAGGTGCCGTCACGGCGGCGATAGCCATTGCCGCGCAGCGTCAGCGCGGGAGAGGTCAGCACCAGATTGTTGAAATGCAGCACCAGATCGGGACCGCGCTCCAGCCCGGTGGTGATGTGCGGCAATCCTTGCATCAGCGACTGGAAGAAGGCGTTGTCCAGCCGCACCATCTGCGCGGTACCGGTGCCCACCACGCGCGATCCGTGTCCGCCTGCCCCCGGCACCACGGTCAGCTTCGAACTGACATCGACAATGCCGAGGCCGGGGATCAGATAGCGCAGCATCCCGCCGGTCAGGCCGACCTGATAGCGGCCTGTGCGCAGATCGACGGACAGGCTGATCGTCGCATTCAGCTTGTCCGAATGCACTTTCAGCGCATTGCCGGTCAGCATCCTGCTGGTGACTTTCAGCGGCCCTTCAACGCGCAGATTGCGCAGGATACCTCCCGCGACATCGCCCACCCCGGTCACGCGCGCCGCGGTCAGGGTCAGCGGCACCGTCACCGGCGCTTTCGACAGATGGCCCTTGCCGCCGGCATAGACCTGTTCGAACCCGGTATCGTCAAAGGCAACGCGCGCGGCATTCAGACGATAGTCGAACGAGGCGGTCGCGAACGCCCCGTCGAGGATTGCCCGCAACTCGATATTCCGGCCAGTCATGTTGGGAAACAGTGCCGATGGTCGGAGCAGATCGGCGCGGATGCGGACGTTGCGATAGGCGCTGGCGGCAAGGTCAAGCGTACCGGTCGCGTTCAGTTTCAGTGCCGCCGAGCGGAGATCGACCTTTCCAGTCAATCGTCGGTTCTTCAACCGGGCAGAGGCGAGCACGCGCACCATCGGCGCGGTCAGCCGGTGCGCCTTACCCTCGCTAATCGTCGCAGGCGTGACCGTGCCGCCCAGCGCATACCCGCCAGCGCGATTGACGAGTTTGAGGTTGATGATGCGTTTCCCCCCTGCGGCGGCGATCGCGGTGCCGTCCCAGCGTTGCCAATGGCCGTCGCCCGCAATTCGAAGCTCCAGCGGTTTGGCGATGCCGGTAAGCTTTGCCAGTACGCCATCGGCACTGCCCCGCGCCAGCACGTCGAGATCGAAGCGATCACGGTCCGGCTCTGCATCCAGTGCCAGGTGCAGCTTGTCGCTGCCATCCACCTCTGCCGCGAGATTGACGAGCGCGCGTCCCGACCGGATATCGGCGCGCGCGGCCAGCCGCCCCGCCCGCTCCTTGCCGGTAACCGCTCTGGCAACCGTCAGCCGGTCGATCCGCAAAGCGCCGACATGGATATCGAATCCCGGCAGAATCGGTCCCTGCTTTCCGGTCGGGGTCAGTTGCGGCAGCTTTTCCAGTGTCGCGCGGGGTACGGTCAGACTGTGAATCTCCAGCCGGTTGGACAACCAGCCCAGCGGGTTCCAGTCGAGATCGGCCACCGGCGCGCGGAGGATAACGCCGTGAGAATCGGCGATCGTCAGGTCGCTGATCCGTGCCTTGCCGTAAATCGAGCCGTCAATCCGGCCGACCTGAAAGCGCAGACCATTGGCCGGTTGCAGCGCTGCAATCCGGTCTGCGATGAAGCGATGACCGATATCCGTATCGAGCGCCGCCAGTCCCGCCGCCAGCAATGCCGCAATCAGCAGCAGCGTGCCGACGATCCGGCGCACCCAACGCGCCCGGCCGCCCGTCGCTTCAACGGCTTCGGGCGTGCCCTCGGTCTCACCGTCAGGAATTTCGTTGGTCAAAACGCCTGTCCCAGCGACACATAGACGGCAATGCGCGGATCGCCCGGTTGCGGATTGATCGGCGTGCCGACATCGACACGGATCGGGCCGAAGCTACTGTAATAGCGCACGCCCAGCCCTGTACCGAAGCGGAATCCGGTGAATTTCGGCAGCGTGCTGGTGTAGATATTACCCGCGTCGAGAAAGGGCACGACACCGAAATTGCCGAACGCCTTCACCCGCGCTTCGATTGAAAATTCAGCGAGGCTGCGTCCGCCGATGGGATCGTTGTTCGGATCGCGCGGTCCGATATCCTGATAGCCATAGCCGCGCACCGAGGCACCGCCGCCTGCATAGAAACGCCGCGACGGCGCAATCGCATCGCGCGGTGCCCCCAATATGCTGCCGAGCCGGACGCGCTGTGCCAGCACCACCGTTTTCGACACCGGCTGATAGGCGCTGGCGTCGAACTGAACGCGGGCATAGCCGAATGCCTTGCCGATCAGTGACAATTCCGGCGACACGCGCGCGCCCAGCCGGAAGCCGCGGGTCGGATTCAGCAGATCGTCCGACCCGTCATAGTCCAGGCTGGTTGGCAGTGCGCCGATGAAATAGGTCCGCCTGCGCGGCTGCCCGGTCGAGGCGATCACGTCGCGTTCATCGGATGCCAGCAATTCGGCGCCCAGCGACCAGGTCCATTTCTTCTGAAAGAAAATGTTGGTCTGCCGTTCCAGCGTGGTCGAAAGCTGGAAGGTATTGGCGTCATAAGCGGTGCGCTGCGTATGCGCGGCCGAAATCTGCGAGGTCAGCACACGGTCGCGCCCATGGAAATTGTTGCGACGGAAAATCACGCTGCCGAGCTGTTCGCGGGTACCCAGTACGCCGCGTAGTGTCAGCGCCCCCTCCGGCTTCAACAGGTTACGGTGCGTCCAGCTAATCTCTGCGCGGGCGCCCTCCCCGGTGCCATAGCCCAGTTCGCCGGCAATCGTGCGCGGCGGCGCGGGCGTCATCGCCACACGCAGGTCGACGGTGTCCGGGGTACTGCCCTCGACCGGCGTGATCTTCACCGAGGAAACGAGGCCTGTCTGAATCAGCGCGCGGCGCAGGTCGTCGACTTCGTTCGCATCATAGGGCTGCCCCGATTTGAACCGGGCGATTTCCTGCACATGATGCGCGCCGAACACGCGCGTATCGGGCGTGACGATCTTGCCAAAGACCCGATCTCCACCGGGAACGACGGCCAGGTCGAGCCGTGCCTGATCCATTGCATGATCGACGACCAGTTGGGGTTTACCCACCTTAGCGAAGGGAAAACCCTCATTGGAAATGGCGGTGCTCAGGCGTTTCACGGCGTCGGCAATCGCGTCGGCATCGACCGGATCCCCCGCCTTCAGCCCGAAGGTCTTACGCAAATCCGCTTCGTGCGCGCCGGTCTTGTCCAGTCCCGAAACCGTCACCAGACTGAACCGGTAGCGCGTGCCCGGATCAGCCTGCAACACCGCAACCGGTTTCTGGCCGTTGCGTTCAACATCGCTCGTCACCTGCGCATCGTAATATCCCGCCGCGCGCAGCAGTTCCGTCAGCAACTCGGAATCCTGACGCGCACGCCGGTCGATCTGCGCCAGATTGGCAGGACTATGCTGGTTTTCCCGCAAGGCAGACAGATCGTCGAAGCGCGATTTCAGCAGCGGTGCATCAACCCCGTCCAGCCCGTCGATCCGATAGTCATAACGCGCCTCCGCCATGGGATTGCGGGCTTCATCCGCCGGTTTTGCAGTGGTTTCCGGCTGCGAAAGATCGGGCCATGCCACGCCCAGATCGGGCAGCGGCGCCAGCGGCGAATTGGGGTCGAGCATCGACTGGCCCTGCGCGCCCGATGGTGCAGGCGCGGGTGTCGCCGACTGCGCCCATGCAGCCGACGGTACGGATAAAATCAGCGTGGCGGCGATACGAAAGGCGCCTCGCCCGGCGGCAGCACGAACCATAGCCGGTTCCTAGCGCGGGAAGTGCCTGTCCGACAATCGTTTAGCGCCGGTTCGACAGGGATGGATGTTCAGTGGCGCGTGCCCATGGCGCGGTCGTCGCCCAGCATCTCGATCAGGCGTTCAATCTGCCGCCAGCGGCAGAAATTGATGTGGTTACCCAGATTCCGGCAGCGCCGCGCGCGCGCAGCGGCTTCGATGACGGCTTCGGCACCGTAACATTCGATCAGTTTGCTGGCTTCGTGATAGTCCTGAGGACCGGAAATATACGGATGCTGCGGTACGGATACGTCGAACATGCGACGCGGATACACAAAGGATGTGCCAGATCTGTTAATATCGGGAGGTACGCCGGAGACGAAGGTTAATCGCCCTCCGCGTGCCGATTACGACCTGTCCCGACCGTCCCGCGCAGGGACGCTGGCGTCCTGTTGCGGGACATGGCAAGACATGCGCCATGGCTGAACCCGACCCTTCGCATACCCCGCTTGCCGGTGGTGCTCCGCTGGTACTGTGCATCCTTGCCGGCGGAATTATCGGCGCATTTATGGGGCAGGCCTTTCTCGGTGCGGTCATCGGACTGGCGGTGGGAACGGCGATCGCGGTGCTGATCTGGATGCGGGATCGCGGGAACGACAGGGATTGAGACCGGTCAGCGCGGTACGCGTTCCAGCCAGGCGACGCGCCCGATAATAGAGAACGGACGATCGCGGACCGGCGGATAGGCCGGATTATCGCTCAGAACGGCCGGTTCCCCGCGTTCCAGCCGTAAACGCTTCACCATCACCGCGTCGTCCATGCGGATTACGAACAGGCCGCCACGCCTCGTGATCCGCCTCGATGCGCCGTCGATCAGGATCATGTCACCCGCGAACAGCGTCGGCTCCATCGAATCGCCCTGTACCTCGATGATCGACGCGGTTTGCGCCTCCATCCCCAGCGCGCGGAGCCGTTCGGGATCGAAATAGCGCGCTACCGAGCGAGCCTCATCGGCAAGCAGCCCGCCCGCCCCCGCTGTCGCGACCACGGCCAGTGCCGGGACCGCGACCATCACGCTGTTTTCAGCCGCCGCGCCGAGCCGTGACTGCGCAACACCGAAATAGCGTGCCAGCATTGCGCGTTCACGCTCGGGCAGGATGCGGGGCGACCCGCGCTTCACATATTGCTGCAAATAGGCCGGGTTGCGCCCCAGCATACGCGACAGTGCGGCATAGCTGTCACCGCTTTCGGCAATCAGCGCATCGAGCGCGGCACGGGGATCGGTATTTTCCACCGTTTTGAAATAGACGTAGGAAATTTCCTAGACAAGTAGGATTTGAAAGAACAGATCAGGAACATCGTCACCAACTCAACGGGGAGAATAATTTTGGCGGTGCTCTGGAAGATCGAACGGTATTTGCGCGAAACCGACATGCCGGTGACTAAATTCGGGCGGTTGGTAGCGCACGATCCCAGGCTAGTGCTCGATATGCGTAATGGCCGGGAACCGCGTGCGAAGATGGTAGCGCGTATCGAACGGTTTCTTGCCGACGGCCATGCAGGAGAGGCACAATGAGCCGCGGACCCGATGCCGCGACGCTGCTCGAACGCGCCCTGTGCAGAGCCGCAAAGGCAGATGGATGCCCGATGCAGACACTGGACAGTGGCTGGAGGCGATGGGCCAGTGCAACCTTTACCGGCGCACGGCACTGGTTTGAAATCACGCTGGCTGACACGAAACAAACGCGCGACTGGCTGGCGGCGCTGCCCGAAACGAACCTGCCGCTGTCCGGCCATCTGGTCGCCGACCTGACGGTGAAATCAGCGGCAGAGCAGGCCGACGGCCTGGTCGTCCGTCTGGAAGCCCTGACGGTCGAGGAGCGCTAGCTGTTGACGGCCAGCTTGCGCAGACTCTCCAGTGTCTCGTTCAGCCCCTTGGGTGCGGATACATCCATAGGCTGTGACGGAGCCGTGACGGAACGCGGGCGAAGGCCGCGACGCGCTACGCCGCGTTCCAGCCGTTCGAGCAGCGCATGGATCGTCGCCTCGGTTTCCGGGGCCGTCATCCGGTCGCGCCGGGACCGGATGTCCGGTTCCGGTTGCGGCGGGCGCACCGTCGGGGTCAGTTCGAAGGTTTCGATGCGCTCATGCGCTTCGAAACGCGGGCGGTCCGTGTGTCTGGCCAGCGGTCGCACCGGTTCGGCAGACGGAACCGGCATTTCGGGGATCGCCTGAGGATCATATGCCGATAGCGGCTGATCGAGATCGTGGGGTAGCGACCGTTCCTCTATAGCTTCCATAACCGACTCCTCCACCGCTTCCGCCTCGGATGCGGGCTCTGCGACGAATTTCGGCTCCTCCACCGCGTCCTCAGCACTCGCCGCTAGGTCAGTGGCGGCACGCAGCGGCGCACGTGGCGGCGCGTCGGGATGAGCATCCGCCCGGCGAATCGTCGGCATCGAGTCATCTTTTTCCGCTTTGCCGCGCCGCATGCCCGAAAGGAGCGCGGTCGCACCGAGAAAAGCCCCTGCAACGACCAGCCCCGCAATCACGGCCAGCGCGATACGCGCGGTCATGCCCAGGGGCGGTGCCGCGGCAGGAAGCACGGCGGGAAGCCCGCTTGCCATGATCGCGCGCTCAACCATCGCGCGGGGAATCGCCAGCAGCGCAGCAGCGGCGACGATGCCGCTCACCACGGCAAGAGCCGGCCCGGAAACGGCCTTCAGGCGGAAACTGGATTGGTACGCGTCCATAATGGGTCCATTTCGGTGGCATGAATCAATCGTTCGTACACAGGTTGGTAGCACGAAATATTTGACGACCAGTTACGCTCCGCCTCGACAAAAGCACGAGCACGCTGACGCCGCGCTTCCCAACCGGCACGATCCGCGAACAGGGTGCTCACGGCATCGGCAAGCGCCTGCGGGTCGTCGGGCGCGAACAGGGTGCCGGTATCGCCGTCGCGAATCAGTTCGCGATGACCGCCGACATTCGACGCTGCAACCAGCCGGTTCTGCGCCATCGCCTCCAGCGGCTTGAGCGGCGTGACCAGATCGGTCAGCCGCATCGACTTGCGCGGATACACCAGCACATCGATCAGGCTGTAATAGCGCTCGACCTCCGCATGGGGGACGCGACCGATGAAATGGATATGTGCAGCCACTGGCGATTCGGCAGCCTGCTGGCGCAGTTGCGCATCCATCGGCCCGCCGCCGACGAGCAGCAGGTGGAGTTTCGGGCGCTGCGCCACCAGCAGCGGCATCGCCGCGATCAGGTCGTCCAGCCCCTCATAATCGTAAAAACTGCCGATAAAGCCGATAATATCGGCATTTTCGATCCCCAGGGATGCTGCCAGCGCGTGATCATAGGCAGGCGGTTCCCCGAACAGCGTCAGATCGACTCCGTTGGGCGATATCATGATCTTGTCGCCATCGACGCCGCGCGCGACCAGATCCTGCTTCAGCCCTTCGCAGATTACCGCGACGGCATCCGCCTGTTTCACCGCGCGGGTTTCCAGCGCGCGAATCAGGCGATAGCGTGCCGATCCTTCCGTACCCGTGCCGTTTCCGACCGCGGCATCCTCCCAGAAGGCACGAATTTCATAGAGCAGCGGCAGTTTGCGTCGTCGCGCCACGCGTCGCGCCGCCATCGCGTCCAGCACCGGCGAATGGGCGTGCAGAATGTGCGGGCGAAACTGCTCCACCACCTGATCGATGCGTTTCGCAAACGCGCCGACCTCCGCCCATTCAGCCAGTGGCGTGGGCAGGCCGCGCGGCGGCGTGGTGCGATAGAAATCGATACCGTCGAACGTTTCGCGGGAGGCATTGAAGATACCCTGCCGCGCGCCGGTGACGGCGGCGACCTGCCACCCCTTTGCCTGCTGCGATTTCAGGATCGCGCGGGTGCGGAAGGTATAACCGCTGTGCAGCGGCAGACCATGGTCGAGAATGTGAAGAATGCGCATCACATTTGCGTCCCTGCCACACAAGTGTTTAACGCCGCGTCAACCTGATGCCGATAACAGGTATGCCGGTGGCGGGGTCGCTCCCCGCATGATGGCAGAGGTTCAACAAAGGCCGATGATCGACAATTTCGCGCTTGGCCTGACGCATGCCCTGCTGCTGCTGATCATATGGCGGCTGCTTTTCCGTCGCGATCTGGATCAGGAAACCCCCGAAACCCGCATACGCGACAACAAATCGGCGAAATCGGACGACGAACCCGCGGCGCCGCGCGGATGGAGGCGTCCGCGTGCGTGATTATGCCTTTATCCTGTTTCTGCTCTTGTTGTTTGCCAGCGGCTTTCGCAGGCCGTTCCTGTTCGTGCTGGCCTATGTCTATATCGACATCGTCTCGCCGCAGCGCCTGACCTATCTGCTGCTCAATTCGGTGCCGATCTCGCTGATCGCGGCGGCCTTGACGGTCGGCGGCTGGATGATGTTCGACGACAAGCGCGACACGCGCATCGCCCCGCGCCAGTTTCTGATGGCATTGCTGCTCGTCTATTGCTGGTGGACGACTAAAAACGCCGATTTTCCGATTGCCGCGCTGGATAAATGGGACTGGGTGTGGAAGGCGCTGGCCTTTGCAATCTTCCTGCCGCTGACCCTGCGCACCCGGTTGCGGATGGAGGGGCTGCTTGCCTTCATGATCGTGTCGGCGGGGTCGATCATCATTACCGGCGGTATCAAGACAATCCTGTCGGGCGGCGGCTATGGCGAACTCAACCTGATGGTGACGAACAATAGCGGCCTGTACGAAGGCAGCACGATTTCCACCGTCGCCATCGCGATCATCCCGCTGATCCTGTGGTTTACGAAGCACGGCACGATCTTTCGCCCCGACTGGAAGATGAAGAGCTATTGCTATGCGCTGATCTTTGCCTGCCTGCTGATCCCGGTAGGGACGTCGACGCGTACGGGCCTGTTGTGCATCGTGCTGCTGGCGGTGCTGATGCTGCGCAGTACGAAACGCAAGTTCCTCTATCTCGGCGGCCTGGCGGCGATGGCGGCGGTGGCCGTGCCACTGCTGCCCGGCACCTTCACCAAGCGGATGGAGACGATCAAGACCTATCAGTCCGACCAGAGCGCCTCGACCCGGCTGGCGGTATGGGCATGGACCATCGGTTATGTCGAAAAGCATCCGATGGGCGGCGGATTCAACGCCTATCTGCAAAATCGCCTGCACATCGACCTGACCAAGGTGCAGGGGCATGGCGACGATGTTGCCGTCGATCAGACGGACACGTCCGACCATGGCCGCGCCTATCACAGTGCCTATTTCGAAATGCTGGGCGAACAGGGCTATCCGGGACTGGCGATGTGGCTGCTCATCAGTTTCGCCGGACTGTTCCGCATGGAGGTGCTGCGACGACGCTACAAGCACCCTGAACCGGGCGATGAATGGATCAGCCCGCTCGCGACCGCGCTTCAGCACGCGCATCTGATCTATCTGCTCGGCGCGGCGTTTATCGCCATCGCGTTCCAGCCCTTCATCTTCATGCTGATGGGCACCCAGATCGGGCTGGACACCTATATCGCGCGCAAACGCAAGGAGCTGGAGTGGCGGCCGGTGCGGCGGAACAAGCCGGACGCAGCCGAGGCACTTCCGGCATGAGCCGGCGTCCCGAGCTGAGGGCGCTCACCAGCGTGCGCGGGATCGCCGCCTGGTTCGTCGTACTCTACCATATCCGCCGTTCGATCGCGGGATTGCCGGAACCCGCGCTGCATATCTTTGCCAAGGGCTATCTGGCGGTCGATTTCTTTTTCCTGCTGTCCGGGTTCGTAATCTGGATGACCTATGCCGACCGCATTCGCGACGGTGGCCTGATGGCGGTGCCGGAGTTTCTCAAGCGCCGGATCGCACGTATCTGGCCATTGCATCTGTTCGTGCTGACCGGCGGGGTGCTGCTGGTGCTCGCGCTCGCGGCAACCGGGCGGCACGATCCGGTGATGTTCCCGTTCGCGGAGCTGCCGCTGCATTATCTGCTGCTGCAAAACTGGGGATTTACCGACCGGCTGACCTGGAACGACCCTGCCTGGTCGATTTCCGCCGAAATGGCGGCCTATCTGTTGTTTCCATTGCTGGCGCTTGCCATCGACTGGCGCAGGCTGCCGAGTGCGGTCGTGGTCGCCGCGATTGCCGCACTGCTGCTGTTGCTGGCAACGATCCTGTCGCTGAACGGCGCGACCACGCTGGGCAGCGACATCGCGCATTTCGGGCTGATCCGGTGCCTGTTCGAATTTACCGGCGGCACGGCAGTGTGCGCCCTGTGGCTGCGCTGGCGCGACACGCCATGGCCAGCCAGCATCGGCGCGGCGGCGGTCGTTCTGCTGGCGGGGGCAGGCTTTGCCACCGGGATGCTGTCTGAACTGATCGCCGTCCCGGTGGCCTTCGCGGCGCTGCTACTGGTGCTGGCGCTGACCTGCGGAATGCGCGGCAATATATTAGAAGTCGCACCGCTGCACTATCTGGGTGAGATCAGCTATGCGACCTATCTCGGTCACTTCCTGCTGTGGTTTGCGTTCAAGCTGGTGTTCGTCAGCGATGCGATGGCGGTTTCCTGGTCGCTGATCGCACTATTCCTGGCGATGGTGCTGGTCGCCTCGGCAGCACTATATCACGGCGTCGAGCGTCCGGCACAGCGCTGGATCAACCGCAGACCCCTGCCCTTTGTACCAGAGGCGAAGCGCGCCACCGCGCTCCGCCCCTGACACCAAAGATCAGGCAGCTTCCGGCACCTTGTCGAGTGCCTTCAGCAGAGCATCGTTGAATGCGGGCAGATCGTCGGGGTTGCGGCTGGTGATCAGGTTGCCGTCGACCACCACTTCCTCGTCCACCACCTCTGCCCCGGCATTACGCAGGTCGGTACGGACCGAGGGCCAGCTCGTCATCCGCTTGCCCTTTACGACATCGGCTTCGACCAGCAGCCACGGGCCATGGCAGATTGAGGCAACGGTTTTTCCCTCTTCCATGAATTCGCGCACGATGGCGATGGCACGTTTTTGCAGGCGCATCGTATCGGGATTGGCGACACCGCCGGGAATGACGAGTGCGTGATAGCGATGGGTATCGACCTCATCGAGCGTCATATCGGGCGTAATCTGCTCGCCATCCTCTTCGTCATGCACGACGCCCTGAATCGGATCGGTGTCGATCGAGGCAAGCTCGACCTCTGCGCCTGCATCGAGCAATGCCTGACGCGGCTTGAAAAGCTCGCTTTCCTCAAACTGGTTGGTGGCGAGGATCAGAACGCGACGGGTGGATAAATCGGCCATAAGGCTCCTCCTGTTTTTCGGGGTTCGTCCGTAAAACCGGCGATTGCGGGCAGTTGTTCCGGAACGAAGCGGCGAACTGCGCATTCATCGCGTCGAAAGAAAATTCATGACGACCGCCATCCGCTATTGCGATGACAGCCAACCGGGGATCACCCGCAGGAAATCCGGCAAGGGCTGGAGCTACCGCGACGCGCAGGGCAAACGGATCACCGACCGGCAGGAAATCGACCGCCTGAACGCCATTGCCCTGCCGCCCGCCTATCGCGACGCATGGTTTTGCCCCGACCCGCGCGGTCATATTCAGGCAACGGGCTATGACGAGGCGGGGCGCAAGCAATATCGCTATCACCCCGATTTCCGCGAGGCGCGCGAGTCGGAAAAATATGAGCGGATGATCGATTTCGGCGAGCGTCTGCCTGCACTACGCAAACAGGTTGCCGCCGATTTGCGCAGACACGACCTCTGCCGCGAACGCGCGGTTGCCGCCGTTATCCGCCTGCTCGATCTCGGCCATGTTCGCGTCGGTAATGAAGGCTATGCGCGAGCGAACAAGAGCTTCGGCGCAACCACGCTGCGCAAACGGCATGGTAAGGTCACCGGCAATACACTGCGGCTGAAATATCGCGCGAAGTCAGGTAAGGAGCGCGTCATGCGTGTCACCGACGGATCGCTGAGCCGCTTTATCAAACGCTGTCAGGATTTGCCGGGACAGCATCTGTTTCACTATCTGGATGCAAACGGAAAAAGCCACCCCGTGACTTCCACCGACGTTAATGACTATATCCACGCCGCAATGGGTGAAGCATTTTCCGCAAAGCATTTCCGCACCTGGGGTGCCAGCGTGCTGGCGTTCGAGGCACTGTCGGGTTGCAATGACGATCTGACGCTGAAGGCGATGCTGGAACCGGTCGTCGATGCACTGGGCAATACGCCCGCCGTGGCGCGCAAATCCTATGTCCACCCCGCGCTGATCGACCTTTGCAAACAGGGACAGGAGCGGTTTCGCGAAAATCTGCGCCTGCCCCGTTCCACCCGACATCTCAGTGCGTGCGAACGCGCGCTCATCGAATTTCTGATGGCCGAAGATGCCGCTCTGACCGGCGGCCCGGCCAAGGCAGCCTGACAGGGAGCCCCATGCAAGTCACAAACAATGCGGCGAAAGCCGCGACACCCAAACATCACCTCAACACGGCCGACCTGAATCGTCAGTTTCATGACGGGCTGACTCAGGCCAGTGGATGGCTTCAGGAGCACTGGCTGCAGATCCTGATCGCCGTGGTCATCGCGGCCATCATTGTCGGCATTCTGCACGCCATCCGCGGCTGGGCCATCCGGCTGTGCCGCAAATCGACCGATATTACCGGCTGGAGCAAGATCCTCGGAAAAACGGTTGGTAAGACCGGCAATTTCTTCATCATCATGGTCGCGGCCAAACTGGTCTCCGGCTATGCCGACCCACCGGAGGTCGTGGCGCACACCATCACCTTCCTGTTCACCATCGCCGCTGTGTTCCAGGCCGCCATGTGGGCCCGCGAAGTCATTCTGGGCTTTGTCGAATATCGCACGCAGGTCGATGATTTCCATGGCGAGACGCTGACCAGCGCAATGGGCATTATCCGCCTGCTGGTGACGCTTGCCCTGTTCTCCATCGCACTGATCGTGGTGCTCGACAATCTGGGCGTCAACGTTACCGGCGTGGTCGCCGGTCTGGGCGTGGGCGGCATCGCCATCGGCCTTGCCGCGCAGGGCATTTTCGCCGACCTGTTCGCTGCCCTGTCGATCATCTTCGACAAGCCGTTCCGCAAGGGCGACAGCATCGCCTATGACGGGACCTCCGGGTCGATTGAACAGATCGGATTGAAATCGACGCGCGTGCGTTCTTTTGACGGCGATGAGCGGATCATTTCGAACCGAAACCTGCTCGACAAGGAGATCAGCAACAACACGCTGCGCAATCACCGGCGCGGCAATTTCGCCATCGGCGTCACCTATCAGACCGATCCCGATATGTGTGAACGCATTCCGGACATGCTGAAGGAAATCGTCGAAGCGCATGGTGCGATCTTCATTCGCTCCGGCTTTACCGGCTTCGGCGATTCAAGCCTGGATTTCGAAGTTATCTTCGATACCGATGGCCCCGACTATGCGACGTTCTATGCCGCGCGCACGGCGATCGGGATAGCCATTTTGAAGAAGTTCAACGGCGACGGTATCGATATCGCCTATCCGACGCAGACGACCTTCACCGCCGCGCCGGACGGACGGATGATCTATCCCTATCCCAAGGTGCAACCGGTAGTCGGCGTCGATCCCGACCATCTGCCCGAACAGGGCAACTGATCTATCGGCGCGGGGGCCGTAGGACACATGCCCCCGCGCCGATAGCCTCAACCCCTATCGAGGTTGAGCAGGCTGGCATTGCCGCCGGCACTCGTGGTGTCGATCGACACTGCGCGTTCCGCACAGAAGCGTGCCAGATAATGCGGGCCACCGGCTTTCGGGCCGGTACCCGACAGTCCTTCGCCGCCGAACGGCTGCGACCCGACGACGGCACCGATCATCGACCGGTTGACGTAGAGATTGCCGACCCGGCCCAGATGCCGCATCACATCGGCCGACCGCTGCATACGACTGTGCAGCCCCATGGTCAGGCCGAACCCTTTGGCATTGATCTGTTCGATGGTTTCCTTGAACTTTCCGGCTTTCCACGTCGTGACGTGAAGCAGCGGACCGAACCATTCGCGGGTCAGGTCGTCGATGGAATCGAGACCGATCATTGTCGGCGGGACGAACAGCCCTTCTTCGGGCGGCTCTATCGTCTTGATCCAGCGCGGACGCATGGTCTCACGATAGGACATCAGCTTGTCATAGGCATCGCGGTCGATCACCGGGCCGACATCGGTGGACGGATCGCCCGGATCGCCCATCGACAGCACGTCCATCGCACCCGACAGCATTTCGATCATGCTGTCGGCCACATCCTCCTGAATGATCAGCAGGCGCAGCGCCGAACAGCGCTGTCCCGCCGAACGAAACGAACTGGTCAGCACATCGGCAGCCACCTGTTCCGGCAAGGCGGTGGAATCGACGATCATCGCATTGATGCCGCCGGTTTCGGCAATGAAAGGAATAATCGGACGCTCTTCATCGATCAGCAGGGTTGAAGCGATACGCCGCGCCGTATTGGTCGATCCGGTAAATGCGACACCGCCGATACGATTGTCGCCGGTCAGTTCGGCACCGACATCTGCACCGCCGATCACCAGTTTGAACGCATCTTCTGGAATACCGGCTTGGTGCCCGATCTCGACCACCCGCCGGGCGATGGCTGGCGTCTGCGGCGCAGGCTTGGCGACAACGGTATTGCCGGTCACCAGTGCCGCAGCATTCTGACCGACGAAAATCGCCAGCGGGAAATTCCACGGCGCGATCGTCGCCCAGGTACCGCGCCCTTCCAGCTTCATGGCGTTATATTCGCCCGTTGGTCCGGGCAGTTCCTTCAATGCCATGTCGCACCGGGCGCGATGGGCATAATAGCGGCAGAAATCGGCGGCTTCGCGGATTTCGCCCAGCGCGTCGGGAATGGACCGGAATGCTTCCTTGACGATCAGCCCCATCAGTTCGATGCGGTTTTCCTCGATCAGGTCGGCATAGCGTTCCATGATCGCCGCACGTTCCTCCACGGGACGCGAATCCCATGCGGGATAGGCTGCCTGCGCGCTGGTAATCGCACTGTGCACATCGTCGTCGGAGGTCCGGGCCGCATCGAGCGATGCCATGCTGCGGCCGCTGGGATGATGCGGATCGGCATGAACCGAATCCGTACCCTCCGGTGTGAAGGGAACGGCATTGACCGCCTCCGCCGTCGCCATGAGTGTTTCGCGATCCGTCAGATCGATCCCCGAACTGTTGCGCCAGTCCTTCATGATATCCTTGGGCAACGGGATTTCGGGCAGGCGGGTACCGCCAACCGACGCTACCTTTTCGACCGGATCGGCCAGCAGATCGGAATCATTCAGATCGTTATCGGCAAGCTGATGCACGAAGCTTGAATTGGCGCCGTTTTCCAGCAAGCGGCGGACCAGATAGGCGAGCAGTTCGCGATGCCCGCCGACCGGCGCGTAAATGCGGCAATGATACCCGTCCTCGCGTACCAGTTTTTCGTACAGGCCCTCACCCATGCCGTGCAGACGCTGAAATTCGAATTCGCGCCAGTCATCGCCATGCGCATCGCGTGCCCATTCCAGAATGGTGGCGGTGGTCAGCGCATTATGGGTGGCGAAGGCCGGCCGGATATTGTCCGCGCTCAGCATGTCCTTGGCACAGGCCAGATAACAGACATCGGTCGACGCCTTGCGCGTGAACACCGGATAGTTGCTCAGCCCGTCGACCTGAGTCCGCTTGATCTCGGTATCCCAATAGGCGCCCTTGACCAGACGGACATTCATCAGCCGGTCAAGCGCATTGGCCCAGGCGATCACGGCACGCGCGCGCTTACCATAGGCCTGTACGGCAAGACCGTAGCGATCCCAGCCCCTCAATTCGGGGCGTTTCGCGACCGCGCCGATAATGTCGAGGCTCATGTCGAGTCGGTCGGCCTCCTCAGCGTCGATCGTCACCGCGATATTATGCGATGCCGCTTCCGAACAGAGTTGCGACAGAAGATCAATCATCTCCGGTACGCACTTGTCATATTGGGAAACTTCATAGCGTGGATGCAGCGCAGAGAGCTTGATCGAGATGGTGTGGTTGGCGCTGGGTTCGCGGGCAACGGCCTTGATCGCGCGCCAATAAGCCTCGAAAAATTCCTCGGCGTCCTTCTTCGTGCGCGCCGCCTCACCCAGCATATCAAAACTTGCAGTAAAGCCTTTGTTTTCTGGCTTTTTCATCCGCTTCATAGCTTCGTCGATGGTGCGCCCCATGACGAACACCTCGCCCATCAGCCGCATGGCGGCACCGACGCCCTGACGCACAAACGGCTCCCCCATGCGGGAAACCAGCCGCTTGAGCGGACCGGTTTCGCCTTCCCCGACCAGGGCACGGCTGAAGGTCAGCCCCCAAGTCGCGGAGTTCACCAGCTTTGAGTTCGACTTGCCCGAATGCCTGCGCCAGTCCGCCTCGCCCAGCTTGTCGGAGATCAGCATGTCCGCCGTCGCCGCATCGGGCACGCGCAGATACGCCTCCGCCAGCGTCATTAGCGCCAGCCCCTCGGAAGAACTGAGCTGATATTCCTGCAGGAACTGGTTGACCCAGCCCTTGTGCTGGGCAGCACGAATTTGGGCGATCAGATCACGGGCTTCTGATTCGACCCGCTTGCGCGAATCGGTATCGAGTCGAGCATGCTCGATCATCGGTTTTAGAAGCTGCGGTTCGGGGGCCCTGTACAGTTTTTGCATGGTATTGCGGGCCGCGGACGCTACGTCTGTGGTCATATTCCTATCTTCGGTCGGGGCTGGGGCTTGCAGGATTGCGATCGCCGCGCCTATGGAATCCCAGCGCTAGGACAAAAGTTGCGCAAGGGAAATGGTAGTGACGTCAATCACCATGAGCGAACTGGCCCAACGCACGGAAACCACGCAGGTTTCACAATGGGTTACGGTCACGCAGGAAATGATCGACCGGTTCGCCGACGCCACCGGCGATCGCCAGTTCATCCATATCGACCCGCAAGCGGCCAGTGCCACACCCTTTGGCGGCACGATCGCGCACGGATTTCTGACGCTGTCGCTAATGCCGGTTCTGGCATCGAAGACCCAAGCACCGTCGATCGAGGGACTCAGGATGGCGGTCAATTATGGCTGTAACAGCCTGCGCTTTATCGCGCCGGTGCGGTCGGGAAAGCGCGTGCGCGGCCATTTCACGATGAAGGAACTGACCGAAAAACGTCCCGGCCAGTGGCAACGAACCGACGATTTCACGGTTGAGATCGAAGGTGAAGAAAAACCCGCGCTGATCGCCGAATGGATCAGCCAGTATTTCGTCTGAATCAGGAGAGAATATTCATGCGTTCCGCCGTTATCGTATCCACCGCCCGCACCGCCATAGGCCGTGCCTATCGCGGCGCATTCAATGCCATGCCCGCGCCCACGCTGGCGTCGAAATCCATCGTCGAAGCAGTCAAACGCGCGAAGATCGAAGGATCGGAAGTCGATGACGTGGTGTTCGGCGCAGCCCTGCAACAGGGGCAGCAGGCACCGAACGTCGCGCGCCTTGCCTTGCTTCGTGCCGGTCTGCCCACCTCGGTCGCCGGCATGTCGGTGGACCGGCAATGCGCATCCGGCCTGATGGCGATCGCCACGGCGGCAAAGGAGATCATGGTCGACAATATGGACATCGCCATCGGCGGCGGCGTCGAATCGATCAGTCAGGTGCAGACGCCCGAAATGCGCGTGACGCCCGATAAGGAACTGATCGCGATCCACAACGACACCTATATGCCGATGCTGCAGACCGCTGAGGTGGTAGCCGCCCGCTATGGCATCAGCCGCGAGCGGATGGACGAATATGCGCTTCAGTCGCAGCAGCGTACCGCAGCCGCACAGGAAGCCGGGAAGTTCGACGACGAAATCATCCCCGTCACCGCCACGATGAACGTGATGGACAAGGAAACCAAGGAAGTCAGCCAGAAGGAAGTCACGCTGGCAAAGGATGAGGGCAATCGCCCCTCGACCACGCTGGAAGGGCTTCAGGGGCTGCCGCCGGTCATGGGGCCGGACAAGACGATCACGGCGGGCAATGCCAGCCAGTTGTCCGACGGCTCTTCGGCCAGCGTACTGATGGAAGAAAAGGTCGCTGAAAAGCGCGGGCTGCATCCGCTGGGTCGCTATGTCGGCATGGCGGTAGCGGGTACCAAGCCCGACGAGATGGGCATCGGCCCGGTATTTGCCATTCCGAAGCTGCTCGACCGGTTCAACCTGAAAATGGAAGATATCGGCCTGTGGGAACTCAATGAAGCATTCGCGGTGCAGGTGCTTTATTGTCAGGACAAGCTGGGCATTCCGAACGAACTGATGAACGTCAATGGCGGCGCGATCTCGATCGGTCACCCCTATGGCATGTCGGGCGCACGCATGACCGGCCACGCGCTGATCGAGGGCAAGCGGCGCGGCGCAAAATATGTCGTCGTAACGATGTGTATCGGCGGCGGCATGGGCGCTGCGGGTCTGTTCGAAGTGCTGTAAGCGCTGCCGAAAATCGGACGCAAAGCGGGCGTGGCGGGACATTCCGCCGCGCCCGTTTGTTGTTTCAGGACATCGTCCAGCACACAGGAGAGTTCTGACATGACCGACACGTCCGAAATCCGCACCCATATGTGGAAAGCGCTCGCCGACAGTCCGTTTCTGATGATCGGGCTGACCGATAAGTCAGCGCCATCGGAACCGATGACCGCACAACTCGACAAGGACGCTGACAGTGCTTTCTGGTTCTACACCAGCAAGCGCAACCGTCTGGCCGGTGGCGGCCCCGCCATGGCCCATTTCTCCGCCAAGGGCCATGGGCTGTTCGCCTGCATCTCCGGCACGCTGACGCAGGAAACCGATTCCACCGTAATCGACAAACACTGGTCGAATGCCGTGGAAGCATGGTTCGATGGCGGCCGCGACGATCCGGATATGATGATGCTTCGTTTCGATCTGGATGATGCGGAAATCTGGCAAGCGGATGCCTCGATCAAGGGCGTTTTTAACATGCTCACCGGCCGGACCATGCGCGGTGATGAAATGGGACGGCACACCGAAACGGCGCTTTGAACGTTAAGCTGATCCATTGGACATAGCGACGTCTGGCTGCGATCAGTGCTTGACCGCGCCCGGGCGGCGGGCGAATGCTCGCGCCATGGCGAAGGGACCAAGTCTTGCACATCGCGTCCGGGTGGAGGCACATGCCGTATGGCTGGCGGTACGCGACCCGCGTACACCGCTGGCGGCCCGGCTGCTTGGCGTGCTGATCGCCGCCTATGCGCTGTCGCCGATCGACCTGATCCCCGATTTTATTCCCGTATTAGGGTTGCTTGACGATGCGGTGCTGATCCCGGCAGGCGTGTGGCTGTTCGAGCGGATGATCCCCGCTGCCCAGTTCGCCGAGCATCGCGCAGAGGCCGAACGCGCCAGCCGCCGCCCCTATTCCTGGCTGGGGCTGGTCATCGTGCTCGCCATCTGGGCGCTGATCATCTGGATGATCTGGGGCTTCATCCGGATGCGTTGGGATTGATGTACCGGAACCCGGTCTAGCCTGCCGTTACCGCGCCCCGGCTTTGCCCCGGGAAAGCAATCCAGTTGCCAAAACGCGACTTCGGATCGCCGGGCCGCTGTTTCAGGCGTGATCGGTGATCCATTGTTCGAGGATCGGAGCGACGCGGTTGCGCCATTTGGAACCGTTGAAGATGCCGTAATGGCCCGCGCCTTCGACCATATAATATTTCTTGTCCTTTTCCGGCAGGCCGGTCGCCAGCGTCAGCGCCGCTTTGGTCTGGCCCAGCCCGGAAATATCGTCGCGCTCCCCCTCGATCGCCAGGATCGCGGTGTCGGCGATCGCGCCGGGATCGACGATCTTGTCGCGATGGCGCATCTCGCCGCGGGGCAGCGCATGTTCCTGAAACACCACTTCGATGGTCTGGAGATAGAATTCGGCTGTCATGTCGCAGACCGAGCGATATTCGTCGTAGAAGGAGCGCGTCGCATCCGCGCTTTCCTCATCCCCCTGCACCAGATGCTTGAACATCTCCCAATGGCTCATCAGATGGCTGCCGAGGTTCATCGACATGAAGCCCGCAAGCTGCAGGAAGCCGGGATAAACCTGCCGTCCCGCACCGGCATAGGTCATCGGGACGGTGGCGATGACATTCTGCTTGAACCAGGTAAGCGGCCGCTCGGTCGCCAGCAGATTGACCGCGGTCGGCGCCTCCCGCGTATCGACGGGACCGCCCATCAGCGTCATCGTACGCGGGCGGTTCGGATGCTTGTCCCCACCCATGACCGCAGCGGCGGCATAGACCGGCACCGAAGGCTGGCACACCGCCAGCACATTGGGGCGGGCATCGCCCGGCCGCTTGCCGATCACTTCCAGAAAATCAATGACATAATCGACATAATCGTCCAGGTCGAAGCGCCCTTCGGCGATCGGCACCATCTTCGCATCGCGCCAGTCGGTGATATAGACATCGGCAAAGGGCAGCATCCGCGCGACCGTACCGCGCAACAGAGTCGCATAATGGCCCGACATGGGGGCGACAATCAGCAGCTTGGGCCCGCCCTTCACCCCTTCACGCACGAAATGCTTCAACTGCCCGAAGGGTTTACGCGCCAGAATCTCCTCATGCACCGCAATCGTCTTGCCGTCGATTTCGGTCTCATTCAGGCCGAATTCCGGCTTTCCGCGCGGCTCAGCGGCATGGGCGAACACTTCCAAGGCAGAGGCGACGACCGGCCCGCCGCCGAAATAGGCAAAGGGATTGGCGGGATTGTTGAGCAGCCCGGCACCGAAATTGGCCATGGCGCTGGCACCCGCCAGCATCGACCGCTGCATTTCATACGCGTTATAAAGCATCGAACCCTTTTCGTACCGCCCTTTCGAAAAGGGCAAACGGAGATTCGCTGTACCGCATTCCCATGATGCAGTGCAACACCGGCTGCGGCGAACGCCTCAACGCTTTCTTCCTGCCACGGTTCGGGTTAACGGGTGGATATGGCCGACCCTGCCCCGAACCCGCCCGCATCCGAAACCAAAACCCCGCCCGACCGCAAGCTCAGCAATCTGCGAATCGTCTGGCGCTACACAGCCCGGTATAAGGGACGACTGGCCGCGGCGCTGTTTTCGCTTTTTGTGGCGGCGATAGCGACGCTTTCCGTACCTTATACCTTTCGTCTGGTGGTGGATAACGGCTTTGCAGCGGGCAGCGATCCGGCCAGCATCGCGCCCTATTTCCGGGGGCTGCTGGTTGTGGTGCTGGTGCTCGCACTGGCGACTGCGGGACGCTTTTACTTCGTGAGCTGGCTTGCCGAGCGTACCACCGCCGATATGCGCATGGATGTGCACCGCAACCTGCTGCGCCTGCCGCCGCGCTGGTTCGAGGAGAACCGCCCTTCCGAAATCGCCTCTCGCCTGACGTCCGACACCGCCGTCGTCGAACAGGTGGTGGGCAGCACCATCTCGATCGCGCTGCGCAACTTCCTGATCGGCGTGGGTGGCGTGGTCTATCTGTTCGTGCTGGCCCCGCGCATTGCGACCTTCCTGATCGTCGGCATTCCGGTGGTCGTCCTGCCGATCATGTGGCTGGGCGGCCGGGTACGGAAATTGTCGCGTTCGACGCAGGATCGCATTGCCGATATCGGCGCGATCGTGTCGGAAACACTGGGTGCGATGAAGATCGTGCAGGCGTTCGGACAGGAAAGGCGCGAGGGCGAGCGCTTCTCCATCGCCGTCGAAAGCGCCTTCCAGACCTCGAAGCGCCGCTTCGGCCTGCGCGCGGTGATGACGGCGCTGGTCATCGGCCTGTTGTTCGGCGCGATTACGCTGATCATGTGGGATGCGGTGCATGGCGTCGCTGCGGGCCAGATTACCGGCGGGGCGATTACCGCCTTCGTCATTACCGCCGGGCTGGTCACCGGATCGTTCGGCGCACTGATCGAGGTGTATGGCGACCTGCTGCGGGCATCGGGTGCGGCCAGCCGCATGGCCGAATTGCTGGCGCAGGAGCCGGACATCGCGCCGCCCGCAAATCCGGTTGCCCTGCCGCAACCGCCGCAGGGCAGTATCGCGTTCGACCATGTGACCTTTCATTACCCCACCCGCCCCGAAGTCGCGGCGCTGCATGATTTCTCACTGGAGATAACGCCGGGCGAGACCGTCGCCGTGGTCGGGCCGTCGGGTGCCGGAAAATCGACGCTGTTCCAGCTCATTCAGCGCTTCTACGACCCGCAATATGGCAGTGTCAGTGTCGATGGCGTGCGCGTCGAGCAGGCCGATCCGGCGGACATCCGTTCGCGCATCGCCATCGTGCCGCAGGAAACGGTGATTTTTGCCGCCTCTGCCCGCGACAATCTGCGCTACGGCAAATGGGATGCCTCCGACGAAGCGCTGTGGCAGGCAGCCGAGGCCGCCAATGCTGCAACCTTCCTGCGTGAGTTACCCGAAGGACTCGACACCTATCTGGGCGAAGGCGGCGCGCGGCTGTCGGGCGGGCAGCGGCAACGCGTCGCAATTGCGCGTGCGCTGCTGCGCGACTCCCCCATTCTGCTGCTCGACGAGGCAACCAGCGCGCTCGATGCCGAAAGCGAGAAGCTGGTGCAGGACGCGCTCGACCATCTGATGCTCAACCGCACCACACTGGTCATCGCCCATCGCCTTGCCACCGTGCGCGCGGCGAAGCGGATCGTGGTGATGGATGAAGGCAAGATTGTGGAAACCGGCACCCATGCCGAACTGGCATCGCATGGGGGGCTTTACGCGCGGCTCGCCAGCCTGCAATTTCAGGAAGCGGGATAACCGCGAAACACGCGAACGGTCGGGAGAGGACCAATGGCAGATACGCGAGAATTCGACATCATCGTCTATGGCGCCACCGGCTATACCGGGCGGCTGGTCGCCGAATATCTGAACCATCGTCCGGCGGGTACCGCACGCTGGGCGATGGCGGGCCGTTCGCTCAGCAAGTTGCAGACGGTACGCGATGCAATCGGCGCGCCTGCCGATACGCCGCTGATGACGGCCAATGCGGACGACCCCGCCTCCTTACGTGCGATGGCGGCGAAAACGCAGGTCGTGCTGAGTACCGTCGGCCCGTATCAGCTATACGGCTCCGATCTCGTCGCCGCCTGTGTCATGGAAGGCACCGGCTATGTCGATCTGTGCGGCGAACCCAACTGGATGCGCGATATGATCGACCGGCATCAGGCGGCGGCAGAGCAAAGCGGCGCGCGGATCGTCTTTTCCTGCGGGTTCGACTCGATCCCCTTCGACCTTGGCGTCTGGACCGTCGAACAGGCGGCAATTGCGAAATTCGGTCGCCCTGCCCCGCGCGTCAAAGGCCGCATCAAGGCGATGAAGGGCACATTTTCCGGCGGCACGGCGGCCAGCGCAAAGGCAACCATGGCGGCGGCGGCGCGCAACCCGTCGCTGGTCAAGCTGCTGCTCGATCCCTTTGCCCTGACCCCCGGATTTACCGGCCCGGAGCAGCCCAAGGGGTTGCTGCCGGAATATGATCCGGCGGTCGAAGCCTGGGTCGCACCCTTCGTCATGGCGACGATCAACACCAAGAACGTGCACCGCTCGAACTTCCTCGCCGGTCAGCCCTATGGCACCGATTTCGTGTATGACGAGATGATGATCGCACCGGGACTGGGCGAAATGGGCAAGGCCGCGGCCGAGGCCATTGCGAAGATGAACCCGATCGGCGGTGAGGACGGCCCGAAACCGGGCGAAGGCCCGAGCAAAGAAGAACGCGAAACCGGCTTTTACGAACTGCTGTTCATCGCCGAAATGCCCGATGGCGAACGCCTGACGGCAACGGTGACGGGAGACCGCGATCCCGGCTATGGCTCGACCAGCAAGATGATTGCGGAAAGCGCGCTTTGCCTGATCCACGAAGCGCCGAAAACCGGCGGCATCTGGACGGCGGGCGGACTGATGGCCGAACCGCTGAGAAAACGGCTGGAGGCCAATGCGGGGCTGACCTTCCGCGTCGAATAGCCATGCTGGACGCCGGTTCCCGTTCGGGAACGGCGTCCATAACCGGACTGGTTTTACTGCGCGCCGGCGACCAGCTTGTCGAACTGCGCCTTGGTCATCGCCAGCATCAGCCCGTTGCGATTTTTCCCGAAGGCGTCGGCGGGCACGGCGACCACGCTGTCGCCGCTGGCGACGACCGCACTGTTACCGTCCACTGACTGAATCGTGCCGATTTCGACTCCTTTCTTGTCGAAAATCTTCGCTCCCTCGACCAGATCTTTCAACCTGGCAGGGCGTGCGCGGAGGCTTCTCGCCTCGTCCTTGCCTTTCTGCTGCTTCTGCAAAGCGTCGCGTTCGGCGGCATCGCGCGCGCGTTCGTCCATCGTCTTTTCATTGAAGTCGACGGAACGGCTTTCTCCCACCAGTACCGGCATTCCCGGGCCGGTCCCGCCACCCCCCGATTGCGCAAGAGCAAGCGATGGAATCGCGATAGCCCACACACCGGCGAAGCCCGTTATAATCGCGCTTTTCATTGGTTTCCTCTTCCTATTGCATCGTTTTAATACACGATCAGGCCCAATTGGGGAAAGGGGGGAACGGTCTGTCCGAACCAGTCAGGCCGGCGTGCTTTCCGAAGCAATTGCTCCGGCAATCACATCGGCCGCGGCAGGATCTTCTATCGTCGCCGGAATAGTATAGTCCTTGCCGTTGGCGATGGTCCGCAACAGGGCGCGCAGGATCTTGCCCGATCGCGTCTTGGGAAGCTGCGCCACGACATAGGCTTTACGCAGCGCGGCCACGGCACCCAGTTCGGCACGCACGGCGGCGATGGCAGCCGCGGCCAATGCTGAAGCATCGGATATATCGGCTCGCGGAACGATGAAGGCGAGCGGCACCATGCCCTTTACCGGATCGTCCGCGCCGATCACCGCGCACTCGGCAACACCCGGCACCTGTGCGACGATCTGCTCCATCTGACCCGTCGACAAACGGTGCCCGGCAACGTTTATGATGTCGTCGGTGCGCCCCATGATGTGCAGGAAACCGTCGCTGTCGAAATGTCCGGCGTCGCCTGTTTCATAATAGCCGGGAAAGCCCGAAAAGCTTTTGGCATAGCGTTCCGGATTATTCCACAGCGCGCGAAAAGCACCGGGCGGCAGGGGTTCGCGGATCGCGATATTGCCGCTCTGCTCTGCGCCCAGAACTCTGCCGTCATCGCCCAGCACGGCGAAGTTCCAGCCGGGAACGGGAAAGCCGGCACTTCCCGGCCTGCGTCGGGTATCGCCCATCGCGAAGCAGGTCGCGATGGCGGGCCAGCCAAGCTCCGTCTGCCACCAGTGATCGATCACCGGCAGGCCGCTCTTTTCCTCCAGCCAGGCGATGGTATCCGGGTCGGCACGTTCGCCCGCAAGGAAGATCGCCTGAAGCGGACCCGTCCCCGTTTCCTTCATAAAAGCCGCCTCGCTATCCTCCTTGCGCACCGCGCGGATCGCGGTCGGGGCGGTGAAGAATATCTTCACCGCATGCCGGGCGATGGTACGCCAGAAAGTACCTGCATCGGGGGTGCCGATCGGCTTTCCTTCGAACAGGATGGTGGTCGCACCGACCAGTAGCGGCGCATAGACGATATAGCTGTGGCCGACGACCCAGCCGACATCGGACGCCGCCCAGAATACATCGCCCGCGCCGATGCCGTAGATATTCGCCATCGACCAGGCGAGCGCGACGGCATGGCCGCCATTTTCGCGCACCACGCCCTTGGGCGTACCGGTCGTGCCGGACGTGTAGAGAATATAGAGTGGATCGTCGGACGCCACGGGTGCGCAATCCGGCAGGGAATCGCCTGCCGTGTCCTCACGCAATGCCGCCCAGTCGATATCGCGCGGTGCGTTGATATCGGCCATCAGGCGGTCGCGCTGTAGCAACACGACATGAGCGACCGCATGGCTGGCAAGCTTCAGCGCCTGATCGACCATCGGCTTATAGGCGATGGTACGGCTGCCCTCGATCCCGCAGGACGCGGTCAGCACCAGTTTCGGCGCAGCGTCATCGATCCGCTTGGCAAGCTCATGCGGCGCGAAACCGCCGAAGACCACCGAATGAACGGCACCCAGCCGCGCGCAGGCCAGCATGGCAAACAGCGTTTCGGGGACCATCGGCATATAGAGGACGATGCGGTCCCCCTTCTCCACGCCGAGCCGCGCCAGCATAGCCGCCACCCGACCGACCTCTTCGAGCAATTGCGCATAGCTCCAGGACCGGGTCGTGTCCGTCACCGGGCTATCGTAAATCAACGCAACCCCATCGCCGCGCCCCGCGGCAACGTGGCGATCAACGCAATTGTAACAGGTGTTGAGCGAGGCACCCGGAAACCATCCCGCCTTTTCGGAATAGGCGCTTTCAGGAGCATCGAACCAGTCCACCGCTTTTGCGGCGTCCAGCCAGAATCCCTGCGGATCGTCGATGCTCGCCTGCCAGCTTCGCTGATATGCCTCGCGCACGCCTTACTCCCGAAAGTTTTTGGAAAGAACGACCAGCGTCGGATCGCCGTCGACCGGTTCAGGCGTGAAACCCTTTTCCCGCTCCAGTTCGATCGCGGCATGGTTTTCGCGACTTTCGATTGAGATCACCCGGCGCACACCACGCCGTTCCGCTTCGCTGCCGAGCATGTCGAGCAAGGCCCAGCCGACGCCCTTGCCACGATAATCCTTGCGGATCGACACCGCGATTTCGCCGGTATCCATATCCTTGTCGCAGGCGAGCAGCGCGGATGCCACCAGTTCATCGGTGGCAGCGTCGAACGCCAGAAAACTCTCGCTGGTAAAATGGTCGGCATGGATCAGCGGATCGAGTTGCGTGTGGCTGATATGCTCAGCAGCGGACAGGAAACGGAAACGCCGGTCATCATCGCTGACCTGATCGAACAGGGTGGAGAGCATCGTCTCATCCTGTTCGGTGGCGGGACGAACGTTCAGCGCGACGCCCGAGCGGGTTTCAAGTTGGTTCGTGGTGGTGGTCATGACTGCCTCCGATTGTCGTCACTGGCCGCTATCGTGGGTTGGACGGCATCGTGCTTTGATCCAGTGCAAAACACGATGCCGTCGGGATCAAAATAATCAGTCGTCGATATTCCTCCGAAACGTTTCGGGCAGGAACAACAGGCCGATCACCACTGTCGCGGCCGCTACCAGCACGGGATACCACAGGCCGTAATAGATGTTGCCGGTGGCAGCGACCATCGCGAAAGCCGTGGTCGGCAGGAAGCCGCCGAACCAGCCGTTGCCGATATGATAGGGCAGCGACATGGAGGTATAGCGGATACGGCTGGGGAACAGTTCGACCAGCATTGCCGCAATCGGACCGTACACCATCGTGACCAGCAGCACGAGGTAGAACAGGACCGCGATCACCATCGGCTTGTTGACCGCATCCGGGTCCGCTCTGGCCGGATATCCGGCATCGGCCAGCGCCGCCTTCAGCTTGCTCTGGAAACCCGCGATCGCATCGCCCCGTGCTTCCGGCGACAAGGCGGAAGGAACCGGCGCGACCAGTACCCGGCTACCGATCGCAACGGTGGCGGGAAGCCCTTCCGCCGCTGCGGCATTGGTATAGTTGATGCCGCTCTTCGCCAGATATGCCTTGGCGATATCGCAGCTCGTCCTGTCGAACTTGTTCTTGCCGATCGGGTCGAACTGGAAAGAACACTCACTGTCATTGGCGGTCACGGTGACGGGTGCCGCCGCCTGCGCCGCCGAAAGCGCCGGATTGGCTGCGTTCGAGAGCATATGATAGGCGGGAAAGTAGGTCAGCGCCGCCAGGGCGCAGCCGCCCAGAATGAAGGGCTTGCGCCCCACCCTGTCCGACAGCCAGCCGAAGATGACGAAGAACGGCGTGGCCAGCGCCAGTGCGATGGCAATCAGGATGTTGGCGGTCGCGCCGTCGACCTTCAGGATCTTCTCCAGATAGAACAGCGCGTAGAACTGCCCCGTGTACCAGACCACCGCCTGACCGGCGACCGCACCGAACAGCGCCACCAGCACCCAGCGCAGATTTCCCCACCGGCCGAACGCTTCGGACAAGGGCGCTTTCGAGGTGGTGCCTTCATCCTTCATCTTCTGGAAAACCGGGCTTTCGTTGAGCTGAAGCCGGATCCACATCGACACACCCAGCAGCAGCGACGACAGCAGAAAGGGGATACGCCAGCCCCAGCCGCCGAAACTGTCCTCGCCCATGATGGTACGAATGCCGATCACCACCAGCAGCGCGGTGAACAGGCCGAAGGTCGCGGTGATCTGAATGAAACTCGTGTAGAAACCGCGCTTATTGTTGGGCGCATGTTCGGCAACATAGGTGGCGGCACCGCCATATTCGCCGCCCAGCGCCAACCCCTGCACCACGCGCAGCAGTACGAGGATGATCGGCGATGCGACGCCGATCGTGGCATAGCCCGGCAACAGGCCGACCGCGAAGGTCGACAGGCCCATCAACCCCATGGTGACGAGGAAAGTGTTCTTCCGTCCGACGATATCGCCGACGCGGCCGAACACCAGCGCCCCGAACGGCCGCACGGCAAACCCGGCCGCGAACGCGCCGAGCGCCAGAATGAAGCCGGTGGTTTCGTTCACTCCGGCGAAGAACACCTTTGAAATGAAAACGGCTAGCAGGCCGTACAGATAGAAATCATACCATTCGATCACCGTGCCGAGCGAAGACGCGGTAATGACCAGCTTCTCGCTCTGGGTCGGCTTGTGATGTTTGGGAACATCCTCATAGGCAGTAGCCATTTTCCCTCTCCTTCCCCGTTATCATTCTAGAATGTGTATTTTCCGGCGACACTGATCCGGTCGAGCGTGCCGGTTGCGCCGGTCACGATCGTGCGGACCCGGTGGCGATATTCGACGCCCAGATCGACGCTTTTGAACGGCGAGTAGAACAGGTTGACTGCGCCCGAATAGGTGCGGTGATTATAGCCGCCAATGCTCGCGATGGTCAGGTCGTCGGCGTAATCGACATTCTGGTAATCGCCCATCAGATTGACCCGGACGTTCGCCGCAACCGGTACGCGAAGGGCCGCAAAGCCGCCGAACACCTTTACACGGGAAAGCGTATCGGTAGCGGGATCGTAAATCGCGTCCGGCGCGAAGTTGAACCCGACATAGCGGCCGATATCCGAACCATAGGTCGCCATGAAGCGCAGGTCGGCACTATGCGCGGCGTTCAGGAAAAGCTTGCCCGACCCGCTGATGCCCCAGCCGAACTGGTTCACCCCGTCGCCGCCCGCATTCACGCTGATCTGGCGGGCGATACCGGCCAGTGCGAACTCTCCGCTCTTGCCTGCGACATTCAGGCGCGCGGTAAAATCGGGGATATGGTCGTCGCCATTCTCGGTGAGCGCCGGACTGCCCAGCGTCGCGGTGCCGCTTTCGGGGTTTTCCGCCGCTACCGCCAGCGTCATCCCCTGCCCCAGCGCAGCCGTATAGCGCACCATCGGCTGGCGGACGAAAATCGTTCCCCCGGCAACTCCAACGAAATCGGTGCTTTCAGGCAGGACCGCGACATTCTGGAACGTCGTCCATTCCTGACCGATCAGCCAGTTGTCGAATTGCAGAAACGCACGGCGTAGCGAGAAATCATAGCGATTGGTCGTCCGCTGACTGCCGGTCAGCGTCTGGAAATCCGCCTCGATCAGCCCTTTGACGACATGGCTACCGACGCTGGTCGACATCGAAATCCAGGCGCGAGACTGTTTGGCGGTGAAGTCCTGCACATTGGAGGGAGCACCGCCACCGACCGGCACCGCCTGCGCCAGATCGAAATCGCGGCCCACCGTGTTGTTGGGCACCTCGCCATCGCCGAAATGACTGTTGGAGGCCACGACGCGGATGAATCCACCGACCTTGAACGTCGTATCGCCGACCCGGAAGCCATCGCCCTGCGGTTGCGTCGGTTGCGCCTCGATCGCAGCAACCTTCGTCGCGGTATCATCGCTTTTCGTAACCGCTGCCTGTGCGGTTGCATCCGTCTGCGCCTGTTGCTGACGCGCAGCGGCCAGGTCGGCACGAAGCTGCTGCATCTGCGCTTCCAGTCGTTCCAGACGCTGTTCCAGTTCCGCCTCCCGCGCGCTCTGCGCATGGGCCAGCTCCGGTACGGCGAGCGCGCTTGCGCTCAGCAACAATCCCAAAGCGGCTCGTTTCAGCTTGGCCATCCTCTCTCTCCCTGCCCGTTGCGATGCCGGATCTATGTCCGGCTATTCGACAGCATCGGCTGGGAAACGGAGCCATACCATCCGGACCAAGGTCGAAGCTCTACGACCTTGGTCTAGGCTCCGTTCGGGTGCCGCAGGGCCTATCCTTTCGGAAAACGGTATCCGCGCCCGATAAGAGGTGGCGCGTCCGGCACATGGAGAGGAGCATCGCAGGTGAGCGACACCATCTATCCCGTTCCCGCCAACTGGGCGAAAACCGCACTGATCGACGAAGCCCGCTATCACGCCATGTACCACCGCTCGGTCGACGATCCCGAAGGGTTCTGGCGCGAGGAAGCACAGCGGATCGACTGGATCAGACCCTTTAGCCGGGTGAAGGAAACCAGCTTCGACGAGAAGGATTTCGGTATCGCCTGGTTTTCGGACGGGACGCTAAACCTTGCCGCCAACTGCCTTGACCGGCACCTTGCCGAACGCGGCGGCGACATCGCGATCCTGTGGGAACCGGACGATCCCGCCACCCCCGACCGGCGCATCACCTATCGCGAACTTCACGCCGATGTCTGCCGTCTGGCCAATGTGCTGAAGGATGCAGGCGTCCGGCGTGGTGAGCGGGTGACGCTCTATCTGCCGATGATCCCCGAAGCGGCGGTCGCGATGCTCGCCTGCGCGCGGATCGGAGCCATTCATTCGATCGTGTTTGCAGGCTTTTCACCCGATGCGCTGGCGGGGCGGATCACCGATTGCGACAGCCGTGTCGTACTCACCGCCGACGAAGGGCTGCGGGGCGGTCGCAAGGTGCCTCTGAAAGCCAATGTCGATGCCGCGCTGAAGGAATGTCCCGGCGTCGATACCGTTCTGATGCTACGCCACACCGGCGCGGATGTGCCGATGGTGGAGGGGCGCGATATCGACTGGCGGACAGCGGTTGCCGAACAGTCCGCCGAATGCGCGCCGGAGGAAATGAACGCGGAAGACCCGCTGTTCATCCTCTACACCTCCGGCTCGACCGGCAAGCCGAAGGGCGTGCTGCACACCACCGGCGGCTATGCCGTCTGGGCGTCGATGACGCATCAATATGTCTTCGATTACCGGCCGGGGCAGATTTACTGGTGCGCGGCCGATATCGGCTGGGTCACAGGACACAGCTATGTCGTCTATGGTCCGTTGATGAACGGGGCGACGACGGTGATGTTCGAAGGCGTGCCCAACTGGCCCGACCCGTCGCGTTTTTGGCAAATCGTCGACAAATACGCGGTGGAAGCCTTTTACGGCGCGCCGACCGCGCTGCGCGCGCTGATGCGCGAAGGCGATGACTGGGTGAAAAAGACCAGCCGCAAATCGCTGCGCGTACTGGGCAGCGTCGGTGAACCCATCAACCCGGAAGCCTGGCAATGGTATTACAAGGTCATCGGAGAGGAGCGCTGTCCCATCGTCGATACCTGGTGGCAGACCGAAACCGGCGGCACCATGATCACGCCCCTGCCCGGTGCGACGCCGCTGAAACCCGGCAGTGCGACCCGGCCGATGTTCGGTGTTCAGCCCCGACTGGTGGACAATGACGGCACCCCGATCGAGGGAGCGGGTGAAGGCTGTCTGGTCATCACCGATAGCTGGCCGGGGCAGATGCGCACCGTCTGGGGCGATCATGAGCGCTTTTTTCAAACCTATTTCACCACCTTTCCCGGTGTCTATTTCACCGGCGACGGCTGCCGCCGGGATACCGACGGCTATTACTGGATCACCGGCCGGATCGACGATGTCATCAACGTGTCCGGGCACCGCATGGGCACCGCCGAGATCGAAAGCGCGCTGGTCGCCCATCAAAAGGTCGCCGAAGCCGCCGTGGTCGGCATGCCGCACGCGATCAAGGGACAGGGTATCTATGCCTATGTGACGCTGAACAGCGAAGTGGAGCCGAGCGAGGATCTGCGCCGCGAACTGGTCAAATGGGTGCGTCAGGAAATCGGTCCGATCGCGACGCCCGACGTCATCCAGTTCGCCCCCGGCCTGCCCAAGACGCGTTCGGGCAAGATCATGCGCCGTATTCTGCGCAAGATCGCGGAAAACGATGTCGGCAATCTGGGCGACACATCGACGCTTGCCGATCCGTCCGTGGTCGATCATCTATTGGAAAACCGACCGCAACCGGAAGAGGCGTGACGGAAAGCGTACTGATCGCGGATGACCATCCCCTGTTCCGTCAGGCACTGACCCTGGCGGTGCGGGAGGTGTTGCCCGACGCACGGGTGATCGAGGCGGGCACGCTGGCAGCGGCGGCCCGCGCGGTCGGAGAGGCGGACGCGCTGCGGCTGATCCTGCTTGACCTGAAAATGCCGGGCGCCACCGGCTATTCGGGAATTGCCCTGCTCCATGCCGAGCGGCCGCAAATCCCGATCCTTGTCGTATCGAGTTCTGACGCCCCGGAAGTCGCCGAAGAGGTGCGCGCATTCGGTGCGGTCGGCTTCCTGCGCAAGGACAGCGACCTTGCAACCATCGAACAGACGCTGGAAGCGGCGCTGCGCAACGAACCGCTGCCCGACTCTTCCGACGAACCGGTCGAAGAAGTGCGGCGCGAGGTCGCCAGCCTGACTCCGACCCAGCTCAAGGTGCTGCTCGCGGTGCTGGAGGGCAAGCTCAACAAACAGATTGCTTATGAACTTTCGGTCACTGAAGCGACGGTAAAGGCACATATGACGGCGGTGATGCGCAAGCTGGACGTCCGCAACCGGACACAGGCAGCCCTCGCCGCACAGGCACTGGGGCTGGGTCCGGCGGCATAAGATCAATCGACGGCGTGGCCCGCCACAAACGCTTCCAGCACTTTTCCGGCAACCGGCTTCAGCAGCACCGGCACCGCCAGCGCCTCCGCACGACGATGCAGGGCCGAACTGCTTTCCGACGTCACCAACGCAGCCCGCAGGGACGGATTGACTGCACGCAGACGCTCGATCAGCGACAATCCGTCTTCTGCTTCACCCAGACGGAAATCGACCAGCGCCACGTCGCATCGCTTTGCCAGGGGCAGTGCCTGACCAGCCCCGCCACACCCGAATACCCGATGCCCCCTCTGTTCCAGCAAGGTCCGGGTCGCCGCGACGATGGCCGCATCATCGTCCACCACCAGCACGGTATGCGGCATAGCCTCTTCGGAAGAACCGGGGGGCTGCTCGCGCAGGGAAATGGCCACCTGTTCGCCGTCGGCCACTAACGGCAGCCATATCGTAAAGGCGCTCCCCCTCCCGGTGCGGGAGTGCAGCGTCACTGCTCCGCCGATCAGCCTCGTAATGCGATCGACAATCGCCAGCCCCAGTCCGATTCCGGCAACTTCCTCCTCACCGCCGATACGTGCGAACTCACGAAAGATGCGGCGCTGGTCGGCTTCGGCAATCCCACGGCCGGTATCGACGACGCTGATCCCGACCTGCCACGCGCCGTCGCGCCTGCGCCGCCGCGTGCCGATCAGGATACTGCCCCGTGCGGTATAACGCACCGCATTCGACAGAAAATTCTGCACCACCGAACGCAACAGCGCCGGATCGCTATGCACGTTCCCCGACACCGGGCCGATCCGCAGCGCCAGCCCCTTTTCCTGCGCCAGCGGCTGGAACCGTCCGGCGATTTCCGTCAGCAATGGCGGCAACGAGACCGGTCGTGCTTCAGGCTGAATACCTCCGCTGTCGAGCTTCGAAATATCGAGCAGCGTGCGTAGCAATTCCTCGGCCGCGCCGATCGACTGGTCGAGCCGGTCGGCAATATCCCCCGAACGCGCATCCAGCCCCCGCCGCAACGCCGTCCCGAACAATCGCGCAGCGTGCAGCGGTTGCAGCAGGTCGTGGCTGGCGGCAGCAAGGAAACGGGTTTTTTCACGGTCGGCATCAGCCAGCTTCGCATTTGCATCGGTCAGTTCGGCAGTCCGCGCAGTGACCCGGTCTTCCAGTTCCGCGCGCGAGCGCAGCAAGGCTTCGCGAGCCCGCGCTTCTGACGTGACATCGGTGAAACAGGTGACATAGCCGCCACCGGGCATCGGGCCGCCGACGATCTTCAGCACGCGTCCGTCATAGCGACGGCGTTCGAAACTGTGCGCTGCCCCGCGTCGCAAATGCTCCACCCGGCGCTCGACATGGACATCGACTTCACCGGGCCCGCAATCGCCGCGCTCCGCATTGAACCGGATCAGGTCGGCGACCGGCGTACCGACCCGCACCATGTCGGGCGGATAGGCGAACAGTTCCAGATAGCGGCTGTTCCAGGCGATCAGGCGCAGATCGCCGTCAACCACACTGACGCCGGGGTCGATATGTTCCAGCGTGGCCGCCAGCAGATCCTTTGAAAACTGCAGGCTCTGACCGGAGGCATTCAGCATTCGCGCAGCATCTTCATAGCTGAAGCGCGCACCGGAGATTGCCGATGCGATCAGGGCATGGGCAGACGGGGCCCCGACGACCCCAGCGATCAAACGCTCCGCACGCCGCGCATCCTGTGGCGTCAGCGGGGCCAGCGCATCCACATCGGCAAAGGCGCGCACTGCGGTATCATGGCCGACAAAGCGTCCCGTGAATTCGGTCAGCCCGCGAATATCGCGGATATTGCCGGGCTGCGCTGCGCTGATCGGCAGCACCGCAATGCCGGGCTGCACCCGCCGCGCCGTGACCAGCGCATAGACGAGCAACGTGATACCGAGGCTCCACAGAACGCCATGGGACAGCGCATCGGCATGACCGATTTCGAACAGATGATGCGGGTCGATCAGCGTATTCGACAGGCCGGCCAGCCAGCGCTGCGGCAATACCGGCGGCAAGGCGAGCGTATAGAGCCACACCAGCAAGCCACCGGTCAGCGCCAGCTTTGCCGCCAGCGCATCGTTATTGGGCTTACGCAGCGCGATCAGCAGGAATGGCGCGATCAGGGCCATCGCGGCAAAGGCGATCTGCCCGATGGACGCCAGCCGCTCGTCCGCCCGAACATTGGCCGCCCACAGCAACGCCACTGCGATCACCGCAATCATCGCGCCGCGCCGAACCGTCAGCAGCCGGTTTGAAAAGTCGCGTCCGGACGTAGCCGTCCCGCGTAACAGCAACGGTGCAACCAGATCGTTCGACACCATCGTACCCAGCGCAATGGTTTCCACCACCACCATGCCGGTCGCCGCCGCCACACCGCCCATAAAGGCCAGCAATGTCAGAGAAGTCGAACCATGGGACAGCGGCAGCGCCAGCACATAGAGATCGGGCGACACATGCGCAGGCAGAATGGCCAGCCCTGCCACGGTGACGGGAAGAACGATCAGCACCATGAGCAGCAGATAGAGTGCGAATATCCAGCGGGCGTTTACCAGATCGCTTCCGCCGCGCGCTTCGATCACGCTGATATAGAACTGGCGCGGCAGACACAGAATCGCCGCCATGGAAATCCCGGTGACGACCACCAGACCGATCCCGATACCCTGCGGCGCGAAAGCGTGCACGAACTGCCCCCATGCCGCCGACCGCAAGCCCGGCCCCGCATCAGCAAGCAGCCAGAGCGCGAAAATGCCGATCGAACCGAACGCCAACAGCTTTACCAGCGATTCCAATGCCGTTGCGTAGAGCAATCCCTCATTACGCGCCGCCGCATCATATCGCCGCGTGCCGAACAATAGTGCGAAACAGGCGAACAGGATCGCCGCGATCGCCATCGGCGCCACGATTCCACGCGCACCGCCGACGGTTGCGAACGCCGCGCCGACGGAGCGCAATTGCAGCGCGATATAGGGTATGATGCCCAGGATCGCCGTCACCGTAACCAGCGCCGCCAGTCCGCGGCTCTTGCCGAAACGCGATCCGATAAAGTCCGAAATGCTGGTCGCGCCTTCGCTTTGGACGACGCTGACCAGCCGACGCAGCAGGCCGGGCGCGAACACCAGCAGGATCAGCGGACCGATATAGATGGGCAGATAGTCCCAGCCCGCCGTCGCGGCAGTCCCTACTGCACCGAAATACGTCCAGCTCGTGCAATATACGCCCAGCGCCAATGCATAGGCGTGGCGGCGCCATGTACTGTTTTCAAACCGTCGGCGATGCCGTTCGACAATCGCGGCGAACACGAACAGGCTGGCCGCGAAGGCAAGCGGGACCGCGATGATCGCATAGCTGTGGATCGACGGCGACATAATGCGGCAACGGTTCCCCCCTCCTCATCTTCGTAAGCGAAGCACCGCCCGTCGTACAGCGACAAGCCGTTGCGAAATGCCTGAAATATACGGGACATGCTTGACCGTCAGCCTGACACGGACAGGAGGCTGCTATGTCGATCAGCAAACCGGGGTGCGCCGACGGACGCCACAGGGCAGGAAATTCCCGCCTTTCACCAGAAGAGCTTCGCGGACAACCCGATCTGCCGCATGCCCGATGCAGCCGGTGCGGGCAGTTGCTGATCCGCTCTCCGGTCACCCGTCGGTGGCGCGCAACCGGATTGCTCGGCTGACGGAAATTCCGCCGACACAATTGAGGCGAAATAGTGGCGCTCCGTTAAAGGAGGGAATCTTGTTCAAACCAGTCATGATTGCAGCGGGCATGTTGATGCTCGGCACACCCGCTATCGCCCAGCAACCACCCGGTGATGGCGCGCCGAAAGCGGCAGCACGCGCCGCCATGCAGAAACAGCATGCCGATGATATGGCACTGTTGCTGCAACTTCGCCCCGATCAGCGTTCGGCGCTCGACGCGCTGCTGAAGACCACCATGCCGCCTCCACCCCCCGGCGGTCCCGGTCGCAAGGAAGGCGGCAAGGGCATGGACCGGCAGCCTGCGTCACCGCCATCGTTCGAACAGCGGCTGGCGGACATGCAAAAGCATGCGGCCGAACGCTCTGACCGGGAGCAGAAGCATATTGCCGCGCTCAAGGCCTTTTATGAAAGTCTCGACAGTGGTCAGCAGCAGCGTTTCGATGCCCTGATGCGGCTTTCTCATGGCCCCATGGGCGGCTTTGGTCCGCATCGGCCTGGTGGTCCCGGTCGCCCTGGCGGGCATGGTGGCCCGGGCGGACATGGGGGACATGGCGGTCCAATGGGGCCGGACGGTCCGCCACAGGGCTGATCCATATCGGGCAGGCGTATAGATCCGCCTGCCCGGTTTCCGTTCGGCACCTTTTCTAATGGCGACGACGACGATGCCGTCCTTCCCCACCGCCGATCCGAGGTAGTTCGGCGCGGGTGATCTTGCCGTCGTGATTCTTGTCGAGCAGCGCGAAACGTCGGTCGGCCGCGCGCAGAAACTCGTCGAGTGAGACACTGGCATCGAAATTGGTGTCGGCTGCGGTGATCGGTTCGGGCAAAGGCAGATAGCTGTATCGCGCCGCGCCCATATCGGCATAGTCAGGCATAGCCTCAGCCGAACCGCCGCCACTGCGTCCCTCGCCTCCGCCACCTCCGTCGCGCCCCATGCCTCCGCCGCCGTGGCCGTGCCTTCCACCGCCGCCTTCACCCGGTCCGCGCATCCCGCCTCCACCGCCTGGGCCATGTCGTCCACCGCCGGGATGACCGCCTGCCTCTCCCGGTCCGCCCACAGGACGTTCGCCGCCACCGCTTTCCGGCACCAGCACCTTTTCATAATAAGCGACCTCATCGGGATCGATTTCGCCATCGCCGTTGCGGTCAAGCACCTTGAAGAACCGCGCCGCATCCTTTTCGAACTCGTCCTGCGTCAGCACACCATCGCTGTTTGCGTCGGTTTCCCTGAACCACAGGGCAGCGCCGGATATGCCGCCTTCCGCCCGGAAGGGCTCTCCCATCGGGCTGAGAAAAAGGCGACCGTCACGATGCCCCCCCGGTCCTTCCGGCCCGCCGCGATGTCCGGGCGGAGGCGGTCCACGGAAATGCGGATGACCTCCGGCCGCGCATCCGGCCAGCGTCAGCAATGTCCCGATGATCGCCAGTTTGCGCATGTTCGCCCCTTCCCGCCTTGAAAAGAAGGGTGGCGTGCGCTGCCCATATTGCTGTCATGTGTCCGGGTTCAGACCGGCAGCGTCACCCGGGCAAGCAGACCGCCGCCGGAACGGTTGGACAGGGTGATGTCGCCACCATGCGCCCGCGCCACTGTCCGCGCACTGGCAAGACCAAGTCCAATCCCGCCGGTATCGCGATTGCGCGAGCGTTCGGCCCGGAAAAAGGGCTCGAAAGCGCGCTCGATATCTTCCGGTGCCATACCCGGCCCGGTATCGCGCACCTCGATCACTGCGCTGCCGTTTTCGCGACCCAGCGATACGGTAGCACTGCCCGCATAGTTCAGCGCATTGCCGATCAGATTCGACAACATCGCCTTCAGCGCCGGTGCATCGCCGTCAAGCACGACCGGCCCGCCCGATTGCAGCATCACCGCGCCACCCGCATCGCTGAACCCGTCAGTCACGCTTTCGGCCAGCGCCCTCAGGTCCAACCGATGCCGTTGCGAAGTACGCGCCATATCGCGAACAAAGGCCATCACCGCCGCGATCATATGCTCCATGTCGCGGATATCGTCTTCACAGGCTTCCCGCACTTCCGGCGGAGCATGCTCCAGCCGCAGACCCATCCGCATCAGCGGGGTGCGCAAATCATGTGCGATCGCCGCCATCAGGGTGGTGCGATCCTCGACATAGCGATTGAGCCGCGCCTGCATCTCGTTGAACGCGGCCGCCGCATCGCTGATTTCGGGCGGTCCCTTCATCGCCAGCGGCGGCGCTTTCGGATCGCGGCCCAGCCGTTCCGCCGCAGAAGCGAAAAGCCGGATCGGTCGGGCCAGCCCGTGCGCGAGCAACCAGGCAAACGGCGCAACCACCAATATGGCAACGACCAGCCATAGCAACGCCCGCCGCCGCCAGGGCGCGATAAAACCGTATCTGGGACGCACCGTCCGCCATGTGCCGTCGACCCGCGCGGACACCGTGAAATCGCCGAACAGAAACGGCTGGGTACGAATACCGGCAAGCTCCGGCGGGCGCCGGTGCTTTTCGATAAAGGCGTCGGGCGGATGCCCTTCATGGGGATGCATCGAACGAATGCGCACATCCTCAGCAGGCACGCCGAGCATCAGTGCAAGCCGGCCTTCCAGCCGCTTGTCGCGAAAGGTTTCCTCCCTCCGAACGGCGGCCTCACCGTCGCTCACGATCAGCGCCTTGTCGTCGCCCTTACCGCGCAGCGCGGCCGCAACCTCCGGCAAGGTGCTGATATTGAGCTGCGGCGGCGGCATCAGCATGACGAGCGCGAAATTGATCGCCTGCACCAGCAGCAGGGTCAGCAGCATCAGTCCGAAAATGCGCCAGAAAAGCGGCCAGCGGCGGGCTTTCATAGGATGCGCGTCACCGGCGGCGCGAACATATAGCCTTCGTTGCGGACGGTGCGGATGATCGTGCCGTCGGTCGCCTTCAGCTTGCGGCGCAACCGGCTGACCTGCACATCGATGGCACGGTCAAAGGATTCGGTATCCGGTCCGCGCGCCGCTTCCAGCAGGGTTTCGCGCGGCAACACCCGGCGCGGACGTTCGATAAAGGCGCGCAGCACCGCAAATTCGCCATCGGTCAGGTCGACGAGAATGTCATCGGGATCGAACAGCTCGTGCGAAGTAAGATCGATCCGCCAGCCCTCGCTGAAGCCATAGACCCGGCGCTCCAGCGGTTGCGCGCTATCGCGATGACGCAGCGCGGCGCGCACTGTCGCCAGCACCTCGCGCGCGCTGCACGGCTTCGGCAGATAATGGCTTGCCCCTGTCTCCAGCCCGGCAATGCGATCCGGCTCCTCGCCCAGCGCGCTCAGAAAAACCACCGGCGGGCCATCTCCGTCCGTCAGCCTGCGACAGGCGGACAGGCCATCCTCGCCGGGCATCATGATATCGAGCAGGATCAGATCGACCGACTCACATGCCAGCATATCCTCCATTTCCCGAACATTCGCGGCGGTCAGGACACGATAGCCATGGGCGGACAGGCTGCGTCCCAGCAGGTCACGGATCGCGCGGTCGTCATCGACGATCAGCAGCGTCGTGCTTTCCACATGCCCGTGGGTCGAAGGCGAAGTCGTCATCATACCGCACGGCTTGTACCACCATTTGTGTTTGGCATGTTTCCATAAATCGACGCCGCGGAAATTCCCCGGACATAAATCGCACGACACTGGGCATCAGCTTCAGGGTGGTAGCGCCGACATCAATGCCGGAGACTTTTGCCATGCCACCATATGACGATCATGAGCGGCAATAGCACGGACGGTTATACGGCAACCAACCTGATCGGACTTGCGCTCTGAGAAGGGCGCCTGCGGCGTATCTTGCAGGCGAGAGCGCGGGATGCGGCATCGGTTTTTCCGGACGCTTCGATCGATGCCGCCGGCGGCGGGTATTGCGGATACGCCATCGCGCAATACCCGTCGTCGTCATTCCGCAGCCACATGGCCCGTGTCGCCCTTCGGCCGACGTGCGAACCAGACCAGCACGATCATGACGATCGAAATCCAGCCCGAAACCCAGAACAGGTCGTCCACCGACAGCAGATAGGCCTGCTGGACCATCTGGTGCGTGATGGCACCGGAAGCCTGCAACGCATTCGCGCCAAGGGATTCCAGCTTGTCCACCGCCTGCCGATATCCGGGCGCGAACGCCGTGAAATGTTCGGACATCCGGCTCTGATGCAGCGCTTCCCTGCGGTCCCACATGGTGGTGACGATCGACGCGGCAAAACTGCCGCTGGTCATTCTCGCAAAGTTGGAAATGCCGGTGGCGGAGGGAAGCTGTTCGGGTGGAATACCGTCAAGCTGGATATTCAGCATGGCAAGGAAGAAACAGCTCATCGCCACCCCCTGCACCAGCATCGGCATGGTATAGGTCCAGAAATCACCCTGCGTCGTGAACTCCGCGCGCATGAAGAACGACACGGCAAACGCCACAAAGGCAATCGTCGCCAGCATCCGTGCATCCATTTTACCACTGAGCCGGGCCATGATGGGAGTGCAGATAATGGCAACGACACCGCTTGGCGCCGCCACCAGTCCCGCCCAGGTCGCCGTATATCCCAACTGGGTCTGCATCCACAGCGGCATCAGGAGGACGTTGGCGAAAAAGACCGCATAGCCCATGCAAAAAGCAATCGTGCCGAGCGTGAAATTCCGTCCGCGAAACAGCCAGAGATCAACCGCCGGATGGGCATCCGTCAGTTCCCAGATGATCCAGGCGACAAAGATGACCGCCGCAACGACCGCCGCAACGACAATAACCGTCGAATGGAACCAGTCCGCATCCTTGCCCTTGTCGAGCACGATTTGCAGCGCACCGACCCAGATGACCAGCATCCAGACGCCGACCTTGTCGATGGGGATATTGCGGGTGGGCGTTTCCCGGTCTCTCAGACCGCGCCAGCACAGGAATGCGCAAATGATCCCCACCGGCACGTTGATCAGGAAGATCCAGCTCCAGTGATAATTGTCGGAAATATATCCGCCCAGGATCGGCCCGGCGACCGGCCCGATCAGGGTCGTGATCGACCAGACTCCCAGTGCCGTCGAACGTTTATTTTCCGGGAAGATGGAAATCAGCAGCGCCTGACTGCCCGGAATCATCGGACCGGATACCGCACCTTGAAAAATCCGGAACAGGATCAGGACATTGAGGTTCCAGGCCAGTCCGCACAGAAAAGATGCGAAGGTGAATAGCGCCACCGATGCGACAAAGGTGCGAACCACCCCGAAACGTCCCATCAGCCAGCCGGTCAGCGGTACCGTAACCCCGTTTGCAACGACGAAGGAGGTCACCACCCAGGTGCCGTTATCCGCGCTGACGCCCAGATTACCGGCGATGGTAGGCAACGACACATTGGCAATCGTCGAATCGAGCACCTGCATGAAGGTGCCGAGCGCAAGGGCAAAGGCAGTCAGCCCCAGCGCCAGCCCCGTCATGGGGGGCAACGCACCACCCTTTTCCATGATCAGCGTCCCGTATTGGCAGCGATGATCTGATCGATCTTCGTCTGAACGGCATCCCCGCCGGTATCGCTGGCCTGTGGCGCAAAGGGCGCCTTCGCCTGCGCACCGAGCAGCGTGCCCGAAACGTTACTGGTATCGACATCGACCTTGACGGAAAGACCGATACGAAGCGGGTGCTTTGCCAGTTCATTCGGATCGAGCACGATCCGCACGGGAACCCGCTGCACGATCTTGATCCAGTTGCCGCTTGCATTCTGCGGCGGCAGCAGCGCGAAAGCATTGCCGCTGCCCGCGCCCAGTCCCTCGACATGGCCGTGATACACCACCTTGCCGCCATAGACGTCGGTCGTGATCGTCGCCGGCTGACCGACCCGCAGATCCGACAACTGGGTTTCCCGGAAATTGGCGTCGATCCAGACCCGGCGAAGCGGCACCACCGCCATCAGCGGCGTTCCGGCATTGACCTGCTGTCCGATCTGCACGGTGCGTTTAGCGATCGTACCACTGATCGGTGCGACAATGTGCATATGACTGCGCCGGATCGCGGCGCGGCGATAGGCGGCGATCGCCGCGAGCACCGCGGGATTGTCGCGCACATTGGTGCCCTGCACCTGTGTCTGCGCCTGAGCGAGCTTGCTCTCGGCAAGGTTGAGCGACGCGCCGGCGGTCTTCACCGTATCCGCCGCGTGCGAAACCTCCTCGCCCGAAACCGCACCCTGCTGTGCCGCTTCCTGACGACGGGAAAGATCGTTGCGAGCACGGGCGAGATCGGCACGCGCCTGCACCACTGATGCGCGGGCGGCATTCACCTGAGAAAAGTCGCCGCGCACACCGCGCACCGCCTGCCCAAGCTGTGCGGCAGCGGCCTGAAGCTCGACATCCGCCGTAGCGGGATCGAGGTCGATCAGCGGCTCTCCGGCCTTCACCCGCTGCGTATCGTCCGCATAGATGGCGGTAACGGTGCCGGGATCGCGCGCGGTGATCGCCACCATGTCTCCACCGACATAGGCGTCGTCAGTCGATTCACTGGGAGGAGAGAAAAACAGCCGGTAGCCGCCATAGACCAGCGCCGCCAGAACCACCACAATCGCCAAGATGGTCAGCAATTTGCGGCGCGCTTTCGGACGACCAGGCTCTTCCGGCGCAGCCGTTTCCACCTGCGGGACGCTTTCTTCGGCAAGCCGCTCTTCCAGCGGTTCACGGGAATCGTTCATATCATGGACCATATCGTTCATTGGGCAGCCCTTGTGACGGAGGCGGTGGACGCACCGGCGGAGTCGGGATCGAACCCGCCGCCGACAGCGACCAGCAACTGAATTTCGGCAACGGCCTTATCGGCCTGAAGATTGGCGGCGGCCTGACGCGCTTCGAGCAGGCGTACATCGGAACCGATCAGATCGAGCCGCGAATTAAGACCGGTGGAGACGCGCACATTGTTCAGTCTGCGTACTTCGGCCAGTCCGGCGACGGCCTTGCGCTGTTCGGCAAGATCGCCGGTCAGGGTATGATAGCGGCTGAGCGCATCGGCGGTCTGACGCACCGCCCCCAATACCGCCTGATTATAGCTTGCGATCGCGGCATCGACCTTCGCGGTGGCGCCTTCATAATCGGCACGCAGCTTTCCGCCCTCAAAAATCGGCAGGTGAATTGCCGCACCGCCGCCATAGGTCGAGGCATCGCTGGAAAAGAGGTTGCCGATCCCCAGCGCCTGCAATCCGACCAGACCAAGCAGATTGACGTTCGGATAAAATGCCTTGCGCGCGACCTGACGCCCGGCGGCGGCAGCAGCAATGCGGGCACGAGCGCTCAGAATATCGGGACGCCGCGCCAGCAGGTCAGCCGGAAGCGCCTTGGGAAGCGGCAACAGCGTGTCGAGCTTCAATTGCGTGGGCCGGATCGTGGAATAATAGTTCGCACCCTGTCCGGCGAGCAGCGCCAGCGCGTGGACAACCTGTTCGCGCTGCCCCTTTGCACGGATCACCGCCTGTTGCGCCTGAGCGAGCAGGGTCTGCGATGCCTGAACGTCGATATTGCTGGCAAGCTGGCTCTTCACCCGCACTTTGGCGAGGTGCAGAGACTGCGATCGCTGATCGACGGTGGATTGCGCGATGGCGATCTGGCGTTCGGCACGCACCAGTTCGATATAGGTCTGCACCACCGAGCCCGCGAGGGCCAGCCGTGCCGCGTCGTAATCGAGTGCCGCTGCGTTCGCGCTGTCGCGTGCCTGCCGCACGGCATCGGCCTGCTGCCCCCAGAAGTCGAGATTCCAGTTCAGATTGGCCTGTGCCTGCCCGACCCAGCGAAACGTGCCGCCATAGGGAGGCGGAATGATATAGACGCTGCTGAGCCGCTCAAACTGCTCATTGGCGTCGGCTGCGATCTGTGGTTTCGTCGCCGCATCCGCTCCCTGCAGCGCACTTTGCGCCAGACGCACGCGCGCCATCGCCGATTGCAGCGTGGGGCTGCCCGACAGCGCATCGTCGACAATATGGTCGAGTTGCGGGTCGCCCAGCGCCTTCCACCAGTCCGTATCGATCCGGGGCGCATCGCTGTCGCTCAGACCCAAAGCCGGCGCCTTGACGGCATCCACTGCAACTTCGGTATGCGGCGCGGCACATCCGGCCAGCGCCAGCGCAGCAAGCGCCGGGGCGGATAACAGAAAGCGCTTCATTTCGACGCCTCCGCTTTGTCTTCAAGCGCCTCGAAGCGCGCCAGAAGCTTGTTCAGAAGGGCGATAAGCTGACGCACTTCTTCATGGTCAGCGCCATCCAGAATATCGTTCCAGACATCCATGACGATAGCGGCAAGCTGTTCGAGCTGAACGGTGCCGGCCGGAGTGACGGTCAGCCTGGTGACGCGCCGATCGCAATCATCCCTGACCCGTTTCAACAATCCGCGCTCCTCAAGCTGGTCGAGCACGCGGGTCATGGCACCGCTATTATGGCCCAGATCCTTTGACAGCGACGAACAGGTGCAGGCGATCTTGTTCGCCACCAGCGCAAGCACCGCCCATTGCGTAAAGGTTATGTCGTTTCCGTCGAACGCATCCTCCACGCGGTTGCTGCCCAGCTTGTTCAGCCGACGCAGCAGATACCCCAGCGAGGCGCGCGGAAAAAAGGTTTCGGGCGTGTAGAATGGGTCCATTATTTACCTGCCTAAGCAACTATTGCATCGGCAGGTAAATTTACCCGTCTGCTTTTGCAACCTTATTAAGGCTGCTCAGGATGCAACTGCCGATGCATTTGGCGCACGCCGTTTGCCCGCCGCAACCCAATGGCTAGCGACTGAAAGTTGAACATCCTGATTTCGCAAGGAAAGTGTTTCGCTATCCCTGCACCGGTCGCGTCAGGCCCTCTCTGGCAAAACCGGATTATTCCGCCTGGCCGGGCGCATAGGGCGTCTTGATCGCCTCATAATAGCGCAGGTCATGGGGCGGTTCAGCATGTCCGGCCGGTAGCGGCAGCTTCGACAGGCTCTGGAAATAGGCAATGGACGCGTTGCGCCACCACAAGGCGTCATGATGCTGGATTTCCATGAACGCGGTTTCCTCATCGAAGCGCTGCTTGTCGATATAAGGCTTCAGCAAGGCCCAGGTCCGCTGCATCTGCGCCACCGTGGCGACGCCCTTGTCATAATGATCGATCAGCGAATCCCACAGCGTCTGGCCCGACCGCATCCGATAGGTCCAGGGGACGTGATGGAACCACAACAAATCCTTGTCCGGCACCGTATTCAGCGACCCGAACAGTGCCGCGACATGGGGCGCATATTGAGCAATCGCATCGCTGCCGGTCGCGCTACGGTCGAATCCGATGCCGTTCGCGTCGGCACGATTGTAATAGACCGGATTCCATTCCGGGCGCGACAGATTGTGGACCCATGGTCCCGGCCCGTGATGATGCCCGGTCGCCATCTGATGCGCGAGGCCCAGCGGAGTCATGTAATTCACCACCGCTTCACGCGATTCCATCATCATGCCGACGATCGCATCGACCATTTGCGGATTTTCGCCCCAGGTCATCTTCGTCCAGTCGCGCGCGATCGCCTCCGCCGACCCTTGCGGATTCCAGGCAAGGCGCCCGAACGCATACCAGTTGGCCTGATCGAACTCCGACCCCGTCCAGTCGCGGTCGTTGCCGATATTGGATACGCCCGCCATGCCGGTCAGGCCCGTTCCCTTGCCGTCCTCCAGCACCCGGGCAACCGTCGTACCCTGCCCGTGCTGCCAGGTATCGGTATCGAGCACCTCCGCCCACATCGTGCCCAGATAGGCAAGGTGCGTGTTGAAGCCGAGATACTCTTTCGTAATCTCCACTTCCATCATCAGCGGCGTATGCGGCATCGCCCCGAACAGCGGATGGAACGGCTCACGCGGCTGGAAGTCGATGGGGCCGTTCTTCACCTGCACCATGACATTGTCGGCGAACTTGCCGTCGAGCGGCTTGAATTCGGAATAGGCCTGTTTGGCACGGTCCTCGCTGTTCTGCGCGGAATAGACAAAGGCGCGCCAGATCACGATCCCGCCATGCGGTTTCAGCGCGGCAGCCAGCATATTGGCTCCCTGCGCATGGGTGCGGTGATAATCCTGCGGCCCCGGCTGGCCTTCCGAATTGGCCTTGACCAGAAACCCGCCGAAATCGGGGATCAGGCGATAGATTTCGTCCGCCTTCGCCTTCCACCATGCCTGCACCTTCGGATCTAGCGGGTCGGCGGTTTTCAGCCCCCCGATCGCGACCGGTGCACCGAAATTGGCGGATAGGTACACATGGATACCATAAGGGCGGAACACATCCGCCAGCGCGGCCACCTTCTTCAGGAAGCGCGGACGCAGGATATCGGGATTGGCGTTGACGTTGTTGAGTACCGTGCCGTTGATGCCGATCGAAGCATTGGCACGGGCATAGTCGGTATAGCGCGGCGCCTTCCATTCCGGCAGCGTGAACCAGTCCCACAGCGACAATCCGGCATAGCCGCGTTCGACATGACGATCGAGATTGTCCCAGTGGTTAAGCATCCGAAGCTTCAGCTTCGGCGCATCGCGGACATCGACGCCGGCCAGCGGCTCGCGGGTTTCCATCCGTTCCAGAAAGCGGAACACGCCATAGAGCACGCCAACATCGCTGTTCGCCGCGATCACCGTGGCGCGATGGCCGTTGACGCGCACCGAGCGGATGACGAATCCGTCGTTCCCCAATCCTTTCAGCGGCAGATCGAGGGCGGCGATGACGCGCGAATTTGCGGGTGTACCGTACAGGATGGCCCCGTCGCGCGATACCGACGCCGCCTGCCCCGGCACCGCGCCCAGCATCCCGCGCAGACCGCGATTGAGTTCGCTGGTCGCCGCCGTGATGGTGGCGCTGCCGCCTGCCGGCACCAGTTGCGTCGCCGCCGCCGTATAGCGCGCATCCCATGTCTGTCCGACCGGGCGATAACGGAGCCAGAGCGCATAACCGTCCTCGGCATGGGCAACGCCCGCTCCCACCAGCGCCAGCAATATCAGCGCCAGCCCGCTCATGAACCTCTCTACCCGCATCTCGACTCTCCCAGCCACTCCAGACGCTTCCGGCCCGGTTGTTTTACGCTAGCAAGTCCCACGCGGTACCGCTACCATCATTGCTATCGCGCGTGATTAAAACGAAATGTCGCGACAGCGCGATCGATTTTAACCTTATTCCGGCGCTCTCAATCATCAGCCGCAAAATTTCACTTGTTTCCGACCAAAAACCTTGTCATTTGTATGAGTATATAATCTTTACCGTTGGAGGGGAATGATGCGTCCGATGAAACTGGTATCCGCCGGACTTGTTTTCGGAGTAGCAATGACGGCAATGGCTTCGTCCGCACTGGCCGCGGACGCTCAACGCACATCCTTCGGAAAATTGAACGACGGCACCCCTATCGAAAAGGTCACCCTGACCAACGATCACGGCATGTCCGTGTCGATCATGACGCTGGGCGCCGCGGTTCACACCCTGAAGGTTCCGGATCGTAAGGGCCATATCGACGATGTCGTACTGGGCTATGATACCCCGGCCGAATATCTTGCCGATCCGCAATATTTCGGCGCTTCCGTTGGCCGCTTCGCCAACCGAATTGCCAAAGGCAAATTCACCCTCGACGGCAAGACCTATCAGCTCGACGTCAATGACGGCCCCAACTCGCTGCATGGCGGCGCGGACGGCTTCGACAAGCGCGTGTGGAAAATCGATTCGGTGAAAAGCGGGCCCATCGCCAGCGTCACCATGTCCTATGACAGCCCAGACGGGCAGGAAGGCTATCCCGGCGATCTGCACGTCACCGCGACCTATTCGCTGGGCAAGGAAAACACGCTGAAAATCGTCTATAAGGCGACCACCGACAAGCCCACGATCGTCAACATCTCCAACCACAGCTATTGGAACCTGTCGGGCGCCCAGGCCACGGTCGGGGCGATGCACGATATTCTGACGCTCAACGCTTCCCACTTCACACCGATCGATTCGACCCTGATCCCGACGGGCAAAATCGAGTCGGTGGAGGGCACACCGTTCGATTTTCGCAAGCCCACCCGGATCGGCCTGCGCGTACGCGACGGTTCCAGCGAACAGATCCGCTATGCCCATGGCTATGATCACAATTTCGTGATTGACGGTCAGGTTGGGAAGGTCCGTCAAATGGCACGGCTGGAAGACCCCAAAAGCGGCCGCGTGCTGGAAATATGGTCGGACGCGCCGGGGCTGCAATTCTATTCGGGCAATTTCCTCGACGGCACCATGCTCGGCAAGGGGCAGCATCTGTATCGTGAGGGCGACGCCGTGGTATTCGAACCCCAGCTATTCCCCGACGCGCCGAACCACCCGAACTTCCCCAGTGCGACGCTGAATCCGGGGCAGACCTATTCGAATACGATCGAATTCAAATTCTCGACAGAAAAGTAACAATGCAAAACCCTCCTCCCTCACCGTCTCGCGAAGTGCCGCGCCGTTTGCGGTCGCGCGAATGGTTCGACAATCCGGATAATGCCGACATGACCGCTCTCTATCTGGAGCGGTACATGAATTTCGGCCTGAGCCTGGAAGAACTGCAATCCGGCAAGCCGATCATCGGCATTGCCCAGACCGGCAGCGATCTCAGCCCGTGCAACCGCCATCATATCGTGCTGGCGGAACGCGTGCGCGAGGGCATTCGCGAAGCGGGCGGTATCTGTATCGAGTTTCCGGTGCACCCGATTCAGGAGACCGGCAAGCGCCCGACCGCCGGGCTCGACCGCAACCTGGCCTATATGGGGCTGGTCGAAATCCTGTTCGGCTATCCGCTCGACGGCGTCGTGCTGACAGTTGGATGCGACAAGACGACACCGGCCTGTCTGATGGCGGCCGCGACGGTCAATATTCCGGCAATCGCACTGTCGGTCGGGCCGATGCTCAACGGTTATTACAAGGGCGAACGCACCGGATCGGGCACCATCGTCTGGAAGGCGCGCGAAAAGCTGGCGGCAGGCGAGATCGACTATAAGGGCTTTATCAAGCTCGTTGCCTCGTCGGCACAATCGACCGGCTATTGCAACACCATGGGCACGGCGACGACGATGAACTCGCTGACCGAATCGCTGGGCATGTCGCTGCCGGGTTCGGCGGCGATCCCCGCGCCCTATCGCGACCGTCAGGAAGTGGCGTATCACACCGGCCGCCAGATCGTCGAAATGGTCCATGCCGACCGCAAGCCTTCGGACATTCTGACGCGCGAGGCATTCATCAACACGATCCGCGTCAATTCGGCCATTGGCGGTTCCACCAATGCGCCGATCCATATCAACGCGATCGCGCGTCATATCGGCGTCGAACTGAATATCGACGACTGGCAGACCTATGGCCGCGATGTTCCACTGCTGGTCAATCTGCAACCGGCGGGCGAATATCTGGGCGAGGACTATTATCATGCGGGCGGTGTACCTGCAGTCGTCTCCCAGTTGATCAAACAGGGCCTGATCCATGAGGACGCGCTGACCTGCAACGGCAAGACGATGGGTGACAATTGCCGGGACACGGAAATCGAGGATGAAAAGGTCATTCGTCCGTTCGACCGACCGATGGCGAAAGCAGCCGGTTACTCCGTCCTGCGCGGCAATCTGTTCGACAGCGCGATCATGAAATTATCGGTCATTTCGGACGAATTCCGGGACCGTTATCTTTCCAACCCGGACGACCCGGATGCGTTCGAGGGGCCGGTCGTGGTGTTCGACGGGCCAGAGGATTATCACGCACGCATCGACGATCCCGATCTGGAAATCGACGAAAAGTCGCTGCTGATCATGCGCGGTGCAGGGCCGATCGGCTATCCCGGTGCCGCCGAAGTGGTCAATATGCGCGCACCTGCCAAGCTGCTGAAGCGCGGCATTCGCGCGTTGCCCTGTATCGGCGACGGCCGGCAGTCGGGAACCTCCGGCAGTCCGTCGATCCTGAACGCTTCCCCCGAAGCGGCGGCGGGCGGCGGGCTGGCACTGGTCAAAACCGGCGACCGGGTCCGCATCGACCTGCGCAAGGGCACTGCCGACATACTGATTTCGGGTGAGGAACTGGCGCAACGCCGGGCCGAGCTGAACGATCGGGGCGGCTATCCCTATCCGGCCAGCCAGACTCCCTGGCAGGAGATACAGCGCGGCGTCACCGGACAGATGGATACCGGTGCCGTGCTGGAAAACGCCGTGAAATATCAGCGGATTGCTCAGGTTATTGGCGTACCGAGACATAATCACTAGCAATGCCCGTTCCCGCCAGAACATAACAGGCGGGATTCGGTTCAAAGTCCAAGCAGGAGTACAGGATGCCCGGTGCAGCACCAGTCAATCCGCGGGTCGGCGTTCAGGGGCCACGCGAAACCTACACCGCCGCACTTGCGGTACTTGCCTCCCTGTTCTTCATGTGGGGCTTCATCACGGTTCTGAACGACATTCTGGTCCCGCACCTGAAAGTCGTATTCGATCTGGACTATACGCAGGCGCTGCTCGTTCAGTTCGTCTGGTTCATCGCCTATTTCGTGATGTCGATCCCATCGGCAAAGCTGCTCGAACGCGCAGGCTATAAATGGTCGATCGTGATCGGGCTCGCGATCATGGCGGTTGGTGCGCTGGGCTTTATTCCGGCATCGCAGTTCGTGTCCTATGGCGTGTTTCTGGCGGCGCTGTTCGTCCTCGCTTCGGGCATCACCCTGCTCCAGGTCGCGGCCAATCCCTATGTATCGGTGCTGGGACCGCCCGAAACCTCTTCTTCGCGCCTCAACCTCGTGCAGGCGATGAACTCAGCAGGCACGATGGTTGCGCCGCTGTTCGGCAGCCTGCTGATCCTTGGACGCAGCAGCACCGGCACCGCCGCGCACGGCGCCGCCAATGTGACGCTGACCGAAGCACAGAAGCTGGCGGACGCGCAATCGGTGCAGCTTCCCTATGTCGGGATCGTCGTCGTCCTGCTGCTGCTTGCGGGCGTTTTCGCGGTGATCCGGCTTCCTGACCTCGGCAGCGACACGCGACGTGTTGCGCGCGAGGAGCGTGGCAATCACAGCCTTTGGAAGCACCGCAATCTGGTGTTCGGCATCCCGGCGATCTTTATCTATCTGATCGCTGAAATCGGTGTCGGCAGCCTGCTCATCAGTTTCATCACCCAGCCGCAGATCGGCGCGATGACCGCCGAAAAAGCCGGTACCTATCTGACGCTGCTGTGGGGCGGAATGATGGTCGGGCGCTTCGCCGGCAGCTTCCTGATGCGGTTCATCAAGGCGGAAACCATGCTGGCGGGCGCCGCGATCGGGGCCTTCACCCTGCTGATGATTACGATCTTCGGAACCGGCCATATTTCGATGTGGTCGCTGATCCTGGTCGGCCTGTTTCACTCGATCATGTTCCCGACGATCTTCACGCTGGGCATTCGCGGTCTCGGTCCCCTGACCGAAGAAGGCTCGGGCCTGCTTATCATGGCGATTGCGGGCGGCGCGCTCGCCACCGGTCAGGGCTGGCTTGCCGATCATTTCGGGCTGCAATGGTCGTTCCTGCTTCCCGCGGCATGCGAACTCTATGTGCTGTTCTATGCGCTCTGGGGCTGCCGCCCGACCGCAGCACTGCCGGATGAGGTGATTAGCGAACCGCCGGTGGACGCGGTTACGCCCTAAACCGGTCGCGCCGCATGGCGCGGACCTGGCCCACCATGCGCGACACGAGCAGGTCGACCTGACCATGCCCGGTCGCCGCATCGGTCGGTGCCGCGCTACGGGCCTGATGCATGGGCACCGCGCCGGAACGAATGGCGGCCCGGCACAGCTGATGCCATATCCGCGCTATGTCCTGCCTGACTGCTTCGCGAGCGGCTTCACCGGGCTGGTAGCGGTCGGCAAACGCGCGGTGCAATGTGTCGATCGACAGGAACAGCGCCGACAGCGTTGCCGCATCGGGCACCGGCTGACGCGCCATGACATGCCGCACGATACGCTCGGTCATCTGCGGGTCGGACTCGCCCAGCAAATCGGCATGAACCTGTTCCAGCACCACCGCCGCCTGCGCCAGCATCTTGTTTTCATGCAGCTTGGACAATCCGCCGGGATGGTTGCGATAGAGGGTCAGCACCGCATCCAGTTCGGCAATTTTTCCGAAGGGCCGCAGGCGATGGTACAGGTCGAAATCTTCGGCATAGAGCAGGTCGGGCCGTTCGAAGATTTCCAGCCTGCGGGCGGCATCGGCGCGAAACATTACCGACGACCAGACCAGCGGATTACGCGTCAACATCAGCCAGTCGATCAGGTCCGGCGTCAGTCCGGTTGGTCGGGGGTGTGGCCGGATCGTGCCATTTTCCAGCAATTTCGTCGCGGTGCCGACCAGAACGACTTCCGGATTGGAATCCAGAAACGCCACCTGCTTTGCGAACCGTTCGGGCAGGCAGATATCGTCATGGTCCAGGCCGACGATGTAGCGGCCCCGTGCCTCGGCAAAAGCGCGGTTGCGGGCATGCACGCAGCCGGCGTTGCGTTCCGCCCTAATCAGGCGAATGCGCGGATCACCATAGGCACGGATCACCGCCGCCGTTTCATCGGGTGAACAATCATCGACGACGACCAGTTCGAAATCACCGAACGTCTGCTGCTGCAAACTGTCAAGTGTTTCGGTGATCAGGTCGGCGCCTTTATAGGCCGCCATCACCACGCTGACGGTAGGACAAGCGGTCATGCCGCCTCGCGTACCAGCCCCTTCAGCAGATGGTCCACGACCATCATGCCGACGTCATTCTGCCACAGCCACAGGCCGTTGGCCTTGCCCCGAAAACTGGGTTCGCCGCCCAGTCTGCCTTCGGGCACGAAGCCTGCGGCCAGACCGATGCCGAACGCATCCGGTACGGGCGTGCCGTCCGCGTCGATCACCCGGCACTGCTGATCGACCAGCCTGGGACGTCCGGGCAAATCCGCGCACAATGCGATCCGATTCCCGTCGGTATCGAAGAGCGGCAGCGCGTGCGGACGATAGCCCAGCGCACCGATGACCAGATCGGCCTGCTCCACAATCCGGCGCGCCTGCGGATCGTCCGGCTGCACCTGATGCATGGTAAGACGCGGGTCCGGCACGCGACCGCCGACACGCAGCATCCGCAATACCAGTTCACGCGATTCGAGCCGGAAACCCGCCAGCCGATAGACGAAGCCACTGACCGGACAGATATCGTCCGGGCCGAAATCGGTGAAGCCGTCTGCATGCGCCGCTTCGACCGATGGATAGAAGGGGCGTAACGGCTGTCGGTGCAACAGCGTCACCGCATTCGCGCCCAGCGGTAAGGCGGGCGATGCTTTCAACAGCATGGCGATGCTCGCCAGCGCGCTGGTCGAACCGCCGATCACGGCGATCCGGGGAGCGGCAGCATCCGCCAGCCGGGCGCGGATCTCCGACATCGCACCGCTGCGCAACGCCATATCTCCCGTCATCAGGCGATCTCCGGCCAGTTCGATCAAAGGGGCACCATCGACGCATTCGCGCCCGATCGATTCCCGATCCTGATACCCGCCGGTTGCAATGACGATCCGCTCGGCGAGCCACTCGCGCTCCCGCGTTCCGTTCGCCATCCGCGCCTGCACCCGCCAGCCCCCGCTCGCCACCTGCCTGGCACCGGTCACCGTATAGCCGGTCACGACCTGCGCTCCTGCATTCTGTGCGATAGTGGTAAAACTTGCCGCCAAAGCATTCAGGAACGGCGGCGTCTCGGCCAGCGGAACGCCCAGCGCGTCGTTATAATGTGCGATCGTCCTTCCGCCCGGTGAATCCACCAGCGCCTCGATTGCCGGATAAGGCGTATCCTTCGCCGCCGACAAAAAAGTCTGGGCGGTGCTGTCCGACGTGATCGAATAGGTGCCGAGCTGACCGCTGCCCAGCACCGTATCGCGATCGATCATGGTCAGGCCGCTTCGTGCCAGCGTTTCCAGCCGCCCGCCTTTCGCCGCAGCGTTCAGGACCGCCATCCCGCCGGGGCCGCCGCCGATGATCAGGGTACCGGTACGTTCGGGCTGGCTCACCGTAGCGGCCATCGTCTTGTCGGATGTGGTTTTGGCACAGCTATCGAACAACATCTCGCAAATATAGCGGACGTCCTCGACATCCATATGATCATGCAACGGCAAGCTGAGGATGCGCGCGGCGATGGAATCGGCCACCGGCGTCGGCTCGATACGCGCCGTAGCCTTGAAATAGGGCTGCTGGCCCAGATGCGGGGCGAAATAGTGCGCCGCGCCGACGCCGCGTGCTGCCAGCCCGGCGATGATGTCCTCTCTGAATGCCGCAAGATGCGAGGGCAACAACAGCGACTGAAACTGCGTCATGGGACGGGCACCGCGCAATCGCTGCAGGCGGAAGTCACCCAGCAGTTCGCCATAAGCCCTGCCCAACCGGGTACGATGATCCGCACAGCTGTCGATTTCGGCCAGTTTCCGGCTGGCGAGCAGACCCGAGACTTCGGACAGTTTCGCGTTCAGGCCGGCCACGGTTGCGGTGCGTGGCATGCCAAAACCGAAATTCGTCATTGCACGTAAATCGTCGATACATGCCGGATCTGCCGAATATACCAGGCCGCCCTCTGCCGTGGCAAAGGGCTTGGTCGCATGCATCGAAAACACGGTGGCAAAACGATGCCCCTGTCCGAAACCGTGCCCGTTCTCATCCAGTGCGCCCAGCGATGCCGCCGCATCGATCACCACCCCGACGTCGTGCCGTTCCGCCAGTCGACGATAGCGCTCCAGATCGATGCAGGTGCCAAAGGTGGCATAGGGCACCACGACCGCGATCTGACTGCCATAGCGGGCAAATGCGGCATCCTCTGCTTCGGCGCACGCCGCCCAGTCATCCGGATCGGAGTCGATCAGCAACGGTGTCAGCCCAGCCCATTCGGCCGCGTGCGCGGTTGCCGCAAAGGTAAAGGCGGGTATCAGTGCGAACCGCTCTCCCCGCCAGTTGCGCCCCGCCGCCTGCCGGATCGCAATCATCAGGCCAAGCGTCGCATTGGCAACGGCCAGACAAGCGCCTTCTCCGCCAAACAATTGTTCGACTATGGCACGTTCGAACGCCGAAACCGTCGGGCCGGCGTTGCTATATTGCCCCGACGCCTCGATCGCCGCGAGTTCTTCCCCCATCTCGCTCAGCTTCGGCGGGTTTGGTGCAATCAGTGGTATCTGCCTGTCGGACAACAATTCCATCCCCCATATGCGCGCATCTGCACAAATTCGGGGGAAAGACTTGCCATAATAGGGATACCAAATAGTGAACGCCGCCGCGCAGAAGGCAATCGGCGACACATCCCCTGCTGTCAGCCCGGAGTCTTGTTTCGTTGCAACTGCTGATACACGCCCAGCCGGTCGGTAACCTGCCAGTGCCCGGTCAGGCGATCCGATGCGTCGAACATATAAGCGGTGGCACCCGACATCGCGACCCGCTTTCCCGTAGCCGGAAAGCCGGGAATATCGCCCAGATGCGTCGCTTCCCACAGCCATGTCATGACCACGGCATCCCCGTCCGCATAGAGTCCCTGAATCAGGAACTTCTGATCGGGAAAAGCCGCGCGCGATTTGACCACCCGGTCCCGAAAGCCATCCAGGTCGAGCGTCATCCCGTCCCATGGATCACCGGGATCATGATGGATGCGATAGACAGGCGCGCAATATTCCCCGGCCAGTTCCACCCTGCCTTCATCCCAGATATCCCGGATGAATTGACGCAGACGATCCTTGCGTGTCTGTTCCGCCATCTCCCCCTCCTATTCTGTCACAAGGTCCGCAGCGCGTTGAGCAGCGCCGTCACATCGGCTTCATCCTGATACAGGCCAAAACCGATGCGCAGCACGTCGCCGCGCACATCGGTCATGACCCCGCGCACTGAAAGCGCGGCATGAAGCACCATCGCATCGGGCGTGCGAAACGCCAGAAACCGCGCCTGTGGTCCCGCTGCCGGAGGATTGAGCAACCTGGCCTGTGCCAGCGGAGTGGCGGAACGTCCGGCGAGCAGCTGCTGCTTCAGGCCGTTGCAATGCTCGCTGATCCGGGCAGTGGTCAGCGCTTCCTTCGCCAGCATGTCGCGCACCGCAACGAAGCGGTACAGTCCCGACGGATCGAAGGTCGCCCCCATGAAGCGGCGCGCATCCGGGGCATAGCCGACCGTACCTGGCGGTGCGGCCAGATCCTCGAAAGCCGCATACCAGCCTGTCAGTTCGGGCCGCATGCCATAGCCGGGCGGGGCGTGCATGACGGCGACGCCCTCCCCCGCCATGGCATATTTATACCCGCCGGCGAGGTAGAAGACGCGATCCGCAAAGGCCGACAGATCGGTATCGGTCGCCATGAAGCCATGATAGCCGTCGATGACTACCCATGGCCCCGCCGGACCGGCCAGTGCCGCAAGACGCTCCAACCCGTGCGTGACGGCGCCGCTGCCGAACATCACCTGACTGACGAAAATCAGGTCGTACGCATTCAACTTCGCCTGTTCGATAAGGCGGTCGGCCAGTTCCTCGCCGACCGCGATACGATCGACGGTTACGCTGCCTGCCTCTTCCCAGCGTGCGACCTGACGGCTAAAGCTGTGAAACTCACCATCCGTCGTCAGAATACGGATCGGGCGATTCTCCATGGCCGAAGCAACCCGGATAAGGAAGTCATGCGTGTTGCCTGCGAACACGATGGTCGACGGATCGGGTACGCCGATTTCATGCGCGACATGCCTTTGTGCCGCGGGCCAGACCTCCTCCATCACCCGGCCCCATTTGCGATCCGCCAGCCGCGCGGCATCATTCCATGCGGCTATTTGCCCTTCATAGCTGGCATCCGGCCAGAGATGATGGCTGTGCGCGGCGAAATGCAGACGGTCGGGCGCCGCCTCCAGCGACCGGCGAAAGAGATGTTTATAGGAACCGGTCACAGCATCGTCCGCAGCGACCAGAGTTCGGGAAAGGCGCGCTTGGTCAGCGTCGATTCCAGATAGGGAACGCCCGCCGTACCCCCGGTGCCGCGCTTGCCGCCGATCACGCGAGAGACGGTCAGGACGTGCTTGTGCCGCCATGTCGCCAGTGCATCATCGATATCGACCAGTTTTTCGGCAAGCTGATACAGATCCCACCAGCGTTCGGTATCGCGATACACCTCGGCCCAAAGTTCCGCCACGGCCGGATCGGGCGTATAGGCCTTGCTCCAGTCGCGTTCGAGCGCGCTTTGGGGAACATCGAACCCCGCCCGCGCCAGAGCGGCATTGGCATCGTCCCACAGGCTGGGACCGTTCGCCGCCGCCTGGGTCAGCGGCCCGCCCGACTGTCCGCCGCGAATACCCAGCATCACCTCCACGGCACGAAACTGATCGGACTGAAACCCCGAACTGCTGCCAAGAACATCGCGAAAACTGCTGTAATCGCTGGGCGTCATCGTTGTCAGCACATCCCAGGACAGGGTCATCACCGCCTGAATGCGCGACACACGGGCAAGCGCCTTATAGGCCTCCACCAGATGACCGTCGCGGATCAGCGACTGGGCAAGCGCGATTTCCGAAATCGTCTGCTTCAGCCACAATTCTTTCGTCTGGTGGATGATGATGAACAGCAATTCGTCATGCCGGTCCGAAATCGGATGCTGCGCATTCAAAAGCGTATCGAGCGCGAGGTAGCGCCCATAGGTCATATCGTCTGTCATGCCGCCTGATTAGCGCGGCAAACGACCGACGGCGACCCCCAGGCCAAGGGAGGTATAAAATCGCGCTGCAGGGTGTCAGCCGCCCTGATCGGTACGGCTGACGACAATGGCAGTCCCGTCCGGCTTGATCTGGACGAGGTGCGCCGTGCCGTCAGTGCATGTGGCACGCCATTCATTATCGGCCGGATTACCGATCAGTTCGGATTTCGTGACGCCTTCGCACTTTCCGCCCGCATCAAGGATCGCACGGATCATCACGACATTGCGTTCCTGCGGCCCCATGGCGGCGACCTTTGCCGCGACATTGTTTTCGGGACTGATCGTCGCGGCCTGATTATTTTCCGGTGCGGCCGGCTTGCGGCTGTTGCACCCGGCCAGCGCGACCAGTGCGGCAGTGGCGATAAGCAAACGTTTCATGGGCGATTCCTTCAGCATCGAAAATCAGGCTGTGTGACCATCATACGCACGCAGAAAGGTTCGTGTTCCATGACGAACCCGTTGCTCTATAATTTCATCGTCGATATGCTTCCGGGCCCCAAATTTCAGTTCGACATCCGTGAATCCGCGCCAAAGAGAGTGCAAATCCTCGGCCGCCAGTTCCGGGTTGTCGCAGACCAGAATTCCCCGATCGCATGCTTCTTCCAGCGCATTGGAGAGATAGTGGCGAATCTGCCCAACCCCCGCATCATAGACGCGACGCCCCAACTCCGGCATCTGCATGAAAACCTGCGCGCTGACCCGATCAAGCGCGACATGTTTGGGCCGAAATACAAAACGCATCAGTTTGATACCGAATGCATTCAGCCGTTCCTCCAGTCCCGATGCGGACTGATCGCCGATCTCGAACGCCTGCGCCATATTGTCGACTTCGGTACGCAAGGCCTGTTCGAACAGCGTCTCCTTGTCACCATAGCGCTTATAGACGGTGACTTTCGATACAGCCGCCTCCTGAGCGATATCCTCGATCGTCGTGGCGACGAAACCGCGTGCAAAGAACAGTTCGCGCGCGGCACGCAGAATCGCAGCATCCTTTGCAGGGTCTGGCGGTCGCCCTGCACGACGCTGGCGCTTACAACACAATTTGTGGTCCAATCCTGTCCTCCAGCGTTTAGCAATGGACCCGAACGCGTGCGAACGCAAATAACGAAACGCCAACCTGTCCCAAATTCGGCAGAAAAATGGTTGCGCGCGCTGACCGCATTTGCTCCAACATCGGATCGAAGCCGCTCTGCCATCCTGTCAGGCGCGGTCTTTTTTGGGGGAAGTTCATGGCAGCCAGTGCCGGTCAGGCGACCGCCGCGCATCCGGCCGTTTCCGTTTTCCCCGATCCCCACGCGGTGGCACTCGCGCATCAGAAACTGGTGCAGGACAGCGGCATTCAGTTCGACCTTCCCGCCAAAGAAGTCGTACATCACCCGCCGCCGCAATGGCTGATCGACCTGTTTCACGCCCTCAGCCGGTTTTCGGCATGGGTCGGTTCCGGCTGGACCTGGATATTGATCGGCATCGGCGTGTTGCTGCTCGCGGTAGTGATCGTCGCCGTGACACCGGGCCTGCGCAACTGGATTGCCGGCCGTTTCCGCCGCAAAACCGAACCGACCGAGGCGTCGGACTGGACACCTGAAGCGGCGACAGTACGGCGGTTGCTCGAAGAGGCCGACCGGCTGGCCGCGCAAGGCCGGTTCGACGAGGCGGTACACCTGATCCTGTTCCGCTCGATCGAGGATATCGAACAATGGCGCGGCAATGCGGTGCGCCCGTCGTTCACCAGTCGCGACATCGCACGCATCGATGCCTTGCCGGAGGCAGCGCGCGGCGTCTTTTCGCGCATAGTCGCCATGGTCGAACGCAGCTTTTTCGGAGGACGGGCGCTCGACAGCGGCGACTGGCATCATGCACGCGATGATTATGCACGCTTCGCGCTGAAGGCCGCATGATGGGCGACGATACGGCCAGCCCTTTTTCGACTCGCACGGTGGTGCTCCTCGTCGTGTTCGGCGCACTGGCCGCGCTTGCCTTCCTGCTGGCAAGCGGGTTCAGTTCGGAACTGGATCACAGCTTCGGGGAGAAACCTCCGGCCCAGGCAAAGAGTGGAAACGGCTTTTACGGACTTTTCGCGTTGCTGAAACAGGTTTCCGACGATGCCCCATATCTTCAGAACGATGCCGGTGGATATAGGACGAAAGACCTGCTGATCCTGACTCCAGAACCGGGCACCACGCGCAAGGACATGATGCGCATTCTGACCCAGCGCGGCGACGATACGGGACCGACGCTGATCGTACTGCCCAAATGGAGTGTGCAGAAACTGCCGTTTCAGGGCGAACGGGTGCAGCGGGTCGGCTGGCTGGGAGCGGAGGTGCTGCTACCGATCATTCCGGTTGACCATGTGGCAATCGCCGCCGATTCGCCGGGCGTTCCGGTTCTGGCACCGGGATATCAGGGTGTACGCTTCCCGAAGACCCGATTGCCGATGCAGACCCTGCGCAGCGCAACACTGGACCCGCTGGTTTCCGCGCCCAACGGTGACGCGTTGCTCGCACGGATGCGGAACAGCAATATCTATATTCTCTCCGACCCCGACCTGATCGACAATCAGGCGCTGAAAACGCCGGAGGGCGCCTTTGCCGCATTGTCGATGCTGGGCGCGCTGGACCCGAAGCAACCGGGCATCGTGTCGTTCGATACGACGCTGCATTACCTGCCGGGCAAGCGTAACCTGATCAAGCTGATGTTCCTGCCGCCCTATCTGGGTGTGACGCTGGCGCTGATCGCTGCGGCGATTCTGGCGGGGATCGCCGCGGCTGCGCGGTTCGGTCCGGCACTGAAACCGCCTCGTGCGATTGCGCTGGGCAAAAGCGCGCTGGTCGATAATGTCGCGGCGCTGACCCGGCTGGCACGACAGACGCGGCTGGCGGCGCCCCATTATGCGGCATGGATACGCGACCGCACGGCGCTGCAACTGCGCGCACCCGGCAATCTGGACGGGCAAGAGCGCGCGGTCTGGCTGAACCGCTTTCCCGACGGGCATGGTCGCCGCTTCACCGATCTCGAACATGCCGCGCTTGAAGCGGGAACCGAAACCGAAATGCTGCGCGCGGCGCAGGATCTGAATGACTGGCAAAAGGATATCACCCATGACGCTGGATGAGGTGCGCGAACTGGGCGCGGCAATCGACCGGGAGATCGGCAAGGCCGTGGTCGCGGAGTCGGACATCGTCCGCCTGCTCGCCATCGCGCTGTTTTCCTCCGGGCATGTGCTGCTGGAAGGACCGCCGGGAACCGCCAAGACGCTGCTGGCGCAAAGTTTCGCGCGCACGCTGGGGCTGGACTATGGGCGCATCCAGTTCACCCCCGACCTGATGCCCGGTGACATTATCGGGGCCAGCCTGTTCAACTTTCAGACCTCGCAGTTCACGCTGACCAGGGGGCCGGTCTTTTGCGAAGTGCTGCTCGCCGACGAAATCAACCGCACCCCGCCCAAGACTCAGGCTGCGCTGCTGGAGGCGATGCAGGAACGCAGCGTCACCATCGACGGGCGTACCGAAGCGCTGTCCGAACGCTTCACGGTGATCGCGACCCAGAACCCGATTGAGCAGCAGGGCGTCTATCCGTTGCCGGAGGCACAGCTCGACCGCTTCCTGTTCAAGCTGTCGATCGCCTATCCCGATGTAGAAGCGGAACGCGCCATCGTCGCGCAATATGGCAGGCGTTCGGGCACGCCACGCGCCGCCGAAATCGGCGTGGGGAAAGTCGCCGACGCGGCACAGGTCGCGGGTGCCATCGCTGCGGTCGAAACCGTAACGCTGTCCGATCCGGTGATCGGCTATATCGTCGATCTGGTTCGGGCCACGCGCGAACATCCCGAACTCGCCACCGGGGCCAGCCCGCGCGCGGCATCGGCGCTGGCGGGCGCGGCACGTGCCGCCGCCGCGTTGGACGGACGCGATTATGTCATCCCCGACGATGTGAAGATGCTGGCACCGCACCTGCTGCGCCATCGCCTGCTCTTGTCTCCCTCCGCGGAAATCGACGGGCGTCGGGTCGACGATGTGGTTGCCGAACTGATCGAGCAGGTGGAGGCGCCGCGTTGATCTATCCCACCCAGCGCGCGGTCTGGCTGGTGGCGGCGTCGGCGCTTCCCGCGCTGATCGTTGGCGTCGTCGCACCCGTCGGCTGGGTCATCGCGCCGATCTGGATCGCGGCGATACTGGTGCTGATCGTCGCCGACGCGTTGTTGACCCCGCGCCTGCGCGGGGCGGCAATCAGCATCGGCGCGCCCGGCAGCATGGGCGTGGGCGAAACGGTGAACCTTGCCCCCGGCCTGGAACGTAACGGTCAGCCGGTAGAGGCGGAGATCGCCGCCGAAGTCGACGGGCCGATGATCGCCGCCGATAACGACGGGCTGGTACAGACCGCCGAACGACGCGGGCTGGCGACGGTGCGGCGTATCTGGGCGCGGCGCAGCGGCCCATTGGGGCTTGCATGGCGTCAGCTCGTCCGAGCCGTCGATATTCCCATCCGTATCCTGCCCGACCTGCGCCCGACGCGCGAACAGGGAATGCGACAATATCTGCGCAGTACGCAATTCGGCGCGCGGATGCGGCTGGAAAGCGGCGACGGGCAGGAGTTTCAGGCGCTCACCGATTTTCAGCCCGGTATGGAACGGCGCACGATCGACTGGAAATCCTCGGCCCGGCATCTGTCACTGCTGGCGCGCGAATATCGTACCGAGCGCGACAATGCGCTGGTGCTGGCAGTCGATTCCGGGCGCGCCATGTGCGATCCCGTGGATGACGTGCCGCGCGTGGACCGGGCGGTGTCGGCAGCACTGCTTGCCGCATTCGTGGCGCTGAAGTCGGGCGACCGGGTGCGACTCTTCTCCTTCGCCGCCAAACCGCAGGTGGACAGCGGCACCCAGCACGGCTCGCGCAGTTTCGCCAGCCTGCACCGCGCCGCCGCCGACATCGATTATTCGCGCGAAGAGAGCAATTACACCCTGTCAATGCTGACCCTCGATCAGAAGCTGCAACGCCGCTCGCTGATCGTCTTGTTTACCGAATTTACCGATCCGACCGCCGCAGAATTGATGATCGCGGCAGCGCGGCGGATGCTGAAACGGCACCGCGTGCTGTTCGTCCTGTTCCGCGATGTCGAACTGGAAGCCGTACAGACCGCGCGCCCCGAAACCGCCGACGATGTCGTCCGCGCCAATATCGCAACGACGCTGATCCGCGAACGCCGCATCGTCATCGAACGACTGAAACGGCTGGGCATCGACGTGCTGGAAGCGGCACCCGACGCGATGCCGCTGGCGCTGGCCGAGCGCTATTGGAAGGAGCGCGAACGATCATGATCGACGCCGCCCCCGCCCCGCTGTTCGCAGCGCGCCATTTCCGCGCCGAGCGCGAAGCCGACTGGCACGAACTGGAGCGCCTGCTCGATATCGTCGAGAAGAAATCGCCCCGCCGCCTGTCGTCGGACGAGTTGCTGGCCCTGCCGCGCCTCTATCGCGCCACGCTCTCGGCACTGTCCATTGCACGCGAAACCTCTCTCGACGCGGCGATGATCGCCTATCTGGAGGGGCTTTCCACGCGCGCCTATTTCATCCTTTACGGGTGTCGCGAGCCGTGGACGAAACAGGTTGCAGGGTTCTTCCGCCATGGCTGGCCCGCAGCGGTGCGGTCGCTGCTCCCCGAAATTCTGGTCGCGACGATCCTGTTCTTCGCAGCCGCGCTGGCCGCCTATCACCTCGTCCGCGCGGAACCCGCCTGGTACGGTGCGATCATTCCCGACGCGTTCGCGGCGGGACGCGATATGGAGGCATCGACCGCGTTCCTGCGTGACTCGCTGTATGGCGCACCGAAGCAAAGCGGGCTGGAAATCTTCGCAACCGCGCTGTTCACCCACAATGCGCAAATCTCGATCCTCGCCTTCGCACTGGGCTTTGCATTTGCGGTGCCGACGGTGCTGCTGCTGGCACAGAATGGCGCGATGCTGGGCGCGATGTTCGCGGTCTATGTCCCGCACGGACTTGGCTGGGGTCTGCTAGGCTGGCTGTCGATCCACGGCACGACGGAGATCTCCGCAATCATCCTCGCCTCTGCGGCGGGGATGCATATCGGCCGCGCGGTCGCCTTTCCCGGTCGTCAGCGACGGCTGGAGGCCGCAGCGCAGGCGGGGCGCAAGGCCGCGCTGGTAATGATCGGCGTAGTGCTGATGCTGATGGTCGCAGGAATGCTGGAAGGATTCGCGCGACAGCTGATCCGCGCCGACGAAGCACGCTTCGCGGTGGCCGGAACCATGCTGCTCATCTGGGTCAGCTATTTCACCCTCGTTGGACGACGCCACCATGGCTAGGCGCCCGAAAGTTCAGCCGACACTGGAACGCGGGCTGGTGACGCCAGAGGGCGTGGTGCTGCACCTCAAACTCGCCAGCGCGGGCGCACGGGCAAGCGCGTTCATGATCGACGGGCTGATCCTGATCGGCTGTATCGTCGCGCTGACCCTGCTGGCCGTGCTTGCCTTCTGGCTGCTCAGCGCCAGCTATCCCGGCATTATCGCGGTCATCTGGCTGCTGTTCTTTTTCGCTTTGCGCAATTTCTATTTCACCTGGTTCGAAAGCGGATCGCGCGCCGCGACCTGGGGCAAGCGGGCAATGAAGCTGCGCGTTGTGGCACGCGACGGCGGGCGGCTGACCGGCAGCGCGGTGGTGGCGCGCAACCTGATGCGCGAAGTGGAGGTGTTCCTCCCCCTCACCTTTCTCGGCTTCGGCGCGGCACAGGGATTCGTCAGTCGCTGGCTGATGATCCTCGGTTTCGCATGGACGGCCATTTTCCTGTTCTTCCCGCTGTTCAACCGCGACCGGCTGCGCGCGGGCGACCTGATCGCGGGGACATGGGTCGTCGAAAATGCGCGACGCGATATCGGTACCGACCTGATCGCCGATCAGGCTGCGCGACCGGCGGCGATCAGCTTCTCCGCCGAAGAGCTTGCGGTCTATGGCCAGTTCGAGCTCCAGCGGCTGGAGGCGGTGCTGCGCCGGGACGACCCCACCACGATCGCCAGCGTCGCCGATGCGATCCGGGGCAAGATCGATCGCTGGGACAATATCAATGACCGGGTGTTCCTCGACGCCTATTATGTCGCCCTGCGCGGAGAACTGGAACGCAAGCTGCTGTTCGGCAAGCGCAAGCGGGACAAGTTCGATACTATTGCCTGACTTGCCTGTGCGATTGGGGTAAATGCAATTCATGCAACACGGTCCCCTGAAGCTGAAAGCGCAACTTTATTGCGGGGAAGAGATCGCAATGGGACCGGGCAAGGCCGACCTGCTCGACGCGATTGATCGCGAAGGGTCCATTTCCGCCGCCGCGCGCGCCATGGGCATGAGCTATCGCCGCGGCTGGATGCTGGTCGATTCCATGAACCGGTGCTGGACCGAAAAGCTGGTAGAGACGGCAGCCGGGCGTTCGGGCGCCCAACTGACCCCGTGCGGGAAAGCGGTACTGACCCATTACCGCGCGCTGCAGCGGGCAATGGCTGAACTGACCGGTCATGCCGATTATGCCGCGCTGGCACACCTGCTGCGCGACCATCCCGCCATCAAAGAATAAATATGCTGCACTGCATCGACAAAACGTGCCGCGATGTGGATGTATGGGCCGGTTCAGTTGAGGAGACATTGTGCCGATGAGCGTTCGCAACACCGCCCTTCGTTTCGGGATCAGCATCGCCGCCCTTGCCGCGCTGACAGGCGCCAGCGACCCCGGCTATAATCCGCGCGAAACCTTCGCGCCGCTGCATTTCGATCAGGCGGTGAACGTCTATCGCTCCTCCAACGGCCTGCCCGGCCCGAAATACTGGCAGAACCGCGCCGATTACCAGATCCATGCGGCGCTCGACCCGACCGCCAAGACGCTGACGGGCAGCGAAACCATCACTTATACCAACAACAGCCCCGACACGCTGGAGGTGCTGTGGCTCCAGCTTGAGCAGAATCTCTACAAGGCGGATTCGCGCGGTTATATGGCGGCGGGCGGGCCGATCCGCGGCACCACCGGCGGCATCACGCTCGAATCGGCCACCATCGCGGTTGCGGGGCAAAAACCCGTCATGGTGACGCCGCTGATCAGCGACACCCGCGCGCAACTGATCCTGCCCACCCCGCTCGCTTCGGGCGCGAAAGCGGTGGTGACGATCAAGTTCCATTACGTCATCCCCGGCAAGTTCGGCGGGCGCATGGGCTGGGGCAAGTCACGCGACGGAGCGATTTACGATCTCGCCCAATGGTATCCGCGCATGGCCGTCTATGACGACATTCGCGGCTGGGACACGCAGCCCTATCTCTCTCAGGAATTCTACCTCGAATACGGGAATTTCGATTATTGGGTGACGGTCCCGTCCGACATGCTGGTCGCCGGGTCAGGCGAGTTGATGAATCCGCAGGAAGTGCTGACCAAGCGGCAGATGGCGAGGCTTGCCGAGGCGCATAAGAGCGACAAGACGGTGATGATCCGCTCGCCGGAGGAAATCGGCGACGCCGATACACGCCCCAAACAGGGCGGCACGCTGACCTGGCACTATCACATGAACGACACCCGAGATGTCGCGTTCAGCGCCTCAAGCGTGTTCGCCTGGGACGCGGCTCGGATCAACCTGCCCGACGGCAAGACGTCACTGGCGGAGAGCTTCTACCCGGCGGAAAGCGCGGGCAGCGCACGCTGGGGCCGCTCGACCGAATATATGAAGGATGCGGTCGAGAATTTCTCACGCCGCTGGTATCCCTATCCCTGGCCCGCCGCAATTAACGTCGCGGGTCCGGCGTCCGGCATGGAATATCCGGGCATCGTCTTCGACGGGATAGAGGACAAGGGCAAGGCGCTGTTCTGGATCAGCGCGCATGAAATCGGCCATGGCTGGTTCCCGATGATCGTCGGGTCGAACGAACGCCGCGATGCGTGGATGGATGAAGGCTTCAACACCTTTATCGACACCTATGAATCCGACGATTTCAACCATGGCGAGTACGGGCCGAAGCGCGATGCGGAATATGCGCCGGGCGGCGGTAATCCGGTTGACGAGATCCTGCCGATCCTTGCCGACCCCGACGCCCCGCCGATCGTCAGCCGCGCCGACACGATCACCGAGAAATATCGTCACTCCGTAACCTATTTCAAAGCCGCACTGGGCCTGCGCCTGCTGCGTGAGCAGATTCTGGGGCACAAGCGGTTCGACCATGCCTTCCGCCGCTACATCGCGGCATGGGCATATAAACATCCGAAACCGGCCGATTTCTTCCGCGCGATGGACAGCGATGCGGGTGAGGATCTGAGCTATTGGTGGCGCGGCTGGTTCCTCAACAACTGGCAGATGGACCTCGCCGTGACTGGCGTCAGCTATGTCAACAACGATCCCAAGCAGGGCGCTCTGGTGACCGTCGAGGCGAAGGACAAGCTGATCATGCCGGTGACGTTGCAAGTGAAGTTCGCCGACGGCACGACGAAAAACATGCGCCTTCCCGCCGAAACCTGGATCCGTCAGGCATCGACCGCGGTACCGGTCGGCGGCACGTCAAAGGTGGTGCGCGCAACGCTCGACCCCGATCACAACACCCCCGACAAGGACCGCAGCAATAACAGCTTCACCCCGGCGGGTTGAGGGCAACGATAATATCCGGCCGGCACTGCGCTCCTGTGAAAGCGGTAGCGCAGTGCCGGCAACGATGCAGATTGTTACAGCAGACCGAGCGGGCGAATTCGGAAATGGCCGGGATGAACGGGAAAGGGCCAATCCACCTTTGTCATGCTGAATTTGATTCAGCATCCAGAGTCACAAGCGCTTCGAACTCCGGATTCTGACTTTCGTTTTACTACGCCAACTATCCCCGAACAAAAAAGGGCGCTCCGGACTGGCCGGAGCGCCCTTTCCTTTGATCAAAACCGCTGCCGTCAGGCGTTGGCCTGGGTGGGAGTTTCGCGGAAGTTGCCCGACCCCAGATTCTGGTTGATCCATAGCGCGACCAGCGTCGCGATCGCACCCGACAGCAGGTACAGACCGGCGGCGAGAATGCCGAAATAGGATGCCAGCACCAGTGCCGCGAGCGGCGCGAATCCTGCCCCGAACAGCCATGCAATGTCCGATACCAGCGCCGAGGCGGTGTAGCGGTAATGGGTCGGGAAGTTCGACGCGACGATGCCCGACGACTGGCCGAACGACACGCCCAGCAGCGCAAAGCCGATCACCATGAAGGCGATTTCACCGACCGCACCCAGATCGAGAAGCTGCGGCGCAAACCCGCTGAACGCGGCAATCGCAGCGGCACAGATGCCGACCAGCGTACGACGCCCGAACCGGTCGGCCAGATGGCCGGAAATGACGATGGCAATGGTGCCGACCACGGCCGCGCCCGCTTCGATCAGCAGGAAGCGCCAGGGTGCGTCGCGCGTGAACAGGAACACCCAGGACAGCGGGAACACCGTGACCATGTGGAACATGGCGAAGCTGGCGAGCGGGGCAAAGGCACCGATGACGATGTTGCGGCCCTGATGCTCGACGGTTTCGAAAACGCGCGACGGCTGAAGCTCGCGGCTTTCGAACTGACGGGCGAAATCGGGCGTTGTCACGATGCGCAGGCGGGCGAACAGCGCCACCACGTTGATCGCGAACGCGCAGAAGAAGGGATAGCGCCAGCCCCAGTCGAGGAAGTCGGCGGCCGACAGCGTCGCCGCGAAATAGGCGAACAGCCCGCTGGCAACGATCAGGCCGAGCGGTGCGCCAAGCTGCGGCACCATGGCGTACCAGCCGCGACGCTCTTCCGGTACGTTGAGCGCCAGCAGCGATGCGAGACCGTCCCACGCGCCGCCGAGTGCAAGCCCCTGCCCGATACGAAACAGCGCCAGCAGCACCACCGATGCCATGCCGACATCGCGATATCCGGGCAGGAAGGCGATTGCCACGGTCGATGCGCCGAGCAGGAACAGCGCGATGGTCAGCTTCGTCGCACGGCCGTAATTGCGGTCGACCGCCATGAAGATCATCGAGCCGATCGGGCGCGCGATAAATGCCAGCGCGAACACGGCAAAGGAAAGCAGCGTACCGGTCAGCCGGTCGACATAGGGAAAGACATAGCTGGGAAAGACGAGAACCGACGCAATCGCATATACGAAAAAGTCGAAGAACTCCGACGTCCGGCCGATGATGACGCCGATCGCGATTTCGCCCGGCGCGATCTTCGTGTCGCGCGCGTTCACCAACTGACTGTCATGTTCAGCCGCACTCGAATTTGCGACGTCCGATAAACTCATTCTGCCTACCTACTCCAGTGCGCCGGATCATAGTATATCGAATCGAAACCGGCGAAGATATTCGTGCAACAGTGCCCGTTATCATCTTCGCAGGTGCAACAGGATTGGACAAACTGTCCAATGTGCAAATTGTTCTTCCACTTTTATGCAGGCGCCATGATTCGTATTCCCATGTCGAGATTTCAAGGACTTATGAAACTAAAGCCCTTGATGGCGCTGCCTGCGCTGTCGATTCTTGGCGCGTGCAACGCCGTCGTACTCCATCCTTCGGGTGATGTGGCGGTGCAGCAACGCGACCTGCTGGTCATTTCCGTCATCCTGATGCTGCTCATCGTGTTGCCGGTGATCGTGCTGACGCTGGTCGTCGCGTTCCGCTATCGGGAAAAGAACACGGAACGCACGTATGAGCCCGAATGGGATCACTCGACCAAGCTGGAACTGGTGGTCTGGTCGGCACCGCTGCTGATCATCATCTGTCTGGGCGCCATCACCTGGCAGGGCACGCACACGCTGGACCCCTATCGCCCGATTTCGCGCCTCGATGCGATGCGCAAGGTGGAGCCGACGGCGAAGCCGCTGACGGTTGAGGTCGTGGCGCTCGACTGGAAATGGCTGTTCATCTATCCCGAATACGGGATTGCCACGGTGAACCAGCTCGCAGCGCCGGTGGATCGCCCCATCCAGTTCAAGATTACCGCATCGTCGGTGATGAACTCCTTCTACATTCCCGCGCTTGCCGGTCAGATCTATGCGATGCCGGGCATGGAGACGAAGCTGAACGGCGTCATCAACAAGCCCGGCGTGTATGACGGGTTCTCCGCCAATTACAGCGGCGCGGGCTTTTCGGGAATGCGTTTCAAGTTCCTGGGTCTGAACAATCAGCAGTTCGACCAGTGGGTCAGCATGGTGAAATCAAAAAGCGCAACGCTTGACGCCACCAGCTATGTCGAACTGGCAAAGCCCAGCGAGAACCTGCCTGCGATGGGCTTCGGCTCGGTACAGAACGGCCTCTATTATCGTGCCCTCAATCTGTGCGTCGAACCCGGCCAGCCGTGCATCGCCAACCAGATGGCAAAGGATCGCATGACCGCCGGTGAAACCATGCCGCATGCCGGCATGCATCAGACCGATCAGCAGGCCGCAAAGACCAACGCGCTGGCCATCCACCGTCCGATCACGGGTGCCGGTCTGATCCCGCCCTATATGAAACCCAAATCCGCCGATGCCGACGCCAAGTCGGACCGGCGCGACCGCATGCCCCTGTGAGTCCCGAAACAATGACAACGCCTTCGCTATATCCCGCTGTCGACAGTCCGATTTTCGGTCGGTTGAGCCTCGCCGCACTGCCGATCCACGAACCGATTTTGGTCGGCACCTTTATCGGTGTGTCGATCGGCGCCGTCGCGGTGCTGTTCGCCATCACCTATTTCAAGGCATGGGGCATGCTGTGGCGCGACTGGATTACCAGCGTAGATCACAAGAAGATCGGGGTGATGTACATCATTCTCGGCCTCGTCATGTTCCTGCGCGGCTTTGCCGATGCGCTGATGATGCGTTCGCAACAGGCAATCTCCTTCGGCTCGGATCAGGGCTATCTGCCCGCGCACCATTATGATCAGGTGTTCACCGCGCACGGTGTCATCATGATCTTCTTTGCAGCGATGCCGTTCGTCACCGGCCTGATGAACTATGCGGTGCCGCTGCAGATCGGCGCGCGTGACGTGTCCTTTCCGTTCCTCAACAATTTCAGTTTTTGGATGACGGCCGCGGGTGCGATCCTGACCATGATTTCGCTGTTCGTCGGTGAATACGCAAAGACCGGCTGGCTGGCCTATCCGCCGCTGTCGGGCCTTGCCTATAGCCCCGGCGTGGGCGTCGATTACTGGATCTGGGGATTGCAGATAGCCGGCGTCGGAACCCTGTTATCCGGCGTCAACCTGGTCGTGACCATCGTGAAGATGCGCGCGCCCGGCATGCGCATGATGAAACTGCCGGTCTTCACCTGGACCGCGCTGTGCACCAACATCCTGATCGTCGCCGCCTTCCCCGTGCTGACGGCGATCCTCGCGATGCTCAGCCTCGACCGCTATCTGGGCTTCCACTTCTTCACCAACACCATGGGCGGCAATCCCATGATGTATGTGAACCTGATCTGGATCTGGGGTCACCCGGAGGTGTACATTCTGATCCTGCCGCTGTTCGGCGTGTTCTCGGAAGTCGTGCCCACCTTCTCCGGCAAGCGCCTGTTCGGCTATACGTCGATGGTGTACGCCACGGTGGTCATCACCATCCTGTCCTATCTGGTGTGGCTGCACCACTTCTTCACCATGGGATCGGGCGCCAGCGTGAATTCCTTCTTCGGGATCACGACGATGATCATTTCGATCCCGACCGGTGTGAAGCTCTTCAACTGGCTGTTCACCATGTACAAGGGACGCATCCGGTTCGAACTGCCGATGATGTGGACGGTGGCGTTCATGGTGACCTTCACCATCGGAGGCATGTCGGGCGTGATGCTGGCCGTGCCGCCTGCCGACTTCGTGCTCCATAATTCGCTGTTCCTGATCGCGCATTTCCATAACGTGATCATCGGCGGAGTGGTGTTCGGGACGTTCGCGGGCATCAACTACTGGTGGCCGAAAGCGTTCGGCTTCAAGCTTGATCGCAAATGGGGCGTGCGCTCCTTCTGGTTCTGGGTGGTGGGCTTCTATTTCGCCTTCATGCCGCTTTATGTGCTGGGCCTGATGGGTGTGACCCGGCGTATGCGTCACTTCGACGACCAGAGCCTGCAGATCTGGTTCGTGATTGCTGCGTTCGGCGCGGTGCTGATCGCCTGCGGCATCGCCTGCATGCTGATCCAGTTCGCGGTCAGCATCATGAACCGCGAAAAGCTGAAGGACACGACCGGCGATCCATGGAACGCCCGCACGCTGGAATGGTCAACGTCTTCGCCGCCGCCGGAATATAACTTCGCCTTCACGCCGATCGTGCATGACAATGATGCCTGGTGGGACATGAAGTACCGCGGCTATGAACGGCCTGCCGGAGGCTTCCGTCCCATCCATATGCCGAAGAACACCGGCGCGGGCGCCATTCTGGGCGGCATCAGCCTGGTCTTCGGCTTCGCGATGGTCTGGCACATCTGGTGGCTTGCGGCGGTGGGCTTCGTGGCCCTGATCGCCACGGCGATCGGCCATACCTTCAACTACAACCGCGATTTCAACATCCCCGCCGAGGAAGTCGAGCGTACCGAAGAGGCGCGCACCAAGGCTCTCGCGGCACAGGGTTGAGGATAGAATGAGCACACAAGCACTGAACCCCGCAGGCGGCGGCGATACGCCCGACTTCTACGTCCGCGAGGAAGAACATCACGAAGAAGGCGGCAGCACGCTGCTGGGCTTCTGGATCTATCTGATGAGCGACTGCCTCATCTTTGCGGTCCTGTTCGCCACCTATGCCGTGCTGGGGCACAATTATGCCGGCGGCCCCGGTCAGCGCCAGTTGTTCGAACTGCCGCTGATCGCGCTCAACACGTCGATGCTGCTCTTGTCGTCGATCACCTATGGCTTTGCCATGCTGGCGATGGAAAAGAACCGCACCGCGCAGGTACAGGGCTGGCTGGCGATCACCGGCCTGTTCGGTCTGGGCTTTCTGGGCATTGAGCTGTACGAATTCTCTCACCTGATCATGGAAGGCCACGGCCCCTGGTCGAGCGGCTTCCTGTCGTCCTTCTTCACGCTGGTCGGCACCCACGGACTACACGTTACCTTCGGCACGATCTGGCTGGTGACGCTGATGGTGCAGGTCGCGCAAAAGGGCCTGATCCCGGCCAACCGCCGCCGCCTGATGTGCCTGTCTCTCTTCTGGCACTTTCTCGACGTCATCTGGATCGGCGTTTTCACCGTCGTCTATCTTATGGGAGTGCTGTCATGAGCAGCGACACCAACACCACCGCGCACGGCCACGATCACGACGAACATGGCGGCGCCTCGCACGGTACGTTCCGCAGCTACATGACCGGCTTCATCCTGTCGGTCATTCTGACCGCGATCCCCTTCTGGATCGTGATGAGCGACGCCATCGCCAACCACACCATCGCCGCGCTGACGATCCTCGGCTTCGCGCTGGTGCAGGTGATCGTGCACATGATCTACTTCCTGCACATGGACACAAAGTCCGAGGGCGGGTGGAATATGCTGGCGCTGATCTTCACGATCATTCTGCTGGTCATCGCCGTGTCGGGATCGATCTGGGTCATGTACCACCTGGATACCAACATGATGCCGATGACTCCGGTCGAAGCGAGCAACCTGCCTTGACCATCGGCGGCGCATCTGACGACGCGCCGCCCCGACCCGAAAAAGGCGGGCGCGGACGTACTCCGCGCTCGCCTTTTTCACTGGCGGTGCTGACGCTGTGCTTTGCCGCGCTGTTCGCCGCCTTTATCGCGCTTGGGGTGTGGCAGGTGCATCGTCGCGCCTGGAAACTGGCGCTGATTGCGCGGGTCGATTCGCGGATTCACGCCGCACCGGTCCCTGCCCCGCCGCCCGCCCAATGGCCCGATATCACGCGTAAGAGCGCCGAATATCGCCATGTGTCGGTCACGGGTCAGTATCGTCATGATGTGACGCTGGTCCACGCGACCACCGATCTGGGCTATGGCTATTGGGCGCTGTCACCGCTCAAAACGCTGCGCGGGTTCACTGTGCTCGTCAATCGCGGTTTCGTCCCGGCGGATTCCGCGAACCATATTTCCAGCGCCATGCCGCCCGACGGAACCGTCCATATTACCGGCCTGTTGCGGATCACCGAGCCGAAGGGAACGCTGCTGCGCAGCAACCGTCCCGCACAAAATCAATGGTATTCGCGGGACGTTCCGGCCATCGCCGAGGCACACCATCTCGGTCGGATCGCGCCCTACTTCATCGACTCCGATAAACGTACCAGCGGCACCGACCCGGCGGTCGGCGGGCTGACGGTTGTTCATTTCCGTAACGAGCATCTCAGCTATGCCATCACCTGGTTCGCCCTTGCTTTCCTGACCCTGTTTGGCGCAGGCATCCTGTTCCGCCACGAATGGCGGGTACGACGGGAGACTGAGCAAGGTGGAGGCGACCAGCCCGCTAAGCGCTGAACCGCAGATCGAACCTCCTCGCGGTGCGGGGCGGCCCAATCTGCGTCAGCTTATCACGCTGCGCTGGCTGGCGGTGGCGGGGCAGCTCGCGACGATCCTGTTCGTCTGGCTGGTGCTGGGAATGCAGTTGCCGGTCGCACCGATGCTGGCGACACTGACCCTGCTGATCGCGCTCAACCTCGCCAGCATCGCGCGGCTGAACTTGCCGGGACGGGTCAAGAACGTCGAACTGCTGATCATGCTGCTGCTCGACATCGCGGCGCTTGCGGTGCTGCTCTATTTCAGCGGCGGCGCCACCAACCCCTTTTCCTCGCTGTTCCTGCTGCAGGTCATCCTGGGCGCGATCCTGCTCGACACCCGTTCGACGATCATCGTAGTGCTGACCGCCAGCCTTTGCTTCGCGGCGCTGGTGTTTCGCCACCTGCCCCTGATCCTGCCGGAGGAATTCCGGTTCGGTCTGTTCGACCTGTATATCCTCGGCTCGCTGATCAGCTTCGTGCTGGTCGCGGTGCTGCTGGTGATTTTCGTAACGCGGATCAACCGCAATCTGCGCATCCGCGACACCCGGCTCGCCACCATGCGCGAACAGGCCGCGGAAGAGGACCACATCGTGCGCATGGGCCTGCTCGCCTCCGGTGCAGCGCACGAACTGGGCACGCCGCTGTCGCTGGTATCGGTGGTCATCAACGACTGGGCAAAAATGCCCGCCTTTGCCGATGACCCGGAACTGGCGGAGGATATTCGCGAGATGCAGGGCGCGCTGGCGCGGTGCAAGACGATCCTGACCGATATCCTTCTGGCCGCAGGCGAGGCGCGCGGCGAAAACCCGGCAGTGACGACACTGTCGGCGTTTTTAGATGACGTGACGAGCGAATGGCGTGCGCAAAACAGCACGCGCACGCTGAACCTCGATTATGTCGATGAGACCGCCGACGATCTCGACATTGTTTCGGACACTGCCCTGAAACAGGTGATATGGAACGTCTTCGACAATGCGCGCGACGCATCGAGCGGGCCGATCGGCCTGCTGGTGGAGCGCGACAGGCAGGAAATCATTCTGCGGGTATCCGATGAAGGGCCGGGCTTTACCGAAACCATGCTGGAAAATTTCGGACGCCCCTATCAATCGACCAAGAATCGGGCAGGCGGCGGGCTCGGGCTTTTTCTGGTAACGAATGTAATGCGTAAACTGGGCGGCAGGGTCGACGCCTATAACCGGGTGGAAGGCGGCGCGACGGTGCGGCTGTTCCTGCCGGTTGCGGCACTGGAAATAGAGCGTGAGGAGAAGGACGATGGCTGATCGCCATCTGTTGATTGTCGAAGATGACGCCGATTTCGCGAAGCTGTTGAAGCGCTCGTTTCAGCGGCGCGGATATCGGGTCGATCTCGCCACCGATCAGGATCAGGTGGAGGCGCTGCTGGCACAGGGAACCCCCGATTATGCGGTGGTCGACCTGAAACTGGGTACGACATCCGGGCTGACCTGCGTCGAATATCTGCATGGCCATTCAAAGGCGATGCGGATCGTCGTGCTGACCGGCTATGCCAGTATCGCCACCGCTGTCGAAGCGATCAAGCTGGGCGCGTCGCATTATCTGGTAAAACCGTCGAACACCGACGATATCGAACAGGCGTTCGAGCGCGAAAAGGGCGATACCGACACCCCTCTTGCCGCCCGCACCACGTCGATCAAGACGCTGGAATGGGAACGCATTCACGAAACCCTGATCGCCACCAATTTCAATATTTCGGAAGCCGCGCGCAGGCTGGGCATGCATCGACGGACACTGGCCCGTAAGCTGGAAAAGCAACAGATTCCCTGAACTGTCGGCGCGTCTGCACCGGATCTGCACAGCATTTGCGCATATTATCCTGTGGGTAGAGCCCACCAACTCGACACCATCAAGCGACAAGCACCCCGACACTGAACGGGGAGTTTGCATGCAATTGTCACGACAGAGCGCGGGACGCGGTACCTTTTTGATGCGGATTGCAGGGGCCGCATTGCTGGTCGCATTGGCCGACTGGTTCTTTTATGGCGCGTGGGCAGGTGCAACGCTGGGCGGGTTCGCCTTTGCATGGATTGCCGCGATGCTGTTGCTCAATCCGGCGGTGCGGCGGCAGCGGCAACCCCGGATCGCGATCGGTGGGGCACTGCTGTTCGCAGGGGTTCTGGTCGATGCGCCCGGCCTGTTGAGCTGGGCCTTGTTCTGGACGGCGCTGGCATGTGCGGTGCTGCTGGTCCGGCATCGTTTCGACAATGCCGCCGACTGGATGATCCGGCTGTTTCTCCATGTCGTCACCGGATTGGTCAGCCCGATCCGCGACCTGATCCGGATCGGGCCGGTGCAGCGCCGTGCCGGAGCACCGCAGTTGGTCGCGATCCTGTCGGTGCTTGCCCTTCCACTGTTGGGTGGCGCGTTGTTTATAGCCCTGTTCGCAGGCGCCAATCCGCTGATCGCCCATGCACTTTCGGCAATCCGGTTACCGGGACTGGACACGGCCCTGTATCATCTGATGTTCTGGGCGCTAATCGCGGTGATGGTCTGGCCCAGCCTGCGTTCGTCACGGCTGGCGACCGGGATCGCACGTTGGCATTGGCCCTTCGCCGGTGCACGCATCACCACCGTTCCGGCGGGCAGCGTGCTGCTCTCGCTCATCACCTTTAACGGGCTGTTCGCGGTCGAGAATATCCTCGACATCGTCTTTCTGTGGAGCGGTGCGCCTTTGCCGGGCAATGTGACGATGGCAGATTACGCCCATCGCGGCGCCTATTCACTGATCGCCACCGCGCTGCTGGCCGCCTTGTTCGTGCTGGTCGCCCTGCGTCCGGGCAGCGAGAGCGCCCGTACTCCGCTGATCCGACGTCTGGTCGTGTTGTGGATTGCCCAGAACCTGCTGCTGGTCGCATCCAGCATCCTGCGAACCCTGGATTATGTCACCGCTTACGGCATGACCGAGTGGCGGATTGCGGCATTGCTATGGATGGGACTGGTCGCCACCGGACTGATCCTGATCTGCCGGCGACTGATCGCGGGGCTGTCCACGCGCTGGCTGATCAACGCCAATGTACTTGCGGCCGTAATCGTGCTGTCCGGCAGCAGTATCGTCAGCCTTGGCGGCATTGCCGCAGCGTGGAATGTCCGCCACAGCCGGATCGGCGGCACCGGCAGCACCCCTATCGACCTGTGTTACATGCACCGGCTCGGCGCGGCGGCGCTGATCCCGCTCATCCGGCTGGAACCGCGCGTAAAGGACGCCGCCATGCGTGACCGCATCACCTATCTGCGTAGCGATATCATGCAGCAACTGCGTGCGACACAGGCAGACTGGCACCAATGGACGTGGCGTGATGCACGACGGCTGAGCACCGCGGAAAAGCTGCTGGGTACACGTCCCGCCATGGCTGCGACAGCACCAGACGGGCGCGATTGCGACGCCACGATCCGCAAGCCGCAAGTGCCCGAACCTGTCGTCCAGGCCGCATCCCCATTGACGAACGGGAGCGGACAATGATCCTATGCCCCATGCCGCGCACCATATTGGTCGTCGATGACGATCCTCATATCCGCCAGCTTCTAATCTTCGCGCTTGCGAAAGCGGGGTTCGACACGCTGGAGGCAGAGGATGGCGAACAGGCGTTGTCCAGAGCGGACGAACATCATCCCGACCTGATCGTCCTCGACATCAATATGCCCAAAATGGACGGGCTGGAGGTATGCCGCCGCCTGCGGGCGAACAGCAGCGTGCCGATCTTCTTCCTGTCGTCGCGCGATGAGGAGATCGACCGGGTTCTCGGCATCGAACTGGGCGCGGACGATTATGTCGTAAAGCCCTTTTCCCCGCGCGAAGTGGTGGCGCGGATCACCGCGATCCTGCGCCGCGCGTCCGCCCCGCCGCCGCCCGATGTGCATGCATCCTCCATCGTCCGGCACGGTAAACTGCTGCTCGATCTCGACGGCTGGCGGGCCGAATGGGCGGGCTGCGAAGTGGTGCTGACCGTCACTGAAATTTCGATCCTGCGCACGCTGGCGGCAATGCCGTCAAAAGTGTTCAGCCGCGACGCGATCATCGACCGGTTGCGCGGCCCCGGCTTTGCGCTCACCGACCGCACCATCGACAGCCATGTCCGCAACCTGCGCTCGAAATTCGCGGCAGTCGGCGGCGATGACGTGATCGAAACCCGCACCGGCATCGGCTATCGCCTCGGTACGTGTTCGGGCGAATGATCCGCGTGCTCAAGGAGCGGGTCAAGCGCCACTGGCCACGGCTCCGGCTGCGTACCATTCTGTTCGCGACGCTGTTCCTCGTCGCCGCCCTTCCCGGTATCGGCGCGGTCTTCCTGCGCGTCTATGAAAACACGCTGGTCCGCCAGACAGAGGCCGAACTGGTGGCACAGGGCGCGGCACTGGCGGCAACTGCGCAGGCGATATGGCCCGGTGCACCGCCGATGACGATGCCGGCACGTGATGCCTTTCATCCCGAACCGCCCACTATCGACCTCAGCGAAACACCGATCCTGCCCGAACGGCCCGCGCCGGTAGCGACCGGCACGGCTCCCTCCCCCGACGCCGTTGCAGCCTATGCGAAGCTGCGCCCGATATCGGCGCGAACGCGACAAACGACGCTGGCGGCCATTATGCTGCTCGACGGTCAGGGCCGCGTCCTCACCGGGCCGGATGCCGGACGCAGCTATGCCGCCCTGCCCGAGATACGCGCCGCCCTTGCCGGACATCCCGAAACCGTGCTTCGCCGCAACGGCGCCTATCACGCCGTCTATCGCTTCGAATGGCTGTCGCGCGCCGCCGCGATCCGCGTGCATTATGCCCGGCCCGTCATCGTCAACGGCAAGGTGGTCGGCGTGATGCTGCTGTCGCGTTCGGCACGTGCGCTGTTCAAGGGGTTGTATGAGGATCGCGGCAAGATCGCGCTGGGCGTGCTGACCATATTTGCCATTCTGGTGGTACTCAGTGGCGTGCTGTCACGCGGCATTTCCCGGCCCATCGAGGCGTTGGCGCGCGCCACACGATCGGTAGCGGCCGGACGCGGCAATGTCCCCGAAGCGCCCCCCACCGCCGCGGTCGAGATTCAGGCGCTCTATGCCGATTTCGCGGCGATGGCGGCGGCAATCGAGCGGCGCTCGCATTATCTGCGCGATATGGCGCATGCCGTCAGCCATGAGTTCAAGACGCCGCTTGCCGGGATACGCGGTGCCATCGAACTGTTGCAGGATCACGATGCGACCATGGCACCGGAGGAGCGCCGACGCTTCCTCGCCAATGCCGATGCCGACGCTCAGCGCCTGTCGCTGCTGGTGACGCGACTGCTCGACCTCGCCCGTGCCGACATGGCGGAAGGGATGGAAGACGCGACAGGCAATGTCGCGGCGGTCGTTGCGCGACTGGCGGGATCAGCGCGCGATCATTTCGCCTCGGTCGACCTCGACATCCCCGATACGCTACCGATCGTCGCCGTTCCCGATGCAACGCTGGAAGCCGCGCTTTCGACGCTGCTCGATAACAGCCGAAAGGCAGGTGCGACCGCCGTGAAGATCACCGCGCGCGCCGATAAGGACGCCGTCACACTATGCGTCTCCGACAACGGCCCCGGCATCGCAGCGGGCGACCGTGCACGGATTTTCGAACCCTTTTTCACCACCCGGCGCAACAGCGGCGGCACCGGCCTGGGGCTGCCGATCATCGCCTCACTGCTGCATGCCAGCGGCGCGACCATCGCACTCACCGAAGCAGCGCAAGGTACCGCATTTGAACTACGGCTTCCGCTGCGCGACTGATCCAGGCACTAGGCCGTAAACCCATAAACGGCAGCATCGAGGTTTGAGTCAAAATGGCGTGGTGCAAGGAGGAAAGGCGCAGGAATATGTCAATATTTCCAGACTTTTCGACGCCGCACCAGGCCATTTTGGCCAAATCCCGCAGGGACGTCCAAATGGCTTCCATCTCGAACCGAACACCGCTTGCAAAGGCAAAGAGCCTTTGCCGCGCGGCGTTCGGCCCGATCTGTTCGCCATTTGGGCGCCTCGACGGTGCCGTTTATGGGTTTACGGCCTAGCCGGCGGCGGTCCAGTGCTGGGTTTTGCAGAAAAAGGCGATGCAGCCCTTTACCTTCAGGCCATTCTGCCCGTCGCGTTCAAGGATCGAGCGATAGGTTTTGCCCTCCTCCGGACTGTAGATGCGCCCCTTCCACTCATCGCCATCCTCGCTGAACCCGGTCAGGATCATCAGCCCTTCCAGCGGACGGTCGCGCAGTTTCGGATCGGGATTGTTGGTATCTTTCGGGTTCGGGCCGCGATCGGATTTCAGAATCTGCGTGATCTTGCCGCAAATCTGACTGCCGCAATGGCCGATGGTGACGATCGCCTTCCCGTCCTCGGTCTTCCACTTGCCGGTCACGGGCTGGGCAGCAAAAGCGGCGGCAGGCAGCATTGCCGTAGCGGCAGCCACCATCAGGGCACGAAAACGCATCATACTCTCCTCACTATATTTCTGGCGAATATGATGCGTTTCAACGTGTTATGCCACCTAAAAAGCATGACCCGTCTTCAACCGCCGCCCGGTCCCTTGCCCTCCATCGGTGCGCGGGTGGGCATAAGCTGCTCCTCGGCTCGCGGCCCGCTGGTCCAGTCGATACGATACAGATCGAACCGCCGGTCGGTCAGGTTACGCACCGTCCCTTCCGCACGCGCCCAGGTAAGGTCGGCCAGATTGACGTCGGCAATGGTCAGCGCCTCGATATTCTCGCTCGCCTCCGCCGCGATGCCGTCGCGCGCAAAGGGGAAGTCGCACGGTGTCAGGATCGCGCTCTGGGCATATTGAATATCCATATTCTCGACACCGGGCAGGTTGCCGACATTGCCGCTCATCACCACGAAACACTGGTTTTCGACTGCGCGGGCCTGCGCGCAATAGCGCACCCGCATATAGCCCTGCCGGTTGTCGGTGCAGAACGGCACGAAGATGATCCGCGCACCCTCATCCACCAGCTTGCGGGCCAGTTCGGGGAATTCGCTGTCGTAACAGATCAGCACGCCGACAGGTCCGATATCGGTCTGGATCACATCAACGCTGTCACCGCCCTTGATCTTCCACCAATAGGCTTCGTTTGGCGTCGGGTGCAGCTTCTCCTGCGCATGAACGGACCCGTCGCGCAGGCAGACATAAGCGACATTCTGAATATCGCCGTCATCGGTGCGCGTCGGGTGCGATCCGCCGACAATGTTGATGTTATAGCTGAGCGCAAGGTGGCTGAGTTGCTCGACCAGCGGCTGGCGCCATTCGGTCAGCCGGTCGATCGCCTCCGCAGGCGATAGTTTTTTCTTTTCGAACGACAGCAGCGACAGCGTGAACAGTTCGGGAAAGACGATGAAATCGCATTCATAACTCGACGCGACATCGATGAAATATTCCACATTATGAATGAATTCGTCGAAGTTCTTCACAGCGCGCGCCTGCAACTGACAGGTGGCGAGCCGCACGCTTTCGATATCGCGCGGCACGCGATGCGTCGGCGGCTCGTTCGGATCGACATATGGGTTGCGCCACACCATATGCGCGGCGAACGCCATCGACTGCTTATCCTCCGGCAGATAGTTTTCGAGGATGCCGATCGGCTCGAACCCGTTGGAAAGCTGAAACCCGATCACCGGGTCTTTGATCTTGCCCTCGCGCACCTGCTCGACATAATCGGCCGGGCCGTCAACCTTTGCACGGTTGCGACGATAATTGGGCATTCGTCCGGCAAAGACGATCCCCTTCAGTTCCAGCCGCTCGGCGAGCGCGCGCCGCGCCTCGTACAGCCGTTTGCCGATACGCAGGCCCCGCTGATTCTTGTCGACCGCAAGCTCGAACCCATACAGCCAGTCACCCGTCGGGTCGTGGCGGCTGCCGAAACCGTTGCCGGTAATCCCTTCCCAGTCATGCGGGGCAAGTGCGACATGTTCGTCGATGCGTGAAGAGGCGCAATATCCGACGACCTGTCCTTCATACAGCGCGACGAACTGGCCATCGGGAAAGTTGTTGATCTGACCCCGGATCATGCCCGGCGTGTAATTCTCCACCCCCGAATAGACCGCATAGACCCGCCCGATCAGCGCCAGAATGCCGGGAATATCGCCGGGTTTCGCAGTCCGCACTTCCAGCTTCGCCGGTGTTCGTCTCGACATAATGCTCCTCTTCGTGATTGCGCGTCACCAACATAAGCGCATGGGCGGCATTTGCGATCCGCCGACTCGGAATCAGGCGGGTTCGAGCAGTCGTTCCGCCTGTGCGCGCGCCTCATCGGTGATTTCCGCACCCGACAGCATGCGGGCGATTTCCTCGCGCCGGGCGTCCGCATCCAGCGGAGTGACACCGGTGCGCGTGACGACGCCGTCATTGCTTTTGGCGATCAGCAGGTGGCGGCGTCCCCGCGCAGCGACTTGCGGGCTGTGGGTCACAACCAGCACCTGATTGTCGCTGGCAAGGCGCGCCAGCCGCTCGCCGATGGCGCTGGCGACCGCACCGCCGACACCGCGATCGATTTCATCGAAGATCAGCGTGCGTGCGCCGCCCTTTTCGGCAAGCGCCACTTTCAGGGCGAGGATGAAACGCGACAATTCGCCGCCGGATGCGATCTTGATCAGCGGTGCGAAAGGGGCACCCGGATTGGTCGAAATCTCGAACGCCACCCGGTCGCTGCCCGATGCCGTCCATTGTTCTTCGGGCAACGTCTCGATGGTCGTCCGGAAACGCGCCGCATCCAGCTTCAGCGGTTTGAGTTCGGCAGCCACCGCCGTGTCCAGTCGTTCGGCAGCCGTAACCCGCGCCTTATGCAACGCTTCCGCCTGTGCGCGATAGTCAGCGTGCGCGGTCTCCGCCGCCTGCTGCAAGATATCGAGCGCGCCCTCCCCGCCTTCCAGCTCCGCCAGACGCCTCGTCAGATCCTCGGTTAGTGCCGGCAAGGCATCGGGTTGCACCTGATGCTTGCGTGCCAGCCCGCGCAACGCGAACAACCGCTCCTCATCCGCTTCCAGTTGCGCGGGATCGAAAGCCAGCGCTTCGGCGGCCTCGTCGACACGTTCCTGCGCGCTCACCCCCTCGATAATCGCGCGATCGATCGCGGCCAGCGCCTCGGTCAGTGCTGGATGATCGTCTGAAACGCGCTCCAATATCCGCGCCGCCTGACGCAGGCGTGCCAGCCCGCCATCCGATCCTTCGAGCAGGTCGGCAATGCCCTGCAAATCGCCGGCAATTTTTTCCCCGCGCTGCATCGCCGCGCGCCGCTCGGCCAGTTCCGCTTCCTCACCCTCTACCGGGGCAAGCGTGTTCAGTTCCCCGACCGCATGTTCCAGCCATTCGCGGTCCCGCTCCGCTTCCGCCTGACGCGCCCGCGCCTCGGCCAATGCCTGCTCCGCCGCCTGCCAGCTACGCCAGGCACCCGCAACAGCCCTGCCGTCGATGCGGCCATAGGTATCGAGCAAGGCGCGGTGCCCGCGCGCATTGAGCAGGCCGCGCTCGTCATGCTGGCCGTGAATTTCGACGAGATACTGGGCGAGGTCGCGCAGAAGCCCGGCGGAAGCGGGCTGATCGTTGACGAAGGCACGACTGCCGCCATCCGCCTTCACCACCCGGCGAATCATCAGCGGCTCGCCCGGTTCCTGCACGATGCCGTTGTCGTTCAGCCGCTCCGCCAGCACACCATCGGCCGCAGGGGGAACGAAGCTGGCAGTCACCACCGCCTGCTCCGCGCCATGGCGGACGAGTCCCGAATCGCCGCGCCCACCCAGCGCCAGCCCCAGCGCATCGAGCAGGATCGACTTGCCCGCCCCCGTCTCGCCGGTCAGCACGCCCAGTCCTTCGCTGAAATCGAGGTCCAGCGCCTCAATCAGCACCACGTCACGGATGGAAAGCGCGGTCAGCATCGCCGTCCCGCCCAAAAGCCGAATGCCTGTTCAGGCACCCTTGCCGTCGGCGGCATTCGCCGTCTCGGCAGGAGCATGTTCGCGAATCAGCTTATAGGCACGCTGATACCAACTGCTGCCGGGGTAGTTGGCGCCCAGCACCGCAGCGGCACGACGCGCCTGCTGCTTCATTCCGAGCGCCAGATAGGTTTCGGTCAGCCGCATCAGCGCCTCGGGCACCTGGGTGGTGGTCTGATAATTTTCGACCACCTTGCGAAAGCGCATCGAGGCGGCGATCCAGTCGCCCTGCTGCTCGTAAAAACGGCCGACTTCCATATCCTTGCCGGCCAGATGGTCGCGCACGAGATCGAGTTTCAGCCGCGCATCGGCGGAATAACGCGAATCGGGATAGCGGCGAATCAGTTCGCCGAACGCGGCTTCCGCCATCTGGGTGTTCTTCTGATCCCGGTCGACGTCGGGGATCTGTTCATAATAGCAAAGGGCAATCAGATAATAGGCATAGGGTGCATCCTGGCTGCCCGCATGCGCAGCGAGGAAACGCTGCGCCGACTGAACCGACTTCGTATAGTCACGGCCCATATAATAGCTGAAAGCGCTCATAATCTGCGCACGACGCGCCCAGACCGAGAAGGGGTGCTGGCGCTCCACTTCATCGAACAGCGCGGCGGCAAGGGCGTAGCGCCCCTGATCCAGCCGTTCCTTGGCGGCGGTATACAGGGTGCCGACATCGCGAGCGACATAGGGAAGATCGGCTGGGCCGGTCTTGCGTCCGGCACAACCGGCGGTGAACATGGCGCCGGCCAGTACGAGACCGAGGGCAAGTGAACGGGACGAAGTCATACGCATGGCGCGGACATTAGCCGAGGCCGGTCGTTTCGAACAATGGTTTTCGTACCCCTTTTTCACACAAGTTTTCCGGGGTCGCCGACAACACGATAAAAAGCTATTTTCGTTTCGAAACCCCTCACTCATTGCGGAGGATCGTTTGACCGCCACACTGCTTACCACGTACCGGGTCGAAAAACCGTGGGGCCGCCATCAGTTATGGCCGGGTTTCGCTGCCCCGGAAGCCGGTTCCGCACCAGTCGGGGAAATCTGGTTTCAGGAACCGGGTGAGGCAACGCAGGAACTGCTCGTCAAATATCTGTTCACCAGCCAGAAGCTGTCGGTGCAGGTCCATCCCGACGACGATGCCGCACGCGCGGCAGGCTATCCATGGGGAAAGGATGAGGCATGGCTGATCCTCGACGCCGCCCCTGATTCGACGATTGCGCTCGGCACGCTGACGCCGATGACATCGGAGGAACTTCGCGCCGCCGCGCTGGACGGGTCGATCGAGCACAAGCTCGACTGGAAACCGGTCCGGGCGGGCGATTTCATCTATTCCCCGGCGGGCACCGTCCATGCCATCGGCGCAGGCATCACGCTAATCGAGATTCAGCAGAATGTCGATCTGACCTATCGCCTGTACGATTATGGCCGCCCGCGCGAACTCCACCTCGATGCGGGCGTCGCGGTGTCCGATCCACGCCCGTTCACACCCGCCCCGTCGCCCGGCAAAATCGCACCGGGACGGACATTGCTATGCGAAGGCCCGAAATTCGTGGTCGAACGCTGGGCGGGGGGCAAACGACGCATCGCCCTGCCCGATGCGATGACGGGTTGGCTGGTACCGGTACGCGGCGCGGGTACGCTGGGCGGCATCCCATGGAAGGGCGGGGAATGCCTGTCGGTCACCGGTACGACCATATTGCATGCCGATGCAGGCAGCGATCTGCTGTTCGCCTATCCCGGCAACACCCGCCTGCCCGGCTGAAGGTCAGAACAGGAAGCCACCCATCCACAACCGGATCACCGCGATCACCAGCACGAACAGGTTGAGATTGCGTCCGCCGTTACTGCCCGACAGGGTTCCGATCCCCGCCCCCAGAACGGCGGCGGGGATAACAATATAGTTGAGCCAGCCGAGCAGCGGCACCAGCGCCACCAGACCCAATGCCAGGGCCACCAGCCCGACCAGTGCGGATACAAGATTGAACATGGGAAGATTGTAGTCCGTGTGTATTATTCATTCAATACACCAATATGGGATGCTTCGACGCATTAACCATGCCTCTCGCAGGGATATTTACCTGCCATGCAGCACAAGCGCCCTGACAAGACGGGGAGCACACCGGGGAATGACCCGAATCATCGCTATTATCGTGACAATCGCCGGGGCGCTGGCGCTGACGGGATGCGACGGCGCCAGCCATCGTGCCTCGTCCGGCAGCGCCAGCATTACCGTCGCCGAAACCGCCCTGACCGATAATCCGGGCATTGCGGCGGCGCTTCAGAACCCGGTGATGACCGATTCGAGCCTTTCCGATAAAAGCAACGACACCGCCATTCGCCCCCCCGACCGGCCCCGCGCCGATACCGTGCCCGCTGACCGCGCTGCGCCAGGACCGGAGGCGACCATCGACACCGCGCAGCTGATGAAAGCCCCTCCGCCGGTTACCTCGGGCACCTGTCACCAATGTCAGGTCGCCCGCAATTCGCTGACGCTGGGCGCGCTGGCTGCGCAGCAACCCGATGAGCGCGCCGCCGGTTGCGCGGCCGACCTTCGCTATTCGGCAAGCTGGACCCTGCACCTGCCGAAAGGCGCGCCGTTATTTCCAGATGCGCGCGTGACCGAAGCGGCGGGCACGGACAAGGGCGTCTGCGCGCTTCGGGTGGCAAGTTTCTGGACTGCCACGCCGATGAAAACCGTGCTCGACTGGTATTATACGCGTGCGAAAAATGCGGGTTATAACGCTGAACATCGGGCGATCGGGCAGGAACATATTCTCAGCGGCATGCGCAAAGGCGACGATAGCAGCTATGCCCTGTTCCTGAAGCCGCGCAGCGGCGGCGGGACCGAGATCGATCTGGTGGCCAGCGGCGGAAGCTGAACCTGAACCCCGAGCTTTTTCGGTTCAATTTTTCGTAAAGCTGCGCTAACCGGCAGGCCATGCCGAATTTTATCTATGTCATGCTGGGCGGCGCGTTCGGAGCGGCCGGTCGTTACGGAATCGGAGTGCTGATGGGCCGCCTGCTGCCGGGCTATCCCTGGGGCACGCTGGTCGCCAATCTTCTCGGCGGCTTCCTGATGGGTGCGCTGATCGGCATATTGGCGCGGATGAGCGGCGGGCAGGAAACACTGCGCCTGTTGCTCGCCATCGGTTTTCTGGGCGGCTTCACCACCTTCTCCTCCTTTGCGCTGGACAGCGTCACGATGATTGATCGGGGCGCCTGGGGAGCGATGATGCTCTATGTCGCGGTATCGGTCACCGGATCGATCCTTGCGGTGATTGCCGGGATGGCGGTTACGCGCCTTTCCGCATGACAGATCCAACCTCCGATGTCCGCCAGTTCACGGTCAGAGCGGAGGATGACGGCATCCGGCTGGACCGCTGGTTCAAGCGCCATCTGCCCGAGGCGAATTTCAACACCGTTTCGCGCTGGGCACGCACCGGTCAGTTGCGCCTCGACGGTGCGCGCGCCAAACCCGGCGACCATATTGCCGCCGGACAGGTCATCCGCGTACCGCCGGCCGAACCGGTAAAGAACCCCCGCCCGAAACGCGAACGCCCGGCGCTGAGCGCGGAGCAGGTCGAATTTGCGCAAAGCATGGTCCTGCACCACGATGCCGAAGCGCTGGTGCTCAACAAGCCGCCGGGGCTGGCAACGCAAGGCGGCACCAAGACGACCGAGCATGTCGACGGCCTGCTCGATGCACTGACCTTCGACCGCGACGACAGGCCCAAGCTGGTGCACCGGCTCGACAAGGATACCTCCGGCGCATTGCTGGTTGCCCGCACCCCGCGCGCAGCCGCGTTCTTCTCGAAACATTTCTCCGGGCGCAGCGCCAAGAAGATTTACTGGGCGCTGGTCGTCGGGATGCCGGAAATCGATGACGGCATGATCGACCTGCCGCTCGCCAAGCAACCCGGCACCGGCGGCGAGAAAATGCATGTCGATGAGGAAAACGGCCAGTCGGCGAAATCGCGCTATCGTGTGATCGAACGGGCGGGCAATCGCGCCGCCTGGGTCGCGCTGCAACCGCTGACGGGACGCACGCACCAGCTTCGCGCGCATATGGCGGCTATCGGCCACCCGATCGTCGGCGACGGCAAATATGGCGGGCAGGCGGCATTTCTGACCGGCGGTGTCAGCCGCAAGATGCACCTCCATGCGCGCCGCATCCGCATCGACCATCCCGATGGCGGCAAGCTGGATGTAACGGCACCCCTGCCCGACCATTTCGCCGAGACGATGGACACGCTGGGCTTCGACCCCGCGCTGGGCGATCCGGTCGATTTCACCGACGCCCCGCCGCCCGCCGGTCGCGAGCAAAAGAAGGCAAAAGCCCGTGCCCATGCCAAGGCAGTGCGCAAGGAACGTCGGGGCGAACGCCGCAGCCGCGGACGCGGATAGTGCATCCCAATCAAGCCTTTCACTGGCAGGATCGCGATGCCATCCGGGCCTTTGTGGAGGAGGTCGGATTCGGCACGCTGTTCGCCGCCACCCCGGACGGCCCGCGCGTCGTCCATGTTCCGATGGTGTGGGACGGGCCGGATGCGCTGGCTTTCCACATCGCACGCGGCAATGCGCTGGCCCGCCATCTCGAGGGCATCAGCGCGCTGTTCGTCGTCAACGGGCCGGACGCTTATGTCAGCCCTGACTGGTATAAAGCGGGGCCGAACGAAGTACCGACATGGAATTATGTCGCGGCGGAACTGGAAGGACAGGTCCGTCGTCTCGACCGCGAAGCACTGATTGCGCAGATCGACCGGCTGACCGCGCGCGAAGAAGCGCGGCTGAACAAGCAGCCTTGGACTCGCGCGAAGATGGAGCACCGGCGCTTCGATGCGATGCTGGACGCAATCATCGGCTTTCGCCTGGATATTCAGGCATGGCGCGGCACCATAAAACTGAATCAGAACAAGCCCGAAGCCGCACGACTTGCGGCGGCAAACACGCTTGAACAGCATGGCCGACGCGCCATCAGCCACTGGATGCGAACCCTGCCATGACCACCAAACTCGCCCTTTTCGATTGCGACGGGACGCTGGTCGACAGCCAGGCAAACATCTGCATCGCGATGGAGGCCGCGTTCGGCGATGCGGGCCTGCCCTGCCCCGACCGCGCCGTCATTCGCAGGATCGTCGGGCTGAGTCTGGTCGAGGCGGTGGCGCAATTGCTGCCCGATGCCGATACCGCGCTGCACACGGCCATCGCCGGGGAATATAAAAACCAGTTCGTAAAGCTGCGCAGCACCGGCGGGATGCTGGCCGAACCGCTTTACGACGGAATTGCCGACACATTGACCGCGCTGGAAGATCAGGGCTGGCTGCTGGGCGTTGCGACCGGCAAGTCGGATCGCGGGCTGAACATCATTCTCGACCATCATGGGCTGAAATCGCGGTTCGTGACGTTGCAGACCGCCGACCGCCACCCCTCCAAGCCGCATCCGTCGATGATCGAAACCGCGATGGCCGATGCCGGTGCCTCACCCGAAACCACGGTGATGATCGGCGACACCAGTTTCGACATGATCATGGCAGTGGCGGCGGGCGTGCACCCGCTGGGCGTTGCATGGGGCTACCACGCGCCTGACGAACTGGCCGAAGCGGGCGCGCGTCACGTCGCAGGCCATGCGCGGGAAATTGCCCCGCATCTGGAGGCCTTGTGAGCAACGATACCCGCAAGGCGCGCAACCGCTTTCTGGTCATCACGCTGGTACGTGTCGCCGGAACCGCAGGCGCGTTGTTCGGCCTGCTGCTGTTCGCACGCGCGCACGTTGTTGTAGACAAGGTGCTGGGCATCGCGATCGTACTGGCAGGGCTGTACATGATCGCCGTCGTCCCGCGCGCGCTGGCGCACAAATGGCGCAGCCCGCCCGAACCATGAAGCGCTTCTGGAAAAGCGTCACGATCACCCAGGTCGAAGGCAGCGGATACGGCATCGCGCTGGACGAGCGCCCGGTACGCACACCGGGCCGGGCGCTGCTGCACGTCCCCGCTCCCGCTCTGGCCGACGCGATTGCCGAAGAATGGCGCGCGGTAGCGGACGAACTCGATCCACGCGCGATGATCCTGACCGGGCTGTCCAATGCCGCGATCGACCGGGTCGCACCCGATCCTGCGACTTTCGCCGCAGGGCTTGCCGTCTATGGCGAGAGCGACCTGCTTTGCTATCGCGCGGACTCCCCCGATGAACTGGTGGCGCGTCAGCAGGCACTATGGGAACCGCATCTGGAATGGGCGCGCACCCGCTATGACGTGCATTTCGCCCGCGCGACCGGCATCATGCACGTCGCTCAGCCTGACGAAACGGTGACGCGCCTGGCCGAAGCAGTAATCGCGCGCAATTCCTTCACACTGGCCGCGCTGTCGCCGATCGTCTCGCTGACCGGATCGCTCGTCCTCGCGCTGGCATTGGCGGAAGGTGCCGCCGATGCCGATACGATCTGGACCGCCGCCAGTCTGGACGAGGAATTTCAGGCCGGACAATGGGGCCGTGACACGCTTGCCGAACAGGCCCGCGCCGACAAGCGCATTCAGTTCGACGCCGCCGTGCGCTTTCTGAAGCTGCTCGATCCGGATCGGTCCTAAGGTCAGGCTGCCTGCGGATGCGGCAGGCGTGCGGCCGCATATTCGCTGTCGACCAGCCCGATCAATTTCCGGTCGTCATGGTTCCACGGATGGAAGCCGGGCAGGAAGAAGGACAGCCACGCACCCAGAATCTTGCGCGCCATGCCGGGGTTGCCAAAGGCATAGCGGAACAGGCGCCATTTCACGCGCGCACCGGTCAGCCCGTCCTGCGCCAGCAGGTCCAGCATCCCTTCGGTCCGCTTGCGCAGGAAGCGCAGCGTGACCATCAGCATCACCAGCGACTTCACTTTCCATCGCTTCCACCGGCTCCAGTCGCGCGTAGCGTGCAGCCAGGTGTCATAGGCGACGCCCTTATGCTCAATCTCCTCGATCGCGTGCCAGCGCCACAGCTTTGCGGCTTCCGGGTCGGCACCCGCCAGGTGGCGCGGATTGTCGATCAGTTCATGCGCCAATATCGCGGTAAAATGTTCCAGACACATGGTCGCGGCCAGACTGCCGATGGCAGGGCGCGACCGGCTGTCCGCGATATCCTCTTCGACGCGCGCTTCCAGCCGGGAAATATCATAGCCCTGATCGGTGACATGCCGGTTAAAGGCGACATGCTCGCGCGTGTGCATCACTTCCTGTTTGATGAAAGCGGCGATTTCGCGGTCGAGCCGCGGCGGAGTGCCTTCCCGGAACCTGCGCACGCTGTCGATAAAAAAGCCCTCGCCGCGCGGAAAGGTCACCGACAAGGCGTTGTAGAACGCAGTGGCGACCGGATCGTCGTTCAGCCACCAGCGGCGATAGGCACCGTCCCGCCCGAACCGGCGATCCCGCGGCGTGATCGTCAGATCCGCAGGAGTCTTTGCGTTCGCCACCAATTTCCTCCAATAGGTAAAATACACTATCAGCAGCGCTGTAGATAAGATTACTTACATCAATGTCAATAGTACGCAAACGCCTCAGCCCGGAAGAATCGCGCATCGCCGCACTGGAGGCCGCGCGCGCGCTGTTGATAGAGGAAGGACCGCAGGCGCTGACCCTGAAGGCGGTGGCCGCCCGTATCGGGCGCACCCATGCCAATCTGCTCCACCATTTCGGCTCTGCCGCCGGACTGCAAAAGGCGCTGATCGCCAGCATGGCTGATTCTATCACCGCGAAGATCGGCGCGGCCGCGCTCAAGGCGAAACAGGAGGATCAGAACCCGCGAGAGGTCGTTGACCTGACCTTCGACGCTTTCGACAAGGAAGGCGCAGGCGCGCTGGCGAGCTGGATGATCCTGTCGGGCAATCACGATGCGCTCGACCCCATATTGGAGGCGATCCACCGGCTGGTCGACGATCTGGCCGACGAACATTCGGACCGAAAGATGCCGCTCCACGAAGAAACGCTGCAACTGGTGCTGATGGCGCTGGGCGATGCGTTGCTGGGCGCCCCGATGGCGCGTGCGCTGGGGCTGCCGCGCGACAAGGCGCGCGACCTTGCCTGCGCCTCGCTGTTCGCCTCCCGCCAGACGGAAACTCTCGGATAAGCGCGTACAGCACTGGCGAAATCGTCAGCGGTTGCTAGATAGCCCTCATGCATTTTCTCGATCAGGCCAAAATTTACGTGCGATCCGGGACCGGCGGCCCCGGTGCTGTGAGTTTCCGGCGCGAAAAATATATCGAATATGGCGGCCCCGACGGCGGTGACGGCGGCAAGGGCGGCGATATCGTGTTCGAAGCCGTGCCCGGCCTCAATACCCTGATCGACTTTCGCTATACTCAGCACTTCCGCGCCCAGCGCGGCAAGGGTGGCGCGGGTCAGAACAAGACCGGTGCCGGCGGCGACGATCTGGTCATCAAGGTGCCGGTGGGCACGCAGATACTGAGTGAGGACAAGGAACATGTCCTGCTCGACTTCACCAAAGCGGGCGAGCGCAAGATATTCATGCGCGGCGGCGACGGCGGACGCGGCAATCTGAGCTATAAAAGCTCGACCAACCGCGCGCCGCGTCAGCACGGCACCGGCTGGCCGGGGGATGAGGCATGGGTGTGGCTGAGGCTGAAGCTGCTGGCCGATGCCGGGCTGGTCGGCCTTCCCAATGCGGGCAAATCGACCTTCATCAACGCCGTCACCAATGCCAAGGCAAAGGTCGGTGCCTATGCCTTCACCACCACCCGGCCCCAATTGGGCGTGGTCCGGCACAAGAGCCGCGAATTCGTGCTGGCCGATATTCCCGGCCTGATCGAAGGCGCGGCCGATGGCGCGGGGATCGGCGACCGGTTTCTGGGTCATATCGAGCGCTGTCAGGTGTTGCTCCATCTGGTCGATGCGGAAGGGACGGACCCCGCAGCGGCTTATCGCGTTGTTCGCGATGAGCTGGAAGCCTATGGCGCAGGTTTAACCGACAAGGTCGAAATCGTCGCGCTGAACAAGGCGGACCTGCTTGACGACGAACTCACCGCCGCGCTGGGCGCCGAACTGTCGGCCGCAAGCGGTGCGGAAGTGTTTCCGATTTCCGGCGCCACCGGTCAGGGCGTCGATGCGGTGCTCGACCGGCTGATCGAGGCCATAGAGCCGCCGGAACAACTGAACGAAGACGACGATGGCGACACGCTGGAATGGTCGCCCGTCTGATATGGATTTGAACACAATAAAAGGAGGCCCGGTTTGAACGAAGCGGACCGCTTTTCGCCCGAACGCTGTCCCCGGCTGATTATCAAGGTCGGATCGGCCCTACTGGTCGGCAAGGACGGTGAAGTACGACGCGACTGGCTGCGCACGCTGGCTGCCGATATCGGCGAACGCAAGCGTGCAGGACAGGAAATCGTCATCGTCAGCTCCGGCTCGATCGCTATCGGCGCGCGTCGGCTTGGCCTGCCCGGCGGCGGGCGCAACAGCCTGGAAGATGCGCAGGCTTCTGCCGCGCGCGGCCAGATCGCACTGGCGCAGGTCTGGGCGGGCGTGCTTGACGAAGAGGCGCTGGATGCCGCGCAGGTGCTGGTGACGCTGGGCGATCTGGAGGATCGCAGGCGCTATCTGAACGCCTCGGCAACGCTCAATCGCCTGCTGTCGCTCGACGTCATTCCCATTGTCAACGAAAACGATACCGTCGCCACCGAACGCATCCGCTTCGGCGATAATGACCGGCTCGCCGCGCGCGTGGCGCAGGCCTGTGGCGCCGACGGGGTGATTCTGTTGTCCGATGTCGACGGTCTGTATGACAAGAACCCCACCCATTATGACGATGCAAAGCTGATCCCCGTCGTTCGCGAAATCGACGGCGAGATTGAGGATATGGCCGACACCCGCTCCGCGTCCGGCATGGGGTCCGGCGGCATGGTATCGAAGATCGAGGCGGCGCGCATCGCCACCACCGTCGGTGCTGACCTTGCCATCGTTTCCGGTAAGGCGATGAACGCGCTGCAACAGTTCGAACAGTCGGGGCACGGTACCGTATTCATCGGCGAAGGCACCGCGACGGCGCGCAAGGCGTGGCTGGCGGGCGGCCTGACCGATGAAGGCGTGATCGTCATCGATCAGGGCGCGGTCAAGGCGCTGGAACATGGCAACAGCCTGCTGCCTGCCGGGTGTCTGCGCATCGAGGGCGAATTTACCCGCGGCGACATGGTGTCGATCGTCGATTCGAAGCACAACAAGATCGCCCGCGGGCTGGTCGAATATGATTCCGATGACGCGATTCAGATCGTCGGTCGGCGCAGCGAGGATATTCCCCGCATTCTGGGCTATGCCCCGCGTTCCGCGCTCGTCCATCGCAGTCATATGGCGGTGCTGTGACAGGCATTGCGATGACGGGCGGCACCGGCTTTGTCGGCAGCCGTCTGATCGCACTGGCAAGACAGGCGGGATACACGGTCCGCGCCCTCACCCGGCGCCCTCAGCCCCCTCGCGTCGGGGTCGAATGGATCGACGGCTCGCTGGAGGACGCCCCTGCCCTCGCCCGGCTGACGGAGGGTGCGGACGCGGTGATACACGTTGCCGGCGTCGTCAATGCGCCCGACCGTGCGGGCTTCGAGCAAGGCAATATCGAAGGCACGCGTGCCATGCTGACCGCGGCGCACGAAACGGGTGTGCACCGCTATATTCAGGTGTCGTCGCTGGCCACGCGCGAGCCCGGCCTGTCCCGATATGGCTGGTCGAAGCACGAAGCGGACAAGCTGGTACAGGCATCCGGCCTGAACTGGACGATCGTTCGCCCGCCCGCAATCTATGGCCCCGGCGACCATGAACTGCTGGAGATTTTCCGGCTGGCCAAGCACCGGCTTGCACTGCTGCCTCCCACAGGGCGGCTGTCGGTCATTCATGTCGACGATTTGTGCCGCCTGTTTCTGACGCTGGTCGAAAGCGACCCCGGCCAGGTGATTTTCGAGCCCGATGACGGTGTTGCCAACGGATGGTCGCACAAGGCTTTCGCGCGGGCGGTTGGCAGAGCGCAGAACAAACGCGTGCTGACGCTTTCCCTGCCCAGATCCGCGATGCTGGCGGGCGCCGGGATCGACCGCATGATCCGGGGAAAGCAGGCGAAGCTGACCCGTGACCGGGTTTCCTATTTCTGCCACCCCGACTGGGTGAGCGCGCCTGCACGCCATCCCCCGCAAAGACTGTGGCAGCCCAAAATCGACACGCCGCAGGGGCTTGCGGACACGGCACGATGGTATCAGGACAACGGACTGCTATAGAGCGGTCGAAAAGCCGCCGCATTTGCTTGGCATCGGCGAACGACGCAATCGAAGAAGGACAGTTATGAGCGACCGGCAGGAAGTTTTCGACAAGGTCAAAGGCCTGATCGAACCGTTCAACAAAAAGGGCGTGGATCTGACGGAATCGACCAGTTTTGCGGGCGATCTGGAATGGGACAGCCTGACGGTGATGGATTTCGTCGCCGCCATTGAAGACGAATTCGACATCATCATCACCATGAACATGCAGGCCGAAATCGAAAATATCGGCCAGTTGGTCGATGCGGTAGAAAAACTCAAGGACGCCTGATGACCGAAGCCGGACAGACTGCCGACGCCCTCCCCATGGATTCGCAGGCCGTAGCCCCCGAACGCGACCTGATGAGCAAGTTCGACTCGCTGATCGCCGAACGGCAGGCGCTGCTCGATTCAGGCGTCACCGATCCTTTTTCGATCGTCATGGATCAGGTGAAGTCGCCCACCGTTGCGGTGATCAAGGGCAAGGAAACCATCCTGCTCGGCACCTATAATTATATGGGCATGACCTTCGACCCCGACGTTATTCAGGCGGGCAAGGATGCGCTGGAGCAGTTCGGATCGGGCACCAATGGCAGCCGGATGCTCAACGGCACCTTCCATGATCATATGGAAGTGGAACAGGCGTTGCGCGATTTTTACGGCATGTCAGGCGCGATCGTATTCTCGACCGGCTATATGGCCAATCTGGGGATGATCTCCACACTGGCGGGCAAGGGCGAATATGTCATCCTAGACGCCGACAGCCATGCCTCGATCTATGACGGTTGCAAGCAGGGCGTCGCCGACATCGTGCGTTTCCGCCACAATGACGTGAACGACCTCGACAAGCGGCTGGGACGCCTTCCCGCCGATGCGGGCAAGCTGGTGGTGCTGGAAGGCGTCTATTCGATGCTCGGCGACATCGCGCCGTTGAAGGAAATGGTCGCGGTCGCGAAAAAACACGGCTGCATGGTACTGGTCGACGAAGCGCATTCGATGGGCTTTTTCGGCCCCAACGGCCGCGGCGTCTATGAAGATCAGGGACTGGAAGGCCAGGTCGATTTCGTCGTCGGCACCTTTTCCAAATCGGTCGGCACCGTCGGCGGTTTCTGCGTGTCGAACCATCCTAAGTTCGAAGCGATCCGCCTCGCCTGTCGCCCCTATATCTTCACCGCCAGCCTGCCGCCCAGCGTCGTCGCGACCGCCGCGACCTCGATCCGCAAGCTGATGCACGCGCATAACAAGCGCCGGCATCTGTGGGAAAATGCCCGGCGTCTGCATGGCGGGCTGACGGAAATGGGCTTCCGCCTCGGAACCGAAACGCCGGACAGCGCCATCGTCGCGGTCATGCTCGACGATCAGGAGCAGGCCGCAGCGATGTGGCAGGCGCTGCTCAACGGCGGGCTGTACGTGAATATGGCACGACCGCCTGCAACACCGGCGGGTACCTTCCTGCTGCGTTGCTCCCTTTGCGCAGAACACAGCAGTGAGCAGGTCGACACCGTTCTCGGCATGTTCCGCGCAGCCGGGGAGGCAGTCGGAGTTATCCGGTAACACCCCATCTTTCCACGAGTCGCCGCTTGACGTAGAATTATCGGTGTAATGTTCGGACAAGCCGCATCACCAAGTGAATCCGATAAATGGCGCACCATCCTGATGGTGATGGTGGCCGTGCTCGGGGTGGCAGTGCTGGTCGGGCTGATCCTGATCCTGCGAGAGGCCGACCGGCAGCGCGATCGCGCACTTGCCTGGCAATCGCACAGCTATGAAGTGATGGTGCTTGCGCGATCGCTGTCGGAAACGACGGCGCAGGCCGAAGCGTCGCTGGGGCGCTATGTCATCAGCGGTGAACGGAGCATGGGCCAGATTTATTCGCAAGAATGGCAAAAGGCGGGCTTCCAGATCGACCGGCTGGCCATTGCGACCGATGACAATGCGAGACAGGAACACAAAGTCGGGTTGCTGCGCGACGCATTCACGCTACGCGGTCAGGAACTCGCCCGCGTTGCATGGTACACGTTGCACGGCAAAAATCGCGAAGCCTATGCTTTTTTCAACAGCGCCCGCGACACACCCGCGCTGCACGAACTGACCAAACGCCTCAACGACTTTATCACGGGCGAGAGAGAGCTGCTTCGCGAACGCAGCGACAAAGCCAATGCGGCGGTGGCGCAGTCGACGGAGATTGCAGGGGTGCTGGGTCTGTTCGGCCTTGCCCTCATCTTCGCGGCAATCGCACTTGCCTGGGGTATAGCCCGCGCACGCGCAGATCAGGCCATCGCTACCGCCGAAGCCGATGTCGAAAGAGCACGTGCGGAAACCCTGTCGGAAGCGGTTAAAGAGGCCACCCAGAAACTGCATGCGGAGGCACGCGAGCGCGTAGCCGCAGAGGCGCGCCTGCGACAGGCGCAGAAAATGGAGGCAGTGGGACAGCTTACAGGCGGCATCGCGCATGATTTCAACAACATGCTGGCGGTCGTTCTGGGCGGCCTTGACCTCGCCAAAAGACAGATGGATCGCGGCACCGGCGATCCGCGCCGCCACCTCGACAACGCCATGGAGGGCGCCAGCCGCGCCGCCGCACTGACCCGTCGTCTGCTTGCCTTTTCGCGTGCCGATGCGCTGACCCCGGAGGCGGTGGAGCCGAACGGCGTGATCGACGGCATGTTCGACCTGCTGGAACGCACGCTGGGCGAACAAATTGCCATTCATAAGCAGGTTCATGCCTGTGACTGGCAGATCTGGGCCGATCGCAACCAGCTCGAGAATGCGCTGGTGAATCTGGCCGTCAATGCGCGCGATGCGATGAACGGCTGCGGAACCCTTCGTTTCACGACCGATTGCGTGGTCTTGCAATCGGGAGAAGTCGGACAATGCCCGGCGGGCGAATATGTCTCGATCGCAGTGACCGATACCGGCTGCGGCATGACTCCGGAAGTTCTGGAGCGCGTGTACGAGCCGTTTTTCACCACCAAGCCGGTGGGCAAGGGAACCGGGCTTGGCCTCAGCCAGGTCTTTGGGTTCGTTCGTCAGTCTCAGGGGGAGGTCGCGATCCGTTCCGCGCCCGGCGAAGGTACGTGCGTGACCCTGTACCTGCCGCGTCACATCCCTATGGCGGCGGACCAGCAACCTCCTGCGTCGGCGATAAAGGCAATATCTCCGAAGCCGGGCGAAGATCTGGATATTCTGGTCGTGGAGGATGACCCCCGCGTTTTGACGGCAACGGTCGATGCGCTTACTGAACTGGGTCACCATCCCGTCGCCTGCATCGATCCGCTGAAGGCGCAGGAAATTGCCGCCACCATGCCGAAGCTCGATTGCATCGTCTCCGACGTGCTGATGCCGGGCAGAACCGGCCCGGAAATGGTGGAGGAAATGAAGAATATCTATCCCCGCGCCGCCGTGGTGTTCGTGACGGGCTATGCCGGAGAGGAGGCCGACCGGCTGAGCCTCGCCGGGCATATCGTGGTGCGTAAACCGTTTACGATGACGGCGCTTGCCGACGCCGTACAGGATGCGGTCCACAGCCCTCCGCGCTCTCCCGATCGCATGGCGGCTTCCGCCTGATGCCGACAGGGGCTGACGGCGCCGAATGAGGGCGGTATAGGGGCGTAACCCGGTCGCACGAACGGGCCAGTCATACGTCAAACAAGGCACGTTTTTCCGGATCATGAAGTCGATCGATCGCTATATGGCCCGGCTGATCGCAGTGCCGTTGATTTCGACGCTGCTGATTGCGGCAATGCTGCTGGTCCTCGACAGGATGCGCATCCTGTTCGACTTCGTGGCAACCGAAGGCGGACCGATCAGCGCGGTATTCCGGATGCTGGCCAATCTGCTTCCCGAATATCTCGGTCTGGGTATTCCCATCGGCCTGTTGCTCGGTACGCTGCTTGCCTTTCGCAAGCTTGCCACCTCCTCCGAACTCGATGTGATGCGCGCAGTGGGGATGAGCTATGGACGGCTGCTGTTCATCCCCTATTGCTTCGCTGTAGTGCTGGCGCTCGCCAATCTGGCGATTGTCGGTTTTGTGCAGCCGCGTGCGCGCTACGGTTATGAACAGCTTCGCTATGAATTGCGTTCAGGCGCATTGGGCGCGTCGATCAAGGTCGGCGAATTCACCAGTTTCGGCAAAAAAATCACGCTGCGCATCGAACGCAGCCAGAATGGCGGGCGCGATCTCAGCGGTATTTTCGTCTATACGACGCCCAAACCCGGCAACTGGGTCGCGGTAACGGCGGAAAAGGGCGAATTTCTTGCCACCGACGATCCCGACACCATCATCTTCCGCCTGACCAACGGGACGCTGGTGCATTACGCGCCCGGTTTCGTCGTACCGCGCGTGTTGAGCTTCACCCACCACGACCTGCCGATCCCGTTGCCCAAACTCTCCAGTTTCCGAAAACGCGGTGACCGCAATCTGGAACTGACACTGCCCGAACTGGTGCGTGTCGGCCATGACCCCCATGCGTCGGAGGAACTGCGCGATTCCAGTCGGGCCAATTTCCATTTCCGGCTGGTCGAGGCGGCGACGATCTTCCTGCTACCGATGCTGGCGCTGGCGCTGGGCGTGCCGCCGAAACGATCCACCTCCGCGCTGGGCGTGTTCCTCGCGCTGGTGATGATCATCACCTATCACAAGATCAACGAATATGCGGAATCGATCGGCAGTCTGGGCAGAATTAACCCGATCCTTGCCTTATGGGGCCCGTTCGTGCTGTTCGCGGGGCTGGTGTTCTGGATGTACTATACGATCGCCTATGTCCCCGGCGGCCAGCCGATCAGCGCGCTCGAACGCTGGTTCGCCAAACTGGGCAAGATGATCGGCAAGCTGATCCCCAAACGGAAGCGCGCGACATGAGGATTCCGAACTTCTTTCCCTCGCGCACCGTAGCTTTCTACATGGGGCGGATGTTCCTGATCCGCACCTTCGCGATTGTCGCGGGTCTGGTACTGATTCTGCAAACGCTCGACCTGTTGAGTGAATCGGGCCGGATCCTGGCCTATCCCGGCAATGGCGATCCGGAAGTCTGGCGCTATGTCAGTTTGCGCACGCCGCAGATCATTGCCTTCGTGCTGCCCTTTTCGACACTGCTGGGCACGATCATCACCCTGTCGACGCTGAACCAGAATAGCGAGATTGTGGCCTTGCGGTCTTCGGGCCTGTCCGCGCATCAGGTGCTGGCCCCGCTATTGCTGGCAGCGCTTGGCGTATCGGCGCTGTCCTTTACCTTCAACGACCGCATCGTCACGCGCGCAACCGCCACGCTGGATCAGTGGAAGGACGTCGATTACGGGCCGATTCCGATCGATCGCGGCGACCGGACCAATGTCTGGGTGCGCGACGGCAACGATTTGGTTGAGGCCGCACAGGTCCACGGCAAGGGCGATGCCGTGCAGTTGCATGGTATTACCATTTATCAGCGTCAGGGCGGGTCGTTGCACTCGATCGTCATGGCGGACAGCGGCAAACGCACCGGCAACGCCTGGACGCTGACCGATGCGCGTCAGTTCGACGTGGGCAGCGACAAAGCGCAAAAGATCGGAACCATTCGCTTTGGTGCGAACATCCGGCCCGACCAGTTCACGCTTGCCAATGTCGATGCCGCGGGCATGTCGTTCGGCGGGCTGTCGCAGGCGATCGGAGAGCTGGAAAGCGCAGGCAGACCGACGGGGTCGCTGAAGGCCGAACTATGGCACAAGATATCCGATCCGCTATCGGCACTGCTGATGCCGTTGCTGGGTGCCGTCGCGGCGTTCGGCGTGGCGCGATCGGGCAAGCTGTTCGTTCGCGCGGTCATCGGCATGATGCTGGGCTTTGCCTATTTCGTCGCAGATAATTTCGCGCTGGCAATGGGGGACATGGGTGCCTATCCGCCCTTTCTGGCGGCATGGGCACCGTTTCTACTGTTCCTGCTGATCGGCGAATCGGTGCTGTTCCGTACGGAGGAATAGACGTCCGCGGCTCGATTGATCACCGGTGCTGAACGGACACGTCCTGTTTCAGCCCCTGAAGAGCGACCACCTTGCCCGCCTTGCAGACCGCAACCGCCGCCAGCCGCATCCAACGGAACTGGCCTCGCACCGTTTCGATTTCCGCATCCATCGTAAACCCGCGACGATGACGAATGGCGTGCGCGCGCAGTTGCTCCATGATGTCCCGGTCCCCGGATCGGTACAGCCCGACAATATCTCTGCGATCAATCGGGCTGCCGCGCTCCAGTCCGAAAAGATCGTAAACCGCATCCGACCAAACCAGCCGGTTATCGCGCAGATCGCAGGACCATGTCCCGATCACGCGCCCTGACGGCATACTATCCGCAGCCTGATGATGCGCATTAAGCCGCACACCGCTCTCGGTCATCGGCCAGCTATGATATAGCGCCAGCGGCTCCGGTAAATTCAACGGCACGGCCCTTTTCAAAAAGCCGTTTCGCAATATCGCCGATCCGTTAAAAACCAATAACCCGATACATAGCTGCTACGGAGTTCATTGCTTCCGGCTGTTGCGCGCCGCATTGCCCAGAATACGCCGTGCCACGACCGACAACCCGGCATGGTTCGCACCGTGATAGGCCGAATCCGGCTCCAGCGCCGCCATCAGGCGACGATGCGCTTCGCCCAGTGAATGATAGGGCACGCTCGGCAGCAGATGATGCAATGCGTGGTAACGCAGTCCCACCGGCGCCCAGAGGAAGGGCAGCAGGCTGGGCGGCGGCACATTGACCGAGTCGAGATATTGCGCGGTCACGCTCATCGGCTCGCCGTCCTCGTCCCATTCATTTTCCCACAGATGTGCGGCCAGCGTGCGCACCTGATTGATGACGGCCACGCCCGCCGACACTGCCAGCAGGATGGCAAAGACGCGCAACGGCATCACACCGGTCGCAACCATTGTCAGCAACGCAATCGCCCAGATACTCGCGGCGGCCTCTTGCCAGTGCCAGATGCGCCGCAGGTCGCCTTCGGGTGCGCGGCGACGGAATTTCGGATTGACCGCCAGCCCCGAATAGGCCGCGACGACATGCGCGCGCAGCTTCGGAAATACCAGCGACAGCGGAGCCAATATGCCGAACCGGATCAGCAGGCCGAGCGGCGCCAGTGCGGAAATCAGGATGAACCCGACCGTCGATCCCGGCTTCATATGCGACAGCGGCAGATATTCGGGGTCCTGCACGGTGCCATAGCGCGTGCGGGCATGGTGCAGGTTATGGACACCTTCATACATGAAGGACGGCACCAGCAGCGGTATCCCCACCAGCAGGTTCCAGCCCATGCGGAACCCCGGCATGGTCGAATGCTTCATGTGCGTCAGTTCATGAATGAACAGCTCGGCACGATACAGCGCCAGCACCGCAATGACCGCCGACAATATCGCCCAGCCCGTCGGCAACAGGATCGCGCCGACCAGCCCGGCATAGCCGACCGTCGCCGAAGCGATCATGTCCGGCCAGTAAATTTCCGGCCGTGCCTTGTGCAGGTCGCGTGACTGTTCCGCCGCCAGCCGTAACATCGCCTTGTCATCGGCAATGGTCTGCAACCGCTGCGGAGCCGCGGCAGGTGCCTTGCCATCGGCCCGGCGCCGGTCAAAGGAAAGGGTGGTATCCATGTGCGAAGCCATTGCCTAAAGATAGTGGCATTATGGTGGCATACCAGAGGCGGTTTTGTCACATACCGCCACTTGACATCGCCCCGCCAAGGGAGGACGGAAATGCCTCCCTCCCCCAAGGCAGCAAGGTCGCAACCGCCCGTGTCCAATCCCCCGACCATCACCATCCGCCCGGTCGCCAGCAAGAGCGATCGCAAGAAATTCGTCGACCTTGCCTATCGCCTGAACAGCGGCGACCCGAACTGGGTGCCGCCGCTCAAGAGCGAGGCGATGGAGGCCATCGATCCGAAAAAGAACGGCTGGTTCAGCCATGCCGAGGCGCAATTGTTCCTCGCCGAGCGCGATGGACAGGTGGCGGGCCGGATTTCGGCGCATCTCGACACACTGGCGCTGACCATGCCGCCCGAACAGGGGTTCGGTCCCGGCGTCGGATTCTGGGGACTGTTCGACGCCGAAGATGCCACGATCGGTGCGATGCTGATCGCTCAGGCCGAGGACTGGCTGCGCGGCAAGGGCATGACACGTGCGCTGGGTCCGGTCAGCATGTCGATCTGGGAAGAGCCGGGCCTGCTGATTCAGGGCTATGACCATTCGCCGACGATCATGATGGGCCATCATCGCCCCGAACTGCGCGGCTGGATCGAGGGCGCGAACTATCAGCCGGTCAAGCAGTTGCTGACCTATGAACTGGACATCACCCAGGAATTTCCGCCGATCGTGCAGCGCATCGTCGCTGCCGGAGAGCGCAACAAGCGGATCAATATCCGCAAGGTCAACAAGTCGAAATTCGACGAAGAGGCGGCGATCATCCTCGCCATCCTGAACGATGCATGGTCGGATAACTGGGGCTTCGTGCCGCTGACCCAGCCGGAAATCGACGATGTCGGCAAGAAGCTGAAACCCATTGTATTCGAAGATCTGATCCGCATCGCCGAACTGGACGGCGAACCGGTCGCCTTCATGATCACGCTGCCCGACCTCAATGAAGCGATCAAGCCGCTCAACGGGTCGCTGATGCCGTTCGGCTGGGCCAGGCTGCTCTGGTGGCTGCGCAAGCCCAAATGCACGACCATGCGCGTGCCGCTGATGGGCGTGGTGAAACGGCTGCAATCGTCGCGTATGGCAAGCCAGCTTGCCTTTATGATGATCGAATATATCCGCCGCGCCGCCACCACGCGCTATCATGCCACGCGTGGCGAAATCGGCTGGATCCTCGACGACAACCAGGGGATGGTCGCCATTGCAGATGCCATCGAGAGCAAGGTCAATCGCGTCTATCAGGTGTACAAAAAGACGCTTTAGGACCAATCGCCATTCAGCCCTGATGGCCTGCAAATGGCGTCTTTGCGTGCTTCCAGTGCTCACGTACTGAAAGTACGCTGCGCGCCGGGTCACGAAAATCCACCATTTTCGTCACATCATCTTCTGAATGGTGATTGGTCCTAAGCCAGCGCCCCATCCTCCCCTTGAAGGGGAGGTGGCAGGCCACAGGCCTGACGGAAGGGTGTCGCGTCATGCGATGGCGCGATTCCTCTCAACTGGCAACATCCCCCGGTGCCTTGTGCCACCTCCCCTTACTGGGAAGGGTTGCTTATTTTAATCTGACCCAGGTGGGGGCGTGGTCGCTCGCCTTTTCCTTGCCGCGATAGGCTTTATCGACACCGGCATCGACGAAACGATCCGCCGCCTGCGGGCTGAGCAGCAGATGGTCGATGCGGAACCCTGCGTCCCGTTGCCAGGCACCTGCCTGATAGTCCCAGAAGGTCCATACGCCGCCCGCCGGAAACCGTGTACGCAGGCTGTCGGTCCAGCCCTGACTGACCAGCGCGCGATAGGCGGCACGCGATTGCGGCTGCATCAGCGCATCGGACGCCATCGCTTTCACTGAAAACACGTCATCGTCATTGGGAATGACATTATAATCGCCCGCCAGCACCACCGGCTTTTCCTCGGCAAGCACATGCTCCGCGCGTTCGGCCAGCCGCTCGAACCATGCAAGCTTATAGTCGAATTTCGGTCCCGGCACGGGATTGCCGTTGGGCAGATAGATGGACGCGACGATCAGGCCCTCGACTTCCGCCTCCAGATAGCGGCTGTGCGTATCGTCGGGATCACCATCCAGCCCGCGCTGCCGCTCGACCGGATTGGTGCCCCTGGCCAGCACGGCAACGCCGTTAAACCCCTTTTGACCGTGCCAGATCGCCCCATAGCCGGCATCACGAATTTCCTTTTCAGGAAAAGTGTCGTCGGAGGATTTCAGTTCCTGAAGACAGACGATATCGGGCTGTTCGGCATCCAGATACTCGATCAGGCGCGGCAGGCGCGCCTTGATCCCGTTGACATTATAGCTGACGATTTTGGGCATGGGGGCGGGTTTTATACGGCGAAGCTGGAACCGCAACCACATCCGGCGGCTGCGTTCGGATTATCGACACGAAACGCTGCGCCCCCCAGCGATTCGACGAAATCGACCGAACAACCGCGTACAAGATCAAGGCTGACCGGATCGACCACCAGCGTCACGCCGTCGGTTTCTGCCAGACTGTCGTCCGGTTCCGGCGCATCGGCCAGTCCGAACTGATATTGAAATCCCGAACAGCCCCCGCCTTCGACCGAAAGGCGAAGGATTGCGGGCTTGCCCTGCCGTTCGGCAATCGCGGCAACGCGTGCGGCCGCCGCAGGGGTCAGGCGGATATCGGATAGGGTGGTTTCAGCCATGATCCATACATAAGAAAAGCGGGCGTCGACAACAAGCCGCGCCCGCTCCCTCGCCTATACGGAGTAATCCGCGCCGACCTGACCCATCCGAATCAATCGGCGGCAGTGTCGCCCTTGCCGGGGCCACCCATTGCAAGCTGGCGGTTCTTTTCCGCGCGCGCCTGCACCGCAGCCAGATAGCTTGTGTCTTCGAGATAAGGTTTCGGGTTGACCGCATGGCCGTCAATCCGCACCTCATAATGCAGATGCGGCCCCGTCGAACGCCCCGTCGATCCCATCAGACCGATCAGTTCGCCGCGGTGAACCCGCGTATGATCCTTGACCAACACCTTCGACAAATGGCCGTACCGGGTCTCGATCCCGCGTCCATGGTTGATTTCCACCATATTCCCATATCCGCCCGCACGACCGGCACGATCGACCATGCCGTCGGCGGTGGCGTAGACGGGGGTACCCACGGCACCGGGAATATCCACGCCCGGATGCAGCGCTTTGGTGCCGGTGAACGGATCGGTGCGGACCCCGAAATTGCTGCTGAAGGTCACATGCTTGACCGGCTCGCTCGACGGAATGGAGATCACCGCCTGTTCCAGCGAGTCGAGCTTTTTCCATGCCTGAAACAGCTTACGGAACTGAACGCCTGCGGCTGCCTGCGCCTTTTCTTCCTTGATGCTGACCGGTTCATAGGGACCGCCCATCGCCGGAACCAGCCGGTTCGGGGACAGGCCCAGCTTTTTCAGATTGGCCGCCGTCTTGCTGTACCGTGCTTCGGCCTGCTGCCGCGCTTTGATCGCAAAGTTGACCTGACGGCTCTCGACGGCGTGAAACGGCGCCACTACGCTTCTGGCATCGCTGTTGGCCAATGCCAGCGGCCGTTCCTCGGAAATCTTTGCAAGCTGTTCGGGATTGCCGCGACCGGAAAGGACCGCTGCGATCATCGCCTGACGCTGCTCCACCTGAACGGCGTGTGCTGCCGCGGCCTTGCGCACGGCGGCAACGTCGGCCTGCATCGTTTTCACGCGTGAATGCATACGGGCAAGCTGCGCCTCGGGCGACTGGTCGCCGACCAGACCGCTTGCTGCGATCACACCTGCCGTCGCGGTTGCCGCGCCATAGGCGGAAAAACACAGCGTAATTCCCGCCACTCCGGTCATCAGCATCTGCGCCCCTCCGCTGATGCTGAACCGCCGAAGATCGCGACCGTCATGAAAGATAAAATCACGAGTTTTGAAAAAAGAACGGAACCCGGAAAGCCCCGATGCGTTAAGTGTCGAAATTGCGTTGCTGCTCATTATACCTCAGCGACCAATTTTTTGTTCGCAGCCGTCGTGTTCGTGCAGCTGCTTTCCGAACGAAAATGGACGCGCCCCCCGCGCCATTGAATGAACCCCCTTTGTGTTGACCGAATCCCTATTGGGCAAGCGCCTGATAGTATTCGCGCGTTAAACCGGCAGTCTGACGGGCTGAGTCGTTGAAGGGTGGCTTCAATTTTCCGCGGAAATACGTACTGACGAGGTATTGCCAATGGGGCTGCGGCACTTGGCAAGCGATGCTGCAACCGGATTCGAACCAGCGCGTACCGATTCCGACATGGCGAATCTCGTCCGTATAAATACGATTCAAAATAGCTGCCGTGGCGTGGTCTCCAGCATCCAGTACGCGCGCGACCGTGGCCGGAGTTACATCCAGTCCGCGCGCCTCCAGCACCATCGGCACTACCGCAAGCCGGGCCAGCGCATCGTGCGCGGTTGCCTCCGCTGCCTCCCATAATCCCGCATGGGCAGGCAGCGCGCCATAGCCGCTTCCCAGCGCCCGCAGCCGCCGGTCGAGCAGCGCGAAATGCATTGCCTCATCCCCCGCCACGGATAGCCAGTCATCGACGAACGCGCGGGGATATTCTCCGCCAAATCGCCCCGCCATGTCGAACGCCAGATCGATGGCGACGAACTCGATATGCGCGAGTGCGTGCAGCAACGCTATTCTGGCACGTTCCGACCCCGCCCGCCCGCGCTTGGGCATCCGGTTCGGCGGCAGCAATTCGGGGCGGTCGGGCCATGCCGGGCGATCGGGCATCGGCACATCGAACCGCCAGGCAAGGCGCCCCTGCCGCCACGCGCGCACCGTCTTGCGCGCTGCCATCACCTTTTCGAATGGCTCGGCGGTCAGCAGCACGTCGCGGATCGCCACCGCGACGCTTGGCGCTTCGGTCACAACGCCTTCACCGCCTCCAGCACGGTCTCAACATGCCCCGGCACGCGCACCTTGCGCCAGCTCCGGATCAGTTTGCCGTCCGCGCCGAACAGAAATGTCGACCGCTCGACGCCCATATATTTGCGCCCGTACATCGACTTTTCGACCCACACGCCGAACGCCTCCATCACCGCGCCCTCGGCATCGGTCGCAAGCGGCACGGTGAGGTCGTGCTTGGCGATGAACTTCTGATGTTTGGCAGGGGAGTCTTTCGAAATCCCAAGCACTTGCGCGCCTGCTTTCGTAAACTGGTCGAGCGCCGCACTGAACTCCTGCGCCTCGCGCGTGCATCCCGACGTATCATCCTTGGGGTAAAAATAGAGCACGAAAGGCTTGCCCGCATATCCGGTCAGGTTCGCTTTCGAACCGTCAGGCAGTTCGACCTCGATATCGGGGATCGCATCCCCTTCGGCGATTGCCATGATCGCTACTCCTCTTCTGCTTGCCGGACCGCGTTCCAGCATCGGCTGACCTCCTGCCGGGTGGCATCGAAAGACGCAAGCACTGCATCCCAGTCCGGCTGGTTCAGCGCGGCGGCAACCAGCCCGCGACTGGCCTCTGCCGGCGGCTGCGCATCGGGTGCGACCAGCCGCAATGTCACCAGCATCCGGGTAAGAAAGGCATATGCCTCACATAGCGTGGAAGGCAACAGATCGGCTGCGGTGAGCAGTTCGATCGCCTTGCCCAGATTGGGATCAAAGCCGGTGCGATACCGCAATTGCTGTACATGCACCGCAAATTCCAGATCGACCAGCCCGCCGTCGAGCAGCTTTGCATCCAGCGGCCCAACAGCCGGTTTATGGGCCCGCATCTCATCGCGCATCGTCACCGCATCCGCCGCGATGTCGCGATCCGGACGTGCTCCCGCCAGCACCGCATCGACGATTGCCCGGATCGCCTCACGCGCGGCATCGGACCCGAACACCGGCCGCGCACGTGTCAACGCCATATGCTCCCACGTCCAGGCGCTTTCCTGCTGATATTTGCGAAACCCCTCCAGCGACACCGCAAGCGGCCCCTGTGCCCCCGAAGGACGCAGCCGGGTATCGACCGGATAGAGCGGCCCCGCCGCCGTCGCGACCGACAAAGCGCCGCTGATACGTTGTGCCAGCCGATTATAATAAAGCACTGCACCAAGTGGCTTTTTGCCATCGGACTCGGCCATATGATCGCCGGTAAACAGGAAGATCAGGTCAAGGTCGGAGGCATGGGTCAGGACTCCGCCGCCCATCCTGCCCAGCGCCAGAACCACCAGTTCGCTGTCCGGCACCCTGCCGTGCGCACGCGCAAATTCGGCAATGGTGGCATCCGCGATCACCTGAATCGCGGCCTCCGCCACACGGGCATATCCGGCCGCGACAATCAGCGGGTCGCTGGCCGCCGCAATGATCTGCGCACCAAGCGCGAACCGCTTCTCACCGACCAGCTTGCGCACCCGGTCCAGCACAGCCTGATAATCGTCGCCTGCCTCTCCTTCTCTCATTTCCGCAATCAGCGCGGGAATGCCGGGCATCGGCTTCAGCGCGGTTGCGTCGATCAGCCCGTCGAGCAACTCGACCCGGCGCCCGAGCACATCGGCAAGCGTCGGCGCATGGCACAAAATGGCACTCAGCAGGTCCGCCAGACCGGGCTGCGCTTCGAGCAGACGAAAGAAGTTGATCGCACTGGGCAGCCGCGCCAGCAGCGTGTCGAGACGCCGCAATGCGGCCTGTGGGTCGGCGGACTGGCCGAACGCCTTCACCAGCCCCGGTAGCGCCGCCTCCAGTGCCGACTGGGCGGCGGCACTGCGCAGCGCGGGATAGCGTTGCGCGCGCCACTTTTCGATCAGCCGCACCGCCTGATCGGGCTCGGCAAAGGCCGCATCGGTCAGCTTTTCGGTCAGCCGGTCGGCATCCTGCGGCAGCGCAGCGCCGCCTTCGGGGTCGAGCGCGTCGTAAATCGTCCCTACCCGCTCGACCCGCGGCGCCAGAAGGTCCAGCAACGCCTTGCCGTCCTCCAGTCCATGAAGTTGCGCGACATTGTCGAGTGCTTCGGATTTTTCCGGCAAGATATGCGTCTGACGGTCATCGACCATCTGGGTGCGGTGCTCGATGGTCCGCAACAGGCGATAAATGTCTGCAAGGCTTTTGGCATCATCGCGATCGATCCACTGCGCATCGGCCAGCGCCGCCAGTGCATCCAGAGTTGCAGGCACCCGCAAATCCGGCTCGCGCCCGCCGTGGATCAACTGATGCACCTGCGCGAAAAATTCAATCTCGCGAATGCCGCCGCGCCCGCGTTTCAGGTCATAGCCCGGCCCGAACCTCTGCCCTTCGCTATGGTGATCGCGAATGCGCCGGGTGATCGAGCGAATTTCTCCGATGGTCCCGAAATCGAGCGACCGACGCCAGACAAAGGGACGAATGGCCGTCAGAAACTCTTCGCCCAGCCTCAGGTCACCGGCAGCCGCGCGAGCGCGAATAAAGGCAGCGCGTTCCCAGGGCAGCGCCTGCGATTCATAATAGGAAATGGCGGCCGAAACGGGCAGTGCGGGCGGTGTCGCTTCCGGCGAAGGACGCAGCCGCAAATCGACGCGCAGGACATAGCCTTCGCCGTCGCGGGTCTGCAAAATCTGGACGACACGCTGCGCGATCCGTCGCGCCGAATCCTCGACAGCTTCGCCTTCGCGGTGCGGCAGGGTATCCGGATCGTACAGCAGGATGGGATCGATGTCGGAAGAGTAATTGAGTTCGCGACTGCCTTGCTTGCCCAGCGCAATGGCGGTGAAGCCGCGCGGCTCGGCATCCGGCACCCGTTCCAGTATCGCCGTACGGATCGCGATATCCAGTGCGCGGTCGGCAAAATCGCTGAGTGTCGTGACGACGCGTTCGAACGGATAGCGCCCCGACAGATCGCCGAGCGCGACCAGCAGCGCAAGGCGACGACGCTCGATCCGCAACTGAAGAACCGGTGATTCCAACGCTTCCGGTGGACGGCACGCCTCCAGCGGATCGACAAGCGCATCGTCCAGCCGCTCGATCAGCGGCGCTTCCCGTACGATCAGATTGGCTAGAAACGGCGCGTGTTTTCGGGCGCGATCCAGTGCCGTTTCAAGGTCGTGCATGGTGCCTCTTTATTTCCGAAATTCACAACGCGCTCACTATTCATCAAAATGCGCAGGCAACAAATTCGGTTCTGGACCGTTCTATACTGCATGACAAAGATGTCATCTTCTCATGGCGACCACGCCCCCGGCAGCCCCGTATCGGTGGAAACTCCACGGGTCTATGACGGGCTGGGCAGCGCGTTGAGAGATGCCTATCGCCGGGACAAGGGGCTACCAAACGACATGATGGACTGCCTTGCCAGACTCGACGCTGCGTCGGGACATACTAAACTGTCCTGAACGTTTTTTACCTGTCGCGGCTCAGGTCGTCGACTTCGCCCATGATTGAATCCAGTGCACTCTTTTCGTCGGAGGGGCTCTCGCTCCTTGGGGCAAGTTGTCCGTCAGACAGTATATTATCGAGCGCCACCCGCCCGCGCGCCACGCGACTTTTAATCGTGCCAACGGCAACGCCGCAAATTTCGGCGGCCTCCTCATAGGCAAAACCACCCGCGCCCACGAGAATCAGTGCTTCGCGTTGCGGCTGGGGCAGGTGCAGCAGTGCACGCTGCATATCCGACAATTCGATATGCCGGTCCTGACTGGCAGGGGCCGCCAGAATGCGATCGGCAACCAGATCGTCCCACTCTCCACGGAAGCGCGCACGCCGCATCTGGGAAAGATAGAGGTTGCGCAAGATGATGAACGTCCATGCGCGCATATTGGTGCCCGCCTGAAACCGCTTACGCGCCGCCCAAGCCTTTAACAGCGTTTCCTGAACCAGATCGTCGGCAAGATCACGGCTGCCCGACAACGAACGGCCGAAAGCGCGCAGATGCGGAATGACCTGCGCCAGTTGTTGTTTGAACTCCGAATCCGGCAACGCGACATGTTCCCGGTCCCTGTCCTCACCGGACTGGCCAGCATCCCCCTGTTGCTCCGCGTTCTTCATGCCATCCCGTTCAAAAAATATACAAATCCGGCCTGCCATGCACACTGCGCCACGGCATCACATAGGACACCCCCGGCGAATTTGCCATAGATGCAGGTTCAGAAAACAAAAACGATGAAAAAATATGCGATCACGACGAGGACCAGCGATATCGCAAGGATATTGCGGGTCATGTGCGGGGTTGCCCCCGCACGCGCATCGTCGGTTTTCAGATGGATCGGTTCTTTGTCGTCCTCTGCCATACAGGTGTAACGATCCAGATCCGTTTTGGGTCCGTATCGAAATCCGGACCCGTCGCCTACCCCGCCGGAACCGTCGATTCGTCAAAGAACAGGGCCTGGCTGATCGCCGCCTTCACTGTCGAACGCTGGAACGGCTTGGTGATCAGGAACGTCGGTTCCGGCCGTTCGCCGGTCAGCAGACGTTCGGGGAAAGCGGTGATGAAAATAACCGGCACGTTGAACTGGGCCAGAATATCCTTCACCGCATCGATGCCCGAACTGTCGTCGGCAAGCTGAATATCGGCGAGCACCAGACCGGGACGATCCTCCATCGCCAGCGCCACGGCTTCATCACGCGTTACCGCCACACCGGTCACGTCATGACCCAGGTCACGCACGATCGTTTCGATATCCATCGCGATAATCGGCTCGTCCTCGATAATGAGGACGCGCGCACGCGTCTGCTTTTCGATTTCGCCCAGCGCTTCTTCCACCAGCCGCTCGACCGTGTCCGGCGATTCATCGATCAGATACGCCGTATCCTCAATCGTAAAACCTTCCATCGCGGTCAGCAGCAGCGCCTGTCGCGATGTCGGCGCCAGCCGCGCCAGCCGCGCGCGGGCAATCGCCTCGCCATCCTCAGCACTTTCAGCCTCACGCTTTTCCCATTCATCGGGATGGGTCGAACTCCAGATCCCCTGGAACATCCGATAAAGCCCCAGCCGGGGATCGACGTTTTTCGGGAATTCTTCCGGCGCAGCCACGATCGCCTCCAGCGCGGCGCGGACATAGCGATCGCCTTCCGACTGACTACCGGTGAGAGCGCGCCCATAGCGCCGAAGAAAAGGGAGATGGGGTGCGAGCTGCTGTCCTAACGACATGAGTTATTGTGTCTCCTCCGTGGATCGGGAACGCATCATACGGCCGATCCAGATGCATCTAAATAGCTGTTGGCGCCGATGGAAGAATGCCCTCCCCTCTTTTTGCACCATGCATGGAACCATCGAGGCGCTTTTTTGTTTCATTCTCTCTACAGGATTGGGATACAGCGCCACGAGAGCCGCCCGAACCTGATGTGTCTGGGCATGAATATTCGGTGACGATACCGATGGGTAAGGGGAATACAGTGCGATCGGACAACGATCGAAACGAGACAAAGCCAACGGTTGACGGCGACAACTCTGCGAAAAAGGATCGTAATGTCGGCGACGCCCTGCGTGCCGTATATCGCGAGGCGGTTGCTGAAGACGTGCCGGATGAAATGCTCGATCTGCTGAAGAAACTCGGCTAGTCCGCCGACATGGCCGAATCGGAAACACCGCGAACCGGGACGTCGTTCCGGGATAGTAGGCTGGCGCGGTTGCACACCGGTACAAAAGTCTTCCTGATCATTTCCGCCGCACTGTTGCCGCTGGCGCTGATCGCTCTTTTCGCAACGCTTCAGACTACGCGTATCGTCGATGTCGAATCGCGCGCGCGCCTGCGTGTTGCGGCATCCGAAGGCGCGCGATCGCTCGCCAACGAACTGGTGGGCGATATGACGGCTCTGCGCGTAGCGCTCGATACGCTGGAAGACGATCCCGATAATCGTCCCGGTTGCGCACGCGTTCAGGGCGTGTTTGCTCAGCAATATGCCGCCGGAACCCAGTTTGCCGTTCATGGTGTCGGCGGCAAATTACTGTGCGGAAACGCAATTCCCTATCCAATGCCCGTCCGACACCAGAATCAGCGATTTGGCGTTTCCATTATCGATGGAAAGGGCCTGCTGCTCTCCGTCCGCGGCACGCGTCCCGGCGCCTATGCGCTCGCCTTTTTCCCCACCGATTTTCTGGCGCGCGTTGCCCGTCCTTCCGGGTTCATGCCTCCGTATGCCGCGATGATCGAATATGATCATAGTCAGTTACATCTGGCCACCCTCACGCAGCGCGGACCGCTCGATCGGCGCGAGCAACTTGCCCTGCCGCTGGGCTTTGACGGCGTGAAGCTGAATATGGCGGTACGCTCGGCACCGATTACATCGCCGATGCTGGTATCCATGCTGCTGCCGTTACTGATGTGGGCGGCTGCGGCGGGCATTGCCTGGTTCGTCGTCGACCGGCTGCTGATCCGCCCCCTGCGAAAGCTGGGCCGAACGGTCAGCGCCTATCGGCCGGGCGAGGTCATCGAACTGCCGCTGGGCGCGCTCCCCGCAAAGGAAATTCGCGAGCTGAGCCTCAGCTTTCAGGATCTTACCCGTACAGTGCAGGCGCATGAATCCGACCTTGCGGAGGGTCTGGTACGGCAAACGCGATTGACCCGCGAGGTCCATCATCGCGTGAAGAACAACCTGCAGGTGATCGCCAGCCTGATCAATTTTCATGCCCGCAGCGCAAAAAACGGTCAGGTGACCCAAGCCTATGCAACGATCCAGCGGCGCGTGGACGCACTGGCGGTCGTCCATCGCTATCATTATGCGGAGATGGAGGATCATCGCGGGCTGGAGCTACGATCCGTCATCGGCGAACTGGCCTCCAACCTGCGTGCCACCGCCCCGACAGAAGCATCCAAGCTCGGCATCATGCTCGATCTCGACCCCTATCTGGTGTCGCAGGACACGGCCGTCGCAGTCGCATTCCTGCTTACCGAGCTGGTCGAACTGGCCATGCAGTGCAATCCGGCGGCAATCGTCAATATTTCCCTGAAACCCGGCGACCATGACAAGCAGGCGATGTTGCGCGTCAGTTCCGGTGCGCTGACCCCCGGCCCCGTCTTTGATGAAATGGAGGCAACGCGCTATGGCCGCGTATTGACCGGCCTCGCCCGACAGTTGCGGGCAAAACTCCATCGCGACCCGCTTGTAGGCAGTTACGAAATACCGATTGCCGTCAAAGGTCTCGCCTGAAGAAAAAACTTCAAATTATTTGGAACCACTGCCGTTGAGTGACGTTCTGAAGATCGGATAGTGACCTTTTGCCCCCCCGCTCTCGCTATCCACGACATGGGCCCGGAAGCGTCAACCCCTCCCCCCCGGTGACGCTTTCGGGCCTAAATCTTTCCGTCTAGTTCAAAATGCCCGCCGCAAGTTCAGGGAACGGGATGGCCGCCCATGCATTTAGTTTTTACCGAATAAGGATCGGCGGAGGATATTATGCGAAAAATTATGGCTGCAGCGATGATTGCCGGAACGTTGTTGGTTGCCGCGTGCAATACTGTCGAAGGTATGGGCAAGGATGTTTCCTCGGCTGGCGACACCGTGGCGAACACCGCCGATTCAGCAAAGTAACCACAAACAGAATTTCACACGGAAAGCGGGCCAGACGCTATCGCGTCTCGGCCCGTTTTTATGCGGCAGAGGCGTCGCTTGCTTCCCGGCGTTTCTTTTCCGTGAACCAGATGCCGATCATGCCGAGTTCGTAAAGCAGGATCAGTGGCACCGCGAGCAGGAATTGGGAGCCGATATCCGGCGGCGTCAGAATGGCTGACACCGCGAAGATTCCGACAATCGCATAGCGCCGTGCCGACACGAACTGAGCGCGCGTCACAAGGCCGGCGCGTTCCACCAGCATCATGAATATGGGCAGCAGGAACGCCAGTCCGAAAGCGAACAGGAACTGCATCACGAAGCTGAGATAATTGCCCACCGAAGGCAATGCATCCTGCTCGATCCCCCCCATATTGCCCTGATAGCTGAGCAGGAACTTCAAGGAGAGCGGGACGGCGACGAAATAGGCCATTGCCGCGCCCAGCAGGAACAGGATCGGCGTCGCGAACAGAAACGGCAGCAGCGCGCGCTTTTCCTTGCGATACAACCCCGGCGCGACGAACTTCCACAACTGGTTGGCGATGATCGGGAACGACACCATCAGCCCGGCGAAGAACGCCACCTTAACTCGCACGAAAAAAGCTTCGAAAATCTGGGTGAAGATAATCCGCTTCTGCCCGGCATGGACCAGCGGCTGCACCAGAAACGCAAAAATCTCTTCCGCAAAGAAATAGCAGATGATGAATGCCGCCACGACCGTCAGCACGGAAAACAGCAACCGCCGACGCAATTCGATCAGATGCTCGAGCAGCGGTGCCTTGCTGTCGTCAATTTCGTTGTCATCGCTCATTCGGTAGAACCGGGCTTGTCGCGTTCCGGCGTCGAAGATGGCGAGCGCTCGACGTCTGTACCCCCGTTGCCATTTTCCGACGTCGGCGCATCGGCATCCCGGATTACGGGCTGGGTAACCAGGTCCGGCCCCTTGTCGGCATCCGGCCCCTCCTGCGCCTGCGGCCTGGCATCTTCGTCCGTATCATGATCGGGTGCAGGCAGGGACGGCGACGGATGTTCGCGCATGATGCGCTCATTTTCCTGCGCCCATTTCTTTTCCATCTCGGCCAGTTCGGCCTCCCGCACCATCTCATCGAAACCGGCGCGGAACTGGCGGGTGACGGAACGGGCACGTCCCACCCAATAGCCGACCACGCGCATCGCCTTTGGCAGGTCCTTGGGACCGATAATCAGCAAAGCCACTATCGCCACGACCAGCAGTTCGGGCGATCCGATATCAAACATGCATTGCCCTGCCTTGGAACGCGCCGTGATGCGCGGTCAGCGGATCAGCGCTCTTCGCGCGTGCGTTCACTCTCACGATCAAAGCGTGCCTCGGACGTCGGCCGGTTTTCGATCCGCGACGGTTCACGCTTCTGCTCTTCCTCGTCGGACATGCCCTTTTTGAAGTTCTTGATGCCCTGCGCAACGTCGCCCATCATGTTGGAAAAGCGACCGCCACCCAGCAACAGCACTGCGACGACGGCGATAATGATAACTTGCCAAATACCCGGACTCATACCGAATCTCCTAGAAACACCCCCTATCTAGTCCTCTTCATCGTCATTTTCTAGCACGACCTGCTCCATCGCCAGATCAACGGGATCGAGCAGACCGGCCGCGCGCAAATCCTCCAGCCCCGGCAGGTCACGGCGGCTCGCCAGACCGAAATGAGCAAGAAACGAAGGGGTTGTGGCATAGGTGAGCGGACGCCCCGGCACTTCCCGCCGTCCGGCCGGACGGATCCAGCCCGCCTCCATGAGCACATCAAGCGTCCCTTTCGAAATCTGCACTCCGCGGATCGATTCGATTTCGGCACGCGTAACCGGCTCGTGATAGGCGATGATCGCCAGCGTCTCGGTCGCCGCTCGACTCAGCTTGCGGGGCTCTTCACGTTCGCGGCGCAGGAAATGAGCAAGGTCGCCCGCCGTCTCGAAATGCCAGCGCTCCCCGCGCCGGACCAGCGCGATGCCGCGTCCGGCATAGTCCTCTATTAGCCGGTCGAGCGCCGCGCGGACATCGCACTCGCCGACATGGGCGCGAATTTCCCCGACGGTCAGCGGCGCGTCGGCGGCGAACAGCACCGCCTCCACCGCACGCGTGACTTCATCCGCCGGTGTCATGCCCTGCCCTTCAGGTAGAGCGGCGCAAAGGCCGTTTTCTGGCGCAACTCGACCTTGCCCTGCCGCGCCAGTTCCAGCGCCGCCAGAAAGCTCGATGCCAGCGCCGACTTGCGATAGCCCGGATCGGCTCCATCGGGCAGAAACGTCTCGATGGTCGCCCAGTCGATTTGTTCGCCCAGCATCGCGGACACCCGTGCAATTGCGGTTTCCAGCGTCATCACCGGGCGCTGGCGCACGACATGCATCACCGGCCGCGTCCGCGCACTGACCCGGCCATAGGCGGCGATCAGGTCATAGATTTCCGCCTGCCACTGCACCTCGCGCACCGTCCGCAACCCCTCCGGCGCGCCGCGCGGAAACACATCGCGGCCCAGCCGGTCCCGCGCCATCAGCCGCGCCCCCGCCTCCCGCATCGCATTCAGCCGCTCAAGCCGCAGTTGCAGGCGCAGTGCCAATTCTTCGGGGCTTGGCTCGACTTCCGGATCGCGCGGCAGCAGCAGTGCCGATTTCAGATAGGCCAGCCACGCCGCCATGACGAGATAATCGGCCGCAAGCTCCAGCTTCAGCGCATGCGCGCCTTCGATATAGGAAAGATATTGCTCGACCAGTTCGAGGATCGAAATCTGTTTGAGGTCGACCTTTTGCGTCCGGGCAAGCGCCAGCAACAGATCGAGCGGCCCTTCCCAGCCGTCAATCTCCAGCGTCAGCGTATCGCTTTCCCCGTGCCCCTCATCCATCGGCCAAGGTTAAGCAGCCGTCAGGCGTGGCGGCAAGCCCGCGCGACACGACGCGCAACGAAAAAGGGCGCAGGAAGCATCCTTCCCACGCCCTCAATCTCAAAAAACGCGCGCTTATTCAGCAGCAGCGGTTTCCTTTGCCGGACGGGTGTCGCGGCGCTCGGCGATACGTGCCGACTTACCGGTACGACCACGCAGATAATAAAGCTTGGCGCGACGAACGACGCCCCTGCGTACCACGGTGATCGAATCGACGTTGGGCGAATAGAGCGGGAAGACGCGTTCCACACCTTCGCCAAACGAAATCTTGCGCACGGTGAACGACGATCCCATGCCCTTGTTCGCACGCGCGATGCACACGCCTTCGAAATTCTGGACGCGGGTGCGTTCGCCTTCGACGACCTTCACGCCGACGCGCAGCGTGTCGCCGGGACGGAATTCGGGAATCTGCTTCGCCTCGTTAAACTTGGCGATCTGCTCTGCTTCGAGCGTCTGGATGAGGTTCATTGACCTATTCCTCAATCTTTTGCCGCGCACCAGAGGGCGACAGGACCGGATCGCCACCATAGCGTTCCCACAAGTCCGGCCGCCTTAGCCGTGTATCTTCTTCCGCCCGTGCTTTTCGCCAGGCGTCGATTTTCGCATGATCCCCCGATCGCAGCACTTCAGGGATCGTGCGCCCTTCCCATGTAACAGGCCGGGTATATTGCGGATATTCGAGCAGCCCCGTTTCGAAGCTCTCATCCTCTCCGCTTGAAGCCGCGCCCATTACGCCGGGAAGCAGGCGAATGCAAGCGTCAAGTAGCACGAACGCGCCGATTTCTCCGCCCGACAGCACATAATCGCCGATCGAAACGGGTTCGATGGCACGGCCTTCGAAAATCCGCTCGTCAAAGCCTTCGAACCGGCCGCACAGCACTGCCACACCCGGCCCCGCCGCCAGTTCACGCACCCGTGCCTGGGTCAGCGGCTTACCCCGCGGCGTCATGGCAAGGACGGGAACGTCGCCGGAAACGCTGTCCACCGCCGCTGCCAGCACATCCGGCTTCAACACCATGCCCGCGCCGCCACCGGCGGGAGTGTCGTCGACGCTGCGATGCCTGTCGATCGCAAAATCGCGAATCTGCACGGTATCGAGCGACCAGCGCCCCTCGGCCAGCGCCCTGCCCGCCAGCGATATGCCCAGCGGCCCCGGAAACATCTCCGGGTACAAAGTGAGGACGGTGGCGGCGAAGGTCATTGTGTCCAGTTCTCTACCTTCAGCCTCGGCACATCATCGAAGTCGCGCTCGTTATTCGTCACCAGCGTCAGTCCCAGCGCCAGTGCATGCGCAGCGATCAACCGATCGAACCGCCCGCGCTGAAACGGAATGCGGCGATAGGCAAGCGCTTCCGCACGACCGAAGTCCAGAACCGGCACAATTGCGAAAAATGCTTCCAGCATCGCTGCCTCATCATCTTTGCGCAGACCGCGATATAATTCAGCGCAGGCAATCGACGAAATGACCGCCGTTCCGGGAACGCACTCCTCCAGCCGACGCGTGGCCGGACTTTCCGCATCCGCCAGAATGTAGATGCAGATATTCGTGTCGAGCAGGAAGCGTGGCTCAGTCACCTTTGAGCGATTTTCCTTCCCAATCGAGTTCCCGCGGTTCCATGATCCGCTGTTCCGGTGTCAGTGGTTTCAACCAGGGCATCGACCCTGCTACACCTGTCAGATTGATCCGCTTGTCCGTTCCAGCCACCGGTTCCACGATGTAGCGGCCATGCTCCTCGCGCACCGTCACCTCTACGCCCGCCGCGATACCTAAGGCCTTAGGCAGTCGTACCGCGACCGAATTTCCCGATTTGAAGGTTCGTGTGTGCCGCTCTTCGCCCATGCCATGCCTTTCGTATATACATCTCGTATATACTAGGTAATAAAGTCCGCAACAAGCACCAGCCGCGTTTCATCCCATTCGGGCACGGCATCCGCCGTCATCGGCACCATGAAACGTTTGCCGTCGGGGCGTTCGATCTCGATCACGTCGCCCGCGCCGAAATTATCGACCGCGACGACCATACCGACCACCGCCCCGTCCGGCGTTTCCACCGGCAGGTCGAGCAGGTCGACATGATAATATTCGCCCGCCTCCAGCGGCGGAAGTGCCGAACGCGGCACCGTCAGTTCGGTGCCGCGCAGTTTTTCAGCCGCCGTGCGATCGGTGACTTCGGCAAAGCGCGCAATCGCGCCGTTGCTGCCGTCACGTACCGATTTGAGCGTCAACGCACCGTCGTTAAACGCGCGATGACTGCGCAGATCGTCGGCAAAGACCTTCAGCCGGACTTCCCCCGTCACACCATGCGCGCCGGTGATGACGGCCAGCGTGACGGGTTTGTCCGTGGTCAAGGGATCAGCCCTCGGCCTTTTCCTCGGTCGCAGGGGTTTCCTCGGCGGTCGCCTCGGCAACCTGCTCGGCTTCGGCGGTCGGCTCTTCGGTCGCAGCCTCAACCTCGGCGGCCATGACCGCTTCGGCTTCGGCTTCCTGCTGCGCCTTCAGCTTTTCTGCACGCTCTTCAGCGCGTTCTTTGGCCTTTTCGCCCGGTTCTGCCTTGTTCGGGTTGTTGCGCGCTGCACGCTCACGGATGCCAGCGGCATCGAGGAAGCGGGCGACGCGATCGGTCGGCTGCGCACCGACGCTCAGCCAGTGCTTCGCACGGTCGCCGTCGAGCTGAACGCGCTTTTCGTCATCCTTGGCGAGCAGCGGGTTGTAGCTGCCGATCTTTTCGATGAAGCGACCATCGCGCGGGCTGCGACCATCGGCCACGACGATCCGGTAATAAGGACGCTTCTTGGAGCCGCCCCGCGACAAACGCATGCTGAGTGCCATAGTATCAATCTTCCTTCTTAAACGTCACCCCAGCGCAAGCCGGGATCTCTATCCATTCACCCGCCGCCAGCGATGCCAGCCTTTGCTGGCATGACGGACAGGGCCAACCGTCACTTCTTCTTGTTCAACATATTCTCGAAACCGGGGGGCAGCTTCGGCATCCCGCCACCGGGGCCGCCCAGACCGGGCAGATTGTCCATCTGCCCCATCGCCTCACCGACCTGCTGACCGCCCAGCGCATTGCCCAGACCGCCCATGCCGCCGCCGGGACCGCCCTTGCCGAGCATTGCCATCATGCCTTTGATACCGCCCATTTTCTTGAGCTTCTTCATCGCCTTCTGCATTTCCAGATGCATTTTCAGCAGGCGATTGACGTCCTGCACCGTTGTGCCGGAACCCTTGGCCACGCGGATCTTGCGCTTGGCGTTGAGCAGCGCGGGCTTTTCGCGCTCCTTGGGCGTCATCGACGTAATCATCGCATCCATGCGCAGCAGCAGCCGTTCATCGACCGCGCCCGACGCCATTGCCGCCTGCGCTTTCTTCAGACCCGGAATCATGCCCGCGATGCCGCCAAGACCGCCCATTTTGCGCATCTGCTGCAACTGGGCGCGCAGGTCGTTCATGTCGAACTGGCCTTTGGCGAGCCGGGTCGCCATGCGCTCGGCATCTTCCTGCTCGATCGCGGCAGCCGCCTTTTCGACCAGGCTGACGACGTCGCCCATGCCCAGGATGCGGCCCGCGACGCGCTTCGGGTGAAACGGCTCGATGGCATCGAGCTTTTCGCCCATGCCCGCAAACTTGATCGGCTTGCCGGTGACGGCCCGCATCGACAGCGCCGCACCGCCGCGCGCATCGCCGTCCATCCGCGTCAGGATCACGCCGGTCAGCGGCACCTGTTCGGAGAAACTCGACGCAACGTTGACCGCGTCCTGCCCCGTCAGCGAGTCGACGACGAGCAGGATTTCCGCCGGGTTCGCGACGTCGGCAATCGCCTTCATCTCGTCCATCAGCGCCTGATCGACATGCAGGCGGCCCGCGGTGTCCAGCATCAGTACGTCATGGCCCTGCAGCTTCGCCGACTGCATCGCGCGCCGCGCGATATCGACCGGCTGCTGCCCCTCGACGATGGGAAGCGTCGCCACCTCCGCCTGCGTGCCGAGTACCGCCAACTGCTCCTGTGCAGCAGGGCGATTGACGTCCAGCGACGCCATCAGCACCTTCTTGCCGTCGGTCTTCGACAACCGCTTGGCGAGCTTGGCGGTGGTGGTCGTCTTACCCGACCCCTGCAACCCGACCAGCATGATGACAGCGGGCGGCGTGACGTCGATTTCCAGCTCGGCAGTATCGGGGCCGAGCATGTCGATCAGGGCGTCGTTGACGATCTTGACGACCTGCTGCCCCGGCGTGACCGAACGCAGGACGTTCTGCCCGACCGCCTGTTCCGTCACCTTTTCGACGAACTGGCGGGCGACGGGCAGCGCGACATCGGCTTCGAGCAGCGCCACGCGCACTTCGCGCATCGCCGTGCGCACGTCCGCCTCGGTCAGTGCCCCGCGCCCGCGAAGCCGGTCGAATACGCCGCCTAATCTGTCGCTCAAGCTATCGAACATCTGCACTCCAATCCGTAGCATCCCTGCAAACGCAAAACACGCCGGCGGACGAAACCTCGTCGGCCGGCGTCGTCCCGTGGGACGGCATGTTTTCGTTTGCATTCGCTAACGTTGCGCTGCGCCATAGCCGCAATGCCGGTCAAAGGCAAGATGCAGCGGTTTAACCCCTTCTATACCGATATCGTGCGAAATGCCTCAATGCGGGTAATGTGGGGACCACGACCATGATGAGGGATGGAAATCGGACGGCGTTGCAGGACGACGCGGTTCCGGATGCATCGAGCCAGTTACTGAGCGGCGCCGTCAGCGTTGCCGCCATCCTGCTGTTCGTCGGCACTGGCAGTTCCGTGCTGTCCGCGACGATCAATCACTATTTCCGCGGCGGCGCAGCGGTCGATCAGACGATCATGATCGCCCTCATGCTCAATATCGCGCTGATCCTGTTCGGCTGGCGCCGTCACGGCCATCTTGCCCGCCGCATCGAAATCCACACCGCCGCCGAAGCCCGCGCGCAGCAGCTTGCCGCACGCGACCCGCTGACCGGCTTCCTCAACCGCCGCAGCCTTTCCGAAGAAGGAGCTGCGCTGCTCGCGCAGGCGCGCAAACGCGACAAGTCGATGGCGCTGATGCTACTCGACCTGGATCATTTCAAGACCGTCAACGACATGCACGGCCACGCCGTCGGCGACGCGCTGCTGCGTACCGTCGCGGTGGAGATTACACAGATCATGCCCGGCGGCGCGCTGACCGCACGGCTGGGCGGCGACGAGTTTGCCTGCGCCCTGCTGTTCGATGCCGACCATCCCGATACGATCGAGCGAATTGCCGAACGCCTGATCGCGCGCATGGCACAGGCCTTTGAAGCCGATACAGTGCGCTGCCATATTTCCTGTTCGCTCGGGATTGCGCGCTCGGATCGCGATTGCAGCAATATCGAAGCGCTGATGCGCTGCGCCGACATTGCCATGTATGCGGCAAAGAAGGCGGGTCGCAATCGCTTCACCTGGTTCGACCATTCGATGGAACGCGAACTGAAGGCGCGCAACGATCTGGAAAACGGTCTTCGCAGCGCCATCCCGCGCGGCGAGATCGTGCCCTATTTCGAACAGCAGGTCGATCTGGAGAGCGGCAGGCTGGAGGGGTTCGAGGTGCTGGCACGCTGGGACCACCCCACGCGTGGGCTGATCCTGCCCGAAGTCTTTATTCCGATTGCCGAGGAAACCGGCCTGATTGCCGACCTGTCGCTGTCGCTGATGCGGCAGGCGTTCACGGTGGCGCGCGACTGGGACGATTCGCTGCGGCTGGCGGTCAATATTTCGCCCTGGCAATTGCGCGATGCCTGGCTCGCACAGAAAATCATCAAGCTGCTGACCGAAACCGGTTTTCCGGCCCGGCGACTGGAAATCGAAATCACCGAAAGCGCGCTGTTCGAAAATCTCGAACTGGCGCAGTCCATTATCGGCAATCTGAAAAATCAGGGTACGACGGTCGCGCTGGACGATTTCGGCACCGGTTACAGCTCACTTGCCCATCTGCGTGCGCTGCCCTTCGACCGGATCAAGATCGACAAGAGCTTCGTCACGTCGATGAACGAAAGCCCCGACAGCGCCGCCATCGTCACCGCCATTGCCCGGCTCGGCGAGAGTCTGAACCTTCCTGTCACGGCTGAGGGTGTGGAGGATGAGGCACTCGATATCCGCCTGCGCGAAATCGGCTGCGCCCGCGCACAGGGCTGGTTCTACGGCAAGCCGCTATCGGTAATCGGCGCGCGGCGCCTGCTTGCCGAAAAAGGGTTGTTGCGCAGCAGACCAGCCGAAACGGTATCCGCCCCGCAGGACAATCTTACCAGTCAACGGCTGACCGGCTGAGCCAGGCGCTTTCGGCCGGCGTGGATTCCCGGCCCAGCGCGGCATTACGCCCCGGAAAACGCCCGAATTCGGTAATTACCGACGCATGCTGACGGGCAAAGTCCAGCGACTGTTCCAGTCCCGGTTCGGCAAAGCGTTTCAGGCTTTGCGCCTGCATGTCCGCGCGCTCCGAATGCATCAGCGGCATATAGAGAAAGGCGCGGCGGTCGGGCGGCAGCGCCTTGTCCCAGCCACGCTCGATCGCACGCTGCGTCAGATCCAGCGCCAGCGGATCCGCGGCAAAGGCCTCTGCTTCGCCGCGATGGATATTGCGCGAAAACTGGTCGAGCAGGATGACCGCAGCCAGCAGCGTTTCGGGGTCGTCGCGCCAGCCCGCCGCTTCTTCCGACAGCACGGCATCGCGCAAGCCCGAAAACCGCCGGACAATTTCGGTATCGAGCGTGTCGTCTTTGCCGAAATGCTGTTCGGGCGCGCATTCCTCGAACCAGAACGCCAATATCGCCCGCGCCTGTTCCCGCGCATCCTGTTTCGTCATGATTTGCTCCGATCCGCCATCCGCCCGCTGGTTTCTCCGTGGCGGCACTGGCATATGGGGAAGCATCCGCCTGAAAGCCAAGGGATACGCCATGCCGATCGATGCCACCCTGCCCTATGACGACGACAATATCTTCGCCAAGATCCTGCGCGGCGAAATTCCGTCGAAGAAAGTCTATGAAGACGATCATGCCTATGCCTTTCACGACATCAACCCGCAGGCGCCGCACCATATTCTGGTGATTCCGAAGGGGCGTTACGTGTCCTGGGACGATTTTTCGGTGAAAGCCTCCGACACCGAAATCGCCGGGTTCGTGCGGGCGGTGGGCAAGGTCGCGCGCGATGCGGGCTTTGTCGAACCCGGCTATCGCCTGCTCGCCAACACGGGACCGGATTCGCATCAGGAGGTTCCGCACCTGCACGTCCATATCTTTGCCGGAAAACCGCTGGGGCCGATGCTCACTCGATAAAGGGATTGCGCGCACGCGATTTGCGGTTAGGCTCCGGCCAATCGCAAATTTGCGGCATTCTGCCGCCCGCAATCTCCGGGGGTTTTCCTATATGGACTGGCGCGTAAAGCCATTAGACGCAATCCTAGCGACCGCAGAGAAGAAATCGCTCAAGCGAACACTCGGCGCCTTCCAACTGATGCTGTTCGGCATCGGTTGCATCATCGGCACCGGCATTTTCGTATTGACCGCCGCCGGCGCGCAAAAGGCCGGTCCCGGCCTGATGCTCGCATTCGTGATCGCGGGCGCGGTCTGCGTCGTCGCGGCGCTGTGCTATGCGGAAATCGCGGCCATGATCCCTGTCGCCGGGTCCGCCTATACCTATAGCTATGCCTCGGTCGGCGAATTTCTCGCCTGGACCGTCGGCTGGGCGCTGATCCTCGAATATGCGGTTGCTGCAAGCGCGGTTTCGGTCGGATGGTCGGGCTATTTCTCCGGCACCTTCCTGAACGAATTTTTCGGCGTCCATCTGCCACCCTGGCTGGCCGCGGGGCCGCTGGCGCTGGGCGGCGAAGCAGGCGGTTTCATCAACCTGCCCGCACTGGTGATCGCTCTGCTCGTCACCTGGCTGCTGATGATCGGCACCAGCGAGAGCGCGAAGGTCAACGCCATTCTCGTCGCGATCAAGGTCGTCGCACTGACGGTGTTCGTCGGCCTGACGCTCACCAGCCCCGATTTCAGCCCGGAAAAGTTCAACCCGTTCCTGCCCGCCGGCGTATTCGGCGGCATCGGCACCGGACTCGGCGCGGTTGGCGCAGCGGCAACGATCTTCTTCGCCTATGTCGGTTTCGACGCGGTATCGACCGCTGCTGAGGAAACGAAAAATCCGCAGCGCAACGTGCCCATCGGCCTGATCGGATCGCTGTTGTTCTGCACCGTCTTTTATGTGCTGGTGGCGGCAGGCGCGATCGGCACCATCGGCGGCCAGCCGATCATGGGACCGAACGGCATCCCCTTCCCCGCCGGGTCGGAAGAACTGGCGCGCCAGTGTGCGATGCCCGCCCATGCGCAGGCACTCGTCTGCTCCAAGGAAGCGCTGGCCCATGTGCTGCGTGAAATCGGCTTCTCCTGGTTCGGTAACGCCATGGGCGTCGCCGCCTTCCTGGCCCTGCCTTCGGTTATCCTCGTGCTGATCTTTGCGCAGACCCGCATTTTCTTCGTGATGAGCCGCGATGGCCTGTTGCCGAAGAAGCTGAGCACGATTCACCCGAAATGGCGCACTCCGCACATCATGACCGCCATCACCGGCGTCGTGGTCGCGATCGCCGCCGCGTTCCTGCCGGTCGGCATTCTGGCCGACTATGCCAATGCCGGTACGCTCTATGCGTTCATGATGGTCGCGGTGGCGCTGCTGGTGCTGCGGGTCAAGGATCCTCAGCGCAAGCGCAGCTTCTTCCTGAAGGGAGCGTGGGTGATCGCACCGCTGACGATCGCGGGCTGCATCTTCCTGTATGTCAACCTGCCGATCGAAGCGATTCTGGTGCTGCCCGGCTGGGGCATTATCGGCTTGCTCGTCTATTTCGGCTATAGCTATCATCGCAGCCATCTGGGCCGCGGCATCGTTGAGGTTGTCGACGATATCGAAGGCGATGAGGCGATGGTTCCGATCAAAGACTGATCGAACGATCCAATAAAAAGAAAGGCCGGAGGATCGCTCCTCCGGCCTTTTTTGTTGCCGCGTCGGGCGCTTGGCTCAGCCGAGCTTTTCAGCCATCAGCTTTTTCAGATCGACCTCTGGCCGTGCGCCATAGTGCGAAATGATTTCGGCCGCGCAGATCGCCCCCATGCGCAGCGAGTCCTCCACCGAATGCCCATGCGCCTGCCCGTGCAGGAAGCCTGCGGCGAACAGGTCGCCCGCCCCCGTGGTGTCGACCACCGCTTCGATCGGCTCGGCGGCGACCTGCGCACGCTCGCCATCCTTGATCGCGATCGCGCCCTTTTCGCTGCGGGTCACGACCAGCAGCGGAACCTGCGCTGCGATCTTCGCGACCGCCGCCTCGAAATCCTCGCTTTCGGCCAGTGCGTAAAGCTCATTTTCGTTGGCGAAGAGAATATCGACCTGCCCGTCGGCAATCAGCTTGCGAAAATCGTCGCCATGGCGCGAAATGCAGAACACGTCCGACAGGGTGAAGGCCACGCGCCGCCCCGCCTCGCGGGCAATCTCGATCGCCTTGCGCATTGCCGCGCGCGGTTCTTCGGGATCCCACAAATAGCCTTCGAGATAGAGGATTGCGCCGTCCTCGATCAGCTTCGGGTCCAGCGCTTCGGGCGGCAGGAACTGCGACGCACCCAGAAAGGTGTTCATCGTGCGCTGACCGTCCGGCGTCACGAAGATCAGACAGCGTGCCGTGGTCGGCGCGCCTTCGCGGGCGGGCGTGTCGAAATGGATGCCGACCGAACGAATGTCGTGCGCGAAAATCTCGCCCAGCTCATCCTGCGCCACCTGGCCGATAAAGCCGCACTGACCGCCCAGCGCTGCGATGCCCGCAATCGTGTTTGCCGCCGATCCGCCGCTGACTTCGCGGCCCGGTCCCATCTTGGCATAGAGCGCGTCCGCCTCTTCGGGCGAAAAGACGAGCTGCATCGAACCCTTGGCCATGCCTTCATCGACGATGAACTGGTCATCCGCCTGGGCAAGCACATCGACAATCGCGTTGCCGATCGCAACGACATCGTAACGGGGGGTGGTCACATGTTTCTCCTGAAATTCCGATGGACGGCCCCTAAGGGCGGCGGCGGCACGGCGCAAGCGCCGGTCGGTGGGCCGGACAGGCTGACCGGATGGACTTGGCCCTTGCGGACGCTGCCCCGCCATGCTGGAACGCAGTACGAAAAAAAATGCGATATCCGGGGTCAATGCGATGAAAGGGATTATTACCGCCTGTTGCGCCGGCATTCTGGTTGCAGGTTGCAGCAGCGGAAATATTATCCCGCCGCGCGCCGAACAGCCGCCGCCGCGTCAGACATACAGCACCGCCGGGCTGGAGCGGGTCATGGGCAAGGATGCCGATCAACTGGAGCGGTTGTTCGGCAGGCCCATTGCCGACGTCACCGAGGGTTATGGCCGCAAGCTGCAATTCGGCAGCGCGATCTGCGTGCTCGACGCCTATCTCTACCCCCCGGACGGCGGGCACGGACAGCCGACGGTGCGCTATATCGACACGCGTCAGCGCGACGGCAGTCCCATCGACCGTGCCAGTTGCGTGGCGGCCCTCACCCACAGCAAGGGCAGGCGCTAGGACGGATCGACATTCAGCCCTGATGGCCTGCAAAAGGCGGCTTTCCGCGCTTCCGGTGCTCACGTACTGAAAGTACGCTGCGCGCCGGGTCTCGAAAATCCACCATTTTCGCCACATCATCTTCTGAATGTCGATCCGCCCTACCATCAGAGGCGCATGGATGCCCAGCGTGCGGCGTCGGCGACGACCGGGTCGGCATCTTCACACAAGGCGACCACCTGCTCGCGAAATGCCGGGTCGCCGCTGTTTCCCGCCGCGATCAGGCAGTTGCGCACCATCCGGTTGCGCCCGATCCGCTTGATCGGGGAACCGCGAAACCGCTCGCGAAACGCCGCGTTGTCGAGCGCCAGCAGCTCCGCCAGTTTCGGTGCCGCCATGCCTTCCCTCGCTGCAAAGGCCTGATTGGCTGCGCTTTGTTGCGCAAACTTGTTCCACGGACACACCGCCAGACAATCGTCGCAGCCATAGATGCGGTTGCCGATCGCCTCACGAAACTCATCCGGTATCGGTCCGGCATGTTCGATCGTCAGATAAGAGATGCAGCGCCGGGCATCGAGCCGATAGGGCGCGGGAAAGGCATCGGTCGGGCACGCCTGCTGACATGCCGAACAGGAACCGCACCGGTCCCGTCCCGGCGCATCGGGCATCAGATCAAGGGTGGTGTAGATCGCGCCCAGGAACAGCCAGCTTCCATGCTCGCGGCTGACCAGGTTGCTATGCTTGCCCTGCCAGCCCAGCCCGGCGGCCTCCGCCAGCGGCTTTTCCATCACCGGCGCGGTATCAACAAATACCTTCAGCTCGCATCCGGCCTCCGCCACCAACCAGCGCGCCAGTGCCTTCAGCGCCTTTTTGACGACATCGTGATAATCCTTGCCCTGCGCATAGACGGAAATGCGCCCGACCTCCCCATCGTCCGCCAGCGCCAGCGGATCGCCTGTCGGGGCGTAGCTCATTCCCAGCGCAATGACGGAGCGCACATCGGGCCATAGCCCGGCCGGGCTTGCGCGATGATGCGCCCGTTCCTCCATCCAGATCATGTCGCCATGGCGCCCTTCGGCAAGCCATTGGTGCAGGCGCTCCCCCGCTTTCGGAGCAGCATCGGCGCGTGCGATGCCGCTGGCGACGAACCCCAGTTCCGCCGCCTTATCCTTGATCCGCGATTCCAATGGCTTGTGTTCACCCATCCCTCCCCGCTACCACAGGCGGGCGCGATTTGCGCGGCAGCTTTTTCCGGATGCCGCGACACGCAACAGGAGGGCATGTGGGGGATCAATACGCGCTCGAAGCGCACGGACTGGTCAAGATTTTCAGCGGCCAGCGGGTCGTGCAGGGCGTCGATATCGCCGTGCCGAAGGGCGCGATTTACGGCGTGCTCGGCCCCAATGGGGCGGGCAAGACGACGACCCTGCGGATGCTGCTGGGGATCATCGAACCGGACGGCGGCACACGGACCCTTCTTGGGAACGCCTATCCGCGCGATATCAGCGACCGGGTCGGCTATTTGCCCGAAGAACGCGGGCTGTATCCCGGCATGAAAGCGAAAGAGGCAATCGCATTCATGGGCGCGTTGCGCGGTCTCGACTGGAAAACCGGGCGCGAGCGCGCGGCGGTGATGCTGGAAGAGGCCGGACTGGGCCATGCCATCGATTCCAAGATCAAGAAACTGTCCAAGGGGATGGCGCAATTCGTCCAGCTCCTCGGTTCAGTCGTACATGAACCCGAATTTCTGGTCCTCGACGAACCTTTTTCCGGGCTGGACCCGGTCAATCAGGAACGGCTGGAAGCGCTGGTGATCAAGGAACGCGATCGCGGCGCGACGATCCTGTTCTCGACCCATGTCATGGCCCATGCCGAACGGTTGTGCGACCGGCTGGCGATCATCGCGGGCGGCAGGCGACGATTCGAAGGCACGGTTGCCGACGCCCGCGCGCTGCTGCCCATGCAGGTGCACTATACGCCGCATCACGACGGCGCGGGGCTGAAGGCACTGCTGCCAGCCGACGCGCAGCGCGAAGGCGAGGAATGGCGTTTCACCATGCCCGATGAAGGCGTGGAAACGCTGCTGGTCCGCCTGATCGAGGCTGGTCACGGCATTTCCGGTCTGTCGATCGAGCGCCCCTCGCTGCACGATGCCTTCGTCAAGATTGTCGGCCGCGAAGCCGCGGAGGAAATGGAATGAGCAACCTTACCCGAATGGTGCGCGACACCGCGACCGTCGCCCGTCGCGACTTCTTCGCCATGGTCGGTACGCCGACCTTCCTCCTGTTCCTGCTCGCGCCGCTGCTGATGATCGGGTTCGGCGCGGTCGGCGGCGTCGGCGGTGCGATGGTCGGCAAGAGCGCCGATGCCAAGGAGCGTATCTACGCGATTGTCGACGGCGCGACAGCGCAACGTTTCATGGCCGTCGACAAGCAGTTGCGCCCCTTATTCTCCGGCGACGCCAGGCCGCCGGAGCTGGAAATCGAATCCCCGGCCGCCGATCCCGCCGCACAGGCGAAAACGCTGCTGAAGCAGGACAAGCATGACGTTCCGGCGGTGCTCTATGGCTCGCTGGCGCAGCCGCAAATCCTGCAACGCAACAAGACCTCGCGCAGCGCGCGCTATCTCGCGCAGATCGCTGAACAGGTGGTGCGCGAACAAACCGACGGGCTGACCGGCCCGCTGAGCAAGCCCGACTTCGTGCAGATTGCACGGCAAGGCAGCTCGATCGGCGGTAAATCCGCCACCGGCTTCTTCGCCGTGACCGCGCTGTTCGTCCTCACCCTGATGCTGTCGGGCCAGACGGTCGGCACCATGGCGGAGGAACGGTCGAACAAGGTCATCGAAATCCTCGCCGCCTCGGTCCGGCTGGAAAGCGTGTTTCTGGGCAAGCTGATCGGCATGTACGGCGTAGCGATGGTATTCATCGCCTTTTGGGGCACGCTTGCGCTGCTGGTCGGATCGTTTCTGCCGCCCGATACCTTGGCAAGGATGGCGGCGATGCGTCCTGCCATCGGGTTGCCCGCCTTTTTCGCGCTGTTCTTCCTCTATTTCACCATGGCCTATCTGCTGCTCGGCACCGTATTTCTGGGCGTCGGCGCACAAGCCTCCACCCCGCGCGAAATCCAGATGCTGTCGCTGCCGATCACCATTTTCCAGATGGCGATGCTGGGGCTGGCATCCGCATCGGTGGCGGTTCCCGATCAGCCGGTGGCGCTGATCGCCGAAATCTTCCCGTTCAGTTCGCCCTTCGCGATGCTGGCCTATGGCGCACGGTCCGCCTCCTGGTGGCCGCATCTGCTGGCGATCGGGTGGCAGCTTTTGTGGGTAGCGCTTTCGATCACCATCGGCGCGCGGCTGTTCCGGCGCGGTGTATTGCAGTCGGCAGGCCCCAAATTCCGCTGGAAAGCACTGCTGGGCCGTACCTGACCGAACGACGTATTGACATTAGTGTCAATACGTCGTCTCCTCTTCGCAAATATACCGGAGAGGAACCATGGCAACTTCCGTGGACGCGCCAGCATCGCCTGCGGCCGTCGATCCGCTCGACGTCAGCCGCCCCGAATTGTATCGCGACGATTGCTGGCAGGAACCCTTTGCCCGCCTGCGTGCCGAAGCGCCGGTCTATCGCTGCGAGCATAGCGATTTCGGCCCGTACTGGTCCGTCTCGACCTATCGTCCGATTGTCGAGATCGAATCGCTTCCCGACATCTATTCCTCCGAAGCGGGCGGCATCGTGCTCGCCGATGTCGAGCCGGAAGCGGATGTCAAACTGCCGATGTTCATCGCCATGGACCGGCCAAAGCATACCGGCCAGCGCCGTACCGTAGCGCCTGCCTTCACACCTAGCGAAATGGCGCGGATGAGCGCCGACATCCGCCGCCGCACCGCCGAGATTCTCGACGAGCTGCCCGTCGGCAAGGGATTCGACTGGGTCGACCGGGTATCGATCGAGCTGACCACCCAGATGCTCGCCATCCTGTTCGATTTTCCCTGGGAGGACCGGCGCAAGCTGACCTTCTGGTCCGACTGGGCGGGCGATATCGAACTGGTGAAGACCCCCGAACTGCGCCAGCAGCGGCTGGAACATATGTTCGAATGCGGCGCCTATTTCCAGAATCTGTGGAACCGGAAAATCGGCAAGGAGCCGACCCCCGATCTGATCAGCATGATGATCCATTCCAACGCGATGAGCCACATGGATCAGTATGAATTCCTCGGCAATCTGATCCTGCTGATCGTCGGCGGCAACGATACCACGCGCAATTCCATGTCCGCCTATGCCTGGGGCCTGAACCAGTATCCCGACGAACGCGCAAAGCTGGAGGCAAACCCCGATCTCATCCCCAATGCGGTGAGTGAGATCATCCGCTGGCAGACGCCGCTTGCCCATATGCGCCGCACCGCGACGCAAGATGCCGAACTGATGGGACAGCATATCCGCGAAGGCGACAAGCTGGCGCTTTGGTATATCTCCGCCAATCGCGATGAGAGCGTGTTCGGGCCGGATGCCGACCGGATCGTCGTCGATCGCCCCAACGCACGACGGCATCTGTCCTTCGGCCACGGCATCCATCGCTGCGTCGGTGCGCGGCTGGCGGAACTACAGGTCGGCATTCTGCTGGAGGAAATGGCGAAGCGGCGATTGCGCGTGAACGTCACCGGCGAACCGACCCGCGTCGCGGCCTGTTTCGTCCACGGCTATCGCAGCCTGCCGGCGGAACTCAGTCGCTATTGACGGAAAAACTGCACAGCAGGTGCAACTTTTTACGGGTTTCGTTCGAATCTTGCGCAGGAGTATCTTTCAGTCGGGACCATCGCCATGCACAGCAATCGTCGCCAGTTTCTCGCCTATAGCGCCATCGGTACCGCCATGCTCGCCACCGGATTCGGCAGCACCGCCGCAAGCGCCAGAAAGCGCTATCCCGTCGCCCTGACCGATGCGCAATGGAAGAAACGGCTGACCGCCGAGCAATATTACATTCTGCGCAAGGCCGGGACGGAGCGTCCCTTTTCCAGCCCGCTCGACAAAAATTATGCAAAAGGCACCTATTTCTGCGCCGGGTGCCATCAGCCGCTCTATTCGTCAAAAACCAAATATGACAGCCACACCGGCTGGCCGAGTTTCTGGGCGCATCTGAACGGCGCGGTGCTGACCGGGCGCGACACCTCGCTCGGCATGGTGCGTACCGAGGCGCATTGCAGCCGCTGCGGCGGGCATCTGGGCCATGTATTCAACGACGGCCCGCCGCCGACCGGCAAACGCTGGTGCATGAACGGGGCGGCTATGCTCTTCAAAAAGACGTGAAACGCAAAAGGGCCGCTTCCCTCATGATCGGGAAACGGCCCTTCGGTCTTTCATGCACTGCTGCCAATGGGGCGGCGGCAATGCCGTATATCAGTCGTGAAACGCCATGGCGTGTTCGCGGTCCAGCCCGTTATCCAGAACCGGCTTGTCGGCATAGTTCGTGCCGTCGGCCACCTGCTGTGAATCGGGGCCCGCATCCGGATAGATGAAACCGTTGACCGGATAGGTGGTCGAACCCAGCGCGTCGATCGGGCCGTACCAGACCTTTACTTCGCTCCAGTCGTTGTCCGGCGATACGTCGACGGCGCGGACATTATATTCGATCTTGCCGCGCACCGACCAGTTGGCGTGCGTCAGGCGGACTTCGCGGTTGGAGACGATTTCGGAAACGACCGCGACATGGCCCAGCTTCATCTTGCCGACCGGCGCGAAGGACATGACCGCACCGACTTCCGGAGCATCACCGCGCTGATACAGGCCCTTGGCCTTGTTCCACCAGGTCAGCGCGTTTCCGTGGATATCGACACCGGAAACTTCACGCGCGAACGGAACACACTGCCAGAACTTGGCTTGGGCCGGCACGATGGTGGCCAGGCAAAGCGATCCCACCAGCGCGAAACGCGCTGCAAAACGTCCAAAATTCATGAACCCCCCACGGCTCTGAAATTATCTGATGCCCCCTGCTAAGCAGACTGCGCCGTGGGTTGGAACCCCTGCACACCGTTCATCGGAACCTTTTACGACGAAATGTGTTTCGCAGACGATGACTAGTCCGTAACGGCTTTCCAATCGAGGATCTGATCCACCGTTCCGGACGTTACAGAATGGTATCCGGGACGCGCCTTGGCATAAATTTGCCGCGCAATCCGATTCCCCCACGCGCCCTGATCGGCGAGTTCCCGGAAAAGCGGTGCCACGAATTTGCGCCTTCCCTGAGATGTCAGGAACTGCTGCGCCGACGCCACCGCAGGCTGATAGCGATTGCCGAGTGCGAGCATCAGCCATGCAAAGCGCACTTCGCTGTTACCGGTTTGCGAAAAATGAAACCGGCCATCCAGCGCCTGTAGCCGTTCGTGCGGCAGCATGCGCGGCAACTGGTTCAGGAAGCGCACGCGTTCCTGCGTGGTCACATCGTCGGGCACCGATGCAATCAGGCCGCCGTTGGCGAAATCCTGCGCCGCCATATCCATCGCCTTGAACGCCTGGGAATGGACATGCACGGCATTCGCCGGAATGCCCGGCTGATACGCCCATTGATCCAGCCCGATCCGGCTCGCCGTTTCCGGATCATCCTTGAAAAGATGGGCGCGAATATCCTTCAGGAAACCGGCAGTCGTCTGCGGCTCGAATGCATGGCGGTCGAAATAGCCGCGCAGATAGCGGTCGAACCGCTCCCGCCCCACCGCCGCCTCGATCGTGCGCAGGAAGGTCGCCCCCTTGTCATAGGCGATGCCGCTCATCCCGTCGTCCGGGTCGACATCGGGACCAAGGTTCAGGTGCAGTTGTGTCATCGGCGACTGCGGACCGCCTGCTTCATTCACTGCCTGCATCATGTCCGACCAGGCAAGGTCCGCCTCCATCGCCGCGCGCTCGCGGCCATAGAGTTTTTCCATGATCCGGTTCTCAAAATAACTGGTGAAGCCTTCATTGAGCCAGAAATCATTCCATGTCGCATTGGTGACCAGATTACCCGACCAGCTATGCGCCAGTTCATGCGCGATCAGGCTGACCAGACTGCGGTCGCCCGCAATCGCGGTCGGCGTGACGAAAGTCAGACGCGGATTTTCCATCCCGCCAAAGGGGAAGCTGGGCGGCAGCACCAGCAGGTCATAGCGGCCCCAGCGATAGGGGCCGTACAGGCTTTCCGCCGCATCGACGAATTTCTCCAGCCCCGCAAACTCATAGGCCGCCTTGTCGAGCATCGCCGGTTCAGTCCAGATACCGGTGCGCGGCCCCGTCGCCTGAAATTTCAGGTCGCCGACCGCAAGCGCGATCAGATACGGTGCGACCGGCTTGTCCATACGAAAGCGGAAACGGCGGCGATTGCCCGCCACAGCCTCCCCCTCCGGCGTCAGCATCTCCGCGCTCATCACTGCGGTCAGCGGTTCGGGTACGGTAATCGACGCATCCCAGGTCTGGCGAATGCCGGGGCTGTCCTGGGTCGGTATCCAGCTACGGTTGAGGATCGGCTCTCCCTGACTGAACAGATAGGGATATTGTTTTCCCGCAGTCTGTTCGGGGGTCAGCCATTGCAGCGCCACCGCGCCGGGCGACGTCTGATAGGTGATCCGTACCTGCCGCGTATTGTCGAGCGCGACCGTCAGCGGCGCGCCATGCATACTGTCCTGTGCGCCGAGCTTCCACGGCAGCACCTTACCATGCCCGTCAGTCACCGACGCGATCTGCAAGTCCTTCGTATCGAGAACGATCCGCCGCGCGCCCTGCGCTGCCTGCACGTCCAGCGTCGCCGTTCCGCGCAACACATGGGCGCTGAAATCCGCCGCCAGATCCAGCGCGACATGCGTGACCCGCGCCTGTGACGGCACGGCATAGCTGTGCACGTCCTCCGCATCCTGTGTTTCCAGCACCGGCGAAACGGCCGGTGCGGACTCGTCGGTCTGTTCCGAAATGGACTGCTGACTCGACGCGCCGGAACACGCCGCCAGCGCGCCCGCCAGCATAGCGGCGCTGATCTTTTTCACTGTCATGAACGTTAACTACCTGAAAACCCCTGAACCATGGATGGATGGTAGCCAGATCCCGCCGCATCGGTAAAGGCATCTCGTCAAATCCCCGTTGCTTCCCTAGAAGTGGGGTATGCGCATCCTGTTTCCCGCACTTTTGCTGCTGCTTTCCGCCTGCAACAATGTTCAGCCGATCGGCAACGATACCGACACCGTTCAGGGTAATTTCGCCGACACCACCCTGTCGCCCGGCACGCGACCGATACGCATCGGCGAAAACGGCCCCGGCTTTGCCGCCTGCGCGATCAACGGTACCGTTGCGACCCTGCCCGACAACGGCACGTTGCCGCTGCGCACCGCGCCGTTCAGCGACGCAAAGCAGATCGCCGTGCTGCAACCGGGCCGCAAACTGTTCATCTGCACCCGCTCGATGGATCAGCGCTGGCTGGGTGTCGTCGTCCGCCCCGCAACAGGAGAACCGGATCAGGATTGCGGCGTTTCGGCACGACTGGACAGCCCGCGCGACTATGCCGGCCCCTGCGCCTCCGGCTGGGTCGCCAATGCCTTTGTGCAGTTCACGGCGGATTAGGCCCGGCAGTTACAGCCGAAACCAACTGTTGCGCAAAAACCGCGCACCACTATCGGATTGATGCGCCTCACTCGGTTCATCGCAACCTTTGTTGCATCGCAGCACCTTTTATGGTCCGATGTTGAATGCCGGACGACGGACGGTTCAGCATTCTGTTAACCAGTTTCGTCCATAGTATCCGGCAGGCTATACCGGGGGGTGGAGCAGGTTATGAGTTCTCGAATGAAACCAGCGGAAGGCGCCATGACGCTTGCTGAAATGAAGGAGTTTGCAAGCTTCAGCGCAGCGACCCAGCGCTATATCCGCAGGTCGCTCGATATCGGTCTGGATCGCGACGATGCGCTGGAACGCTGGTCGCGCGACGTGGTGGAAGCGGCCAGCATCCGTGCTCAGGCCCGCATCTATGACCGCCTTCCCGATCTGCGCGCGATCATTCCCGACGACAGCGGCCTGGATGCCATCGAGCCGTTCATGGCGCCGCTGATCACCGTTTCCGCATTCGATCTGGGACAGGGTCGGTTAACCACCTTTTCGGCCTATCGCTTTCTGTATGAGCGGCTGGTCGGGGCAGAGGTCCGGCCATGGCTTCCTGCGGCGTTCTGCGCGGCGGCGGCTTTACCGCACCTTCATCCGGACCTGCGGCGCAAGTTGCTGCAATCGATCAGCGAAGCCGCCGCGACGGCGGCAGGCTGGTCGGGTCGGCAACCCGCCTTCTTCCCTGCCTGGGTGGAGAAGGTCGATGCCAACGCCTTGCCGAACTAGAGCGGTTTAGGGCAAGCCAGTCCTGAGAGTCTGTTTGGAAGTTCGCATTTCAGGCGAATTTCCATGTACGGTATCGGGCCGGTGCCGGTTTCTCAGATGAACTCTAACGACATACACGACCACCAAACGCTCCGCGTCTGGCCTGATCGAGGTGGAGGTGATCGTGATGCGCCCGATTATAGTCGGGCGACAGCACGGTCGAAAACAGGCCGCATGCCCCGTCGCGCACGGTGTGCAGAAATTGTGCCTTCACGCCCTTCCCGCCCCAGTCACCCGTGACCGTGATCCGCGTGCCGTCCTTCAGCACGAACCCCGCCACGTCGATCGCATCGGCGGTGGCATGTTTGCTCCACGGGCCGGTGGCGCGGCCATAGAGACGACGGCAGCTATAGGTTCCATAGTGAAGCATGCGCCCGACCGGACTGCCGAAATAGCGTTGCGCGGCTGGTTGCAGCACATTCCATTGCCACATCAGCAATCCGGCTGCGACCGGGCAGGACATCCGCGCTTCGGATGGTGAAAGGGCGATAGCATCCGGGCCACCGGGATGCAGGCGCACGCCGTCCGCATAGCTGCATCCTCCCTTACCCGCAGGGGAAAGGGCAGAGTAGCGGACACCCGCCTTGTCCAGCAGCGCCCGACATTCGGCGAAATCCGTATCCAGCGCCGCCAGTTTCCGACCGGTGAACAATCCGGTATGCTGGCCAAGGTCGAGCGGCGTCCATGGTACGTCCTGCGGCCGATTGCGTAGGAACGCGTACAACGCGAACCCGATCGCCAGCAACATCAGTATCCCCGCCAGTCCCTTGATCGCCCTGCGCAGGAGGATCATCCGCGCCGCACCCGCTCCAGCCGCTCGGCCGTTACCGGATAGCCAAGATCGTCGGGAATGCAGAGATAGGCGCCGTCCTCCCGGCTTTCCTGCCAGGGCGTGATCGTGCGCACCGGATGGGCATGGGCGTCCGCAACCGCATCGGCGTGGCTGTCGAACAAAGCCAGCCGTTCCAGATTGCGGCGGGTCGGATAAATAACCGAAAGCTGTTTCCGATCCGCCGCCGCCAGTGCATCTTTTGCGCTGGTCCAGAACAGCCGGACCGTCTCACTGCCATCCGCTTGCGGATTTTGTGCCGTCTCGCCTGGCAATTTGGTAATGAAGAAATGCGTATCGAAAACCCGGCTTAGCTCAAGGTCGGGACGCCAGCGTGCAAACGGCGTCAGCGCCGAAAGGTCGATATGGGCATCGTGCGCAAGCACTTCGCCCAGCGGTGCACCATCAAGGAGTTTTGCCCGCATCCCGGCAATTTCACCCTGCGAGAGCAACGGCGTTATCGCAGGGGCAAGCCCCGCTTCCTCAATCGTCTCGCGGATAGCGGCGATACGTGCAGCCGCATCGGACATTTGCGGCGCGAGAATTTCCGCCAGCGCATGATCGCCCGGATCGATACGCCCGCCCGGAAACACCGCAGCACCCGCGGCAAACGCCATGGTCCGGGCCCGCTCCACCATCAGCAGGTGCGGCGGCGCCTGCCCCCGCTCCCGCATAAGGATCAGGGTTGCAGCCGGTATCGCGTTGTCGGTCATAGCTATTGTGGAAAAGCGCTTACCCCGGCAAGGTTCCGGGCTTACTTCGCCTTGTTCGCCGTCTTCGCCACGGTGTTTCCGGCCGAAGCGACATCCTTGCCGACTCCTTCCACGGTGTTGCAGGCCGCCAGCGCAAAGGCGCCGGTGAGCAGTATGACGGTAAGGACGCGCATTCCTTCATTCTCCATCTGAAACGACCCGCCTTCTCTACCTGTTGACGGGAGCGAGGCAAGGCGGATTTATCCAACGCAGGCAGCGCTGAAACAATGCTGAAAACTAAGGGAATGGTGGAGCCGAGGGGAGTCGAACCCCTGACCTCTGCAGTGCGATTGCAGCGCTCTCCCAACTGAGCTACGGCCCCATCCGGTTCCCGGACCTGGCCGGGGATCGCTCCATTACCCACAGTTTCGGGCCGATGCAACCATGATTGCGTCAGGCCCGCGGCCTGTCGCGCCGGGCGGTTCAGATATCGCCGGAGAAGGTGTCGCAGGCGCGCGGATCGCCCCTGTTCAGCCCGGTACGCAGCCATTTCATCCGCTGCTGCGAGGTGCCGTGGGTAAAGCTGTCGGGCATCACCCTGCCCTGCGCCTCACGCTGCAGGGTGTCGTCACCGATGGCGTTGGCCGCACGCATCCCCTCTTCGACATCGCCGGGATCGAGCCGGTCGCGATTCTGCGCCGCCCATACCCCGGCATAGCAATCCGCTTGTAATTCCAGTCGTACCGACAACCGGTTGCCCTGCACCGCGTTCAGCCGTTGCTGCTCATCATGCACCTGACCCGAAGTGCCCAGCAAATCCTGAACGTGATGGCCCATTTCGTGCGCGATGACATAAGCCTGCGCAAAATCGCCGCCCGCGCCATAGCGCGATTTGAGTTCGTCGAAAAAGCTGGTGTCGAGATATACGCCGTCATCGGCAGGACAATAAAACGGCCCCATTGCCGATTGCGCGGCGCCACAACCCGACTGCGCGCCGCCGCGATAGAAATTGATCGTCGCGGGCGTATAGCGCGGCCAGCCCGGTTCCTTTGCGAACAACGCTTCCCACGTCATGTCCGTCGATTGCATCACGCGGCAGGCGAACAGTTCTTCCGCCGTGTCGCACGCTTTCGGCGCGCCGCCTGTCGCCTGCTGCTGCCCGACGGATGCCGGACCGACGCCCTGCATGGCATCCTGCGTCCCGCCACCGCCGCCCATCACGAACCAGCCGATCGCGACGACGGCCAGAATGATAATCGTCCCCGCTCCCATTTTTCGACCGAGCAACATCGGCAGAAGCGACAGCAGCAGATTGCCGCCGCCTCCGCGACCTGCGCGCCCGCCCGAACCTAGGTCACGCGCATTTCGGGTGGGATCGAGATCGTCGAGGCGCATGGAATTCTCCCGTCCGCAGGCAGTGTCGCAGACATCATGCGTCATGTTCACGTCATAATATAGTTTTTTTGCCGCCGCTGCTTGATGCAGCGCACAACAAGCGCCACTTGCTTGGTCATGGCCGATATGGAACCCCGCTCGCGCCGGCACAGCCGCGATGCCCTGCCGCTTCCCGATTGTGTTGCACTGGTTCTGCAAGGCGGCGGCGCGCTGGGTTCCTTTCAGGGCGGCGTGATTGAGGCGCTGGCGGATATCGACGTTTCGGTCGACTGGGTCGCCGGCATCTCCATCGGTGCGATCAACGCGGCTATCTTTGCCGGAAACCCAGCCGAACGCCGGGTGGAACGGCTGGAAACATTCTGGGAAACCGTCACGGCGGCGCTCCCCAGTTTCCCCCTGCCGCCACAGGATATTTTCCGCGAAATCGCGCATGAATGGTCGGCGGGCATGGTGCTCGGCACTGGCGTCCCCGGCTTTTTCGCGCCGCGCCCCTTCCCGCCGATGCTCAGCCCGCCGGGCACCTGCGACGCGCTCAGCTTTTACGACAGCGCACCGCTGGTCGAAACGCTGGACAAGCTGGTCGATTGGGACTTGCTCAATGACGGCCCGGTCCGGCTGTCGGTCGGCGCGGTCGATATCGAGTCGGGCAATTTCCGCTATTTCGACACGCATGAGATGCGCCTCGACGCACGCCATATCATGGCGTCGGGCGCACTTCCCCCTGGACTACCGCCGGTCGAAATTGACGGGCGATATTACTGGGACGGCGGGCTGGTTTCGAACACCCCGCTTTCCCATGTTCTCGACAATCAGGATGCACCTATGCTGGTGCTTCAGGTGGATCTGTTTTCCGCCAATGCCGATATGCCGCGCACAATCATGGATGTGATGGCCCGGGAAAAGGAAATTCGCTTTTCCAGCCGTACCCGGCAGGTGTCGACCGAACGGCTGAAACTGCGCCAGGAACGCGAAGCGATCCGCAAGGTACTCGACAAGCTGCCTCCCGATCTTGCCGACGATCCCGACGTTGTCGCCCTGCGCGCACAGGCACAGGAACGGCCCGTCAGCATCGTCCAGCTCATCTATCGCGCCAATGCCTGGGAGGGCGGTAGCCGCGATTTCGAATTTTCCGCGCGCACCATGAACGAACACTGGATGGCCGGGCACACCGCCGTGCGCGAAACCATGCAGAATGCACGACTGCTCGCCAGCAATATACTGGACGGCCATACTGCCGCCTTCGACCTGACCCGCCGCTGACAAAGGAGAATGCAATGTTTCTGAAGGGCAAGAGCGTCATCGTCACCGGATCGACTTCCGGCATCGGCCTCGCCTACGCCAAGGCGTTCGCGGCTGAGGGCGCGGCGGTGATGATCAACGGATTCGGCGATGAGGATGCGATCGAAAAGGAACGCGCCGCGCTGGCCAACACCAGCGGAGCCAAGGCGCTGTATGATGCCGCCGACATGACCAAGCCGGACGAGATCGAGGCAATGGTCAAACGCTGTCATGACGAACTGGGCGGCCCCGATATCATCGTCAACAATGCCGGCATCCAGCATGTCGCGAAGATCGAGGATTTCCCGCCCGAAAAATTTGAAGCGATCATCAAGATCAACCTGACCTCGGCCTGGTACATGATGCGCGCGGCCGTGCCTTATATGAAGAAAAAGGGCTGGGGCCGCATCCTGTCCACCGCATCTGCGCACAGCCTGGTCGCCAGCCCCAACAAGACCGCCTATATCATGGCCAAGCACGGCATTGCCGGTCTGACCAAGACGGTTGCGCTGGAAACCGCGACCGACGGCATCACCGTCAACTGCATTTCGCCGGGCTATGTCTGGACGCCGCTGGTCGAAAAGCAGATTCCCGATACCATGTCCTCGCGCAACATGACGCGCGAGCAGGTGATGAACGACGTTCTGCTGGAAGCGCAGCCGACCAAGGAATTCGTCCAGCCGGAGGAAGTCGCCGCGCTTGCCGTTTTCCTGTGTCGCGATGAAGCCAAGGCGATCACCGGCGCCAACTATTCCATCGACGGCGGCTGGACAGCGGCATAAACCTCTTGCCAATTCTCCCCCTGAGCGTCGAAACTGACCTGCCCAGGGGGAGATGAAAATGATCCGTTCACTATTGCTGGCAGGCGCGGCTGCCGCACTCTCCATTGGTGCTCCTGCAAGTGCCGATGAAGTTCATGACGCCACGACCGAAGAGATGCCGTCGCTGCTGACGCTCTACAAGGATCTGCACGCGCATCCGGAACTCAGCCTGCATGAGAACGCCACCGCGGCGAAGCTGGCTGCGGCTGCGCGTGCAGCCGGTTTTACCGTGACCGAACATGTCGGCGGCACCGGCGTCGTTGCGGTGCTGAAAAATGGCGACGGGCCGACGCTGATGATCCGCACCGACATGGACGCGCTGCCGGTGACCGAAGAAACCGGCCTGCCTTACGCATCGAAGGTTCGCACCACGACCGCAACCGGGGTGGAAACCGGCGTCATGCACGCCTGCGGCCATGACACCCATATGGCGACCTGGGTCGGCACGCTGCGTAATCTGGCGGCGATGAAGGATGACTGGTCGGGAACGCTGGTGATGGTCGCCCAGCCTGCGGAGGAAATCGGCAAGGGCGCACGCATGATGCTGGCCGACGGCCTCTTCACGCGATTCCCCAAGCCGGATTTCGCCCTCGCCTTTCATGATGCGGCGAATATGCCTGCGGGCACCATCGGCATTCATTCGGGCTATGCGCTCGCCAATGTCGATTCCGTCGATATCGTGGTGAAGGGCATCGGCGGACATGGCGCCTATCCCAACGCGACCAAGGATCCGATCGTGCTCGCGTCGCGAATTGTCGGCACGTTACAGACGCTGGTCAGCCGGGAAACAGACCCGCAATCGCCCGCCGTGGTGACCGTCGGCAGCTTTCAGGCCGGCGCCACGCACAATGTCATTCCGGACAAGGCGACGCTGCTGCTCACCGTGCGCAGTTATAGTGACGAGACGCGCAAAAAGCTGCTCGACGGCATTGCCCGCATCGCCCGTGGCGAGGCGGTGGCAGCCGGGATGCCGAAGGACAAGATGCCGGTGGTGACGGTGAAGGACGATTATACGCCCGCCACCTACAATACCGAGCCTTTGTCGGGGGAGATGATGCTCCTGTTCGCCAAACGCTTCGGCGACGACCATGTCATGCAGATTCCAGCCACCATGGGCGGAGAGGATTTCGGCCAATATTATCGCGCCGACAAATCCATGCAGAGCCTGATCTTCATGGTCGGCGGCGTACCGAAAACGCAGTGGGAGGCGTTCAAGAAGGGGGAACTGGAACTGCCGCCTCTACATAGTGCGCACTGGGCACCCGATGCCGTCGCGGTCATCAGCACCGCCACCGAGGCGATGACGGCCGCCGCACTCGATATCCTGAAGAAGCAGAAGAAATAGACCGATTTCTATAGCCCGTCGCCCTCCTCCCGGCTGGCGACGGCGTCCTCCTTCTTTTCCGGGCGGATATAGATGGAGGATAGTCTGGGCATATCGTGACGCAGGCGCTGTTCGATTGTTTCGATCAGCGTTTCCGCCTCTCCCATGGCCAGCGCATCGTCGAAATCGGCGCTGACCGCGACGAAGATCGTTTCGGGCGATGTATGGATGGTACGCACGTGATTGACGCCGGAAATGCCGGGATGGGCCGCGACAATGCGCCGGATCGCCTCAATCACTTCCGGATCGGCAGGTTCGCCGATCAGCAGCCCTTTCGCTTCGCGCGCCAGCAGGATCGCCACCAGCCCCAGGATGCCGCCGATGACGATAGAGGCGATCCCATCCATCCATGGCGCGTTGAAATAATGGCTTGCCCAGACACCGATTGCCGCCACCGCCAGTCCGGCCAGCGCGGCGCTGTCTTCGAACAGGACGATGAAGCTGCTGGGGTCTTTCGAATCGCGGATGGCACCCCACCAGCTACTTCTGCCCTTGGCCTGCGCAAACTCCCGAACCGCGACGGTCCAGCTACTGCCTTCCATCAGCGCGGCAACGCCCAGCACGATATAGTTGATGAGCGGATCGCGCAGCGCCTCCGGCTCCTGCACATGCACCCAGCCTTCATAGATGGAGAAGCCCGCACCGATCGCGAAAATCAGGATCGCGACGACGAAACTCCAGAAATAGAGTTCGCGGCCATAGCCGAAGGGGCGGCTGCTGTCAGGCGGGCGTTTGGCACGATGCTCGCCATAGAGCATCAGCACCTGATTGCCGCTGTCGACGACCGAGTGAAATCCCTCGGTCAGCATGGACGACGAGCCGGTTATCCCGGCTGCCACGAATTTGGCGACGGCAATGCCCAGATTTGCCGCCAGCGCGGCGTAGAGCACAATATGCTCGCGCCAGCCCTGCGGCGTGCCCCCGTCCGTCATTTAACCGCCCCTGTGTTTAGCCCGATGCCTCTTTCGCGCTCAATCCCCCGACTTGTGCACCGGCTGTGTGCTCGCCGGAGGATCGGACGCATCCATCGACTCGTTCAGTTCCTCGTCGAGGTCGCGCTGCTCCTGCTCCTTGTCCGCCGCATCCGGTTCGGGCGGCGTGACGGAAATGCTGTCGGTCGCACGTTCGTCGATCACCTGTTCGCGTTTGTCGTCTGCCATATCGGTTCTCCCGTTGTTGCAGAGTCAACGGCCCGCGCAGTGCGGCGTTCCCGACAAATGCGAAAGGCCCGGCAGGTTTCCCCGCCGGACCTCAGCTCCCACGCTCAAAAGGCGCGATCAGTTACGGCCGTTACCCATCAGGCGCAGCAGGAACAGGAACATGTTGATGAAGTCGAGATAGAGGTTCAGCGCCCCCATGATCACGACCTTGCCCATCATGTCCGTACCCGCGACATGGGCATACATGCTCTTGATCTTCTGCGTGTCATAGGCGGTCAGCCCTGCGAAAATCAGCACTCCGGCGAACGAAATCACCAGGTTCAGCGTGCTCGACTGCACGAACAGATTGATCAGCATCGCCACGATCAGGCCGACCAGCCCCATGATGAGGAAGGTACCCATCGCCGACAGGTCTTTCTTCGTGGTGTAGCCATAGAGGCTAAGCCCCGCGAAACCGGCGGCGGTCGCGAAGAATGCCTGCGCGATCGACGTGCCCGAATAGACGAGGAAAATCGTCGACAGCGACAATCCCATCAGCACCGCGAACGCCCAATAGAGCATTTGCAGGGTCGAGGTTTGCATCCGCGCCTGACCGAAGCTCATCGCAAACACGATCGCCAGCGGCGACAGCATGATAACCCATTTCAGGATACCGCCATGGATGAACACCTGCGCGGCGGGCGAGGTGATGCCGCCCATCGAAAACAGCATCGCGACGATGCCGGTGAGCAGGACGCCGGAGGCCATATAATTATAGACCGAAAGCATGTAGGACCGCAGCCCCGCGTCGTACGCTTGCGCTTGTGCGCCAGCGCCCGTCGCAAATCGAGCGGCGGTCGTCCGGGGATCAGACCAGTTAGCCATCATAAACTCCTTTGCCCGGCAACGATGCCGGATAAAGCGAATATCGCGATTAGTTCGCAGTTTTTCAAGCAAAACCGGATCGAATTTCCAGCCATGAAGGGTTAAGGATTACCGGGTTATGCATCGTCTTTTTGTCGGACTGCGCCCGCCCGCCGCGATGCGCGACCTGCTGATGCCGCTGATGGCCGGTATCGACCATGCGCGCTGGCAGTCGCCCGAGCAACTGCACATTACCCTGCGCTTCATCGGTGAAGCGGAGCGTCCGCTGGCCGAGGATATCGCCCTGGCACTGGGCAATGTGCGCTTTCCCGCGCTCGATCTGGCACTTGCGGGCGTCGGACAATTCGACAGCAAGGGCCGTCCCAATGCCGTCTGGGCAGGTCTGGCCCCGCATGACGCCATCACGCAGCTGCATCGCAAGATCGACCGGGCGCTGGTACGACTGGGGCTGGAACCGGAACGCCGCGCCTATCTTCCGCATATCACGCTGGCGCGCCTCAACCGCAGCGCCGGGCCGGTCGACCGGTTTCTCGCCGAAGCTTCACCGCTTACCTCGCCACCGATACGCTTCACCCACTTCCTGCTCTACGAAAGCACGCTGGGCAGCGAAGGCGCCAGCTACGAAGCGGTCGCCCGCTATCCACTGGAGGACAGCGACTAACGCGCCACCGCAACACGCAGCCCGTTTCTCGGCGCCCAAATCGTCATCCCAGCGCAAGCTGGGATGACGTGTTTTGGTCAACGAATCAGCGGTTTATCGTTTTGAGCGCAAAAATTGCCCTGCAGGTCCGATGGATGAAACAATAAGAAGCAATGCGCCAGCAAGAAAAGGTCTGATAATAATGCTCCAGAACAATGCCTTCGTAGTCATGGCATCATGAGAAAATCCATCACTTGCCATTAACCAGTATATGAGAATCAATCCCAATAAAAATGATAGAATAGAAGCTATTCTGGCTCGAAAAATTCCTACGAAAAATGCAATAATAACGCTTGAATACAAAATGCCGATAAAATCCCCCGCGTGAGATTGATCGCTATTTTGGATGAAAAGACTGATAGCCGCGCCTTGGACAAAACTCGCAACACCCCAAGCGAAAAGGACGGTGAAAATTAGTGCTTCGAATATTCGCCTTCCTGTCGACATTTTCCTCTCCCGCAGCGAAGCAATCTCCGGCCAATGCAGGAGATTGCTTCGTCCGGCTATGCCGGACTCGCAATGACGAACGCAACGATCAGGTAGCGCGCCTCCGTCACTCCACCGTGACGCTCTTGGCCAGGTTGCGCGGCTGATCGACATCGGTGCCCTTGGCCACCGCGACGTGATAGGCGAGCAACTGCACCGGCACGGCATAGACCAGCGGCGCGATCAGCGGATGGACCTTGGGCATGGTGATGGTGGCCAGACACCCGTCGCCCGCCGCCTGAATGCCGTCATAGTCGGAAATCAGCACCACCTTGCCGCCGCGCGCCTGCACCTCCTGCATATTGCTGACGGTTTTTTCGAACAGCGGCCCCGACGGCGCGATGACGATGACGGGGACGTTTTCGTCGATCAGCGCGATCGGTCCGTGCTTCATCTCGCCCGCAGCATAGCCCTCGGCATGGATATAGCTGATTTCCTTGAGCTTCAGCGCCCCTTCCAGCGCGAGCGGATAATCGGTGCCGCGCCCCAGATAGAGCACGTCGCGCGCACCCGCGATGGTACCCGCCATCGCCTCGATCGATTCGTCATAGGCAAGGGCCGCGTTGAGCGCGGCGGGCGCTTCGGCAAGATGCTTGACGACCGCCTTTTCCTCCGCAGGCGACAGCTTGCCCTTGGCCCGCGCCAGATTGGCGGCGAGCGCTGCCAGCACCGCAAGCTGGCAGGTAAAGGCCTTGGTCGAAGCGACCCCGATTTCCGGCCCGGCATGGGTGGGCAGCAACAGGTCGGCCTCGCGCGCCATGGTGCTGGTCGGCACGTTGACGACGGCGGCGATCTTCTGACCCTCTTCCTTGGCATGGCGCAGCGCTGCGAGCGTGTCGGCGGTTTCCCCCGACTGGCTGATGACGATCATCAGCCCGCCATCCTCCATCACCGGCGCGCGATAGCGAAACTCGCTGGCGACATCGATATCGACGGGCACGCGCGCGAACTGTTCGAACCAGTATTTTGCGACCATTCCGGCGTAAAAGCTGGTGCCGCACGCGACGATGGTCACGCGGCTGATCGTATCGAGATCGAAATTGGGCACGGGCAGCGTCACCCGGTCTTCCAGCCGTTGCAGATAGCTGCGCAGCGTCTGGGCGACGACGATCGGCTGCTCGTAAATCTCCTTCTGCATGAAGTGGCGGTGATTGCCCTTGTCGATCAGCGCGCCGGTGACGCCCGAAATGGTGATCGGGCGTTCGACCGGATTATTGTCCTTGTCGAAAATCTCCGCGCCGTCTCGCGTCGCGATCACCCAGTCGCCTTCTTCCAGATAGGAAATTTTCTGGGTCAGCGGTGCCAGCGCCAGCGCATCCGACCCCAGATAGGTCTCGCCATCGCCATAGCCGACGACCAGCGGCGACCCCAGCCGCGCGCCGATCAGCATGTCGGGATGCTGACGGAACAGAATGGCGAGCGCGAACGCCCCGTGCAGACGCGGCAGCACCTCTTTGACCGCATCGGCGGGCGACATACCGCCCTCGACCTTTTCGCTCACCAGATGGGCGACGACTTCGGTATCGGTTTCGCTGTCGAAATGGCGGCCACGACCCTGCAATTCCTCGCGCAGCGCCTTGAAATTTTCGATAATGCCGTTGTGGACCAGCGCGACTTCCTTCGTCGCATGCGGGTGCGCGTTGCTGGTGGTCGGCGCACCATGCGTGGCCCAGCGGGTATGCGCGATGCCGACATGCCCCGGCAGCGGTTCGCCATGCACTTCGCGGACCAGATTGGCGAGCTTGCCCTCCGCCCGGCGACGTTCGAGCACGCCGTCATGGATGGTGCAGACCCCGGCGGAGTCATAGCCGCGATATTCCAGCCGCTTGAGCCCGTCGACCAGCCGGTCCGCCACGTCTTCGTTACTGATGATGCCAACAATGCCACACATGAATGCGTGCTACCTTTCGACCCGTGAAGATTGCGTCAAAACGCTATGCAACAGCATGGAAATACATAACAGGGGCTGAACGCTTCCGCCTGCAAAAACGCAGCCACAGGAACATAGCGCACCCCCTTGATCCGTCACCCCTTCTTACGCGCCAGCATCCGTTCGCGAAAGCGTTTGGCCCAGCCGGGTTTCGCCTCCTGCGGCGGACGGACAAGGCACAGCGCATCGGCCTCCACATCGCGCGTCACCACTGATCCGGCGGCAACCAGCGCGCCGTCGCCGATGGTGACGGGTGCGACCAGCGCGGAGTTGGAGCCGATAAACGCCCCCTCCCCGATCACCGTCCGGTATTTGAAATAGCCGTCATAATTGCAGGTGATGGTACCCGCGCCGATATTCGCACCCGCGCCGACCTGCGCATCGCCCAGATAAGTCAGGTGGCTTGCCTTCGCGCCCTTGCCCAGCACCGCCTTTTTCATCTCGACGAAGTTGCCGACCTTCGCATCTTCCTCCAGCACCGCGCCGGGGCGCAGCCGGGCATAGGGACCGACCGAGGCACCGCCGGCGACGCGCGCGCCCTCCAGATGACTGAAGGCGTGGAGGACGACATGATCGGCAACCTCCACACCGGGGCCGAACACCACATTGGGTTCGATCACCACATCGCGGCCGACCTGCGTGTCATAGGCGAACCACACCGTTTCCGGTGCGATCAGAGTCGCACCATCGGCCATCGCCTGCGCCCGGCGCGCCTGTTGCCAGCGATGCTCGGCATAAGCGAGCTCGGCACGGCTGTTGATGCCGATAACCTCATCCGCATCGGTTTCGATCACCTGCGCCCGGTCGCCGTCGGCCAGCGCCAGCATGACGATATCGGGCAGATAATATTCGCCCGCCGCATTGTCATTGCCGACCCGGTCGAGCAGCGGCCACAAATCGGCGGCGCGCACCGCGGTGACGCCCGAATTGCATAGCGTGACGGCCCGTTCTGCGGCATTCGCATCCTTAAATTCGACCATCTTGGCAATCGCGCCCTCATCGTCCGCGATGATCCGGCCATAGGCCTTGGCATCATCGGGGCGGAAGCCCAGCACGGCGATACGCGGTGCGCCCTCCCCCTCCAGCGCACCGGCCAGCCGGGTAATGGTTTCGGGTTTCAGGAACGGCGTATCGCCGAACGCGACGATCACCGTGCCGTCGAAACCGGTCAGCGCGTCCTTCGCCATCTGCGTGGCGTGCGCGGTGCCGAGTTGTTCGGACTGAAGCGCCAGATCGACGTTGCGCTCCGCCACCGCCGCCTCGATCTGTTCGCGTGCCGAGCCGATAACGACCACGCGCTTCGCCGCACCCGCCGCATCGAAACTGTCGATCAGGTGGAGCAGCATCGGTCGCCCGGCAATGGGATGCAGCACCTTGTGCAGATCGGACTTCATCCGCGTGCCCTTTCCGGCGGCAAGGATGATCGCGGCAATCGGCGTGGACGGCATCATGGTCTCCATCAGGCGGTGTGAGCGGCCCGTGCCTGCCACGATATGGTTGCCATTTCCACAAGCTTGCGGGCAAAGACGGCGCCATGTCCGACTTTCCCTTCGCCATCATCGGCTTCGACCTTGACGGAACACTGGTGGATAGCAGCGGCGACCTGACCAGTTCGGTCAATATCGCGCTTGCCGAACTGGGCCGCGCCCCGGTGTCACGCGAACAGGTGCTGACCTTTATCGGCGGCGGATCGCCCCGGATGCTGCGCCGCGCGCTGGAGGCAACCGGCGGATGTCCCAATACCGGCTTCGACGCGCTCTACGACAGGATGATCGACTATTACGCAGCGCATATCGCGTTGGAGACGCACGCCTTTCCCGGTGTGGAAACGGCCCTCGATACGCTGGCAGCACGCGGGGTGACACTGGCCGTGGTCACCAACAAACCCGAACACCTCGCCGACAAGTTGCTACGCGAACTGGGCCTGCGCGACCGCTTCGCCTGCCTGATCGGCGGCGATTCGCTGGGCGAGGGCAAACGCAAACCCGACCGCGCGCCGATTGACGCGATGGTCGAACGCTGCGGCGGCGGCAAGGCGGCATTTGTCGGCGATTCGGACTTCGACACCCGCGCCGCGCGCAATGCGGGCGTGCCATGCGTGGCGGTCAGCTTCGGCTTTGCCCATGGCCCGGTCGCGGAACTGGGTGCCGACGCGGTAATCGACCGCTATGCCGACCTGATACCTGTGCTCGAACGCTTGAGTTGAAGCCGCTCAGTTCTCGATCAGCGCATTGGAATTGACGTTGTACCCGTATAGCGCCGCCTTGTGGTCGGTGATGTGATAGACGAAGGTTTCGTTCGCTTCGCCGCGCGCATATTTGGCGTGATAGTTGAGGGTGATCAGGTGGCGGCCATTGTTCCAGGCATCGTTCCACCCCTGCGTCTCGCCCGACTGAAACGCGCCCAGCTTGCGATGGACGGCATCGAGCAGCTTGACGAAATCGCCCTGGCTGGTGGCGGCCTTCATCCCCGGCGCGGTCGCCTTGTAGATCGCTTCCGACTGTCCGGCATTCAGCATGGCGTGAAACTGCTTCGTCGCCTGTTCGGCCACGGGCACATCTTTGCCCATGCTGCATGCGGCCAGCGCCCCGGCCATGACGAGCGCCGCAAAACCCCGAAACTGCATATCCTTACCCCCTGTTTCGGCCGAGATTGCCGCCGATTTGCACGTAAGTCCAGTCAGTTCGGGCGATGGCCCTTGCGCCACTTGGTCCACAAATGCCGGGCCAGCATCGCGGGCGGCATCCGCAACCAGTGCGAGCGGATGAAAAAGCCGTGCTCGACCCATTTGGGCCGCACCTGCCCCCAGCCGTCGCGGGCGAGCAGGCGCTTCTTGAACAGCGCATCGACACTGTCGCGGGTGCGCCAGTCCTGCGGAATCGCGGTACCGTACAACGCATTGGCCAGCCTTGCCGCACGCCGGACATGGCGGTGCAGACCGTGCAGGCGGGCACGCTCCTCCAGCCCCTGCGTGCCGAACCCGCTCAACATGCAGTGAATGTCCCACAGGTTGCGCATCCCGCCCGCCAGATCGCCATCGGCCAGCAGATGCGCGACCGCGTGACAGATCATGTCCTGCGGATTGAGGACGCGCAGCCCGTTTGCCAACGTCACGCTGTCGCGGATCATCGCATCGGCATCGGGCGTAATCTGCGCGGTCAGCGGCAGGATGGTGTGATGCACGTCGATCATCCGGTCGCGTTCGCGATGGATCAGCGGCGGCAGTTCGTGCATCCATTGCCGGTAATAGGCATCGTCATAGGGATCGGGCTTCACCCATTCCCAGCCCGCCTCGATCAGCGCATGTTCAACCGTTTCGATCCGGTCGCGCGGGACGAGGATGTCGAGATCGCCGATCATCCGCCCCTGCCCCGCGCTCATATCGGCGGCGACATAGGCGGTGCCCTTCAGCAGCACGACCGGCACGTTGAGAGTGACAAGCGCGCGACGGCACGCCTCCGCCTCCCACAATGCCAATATGCGCCCCTGATCGGTGGATGCACGCGCGTCGGTCAGGATGCGCTGCGCCGCTTCCGAGATGCCCTGTCCATCGAGCCGATGGGCCAGCGTGCCGATCAACTGCTCCGCCCGCGCCGCGGCGATCAGCGCGTTCCACGTCGGCGCATCATATCCGGTCGCCTGCGCCGGATCGCGCAGCGTGGCAGCGAGCAGCGCACCGCTCATACGATCTCGCTCCACAACCGCTCGACCATCGCCAGTGCGGTTTCGGTGTCGGGATAGTCGATGGCGCGGGCGGGGGTGTTCTTTACCAAACTGGTGAGTACGTCAAATCCCGTTTCACCCATTGCGACAAAATTGGTCGATGCCTGAGTCAACCGCACAAATGCCTCCCCCGGCAGCACCGGCCGCTCATCGGCGGCATGGCCGAAACCGGGGAACAGGATCAGCGCCGGTTTCGCGGGATCGCGCATCGCCTGAATCGCGCGCGCATGGGGGACAAGATGGCGGATATCGCCCTTCGGCGTGTCGGGTTGCAGCGGCCCGAACCGGCCATCGGGACACGCTGCCTCCATCACCCCGATCGCCTGATTTTTCAGGCTGATCAGCCGGGGAAAGCCATGCACCAGCCCGGTCGCGGGGTCGACCAGCGCGAATTCGTCGCCCATCAGCCGCCAGCCGCGCGTCATCAGCAGTGCGGCCAGCGTCGATTTGCCCGCGCCCGACATACCCGTCATCACCAGCGCGCGGCCGTCACGCTCGACCGCAGAGGCGTGGAGCAGCAGATAGCGCCGCTGGGCGAGCGCCATTTGCAGGTTCATTCCCATTTCGGCGGCCAGCAACCCCAGCCGCAGCGGCAACGGTGCTGCGTCGGGCAGGTAATAATCGCCGCCGATCATTACCGAGGGCCGCACGAAACGCCGCCAGAACCGCGCCGCGAACAGCCGCACGCTGAAATCGGGAATATCGTCGTCGGGTTTGGGATAGTCGCGATACAGATGCTCAAGCGCGGCCACGGGCGCGCGCCAGTCGGAACCGACGCGAAAGCCCACCGGCCCGATCCGTACCGCAAACACATGCCTCATGCGCGCTCGACCAGCCCCGCTTCCTCCAGTTCGGCCAGCCGCGCCGTCAGCGCCCCGGCCTCGCCATCGGCCAGATCGTACTGCGCCGCCAGCCGGTCAAGCAACTGCTGAACCGTCGCGTCCCCCTGTTCCAGCGCGGTCAGGATTTCGGGCACCGGCGACGCAACCAGATGCGTGCGCCCGGATGCACGGTGATAAATGGCAGTCATGGTGTCGAGCGGCTCCAGCCGCATCGTGTCAGGCGCCGCCGCGCGATAGCGTACCACGCCCACGCGCCCGCACCGTCAGCCGCGCGGCATTTGCAGCGAGGCGAAGCAGGTAAAGCCGCTATTCCCCGACTGAAGCCGGCGGATATACTTCATATAGGCCTGATTGGACTCATAGGTCGTCCCCGGCAATTGCCCGCCGTGCAGCGCGCGCTTCACATCCTCGCCCTTGAAGGGCATTGGCGGCGGCGGGAAGGCTCCCGGCGTTCCGGCAGGCACCAGCGACCCGTCGGGCGCGACATAGCTGCCTGCTCGCCCCGGATCGGGCACGGGAATTTCACAGGTCGAAACCGACGCGGCGGTCTGCGCCAGCGCCGGACGGATCGAAACGACCGCCGCGGTGCCGACGGCACCCAGCATCAATGCCCGGCGACGGTCAAGCTGCGGCCCGGTGGGCGGCGTTTGCGGCGTGCGGTCTTCTTCCATAATGCCATCATTCTGCCCCGAAACGGGTTTCGCAATGGTAAAAGACAGTTAAAGCCATCAAACGGCTCTACCGTTTATCCCCGTTCTGCGTCTAAACGGGACGGCAATGGAGCATCTTTTCACTTGGCGGGTCATTATAGCCCTGGGGCTGAGCGCGATCTGTGCGCTGATCGGCCTGGCGCTGGGCGCATCGACGGCATCGGCGCTGATCGCCCTGATCGGCGCGGGAGCCGCCGTGCTGGTCGCAGCACCCTCGCCGGACCTGCCCGGCATGGAGTCGGTCCGCGCGCCCCTTCCTCCGCCTCCGCCGCAGGAACCGACCGATCCCCCGGCAAGCGAGATACTGGAGGCGGTCGCAGAACCCGTGCTGATCGTCGCCCATAACCGGGTATTCCGCGCCAACAGCAGCGCCTGCGCCCTGTTGGGCAGGCATATCGTCGGGGAGGATGTACGCCTTGCCATCCGGCATCCTGCGGCGGCGGAACATCTGCTCAACACCGATCCGGGGCGGAGCATGGACCCCATCCATCTGGTCGGACTGGGCACGCGGGAACAGCGCTGGGAAATGCGCGTCCATCAGGCGGGCGCAAAAATCCGCATCGTCCATCTGATCGAACGCACCGGCAATTACGCCGCCGAACGGATGCGGGTCGATTTCGTCGCCAATGCCAGCCATGAACTGCGCACGCCGCTCGCTTCCATCCTGGGCTTTATCGAAACGCTGCGTGACGGCGCGGGGGAAGAGGCGGACACCCGCGAACGATTCCTGAAGGTGATGTTCGATGAAGCGGTGCGGATGCAGCGGCTGATCGACGATCTGATGAGCCTGTCACGGATCGAGGCGGAAAAATATCGCGCGCCCGACGCAGAGGTCGATCTCAATGCCGTGATCGAAGAGGTTTGCGCCGAGTTGCGGGGTTCTCACGATCCGCGCGCAAACGATCTGGATTGCCGGTCCGGCAAATGTCCGAAGATTCGCGGCGACCGAGCGCAGCTTTCGCAACTGCTGCACAATATCATTGGCAATGCGATGAAATATGGCCGCCCCGATACTCCGATCCGAATCACGCTGCGGGCGGACGGCGACACTATGGCGCGCCTGAGCGTCGCGGACGAAGGCGAAGGCGTCGACCCCGATCATCTGGTCCGCCTTACCGAGCGATTTTATCGCGTCGATTCGGGTCGCAGCCGCGCAATGGGCGGCACCGGGCTTGGCCTCGCCATCGTCAAGCACATCGTCGAACGGCATCGCGGGCGGCTGGATATCGCCAGCACCCCCGGCAAGGGCACCACCGTCACCGTGCTGCTTCCGCTGGCAATGTCATCGCAGCGTAACGCAGATGAAACACATAGCCCTGAAATCACCTCCTGAACGGCGAATCCGGACGCGACATTGTGCAGGAATTTTCATGGCGCACATCCGGCTCTTTCCTCATGACGGTCGGGTCGGATAGGATGCCACGACACGATATGGTCCACGGCGTGGGAATATCGACGGATCAAGAACGGGCCGACATGCCCGAATGGACAGGCAGTAATGATGGAACATACGGTAAAAGCGTTCGACGACGATATCGGGGAACTGCGCGGCCTGATCGCGCATATGGGCGGGCTCGCCGAATCGGCTATCGAAGCGTCGATGGTCGCGCTGCGCCGCCACGATCTGGAAGCGGCGCAACGGATTATCGACGGCGACAAGGAAATCGACGCTCTGGAAACCGAGGTCGAAAAGCTGGCCATCCGCCTGATCGCCCTGCGCGCGCCGATGGCCGACGACCTGCGTGAAGTGGTCGCGGCGCTGAAAATCGCGGGCGTTGTCGAACGGATCGGCGATTATGCGAAGAATATCGCGCGTCGCGTGCCCGCCATCGACGATCGCGGTCATATCGAGCCGCTGTCGCTGCTGCCCGCCATGGCCAGCATGGCGACCGACATGGTGCATGACGTTCTCGACGCCTTTGCCGCGCGCGATCCTGAAAAGGCGGTGCATGTGTGCGAACAGGACCGCGCGGTCGACGATTTCTACAACTCGATCTTCCGCACCCTCGTGACCTTCATGATGGAAAATCCGAAAAGCATCAGCCAGGCCGCGCACATGCTGTTCATCGCCAAGAATCTGGAACGCGTCGGCGACCATGCCACCAACGTCGCGGAGATGGTCTATTATGCCGCCACCGGCGAATATATGGGCGAGCGTGAGACCGGCGACACCGTACCGATTATGGGAAACTGATATATGCACCATGCACGCATGCTGCTGGTCGAGGACGATCCCGCACTGGTCGAGCTGCTGACCTATCATTTCAAGCGGGAGGATTTCGACGTCCGCCATACCGTGGACGGCGAAGAGGCGCTGCTGATGGCCAAGGAAGCGGCTCCCGACATCGTCCTGCTCGACTGGATGGTCGAAGGACTGTCGGGGATCGAGGTCTGCCGCCGCCTGCGCCGCATGAACGAAACCGCCAATGTGCCGATCATCATGCTGACCGCGCGCGGCGAAGAGGAAGACCGGGTCCGGGGGCTGGAAACCGGTGCCGACGATTACGTCACCAAGCCATTCTCTCCGCGCGAACTGGTCGCACGGGTCGGCGCCGTACTGCGCCGCGTGCGACCGGCGCTGGCCGGTGAGCAGCTCAATTATGGCGATATCGAAATGGATACGGTCGGTCACAAGGTCCGGCGCGGCGGCGAGACGATTCCGCTCGGCCCCACCGAATTTCGCCTGCTCCGGCATTTCCTTGAACATCCCGGCTGGGTGTTTTCACGCGAACGCCTGCTCGACGCAGTATGGGGGCATGATTCCGATATCGAATCGCGCACGGTCGACGTGCATATCCGCCGCTTGCGCAAGGCCATCAATTCCAATGGCCGCCCGGATGTCATCCGCACCGTGCGATCGGCAGGATATGCCCTTGATTCCAATTAATAAAATATCGAATCGAGTTTATCGGGAAAGTTTTGCGCAGTCGGGCGTTCTTGTTGTCGCGGCCTCAGAAACGCCGCCGTAACAAATCAGGAGAACCCCCGATGAAGTTCGCAGCATTGGTGGCAGCGGCGCTGATGACCAGCGCGCCTGCTTTTGCAATGGCGCAGACATCGACTCAACCGATGCAAACGCAAGACGATTCGATGGCAACGCCCAGCGGCGCCATGCAGGCTACCCAGACCCAGGGCGGGATCATGCCCGCCACACCGCCGATGAGCCAGCAGCCGACGGCGGATCAACAGGTGATTTTCAAACCGTCCGAATCGCCGGATCAGGCATTTCCGCCGCCTCCGCCCAAGGCCAGCTATCCGATCTGCAAAAAGGGTCAGACCGACGGCTGCCGTCAGCGCGGCGGTCGTTAAGCAACGAATTTCAGGGCGCGTCGAACGGTTCGGCGCGCCCTTTTTCTGTATCTTCACCCAGCATCCCCAAATGCGTTCGAGTCTTCGTGTATTGCTCAGGTAACACTCTGGTGTTATGGTCATGCAATACAGGGAGGATGGGATGTATAGCGAAAGCGAACTGGATCAGGCGGTCGAAGCGGGCATCGTCCCGCGCGAAACAGCGGACGCGTTTCGCAATCACGTTGCATCGCTGAGGGCGGCTCCAGCCGTCGATGAGGAGCATTTTCGCCTCCTGTCGGGCTTCAACGACATCTTCGTCGCCATTGCGATCGCTCTGATGCTTGCCGCTGTCGCGCAGATCGGTGCGATTGTCGGTCCCTGGCTGGGCGGGCTGGGCGTGGCGGTTTCGGCATGGCTGCTCGCCGAATATTTCACCCGTCAGCGCCGCATGGCATTGCCCAGCATCCTGTTGCTGCTCGCTTTTGTCGGTGGCGTGGCGGCGACGATGATCGGCACGATGGTGTCGCTGGACCCCGACCTTCCAGACCGTATCAACGCGCTGATCCTCGCCGGAATCGGGCTGATGAGCGCCGGTGCCGCCTGGTTGCACTGGCGTCGCTTCATGGTGCCGATCACGCTTGCCGCGGGCGCGGTGGCGCTCACGGGTGTCGTGGTGGCGCTGTCTGTCGCGGCCGTTCCGGCCATCGGCAACTTCGTCTGGCCGGTGCTGCTGATCGCCGGACTGGTGGTTTTCGGTTTCGCCATGCGCTGGGACATGTCCGACCGGCAGCGCGAAACCCGCCGGGCGGACGTTGCCTTCTGGCTTCACCTCGCCGCCGCACCCATGATCGCGCATTCGATCTTTCAGATGCTGGGCGTGTTCGACAAGAATATCGGCCCCGCAGTCGCGGTACTGGTGCTCGGCCTCTATGTGGTGTTCGGGTTCGTCGCACTGGCGGTCGACCGCAGGGCGCTGCTCGTTTCCAGCCTCGTCTATGTGCTCTACGCGCTCTATGCCCTTTTCACCCGGGCAGGCGCGCTGGAACTCAGCACCGCCTTTACCGCGCTGGTGATCGGCTCGGCATTGCTGACGCTGTCGGCCTTCTGGCACCCGATGCGGGCACGGGTCGTGGCATTGCTGGGCGGCCTGAAGGATCGGCTCCCGCCCGTACAGATGCCCGCCGCCGCATAAACAAACCATTCCCCGCCTGCCCTGAACCCTCGACAGGCGAAGGACGGAGGCTTCGGGCGCCACACCCGGAGCCTTTGTCGTTTTCAGTCCGCCACCAGCTTCATCAGCCTGCGTTCGACCGGAGCGAGTACGGGACCGAGTTCGTGACCGCGCTTCAATACCATGCCCGCTTCGTTGATCAGCGCCCACATCCCCTGACGATTGCGCAGGGCCGGCCGTTTCTCGATACGGTATTCCGGTCGCTCGGCGGCACGGCGAAAGGCGGCAAAGATCGCCGCCTCGCGGCCCAGATCGATGGCATAGTCTTTCCAGTGTCCGGCCGCGACCATGCGTCCATAGAGGTCAAGAATACGCATCAGTTCGGGCCGTTCGAAACCGACCTGCCCTGGCTGACGTCCTCCGGGAAATTGCGCGATCGTCCCCATCAGGCGCGGTCGCGACGCTCCGTTTCCTCACGCTCGGCCAGCAATTCGTCCAGCCGCTTGCGCATCGTTTCCAGCTCACAGCGCATCAGTTCAAGCTGCTGAGTCGCCGGATCGAACACCTCGCTGCAGGGCGTTCCATAGGGCACGAATTGCGGCTTTGACGCACCGCCCTGCACCACCGTCGGGCGTGCGGGAATGCCGACCATCGTCGCGCCTTCGGGCACGTCGCGCGTAACAACGGAGTTCGCCCCGATGCGCGCGCGCCTGCCAACCGTCACCGGCCCGATCACCTGCGCGCCCGACCCGACGATCGCCCCGTCCAGCAGCGTGGGGTGGCGTTTGCCGCCGACACCGCTATCGGGGCTGGTGCCGCCCAGCGTGACATGCTGGTACAGCGTCACGTTATCTCCGATCTCAGCGGTTTCGCCGATCACTGTAAAACCGTGATCGATAAAGAAATTGCGCCCGATCGTCGCACCGGGATGAATGTCGTTGCCGGTCAGGAAGCGCGACAGGTGATTGACCGCCCGCGCCAGGAAATACAGCCGCCAGCGGAACAGCCGGTGCGCGATCCGGTGAAAGCCAAGCGACCAGACACCCGGATATAACAGGATTTCCATGCGTGAACGCGGCGCAGGATCGCGCGCCTTGATCGAATCCAGATAGTTCACAAGCCGCCGGAACATGGGCGCTCCCTTTTTACCGTCGGATGAATTTAGGAGATGCGGACCGCAAATTCCAGCTTTGGCCATTTTCGTCCTGTCAGCCCTGCCTTCCCGTTGAACATGTCGATTACTTCGTCCAAATTTGATCGATTTAGTCGATCAATAAAAACGAGGCTTCCCATTTCCCTTGGACCACCCGGCTACCTATATCCGGCTTCGAACCAACACCTGCCAGGAGGAATATTTATGGCGAAGATCGGAGATACGCTGAAGCCCTTCACGACTCAGGCCTATAAGGAAGGCAAGTTCGTCGAAGTGAGCGACGGCGACGTAAAGGGCAAATGGGCCATTTTCTTCTTTTATCCGGCCGATTTCACCTTTGTGTGTCCGACCGAGCTGGAAGATCTGGCCGGCATCTATCCCAAGCTTCAGGAAATGGGCGTCGAGGTATATTCGGTATCGACCGACACGCATTTCAGCCACAAGGCATGGCATGACAGCTCGCCCGCGATCGGCAAGATCAACTATTACATGCTGGGCGACCAGAACCACACCATTGCCGAGAATTTCGACGTCCTGCGCGAAGGTCAGGGTCTCGCCGACCGCGGCACCTTCGTGATCGATCCCGATGGCGTGATCCAGGTTATGGAAATCACCTGCGAAGGCGTTGGCCGCAACGCGACCGAACTGCTCCGCAAGGTGAAGGCCGCTCAATATATTGCCGCGCATCCGGGTGAAGTCTGCCCGGCCAAGTGGGAAGAAGGCGAAGAAACCCTCGCACCCTCGCTCGACCTCGTCGGCAAGATCTGATCCCAAGCCCCCTTGGGTCCCTCACGGCCCGGGGTGGTTCCCGCCGCCCCGGGCCGTATTGTATCTGAATACAGGAGTTTTCCATGCTCGACGCCACTATGACGCAGCAGCTCAAAACCTATCTCGCCAATATCCGCGAGCCGATCGAGCTCGTCGCCAGCCTGGGCGACGATGCCAAATCGCGCGAGCTGGAAACGCTGCTCAACGAAATCGCCGCACTGTCGGACAAGATCGAAGTCGTGCGTGCCGACGACAAGCGCGCGCCCAGCTTCATGATCCGCCGCACCGGCACCGATATCGGTGTGCGCTTCGCCGGTATCCCGATGGGCCATGAATTCACGTCGCTGGTGCTCGCCCTGCTGCAGGTCGGCGGCCACCCGTCCAAGACCGCACAGGAACTGATCGAACAGATCAGGGATATCGAGGGCGATTTCGAATTCGAAACCTATTTCTCGCTGTCCTGCCAGAACTGCCCCGACGTGGTGCAGGCGCTCAACCTGATGAGCGTGCTCAACCCCAATATCCGCCACACCGCGATCGACGGCGCATTGTTCAAGGATGAGGTCGACAGCCGCAAGGTGATGGCGGTGCCGTCGGTATTCCTGAACGGAGAACCCTTTGCTCAGGGCCGCATGGACCTCGAACAGATCGTCGCGAAGATCGACAGCGGCGCGGAAGCCAAGGCGGCCGAAAAGATTGCCGGTAAAGATCCGTTCGACGTGCTGATCGTCGGCGGTGGCCCTGCGGGTGCTGCATCGGCCATCTATGCCGCGCGCAAGGGCATTCGCGTCGGCGTTGCGGCCGAACGTTTCGGCGGTCAGGTGCTCGACACCATGGGCATCGAGAACTTCATTTCGGTTCCCTATACCGAAGGGCCGAAGCTCGGCGCGCAACTGGAACAGCACGTTAAGGAAAACAATGTCGACGTGATGAACCTGCAACGTGCCGAAAAACTTATCCCGGCGCAAACAGAGGGCGGCCTGCACGAGGTGACACTGGCTAACGGTGCATCGCTGAAGGCGCGCACGGTCATCCTGTCCACCGGCGCACGCTGGCGGCAGATGAATGTGCCGGGCGAGGACGAATATCGCAACAAGGGCGTGGCCTATTGCCCGCACTGCGACGGTCCGCTGTTCAAGGGCAAGCGCGTTGCCGTGATCGGCGGCGGCAATTCGGGCGTCGAAGCGGCCATCGACCTGGCGGGTATCGTCGCGCACGTCACACTGATCGAGTTCGATAGCCAATTGCGTGCCGATGCGGTGCTTCAGCGCAAGCTTGGCAGCCTGCCCAATGTGAAGATCATCACTTCCGCGCTGACCACGGAGGTTCGCGGCGATGGAGAGAAGGTCGTCGGACTGACCTATAAGGACCGTAATGACGGCACGCTGCACGAGGTCGAACTGGAAGGTATTTTCGTCCAGATCGGTCTGGTGCCCAACACCGAATGGCTGAAGGATGCGGTTGCGCTGACCAAACATGGCGAGATCGAGATCGATGCGCGCGGAGAAACCTCGCAACCCGGCATTTTTGCCGCCGGTGACGCGACCACCGTACCGTACAAACAAATCGTCATCGCGATGGGTGCGGGATCGACTGCGGCGCTTTCGGCCTTCGACTATCTGATCCGCCTGCCCGCCGAGGAACTGACCGAAGCGGCATGACTCCCGGATCGCTCCTGCCCCTGATATCGGGGGCGGGAGTTGCCGGAATGACAAAATAGATTACATAGCGGCTGCGTCATCGACGGAGACGATCACTGACTACCTATCTCCCCACGATCAAACAGCTCCAATACCTCGTCGCGTTGCAGGATGCCGGGCATTTCGGCCGCGCGGCAGAAGCCTGTTTCGTCACCCAGTCGACCCTGTCGGCGGGCATTCGTGAGCTGGAAACCCTGATCGGCGTGACACTGGTCGAACGCACCCGCCGGGTCGTGCGCTTCACGCCGCTGGGCGAGAAAATCGCCGACAAAGCACGCAAGGTGCTGCGCGAGGCCGACGAACTGGGCGACATGGCACGCGCCGCCGGGCGCCCCCTGTCGGGTGAAATGCGGATGAGCGTCATCCCCACCATCGCGCCGTTCATGTTGCCGCACATCCTGCCGCGGCTGCGTGCGGATTATCCCGACCTCAAGCTGTTTCTGCGCGAAGAGCCGAGCGCCGCGGCGTGCGAAGGGTTGCAGCATGGCCGTACCGACTGCGTACTGCTGGCGCTGCCCTATGCCTGTGGCGATGTCGAAATCGCACCGCTGTTCGACGACAAGCTGCTGGTCGCCTTTCCAGAGGGCGAAACGGAAGGATCGCGCGAACCTGTCGTCGCGGAGGACATTGACGAGACCCGGCTATTGCTGCTGGAGGACGGGCATTGCCTGAAAGACCATGCGCTGGCGGCGTGCAATCGCCCCGAACTGCGCGGGCAGGCGTCGATGCTGGGTACCTCGCTCCACACCATCGTGCAGATGGTCGATAACGGGCTTGGCGTCACCATGCTGCCGCAAATGGCGGTCGATGCGGGCATCCTGAAAGGCACCCACATCACCGCGCGCCCGCTGGACGCCGAACGCGCCTCTCGCAAGATTGCGCTGATCTGGCGCAAGGCGTCTCCGCGCGAGCGTGATTTCCGCCTGCTCGCGGACGTACTCTCCTCGATGCACTGAACGACGAGCACGGCACGACAATCCGTCGGGTGCAACCTTTTGCGCGGCCAACCGTAGCTATGGTGTGCCTAAGCGCACCAGTGCCCCGTTTCAAACCGACGATATGGAGAAGTTGATGTTGAAGAAACCGACCATCCTGTTCGCCGCGCTCGCAGCGTCCGTAAGCCTTGCCGCGTGTTCGACGACGACCAGCGCCAGTTCCGATATGGGATCGACCAGCACCGCCGGCTCCTCGACTCCGGCACCGTCGCCTACCCCCACGCCCAGTCCGACCCCGGCCCCGGTAATGGTCGGCGGCGCTGAAATGAGCCCTTCGATGAACATCGTCGAGAACGCATCCAAGGCGAGCAACCTGACCACGCTGGTATCGCTGGTCAAAGCTGCCGGACTGGTCGAAACGCTGTCCGGGCCCGGCCCCTTCACGGTGTTTGCGCCGACCGACGCTGCGTTCAGCCGCCTGCCGCCGGGAACCGTCGATACGCTGGAAAAACCGGAAAATATGGCCGCGCTCAAGAAGATCCTGACCTATCATGTCGTGTCGGGAAGCTACACCACCGACCAGCTTAAACAGATGATCAATCAGGGCGGCGGCACCGCCACGCTGAACACGGTAGAGGGCGGACCGCTGACGCTGTCGCTGACCAACGGCAACGTGACGCTGACCGATACCAGCGGCAACAAGGCCTATGTCAGCCCGACCGAGCAGAATGTCACGCAGTCGAACGGCATGGTGCAGGTCATCAACGGCGTGCTGGTGCCGAAGCTGAGCGCTTCCGCATCGGGCAGCGCCACCGGCCAGTAAACCCGACTGAAAGCTGAAGATGGGCTGCGGTGACCGAGACGTCGCCGCAGCCTAGGCCGTAAACCCATAAACGGCACCGTCGAGGCGTCCAAATGGCGAACAGATCGGGCCGAACGACGCGCGGCAAAGGCTCTTTGCCTTTGCAAGCGGCGTTCGGTTCTAGATGGAAGCCATTTGGGCGTCCCTGCGGGATTTGGCCAAAATGGCCCGGTGCGGCGTCGAAAATTCTGGGAATATTGACATATTCCTGCGCCTTTCCTCCTTGCACCACGCCATTTTGGCCCAAACCTCGATGCTGCCGTTTATGGGCTTACAGCCTATTTTGTGTCCCAGCGTTCGGCGGCGCTGTCATCACAGGCGCGTGCTTCCACCCAGCGCGATTCACCGCCCTGCCATTCGCGTTTCCAGAACGGCGCGTCGGTCTTCAGCCGGTCGATCAGATAGGCACACGCCTCCAGCGCATCGGCGCGATGGGCGGACGCCGTGCCGACGAACACGATCCCATCCCCGACCGCCATCGGGCCGACACGATGGACGATCGTCGCAGCGGCAAGCGACCAGCGTTCGGCCGCCTGTTCGGCCAGCCGGGTCAGCATCCGCCCGGTCATGCCGGGATATTGTTCGAGTTCCAGCGTCGTGACACCGTCATCGCCGCGTACCAGCCCGGTAAAGCTCGCAATGCCGCCGACTCCGCTTTGCGCCAGCGCCCTATGCTCCGCCGCGATGTCGAGCGGCGCTTCCTGAACGCTAACGCGGATCATCCGCCCGTTACCGGCGGAAACAGCGCCACTTCCCGCGCCGAACCCAGCGGCACGTCGAGCGACACGAATTCCTGATCAAGTGCGGCACGCAATCTGCCGGGGTCGGCAAAGGCCTCGGCATAGCCCTCCCCTTGCGTCGCCAGCCAGCCGACCAGTTCCGCCACGGTCGTCACCGATGGGGGCGGAGCGATCTCCTCCTGCGCCTTGCCCACTGCCTCTCGCACCCAGGCGAAATAGAGGATGGTGAGCACCTTTCAGGTGTCCATGTGACGCAGGCCGACGCGCAGATAGTCCCAGCCGGTAATCAGTGTCAGCATCGCCGCCCCCCAGAGTGCCACCAGCGCGGCGACGCCCAGCCAGTACCAGGTCGGCAATGCTCCGGCGAGGATCAGCCCGCCCAGCGCCAGCAATTGCAGCGTCGTCTTCCATTTGGCGAGGCGAGAAACCGGCATCGACACCTGAATCCCGCCCAGAAATTCGCGCAGGCCCGATACCATGATCTCGCGCAGCAGGATGATCAGCGCGGCGATCAGGTTCAGCCCCTCGATATCGCGCGTCGCCACCAGCATCAGGACGACCGCGGCGACCATGATCTTGTCGGCGATCGGATCAAGGAAGATGCCGAGTTTGGATACCGTGCCCTGCGCGCGTGCCAGATAGCCGTCGAAATAATCGGTAATACCCATCAGGCAGTAGATTGCGAACGCCACCGCATAGCCCGCGGGCCAGTGCGGCCACCACAGAAACCCGACCAGCAGCGGCACCGTAAAGATTCGCGAAAGCGTCAGGATGTTGGGCAATGTCAGCATGGCTGTCCCCATCTACTGTCCGCAAGTCGCTTTCGCCAGTCCTGCGATACCGGAAATTGCCATTGTGTCCGAATGCGTTGCTCGGCTATGGCGACCGGACCGGTCACCACTCGGGCTGTTGTTTGATGTTGAATGCCCTCGGTCTGCTCAAGGAGCGCCGATTTCTCCCGCTGTTTACCACACAGTTTCTGGGCGCCTTCAACGATAATCTGTTCAAGACGTCGATGGTGCTGTTCGCCACCTATCAGGTGTTCAACAATCCGGCCGTCGAATCCAATTTCAACGCGCTGGCCACCGGCCTTTCGCTGATCCCCTTCTTTCTGTTGTCGGCACTATCCGGGCAACTGGCTGACACCACCGACAAGGCAAAGATCATCCGCTGGGTAAAAACGGCAGAGATCGGCATCATGCTGTTCGGCGGTACCGGGCTGATGCTTGCCAGGGCGGGATACCACAGTATCGGCATCGGCATGATGCTGGGCGCGGTACTGTTTCTGGGCGTGCACTCGACCTTTTTCGGACCGATCAAATATGCGATCCTGCCCCAGCATCTCGATGAGGATGAAGTGCTGGGCGGCACCGGACTGGTCGAGGCGGGCACCTATCTCGCCATCCTGCTCGGCACGGTGATTGCCGGCTGGATTTCGGTCGAAGGTGCCTCGATCCTCGTGCTGTGCGTCGCAGGCATCGGCTGGATCATGGGGCGACTGGTGCTGCCCGCGCCGCGTGTGGGGCCGGAACTGGCGATCAATTTCAATCCCGTCACCTCTTCCTGGCGGTTGATTTCCGCAACCATGCATATTCGCCGATTGTTTCTGGCAATTTGCGCGATCAGCTTTTTCTGGACGATCGGTGCGGTGCTGATCGTCGTCTTTCCGCCGCTGGTCAAAAACGTGCTGACCGCCGATGAACGCGTCGCCAGCCTGACCATCGCCATTTTCTCGGTCGGCGTGGCAATCGGGTCGGTGATCATCAATTCGATGCTGAAGGGCAAGATTTCCGCGAAATACTCGCCCGCTTCCGTGATCGCGATGGGGATTTTCGTGGTCGCCTTTTCAATCGAGGCGCGCAATTTCACACCGGCGCCCGACGGCCATCTCTATTCGGTCATGGATTTTCTGACGCACCCGCAATCGGTGCTGGTGATGCTGACGCTGATGGCGATTGCGATTACCGGCGGAATGTTCGTGGTGCCGCTCTACGCCTTCCTCACCACTACCGTGACCAAGGATCAGACCGCGCGTACCGTGGCAGCGAACAATGTCGTCAATTCAGGCGCGATGGTGCTGGGCGCATTGCTCGTCATCGTGCTGGCCGCGCTGCATGTCAGCAACGCCGATATGTTGCTCGCCGTGGCGGCCATGTGCCTGATCGCAGCGTGGATTGCGCAAAAGCTGCACCGCGCCTGCGATTGAGGCGTTTTCGGGTTTCAGACCGCCACCCCCACCTCATTTTTAGCTGTTTCAGATCACCTACCCCACCTCCCCGCCCGGCCACCAATGATACCCATAGGATATGGTGGCGAGGCGGGGCGGGTGGTCTGCGCTTTCGTTACATAAAGAACGTATAGAAACAGACGAAGAAGGCGACGAAGCTCAATACGAACAACTTCCAGTCATTATCGTCGTCGGTGGCACGCACGGTCGGTCGCAGCGCGTTGCGCTTGTCGCGGATACGCAGACTCTCCCGAAACGGATGGCGGCCTCTGTTTTGAATGCGTTCGGGACGTAAGGGGATATCGTGAACTGGCATAACGTCATGTTTAACGCTTCGTTTACGATTTCGTCTCCTCCTCGCCTTTGGTTAAGCGCGTCCCAATGCGGGACCGCCGTCTGCATACCGCAGCGCACAACAGGATATGCATGACGAAGCACGAAATTTGGCATATAATGCGCTGATACTTCCGGCCGGATTGCAATAATTACAAAGGCGGGAAGAGGAAGGAGAGAGGCGATGGACCGCATGAGTCCGAAAGTGGAGCAATGCCCCTTCGCTACCCTGCTCATGATGAGCGGCGTGGCGATGCTGCTCACCGCCATATTGGTGTTGCTAGTAAAATAAGGCCCGACCCGCATCAGCGCGGATCAGGCCCGGCGTAACGCCTATTCGAATTCCATGATGACCGCGTCGACGGCCAGGCTGTCGCCTGCTTCCGCGTTCAGCGACTTCACCGTCCCCGACTTCTCCGCGCGCAGGATGTTTTCCATCTTCATCGCTTCGACCACCGCCAGCGGCTGACCGGCCTCCACCGCGTCGCCCTCGCCCACTTCGATCCGGGTGACGAGGCCCGGCATCGGGCAGAGCAGGAACTTGCTCATGTCCGGCGGCACTTTTTCGATCATATGCTCGGCCAGCTCCGCGATACGCGGGCTGAGCACACGTACCCCATGGCTGGCGCCGCGCGTCGTGAAGCGCCAGTCGGTGCGGCGACGCTCGACCCGCACGGCAAGCGGATTGCCGTCAAAGACCGCCTCGACCAGCCGCTGACCCGGCTTCCATTCGACATCGACGGCGATTTCGGTGCCGTCTACCGCAACATTGCCGTTTTCCACCGTGACACGGTGATCCGTCTTGCCGATGCGCACCACCCAGTCCTGCCGCGTCAGCGCCTCGTCGAAACGCGGCGACAACTGCCCGTCGATCAGGCCGTTGCGCGCGGTTTCGATACTCGAAAGCTTGGCTGCCAACGCCGCGAGTCTGGCCAGCAGCGCATCATCGGCAGGCGCTCCGTGAAAGCCTTCGGGATATTCCTCTGCAATGAAGCCGGTGGTGATATTGCCCTCGCGGAAGCGGTCGTGCTGCATCAGCGCCGACAGGAAATCGACATTGTTGCCCAGCCCCTCCAGTTCGAACCGGTCGAGTGCCGCGACCTGCGCATCGATCGCCTCGATTCGCGTCGGCGCCCATGTCACCAGCTTGGCGATCATCGGGTCATAGAACATCGACACCTCGCCGCCCTCGGCCACGCCGTCGTCGACGCGGATATAAGTCCCACTCTCCCCGTTCGTGTCGAGCGAAGTCGAGACACGCTTCTCGACGTCGCTCGAAGCGAACGGAGCTTGATGGAAACGCGCCTCCGGCGGGCGATAGCGGACCAGCCGCCCGGTCGAGGGCAGGAAGTTGCGATAGGGATCCTCGGCATAGACGCGGTTTTCGACCGCCCAGCCGTGGATTTTCACATCGTCCTGCGTCATCGCCAGCTTTTCGCCGTAGGCAACGCGGATCATCTGCTCGACCAGATCGAGGCCGGTAATACACTCGGTCACCGGGTGCTCGACCTGCAACCGCGTGTTCATTTCGAGGAAGTAGAAGCTTTCGCCCGTCGTATCCGCGCCCGACACGATCAGTTCGACCGTGCCCGCGCTGTAATAGCCGACCGCTTTCGACAACGCGACCGCCTGCTCACCCATCTTGCGGCGCATTTCGGGGCTGACGAAGGGCGACGGCGCTTCCTCCACCACCTTCTGGTGGCGGCGCTGGATCGAGCATTCGCGCTCGTTCAGATACAGCGTATTGCCGTGCTGATCGCCCAGCACCTGAATCTCGATATGGCGCGGGCTTTCGATGAACTTCTCGATGAACACGCGGTCGTCGCCGAAGCTCGCCAGCCCCTCGCGCTTGGTCGCCTCGAACCCTTCGCGCACGTCCTTTTCGGACCAGGCGAGCCGCATCCCCTTGCCGCCGCCGCCGGCGGACGCCTTCATCATCACCGGATAGCCGATATCGTTGGCGATGCGCACCGCATGGTCGGTATCGTCAATCTCTCCGACATGGCCGGGCACGACATTGACGCCCGCCGCCTTGGCCAGTTTCTTCGACTCGATCTTGTCGCCCATCGCCGCGATGGCTTTGGGCGGTGGCCCGACAAAGGCAATGCCCGCATCGGCGCATGCCTGCGAAAAACTCTCGCGCTCGGACAGGAAGCCATAGCCGGGATGGATGCAGTCCGCCCCCGTCGCCTTCGCCGCATCGAGGATCAGCTCCGCCTTCAGATAGCTTTCCGCCGCCGGAGCGGGGCCAAGCCGCACGCTTTCATCCGCCATCAGCACATGCGGGCTGCGCGCATCGGCATCCGAATAGACCGCAACAGTGGCGATCCCCATCCGCTTCGCCGTGCGCATGACGCGACAGGCGATTTCACCACGATTGGCGATCAGGATTTTCTTGAACATCAAGGATTCTTCCGTTTGAAGATGAATAATAAGCTTGCTGCCATCCAGATAATCAAGCAGGCGACTGCGCTTAGCTTGGCAGAATGCTCATACGTCTGGAGACAGGATTCAAAATCCACCGGCACGGGTGAGTCGATGCAGTCAAAGCCCGCCGTTCGGTATGAAACCCATGAAAACACTAGCCCGAGCAGTAAAACGATACTTGCAGTCACATAGGCTACGACAGCAAATTTTCCGCGTTTCACTCCGCCGCCTCCACCTGCCGCGTGCCGCCACATCCGGCCCGCATCGGCTCCTCGCTCGTCATCGGCCGTAGCCCCAGCTTCGCCAGCATCGCCGCGTCCGCATCGTCGCCCGCATTCGCCGCCGTCAGCAGCTTGTCGCCGGTGAAAATGCTGTTCGCGCCCGCCATCACGCCGCCCTCGGTGCCGGGGCACCACGCAGCAGGCCTTCGGTACTCAAATCCTCGTCGATATCGGGCCAATGGATGCCGAAGCCGGCGCCTGCCTTTTCCCAATGCGCACGCTGTTCCGGTGTCGCGCGCAGCAGGCGCGGATACCAGGCAATCGGCACCGAAATGCTGCGTCCGTCCATCAGGTCGACGATCAGGCTCGCTTCGTCGAAGCGCACGTCGAGAACGCGCTCGTCGGTGACTTTAGCCGAAATATTCATGCCATGCCTCCAGCAACCGGTCGCGGTGCTCCTCGACCATCGTTACAATGCCATTTATCTCATGCGCGCGGAAGCCGCGGCTTTTTGCGACTTCGACTTGTTCAAGCCAGATCTTGATCGTGGCCTCGCCGCGATCAACATGAACATGCGGGGGTTCGTTCGGCTCATGGCTGTAGAAATAGAAGCGAAACGCACCGATCCGCAGAACGGTTGGCATATCACTCCGCCGCCTCCACCATCTTCGCCTCACACGCCCGCATCGGTTCCTCGCTCGTCATCGGCCGTAGTCCCAGTTTCGCCAGCATCGCCGCGTCCGCATCGTCGCCCGCATTCGCCGCCGTCAGCAGCTTGTCGCCGGTGAAGATGCTGTTCGCGCCCGCCATGAAGCACAGCGCCTGCGTCGCTTCCGACATGCTCTCGCGGCCCGCGCTCAGGCGGACCATCGAGCGCGGCATGGTGATACGCGCGACCGCGATGGTGCGGACGAACTCGATATCGTCGATCTTCGCCATCGGCGTATCGGCGAGCATGTCGCCCAGCGGTGTGCCCTTTACCGGCACCAGCGCGTTGACCGGCACGCTTTCGGGATGGCGCTCCAGCGTCGCCAGCGCGTGGACGAAGCCGACGCGATGCGCGCGCGTCTCGCCCATGCCGACGATGCCGCCCGAACAGACGTTGATGCCCGCCTCGCGCACGTTCGACAGCGTGTCGATCCGCTCCTCGAAACTGCGCGTCGAAATGACGTTCTCGTAATTCTCCGGCGCGGTGTCGATATTGTGGTTATAGTAATCGAGCCCCGCTTCCTTGAGCTGCGCTGCCTGTGCTGGCGTCAACATCCCCAGCGTCATGCAGGTTTCCATCCCCATCGCCGACACGCCCTGCACGATCTCGACAATCGCGGGCATGTCGCGGTCCTTCGGGTTGCGCCAGGCCGCACCCATGCAGAACCGCTTCGACCCCGCATCCGCCGCCTGCGCCGCCTTTTGCAACACTTCGCGCGGGTCCATCAGCTTGGTCGCCTTGACCCCGCTATCGGCGGACGCGCTTTGCGAGCAATAGCCGCAATCCTCCGGGCAGCCGCCGGTCTTGATCGACAACAGCGTGCAAAGCTGCACTTCGCCCGGCGCATGATGTTCGCGATGCACCGTCTGCGCCCGGTACAGCAGTTCGGGAAACGGCAGATCGAACAGTTCCGCGATTTCCGCGCGCGTCCAGTCGGTACGGACCTCCGGCTCGGACGGGGTGAAACCGTGGGTCGAAATCTCGTTCATTCAGCAGCCTCCACAAGGTCGTCGCGCGCGGCGGCATAGCGGGCCAGCGCGTCGGCATAAAAGGGCGCGGCGCGGCGTTCATGCTCGCCCGCGGAAATATGGGTTACGGCATCGGCCACGCGCCGCACAATGGGTGTTTCGAGCGCGGCAAGCGGTTCGACCGCAATACCGATGGTGAACAGCACCGCGCCGGTTTCGGGCAGGCGGCGCAGCGTCTGACGCTCGCAGCGCAGGAACAGCGCCCGCCCGGCATTATCCGCCGTAACATGCGCGAAGCGGGTCGCGGGATCGTCGGTCGGCAGATAGCGCCAGTCATCGCTCGCCACGATGAACCAGTTGGCGCGCCCGAAGATCGCCCCCGCCTTCAGCGTCGCGAAGAAATGATCGACCCCCGCCGCCAGTTGTTCGGCATAGCCATGGATCGGCGCGTGAATGGCGGTGAGCGGCCTGCCCATCTTGTCCGCCAGCCGCCAGTCGGTCGGAAAACCCAGCGCTGCCGCGATCAGCCGGTACTGCCCGTCCGCGCCGGGGGCGAGCAAACACAGATCCTCCCAATGCGTCCGCGCCGCCGCGGCAAGGTCAGGCGCGACGAGCAGGGCGCACAATTCCGCCACCGCCGCTTCGCCTTCGGGAAGCACCGCCACGCTATCGGGATGCGCGTCGAACACCGCCGCACGCGCGTCGCGGTCGCATTCGCCTTGCAGCCAGTCGTTTTCGGCCACGCGCACCAGCCCCATGCGCAGGGCGCCACCGCCGCGCGCATGGCGCATCAGCGCCCCGACCGAAAAGCCCAGAGTCATTGCGTGGCCCTCACTCCGCCGCCTCATCCATCGGCGGCATATTGTGGCCGAGCAGGCGGAGCACTTCGGCCGCCGCCTCGACCAGATTGGTGCCGGGGCCGAAAATGGCCTGCACGCCCGCATCGCGCAGGAAATCGTAATCCTTGGGCGGAATCACGCCGCCCGCGATCACCTTGATATCGCTGCGCCCCTTTTCCTTGAGCAGGCGGATCAGTTCGGGGATCAGCGTCTTGTGCCCGGCGGCGAGGCTGGAGGCGCCGATCACGTCGACATCGCGTTCCAGCGCCAGTTCGACCGCCTCTTCCGGTGTCTGGAACAACGGCCCCGCCGTCACGTCGAAGCCCAGATCGCCGAATGCGGAGGAAACGAGATTCGCGCCGCGATCATGCCCGTCCTGCCCCATCTTGGCGACGAACAGGCGCGGCTTGCGACCGATGCGGCGCTCGGTGGCGTCCACCCCGTCCTTCAGCGCCAGCCACTTTGCGTCGTCGCCATAGGCACCGCCATACACGCCCTGCACCGGCACCGGCATGGTGTCGTAGCGACCGAACACATCCTCCATCGCGCTGCTGATCTCGCCCAGCGTGGCGCGTTCGCGCGCGGCATCGACGGCCAGCGCGAGCAGGTTGCCGTCGCCCTTCGCCCCTTCGCGCAGGGCATCGAGCGCGGCCCCGCACTTTGCCTCATCACGGGTTTCGCGCACCCGCTTGATGCGGGCAATCTGGCTGTCGCGTACCTTGTGGTTATCGACGTCGAGGATTTCGATTTCCTCATCCTGTGCCGGGCGGAACTTGTTGACGCCGACAATGGTGTCCTCGCCCCGATCGACGCGTGCGGCACGCGCCGCAGACGCTTCCTCGATCATCTTTTTGGGCCAGCCGGCGGCAACCGCCTTCGCCATGCCGCCCTCCTCCTCGACCCGGTCGATGATCGCCTGCGCGGCATCGACCAGTTCCTTGGTCAGCGCCTCGACATAATAGCTGCCGCCCAGCGGATCGACGACGTTGGTCATCCCCGTTTCTTCCTGCAGAATGATCTGGGTATTGCGGGCAATGCGCGCGGAGAAATCGGTGGGCAGCGCAATCGCTTCGTCCAGCGCATTGGTATGCAGGCTCTGCGTGCCGCCCAGCATCGCCGCCATCGCCTCGATCGTCGTGCGGATAACGTTGTTATAGACGTCCTGCTCGGTCAGGCTGACCCCGCTGGTCTGACAGTGTGTGCGCAGCATCTTCGACCGCTCGGCCTTTGCCCCCAGCTTGGTCATGGCGTTGTACCAAAGCGTACGCGCGGCGCGCAGCTTCGACACTTCCATGAAGAAGTTCATTCCGATTGCGAAGAAGAAGCTCAAACGGCCTGCAAAAGCATCGATATTCAGCCCGCTGGCGACACCCGATTTCACATATTCAATGCCGTCGGCGATGGTGAAGGCAAGCTCCTGCACCTGCGTCGCACCGGCCTCCTGCATATGATAGCCGGAGATCGAAATACTGTTGAACTTCGGCATGTTGGCCGACGTATATGCAAAAATATCTGAAATGATCCGCATGCTGGGCTGCGGCGGATAGATATAGGTGTTGCGGACCATGAACTCCTTCAGAATGTCATTCTGAATCGTGCCCGCAAGCTGGTCCGGCTTCACCCCCTGCTCTTCCGCTGCGATGATGTAAAATGCCAGGCACGGGATCACCGCACCGTTCATCGTCATCGACACGCTCATCTTGTCGAGCGGGATCTGGTCGAACAGGATTTTCATATCCTCGACGCTGTCGATGGCGACGCCCGCCTTGCCGACATCGCCGGTGACGCGCGGATGATCGCTGTCATAGCCGCGATGCGTGGCAAGGTCGAACGCGACCGACAGCCCCTTCTGTCCCGCCGCCAGATTGCGCCGGTAAAAGGCGTTGGACTCTTCCGCCGTGGAAAAGCCCGCATATTGCCGGATCGTCCAGGGGCGTCCGGCATACATGCTGGCCTTTACTCCGCGCGTATAGGGCGCGAAACCAGGGAGGCCGGGGTCAAGCTCGGCGGTATCCTCCGCCGTGTAGAGCGGCTTGACGTCAATCCCCTCCGGCGTATGCCAGATCAGGTCGCGGCCCTTCACTTCCTTGTCGGCAAGCGCTTTCCAGTCGGCGGTGGTCGGTTTGTCGGTCATGTCAGTGCGCGCCCTTCGGCGTCTCCATGATTTCGGTAAGCTGCCCGCCCATATCCTTCGGGTGGACGAAGAAGATCATCGTGCCGTGCGCACCGATGCGCGGTTCGCCCAGCACACGTTTGCCCTGCCCTTCGAACCATGCCTTGGCTTCGTGGATGTCGGGCACTTCGTAACAAATGTGATGTTGACCGCCCAACGGGTTCTTTTCCAGCCATTTTCCAACGGCGGAATCGGGCTCGGTGGGTTGCAGCAGTTCGATCTGCGTTCCCGCCGTGCCGTTTGCGCCGGGCGTATTGACGAAGCAAACACGCACCTTTTGGGACTCCAGCACGAACGGTTCGGTGATGTCGCTCGCGCCCATCACGTCGCGGTAAAAGGCAATCGAGGCGTCAAGGTCAGGCGTCGCCACGCCGACATGGTTCAGTCGTCCCAGTTTCATCGCTTACTCCTCTCCCGACACGCTAACAGGCCGGAACCTGCGACTGCCCTTGCAGGAAATAATCCCCGCCGCGCAGTGCGTAATGTTCGGTGAAATCGCTGGTCCCGGTATAGTGCACGTCGAAACTCTTGTCGGGAACGATATTGGTAATCGCGCCCGTCAGGCTGATCTTGGTCGTACCGAGGATCGACCCTTCGTTGCTATAGGTCAGCGGCGCGGTCGCCACCACCGCCGGCCCGCCGGCACCCAGCGCCGTCAGTGTGAAATTACCGCAGGTATAGCCCTGATTGGTGCCGCCGCGTTCGGCATAGATCACCGGCGTTGGCCCGAATTTATCCGATACGCGCCATGCGGTCGGCGGCTGTCCCCAGTCCGATCCCTGCACCGCGCCGGGGTGGCGCTGCACGACCGTGAATCCGTCCCCCTGCGGCGCGAGATAATAGACGCCCAGCGACCCGGCACAGGCATGGCAGCCATCGGGAATGCTCGCCTCGGTCAGCAGGATCGCCTGATCGCCCTGCCAGAACAGCTTCACCGGCTTGATATCGCGCTGATCGCCATTCACGGTCCGGGTAATCCCGCTCGTCTTGCCGAACACCGCTTTGGTCGCAAGGGCAAGCTGATCGGCGGGTGCCATCGCCTTCACGCCCGTTACCGGCGAGGGCGTCGCACTGGCGACCGGCGTCGGCGCGGTCTGCCCGGCGGGCGTCGCACCGTCGCGGTGATACCACAGCAACAATCCGCCCGCGATCAGCAGCGCAATCACGCCAACCGCAACCGCGACGATCCATCCGCGCCTTCTGCTATCCTCGGACCGAATCCCGGTCATTGCCTTACTCCAACTATCTATTATTCAGCGATCATTGCGAAAGAGCCAACCGGATTGCTTCGCTCCGCTCGCAATGACGTCAACACGTCCCATACCCGCAACCATCAAGCCGTTATCCGTTCGGCACTATCACAACGGAATATTGTCATGCTTCTTCCACGGGTTTTCCAGCGCCTTGCCCCGCAGTTTGCGCAGGCCCAGCGCGATCCGCCTGCGCGTCGAGTGCGGCATGATCACCTCGTCGATAAAGCCCTTTGACGCGGCGACGAAGGGGTTGGCGAAGCGCGCTTCATATTCGGCGGTATGTTCGGCAATCTCCTCCTCGGTCTTGCCGCGGAAGATGATTTCGACCGCACCCTTGGCCCCCATCACCGCGATTTCGGCGGTGGGCCAGGCATAGTTGAGATCGCCGCGCAGATGCTTCGACGCCATCACGTCATAGGCCCCGCCATAGGCCTTGCGCGTGATGACGGTGATCTTCGGCACCGTCGCCTCTGCATAGGCAAAGAGCAGCTTCGCCCCGTGTTTGATGATGCCCGAATGCTCCTGCCCGACGCCCGGCAGGAATCCCGGCACATCGACAAAGGTGACGATCGGAATGTCGAATGCGTCGCAGAAGCGCACGAAGCGCCCCGCCTTTTTCGAGGAATTGATGTCGAGGCACCCGGCCAGCACCATCGGCTGATTGGCGACGATGCCCACCGTGCGCCCCTCGATCCGCCCGAAACCGGTGATGATGTTGCCGGCGTGCGCGGGCTGCACCTCGAAGAAATCGCCCTCATCCACCGTTTTGCGGATCAGCTCATGCATATCATAGGGCTGATTGGCATTGGGCGGGATCAGCGTGTCGAGACTGTGTTCCAGCCGGTCCCACGGATCGACACAGGGGCGTTCGGGCACCGGCTCGCGGTTGGAGGCAGGTAGGAAGTCGATAAAATCGCGCGCGGCGAGCAGCGCCTCGATATCGTTTTCGAACGCCACGTCCGCGACCGAGGATTTGGTGGTGTGAGTGACGGCGCCGCCCAGTTCCTCCTGAGTCACTACTTCGTTGGTCACCGTTTTCACCACATCGGGGCCGGTGACGAACATGTAGGAGCTGTCCTTCACCATGAAGATGAAGTCGGTCATGGCGGGCGAATACACTGCCCCGCCCGCGCACGGCCCCATGATCAGCGAAAGCTGCGGAATGACGCCGGAGGCGTTGACGTTGCGCTGAAACACCTCGGCATAGCCGCCGAGCGAGGCCACGCCCTCCTGAATCCGCGCACCGCCCGAATCGTTCAGGCCGATCACCGGCGCGCCGACCTTCATCGCCATATCCATGACCTTGCAGATCTTCTGCGCATGGCGTTCGGACAGCGATCCGCCGAACACGGTGAAATCCTGACTGAAGACATAGACGAGGCGACCGTTGATCGTGCCCGATCCGGTCACCACGCCGTCACCGGGGATCTTCTGATCCTGCATCCCGAAATCGACGCAATTATGCTCGACATACATGTCGAGTTCCTCGAACGATCCTTCGTCGAGCAGCACTTCCAGCCGCTCGCGCGCGGTCAGCTTACCCTTGGCATGCTGCGCCGCGACCCGGCGTTCACCCCCACCGGCACGCGCGCCCGCACGGCGGCGTTCGAGTTCGTCGAGAATATCGGGCATCCTGCTCCCCGTTCATGGCTGTTCAGCCTTCCAACTCTCAATCTTTCGCACCAGACGCAAATGTAGAGTTGCAAACTTGCGGATGCCAGGTTTGCAAACTATCCCGATGCCATGACCGCCCCCCCACCCCGCCGCATCTTCGCCGGGCATCGCGTGCGTCAGTTGCGCGAGCGGCTTGGCCTGTCGCAACGCACGCTGGCGAAACGGCTGGGGATATCGGTCAGCTATCTTTCGCAGATCGAAAATGACGGGCGGCCGATCACGGCCGCAGTGCTGATCGCGCTCGCCAACGCCTTTCCGTCCGAATGGGGCACGGTGGATGCTGAGGAAGATACCGGCCTGCTGGTCCGCACCGCCGATGCCGCGTCCGACCCCACTGTGGGAGCGGAGCCGATGCCGGAGGACGCGGTGCGCCGCGCCTGCGCGCAGCAGCCGCTGCTCGCACGGCGGCTGGTGGCGCTGCACGATGCCTATCGCCGGACGCAGGACCAGCTTGCGATGTTCGACGATCGCTTCGCCAGCAGCGGCGGCGAAGGCGGTGCGCCGCTACCATGGGAAGAGGCACGCGACTGGTTTCATGCCGAGGGTAATTATGTCGATGCGCTCGACCGTGGGGCGGAGGCGCTGTCGGTCCATGCCGACACGCTGATCGAACGGCTGGGCGATGCCCATGGCGTGCGCGTGGTGGCGCAGGAAAGCGCCGACCATGCCCAGCGGCGGTTCGACCCGCAGAGCCGCACGCTGGCCGTCGATCCGTCACTCGCGCCCGAAAGCCGCCGTTTCCTGCTCGCACACCAGCTTGTGCGGCTGGAACTGGCCGACCGGATCGAGGCGGTGATCGACGCCGCGCCATTACGCTCGCCCGAAGCACGCAAACTGTTGTCGGTGGGGCTGGCCAATTATGCCGCGGGGGCGTTGCTGATGCCCTATGCCGCGTTTCGCGCCGCCGCGCGGGAGGTGCGGCACGATATCGACCGTCTGCGCCAGCGTTTCGGCACCAGTTTCGAACAGACCTGCCACCGCCTCTCCACGCTGCAACGTCCCGGCGCGCAGGGGGTGCCGGTATTCTTTTGCCGGGTGGACATGGCGGGCAACATTACCAAGCGGCATTCGGCGACGCGGATGCAGTTCGCCCGCTATGGCGGCGCCTGCCCGTTATGGATCGTGCATGAGGCCGTGGCGATCCCCGACCGCATTCTGGTGCAGCTTGCCGAAACGCCCGACGGCGTGCGCTATGTCTCGATGGCGAAGGGTCTGGTGAAGCCGACCGCCAGCTATTTGCGGCCCGCCCGGCGCTATGCGGTAGCGCTGGGGTGTGAGGTCGAGCAGGCGGGCGATTTCATCTATGCCGACCAGTTGGAGCTGGGCGGCGCGCATTCGGCGACGCCGATCGGCGTGTCCTGCCGCATCTGCCCGCGCGACAATTGCGATCAGCGCGCCTTCCCGCCCGCCGGCCGCCGGCTGGAGGTGGACCCCGACCGGCGACTGACAGTACCCTATTCCTTTCGTTAGAACGTTGCGCGCACTCCGGCATAGCCCGCCCTCGGGCTGCCTGCGGTACTGAAAATCTCCTGATAGCGCTCGCCCAGCAGGTTCTCGACCCGTCCATAGAGCGACAGGTGGTCGGTGAGCTTATAGTTCACCGCGAAGTTCAACAGCGCATAGGATTGCAGCGACACCCGCACCGGCACATAGCTGGGATCGGTATAGGCAAGATCGTCCATCCGGCCATTATACCGCACCGTCAGCGTACCCGAAAACCGCTTGTCCGGGCTGAACGCGGTTACATTGATGCTGCCGATATTGCGCGGGCGGCGTACCGCTTCCTGCCCTGCATCATCGGTGGCGTCGAGCCATGTATAGGCAAGGTCGATACGCAGCAGGTCGATGGGCTGCACGCCTGCGAACACCTCAACCCCCTTTTGATGGGTGCGGCTGTCGGCGTTGACCGAGGTCGCCAGATAATCGGGCGGCAGATAGCTGGTGATGATCTCATCGGTTAGCACGCTTTTGAAGAAGGTCGCGCCGATCCGGCCCTTGCCGCCCGCCAGTTGCTGATCGACGCCGACCTCCCAGCCGGTCGATTTTTCCGGTTTCAGGCCGGGGTTGCCGATATAGCGCCCGTCAACATAGCCATAGAGTTCGTAAAATCCCGGCTCCTTCACGCCTGTGCCCCATGCCGCATGAATCCGCGTTCCGGTGGCAAAGCGATAGCCGCCCTGCACGCGATAGGTGGTGTCGTCGGCAAAGTCGGAATTAAGATCGTGGCGCACCGATGCGCCCAGTGCCAGCGCATCGTCCATGTTGAACTGATATTGGGCGACCAGCCCCAGATTGTCGACGTGGCGCTTGCCCCCGAACGCATACGGCCCGGCGACGGTGTTGCGAAACTCCTCGCGCTCGGCATCGACGGCAGCGGTAAGCTGGTGGTGGATATGATCGTCGCCGAACCGGATCGAACTGACGAACGACCCCTTATAGCGGGTACCGTGATCGCCCGACGACAGCGCGCCGTCGCTGAAATTGCGCCGGTCGGTATCCGCAATCTGTGCCGACAATGCGTTGGTCCAGCGGCCGCCGAGCGAGGACAGCTCCGCCTTCACCAGCCCGTAAAAGCCCTGATTGGTGTAATATTGCCCCGGCGTGTCGATGGTGTAGCCAAAGGTCGGGCTGGTCGGATCACTATCCGTATTGTTGGTGTCGGCATCGGTATAGCTGTAGCGGCCGACCGCCGTCAGGGTCAGCGTGTCGCTGGGTGTCCAGATCAGCTTTGCATTGGCACCGCCCAGGCTGGAGCCGACATTGCGCGTGCCCCCGACCGCGGTGGGATAGCCGTCGGTGCGATATCCGGTCGCCGACAGCGCATAATCCAGATTGCCGGTCACACCGGCAACGCGCGCGGCGACACTGGCCGTCCCCTGCGACCCGCCCTCGGCACGCACCGTCACGCCCGGCGCCTCGGCCCCGGTCAGCGTCACGATCTGCACCACACCGCCGATTGCGTCGGAACCGTAGAGCGAGGATTGCTGCCCGCGCAGCACCTCGATCCGCATGTCGGGATCGGCGAGCAGCGTGCCGAAATCATATTCGCCGTAGAAAGGATCGTCGGCTTCGATCCCATCGATCAGCACCAGCGTCTGATTGCTTTCCGTCCCGCGCAGGCGGATCTGGGTGAAGCCGCCGACACCGCCGGTACGGTTGACCGCGATACCGGGCACATCGCGCAGCACGTCGGATACGATGCGGGTCTGACGTTCCTGCAACTGGGCAGCGTCGATGACGGTGATGGAGGCGGGAATGTCCGCCACCTGCTGCGCATCGCCGGAGCGCGATGCGGTGACGAGTATCTCACCCGCATCATCGTTGGCGGGCGTGGTATGCGCCAGCGCCGGAACGGCGGCGGTCAGCGCGGAAATCGAAACAAGGGTTTTCAACATCGGGACAATCCCCCGGCGCCTGGTGCGACAACCGGTGGGGGTACAGATGCCCGGCGCATGTCGCGGCCACGGCGCCAAAGGCCCATGCGACATCCACCGCTGCGGCCCCCGCCGCTCCAGTTCGTCGCTCAGACGGAAAACAGCACCGTGCCCTGGCCAGTCCCTGAACCAAAGCAAGAGCGACTCCGCACCGGCAGGTCTCCTGGCTCGCGGGTCACGGCACGATCGCCCAGCCTTCCCGGACCGTATCGGGTCCAGTGGCCGCTCCCGCCAGGGGAGCATGGGCCATCGCGCTCACCGCTTACAGTTGCAGGGACAGCCGCGGATTTGGGCGATAATTCGCCCGCACCGCATTCCCTCTTAGCCTTGTTGCCAAGGCACCGGCGCGAAATTCCGGCGGTCAGTCTTGCGACCGGCCGCCGGACGCGGCTCATAACAGGCTTATGCGCCCATTCAAGCCGGGAAATGCACCTGCCCGCTCACCAGATATGCACGCGCTTGTCGGGCGGCAGATACAATGCGGCACCCGGCTGGATATTGAACGCCTTGTACCAGGCATCGAGGTTACGCACCGTTTCCGCGCGATAATGCGCGGGCGAATGCACATCGGTCGCGATCCGCTGACGCAACGCCTTGGGCCGCATTTTCGACCGCCAGGTCTGCGCGAAGGAGAGGAAGAAGCGCTGGTCGCCGGTCAGCCCGTCGATCACCGGTGCAGGCTTGCCGTTCAGCGACGCCAGATAGGCAAGGTGCGACGCGGTCAGCCCTGCGACGTCGGCGATATTCTCACCCAGCGTCTGCTTGCCGTTGATATGCACACCTGGCAGCGGCTCATACGCGTCATATTGCTTGATCAGTGCCGCGCCCTGCTCCTCGAAATGCTTCAGGTCGCTGGGCGTCCACCAGTTGCGCAACCGTCCGTCGGAATCGAAATCGGCACCCAGATTGTCGAAACTGTGACTGATTTCATGCCCGATCACCGCACCGATCGCGCCGTAATTGGCGGCCGCATCGCGATTGGGATCGTAAAAAGGCGGTTGCAGGATCGCAGCCGGGAAGTTGAGCGCATTCTGCATCGGCAGGTTGAGCGCGTTCACCGTCTGCGGCGCCATCCACCATTCATTCTGCTGCGGCGTCTGGTTCAGCTTGGCGAGCTGATGGTGATATTCATACAATTCGGCGCGGTGCAGATTGCCGACCGGGTCGTCGGCACGGATCACCAGCGAGGAATAATCGCGCCAGCTTTCGGGATAGCCGATGCCGACATGCATGGTATCGATCTTTTTCAGCGCTTCTTTCTTGGTCGCAGGCGCCATCCAGGTCAGGTTTTCGACGCGCTTGTGGAACGCGGCGAGAATGCCCTTCACCATGTGCTGAATGTCCGCCTTGGACGAAGCCGGGAAGAAATCGCGCGCGTAAATCTTGCCCACCGCATCGGGCATATTGCTGTTCAGGCTGGCGATTGCGCGCTTCTCCCGCGCCTGCTGTTCAGGCGTCCCGCTCAGCGTGTGGCTGAAAAATTCGAAATGCGCCTGATCGAATGCCTTGGGCAGCACCTGCGCGACATCGTCGATCTGATGGAAGGCAAGCCAGTCCTGCCAGTCCTGCAACGGCTCACTGGCGACCAGTTTGGCCGATCCGATCACCGCCTGCGGCTGCCAGACAATGAAATCCTGACGATTGCCAAGCCCCGCCGCCTGCCAGAAGGCGTCCCAGTCGATCCCCGGCGCCTTTTTCGCAAAATCGGCGCGCGTCCAGGGATTGTTCGCCTTATGCGCGTCCTGGCTCTCGACGATGCTTTCATGCGTCTGGGCGATCTTGGTTTCGAGGTCGAGCACATGTTGCGCACGCGCCTGCGGATCGCTCATCCCCGCCAGCGTGAAGACCTTGGCGATATAGGCCTTATATTCGTTGCGGATCTGAACATTGTCCGCGTCGGAAGAGATGTAATAGCTCTTGGCCGGCAGCCCCAGCCCGCCCTGCAACAGATAGGGCCAGTTCTGGTCGGGATGGTCGAACGCCTTCGTCACGAAAATGCCGAACAGGTTGGTCGTGTCGAAATTGGTGGCGTTGATCGGATCGACATCGGCACGGACATTCGCACCCAGCATCTTCGACAGCGCCGCCTTGTCCGACAGTGCCGCAATGGCGTCGAGTTCGGGCTTCAGCGGCTGGATACCGCGCTGATCGATACCCTTGGTATCCATGAACGCCTTATAGTAATTGGCGATCCGGCCCGTATCGGTATCGGCGGCCGCATTCGCCTTGATCGCATCCTCGACGATCTTGCGGTTCTGCGCCTCGGTCTTCTGGAAAACCTTCAGGAAGATGCCGGTCGAGGAACGGTCGGCGGGGATGACCGCATTCTTGTTCCAGGTGCCGTTGGCATAGTCATAGAAATCCTTGCCCGGCGGCACCGCCTTGTCCATGCCCGCAAGATCGATGCCCAGCGTCGGCTTGCTCGCTGCGGTGGCGGTGGTGGCATTGCCGTTCGAGGATTGCTGGGAACAGCCGGCGACCGCGAGCAGCGCGGCAGAGGCGAGGAAAAGGGCGGATGTACGCAAGAAGTATCTCCTGAAACCAGTTGATGCCCCGCGGGCATACACCGGCTTCCCCGCTTGCGCCAGCCGCCCCGAAATCGCCGTTACGCGTCCTCGCCCAGCGTGCGGATGATCGCCGAGAAATCGAGACCGGCATTCCCGGCTTCCGCGAATTTCTCATACAGTTCGCGTGCGCGCTCGCCCATCGGGGTGTCGGCATGGGCACCCGCCGCCGCCTCCATCGCCAGCCGCAGATCCTTCAGCATCAGGCCCGTGGCGAACCCGCCTTGGTACTCCTTGTCCGCCGGGCTTTGCGGGCCGACGCCGGGCAGCGGGGCATAGCTTGTCATCGACCAGCTCTGGCCCGACGACACGCTGGAAATGTCGTAAAAAGTCTGCGGATCGAGACCCAGCTTCTTCGCCAGCATGAACGCCTCGCAGGTCGCGATCATCGTCGCGCCGAGCAGCATGTTGTTGCAGATTTTCGCGGTCTGGCCGGTGCCGTTGCCCCCGGCATGGATCACCGCCTTGCCCATTTCCTCCAGAAACGGTTGCGCGCGCTCGAATCCTTCCCGCGTGCCGCCGACCATGAAGGTCAGCGTGCCCGCCTGCGCCGCGGCGATCCCGCCCGACACCGGCGCATCCACCGCCGTCAGCCCCTTGGCCGACGCGGCATCCGCCACCCGGCGTGCGGTCTCCACATCGATGGTCGAACAGTCGATCAGCACGGCAGCGGTATCTGCAACCCCGAACACGCTTTCGGTATAGACCTGCTCGACATGCTTGCCCGCGGGCAGCATGGTGATGACGGCTTCGGCCCCCTCGGCAGCCTCGGCGGCGCTGTCGACGGGCAGGCATCCGGCCTCTTTCGCTTTGGCCAGCGCTTCTTCCGACAGGTCGAAAGCGCGCACGTCATGGCCCGCCTTCGCCAGATTGGCGGCCATCCCGCCGCCCATATTGCCCAGTCCGATAAACCCTACGCGCGCCATTCTTCTATCCTCTCATGATATCGTCATGCCAGCAAAACCGGCATGTTCAGTCGCGAGCATCCTGGCATTCGCCAGGGTCACGCCCTGTTATTTCCCCGTCCACTTGCCGGGACGTTTCTCCACGAACGCCGCCATGCCTTCCTTCTGATCGGCGCTGCCGAACAGGCCGTGAAACAGGCGGCGTTCGAACTGCACGCCCGCGCTCAGCGTCGTTTCATAGGCGGCGTTGACCATTTCCTTGTTGGCGATCGCTGCCAGCGGCGCCATCTCCGCAATCGTCGTCGCGGTCTTCATCGCCTCTTCGACCAGATCGGCGGCGGGCACGATCCGGCTGACCAGTCCTGCGCGCTCGGCCTCTTCGGCATCCATCATCCGGCCGGTCAGGCACATTTCCATCGCCTTCGCCTTGCCGACCGCGCGCGTCAGCCGCTGCGAACCGCCCATGCCCGGCGTCACCGCCAGCTTGACCTCCGGCTGCCCGAATTTCGCGGTATCGGCGGCCAGAATGAAGTCGCACATCATCGCCACTTCGCAGCCGCCGCCCAGCGCATAACCCGCAACCGCCGCGATGATCGGCTTGCGCGTGCGGGTGAAGCGATCCCATCCGGCGAAAAAGTCATGCCCGTACATGTCGGCAAAACCCTGATGCTGCATCTCCTTGATGTCGGCACCGGCGGCAAACGCCTTTTCACTGCCGGTCAGGACCGCGCAACGCTGGCTGTCATCGGCATCGAACGCCGCCATCGCGGCAAGCAGGTCGGAAAGGACCTGACTGTTAAGCGCGTTCAGCGCCTTGGGCCGGTTCAGCGTGACCAGCGTAACCGCCCCGCGCTGTTCAACGAGAATGGTTTCATAGTCTGCCATAGGTTTCTCCAAATCGTCATCCCGGACTTGATCCGGGATCGTTTTCGTTAAGCGGCTCGCTTGCCGCCTGCGACCCCAGCTTTCGCTGGGGTGACGCAAAAAATCAGTTCGGCGTCCACGCCGCATCGTCGGGCAACGGCGCGAAAATCTGGTCGATCAGATGCGCCGAAACCCCTTCGGGCGTCGCCGGATTCCATTGCGGCTTATTGTCCTTGTCGATCAGCACCGCGCGCACGCCTTCGATAAAGTCGTGCCGCTGACAGACATGGCTGGCGACCGCATATTCCTGCCGCATCTCATCTTCGAAAGTGGGCATCGTCGCGCCGTCGAGCAACAGCTTCAGGCTGACCTTCATGGTCTGCGGCGATTTGGTGCGCATCGTCTCAAGCTGCTGATTGCCCCAGTCGCTGCCCTCTTCCTCCAGCGCCATGAAGATATCCTCCAGCCGGTCCGACGCGAACAGCCGTTCGATCTCCTGCGCATGATCCATGAGCTTCGATTCCGGCACCTCGACCGCCAGTTCGCTCAGGATCGTCTCGATCGCCTGCGGGTCGGCGGCGATGCGCCGCTTCGCCTCGTCCAGCGCCTCACCCGGCAGATAATGGGTGGCCAGCCCCAGCGCGCAGCAGTCCGCCCCGTCGATCCGCGCGCCGGTCAGCGCCAGATACTGCCCCATCCGCCCCGACAGACGCGACAGATACCAGCCGCCGCCGACATCGGGGAACAGGCCGATCCCGGTTTCGGGCATGGCGAACTTCGTATTCTCGGTGGCGACGCGATATTTCGCAGGCAGCGAAATGCCGACGCCGCCGCCCATGGTAATCCCGTCCATGAACGCGACCACCGGCTTCACATAGGTGAACAGGCGGTGGTTCATGCGATATTCCTCAAAGAAGAACCGCCGTGCCTCGGCACCGTCGCCCTTGCCCGATTCCTGCACCATGCGGATATCGCCGCCCGCACAAAAGCCTCTGCCCTCAGCATGGTCGATCAGCACCGCCTCGACGCCGGTATCGCCGTGCCAGCCGTCCAGCGCCTGCGCCATCGCAATGCACATATCGGTATTGAGCGCATGGATCGCCCTGGGCCGGTTCAGGCGGATGCGCCCCACCTTGCCGTCGGTCGCAATCAGAACATCGTCGGTCATTCAATCTCCCATCCTTGTCCCCGACCGGGGAAAGGGCAACGGCATCACTGCCGGGTCAGTTCCCGGCCGACGATCATGCGCATCACCTGATTGGTGCCTTCCAGAATCGAATGCACGCGCAGGTCGCGCCAGAAGCGTTCGATCGGATAATCCTGCAAATAGCCGTATCCGCCATGCAGTTGCAGCGCGTCGTTGACGACCTTCGACCCCGTATCGGTGGCAAACCGCTTGGCCATCGCGGCAAAGCGCGTCTTGTCGGGCGCATTCGCCGTGACCTTCGCCGCCGCCGTGTAGAGCAGACAGCGTGCCGCCTGCAGCTCGGTATCCATATCGGCAAGCATGAACTGCGTGTTCTGGAAATCCGCGATCCGCTTGCCGAACTGCTGGCGATCCTTCGTATACGCAATCGCTTCGTCGAGGCAGCGTTGCGCACCCCCCAGCGAACAGGCGCCGATATTCAGCCGCCCGCCGTCAAGGCCCATCATTGCGATGCGAAAGCCTTCGCCCTCACCGCCGACGACATTTTCAATTGGCACGCGCACTTCTTCGAGGATCAGTTGCGCCGTCGGCTGCGAATGCCAGCCCAGCTTCTTTTCCTGCGCACCGAAACTGACGCCCGCCATGTCCTTTTCGATGACCATGCAGGTGATGCCCTTCGGCCCGTCCTCACCGGTACGGACCATGACGACATAGACTTCGTTCTCGCCGCCGCCGGAAATGAACTGCTTGGTGCCGGTGACGACATAATGGTCGCCGTCCTTCACCGCCCTGGTCTTCAGCGCCGCCGCATCCGAACCGGATGAAGGTTCGGTCAGGCAATAGCTCGCCATGCGGTCCATGGTGACGAGGCTCGGCAGATATTTCTGCTTCACCGCATCGGCACCGAACCGGTCGATCATCCACGACGCCATATTGTGGATCGAGATGAAGGCACTGGTCGACGGACAGCCATAGGCCATCGCCTCCATGATCAGCGCCGCCTCCAGCCGCCCAAGATTGATGCCGCCCGATGCCTCACTGACATAGATGGAGGCAAAGCCGAGTTCGGCCGCTTCCTTGATCACGTCGCGCGGGAAGATGTGCTTTTCATCCCACTCGCCCGCATTGGGCGTAATCCGGTCGGCGGTGAACCGCTGCGCCATCTCCTGAATCGCGCGCTGGTCGTCGGTAAGGTCGAATTGATCGGTCATGTTGCTTCCGTTGTTGGCGTGTCGAGCCAGTGCTCGGCTTCGGCCAGCGTCCTGAAAACGCGCAGCCGGGGATTGGCGAGGGTGCGGTCGACCTGCATCTTGTTGAGCACGCTGGCAACCACCACGGCCACACGGCCGGTCATGCGCGACATGATGCCCTGCCCCAGCATGCCCAGCATATCCGCCACCTCGTTGGTCTGAACCGGGAAGTCCAGCGACTCGACGATACCGTCGAAGTCGCTGCCTGCATTACGCACCGCCGCGTTCAGCGTTGCCGCGAAAGCGGACACCTCGCTGGGGGACAAATATCCCTTCACGACAATCCGAACACGACGGCGTCCGGCATCATAGCTGACGTCGAAGGCGCCCATCACCCCATCGTCGGGATGACGAAGGCGTTTTCGCCGGTTGCACTGCCGTCGGGCCAGCGTTGCGTCACCGTCTTTACCTTGGTCCAGAACTTCACGCCTTCGGTGCCGTACTGGTTGGTGTCGCCGAACGCCGAACGCTTCCACCCGCCGAAACTGTGATAGCTGACCGGCACCGGGATCGGCACGTTGATGCCGACCATGCCGACATTAACTTGGGCAGCGAACTCCCGCGCGGCATGGCCGTTGCGCGTGAAAATCGCGACGCCGTTGCCGTACTGATGCTGACTGGGCAGACGCACCGCTTCCTCGAAATTCTTCGCGCGCACGATTTGCAGCACGGGACCGAAAATCTCTTCCTTGTACGACTCCATGTCGGTCGTCACGCGATCGAACAGGCTCGGCCCCATGAAGAAGCCCTTTTCATGCCCCTGCAACGAAAAACCGCGCCCGTCAACGACCAGTTCGGCGCCTTCATCCACGCCCTTCTGTATCCAGTTTTCGATGCGCTGCTTATGCTCGGCGGTGACCACCGGGCCATATTGCGCATCCTTGTCGGTCGACACGCCGACGCGCAGGCTGTCGATTGCGGGGATCAGTTTCTCACGCAGCCGTTCAGCCGTCTCCTCACCCACCGGCACCACCACCGGCAGCGCCATGCAGCGTTCGCCCGCCGAGCCATAGGCCGCACCGATCAGGTCGTTGACCGCGCTGTCGAGATCGGCGTCGGGCATGATGATGCCGTGGTTCTTCGCACCGCCCATCGCCTGCACGCGCTTGCCCGCCGCGACGCCGCGCTTATAGACATAGTGCGCAATGTCCGACGATCCGACGAAGCTGACCGCGCTGATCGCTTCATGGTCGAGGATCGCATCGACCATTTCCTTGTCGCCGTGAACGACCTGCAACAAGCCTTCGGGTGCGCCTGCCTCGATAAACAGTTCGGCCAGCCGCACCGGCACGCTGGGGTCGCGTTCCGACGGTTTCAGGATGAAGGCGTTGCCGCACGCAATCGCCATGCCGAACATCCACATCGGGATCATCGCCGGGAAGTTGAACGGCGTGATGCCCGCACCGATGCCCAGCGGCTGACGCATCGAATAAACGTCGATGCCCGGCCCGGCCCCTTGCGTATATTCGCCCTTCAGCACCTGCGGAATGCCGCAGGCATATTCGATGACCTCAAGGCCGCGCTGCACATCGCCATGCGCGTCGTCGACGACCTTGCCATGTTCGGACGACAGCAGGCGGGCGAGATCGTCCTTGTTCGCCTCGACCAGTTCCTTGAATTTGAACATCACCCGCGCGCGGCGCTGCGGATTGGTTGCCGCCCATTCGGGCTGCACCGCCAGCGCGGCCTTCACCGCGGCGTCGAGTTCGGCCTGGCCGCCAAGACCGACCTTCGCCTGCACCTCGCCGCTATTGGGGTCGAAGACTTCGTGTTCCCGCGCCGATCCGCCGCCCGAATGGCCCGCGATGACATGGTCGATAGTGCGCATACGACTCTCCTGAAATTGGTGTTTGGCGTGCTTTTCGGCGATCGGGGTCAAAAAGACAATTGACGCGCATGCAGGTTGTACCTGCATATATGCAGTCATGGACTGGAGCGACCTGCCTTTTTTCCTTGCCGTCGCCCGCACCGGGCAGATTGCCCGCGCGGCGCGTGCGCTGGGGACCGACCCCACCACCGCCGGTCGCCGCATCCGCCGGTTGGAACAGGCGCTGGGCGAACGGTTGTTCGAACAGACGCCCGATGGCCAGCACCTGACCGCCGCGGGTCTGCGCCTGCGCGATCAGGCCGAGGCCATGGCACGCATCGCGACCGGCATCGGCCACCGTCCCAGCCCCAACGAACCAGTGCACGGTTCGCTCCGCGTCAGCGTGTCGGAAGGATTCGGTACCTGGTTCATCAGCCGCCATCTGGGGCAGTTCGCCGAACGCCACCCACAGGTGCAGGTCGAACTAGTGGCGACCAGCGGCTTCCTGAACCCCTCCCGCCGGGAAACCGATCTGGCGGTGCTGCTGGCACGCCCCCGGCGCGGACCGCTGGTGACGCGCAGGCTGACCGACTATGCGCTGACGCTCTATGCGTCGGAGGCGTATCTGGCGCAGCACCCCCTGCCCGATGCCGACGCGCTGCCCGGTCATCGGCTGATCGGCTATATTCCCGACATTCTCTACGCGCCGGAACTCAACTATCTCGACGAGCTGCCGGTGCCCGTCGAACCGCAGCTTCTGTCGTCCAGCATCAATGCGCAGCATCGCATGATCGCCAGCGGTGCCGGCGTCGGCATCCTGCCGCGCTTCATCGGCGACGCCGATCCGGGCCTGCGCCCTGTCCTGCCCGACATCGCCATCCGCCGCAGCTTCTGGCTGGTGACGCATCGCGAGACGCGCGAATTCGCTGCCGTGCGTGCCTTTGCCGACTGGCTGATTACCCTCACCCGGCGCGAACAACGGCTGCTGACCGGCGAATAAACCAGCCGATGGAACCAATTCCCGATGCCGCTCGTCCTGCCTGTGACGGGGCGGGATGCATTGGGAGTAAGCCGCATGGCCTTTGTCGAAACCGGATCCGTAGCGCAGATGAACCGCTCTCCGAAGCGGCGCTACTATACCGGTCGCAGGCTGAGCCGGGTTGAATCCATCGACGATCTGCGCGCCCGCACGCACAGGCTGATGCCGCGTTTCGTACTGGAATATCTCGAAGGCGGGTCGGGCGAGGAAGCGACGCTGCAACGCGAACGCACCGCCTTTTCCGAATGGCGTTTCGTACCGCGCACACTGATCGATGTCTCCGACCGTCATACCCGCCGCGCGCTGCTGGGCAGGGATGCGCAGCTACCGCTCGCCATCGCACCCACCGGCCTCAACGGCCTGTTCATGCGCCACGCCGATACCGCGATTGCCCGCGGGGCCGCACGCTTCGGCGTCCCCTTCATTCAAAGCACCATGTCCAACGATGCGATGGAGCGCGTGGCGGAGGTGCCGGACCTGCGTCACTGGTGGCAGCTATACGTCTTTGGCGGCGACGAAATCTGGCAGGAACTGTTGCGCCGCGCCGACGCCTGCGGTTGCGAGGCGCTGGTGCTGACCACCAATACGCAGGTGTTCGGCGACCGCGAATGGGACAATCGCACTCGCACCGCCGGGTCGCGACCGACGCTGGCCACCACGCTCGACGCCGCGCGCTATCCGCGCTGGTTCGCGACCACGCTGAACCACGGCATGCCCGACTTTCCCAACGTTATCGACTTCATTCCCAAGGATAAGCGCGGCTTTTTCGACGCCTCCTTCTGGATTCGCGAACAGATGCCCAAATCGCTGAGCTGGGACAATGTCGCAAAGATCCGCGACCGCTGGAAAAAGCCCTTCTTCCTGAAAGGGCTGATGAACCCGGAAGATATCCGCAAGGCACGCGACAGCGGCGTAGACGGCGTGATCCTCGGCACCCATGGCGGACGGCAGATGGACTGGTCGGCCTCCGCACTCGACGTCCTGCCGCAGGCGCGGGAAATCGTCGGCGACGACTTCCCGCTCTACATGTCGGGCGGCATCCGCCACGGCACCGATATCATGAAGGCGCTGGCGCTGGGCGCGGACGCGGTGCTCACCGGACGCGCAACGCTGTACGGCCTGTGCGCGAACGGCAGCGGCGGCGTGCACAAGGCGCTGACCATTCTCCAAAACGAGATGATGAATGAAATGGCGCAGGCGGGCGTTCCTTCGCTCGACGCGCTGTCGCCCGACATATTGATCCGCCGCGACGCCATGCCCGAAGCGCCCTGAAATTAGCGCTTTCCATCACGGAACGACCTCCCGGTCGATCCGTTGGTTACCCGAACGCACCGATATTTTTGGAACTATTTGGACAGGAGGCGCATCATGGCGCAGACCGTAGGCGATTTCGTATGGAAACGACTGCATCAATGGGGAGTAAAGCGGATTTACGGCTATCCCGGCGATGGCATTAACGGTCTGCTGGGCGCGCTGGACCGCGCGGATGACGAATTCGAACTCATTCAGGTCCGGCATGAGGAAATGGCCGCCTTCATGGCCTCCGCCCATGCCAAATTCACCGGTGAGCTGGGCGTCTGCATGGCGACTTCCGGCCCCGGCGCATCGCACCTGCTGACCGGCCTGTATGACGCGCGCATGGATCACATGCCGGTGCTCGCCATTGTCGGGCAACAGGCACGCACCGCCATCGGCGCGCATTATCAGCAGGAACTCGACCTTGCGTCGATGTTCAAGGATGTCGCTGGCGCGTTCACCGGCATCGCCAGTGCCCCGGCGCAGGTCCGCCACCTGGTCGACCGGGCGATCCGCATCGCCATCGGCAACCGCCGGGTGACGGCACTGGTGCTGCCTAACGACTTGCAGGATCTGCCGATGGAAGACCCGCCGCGCAAACATGGTGCGGTCTTTTCCGGTGTCGGCTGGAGCGCGCCGAACATCGTTCCTACCGGCAAGGATCTGCAACGCGCCGCCGATGTCATCAACGCCGGTAAAAAGGTCGCCCTGCTCGTCGGTGCAGGCGCCAAATATGCAACCGACGAGGTGATTGCGCTCGCCGACCGCCTTGGCGCAGGCGCTGCCAAGGCGCTGCTCGGCAAGCAAGTGCTGCCCGACGATCTGCCCTGGGTGACGGGATCGATCGGGATGCTGGGTACCAAGCCCAGCTATGACATGATGCTGGAATGCGACACGCTGGTGATGCTCGGTTCGGGCTTCCCCTATGCCGAATTCCTGCCGAAGGAAGGACAGGCGCGCGGCGTGCAGGTCGATATCGACCCCGGCATGCTGTCGATCCGCTATCCGATGGAAGTGCCGCTCACCGGCGACGTCAAACCGACCATCGAGGCGCTGTTGCCGCTGCTCGATCAAAAGGACGGTGCATGGCGCAAGAAAATCGCCGGATGGAAAGAGGAATGGGAAAAAACCATGGAAGAACGCGCCATGGTAGAGGCCAATCCGGTCAATCCGCAGCGCGTCTTTACCGAGCTTTCCCCGCGCCTTCCCGATCGCGCGATCATCACCAGCGATTCGGGTAGTTGCGCCAACTGGTACGCGCGCGACCTGAAAATCCGGCGCGACATGATGTGCTCGCTGTCGGGCGGGCTGGCCTCGATGGGCGCAGGCGTGCCCTATGCTATCGCCGCGAAGTTCACCCATCCCGACCGTCCGGTCATCGCCACGGTGGGCGATGGCGCGATGCAGATGAACAATATGGCGGAGCTGATCACGGTCGCCAAATATTGGGAACGCTGGTCCGATCCGCGCTTCATCGTGCTGGTTCTCAACAATGAGGATCTCAATCAGGTCACCTGGGAGCAACGGGTGATGGAGGGCAATCCACGCTATGAAGCGTCGCAGGAACTGCCCAACGTCCCCTATCATCGCTTTGCGGAGATGATCGGGCTGGACGGCATCTATGTCGACAATCCCGACAATCTGGGCACCGCCTGGGATCGCGCATTGTCGGCCAGCCGCCCGGTGGTGATCGAGGTCAAGACCGATCCGGAAGTACCGCCCCTGCCGCCCCATATCTCGCTCGAACAGGCGCGCAAATTCACCTTCATGCTTGCGAAGGGCGATCCGGACGAAACCGGCGTGATCAAGGGCAGCGCCAAACAGGTGCTTTCCAGCGTCTTCAGCCACGATTGAGATTATGGCTCAGAAGAATAAGGAGGAGGCACTGGCCGTCCGGCTGGTCGCAGGCGGGGCCACCGTGCTTGCCGTCTCGGTGCTGAGCGACAGCGGCATGGAACATTATCGCGGATCGTTTCGCGACCCGGCAATGGTCCTGCCGCTGCTCTCTTCCGCTGCCTCGATCGGCTTCAACGCTCGGCGCGCCGGCGCCCATCCCGAACGCGCGCCGGACAGTGAAGGCACCGAAATCAGCCATCTCATCTCGACCTCGATCGGGATCATCGGCTTCGGTTTCCATGCCTATAATGTGTTGAAACGCCCCGGTGGAATGCGGCTGGTCAACCTGTTTTACGGCGCACCGGTGGGCGCGCCCGTCGCGCTGACGCTGGCGGGGGCGCTCGGCAAGACGGCCGATGCCCTGTCGCGCAACAACGGCATGATCGGCCCCATCGACCTGAAGGACGGCCGCGTTATCGCCGGCGTCACCAGCATCGGTCTGGTCGGCACGGTGGCGGAGGCGGCTCTGCTGCATTTTCGCGGTGCCTATCACGATCCGTTCATGTGGCTGCCGATCATCGTGCCGCCGATCGCCGCCGTTTCTCTGGCCCGCGATGCCATCGACAATGTGCCACGCCCCGTGACCACCGCCTTGCTCGGCACCACCGCCGCACTGGGTCTGATCGGCGTCGGCTTCCACGCCTACGGCGTCGCGCGCAACATGGGTGGCTGGAAGAACTGGCGACAGAATCTGCTGGCCGGTCCGCCCGTCCCGACCCCGCCCGCCTTTACCGGCCTGGCCATTGCCGGGCTGGGCGCCCTGCTGCTCATGCGAACCGCGAAGAAGAAACGCTCCCATGCCTGACCGATTTCCCGATTATGACGTCCTCGCCAAACGCACTAGCCCAAGCTGGAATGACAAGACGCGCGAAGTGATCGACCAACGCCTGTCGATGCCCGAAAGCTGCGACGCGCTGACCGAACAGCAACAGGCGACGCTGCGGCTGGTGATCGACCGGGTGGTGCCGCAGCCGGAGGACCGGGCAAGCGTCAACGCCTTCGCGCTGCTTGCCGCAAAGATCGCCGCGAACAAGAGCGACGGGTTCCGCCATCACCGCCTGCCCCCGGTGCGCGAGGCATGGCAACGTGGGCTGGACGCCATCGATGCCGAAGCGAAAGCGCATTTCGATACGCCCTTCGCGCAACTCGACGCTGCGCAGGCCGACGCCATTCTGTCGATGGTCCAGCAGGAGAAGGTCACGCTTGCCCAATGGGCAGACATTCCGGCCGAACTGTTCTGGTCGTGGCGGCTGATCCCCGACATTGTTTCGGCCTATTACGCCCATCCTTCCGCGTGGAGTGCGATGGGGTTCGGCGGCCCCGCCTCGCCGCGCGGCTATGTCCGCCTGCAAAAGAACCGGCGCGATCCGTGGGAGGCTGCGGAGGCCGATAGCGGCATCCTGATTTCGGCGAAAAGGAAGAACCGGCATGTCGTCTGATCCGCAGGAAAATCCGCGCGCAAGGGACGGTCGCGCGCCGGACGTTTTCACCCCCGGCGGCTGGGTGCCGATGCGCGAACATGACGACGCGGACGAGGTTGATTTCGCCATTGTCGGCACCGGTGCGGGCGGCGGCACGCTCGCCTGCAAACTGGCCGAAGCGGGCTTTTCCGTCGTCGCGTTCGATGCCGGTCCCTATTGGCGCCCGCTGGAAGAATTCGCCTCCGACGAAACGCATCAGGAAAAGCTGTTCTGGACCGATCAGCGGATCGTCGACGGTAACAACCCGATCAAGATGGGCTCCAACAATTCGGGCAAAGCGGTCGGCGGCTCCACCGTTCACTTCGCCATGGTGTCGCTGCGGATGCGTCCCGAACATTTCGCCACCCGGTCGAAGCTCGGCTATGCCGTCGACTGGCCGATCGACTGGCAGGAAATGTGGAAATATTATGCGCAAGTCGAACAGGCGCTGCATATTGCCGGCCCCGTCAACTATCCTTGGGGGCCGCATCGCCCGCGCTATCCGCTGCGCCCGCATCCGCTGAACGCGGCGGCCGAATATCTCGCCCGCGGGGCGGAGGCACTCGGCACGAAATGGACGGAAACCCCGCTCGCCACCGTTTCGGCACCGATCGGCAAGTCTCATCCGTGCGTCTATCGCGGCTTTTGCGTCACCGGCTGCACCACCAACGCCAAACAATCGGTGCTGACGGCATGGCTTCCCCGCGCGCTGAAGGCGGGCGCGGAAATCCGCGATCTGGCGATGGTCGGGCGGATCGAAACCGGCAAGGACGGACGCGTCACCGGACTGCACTATATCCGCAACGGCCAGTGGCGGTTTCAAAAGGCGAAAAACGTCATCGTCGCGGGCTATGCGATCGAAACCCCGCGCCTGCTGCTCAACTCCGCCTGCGACCGGTTTCCCGACGGCCTTGCCAACAGCTCCGGACTGGTCGGCAAGAACCTGATGGTACAGCTCAATCAGGCGGCATGGGGACAGGTGAAGGACGATGTGCGCTCCTATAAGGGGCCGCCCAGCCTCGCCGTTTCCGAACACTGGAACTATACCGACACCGGCAAGGACTATGACGGCGGCTGGTCCTATATGAGTCAGGGACCGCTCCCCATCACCTGGGCCAAAAGCCTTGCGGGCGGGCGCGGCTTGTGGGGACAGGCGCTGATCGACGAAATGGCGCGCAATAACCATTCGGTCGGGCTGAAAATGGTCGGCGAATGCATGCCTGACGAAAACAACCGCGTGACGCTGGCCGATGAAAAGGATCAGTACGGCCTGCCCATCACCCGCATCACCTATGCGCTGACCGACAATGACAAGCGGATGCGCGACCATGCCGTGCGCTTCATGCGCGACAGTCTGCAAGCAACCGGCGCGACCGAATGCTGGGAAGAGATGGACGATACCTGCCACCTGAACGGCACCGCACGGATGGGTGACGATCCCGCCACCAGCGTCGTCAATGCCGACTGCCGAAGCTGGGACATTCCCAATCTGTGGGTGTGCGACGGATCGGTGTTCCCAACCGTGGGCGGCGTCAATCCGTCGCTGACCATTCAGGCGCTGGCGTGCCGCACCGCCGACCGGATCAAGGCCATGGCGGCGCGCGGAGAATTGTAACCGGCAACCCTGCGCCTACCGCGCCATCAGCAGCGGCACCTCCGTCCGGTCCAGCATGCGTTGCGTGACCCCGCCGAACAGGCGCTCACGCACGCGCGAGTGGCTGAACGCACCCATCACCATCAGCTTCGCGTCCATGTCCTGCGCGGCACCCATCAGAATATCCGAAACCATATCGTCGCCATGCGGCAAATGGGTGATCTGCGGCTCGATCCCATATCCGCCGATATAGCGGGCCGCCTCTTCGGGCGTGAAGAACATATCGATTTCGCCGACCGTCAGGATTTTCACGTCCGACGCTCGTGCAAGCAACGGCATGGCGCTGCGTAACGCGGCCGCCGCTTCGGGCGATCCGTTCCACGCCACGACCATCGTACCGGTGCAGTCGAAACTGCGGACCTTTGGCGGCACGACGAGGACCGGCGCACGCGCATTGACCGCTATGTCGGCAGCCTCCGATATGGGTTCGACCCCCTCTTCCTGCCGCACCCGCCGGCTGATGACGACCAGATCCGCAAGGCCGGAGCGCTGGACGAGGACGTCCAGATCCATGCCCGAAACCGTTTGCCAGTCCCAGGGAACATCTTCGGCGTTCATGCGCGTTTCGATGGTCTTGCGAAAAGCCGCCAGCGCCTCTTCCGCCTCGCGCCGGAACTCGGGCGGCAGAACCCCGAAATACGGATCGCCCAGGACCATGTAGTCATAGGGAGCGGCCTGCATACAGGTTACATGGCCATCCATTGCCCGGGCAATGTCCAGCGCAACCTGAAGTCGCGATTCCTGTCCGTCATCCTTGTGAACATGCAGCATAATCGATTTCATCGCGTCCTCCCGAATCTACGCCTCAACGCTTCACCAGTGTACCGGCAACTGACGACACCCGCTAAATATAGGCAGGCTCTGCTCCACAGGCAAAACCCTCTTCAGGAGTATCGGAACATCATGTCCGCATGGTCCCGGTTTCCACGAACCGCTGGTGCCAGGACAGCGCCTCGCCGAGCAGCGACGGCGACTGCTGGCCATAGGAATGTATCTTCGCCCGGTTGTAATAATCCTCCAGCGCGTCGCGATAGTCGGGATGCGCGCAATTGGCGATGATCACGTCCGCCCGCTTTTTGGGACTCAGCCCGCGCAGGTCGGCAAGCCCCTGTTCGGTGACGATCACCTGCACATCCTGCGTGATGTGATCGACATGGCTGACCTGCGGCACGATCGCGGAAATCTTCCCCTGCTTCGCGGTCGACGGCGTCATGAAGATCGAAATATAGCCGTTGCGTGCAAAATCGCCGGAGCCGCCGATGCCGTTCTGAATGCGCGATCCCATGATGTGCGTCGAATTGACATTGCCGTATATATCCGCCTCGATCAGCCCGTTCATTGCGATGCAGCCCAGCCGCCGCACCAGTTCGGGATGGTTGCTGATCTCCTGCGGCCGCAGAATCAGGCGGTCGCGGAAGAATGCCATATTCTCGTTGATATGTGCCGCCTTGTCCGGGCTGAGTGAAAAGGCGGTTGCCGACGCCATGCGCAGCTTGCCTGCTTCCAGCAGGTCGATCATGCCGTCCTGAACGACCTCGGTATAGGCGGTCATGTCGTCGAAGGGGCTGTCGATCAGGCCGGACAGCACGGCATTGGCGATATTACCCACCCCCGACTGAATGGGCAGCAGCGACTGCGGCAGCCGCCCCTTCGCCACCTCATGCCGGAAGAATTCGAGCAGATGACCCGCAATCGCCTGCGCGTTCGCATCGGGCGGTGCGAACGGCAGGTTGCGGTCGGGCGAGTCCGTTTCGACGATCGCGACGATCTTTTCGGGATCGCAACGCAGCACCGGCTCACCGATACGATCATCGGGACGTACCAGCGGAATCGGCACGCGATGCGGCGGCAGCGCGGTGCCGTAATAGATGTCGTGCATCCCCTCCAGCGCGGCGTTCTGCCATCGGTTGACCTCCAGAATCACCTTGTCGGCGCAATCGAGCCACGTCTTGTTGTTGCCGACCGAGGAGGAGGGGATCAGCGTACCATCCGCACGGATGCCGCTCACTTCGATCACCGCCATGTCGAGCTTGCCGAGAAAACCCTCCCACGCCATCGGCGCGACCTGGCTGAGATGCATGTCGAGATATTCCATCTCGCCGCGGTTGATCTTCTCCCGCGCAATCGGGTCCGAATTATAGGGAAGCCGCAATTCGATACCGTCGGCTTTCGCCAGTGCACCGTCGAGTTCGGGACCGGTCGACGCCCCGGTCCAGACGCGGACGTTGAAGGGCGTTCCCGCCGCGTGCGCCTCCTCGATCCGGGATGCAAGCGCCATCGGCACCGCCTTGGGATAGCCGGAGCCGGTAAAGCCGCTCATTCCCACCGTCACACCGGACGGGATCAAACCGGCGGCATCCTGAGCCGACATCAGCTTGTGGCGCAGGCGCGCGCATGCGATCCGCGAAATTCCGTTCACCGCTATCCCCTAAAGTCGTTCGACCTATGCAGACCGAAAGGTCCGGCGCACGACTACTAAGCCTGGATCGTCCGGACAAGGTTCGCTTTTGAAACCCATTTCATGTTCCATCGCAATCGCCGCATGGTTGCCGCTGTCTTCGATCGACTCGACCATCTGTACACCGCGAACCAGTGCGACTTCCGTAATCAGCCGCAGCATCTCCCAGCCGACACCGCGCGTCTTGTAATCGCGATCGACCACAATCGCGATCTCACCGCGTTCCAGTGCGTCGTCACAGGCCAGCATCGCGGTCGAAACCAGCCGCCCCTTCTCGCTGTCGAACCCCAGCAGGGTTTCGCTTGTGCGGTGATCCACCTCCACCATCGCGGCGATCTGTTCGGCATCCACATGCTGAACCGCGGAAAGGAAGCGAAATCGCAAATCTTCGCGAGAAACATGCCGGAAAAACTCCTCCAGCAAGGCCCGGTCCTCATCGCGAACCGCACGGACGCTCAGATGCACGCCACCGCTGGTGGTTACGCTACGCAGTTCGGTTCGTTCGGTCATGCCTGATTCCACTGCTGTTCGCTGGACGCGGAGAGAAACATACAACAATTCGGGCATCCGCCGAAGCGCCCGAACCGACAATTGCGCTTTGGCATTGCCAACCATATCTCATCAATTAAATATAATGTGGAATCTTTACTATCGATACGATGACGGCCGCAAGGCCGCCCCGTCGAATGGAGTTGCCGTGAATATTCCGTCTGCGTCCCCAGCCCCGCTTCGCCTCGGTGACGAAGTTCCCAGCTTCACCGCCCGCAGTACGCAGGGCACGATATCGCTCAGCGACTATCGCGGGCGCTGGCTGGTCCTGTTTGCACATCCGGCAGATTTCACACCGGTATGCACCAGCGAGTTTGTCGCGCTGGCGCAAGCAGCCGACCGGTTTGCAGCACTTGATTGCGCGCTGGTGGCAATGTCGGTGGACAGCCTCTATTCCCACCTCGCATGGCTGCGGCTGATCCATGACCGGTTCGGCGTCCGCGTCGACTTTCCGGTCGTCGAAGACCCTTCGCTCGAAATCGCGCGCGCCTATGGCATGATCGCTCCCGACGCAGCCGATGCGGGCACGGCGCGCACAACCTATTTCATCGATCCTAACGGCATTCTGCGCGCCTGTACCGATTATCCGGCGACCATCGGCCGTTCCGTGGAAGAGATGCTGCGCGTAGTGGAGGCGCTGCAACGCGTTGAAAGCGGCAAATGTCTTGCCCCCGCCAACTGGTCACCGGGCAGCGCCCTGCTGACCACGCCGGGCAATACCGCCGACGCTGCCCTGAACGCGAAGGGCGCCAGCGACTGGTTCTATTCCGAAACCCCGGACAGGAACCGCAAATGAAACAGGTTCTGAAAGATCGCGATCTGGAAGCAGATGCCGAAATCCTACGCGCGCTCGCCCATGGTGTCCGGCTGGAACTGATGCGCACGATCGCCTTGCGGGAACGTTCGGTCGGCGAGATCGAGAGCGCGACCGGCATCGGTCAGCCGGGCTTGTCGCAACAACTTGCGATATTGCGCAAGGCGGACCTGGTTCAGACCCGTCGGGAGGCGAAGCAGATATTCTATCGGATCAATCGCCGGCAACTTGCCGAAATCAACGACCTCATCGTGGCGCTTGCCGATACGGCAACGAACGAGACGGGGAGGAAAAGCGAACCCCGCCCTTCCGCGAAAGATGGCGGCATCGCAATGTTCGCACGCATCGAACGGACGTAACGCCCCCACGCGCCGGTTCAGGCTGCTGCAACGCTGATCCGGTTGCGCCCCTGTTTTTTGGCGCGGTACAGCGCTTCGTCGGCCCGATGTCGGGCCTCGGCAAGGCGCGCATAGCCGCGCACCGGGGCCAGCCCCGATGAAAAGGTCACCACATGGCCGTCGATCGCTGCCTCTTGCCGCGCGGCCATCGCGACACGGATGCGGTCCATGATATCGCGCGCCGTTTCCAGCGCGGTATCGGGGAACAGTACCACGAATTCTTCCCCGCCCCAGCGCGCCACGACATCCGAACGCCGTACCGAACCGCTCAGGTGCCGGGAAAAATCGAGCAGCAACTTATCACCGCGATCATGCCCGAACCGGTCGTTGACCTGCTTGAAACGATCCAGATCAATCATCGCCAGCACGGCGTCACCATCGTCCGACAACAACCCCGCAACCTGATCCATGAATCCGCGCCGGTTATGCAGGCCGGTCAGCATGTCGCGCCCTGCGGCCTCGATCAACTGGTCGATCCGACCGGCATTTTCATCGGCGGCAACCGCAACCCCACTCAGCAACCGGCCGATCACGTCATCGCCACCTGCGGGCACGGTGGCGACAGGCTGCCCCCGCTGGATACAGCGCAGCATTTTCGTCGCCCCGTCGATCGGCGCCAACAGCGCCGACAGGGCCCATAGCCCCGCCGCCGTTCCGGCCAGCGTCGCGATCAGCAGCACGGTCACCGAGATCCAGTCCCAGTGCCCGCGCACTGCTTCCAACCCGGCAAAGGCGATCAGCGGCACATGCACCGCACCGAAACAGATGGCGAGGATTCGCCACTCGTAATGACGGGGAAATAGAAACTGTGTAGCCCGGTAAAACGCCATTTTTGTTCCGGATTGGCTGGGGTCCGGGAATAGGTTTTGATGCTGCATAACGGGCAGCGCTATCGTCCGCCGCTTTCCCAAAAGTTAACGGCTCGGCAATATAAAGAATCGGACGCGACAAACGGGTATGACACCATGTCGCACCGTCGCGACCGCGCGTTTCTATCGATCCGTCAGCGTTTTCAGAAACGCGATGATATCGTCCATCTCCGCGTCGGTCAGCGCGGGCTTATCGCCCTTTTTACGGTTCAGCGGAGCGTCGATCCGGTCGATATTGCGGCGATAGCGCGGTGGCAGGTCGTTGTAGTACGCAATGCTGCCGTCCGCCCGCCGGGGATAGATTTCTCCCGGTCTGGTGTCGCGGTCGGCATAGAAGCGCAGCACCTGTTTCAGGCTGTGATAGACGCCGTTGTGAAAGAAGACGCGGCGTGTCGCGACGTTGCGCAGGGTCGGCGTCTTGAACAGCCCGCAATTGGCGTTCTGATGCGCATAGGCGTCGTGGCGCAAAGGGCCGCAAATGCCCAGATCGTAATAATCGGGATCGTGGTTCGCCGGGATCGCCGGATTGCGCGGCACTGCCAGCGCCTCATATTCATGATCGGTAAAGACCGGCGGCTGCCCGTCGGGCGTCGGCTTGTCGAGGTGGCAGGCCGCGCAATTGCCCTTGTCCGGATCGTTGAACAGCGCCAGCCCGCGCCGTTCGGCGGGCGTCAGCGTCGCATGACCGTGCAGATAGGCGTCATATTTGCTGCTATAGGGATGAAATCGCGGATCCTCGATCTGAAAGCGAGACAGCGCAAAGCCCGCCTCATCCAGCGCGCGGGTCGGGTGGTCGAAGATGTCCGCGCCGAACAACCGCCGGAAATCCTCTGCATAGGTCGCCTTGCGCAGTTTCGCGACCAGCGATGCCGTATCCTTGTTCGCCATCTCGAATGGCGACATCAGCGGCCCTAACGCCTGTTGCTGAAAGGTGTCGGCGCGACCGTCCCAGAACAATCCGCCCTGCGGCACGTCGTTGGGCTGGCCTGCATGTTTGCGTGCCGCCTGCCCTTTCAACGGGCCGAGAGGGTTTTTCGCTCCGGCATTGACGGTTCCCGGCACGGCGACGATCGCATCCTGATCGTACAGGCTTTCCGGGCCGACGGTGAAAGGCGGCGTGCGGTCGAGATAAGCCAGCGAGGGCACCGCGCGAATACCCGACAGTTCCCCGTGCGGGCCGCCGGACTGTACCGACCGGCCATCGGGCGGACCGAAATGATGCGCGGGGTCATGACAGCTTGCGCAGCTTTTCTGTCCCGACGCCGACAGTGCGGGGTCGAAGAACATCTTTGCGCCAAGCTGCGCCATCGCGCTCAGGCGGGGACCGGCGGGAACCTGCCCCGCCGCCATCCGCTCCCGGCTGGCAACCGCCACCGTGAACAGCAGCGCCGCGAGCGCCAGCAGCACGGAACCGGCGCGTATCATGGCTTATCGCGGCGTGCCCGTCTTCGGATCGAGCAGCAGTTTCGGTGCCTTCGCGCCGTGCCAGGCAAACAGACCGTCGATCGATCCCGAATGGGCGTCATACGAACCCTTGCCCAGCCGCGCGCCGCCCATCCAGTTATCCTCAATAAAGCGCAGGACGGAGGTCTGGTCGGTCAGCGTGTGATCGACATAATTCTGCTTCGCATAGGGCGAAATCAGCAGGAACGGCTGGCGTGCGCCATGGCCGCACCGGCCGCCCGCGGGCTTGCCGTCGACACCGGGCAGCGGCGTGCCGGTGCCGCAATGATCGCCTTCCAGCACGTCATAGCCGGGCACATGCGATGCATTCATCACCGCATGGGCATGATCGTACCAGCCGTCCGAATCGTCCCACAGCACGATGATCGCCGTGTCTTTCCACAGGGGCGACTGCTGGATCGCGTTGATCGTGCGGGTCAGGAAATGCTGCTCATCGACCGGGTCGGAATAGCCCGGATGTCCGTCCTCGAACGCGCGCGCCTTCAGGAAGCTGACGGCGGGCAGCCGCCCGGTCTTCAGCACCGCAAAGAAATCGCGGATGTCATATTGGTGGTTGGCGCCGCCGTCATGCGCGGTGCCGATCGCCGCCACCGAACTCGGGCGGACATGCTGCGGATTGGCGGTCGAGGCGTAATATTGGAACGGCTCATGATGCGGGATGTAGTCGGCGCTCGGTACGCCGGTGACGGCGGACCTGGTAAAGCGCTTACAGCCCTTCGAGCCGTTGGCGGCGACATAAGTGCGGTCGAAACCGCCCTCGAACCAGCCCCAGCTCAGATGATGCGCGTTCATCATATCTCCGATATTGGGGCCGGTCATCGTCACCTGCACCGGACTGGTCGAACACACATCGCCCGCCGGATCGGCATCGGAAATCAGCGTCAGCCCGCCATTGCCGTCGGGGGCCACGAAATGCTTTGCCGCCTGCGGGTCGGTGCCCGGTTTCACCACCGCACCGTTGGTCTGACCCGAAACCAGATTGATCGCGCCGATTGTCGAGGGGCCGAAGGTGGTGCCGAAGCTGTTGTCGCTCATCGCGTAGTGCTGCGCATAGTTCCACAGCGCGGTGACTGTATTGCCGTCGAAATAGCCCATCACCTGCCCCTTGGTGCCGAACGCACCGACCCCGCCGGGGCTGGCCCGTCCGGTATATTTGGGAAACAGGTCCATCTTGAAACCGTCAAACGCAGCCTGTTCGGCGGTATAGCCGTGATTCTGCGACTGAGTGGCCGCCTGCGTCACGTCGAGCCGAAACGGCCCGCTGGCATTATCCCCGTTTTCCGGGTTGGTCGCGTTGGGATTGTCATGCAGCAGATGCGCACTGGCCAGCGTGTTGACGGCGTCCGCACCGGGGAGTCCGGGGGTACCGGGGCGAGCATGGAATGCCACTTCTCCCGAAGGATTCGCAGCCACCGGATAGGTGCCGAAATAATGGTCGAAAGACGCATTTTCCTGAAAGATGACCACCAGATGCTTGATCGGCGTTGCGGTCTTATGGGGCTTTTGCGGCTGTCCGGCCGAAGCGACGCCGGTAAGTGCCAGACTGGTAAGCGCAAATGCGGCAAGGCGCGCCGACGAACGGAACATGGCTGGGGGTCTCCTGTGGGGGGAAGATGACTGACCGTGCCCCCTACCTGCCGTTCGTGTCACTTATGCGTCAATTAAAATACAAAAGCGCGCACGCGATACCGGCGTGGCCGACGATGTTCGAAAATCGTCAAAGCCCGCGCGCTGCACGGCCGCAGCCCTACAAATCGACTATCGAAAAAGAGAAAATGGTGGAGCCGAGGGGGATCGAACCCCTGACCTTCGCAATGCCATTGCGACGCTCTCCCAGCTGAGCTACGGCCCCGTTTCCGGTGGGAAGGCGTCGCCCATTAATCAGGCGACGCCGGTTTGGCAAGCGCTGTTTGCGCCCGCCGGGACAATCAGTTGTCCTCGTCCTTTTCTTCCTTGGTGTTGACGCCCAGATCGTCGTCACCACCCAGATCGTCGTCATCGACGGTGTCTTCATCCTCGTCGATGTCCAGATCCTCATCTTCGAGGTCCTGATCCTGCTCGGCTTTCTTTTCCTTATCCGTCTTGACCTGATCGAACGGTACCGGCTGTTTGGATTTCAGCACCGGTTCGGGAATCCAGGCATAGCCGCATTCGATGCAGGTTACCGGGTCTTCCTTCGTCAGGTCATAGAATCGGGTAGCGCATTTCGGGCAGGTCCGCTTCGTGCCCCATTCCGGCTTCACCATAGATACGGCCTCTATTGCCTTTCAACATTGATGTAGGATTCGGCGGATTGTTCCGCAAAGTGGCGCGCGCCTTGCCATAGCGCAAGCGCGCTGTCAAAAGCCGCGCGCTTATGACGATGCAATCGCCCCGCCCGCTGTCGCTTTCGGCACACAGTCCGCTGACCGGAACCATCACGGTTCCCGGCGACAAATCGATCAGCCACCGATCGCTGATGTTTGCCGGACTTGCGGTGGGCGAAAGCCGAATCACCGGCCTGCTGGAGGGCGAAGACGTGCTGGCCACCGCCGCCGCGATGCGCGCGATGGGTGCCGATATCGTACGGGGCGACGACACTGTCTGGCGCGTGCACGGCGTCGGCGTGGGCGGTCTGCTGCAACCCCAAACCGCGCTCGACATGGGCAATTCGGGTACCTCCACACGGCTGCTGATGGGGCTGGTGGCGAGCCATGCGATCACCGTCAGCTTCACCGGCGACGCCTCTTTGTCGAAACGGCCGATGGACCGCGTCATCACCCCGCTGTCGCAAATGGGCGCGGAATTCACCGCCAGTCCGGGCAACCGCCTGCCGCTGATGGTGCGCGGGATCGCGCCCGCCGTACCGATCACCTATACGCTGCCGGTCGCATCCGCGCAGGTAAAGTCGGCGGTGCTGCTCGCCGGACTGAACACCCCCGGTGCGACCCGTGTGATCGAGCCGGTGCCGACGCGCGACCATTCCGAACGGATGTTGCGCGGCTTCGGTGCCGACCTGACCGTCGAGGAAACGCCGGAAGGGCGAATTATCGCGATCACCGGCGAAGCGGAACTGAAGCCGCAGACGATCACCGTACCGGGAGACCCCTCTTCGGCCGCCTTCTGGATGGTCGCCGCCTCGATCGTGCCGGGTTCGGACATCCTGATTCGCAATGTCGGGCTGAATGCGACGCGCAGCGGCATCGTCACCGCGCTGAAGATGATGGGCGCGGACATCGAGGAAGTGGACGCGCGGGATGTCGGAGGCGAGCCGGTCGCGGACCTGCGCGTCCGCCACGCGCCGCTGTCGGGAATCGAGGTGCCGCCCGAACTGGTGCCCAGCATGATCGACGAATATCCCGCACTGTTCGTCGCCGCTTCCTTCGCACAGGGGCGGACCGTCGCGCGCGGGGCGGAGGAACTGCGCGTCAAGGAATCGGATCGCATCGCGGCAATGGCTACCGCACTTCAGGCGTGCGGCGCGGCAATCGAGGAATATCCCGACGGCGCGGCGATCACCGGTACCGGCGGCGAGCCGCTGCCCGGTGGCGCCCGGATCGAAACCCATCTGGATCATCGTATCGCAATGAGTATGGCGATTGCCGGGCTGAACGCGAAAAGCGCCATCGCCATCGACGATGCCCGCCCGATCGCCACCAGCTATCCCGATTTTGTTGACACCGCCACGGCACTTGGTGCCCATAGCGCATGGCTCAACCAATGATCATTGCCGTCGACGGACCCGCCGCATCGGGCAAGGGCACGATCGCGCGCGCATTGGCGCGGCACTATGGCCTGCCGCATCTCGATACCGGGCTGCTCTATCGTGCGGTCGCGGCCAATGTGCTGCGTGAAGAACTCGATCCCGCAGTAGAGGCCGACGCGGTCGCCTGTTGCGATTTTCCCGACAGCCTGCTCGACGATCCCGGTTTGCGCACCGATGAAGTCGGCAAGGTGGCTTCCATCGTTTCCGCGCATCCGCTGGTGCGTGCCGCGCTGCTGCAACGGCAGAAGCGCTTTGCCCAGCAACCCGGCGGCGCGATCCTCGACGGGCGCGATATCGGCACGGTGATCGCGCCGGACGCGAACGCCAAGCTGTTCGTCAAGGCAACCCCGCGCATCCGCGCCCAGCGCCGCCATAGCGAGTTGCGCAAGGCCGGAATCGACGTCACCTTCGACCGGGTGCTGGCCGACATCCGCGCGCGCGACGATCGCGATGCGAAACGCACCGATGCCCCCATGCGGCAGGCCGCAGATGCCGCCTTGCTCGATACGAGCTTTCTCAGTATAGAGGCCGCCGTCCAGCGGGCGATTGCGCTCGTGGAAGCCCGAATAGCGGCGAAGGCGTAACCGCCCCAGCCAACAGCGAACGCGAAACGCGGCCGTAACGACCGGTCGGCGTTGTCGCGTCTATTCGCATATTTACAGGGTTTTCGCGATCGCTTCCGTCCAAAGGATGCCGTGACCGGCGTTCGGCCGCCGCGGCAGTTCGGCCACAAGACCGCCGGAACCAACCGGCTGGCCGGAAAAATGATTTGAAATAGGAACCTCTGGTTTATGGCCACTACGGCAAACCCCAGCCGCGACGATTTCGCGGCGATGCTTGAACAGACCCTTGGCGGCGCCGACAGCTTTGAAGGCCGCGTCGTCATCGGCACCGTTACCGGAATTGAAAACGACATGGCCGTCATCGACGTCGGCCTGAAGTCCGAAGGCCGCGTGCCGCTGCGTGAATTCGCCGCACCGGGTCAGAAGGCGGAACTGAACGTGGGGGATGAGGTCGAAGTCTATATCGACCGCGTCGAAAATGCGAACGGCGAAGCGATGCTGAGCCGCGACCGCGCCCGCCGCGAAGCCGCCTGGGACAAGCTGGAAGCCGAATATGCCGAAAGTGCGCGCGTCGAAGGCGTGATCTTCGGCCGCGTGAAGGGCGGCTTCACCGTCGACCTGAACGGCGCCGTCGCCTTCCTGCCCGGCAGCCAGGTCGATATCCGCCCGGTGCGCGATGTCACCCCGCTGATGGACATGCCGCAGCCGTTCCAGATCCTGAAGATGGACCGCAAGCGCGGCAACATCGTCGTATCGCGTCGCGCGGTTCTGGAAGAAACCCGCGCCGAGCAGCGTTCGGGCCTGATCCAGTCGCTGACCGAAGGCCAGATTATCGAGGGCGTGGTCAAGAACATCACCGATTACGGTGCGTTCGTCGATCTGGGCGGCATTGACGGCCTGCTGCACGTCACCGACCTTTCCTACAAGCGCGTCGGCCACCCCAGCGAGATGCTGGAAATCGGCCAGACGGTGAAGGTGCAGATCATCCGCATCAACCGCGAGACGCAGCGTATCTCGCTGGGCATGAAGCAGCTCGAGAGCGATCCGTGGGAAGGCGCATCGGCCAAATATCCGGTCGGCATGAAGCTGGCGGGCCGCGTCACCAACATCACCGAATATGGTGCGTTCGTGGAACTGGAACCGGGCATCGAAGGTCTGGTCCATGTTTCCGAAATGAGCTGGACGAAGAAGAACGTCCATCCGGGCAAGATCGTCTCCACCTCTCAGGAGGTCGAGGTCATGGTGCTGGAAGTCGACGAAGACAAGCGCCGCATCTCGCTGGGCCTGAAGCAGGCGCAGGCCAATCCGTGGGAGAAGTTCGCGGAAGAACATCCCGTCGGCTCGACCGTCGAGGGCGAAGTCAAGAACGCCACCGAATTCGGCCTGTTCGTCGGTCTCGACAACGATGTCGACGGCATGGTCCACATGTCCGACATCGCCTGGGGCATTTCGGGCGAGGATGCGCTCAACCTGCACCGCAAGGGCGAAACGGTTCAGGCCATCGTGCTGGCCGTCGAGCCGGACAAGGAACGCATCAGCCTGGGCATGAAGCAGCTTGAGCGCGGTGCGCCGACCGTCGGTGTCGCCACCTCGGGCGACCGCCTGTCCAAGGGTGCGATCGTTACCGTCAGCGTGCTGGAAGTCCGCGATGCGGGTCTTGAGGTACAGGCCGGCGACGATGGTGCCACCGGCTTCATCAAGCGCAGCGACCTTGGCCGCGACCGCGACGAACAGCGCCCCGACCGTTTCCAGGTCGGCCAGAAGTTCGACGCGATGGTCACCGGGTTCGACCGTTCCAAGAAGCCGACCTTCTCGATCAAGGCGCTGCAGATCGCCGAAGAGAAGCAGGCGGTTGCGCAGTACGGTTCGTCCGATTCGGGCGCATCGCTGGGCGACATTCTCGGCGAAGCGCTGAAGGCGCGCGGCGGCGACGAAGGCTGATCCCGATCCGGGACGAAAATCGGGCGGTGGAAGAGCAATCTTCCGCCGCCTTTTTCGTATACAGATCTTGATATGGATCAATGGGGTAGCTACACCTTTGCCCCGGTCGCCTGATCATCAGGCATGTGGTATAATCCCGATGCATCACATCATGGGGGAAGTGGAATGATCCGTTCCGAACTGGTGCAGCTTCTTGCACGCGACAACCCCGATCTCGCCCTGGGCGATATCGAACGCATCGTGACGGTTTTCTTCGACACGATCAGCACGCGGCTGGCACAGGACGGGCGTGTCGAACTGCGCGGCTTCGGTGCCTTTTCGACCCGCGCCCGCGATGCACGCACCGGCCGCAATCCGCGCACCGGCGAATCGGTCGATGTGCAGGCCAAGCGCGTGCCCTATTTCAAACCGGGCAAGGAAATGCGCGTCCGCCTCAACGCCTGAAGGCGCAACGTCCCGGATGACCTGGACCGGGCAATGGCTCCCGGCTCCTTGCCGATGCCGATACATGGCCGGCTTCTTTTTTCAGTCACATCCCGCTTGGCGCACGCGATACGCCTGCCTATACCGGCGCGGTCGTGCCTGTGCGGGCGTGGCGAAATCGGTAGACGCAACGGACTTGGACACACAATTGAGTGCTCCTGCGGGAAACCCGGGATGCAGAACTGCTCAAATTCGGGGAACCCTGTCAGATGGCGATCCCGAGCCAAGCCGCCAACGGCCATGCGCTGTCGGCGGAAGGTGTAGAGACTAGACGGGCAGCACCTGTCCTTCGCGCACGCGAAGCAGGGTGAAGGGATAGTCCAGACCACAAACGCTCAAGGGTTGAGCGGCGGCGAAAGCCGTAGCTGGTACGAAAATCCGTAGGGCCGAAAGGCTCGTGGGGGTTCGAGTCCCCCCGCCCGCACCAACTCTGAAACCTGCGCCAAAAAACCGCCTTTCAGGATCCGACCTTAATCGCAGTCATTCGATATCGGTTTAGGGGTCTCCGAGAGCGATCAAATCCGACATGCTTCGAGCGGTGAGTAAAACGTCGGCCGAACTATGTCGAAAATATTCGACATATGCTCGCAGATCTTCTATGTAGAAAATATTCTACATGAACAGGAGATTCACGCCATGTCTTTCAAGGAAAAATCTGCCTGGGCTATGGGGGCGATCATGCTCGTTACCGGGGTTTGGTATGCTCAACTGGTCGCAGCCGCACCGCAAGCCCCTGTCATCGGCCCGCTCATCTCCTATGTTCTCGCAGTGATCGTGCTGTCGATTATCGCGCAGACAGTTCTCGCAATCCTCTCACCGAGAGAAGCTCACGCCAGCGCCGATGAGCGCGAGCGGATCGTGATGGACCGTGCCGGCAATTGGTCGGGCATCGTGCTCGGCCTCGGCGTCATCACTGCCATCATCATGTATATTGGTGGGTGGAGCGCCACCCTGCTGGTTCACGCCATCGTTGGCGCGCTAATCGTGGCGCAGTTGGCAGAATACCTGTTCCAGATTTTCCTTTTCCGCCGCGCGGTCTGACGGGGCGGGACTATGGGTAAGCGCCCCCCAATCACCAACCGCGTGCGGAGCTTGCGCGAGAAACACGGCCAGATGAGCCAGGCCGCGCTGGGCGAGGCGGTGGGGGTCACGCGCCACACAATCATCGCCATTGAGCTGGGGCGCTATTCCCCCAGCCTCGAAACCAGCTTTCGCATTGCGCGACTGTTCAATGTCGGTCTGGAAGATGTATTTGGATGGGAAGGCGACTAACACCTAACGTCTTAACGATGGAAGGCGACTGTCCAGTGACGATCCATTGATAGACGAACGTGAAACCGTCCAAATGGCGCGGCTATTGGGTGCAAGTTGCCTTTGCGTCGAACGTTCGGCCGTCTAATTTTGCGAGTTCGGCCCGACTTGGCCTGTCAAGGCAATGCCAGCTTTACGAAACGATGCGCTTAAAGCAGACATGCGCAAACCCACCTTTTTCCGTCTCTCAAGCTTTCGAATTGGCTTACTGAAAAAAGCAACTCATTCTGGCGTCGATTTGTCTTATCACCCCAGCACCCCTCCTTTCTTCTATACCGCTTTCAAGCCATTCCGGGTCGGCTGCACGCATCCGGCGTCTGCCAATCGCCTCGAATATGTGGTGGACGGGCTGAGACGAAATATCCTCCCAAGCTTTTGCGAATACAGATGCCCATCACGAACGCCTTCGCATAGCAAGCTACCATGCCGTCGCGATGCGCCACGATCACCAGCGGATTTGCAACGAACCAAAGGAGAAACACGGTGCCCGATAATCAAACCCAGCACCTGCTCCATCGCATCGGTGCACTGCTGGCGGAAGAACCGAATATCCGCTGAACGACACGCTGCTCTATGCGGGAGTCGCATCTGATTACGTGCGCCCATCAATCTTCAAGGATCGTGGTAATCATATCCTATATCGCATTCCTGACCTGATACGGATCGGCAAAGCCCTGCTTGCGCTCTGAGAGGCGCCTGCCCGGCGCCGCCGCAAGGGGTTGTGAGGCCGCCCTGCCCTGTCCCGCATATTAGCGGTTGAAAATACCCCACCCCCGTATCATGTAGCGGCACATGGGCATTATCGATCGGCTGGGCGACGCGCTGTTGATGGCGCTGGGCATGTTCTGGAAAACCGGCTGGACGCTGGTGCTGGGCTTCGCGATTTCCGCGGCGTTGCAGACGGTCGTCCCCAATGAGGCGCTGCGCGCGCGGCTGGGCAAGGGCGGCCCGCGTCAGATCGGGCTGGCCGCATTGCTGGGCGCCGCCAGTTCAAGCTGCTCCTTCGCCTCCACCTCGATCACCCGCACGCTGTTCCGCAAGGGTGCGGCGCTGGAGGTGGCGCTGGCCTTCCTCTTCGCCTCCACCAACCTCGTCATCGAACTAGGCATCGTGCTCTATCTGCTGATGGGCTGGCAATTCATGGTCGCCGAATGGGTCGGCGGCATCGTGCTGATCCTGGTGATGAGCCTGATCGTCAAGGCGACTTATCCGGCGAAGCTGGCGGAGGACGCCCGCTCGCACATGGAATCGGGCGACGGACACGGTCATGGCGGCGCCATGCCGCCGGGCGAGCATTGGTGGCAGCGGCTGGCAAGCCGTGAGGGCCGACTGGCGGTTGCGCGGCACTTCACCATGGACTGGTCGATGCTGTGGAAGGATCTGGCCATCGGCTTCGCGGTCGGCGGCCTGATCGCCGCATTCGTGCCCGACAGCTTCTGGCACTCGCTGTTCCTGTCGAACGCGCCCGCCGCGATCCAGATCCCCGCCAACGCCATCCTCGGCCCCATCGTCGCGTCGCTGACCTTTCTCTGCTCGATCGGCAATGTGCCGCTGGCCGCGATCCTGTGGGCAAGCGGGGCGACCTTCGGCGGTGTCATCGCCTTCATTTACGGCGACCTCATCATCCTGCCGCTGCTCGATGCCTATCGCCGCTATTTCGGGCTGCGCATGGCCGCCTATATCGGCGCGGTGCTCTATGCTTCGATGGTGATCGCCGCGATCCTTGTCGATCTCGGCTTCAACGCGCTCGGACTGGTGCCGCAGCTACAGCCCGACATTCGGGTCAAGCTGATGACCTTCTCGATCGACTATACCTTCTGGCTCAACATCGCCTTCGGTGCGCTGGCCATATGGCTCTACCTCCTGAGCAAGAAACAGCCCGCGCCGAAACATCACTGCTGCCATTGAACCCCCGTCACTGCGAGGAGCGAAGCGACGCGGCAGTCCATCCGGCTCGCTTCGCTCGCGATGACGCGGAGATTACCCCATCTCCGCCAGCCCAAGCTGCCACAGCACGAACGCGTTTTCCTCCGCCGCCTCGCGCAGCGATTCCCAGCGCCCCGATTTGCCGCCATGGCCTGCACCCATATTGGTCTTCAGCACCAGCACATGATCGTCGGTCCTGGTCGCGCGCAGCTTCGCCGCCCATTTCGCCGGTTCCCAATAGGTCACGCGCGGATCGTTCAACCCGCCTGAAATGAACATCGGCGGATAGGGTTTCGCCTCGACATTGTCATAGGGCGAATAGCTGCGGATCAGGTCGAACGCCGCCTTGTCCTCGATCGGATTGCCCCATTCCGGCCACTCGCCGGGCGTCAGCGGCAGGCTTTCGTCGAGCATCGTGTTGAGCACATCGACGAACGGCACATCGGCCACCACCACGCCCCACAGATCGGGGTCGGAATTGGCGACCGCACCCATCAGCTCGCCACCCGCCGAACGCCCGCAAATCGCGATATTGCCCGGCGCGGTGAAGCCGCGTTCGATCAGCCCCTTCGCCGCATCGACGAAATCGGTAAAGCTGTTGGTGCGCTTTTCCAGCTTGCCGTCGAGATACCATTGCTGGCCCAGATCGTCGCCACCGCGGATATGCGCGATGGCATAGGCCATGCCGCGATCGAGGAAGCTCAGCCGCCCGGTCGAAAATCCCGGCGGGATCGCATGGCCATAGGCGCCATAGGCATAGAGGTAGAGCCTGCCCGACCCGTCGCGCGGAAAATCCTTCGGATAGACCACCGATACCGGCACCGCCGTCCCGTCGCGCGCGGTAATTTCCAGCCGCTCGCTGGCATAGCCCGACGCGTCATAGCCCGACGGGATTTCCTGTACCTTCAGCGTTTCGAGCGTGCCGGTCGCAATGTCGTAATCATAGACGGTTCCCGGCGTGACCATCGATTCATAGCCCAGCCGCAGCTTCGTAATCGCATATTCGGGATTATCGCCCTCGCCCGCGACATAGCTGCTTTCGGGAAAGACGATCCGGTGCGGTGCGATTGTCGGGTCGTAGCGGTGGATTTCGACCTGATCGAGGCCCCGGTCACGCCCTTCCACGACGAAGAAATCCGCGAAACAGGTGACACCCGTCATGTAGAAATCGTCGGACGGCGCGATCCGCTCCACCCAATCTCCGGGTGCGTCGATACTCGCCGTCACCAGCCGCCAGTTGGTATGGGTGTCGTTGGTGTGGATGAACAGCGTGCCGTCATGTTCCTCCACATCATATTCGCGCCCCGGCTTGCGGGCGGCGACCAGGATCGGCTCGGCCGCCGGATTGTCGGCGGGAAGCAGGTAAATCTCACTGGTCACATGGTCGCCGGCCGAAATCACCAGCCAGTTGCGCGACTGCGTTTCGCCCACCGACACGCGCCAGCCGTCATCGTCTTCATGATAGAGTTCGACATCGTCCGCCGGATCGTCGCCCAGCCTGTGCCAGCGCGCATTGTCGGTGCGCCAGTGCTCGTTGGCGAGGCCGTAGAGAAAGCCCTTCGAGTCCGCCGTCCATACGATCGACGACAACATGCCGGGAATGGTATCGGGCAACAGGGCGCCGGTTTCGAGATCCTTCACGCGAATCTCGAATCGCTCCGCGCCGCTGTCATCCACCGCATAGGCGAGCAGCCTGCCGTCCGGGCTGACCGCAAACGCACCCAGCGAGAAATACTCCTTGCCCTTCGCCAGCGCCGGTTCGTCGAGGATCAGCTGATCCTCGCCCCCGCCCACCGGCTTGCGCCACCAGCGGCGATATTCGCCGCCCTTCTCGAAATCGGTCCAGTAGAGCCAGTCGCCGTCCTTTTGCGGGACGGTCGCATCGTCTTCCTTGATCCGCCCGCGCATCTCGGTGAACAGCGTGTCGGCCAGCGGCTTCAGCGGCTCCATCACCGCTTCGTAATAGGCGTTCTCCGCCTCCAGATAGCCGAGCACATCGGCATCCTCGACCGGCGCGGGATATCCCGGTGCGCGAATCCATGCCCATGGGTCTTCGATGGTCACGCCGTGGCGGGTGTAGCTATGCGGGCGGGTTGCCGCGACGGGCGGCCTGGGGCTGGTTGTCATGCGCCAAGCCCTACGGAATCGAACGCCGGTCGGCAACGCTGCTCGAAAAGCGCCGCCATCATAATTCCCTCAGGATTTCCCATCGAGGCACCGGTACCGTTGCGCATCGGCGGCGGTGGAGAGGCGCGACATCATGCAGGAACGGGTTCCGGTTCGCAGTGTCGGCCTGATCGCGCCCATGCTGTTCACCCTGAACGGCATGATCGGGGCGGGGATTTTCGCCCTGCCCGCCATCCTTACCGGATCGGTCGGTGCATTTGCGCCGTTGCTGATCATCGCGGTCGGACTGCTTCACTTTCCCTCCGCCTTCATCCTGTCGCGGCTCAGCCGACGGTTCGACAGCAATGGCGGCCCCGTTCTCTATGCCGAAGCAGCGTTCGGGAAATTCGTTTCGTTTCAGGTCGGGCTGGGCGCGATGATCGCGCAGGTCGTTGCGCTGGCCGCCAATGCACTGATCATGATCACCTATCTCGCCGCGCTGTTTCCGCCGCTCGCACAGCCTGCGATCCATCTGACGGCGACACTCGCGACCCTGATTGCCGCAACCCTGCTGGCGCTGGCGGGCATGCGAAAATCAGTGCGCACCCTGGGGTTGATCACCTTTATCAAGCTGACGCCCCTCGTCCTGCTGCTCATCGGCGGATTCCTGTTCGGCAGTCCGCAGATCAGCGTCTCGCCACCGGCGGCAGGCGACTATCGCAGCGCGATCCTCATCACCTTCTACGCCTATACGGGCCTCGTCTATGCGGTGTTGTCGGCAGGCGAAGTCCGGCATGCCAGACGCAATGTCACGATCGCGATCGCGGCCGTGCTGATCGGGGTGACGCTGTTTTATGCGCTGCTGGTCGTCGCCTTTGCCGCGATCATGCCCGAAGGCGGTGGCGAGAACGCACTGGCGATGGCGGCAGGGAAGCTGGCTGGACCGGCGGGCACAATCGCCATCGTCATCGCGGCGGGCTTCTCGATCTGGGCAAACCTGCTGAACGGCATCGTTGCCATGCCACGTCTGGTCTATGGCATGGCAGAACAGGAGATATTGCCGCGCTGGTTCGGACATCTGTCGCGGCGCAGGCTGGTGCCCGACAACGCGATCATCCTGATCGGCGGAATGGCCTGCGTGATGGCGATGTGGGGTGATTTCGAAACGCTGGCCACGATCAATGTAGTCGCCAACATTCTGGGCGGCTGCATCATGGTGCTGGTGTTGCCGGTGCTGCGCTGGCGTGAGCCGGGTACCGATGGACGACGCGTCGATGCGGTGGAGATTCTGATATCGTTCATTGCCGGGGCGGTGCTGGTCGGCCTGACCTGGATGGCGGGTGGCGCGCCGTTTGCGCAAATCCTGCCGATGCTTATCGGCGGCACGCTGCTGTATGGCATTGCACGCTTGACGGTACTGCTCAGCGCAAGGCGCGGCATAGCCTCTGCCTGAGCAACTACCGGGCAAAATATGGCAGGATGCACACCGCATCGGGGGGCCGTCCGACCAGATCGTCGGTCCGCATGGGCCGCTCTGCGGTTTCTTCGCGGGTAAGATCAGTCATGAATACGCTCCTCCGGAATGCGGCGAATGCGCGGGTCGGGGGTAGCATCGCCCGACGGTTCATTGACCAGATCGTCGAACAGCGCCCGATAATGGATCATTGCCTGACGCAGGTCTTCGGTGCTCGCCTCACCGCGCGCATGACGTACCGCAATGGCATGAGCGGTGCGATAATTGGTGATGACTTCGCCGTGATCAACCGACAGGTCGGCTGTACGCTGTTCGAAATCGCTGACCGGATAGCCGCGTGCTTGCATCACATCGCCCAGCAGCACATCGGCATGGCCGACGGCACCTTCGGGATTATCGACGAACTGGCCCTGAATACGCTGCCAGTTGCGCACGAAATCGTCGCGCTGCGATGCCGATAGCGGACGTAGTTCGAACTTCGCGACGCGCTTTTCGCGCTCGGCCAGTTCCGCTTCCGCTTTTGACGCGCCGCCGCGGTCCCGTACCGTACGGTCATATTCGTCGCCGAATCGATCTCTCAGATGCGCCGTCCTGTTGCGTCGGATCACCATCACGGCAACGCCGATCAGGACCGCAATAACCACAAGACCGATGGCAATCTGAACAGGTGTCAGTGTAATCATCAGACCTCTCCACAAACTTCATCGCCCCGTACCGCTGTCACGATCGCGACCGCAGCCGTTCGAACCGTTCAGCGGATGTGCAGGGCAGGGTTCCGGCCACATCGACGACGGGAGGGCTGGCCGCGACGGGAAGCGCGAATGGCATCGGCGAAGCCCCCCTGTCCTACATGCGCCGTTTCTGGCACAAGACGCGCCATGATCGCGACGGCCTGCCCTCCCCTACTTTCACAACGCTGCCGCACCCCCCATGTGGGGAAGCATCTCAAGGGGGGACGTACCGTCAACTTCCTAAACTTTGCCAATTCGAAAGTGATCCGATGTCCAGCTATTCCGACCGCCTGAAAGCGCTGCGCGAACAATTGAAGGCCGACCGCCTCGACGGGTTCGTGGTGCCGCTGACCGATGAGCATATGAGCGAATATGTCGGCGAATATGCGCAACGTCTCGCCTGGCTGACCGGGTTTCAGGGGTCGGCGGGCAATGCCGTGGTTCTGCCGGAGGAAGCCGCGATCTTCACCGACGGCCGCTACACGCTTCAGGTGCGTGAACAGGTTGACGGCAAGGACTGGCAATATGTGCCGGTGCCGCAGGAAAGCATTTCCGGCTGGCTGTCCGAACACGCACCACAGGGGGGGCGCATCGGCTACGACCCCTGGCTCCACACCCGCGCATGGGTGAAGGAAGCGAAAAAGGCGCTGGCCGAACGCGGTGCCGATCTGGTGCCGGTGCCGCGTAATCCCATCGACGCGGTTTGGGCCGACCACCCTGCCCCTTCGCCTGCAAAACTGGAGGTACAGTCCGATATGGCGGCGGGCCGGTCGTCCGCCGACAAGCGCGCTGAAATTGCCGACTGGCTGGCGGAGCGCAAGGCCGATGCCGTGGTGCTGTCCGCACTCGATTCGATCGCATGGGCGTTCAACATTCGCGGCACCGATGTCGTCCACACACCGGTCGCGCTCAGCTATGCCATCGTCCATGCCGACGGCACCGCCGACCTGTTCGTCGCGCCGGAAAAAGTGACTGACGCCGTCGCACAGCATCTCGGTAACGCGGTGCGGGTGCAGGACCGCGCGACGTTCGGCGATGCGCTGACCCGGTTTGCGGGCAAGCGCGTTGCCGCCGATCCCGAACGCGCGGTCGCGGCGATTTTCGACGGGCTGGACGCGGGCGGTGCGAAGGTGCTGAGCGTGCGCGATCCCGTCGTGCTGGCAAAGGCGCTCAAGAACCCGGCCGAAATCGCCGGGCATCGCGCCGCCCAGTCCCGCGACGGGGCGGCGATCGTCCGTTTCCTGCGCTGGGTTTCCGAAACCGCGCCGAAAGGCGGGCTGACCGAACTCGATTGCGTCGCCAGACTGCTTGAATTCCGGCAGCAGACCGGCGTGCTGCGCGACACGTCCTTCGACACGATTTCCGCCGCGGGCGGCCATGGAGCCAGCCCGCATTACCGCGTCGATGAAGCCTCCAACGCCGAACTGAAGCCGGGCCAGCTTTATCTCGTCGATTCGGGCGGTCAGTATGAAGACGGCACCACCGACATCACCCGCGTCCTGCCCATCGGCGAACCGACGGCGGAAATGCGCGACCGCTTCACCCGCGTGCTGAAGGGGCATATCGCCATCGACACCGCGCTATGGCCCGAAGGCGTGACCGGCGGCCAGCTCGATTCCTTCGCACGCCGCCCGCTATGGGAAGTCGGCCTCGATTACGCCCATGGCACCGGCCATGGCGTCGGCGCCTATCTGTCGGTGCATGAAGGGCCGCAGCGTATCTCCACACCCAACTATCCGGGCAGCGGTGCGACCGAGCCGCTGCGCGCGGGCATGATCTGCTCGAACGAACCGGGTTATTACAAGGCGGGTGAATATGGCATCCGCATCGAAAATCTGGTGCTGATCGTCGAAAAGCCGGTCGAGGACCGCACCGTGCTGGGGTTCGAAACGCTGACCTTCGCGCCGATCGAGCGCGACCTGATCGAACCCGCCTTGCTGACGCCGGACGAACTGGCGTGGCTCAACGCCTATCATGCGCGGGTATTGGAAATGATCGGCCCGCAGCTTGATGGCGAGGACAAGGCGTGGCTGGAACGCAAATGCGCGCCCATCGGGTGATGCGGGTCGCGCGGCGCGCCCTACTCGCCGGAGGGCGCGTCCGGCTCTGAAGGGGCGCCGGGTTCGGGCGCGGGGGCCGGTTGTGCCCGCGCCTGCGCCTTGCGCTTGCGAAGATTGGCACGCAGCGCCTCGGCCAGCCGGGCCTGTTTGTCGTCCTTGTCGGTCATGAAAATCGCATAGACCAACACGCTTCGGGTTGACAATCGGACCTGTCCAAGCACATAGGCCCCCTCCGCCCGCAATAACGACGCTGGCAGTGCTGCCGTAGCTCAGTGGTAGAGCGCATCCTTGGTAAGGCTGAGGTCGTGAGTTCAATCCTCACCGGCAGCACCATTTTCCCCGCATAACGATAAATAGTGCCGCACACAGGCTTTCGCACAGCCATCGACATGGCGGCGATCCTGCCAATCGCCACCGGCAACACAGACGGGATTTTATACAGTGTGAAAATGGCGGAGAGGGTGGGATTCGAACTCAGTCGGTAAGTGATTGAATTTATACCGCTGGGCCCGTCAATCCTTTCCCAAGTGCCACACCGAATACCACGCGAGCTAAGTCGCAGATTTCCGCAAAAAACGACCGCTTTCGCTGTCAGTTCAACGGCAAGAGGATTCTAGTCGAGAAATCTTCCGAGATCAACTTAAGCTGTGTCGTCTAATCGGTTAGAGAAGAACGCTAAAACTTGCGCTTCTTTCCCTCAAACCCGTCCTTCACATCGGAGATCCAGGCCACAATCTCCTGTTCGCTCCAGCGCGACGCAAAGGGCGAAATCTTATACGGGCGCGGAAAGCGGCCCTCCTTGATCATCTGGTAGATCATGGATTTGCCGAGCCCCACGCGCCGACTGACTTCCTCCAGCTTGATCAGCCGCTCCGGCCTATCGGCAAAGTCAAGCGGGCGCTCATGCGGATTTGGGTCGGCCATGGCGTATTCGGGCAAATTCGCGGTCGCCTGCGAGGAAAGCCGCAAGCATATGAGGCACGAGCTCGACAACCGGTTCCTCCTGCCCGTAAACCGTGCGGTAGAACTCGGCGTATTCGTCGAGTGCGCGTTTGAGATCCGGCGTAATCGTTATCGAAAGCTTGACCGGCGTGCGGTCGGGCAGCTTGCTCAGCTTGATCCCGGCCATGTCAGTTCTTCCCGACTGGCGCGAACACCAAATCCTTGTGCACGACCAACCTGACCGGCGCCCCCGGCCTGATGGTAATCGTGGGCTGAATGCCGAGGCTTCGTCGGGTGATCTGGCCCCCTGCCCGAGAGACGGTATCCTGCGTTGACATGCGGATCGCCTGCACGAGGTCGCTTTGCCCGGACAGCGACAGCTCGGAGCCGACCCCGAGCAAGGTCGAGAGCACGACGCCCTTCAGCAACTGCCAGGTGTGGAAATCGACCTTGTCCTGGAGCCCGGTATAGCCCGAAGGATCGGTGGTTGGCACATTATCGATGCGCAGGGATGAACCATCCGGCATGACGATGCGCTGCCAGACAATGAGCGCGCGTTTCTGACCATATGCCACGACGCTGTCATAGCTGCCGATCAGCCGCGCACCCTGCGGTATCAGCAAAAAACGCCCCGTCGCGCTGTCATAGACATTCTCGGTGACCTGGGCGGTGACGAGGCCCGGCAGATCGGAACGCAAGCCGGTGATCAGACTCGCAGCAATCACGCTGCCGGCCGATAGCGTGTACGGCGACACCAGCGGTATCAGCGCGTGCGGGTTAATGTCGCCGCGCGGATCAAGTTTGCCGACGAATGCTTCCTTGCGCCCCTGCGCATTGGGATCGTTGGTTGGATCGAGCGCCAGCGCGGGTCTTTCCGGCTGGTCCGCAGCCGCCTGCACTGCGGCGACGGGCACCGCGTCGGCAGTGCTGGCGGCCTGCCGGCTCTGCACCAGCACACCGGATTCGCGCGCGGCCTTGCGTTCGGCAAGCTGACGCTCGCGCTCTGCCGTCCGGACCTGCTGAAGCTGCTGCGCCGCCGGATCGACAGGGGTCATCATTGCCTGTTGATTTTCCAGGATCGGCTTGCCGAGATCGCCGGGTAATGGCGGCCCGAGCTGTGGCACCTGGCCATAGTTGGCGGGAGCATTTGCAAGCGTATCACTGGCTGACCGCACATTGGGCTGCGACAGTTCCTGCTGCATGTCCGCGCGGTGGAACAGGCGCGGTTTTAACGCCATCCATGTCACCGCAACCAGACTCACCGAACCCAGTGCAGCGACCGCGATGATGACGCCGCGCTTGAACCGGATGGCACGTGGCGGCCGACTGCGGATTGCCAGGGTTTCGGGATCGAGTTTGACAGGCTGGGCCGGCACGGGACCATCTGATGCTTCGTCGCTCATGCCCCCCTCCGCCGTTTGCGCGTATCGCCAGTCCGGCTTATCCGCACCACGTCCTGATGCTTGAGCCCGAGGCGCAGTTCGGCGGTGTCGAATATCCGGTCGACGACGTAGTAGCGGCCTTGCAGCCGGTAATTCACCAACTGCGCGTTCCCCTTTGAATCGACGAGGAACAGCGGCGGCGCCTCCCCTTCCCCCAAGCTTGGCGGAAACTCGATGAAGGTCTGCCGCCCGTCATCGAAGGCGCGCAGCGGCCGCCATGCCGGCTTGTCGCCGGAGATGACATAGCCGAAGTGCAACTGCTCGGGCCTTAATCCCGATGCGACCGGCTGCGCCGCGCGCGCTGCCTCGGCCGCGACCCTCAAGGCGATCAGCTCGTCATGCGGATAGCTCCAGGATAGCGCCGACATGGCGGTATGCCCTGTGCTGGTGAGCGTCAGATGATAGGTGCGCCGATCGGTGGTGATGACGAGATTGGTCGAAAGCCCGGCGGTGAACGGCTTCACCAACACATGGGTGCGCTTCGCCTTCCCGCTGCCGCTTCCTCCCGACGTCGTATCGCCGATCACCCATCGCACCGTGTCGCCGGCGGCTACGGCAACGAGCTCCTCACCGGGTTGAAGCGCGATGTCGGTTACTTGCCCCGGAGCGGTGAACACCTGGTAAATCGCGCCTTCGTTGAAGGGATAGAATTCCACGCCGCCAAGATAGCCGCCGGTCAAAGGCTCCATCGTCGCGGCGTGGTTGGCGGCACGCACGCGCTGTTCGGCAGGCGATGGCGGACGAGTGCGGTGGGTCGTGGCTTTGGGCGCCGGCGCAACGATAGGTTCGCTCGGCATGGCAGACGCGGTCTGGGCGAGGACAGGGGTGGCGATCACAAGCGCCGCCGCTGACAGGACTATGGATTTCATGGCTGGGTCTCCGGATTGGTGGTGCCGAGGCCAGGATCGGGTGGCGATCCGGCCGGGATGTTCGCCGGTGGCGGCAAGGCTGACCGCGACGGTTCGAGGGCTGGCGTCGTGGCTGGCGGCGAACCTTCCGGTTCGATCTCGCGGCTCCAGTCGATCGCATCGACATAGATACCGAGCGGGTTCTTCCTGAGCGTGTCGGCGCTCCTGGGCGGCGCCATCACGATGGTAAGGATCGCCGTCCAGTGCGAGGTGCCTGTTACGCTGCCGCGTTCGTAGGCGGTTTCGACCCATTTGATCTGGAACGATGTGTCGGACGCGCGCACCACGCTCGTCACCTGCACCGAAGTCGTGCGCTCTCCGACGTGACCGAACGGGTCGGATTGCCTTGCATAATCGCCAAGGAATAGCGCGCCACGCTTGGTGGCGAAGTCGTAGGCCGAGAGCCAGTTGGCCCGCATGAGCACCGGATCGAGCGAGACCGAGCGCACATCCTCGATGAATTTGGAAAGGAACCACGCGATCTGCGGATCGGTTGGGTGATAAGTTTTGTCGGCGGGTTGGACGGCGCGAGCCTCGCCGAGCTTATCGACCTCCACCACATAGGGAACGATCCGGCTCTGCAGCGACTGCCAGAGCAGGCCGCCCGACAAGGCGGTGGTGAGCCCCAGGCAGCCAAAGGCCATCAGCCGCCAGTTTTTCGCCTGCACCCGAGCCGAACCGATGCGCTCGTCCCAGAGCTGGTTCGCGCGCTGATAGGGCGTTTCCGGTTCGGGTGTGCGTCCATAGCGCTGCACCGCTCGTTTGAAGAGCATATCAGTCGTCCCTTTGCTTGATGTCTGGCGTGGCGCCATGACCGCCGCTTGTCCCCGATTGGATTACGTGCATGGCGGTCTGACGGTGGTGGCGAGATGTCTGCTGGGCCTTCATCGCGCGCGCCCATCCGGGCATCGATGACGGAGCGCTTTCGGCGGTTCCTACATCGGAGCCGGTTCGCCCGGCCATGGCGTTGAACGCGGCCTGGCGGCCCGACCCGGCGGCCTCACCAAGACCCAGTGTGGCGGACAGGCGCGCCCGCGCGGCACTGCCTGCAGCGCTCGCCATGCCGCGAATGCCGGCACCGACGCTGGCCGAACCGGCCCCTTGCTGGCCGAGGGTGTATGCGGTCGACGCCGCCGATCCCATCGACGTGCCTGCACGTACCGCGCCGAGACCAGCGGCGGCAAGACCGCGCGCAGCGCCAACTGCGCCGGCTCCGCCCATATACATGATGCCGCCGGCGCCGAGCACGGTGCCGAACGCCGAGCCGGCGCCTAGCTGCGGCGCGCCGGCGACGAGACCGGAAGCGATACCGGGGCCGAATATGCCGAGTCCGAACAGGGCAAGGCTTGCGAGCACCAGGCTCATCGCCTGATTGATGTCGGGCTGCTGGCCCTGCAGCGCGGTCGCGAACTGGTTGAAATAGTTCGAGCCGATCCCGACGATGACCGCGAGGACCATGACCTTGATGCCCGAGGAGACCACATTGCCCAGCACCCGTTCGGCAAGGAAACTCGTCCGGTTCCACAGGGCGAACGGCACGAGGATGAAGCCGGCCAATGAGGTCAGCTTGAACTCGAGGATCGTGACAAACATCTGCACCGCGAGGATGAAGAAGGCGAGGATGACAATGATCCAGGCGACGAGCAGCACAATGATGGTCAGGAAGTTATCGAAAAGGCTTGTAAAACCGAGATACTGATTGACCTGCTGAAGCAGTGGCCAGGCGGCGGAGAAGCCGGTCCCGGCGAGCCGACCCGGTTTCAGCAAGTCTGCTGCGGTAATAGTCCCGCCGCCCGCAGCAAGCCCGGCCTGTGCGAACGAGCGGAAGATGATGTCGCTGAGGGTCGAGAAGCTGTTCAGGATGAACGCGAAGGCCCCGATATAGAGGATCTTGCGGATCAGGCGTCCGAGCACATTGTCCTCGCCGCCCAAGGCCCAGAACAAGCCGGCCAATGTGATGTCGAGCGCGATCAGCGTGCGCGACAAAAAGCTGACGTCGCCGCCCAGGAGGCCAAACCCACTGTCGATGTAGGTGATGAAGGCCTGCATGAATTGATCGATGATGTTGAGATTGTCCACGTCGCGTCAGCTTTCGGATGTCGGAGAGATGGTCCGCGAGACCCGCCGCCCTGAACTTGGGAGGTGAGAATCAGGGTAAGCGAGCCCCGCGGTGACGGCACGGGCGACAAGCGGGGGTGTTATCGCCAGCACCGCCGATCGGGTGTCAGTTCGGCGTGTATGCGTGGCCCGAACCGAGGAATTTCGTCGCCGCCCCTCGCGCGTCGCGGCGCGACTGGTTGCGGTTGGCGCGTTCGATCGCATCGGCGCGATATTGCGCTGCCATCAGTGTCTGGATCTGGAACTGCTGCTTGGCCACGAGCGCGAGGAGCTGGTTGGTTGCCTGGCCGACCTGCAACGCACCCTCGGCGCCCTGGCTACGCTGGACGATACCGTTCAATGCAGCTTCGTCGGCGGCAATGTTCTCGACCACCTGGGCCTGCACGGTCATGGTTTGCTTATAGGCCGCCATCGACATGTCGAGCCGACCCCGCGCATCGATCACATGTTGATCGTTGGTCAGCGCCGCGTCAAAGGCCATTGGATATTGCGCCCGGAATTGCTGGTCTAGACCCGCGACCCGAAAGCGGATGGCCTGCGCCTGTCCCATCAGCACATCGATTTGCTGGATGGTCTGCCTGAGCTGTTGAAGCTCGGGGAAACTGATCGTGGTCAGGTTCTTCGCCTGATTGATCAGGCTCTGCGCCTGGTTCTGTAGCATTCGCATCTGGTTGTTGATCTGCTGGAGCGATCGCGCGGCAGTGAGCAGGTTCTGAGTGTAATTCGTGGGATCGAATACCGTCCATTGTGCGTGGGCCGGCTCGCTCGTCACGACGAGGCCAATTTCCGCCGATCCAACGGTGGCAAACCCAAGCGCGCTCGCGATCACGTATTTCTTGAAGGGCATCTTTCTGGTCATGGTCATTCTCCGGGGGCTGGAGGTTGGGGATCGATGGAGTGGGAAGTGCCGGGAAAGGTGCAGAGCAGATCGGCGGCCCAGGCAAGATCGGCGGAGCGCAGAAACTCGGCGGCGAAGCCGACCGACCCATACTCGGCAAGGATCGCATCGATCCGCTTCTGGCTGGCGGGATCGGACGCACCGGTGAGCGTCAGCGCGATCGGCCCAAGGCCCAGTTCGAACAGCCGGTTGCCGCGCGCCGACTGCAGATAATAGTGGCGCTTCGGCGTCGCCCGGCTGACCAGTTCGATCTGGCGATAGTTGAGACCGAAACGGGTATAGGCTTCGCGCGACTGCGGCTCGATCGCCCGATCGTTGGGAAGCAGGATACGCTGCGGGCAGCTCTCGATGATGGCGGGCGCGATAGTGCTGTCGGCGATATCCGCCAAGCTTTGTGTCGCGAACAGGACCGCGACGTTCTTCTTACGCAGCGTCTTCAGCCACTCGCGGATGCGTGCGGCGAACAGCGGATGGTCGAGGAAGATCCATGCTTCGTCGAGCACCAGTAATGTCGGGCGGCCGTCGAACCGTTCTTCCAGCCGATGGAACAGATAGGTCAGCACCGGCGCGACGACGCTCGCCTGCCCCAGCAGCGCCTCGGTCTCAAAGCATTGGACGTCGGCGAAGGCGAATCCGCTCTCGACCGCGTCGAGCAGCGCACCGTGCGGCCCGTCGAGCGTGTAGGGCTGGATCGCGGTTCTGAGCGCATTGGATTGCAACAACAGCGAAAGGCCGGTCATGGTCCGCTCCTGGGGCGGCGCGGAGGCGAGGTTGGTGAGTGCTGACCAGACGGCGTCCTTCACTTCCGGGGTGACGGCGACTTTTTCGGCTTCGAGCATCGCAGCAATCCATTCCGCCGCCCAGCCACGTTCGGTCGCATCATCGATCCGCAGCAGGGGCTGGAAGGCGAGCGCGTCGCCGTCGACATCACCGGAACCCAGCGCATGATGCGCGCCGCCCATGGCCAATACCGCGGCACGTGCGGAGAGGCCCTTGTCGAAGATAGTGACCTGGGCACCGGCGTAACGTCTGAACTGGAGCGCAATCAGCGCAAGCAGCACCGATTTGCCCGCGCCGGTCGGGCCGACCACCATCATATGCCCGACATCGCCGACATGGGTCGAAAGCCGGAAGGGGGTCGAGCCGGCGGTCTGCGCGGTGAGCAACGGTGGGCCGTCCAAATGTGCGTTGCGCGCCGGTCCCGCCCAGACTGCCGACAGCGGCATCAGGTGCGCGAGATTCAGCGTATGAACGATGGGCTGGCGAACATTGGCGTAGGCATGGCCAGGGAGTGAGGACAGCCAGGCCTCGATCGCATTGACGCCTTCGCGGATGGTGACGAAGCCCAGGCCGCCGACGATCCGCTCGATGGCCCGAATCTTGTCCTCGACCCGGGCGCGGTCGGTGTCCGATACGGTGATCGTGGTGGTCAGATAGCCGAAGGCGACATGATCGCCGCCCAATGCCTGAAGCGCGAGATCGGCATCGGCGACCTTGTTGTCAGCATCGCTGTCGAGCAATTGCGCTGGCTGATTGTACATTACTTCGCGCAGCAGCGCGGTGATCGACTTGCGCTTGTTGAACCATTGCCGCCGCAGCCTGGTCAGCAGCTTGGTGGCGTCCGCCTTGTCGAGCGCGATGAAGCGGGTCGCCCAGCGATAGGGAAAATCGGCCTCATTGAGCGCATCGAGAATCCCCGGCCGGCTCATATTGGGAAAGCCGGTGACGGTGAGTGTGCGCAGATGCTGGTCGCCCAGCCTGGGTTCGAGACCGCCGGTGAGCGGGGTGTCGGCCAGCAAGCCATCGAGATAGATCGGCGTCTCGGGCACTGCGACAGGATGACGGCGGTTCGAGATCGCGGCGTGCAGATAGGTCAGCGTCTCTGCTGAATTAAGCGCGCGCACCTCGGGCATGAAGGCGGAGAACAGGTCGAGTGCGCGGGTGGTCTCGGCGATGAAATTGGCGAGGCTCCCACGCCAGTCACGGCCCTGCTTCGCTTCGGGCCGATCGACCAGCGAACGCCCGGCGGCATCGGCGCCGTCGGCGGCGGGCAGCCAGGTGAGCGTCAGATGATAGCGGCTTTCATAATGGATGCCTTCGGCCTCGAACCGGGCGCGGCGTTCCTGATCGACCAGCCAACTCGCCGGATCGGGGAACTGGCTGGCGGGATAGCCCAGCGCCTCGCGCCGTTCTGCCTCGAAATGGAGCGCCCACCCGGTGCCGAAGCGCATCAGGACGTTGTTTGCGCGCGCACAGGCCGCGACCAGTTCGGCTTCGGTCGCGGATTCGAGATCAGGGCCACGGAATGCAAACGTCCGCTGGAAGCTGCCGTCCTTGTTGAGGACGACGCCTTCGGCAACCAGCGCCGCCCAGGGCAGATGATCGGCGAGCCGGTCTGCGCTTTGGCGATATTCTCGCAAGTTCAGCATGAAAGGTAGCTCCGCTGGCGCAGGTGACGGGCGAGAACAGGCGCGAAGGCGGGGTCGCGCCGCGCCGCGAAGACCGCAACACTGTGTCCGACGGCCCAGACGACGATGCCGGCGATCCATTGCTGCAAGCCCAGGCCGATCGCGGCGGCGAGCGTGCCGTTGATGATGGCAAGACCGCGTGGCGCGCCGCCCAATAGGATCGGCGCCCCGAGGCTCCCGTGAATGGGAACCTCGAAGCCTTCAATATGTTGACTGCTCCCGCTCATGCGATCAGCGCTCCACCGCCGAACGAGAAGAACGACAGGAAAAAGCTCGATGCGGCGAACGCGATCGACAGGCCGAAAATGATCTGGATCAGCCGCCGAAAGCCGCCCGCGGTCTCGCCGAAGGCCAGCGTCAGCCCGGTGATAATGATGATGATCACCGCGATGATCTTGGCGACCGGCCCTTCAACCGAGGATAGTACCTGCTGGAGCGGCTGCTCCCACGGCATGCCGGTGCCGGCGGCATAGGCCCGGCTCGATAACATCAGTCCGAAGCCAATGACGGCGCCGGCGAGAAAAGTGGAACGGCGTGACGGGATTTTCAAGGCAAGCGAACGCATGTGTCAGTCTCCTTCGGGATGGGCGTGAGGGGTGATGTCGATGAGGCCGTAACCGCCGTCCGGATCGAGGCCGGCGACGCGCGCGATGGTCTCGACGCGGCGGGCAAGGCCGCGACCGGCGATGAACACGACGAGGTCGATGGCATCGGCGATCAGCACCCGCGGCACGCTGACCACCGCTTCGGCCACGAGCTGTTCGATCCGGTAGAGCGCCGACAGCGCCGAATTGGCGTGGACCGTCGCAATCCCGCCGGGATGGCCGGTATTCCAGGCCTTGAGCATGTCGAGCGCTTCGGGACCGCGGACTTCGCCGACGATGATGCGATCGGGCCGCAGGCGCAGCGTCGATCGCACTAGATCGGCCATCGTCACGCCGGCGCTCCTGTCGGCCGTATTCGGGCGCGTGCGCAGCGCCACCACATCTGGCGCAGCGCATTGCAGTTCGCGCGTGTCCTCGATCAGGATCACGCGCTCGTCCAGCCCAGCCATTTCGGTGAGCAAAGCGTTCGCCAGCGTGGTCTTGCCCGACGAGGTGCCGCCCACCACGAGAATGTTACGGCGTTCGACTATTGCTTGAGCAAGAAGGCGCGCGGCTTCGGCCGACATGATGCCGTCGGCCACATAATCGAGCAGCGTGTAGATGCGTGCCGCCGGCTTCCTGATCGAGAAGCAGGGCGCCAGGGCAACCGGAGGCAATATTCCTTCGAACCGCTCGCCTGCACTATCTCCGTGCGGCGGCAGTTCGGCCGAGACGATCGGACGGTCGCTATGAACTTCGCTGCGGGCATGACTGGCGACGAGGCGGATAATCCGCTCGACCTGCGCGGGATCGATACGGACCTTGGTATCGACGCGGCCCTCACCCAATATATCGACGCGCAGCGCGCCATCGGGGTTGACCATCACTTCGATCACTTTGGGGTCCGACAGCGCCACCGCGATTGCCGACCCCATCGCCGAGCGCAGCATTACGCGTCGGCGTTCTGCGGAGATCGCCGAACCGCTCATCGGGCATCACCACCGGCATCGGCTGCAGCGAGGGTCCGCTTGCCCCCCGCGATCTGGCGGCCGAGTTGGGCAATGAAGCGCTCGAAGCGTTCATTTCCCACCGCGCGCGCGGCGCTGTCCGCTTCGGGAAGCGGCGCGGTGACGGTGAGCTGGTAACGCACGAACAGCGACAGCGCTTCGAGTACCACCTCGATGTCGCGCCGGCATCCACCGACCTCGCGCGAAATACGGTCGAGCCGGGGCTTCAGGAGATCGTCGACCTCCTTGGTCGCGCGCCGCGCCAGCCATTGGCCGAGCGCCTCGTTGACGATACGCGACTTGTTGCCGCCCGGACGCAGCGCCAGCGCGTCGAGCGCGTCGCTCAAACTCTGGTCGATGTAGAGATTCTGCCGGACCTTCATCGCCTACATGCCCGGCAGAAGGTCGCGGTCACGGCCCTGATTCATCGCATCGGCGCGCGTGAGTGCCGTGCGCACGCAGTCCATGGCATTTTTGTCGGCGGCACCGTCGATGTCGTCCCGATCGAGATCGGGAAGATCGAGCTGCCTGGGCGGTTCCTGAATTGAAGCCGGCTGTTCGATCCCAGGATGGCGCTCCTGCTGAAGCCCACCGTCTTCGGCCTCAGCTGAATTGTCCTCGGATCGGCCAAGCCGCGCATCGGGAAGCCGGGCAAGCCGGCCCCAGTCGTTGCTGCGTGGGCCAGGCGCATCGGTATATCGACTCGTCGACAAAGCCGGCGGCGGCATTACCCGCGCGGTGAAGGTGCGGTCTTCATAGTAGCGCAGCTTCTGAGCGCGGATTGGGGCAAGCCCTGCGACCATCACCAGCTCATCCGTCGCGGGGAGCTGCATGACCTCGCCCAGGGTCAGCAGCGGGCGTGCGGTCTCCTGCCGGCTGACCATGACATGCGCGAGCCAGGGCGCGAGCCGATGCCCGGCATAGTTGCGCATCGCGCGCTGTTCGGTCGCCTGCCCGAGCGAGTCGGAAATCCGCCGCGCGGTACGTTCGTCGTTGGTCGCAAAGGCCACGCGCACATGGCAATTGTCGAGGATTGAATTATGCTCGCCATAGGCCTTCTCGATCTGATTGAGGCTCTGGGCGATGAGGAAGGCGCGCACACCATAGCCGGCCATGAAGGCAAGACTGGTCTCGAAGAAATCGAGGCGCCCGAGCGCCGGGAACTCGTCGAGCATCATCAAGAGCTGGTGCTTGCGGGCGTAGACGGTGCCGGTATCGAGCTTTTCGGTGAGACGCCGGCCGATCTGGTTGAGGATCAGGCGGATAAGCGGCTTGGTCCGGCTGATGTCCGATGGCGGTACGACCAGATAGAGCGAGACCGGCTGTTTGGCTTGCGTAAGATCGGCAATCCGCCAGTCGCAGCGTGAGGTGATTTCGGCAACGGTGGGATCGCGATACAATCCCAAGAACGACATCGCGGTCGAGAGCACGCCCGAGCGTTCGTTCTCGCTTTTGTTGAGCACTTCGCGCGCGGCCGATGCGACGACCGGATGGACCTGCGGCGCCTCGCGCGTGCCCAGATGATTGGTGGTCATCATCCGCCTGAGCGTCGCCGAGAACGGGCGCTGTGGATCGGACAGGAAGGTGGCCACCCGCGCGAGGGTCTTTTCTTCCTCGGCATAGAGCACGTGGAGGATCGCGCCGACCAGCAGCGAGTGGCTGGTCTTTTCCCAATGGTTGCGCCGTTCGAGCGCGCCTTCCGGGTCGACCAGGATGTCGGCGATGTTCTGGACGTCGCGCACTTCATATTCGCCGCGGCGCACTTCGAGCAGCGGATTGTAGCGGGCGGATGCCGTGTCGGTCGGATTGAACAGCAGGCAGTGCGAGAAGCGCGAACGAAAGCCCGCGGTCAGGTGCCAGTTCTCGCCCTTTATATCGTGGATGACCGCCGAGCCGGTCCAGCCCAACAATGTCGGAACCACGAGGCCGACACCCTTGCCCGAACGCGTCGGCGCGAAGGCCATGACATGATCGGGGCCGTCATGGCGGAGATAGTGCCCGCCGAGTTGTCCAAGGAAGACGCCCGCATCGCGGTGAAGACCAGCTCGTTCGACCTCACGCGCGGTTGCCCATCGCGCGGACCCGTAGGTGGTGACGTTGCGTGACTGCCGGGCGCGCCACAATGATCCGGCGATGGCTGCGCCACATCCGACAAAGCCGCTGGCACCCGCGATCGCGCCGGCCCGGTCGAAGACGTGCGGCGCATAGGCGTCGAAATGATACCACCACGGGAAAATCGACCAGGGGTGATAGACCGGCCAGTGACCAACAACGAACCACGGGGCGCCCAGCTCGGGCTGCCAGGCCAGCTTCCAAGCCGCCCATTCGGTCGCGAACCATAGCCCTGCGACGACGATCGCAAAAACGATGATGATCTGGCCGATCAGCAGCCTGGTGGGGGTCATGCTCTTGCTCCGGAAAGGATGGATTGTCCCTGCCGGATAAGAATCACACTGTTTTAGGTCAGAGCGTTAGAGCCTCGCTGCCGACTCTCGCCCACTCACGACCGACATTTTGGATACGACAATTCGTCCTTTGTCGAGTTGTATGGAACGTCAGCAATTTTGCGCGGGCCGAATCGCAGATGTCAGCACCCGCCGACAAACTCTTCGGAATAGGGGCCTAGCCAGCCCGTTGAGAGCGGCCCTCCGTTCATGCCGAACTCCAGCACCAAACCAGTCAGCGAATTCGGTGCGGTCCACTCGCCCGCACCGTCCCGCCTCATTGCGCCACAGCCCAATCTTCGCCTGGCGAGGGCTGGCACCACATGACAGTGGGAGACTGCTGTTGATCCTGTCCGTTAAAAGTTGTGACCGTGACGTTGCGGCAAGTTCTATCAGCGTAGCGCTGCGCAGCGCTCACCAGAACATAACCCGATTGATCATCCGTCGACCATCGCTTCGTTTTGCCTGCGTCCAGAGCTCGCTCGATCGATCGGTGCTGGACATCAGCGATCTGGTAAGTGCCGCTGCTGGTGGCCGCTGTCGAATTGGATGATGACGGAGCGGCCGACAGTGAGGCACCCTCGGGCGGTAATGATTGGCCATCGACTTGACTGATCTGGTTACTGTCGTCTGCCCCAGCGCTCTCAACGACTACGGGCGCTTGCACGTTTCCTGGTGAGGCCTTGGCAATGGTTGTAGGAAAGGTGTTGCTCGAAATTGCTGCCGTGGCAGGTCCCGAAGCTCGGTTTGCCAACACCCACCCAGCCGCGGCCACACCCGCAGCGACGACCGCGACCCAAAACAGAAATCGACGCAATTGAGCGCGCTTGCGCGAGCTATAACAGTCTGGGCAAATCATTGCCGAGTGATAGCGATAGGTCGACGATGAACCTCCGCCAGAACCGTGGCGCCCATCCACTCCTGTGTAAGAACGATGATGATGGCTGCTGGAAACCAGCTGGCGCTGTGTCTCACGCCGAAATTCATAGGCAGGAAGGATTACACCGCAGTACTCGCACTCTCGATCAGCATACTCAGCCATCGCGCTTGCCCCTCCCGCTGCAACCGCCGGCATAATCGGTGTTTCTCCACGAAGATCAAGCGATTGATGGTTATTACCATTTGCGATGACGGAGCCAATGAAAGCCAGCGAGAAGGTCGCTATGGATTTTCACACTCGGCTTTGGATGACAACGCGTGGTTCAGACTGGTTTCGACCGAACGGCATTGGCCGCCTTTTTCCTTTCCCCTCAAGCGGCAGGCTTAGGTGATGACGCTGGGGTTCGTCCTATTGCTGCTGGCGACAGCCTTGTTCACAATCTTGAACTGGCTTGGATTACCCGGTTTGGGCTCTGCGTCGGAATGCTCACAGATCGGCAGCTCGGGCGCTTAACCGTGATCCTGTCAAAGACCGCCAACAAACATGCTATTGAGAGAGGCGGTCGTCTTCACCAAAACCTGCCGCTCGTTCAGCTCCCGATTTGGCAGGTTCGACCGTCACTCTTTTTGGCTCGATCGCGAGCGATTGTTTCTGATGAGCATCGATAGCGGCAACAGCGTTTTGTCCGGCTTGTCTGCATCTGCGCGAAGCGCCACAAGGGCAAGATGACGGATACTCGGTTGGCGCTGTTCTTGGATACGAATTGCTTTCTCCAGCTCAGGGATTTCGAACAGATTGCGTGGCGCGAGCTGTTCCCCGAAGCAAAGCAAATTGCCTTGTTTGTCTGTAGCGCAGTGATCAGCGAATTGGACAAGCACAAGACTTCGACCAATCAGAGGCGACGTAATCGGGCTCGTAAAGCGCTCCGCTTAATCGAAGCAGCGGCGGATGCTTCCGAGATGACGTTGCCAATCAGAACCGAGAACCCAAACGTAGAGTTGGCGATCTGGCGCGGTCGACCAGTTTGGTCGGATTTCCCCAGTCTCGATGAGCGCAATCCGGACGACTATCTCGTAGTTGCTGCGGCGACCGATCCGCACGGCACCGTGCTTTCGCATGACACAGGGCCTCGTATCCGCGCGCGCATGGTTGGCGTTCGGGCGGCCTGTCCGCCCGATGCCTGGTTACTGCCGGTGGAGCAAACCGACGACCAGCGTAAAATTGGTCAGCTCACCCGGGAATTGGAGGCGGCCCACAATGCGCGGCCGCGGCTTGAAGTACTTCTACCTAACGACGATCCCGTGACTATGACAGTCGTCTCGGTCCCCTATCTTGGCCCTTCTGCGATCCGCGATCTAGTTGCCCGAACCTTAGCGCAGTTCCCAATGAAGCACGTTCAAGCGACCAACTATTCCGACCGGTACTCGGTGCTGAGCGATCGATTCGCAATCGGACAAACGCGCATTGACGCATATCATGACGAGTACGAGCAATTCCAATCGGCGGTGCGTACCTATTATACGACGCTTCACGAGAAGGTAAGCGATCATGCGCTCGCACAATTCGCGCCTGGCATCATACAGAATGTTGGCAGCGTGTCGGCAAAAAACCTGACGATCGTCATCGTGGCGGAAGGAGCGATCGAGATAATGGCCGACCGCAATGATGCAGAACTGCGCCTTGGCAGCATCTCATTACCGAAGCCACCAGAGCCCCCACGAGCAAGAACGTTCTACGATGCGAGGCAAGTGATCCGGCCACCCAAGCCGAGGGATCCAATGCGCTTCTACTGGCGCGAACGCCCCCAAACCATCGGATCCACCCAATCGAGCCTTGAATGTGCGGACTTTCGCCCAGGATGCGAATATAATGTCGGTGTTCTTATCTATGCGGGCGGCGATTTGCCTTCGTCCGGTACGCTCTCCATAAGCGCGAGCGCTGAGCATCACGAGACGGTTACCGCCAAGCGTATGTTTACTTTCAGGCGCGATACTGCCGGATGGCTGGATCCGCTCGTCCAATCGCTATTGCCGGACCCTGTGCGCATTGCCTTTGCCGAAATCGATGCAGCGCAACTTCCCGACTGGTGACTGCGCTGTCGCGCGGCAGCGCACTCGTAAGCGTAAAGGCCTGAGTTGATCGAGGGGCAGACGCAAGCACGAGATGGAGTAGGCTTGGCGGCACGCGCCGGCATAGCCGCCGTTCGCATTTATAAAATGCCTTGTCGATAGCGGCCGTACATTCATTGCCCGCGATCGGCCTTATCGGACAGTTTCCGTATGCACCGAAGTCATCTATGGGTTACCGACGGATGTCGTCCCGTGGCCCTATCCCCCCTGCAGATGTTCTGGTAGTGTTCCGGCCATGGCAACGTTCGACCTCGAGAATCCCAAACCCTTGTCTGGCGACGCCTTGCGGGACGAAGCAGCGAATCTCCTCTCTGTCCGCTACGGGCGCCCCGTTCGCGAGGAGATCGTGCTCGGCAAGAAGGTCGACCTCCATTTCGTCAAGAGCGAGTTCGGGAAGACCACCCGGATTTTCGTCGAAGCCAAGGACTATGCCAAGCCGCTCAGCCGCAAGCAGGTCAACGAGATCTGGACCGATTATAGCGGGCTGATTGATCGCCACCAGCCAGCTTTCCTGTTGCTCGTGACGCGCCACGGCCTGGCGCCAGCAGCCCAGACTTATGTGAGCACCGAACAGTCGGCGCTGCGTCACCAGACCATCTGGGAACTCGAAAATGAGACGCTCGGCCTCACCGAGTATATCCGCAGCCTGACCAGCCTCTTCGACGACGATGGGCTCAGCAGGTACTATATCGAAAGCGTGGGAAGGCGAATCGCCTATGACGATGCCCATGCCCGCTCGCAGGATTCCGAAAGCATCCGGCTTTTCGATGCGCTGCAGGAATGGATCGCCAGCCCGGACCAACGACCCGTCGCGGTCCTTGGAGGCTATGGCGCCGGCAAAACCAGCCTGGCGCGGAGGTTGGTCGCCGCGCAGGCCCGCGCCGCGCTCGCCGATCCGCTCGCCCGTCGCCCAGTTCTGATCCGGCTCGGCGAGCTGTCGCGTTACGCCAGCATCGAAGGGCTGTTGGGCGGGATGTTCACCTTCGACTTCCCCGTCGACGGCTTCAATGTCCGGCGCTTCCTCGACCTAAACGCTAAGGGACGCCTGCTGATCGTGCTCGACGGCTTCGATGAGATGAAGCACGCTATGAGCTGGGCCGACTTTCGCCACCAGATCAGCGATCTCAACCGCTTCACCGGAGGCGCAGCCAAGGTTATCCTGCTTGGCCGCCCGAGCGCGTTCACGTCGACCGAAGAGCATTTTCACGTGCTGCGCGGCCTAAAGAAGTGGGACGGTGGATATCGGCGCTTGCCGGACTGGCCCGACTTCGTCGAATTCGAGTTGTGCGAGTTCACGCGCCAAGAGCGCTCCGCCTTCGTCGCCGGCTATCTGACCCATCGCGCCAGCCTCGGGCCGCAGACCGATGTCGGTAACGGCAGCTGGGTCCGAGGTCGGGTCCAGGAAGTCGACCGCTTGGCCGATGCCGATCCCGACCTGTTCAGTAAGCCGGTCCATGCCAAGATCCTGGTGGACATGGCCGCCGACCCGCACGTCAATCTCAGCCGCTTCGCCGATGGCATCACGCGATGGGGACTTTACGAGGTTTTCTTCCAGTCTCTGGTCGAGCGCGAGACGGGGAAGACCGCACGGCGACCGATCGCGGAGGCCGCACGACTGGAATTCCTGCGCGAAGTCGCCTTCTGGCTCTGGACCGAGCGGGGCGGCGCAACGTCCTTCGCGGCGGCCGACCTGCCGGATCGCCTGTTGGAGAGCCTTCCCCAAGGCGACGCCGCGGACATCGACGCGCTCAAGCGCGAATATCTCACCGGCTCATTTCTCGAGAAAAAATCGGGCGACATCTACTATTTCGGTCATAGGTCCTTTGCAGAATATCTTGTTGCCGAGCGCATGCTGGCGAAGACGCCTTCGCCGTCCGATCAATCAACCTATTCCTCACTAGTTCGGGACGGCGTTTTAACCTTCCTTAAGGAAGCACCCGATCGTGAGCGCTTTCGCGCCTGGCTCGAGACGATCTCGAGTCCGCAAGGCGACATCAACGTCGAGTATTTCGTCTTCCTCGGCTACGCGTTGGGCGGTCGCGACGAGCTAGCCAATGCCTTGGTTGATACATCGATCTGGCAGCCTGTCCTCGACGTGTTCGAGCCCGACATGACGCTTAACGGCCATGCGCCGCATCGCATTCTCGCCGCCATGCAAACAGAGAACAACAATCTGTTTTTCCTGCTGCTCTCGCTGCTGCTCTATCAGGCGCCGCGCCTAAATGGCCGACAGGTCGATTATGTCTCCATGATCGCGGCGGCGCTTCTCGACCGGGTGTTCATCCGCGCTACGATTGATGAAACCTCCCGCAAGGCCTCTGTCGAGGCCGATGGCAACGATGCTCGACAGCTGGCGCAGATCGTCGTTCCGGAGATCGAATCCGGCCTCGCCGATCGACAGCTTGTCTTCCGTGGTGACGCGCTGCTCCGCGAAAAGACGGAGAAGCTACGTCAAGTCGGGGTAGACCTTACCTTCCACCCGCCCGCTCAGGTTCTCGGACTGCCGCAGGAGGCGCGCCTCTCATGGTCGACTGTGCTGGGCCACATGAGCCGCCAAGGTCGGGACGCCGCCACGCGCTATTTCCGCGTCGCCCACAGCATGAGTGGCGTCTTTACCCGCAATGTGAAGCCACCATCGCGCGCTGTGCGAAGGGCATAGGCGATGCGCTTCCTTGGCCCCGTCGTCGAACTTCTCATCCATCGCTGCGGCATCGAAGCCGCAGCAGCGCGGCCATGGGATTTTCTCGCTTATGGAAGCGCCGATAGGAACCTTAAGCGGGCGACCTCGGAAACCGCCAACAAAGCGGTCCTTTATTGGATCAGAACAGCCCGCCAATACCTGCCGGTCGTTCATCAGGCCAAACCGGCTTCCCGGCGACCTCGGGAAGCCGGAACCAGTGTCAAATTTCCGTCCGTTCGGACAGTGTCAGGGCATCATCCACGTCGACGCCTAGGTAACGGACCGTGTTCTCAATGTTCGTATGACCCAGCAGGATCTGAACGGCCCGAAGATTGCCTGTGGCTTTGTAGATCAGCGCTGCCTTGGTCCGTCGCATCGAGTGCGTGCCATACTCCCGCTTGTCGAGGCCAATCGTTGAAACCCACTCGTCGACAAGACGCGCATACTGCCGTGTGCTCAAATGGCCGAGATAATCGATCCTGCTTGGGAATACGAAGTCGCGAATCGTGCCGCCGCGCCGATCGAGCCATGTCGTCAGGCTCTTGCGTGCTTCCGTCATGATCTCAAACTGTACGGGCCGATCGGTTTTTTGTTGGATGACGGTCGCGCGATCCCGAAATGACCCCGCGCTCATCAGGTCACCGATCCTGATTTTGACCAGATCGCAGCCTCGCAATTTGCTGTCGATGGCGAGATCGAACAGGGCCCGGTCGCGCAAACGTTTGTGTTCGTCGAGATAGAAACGGATCGCCCAGATATCGCGAGGCTTCAGCGGGCGCTTCGGCCCAACTTTTTTCCCTGCGTTCCAGGGGCTCCGATCATGAATGGCGGGGTCGAGGTCTGAATGTCCCATGATAATTCTCCGATGGCCGGGATGGCCAGCGCGAGTGTAGGATTCATGCTTCACGCCTTCCGACATGCGTCGCGCGACACTTGACAATTCCGCGACGCTGCGTTACATCCGAACGATGGAAATAGAGAGCATCAGGCACAAAGGCCTGCGCCGCTTCTTTGAGACGGGCAACGCCAAAGGCCTGGTTGGAGATGCGGGGCGGCTGCGCAAGATGCTCGCTTTCATCGACGCTGCGGAAAGCTTCGAGGAGCTGTCAGTGCCTCCGAACTTCGGATTGCATGAGCTGACAGGCGATCGGAAGGGGAACTGGTCGATGACGGTTACGAGAAACTGGCGGATGACCTTCGGTTTGAATGATGAAGGCGCGCTGATCGATATGGATCTGGAGGATTATCATGGCGCTTAAGATGCACCCCTCAATCGCCGTCCATGTTGGCGATTGGCTGAAGACGGAAATCGTGGAGCCCGCGCAGGTCAGCGTGACGGCGCTGGCGGAGCATTTCGGCGTATCGAGGCAGGCGCTGAGTACGTTGCTCAATGGTAATGCGAAGCTATCTGCTGATATGGCTATTCGGTTTGAGAAGGCTTTCGGCATCAAAGCCGACACGCTGCTGCGGATGCAAACATCCTATGAGCTGGCCCAGGCCCGCGAGCACGAGGCTGACATCAAGGTAAGCAAATTTGCCAAGGCGGCATAGCGTCGTCGCCCCCAACATAGCAGACGATCCAAGGCGCCCGTGAGCCCTTCGAACGCTGCCTTCCATTCATTGGAATGTCGGCGCCCCAATCGACTGGGGCTGGACCATTGGCGAACTCGCAGGTCCGAGAAGTCGGCACAGTATAGCCGCCGTCAGAATCCAATGCGCGTGCCGCATTCCGGCTTTGCCGCGCTTTCGCATTCCAGACGCTCGACGATGTCGAGGGACGAACGTGCGGGTAAATGCCGCAATTGTCGCGCGACAACCGAGAAGTCTCCAGGCGTCAGGTTGGTGAGGCTGTCCAGTGCCCTCGGCGCCTCGCTGCCAAAGAAACGCTTGAACGCGAGCGCCGCACGGGCCTGCCCCAATGGCCGCAGCCGCAGCTTGAACACGAACCGCCTCAGGGTCGCCGGATCGAGTTTGCCGGGATGGTTCGTCGCCGCGATCACCGGCAGCGGATGCCGATCAAGCCATGTCAGCATCTCGTTCACTTGGGTGACTTCCCACGTCGCCCTGGCAGTGGTGCGATCGAACAGGATCGAGTCGACCTCATCGAAAAGTAATACGCCACCGCGGATGCGCGCCTCTCGAAAGGCATCGGCGATGCGGGCTTCGGTCTCGCCAACCCATTTAGACAACAGGTCCGAGGCCCGTTTCACGATCAAAGGGCGGTCGAGAGAGCGCGCGCAATGGTGCGCGAATGCCGTCTTGCCGGTGCCGGGTGCTCCGGTAAGCAACAGCGAGACGTCGGCCTGCGCACTGTCCCGCATGGCCGCGAGTAACGGCGCGAGCGGGATATCGGTCTCGAACAGATCAATGTCGAGCGCATCAGGACCGTCGATCGGCAACTCGCCATCGCGCAGCGCTCGAACCAGCGACTCCGCCGGCTGAATGCTTGCCGCGTTGAGGCCGGCCAAGCGCGACGCCCGCGCGGTGACCCGCAACACCGTCGCCGTTTCCGGCGCCCGGTCGATGAGGTGAACGAGATCGGCGCTCGTCTCGACGCTTTCGTCGAGCGCGATGCGATCGAGCATACGGAGCGCCGCGCTGCGCGGCGGCAGGCCGAGCTTCAGGACGAAGCTCATCCGCCGCAGGATGGCGTCGTCGACATTGCCGATCGCGTTGGTCGTCCAGATCACCGGCACCGGATTGGTCTCGAGCATCCGGTTGACGAACACCTTGCTGCCCTCGCGCTTGGCGAACCAGTCGCCATCGCCGGGCCGCGCGCCGCCGATAAGGTCTTCCATCTCGTCGAACAGCAATGCCGCACCGCCACGCGGGCCGAGTACACGCTGCGCCAGACCCAGCGCGCTCACCCGTTCCCAGCGAGTGGGCTCCTCGCCGTCATCGTCGGCTTCGCCGATCGCGTGCAGGTCGATGCCGGCCGCGGCTGCGATAGTGCGGGCGAATTCGGTCTTGCCGGTGCCGGGCGGGCCATGGACGAGGATGTTGATTCCCGCAGCCCGCTCGCGAGCTGCCCCGGCTAATAGCCGCACCAGAAAATCGGCATCATCGATATGCGCGAAGTCGTCGAGCGCCAGCGACGCCGGTTGCCGTACGCCGACCAGCGTGTCGATCATGGCGGTCCCAGCGGCAGGCGCGCGATCGAGCAGCCGTTCGAGCGCCCAGCGCACGTCGACCGTGACCTCGCCCTGACGATTGGCCACAAACCCGACCAGACCGAGCCGCAGCACGGTGCTGCACCGGACACGACGTTCTGCGTCATGCGGGTCGGCACCGGACAGTTCGCCGAGCAAGCCGGGCAGATCGTGGCCATGGCGGCCCGCCACAGCGGCAAGCGCCGCGACACGCGGCAGGCGATCGCACGCGATCATGATCGTCAGCAGCGCGGCATCGAATGCATCGAGCGCAAGAAGCGCGACAAGTTCCTCGGCGAGCAGCAGGACGTGCGGGCGTGGCTCATCATTGGCTGGCGTCTGCTCGACGCCGGCCAATAATTGATCCCAGGCCAGTTCGGCGGGATCTTGTGGTCCCATACCGAACAGCCAGCCGACATGCGGCTGCGCCCATTCGACAGCCGCCTTGGCAAGCGGCGCGGACGCGGGAATGCCGCGGCCGATGCGGCGCAACATGCGCCGCGTGATACTAAATTCGTTCATGGTCGTCCCACTGGGCCGAGCGCACGCCCAGTCAGCGTACAGCATCGGCATCAATTCGATGATGTCAGATTGATCGAGGTGCGACAGCGGCGGTCCCCGCCCTGCCGCCGCGCCGTGGGACGCTTAGGAAAAGGGCTGGAAACCGACGGGCTGAGCGCCCCGATAGGCGGTTAGGTCCAGCAATTCATGTCTCCGTTTGTCGCCGCTA
>NZ_JACIJI010000003.1 GCF_014199335.1 Stakelama sediminis | reverse complement strand
CCGAAGCCGAAGAACAATATTATGCTGCCGCGGACAACATCGATATGGCAGCGTGACTCACATCCAACGGCCTCCGGCAAACCCGGCGCGGTTCACCCTCCCGCGTCGGCGTGAGGTAGCCTTCCGCAACGAGCCAATCGAAGAATGTTTCGATCGCTTCTTGGGGCACCTGCGCGCGCGGCCAGGTATCCCGGAGTCGTGCGCGAACTGGCGGCGGGATCGCTTGCCGGAATGCCGGAATGAGACAGTTGTCAATGGTCCTCAGCGCATCTCTGACGGTGATTTCATCGAAGCCGTGATACTCAAGTGCATTGGGATAGGTGAGATATTTCAGGACCAGCTCAGCCTGCCAAACCCGTTGGTCGACGCTGAAGCCAAGAGCCTGCGCATCAGACCACGCAATCCCGTCGAACTCATGCAGGATCCCTGCGACGAAGTCGGGCAGCTCTTGGTCAAATTCCCGCTGATTGCGAATGGCTTGTGTGAGCGTGCGCACTGATCGTTCCAGTTGCTCTTTTGCGCAGCGTTCTTTTTCTTGCTCGGCCAGTTTCAGCCGTTTGGCGCGCGCTTCAGCTTCCTTTGCCTTTCTGGCCTCGGCAGCCTCAATCCGCCTGCGCAGGCGCTCGTCAAAATTGGCCTGTTTGGCATTGCTCAGCCACTCCCTTGGCGCATCTGTCAGGAGTGCTTCTTCGACCGCTTGGCGGTCGGATGATGTTCGAAAGCGGCGAAGGTCGATCTCTATTGCAGACAGATTGTCCCTGCGGAGGGTTTCAAGTTTTGCTTCCTCGCTGGCATGTGTAACGCGCACCTCGACAATCAGTTGCGCTCCAGTGGCGGTCTCGAGGATCACGTCGGGCACGATTGTGCCAAGCCGCTTCTCGAGCCGAGCGTGTGCAAACTTATGGATTTTTGCAGGACTTACCTCGTGCGTATTCCCATTGTGTTCGGCAATGACCGCCGGAATTACCAATCGCTTTTCTCGCTCGAGCACGTCTTTGGCCCAAATATGCGCGTTGGTTTCAGCGACGTGCTTGCAGCTCACTCCTGAATTGTAATGCGCGAAATGATGCGCCTGTTTCTTGCCCTTCTTCGCAATCAGAACATGATCGCATGCAGGGCACTGGCATTTGCAGGCAAGGCCGCGCTCAACCCTGGAGATGTGTATCGTTTTGCCGCCTTCGCCGACACCGTAGATCAATTCGTCACTGAATCCCGAGAATGGGCTATGATCCTTAAATCCTAATGGGCTCGTCTTGGGCATAAAATTGAGCGGCCTCCATCAGCATAGTAACGCACTAAGAAGCTATGGTCGCCGACAAAGGCTACGACAGCAAAGCCTTGCGCTCATGGCTGATCGAACGCGGCAAAACCCCTATCATCTCGTCAAAGTCCAACCGCAAGGTTCAGATCGATCACGACCGGCAAGCCATCCGCCACGCCGACATTATCGCCCGCTTCGATGATCTCGATGACGGAAATGATTGAACGCTCGACTAGATGAAAGAGTGGCAATTCTTGGGTGGCAGAAGCTAAGTATCGAATGCCGAAGATGAGGGCGCAAACCGGACAATTCGAATCAGTCTGACAATTCGCGAGTCCGTCGTTCCTTTCTGCTTTTTCGCTATGATACGCTCATCACAAATCCTTATTGCCTGACGACAATCTGATGCCTTCTTAATCCGCCTCGCAAGCGCAGCCGATGGTCGGTTGCCGCAATCCGGGGCAGCCCATGAGTGTTATTCCGATCCGATCCGAAGCATCGTCGCGCGGCGCGCGCATGTTGCGCACGGCTTTGGGCGTAGAGATTGCTCGCTGGCTCGAAGAACCCGCAGTGATCGAAGTCATGCTCAATCCCGACGGTCGCCTGTGGGTCGACCGTCTGGGTGAAGGCCTTGCCGCAACCGACTGCCTTATGGGCGCCGCCGATGGCGAGCGCATCATTCGGCTGGTCGCGCACCATGTCGGTGCCGAGGTTCATGGCGGGGCGCCGCGCGTTTCGGCGGAGCTGCCCGAAGGCGGTGAACGTTTCGAAGGGCTGCTTCCGCCTGTGGTTGCCGCACCCAGCTTTGCCATTCGCAAGCCCGCCGTCGCGGTGTTCACGCTGGCTGACTATGTGGCGGCGGGCATCATGACCGACTGGCAGGCCAATCTGCTGGCCGATGCCGTCGTGTCGCGGAAGAACATTCTGGTCGCAGGCGGCACTTCGACCGGCAAGACAACGCTCACCAACGCATTGCTGGCAGAGGTCGCCTCCAGCTCTGACCGCGTCGTTCTGATTGAGGACACGCGCGAACTGCAATGCGCCGCGCCCAATCTGGTGTCGCTGCGGACCAAGGATGGCGTGGCCACCTTGTCCGATCTGGTCCGCTCAGCCTTGCGGCTGCGACCGGACCGCATCCCTATCGGCGAGGTGCGCGGCGCAGAAGCGCTCGATCTGCTCAAGGCCTGGGGCACCGGCCATCCGGGCGGGATCGGCACGATCCATGCCGGGACAGCGCTCGGCACGCTGCGGCGGCTCGAACAGCTGATCCAGGAAAGCGTAGTCACTGTGCCGCGCGCGCTGATCGCCGAGACCATCGACGTGATCGCCGTGCTCGTGCGCGACGGCACCGGACGGCGGCTGTCCGAACTGGCCGAGGTCCGCGGGCTCGATGCTTCCGGCGAATATGTCCTCGCGCCACTTTCCACCACTCAAGGAGATCCTTCGTGACCCAAATTCTGTCGCGGGCGCGTTCGCGCTTGTCAGCTCTCATTCTTGGCGGCTTTGTCGCACTGGTAGTTGCCACACCTGCCCATGCTGCTGGCTCATCCATGCCCTGGGAAGCACCGCTGCAGGCGATCCTTGAATCGATCCAGGGCCCAGTCGCCAAGATCGTCGCGGTGATCATCATCATCGCTACCGGGCTGGCGCTGGCTTTTGGGGACACATCGGGCGGGTTCCGGCGGCTGATCCAGATCGTCTTCGGACTGTCGATCGCATTTGCCGCGTCATCCTTTTTCCTCTCCTTCTTTTCCTTCGGCGGCGGGGCGCTGGTATGATGGAGAGTGGGGCATCCAGCCTGCCAAATGGTTTCGTGGTCCCAGTTCACCGCGCGCTGACCGAGCATATCTTGCTGGGCGGCGCACCGCGCGGGCTCGCCATCGCCAACGCGACGCTCGCGGGAGCCATCGGGCTTGGCTTGCAGCTCTGGATCGCCGGGCTCGTTTGCTTTGCGTTGGGCCACATGGTGGCGGTCTGGGCAGCGCGGCGCGATCCGCAATTCGTGGACGTGGCCCGGCGGCATCTGCGCTTTCCTGCCCATTGCGGGGTGTGAGGGATGCTCTCGCTTCGCGAATATCGAAACAAGGCCGACCGGCTAGCGGACTTTATTCCTTGGGCAGCGCTCGTTGCGCCCGGAGTGGTGCTCAACAAGGATGGCAGTTTCCAGCGCAGCGCGCGCTTTCGCGGGCCCGACCTCGACAGCGCAACGCCGTCCGAACTGATCGCCACTACCGCGCGGCTCAACAGCGCATTGCGGCGACTGGGGTCAGGCTGGGCGATCTTCGTCGAAGCGGTGCGCCGACCTGCGCTTGACTATCCGGTTTGTGACTTTCCCGATCCGGCATCGGCACTGGTCGAACGCGAACGCGCCGCACAGTTCGCCGATGAAGGCGCGCATTTCGAGAGCCGGTATTTTCTCACCTTCCTGTGGATGCCGCCCGCTGAGGACGCCGCGCGGGCCGAAAGCTGGCTTTATGAGGGCAAAGCCGAGAAAGGCGTCAATCCGCGAGAATTATGTGACGGCTTCGTCGACCGGACCGACCGGCTGCTGCGCCTGTTCGAAGGCTTCTTTCCGGCGGCCCAATGGCTCGATGACCGCGAAACGCTGACCTATCTCCACAGCTGCATTTCAACGCGGGCCCAATCCGTCCGCGTTCCTGAAACCCCGATGCATCTCGATGCGCTCCTTGCCGATGAACCGCTCACCGGAGGGCTTGAGCCGTGTCTTGGCACGGCGCATCTGCGCACGCTCAGCGTGATCGGCTTTCCAAGCGCGACCTTTCCCGGCCTGCTCGATGAATTGAACGCCCAAGGGTTCGCCTATCGCTGGTCGACCCGCGCAATCATGCTCGACAAAAGCGATGCGACAAGGCTGCTTTCCAAGATCCGCCGCCAATGGTTCGCCAAGCGCAAATCGGTCGCCGCGATCCTCAAGGAGGTGATGACCAACGAGGCTTCGGTGCTGGTCGACAGCGACGCGGCCAACAAGGCCGAGGACGCCGATATAGCCTTGCAGGAACTGGGCGCAGACCATGTCGGTCTGGCGCTGGTCACAGCCACCGTCACCGTCTGGGACGAGGATGCCGCGCTCGCTGCTGAAAAGCTGCGTCTGGTCGAGAAGGTCATTCAGGGCCGCGATTTCACCTGTGTGACCGAAGGCATGAACGCGATCGAGGCTTGGCTCGGATCGCTGCCGGGCCATGTCTATGCCAATGTCCGCCAGCCTCCCATCTCCACGCTGAACCTTGCCCACATGATGCCGCTCTCGGCGGTCTGGGCCGGGCCGGAGCGCAATGCGCATCTCGATGCGCCGCCGCTGTTCTATGCGAAGACCGAAGGCTCGACCCCGTTCCGCTTTTCGCTGCATGTCGGCGATGTCGGGCACAGTCTGGTGGTCGGCCCCACCGGGGCGGGCAAATCAGTGCTGCTCGCCATGATGGCAATGCAATTCCGCCGCTATGCTGGCTCGCAAATCTTCGCCTTCGATTTTGGCGGCTCGATCCGAGCGCCGGCGCTTGCCTGCGGCGGTGACTGGCAGGACTTGGGATCAAGCCTTTCAGACGACGGCGACGAGGCCGTGATGCTGCAACCGCTCGCGCGGATCGACGAACCGGCGCAGCGCAACTGGGCCTCCGAATGGCTGCAGGCGATCCTTGCTTGCGAAGGTGTAACCATCGATCCGGTTACCAAGGACCATCTCTGGTCGGCGCTGACCTCGCTATCGACCGCGCCAATTGCCGAACGCACGCTCACGGGCCTCGCCGTCCTGCTCCAATCGCAGGGCTTGAAGCAGGCGCTCGCGCCCTATTGCATCGGCGGCCCGTTCGGGCGCCTGCTCGATGCCGAAAGCGAGCGGCTTGGCGAAGCGAATTTTCAGGCATTCGAAACGGAAGGGCTGACCGGATCGGCAGCGGCCCCCGCAGTCCTCTCCTATCTCTTCCATCGCATCGAAGGGCGGCTTGACGGCTCGCCCACGATGATCATCATCGATGAAGGCTGGCTGGTGCTCGATAGCCCGGCCTTTGCCGCGCAATTGCGCGAATGGCTCAAGACCCTGCGCAAGAAGAACGCGAGCGTCGTGTTCGCCACGCAGAGCCTTGCCGATATCGAGACATCGGCGATTGCGCCCGCGATCATCGAAAGCTGCCCGACCCGTATCTTCCTGCCCAACGAGCGCGCGGTCGAACCGCAAATCCTCGCCATCTATCGCCGCTTTGGCCTCAATGATCGCCAGATCGAAATCCTCAGCCGGGCAACCCCCAAGCGCGATTATTACTGTCAGTCAGCGCGCGGCAACCGCCTGTTCGAATTGGGCCTGGGAGAGGTCGCGCTCGCCTTCACTGCCGCCTCTTCGAAGAGCGACCAGCTCGCCATAGCGCGGATCATCGAGAATTCTGGCCGCGCAGGTTTTGCCGCGGCCTGGCTCAGACATCGCGGCCTCGACTGGGCCGCCGACTTGCTCGGTGCCCCCGAACAAACCTCCCTTACCCCCAGCCCCCAACAAGGAGACCTCCCATGATCCCCCGTAAATACGTCCGCAGCCTTCTGTCCGGTGTCGCGCTTGCCTGTGCCGGAACCGGCGCTCTATTATCCGCGCCTGCCCACGCGCAGTTCGGCGGCATTGTTTATGATCCCACGAACTATGCCCAGAACGTGCTCACCGCTGCACGCACGCTCGAGCAGATCAACAATCAGATCCGCATGCTGCAAAACCAGGCCAACTCGCTCGTCAACGAGGCGCGCAATTTGCAGAGCTTGCCGCTGACCGTCCTGCAGCCCTTGCAGGACCAGATCCGGCAGACGCAGCAATTGCTGCAGCAAGCCCAGCGCATCGCCTATGATGTGCGTGCAATCGAAACCACCTTCGATGCGCAATACAAGAATATCCCGCTCAATGCCTCGCAGCAGGCGATGGTCAATAGCGCCGAGGCGCGCTGGCAGAACAGCGTCGCTGGTTTCGAGGATGCACTGAAGGTCCAGGCGGGCGCGGTCGCCAATATCGAAGGCTCGCGCACAGCAGTGAATGAGCTAATCAGCGCCAGCCAGTCGGCCAGCGGTGCCTTGCAGGCCGCACAGGCGGGCAACCAATTGCTGGCCGTGCAGGCAGGCCAACTCGCCGATCTCACTGCCACGCTCGCAGCGATGAGCCGGGCGCAGGCGCTTGATGCTGCCGAAAGCGCGGCGGCCAAAGCTCAGGCGCGCGAACAATTGCGGCGCTTCCTCGCCAATCGGCCGCGCTACCTGCCCAGCGGGCAAAAGTGATCCGCCATGGATAGCAAGCTCCTTGCGCGCGTCGGTGCCGCCGTCTTCGTCGGCCTCGCTGTCGCCATGACGCTCGTGCAGATGCGCGAGGAGCCTGCCACGCGTGCGGGCCCCGTGCCAATCGCATGGGTGCCCGACGGCGACCCACTGCCCTTACAGATCAAGGCCTGTGCCGAGATGGGCGAGTTGGCGCTGTCCTCGCCCGATTGCCGCGCGGCCTGGGCCGAAAAGCGCCGCCGCTTCCTGGGCGTGGATCATCCCGAGGCCTATTCCGGGCTCGCTGATCCTGCGCTTTCGGACGCGCCCGACCTTGTTGTGCCAACCCCGGTTGGCGAACAGCGAGGGGAGGACTGACATGGGCGGCACCGGCGTCGTCGATCGCTTCCTTGCGATCTTCTCCCAATATATCGACAGCGGCTTCGGCCTGCTCTCTGGCGAGGTCGCCTTCATCGCGACCACGCTGATCGTGATCGATGTGACGCTGGCTGCCCTGTTCTGGAGCTGGGGCGAGAATGACGACATCATCGCCCGGCTCGTCAAGAAGACGCTGTTTGTCGGCATCTTTGCCTATATCATCGGCAATTGGAGCGCGCTCGCCAATATCATCTTCAACAGCTTTGCCGGGCTGGGCCTGAAGGCCAGCGGTTCGGGGCTGGGTGCCGCCGACCTGCTGCAACCTGGCCGGGTTGCGCAGGTCGGGATCGATGCCGCCTGGCCGCTGATCGAATCCATCGCCGATCTGATGGGCTATGTCGGCTTCTTCGAGAATTTCCTGCAGATCATCATTCTGCTGCTCGCCTGGGCGGTGGTGATCATCGCCTTCTTCATCCTCTCGATCCAGCTCTTCGTGACGCTGATCGAGTTCAAGCTGACCACGCTGGCTGGCTTTGTGCTCATTCCCTTCGGCCTGTTCGGCAAGACCGCCTTCCTGGCTGAGCGCGTGCTCGGCAATGTTGTGTCTTCGGGCATCAAGGTGCTGGTGCTCGCGGTGATCATCGGCATCGGCTCGACGCTCTTTGCTGAATTCACCAGCGCGATCCCCGGCGAGCCGACCATCGAGGATGCGCTTGCCATCGTGCTTGCAAGCCTCACGCTTCTCGGTCTGGGCATTTTTGGCCCCGGCATCGCCAACGGCATTGTCGCTGGCGGACCGCAATTGGGCGCTGGCGCTGCAGCAGGCACGGCCCTGCTGGCGGGCGGTGCCGCCGTGGGCGGTATCGCCGGAGCCAAGCTGGCTGGCGGAGCGGTGGCGAGCGCCGCCTCGTCGGTCGCGCAAGGCACATCGCGCGCCGCGGGCGGAGCAACCATGGCCTACGCCACAGGCTCTGCCGGCAAGAGCGGCGGTGCAGCGGTTGCAGGCGGCATGGCCGGTGTCGGCCGCGCCGCAGGAGGTGCCGCCATGTCGCCGCTGCGCAAGGCAGCGGACAGCGCCAAAAGCAATTTCCGCGAAGGCGCGCGGGCGTCGGTCGGCAATATGGGCGGTCGTATCGTGCCTGCACCCGGCAGCACGCCGTCCGGTTCACAGCCCCAAAGCGGCCCGCCCGCCTGGGCCAAATCCATGAAGCAGCGCCAGAGCCTCGGCCACTCGGCCTCGCTCGCCGCGCACACGGTGCGCTCCGGTGACGGCCACGGCGCAGGCTCCTCGATCGACACCAAAGAGAAGGACTGACCTCTCATGCTCAAACGCCCCTCGATCCGATACGGCAAGACACCGCAACCCGAGACGCCCTATCAGCGCGCGGCACAGGTCTGGGACGAGCGCATTGGCTCGGCCCGCGTCCAGGCAAGGAGCTGGCGCTATGCCTTCTTCGGCGCGCTCGGCCTGTCGGCGGCGCTGACGGGCGGTCTCATCTGGCAGAATGCGCGCGGCACCATCGTCCCTTGGGTGGTTGAGGTCGACAAGCTTGGCGAAGCGCGCAGCGTCGCGCCTGCCAATGCCGAGTTCGCGCCGACAGATCCGCAGATCGCCTTCCACCTCGCCCGCTTCATCGAGAATGTCCGCGCCATTCCCGACGATGCCATCGTCGTGCGGGAAAACTGGCTGAGGGCCTATGACTTCGCGAGCGACAAGGGCGCGCTGGCGCTCAATGAATATGCGCGCGCCAATGATCCTTTTTCCGTGATTGGACGCGAGCAGGTGGCCGTCGATGTCACCAGCGTGATCCGGGCCTCGCCAAGGAGTTTCCGGGTCGCCTGGGTCGAGCGCCGCTACCGCGACGGGGCACTCGCTGAAACGAGCCGCTGGACCGCGATCCTCGGCATCACCGTGCAGCCGCCCAACAATCCCGATGCGCTCACCAAGAACCCGCTTGGCATCTTCATCACATCCATCAACTGGTCAAAGGAGCTCGGCTGATGTCCCGCTCTCATATTGTCTTCCGCAAAGTTTTCGTCAGCCTGCTTGCCGCGCCCTCGCTGGCGCTGGCCGTTCCGGCCTCGGCGACCCCGGCCCCTTCGGCTGTGGCCATGCAGTCAGCCTTGGCAGCGCTGATGAAAATGCGCCCGCTCACGGCGATCCAGACCTCCGATGATATCCACCTCCTTTCGCGGCAGGCCTCCCCCACTGCCGCGCGCCGCTCCCGCCCGCCTGACCCCGAGACGCAAGTGGGAGCGGCAAATGATGCTGCCCGTATCCGGCCCGAGGATGCAGGTTTCCAGAATGCGATCCAGCGCTATGCCTATAGCGAAGGCGCATTGTTTCAGATCTATGCCAAGCCAGGGCAAGTGACCGATATCGTGCTGCAGGAAGGCGAGAGGCTGGTGGGCCCGGGCCCGGTGGCTGCGGGCGATACGGTACGCTGGATGATCGGCGATACGCTCAGCGGCGCGGGCGCAACGCAGCGGGTGCATATCCTCGTCAAGCCGACCCGGCCTGACATTACCACCAATCTCGTCATCAACACCGACCGGCGCACCTATCACGTCGAACTGCGCGCCAACCCCCGCGTTTACATGGCCTCGGTCAGCTGGTCCTATCCCGAAGACGAGTTGATCGCATTGCGCCGGGCACAAGCCGAAGCCCTGCGCGCGGCGCCGATTGCGGACGGGTTCACGCTCGAAAACCTCAATTTTGATTACCGGATATCGGGCGACAAACCCGATTGGCGGCCGCTGCGCGTGTTCGATGATGGGCAGCGCACGCTCGTGGAATTTCCGCCCGATATTGCCCAAGGCGAAATGCCGCCCTTCTTTGTAATTGGTGAGGAGGGCGAGGCCGAACTGGTCAATTACCGGGTCGACGGGCGCTACCTGATCGTCGACCGGCTGTTCCAAAAGGCTGAGCTTCGTCTCGGCGCAGGGCGCAGGCAAGTGCGCGTGAAGATCACCAATCGGTCGCGGAGCGAATGATGGAAAGCGCTTCCGATCCCGAACGGCCCGTCGATGCCGAGTCCATCACCAGCCTGCGCGGCGACGCCCCGCGTGTGGTGCGCCTGTCGCGCAAGGCGATCGGCATCGCCAGCGCCGTCGGACTATCGCTGGTGGGCGGAGCTTTGCTCTATGCGCTGCAGCCTGCCTCGCAAGGGGGCGAAGAGGAGCTGTTCAACACCGATGGCGTTGCGGTGGCCGATGGTCTGACCTCGGCTCCCAGCGATTACTCGCAGGTGCCACAGCTCGGGCCGCCGCTGCCCGGCGATCTGGGCAAACCGATCCTCGATGCGCAGGAGCGCGGCGCAGTCGCGGAATTGCCGCCCATCGGTGCGCAACCTCCGCCGCCTCCGCCGCAAGGCATCAGCCCAGAGGAAGCGGCGCGTCAGCGGATCGAACAGGAACGCGAAGCGGCTAGCGGTAGCCGCCTGTTCTTTGGCGGCGGAACGCCCGCTCCCAGTCTGGCGCAGGCGCTCCCGCCCTCCGATCCATTGCCTGCATCAGCTCAGCCTTCGGTTTCTGCAGGACAGCCTGCTTTTCTTGATCGTCCCGCCGAGCGCCGCACCGTTTCATTGCAGCGGCTCGATGCCGCACCATCGGGGGCGCTGTTGCAGGCCGGTTCAGTCATTCCCGCTGCGCTCATCACCGGTGTCCGCTCCGACCAGCCCGGGCTTGTAACCGCGCAAGTGACTCAAAACGTCTATGACAGCCTGACCGGACGCCGCTTGCTGATCCCGCAAGGTGCACGGCTGATCGGCGAGTACGAATCGGATGTCGGCTTTGGCCAGCGGCGCGTGCTGCTGGCGTGGAACCGGCTTATCCTCCCCGATGGGCGTTCGATCGTACTGGAGCGCCAGCCCGCGGCCGATCCTTCCGGCTTTGCCGGTCTCGAAGACGGGGTCGATTACCATTGGGGCGGGGTGCTCAAAGCCGCGTTGGTCTCGACCTTACTCGGCGTCGGTAGCGAACTTGGTTCCGGCAGTGACAGTGATTTGGCGCGGGCGCTGCGGCGCGGCAGTCAGGACAGCGTCAACCGCGCAGGCGAACAGATCGTCTCGCGCGAGCTCAACATCCGCCCGACGCTGACCATTCGTCCGGGCTTTCCTGTGCGGGTGCTGGTCACCCGTGATATCGTGCTTGAGGGTGGATCGTGACGCGGCTCAAGCTTTCCGACATCACCGACGAGAAGCCCGTCAAGCTGACCATCGAGATCCCGGCGCGATTGCACTGCGATCTGGTTGCCTATGGCACCGTCCTGAATGGCGCAGAGGAAAACGGTGCACCAACACCCGAGCAGTTGGTCGCCCCGATGCTGGAGCGGTTTATGGCGACCGATCGCGAGTTCGCGAAAGCGCGGCGGAACATTCAGCCAGCCCCGGCTAGCGGATAGCGTTCATCGAGCAGCTTGAAGAAGCGGGCGAGTGCGGGATTGTCGTTATCCTCGCGCCACCAGGCAGCAAAGTCGAGATGTGCTGCACCGTTTGGGTCGGTAATCTCACGGAACACGACATCCGGCCGGGCAGCGCCGGTCGCGCTTTCGGGAACCACAGTGATGAACTTCCCGAACGGAACCATCGCGGCGATGGTTTCGGCACTCGTCTCCTGGGTGATGATATTGGCCTTGAAGCCATTGCCACCCAGTCGCTGGCGGATCACTTCGGCAATCCTTGGCCCGCTTCGTTCCCGCGGCATCACGAAGACCGACTTGCGCAAATCGGTCCAGAACAGGCTCTCACTCTTGGCCAGGCGATCTTCCTTGGGCAAGACGACCATCAGCCGTTCGGACCACAGCCAGCGCTTGGTAACTCCGGGTTCCTCGATCTGGCTGGCATGGATGGCGATGTCGACGATGCGGGTTTGCAGCCCTGATATCATGCGTTCGGGACTGGCTTCGAGCGCATCGAGTTGCACATCGGGAAAGCGTTCGAGCACATCGCCAAGCAAAAGGCGCAGATTGCCGGTGCTGAGCGAGCCGGAAAAGCCGACCATCAGGCGACCGACCTCCCCGTATCTCACGGCCTTCGCTGTCGTCAGCAGATTGTCGGCATCGGTGACGATCCGCCGCGCGACTTCCAGGAAGGCCTTGCCGGCATCTGTCGGGACAACGCCTCGAGTAGAGCGCTCAAACAGAGTGATCCCGAGGCGATGCTCCAGCGCCGATACCTTCTTGCTTAATGTGGATTGCTTCACATTGAGCTGCTTGGCCGCGCGCAGGAAGCTGGCCGTATCTGCTGCAGTAACAGCGAAGCGAAGCTGGCGAAGGTCGATCGTCAAAGACTTCGCTCCACCTTGCCCTTAGTCATTGTTGTGGCCCCATAATTTGAACGAATGCTCCGTTGCCGGTGCTGCACACGTCATGCCAATTACCGGGGCTGAGTCAATTCACCGCACACCCGGCACAAGCCGTCGCGCTTACATTTTGCTTACAACAACAAGCGCAATGAGCCGTGTAAGCGCCCTTCATTGGCGCCTACAGGCTATATACACTTGAATATATGAAGAAATAATGGAGCGGGCGAGGCGATTCGAACGCCCGACCCCAACCTTGGCAAGGTTGTGCTCTACCCCTGAGCTACGCCCGCTCTGGCGCTGGCCCGCAGCGTGTGCGGGCAGGTAAGGCGGCGGCGTCTAGCACCGGTTTCCGGGTTCGGCAAGCCCTGTTCGCACATTACCGAAAAGACTTTGACTTGCGCGGCTCAGTCCCCACATTGGACCGCAACCGAAACGCAAATCCGCAACCGATCAAGGAGTTCGACCTTTGGCAACGCTCGGCATGTCGCCCGCTGAAAAGGAAGCCGTGGAGGCATTTCGCCGCGACGTGGTCGAACCGTCGCGTACCAAACTCGTCATCCTCGATTTCTGGGCCGAATGGTGCGGGCCGTGCAAGCAGCTCAGCCCCGTGCTGGAAAAGGTCGCGGCCGACTATGCCGACAAGGGTGTGGTGCTGGCCAAGATCGATGTCGACAAGAATAATTTCATCGCTTCGCAATTTCAGGTGAAGTCGATTCCCACGGTCTATGCGATGTTTCAGGGGCAGCTTGTCGCCGATCTGGGGCAGGCGCGCACCGAATCGCAGCTCAAAAAGCTGCTCGACCAGATTCTCGGCCAGTTGCCGATCGACAGTGAGGCGAAGGACAAGGAAGCCGAAATCGCGCCGCTGATCGCGATGGGTGAAGAAGTGCTCGAATCGGGTGATGCCGAACGCGCGCTGTCGATCTTCGATCAGGTCGCGGCGATGGCGCCCGACGATGTGAGCGTACAGGCCGGGCGTATCCGCGCGCTGATCGCGCTCGACCGGCAGGACGAGGCGCAGGCGCTGCTCGATACGCTGGACGAGGAGCAGCGCAAGGCACCCGCGATCGAACAGGCCAGTTCTGCGCTGGCCTTGGCGCAGAACGGCATGCCGGTCGAGGATATGGGGCCGCTCGAATCGGCGGTGGCTGCCAATCCCGACGACCATCAGGCGCGGTTCGATCTCGCAGTGGCGCAGATGGGGGCGAAGCAGCGCGATGCCGCCGCCGACAATCTGTTGCACATCATTGCGGCCGACAAGGACTGGAATGACGGCGCCGCGCGGCAGCAATTGCTGACCATGTTCGAAGCGGTCGGTCTGGAAGACCCGTGGGTATCCGCGCAACGCCGCCGGCTGTCGCAGACGCTGTTCGGATGACGACCACGCGGCTTTCGGTCTTTCCGCTGGGGGGAGCATTGCTTTTCCCGCGCATGTACTTGCCGCTCCACATCTTTGAACCGCGCTATCGGGCGATGGTGTCGGACGCACTGGCGCGCGACCGGCGGATCGGCATGGTGCAGCCGCGCGAGGCAGACGGCGAAAATCCGGCGCTGTTCGCGATGGGCTGTGTCGGCCATATTGTTGAGGTCGAGGCGCATGATGACGGCCGCTACGACATCGTGCTCGAAGGAGTGTCGCGGTTCCGCATCCTGCGCGAACTCGACGTCCCGACCGCTTTTCGCCAGGTCGAGGCGGAACTGGTCCCGTCGCTTGAGGACGAAACGCTGGCGCTGGCCGCGCGCTCGGCACTTGAACTCGAATCGCGCCGCTTCGCCGATGCGCAGGGCTATGCCGTGGACTGGGAAGCGGTGTCGCGGCTCGACGATGAATCACTGGTCAACGGCATTGCGCAGATCGCGCCGTTCGATGTCGCGTCGAAACAGGCGCTGCTGGAGGTCGACGCACTCGACGAACGCGCCGAACTCATCATCCAGCTGATGCAGTTTTACGGCCGTTACGGCGATGACGAGATCGGCACGTTTCAATAACGCGTAGGCGCCGCGTCAGGCGGTCATGCCCTGTAACAGCTTCGGCACCGCGCCGCTTTCGCCGCGCGCTTCGGCCATGAACATGTCCTTCAGCGGCGGGATGCGATCGACCGCGTTCAGGCCGAACCGGCGCACCGCATGGGCGGTACGGCCCGGCATTCCGAACAGCCGCGTCAGTCCGTCGGTCGCCAGCGACACCATCATCGTGTCGAGGCTGCGCCAGCGTTCATAGCGTTTGAGCAGTTGCGCATCGCCCGGTTCCAGCCCCAGCCGCTTGCCGTCGACCAGCACCTCGACCAGCGCCGCCACATCGCGAAAGCCGACATTGACCCCCTGACCGGCAATCGGGTGGATGCCGTGCGCGGCGTCGCCCACCAGCGCCAGCCGGTCGGCGGTGATATGGGCGGCATGGTGAAAACCCAGCGGATAGGTCGAACGCGGCCCCAGCCGCGACAATTCGCCCAGAAAGCCGCCGGTTTTCTTCATCGCCTCGGCCAGTACCCCGCGTTCGGACAGTTTCAGCATCCCCGGCGCCTGATCGCGGCGCACCGTCCACACGACCGCTGAACGGTGCCCTTGCGCATCGTCGTTGAGCGGCAGCAGTGCGAACGGCCCTTCGGGATAGAAAATCTCGAACGCGGTGTTTTCGTGGGAATATTCGTGGTGAAAGGCGGTGACGATCGCCGCATGGTCGTATTGCCAGCGCGCCACGCGCAGCAGGGCGGCGTCGCGCGTCGGCGAATTGCGCCCTTCCGCTCCCACCAGCAAAGATGCGCGCACCGTCGATCCGTCGGACAGTTCGGCGGTCACGCCATGCGCGTCGCGCGTCACCGACAGCGCGCGCGTCTGCATCCGCAAATCGACGCGCGGGGCCGCCTTCGCCGATTCGTACAGCGCGCGGCGCAACACGCGGTTTTCGTACATGACGCCCAGCGCGTCCTCGTCCTCGCCGACGGTGAAATCCAGCTTGCCGGGTTTCAGGCCGTCGCTGACCCGGATGCTTTCGATGGGGCAGCCCTGTGTCCCCAGCCGCTCGCCGACGCCGATGGCGTGCAACATCCGATGCGGCGCGCTGGCGACCGCGGAGGCGCGGCCGTCATGCGCGGCGGCGAGGATGACCTCCGGGTCCGCCAGATCGACGATGATCGAGGAAATGCCATGCGCGTCGAGCGCGGTGCCGAGCGCGCTGCCGACCAGCCCGCCGCCGAGGATGAGGATATCCGCCTGTGCCATGGGCCTGCTTCTAAGCGCTGTTTGCGCCCTGCGCCAGCCCAACCGCGTCGGGATGCAATCCCCGCGCTTGACGGCGGACTCCGCAGGCGCGATGATTTACCATATTGCGATTTCGCGAAAATCCGGGGGTTTTGGACGTGGCGACAAAGGCGCAGCCCGCGCTGTGGCGCGATACGATGAAGGCAGGTGCATTGCGCAGCGGCGCGATGCTGGGCGCGCTGGTGCTGCTGGCGGCGACGATCCTGCTGGTGACGGCGCTGGCCAGCTATCATCCCAGCGACCCGTCGCTGAACACGGCCGCCGCCGGGCCTGCGCGCAACTGGCTGGGCACGCCCGGCGCCTATATCGCCGATCTGCTCTATATGATTGCCGGGTGGACGGTGTGGCTGCTCGTGCCGCTGGTGCTGCTCTGGGCGGTGCGGCTGTGGCGCGACAGTCCGGTCGGCCGGTGGAAGGCGATGCTGCGCAACGTGCTGATCGGGATGCTGCTGATCGGCATTGCGATCGAACTGATCTGGGACGGGTCGGTATCGACGCTGTCCGGCGGCTATGGCGGGATTATCGGCATGGGGATCGCCGCCGCATTGCGCTGGGCGACGCACTTTATCGGCAATGTGCAGGGAATCTGGTGGACTGAGCGCGGGCTGGCCGCTTCCTTTGCGCTGGTCGGCATCTTCCTGTGGGCGCGCGGCATGACCATCCGCCGGTTGCCGCTGGGCGCGGTGCGCCTTCCCGGCCTGCCGCGCATTGGCGGCCCGTCCGATCTGGAAGAGGAGGACGAGGACGATGTCTTCATCGCGCCCGAACCGCCGATGGCGGAAGTCCCGCCCGAACCGGCTCCGCGCAAGGTTGCGGTTCCCCAGAATCGCCCCGACCCGGTGATCGCGGATCGCACCGTCGCGCCTTCTGCGGCGAAGCAGAAAAAGACGCAGGGCTCGCTCGACCTGCGCGACAATTATTCCCTGCCGCCGCTCGACCTGCTCAAGCCTGCTCCCGCCGACAGCCGCAGTCCGGTCGACAAGGCGGCGTTGCAGCGTAATGCCCGGCTGCTCGAATCGGTGCTTGACGATTTCAAGGTGAAGGGCTCGATCGTCGAGGTTCGCCCCGGCCCCGTCGTCACCATGTACGAACTGGAACCCGAAAGCGGGGTAAAGGCCAGCCGCGTGGTCTCGCTCGCCGACGATATCGCGCGCAACATGTCGGCGATCTCCGCGCGTGTCGCCACCATTCCGGGGCGCAGCGTCATCGGTATCGAACTGCCCAATGCCCGGCGCGAAATGGTCAATCTGCACGAACTGATCGGATCGCAGACGTTCGAGGATCAGTCGGCGCAGCTGCCGCTGGTGCTCGGCAAGAATATCGCGGGCGATGCGGTGATTGCCGATCTGGCGCCGATGCCGCACCTGCTGGTCGCGGGTACCACCGGGTCGGGCAAGTCGGTCGGCCTCAACTGCATGATCCTGTCGCTGCTCTATCGGCTGACGCCCGATCAGTGCCGCCTGATCATGATTGATCCGAAGATGCTGGAACTCAGCATGTACAAGGATATTCCCCACCTGCTCGCCGATGTCGTCACCGATCCGCCGAAGGCGGTGCGCGCGCTCAAATGGGCGGTCGAGCAGATGGAGGAGCGTTATCGCATGATGGCCTCGCTCAACGTGCGCAGCCTCGGCAGCTTCAATGACAAGGTGCGTCAGGCCAAGGCCAAGGGGCAGAAGCTGGGCCGCAAGGTGCAGACCGGCTGGGAAGACGGCAAACCGATCTATGAGGAGGAGGAGCTCGACCTCATCCCGCTGCCGCAGATCGTCATCGTCGTCGACGAACTCGCCGACCTGATGATGACGGCGGGCAAGGAGGTGGAAATCCTCATCCAGCGGCTCGCGCAAAAGGCGCGTGCGGCGGGCATTCACCTGATCATGGCGACGCAGCGCCCCTCGGTCGACGTCATTACCGGCGTCATCAAGGCGAACCTGCCGACGCGGATCAGCTTCCACGTCACGTCCAAGATCGATTCGCGCACCATTTTGGGCGAACAGGGCGCCGAGCAGCTTCTGGGCAAGGGCGACATGCTCTACATGCCCGGCGGCAAGCAGCTTGCCCGCGTCCACGGCCCCTTCGTCACCGATGAAGAGGTGGAGGCGGTGGCCGATTTCTGGCGCGCGCAGGGACAGCCCGACTATATCTCCGCCGTTACGGAGGAGCCGGAGGAAGGGTCGTTCGCGCTCGACGGCGCATCGGCGGACGAAAGCCCCGAAGAACGCCAATATTCCCAGGCCCGCCAGCTCGTCGCGCAAAGCCAGAAGGCGTCGACCTCCTGGCTGCAACGCCAGATGCGCATCGGCTACAACTCCGCCGCGCGCCTGATCGAGCGGATGGAGGGTGAAGGGCTGGTGTCGAAACCCGATCATGTCGGGCGCCGCGAAGTGCTTATGGACGAAGAAGGCCGCCCGACAGGCTGAACGTCATGCAACCGGATAATTCAGCGCGCGTTCAATGCGCTTGCTGCATTTCCCAATCATGTTCTGGAGAGTTACTGCCTTGAAGCTCATGCCCCTTGCCGCACTTCCCGCGCTGCTGGCCGTGCCTGCAATCGCCGCGCCCGCACCTGCGCCGTCCGAAAGCCTTGCCGATGTTCAGCATCATCTGGCGGCGGTAAAGTCGATGACCGCCGATTTCAGCCAGACTGATCGCGACGGAAAGACGCTGACCGGCACGCTGACACTGGAAAAGCCCGGCAAGGTGCGCTTCCAGTATGAAAAGGGCGTGCCGCTGCTGATCGTCGGCGACGGCAAGGCGATCTATTTCATCGACTATTCGGTCGATCAGGTGTCGCGCTGGCCGATCGGCAATTCGCCGCTCGCCATCCTGCTCAACCCCGACAAGGACGCCTCGCGCTATGCGAAGGTGGTGCCGACCGCCGATCCGCGCGTCGTCAGTGTTGAGGCCTATGATCCGAAACATCCGGAATACGGTAGAATCACCCTGATCTTCACCAAGGATGCGTCGGCGCCCGGCGGCCTGATGCTGCAGGGCTGGGTGGCGCTCGATACCCAGAACAACCGCACCACCATCCGGCTGTCGAATCAGCGCTATAATGTGCACGTTTCCGACAGAATGTTCCGCTGGAACGACCCGCGGAAAAAAACTCGTCCCAACTGACAGGTTCATTCATCTTAGTGACAGCTTTGGAGGCGTAGTAGGGCTCCAGCGGAGATGGGGCGTCCAAGATTTTCCCCCTGTTGCTTGGCAAGTCCTCATCTCCTGCCTGCGTGACGAACGCCAGGTCGGCCCTCGTTCCAAGCCCCCGGAACGAGGGCCTAACCATATCTGGCGCAGACGGCTTCGGCCCGCTACATCGCCGGGCATATGACTCAGACGCTCAAAATCGTATCGTGGAACATCAATTCGGTGCGCTTTCGCATCGATATCGTCGAACGCTTCCTGCGGGAGGCCGCACCCGACATTCTGTGCCTGCAGGAAACCAAGGTGATTGACGGGGACTTTCCGCTCCAGCCGTTCCGTGACCTTGGATATGATCATATCGTCCTCAACGGTCAGCGGATGCATCACGGGGTCGCGATTCTCAGCCGCGTGCCGCTCGCTGAGGACAAGCGCCTCGACTGGCAGGCGAATGGCGAGGCGCGCCATGTCGGCGTGCGGCTGGAAAACGGGCTGCGGCTCGAAAATGTCTATGTGCCGGCGGGCGGCGATATTCCCGACCGCGATGAAAATCCCAAATTCGGGCAGAAGCTCGATTTTCTGGCGCGCATGACCGACTGGTCGGCGGGGCTGGGCGATACGCCGACGCTCCTGGTCGGCGATTTCAATATCGCGCCGCTGGAAAGCGATGTGTGGAGCCATAAACAGCTTCTGAAAGTCGTCAGCCATACGCCGATCGAGGTGGATACGCTGAACCGGCTTCAGGCCGCGCATGACTGGGTCGATCTCGGCCGCCATTTCGTTCCCGCGCCCGAACGGCTCTACACCTGGTGGAGCTATCGCGCGAAGGACTGGGCGGCATCGGATCGCGGACGCAGGCTCGACCATATGTGGGCCAGCGCTTCGGTCGCGCAAAAGGCGGTCGGGCATCGGGTATTTGAAGACTGCCGCAGCTGGCTCAAACCCTCCGACCATATCCCGATCATGACCGAGTTCGCCTTTTGAACGACCCGCGCCCTTCCGATCCGCGTGCGGCGGCGCGCGCCGTCGATGCACTGCACCGGGGCTGGCCGGTGACGCTGCACGACGATGGCGCGACGCTGACGCTGTTCGCGGTGGAGACGGGCGATGCGGCGGCACTGGCGACGCTCGACCCGGCGGGCACCGCGCCGCTGCTGATTTCGGCGGGGCGCGCGGCGACGCTGCGGCTCGCCAATCAGCGCGCGGCTGCGACTCCCGACGGTCCGGTGCTGATCGAGCGGACCGACTGGCTCGACTTTCCTGCGGCCACCGCGATTGCCGATCCGCAATTCGACCTGCGCACCCCGCTCAAGGGGCCGTTCCGTGCGGTTGAGGGGGCGCACCCGGCACTGATGGCGCAGGCGCTGCGGCTGGCGCGGATTGCGGGTGTGCTGCCCGCTTTCTTCCTGCTGCCCGCGCCGGCGGAGGACGGGGCCATCCTCACGCCCGCCGATATCGACGCGCATGAAGATGCTGACCGCCTGACCATTGCGGTGCGCGCGCGCCTGCCCGTGGACGGTGCGGAGGATGCCGAGATCGTCGCCTTTCGCAGCCCCGAAGCCAGCGAGCATGTCGCGCTGCTGATCGGGGAGCCGAACGGCAATCCGCCGCTGGTGCGTCTGCACAGCGAATGCCTGACCGGTGATGTGCTGGGCAGCCTGAAATGCGATTGCGGGCCGCAACTGCGTGCCGCCATCGCCGAAATCAAAAAAGCGGGCTGGGGCGTGCTGCTCTATCTGCGGCAGGAGGGGCGCGCGATCGGCCTGATCAACAAGCTGCGTGCCTATGCGTTGCAGGATCAGGGCTATGACACGGTCGATGCCAATACCCGGCTGGGCTTTGCGGTCGATGCGCGCGATTTCCGAATCGCCGCGCGGATGCTGACCCTGCTCGGCCAGAAGCGGATCCGCCTGCTGACCAACAACCCGGCCAAGGTTGCGGTGCTGCGCGACAACGGCATCGACGTGATCGAGCGCGTTGCGCACAAGCTACCGCCCAATCCGCATAACGAACGCTATCTGGCGACCAAGCGCGACCGCACCGGCCACCAGCTATGACCGCCCATCCGCTGGACCGTCCGGTCTGGAATGCCTTCACGACGCGCCAGAGCGCCTTTGCCGTCGGCGGGCCGCACGCGCTGCGCATCGACCCGGAAATGGGATTGTTCGCCGCAATGGCAGATACGAGCGAAGAGGGGCGGGCTGCGCTTGCCGCGCTGATGCCGGAAGAGGGCGTGCTGGGTCTGGTCGAACCGGCACCGCCGGTCCTGCCCGCCGGGGTTGCCATCGTGAAACAGGCGCGGTGCGTGCAGATGGTGGCCGAATGCCTGAATGTGCCCGTACCGGATATGGACTATCAGACGCTGGGCGATTCCGATACGGCGGAAATGCTGGCACTCGCCACCCGTACTGAGCCGGGGCCTTTTGCCATAAAGACCCACCGACTCGGCAATTTTATCGGTATCCGGCATGACGGTGCGCTGATCGCCATGGCGGGAGAGCGGATGCGGCCGCCCGGATTCACCGAAGTCAGCGGTGTGTGCACCCATCCAGATTTTCGCGGGCGCGGTTATGCAAAGGGTCTGATGGCGCTGGTCGCGCAGGGCATTCTCGATCGGGGCGAAGTGCCGTTCCTCCATGCCTATGCCGATCATGCCGCCACCATAGCGCTGTATGAACGGCTCGGCTTTCGGGTGCGGGCAACGCTGGTTTACACGCTGATCGCACGACAGGTTTAGGTCTGTTTGGAAATTCGCATTTCCATGTACGGCTCCGGCCCGCTCCCCCTCAGGGCGCGGGCTGGCACCGCTTTTTTAAACAGACCCTGAAATCAGCCGCGTCACCTCGTCGAAATCATGCGCGATCAGCCGCACGCCCAGCGCGCGCAGCCGGTCCGCATGATCGGGAGCGCAATGTGCGCCCGCACACAGCCCGATTACCGTCGCGCCGGAGGCAACCGCACCGGTCACGCCCACCGGCGAATCCTCAAGGATGATACAACGCTCAATCGGCACATGCAGCTTGTCGGCGGCATAGAGATAGAGGTCGGGGGCGGGTTTGCCGTGTTCGACATGCTCATGGCCGCTATAAATGTGATTGCCGAAGGCGTCGCTCAGTCCCAGATGGTCGAGATGCGTGCTGATCCAGTAGCTGCTGCTCGACGATACCACCGCGCGGGGCAGGGTGGCGGGAAGCGAGCGGACAAAGGCGGTGGCGCCGGTGACGGCGTCCAGCCCGGATTCGAGCACACGGCGATTCTCGGCGTCGCGTTCGACGTGAAAATCGTCGGGCAGCGGCTTGCCGGTCCATTCCTCGATGGCCGACAGAAATGCCTGACCGCTCAGCCCCATGAAGTTCGCCATCGAATCCTCGGGCGTGGTCGGGTTGCCGCGCGCGGTCAGATAGTCGGCGATATGGCGATTGCCTGCGGATTCGCTTTCCAGCAGCACGCCGTCGAAATCGAACAGGATCGCATCCGGTTTCACGTGCGTGGCCCGAACAATGCGGTGCCGACGCGGACATGGGTCGCACCGATGGTAATCGCCGTTGCGTAATCCGCCGACATGCCCATGCTTAGTTCCGACAGGCCGTGATCGCGCGCCAGCTTGCCCAGCAGCGCGAAATAGGGGGCGGGTTCGACCTCCAGCGGCGGCACGCACATCAGCCCGCCGACCGGCAGACCGGCAGTCCGCGCCTCGCTCAGCAGCGCGGGCAGGGCGGCAATCGTACAGCCGCCCTTTTGCGGCTCGTCGCCGATATTGACCTGGATGAAGCAGGCCGGTCGCCGGTCGTGCCTGTCCATCGCCTTTGCCAGCGCGCCGACCAGCGACGACCGGTCGAGCGAATGGATGGCATCGAACAATTGCACCGCATCATCGGCCTTGTTCGATTGCAACTGTCCGACCAGATGCAGCGCGATATCGGGCGTGCGTTCGCGCAGTACGGGCCATTTTCGCGCTGCTTCCTGCACGCGGTTTTCCCCGAACACGCGCTGACCCGCTTCGATCAGCGGCGCGATCGCGTCGGCATCGTGAAATTTCGACACGGCGATCAGGGTGATGTCGTCCACCTTGCGGTCGGCGGTGCGGGCGGCACGCGCCATATGCTCGCGAACGGCGTGCAGGCGATCAGAGGCGGTTTCGGCAGAGGCGGTTTCGGCTTCCATCGGCGTCGCTATACTGCCCCCGATGCAGCCCCGCCACCCCCGCACGCTTCCCCGCCACTGGCTGATGACCGACGAGCGCATGGGCGACCGGTTGTGGGATGCGCTCGATGCGCTCCCGCGCGGGGCGGGCGTCGTGTTTCGCCACTATTCCCTGCCTCTGGCAAAGCGGCGTGCGCTGTTTGCGCAGGTGGCAAAGCTGGCGCGGCGCAAACACCTGTTGTTGCTGCGCGCGGGCGCAGCGCCATTGGGGCGCGGCGAAGCGGGCACGCATAATGCGCGCTGCTCCTGCCGGGGCGGCGTCACCAGCCGGGCCGTGCACGATATGCGCGAACTGGCAGCGGCGAATCACGCGGGTGTCGACCTGATCTTTCTCTCCCCCGCCTTTTCCACCCGCTCGCACAAAGGCGCGGGGACGCTGGGCCCGCTTCGATTCGCGCAAATCGCGGCGCAAAGCCGTGCGCCGGTCATCGCCTTGGGCGGCATGACTCCGATGCGTGCCAGACGGCTGCGCGCAGCGAATCTTCATGGCTGGGCGGCGATCGACTGGTGGCTGGAAAAACCGGGGAGGTGCTGAAGCCTGCTCCGGCGCGCAATCAGAAGCGGAATGCGGTTCCGATATAAACAGCCTGACTGTCGCGACGATCATCGGCAAGCTGCGGCAGGCGGTCTTTTTCCGATTTGTAGCGGACACCCGCCGTCACATCGAGGTTATGCGTCAGCTTGTATGCCCCGCCGACATCGATCGAATAGTTCGATTCGTCCATGATCTGCGGCGCATCGCTGCGCAGCGGCTTCTGACTGGCGGCCGACACGCGTCCGGCGAATTTCTTGCCGGTATAGGTCACGCCGACTTCGGTCGATTCGTGGCTGCCCGGCTGGCCCGCCATGTCGAGCTTGGCGATATCGCCGGTCAGCGCGAATCGTTTCCAGCCGACCGAAACGCCCAGATTGTACGCAATCGGGGCCAGTGTCAGCGACGGAGAGGTCGCTGCGGCATGTTTGGTGTCCGGGGTTGCGCTGCGTTCCGTGCTCGCGCGTACCGCAACCGTTACCGAACGGCGGCCTTCCTGCTTCGATTCGGTGGGGGTGAAGCGGAACTCGCTCGGATCGATGCCGCTGCGCGCCAGCGTCGCGGCGAGCTTCGGATCGGCGGCCGCAGGGGTGAACGCACCCAGTCGCGGATCGTTGAAAGTCGATGGAACATCAGCACCTTGGGCGTGAAGCGCAGGCGACACGGCGATGCCGGCGGCGGTAATCGCCCCCAGTGCCAGTCCTGCTATCCACCGTGCCCGAGTCATGAAACCCCTTCCTGATGTGATTGCCCTACCATGATTCGCAGCGAAAGTTCCACTGCCCGGAATCGCTTTCCTGCCCAACTGTTGCCACATATCCACAATCGGGCAAATGCTTGCTCCATGCGCTGCAACCCCTATAGATGCGAAGCTTCGTGTTTCCAGTTTTTCAAGGATGCTTTCATGCGCCGCCTCTCTGCATCGATTCTCATCGCTTCGCTTGCCGTATCGCTTTCGGCATGCAGCCATGGGAACCGCCCCAAGACCGAACTCGCGGCGTCGAATGTCACGACGATCGGGGTCAACAGCTATCTCTGGCGTGCCTCGCTCGACACGCTCAGCTTCATGCCGCTGCTGCAGACCGATTCGAAGGGCGGGGTGATCGTCACCGACTGGTATGTCGATCCCAACAATGCTGGTCAGCGGATGAAGGTCACCGTCTCCATCCTCGATCAGGATCTGCGCGCCGATGCGCTGCGCGTCGTCGCGCTGCGGCAGGTGAACCAGAACGGCACCTGGGTCGATGCGCCGGTCAAGGCGGCAACCGTGCAGAAGCTGGAAGACATCATCCTCACCGATGCGCGCCGTCTGCGCCGCGCCGCGGTTTCGGGCTAAGGAAGAGGCGAACCTCCCATGGCGTCGCGCTTCAACGCATTGAAGGCGGACGCGGCCTGGCAGGCGCTCTGGGAAGAGCGCCGCACCTTTGCCGCGAACAACGACAGTCCGCGCCCCAAATCCTATGTGCTGGAGATGTTCCCCTATCCCTCGGGGCGCATCCATATGGGCCATGTCCGCAACTATACGATGGGCGACGTGCTTGCGCGTTTCCGCCGGATGCGCGGGTTTGAGGTGCTGCACCCGATGGGCTGGGACGCGTTCGGGATGCCGGCCGAAAATGCTGCGATGGAGAAAAAGGTCCATCCCGGCGCATGGACGTACCAGAATATCGCGGCGATGCGCGCGCAGTTGAAGCGGATCGGCTTCGGCCTCGACTGGACGCGCGAATTCGCCACCTGCGACCCCGAATATTACGGGCAGGAACAGGCGCTGTTCCTCGATCTCTACGCGGCTGGCCTCGTCTATCGCAAGGAATCGGCGGTCAACTGGGATCCGGTCGATATGACCGTGCTCGCCAATGAACAGGTGATCGACGGCAAGGGCTGGCGTTCGGGCGCCGAAGTCGAAAAGCGCAAGCTCAGCCAGTGGTTCCTGAAAATCACCGATTTCGCCGACGAGCTGCTCGACGGGCTGGGCGAACTGGAACACTGGCCCGATAAGGTGAAGCTGATGCAGGAAAACTGGATCGGCAAAAGCCAGGGACTGCAATTCGGATTCGCGCTGTCCGACGGCGGTACGGTGGAAGTCTTCACCACCCGTCCCGACACGATCTTCGGCGCGAGCTTCGTCGCGGTTGCCGCCGATCATCCGCTCGCGCTCAAACTGGCCGAAGACAATCCGGAAATCGCCGCTTTTGCTGAAAAGTGCCGCGCGGGCGGGACCAGCGCGGCCGAGATCGAGACGCAGGAAAAGCTCGGCTATGACACCGGGCTGACGGCGACCCACCCGTTCGATCCCGACTGGAAGCTGCCCGTCTATATCGCCAATTTCGTGCTGATGGATTACGGCGTCGGCGCGGTGTTCGGCGTTCCCGCGCATGACCAGCGCGACCTCGACTTCGCGCGCAAATACGGCTTGCCGGTGCGTCGCGTGGTCAGTGACGGCGACCAGACCGATCCCGAATTTGCCGGCGACGAAGCCTATACCGGTCCCGGCACGCTGGTGAATTCGCATTTCCTCGACGGCATGGATGTCGCCGACGCCAAGCGCGAAGTCATCGAGCGCGCAGAGGATGGCGGCTGGGGAACCGGCACCACCGTCTGGCGGCTGCGCGACTGGGGCGTGTCGCGCCAGCGCTACTGGGGCACACCGATCCCGATCATTCATTGCGAAACATGCGGCCCGGTGCCGGTGCCGCGCGATCAGCTTCCGGTGAAACTGCCGGAGGATGTGTCGTTCGACGTGCCCGGCAACCCGCTCGACCGCCATCCGACGTGGAAGCATGTCGATTGCCCCAAATGCGGCAAACCGGCGCGGCGCGAAACCGACACGCTCGACACCTTTGTTGATTCGTCCTGGTATTTCATCCGCTTCGCCAGCCAGCCCGATGACAAGCCGTTCGACAAGGCGGTGGCCGAACAATGGCTGCCCGTCGGCCAGTATATCGGCGGCGTCGAACATGCGATCCTGCACCTGCTCTATGCGCGCTTCTGGACGCGTGCGCTGCGCCATATGGGCAAGCTCGACATTGCCGAGCCGTTTGCGGGCCTGTTCACGCAAGGGATGGTCACGCACGAGACCTATTTCCGTGAGAATGCGGAAAAACGCAAAAGCTGGTTCGGTCCCGATGACATCACGCTGTCGGGCAAGACCGCGACATTAAAGGCGGACGGCCAGCCGGTGACGGTCGGCCGCGTCGAGAAGATGTCGAAGTCGAAGAAGAACACCGTCGATCCCGGCCCGATCGTCGATCAGTATGGCGCGGACGCGGTACGCTGGTTCATGCTCTCCGACTCGCCGCCCGAACGCGACCTCGAATGGTCCGAAAGCGGAATCGAGGGCGCGTGGCGCTTCGTGCAGCGGCTGTGGCGGCTGTTCGACGGCAATGCGCCCGCCGCAGGTGAGGATCTCTCGACTTCGCTCGAGACGGATAAGGCGCTGATGCGCAAACTGCACCAGACGATTGCCGGGGTTGCCGAGGATGTCGAGGCGCTGTCCTTCAACAAGGCGGTGGCGAAGCTTTACGAACTGGTCAACGCGATCGAAAAGGCGCAACCCTCCGCATCGCGCGCGCAGGCGATCGACACGCTGATGCGGATCGTCGCGCCGATGGCGCCGCACATTGCCGAGGAAGCATGGGCAGCGGCGGGCAAGCCGGGGCTGATCGCCGACGCCGACTGGCCGGAGGTCGATCCCGCGCTGCTGGTCGAGGATGAAGTCATCATCGCGATCCAGGTCAACGGCAAGCTGCGCGACAAGCTGACGCTGCCCAAGGGGATGGCGAAGGACGCGCTGGAGGCTGCCGCGCTCGATTCGCCGCGTATCGTCCAGACGCTCGACGGCAAACCGCCGCGCAAGGTCATCGTGGTGCCCGACCGGCTGGTGAATGTCGTCGCATGAAGCGCTGGCTCGCCCCGCTCGCCGCATTTGCGCTTGCCGGGTGCGGACTGCACCCGCTCTACGACAATGGTGGTTCGGGTACCGTCGGTTCGACCCTGTCGCATGTGCAGGTCGCGCCGATTGAGGGCCGCGACGGCTGGCTGATGGCCAATGCGCTGCGCGACCGGCTGATGCGCGACGGCGGCACCGCCCCGCAATATCAGTTGAAGGTGGTGCTCGATGATTCGATCACCGGGCTGGGCGTGCGGCGCGACGATGCGATCACCCGCGAACGCCGCAGCCTGCGCGCGCGCTATGAACTGGTCGATCTCGCCACCGGCAAGACGGTGTTCGAGGCGACGGCCGGATCGGATGCCGGGATCGACGTGGTGGGTTCCGAATATGCGACCATCGCGGCGGAACAGACGTCGCTCGAAAACCTGACCCATATCGTCGCCGACCAGATCGTCTCGCGGCTCGCGCTTTATGTGCGCGAAAACGCGAAAAAGTGAAGGTTTCGGCCAATAGCATCGCAGGTCATATCGACCGGCCTTCCCCCGATATCCGCGCCTGGCTGTTCCACGGCAGTGACGAAGCCGGGGCGGAGGCACTCGCCAAACGGCTGGAAAAGACGCTCGGCGCCGATGTCGAGCGGATCGACATCGACCCCGCAATGCTGCGCAGCCAGCCCGGCCTGTTGCAGGATGAAGCGGCCTCCATGTCGCTGTTCGGCACGCGTCGCTATGTCCGTGTCGCCGGGGCGGGGGAGGAGTCGCTGGCGGCGCTGCAGCAACTGATCGACGCGCCCCAATCGGGCGAGCCGGTGGTGCTGATCGCACCGGGGGTCAAAACCTCGGGCAAGCTGGTGAAGCTCGCCCTTGCTTCGCCCGCCGTCATCGCCTGCGCCTGTTATGTGCCGGAGGGGCGCAACGCCATCCAGCTCGCAATCTCCATGGCGCAGGAAGCGGGCGTACGTCTGACCGGCGAAACCGCGGCGCGGCTGTGGGATGCCGCAGGCGGCGACCGCGCCATCGTCGCCAGCGAGATTGAAAAGCTGGCGCTCTATCTCGACGCGACGCCGGACGCGCCGAAAGAGGCCGGCCTTGCCGCGCTGGAGGCGGTGGGCGCCGATCTGGAAAGCGACGGGCTGTTCGATGCGATTGCCGCAATCCTGGCGGGCGATGCGCCGAAAACCGCAAACGAACTGCATCTGATGGAGGACGGCAATCTTTCCATCCCCTTTCTGCGCCAGCTTGCCCGGCGGCTGACTGCGCTGGCCGCCTTGCGGGCCGAGGTCGATGCCGGAAACAGCATCGGCACCGTGATCGAGAAACACCGGGTTTTCTTCAAGGAGCGGGACGCGACGGCATCCGCTCTCCAGCGCTGGGATTCACGCCGCATCGCGCAGGCGATGGAGCGCGTGCGCGAGGTTGAGCGTCAGATCATGGCGCCCGCCACCCCCGGTCCGGTGCTTGCCGCGCAACTGGGCATCACCGCCGCGCGCGCAGCGGGACGTTCGCGCCGCTGATCGCGCCGTGGCGCTCAGTGCTCTGGCGCATTGCACCTTCGGGTGGATTTGCGGCAGGATCGCGCAAACGATCAGGGTAGAGGAGTGGAAATGGTGGACGTGACACGGCGGCAAATTACGTAGGGCGCCATGCTGGCAGGGTCGTTGACCGCACTGGCGGGCCCGATGCGGGCCTTTGCCGCTATGACGCCACAGACCGAATCCTATCCGGAACTCAGCTACGTCAATCCGGAACTGCGCGCGGCGGCGCTTCCCGCGATCAAATGGGCGCAATCTTCGCCACCCATGTCGGAAAATTATCTGGCGATCCGCAAACAGATCGACGCCAACCAGCCAAAGCTGTTGCCCGGTATTCCGGTGAAGGCACATCGTGTGCCGGTTGCCGAGGGAATTCCGGATGTTACCGTTTATGTTATCAATGCTGGTGCCGGGTCGCGTCCGGCCATCCTGCATATTCATGGAGGGGGAATGATCCTTGGCCGGGCCATTGACGATGTTCCGGCAAAACAGGCGCTCGCCAAGGCGCTCGATTGCGTCATTGTAACGGTCGATTATGCATTGTCGCCGGAAGTGACCTAAAGGTTTCGACTGAACAGAATTATGCAGCGTTGAAATGGCTTTATCATCGTGCGGGGGCGATGGGGGTCGACCGACAGCGCCTCGGCGTGATGGGGGAGAGTGCTGGCGGCGGGCTGGCGGCGATTCTGGCGATCATGGCCCGCGACCGGGGGCAGGTTCCGCTTTCTTTCCAGTGCCTTATTTATCCCATGCTTGATGACCGCACCGGCAGCCTGCGTCAACCGCCTCCGCATGTTGGCGTCTTCGCCTGGACCGTGCCGGACAATGTTTTCGGCTGGCGGTCTTTCCTGGGGCAGCAGCCGGGAACCGACAGTGTGCCGGTTGCTGCGGTTCCGGCGCGCACGCGCGATCTGAGCGGCCTGCCACCTGCCTTTATTGGTGTCGGCTCGATCGACCTGTTCGTCGATGAGGATGTGACCTATGCCAGGCGCCTGATCGACGCCGGCATCATGACCGAACTGCATGTTGTGCCGGGCGCCTTTCACGGCTTTGACGGGTCTGCCAGGGAGACCAGCGTCGCGCGCCACTTTACCCGTGCAAAGCGCAACGCCCTGCGCCGGGCCTTTGGCGAAGCGCCGACATAAAAAAGGGGACCGTCAGGCCCCCTTTCTCTATTCTGAAGCTGATTGCTATAATCAGCCCGGGCTGGACGCCCCGTTATTGTTGTCGGTTGCTGCAGCTGTGATCGGAATCGCGGCGATGCCCGCGGCAAGGAGGACGACCGGAATCATCGCACCGCTTGCCATGTTGGAAGTCTTTTTCAGCTTCTTGGATACCCGAACGCCCTGAGCGGTCGGCAGAGCCGTAACCGTCGGCATGGCATTCGCCGCACGAACGGGTGTAGCGTGGGTGGGTGCGGCCATTGCCGGCGCCGCGATCAGCGAACTGGCAGCGACAGCGGCGAGAAACTTGCCGGTCATAGAGTACTCCCTTTCAGGAAAAACAGCTTAAGCATAACAGATGAAAACCAAAAACCGAAGGCCTTCACACAAAATGGCTTGAAGCACAGAACAAAGCTGTCCTGCATTTGGTTCCGCGAAGGACACACACCGCGCAGGATTCCCGGTGGTACGGCCCGCCCGGCCGGAAACCAACGCACAAGAAAAGGGCCGGGGAATTGCTCCCCCGACCCCTTCCGATGCAATGGATAGCAGCGGGCTTTAGAAGCCCATGCCGCCGCCCATGCCACCCATGCCGCCCATATCGGGCATGGCCGGGGCCGACTTGTCTTCCGGCAGCTCGGCGACGGTGGCTTCCGTCGTGATCAGCAGACCGGCGACCGACGATGCGTTCTGCAGCGCGGTACGCACCACCTTGGTCGGGTCGATCACACCGGCCGACACCAGATTTTCATAGGTGTCGGTTGCGGCGTTGAAGCCGAACGAGGTGTCGTCCTGATCGAGCAGCTTGCCCGAAACGACTGCACCGTCATGACCGGCATTGCTGGCGATCTGGCGAACCAGCGCGGTCAGCGAACGCCGCACGATGTCGATGCCGCGGGTCTGGTCGTCATTTTCACCGGTCACGCCGTCGAGCGCCTTGGTGGCATAGAGCAGCGCGGTACCGCCGCCGGGCACGATGCCTTCTTCGACTGCTGCGCGGGTGGCGTGCAGCGCGTCGTCGACGCGATCCTTGCGCTCCTTCACCTCAACCTCGGTCGCACCGCCGACCTTGATGACGGCAACGCCGCCTGCCAGCTTCGCCAGACGCTCTTGCAGCTTCTCGCGGTCATAGTCGCTGGTGGTGGTTTCGATCTGCGAACGGATCTGCTCGGTGCGGGCCTTGATGGCTTCCGCATCGCCGGCACCGTCGACGATCGTGGTGTTGTCCTTGTCGATGGTGACGCGCTTGGCAGTGCCCAGCATGTTCAGCGTGACGTTTTCGAGCTTGATGCCCAGGTCTTCGCTGATCACTTCGCCCTTGGTCAGGACCGCGATGTCTTCCAGCATCGCCTTGCGACGATCGCCGAAGCCCGGTGCCTTGACCGCTGCAACCTTCAGGCCGCCGCGCAGCTTGTTGACGACCAGCGTGGCCAGTGCTTCGCCTTCGATATCCTCGGCGATGATCAGCAGCGGACGGCCCGACTGCACGACCGCTTCGAGGATCGGCAGCATCGCCTGCAGGTTCGACAGCTTCTTCTCGTGGATCAGGATGTACGGATCGTTGAGTTCCGTGTTCATCTTGTCCGGGTTGGTGATGAAGTACGGGCTCAGATAGCCGCGGTCGAACTGCATGCCTTCAACCACGTCGAGTTCGAATTCGAGACCCTTGGCCTCCTCGACGGTGATGACGCCTTCCTTGCCGACCTTGTCCATGGCCTCGGCGATCTTCTCGCCGACTTCCTTGTCTCCATTGGCCGAAATGGTGCCGACCTGCGCGACTTCGGACGAACCCGAAACCGGCTTGGAACGGCCCTTGATGTCCTCGACGACCTTGGCGGCGGCCAGATCGATGCCGCGCTTCAGGTCCATCGGGTTCATGCCGGCGGCAACCGACTTCATGCCTTCGCGCACGATCGCCTGGGCGAGTACGGTCGCGGTGGTGGTGCCGTCACCGGCAACGTCGTTGGTCTTCGAAGCGACTTCGCGGACCATCTGCGCGCCCATATTCTCGAACTTGTCCTTCAGTTCGATTTCCTTGGCGACGGTGACGCCGTCCTTGGTGATGCGCGGGGCGCCGAACGACTTGTCGATCACGACGTTGCGGCCCTTCGGCCCCAGCGTCACTTTGACGGCGTCGGCGAGGATGTCCACGCCCTTTACGATGCGCTCGCGTGCGTCACGCGAGAATTTTACGTCCTTGGCTGCCATGCTGCCTGTTTCCTTTTGTCTCTTGCGTCACCCCGGCGAAAGCCGGGGTCTTGCAGTTTCAGAGCGATGCCAGCTTGCGCCGGCATGACGACTAGGGCTGAAAGGAGGGCCTCAGCCCTCGACAACGCCCAGAATGTCGCTTTCCTTCATGATGAGCAGGTCTTCGCCATTGACCTTGACCTCGGTGCCCGACCATTTGCCGAACAGGATGCGGTCGCCGGCCTTGACGTCGAGCGGCGTGACCTTGCCGTCTTCGCTCTTCGCACCCGAACCGGCGGCGACGATTTCGCCTTCCTGCGGCTTTTCCTGGGCGGAGTCGGGGATGATGATGCCGCCGGCCGTCTTCTGTTCGGCTTCTACGCGGCGAACGAGCACGCGGTCGTGCAACGGACGAAAGTTCATGCGCGCTTTCCTTTCCTGCATTGAATAAGGTTTTAGCACTCACCCCATGCGAGTGCTAACGATCACGCATATGTATATCGTCCGGTGAGGCGTCAATGGGCGCATAGCCAAAATTTTTCGCTCTTTCACGGGCGACGGGATCAGGCGTTGGCGCCTTGCGGCAAAAGCCCGAGCCGCGTCCGCATTGCCCAGCGGGAACCCAGCAAAACCGCAACGACGGCAAGCCCCGTCGCCAGCCCGATCCAGATGCCGATGCCTTTCCATCCCAGCCCGAAACCGAACAGCACCGCCGCCCCGAAGCCTGCGACCCAATAGCCCAGCCCGGCCAGCACCATCGGCACGCGCGTATCCTGCAATCCGCGCAGTACGCCCGCCGCCACCGCCTGCGCGCCGTCGAACAACTGAAACGCGGCGGCGATGCTCAGATAGCGGACCGCCAGCGCGATCGTCTCGGCATTGGCATCGCCGGTGGTCAGATAGGCATGGATGAACAGCCGCGGCCATGCGAGCAGCGCCAGCGCCGCCAGTCCCATGAAACCGATGCCCAGCGCCAGTGCGGTGCGTCCGGCCAGCCCGATCCAGTCGGCGTCGCGCGCGCCATAGCCCATGCCCACCCGGATCGTCGCCGCCTGGGCAATGCCATAGGGTACCTGAAAGGTGATCGCCGCGATCTGCATCGCCACGGCATGTGCGGCCACCTCGGTCACGCCGATCAGCCCCATCAGGAAGGTCGCGGCGCTGAAAATCGCGCCTTCGAACGTCATGGTCACGGCAATCGGCACGCCGAGGCGCACCATTTCCGCCAGCCGCGACCATTCGGGCCGCCACCAGTTGCCGAACAACCGGTATCGCCGCAGCTTCCGGTCGCCATAGAGGATCAGCACATAGGCGATCAGCATCAGATACACGGTCGTCACGCTGGCAATCGCAGCCCCGGTCAGGCCCAGCCGGGGAAAGCCCATATTGCCGAATACCAGCAGCCAGTTGCCGACGATGTTGACCAGCAGGCCGAGCGCCGTCACCGCCATCGCCCAGTTGGGACGGCCCAGCGCCGACACCGTGATACGCAGGACATTGCCCGCCACCGCCGGAATCATCGAGATCAGCAGGATATCGAGATAGCGCCCCGCCTGTGCCGAGGCATGCGGGTCCTGCCCCATCCAGCCGAGCAGCGTCGCACCATGCGCCAGCAACAGCATCATCGGCAGCGATGCGATGACCGACAGCCACAATCCCATGCGCACCGATCGGCGCACCTCGCGCACCGCATGGCGGCGGCGGCCCAGTTCGGCGGCGATGATCGGGGCGGCGGCATTGACCAGCCCGATCAGCGCGAACAGCAATACCGCATAGAGATAGACGCCCAGCGTCGCGGCCGCGAGCGCATCGGTGCCCAGCCGCGCGACGAAGATCACGTCGCTCGAATAGACCGCCATCTGCAACAGGTTCGCGCCGACCAGCGGCAATGCGAGTTTCAGCAGCGCGCGCAGCTCTCCCCGCCAGCTTCTGGGCGGTGGCCCCGCCAATGGGGCAGAGGTCGTGGCGGCAGCGGTCATGGCAGCGCCGGGTAGCAGGATTCGGCGCTGCGGAAACGCTTTTTCGAACCCGGCGTATTGGGTACATAATACTGTGCATTTACCCCGCGCGATTGCTCGGCTAAGTCTTTGTTCTAGGTTATCTGGAGAATATGATCGTGCGACTGGTTCGTGGTGCCTGGAAGATCCTTGTCGGGATCAAGGATGCGCTGGTGCTTATCCTGCTGCTGCTGTTTTTCGCCGCGCTGTTTGCGGCGCTGTCGGCGCGGCCCAATCGTGCCGCGATCCATGATGGCGCGCTGGTGCTGCGGCTTGACGGCACGATTGTCGAACAGCCGGAGGAGGTCGATCCCTTTGCCGCACTCAGCGGGCGCAGCGTCGCGCATCAATACCGGCTGCGTGACGTGGTGCGCGCACTCGATGCGGCGCGCACCGACGATCATGTAAAGGCGGTGGTGCTTGATCTCGACCGCTTCATGGGCGCCTATCCCAGCACGCTGGTAGAGGTCGGCGATGCCATTCGCCGCGTGCGCGCATCGGGCAAGCCGGTGCTGGCCTATGCTACCGCCTATACCGATTCGGGCTATCTGCTCGCCGCCAATGCCAGCCAGATCTGGACCAATCCGATGGGCGGCGTGTTGCTGCGCGGTCCCGGCGGATCGCAGCTTTATTACAAGGGGCTGATCGACAAGCTGGGGATCAACGCGCACATTTATCGCGTCGGCCAGTATAAGTCGGCGGTCGAACCCTATATGCGCTCCGATCAGTCGCCTGCGGCCAAACAGGCCGCGACCGCGATGTACGACGGTATTTTCGACGAATGGAAACAGGTCGTGGCAAAGGCGCGGCCTCAGGCGAAGATTCAGCCCTTCCTGACCAACGCCGCGCAGGCGGTGGAGGCTGCGGGCGGCGACCTTGCCAGGGCCAATCTCGCCGCCGGAATGGTGGATAAACTCGGCGGGCGCGTTGCCTTTGGTCAGGCGGTCGCAAAGATTGTCGGGGCGGGCGACGACATGCCTGCGGGCAATTTCAACGCCATTGATTATTCGGACTTCGTGGCGGCGCATCCGATGTCGACCAAGGGGGCGGCGATCGGCGTCATCACCGTGGCGGGCGATATCGTCGACGGCAAGGCGAAGCCGGGTTCGGCGGGTGGCGACACCATCTCGAAGCTGATCCTCGACGGGCTGAAGGACGACAAGCTGAAGGCGCTGGTGGTGCGCGTCGCCTCTCCCGGCGGTTCGGCACTGGCGTCCGAACAGATCCGGCAGGCGATTTTGCAGGCCAAGGCGCAGGGGCTTCCCGTTGTCACCTCGATGGGGTCGCTGGCGGCCAGCGGCGGCTATTGGGTCTCCACGGCGGGCGACGTCATCTATGCCGAACCCAATACGATCACCGGCTCGATCGGTATTTTCGGGATCATTCCCACCTTTGAAAACACGCTGAAGAAGATCGGCGTCACCACCGACGGGGTAAAGACCACGCCGCTGTCGGGACAGCCCGATATTTACGGCGGCACCGACAAGGCGTTTGACGACCTGCTTCAGGCGCAGATTGAGGACGGCTACAGCAAGTTTGTCGGCGTGGTGTCGAAATCGCGCCATCTGACGCCCGAACGCGTCAACGAAATCGGGCAGGGCCGCGTCTGGCTGGGCGGGCCTGCGCATCAGATCGGGCTGGTCGACAAGTTCGGCGGGCTGCAGGATGCGATTGCTGAAGCCGCGCGTCGTGCGAAGCTGGACCCCAAGGACGTCCATGCCGTCTATCTGGAAAAGAAACCCAGCGATTTCGCCAAATTCGTGCAGGCTTTCACCAAAAAGGAAAATGGCGACGACGATGACGGCGATCATGTCAGCGCCGACCTGTTCGGGCATTTCGCGCTCGAACGGCGTGAAACCATGGCACGCGCACTGGGCGATGCCCGGCGGCTGGCGGAAGGCGGTTCGGTGCAGGCCCGCTGTCTGCAATGCACCGCGCTGGCACCGGCCAGTGCTTCGCCTTCGGATACGCGCTTGCTCGACCTGATCCTCAACCGGCTGACCCGATAATCGATTGACCGGCTTCGGCGCGGTACGGCGCAACAAATCGCCGTACCGCGCGTTCAGCAGACAGATAAAAGGGGTTCCTGCCGAATGAAGCTGTCTGTCTGCGCGGCTGCTGCCGCTGCGTTTCTGGTTTGCTCACCCGCTGCGTTTGCGCAGTCGGGGCAGTCCGCGAATGACATCGACACCAGCGGCGATCGAATAACCGTCGCGGCTGGCGTGGCGTCGGTGCCCGATTATGAAGGTGCCGACAGCAGCGAGGTCACCCCGGCCGCCGTCGTCATGGGCACGGTTTCCGGGCATGATTTCTGGACGCGCGGAACGCAGCTTTACGTCGATGCCATCCCCGATTCGGGCGGCGTCGGTACCCATTTCGAACTGGGCGGCATTGCGGGCGTGCGCCGCAATCGCGCGACGAAGGTCGATAACCTGCAGGTCCGCGCGCTGGGCGAGCTCGACACCGCCTATGAACTGGGCGGCTTTGTCGGCATTCAGCGCACCGGCGTCATCACCAGCGACTATGACTCGCTGTCCGCCCGCATCGCGATGGTCGGCGATGTGTCGGGCACCTATGGCAGCTATGTCATCACGCCGCAGCTTTCCTATTCCACCCCGCTGTCGCGTGCGACCTATGTCGGTCTCAACCTGTCCGCCGATTATGTCGGCAAGGGCTATGGCGAGACCTATTACAGCGTCACGCCCGCGCAATCGACCGCCAGCGGCCTGCGCCCCTACAGCATCGACAGCAGCGGCTTCAAAAGCATGAGCGTCGCCTTTTACGGCGTGCAAAGCCTGTCGGGCAATCTGCTGAAGGGCTTCGGCATCGGCGGCGGGATCGTCTATAGCCGCCTGCTCGGCAAATATGCCGACAGCCCGCTGGTCCATGACGTCGGCAGCGCCGACCAGTGGATCGTCGGCGGCGGCCTCACCTACACCTTCTGAGCGTCCTCGCCCGAAACCCCCTTTCATCGCGGGCGCATAGCGACTAGACTCCGGTCCATCCCCGGGGGACCGCGCGTACGCGGTTGAGAGGCGGCTGATACGGTCGCGACCCGCAGAACCTGATCCGGATGACACCGGCGTAGGGAGGGAAAGCCCGTTTGTTCCGAAACGCGCCGCCCTTCCTCCCGCCGGACCGGGAAGCGAAAGGACGACGGCGCTTTTGGACACGATCAGCGTCCTGACATTGCATCTGGCGCAGGCGCTCGGCCTCTACATGGTCGTCGCCGGCATCGGCGGGCTTGCGGCTCCCGAGCGCTGGCAGAAGATGATGGACGAACTCGTCGCCTCGCCCGCGCTGCAATTGCTGACGGGCGTGCTGGTGTTCGCGATCGGCGTGACGCTGGCCATCGTCCACACCCACTTCACCGATCCGCTCGCCACCGTCGTCACGCTGATCGGCTGGGTGGCGCTGGCGGAGGGCGCGCTGCTGATCGCGGTGCCGCGTCCGGTGCTGCGCATCGGCCTTGCCGCCATTCCCTATACGCGCGTCTGGGCGATCGTCTCGCTCATCCTCGGCATCCTGATCGGCCTGGCCGGGCTTACCGGCCGCGCCACCGTTATCTAACCCGTTCCCCTCGCAAAGAAGGCACTCCCCATGGCAGACATTCCCGCCCGTACCGAGATGAAAGTCACCACCGGCCCCATTCGCGGCTCGCGCAAGGTCCATGTCGGCCCGCTCAAGGTGGCGATGCGCGAAATCACGCTGGAGCCGAGCGCCAATGAAGAACCCCTGCGCGTCTACGACCCCAGTGGCCCCTATACCGATCCCGATGCGAAGATCGACATCATGGCGGGCCTGCCCGAACTGCGCAGCCCGTGGATTCGCGCACGCGGCGACGTGGAAGAAGTCGACCAGCGCGAGGTAAAGCCGGAGGATAACGGCCTGTCCGGCCCCGATCGTTCGGGCGGTGTCCAGCCCTTCCCCAATGTCCGTAAAAAGGTGCTGCGCGCCAAACCCGGCATGAATGTCAGCCAGATGCACTATGCCAAGCGCGGCATCATCACGCCCGAAATGGAATATGTCGCGCTCCGCGAAAATATGGGCCGCGATGCGATGCACGCCGCCGCCACCCGCGACGGCCAGAGCTGGGGCGCCGCCATCCCCGATCACGTCACGCCGGAATTCGTCCGCGAAGAGGTCGCGCGCGGCCGCGCGATCATCCCCAGCAACATCAACCATCCCGAAAGCGAGCCGATGGCAATCGGCCGCAACTTCCTGGTGAAGATCAACGCCAATATCGGCAACTCCGCCGTCGCGTCCGACGTCGCCGCCGAAGTCGACAAGATGGTCTGGGCCACCCGCTGGGGCGCCGACACCGTCATGGACCTGTCGACGGGCCGCAACATCCACGACACACGCGAATGGATCATCCGCAACAGCCCCGTCCCCATCGGCACCGTCCCCATCTATCAGGCGCTGGAAAAGGTCGGCGGCATTGCCGAGGATCTGACCTGGGAAATCTTCCGCGACACGCTGATCGAACAGGCGGAGCAGGGCGTCGATTATTTCACCATCCATGCGGGCGTCCGCCTGCCCTATGTCCCGATGACCGCAAAGCGCGTCACCGGCATCGTGTCGCGCGGCGGCTCGATCATGGCGAAATGGTGCCTCGCGCATCACAAGGAGAGCTTCCTCTATGAGAAGTTCGACGAGATTACCGAGATCATGAAGGCCTATGACGTCGCCTATTCGCTCGGCGATGGCCTGCGCCCCGGCTCCATCGCCGATGCCAATGACGAGGCGCAGTTCGCCGAACTCTACACGCTGGGCGAGCTGACGAAGCGCGCCTGGGATCAGGATGTTCAGGTGATGATCGAAGGCCCCGGCCATGTGCCGATGCACAAGATCAAGGAGAATATGGACAAGCAGCTCGAAAGCTGCGGTGAAGCTCCCTTCTACACGCTCGGCCCGCTAACCACCGACATCGCGCCGGGCTATGACCATATCACCAGCGGCATCGGCGCCGCGATGATCGGCTGGTACGGCACCGCGATGCTCTGCTACGTCACGCCCAAGGAGCATCTCGGCCTGCCCGACCGCGACGACGTGAAGGTCGGCGTAGTGACGTATAAGCTCGCCGCCCACGCCGCCGATCTGGCGAAGGGGCATCCGGCGGCCAAGCTGCGCGACGACGCACTCAGCCGCGCCCGCTTCGAATTCCGCTGGCGCGACCAGTTCAACCTGTCGCTCGATCCCGACACAGCGGAGCAATATCACGACCAGACCCTCCCGGCAGAAGGCGCCAAGACCGCGCATTTCTGCTCGATGTGCGGCCCGAAATTCTGCTCGATGAAGATCACGCAGGAAGTGCGCGACTTCGCCGCAAAGCAGAACAGCGACAGCTATCTGGCTTCTGCTCCCCTCCCGCCTGCGGGAGGGGCCGGGGGAGGGCAGTCTGCGACCCCCGAAAACGCTGAAGCAGGCATGGAACAGATGGCAGAGAAATACCGCCAGGGCGGCGACCTCTACATCCCCGCCGAGGACTGACCCCATGCCCGCCGCGGACGCGCCGTTCCTGCTCTCCGGAGCGGTCCGGCGGTCGCGGCGTGGTTCGACAGCACTGATCCGCTCCGCCGGATGCTGCGCCCGTGAGGGTCGGCCGGATGCGCGCATGTGGCGACGATGTCCGCGAAGTCATCCACGACCGCTGCCCCATCGCCTGTGTCGGCTAGGCGCCACAAGGCACGATCCAAACGTGCGACCCCTGGAACGCCTTGAGAAATGCTGCCTGAGATGCTCAACTTGAACCGTTACGAGGGAGCGATGGCATGAGCGACAGCAGTTCCGATTCAGAACTAATTGCAGAAGAGCTAATTGAGCTTGAGGAAGACACAGGGGGTGCTCAAGAATCCCTCGCGGAACTTAAAAAGCGATGTGAGGCCGCGAAGATCGAAATACGCACGCGGTCGTTTGAAGACGATGGGGTGACATACACCTCTGTCGGTTTGCCGTCAGGTCGAGCGAAACGATGGGTTGGAGCGACTGGCGATAGACTTGAGAGGTTGCTGCAAGTTCCTTTCGAGAAATTCGTGTTCCTCCAAGGTTTCGAAGCAATCTGTTCCTATGAGGATGGCTTTATTGAAGCCGGGGTCAGAGGTATCCCAGTGTCAACGATGGCTATCCTACGCCGAATGGCGAGGTTGACCGGAAAAGAAGCTGAAGATTATGAGTTTGTACTCGAACCGGGTGACGAAGCTCAAGGACGGCCCACATATCGAATTGGAAACTCTTCCGACGAGTTTGCTGCCCTCGTACAATTGCCGGGATCTTTTGGGCGGCCAACGCTACGCTTGGAGAATCTGAGCGTTTCTTGCCATGAACAAGCGCTCGACATATTAAACAAGTATGCAAATGGTCTTCTTTTTCAGATGGATTTGGCCTTTGATGCATCCTTCATGCTTGAGCGAGAAAGAGTTAGACGATTTCGTCCTATTAGCCGGAAGGTGCGGGCAATAGAATTACAATATCCTACCGCTGAATATGATGATGCCCCTCTTTCTTTGTACTGGTATGCTCGCTCAGCACGAAGTATGCCGCTCCTACAATTTTTAGCATTCTACCAGTGCATTGAATTCTTCTTTCCGACATTTTCCAAAGCTGAAGCGCGAAGGAAGATTGCACTTCTGCTTAAGGATCCCACGTTCCGCGCCGATAGAGATAGCGACGTCGCTCGCTTATTGTCGGCGATTTCGGTAAGTCGTTCTGGGGGTATCGGGGACGAGCGATCGCAACTGCGTGCCACCGTAAATGAGTGCTTGAATGCTGAAGAACTTCGAACTTTTTTTGATGAGGACGAAGACCGGTCCGCATTTTTTCGAGGAAAGCCAAAAAGCGGAATACATCGAATCCCTCTGTCAAATGAGGGGGCCGATCTTCGTAACGACGTGGCAGATCGAATTTACAATTTTAGATGCAGAATTGTACATACCAAGGATGGAGAAAATCAGTCGGGCGAAATGATATTGCCCTTCAGCGAAGAGGCGGGATTTCTTATATTCGATATTGAGCTTGCTCAGTTCGTCGCGCGAAAGGTTCTTATTGCGACGAGTTCTTTGTTAGCTTAGCTATTGTGCGCGATGGCGTAAAACAAGAATACAACGATATAAGAGGTGTTCCGGGGGCAGTATACTTAATTCAACAATGATGCCGGCACTGCGCCACACCGCCCGCCTGTGTGTCGCCTGTGCCGCTAACCCGGTTTGCACGCGATTGGTCCGGAACGACTGCCAGCCTGACAGAATGTCGCCCAGCGCCTCTGGCCTCCTCGCTACAGCCACCGCTCCACATCCATCGCCTTGTGCAGCACGCGGCGGACCACAATGCGGTCCGGCAACACATCATAATAGATGCGATGGCTGCCATGCGGCAGGCTGTGAATCGGGGGCCGCACCGTTTCATGCACCGCACCGATTGCCGGATGGTCTGATATCAGGTCAAAGCAATCGTCAAAACCGCGCACATAGGCTTCGGCCGTCTCCACACCGAAGCGCTCAATCCCGTAGAGCAGGATTTCCTCGATATCGGTGTCGGCGGCTTCGCTGAGTTCTACCGGCGTCATCCTGCGCGGCGCTGGCGCACATCCTCGATAATGTCTTCAATACTGCGCTCGCTCACGCCCGAGGCACGCCCCTCGTCGATCGCCGCCTGTAACCGCCGGCGCGCTTCCTCGCGCTCCTGATCGCGCCGCACCAGATCGCGGACATAGTCGCTGGTGCTGCTGTAGCGCCCCTCGGCGACGCGGGATTCGGCCCAGCCTTTAAGCTGATCGGGAAGCGAGACGTTCATCTGTGCCATGCGCGCAATATACAGATTTGCGCTAAGATTGTCATGCGCTCAATAATGATACCGACCCTGCGCCACTTCCAGCGCCTGTGCCGCCCCCTTGCCGATGCTCGCGATTGGTCCGCCGCGACCGCCAGCCCGGCATTTTCAGGCATCAGGGCTGAATGGCGATCCGCCCTACCGCTTCTTCACAAACTCCGCGCGCAGCACCAGCCCTTTGATGCCCTCAAACCTGCAATCGATTTCCTGCGCATCGCCCGTCAGCCGGATCGATTTGATCAGCGTGCCCCGCTTCAGTGTCTGGCCCGCGCCCTTGACCGTCAGATCCTTGATCAGCGTCACCTGATCGCCGTCGTTCAGCACATTGCCCACCGCGTCGCGTACCACAACGGCGTCTTCGTCCGCTTCCGCTGCTCTGGCCGCAACCTCGCTTGCGGGGAGCCATTCCCCGCTCACCTCGTCATAGACATAGCTGTCGTCGCTCATCTGATTTCCTCATGGCTTGGTTCGCCGCCTGCCTACGCGCCCGCCGATGCCATGGCCAGCGCGAAGGCCGCCGCAAATGCTGTTGGATGCCCATCCGCCACACCCAAAGCCAACATTGTCCAACACGCCCGCGACCGACCTGTCCTACACCGCCTAAATCTGCTCCATCATCTCGGATGACCCATGGCAGAACCCCCATCCCGCAAGAGGCGGAGGACGATGTTCCCGCCTTCGAAACCGATTTCGAACCCGTGCCGGTGCGTGCGCGCCATGACGGCTGGGCACCGGAAAAACAGGTCGCCTTTATCGAGGCGCTGGCCGAATGCGGCTGTGTCGATCATGCCTGCGGTCGTGTCGGCATGTCGGTGACGTCCGCCTATGCGCTGCGTCGCCGCATCGATGCGCAGTCGTTTCGCGTGGCATGGGATGCCGCGCTCGACTATGCCGTTCGCCGCCTGTCCGACGCTGCCTTTTCGCGCGCGATCAACGGTGTGGCGCGGCCCGTTTTCTATCAGGGCGAACAGATTGGCGAGCGCCGCTATTATGACGAGCGGCTGACCATGTTCATGCTGCGCTATCGCGACCCCGCGCGTTACGGCGCCTGGCTCGACCTGATGGAGGCGCGCCGCCGCCCCGACGGCGAAGCGATTGCCCTTACCCATGCGCTGGGCCGCGTCGCCGAAGATGCCTATGCCGAAGCGTTCGGCACACCCATGCCCTCGCGCGACCCGCTCGACCTTGAACCGCATTTCGTCACCGAACGCGAACAGCAACAGGCATGGATCGCCGAAAACGCCGCGCGCAAGGCGGATAATGCGCGCGCGTGCGACGACTGGCGCACCTATACCGATGCTGATGACGACGACGGCGATACCGATGCGGACGGCGGCGCATGACGTGCGGGGGAAGGGAGTGGGGACGTAGCCGCAACTTCCGCAACTTCCGCCGCGCGCGTCCCCTGCGTCACGTCACCGCCGCCGTTCCATCCCGGCAATCGCGCGGGGCTTACCGCACCACCCACGCCTTTGCCGCGTCCAGTTCCGCCACCGGGAACGTCTTCACCGCGCCCGGCATGATCGGCGCGAACAGCCGCACCGCCTTCACGATCCAGCCGATATCGCTGACCACCGCGATGCGCCGGAACGCGTTCCAGTGGCGGATGCCCAGCTTCATGTCCTCCCACGCCGCGTCGCCCGAATAGGCCGCATAGTCGCTGTCCAGCACGACCAGGCATTTGATCGTGTCATGCGTTTTCAGCTTCGCCTCGACCATCGGGATCAGCGTGTCGCGATAATCCTGCGCGGTAATCACCCCGACCGCGCGGATCGCGATCACGTCGGCGGGCAGGCCGTCGATTTCCTCGAACCGGCCGGGATCGTCGTCCGCCGCCAGCGCCCATGCTTTCGCCGCCTCGAACTTGTCCGCCGGGAAGCGCCGGATGGTCGCCTTGACGAAATGCCCCGCAATTTCGGGCGCCAGCGTCAACAACGGGGAATCGCCCACCACCGCGACCTTGGCGATGATGGCGCCATGTTCCCGGATAAGGTGCAGATGCTGCGACAGCGCGCCGATACTGTCCCAGTGCGGCAGCCTGTCGACCCGGATCACCAGATTGGGGATGGTGTCGGTTTCGTTGATATGCGTGTCGATCGCGCGGGCCAGCGCCTCGAAATCGCTTTTGGAAAGCGCGCCTTCGGGGCGCAAAATGGCAAGTCCGCGCGTGTGAAAGTCGATATCGATCATGGCCTCAATCCCTAACTGCGGAGTCGATGCAGCGGATGATACCTCATGCCTGTCGTCCCGGACCAGCACGAACCGCCGGCCCTTGTCGGGGTGTCAGGGCACCAGCACGGTATCGACCGCTTCGGGCAGCAGGTCGGGATAGTCGAGCGTATAATGCAGCCCCCGGCTTTCCTTGCGATGCAGCGCCGACCGCACGATCAGGTCCGCCGCCTGCAACAGGTTGCGCAGTTCGATCAGGTCGGGGGTGACGCGGAAATGCCCGTAATAATCCTCCACCTCGTCGGTCAGCATCTTGATGCGGTGGGCGGCGCGTTCCAGCCGCTTGGTCGAGCGCACGATGCCGACATAGTTCCACATGAAGCGGCGGATTTCGGTCCAGTTCTGCTTGATGACCACCTCTTCGTCGGAATCGGTGACGCGGCTTTCGTCCCAGGCTCGAATGGGGGGAGGGGGCGGCAGATCGTCCCAGCACTGGTCGATATGCTTTGCCGCCGCTTCGCCGAACACGAAACATTCGAGCAGCGAGTTGGAGGCCAGCCGGTTGGCGCCGTGCAGCCCCGATTGCGTGACCTCGCCCGCCGCATACAGGCCGGGCAGGTCGGTCCGCCCGTCGCGGTCCACCACCACGCCGCCACAGGTATAATGCTGCGCGGGCACCACCGGGATCGGCTGCTGCGTCATGTCGATGCCCAGCGTCAGCAGCTTGGCATGGATGGTCGGGAAATGCTCCTTCACGAACTCCGGCCCGCGATGGGCGATGTCGAGATGGACATAATCAAGGCCCAGCCGCTTGATCTCATGGTCGATCGCACGCGCCACCACGTCGCGCGGCGCCAGTTCGGCGCGCGCGTCGAAATCGGGCATGAAGCGATAGCCGTTGTCGGGCAGCAGCAGATGCCCGCCTTCGCCGCGCACCGCCTCGGTAATCAGGAAGTTCTTGACCTCCAGATTATAGAGGCAGGTGGGGTGAAACTGCATCATTTCCATGTTGGAGACGCGCGCGCCCGCCCGCCATGCCATCGCAATGCCGTCGCCGGTGGCGCCGCGCGGCGCGGTGGAAAACAGGTAGGTGCGTCCCGCCCCGCCGGTCGCCAGTACCGTGGCGCGCGCGGTGAACAGCTCCACCCGCCCGGTCTGGCGATTGGCGGCATAGACACCCCAGACATTGCCCGCGCCCGAATAGCGGGTTTCATGGCGGCTGGTGGCCAGATCGATCGCCACCCGGTCGGGCACCAGCCGGATATTGGGATGGGCGATCGCAGCATTCAGCAGCGCCTCCTGCACCGCCCAGCCGGTCGCATCGTTGACATGCACGATCCGACGATGGCTGTGGCCGCCTTCGCGCGTCAGGTGCAGTACGCCCGCTTCCTTGTTGAACGGCACGCCCAGTTCGATCAGGCGGGCAATCGCGGCGGGTGCGCCCTCGACCACCATTTCCACCACCGCGCGGTTATTCAGTCCCGCACCCGCGACCATCGTATCTTCGATATGGCTGTCGAACGTATCGCCGGGTTCGAGCACCGCTGCGATCCCGCCCTGCGCCCAGGCGGTGGAGCCTTCGTTCATCCGCCCCTTGGCCAGCACCGTCACCTGAAAGCGATCGGCCAGATTGAGCGCCGCCGTCAGCCCGGCCGCACCCGACCCGATGATAAGGATGTCGCTGGAATGCTGAATATCGGACACGATGTGCTCCGTCAGGGATGGGGAGGGCGGTGCCGCTTCTCCCGCAGGATCATTCAGTTAAGCCCAAAGTCCGGCGAGCGGCAAGAATGCTGCGCTGGCCGGGGGTCAGGCGGCGGCGCGCGTCAGGTTCAGGAACACATCCTCCAGATCCGCCTCGCGCGTGGAAACATCGACGATGCCATATCCTGCATCCTGCACGGCGGCGAGCACTTCGCCCGCATTCACCTGATCCTTGTGATAGGTGATGGCCAGTGTGCGCGGCGCGGTCAGTTCGATCTTCTGGAAACAGCGATTTTCCGGAGTCGAGGGGACATCGCGATCGACCGTCACTTCGACCAGCTTTTCCTTGGCCATGTTGACCAGCGTGCGGGTGGGTTCATTGGCGATCAGCTTGCCATGGTTGATGATCGCGATCCGGTCGCACAATTCTTCGGCTTCTTCGAGATAATGGGTGGTCAGCACCACCGTCACACCCTGATCGTTCAGGCTGCGGACATAGGCCCAGAGCTGCTGGCGCAATTCGATATCGACGCCCGCGGTCGGCTCGTCGAGCACCAGCACCGGCGGATTATGGACCATTGCCTTGGCCACCATCAGCCGTCGTTTCATGCCGCCCGACAGGGTGCGCGAATAGGCGTCGGCCTTGTCCTCCAGATGCATGGCGCGCAGCAGGTCCATCGTCCGGCGCTTCTTCCTGGGCACCCCCCACAGTCCGGCCTGAATCTCCAGCGTTTCGGCAGGCGTGAAAAACGGGTCGAAGGTAATCTCTTGATTGACGATGCCGATAGAGGCCTTCGCATTGCGCGGGTGCGCGTCGATGTCGAAGCCCCAGACCGAAGCGCGGCCGCCGGTTTTGTTGACCAGCCCGGCAAGGATGTTGATCAGCGTCGACTTGCCCGCGCCATTGGGGCCGAGCAGTCCGAAAATCTGTCCGCGCGGCACCTGAAACGTCACGCCGTCCAGCGCCTGTTTCCCGCCTGCATAGATTTTGGACAGGCCTTCGATATCGATTGCTGCTTCGCTCATGGTTGTTCAGATGCGGCTACCGGCGCGCCGACGCAAGCCTTTCGAGGGTGGAATTATTGCGACAAGGACGATTGCAGCACGCGAACACCATTGCTATCGGAATTTTTATGACCCCGCCGCCCGAAACGATCCGCACCGACAAGACCCGCATCGCCTGTGACGGCGCCGGAGAGATTGCGCCAGCGCTCGGCCATCCGCGCGTCTGGTTGCAGATCGACGAAACCGGCTATGTCGATTGCGGCTATTGCGACCGCCGCTACATTCTGATCGGCGGCCCGGCCGATGGTGCGGATCAGGCACAGCTTCCCGATCATGGGGATGGCGCGGGCCGTTGAGCCTCCTATATCGGCGGGTATGACCAATTCCCCCGATCCGCGCGCCTTTCTTTATCGCGATACGCTGGACCCCGATACCGCCCAACGCCTGACCGGCGAATTACTGGCGGGTGCCGAAGACGGCGAACTCTATCTGCAATATCGCAAGGCGGAGGCATTTCGTTTCGATGACGGGCGGTTGAAGGACGCGTCCTTCACCACCGATTCGGGTTTCGGCCTGCGCGCGGTGTCCGGTGAACAGACTGCCTTTGCCCATGCCAACGACATCAGTGCCGAGGCAATCCGGCGCGCAGGCGCGACCATGGCGCTGATCGACCCGGCCAAGGGGGCAAAGGCACCGCCGCCGCGCCACAATAACCGGCATCTCTATACCGATGCCGACCCGCTCGATCTCGTGCCCTTCGCGGACAAGGTCAATCTGTGCCAGACCATCGACGCTGCCGCGCGTGCCCGCGATCCGCGCATCTGTCAGGTCTCGGTCAGTCTGCTGGGAAGCTGGCAGGTGGTGGAGATCGTTCGCCCCGACGGCTTCATCGCCACCGATATCCGCCCGCTCACCCGGCTTAACGTCAACATTACCGTCGAAGCGAACGGCAGGCGCGAATCCGGCGGGTTCGGCACCGGTGGTCGTGCGGTTTATGGCCGGCTGCTCGAACCCGAAACCTGGAACCGGGCGATCGACAAGGCGCTGGAACAGGCGCTGGTCAATCTGGAGGCGGTGGATGCCCCTGCGGGTGTGATGCCGGTGCTGCTCGGTCCCGGCTGGTGCGGTGTGCTGCTCCACGAGGCGGTCGGGCACGGGCTGGAGGGCGATTTCAACCGCAAGGGCTCCAGCGTGTTTTCCGGGCGCATCGGGGAACGCGTTGCCGCACCGGGCGTCACCGTGGTCGATGACGGTTCGATCGCCGACCGGCGCGGTTCGCTGTCGATCGATGATGAGGGCACGCCGACGCGGGAGAATGTGCTGATCGAGGACGGTATCCTGAAGGGCTATATTCAGGATCGGCTCAATGCCCGGCTGATGGGGGCGGAACCGACCGGCAACGGGCGCCGTCAGGGGTTCGAACATGCGCCCATGCCGCGCATGACCAACACCTTCATGCGGGCCGGTAACGACGATCCGGACGAACTGATGACGCGGGTGAAGAACGGCATCTATGCCAAGAGCTTCGGCGGCGGGCAGGTCGATATCGTGTCGGGGAAGTTCGTCTTTTCCTGCACCGAAGCCTATAAGATCGAAAACGGCAAGCTGGGCGCACCGATCAAGGGCGCGACGCTGATCGGGGACGGTCCGACCGTACTGACCAGGGTAACGGGCATCGGCAACGACTTTGCGCTCGATGAGGGCGTCGGCATGTGCGGCAAGGGCGGGCAGACGGTGCCCGCGGGGGTCGGACAGCCGACCTTGCTGGTCGACGGCCTGACGGTCGGCGGTACCGCGATGTAGAAATGGGCGAGGCTTGTGGTGCCGGGCATCTTATTGCGGGTCGTTCTGCGCCTCCCGGCCGATGCCGATCAGTTGGGCGAGCGTGCGGCGCAGGACCGCGACATCATCGGCTCCGGCGCGGGCGATCAGCTCCGTATCGATGCGGTCACGCGCTTCACCCTGCACGGTGGCCGCCGCTTTGCCCCGTTCCGTCAGCGTCACCACCAGCCTGCGGCGGTCCTCAGGGTCGACCGCGCGTTCCAGATAACCGCGCATCACCAGCGTATCGACCAGCTGCCCTGCGGCCTGTTTGGACAGATGCAGGCTACGGATAATATCACCGAGCGGCACGTCCTCACCGCCCAGGGCCATCGCCCCCAGCACGTACAGGCCGTTTCTGGGAACATCGTCATAGCCTGCCTGCTCCAGCGCAAAGCGCATCGCAGAACCATAGGTGGTACGCGCATGACGTAACAATGCGGGAAGGACAATATCCTCATACCAGGCACGTTTTTCAGACATGGTGAAATCCGTATCGAATCAATATAGTCAATAATTCATACTAAAATTGGTAGAACGTCGCAACACTCGAGCATTTTGGGAGATTGACCACAGACCTGCTTCAGGACGATAGTGCAGTGTCCCGCCGGTCAGGAGCTCCAATGGCCACTTTTTTCGACTGCATCACCGATGAGCATCAGGCGTTCATTGCGAAACAGCCCGTCTTTTTCATTGCCACCGCTGCCGAAGGTGCACGGATCAATTGCAGCCCGAAGGGAATGGACTGTTTCCGCGTGCTCGATCAGCGAACGGCCGCCTATCTGGATGTCGGTGGATCTGGCAATGAAACCCATGCCCATCTTGCCGCGGATGGCCGGATTACGATCATGTTTTGCGCGTTTGAAAATCCCGCGCTGATCCTGCGGCTTTACGGACATGGCCGCGCTGTTCTGCCGCAGGATCCCGACTGGGCCGAAGTTGTGCAGTACTTCACCCTGCTTCCGGGTACGCGGCAGATCTTCGTGATTGACGTGCAGACCGTGCAGACAAGCTGCGGCTGGGGCGTACCGATGATGACACTGGATCGTGATCGCGAAACACTGTCCAAATATCATAAGGGTAGCAGCGATGCCGAACGGCTCACCAGATGGGCGGACCGGACGGAGAGTATCGATGGCCTGCCGGTGCGGGTTCCCAATCAGGTGCCTGCCTGATGGCATTGGTCGAACTGGGGCGGTTCAACCGCTTTGAAGCGCATATTCTGCAGGGGCGGCTGGAGTCGGAGGGCATTCCAGCCTTTTCTTTCGACGCCGAAACCAGCATCGCCGATGGCAGTTCGTTCCTGATCCCGGTGCGCGTCATGGTCGACGAGAGCGATCTGGAAGAAGCGTCGCGGATCAAGAACGGCGCTGCCTGATTTTTAGGCAGATATTAGCATCTGCACAAATTTTTACCCTTTGCTAATATTTTGTTTCGGTAAAGTGCCTGTAAACACAGTATTTCAATTTTGGCACGTGCTTTGCTGAATATCTCCTCGGGAACATCAGCCTAGAGGGGGCGACATGAAACTAGTCATCGCCATCATCAAGCCGTTCAAGCTTGATGACGTGCGTGAAGCGCTGACAGAGGTCGGCGTGGCAGGCATGACCGTGAGCGAGGTGAAAGGGTTCGGGCGGCAAAAGGGCCAGACCGAAATCTATCGCGGCGCGGAATACAGCACCAACATGGTGCCGAAAATCAAGATCGAGGTGGTGTGCGCGGCCGATATTGCGCCGCGCGTGGTGGAGGCCATTCAGGCTTCGGCCAACACCGGCGCGATCGGTGACGGCAAGATTTTTGTCCTCGACGTCGGTCAGGCGGTGCGCATCCGTACCGGCGAAACCGATCAGAGCGCGCTGTGAGCGAAGGGGGTAGCATGAAACGATTGACCAAGATCGCCGGCGCGCTGAGTGGCGCCGGCTTTGCGCTGCTCTCAGCGCTTCCGGCATGGGCGCAGGATACCGCGCTTCAGGCCCCGCCCGCAGCGGCGGCTGCCACGCCGACGGTGCATCCGGGCGACAATGCCTGGATGATGACCTCGACCCTGCTCGTCCTGATGATGATCGTACCCGGCCTTGCCTTGTTCTACGGCGGCCTGACACGGTCAAAGAATATGCTGTCGACGATGACCCAGATCGGTGCGGTCGCGTGCCTGACGATGGTTATCTGGGTGATGTACGGCTATGGCCTGGCATTCGGTCCGCACGGCAATGATTTCATCAGCTGGGGTAAGTTCTTCCTGTCGGGCGTTACGCCGTCCAGTCTCGCCGACACCTTCTCCGACGACAAGATTTCGGAATATGTGTTCATCTGTTTCCAGATGACCTTTGCCGCGATCACGGTCGCGCTGGTGCTGGGTGCGCTGGTTGAACGCATGAAATTCTCTGCCGTGATGGTGTTTGCCATCGTCTGGCTGACCATCGGCTATTTCCCGATCGCCCATATGGTATGGTCGAGTGACGGTATGCTGTTCAAGATGGGTGCGCTCGACTTTGCCGGCGGCACGGTGGTGCACATCAACGCCGGTGTTTCGGCGCTGGTCGCTTCCTTCTTCCTCGGCAAGCGCAAGGGCTATCCCAATGAGCCGATGCCGCCGCACTCGCTGACGCTGACCATGGTCGGCACCGGTCTGCTGTGGGTGGGCTGGTTCGGCTTCAATGCCGGATCGGAGCTTCAGGCCGACGGCACCGCCGGTCTGGCGATGATCAACACTTTCGTCGCCACGGCTTCGGCGGCCCTGTTCTGGATGATCGCGGAGCGGCTGGCCGGACATAAGGGTTCTGCGCTCGGCTGGTGTTCGGGTGTCGTCGCCGGTCTCGTCGCGGTGACGCCTGCGGCGGGCAACTCCGGACCGTTCGGCGCGATCATTCTTGGCGCCGTCGCCTCGTTCGTCTGCTTCTACTTCGTTTCCGTGGTGAAGCCGAAGCTGGGCTATGACGACTCGCTCGACGCGTTCGGCGTACACGGTATCGGCGGGATGATTGGCGCAATCGGCACCGGCATCGTCTATCAGCCGGTGTTCGGCGGTCCCGGTGACGGATCGGTAACGATGGGCCATCAGGTTTTCGTTCAGATCATTGCCGTGCTGGTCGCCATTGCCTGGGCGGCGATTGCCACGGTCATTGCGGTGCTGATTGCCAAGGCGGTCACCGGACTTCGCGTCAGCGAAGAGGTCGAACTGGAAGGCCTCGACCTCGGTGAACATGGCGAACGTGCCTATAACTGACCTACCTGCCGGGAGGCGGCGGTGTCGCCTCCCACCAACCAAGTTCCTCCTGCGGACGACCTGGGCCGGCATTGCGCCGGCCCTTTTTTATGGGTTGAGTTTAGCGGGCGAGATCAGCCTTGATGAATTCCGCCGCGCGGGCACCGATCATGATGCTGGGCGCATTGGTGTTGCCGCCGATAAGGCGCGGCATGACCGAAGCATCGGCGACATACAGTCCCTCGACGCCGCGCACCCGCAATTGCGGATCGCACACCGCCTCGGCATCCGACCCCATTCGTGCCGTACCCACCGGATGATAGATGGTGTCGGCGCGTGCGCGGATCAGCCGGTCCAGTGCCTCGTCGTCGTTCATATCGATCGGATTGCGATCGACCGGGCCATAGGCGGCGAGTGCGGGAGCCTCCAATATGCGGTACATCATCCGCACGCCGTCCAGCATCCGCTGCATGTCGCGCGGATCGGACAGATAGCCGGGGTCGATCAGCGGCGCAGTGCGCGCATTGCACGATGCCAGCCGTACCGTTCCCCGGCTTTCGGGCCGCAGCACGCAAGCATGGCAACTGAACCCCTGCGTCTTCACCGGCGCCCGGCCATGATCCTCGACAATGGCGATCAGGAAATGGAGCTGGATGTCGGGCGCGGGCAGATCGGGACGGGTGCGCAGAAACGCGCCCGCTTCGGCATAGGGGGTGGTCATCGCGCCTCTGCGATATCGCATCCAGCGCCACATCGCGCCCAGCGAGCGCAACTGCGCTTTCATGTGACGTCCCAGAAAATCGCCGCGTGCGCAGTCGAATGCCGCGACATAGTCGAGATGATCCTGTAAATTCGTGCCGACCGCCGGCCGGTCGACCATAGGACGAATGCCATGGTCGGCGAGATGCCGCGCAGGCCCGATCCCCGACAGCATCAGCAGTTGCGGTGTCTGAAACACACCGCCTGCCAGCACCACCGCGCGGCGCGCGCGGATGGTGTGGCGTTGCCTGCCGCGACGATAGCTGACGCCCCAGACCCGACCATCCTCAAATAGGATATGTTCGGTCAGGGCGCCGGTGACGATATTCAGGTTTGCAGGCGGCTTCCCGTCGCCAAGATAAGCGCGTGCCGCGGTCCAGCGTTCGCCGTTCTTCTGCGTCACCTGATACAGGCCCGCGCCTTCCTGATGCGCGCCGTTGAAATCCGGATTGTGCGGAACCTGCAGCTGCTGCGCGGAGGCGATAAAGGCATGCGAACCGGGATGGGCATCCTGCTGATCGCTGACCCAGAGCGGTCCGGCATCGCCATGAAACGCATCCGCCCCGCGCACATTGTGCTCGCACACCTTGAACCAGGGCAGAACATCCTTCCATGCCCAGCCGGGACAGCCCAGCGCCGCCCATTGATCATAATCCCAGGGATGGCCTCGTACATACAGCATCGCGTTAATCGCGCTGGACCCGCCAAGCCCCCTCCCGCGTGGCTGATAGCCGCGTCTGCCGTTCAGGCCCGGTTGCGGCACGGTTTCGAACGCCCAGTTGGTCGCGTCGCTTTGAAAGGGCATCATGCCCGGCATCCGGGTGCGCCAGCCGGTGTTGCGGCCACCGGCTTCCAGCACCGCCACGCTATACCGTCCTCCCTCGCTCAGGCGGCCTGCGGCGGCACTGCCCCCCGATCCGGCTCCGACGACGACGATGTCGGCTTCTTCCACCCTGATGCCTCTTTCCCTTGCTGTCGCGCCAGCCAGCGCGTCCGGATCGTATCAGACGTATCGCGACTGCCGTCGTGGCTCCAGCCCGGTTCGCGCCACATATATCCCAGCCTGGCACGCCAGTCGGGAGCATGCCACAGGTCGCGGGCAATCCCGACCCATTCATGGATCGCTGCCCACGCCACGTTGAAACTGCCAAGATTCTTGACGATGCCATAGCGTGGAGCTTCGTCCTCGCGCTCCGGTTCGAACGTGCCGAACAGTCTGTCCCAAACGATAAACACACCTGCATAGTTGCGATCGAGATAGCGTGGATTGGTGGCGTGATGGACGCGGTGATGCGACGGCGTATTCATCACCGCCTCGAACCAGCGGGGCATCCGTCCGATCGCTTCGGTGTGGATCCAGAACTGATAGACCAGATTGATGCCCGCCACGAAAAAGACCATTGCGGGCGGAAAGCCGATCAGGAACAGCGGTAGCCGGAACAGGAAAGTCAGCGAGAAGAAGCCCGTCCAGGTCTGTCTGAGCGCGGTCGACAGATTATAATGCTGGCTGGAGTGATGGACGACATGGCTTGCCCAGAACCAGCGGATGCGATGCGCCGAGCGGTGAAAGACATAATAGGCCAGATCGTCGAGAATGAAGGCAAGGGCGAACCAGTACCATTGCCAGCCGATGTCGAAGAGGCGGAACTGCCACACCCACAGCGCCATCGCAAAGACCAGCCCGCCCGACAAAACCCCTGCAATCGTACTGCCCAGCCCCAGCGTCATTGAGGTCAGCGTATCGCGCGGACAATAGCGCCGCCGGTCCTTTAGTCGCGCAACCAGCATTTCCGCGAAGATCAGCAGGACAAAGGCCGGAATGGCAAGCGTGACCGGATCGGGCAGGGTCGGCATCTGATCAGCTTACATCAATGTCAACAACTGCACCAGATGGCACATGGCCTGCTCCGCTACAGTCGTTGCAACAGCGCTTGTGCCGCGGCGGGGGCACGGATTTTTGCGCCGTTGATCATGAACACAAATGTATCGCGCGGTCGTTTATCGGCTGGTTCGGCGAAAGTCGGCAGACCGTCCGGCGTTTCCCCCGCCGTCCAGGCTTTTGCGATTTGCCCCCAGCGGTCGAGCGCGTCGGGCGAATAACCGGTAGCTTCTGTCTCTTGCGCATTTTCCAGCCGCGCATAGGTGAAGTCGCTGCTGACATCGGCAATCGCAGGATAGTCGGCGGAGTCGGCATAGACGATCGCCACACCCGCCTTGCGACAAAGCGCCACGAAATCGGCATGGTGGAAGCTGTCGTGCCGCACCTGTACGGCATGGCGCAGCGGCAATCCCTCCAATTTGGCGGGAAGCAGGTTCAGGAATGCGCCGAAATCTTCCGGGTCGAATTTCTTGGTCGCTATGAATTGCCAGAGGATCGGGCCGAGCTTCGGCCCCAGCTCGACGAGCCCCTGATCGAGGAACTTCTCGATCGATTCACCGGCTTCGGCCAGTATCCTGCGGTTGGTGACATAGCGCGATGCCTTCACCGCAAAGACAAAGTCGTCCGGGACGACTTGTGCCCAGTTGGCGAAACTCTCCGGTTTTTGCAGGCGGTGATAGGTGGCGTTGATCTCAATCGCCGTCACCGCACGCGAAGCATATTCCAGCTCGCGCTTCTGCACCAGCTTGTCGGGGTAAAACGTGCCGCGCCACGGCGGAAAGGTCCAGCCGCCGATCCCGACTCGGATGGAAGGAGCGTTATGCATGGTGTCAGGCTAACCTAAGGTCAGCCCCGCGCGAAGCCGCGTTATGTTCCTGCTTGGCCAAGTTCCCGTGCGACGGCATGGGCGCCGTGCCGATGTACCGATGCCGTGCGACCGTCTATGCTGCGCACGGTCGCGGATGCGCCGTCTTCGGCGATGACAACGCTAGATGGTTCAAAGTCGGGCAGGGTATCGGCCGCGACCTGTCTCGCCGTGCCTTCGTCGAGTGTCCATGCGCCCAGCCCAAGCAGCTTCGCGGTTCCGGCCAGTGCCAGGATCGCCACCACCGATCCGCACAGCACCAGCCAGTTCATTATTCCGCAGGCCGGAGCTGGTCGAGCAGAGGACGAATGCCCGAAAGATCATATCCGGCATCGGCGCCGCTGGCGATGATCGCCTCCGGCTCGCCGCCCGTTTTTGCTTCCGCCAGTGCCCAGAGATGCGCCGAACGTGTTCCCGACCGGCAATAGGCCAGTACCGGCCCTTCGGCGGCGGCGAGGGCGGCGCACATCGCCTCGACCTGCGGCATCGAAAAACCGGAATGGGTGACGGGGATCGCGGTGTAGGTCAGGCCCAGCGTCTCGGCGACGGTGCGAATCTCATCGCCCGCAGGTTGCGCAGGTTCTTCATCATCGGGTCGGTTGTTGATGATCGCGGTGAAACCGGCCTGCGCCAGTTCGGTCACCTGGGCAGGTGTGATTTGCGGCGAAACCGAAATCTGGTCGTTGAGTTTGCGCGTCATGCCGCCTCCCGGATCACATCGAGAAAGGCCGGACCATAGGCTTCCAGCTTCTTCGCGCCAATGCCCGAAATTTCGCCCATGGCCGACAGTGTTTCCGGGCGGGTCAGCGCCATGTCGCGCAGCACCGAATCGTGAAAGATGACATAGGGGGGCAGGCCGGTTTCCTGCGCGATTTCCCGGCGCCGGTTGCGCAGCGCCTCGAACAGCGGATTGCCGACCGGGTTGGACGCCTTGTTCGCACCACGTCCGCGGCGTTGGCGTTTGGGCGGCAGGACCAGTGCGACCTCCGCCTCTCCTTTCAGGATGGCCCGCGCGGCGGGACCGAATTCCAGCCCGCCATGCGGATTGGTCCGCAACGCATCCCGCAACAGCAACGCGCGTGACACGGGTTTGAGCAGCGCCTCCTCTTCGCCCTCGACAATGCCCCAGACCGAGAGATTTTCGTGTCCGTTGGTCAGGCTGCGCTCGCTCGATTTTCCGACCAACACGCTTTCGACATAGCCGGTGCCGAACATCTGGCCGGTACGGAACACCGCGGAGAGATATTTCTGCGCGGTCACGCTGGCATCGACCGCCTTGGGCGGGGTCAGGCAATTGTCGCAATTGCCGCAGCGTTCGGGCGGATGCTCACCGAAATGCCGCAGCAGGATCGCGCGTCTGCATCCTGCTGTTTCGACCAGCGCGCCGAGCGCCGTCAGCCGCGCCCGCTCACCCGACTGACGCGCTGGTTCAACCTCATGGATGCGCTGGCGGGCACGGGCGAAATCGTCGGCACCCCAGAACAGATGCGCGACCGCCGGATCTCCGTCGCGGCCCGCGCGCCCCGTTTCCTGATAATAGCCCTCGATCGACTTGGGGATGCCGGCATGGGCGACGAAGCGGACATCGGGCTTGTCGATACCCATGCCGAAGGCGACGGTGGCGACCATCACCATGTCTTCGGACGCGACGAAATCGGCCTGGTTCTGCGCGCGAACCTGGGGCGGCAACCCGGCATGATAGGCGCGTACCGGACGACCGCCATCGCCCAGTTTCTCCGCGAGACGCTCCACCGCATTGCGGGTGGGCGCATAGACGATGCCCGGTCCCGGCTGTTCGTCGAGCAGCGCCTGCAACTGGCGCGTGACGTTATCGCGCGGAGAGATGGCGTAGCGGATATTGGGCCGGTCGAAGCCTGCGACGATCAGCCCGTCGGGTGCGATGCCGAGCTGTTCGAGAATATCGGCGCGGGTATGTGCATCGGCGGTGGCGGTCAGCGCCAGACGGGGGACGTTCGGGAAGCTGTCGAGCAGGGGGCGGAGCAGCCGGTAATCGGGGCGAAAATCATGGCCCCATTCGGACACGCAATGCGCTTCGTCGATCGCAAACAGCGCCAGTCGTGCCTGTCCCAGCATATCGCGAAAATAGCCGCTCGATGCGCGTTCGGGCGCTACATAGAGCAGGTCGAGTTCGCCGTTGCGAAACCGCGCGATGGTTCCCGCGCGATTGTCGTCGACAGAGGTCAGCGTCGCGGCGCGGATGCCGACCGCCTCTGCCGCGCGCAACTGATCGTGCATCAGCGCGATCAGCGGCGAGATGACGATACACGTTCCCGGCATCGCGACGGCGGGCAATTGATAGGTCAGCGATTTTCCCGCCCCGGTGGGCATCACCGCCAGCGTATGCTGCCCGGCCAGCACCCGGTCCACCACCTGTTGCTGCACGCCGCGAAAGCCGGAAAATCCAAAGGTGGTGCGAAGAATGTCGATCGGATCGGCGGTCATGCCGCCTCCCCTAGCGCGCTGGGCGCGGCAAAGTCGAGGGGATGGCGGCCGGATATGAAAAGGGCGGGCCCGCCCCTCGGCACGCCCGCCCCATGTTGCCCGTTTACCGAGGAGGTGTTTTACTTACCTGCGGGCGGGCTGTCGGAGACGTCCTGCGGCGCAGGTTCCAGTCCGCGATCCTTCAGCATTGGCCCGATATCCGGGTCCTTGCCGTAGAAGGAACGGAACATCGGCGCATAATCTTCGGTATGGCCGCGCGACAGGATCAGGTCGCGGAAGCGCTGACCATTGGCGCGGGTCAGGCCGCCATGCTGCTGGAACCAGCTATAGGCGTCGTCGTCCAGCATCTCCGTCCACAGATAAGCATAATAGCCCGACGCATAGCCGTTCGCCCAGATATGCAGGAAATAGCTGGAGCGATAGCGCGGTGGCACGTCCTTGATATCGAGGCCCATTTCCGAAAGGGCTTTGGCTTCGAACTGGTCGACATTCTGCTTCGGTGCGCTGGCGGGCAGCGAATGCCATTTCATGTCGAGCTGTGCCGCGGCGAGCAATTCACCCAGCGCATAGCCTTGATTGAACTTCGCCGCCTTCTTGATCTTGTCGACCAGTGCCTGCGGCATCGGCTCACCCGTCTTGTAGTTCACCGCATAATGGGCGAGCACCTTCGGATTGAGTGCCCAGTGCTCGTTGAACTGCGACGGAAATTCCACGAAGTCCCGCGCGACATTGGTGCCCGACAGGGTAGGATATTCCTGATCCGCAAACAGGCCGTGCAGCGCATGGCCGAATTCATGGAACATCGTGGTCACATCGTCGAAGCTGATCAGCGCAGGCTGGCCCGGCGCCGGTTTGGTGAAATTGCCGACGTTATAGATGACCGGCTTCTTGTTCAGCAGGTGCGACTGCTCGACAAAGTTCGACATCCACGCGCCGCCCGATTTGTTGTCGCGTTTCCAATAGTCGAAATACATCAGGCCCAGTTCCGACCCGTCCTTGTCATAGACGGTATAGACCATGACATCGGGGTTCCAGGTCGGCAGGTCGGTGCGCTTCTTGAAGGTCAGGCCATACAGCTGATGTGCGGCATAGAAGACACCGTCTTCAAGCACCTTGTGGATTTCGAAATAGGGCTTCACCTGATTTTCATCGAGGTCGTACTTTGCCTTGCGCACCTGTTCGGCATATTTTTCCCAGTCCCAGGGCTTGAGCTGGAAATCCTTACCGTCTGCCTTGATCTGCTGCTGGATGACGGCGGCTTCACGGCGTTCCTCGGCCGCGGTGGCGGGTACCAGCTTGGCCATGAACTGCTCGACCGCCTGCGGCGTCTTGGCCATCTGGTCGTCAAGGACATAGGCCGAATAGTTGGGGAAGCCGAGCAGCGCCGCTTTTTCTGCGCGCAGCTTCGCGATCGTCGCGATCGTGTCGCGGGTATCATTGGCATCACCCTTTTCGGTGCGCGTCCAGCTTGCGTTGAACAGCGCTTCCCGCGTCGCCCGGTCGTTCAGCGACTGCAGGTCGGGCTGCTGCGTGGTGTTCTGCAGCGGCAGCACCCATTTGCCGGGCATGCCGCGATCCTTCGCGGCCTGTGCGGCAGCCGCGATCTGCGCATCGCTCAGCCCGTCGAGTTTCGCCTTGTCCGACACGACCAGTGCGCCGTCTTTGGTGCCCGCCAGCAACTTCTGCTGGAATGCGGTCTGCAGCGTCGATAATTCCTTGTTGATCGTGCGCATCTTTGCCTTGTCGGCATTCGAAAGCTGCGCACCGGCATGGATGAACTGCTGGTGATAGACCTTCAGCAGCATCGACTGTTCCTGATTCAGGCCCAGTGAGGCACGCTTGTTCCACAGCGTCTCGACGCGCTTGAACAGCTTCGGATTGAGATAGATGGCGTCCGAATGCGCGGCCAGTTCGGGCGCGACGGTCGACTGGACCTTCAGCAGCGCCGGGTCGCTGTTGGCGGACACGATGTTGAAGAAAATGTTGGTCGCGCGATTGAGCAACTGACCCGATTTTTCCATCGCGACCAGCGTATTGTCGAAGGTCGGCGCAGCAGGATTATTAGCGATCTTCTGAATTTCTGCGAGATGTTCGGCCATGCCCTTCTGAATGGCGGGCAGGTAATCGCTATCCTTGATCTTGTCGAACTGCGGCGCGTGGAACGGCAGCGGGCTTTGCGTCATCAGCGGATTGACATGTGCCTGCGTCTGGGCACTGGCTGCGGTCATCGGCGTCATAGCACTGGTGGTAAGCGCAAGTGCCGCGGTGGCGAACAACAATTTTGCAGGCATTCGGTATCCTTCTGAAATCTGTATAATCCTGTCCTAGGCAATCGGACGCCTCCGGTCGAGCCGTCTCCCCCTCGCGCAGGCAAGACATGATGCCCATATGGCATCTCGAAGCTGTCTGTTAGCTGAATCCCCGATGAACGATTTTTCAGGAGTCCGAATGGCTGCCCCCACCGTGTACGACAATCGCGCAGAGCAGGAGTTCGAACTGGAGGTTGGCGGCAAGCGTGCCATTGCCGCCTATCAGCGCGAAGGCGATACGATTGTTTTTACGCACACCCATGTCCCTGCGGCGCTGGAAGGACGCGGTGTCGGTACGAAGCTGATCCGCGCATCACTCGATCAGGTGCGCGATGAGGGACTGCGGGTGATCGCGCAATGTCCGTTCGTCGCCCGCTTCATCGACCGGCATCCCGAATATCAGGGAATGCTGAAACGCGGTTGAGAGCGAACGGAAGGCTTATTCGGCGGCTTCGGCCCGTTCGCGTTCCGCCTGTTGCCGCGCCCACATTTCGGCATAGAGGCCGCCCTTTGCCAGCAGCCCGGCATGGGTACCGCGTTCGGCGACGCGTCCGGCGTCCAGTACGACGATCTGATCGGCATGGACGATGGTCGACAGGCGATGGGCGATAACGATCGTCGTCCGACCGCGTTCGATCGCCTGCAACGTGGTTTGAATTTCCGCCTCGGTGCGACTGTCGAGTGCGCTGGTCGCTTCGTCGAGGATCAGGATCGGCGGGTCTTTCAACAGCGTGCGGGCAATCGCCACGCGCTGCTTTTCTCCACCCGACAGTTTCAGCCCGCGTTCGCCGACGCGGGTGGCATAGCCGTCGGGAAGCTGGTCGATAAACCCGGCGATCGCCGCTCCGCGCGCTGCCGCCTGCACCTCTGCGTCAGTCGCATCGGCGCGGCCGTACGCGATGTTATAGCCGATGGTGTCGTTGAACAGCACCGTATCCTGCGGCACGATGCCGATCCCCGCGCGCAGCGACTGTTGCGTGACCTGCGCGATACCCTGTCCGTCGATAGTGATTCGTCCGCCGGTGGGGTCGTAGAAGCGGAACAGCAGCCGTGCCAGCGTCGATTTGCCCGCGCCCGATGGTCCGACCACGGCCAGCGTCGATCCGGCAGGCACGTCAAGGTCGATACCCTTCAGGATCGCGCGGTCGGCATCATAGCCGAAGCGCACATTCTCAAACCGGACATGGCCGTCGCTTATATGCAGCGCGGATGCGTCGGGCATATCGACAATCTCAGCCGGTGTATCGATCAGGTCGAACATCGCGCCCATATCGATGACGCCCTGCCGGATGGTGCGATAGACCATGCCGAGCAGATCGAGCGGCCGGAACAATTGCGACAGCAGCGTCGATACCAGCACCACGTCACCGGGCGAAAAGCGACCGCCCGACCAGCCATATACGACGATCCCCATGCCGACGCCCATCATCCCGTTGGTGATCAGCGCCTGCGCAATATTGAGCCAGGCGAGGCTGTTCTCGCTCTTCACCGCAGCTTTGGCATAGGCATCGACCGCGCGGTCATAGCGTTCGGATTCACGCGCTTCTGCGTTGAAATATTTGACCGTTTCAAAGTTCAGCAGCGAATCGACGGCATGGGCGACAGCCCCGGTGTCGAGGTCGTTCATGCGGTTGCGCAGTGCTGTGCGCCAGTCGGTGATCCAGCGGGTGACGGCGACATAGGCGACGACCATCACCAGCGTCGCCGCGACCAGCCACAATCCGAAGCGCGTCCAGAAAATGCCGATCACCAGCACCAGTTCCAGGATCGTCGGGGCGATGTTGAACAGCAGGAAATAGAGCATCGTGTCGATACTCTTGGTGCCACGCTCGACCACTCGCGTTACCGCGCCGGTGCGTCTTTCGAGGTGAAAGCGCAGCGAAAGCTGGTGCAGATGGCGAAAGACATTCGCGGCCAGCCTGCGCGTTGATTCCTGTCCGACGCGTTCGAACACCACATTGCGCAGATTGTTGAACAGGATCGTGCCGAAGCGTGAAGCGGCATAGCCGATCACCAGCAGCAGGACGAGCGTGGTCGCGGCACGGTCGCCCGCAGCCATATGATCGACCGCGCCCTGCAAGGCGAAGGGCGCGCCATAGACCTGCACCAGTTTCGATAGCACCACCAGCACCATCGCACCGAGGATGCGCGCCTTCAGCCCGCCTTCTCCCTGTGGCCAGAGATAGGGAAGGAAGCGGCGCAGCGTTGCCCATAAAGGGCGCTCGACGGTTTCGGGGATGCTGGTTTCAGGGGGCATTGTACCGCCCCATCTGGCGTCTGACCCTCCCGGTTGCAATGCAGCCGGTCATCCGAGGTCGGAACCCATTGAGGTGGTTACGCTTTGTTAGCGGCAAAGGGAGACACGTTCATGGAACCGCTAACCTATATCATCGCCCTGATGGGGTGTACCGATGACGGGACGATGTGCCGTCAGGTGCGGATGGAACAGGCGCGCTATCCTACCGCTGCTGCGTGTCAGGCGGCGCTCGACAATGCGTTGTGGCGCAACAGCGACATCAACTATCCGATCATTCAGGCAAGTTGCCAGCGCAAATCGCCGGGCTGGGCCGGGCGTCAGGCGCACAAGAATCAGGAAGGCTGAGCAGAAGGTCCGGTTTTTTGTCGCGTATCAGGATCGCGGCCGTTGCCAAAGCGCGTCGGAGCGCTCCGGCAGGGCGGCAAATTTCTCTCGATGGCGCGCATTGGAGAATGCCCCTGCAATCGCACGCAATTTTTCAAGCGATGATGTCCTGACGCGGTGATCCCAGGCGTGATCGCCGGCCGCTGCGACCTTGCGTGCAATGCCCCCGTAAATGTCCGCCGCCGCCAGCACTGCCCAGGCCGATCGAAACGGAAGTTTCGCCACCCCGGCTTTCGCGCTGTCGGCATATTCCTGCGCCATCGCGGCCAGTCGTCGGGCAAGCACCGTCACCCGCGACCGGTGCCAGGGCTTCATATGCTGCCCCGGCGCAATATCCATTTCGACCAGCCATTCGACCGGCAGATAGCAACGCCCGGCGCGGTCATCCTCCTCGATATCGCGCGCGATATTGGCGAGTTGAAACGCCAGTCCCAGATCGCAGGCACGATCGAGCGTCTCTTCATCCGCCGGATCGACGCCCATCACCACCGCCATCATGCACCCGACCGCGCCCGCGACATGATAGCAATAGGTCAGCAAATCGTCCTCACTGCGCGGTCGCCAGTCGCGCGCGTCGAGCGCAAAGCCCTCGACCAGATCCCGGACAAAGCGATGTGGCAGGGCGGTTTCCGCCGCGACGATCCGCAGTGCATCGAAACTGGGATCGCCCACCACCTTTCCAGCCAGTGCCTGTTGGGTGGCGGTGCGGATGAGCTCCAGTCGCGCCGCGCCGTCTTCGACGCCGCGCATATCGTGCCCCAGCGTCTGCCCGTCCGCGATGTCATCGCATGCCCGGCACCAGGCATAGAGCAGCCAAGCCCGCTCACGCGTCGTGCGATCGAACAACCGGCTGGCGGCGGCAAAGCTTTTCGACCCCCGCGCGATGGTCCCCCCGGCGGTGGCGACGATGGCGGCGCGAGAGGGATACGCGCTCGATCCGCTCACAGATCGGCGCGGTCCATCTGCACGATCGACGGGGCAGGGACATGCGCGTCCATCTTTGCCAGCAACCCGTCAAGCGTATCGTCGACGATCAGCAGTCCCTGATGCTGTGGGCGCAAAAAGCCGACCTCTCCCATCTTCGCGGTGAAGGCGATCAGATGATCGTAATAGCCCGCGACGTTCAGCAGCCCGACCGGATCGGTGTGATAGCCAAGCTGGGCCCAGCTCATCGCTTCCCACAATTCATCCATTGTGCCGGTGCCGCCGGGCAGGGTCAGGAACCCGTCCGACAGATCGGTAAAACGCGCCTTGCGTTCATGCATCGTCTGGACGACATGCAGTTCGGTCAGCCCGCGATGCGCGACTTCCGCATGTACCAGCACTTCGGGAATGATGCCGATCACCTCGCCGCCCGCATCGAGCGCGGCGTCGGCGACCGCGCCCATCAGTCCCAGCCTGCCGCCACCATAGACGACGCCGATCCCGCGTTCGGCAAGCGTGCGGCCGACCATGCGCGCGCATTCGACATAGACAGGATCGGCCGGACTGGCCGAACCGCAATAGACGGCGATGCGTTTCACTCTTGCTCCTCAAGCATCAGGGTGGCGGTGGCTTTGGCGCTGCCTACCACGCCTGGAATACCGGCGCCGGGATGGGTGCCCGCACCGACGAAATAGAGATTGGGGATATGGTCGTCGCGATTATGGACGCGGAACCATGCGCTTTGCGTCAGGATCGGCTCCATCGAAAAGGCGCTGCCCTGATGCGCATTCAGGTCATGGGCGAAATCGCTGGGCGCATAGCTGAATTTGGTGACGATCCGCTCATGGATGTCGGGTATCAGGCGACCCCCCACCTCATCAAGAATGCGCTTTTCGAGGATTGGACCGACCGTGTCCCAGTCGGCGGGAAATTTGCCGAGGTGCGGGACCGGTGCCAGCGCGTAGAAGGTCGAGCACCCTTCCGGCGCCATGGACGGATCGGTGACGGTGGGGTGGTGAAGATAGAGCGAGAAATCCTCGCTCAGCACGCCATGCTCGTAAATGTCGGTCAGCAGCCCCTTATAGCGCGGCCCGAACAGGATCATGTGGTGCGGAATGCCGGGCCAGCTTCCCTTCACGCCGAAATGCACGACGAACAGCGACGGCGAATAGCGTTTGCGCAGCAGCTTTTTGGTTGTGCGCGCGGCGCTGCGGGAGTCCCGCAACAGGTCGCGATAGCTGTGAATGATATCGGCGTTGGAGGCGACCGCGTCGGCATCGACGTGAAAGCCCGACCGGGTGGTGACGCCTGTCACCCGGTCGCCCATCGTATCGATCGTCTCGACCGGATCGTTGAGGCGCAGCGTCCCGCCCAGCCGTTCGAACAACCGCACCATGCCCGCCACCAGCTTGTTGGTGCCGCCCATTGCGAACCACACGCCGCCGTCGCGTTCCAGCTTGTGGATCAGCGCATAGATGGCGCTGGTGGTCATCGGGTTGCCGCCGACCAGCAGGGTGTGAAAGCTCAGCGCCTGGCGCAGCTTTTCGTGTTTCACGAATTTCGACACCTTGGCATAGACCGATTTCCAGGCGTCGTTCTTGATCAGCGCAGGTGCCGCCTTGATCATTGAACGGAAATCGAGAAACGCGACATGCCCCAGCTTCTGATAGCCTTCGCGATAGACTGCGGCCGAATAATCGAGGAAATTGCGATACCCGGCGATGTCGGCCGGGTTCAGCTTGCCGATTTCGCGAAACAGCAGGTCATTGTCGTTGCCGTAATCGAAATTGGTCCCGTCGGGCCAGTTGAGGCGGTAAAAGGGATTGACCGGTGCCAGCGTCACGTCGCGCTTCATTTCGTCGCCGGACAGATCCCATAATTCCTCCAGCGCGTCGGGCGCGGTGATGACGGTGGGACCGGCGTCGAAGGTAAAGCCGTCGCGCTGCCAGACATAGGCGCGCCCGCCGGGTTTATCGCGCGCTTCGATGATGGTGGTGTCGACGCCCGCCGATTGCAGGCGGATGGCCAGCGCCAGTCCGCCGAAGCCCGCGCCGATGACGATGGCGCTCTTCATGATGCATTGCCCCGGATCGCGGCAACGGCGCGGCCCAATGGCACCGGCGGCTTGCCGATCAGGATGCGCGCCTTGTCGCGCAGCGGCAGATGACCGGCATAAAAGCGGCCGATCAGCCCCGTATCGAGGCGATAGAAGCGTTCGAGGATGCGATAACGCTCCTCCGGTTCGGCGGCTTTGAACAGCATCTTCGTCAGCATGCGGTAAAAGCCGCGCTCGCGCCAGCTTTTCCGTGCCAGCCCGTGCAGTGCGTCGTGCAACGCATGGCCCGACAGGTCGTTCTGGCGCAGCACCAGCATCGCGGTGCGTACCGCATCGGGGAGCGAATAGCCGGTCAGCGGGTGGAACAGCCCCGCTCGCATTCCCGCCTTGGCAACGCGATTACCGCCCGAACGCCAATATTCCTCGAAATCGCCGTCCATCACCACCGGCAGCGCGCCCGCCTCGCTGCGCCCGGTGCGCGCCACCTGCCAGCCTTTGGCAATGGCATAGGTTTCGATCCGCGCGTCGAGCGCCTTTATGTCTAGGTCGCGCCGGTCGCTGTAATAGGTGTCCTCGACGAACATCCGCGTCGCCGCCATCGGCAGGCAATAGACGAAGCGATAGCCGTCAATCTGTTCGACGGTCGCATCCATGATGACCGGATTGCGCAGCGTATGCGGCTCGTCGAGGATCAGTTCGTGCCCGACGAATTTCTGCCACCCGCATTCGAGCAGATCCAGTTCGCCCGCGCCGCGGCAATCGATCACGCCCTTCGCCTCGACCCGGTCGCCATTGGCCAGCATCACCGCGCGCGCGCTGGCGCCCAGCACCTTGCTGTTCAGCATCAGCGCGCGTTTGGGCAGTTCCTTACGCACCACTGCGTCCAGTCGCTCGCTCTCGATCGAATAATAGGCGGTATCCAGGGTGCGGGCATGGCCGGGAAAGCGGACCGAATGGCGTGTCCAGCCATGGCTGATCAATGGCGCCACCAGCCAGCGGTCTGCATCGCGCACATCGCCAGCGAAAAACGACCAGACATGGTTGCCGCCGACATGGCCGCCGCTTTCGATCAGCCGGACCTCACAATCCGGACGGCGTTTTTGCAGGGCGAGCGCGATCAGGGCGCCCGAAAGTCCGCCCCCGACTATCGCGATATCACAGGAAAAACTGGCCAGCATGTGACCTGCGCCTAGACCATCCCCGAACCGTGGGGAACCCCTGTCGGCAGCAGGCGAACCCATTTCGCGGCAGGGCGTTGAAGGGGCGATAACAAGGAGGAACGGGAATGCGGATTGCGATCGTTACCGGCGGGGCTCAGGGGATCGGGCGCGGCATTGTCACGCACCTGCTGGAAGAGGGCTGGCGGGTGATCGCGCTCGACAAGGATGCCGAGGCTGTCCAAGAGCTGGCCGCGATGCACGCCGACGCGCCGTTTCTGGCGCTCGAAACCGATGTCGGCGACGAATCTGCGGTAGCGGCAGCATTCAGGCGCATCGCCGGCTGGTGCGTGGAGGTGAACGAAACGCCAGGCATCGACCTGCTGGTCAGCAATGCCGGCATCGCCGATCCGGTCAGCGGGCCGGTTGAGCAACTGTCGCTGACCGACTGGCGGCGGTGGCAGGACAGTCACCTGACCGGCGGGTTCCTGATGACGCGCGCCGCCGTGCCGCTGCTGCGCATCCGCAAGGGAGCGATCGTGTTCGTCGCCTCGACCCGCGCCATACAGTCCGAACCCGATTGCGAGGCCTATGCCGCGGCCAAGGGTGGATTACTGGCGCTGACGCACGCGCTGGCGATCAGTCTCGGCCCCGATATTCGCGTCAACGCCGTGTGCCCCGGCTGGATCGAAACCGCGCCCTGGCAGAAACAGTCCGAACGCAGCCATCCCGGCCATCGCGCAGTCGACCGCGATCAGCATCCGGTGGGGCGGATCGGCACGCCGGAGGATATCGCGGCCACGGTTGCCTTCCTTGCCTCGCCCGGCGCAGGCTTCATCACCGGCCAGCATATCGCCGTTGATGGCGGGATGACGCGCAAGATGATCTATGCCGGTTAGGACACCCTTATGATGCGCGGCGATAGCGCGACAGGAACGCCCACATCGCGTCGTTGTCTGCGTCCCAGCCATGGCCCTTGCCGATCATGATCCGCCCGACCACATCAGAATCGTCTCGGCAGCCGGTATAGCGTTCTTCATAGGTGGTGGCCGATACCCAGCGCGTGGTCGGCGGATGGGTGCAGTGGTTTAGCTGTGCCCAGCGTTGCTCGGCAGCGTGCATTGAATAATGCCAATAGCCCGCGCCGCCGCCCGTGATCGGATTGACCGTATCCTTGTCCCCGGCAAAGGCGATGACGGGCATCGGTTTCGACGGGGTGCAGCTTGCCGGATCGGGGCGGGCAGGGTCTTTCTTCCACGGATTGCCCGCGCGCAGACCGACCACCGGCGCAATCGCCGCGATCCGGTCGGCCAATACACATCCCAGCCAGGACGTCATCCGCCCGCCGCCCGACATGCCGGTGACATAGACCCGCGTCGGATCGACACAGCCTTTTGCCACCAGATCGCTAATCACGTTGCGAAGATAGGCGACGTCATCGGCATCTTTGGGGCCGGGAACCTTGCCGGTAATGGTCGGGACGCCGGGGATATTCCAGACAAACCCCTTGCCCGCCGGAATGCCTGCATCGGGCGCGGCCACGATAAAGCCATGCGCGTCGGCGGTTCGGGCGAGGCCCGATTCGGCGAGCATCGCCTTACCCGTACTGCCGCTGCCGTGCAGCAGGACGACCAGCGGCAGCGGTGTCCGTGCCTCATCTGAAAGCGCCGGGCGATGCATCAGCATGGGGCGACCGGTATCGGCTATCGCCACTTCGACCGACTGGCCGGGCGTGCCAAGCCGGCAGCTCTGTGCCAGCGCAAAGGGAGCCGTCACACTTGTCAGAACCAGCGCGCACAGGGCGATCAGCAGTTTGTGCATCAACATCCTCTCGATCATTTTCGTCATTCTGGACGCGTCATATGGAATGCCGCGCCAGGTTCGAAATATTCCGACGGGCCGCCCGCACGCAGGATCGGTCGTGCTCGTGCGGTCTGATACACGCCGTCCTTCAGCATCGCCGGGTCGATATGCACGCCGACGACTTCGCCCAGCACCAGCCATGTATCGGTCTCCCCGCCATCGGCGGCGGTCAGGCGCAGCATCTGAGTCCTGTGGCATTCGAACTGCACCGGACTTGCCGCTACGCGTGGTGGTGCGACCAGTTTCGACGGCAGCGTCTCCAGCCCGGTTTCGGAAAATTCATCGACCTTGCGCATCGTCGAACTGGCGTTCATCGCTTCGGCCAGTGGGCGGGTGGCGAGGTTCCAGACGAACTCGCCCGTCGCTTCGATATTGGTGACACTGTCCTTCCACCCGACCGAGGCAAAACCGATGATCGGCGGTCGGTAATTGAACAGGTTGAAAAAGCTGTAGGGGGCAAGGTTGCGCGTGCCGTCCGCGGCAACCGTGCTGACCCAGCCGATCGGTCGCGGCGCGACAATGGCATTCAGCGGATCATGAGGCAGGCCGTGACCGGCATGCGGTTCGTAAAAGTGAAAATCGATCACAATCATCGTCTTTTTCAGATTCGCCGGAAAAAGCCAAGCGTGCTACCTGACCCGAACGGGACGGTTAACCGAAAACCTGCCGAAGAAAGGATGCCGGGTGGAAGAGAAGGGAGGGGCACCCCCAAAACTGTACCGTCACCGGCTTGCCACCCGTATCTGGCACTGGCTCAACGCGCTGGTGATTTTCATCATGCTCGGTTCCGGGCTGATGATACTCAACGCGCACCCGCATCTGTATTGGGGGCAATATGGTGCCAATTTCGACCATCCCTGGCTCAACCTCCCGCGCTGGCCCGGCTGGCTGACGATTCCGTCGACCTATAATCTGGCGCTGGCGCGGCGGTGGCACCTGACCTTCGCCCTGATCCTGGCCTTTGCGCTGCTGATTTTCATGATCGTCAGCCTGATTAACCGGCATTTTCAACGTGACCTGCGCATCCGGGCAAGGGAAGTCGCGCCCCGGCACCTCTGGGCCGATATCCGCGCGCACTTTGCCTTTCGTTTTCACGATCCCGACCGGCCCGGCGCATTCAATATCCTGCAAAAGATCAGCTATGCCGCGACGATTTTCGTGCTGCTGCCAGTCATTATCCTGACCGGGCTCACCATGTCGCCGGCGATGGACGCCGCCTGGCCCTGGCTGCTCGATATTTTCGGCGGGAGGCAGTCGGCGCGGTCGATCCATTTCATCTGTGCCGCTCTGATCGCGGCGTTCATCATCGTGCATTTGACGCTGGTACTGCTCGCCGGGCCGGTCAATGAAATCCGTTCGATGATTACCGGCTGGTGGCGCATGCCCGAAGGAGAAGGCGAATGACCCGGCTGATCACCCGGCGCGGCGCGGTGGCGGGCCTGACCATCGGCGCGGGCGGGCTGCTCTCCGGTTGCGATGCGATCGGCAACAACAAGCTGTTTCGGGAGGCGCTGATCTTTCGCGGTTCCGACTGGAACGAGACCTTGCAACGCGCTCTGATGAAGCGCGGGGCGCTGGCGCCCGAATATCGCCCGGACCAGCGTTCGCCGATATTCCGCACCAACGGTACGACCAATCCCGGCACCTCCGCCTATGCCGCCCATGTCGCCAATCATTTTGCTGACTGGAAGCTGACGGTGGACGGCATGGTCAAACATCCGCTCAGCCTGACCATGGCGCAGTTGCGGTCGATGCCGACGCGCACGCAGATCACCCGCCATGACTGTGTCGAGGGCTGGAGCGCGATAGGGCAGTGGACCGGCCCGCATCTGTCGATGCTGCTCGACCTTGCGGGGTTGCGCGATGGTGCGCGCTATATTGTGTTGCATTGTGCCGACCGACTTTATGGCCGCAACTATTATGAGTCGATCGACCTGCTTGCGGCCTATCACCCTCAGACGATCCTGGCCTGGCGAATGAACGGCGCGCCGTTGCAAATCGGTCATGGCGCGCCGGTTCGGCTGCGCGTCGAACGCCAGCTCGGCTATAAACAGGCCAAATATATCAATCATATAGAGGCGGTGTCGTCCCTCGCTTCGGTGGGGCAGGGCAAGGGCGGTTTATGGGAAGACGTTGCCAATTATGACTGGTATGCGGGAATTTGATCCGGTGGGGGCTGGCGAAAACAATTTATGGTCGTTAACGGATAGAAAATGGCGCTGATCGATCCTTTCCTCGAACGCGCGGTGAAGCGCGGTCAACTCACCCTCCAATATCCCAACGGGAAAAGTCGTACCTTCGGCAAACCCGATCCCGAGTTGAAGCCGGTAACGCTGCGGTTTCACGACAAGTCGGTGATGCGCCGCATTCTGACCGACCCCAGCCTGGGTGCGGCGGAAACGTTCATGGACGGCACGCTGACCATCGAACAGGGCGATGTCCGCGACATGCTGAGCCTGTTCATGGCGAACGACCGCTGGGAAAACGGCAAGAGCAAGCTGGACGCCAATCTGGCGCATCGCATCCTTAACAAGGTCAAACACCGGATCGACAGCCATAATGCCGCACGCACGGCGAAGAACAACGTCGCGCACCATTACGACCTGTCGGACCGGCTCTACGACCTGTTCCTCGATGTCGACCGGCAATATAGCTGTGCGTACTGGACCGACCCCGAAAACGAGACGCTGGAACAGGCGCAACTCGACAAAAAGGCGCATATCGTCGCCAAGCTGGCGATCGAACCGGGGATGCGGGTGCTCGACATTGGTTGCGGCTGGGGCGGCATGGCACTGTACATTCACCGCAAGACCGGTGCCGAGGTGCTGGGCGTCACGCTGAGCGAGGAACAGCTCAAGGTTGCGCGCCGTCGTGCAGAGGAAGCGGGCGTTGCCGACAAGGTGAAGTTCGAACTGATCGACTATCGTGCACTCGACGGGCAGTTCGACCGGATCGTTTCGGTCGGTATGTTCGAACATGTCGGCGTGCCGCAGTACAAGACCTTCTTCAAGAAGTGCCGCGACCTGATGCCGGCACATGGTGTGATGCTGGTTCATTCGATCGGCCGCGCGGCGGGGCCGGGAGTCACCGATAAGTTCACTGCGAAATATATCTTCCCCGGCGGTTATATCCCGGCATTGTCGGAAATGATTGCCGCCAACGAAGACAATCGGATGTTCGTGACCGATGTGGAGGTGTTGCGCAAGCATTACGCCTTTACGCTGCAACGCTGGTATGAGCGCACGGTGGCGGCGAAGGATGCCATCATCGGTCTCTACGACGAACGTTTCTTCCGCATGTGGACCTATTATCTTGCCGGGTCGGAAGTCAGCTTCCGCTATGGCGGCTTGGTCAATTATCAGGTGCAGTATGCGCGCTCACGCGACGCCCTGCCGCTGACCCGCGATTATATGCTGGAAGCGGAAGCGAAACTACGTGAACGCTATGTCGACCCGGCGCGACAGACCGAAGCTGCGGAATAAAAACCGGGCCGGGCGGCGTTGATTGGTGCCGCCCGGTCGGATTTTCCTTATTTCCCGTTGAGTTCTTTCAGCAGGCGCGGTGCCGGATAAATATGTTCCAGCGCCTCCTGTACGGCGGCGGTCGACACGACCACAGTGCGGTTGAGCACCGGATCATAGCCGAAATTACCGCCCAGCATGTGGATATTGCCGTCGAACGCGGCACCGATCACCGACCCGTCCTTGGCGATTACCGGCGATCCTGAATTGCCGCCGATAATGTCGTTGGTGGTGACGAAATCGAGTGGCGTCTTCATGTCGATATCCGCCTTGTGGGCGATGAACGCCTTGGGCAGGTTGAACGGCGGATTGCCCGTCGCGCGGTCGAACATGCCGCCATAATAGGTTTCGAACGGCACCGGCTTGCCCTTCTCATCCCAGCCTTTCACCGTGCCGTAGGACAGGCGCAGCGTGAACGTCGCGTCGGGATAGAGCGTGTCGCCATAGACGCCGAAGCGGGCATCGGCGAGCTTCGGTTCAGCGGCCGCGATCGGGCCGACGACTTTGGCGATATAGTCCTGACGGATGTCGCGCGCCGCCTGATCATGGGCAAGGACGTATCGGATCATCGGGTCGTCTGACGCCTTGACCGCTGCCAGACCGCCTTCGAAAAGCTTCTTGCGATAGGCAGGATCAGCCAGCTTCGTGCCGTTGACCAGTGCGTCGGCAATCTGTTCGGGCGATTGTTTGCCCAGCATCGCTTTCGTTACCGGCGAGTCCGCGGTCATATATTCGCGCACCTTGGTCAGCCAGAATTCGATGTCCATCTTTTCCAGCCAGGGATAGACCGGCTTGCTGTCCATCAGCCGCTTTTCCATCAGCGGTAGCGCGGCGTCGTTATAGCCGGGCAGGCGGTCGGCATCGGGCTTCTGGCGCTCCTCGGCGGCCCGCACGATGGTACGCGCATAGCCGTATAGCGTCGACTGGAATCCGGCGAGCGGTTCCAGCAGCATATATTGCTGATAGAGGTCGCGCGCCGAATTTTCGGCGTCCGCGATCTGGCTCCACGGATCGCCGACCTTCTTCGCCAGTGTCGGATCGGCGGCCACCTTAGCGCGTAGTTGTTCCTGCGCCTTGTTCAGTTTGGCGGCAAATTTGGGATCGCGCAGCGAGCCGACATAGCCCGACAGCGCCTTGAAACTGTTTTCGGTGCCGAACAGCGCGTCGGTGCCGGTCCGTTCGCGCTGCGGATCGTCCTCCATCTTGGAGATCAGTCGCCCGCGATATTCGCTGAGCAGCGTCAGGTAGAAGGGATAGAGGTCGTCGCGCGCGAATATGCGCTGCGCCTTGGTATAAAGCCGGTCGGTCGAGCCGGGATTGCCCGCGACCATGGTTATTTCACCGTCCTGCGGCCCGCGCGCATCCCATTTCAGATGCTGCGGCGTCACCGCCGGCTTGCCGTCGACATAGGCGCGCAGGAACGCGGCATCGAGGCCGTAGCGCGGATAGTTGAAATTGTCCGGATCGCCGCCGAACGCCGCAGCCTGCCCCGACGGTGCCCAGACCAGCCGGACATCCGAATATTTGTGATATTTGTAGAGCTTGTACTGTGCGCCACCGAACAGGGTTACGACCTGACACCGGGTGGTGACGGTGTCGGGGCAATTGTCCTTTTCGATTTTGGCGGTCGCGGCGTCGATCGCCTTGACCAGCGCGCTGCCCGACAGGCCCTTTTCGGCGGCCTGTACCACCGGCGTGACGTCGGTGATCGAGGTCACGACTTCCGCCTGCTGACCGGGACATTTGCGCTCCGCCGTCCGGTCGTCGGCGACAAATCCGTTGGCGATATAATCATGCGATGCGTCGGACAGATCCTGCGCACATTCGCGCACGCAATGATGGTTGGTAAGGATCAGGCCCTCGCCGGACACGAACGATGCCGAACATCCGCCGGTCAGTCGTACCGCGGAATTCTGAACATGTTTCAGCCACGCCGCGTCGGGCGCCCAGCCATATTTGGCTTGCATTTTCGCCGCCGGGAAGGCGTCAAACGTCCACATCCCTTCATCGGCGTGCGCGGGCACGGCCAGCATGGCCATGGCGGAGGCACCTGCCAATATTGTCCTGGTGTTCATCATCGATAGAATCCCGAATGCTTCTTGATGTAACACTGTTACAATCATTCACTTGAACGACGCAAGGTTGCGCTGGTGCGACACAGTGTTGCCCGATAGAGCAATGCGCCATGCCGTCATTGCCGCTCACCCGCCGGTCGATTTTTGCGCAGGCCTGGCCGATCATGCTGGGACAGGCGACAGTGCCGCTGGTCGGGCTGGTCGATACTATCGTCATCGGGCGTACCGGCAGTGCCGCGGCGCTGGCGGGCGTGGCGCTGGGCACGACGATCATCAACTTCACCTTCTGGACCTTCGGCTTCCTGCGCATGGGAATGACCGGCATGACCGCGCAGGCTGAGGGCGCCGGCGATACAGCGGAGGTGCGCGCGATGCTGGCGCGCGGTGTGATGATGGGCATCGTCATCGGTGCCATCCTGTTCGCGCTGCAAGTGGTCATCGTTCCGCTGGCCTTTGCGCTGTTCGCAGGTGGGGAAACGCTGGACGCGGCGGCGCGCGGCTATGTTGCCGCACGCTTTTTCGGCGCACCGGCTGGGCTTGCCGGGTTTGCGATCATCGGCTGGCTGCTGGGGCTGGGCCGGACGCGCGCGGCATTGCTGCTGCAGGTGGCGATGAACTGCATCAATATCGTGCTGGATATCCTTTTCGTGTGGCATTTCGGCATGGGCGCGCGCGGTGTCGGGCTGGGCACCGCAATTGCCGAATGGTCGGAACTGCTGATCGGGACGGTGATTGCGCTGAAGATCGCCGGGCCGGGCACGCTTGCCGCATTGCGAGCACAGGGCGCGGGGCTGTTCGACCGTGCCGCGCTCAAACGCCTGTTCGCGGTCAATGCCGACATCATGATCCGTACTATTGCGCTCCTTTTCCTGTTCGCATGGTTCGCCAATGCGGGCGCGCGGCTGGGTACGGTGCCGCTGGCCGCCAATCAGGTGCTGATGCAGTTCGTGTCGATTGCCGCCTTCGTGCTCGACGGCTTCGCCTTCACCGCCGAATCGCGCATCGGCATGGCGATCGGAGCCGGGTCGCGCGAGCGGTTTCGTCGTGCCATTCGGCTGACGGGCGAGTTTTCGCTGTCCGCCGGGCTGGTCTTTGCGCTGGTGACTCTGATTGGCGGCGGTTGGGGGATTGCTGCGATCACCGACAATGCGGCAGTACGCGATCATGCCGAAGCGCTGTTGTGGTTCACCGCACTGGTGCCGTTGATCGGTGCGCCTGCCTGGCTGCTAGACGGGATTTTCATCGGCGCGACACGGGGCACGGCATTGCGTAACGCGGCGCTGCTCGCCACCGCGCTCTATGTCGGCACCGACCTTTTGCTGCGCCCGTTCGGAGCGCCGGGCATGTGGGTTGCGTTGCTTGCCAGCTATGTCTTTCGCGCGCTGGCATTGGGAGGGTACCTGCCCGCGCTTACACGAAGCATTGCGCAAACGCCCGAGCGGTCCTAGACGCAGCCCCGTTTTTCCAAGCTTTCGGAGTCCTGCTGCCATGGCCGACAAGATCAACCGCGTGGTTCTCGCTTATTCGGGCGGTCTCGATACCAGCGTGATCCTGAAATGGCTGCAAAAGGAATATGATTGCGAGGTGGTGACCTTCACTGCCGATCTGGGGCAGGGCGAGGAACTGGAGCCGGCGCGCAAAAAGGCGGAAGCCGCAGGCGTAAAGCCCGAACATATCTATATCGACGACCTGCGCGAGGAATTCGTCCGCGATTTCGTCTTTCCGATGATGCGCGCCAATGCGCTGTATGAAGGGCTGTACCTGCTCGGCACCTCGATCTCCCGGCCGCTGATTTCCAAGCGCCTGATCGAGATTGCGAAGGAAGTGAACGCCGATGCCGTCGCCCATGGCGCGACCGGCAAGGGCAACGATCAGGTACGGTTCGAACTGTCGGCCTATGCGCTGAATCCCGATATCAAGGTCATCGCGCCCTGGCGCGAATGGGATCTGAACAGCCGCACCGCGCTCATCGACTTTGCCGAAAAGCACCAGATTTCGGTGCCGAAGGACAAGCGCGGCGAAAGCCCGTTTTCAACCGATGCGAACCTGCTGCACACCTCGTCCGAGGGCAAGGTGCTGGAAGATCCGTGGCAGGAAGTGCCCGACTATGTTTTCTCGCGCACCGTCAGTCCGGAAGACGCGCCCGACACGCCGGAAGTCATCACCATCGATTTCGAAAAGGGTGACGGTGTTGCCCTGAACGGTGAGGCGATGTCGCCTGCGACGCTCCTCGCCGCGCTAAACGAACTGGGGCGCAAGCACGGTATCGGCCGCCTCGATCTGGTCGAAAACCGCTTTGTCGGCATGAAATCGCGCGGCATGTACGAAACACCGGGCGGCACCATCTATCATGCCGCGCACCGCGCGATCGAGCAGATCACGCTCGACCGCGGTGCAGCGCATCTGAAGGATGAGCTGATGCCGCGCTATGCGGAACTGATCTATAACGGCTTCTGGTACAGCCCTGAGCGGGAGATGCTGCAGGCCGCGATCGATCTCAGCCAGCAAAAGGTGGCAGGCACGGTGCGCCTGAAACTCTACAAGGGCGGCATCCACATCATCGGCCGCAAATCGCCCAACACGCTCTATTCGGAAAAGGTCGTAACCTTTGAGGATGACGAGGGCGCGTATGACCAGCGCGATGCCGCGGGCTTCATCAAGCTGAACGCGCTGCGGCTTCGTCTGCTCGGTCGCCGGGACGTTTAGCTCAGCGCCGGCCGGGCTGGTCGAGCAGCCCGATGAAAAAGGCGGTCAGCACCATTTGAAGCCCGACGCATGACAGGAATACCGACGGGATCGTGACGCGCATCAGCGCGGTAGGCTGCATATTGCCGAAGCCGTGCGCGGCCCAGATCGAAGTTGCGAGGATCGCGCCGCCAATGCCCATTGCCAGCATCAGGCCGCCAAGTACGCAGGCGCGCTCGACCGAGAACCAGTTACGCACGCGGCGCATCAACCCGCTTTCGGGCCACATGCCCGCAATCGCGCCGTAACGGCGCGCCATCACCGCCAGCCCGATACATTGCGACCCCATGATTGCGGCCATCACGCCGAAAATCATGGTGTGAATGCCGAATTGCAGGCTACCGAGTTGCAGGTCGCCGGGTATCAGCGCCAGCATCGTCGCCAGCCCTGCGAACAACAGTGCCAGCCCCGGATAAAGAAACAGGAAGCGCGGCGCATAGATCAGCAGGAAGCGCAAATGCCGCCAGCCGTCGCGCCAGGTGCGCAGATGCGGCGCGCGCGACCGCCCGTCGGGTTTGAGCGTCGTCGGCACCTCACGAATGTCAAAGCCGTCGATGGCGGCACGCACCACCATCTCGCTGGCGAATTCCATACCGGGAGAGGTCAGCCCCAGTTCGGTGACGCGGTCGCGACGAAATGCACGCAGCCCGCAGTGAAAGTCGCGGATCGGGGTGGCAAAGAAGGTGCGCCCGATGAAGCTCAGCACCGGATTGCCCAGATAGCGGTGCAGTGGCGGCATCGCGCCCTTTTCGATTCCGCCGCGAAAGCGGTTGCCCATCACCAGATCGGCGCCGTCGCGCAGTTGCTCGACGAACGGCATCAGCCCTTCGAAGTCATAGCTGTCATCGGCGTCGCCCATCGCGACATAGCGCCCGTGCGCTTCGCGGATCCCGCCGATCAGTGCCGCGCCATAGCCTTTGGCTTCGACATGCACGATTCGCGCGCCCAGCGCGTTGGCGATCTGTTGCGACCCGTCGACCGAGCCGTTGTCGGCAATGATGATCTCACCGGCGACCCCGTGCCGGTCGAGAAAAGCCTTCGCCTTTTTGATGCATATCGCGATGGTTTCCGCCTCATTGAGGCAGGGCATGACGATCGACAGCTCAACAGGGGACGGGTTCGGCGGCGTGCTGCCGTCGTTTACGATGTCCTGCCGTAAAGCCTGTGCTGCCGTCATTGGCGATATACCCCCCGAATATCCAGTCCGGGCAAATGTGCATCGGGGAAGGCAAAATTTTGGTTAACGCGGAAACCGATTTTTAAGGATGTTTGTCCCAGTGGTGGGGGCAAGAACCATCATTCGCCGGGGCGGGCATGAACGCAGGCACTATTTGGCAACCGGCGCAGAGGCGTCTGCAGGTTTCGACGCCCCGGCTTTCGGGATCGGTCGTGCTGGCGGCGGCGCTGGCGATTTTCCTGACGACGATCTGGACGATGCGCGACTGGGCGGCGCTCAGCGTGCTGCACCTGCCCGGCAATGACGACATGATGCGGCTGGCGGAAATTCGCGACTGGCTGAACGGGCAGGGGTTCAACGACCTGATGCAGTATCGTCTCGGCCCGCCAGGGGGTGCGCCGATGCACTGGTCGCGCCTCGCCGATATGGGACCGGCGCTGCTGGTGACGCTGCTGACGCCGCTGCTGGGCAGGCACGGGGCGGAGGTGGCGATGAGCGTCTCCTATCCCGGTATCCTGTTCTTTTTCTATCTGCTGCTGATTGCGCGGCTGGGCGAACGGCTGGGCGGGAAACAGGCACGCACGCCTGCGTTGCTGCTCGGTGCGCTGGCCTATCCCACCATCGGCCTTTTCATTCCCGGCAGGCTCGATCATCACGATCTTCAGATCGTTCTGACGCTGGTGCTGGTCGATATGTTTGTCGGTCCGGCCAGTCTGAAATCCGGGATCATCGGCGGGATCGCGGCGGCGCTCAGTCTTGCCGTCGGACTGGAAGTGGCGCCGGAAGTTGTCGCCGTTCTGGTGGTGCTGGGCATTGCCTGGCTGTGGGGAAGCGCGGATCAGGATCGTCAGGCGGTCGGTTTCGGCGCGGCGCTGGGCGGGGTGACGCTGGTCCTGCTTGCCTTTATGCGCCCGCATGTCTGGCCCGAACAATGGTGCGACGGGTTCACGCCCTCTTCGACGCGCGCGACGCTGGCACTGGCTGCGGCGTGGCTGCTGCTCGGTTTCTCCGGCCGCTATGTCACCACCCTGCGCAGTCGTATCGTGGCGGCAGGCGCGATCGGTGCAGGCGCGGTCGTGGCGGCGGCGCTTCTGTCGCCGGTCTGTCTGGAGGGCCCCTATGGCTCGCTCAATCCGTTTCTGCAACGCGTATGGATGGCCAATGTCGGGGAAGCGCTGCCGCTGACCTCACCCAAGGAACCGTTCGGCTGGAAGATCGAATTTGGCGGTCTGTCGATTGCAGGGTTCGTCGCGGCGCTGCTCTTGTGGTGGCGCGGCGGCATGACCGACCTGCGCTGGAAACTCTTTACTGTGTTTCTCGGGCTCAGCGTCGTGGCGCTGCTGCTGCAGATGCGGGTCAGCTATATTCTCGGCGGGTTGAGCGTGCTGCCCTTTGCGGTCGCGCTGGGCCGCGACAGTGCAGGCAATCTCGGCAAGCGTCTGCTGCTATGGGCCGCCGGGGCGGGCATGGTTTATTACGCCCTGTCCGGCTTTGTGGATCGTGCGATGGCACCGAAAGTGGTTGCCGGACGCGCCGCCGAACAGGCCTGTACCGCGCCGGGGCCGTTCCAGAAGCTTGCACAGATGCCGAAGGGCACCGTCATGGCGCCGATCACGCTGGGCTCCTATCTGATCGGCGCAACGCAGATGCATGCGGTCGCGGCGGGGTATCACCGCAATAATATCGGCAATCTGGCGATGTATCAGTTCTTTCTCGCGCGCCCCGAACGTGCGCAGCAGCTCGCGCGGCGCTGGCATATCGATTATGTTGCGCTGTGTCCGGGCGACTTTACCGCGCCGGGACTGCAAGGCGACTATCGGGGCAGCCTTGCCGCCCGGCTGGAAGGTGAAGAGGCGCCGCCGGACTGGCTGATCCCTGTGGACACCGGCGGTTCGCTGCATTTCTATCGCATTCGGCACGATCAGCGCTTGTCGAAACTTGCTGCATCGCATTAAAAGCCCTGCGATGTCCGGGGTACCCCAAGAAAAGCTGCATTGGTGGCAGACGCGATGGTTTGTGCTGGCGATGGCGCTCATCGCCATGCTGCCGCTGCTCTGGCCGACCATCCCCCCGATGGTCGATCTGCTCGGCCATATGGGGCGCTATCGCGTGCAACAGGCATGGGACACCGCGCCCTGGCTGCACCACTGGTACAAATTCCAGTGGAGCCTGATCGGTAATCTGGGGGTCGACCTGATCGTTATCCCTCTGGAAGCGCTGATCGGGCTGGAGCCTGCGGTCAAGCTGATCGTAATCTGCATTCCGGTGCTGACCGCCATCGGCCTGTTGTGGGTCGCACGCGAAGTGCATGGAAAAATCCCGGCGACTGCGCTGTTTGCTCTGCCGCTGGTGTATAATTTCCCGCTCTATTTCGGCTTCGTCAATTTCTCGCTGTCGATGGCGTTCGCGCTCAACGCTTATGCCTTGTGGTTGCGCATGGCGCGGCAGAACCGGCTGGTCCTGCGCGGGATTGTGTTCGTACCGATCTCCTTCGCCATATGGGTGACGCATACCTATGGTTGGGGGTTGCTCGGCATCCTTGCCTTTTCGGGCGAGCTGGTGCGCCAGCGCGACCGGCTCGGCGGATCATGGCACAATTGGGCGCGGGCCTGGATTTATGCGGGGCTGCACTGTCTGGTGCTGACCGCGCCGATGATACCGATGGTGCTGTGGCGGTCGGGCCATGTGACGGGGGAGACCGGCGACTGGTTCCACTGGCAGGCGAAGATGTTGTGGGTGACGCAGGTCTTCCGCGACCGCTGGCAATTGTTCGACCTTGCCTGTCTGGGCGTCGTCTATCTGATCCTGTTCAAGGGCGTGCGCGACCGCAATATCGAGTATTCGCGCAACCTGACGCTGTCGGCGCTGCTGCTGCTGGCGGTGTTCGTGTTGCTGCCGCGTATCGTGTTCGGCTCCGCCTATGCCGATATGCGGCTGGTACCCTATATCCTGATGACCGCGCTGATCGCGCTGCGGCCCAAGCCCGGCCTGTCGATCCGCCGTGCCGGGCTGGTGGCGATGCTGGGCCTTGCCTTTTTCCTGGTGCGCATGGGCGGCACGGGCGCGAGCTTCTACCTCTATTCCAAGACCTATGACCGCGAAATGGCAGCGCTCAACCATGTACCCGTCGGTGCGCGTCTGCTCACGCTGGTTGGGGAAACCTGCCATAATGAGTGGAAGATGTCGCGCATGGAGCACATTGCGGGCATTGCGCTGGAACGCCGGCTGGCCTTTGCCAACGACCAGTGGTCGATGGCGGGCGGCCAGTTGCTGACCGTGCGCTTTCCCGAAGGTCTGGGGTTTCGCCACGACCCTTCTGAACTGATTACCAGCGTGCAATGCCCGCTGGAATATTGGCGACCGGTGGCGGTGGCGCTGTCGGTGTTTCCGCGCAAGGCATTCGATTATCTCTGGCTGGTGCAGCCGCCCAAATATGATCCGCGACTGACGCAGGGGCTGACCCCGGTCTGGCGCGACGGGACCAGCGTTTTGTTCCGGATCGACCACGATCAGAAGGCAGCAAAGCTGCGCGAAAGCGATTTCGGTCCCTATGGCAGGCTGATGGTCGCTCGCCTGCGCCGAAACCCGAAACTCGCTGCGCGCATATTGGAGGCGGATGCCCCAAAGGTCGAACCGCAGCCACTGACGCAAAGTGCGGAACTGACACCCGCCGCCACGCCGGAGGCAGCTCAGCCGGAACGTTTGAACGGCGCCAGCGCGCTCAAATAATCCTGTTCATTGGCGACTGCCTGCGCCTCGCGGTCGAGAAACTCCGCCACTGCCGTGCGAAATCCGGGATCGGGCAGGTAATGCGCGGAATAAGTGGTGGTGGGGACATAGCCGCGCGCCAGCTTGTGCTCGCCCTGCGCACCGGCCTCGACCCGTGCCAGCCCGCGTGCGATGGCGGCGTCGATCGCCTGATAATAGCATAGCTCGAAATGCAGGAAGGGCACGTCTTCGACACAGCCCCAATAGCGGCCATAGAGCGCATCGGCACCGATCAGGTTGAGCGCCCCCGCAATCGGCTCGCCATCCCGTTCGGCAAGGATCAGCAGGATCTGCTCCCCCATCGTCGCACCCATCAGGGAAAAGGCCGACCGCGTCAGATAGGGATGCCCCCATTTGCGCGCGCCGGTATCCTGATAGAAGGTCCAGAAGGCGTCCCAATGCGCCTCGGTGATCGCATCGCCGGTCAGATGGCAGATGGTCAGTCCGGCCTGTGCCGCAGCGCGTTCCTTGCGAATCGCCTTGCGCTTGCGGCTGGCAAGGCCGGCGAGGAAATCGTCGAAGCTTTCATAGCCGTCATTGTTCCAGTGAAACTGGTTGCCGCGCCGGATCAGCCACCCAGCGGCCTCGAACAACGGCACTTCTTCGGGCGCGATAAAGGTCGCGTGCGCCGAGGACAGGCGGTTGCGGTCGGTCACCGCCTCGATACTGGCGATCAGCGCGGGGGCAAGTGTGGGATCACGCAGCAACAGGCGCGGTCCCGGCACCGGCGTGAATGGCGCTGCGATCTGTAATTTCGGATAGTAATCGCCGCCCGCGCGCTCCCATGCATCGGCCCAGGCATGGTCGAACACATATTCGCCCTGGCTGTGCGCCTTGCCATAGGCGGGCGCGATTGCCGCAGGACGGCCATCGGCATCGTCGATGACAATCGGCAGCGGTTGCCAGCCGGTGCGCGTCGTTGCCGACCCGGATTGTTCCATCGCCGCCAGAAAGGCGTGGCTGACGAACGGGTTGCCGGTGCCCGCGCAGGCATCCCAGTCAGCGGCGGCAATAGCGGTGACGCCGTCGGCGATACGGGCGGTGATCGGCTGGGAAGTCACCAGCCGGATGTAGGGAAAAAGACCGGCAGCGCAATGGTGCCGGTAGCAACTTCCTTCTGCTCAGCCGCGCCCGCGATAACCGGGTACGCCCTGATCGGGCAGCCACAGGCCTGCGGGCGGCGTGCCCGACTGCCAGAATACATCGATGGGAATGCCGCCGCGCGGATACCAGTACCCGCCGATCCGCAGCCATTTCGGCTTCATCTCGTCGAACAGGCGCTGGCCGATGCCGACGGTGCAATCCTCGTGAAAGGCAGCATGGTTACGGAACGCGCCGAGGAAAAGCTTGAGCGATTTCGATTCGACGATGGTCTCGCCGGGCGCATAGTCGATGACGAGATGCGCGAAATCGGGCTGGCCGGTCACCGGACACAGCGAGGTGAATTCGGGTGCGGCGAACCGCACGAGATACAGCGTGCCGGGCCGCGGATTGGGCACGTAATCGAGTTCGGCTTCCCTCGGCGAAGCGGGAAGCGCGCTGCTCTGGCCAAGATGCTTGGGTGTCATGGGGGCTATGTAGGGAGCAGGGCACGGAGAATCCATCATCACAGGTGGGACCGGAGTTCTTGGCGCTGGGCCGGAGTGAGCATATCACTCACAGCCATCAGCAATTCCAACAAGCGCCGATCTTCGGTGGCATCGGCTTCCCGATATTCCGGTTTCAACAACATAATACGGATCGTTTTGCGCGGTGCGCGACCAAAGCCGGATAGCCAATCCGACAACTGATGGCGATAACGGCGAAAATCCGGCGAATCTGGACGAATTTCATCGAAATAATCCTTCAGCGCCCATTCGGTATTTCTGCCGTCCAACGCCTTGTATTTGCGGAGGTATTTTTCGGCCGTCAGTCCCTTATAGCCAATGAATTTTGAAAATCCGAAAAGAGGCAATTCCGGGTTCCCCGTGTCAACATACCAGGCGTGAACATAACCAAGCCGGTCAACCAGGCCATCGGATTGGGCAAGTTCGGTTTGAAGTGCATGGATGTTGTTCAGGACTTCATCGGCGCTCGTGATCAATTTCATTATAATCTCCTTCATCTACCACCGTCTATATGGAGATGGCCGAAACTAAGCAACTACCTCGTGGGTAGATTTCGCATTCATTGAGGCTAAATGTCTCGGAGCAGCGTTCTCGTTCCCATGGCCACGCTCATCCCGATCCTTGGCGACCAGCTATCGCCCGACATTTCCTCGCTCGACGGGGCCGATCCGGGCGACTGCGTGGTCCTGATGATGGAGGTAATGGATGAGACGACCTATGTCCGGCATCACAAGTCGAAGATCGCGTTTATCCTGTCGGCGATGCGCCACCATGCCGCGCGGTTGCGCGAACTGGGCTGGACGGTCGACTATGTGACGCTAGACGATCCCGACAATAGCGGTAGTTTTACCGGAGAGGTCGCGCGCGCGGTTGAGCGATATGCACCCGATCGCATCGTAGTGACCGAACCGGGCGAATGGCGCGTTGCGGCGATGCTTAATCAGTGGGACACGCGCTTTGAAGCTGAAGTAGAAATCCGTCTGGATACGCGCTTCCTGTGCAGCCATGCCGAATTCGACGGCTGGGCATCGGATCGCAAGCAACTGCGCATGGAATATTTCTATCGCGAAATGCGGCGCAGGACCGGCTTGCTGATGGACGGTGATCAGCCGGAGGGCGGGCAGTGGAATTACGATAGGCAGAACCGCAAGCCCGCGCCGGGCGGTGGCCTCGACATACCGCGGCCCATTCAGTTTCGCCCCGATGAGGTAACCCGCGAGGTGATCGCGTTGGTCGCCGACCGCTTTGCCGATCATCTCGGCAGCCTCGACCATTTCGCCTTTGCCGTGACACATGAAGAGGCGATGCGGCAAAAGCGTAATTTTCTCGATCACGCATTGCCTTGCTTCGGCGATTATCAGGACGCGATGGTCAGCGACCAGCCGTTCCTGTGGCATTCGCTGCTGTCGCCCTATCTCAATGCTGGCCTGCTCGACCCGGTCGATCTGTGTCGTGAGGCGGAGGCGCGATATCGCGCGGGAAAGGCTCCGCTCAACAGTGTCGAAGGATTCATCCGTCAGATTATCGGCTGGCGCGAATATGTACGCGGCATCTATTGGCGCGAGGGGCCGGACTATGTCGACCGGAATTATTTGAACGCGACGCGCGACCTGCCGGCATTCTACTGGAGCGGCGATACCGATATGCACTGTCTGGCGCAGGCGATCGGTCAGACGCTCGAACACGCCTATGCGCATCATATCCAGCGCCTGATGATTACCGGTACCTTCGCGCTGTTGATCGGGGCTGACCCCAAACAGGTGCATATATGGTATCTGGAGGTCTATGCCGACGCCTATGAATGGGTCGAATTGCCCAACACGCTGGGTATGAGCCAGTTTGCCGATGGCGGCCTGCTGGGATCGAAACCCTATGCCGCGTCGGGTAGCTATATCGACCGCATGTCCGATTATTGCGGGACTTGTCGATACGATGTGAAAACGAAGACCGGCGACGACGCCTGCCCGTTCAATGCACTTTACTGGGACTTTCTCGCGCGCAACGCAGAAAAGTTGGGCGAAAACCGACGACTGGCCATGCCCTATCGAACATGGGAGAAGATGGAGAAAGGCGACAAGCTGGCACTGCGTGCCTCGGCGCGCCGGTTTCTTGAACGCCTCGACGCCGACGCATCCGCCGATTAGGGTCTGCGGGCAACGCGGAGGCGGCAATGGACGCATTGGTTACAACGCAATGGCTGGCGGACGCACTGGATGCGCGTGATCTGCGGATCGCCGATGCCAGCTATTTCCTGCCCGATCATGGCCGCGATGCCGAGGCTGAATATCGCGAAGTGCATCTTCCCGGCGCGGTGTTTCTCAATCTCGCGGAACTGAAGGACGATGCCGATCCGCTGCCGTCGATGCGGCCACCACCGGAAAAATTCGCGAGCCGCTTGCGCGCGCTGGGGTTGGGCGACGGCACCCGCATCGTGTTGTACGATCATTCCCCCTTGAAATCTGCGGCGCGTGCATGGTGGCTGTGCCGCAGCTTCGGGCTGAAAGATGTCGCGATCCTCGATGGTGGGCTGGAAAAATGGCGGGCGGAGGGACGACCGGTCGAAAGCGGCAGCGTGGAGCCGCGCGAACGCCATCTCATCCTCGATCCCGACAACGGCACGGTTCGTTCTCGCGCGGAGATGCTCGCCAATTGCAAAAGCGGCGCCGAACAGGTGCTCGATGCGCGCGCCGCCGGGCGGTTCAGCGGTGTGGAACCCGAACCGCGCCCCGGCATGGCCTCTGGTCATATCCCCGGCGCGCTGAACCTGCCCTATGGCCGGTTGTTCCATGCCGACGGCACATGGAAGCGCGGAGACGCTTTGCGCGCTGCCTTTGCCGGGGCGGGGGTCGACCTGACGCGCCCGGTGGTGACGAGCTGCGGATCGGGCATCACTGCGGCGGTGCTGAATTTCGGATTGCATCTTTTGGGTTGCGACAGTGCGCTGTACGACGGAAGCTGGGCCGAATGGGGTGCCGACCCCGAAACCCCGAAGCAAAAGGAGACCGTGTGAGCGGCGGGAACAACAAACATTATCGTGACGCAACCCGGCTGGTCACGGGCGGGCGCAGGCCGGAATGGACGCAACGGATCGTCAATCCGCCGGTCTGGCGCGCCTCCACCATCCTGTACGACAATGTCGCGCAATTGCGTGATAGCGCCACGCGCGACACGCATCACCGGCTGTTTTACGGGCGCAAGGGTACGCCGACGCAATGGGCGCTGGCCGAAGCGCTGACCGATCTGGAGCCGGGGGCGGAGGCGACGTTTCTCTATCCGTCCGGCGTCGCGGCAATTTCGGCGGCACTGCTGGCGGTGCTGTCGCCGGGCGACGAACTGCTGCTGCCCGACAGCGTCTATGACCCCACCCGCGGGTTCGCCACTGGTTTTCTGAAGCGGTTCGGTATCACCACGCGTTTTTACGATCCGACGGTGGGCGCCGGCATTGCCGACCTGATTTCGGATACGACACGGGCCATTTTCATGGAAAGCCCCGGCAGCCTGACCTTCGAGGTACAGGACATCCCGGCCATTGTCGCGGTGGCGAAAGAGCACGGGCTGGTGACGCTGCTCGATAATACCTGGGCGACGCCGTTGTTGTTCCCGGCGATTGAAAAGGGCATCGACCTTACCATCCTTGCCTGCACCAAATATGTCGTCGGTCATTCCGACGTGATGATGGGCTCTGTCACCGCGACGCCCGAACTGTGGCAGACGCTGCGGTCGACCAGTTTCGCGCTGGGGCAGACGGTCAGCCCGGACGACGCCTGGCTGGGGTCGCGGGGACTGCGCACCATGGGGGTGCGGCTGGCACAGCATGGCAAGAGCGCGCTGACCATCGCACAATGGCTGCAATCCCGGCCGGAGGTTGCCCGCGTGCTGCATCCGGCGCTGGACACCTGTCCCGGCTCGGACATCTTCCACCGCGATTTCAAGGGCGCATCGGGTCTGTTCGGGTTCGTATTCAATGGCGGCGACGAGGAAAGCCGTGCGGCGTTTATCGATGCACTGGACCTGTTCGGAATCGGTTATAGCTGGGGCGGGTTCGAAAGCCTCGCCACGCCGGTCGATCCGCAGCGCATCCGTACTGCGACCCGCTGGGAAGCGGAAGGGCCGGCGGTGCGGTTGCAGATCGGGCTGGAGGATACCGACGACCTGATCGCCGATCTGGAGCAGGCACTGGCATGTATCCGAACCAGGCCCTGAACGCTGCCAGCCACTGGCTGGCGGTGCGTGGCATCACCATGCCGACCACCGCAGAGCTGATTCAGGCGGCCATCGCGGTCGCACTCGTTGTGCTTGCGCTGTTCCTCGGCTGGCTGGCGGGACGAGCGACCGGCGACCGGCTGATGGCGCTTTGGAAACGCCACATCGCCGGACCGGGCGAGGGGATCGGCGATCGCATCGACAAGATCGCCCGCCATGCGACGGCTGCGCTGCTGCTGGCGCTGATTGCCAACGCCTGGGTCTGGAACGCCATGTCGGCGATTGCCATCGGCCTTGCCATGGGCGTCAGCGTCGCGCTTTGCGCACGCGCGCTCCTGCGGGGGTTGAGCCTGCCGCGTCAGGCCACCTGGCTGGTGGCGGGCGTGCTGTTCGTGGTGGTGGTATCGGGCACGATCCGTAACGCGACCAACGATTTCAATTTCCTCGCACTGCTCGATTCGATCGGCTTTTCGATCGGCAAGCGTCGACTGTCGCTGCTGTCGATAGCGATGATCGCGATGGGCGCGGTGATGCTGTTCGCCGCCGTCCGGCTGGCCAACCGCATCATTGCCAATTCGGTGGCCAAGGCGAAAAGCTTCGATCCCGCGCAAAAGCTGCTGGTGCAGAAACTGGCGGGGATCGCGGTGCTGGTCGTCGCCTTTTTCGTCGGCATCGATTTTCTGCAGATCGACCTCACTACCTTCGCGGTATTCTCCGGCGCGCTCGGTCTCGCGGTCGGCTTCGGTATGCAGAAGACCGTGGGTAATCTGATCGCCGGGATCATCCTGCTGATGGACCGTTCGATCAAGCCGGGCGACGTCATCGTGGTCGGTGACAGCTTCGGCTGGGTGAACAAGATCGGCGTGCGCGCGGTGTCGGTCGTCACCCGCGACGGCAAGGAGCATCTGATCCCGAACGAGAATCTGATGACTCAGGAGGTGGAGAACTGGTCCTATTCGAACCGCAATGTACGCGTGCGCATTCCGGTCGGCGTCTCCTATAACAGCGACCTGAAGCTGGCGCAGGAGCTGATGTTACAGGCGGCAGGCGATTCGCCGCGCGTACTGAAGAATCCGAAGCCCAATGTCTGGCTGGCGGGTTACGGCGACAGTTCGGTCGACCATGAAGTGCTGGTGTGGATCAACGATCCCGAAGGCGGCGTCGGCAATGTCCGTTCCGACGTGCTCAACCGGCTTTGGTATCTGTTCAAGGACAATGATATCGAAATCCCGTTCCCGCAGCGCGATGTGCATGTGAAGGACTGGCCGAAGGCCGACTGAGTGAGTCTTGTCCGGTACCGCTGTCCTACAGCGTCGCAATTTGCCATAGTCACCGAATGAGCGTGTTGCTGGCCATCCTGCTTTCCGCGCTGGCGATGACGGTGATCGTCGGAGTGCGCTATCTGCTGTCGAGCGGCGGTTTCGCACTCGCCACGCGCATTCGACAGCCGGGGCTGTATGTCGGACTGGACCGGCAGATCGGTCGCGAGATTTTCTGGTCGCTGGCATCCGCCGCGATTTACGGCGTGCCCGCCGGGATCGTTGCATGGGGCTGGCAGAACCGGGGCTGGACGCGGATTTATACCGATGTGCACGCATGGCCGCTCTGGTATCTGCCGGTGTCGGTGCTGCTCTATCTGATCGCGCACGACAGCTGGTTTTACTGGACGCATCGCTGGATGCACGTGCCGCGCTGGTTCCGGCTTGCCCATGCCGTCCATCATGCCAGCCGCCCGCCGACCGCCTGGGCGGCGATGAGCTTTCATCCTATCGAGGCGCTTACCGGCGCGGTGGTCATCCCGGCTCTGGTTTTCCTCATTCCCATTCATCTCGCTGCATTGGCGGTGGTGCTGACGATCATGACGGTGATGGGCGTCACCAACCATATGGGGTGGGAGATGTTTCCCCGCTTCATGGTGCGCGGGCCTCTAGGCAGCTGGCTGATCACTGCCAGCCATCATCAGCGTCACCATCAGCGCTATGGCTGTAACTACGGGCTGTATTTCCGCTTCTGGGACCGGCTTTGCGGTACCGATGACGGGCTTGGCAGTTTTACGCCCGATCGAACGGAGTCAGCCGGATCACCGCCGCCCAGCCGTGTGGCTCCGTCGCTTCGAAATTGAGGTAAAGGCCTGCCCGGTGCAGGGCTGCATCGACGATCGACAGACCAAGCCCGCTGCCGGTCGCGCGTTGTCCGCTCCCACGAACGAAGCGCTGGCGCAGGGTGGCGAGCTGGTCCGGCGTCATGCCATCGCCCTCATCCTCAATGCGCAGCGTGTCGCCATCCATGCGCACGGTCACGCGACCGGGACTGGGGCCATACAGAACGGCATTCTCGATCAGATTGCGCAGCGTCACGCGCAGCACCGCCTCTTCGATCGCAACCGTCCGCTCTGCAATTGACGGGTCGAGCGACAGCGTGACCGTATGCCGGACAAGCAGCGGGTGCAGTTCTTCCGCCACCGACGCGGCGACCGCCTGCACCGACAATGGGGAAGCAGCGGCAGCGTCCGGGCCGGATTCCTGCCGAGCGAGATCGAGCAATTGCCGCACGAGTCGGGTCGTGCGATCGATCGCACGCTGCATCTGGCTCAGCGCGCGGGCGCGCATCTCGGTATCGTCGCTGCGACGTGCGATTTCAGCCTGAGTTTTCAGCCCGGCAAGCGGTGTCTGCAGCTCGTGCGCGGCGCTCGCGAGAAAGTGGCGCTCACTTTCGCGCACTGCTTCCAGTCGGGTGAAGAGTCCGTTGATGGCCTGTGTCACCACACGCAGTTCGTCGGGAACGGGATCGCTGTCGAGCTGCGACAGGTCTTCGGCGCTGCGGCGTTCAAGCTGATGCGCCACGCGCCGCAAGGGCGCCAGTCCCCGCTCGATGCCGAGCCACAACAGGACAGCCAGCGCGGCCAGTCCGACCAGCGCAGGGGCGATCAGCCCGGCAAGCATATCGGTGATCAGCCGTTCGCGCATCGCCACCGCATCGCCGACCATCACCTTCAGTCCGGTATCCGGAACGATATAGGTATAGACGCGCCAGCCGGTGCCGTTGATCTGTCGTTCCGAAAAGCCGGTGCGGTTCGTTCCCATCGTTGCGGCGGGGGCATCGGCGGACCGGCTGACCAACTGGCCGTTCAGCGACCATATCTGGCAGGCAAGTTGCCGCTGATAGCTCTCCGAAACGCTGCCCGGCAGCAGCTTCGGGCGCGGTGCCCTGATTTCCGAAGAACCGAGCGATGCGACCATATGCGCGGCTTCGCGAAGGCGGTTGTCGAGCACATGCTCGATTTCGTTGCGCGTACTGATCGTCGTCCAGACCGCCGCCGCCGACCAGACCAGAGCCGTTGCGGCCACGATCAGCAGGAACAGCCGCATGCGGAGCGAGGTCATGCCCATGCCATCCGATAGCCTTCGCCGCGTACTGTCTCGATGGCGTCGCGGCCCAGCTTGGCGCGCAGATTGTGGATATGCACCTCGATCGCGTTGCTGCCCACTTCCTCCTGCCAACCATAGATATGATCCTCGATCCGGGAACGCGACAGGATATGGCCGGGATGTTCCGCCAACACGCACAGGACCGCGAATTCGCGGCGCGACAGCGGGACCGGTTCACCGTTCAGGCGGACACTGCGGCGGCTGCGGTCGAGTTCGACGGGTCCGAGCGTCAGGACGGTGTCGGGATTACCCGTTACGCGGCGTCCCAACGCCCGCACCCGCGCCGCTAGTTCGCTCAGGTCGAACGGCTTGCCCAGATAGTCGTCGGCACCGGCATCAAGCCCGGCAATCCGGTCGTCCACCAGGTTGCGGGCGGTCAGCAGCAGCACCGGTGTCGTCAGGCCGCTGCGGCGCCATTCACGTAACAGATCGATTCCGGACCCGTCCGGCAGGGCGATATCGAGTACGATCACCGCATATTGCGCAGTCGCCGTCGCCGCGTTTGCATCCTCGCACCCGGCTACGGCATCGACCGTTATGCCTTCCAGATGCAGCCCAACCGCAAGCCCGTCGCGCAGTACATCGTCATCTTCCACTACCAGAATACGCATGACCGCCTCCGTTTCCGTGGATGACGGCGGCTCCTTATTCCCGGCTTAAGCACGGCTAAGCTGCCCTTAAGCCAGACAGAGAAAGGCACTATCAATGTCCGGCGTCCTGCATATCGGCCCCTTTGCATTCGCACTCGACCGTCTGGTCGCGCTTGTCGTCCTGTGGCTGTTCGTCACTCTGGTCGTTGTGGTCGGGAAGCGAGCGGGCCGCAACAGCCGACCGGCGGCATGGGCAGCGTTGCTGGTCGGGCTGGCGGTCGCGCGTATCGGCTATGTCGTTCAATATTATCAGGCTTTCTCGGCTGACTGGCTGTCGGTCTTTGCCGTTTGGCAGGGTGGATTCGCGCTTATTCCGGGTCTGATCGCGGCGGCGGCGGTGCTGGTTCTGATGCTCGGGCTGAACCGGGTCGGTGGCGGTGCCGCGGCCGGTCTGGTGGTCGTCGCGTTGCTATGGGTCGGGATAGCACCGCAACTGCGCCCCGCCGCCGAGCCGCTTCCCGCCATACCCGCACTGACGCGGCTGAGCGGTGGCACCGTCGATCTCAAGACGCTGCACGGTAAACCGGTGATCCTCAATCTCTGGGCGACCTGGTGTCCGCCCTGTCGCCGTGAACTGCCCATGCTTGCGCACGAGGCAAAAACTTCCGCAGTACCGATCCTGCTGATCGATCAGGGCGAGTTGCCCGAAAAAGTACGAACTTTCCTGACCGAAAACGGCATCGACAACAGCCATGTCCTGATCGACGAACGGGGCGCGACGAGCAGCGCTCTGCACGCGCAGGCATTCCCAACCACCGTGTTCATCAACGCCGACGGCATGATCGTGAAGCGCCATATGGGGGAGATTTCCCGCGCTGCGCTTCAGGCCGGGACGGCGGCTTTGCTCAAGGAGTCTTCATGAAGCATTTTTCTCTGCCATTATTTTCGGGTTCGCGCCTGACATTGCTGTTCGCCCTGCTGCTGGTGCCGCTCCTGCTGACCCAAACGGCCTGTGCCGACTCGCCGGCCGGTCAGTCCGCCACGAATAATGCCGCACAGACGGCTGCTAATGCGGCAAAAGCGGCTGCGGCTCGCAAACGGATTACCGATAACCCTCTAGCGCCCAAATATGCGCCGAAAGGCTATGACGTCACGATTGTCGAATATTTCGATTATCAATGCCCTTATTGCCGGAAAATGTATCCGGCGCTGGCAAAGCTGCGTGCCAGCGACAAAAAGGTACGTATCGTCTATCGCGACCTGCCGATTTTCGGCGATGCTTCGGTGGAGGCGGCCCACGCGGCGATCGCATCCAACTGGCAGGGCAAACATGCGGCCTTTCATGCTGCGCTTATGACTGTTCCGGGCAAGCTCAATTCGAAAAAGATTCGTCAGGCCGCCGACAAGGCAGGCGTCAACTGGGCGCGGCTGCAACGCGATCTGAAGGTGCATGCGAAGGAAATCGACGCGCTGCTCGATTCCACGCGGCAGGAGGCGATGATGATGGGCCTGACCGGCACCCCGGCGCTGCTGATCGGACCGTATCTGGTGCCCGGTGCGATGAATTATGAGCAACTGACCAAAGCGGTCGCGCTGACCCGCAAGTATCCGGACGGCAACGCGCCGCAATCCTGAACGTACAGCCTGTCGAAGAGGACGCGTGCGGGCCAACGCTGACGCATTGCCGCGCATTCCCTCATTGCAACTGTACCGTAAATTGTCTGGAGCACCGGCGGAACCTTGCGCCCCAGCTACGCGACCGAACCCTTGCAAGGGCAGCCTTCCGGATGACGGGGGCAGGCGTGAGACGTAAATTGTAAGAAGTTTCGGTTCCAACAAAATGAAAATGATACCGATATAATTTGTGGAGCATCAACGGCTTCTGCGCTAAGCAGCACCCTATGACCGGACAGATGCGGGATACGAGCAACAGGCGGCAGAAGATCATCGCGATGCTGCACGATCAGGGGAGTGTGCAGGTGCTCTCCCTGTCGGAGCAATTCGGTGTTTCGACGCAGACGATCCGCAAGGATCTGGCATTTCTGGCGGAAAAGGGGATTTCGGTTCGCTGCTATGGCGGTGCGGTTGCCGCTGATGTGATCGGCGTCGTCGAAGAGGCGCCTGTCGACAAGAAGCGTGGGCTGCACATGTCCGAAAAGGAACGGATCGGTCGTCTTGCCGCTTCCATGGTACAGCCCGGCGATGCGATCATTCTCGATTCCGGGACTACCACAGCTCAGATCGTGCCGTTCCTGCCGGATGAGCCGGACATCATCGCCCTGACCAATGACGCGGGTATTCTTTCACAACTGATGAAGAAGCAGCATATCGAGATCGTCCTGCTGGGTGGTCGTTTGCGGCGGAAGAATATGGCCTTTTATGGGGGGCAGACCGAAGATGCGCTTGATAGCCTTCAGGTCGACCGGCTGTTTCTGGGGGTGGATGGAATCGACCTTCAGCGCGGTGTCACCACACATTTTGAAGCGGAAGCGATGCTCAATCGAAAGATGGTGCGTGCCGCCCGTCAGGTCATCGCCGTAACCGACGGCAGCAAGTTCGGCCGCACCTGTCTGCACCGTATCATGGGCATGGATGAGATCGACGTCCTGATCACCGATACCCAGGCGCCCGAAGAGAGTCTGGATCAGGCACGTAAACAGGGGTGCGACATTCGTATCGCCTGAGAAGCAGGGGTTTTCCCAAGTTTTCCTAGGGCCATGACCCTAGTCAGTTTATCGGACTGCCGCTCCCGGCGGACGATCGGGAGCGGCAGTTCTTCGGGGGCGTCAGAATCCGAAACGGATGCCCGCCGTATAGGTCCGGCCATAAGCGGTATATCCCGCCCCGACGCTGCTGCTGGTACCCACGGCACCCGAGGCCCAGATAATATTGGGGTCGCCGTTCAGATAGGTGCGCACGATCGAATTGGTCAGGTTCCGTCCTTCGACATAGACCTTGATGCGTTTGGTGATGTCATAGGATGCCGTCGCCGTGACCCAGTCATATGCCTTGGCGATTGCCGGGACGCCATCGATCTCCGTGTAGTTGGAATAGGTGAAGGAGCTGGAATGGTCCCAGGAAACACTGAGCGACACCGGCCCGTGTTCATAAAAGGGATTGATCGAGAAAGTGGTCGGGGAAACGCCTGCGACGCTTCCGACATCTACACCGTCGACGGATGCGTGGCTCCAGGTGTGGGTGAACTGGGCACGGATACCGAATCCGTTGTTCAGCATATGTTGCCAGCTCAGTTCGATGCCGTAGATTTTGGACGTGTCGCCGTTGATCGGTTCGACAACGCTGAACAGCAGGGGCTGGCAGGGATTGCCGTTAAAACAGCCGACTGCACCGATATCAACATTGTTGCGTTCGATCGTGGTGATATCGCCGCGCAGTTTCTTTCCGAATATGGCGACGGAAACCATGTCGTTACGGTGATAATACCATTCCAGTGAAGCATCGGCTTGCCATGCCTTGATCGGTTTCAGATCGGCATTGCCGTCATAATAGACGACATAATTCTGGTCACTGGTGTCGTCGGTTTCGGTCGGTGCAAACTGATTGAGGTTGGGCCGGGCCATGGTCTGCGCGACGGCAAGCCGCAGATGCAGATTATCGGTCAGGCCGAAATTCACATTCGCCGCCGGCAGGGGGATGGTATAATTGCCATGTGCAACCAGCGGGGTGGCATCCGAATATTCGGTGATCCCGGCGCTGGTCGGGTTGGCGGTATCGGCCACGGTCACCGAAATGATCTTGTTGACGGCCGTTTTGGCGGTGGTGTTGGTGTGTACCAGCCGTACGCCGATATTGCCGCTCCAGTGCGGTCCGCCAAAACTCGCCTCGATATAGCCGGCAAACGTTTCTTCGGTCACGGCATAGGAATTGGTCGGATTGAACTGCGGCAGGGTGTCCGCAAAGTTATAGACGCCCTCGCCGGAGGTATAGTTCGGCGTACCGTCGAGCGATTTCAGGCCATCGAGAAGCGCCTGAGCATTGATGAGTACCTGCGTGGTCGGGAAACTGCCGCCGGCGCCTGCGAAATAGTTGGGGAAGTTGAACGTCGAGATTACGTTCTGCCCCATGGTGGCAAAGGTAATCGGTCCCGGCTGGCCGGGCATGGTGTTGTACAGCGTGCTGTACTGGTTCGATCCGTTCGTCCAGTCATTGCTGATATCCCGCCGGGACTTGGAGCGTTTCTGATAGCTGAAGCCGGCGTCGATATGTTTCAGGAAGCTGTTATCGACACTGTAGGTGGCATCGAGTTTTGCCCCCGTCACGGTGTCGGTGATCGTGTCGCCCGACAGGCCGTCATAGTGCGTGCTCCACAGACTCTGATTGTCGAGCTGTCCTGATGCCAATGCCGTGGCGTAATCGGTGCCGTCCGGCAACGTGACGCTGATATTCGGCATTTCGTTGGGATTGGCCGAAAAGTGCATGATATTCTGGTTATAGGGTGTCGGGGACACCAGCCCGGCCGTCAGGAAGGTATCGGTGCCGCCTTCCGGGCGGTTGGCGTGCGAGCGATAGATGTCGGTGCGCAGCGTCAGGTTCGAACTTGCCTCCCAGTCGGCATTGAGGCCGACCAGATAAGTGTCGACGACCCGGTGAATGGTCTGATTCACGATTTCCGGATCGAAATTATTAGCGGTGAACTGGGTAATGAATCCGTTCTTCACCGTCACGTCGGACCATTCGGGCAGGCCGTTGGCGTCATAGGTGAAGTCGGGATAATAGGACTGGTTATACGCAACCTGCGGATCGGTGAGCTTGGTGTACATCCCGTCGACCGTCACATGCAGCGTATCGGTGGGTTTCCATTCCAGCGTACTGGTAACCGCAAATCGCTTTTTACGATCCACGACCGAGCCGAACTGAATGCAGCAAAGACCGTTTACCGCTTGCGCATTGGCGGGCGGGTCGGAAGAGTCGGTCGGTGCAGGCGGCCATACGCCGGGATTGTCGGGATCCCATGTCGAATAGTTCAGGGCGTCGGTACGGAATTTCTCGTCCGAATAAACGACCCCAACGAGCAGGCCGAGCGTTTCCGCCGCATTGGTCTTGCTGACAAAGCCCGAAACCTTGAAGCCGCCATATTCGGACATGTCATTGTAATTGCCCTCGGCGCGCAACGCCATGTGGAAACCGGGATGGTCGAAGGGGCGGGCGGAACGCAGATTGACCGTGCCGCCGATGCTGCCTTCAACCGCAGAAGCCTGGGGCGATTTGAGTACGTCAGCGCCTGAAATCACATCCGCAGGCAAGATATCGAAAGCAAAGTCGCGTCCGTCATCGTCGGTCGCGAGGATCCGGCCGTTCAGAGTGGTGATATTATATTGTGAGCCCAGCCCGCGGACGCTGACATACTGGCCTTCACCGCCGGTGGTGCGGTTGATGGTGATGCCGGTGATGTGCTGCAGCGAGTCGGCTACGTCGCTGTCCGGGAAGCGGCCAAGTTCGGTTGCATTGACCGAATCGAGCACAACTGCGGCATCGCGTTTGACCTGAACCGATTTGTCCAGACTGCCCCGAATGCCGACGATCACGATATCCTTGCTTGCCTGATCGGCGAGGGCGGTATCGGACGTGCCCGTAGGTTGTGTGTCTGACGATTTTGCGGGCTGACTCTGCTGGGTTTGCGCCATCGCGACGGTGGAGGTCATGGCCAGAGCGACGGCTAACATACTGGTGGTCGTGCGATACGTGCGAAAGGCCATATGTCCCCCTATAAATCCCGTAATTAAATTTCACTTTCTTTCAATGTGTATTTTCTTTTGCATTGAAGCAACCCCTTTTTTGCAGGGTTGTGACGCCGATTGTCTTGTTGCAGTCCACGCAACTATACGCCTGATTCGTAAGGTGCTTGATAGAATGTTGTTATATTACATATGATTATAGAAATTATTGAGGGGTTTATCCGCTGCTGAGCCGGACTGATTTGAGCGCCTGTCCGAAATAAAGCTTCTCTGGGAAATTGTTTTCGTTTGATTTCACTTACGCGTCTGTGCAAGCATCTGGTTGCCGAATGATGGAGGTGCGAAGGCGCCGATGAGCATGGAATTCGATATGGATGGCAACGGATATACGCGGCGGACCACCTTGTCCGCGTTGCTGGCGGGATCGGCGGCAACAATTGTGGGAACCGCCGCGCCGCGGCGCGTATGGGCTTCGCAAAAACCGCTGGTAACGGCGACAGATGGTGTGCTGGCGATCGCGTTCGACGGTGCGTTATATTCAACCGTGCATCGCGACGGCACGCCGATTTCCGTGCTGGAGGCAGGGGAGGGCGTGCGGCTGGAAGACGGTGCGGTTCTCGACCGTTTCCTGCTGCTCGACCATTCGATTGCTCCGCTCAAGGGAGGTCACAAGGGCAAACGATGCCGGTTGCGCGGCGTAGCCGACGGCCGGTTGGAAAAAACCCTGGATATCGTATTTCGCGACGACTTTCCCGGTGCCGCGACGATGACGGTACGCTATCGCAATGTCGGTACGTCCCCGCTGGTCATCGCGGCGTGGTGGTCCGCTGCGCATAAACTGCTCGCGCATCCCGCAGGGGCATGGACCTTTGCCGGATCGTCGCACCCGGATCGCCGGGACTGGGTTCAGCCGGTCACGGCGGACTTCCAGCAGCGCAACTATATGGGCATGAACGGATCGGATTATGGCAGCGGGACACCGGTTTCGGTGGTATGGCGCCCCGATGTCGGGCTGGCCGTCGGCCATGTTGAAACGGTTCCGAAGCTGATCGCGCTTCCGGTCGCATCGCAGCCAGGTGGGACGCGTATCGCGCTGGAGGGCGACCGGCCGATCCTGCTCGACCCCGGCGAAACAACGCGCTTGCCGGAAACCTTTATCATGGCGCATCGCGGCGATCATTTCGTCCCGCTCGATACCTATCGGCAGATCATGGCCGAGCGGGGGCTTGTCGCGCCGCCGGTGCCTGAATCAAGCTATGAACCGATCTGGTGCGCCTGGGGATATGAGCGTAATTTTACGCTCGATCAGGTTTATGGAACGCTCGACAAGGCGAAGGCGGTCGGGTGCGACTGGGCGGTGCTCGACGACGGCTGGCAAAAGGCGGTTGGCGACTGGGTAGCCGATACCGCGAAATTTCCCGACGGCAATGCCGGGATGAAGGCGTTTGCCGACCGGATCAAGGCATCGAAAATGCGGCCTAAACTCTGGGTTTCACCGCTTTCTGCAGCACCCGACAGTGACCTGATGCGCGATCATCGTGATATGTTGTTGCTGGACGCCAGCGGGGCCGCGCAGAATGTCACCTGGTGGAATAGTTTTACGCTGTGCCCGGCATATGCGCCGACGGTCGATTATTTCAAAAAGGTTGTGCAGCGAATCATCGGCGACTGGGGCTTTGAGGGCCTCAAGCTCGACGGACAGGATCTGAACGGTGTCGCGCCCTGTTTCAATCCGGCGCATAACCATGCCCGGCCTGAGGAGTCGGTGGAAAAGCTGCAGGATTTCTGGAAGGCGATTTACGACACGGCGATTGCGATCAACCCCGACGCCAATGTCGAGATTTGCCCGTGCGGCGACTCTTTCGCCTTTTTCAATATTCCGGCGATCAACAATACACCGGCTTCCGATCCGGAATCGTCCTGGCAGGTCCGTCTGAAGGGCAAGACGTTCAAGGCGATGATGGGGGCGTCGGCACCCTATACCGGCGATCATGTCGAACTGAGCGATGGCGGCGACGATTTCGCCTCGACCTATGGCATCGGGGCGATTCCGGCGACCAAATTTACCTGGCCCAAAGATACCGACAAGCCGACAGACAAGCTGCCGCCCGGCGGCTTCGTACTGACGCCGGAAAAAGAAAAGCTCTGGCGAAAGTGGATCGAGCTCTACCGCAAGAACATGCTTGCCAGGGGGCAATATCGCGGAGAACTCTACGATATCGGCTTTGACAAACCGGAAGGGCATGCCGTCGCCGCCGGTGGCGCAATGCACTATGCCTTTTATGCCAAAAAATGGGACGGGCCGGTCGAACTGAGAGGACTGGGGAAAGGCACGTACAGGCTGACCAACAGCTTCACCGGCGAGCAACTAGGTACGGTGACTGCCGGCCGTAATACGGTCCATCTGACCTTCACCCATGCCGTCATGATCGAAGCCATGCCTGCAGGAGGGGCGGCATGAACGCTGTTCCATCACCTTCCGGGCGGGCGTGGCTGCTCAATGCCCTGATTACCGTCGTGCTGTGGGGATTCTGGGGCGCGTTCTCCAGCCTGTCGCCCGAACATGGTTTCCCCGAAACGCTGGTGTACTGCGTCTGGGCGCTGACGATGATTCCACCGGCATTTATTGCTCTGCGCATCGGCGGCGGCAGACTGGACCGCAGCCCACGCGCGATCGCATACGGCATGGCGGTCGGGCTGCTCGGCGCGGGGGGGCAGATGGTGCTGTTTTACGCCGTCACGCGGGGGCCCGCCTATCTGATCTTTCCGATCATATCGCTGTCGCCGCTGGTGACGATTGTCATGTCCTTCGCCTTTCTGGGGGAGCGTACCGGAAAGCTGGGCATCGTCGGTATCGTGCTGGCGCTGATCGCCCTGCCCATCTTCAACTATTCTCCGGCGGACGGAGGTTCGACGAGCGGAGCGATATGGTTCTTCCTCGCATTGATCGTGATGCTGTGCTGGGGAGTGCAGGCCTATTTCATGAAGTCGGCCAACAACTATATGTCGGCGGAAGGCATCTTCTTCTACATGATGATCGCCGGACTGCTGCTGGTCCCGGTCGCCTGGGTGCTGACCGACCGGTCGCAACCGATCAACTGGGGCTGGGACGGCCCCGCCCTCGCTGCCGGAATTCAGGTACTTAACGCCATCGGTGCGCTAACCCTCGTATTCGCATTTCGATACGGAAAGGCGATCATCGTTGCACCGCTCAGCAACGCCGGTGCCCCGCTTGCCACCGCGATCATCTCCCTGATCGCGCTGGGCGTGATGCCGGGAATGTTGAAGGTCGTCGGCTTGTTGCTGGCGCTTGCCGCCTCGGTACTGCTCGCGATCGAACCTGACGCTGCTGACGAGACGGCCGAATCGGAACTTGAACCCAGCACGATATAAATTTCATTATACATCGTTTTGTTGCGTTTCATTTCCTTTCGCGGTATCGAGAAAGGGAATTCAAGGAGTAGGCATGAAAGCAATTCGCGACCTCATCGCCCGGCATAAATCAGGTGAGAGCGTCGGCATCCCATCGGTCTGTACGGCACACCCGCTGGTCATAGAGGCAACCTTACGGCATGCGCTTGCCCAGGACGCGCAGATTGTTCTGATCGAGGCGACGTCCAATCAGGTGAATCAGGATGGCGGCTATACGGGCATGGACCCGGCTGCTTATCGTGATTTCGTATGGGCGATTGCGGACCGGATCGGCTTTCCGCATGCGCGTCTGGTGCTGGGCGGTGACCATCTCGGTCCTAATGCATGGACAAAGCTTTCTGCCGAGGAAGCGATGGCTAAGGCGGAGATCATGGTGGGCGCCTATGTCGCCGCCGGTTTCGGAAAAATCCATCTCGACTGCTCGATGAGCTGTGCCGACGATCCGGTGCCGCTTGCCGAAGCCGTCATTGCCGAGCGGGCGGCGCGGCTGTGCCGGGCGGCGGAAGCGGCCTATGATGGCGGCCCGGAATATGCCCCGGCCTATATTATCGGAACTGAGGTGCCGGTTCCCGGCGGCGCTGCCGAAGATCTGGACGAACTGACTGTCACGACGCCGGAAGCGGCGCTGGCAACGCTCGGCATGCATCGGGAGTTATTCGTCAGTCAGGGCCTGTCCGGAGCATGGGACAGGGTGATCGCAACGGTGGTTCAGCCGGGTGTCGAATTCGATCATGACAAGGTGGTCGATTATCTCCCCGAAAAGGCGGCCGCCCTCAGCGCTGCGATTGAGCCTGTCGACCACATTGTTTATGAAGCGCATTCGACCGATTACCAGACGCCTGCCGCGCTTGCCGCGCTTGTACGTGACCATTTTGCGATCCTGAAGGTCGGGCCGGGCGTCACCTTTGCCTTGCGTGAGGCGTTATGGGCGCTTGATGCCATCGAGCGGGAGACGGTGCCCGAAGCAAAGCGCAGCGGCCTTCGTGCCGTGACGCTGGAACGGATGCATGCTGAGCCGGGCAACTGGTCGAAATATTATCACGGCACCGGGGCCGGTCTCGATTTCCAGCTTCAATACAGTTTCAGCGACCGCATCCGTTATTACTGGCCCGATCCGCAGATTGCCGCCGCGCAGGAAAAGCTGTTCGCGAACCTGCGTGAACGAGTGCCGCCGCTACCGCTGGTCAGCCAGTATCTTCCCAATGTTTTTGCCGCGCACCGCGCGGGGCGCGTCACGCTTGACCCGGCAGATATGACGATTGCGCATATTTCCGCCACGCTCGACGCCTATTACGGAGCCTGCCACCCCCATGTCTGATCTTCTTTCGGCGGCCAAAGCATCAGCGGATGATGCCGAAACCTGGACGCGCCGCGAAATCCTGCAACAGCCGGAAACCCTGCGCGGGACATATGCGCTGCTGATGCAGCAGCGCCAGCCCATTGAAGCATTTCTTGCCCCGTTGCTGGCAAAGCCGGATTTGCGCATTATTCTGGCGGGCGCGGGTACCTCGGCCTTTATCGGCGAATGCCTTGCCATGTCGCTGGCGCGGCGTACCGGGCGTCGTGTCGAAGCGGTCGCAACCACCGATATCGTCAGCGCCCCCGATCTCTATCTGGAAGCCGACACGCCGACGCTGCTCGTGTCGTTCGGCCGTTCGGGCAACAGCCCGGAAAGTGTGGCGGCGGTCGAACTGGTCGATGCGCGGGTAACGGACAGGCAGCACCTTATCATCACCTGCAATGCCGACGGGGCACTGGCCGGGCGGCGGGGCGATGACGCTCATGTCATTGTGCTGCCCGAAGCGACCCATGACCGGGCCTTTGCAATGACGTCCAGTTTTTCGGCAATGATGCTGACGGCACTGGCAGCTTTTTCGGGCATCGAGGCGTTTGCGGAGCGAGTCCGGGCGATTGCGGATGCTGTCGCGCAGATGACGGCGGAGGTCGAGCAGCCAATGGCGGCTTTGGCCGCACGCAGCTTTTCCCGTGTGGTATATCTGGGTAGCGGTCCGTTTCGGGGACTGGCGCGGGAAGCTGCACTCAAGCTGCTTGAACTCACTGACGGCAGGGTCGTCACCCTGTTCGATTCTACCCTCGGTTTCCGGCATGGGCCAAAGACGGTGGTCAATGCCGAAACGCTGATTGTCGTTTTCGTCTCGAACGACCCGCTCACCCGTGCCTATGATCGCGACATGATCGATGAATTGCGCGCCGATGGTGTGGCCGGGACCGTTCTGGCGGTGTCCGCGCAGGATGAGGGAAAGGATACGATCAGCGTTTCCGGACTTGCCGATACGGGCGATGTCGATCTGCTGTTCCCCTATATCGTTCCCGCACAGCTTTTTGCCTTGCAGGCGTCGTTCAATCTGGGCCTGACCCCGGACACGCCAAACGCGACCGGGACGGTCAATCGTGTGGTACAGGGCGTGCGTATTCACAGTTCTCAGTCATGAAGGGTTCGCGCTGGTTCCTTGGCGTCGACGGCGGCGGTACCAAGACGGAATTTGTTTGTATCGATGCGGCTGGGAAAGTCGCGGCGAGACAGATTGAAGGCACGACCTATCACTTGCAGGTCGGGCTGGACGGCGCAGTGCGGGCGCTGGAAGCGGGCATTGCGGGCATTTGCGCCCAGCTCGATACCGATCCGGGCGACCTTGCCTTTGTGTTCTGCGGATTGCCCGCATTCGGAGAGGACGCGGCGATCGATCCGCAACTCGCGGCGCAATGCGGCCGCTTGCTGGGTCACGGCCGCTATCGGTGCGGCAACGACATGATTTGCGGCTGGGCGGGATCGCTGGCCTGTGCCGACGGGATCAACCTTGTCGCCGGGACCGGTTCGATCGGCTATGGCGAACGGCAGGGCAAAGCCGCCCGCGTCGGCGGCTGGGGCGAATTGTTCAGTGATGAAGGATCCGCCTACTGGATTGCAGTTCAGGGGCTGAACGCCTTCAGCCGGATGAGCGACGGACGGTTGCCCAGAGGGCCGCTGCATGAAGTCTTTCGTCAGCGATTCGATCTGGTCGATGATCTGGACATCTGCGCGCAGGTAATGGGCGAGCAGGGGTTGCAGCGCGACGGGATTGCGGGGCTCGCGCCCGTCGTTGCGCAGGCGGTTGCCGCCGGCGATGCGGTCGCCATCGATATCCATGAACGGGCTGCGGACGAACTTGCCGCAATGGCACGGGCATTGCGCGAAACACTGGGGTTCGACTCCGCAGAAGCGGTGCCGCTGTCCTGGTCGGGCGGCGTGCTGGCCAATGACGCCTCGGTGCGCGGGCGGCTGGAGGCGCGTCTGGGGGACAGGGGACGTTATGACTTTGTCGAGCCGCGCCATTCCCCGGCCTATGGCGCGGCGCTGTATGCCGCCCATCTGGCAGGTGCAACCATCCCCTGAAACCATCGCCCCGACAGTGAGGAGAAGTGCCGGTGAAACGCAGAGATTTCCTCAAGGTCGGTGCGGCCGGTATGGCAACGGCGGGGCTGGGCGCGCGCGCAGCCGATGCGCAATATCTCGAACATCGCTGGTCCGGCCATGACTGGGGCGGCGGTCCGGCTGTTCCCGACCGGCTGTATCAGGGGGCGTTCACCAATTATGGCGCGGACGCGAACGCGCCGGGTGGAGAGGTTGTCATGGCAACCTCTCCTTCGCGCGATATCGTACCGAATTACGGTATGGGACTGACAGCCTATGTTTCGGGCGATATCGGGCCGCCGCACCTGCCGGGTCAGTCGCTCGAAAAGGCGATTGAGGACATCGTCGCCCTACCGTTTACGCAGAAGGTCTATCTTCGTCCCAACTGGCGCGAAGTGCAGTCGCGGCCCGGCAAGCTGGATCTGCCCGACTGGTGGCGGATCACCCTCGATTGTGCCGCCCATTACGGCAAGCGGGTCGGGTTTCGGATCATGCTGGAAAATCCCGACTTCCCCGAACCCGGCATGCCCGACTTCCTGATCGGGAAAGTCCCTTATGTACCCCTGAAAGGAGACTGGCCGGGAGATCGGTCTCAGACCCGCTATCGCAAGAAACAGGCAATGCCGCGCTATGACGATCCTGCCTATCAGGCGGCGTTCGAGGAACTGAATGCGCTGCTTGCCGACCGGTATGACGGCAATCCCCATGTCGAATATATGGACACCATGATGTACGGTTTCTGGGGGGAGGGGCATAGCTGGCCGTTCGAGGGGAACCCTTTTCCCAGCGATATGGTTGCGGCCCGGACGATGATGCAGATGTTCGACGTCCAGCTACGGCACTGGACAAAGACTCCGCTGGTCACGAACACCCAGCCCGATTTCAGCCATGTCGGCAATGCGGCGGTGCTGGATCGCACGGTGCGGTCGCATAACTGGATCCGCAGCGACACGATCTTCATCGAAAACACCCAGATCGAGGCGTTGAGCAACCGGCCCGCCTGGACTGCGGCGATCAGTGAAGTTGGAATGACGACGGGTGCACCGGATCAACTGACCATCGTCGACGGGGTTACCAAGAACGAGCAGATTATTGCGCATGTCCTGGCAGTCGGAGCGAATTACTGGTCGATCTGGAACTGGCACGACATTTCGGCCGTGCATGTGCGCAGCTATTACGACAAATATCCGCAGGCTATCGATCATATCGCGCGCCGGATCGGCTATCGCGTCTATCCCGCTTTCATCTGGTCGTTCGAACGGGACGGCGGGAAGGGGGTGGTGATCGGGCTTGCCAATGACGGTGTCGCCGGAGTTCCCGGCGTCATCCGCCTGACGCTGAAGGATGAGGCGGGTCAGGTTGTCGCGATGGGCGGTGTGGACTCCGGCTTTCCGAAACCGAGCGGTGTGCATCAGGTGATGCTCGAATGGCCGGATACACGAGACTGGCAGGGGCTGAAGCTGAGCGCCGAACTGGAAGTGAAGGGGGTTCTTCACCCGCTCAACTGGGCGTGCCGGCAGCCGCTGAACCGCGATGGCTCCCTGACCCTGAAGCGCAACATTCAGGGATAACCGGTGCCCCGATTCACGATATCGGCGTGAGTTCCAGAGTCAGTACCTCGAACGGTCTGAGATGGAGGAGGGTCGGCTGGCCTGCGTCCAGATGCTCAGGCACCGCGGCCCCATCCGGCCAGACTGTTTTCGCCGCATAGCCGGTCGGTGCTCCCTGGGGCAGTTCGAGCGCGCTGCCGGGATGGAGCAGATAGGTTTGCGATCTGTCATCGGGGTTGCGCAGGGTGATAATCGACTTTTCCCGGCTCCATGCCGCCCAGCCATAGACCTGCAACCGCCCCGGATCGCCGCCGATCCAGTGAGTATCCTTCAGCACATCGGCATTGGAACGCGACCAGCGGGCGGCCTGTGCCAGCATATCCCAGTTTTTCCGGGTCAGCAGCGATGGAGTGATATACATTTCCTGCAACTCGGTGCCGGTGCCGAAAAAGGAATGCACTTCGTTGGCGAAGTCGTTTCCGGGGTCGCTGTTTAGTCCCGGCGCGTGCTGGGCATAAATAATACCGTGCAGCATCAGGGAGTTGAGGGGAAAAAGCGGGCCGCCGATGACGATGTTTTCATAGGTTTGCTGGTCGCGATAGGTGATCCAGCGTTCGCGTGGCGTACCGACACCGGTAAATGCATGGTCGGCACCGCCGCGCCAGATGGTATCGGCATAGCGCAGCCAGGCCGGAGAGGGATAGGTGCCGGTGGTCAGGTTGATGAACAGGCCCGGCTTGGCCGCACGCAAATCCTCGATCAGTTGAATCGCCGCGTCGAAATCGCTGTTGAAGCGGCTGCCGGGGACGACCTGATCGGCATTGCCGGTGCCATCAAACTTGAACTGGTTGACGCCCTGTTGCGTAACCAGCGCCATCGTCACGGCATGAAAACGCTTGTAATAATTGGGACCGGACAGCGCGAGACCGCCCTTGATCGTTTCATAGCCCCGTGCCTTGCCGTTCCTGACGCGCTCCTTCTTGGCTTCGTCATATCCCCCCCATGGGGACAGCCAGATGCCGGGGGCGGCACCGCATTTCGCGGCGGCATTGCGCAGGGGAATCAGGCCGTCGGGAAAATCCTTGCTGAAGCCCCAGCTACCCGTGCGATCATCCCATCCGTCATCGAACAGAAAGGAATCAATCTTCACGCCGCGTTTTTCGGAAAGTTCGCGGCAGAAGCTATTGATCCGCTCCACCGCCTGATCCGCGGTATAGGGATTGGTGAACCCGATATCGTACCAGCTGTTATAGTGCAGAAAGGGGCGATAGGGATGCGCGCGCTGATCCGCCAGATAGGCCTGAAATCCCCGGCGAAGCTGCCCCTTGGCGGTGACGCCGACGGCGGCGGAATAGGTGACCGATTTCCCCTTTTCCAGCGGTAGTGCACGGTCGATCCATAGTTTGACCGATCCGTCGTCAATCCCGGCCTGACTTTGCGACAGCGGGTGTTCGAACTGAAAGTAATCCGGGCCGGAAACGATCGGCGAGCCTTTGACGCGCCCGACCACTTCGGCATTGGCGGCGGTCGCATCGAACAGGTCCACGCGCGGGATCTGTTCGTCCTGCTTCAGGGCCCTGATTGTCACCACTTCGCGCAGATATCGGGCATCGGCGACCTGAATCAGTCGCCATTTGACCTCAATCCGTCCGGCCTTGTCGATGAAGGTCGCCGCCACCTGCGTGCGGGGTTTACGGTCCGCCAGCCGCGATGCATCCGGTTCGGGCGCGATCGTGCTGCGCACCGGGGGCGCCCTCATCGTCAGCGTCGCAGGCGTCAGTACACTGCCGTCGCTCAGATGGAGAGCAAAGGGCGCCGATACCTTCATGACGCGATGGTTGAGGCCGTCGCGGACGGTCATATCCTGCAGATGACCGCCTGAGACCGACCAGTGTGCGCTGACCGGGGCATTGCCGAACGAGGATGGTGCATCGGGTGCAGGTGCGGCCCCGATGCACCATGCCAGAGCCAGCGTGCCGATGGATGTCTTTGCGATGAAATGGCCCATGATAGTTCCCCCAAATGCTATGGATGGCGGCGTTACGCCGATCCCAGATCGCCGATCATCGTGCACAGACGCTCCACAACGGTATCGGCGATCCGTGCGCCTTTTTCCGGAGAGGCAAAGGAGGGGCGGCCGACCGTACCCGTTCCGCCCGACTGCGTGCGCATGGACCGATACACGATGCCGCTGGGGGCGGTCAGCATGTCGGCCTGGGCCCAGCAATAGGGCTGCGGCATGTCCGGATCGGCAATTGCGTCCTGATCGACCAGTCCAGGCAGGAAATGTTCGATCAGCGAGGTTTCAAATTCGCAGGCATGGCCGACGCCGCCAAAGCCCGATTCGCGAATGTCGAGCAATGCGTCATGCGCCACCGTCCACCATGTCAGCATCGCCACCTGCGCATCGGGATGGGCATGGCCCATTTTTTCGACGATGACCCTGCCGATCGCTTCGTTGCCGCCATGGCTGTTGAACAGCACGACCGTGCGAAAGCCCTGGGCGAGCGCACTGTTCAGCACGTCACAGATATAGGCGAGCATGGTTTCGTGGCGGATCGTCAGGGTACCGGCAAAGTCGCTGTGATGCGCCGAGCAGCAAATCTGTAGCTGCGGCAGGACCAGCATCCGTTCCGGCATCCGCGCTTCCACCATGCTGAGCAGGTTGGCGCCGATCATCGCGTCTGTGCCGACGGGAAGATGATGGCCGTGTTGTTCCACCGCGCTGATGTTCATGACCAGCGGGAGCGCCCGATTGACCTGCGCGATCTGCGGTGAGGTCATTTCCGTCCATTTCATGGTTTCGTCGCCCACATTTCAATTTCAACGAGAAAGCCCGGGAGAAGGCCGGCCTGTACCGCCGTTCGGGCGGGATAGGGTTCCTGCATATATTCGCGGTACACGGTGTTGAATTGTCCCCACCCATCCAGATCGGTGAGATAGACCGTTACCTTGAACACTTCCGAAAGCCCGCTGCCGGCCGCCTCCAGTTGAGCGCGGCAATTGTCCATCGTGACGCGGGTTTGTTCTTCCAGCGTATCGCCGATGACATTGCCGTCGAGGTCAACGGGCGCCTGCCCGGAAATGACCAGAATACGGGCGCCCGGCCGGGTTTCGACCACGGGGGTATAGGGGCCTGCGGTCTTATGCTGGGTGAGGGCGGCCGGACGGAACGGCGTTGCCCCGGTGTTCGCCATATAGCCGACAAAGCCGGAAATCTTCCAGCGACCCTCTTCGCGGCGGCAGAAATATTGCGTCTGCCAGTCCAGAAATGCCGATCCGCCATCCCGGAGCGGCAGTGAGCCGTGAAACTTCTTGTGCGCAATCGCGAAATCGCCGTCGATATCGATTCGCTCCAGCCGGGTGGCTGCATGCAAGGCGGTCATTGCATGGGCAGGGTCGACCGTTGCCGCGGTTTCTGCCGCCTGACGCAGCCATTCATCGCGATAGGTGTCGAGTGATGCGAAACGCGGAACCCATTGATCGGGATCGGCGCTGCCACGCGCATCGACGCCGAAAAAACCGGTTTTCACGAAATCGTCGGCGACAGTGGTCCACGCCTGTGCCAGATATGCCGCGATGTCGCGCGTGACCAGCATCGTCCATATGGCGTTACGATTCTGATCGTCGGCAGGAAAAGGAGATTTTGAAAGCGGGGTCATTATGGAAATCCGGCTCCTTGGCTGTTCCTGCCATTAAACCGCACTCCAAAAAATTTCACAATCGTTTTTCAGTTCCGAATGAAAAATTTCATTTCTGCTTGCTTCTGAAAAATATTTGTGGCTCATTCCGGTCCCGACAAAGCCGTGTGCCGACGGAGGACTCCGTATTTCAGCGGTTTGAGTAAGGGGAAGTCATGCAATTACAGCCGCTGGACTGGATCATCATGCTGTCGGTCATTGCGATCGGCATCATTCTTGGACTGCTGCCGAGCAAGGCGGCCGGGGAGAGCGCAGAGTCCTATTTCCTGTCGGGCAGGACGATGAAATGGTGGCTGCTCGGCACCTCGATGGTGGCAACCACTTTTTCCACCGATACGCCCAATCTGGTGGCGAATCTGACCCGGACCAGCGGCGCGGCGGGCAACTGGGCCTGGTGGGCATTTCTGCTGACCAGCATGACGACAACTTTTTTCTTTTCGCATCTCTGGCGCCGGTCCGGCGTGTCGACCGACGTCGAATTCTACGAAATGCGCTATTCGGGCCGGGTTGCCTCTGCCCTGCGGATATTTCGCGGTCTGTATATCGGCGTCCTTATCAACGTCATCATCACGGCGGCGGTAACGCTGGCGGCGATCAAGTTCGGCGCGGTGCTGCTGGGGCTGACGCCGGTTCAAACCGTCGTTGTCGCCTGTGCCGCGACAGGACTGTTCGCGATGGCGGGCGGCCTGAAAGGGGTGCTGCTGTCCGATTTCTTCCTGTTTTTCACGGCCATGATAGGCGCGTTTGCAGCGGCATATTTCGCGGTGACATTGCCACAGGTCGGCGGCATCCACGCTTTGTTCGCGCGTCCCGAAATCCACAAGGCATCGGCAATCCTGCCGTCGCTGCACGATCATGATGCGGTGATCGGCCTGCTGATCATGCCGTTACTCGTTCAGTGGTGGAGCGTCTGGTATCCCGGTGCGGAACCAGGCGGCGGCGGCTATGTCGCGCAGCGTATGCTGGCGGCAAAGGATGAAAAACACGCCATGGGCGGCATGTTGCTGTTCAACGTCGCGCATTACGCCTTGCGGTCCTGGCCATGGATCGTGGTCGCGCTGGCATCAATGGTGGTGTTTCCGGATCTGGCCAGCCTGCGCCGCGCTTTTCCGAATATCGACCCGCATGTGATCGGCGACGATATGGCCTATCCGGCGATGCTGACCTTTCTGCCTTCGGGGTGGCTGGGTCTGGTCGCGGCGTCGCTTACGGCGGCCTATATGTCGACGGCCGGCACCAGCCTGAATCTGGGATCGTCCTATGTCGTTCTCGATATCTATCGGCGGTTCATGCGGCCGGACGCACCGGAGCGCGAATATGTGCTGGTCGGGCGGATCGTCACCGTGGTGCTGATGATCATCATCGCGCTGGTGGCTTTGACCCTGCGCAATGCCTTGCAGACCTTTCAGATCCTGTTGTCGGTGGGTGCCGGGACGGGGCTGCTGTTCCTGCTGCGCTGGTACTGGCCTCGGATCAGCGCGTGGAGCGAACTGGCGGCGATGACGATCTCTTTCATCGTGTCGATCGTGCTGGAATTTGCCGCCCCGAATATGGACTCGGCGCTGCGCCTGTGTCTTTCGGTGGGCATCACCACGGTCGGCTGGATCGCCGTAACGTTGCTGACGCCACCGACGGATGAGAAGGTGCTTCAGGCGTTTTTCGACCGCGTTCACCCGCCGGGACCGGGCTGGCGCCGTTATCGCGATCCCGAAGTCGGCAATGCGCAGCGCGGGCAGCTTGGTACGGCATTCTTCTGCACGATTGCGGGCTGTGCGATGGTCTATGGCATTCTGTTTTCCGTAGGCGAAGCGCTGCGCGGGGATACCATCACCGCCATCTGGCTGGGGGGCGCCGCGGCAATTGCGGCGGTAGCGCTTTTCTTCGGCTGGAAACGCATTGATTTCGAAGCCGACCTTCCCGATGAGCCGGAAGTGCTTCCGGTTGAAACCACCCCCCATCTCGCAGGTGCCCAATGAGTGCAATCGTAACCGGAGCAGGCGGCGATATCGGCCGTTCCGTGGTGGCCCGGCTGCGTGCGGCAGGATATCCGGTGGCCGCACTGGATATATCGCGCGAGGCGCTGGGTCGGATCGACGCGGAAGGTGATACGCCCGTATATCCGGTCGTCGCGGATATACGGGATCTGATGTCGGTCAAGGCAGCGATTGCCGAGGCGGAAACCGTGATCGGTCCGGCGACAATCCTGATCAACAATGCCGGCGGAATTACCGCGCCATCCTTGCGCACCACCAGCGAGGCGAATTGGCTGGCGGATATCGACCTGAACCTCAATGGTCCCTTTCGCTGCATTCATGCCGTGATGGAGGATTTCATCGCGCGTGGCGGCGGCACCATCGTCAACGTGGCGTCGGTCAACGGGTTGGGCGTCTTTGGCCATCCCGGTTATAGTGCGGCGAAGGCGGGCCTGATCCATCTCACCAAATTCTGCGCCAGCGAGCTGGGGAAATACGGTATCCGCACGGTTGCCCTGTGCCCCGGAACTGTGCGCACCCAGGCCTGGCAAGAGCGTGCGCGCGAAAAGCCGGAGATACTGGAGGAAGCGCTGCAATGGTATCCGTCGCGTGATATCTGCGGGCCAGACGATGTCGCCGCCGCCATCGAAGCATTGCTGGACCCTCAGCTCCGGTTGATGAACGGCGCGGTGATTTCCTTCGACGGCGGGCTGACTGCCGGGAGCGACCGAATCGCGTCCCTGTTTACCGGCGTTCAGATCTGAAAGACAACGGAAGGGGTATTACGCCCTCTCTGCATGTCCGCCGGTCTGTCAGTCGCCAATCGGCTGGTTGGGCAATACGCCGTGCAGCGCGGTAACGCTGGCGCGGGTGCGGGAGAGTGCACGATTGGCCTGATCCTCGATCAGGCTGGCGACGCGAAAGGCGATACTGTCGATCACGAATAGCTGTGCATAGCGCAACGGGCTGGGCTGAAAGTCATCTACGTCCTGATCGTCTGGGCTGATATGGATGCAGATGTCCAGCAACCGACCGAGCGGACTGTCGGCAGGGGCAATGCCGACACATTGCGCGCCATAATGTTTGGCAAGGTCGGCACTGTCGAGCAGCGCGCGGGGGCGGCCTGTCGAGGAAATGAAAAAGGCGACATCCTTCCCGTCCAGCGTCGCCGCTGCCATGCGCTGCATATAGCTGTCGCTATAAGCGTTGCATTGAATATTCAGCCGAAACAGGCGGTTATGCATCTCCTGCGCGATTACCGCAGAGCTGCCCCCGATGCCGAACACGGCCACGCGGCGGGCACTCGCGATGGTGCGGGCAACCTCGTCATAGGTGCGGTCCTTATTGGCGGTAAACGCCGTTTCCAGCGCATCAATGGCGGAAATGCGCAACAAGGTGCGGATCTGTTCCATGGAAAGACGGCCGTTTTCCCGCGCCCGGAGCAGGGTCTCACGCATGGTGTTGCCATCGTCACCATGGTCCAGCTCTTCGATCGCACACTGTCGAAACTCACGATATCCGCTGAAGCCCAGTCGCGTGCAGAAGCGGACGATGGTGGGCTCGCTGGCGCCCGTCGCTTCTGAAATATCGGCAAGCGTACCACGCGCGAAACCGACAGGGTCTTCCAGAAAGGCATCGGCGATTCGGCGCTGGACGCGCGAAAAGCGGGAAAGTTCGGCCTGAACCCGTGCGCGAATGTCCGCATTCTTATTTTTTTCAGTCTGGGCAACCATGGTGTTTTCCCGTTCTTTCATTCCGCACTTCCGTTAAAATTCTTCGGCAGTAGGCATCATTGCGTAGTTTTATAGCCTCATAGGCGATTGAGAAAGCCCCAAAATTTGATAACTTTCTTAGAAATTTCACCATATGTAGTTTCTGTATTGACTCAGAAATGAAATATGTATGAAAGTGACGTTGGAAAAGCGGGGTATCCAATGACACACGATCTGACTATCCGGGGTTTCGAATTTATTGAGGTTGTCGTTCCAGCCCATCCCGGCGTCATCAATTCCGATTCTCTTGCCAAGCCGCTGCACATGCTGCCCGTTGCGGGCAAGGCGTCGTGGAGCGTTCAGTTCGACACCTTGCCGAAGTTCATTGTGCGCATGACCCTTGCCAATGGCGTGGTCGGCATCGGTGAATTCTATCGCGACTGTTCCTGGAATTCGATCCATGCAATCGCCGAAGGGCTGATCGGTATCGACCTCAATACGCTTTCCCTTCAAAAGCTGCCGCTTCCCCTGTCGCGCGAATATGACGGGTTTGAATGCGTTATCTGGGACGCGTTCGCCAAATCGGCCGGGCTGCCGCTGCACGCGCTGATCGGCGGCAAGGTGCGCGATGCGGTCAAGGTAACTTCCTGGTCCAGCCACCGCACGATGGATGAAGTTGGTGCATGGGTCGCGCAATATCACCGTCAGGGCTATGACTGCATCAAGTTCAAAGCGGACCTGGAAGATGATGCGGTGGGCTGGTGCGAAGAGATCGCCAAAGCCGCGCCGGGTATGAAGATCATCTTCGATCCCAATCAGCGCTGGGAAAATGCCGCGAGCGTCAAGCCGATCATCCGTGGCCTTGAAAAGGTCGGCAACACGCTGTTGCTGGAAGACCCGATTCAGAAATGGATGGTGCAGGACTATGCCGATCTGCGCTGGTTCTCCTCCATCCCGATCACCCAGCATGTGTCGCTTCCCTATGTCTATCAGGGGCAGCGGGTGCATGACGTGCCGAACCTGATCGCCCATCGTGCGGTCGATGGCTTTAATTTCAACGCCGGGCTGGCGAAGTTTCAGCAGATGACCGGTATGGCGACTGCGGCCAATCTGTTCTGTTTCCATGGTTCGGAAGTCGATCTCGGCATCCTGGAGGCCATGTATCTGCATCAGGCCGCTGCAGCGGAATGCTGTATCTGGCCGTCGGATATCTTCGGTCGGATGATCCGGGAGCACGACCTGCTCGAAACGCCGCTGCGGTTTGAGCCTCCCTTCGCCTTCGTTCCGGAAGGGCCGGGGCTTGGCATCACCCTCGATGAAGCGGCGATCGAAAAATACGCCATAGGCAGGCGCAGCGTATCCGAATGATGTGATCGGCTGCACCACATTGCATGAAAGCTAAATAATATAATATAATCAATAGTTTATTTCTATTAAGAGATAAGGGGACTATTATGGGCAAGGTACTAAAGAAAGCGGATTCAGGGACCGTGCGCCGGGCAGCGGCATGGTTGCTGATCGGGACCGCATTGAGCGGCTTCGGTGCCACAAGCGCCATGGCCCAGACCGCAACGGATACTGCAGCCGCTGCCGGTCAGACCAATATTTCTGCCTCCCGGACCTCTGACGCGGTTCCCGGCCTTGGCACGATGGATGCCACCAGTCAGGGCGCTGACATTGTCGTCACCGGGCTGCGGGCCGGACTGGAACGATCGCTGGTCGACAAACGCCGCGCGGTGAATGTCGAGGACGTGATTTCGGCCGAGGATATCGGCAAATTCCCCGACAACAATCTCGCTGAATCGTTGCAGCGCGTTCCGGGTATCACCATCGACCGCAGTGTGACGGGCGAGGGGCAGACCATTAACCTGCGCGGGATGGGGCCCGGCTTTACCCGCAGTGAGATCAATGGCGGCACGGCGCTGAACGGGTTCGACTTCAGTGTTCTGGCGCCCGAGCTGTTTTCCAAGATCATCGTCGAGAAATCCCCGACGGCGAAAACGGTGGAAGGCGGCATTGCCGGCACCATCAAGGAAGAGACGCCCAAGCCGTTCGATATTCCCGGCACGCGCTTTACCGCGACGGCGGGTCTGACCCTTGGTCAGGCGGGGGAAAAAGATCCCCGTATCTTTGCCCTGTTCAGCAAGAACTGGGGCGGGAAATTCGGTATCGCCATTGCCGGCGCCTATTCCCGCACGGATTTCCGCTCGAACGAGATCGACTTCGGTCCTTGGGGAGCGTTCCGCAATGTCGCCAGTGCCGATGTGGTGGCAAGCGCGCCGGAAGACCTGCTCAACGCGGCGACACCGCGGACTTCAGCCTTTTACAGCTATCGGCAGAAGCGTGACAATTACGGGCTGACGGCCTCTGTGCAGGCGCAGCCGAGTGACGCGCTCCAGCTGACGGCGGATTTCATCTATGCGCGCAAGACCGGAGTGGAGATGGACGACCGTCCTGATGCGCCGATCGAGGGAACGACCTTTTATCCTGACGGGTCCAACTCGGCCGGAAATCAGGCACCGAGCAGCTATACCATTACCGATGGTGCGGTGACCTCCGCGACCTTCGACAATATTCAGAACCGTGTCGGCTATAGCTATCAGCCGCAAAAGGATACGGTGTATCAGGCGTCATTGCGTGCCAACTGGCAGCCGACCGACCACCTGACGGTTACGCCGGGGTTCAGCTATGCGCATCAAAAGACGCTTGCCGAACTCGACCTCTATTCCTTTGCGATCAATGGCGCGGACATCACCTATACGGTGGACGGGGATGTGCCGCATTTCTCTTCCAGCGCAACCGATTTCATGAGCAACCCCGAAGACTTCAAATATAATGTCTTCATCTTTGATCGCGCCATCAACACGATCGACGAATATGTCGGACGGCTGGATTTCACGCGCGCATTCGATGTCCCCGGTCTGGACAGCGTGCAATGGGGGATGCGCTACACCAACCGTACCTCGACGCAAAGTTCCCAGAATGTCGGGCTGTACCAGGGGGCTGCCCTGCTGGGCACCAACCCGCCCGACCTGAGTTCGGTTTCGACGACATTGCCCTTTTATGTCGGCGGCGCGGATGCGCCCTCGCGCATCCTGTCGGTAGATCCGAACAAGGTTGCCAGCGTATATTATCCGGGCCTCGATCCGTTCAATTCCGATCAGTTCTATGACGACCCCACCTATGACGCGCTGCAAAGCTTCAAGGTGCTGGAACAGACCTATGCCGGCTATGTTCAGGCCAATTTCGATGTCGGTAATCTGAAGCTGAATGCGGGCGTGCGGATCGTTTCGACGTCAACCCATTCGACCGGTACGCAATTACTGGGCACGGAAGCCTCTCCGGTCGACACACGGGGTAACTATACCAATTTCCTGCCTGCCCTGAATGCACGCTATGAACTGACGCCGAACCTGCTGATCCGGGCGACATATTCGCGGGCAATGACCCGGCCGACGCTTTCGCAGCTCAGCCCGTCGGTGGTGATCAATTCCGGACCGCGTACGGGTACCCGCGGCAATCCGGACCTGAAGCCTTATCTTGCGGATCAGCAGGATCTGGGCTTTGAGTGGTATTTCCATCGCGGGTCGCTGCTGACCGTCACGGCTTTCGCCAAGGAGATCGGGTCGCTGATTTCGGAAACCGTGGTTGATGAGGAAGCGACCTTCCCGGATCAGGTTACGGGCCAGCCGACGACCGGGGTGATCGCTTTCACCCAGCCCACAAATGGCGACAGTGCCACCGTCAAGGGCATCGAGGCTGGAGTTCAGACCCCCTTCTACTTCCTGCCCGGTGCGTTGAGCAATTTCGGCGGCATTCTGAACTATACTTATGCCTCCAGTAAATCGACCACGCGTTCGGCGGACGGCACCACGCGCACGACGCCGCTGCCGGGACTGTCGAAAAACAGCGCCAATGCCGTTCTCTATTACGACAATGGCGGCTTTGACGCGCGGCTCGCCTATGCCTGGCGGAGTACCTATTTGCGGGCCGATGCCGTGGGCGCCCAGTTCGGTGCCGAACGTTATATTCGCAGCTATGGCCAGCTTGATTTCTCCATGCATCTGAACGTGCTGAAGAATTTCGAGCTTGGGCTGAACGTCAACAATCTGCTCGATACGCAGCGTAAGGAATATATCCTTGTCGACAGCGGTTCGGAAATGCCTGCAAGCCTGCTCGAACAGGAACGGCGCTTCGTGATTACAGGACGTCTGGTATTCTGACACAGCCGGAACTGATTGCGGTGGACTGGGGCACGACCAACCGGCGTGCCTACAGCATCGACGGGGCAGGCCGGGTCATCGCGACCGAACGCGATGATCAGGGCCTGCTTGCCGTATCGAAAGGCGGTTTTGCGAATTCTGCCACTGCAATCAGGGCATTGTTCGGCGATCTGCCGATGCTGTGCGCGGGTATGGTCGGCTCGGTAAAAGGCTGGGCGGAGGTGCCCTATCAGCGCTGCCCGGTCGACCTGGAGTCACTTGCGGCCAACCTGTTATGGGTCGAACCGGGCAGAACCGCCCTCGTCCCCGGTGTGTGCACGATAGCGGATGGTGTCGGCGACATTATGCGCGGTGAAGAGGTGCAGCTTCTGGGCGCGGTGGCGGCGGGGCTGGCCCCGGCGGACGCGTTGCTTTGCCAGCCGGGAACCCATTGCAAATGGGCGCGCATGACGGACTCGCGGCTGGCGGGGTTCAGAACCGGCATGACCGGTGAAATATTCGCGCTGCTGCGCAAGCATAGCTTGCTCGCGGACTTTCTGGACGGAGATGTACGCGACGGCGATGCCTTTCGTGACGGCGTCGCACTGGCACAGAAAGGCGCGTTACTGGGGCCGTTATTCGCCGAACGGGCAAGCGCCCTGCTGGGTATTCGTGCCCGTGAAGAGATTGCCGCCCATGTCAGCGGCCTGCTGATCGGCAGCGACGTGCGTGAGCAGGCGCTGGAGCCGGGAAGCTGTGTCCACATTCTGGCCGACCCGGCGCTCGGCTGTTTGTATGCGGCGGCGATCGATCAGCTTGGCGGACGTTCCGTGCCGATCGACAGCCATGCGGCTTTCGTGGCCGGAATCACGCATATCTGGAGAATGATTCGTGCCGATGCATCCTGACCTTGAAGCCGCGATGGCGCGATGCCCGCTGGTCGCGATCCTGCGTGGCGTGCGCCCCGAAGAGGTGGAGTCGGTGGGCGAGGCCCTGATTGGGGCCGGTTTCATGATGATTGAAGTGCCGCTCAATTCGCCCGACCCGTTCGACAGTATCGGGCGGCTTGCACGCCGGTTCGGCGACAGGGTGCTGATTGGCGCAGGAACGGTGCTGACTGTCGATCAGGTTCGGCAGGTAAGAAAGGCTGGCGGACGTCTGATCATATCGCCCAATACCGACGTTGACGTCATTGCGACCACCGTACAGTCCGAAATGATATCATTGCCGGGATATTTCACGCCCGGTGAAGCCTTTGCCGCTGTAAAGGCAGGTGCGCATGGGCTTAAACTCTTTCCTGCCGAAGCGGCGACGCCGAAGGTGCTGAAAGCGCAATGCGCGGTGCTGCCCGATGATGTGCCGCTGCTGGTGGTGGGCGGCATCACTCCGGAAACCATGCAACCCTGGCAGGCGGCGGGTGCTGCGGGGTTCGGCCTGGGGTCAGCGCTGTATAAACCCGGCTTTTCGTCGGAAGACGTCGGGGACAGGGCGAGGGCATTTATGGCAGAACTGTCGTGATAGGGGCTTTCCCCTTCCGTTGAAGGAGACACCCCCCTCTCCCCGACTTCAGCCTCGCCGCATGACCTTGCCGATGTTAGCCGTCCAGCCAGGGAGGCTATGACCATGCCGTTGCGGTTGGCTTGACAGTCGATGAATCACACGAAAAAATGCGTGTTCAGAAATCGCAGGCTGGCTGTTAACAAGCAGTTTGACTGCACCAAATAAGGGCGAGGCTGCGGCCTCGCCTTTTTCATATCTGCATCAGAAATGGCGGGTCCGGCCCGAAAGGCTCAGCGTTTCACGTCCACGCCGCCCGCGACGAATGCTTCCAGTTCGGCACGGTTGAACAGGCTGGCATCGCCCGGTAGCGAATGTTTGAGGCAGGTGAGCGCCAGCCCGTCGGCCGCCATTGCTGCGGCATCCTTGCCCAGCCGCAGCGCGTGCAGCACGCCGGAGGCAAAGGCATCGCCTGCGCCGATCCGGTCGACAATACCCGACAGTGCGATTTCCTCGGTCTGAGCATGCCTGTCGCGGCCGTCGATCCGGGCCGACAGCCGGTGCCGGTCGGCATCGACCACGTGGCGCGCGGTGGACGCAATCCATCGCAGCCTGGGGAACGCCGCGAACGCTGCTTCGGCAGACTCCCGCCGCCGTGCCTCGCCGTCATTGCCGAAGCTGCGGCCCAGCAGCAGCCCGATATCGCGGTGGTTGCCGAACAACAGGTCGGCATGGCCGATCAGCTCGGTCAGGATCGATCGCGGATCGCTGTCCCAGCTTTCCCACAACCGCGCCCGGTAATTGCCGTCGAAGGAAATCGCGATGCCCCGTTGCGTCGCCGCTTGAGCCGCCCGCAGCGCCGCCTGCGCCGGAACCGGCCCCAGCGCCGGGGTGATGCCCGACAGATGCAGCCGGTCGACTCCGTCCAGCAGCGCATCCCAGTCCCAGTGGTCGGCGGGCGTCTCGGCAAAGGCCGACCCTGCCCGGTCATACACCACTTCGGTCGCACGCAGCCCGGCGCCGGGAGTGACGAAATACAGCCCCATCCGCCCCGCGCACCGGCGGATATTCCGGCAATCGACGCCGTTCCCGCGCAGATGGCGTAGTGCCGCGTCGCCCAGCGCGGTGTCGGGCAGTGCCGTCACCAGCCCCGTGTCATGCCCCAGCACGGCAAGCGCGGTCGCGACATTGGCCTCAGCACCTGCCGTCCACACGCTCAGTTGCGGGGTTTGCAGCAGCAACTCGCGATTGGGCGGCGACAGGCGCAGCATCACCTCTCCGAAAGCCAGAAACCGGCCCATCGGCTCAGGCCGCCTTTGCCGGTTTGAGCGGCGTATCGACATGATAGGCCGTGCGGACCAGTCGGCTGGTCAGGTCCAGCGCAACCTCCGCCGCTTCCCATTCGGCCATGCGGCCTTCCGCCACCAGCCGAGCGAGAAAGGCGCAGTCGCTGCGTCGCGCCACATCGTGCCGCGCGGGAATCGACAGGAACGCGCGGGTGTCGTCGTTGAACCCGACGGTGTTGCAGAAGCCAGCGGTTTCGGTGGTCATTTCGCGGAAACGACGCATCCCTTCCGGGCTGTCATGGAACCACCAGGGCGGCCCCAGCCGCAGGCAGGGATAATGCCCGGCCAGCGGCGCCAGTTCGCGGGCATAGGTGCTTTCGTCCAGCGTGAAGAGGATCACCGTCAGGTCGCGTTCGTTACCGAACCGGTCGAGCATCGGGCGCAGCGCGCCGACATAATCGGTGCGCATCGGGATATCGGCACCCTTGTCGCGACCATGGCTGGCGAACAGCCCGGCATTATGATTGCGCGCCACGCCGGGATGGATTTGCATGGTCATGCCGTCCTCGACACTCATCGCCGCCATTTCGGTGAGCATCTGGGCACGGAACAATTCGGCGTCGGCAGGGGTCCAGCTACCGCCGACGATTCTGGCGAACAGCGCTTCGGCGTCGGTGGAGGACAGGTTCGCGGTGGCGGCAGTGATATGGCCGTGATCGGTCGCGGTTGCCCCGGCGGCGCGGAAATCGGCCCGCCGCTTGCGATGCGCGGCCAGATAGCCGGACCAGCTGAATACGTCCTCACCGGTCCATTCGGCAAAGCGCTCCATCGCCGCGCCGAACCCCTCATGCTCGACATCGATCACCGCATCGGGGCGATAGGTGGTGACGACACGTCCCGGCCAGCCCGATTGGTGAATGCGGTGATGCGGAGCAAGGTCGTCCTGCGGCCCTTCGGTGGTGGCGAGAAAGTCGATATTGAACCGGTCGAACAGCGCGCGGGGACGATAGGCGTCGGTCGCCAGCTTTTCGGTGATGATATCATAGTAATGATCGGCGGTTTCGGCCTCCAGCGCGACGTCGAACCCGAACACCTCGGCAAATACATGGTCGAGCCACATCCGTGACGGCGTGCCGCGAAACAGCGTGTAATGCTGCGCAAAGACGCGCCAGGCTTCGCGCGGATCGGTCTTTGGCGGGCCATCGATACGCGGGATGGCAAGCGTATCGAGATCGACGCCCTGACTATAGAGCATCCGGAAGACATAATGGTCGGGCACCAGCAACAGCGAGGTTGCATCGGTCCAGCAGCCATTGTCGGCGAACCAGTGCGGATCGGTATGGCCGTGCGGGCTGACAATCGGCAGGGATGCGATCGGATCGTACAGCCTGCGGGCAATGGCGCGGGTGGTCGGGTCGGCGGGAAACAGCCGGTCGGGGTCCAGTTCAAGCGGGCGTGCCATGGCGGAGCATCCTCTGTTCGTCTTATGCTGGCGTATTCTGTGGCACTAGGCCGTAAACCCATAAACGGCAGCATCGAGGTTTGAGTCAAAATGGCGTGGTGCAAGGAGGAAAGGCGCAGGAATATGTCAATATTTCCAGACTTTTCGACGCTGCACCGGGCCATTTTGGCCAAATCCCGCAGGGACGCCCAAATGGCTTCCATCTAGAACCGAACGCCGCTTGCAAAGGCAAAGAGCCTTTGCCGCGCGTCGTTCGGCCCGATCTGTTCGCCATTTGGACGCCTCGACGGTGCCGTTTATGGGTTTACGGCCTAGCCCTTCAAACCGGCGCCTGCAACTAAATCTGGTATCGCTACCAGCCCCTGCCCGGTGCAATGTCAGGCGCGTTTGATCAGGCAGTTGAGGCGGGCGGAGGCAATCGGGGTTTCGCGATCGTCCTGCCATGCCACTGCCTCGACATTGGCGATCCGGCTTCCCAGCCTGCTGACGATACCCATTGCGCGGGTCTCTTTCGGACGCCCGCCGCGCATGAAATCGATGGTGATATTGATCGGCTTGATCTGTGCCTGCGCCTGATCGAGTGCGTGATAGAGTGCCGCGATCGCGGCCATTTCCAGCAAACCCCCGATCGCACCGCCATGCAGGAAGTTCGGGCGCCCGGTCACCGCTTCGGCAAAGGGCAGCATCAGCACCGGCGGTGCGTCATCGGCTTGCGGTTCCAGGTGCAGGCCGAGCAGATCGGCATAGGGCGGCAGGGTCATTCCCCGTCTCCCAGCAGCATGAACGTGCCCGCGACATGGGCCAGCGGATCGTCCGCATCGCCGTCATGCGCCAGCCCGCGCACGAACGCTACCGATCGGGTCATGCGATAACATTCGCCGTGACCGATGATCGTCTTTTCCGGTGTCGCGGGACGCAGATAATCGATCCTCAGGTCGAGCGTCACCTGCGGTGCGAACACGCCGCGCCGCAGCCACACCGCAACGCTGGTCGCCATATCCATCAGGGTAACGATGGGCCCTGATGCCAATATGCCGGTATCGGGCTGCCCCACCTGTTCCGGGCTGTAGGGCAGTGCCAGTTCAGCCCAGTCATCGCCATGGGCGCGGTATCGGATGCCCAGCCGAGCACCATGGCCCGTGCTGCGCGCGGTAAAAAATCGTGCCGGATCAAAGCCGGGAGGAAGCGCGGGTGCTGCCATGTCCGGCGAGTAGCGCGGGATCGGGCGAAGCGCAATCGTGCGCGGCAAGAGGGGGGTTACACGCTTGTAACTACGCCACGGTCCGGTGCGTCGATAGCGTGCATGCATCAATCGGATCAGGAGGATGAAGATGGAACGCCTTGCGCTGGAGCATGCCGATATCGTCGATCTCGACACACCGCTGGCCATGCCGGGGACGCTTGCCACCGCACAGGGGGATTCCGATCCGCTGTATGAACTGATCGTTTCGATTGCCCAGTCGATGTTGCCTACCGCCATCTGAGTGAAGATGCCGCAACCGGCGGACAGCGCATTCCGGCACGCCGTACTGGCCGCGCATGAACGGCGGGAGGCGGTGGCTCGGCAATGGTACGGTTCGCGGGCTTTCAAGGAAATGTGCGCGCGGCTGGAGCAGCTTGGCGAGGATGATGCGGGACTGAATGCAGCGCGCGCGATGCTGACGGACAGGGCATGGCCGCCTGACCTGCTTTCGCCGCTGGTCAGCGCATTGCAGGTCGATGCTTTTGCCGACCTGCCGGTACAGATGCGCAGGGATGCGACCGGTACGACACTGGCGCTATGGGACAGCGGTCGGGCGCGGCTGAGCGTTGCACTGTGGTCAGCGTCGGAACTGAACCTTCGCGCCGCGACCGATGCCGTTGTGCTGCCCGGCGAAAGGGTGCTGACCGCCTATCATCGGGCGGGAACGGCGCGGTTGCAGCGCTGGGAACTGACCTCGGATACGAGCAGGCTGCGCCGTCTTGCGGATATCACGATCAGCGATGGTGACGTCGTTCTGTGCGATGGCCGGTATCAGGTGCATCGCCTTGTCGATGCCCGGTGCGATATAGTGGCGGTGCAGATACGGTTCCGCGGGGAAGGCGATGGAATACGCCGCCAATATCGGTGCAGCGACGGGCAGATGCTATCCGCCGAAATTGCCGATCCGGATGCCGCGCGCCGGTCGATGCTGCTGACCTTGCTGCGGGTGTCGGGGCGCAGCGATGCCGCCGCGCAGTTTGAGGCAGCGACCCGGCACCGCCATCATTTTCTGCGCTGGGAAGCGATGCGCGAATGGCTTGCGCTCGATGCGTTGTCGGCACAATCGCGGTTGCGGGAAATGGCAGCGGCGGATGCCCATGCGGAGGTTCGCAAGGCTGCCGCGCACATGCTGGCCGTGGTGGAGCGACGCCGCATGGAGGAGGCACAGACATGCCCCGCCTGATCGATCCGGGCGATCAGGCTGCGATCGAACCGGCGGAACTGGTCGACATGCTTGCCGCCAGCCGGATCGACGTGCGCGACGAAGACGCATTTGCAGCACTGGGGCCGTCGCTCGCCCGACTGGGTCGCAACCGAAGCTTTCTGGCCGATGCGGCGATTGATGCACTCAAACAGCGGCGCGACGATGCGGCACGCGCACGTGGATACGGCCCGCAGGTATTGATCCTGCACCCGCCGGACGGACGTTTTCTGGTGCGCGCGAATTTCTGGCCTGCGCGCGGCGATGCCGTTTTTCGGGCGAGCGGGCCGCGAACCTTTTTCTACGACCTCCCCCACGATCATAATTTCCCGTTCCTGACCGTCGGCTATCTGGGGCCGGGCTATTGGAGCGACTATTTCGAATATGATGCGCAGCAAGTGACGGGGGTGCCGGGATCGCCCGCGGGGCTGCGCTATATCGAACGCTCGCGGCTGGAGGAGGGGCGGCTGATGCTCTATCGCATGCGCCGCGACGTGCATGTCCAGTTGCCGCCCGATGCGTTTTCGGTGTCGCTCAATATTCTGGGGCAGGATCCCGAACAGCCCTGGATCGATCAGTATCGCTTCGACATTGCCGGCAACCGGATCGAGGCGGGATTGGCCACCACGGCGTCCGAAGTATTGCTGACCATCGCCGCGCAAATGGACGGCAATGGACGCGATCTTGCTGAACGCTTTGCCTTTTCCCATGCCAGCGCGCGGATGCGGCTGACCGCAGTGCGTGCGCTCGTTGCGGCGGAAGCGGACGGGGAAGCCGCCGGTCGGTGGCTGGACCGCGCGACCGCCGATCCCGATGCGCTGGTGGCGCAGAACGCATGCCGGGATCTGGAAATGCTGCACGACAAGCTCCGAAATGGAGGCGGTTCGGCTGGCGCGGCGTGATTGGTGGGATAGCCTGCCACGCGGATGATCGGGGTGGCGAGCGATATTGAGGGAGATGCTCTGACGCACGCGCTCGCTGCGCGCGGGGTGCGCGTCACGCCGTGGCATCAGCGGTCCGGGGATATCCGGGCCGCCTTGCTGGACTGGGCGGGAAAGGAGCCGGTGAACCGTCATCTGGAACGCGTGCGGGCGCAGGGCTGGCATGGTCCCGTGATGCTGGTGTCGCGCAATTGCGATTCTGCCGCAATCGCCGAAGCGCTGGATGCCGGCGCGGAGGACGCCGTCCTTGCCGATACACAGCCGCTGGAAATTGTCGCGCGGGTGACAGCGATGCTGCGCCGGGGGGAGGCACATCGCCTGCGGATCGGGCCGCTCGAAATCGACCGGCTGAACGCTTGCGTTCGGCGCGACGGCAAGTCGCTCGACCTGCTTCCGCGCGAATACCGGCTGTTGCTCTATCTGGCGGAGCATGCGGGGCGAACGGTCAGCCGCGCCGAACTGCTGAAAAACATATGGCGGCTGGACTTCGATCCCGGTACCAATGTGGTGCAGGTGCATGTGTCGCGGTTGCGTGCACGGCTGGACCGCAGCTTTGCTGCACCGATGCTGCACACCGTTCCCGGCAAGGGCTATCGCCTCACCCCTCCGAACGCGGCATAAGGGGGCTGCACAATCGGAGGACCGCCATGGATTCGCAACGCGTCACCCTGCAGGTTGCAGACGGGATTGCCGATGTCCGGCTGAACCGGCCGGATAAGCTGAATGCGCTCGACCCCGCAATGTTCGAAGCGATTGCTGCCGTCATCGCGGACCTACGGACGCGCCGGGATGTGCGCGTGGCTGTGCTTTCGGGCGAGGGGCGCGGCTTCTGTGCCGGGCTGGACATGGCCAGCATGGCGGGCGGTGCGCCGGTTACAGGTTTGGGGGAGCGCACCCATGGCATCGCTAATCTGTTTCAGCAGGTTGCCTGGGGCTGGCGCAGCTTGCCGGTGCCGGTCATCGCGGCGGGGCACGGCGTCGTCTTTGGTGGCGGTCTGCAGATTTTTTCAGGGGCGGATATCCGCATCGCCGCACCCGACACCCGCTTTTCGATCATGGAGATGAAATGGGGAATTGTTCCCGACATGGCGGGCTATGCGCTGTGGCGCGGACTGGTGCGCGACGATCATCTGCGTGCGCTGATCTATACCGCGCGTGAATTTGACGGGACGGAAGCCGAAAAGCTGGGCTTCGTCACTCGGCTGGCCGCTGATCCGCTGGCCGAGGCAATGGCATTGGCGACACAGATTGCCGGTCGTAACCCGGATGCGGTGCGTGCGGCCAAGCGATTGGCGAACCGGATGCCGGAAGAACCGGCTTCGGCGCTGTTGCAATCGGAAAGCGATGAACAGGCAAAACTGATGTATTCCCCGAATCAGATGGAAGCGGTGCGCGCCAATATGGAACGCCGCGCGCCCGCATTCGCTGACCCCGCAGACGATTGAGAGAGGTATGAAATGGCACGCGAAACAGCGCTGATTACCGGAGCATCGGCGGGACTGGGCGAAGGCTTTGCCGAAGCATTGGCGGCGCGCGGAACCGACCTGATACTGACCGCCCGGCGGGTGGAACGGCTGGAGGCGCTGGCCGAGCGGTTGCGCGCTGCGCACGGCGTGGCGGTGTCGGTGTTTCCCGCTGACCTGTCGGAAGCAGGGGCGGTCGAAACGCTGATGGCTGCCATCGGCAAGCAGCAGCTGTCGGTCAATCTGCTGATCAACAATGCCGGGTTCGGGGCGGCCGGCGCATTCGTCGATCAGGATCGCGCCGGGCTTGCCCGAATGATCGATCTTAATTGCCGGGCGCTGATGGAGTTGAGCCATGCGGTGCTGCCGGGAATGGTACAGATGCGTTCGGGCGGCATTTTGAATGTCGCTTCCACCGCAGCATTCCAGCCGGGGCCGTGGATGGCGGTCTATTATGCGACCAAGGCATTCGTGCTGAGCTTTTCCGAGGCGCTGCATGAGGAAGTAAAGGGGGCGGGTGTCCGCGTTTCAGCCCTGTGTCCGGGGCCGACACGCACCGAATTCGCCGACGTTGCGGGGATGGGGAACACGGAGTTATTCAACCGCTTCGGCAGCGATGCCGCGACGGTGGTACGCGACGGGCTGGCGGCGCTCGATGCCAATGCTGCGGTGCGAGTGTCGGGGATGATGAACCGGGTCATGGCTTTTTCCACTCGGCTGGCACCGCGCGGTATGTTGCGGCGGACGGTTGCAAAGTTGCAGCAGGACCGGAACTGATCGATGCTTGCCGGCGATGTGACGCAACTGACTATTTGGGAGCTCATATGCGCTTTTATCCGATTCTCGCGGTGGCGCTGGCCGTTACCGCCTGCTCGCCGTCCCCGGACGCTGGAATTGCAAGCAATTCTGCTTCGACGGCCAATGCCGCCGCGCCGGTTGCGGCGAACCGATCGGCCCCTGCCGTACCGGTAAAAGCCCAGCCGATCAGGCTTTCGCAGAAGACCGATGCGCTGGAGTTCGACTATAGGATTCCGGCTGCTGCTGCCGCCATTCCGGACCTTGCCAACATGCTGCGCGACCGCGCGGAAAAGGGTAAGGCAAGCATCCTGAAAGAACGGGCCGACTATGACAAGGACATGCCCGCCGATGCGCCGCGCTATCCCTTTTCGTTCAGCACCGACTGGTCGGTAGCGGCGGACCTTCCGCAACTGCTGGTGCTGGAGTCGGAGGGATATCAGTTTACCGGCGGCGCGCACGGCATGCCGATCTATCAGACGCTTTATTGGGACAAGGTGCAGAACCATGAAATCCCGCTGGACGCGCTGTTCACCCATCGCGCTAAAGCGCTGGCGACGGTGCATCCGGCCTTTTGCGCACAACTCGACCGGCAGCGCGCGAAGAAACGCAATGTTGCGGTCGCGGATCTGAAAAAGGATGCCGGGCCGGTGGACGATTTCACCGCGTGCCCCGCATTTGGCGATGGGATCGAGGTGGTTTTCACCCATCCGGTCGGCGGGAAATTCGGGCGGATCGATTTCATCGTGCCGCCCTATGTCGCCGGTCCCTATGCGGAGGGCGACTATCGCGTCGAATTGCCGATTCCGAAGGCGATGATCCCCTATATCGCCAAACGCTATCGGCCATCCTTTCCCGGAACCGGTGGCTAGATTCGTTTAGCGGGCCGGTGCCGTACCTGATTCAGTCCGCGAACAGCAGCACCGGCGTTTCGAGGAGTTTCTTCAGCGCCTGAACATAGCTTGCCGCGTCCCAGCCATCGACGACGCGATGGTCGCAGGAAATCGACAGGTTCATCAGCTTCGCCCGGCGAATATCATCGCCGTCGAACACCGGCCGTTCGACGATCTTGTTGGGACCGATGATCGCGACTTCGGGCTTGTTGATGACCGGCGTCGTGGCAATGCCGCCCAGCGGGCCGAGCGAGGTAATGGTGATGGTGGAACCCGACAGCTCCTCCGACTTCGCCTTGCCGGTACGCGCGGCTTCGGCAAGGCGCGTGATCTCGCTGGCGAGCTGCCAGACATTCCTGTCCTGCGCATCGCGGATGACGGGCACCATCAGCCCGGTATCGGTCTGCGTGGCCATGCCCATATGCACCCGGCCATGGCGCGTCACCACGCCGCCTTCATCGTCATAGCGGGCGTTAAGCATCGGAAAGTCGGGCAGCGTGCGGCAGATCGCGACGATCATCAGCGGCAACAGTGTCAGCTTGGGCCGGTTGCCGCGATGGGCGTTCAGGTCCGCGCGCATCGCCTCCAGTTCGGTCACGTCGATTTCATCGACATAGGTGAAGTGCGGGATGCTGCGCTTGGACGCCGCCATATTTTCGGCAATGCGGCGGCGCATCCCGATCACCTTGATCGCTTCGTCGTCGCGCGCACGGCTGACATGCGGGGCGTGATAGCCCTGTCCCGATTGATAGCGCAGATAGGCGTCCAGATCGGCGTGGCGCACGCGATCGCCGTCGCTCTTTACCTCGGCCAGATCGACACCCAGACCCTGCGCGCGCTTGCGCACCGCAGGCGAAGCGAGGACGGCGTGATCCGTCGGTCGGGCCGGGGCCTGCTGCCCCTGCGCTGCACGGATTTCCGTGTCGGTCTGCTGATGCGCGGGCGGCGGAGGCAGGTCTTTTTCCTTCGCCTCGGCGCGGATCGCTGCATCCTGCGCGGCAGTGGTGGCGACGGCTTTAGCCGGTGCCGATTCCTCGGTGCCCGGCATTTCGGCGTCGACCTGTTCCGCTACTTCGTCGGAAGCGTCTTCGATTTCGCCTTCGGTTTCGATCACCACCAGCATGGAGCCGATTGGAATCTGGTCTCCGACCTCGCCTGCCAGTTCGAGCACGGTGCCCGCAACCGGGCTTTCCATCTCGACGGTCGCCTTGTCGGTCATCATGTCGGCAAGCTGGGCATCCTCCTCGACCGTATCGCCGACCTTGACGTGCCAGGCGACGATCTCTGCCTCGGAAATGCCTTCGCCGATATCGGGAAGCTTGAACGTAAAGCGCGCCATGACGGATCAGTCCTTCAGGATTTTCTTGAGTGCCTCGCGAATGCGTACGGGGCCGGGGAAATAGGCCCATTCGAGGCTGTGAGGATAGGGTGTGTCGAAGCCGGTGACGCGCTCGATCGGTGCTTCCAGATGATAGAAACAGCGTTCCTGCACCACTGCCGACAGTTCGGCACCGAACCCCTGGGTGCGGGTGGCTTCATGCACGATCATGCAGCGTCCGGTCTTTTCGACCGACTCCATGATCGTGTCGATATCGAGCGGCATCAGCGTGCGCAGGTCGATGATTTCGGCATCGACGCCCGTTTCGGCAATGGTGTTGGCGACGACATGAACCATCGTGCCATAGCACAGGATGGTCACCGCCTCGCCCGGACGCACGACGGCGGCCTTGCCCAGCGGGATGCGATAATATCCGCTCGGCACCTCGCCCGCCGGATGGCTCGACCAGTTCTTGGCTGGCGTATCGTAATGGCCGTCGAACGGCCCGTTATAGATGCGCTTGGGTTCGAAGAAGATGACCGGATCATTATCCTCGATCGCCGCGATCAGCAGCCCCTTGGCATCATAGGGAGTGGACGGAATCACCGTTTTCAGGCCCGAAACATGCGTAAAAATGCCTTCGGGCGACTGGCTGTGCGTCTGCCCGCCGAAAATGCCGCCGCCAAAGGGGGAGCGCACGGTCAGCGGCGCGATGAACTCGCCCGCCGAGCGATAGCGCAGCCGTGCCGCCTCGCTCACCAGCTGGTCGAGCGCGGGATAGATATAGTCGGCGAACTGGATTTCGGGGACGGGCCGCAGGCCATAGGCGCCCATGCCCACCGCCACGCCGATAATCCCGCATTCGGTAATCGGCGTGTCGAATACGCGCGTCTTGCCGTATTTCTTCTGCAGGCCCGCGGTGGCGCGGAAGACGCCGCCGAAATAGCCGACATCCTCGCCCATCACGACGACATTGTCGTCGCGCGCCATCATCACATCCATGGCGGAATTGATCGCCTGAATCATGTTCATGCGCACGGTTTCGCCTTCGCGTTCCGCTTCGGGCGCGATGCGGGCGGCCTCGTCGGCCAGCGGATCGGGGGTGATTGCGGTCATCGACGCGGCCCCGGACGGCCCGCGGCCACATCTTCATCGAGCATTTGTTGCTGCTGCTCCTTCAAATGCCAGGGCATGTCTTCGTACACGCCCTCGAACATTGTCTCGAACTTCTGGTGCATGCCATGGCCCAGCACGCCGTTCTTCTCCGCTTCCTTCTGGGCGGCGCGGACCATCTCGGCGAGTTCCTTGTCCATCGCCGCCTGCCGGTCCTCATCCCATTCGCCCAGCGCGATCAGATGGTTTTTCAGCCGCATGATCGGATCGCCCAGCGGCCAGGACGACCATTCCTGCGCGCTGCGATAGGCGGATGGATCGTCGGACGTCGAATGCCCCTCGGCGCGATAGGTGAAATGCTCGATCAGGGTCGGCCCCTGATTGGTGCGCGCGCGTTCCGCCGCCCAGTGCGTCGCGGCATAGACGGCAAGCGGATCGTTGCCGTCGACGCGCAGCCCGGCAATGCCATAGCCGATGGCGCGCGCGGCAAAGGTCGTCGCTTCGGCCCCTGCAAACCCCGAAAAGCTGGAAATCGCCCATTGGTTGTTGACGACGTTCAGGATCACCGGCGCGCGATAGACGCTGGCAAAGGTGCAGGCGGAGTGGAAGTCGCCCTCTGCCGTCGACCCTTCGCCGCACCAGGTCGCGGCAATGCGGCTATCGCCCTTCGACGCCGATGCCATCGCCCAGCCCACGGCTTGCGGATATTGGGTGGTCAGATTGCCGGAGATCGAGAAAAAGCCTTTCTCGCGCGACGAATACATGATCGGCAACTGCTTGCCCTGCAGCTTGTCGCCCTTGTTCGAATAAATCTGGTTCATCATCTCGACTAGGCTGTAGCCGCGCGTGATGAGGATGCCCTGCTGGCGATAGCTGGGGAAACACATATCGTCCGATGCCAGCGCCATCGTCGCCGCTACCGAAACCGCCTCCTCGCCGGTGGATTTCATATAGAAGCTGGTCTTGCCCTGCCGCTGCGCGCGGAACATGCGTTCGTCGAATGCACGGGTCAGCGCCATCGAACGCAGCATGGTGCGCAGCGTATCGGCATCGAGCTTCGGATCCCATGCGCCGACCGCCTTGCCCTGATCGTCGAGCACCCGCACCAGCCCGAACGCCAGTTCGTGAAAATCGCGAGGATTATCGCCGGTGTCGGGGCGCCGGGCGGAGTCGGCGGCGGGAATGTCGAAATCGCTGAAATCCACATCGTCGCCGGGCCGGAACTTCGGTTCCGGAACATGAAGCGACATGGGTGGCAGGTTGGCGCGCTTCGGGTCGCCGGTCATATGCTCTCCAAATTTCCTCTTTCCGCGTCATGGCATCGCGCGCGGAATCACATTTCAACCGCTTGTTATAAAATTTCAACGTCGATGGCGAGAGGGAAGATGGATTCAGTACCTCGCTTCGCCATATTGGGCGATCAACGCGCGGGTTACGCCATTGGTCCAGCCGAACCCGTCCTGCAGCGGATATTCGCCGCCGCCGCCCGGTTTTGCGCGCTCGACATCATATTTTTCAACCAGCTTGCCGGTATTTTGATAGGTGCGCTCGACCGTATGCAAAAAGCGATGGGCGATGATTTGCGCCAGCAGGGTGTGACCGGTGCGACGCAGCCCCTCCACCGCAATCCATTGCAGCGGCGGCCATCCATTGGGCTTGTCCCATTGCTGGCCGGTATCGACACGGGTCGTGCGCAATCCGCCGGGGGCCAGCAGGTCGTGGCGGATGATCCGCGCGACGCGGTCGGCATGGGCGCGGCTCGCCACTCCGGTGAACAGCGGATAGGCAGTGGCGGCGGTGACGCCGGGACGGATTTCGCGCTTGACGATATCCCAGTCGCCATAGCGGCCCAGTTCATCGTCCCACAGCCAGTGTTCGATCGCCGCGCGGCGCTTGTCGGCGATGGCGGTATAGTGTTTGGCGCAGGCGGCATCGTCGAGCAACTGGCACTGACTCGCGATGGTGCGTTCCATACCATAGAGCAGGCTGTTGAGATCGACCGGCACGACATCCATCGTATCGATGGTGGTCAGGTGCCTGCCGTCCGCGAACCAGCGCGAGGAAAAGTCCCAGCCGCTTTCCGCCCCTGCTCGTAAATCGCGATAGACCGCTCCGGGTGGACGCTCGCTGTGCCGCGCGGTCAGCACATCCTCCCGATAGCTTTCGTCGCGCGGCGTGTCGGTGCCGCCGGCATAGCGGTTCAGGATGGCACCGTCGGGCATGGTGACGACATGGCTGCCCGACATCCACCAGCGATGTTCGGTCCTCAGCGCCGCCAGCCTGCGTTTCAGCACATCGGGGTCGGTGACATCGGAAAGCCCCATCATCCGATAGAGCAGCGGCGGTTGCGAGCGATGCAGATAATAGGTGCGCGTGCCGTTGGGGACATGGCCGTAGCGTTCGATCAGCGACACGAAATCGCCGATCATCGAATCGATCAGATCTTCGCGCCCGTCCGCTTTCAGGCCCAGCATGGTGAAATAGCTGTCCCAGTAATAAAGCTCACGAAACCGCCCGCCCGGTACGACATAGGGATAGGGCAGCGCTAGCGCCGAACTGCCCGGCTTCGGCTTCAGCGGCGGGCGGGTCAGGTGCGGCCACAGCGCGGCAATATGCTGGAGCAGCCCGAGGCGCGGCCCGGACTGTGTCAGGCCCGGTTTGGGCGCGGGCTGCACCCCCGGCACGTCGAAATTGGCGAGCACGAAGCGGCGCAGGGCCGCGTTGTCGGAATAGTCGCCGGCCTTGTACGCAGTCAGTATGTCCTTGACCGGTCGTTTGGGCACGGCATCGGCAAAGGTCTTGCTGTCGGGAAAGATGGCGCGCATCTCCACCGCACGATACAGGTCGCCGTAAATCTGTTGCGGCGATTTGGGCCAGTTGGTGTCGGCGGATCGCGACGCGCATCCCGGCACTGCGGCGAGTACGCAGACAGCAAGCAACAGTGCCGGGATACGTCGCAGCATCAAGCGGCTGCCACCGTCTGTTCGATGGTACCGAAGATCGGATGATGCTGATCGTCCTCGACCCAGATGCGCACCGTGTCGCCTGCTTTCAGGAAGCCGGTGGACGGCTTGCCGTTCTGGATGGTTTCGATCATCCGCACCTCGGCAATGCAGCTATAGCCGACGCCGCCTTCGGCAATCGGCTTGCCCGGCCCGCCATCGGCATCGCGATTCGACACGGTGCCCGACCCGACGATCGTGCCTGCACCCAGATTGCGTGTCTTTGCCGCATGCGCGACCAGCGTGCCGAAATCGAAGGTCATATCCTCGCTCGCCAGCGCGCGGCCGAACGGTTCGCCGTTCAGATCGACCATCAGCTTGCGGTCAAGTTTGCCGTCGCTCCACCAGTCGCCCAGTTCGTCGGGCGTCACGAAGACGGGGGAAAAGGCGGAAGCCGGTTTCGACTGGAAAAAGCCGAACCCCTTGGCCAGTTCGCCGGGGATGAGGTTGCGCAGCGACACATCGTTGGTCAGCCCGACCAGCCGGACCGCCGCCAGTGCTGCTTCGCGGCTCGCACCCATCGGCACGTCGCCGGTGACGACCACCAGTTCGGCCTCCAGATCGCAGCCCCAGCTTTCGTCCTTCAGCGGAATATCGTCGCGCGGACCCAGAAAACCGTCCGATCCGCCCTGATACATCAGCGGATCGTGCCAGAAACTGTCGGGCAGTTCGGCACCACGCGCCTGACGCACCAGCGCGACATGGTTCACATAGGCCGACCCGTCCGCCCATTGATAGGCACGCGGCAGGGGGGCGGCGGCTTCATGCTCATGAAAACGTTCCCGCGGGATCGTCTCATGTTCCAGATCGGTGGCGAGATTCTGCAGGTCGGGCAGCAGCCGGTTCCAGTCGTCCAGCGCTGCCTGCAGCGTCGGGGCGATATGCGATGCATCGGCATACCAGGCGAGATCCCGGGACACGACGACCAGCCTGCCGTCGCGACCATGTTTTAGGCTCGCGAGTTTCATGCATTCTCCTCTCGGAATCTTGGTATTGTGTCGGCTGACATAGTCCTTCGGCACATAATGTCGAGCGGCGCTGTGCGGCAATGCTGGACCTGATCAACGGGGCAGGCTAGGGCGCGCCCGGGATTTGTGACGCTTTGGAGAAACAGCGTTGGCCAATGTCGCGGTGATCGGCGCCCAGTGGGGCGATGAAGGCAAGGGTAAGATTGTCGACTGGCTCGCCGAGCGGGCGGATGTCGTCGTGCGCTTTCAGGGCGGGCATAATGCCGGCCATACGCTGGTGATCGGGGGCACCACCTACAAGCTGTCGCTGCTGCCGTCGGGGATCGTGCGCGGCACGCCCAGCGTGATCGGGAACGGCGTGGTGCTCGACCCCTGGGCGCTGAAGGCGGAGGTCACCCGGCTGCGCGAACAGGGCGTGGAGGTGACGCCCGACACGCTGATGATCGCCGACAATTGCGCACTGATCCTGCCCTTCCACCGCGATCTCGACGGATTGCGTGAGGATGCGAGCGGCGCGGGCAAGATCGGCACCACCCGGCGCGGCATCGGTCCGGCTTATGAGGACAAGGTCGGGCGCCGGGCGATCCGGGTCTGCGATCTGGCGCATCTCGACGATCTCGACCCGCAGCTCGACCGGCTGAGCGCGCATCATGACGCCCTGCGCGCCGGGTTCGGCGAACCGCCGATCGATCGCGCCGCGCTGCTGGCCGAACTGAAGGAGATTGCGGGTTTCGTGCTGCCCTATGCGCGGCCGGTCTGGCACATGCTCAACGCCGCGCGCGCCGCGGGCAAGCGCATCCTGTTCGAAGGGGCGCAGGGTGTGCTGCTCGATATCGACCACGGCACCTATCCCTTCGTCACCTCGTCCAACACCATCGCCGGAACCGCGGCGGGCGGATCGGGACTGGGGCCGAGCGCGGTGGGTTTCGTGCTGGGTATTGCCAAGGCCTATACGACGCGGGTCGGTTCCGGGCCGTTCCCGACCGAGCTGCATGACGAAATCGGCACGCGGCTGGGCGAGCGCGGGCATGAATTCGGCACGGTAACGGGGCGCAAGCGGCGGTGCGGATGGTTCGACGCGGTGCTGGTGCGGCAATCGGTGGCGGTGTCTGGCGTGACCGGCATTGCGCTGACCAAGCTTGACGTGCTCGACGGCTTTGAGACGGTGAAAATCTGCACCGGCTATCGCCTGAACGGCGAAACGCTCGACCATTTCCCCGCCCATGCCGCCGATCAGGCAGCGGTCGAGCCAGTCTATGAAGAGGTTGAGGGCTGGTCGCAATCGACCGCAGGGGCGCGGAGCTGGGCTGATTTGCCCGCGCAGGCGATCAAATATATTCGCCGCGTGGAAGAACTGATCCAGTGCCCGGTGGCGCTGGTTTCGACCAGCCCGGAACGCGATGACACCATTCTGGTACGCGATCCGTTTGCGGACTGACCGGCCGAAAACCGCTTCTTAGGACGGATCGCCATTCAGAAGATGATGTGACGAAAATGGTGGATTCTCGTGACCCGGCGCGCAGCGTACTTTCAGTACGTGAGCACTGGAAGCGCGGAAAGCTACCTTTTGCAGGCTATCAGGGCTGGATGGTGATCCGTCCTAGAACCGCCGCCACAGCGCGCCTGCGCCCCAGCCAAGCATGACCGACAGAAACACGGCGCTCAGACCGTAGAAGAAACCGTCCTTTTGCGCGGTGCGCGCGACGAAACGTTCAAATCCCGATTTACGGACATAGATTTCGCGTGTTGCCGCGGCCAGTACGCGTCCGTCGCGCACCAGAAAGGTTTCGGCGGTGAATTTGCCGACCGGCACGCGCGCGGGGATGTTGATGCGGGCACGATAGAGAACGCCGTCGGTAATCTCCACCGCGTGCGGTGCCTGATAATAAAGGCCGCTGCTCTCGCGCAGTTTGACGAGGCCCTGCGAAAACCGCTTCTGCTCCGACGCAGGGGCGGAACTGACCGGTGAAAGCTGCAACCGGTCAAGCCCCATTTCATAGATTGCGCGCGTCCGGTCATCGACAAGCTGGTCGAGCGGGCGAGACGAGGCAACCGCATAGAAGGAAGGAGCCGAGCGATAGCGCATGCGCGCTGCGTTGACCCAGATCCCTGCGACCTTTTGCTTTTCGCGCACCTGAATCGACTGGGTCGGCCCCTTGACGACGATAATGATGTCGGAAGGCGGATCGTTAGGGCCCGGTTTCTGGCCACCCGGATAGAGAATTGCCCCGAACAGCAGCAGTTGCGCGCCGGTAAAGCTGTAGATGATGTCGATATCGCGCTGCGACACGTCGGGCACCAGCGTCGGCTTTGCCGCGCCGATCAGCGCCAGCATCGGCAGCAGACAGGCCAGCCGCCGGATCATGACAGCGCCACCGAATAGATTTCATCGGGACGCCAGCCCAGCCCCAGCGCCATGCGGAACGCCACTGCCAGCACCATGGCGGCCAGTGCGAGGCGCAGATATTCGGGCTTGATCGACTGGGCGAAGCGTACCCCGATCTGCGCGCCGGTGACCGATCCCAGCAACAGCAGCGCCGCCAGCACAATATCGACCGCATGGGTGGTCAGCGAATGCGCCATTGTCGCGGTCGCACTGATGAACAGCGTGTTGAACAGAGAGGTGCCGACCACCACACGCGTCTGCATTCCGAAAATATACAGCATGATCGGGATCATCATAAATCCGCCGCCGATGCCGAGCAGCGTGGTCAGGATGGCGATGAAAAAGCCGGTCAGCGCGGGTGCCAGCGGAGAAATATAGAGACCCGACGCATAATAGCGTGTGCGAAACGGCAGCGAGGCGATCAGCGGATGGTGGCGCCGCTTGCGCGCCCGGGTCGCCTGACCCGACCGGGTATTGCGGATCGCGCGAATCGATTCGGTGGCCATCATCCCGCCGATCGAGCCGAGCAGGATGACATAGAGCAACCCGATCACGGTATCGATCTGCCCGGTTTTCTGAAGCAGATGGAAGATCTGCGCACCGACCAGCGATCCGAAAAACCCGCCCCCGGCAAGCGTCAGGCCCATCTTCACATCGACGCCGTTGCGGCGGAAATGCGCAAAAACACCTGAAACGCTGGCACCGGTTACTTGCGACGCTGCGGATGCGGCGGCGACCGTCGGCGGAATGCCATAGACGATCAGCAGCGGCGTGGTCAGAAATCCGCCGCCGACGCCGAACATGCCCGAGATCAGCCCGACCCCACCGCCGAGCAGGACGATGACAAGCGCGTTCACCGACAGGTTCGCGACGGGAAGATAGAGGTCCATGGGTCGGCACCGATACGCAATTCCGATGCCGGACAAAAGCACCTGATGTCAGAAATCGGCACCTAAGGTAAGCGCCGGGCCGGAACCGGGTTCGGCGCGTCCGGCAAGACGCTGGCGCCATTCGAGGGTCAGCCGCGTATTGCTCTTTTGAACCGGCAGCGCAATTGCAAGCGACGGGCCGATATCGACACGCGCGGCATCGCGTTGCACGCTGGCCCAGCCGCCCATTCCGGCCGTCACCGGATGGTTGCCGATCCGGCCAACCGCATGGCTGATTCTTGCCGCGCCGGCGGCATAATAATCAACCTTGCTCCGAAACACCGCACCGGCCTCGCCATAGGTTTCCAGGTCGAGGCCGTGTGCGACGGGCGTGGGACCGCTTCCCGCGATCGCCGCAAGGGCGGGGCCGCCGCGATGATGATCGAGGGAGAAGCGCTGTTCCACCGTCAGCGTTACCGGCGCGCGGGTCGGTTTCCATGCCAGACCGAGCATGGCTTCCGCACCGGGGCCGCTCAGGGGGGATGCGGTGCGCGCGGTGGCCGCCAGATGCGATTTGGGCAGCAGCATATAGGCGATGCGCATCCCGAACTGGCTACCCCCCAGTTGCGGAACGCCGGTCACGCCAGAGTCGCCGGGGCCGCGCACGTACAGCCAGGCACTGCCTTGCCAGCGGTCTGGCGGGGAGGGCATGGATGATGGCGTCGGGCGCAGCACCGGTTGCTGATCCTGTGCGGGCACAGATTGTGCTCCGGCAAAGCCGATCATGCCGACCAGCGCGAACCGCTCCCGCACCGCTCCGTCCGTGGCGCGAGGCAATTGCCCAGTGGCGGGGGGAGCCTTGGAGGGAGTTGCCGCCACGGAAGACGCTGATGCGGCTCGGAAGGGGGGCAGGGCGCGGATCGTCGTCAGCGTCGAAGGAGAAGCGAACCAATCGCGCACCGGCGGTGGCGGCGGATCGGCATCAGCGATGAGGATATGGGCCGGATGGGGAACTTCTCCGGTTTCCCACCACAGAAAACCGCCGCGTGCCACCGTCCAGCTCAGCAGGACAAGGGCGGCAAAGCGCAAGGGACGGCCCTTGCCGGTCATGCGGTGGCTTCCCCTTCGACGTTCTCCGGAAAGTGGTGGGCCGTCTTGTCCCAGCGCAGCGGTTTGCCGCGCAGCATGCCGATATAGCGGGTAATGGCGCGGCGGGCGGCGAGCAGTGCGATGGCGTTTCCGGTTACGGCGCGGGGCAGCGACAGCAGAGCCTGTTTCCAGCCATAGAGCCGCTGGACGAACAAGGCGCGCATCGCGAGCCGCCATGTTAGTACCAAAGTTGTCGCGATCAGCAGCCAGCGCATGGTGCGGTCGGGTGCAGGAGCCGGAATATCGCTGAGCCAGTGCAGGCTCTGCGCCACGAATCCGGCGACCAGTGCGATATAGGCTGCGGCCAGCACGATAACGGCCAGCAGCGCCCGCCGGTCCCGCATCCGCATCCAGTGATCCGCAAATTCGCGCGCCGATGCCCAGCCGATACGGTCCCACCCGGCCAGTGCGATCCCGATCATCCAGCGTGCCTTTTGCCGGACGGCCGCATCCAGTCGCGCGGGAAAATAGGCGCGCGTACCAATGGGGGGTCCGCCGCGATGTTCCCGAATGCGGGCGAAAATGGCCCGGCCATTCAAGCGTTTGATCTTCAGCCCCAGCTCATAATCTTCGGTCAGGCTTTCCGCGTCGAACGGTGCGCCCCCATGGTCGTCGGCTATCCGCCGCAACATGGCATAGCCGATGGCACAGCCGACTCCCGCCAGCGGAATGGCCGCTCCGATGGCGCCGCGCACGGTCATCTGCTTGGCGTGGGATTCGGCAAATTCGTCGCAATAATGCCCCGCGACAAAGGGGGACCGGGCGTCCATCAATGGGATCACCGGCGTCTGGATCAGGTCATAGTCGCCGATCAGGGCCGCATGAACGCACAGTTCGCGGGGATGCACAACATCTTCGGCGTCATGCAGGATGATTGCCGCAACCGGCGCTTCTCCCGCCTCCACATCGCGTTCCAGCGCACGCCACAGGCTGTTCAGGCAGTCCGCCTTGGTCGTGGGGCCCGGGTGATCGGCAATGACCAGCCGGATATGCGGATCGACGGTGGCAAACGCGGCCACCGCATCGATGGTCGCGCGGTCGTTGGGGTAGGTGCCGACATACAGGGCGTAGTTGCGGTGGCGAATATTTCTGCGAGCAGTACGCAGCATCGATGCGATGACTGCCGATTCATCCCAGGCGGGCACGAAAATCGCCAGCCGTCTATCGCTTTGCGCCATCGCATCGATATCGGGGGCGATCGACTTGCGGCCCGCAAGTCCTGTCCAGTAGAGCAGGTCGATCACCAGATCGTCCGTGCCCCCGATCAGGAACCCGATACAGGCGAACAGCGCGGTTTCACGCGTCATGATGTCCAGCCCCGACAGGATCGTTTCCCAGACCGTCATTATTCCCCCGAAATTCCCCGTGCGGATACTTCCTTTGAATGAACAAAATATTCAAGAGGCGAACTATTCGGGCTGGACTTGTTCGGTGATGCATCGCTAGCCTCGAAGACGCGCCTTCTTGGGGGAGAGGACGGATGAAACTGCTTGCCAGACTTGTGTTAGCCATCGGGGCGCTGACTCCCCTGATGGCGTCCGGTGATTCCGCGCCGCGCGTCGTGCTGGCAACGCCGGGTGTCGGCGATGGCGCGATCGAACGCTATACGATCCGTTTCAGCCAGCCGATGGTCCCGCTGGGCGATCCTCGCGCCGCTACCCCGGTCGATGTCAAATGCCCGGTTCCCGGGGAGGGGCGATGGGTGGATCAGAAAACCTTCGTCTATGCATTCGCACGCGGTCTTCCCGGCGGGCTGACCTGTTCGCTGACCCTGCGCGACGGCCTGAAAAGCCTGAAGGGCTATCGCGTCGCGGGTCGGGGACAATTCACTGTCGACAGCGGTGGCCCGGTGGCAAAGGCGGTGTTGCCCAGCCGTTATGGCGGCGAAATTGCCGAGGATCAGATTTTCCTGATTGGTGCAAACCTGCCGCCCGATCCGCGTTCGGTCGCTGCGCACGCTTATTGCGCGATCGACGGGCTGGGGGAGAAGGTGCCGGTCGATATCGTCAAACCGGCAGTGACCGACCAGTTGATACAGGCGCTCGACCCGGACCGCTGGGAGGTGCGCAATTTCCTCTCGGACGCCGGAATTGCGGAGGATTTGCCTAGCGACAAGGCGGAGCGGGCAAAGGCGCTTGCCCCGGTCATCGGCCTGAAATGTCGCCGCCCCCTGCCGCCGGGGCGTGACGTGTCGCTGGTCTGGGGCGCGGATATCGCCAGCGCTTCGGGGCGGAAGGCAGGCGCGACGCAGCGGTTCGACTTTACCGTGCGCAAGCCGTTTACCGCACGGTTCGAATGTTCGCGCGTCAATCCGCAGGCCGGATGCAATCCGGTGCAGGCGGCCTATGTCCGCTTTTCCGCGCAGGTGCCGAAAGATATGGCGATGAAGGCGCTGCTGCGCTTGCCCGACGGCAAAACGGTGTCGCCGACGCTGGATGACGATCAGAAGCGCCGCAATACGATCAGCGATCTGACCTTCGATGCGCCCTTGCCCGCCGATGCGACCGCGAAGCTGGAACTGCCCGGCGGTCTGAAAGACGAAAGCGGGCGGACACTGGCCAATGGCGAACGCTTCCCGCTCGACGTGCAGTTCGACGAAGCGCCGCCGCTGGTGAAGTTCGCAGCACCCTTCGGCATTCTGGAGTCGGCGCAAGGCGGGGTGCTCCCGGTGACGGTGCGCAACGTCGAACCGGCGCTGCAGGGCCGAAACTTCAACGCACTGGGCAAATCGCTGCGTATCACCGGATCGGATGGTCAGGTCGCCGAATGGCTGCGCAAGGTCGAAAAGGCGGGCGATACCAAAATCCGGACCGAATATCGCAAGGGGCTGGCGGTCCATATCAACGAAACCGGCGCGAAACCGGTGCTGACCGGCGGTAACTCCGCGCAGTTCACGGTGAACCTGCCCGCCAAGGGCAAGGATATGCAGGTCGTCGGCATCCCGCTGAAAAAACCGGGATTCTATGTCGTCGAATTTGCCAGCCCGCGGCTGGGACAGGCGCTGCTTGGCCGCAATGCACCGCGCTATGTCGCCACCGCCGCGCTCGTCACCGACATGGCGGTGCATTTCAAATGGGGACGCGCCGGATCGCTGGTCTGGGTAACGTCACTGGAAAAAGGCGCGCCGGTCGGCGGTGCCACGGTACGCGTAACCGATAGCTGCACTGGTAAGCTTCTCGCCAACGGCACCACCGACGGCGAAGGGCGGATGCCGATCGCCAAGGGGCTTCCCGAACCCGAAACCTATGGCGGCTGCGACTATACCAGTTCGCCCCACCCGCTGATGGTGTCGGCGACGCACGGGCAGGATTACAGCTTCACGCTCACCACCTGGGACAAGGGTATCCAGCCCTATCAGTTCGATCTGCCCTATGGCTATTCGGCACCGGACATGGTGTTCCACACCGTGTTCGACCGCGCTCTGGTGCGGCAGGGTGAGACGATCCACATGAAGCATATCGTCCGCCTGCCGGTAGCGGCGGGAATGAAGCTGGAACCGGGCTTCACCGGCACACTTCGACTGTCGCATCGCGGTTCGGACACCCAGTTCGATCTGCCGCTGACGATTGCCGCGAACGGATCGGGCGAAAATGCCTGGACGGTGCCCAAGGGCGCGCCGATGGGCGATTACGGCCTGAGTGTGCTCGATAAGGACGGAAAGGTCCGCGTCTGGTCCGATCAGTCGTTCAAGGTGGACGAATATCGCCTGCCGACGATGAAGGCGACGATCACCGGGCCGAAAGCGGCGTCGGTTCGGCCGCGGCTGCTGCCGCTCAGCCTCTATGTCGGTTATCTGTCGGGCGGCGGTGCGTCGAAGCTGCCGGTGGAAATGCGGATCGGCTATTTTCGCGACCAGTTCCGGTCGAAACGCTATCCCGGCTTCGATTTCGGCGGGGAGCCGGTGCAGGCCGGGATTCAGCCGCTCAACGGTGATGGCGAAGTCGATCGCCCGGACGAATTGCCGCCTACCCAGACGCTGCCGCTGACCCTGAACGGCGACGGCACCGCGCGCACCACCGTCGATGTGCCGCAGTCGATCGACACCATGACCAACATGCTGGTCGAAATGGATTATCAGGATGCGAACGGCGAAGTGCTGACCGCATCGAAAACCATCCCCATCTATCCGTCGGCGGTGCATCTGGGCGTCAAGACCGACGGATGGATGATGAAGGCGGACGATCTGCGCCTGAAATTCATCGCCATCGACACTGACGGTAAGCCGGTGAAGAACAAGAAGATCAACGTCGCGCTCTACAGCCGCGAAGTGCTGACCGCGCGGCGGCGGCTGATCGGCGGATTCTATGCCTATGACAATCAGCGTAAGACCTCGCGCCTGAAAGAGGGCTGCACCGCCACCACCGATTCTCTGGGTCGGGCTGAATGCAAGCTCGATCCCGGCGTGTCGGGAGAGGTCTATGCGGTGGCAGAGACGCTGGACCCCAACGGCAATATCGCGCGCGCGACCACCTCGGTCTGGCTGGCGGGCAAGGATGACTGGTGGTTCGGCGGTGACAATGGCGACCGGATGGACGTCATTCCCGAAAAGCCGGAATATGCCGCCGGATCGAAGGCACGGTTTCAGGTGCGGATGCCGTTCCGCTCCGCCACCGCGCTGGTCACGGTCGAGCGCGAAGGCGTGTTGTCGAGCTTCGTCACCCATCTGAAGGGCAATGACCCGGTGATCGAAGTGCCGATGACGGGCGGCTATGCACCCGATGTCTATGTCTCGGTGCTGGCGGTGCGCGGGCGTGTCGGCGGCTGGCGATTGTGGCTCGCCGATCTTGCCCGGCGCTGGCACCTGCCCTTTTTCTCTCAGGATGTCGCGAAGCCGACCGCGACCGTCGATCTCGCCAAGCCTGCCTATCGCCTCGGCATCGCGAAGGTGAAGGTCGGATGGGATGCGCATCGCCTGAACGTCGCGGTTCAGGCAGGCCGCGAACGCTATTCCGCGCGCGATGTCGCGGGCGTCGCGTTTCAGGTAAAGCGGCCGGACGGCACGCCGGCGAAGGACGCCGATGTCGCTTTCGTCGCGGTGGATGAGGCGCTGCTTCAGCTTGCACCCAATGATAGCTGGGACGTGCTGAAAGCGATGATGGACGATCGCCCGCTATCGGTGCTGACCGCGACCGCGCAGATGCAGGTGGTCGGCAAGCGTCATTATGGGCGCAAGGCGGTGGCTGCCGGGGGTGGTGGGGGCGGTGGCGACCTGTCCGCGCTCAATCGCCAGAATTTCAAGCCGGTGTTGTTGTGGAAGGGGCATGTGCCGCTCGACGCCAGGGGTATCGGGCGGGTGCGCGTACCCCTGTCGGATGCACTCACGTCGTTCCGGCTGGTGGCGATCGCGACCGATGGCGCGAACCTGTTCGGCACCGGCGATACCACGATCCGTTCGGCGCAGGATCTGAGCATCTATTCGGGCGTACCGCCGCTGGTGCGTATCGGCGACAGTTTCGCAGCGGGCTTCACGCTGCGCAACGGATCGGACAAGCCGATGAAGGTGACGGCAAGCGTCGACCTGTCGCCGCGCATCGCCACCGGAAGGCCGATGACGATGACGATTCCGGCGGGTGGTGCGGTGCCGGTTGCCTGGAACCTGACGGTGCCGCAGGGCGTGACCGGCCTGAAATGGCAGGTGCGCGCGCATTCGGCGGACGGAAAGGCGGCGGACCAGCTCAGCGTGACGCAACAGGTGGTTCCCGCCGTGCCGGTCGAAACCTGGGCGGCATCGCTGGTGCGCGTCGGTGCATCGCCGATGACGATCGCTCCGCCCGACGGCGCGCTGCCGGGACGCGGATCGGTGGATGTGCGGCTCAGCGATACGCTGGCGCCGCCGCTCGCCGGGGTGCGCGACTATATGGCCGCCTATCCCTTCACCTGTTTCGAACAGCGGCTGTCGACGGCGGTGGCGCTGGGCGACCGGGGCAAGTGGCGTGCGCTGGCGGGCGATATCCCTGCCTATATCGATCGCGACGGGCTGTTGCGCTATTTCCCCTCCGACCGGCTGAGCGGGTCGGAGGCGCTGACCGCCTATGTCCTGTCGCTGACGGCGGAGGCCGGGCTGACGCTGCCGGCCGATCCGCGTGCGCGCATGGTCGAGGCGATGAAGGCGGTGCTCGACGGGCGGCTGCGGCACGAGAGCTATGGCGATATCCGCCTGCAAAAGGTCGCGGCCTATGCCGCACTGGCGCGGCAGGGTGCGGCGACGGCGGATATGGTCGGGCAGATCGGCATGACGCCCGCCGACATGCCCACCGCGACGCTGGCCGACTATATCACCGCGCTTGCGAAGACGCCCGGCCTTGCCAATGCCGCGCAACTGCGCGCCAGTGCCGAGGACGAACTGCGTAAACGGCTGGTCTATGAAGGCACGCGCCTCGACCTGTCGGACAAGGGGCATATGGCCTGGTGGATGATGCAGTCCGACGACGAGGCCGTGATCAAGGCGGCGCTGGCGGTGCTGGGGCGTCCCGGCTGGCAGGAGGATGCGCCGAAAATGATGGTCGGCGTCGCCCAGCGGCAACAACGCGGCCATTGGGACACGACCACCGCCAATGCCTGGGGTACGGTCGTCGCCGGACGGTTCAAGCAGCTCTATCCGGCGCAGAAGGTGGCGGGTGCCACCACCGCCTCGCTCGCCGGGCAGACGCTGCGGCGCAACTGGCCGCTGACCGGGGACGCCCGCACGATCAGCCTCAACCTGCCGTCGAAACAGGCGCGGCTGGGGCTGAGTCAGTCGGGCGGAGAAGCGCCATGGGCCTTTGTCTCGGTCAAGGCGGCAGTGCCACTCACCCAGCCGGTCAATGCGGGCTATCGCATCGCCAAAAAGGTGACGGTGGTGCAAGCAAAGACCAAAGGGCGGCTGACGCGCGGCGATGTCGTCAAGGTGACGATCACGGTGCGGGCGTCGGCGGAACGAAGCTGGGTGGTTATCAGCGACCCCCTCCCCGCCGGGGCGACGGTGCTGGGCGATCTGGGCGGGCAGTCGCAGATGCTGGCGGACAAGGCGGATGACAGCGACGGCGCATGGCCCAGCTATGTCGAGCGCGGCCATGACGCATGGCGCGCTTATTATCGCTGGTTGCCGCGCGGGGAGACGACGGTGTCCTATGTCATGCGGCTGAACGGTGCCGGTACGCTGCACCTGCCGCCGACGCGGGTGGAGGCGATGTATTCTCCCGAAATCCATGCCGATCTGCCCAACAGGCCGATGGTGGTCGGCCAGCGGTGACGGACGAACCGCCCGCGGAAGGCAGACGCTTCCGCCTGAGCTGGAGCAGGGCGGCGTTCGGCCTGCTCGTGGCGCTGGTGCTGGGGGGGGTGGCACTGGATTATGCGACCTGGCCGCCGCCGCTCCCGAGTTATCGCACGGTCAAGGCGGCGTGGCAGCCGTCGGAGGCATGGCTGTACGACCGGCATGGCGAGCTGATCGATTCGAGCCGCGTCAATTTCAAGGCGAGGCGGCTGGCCTGGACATCGGTTGCCGATATTGCGCCCGCTGCGCGCAAGGCGCTGGTCGCGGCGGAGGATCATCGTTTTTATCACCATCACGGCATCGACTGGTGGGCCATCCTCGGCGCGGCGCGCGACCGGATCGAGGGCAAGCGCAGGCGCGGTGCCAGCACGCTGTCGATGCAGGTCGCGGCGTTCCTGTCGCCCCGACTGGCGGCACCGGGGTCGCGCGGCATGTGGGACAAGCTGCGTCAGATGCGCGCCGCCCGCGCGCTGGAACGCGGCTGGAGCAAGGACCAGATTCTGGAGGCCTATCTGAACCTGGCCGGGTTTCGGGGGGAGGCACAGGGGATCGGCGCGGCGGCGCTCGGCCTGTTCGGCAAGACGCCCGCATCGCTGACGCGCGACGATGCGCTGCTGCTGGCGGCGCTGCTTCCCGACCCCGCCGCCGATGCGCCCGCAATTGCGCGCCGCGCCTGTGCGCTGGCGGGGGCGACGGATTGCCGGATCTATGAAGCCGGTGCCGCTTCGATGCTGGGGCCTGCGCGGCAACTGGCACTCGATCCCGGTCTTGCCCCGCATCTGGCGCAGCATCTGCTGACCCAACCGGGGATGCGCATTACCACCACGCTCGACGCGCATGTTCAACGGATCGCGATCACCGCGCTCAAGCGACAGCTACAGGGACTGGGCGGCGACCGGGTGCGCGACGGCGCGGTGGTGGTGGTCGACAATGCCAGCGGGGACGTGCTGGCCTATGTCGGCGGAGTCGGCGGTGCCTCGACCGCACCCGCCGTCGATGGCGCATCCAGCTATCGTCAGGCGGGATCGACGCTCAAACCGTTTCTCTATGCCGAGGCGATCGAGAAGGGGTATCTGACCCCCGCCTCGATCCTCGACGATTCGCCGGTGCAGCTCGATACCGCGTCGGGCCTGTACGTGCCGCAGAATTACGACCGGCATTTCAAGGGGCCGGTATCGGCGCGCAAGGCGCTGGCGGGGTCGCTCAACGTGCCGGCGGTCAGAACGCTGCTGCTGGTCGGGGTGGAGAGTTTTCGCGACCGGCTGTGGGACACCGGCTATCGCGGACTGACCGAGGACGGGCAATATTACGGCTATTCGCTGGCGCTGGGGTCGGCGGAGGTGACGCTGATGGAGCAGGTCGCCGCCTATCGCAGTCTCGAACGCGGCGGGCGCTGGTCGCCGCTAAGGCTGACGAAAGACGACCCGCATGGAAAGCCGCGCGCTGTGACTACACCACAGGCGGCATGGATCGTCGCCGATATGCTGTCGGACCCCAATGCGCGGGTGGCGACCTTCGGCTTCAACACCGCGCTGCGTCTGCCCTTCTGGGCGGCGGTGAAGACCGGCACGTCCAAGGCGATGCGCGACAACTGGTGTATCGGCTTCTCGGATCGCTACACGGTCGGCGTCTGGGTGGGCAATCTTGAGGGCGATCCGATGCGCGCGGTGTCGGGAACCAGCGGCGCGGCGCCGGTATGGCGTGACGTGATGGTGGCGATACACGAAGACGATCCGGGCAAGGCGCCGCCTGAACCGGAGGGCGTCGAGCAACGGCGCGTTACTTTCGCATCGGGCAGTGAACAGCCGCGCACCGAATATTTTCTGAAAGGCACCGGGCAAACGCAAATCGTGCTGGCGCCTGCGGAGTCGCGCCGCCCGCATATCGTCAGTCCGGTTTCGGGCAGCGTCTATGCGCTGGACCCCGATATTCCGCTGGATCGTCAGCGACTTGCGATCAGCGTTTCCGGCGATGCCATCGGGCATCGGCTGGAACTCGACAAACGGGATCTGGGCAGTGCCGACAGCCGTCCGCTGATCCTTGCCGGGCCGGGAATGCACCGCCTGCGCCTCATCGATGCGGGCGGAAAGGTGGTAGACCAGATTCGTTTTACGATCCGGTAGGATAACAGGGAGCCGGAAGGCGATCCGGGCGTTTCCCCTATTGGTCCTTACCCCTTTCGGGACCGGGTGCCGTAAGGCACCGGCCGCGTCGTGCGTTTTGCGCCGGCGCGGCCATCGGTCCCGAAGCCTGTCTTACCAGAAAAAGTTGTAATAGATCCGCAGGATGTATCCGGTGCGGATATCGACCAGCATCACGTCGTCATAATGGCGGACCCAGCGGCGATAGGGACCGGCGGGCGGCAGGCGATAATACCACGGATCGCTGATATAATAGCGGCTGCCGAAATAGATGTGCCGGATCCGCATTCCCGAACGGAAATGGTGATAACGGAACGGCGCGCGCCAGTTGCCGCGACGATAGATGCTGCGGTTATGGCTGCGATAGCTGCGCCAGTCGCGATACTGCCGATGACGGTTGTAGGAACGCGTCACATGCCGGTTGCGCTCGACACGGTGCCGCTGACGCTGAAGGCGCTGCCGGTTGTGCTCGATACGCTGGCGCTGCTGGCGGACATGATTGCGGTTACGTTCGACGCGACGATGCTGCGACCGCACGGTTCGCCGCACCTGACGGCGCTGATGGCGTTGCACGGACCGGCGCTCGTGGCGATTGGTGCGCTGGCGCTGATGCTGTCCTGCGCGGTGATGTTCGCCGCTGCGGGCATGGCGTTCATGGCCGTGGCGCGCCTGCGCATCGGCGGGGATGGCAGTTAAAGGAAGGGCGACCGCACCCATCAGGGCGCTGAGTAACAGGGTTCGCATAAAGGCTCTCCTCCGGAACGGGATCGCGCCTCGTCCGGGCGCGACGTTCATGATGCGAAGGAATATACCGGATGCGTACTGAACCCGGCGGGAACAGTATCGTCAGCGAAATGAAAGGTCAGGCGTTACTGGCCGCCGCCACCGGCACCGCCACCCCCGGCGCCGCCGACGCCACCCGGCGTTACCGTACCGATATTGCCGAACAACTGTTCGAAGAAGCTCTTCTTGCGGCCCAGCGTCGGTGTCTTCTTGTCGGTGGGGTTGATATTGACCACCTGATCAAGCCCGGTCTTGTCGACCGAAGCGACCGTGCCGTCGGGGGCAAAGCGAATCCGCATCACTGTTTCAGCGATCGGCTTGGGCCGCTTATAGGCAAGGTTGCGAGTGATGCGCGAAATATAGAACCACTCGCTCTGGCTGCCCTTGTTGAACATGCTGGTGAAGGTCGGATCGCCCATCACCGCGCGCACGGACTCCTGATTGTCCACACCGGGCTCTACCGAATTGGCGAGATCCTGATCGAAAATATAGCCGTGATGCGCGCGCACTTTCGCGCATCCGCCGGTCGCCGCTGCCGCAAGCACAATTGCAGCCAACAGGACAGGTTTCGACTTGACCGGCATTCTATTCTCCCGACACGCTCACGCCTACAGGCACGGCATCGACATGCCGCGCTGATCGCATCAATATGCGGCCTTGCGCGCCCAAACAAGGCCATGTGTAGTCGAAGGTGAGGAATGACGCTGTTTTCGAAGATTTTCGGGCCCTCAACGCCCCCTCCGGCGGAGGCGCTGTATCAGGATGTCGTGGCGACAGCCCGCCGTCCGCACTGGTATATCGACGGCGCGGTCGCCGACAGCGTCGACGGGCGATTCGATATGGTGGCGGCGGTGCTGTCGATGCTGCTGCTGCGGCTGGAGGCGGCTCAAGACCCCGTTGCGGCGGGGCTCAACGCCTTTCTGACCGAGCGGTTCGTCGATGATATGGATGGCCAGCTACGTCAGATCGGGATCGGCGATATCGTGGTCGGCAAACATATCGGGCGGATGATGGCGATGCTGGGCGGGCGGCTTGGCGCCTATCGCGACGGGCTGGCGCAGGGCGATCTGAAGCCTGCGCTGATCCGCAATCTTTATCGCGGCGAATCGCCCGCGCCGGAGGCAGTCGCCCATGTCGAGCATGGCCTGACCGCCTTTCGCGAACGGCTGAATCGATTCGACGCCGCAACGCTTGAGGAAAAGGGACTGCCGCAATGACCGTTGCCGAATTCAGCCGACCCCACCGGCTCGACCGGATCGGCGGCGTGCAGGGCGAGCAGCATATCGTTGCGGATCAGGACGAACGCGAACGGCTTGCCCGCCGGTTCGGTCTGCCCGCGCTCGACCGGCTGGAGGCGCGCTATCATCTCACGCAGGAAGGCAAGGATGTGGTGCGGGCTACCGGCCATGTGTCGGCGGCGCTGGCGCAGCCCTGCATCGCCACCGGCGAACCGGTACCCGAACGGATCGAAGAGGATTTCCGCCTGCGCTTCGTGCCCGAACCCGGCATGGCTGAGGAAGAGGAGGTCGAACTCGACGAGGCGGATTGCGACACCGTTTTTCACGACGGGCAGGCGATCGACATGGGGGAGGCGGCGGCCGAGACTATGGCGCTGGCGCTCAATCCCTTTCCACGCAGCGATCATGCCGATTCGGTGCTGCGCGACGCAGGCGTGCTGAGCGAGGAGGAGGCGGGGCCGTTCGGCGCACTGTCGGGCCTGCGCGACAAATTGCAGGGGAAATAATTCCGCGCTTCAGTCCTTGTCGCCGAAATTCAGCCGCCGCGTGACGGTGTAATCGAGTACCGCCATGACGAAATAGGCTGCCGCCTGTTTGATCCGGCGCCATGGCGTTGACAGGTCGCGATAGCGTTCGGGGGTCATGCGTACCGAATCGCGTACCTCCCCGTCGACATAGCTGCGCACATGCGCGGCGAAATCGGCATCCTCGATCCGCAGCATCAGCTCCAGATTGAGGAACATCGAACGAATATCGAAATTGGCCGAGCCGATATGAACCGCATCGTCGACGACGAACAGCTTGGTATGCAGCTTGGTCGGCGCATATTCGTAAATTTCAACATTCTTGCGCAACAGTCCGGCATAGGTGAAGCGCGATGCCCAGATCGCCGCGCCGTGATCGGTTTTCGACGGCAGAATCACCCGCACGCGCCCGCGCAGGCCTACCCGGTCAAGACGGCGCAGCATCGCGGGGCCGGGCGCGAAATAGCCTGCAATCAGGTCGATATGCGAAGCCCGGTCCATATCGTGTTTGATCGCGCGGGCCCAGGGCGACAGGCGCTTGGTGGGGCCGCCCAGCAGCCAGCGCAGCGGTTGTTCCGGCTCGCTCCATGTTCGCAATGCGCGGCGCAGCAGCCGCAGAGGCGCACGCGGCTGTCGTATCCAGGCGGCCAATGCGTCATAATATCCGGCAAGCCTCCCTGCTGCATTGCCTTCGACCAGCAAGCCCAGATCGCGCCATGCATGTTGTTCGGGCGCCCCGAAATAGGAATCCTGAATATTGAACCCACCGATGATCGTGCGCGGCGTATCGCTTTCGGCGTCGGCGATCACCATTTTCTGGTGATTGCGCAACAGGTAGCGCCTGCCCAGCCGGGGTAGAAACACACAGACCTCTCCACCCGCTTCGCGCAGCGGTTTGAAGAAATCATGGTCATCGGCCCGGTCGCTGCCCAGCGCATCGACGATCAGCGACACCTGCACCCCGCGTCCGACGGCTGCGATCAGCGCATCGCGGACGCGCGCACCCACCGCATCATCGACATAGATATAATAGAGGATACGCAGCGATTGTCGTGCGCCGTCGATCAGGGCAAGCAGCGATTCCAGTCGGCGCGGCCCGGTATCGAGCAATGTCAGACGGTTGCCATGGACATCGAAGGTGGGCTGGGACGGCGGCGGTTGCATCGGATGCTTCTGCCGGGCGTCGTACCCGACCGCAAGTCCGTGCATTTCCTTGACAAGCAGGCCGCATTTTCCTATCTGGCGCACTTTCCCGGCATGTTGGTTTGAAGGAAGCGTTATATGGCGCGCGTCACCGTAGAGGATTGCGTCGACAAGGTATCCAACCGGTTCGATCTGGTATTGTTCGCAGCGCAACGCGCGCGGCAGATTTCGGGCGGTGCCGACCTGACCATCGACCGCGACCGCGACAAGAACCCGGTCGTTGCCCTGCGCGAAATCGCCGAACAGACGGTGAAACCGAAGCATCTGGAAGAAGCGACGGTTTCCAGCCTGCAGCGTGTGCAGATCGACGATGAAGAAGCGCCTGATGATGTCGGTTCGCTGTCCGCGTCGGCTGAGGCGCTTCGCCTGACCGCCGCCGCCCCGCCGCGCAGCGCGAGCGTCGGTCCCGACAGCGACGGCTGAGTTCGTCGGAAAACCAGATTAAAAAAACGCGCTGTCCGACCGGAACGGCGCGTTTTTTTATGCGTCCGCTTCGACGGTGCCGCGAAACCCCTGCGCGATCACATACCATTCGGAGGAGCCCTTGCGACTCGCCGGGGGCTTGGCATGTTTGACGGTGGTGAAATTGCGCTTCAGCTCTGCGACCAGATCATGGTCGGCCCCGCCCGCCAGCACTTTGGCGACGAAAGCGCCGCCGGGTTTCAGGATTTCATAGGCAAAGGCCGCGCCCGCCTCGACCAGCGCCATGGTGCGCAGATGATCGGTCTGGGGATGGCCGACGGTGTTGGCCGCCATATCGGACAGCACGAGGTCCGCCTGTCCGCCCAGCGCGTCGGTCAGCGCGTCCGGGGCCGAGTCGGCAAGAAAATCCATTTGCAGGATCGTCACCCCGTCAATCGGATCGACGGGCAGCAGGTCGATGCCGACGACCGCGGCGGCGGGCAGGCGCTGGCGCACCACCTGTGCCCAGCCACCCGGCGCAATGCCCAGATCGACGACGCGGCGCGCGCCCTTCAACAAGCCGAAACGTTCGTCGAGTTCGAGCAGCTTGTATGCGGCGCGGCTGCGAAACCCCTCCGCCTTGGCGCGTTTGACATAGGGGTCGTTCAACTGCCGTTCGAGCCAGCGAGTCGATTGCGCGCTGCGCCCGCGCGCGGTGCGCACCCGCGTCCGCCCGGATCGTCCGCCGCGGCTCATGCTGTTTCTCCCTGCATCAGTCGCCGTAAGATTCCTTCGCGAATACCGCGATCGGCGATGCCCAGCCGGTGCGCGGGCCAGATGTCGAGGATCGATTCGAGGATCGCACAGCCCGCCACCACCAGATCGGCGCGCTCGCGCCCGATGCACGGGATGCGCGAACGCTGCTTCAGATCCATGTCGGCGAGCGAGGCGCTGACACTGCGCATCTCGCTCGACGGTACGATCAGCCCGTCGACGCGCGACCGGTCATAGCTGTCGAGGCCGAGATGCACGCTGGCCAGCGTCGTCACCGTACCGCTGCTGCCCAATAACCGGTGCCCCGTCACGCCTTTCGGCAGGCGTTTGGCGAAGCCGGTGAAGCTGGCGCTCGCGGTTTCGCGCATCCGGGCATATTGGGCGCGATGATCGGCATCGCCATGCGCGGCGCGGATCGCTTCGGTCAGCGACACCACGCCCCAGGGCGCGCTGTGCCAGTCGAGCACCTGCGGCACCGGTTCGCTGGCGTCGATCAGCACCAGTTCGGTCGAACCGCCGCCGATATCGAACACCAGCGCAGGGCCGTCGCCGGGTTCGAGCAGCGCGTGACAGCCCAGTACCGCAAGCCGTGCCTCTTCTTCGGCGGTGATGATGTCGAGGACGATGCCGGTTTCACGATAGACGCGTTCGATGAACGAGCTGCCGTTGCTGGCGCGGCGGCACGCTTCGGTCGCGACCGAGCGGGCCAGCGTCACGTTGCGGCGTTTCAGCTTGTCGGCGCACACCCGCAGCGCCGCGATGGTGCGCTCGATCGCCGCATCGGACAGTTGCCCCGACGCGGACAGCCCCTCGCCCAGCCGGACGATGCGCGAAAAGGCGTCGACCACGGTAAAGCCTTCGCCCTGCGGCCGGGCGATCAGCAACCGACAGTTGTTGGTGCCGAGATCCAACGCGGCATAATGTTTCGCATATGGCCAGCGACCGCGCGCTGGCATTCTGGGTGCCGGACGGGCAGGTTTTTTCCCCTGCCGGTGCGGCACTCGGGCGGAAAAATCCCCCATGCCGTCACTCACTTATGTTCTTCCGTCACGGCCGAAATGACCGCTCGGTGCCTGACGCCAAGCTAGCGCAGCGCCGCCGCCACGGCAAGGCGGCAGACGGCACTGCGGGGATTTACGCTTTTTCGAGCGCTTCGGCGATCAGCTTGCGGCTGTTTTCAATACCGTAGAGCGCGATGAAACTGCCCATGCGCGGCCCCTGCGACGAGCCGAGCAGCGTCTCGTACAACGCCTTGAACCAGTCGCGCAGAGTGTCGAACCCGCCGGTCTTGCCGATTTCATAGACTTCGTTCTGAATATCCTCGGCCGCGGCATCGGCGGGCAGGGTGGCCAGCACCGCATCGAGCCGTTTGAGCGCATCCACTTCGACACCTTCGGGTGCGCGGCGGTGCAGCGTCGGCGCAACGAAATCGCGGGCATAGGCCAGCGCATAGCCGATCAGTTCGTCGAGCGCGGGATAGCTTTGCGGAGTCGCGTCGGGCAGATAGTTGGAGAGATAGCCCCAGACCTGTTCCTTGCTCGCCTCTCCCATCACGCCGACCAGATTGAGCAGCAGGCCGAAGGTGACGGGCAGCGCTTCTTCGGGCGGCGGGCCGTTATGGATGTGATGGACGGGGTTGCCGAGCTGCTGCTTCAGCTCCTGCGTCGGATAATTGGCGCGGAACTGCCAGTAATCGTCGACCGCGCGCGGGATGACGCCCATGTGCAGCGCCTTCGCCTTTTTCGGCTCGCGATAGATGTAGAAGGCAAGGCTTTCGTCCGGTCCATAGGTCAGCCATTCATCGAGGCTGAGGCCATTGCCCTTCGACTTCGAAATCTTCTCGCCCTTTTCGTCGAGGAACATTTCATAGTTGAAGCCTTCGGGCGGGCGGCCGCCCAGCACGTGGGCGATCTTCGAGCTTTGCGTGACCGAATCGATCAGATCCTTGCCCGCCATCTCGTAATCGACGCCAAGCGCGACCCACCGCATCGCCCAGTCGACCTTCCATTGCAGCTTGGACCGGCCGCCCAGCACGCTCTGCTCGATCCGCTCGCCTGCATCCTCGAACGCGATGATCCCGGCATCGGCATCGACCACCTCGACCGGCACCTGCAACACGACACCCGATTTCGGGCTGACGGGCAGGACGGGGGAATAGGTGGCCTGGCGCTCCTTGCGCAGCGTCGGCAGCATCACGTCCATGATCTTGTCGAAATGGCGCAGCACATTCTTCAGCGCGTCGTCGAACCTGCCCGACTCATAATAATCGGTTGAGGAGGCGAATTCGTAATCGAAGCCGAACCGGTCTAGAAATTCGCGCAGCTTCGCGTTGTTGTGCGCGGCGAAGCTGTCATACTTGCCGAACGGATCGGGAATGCGCGTCAGCGGCTTGCCGAGATGTTCGGCCAGCATGTCCTTGTTGGGCACATTATCGGGCACCTTGCGCAGCCCGTCCATATCGTCCGAAAAGGCGATCAGGCGGGTCGGAATGTTCGACATCGCCTCAAACGCATGGCGGACCATGGTGGTGCGCAGCACTTCGTTGAATGTGCCGATATGCGGCAGGCCCGACGGGCCGTATCCGGTTTCGAACAGCACATGGCCTTTCTCCGGCGCGCCCTTTGCATAGCGTTTGAGGAGCTTGCGGGCTTCCTCATAGGGCCAGGCCTTGGATTCGAGCGCGGTTTCGCGAAGGGTGGTGCTGTCAGTCATGATGCGCATGCCTGTGCCGCGTATGCGCGCGAATCGCAATCCTTTCCGCATGGCGCAGGGGCAGCCGCAATTCCCGTTACCCCGGCGCAGGCTGGGGTCCAGCTCCATGTCGGAGCCATCGCAACAGCCATGGATGCCAGCCCGCGCCGGCATGACGGGGGCGTCTGCGACATTGCGATATGGGCGCGGTTTTGCCACGCTGGTTGCGGAGAGGAAACGGGCCATGTCGCCATTCAGCTTTCATACCGCTGCTTCGATTGTCTTTCGCGCCGGTGCGGCGGCGCAGCTTGGGGCGCTGGCTGGCGAGCGGCTGGGCGAGTCGGTGCTGTTCGTCACCGATCCCGGCCTGCGCGCGCTGGGGCTGTGCGACGGCGCGATTGCGGCGCTGCAGGATGCTGGCGCGCGGGTGTGCGTGTTCGACCGGGTGGAGGCCGATCCGTCGCGCGACACGCTGTTGTCCGCAATTGCCGAAGGGGCGCGCCACCGGGTGACGGGTGTAGTCGGGTTCGGCGGCGGATCGTCGCTCGACATCGCCAAGCTGGCGGCGCTGCTGCTGGGATCGGGGGAGGCGTTGGATGCGGCATGGGGCGTCGGCAACGCGCTGGGGCCGCGCCTGCCGCTGGTGCTGGTGCCGACCACGGCGGGGACGGGGTCGGAAGTCACGCCGGTCGCGATCATCACCGTCGGCGACACCGAAAAGCGCGGGGTTTCCAGTCCGGTCCTGCTGCCCGACCTGGCGGTGCTCGATCCCGACCTGACGCTCGGCCTGCCGCCCGCGATCACCGCGGCGACGGGTGTGGACGCGATGGTCCATGCGATCGAGGCTTATGCGTCCACCAGCGCCAACAACAATCCGATGTCGCGCAGTCTGGCGCGCGAGGCGCTGCGCCTGCTCGGCGCGCATATCGAAACCGCAGTGGCGGACGGCGCCAACCGGGAGGCGCGGGGCGGCATGTTGCTGGGCGCGATGCTGGCGGGGCAGGCATTCGCCAATTCGCCCGTTGCCGCCGTCCATGCGCTTGCCTATCCGATCGGCGGGATTTTCCATGTGCCGCACGGCCTGTCCAACGCGCTGATGCTGCCCGCCGTGCTGCGCTTCAATGCCGGCCATGCCGACCGGGTCTATGCCGAGATTGCCGCCGATGCCTTTCCGCATCTGGCCGAGGTCGGCAGTCAGGCGCGTACATCGGCGTTTATCGACGAGCTTGACCGGCTGCGCGAACGGCTGGGGATGCCGATGCGGCTGCGCGATGTGGGGATTGGTGAGGAGGCGCTGCCACGACTGGCCGCGGAGGCGATGGCGCAGACGCGTTTGCTGGTCAACAATCCGCGCGCAGTGACGCAGGCCGACGCACTGGCCATTTATCGGGAGGCATGGTGATGGCCGAAAGAGTGCCGCCGGGAACCCGCGCCGATTATGCTGCTTTTTCGCAGCACGATACGCGGTGGAAGGACAATGACGTCTATGGCCACCTCAACAATGTCGTGCATTATTCGATTTTTGACAGCGCGGTGAACGGCTGGCTGATCGGGCAGGGGCTGCTCGATCCGCTGAACAGCGCGCAGATCGGCCTCGTGGTCGAAACCGGCTGCCGCTATCACGCCGAAATGGCTTTTCCCGACCGGATCGCGGCGGGCATCCGCGTGGCGCGGATCGGCACCTCTTCGGTTCGCTATGAAATCGGCCTCTTTCGCAATGACGCTGACACCGCAGCGGCGGAAGGGTTCTTCGTCCATGTCTATGTCGATGCAGCCACCCGTCGTCCCGCACCGCTCGCCGGGCCGTTGCGCGCGGCGCTGGAGACGCTGATCGTCGGCTGACCGGGCGCGGGCCTATTGCGGCGGCTGAAACCCGATGAACCTATCGGCCCATTGGGTGAACGGCTTGATATTGGGCGCATCGGTATGCCCGCCGTCATCCTGCCGCCAGGCGAGGCGATGGTCGAGCAGCCCGTGATTGACCGGCGGCATCGGCTGGGTGCGGTAATCGACATTTTCCATCAGCCCATGCGCACCGAGCAGATCCCATACCGGACTTGCCGCCAGCGCCGCCATCCAGCTACCGCGCTGGTCGAGCCATTTGGCATCGCCCTTTTCGGGAATGCCATAGCTGATGAAGGTCAGGCGCGGCGCGCATAGCGCCAGCAGCTCGTTCGAATCGACCGGCAGGTCGGCGATGGTCAGCGGCTTGCCGGATTGCATCGACGCCGCATTATATTTCAGGAAATTACCCGCCATCCAGTAATATTCGCCGGTGCCAAGGCTGGATACCGCCTCGCCGAAATTGCGACGCAGCGGGGTGACGCCGCCCTTGCCCGACGATCCGATCAGCACCATCGCGAACCGCCGGTCGAACGCCATCGTCACCAGTGCCGCCTTGCCCCAGCGCGAGACGCCCTCGATCCCGATATGCTTTGCGTCCACGCTGGGGTCTTTCGACAGATAGTCGAAGGCGCGGCTGGCGCCCCAGGCCCAGGCGCGCAACGCTCCCCACTGATCGGGCGAACGCGTCTGCCCGTGATTGACGAGGCCGATAATCCCGCGCGTCAGCCCGGCACCGTTATCGGCCTGAATGCTGGCGGTATCGAGCATGGCATAGCCCCAGCCCGCATGAATCAGCACATCGGGGCGCGAAATGGTGTTGGGGTCGGGGAATTTGACCGGCGGCTGCGATTCCAGCGCGAGCGCCTGATGCGCCTGAAACACCCTGGCGAGCGACGGATCCTGTTTGATCAGCACCGCCTTCAGCGCCGCATCCATGCGTTCATATTCGGCGCGGGTCGGCTGGGACGGGGCGGGGAATGTGTCCCGCCCGAACATGATGAGCAGCGGCACCGGCCCCTTGGTATCGGCGGGCGTGACCACCGTCATGCGGATATCGACGTTGATCGCGGGATAGGCCGAATTGTCGACATGGCCGATCAGCCGGCGCGCGATGACCGGCTTGCGCGGCCAGCCCATCTCCTCCCGGTCGGTTGCGCGTACCCGCCATGTCACCTTCGGCATATTGGCGGGGATGCGGCCATAGACTTCGCGGGCATAGGTTTCGGCGATTTCGGGGCGCCGCACCTTCCACCACATTTCGGGCGTCGTCACCTTGCGCCCGGCAAAGGTGGTGAGGGGGTCGGGCAGGCCGGGATTGGGACCGGCGGTTGCTTCGTCATAATTGGCGTGGTTGGGGGCATCCGGATCGCCGCTCGGCCCCGGTTTGAGCGCGGTGATGCCGAGCTTTTGCATCATGATCTGCCGATCCTGATCGGCGGTCAGGGTGCGCGGCGGTTTGATGGCGGGGTGCGATGCGTCCTGCGCCGCAATCGGCGCGGCAAAACTGATAGCGCTAGCAGATATAACCAGTGCTGAACCGAATAGTATCGGACGCATGATCCCCTCCTATATTTATATCGCTACCATCACTGTGCCACAGCCGGAGTGGTAACAAAAGCGCCCTGCGCCTGTTGCCAATCTGTTCTGCATGGGGGAGAAGGGGCGGGTGATCCCGGAACTTCCTCATCCTGCGCTGCACGCCAGCCATTCGGGCGTCTGGATCGCCCTGCCCGATGGCGAAACGCGTGCGATCGGCCGCGGCGAGGCGATTCGCATCGCCGCCGATACGCCCGTGTTGCTGCTCAACGCACCGCTGGTGGCGCAGCGGCTGGGCTATGGCGACCTTTCGGGGCTGGATCTGCTGGAGCTATGGGCGTTTTTGCGGCCCGCGCAATTCATGGTCCCGACACCGAAAGGGCTGGCGCGCGCGACCGGGCTGGCGCCGCCGGATACGGACGCGGGGGTTGCGCCCTTCCTGCGCGAAGCGGCGGCGGCGATGCTGGCGCTGTGTGACGGCGACTGGCCGGAGCGCGAAGGGGCGTGGAGCGGTGCGCAGGCACTGTCGCGGCTGCGCTGGCCCTGGGTGCCGTTGCTTTCGGGACGGATCGCCAGACCGGCACGCGACGAGCGCTGGCTGTTTTCGAAACTGCCCGAGTGGGAGGAGCAGGCATCGCGTCCCGCGCCGCGTATCGTCACGCTGCATGCCGACGATGTGACCGCGCGGCTCGACCGGCTGACCGGTAAAGGCGCGGAACGGCGTGAGGGGCAGCGCGCTTTTGCCGAAGCGGCCTCCACGGCCTTCGCCCCGCGCGATATGCGCGATGCGCCCAATCTGGTGCTGGCCGAAGCGGGAACGGGGATCGGCAAAACGCTGGGCTATCTCGCGCCCGCATCGCTCTGGGCCGAACAGGCGGACGGGCCGGTCTGGGTCTCGACCTTCACCAAGGCGCTGCAACGACAATTGGGGCATGAGACCGAGCGGTTGTTCCCCGATCCGGCGGAACGGAAACATCGGGTGGTGACGCGCAAGGGGCGGGAAAACTATCTGTGTCTGCTCAATCTGGAAGATGCGTTGCAGGGCGGGTTTGCGGGGCGTGCGGCGGTGCTGGCGCATCTCGTCGCACGCTGGGCGGCCTATACGGCAGACGGCGATATGGTGGGCGGCGACCTGCCCGGCTGGCTGCCGACGCTGTTCCGGCGCAACGGATCGACCGCGCTGACCGACCGGCGCGGCGAGTGCATCTATGCAGGCTGCCCGCATTACCGCAAATGCTATATCGAGCGCGCCGCGCGGGCATCCGCCGATGCCGATATCGTCATCGCCAATCACGCGCTGGTGATGGTCAATGCCGCGCGCGGACGGGAGACGACGACGCGCCCGACCCGCTATGTCTTTGACGAAGGCCACCATCTGTTCGACGCGGCGGATGCGATGTTCGCGGCGGCGCTTACCGGACAGGAGGCGATTGAGCTGCGCCGCTGGGTATTGGGTCCGGAACGCAATAGCCGTGGGCGCAGGCGCGGGCTGTCGGCGCGACTGTCGGACGTTGCCAGCTATGATGAACAGGGCGGCCGGGCGATTGCCGATGCGGTACAGGCCGCAAGCGCGCTGCCGTCGGAGGGCTGGCTGCAACGGCTGAATGAGGGCGAGCCGTTTGGGCCGCTCGAAACGCTGCTCGCGACGGTGCGCGGGCTGGTCTATGCGCGCGATGAAAAGGGTGCGGCGGATGCCGGGTACGGGCTGGAAACTGAACTGGCCGAACCGTCTGCCGAACTGGTCGAGGCAGCGGGGCCGGCGGGCGAGGCGCTGGACGCGCTGGTCCGTCCGCTGGTTGCGCTGGGCCGGCGGCTGGAGGCGCTGCTCGCCGATGCGCCCGACTGGATGGACGGCGCAGCGCGCGCGCGGGTCGAAGGGGCGATTGCCTCGCTCGGCTGGCGGGCGGAGACGGTGGGGGCATGGCTGGCGCTGATCGCGCGGATCGGCGGGCCTGCCGATCCCGATTTCGTCGACTGGCTTGCGGTCGACCGGATCGAGGGGCGCGAATATGATATCGGCCTGCATCGCCACTGGCTCGATCCCAGCCGCCCCTTTGCCAAGACCGTGCTCGAACCCGCGCACGGCGCGCTGGTCACCTCGGCCACGCTGCGCGCGGGCGGCGACTGGGACGTGGCGGATGCGCGCAGCGGCGCACACCATATCGCGCGTGCACCCGGCCATTTCGCTGCGTCCAGCCCGTTCGACTATGCCGCGCAATCCGAAGTGCTGATCGTCACCGATGTGAAGCGCGGCGACCTGTCGGCGCTCGCCAATGCCTATGCGCGGCTGATCGTCGCGGCACAGGGGGGCACGCTGGGCCTGTTCACCGCGATCCGGCGGTTGCGCAGTGTCCATGCCCGGATTGCCGACCGGCTGGCGCGCGAAGGTCTGCCGCTGATGGCGCAGCATGTCGATCCGATCGACACCGGCACGCTGGTCGATATTTTCCGCGATGACGGCCGTGCCTCGCTGCTCGGTACCGATGCGCTGCGCGACGGGGTGGACGTGCCAGGCCATTCGCTGCGCATGGTGGTGCTGGAAGGGGTGCCCTGGCCCAAGCCGACCGTGCTGCACGCCGCGCGGCGCATGGCGGGGGGCGGAAAGGACTATGACGACCGGGTGGTGCGCGCGAAACTGGCACAGGCGTTCGGGCGGCTGATCCGCCGCGCCGACGATCGCGGGGCATTCGTGCTGCTGTCGGCGGCCATGCCCTCGCGCCTGCTCTCCGCCTTTCCCGAAGGCACGCCGGTGACGCGCCTGACGCTCGATGAAGCAGTTTTACGCGCGCAACGGCTTTCCTCCGGCGGCGACATGGTGCAAGAGGTGCACGAGCCCACCCGACCAGCCTGACGGAGCGCCATGAAGACGCTGAACCTGCTGCGCCACGCCAAATCCGGCTGGGATGACGCGATTACGCGCGATTTCGACCGGCCGCTCAATGACAAGGGCAAGCGTGCCGCCGCGGTGATGGGGCGGCATCTGCGCGGACTGCCAGTACGGTTCGAGCGGCTGGTCGCCTCGCCCGCGCTGCGGGTCGTGCAGACGCTGGAACATTTCGCCGCCGCTTATGGCGATATGCCTTCGCCCGAATGGAACCGGCAGGTCTATCTGGCGTCGGTCGATACCCTGCTCGATGTGATTCATGCACTTCCGGAAGAAACCGACTCAGTGCTGCTGGCGGGGCATAATCCGGGGCTGGAGGATCTGATCCTGACGCTGGTGCCCGATGCGCCGGGGCAGCCGCTGCGCGACGCGGTGGAACTGAAATTCCCGACCGGAAGCTTTGCCGAAATCCGCTTCGACGGCGATCGCTGGGCCGATGTGCTGGCGGGCAGGGGCGCACTGGGACGCTTCGTCCGGCCGCGCGATGTCGACCCCAGTCTGGGGCCGAACCTGCCCTGATCCGGTACCGCCGTTGGAACCCGATACGGTGTGGCGGGTTGGCGCGCTATGGCAGACGAATCGAACGCATCGCGCTATCCCCTGCTCGCCCGGCCGCATGTCCACCTGTCCGGACCGGTCGATCAGGCGATGTACCAGTCCTTTCGCGAACAGATTGCGGCGGCGCCGGAGGACGGCACGCTGGTGATTGCCATCTCCACGCTGGGCGGCGATCCGGAGGTCGCGCGCCTGATGGGGGACGAGGTGCGGCTGCTGCGCGACTATTCCGATCGCGAAATCCTGTTTCTGGGCAAGGTGGCGGTCTATTCGGCGGGCGCGACCTTCATGGCCGCCTTTCCCAACGACAAGCGCTTTCTGACGCGCGGCACGCGAATCATGGTGCATGAGCGTCTGCTGACCAAGACGCTCAACCTGTCGGGGCCGCTGAGGAGCTGCATCGATTCGCTGAAAGCCAGCCTGCATGAAATCGAGCATTCGATCCGTATCGAGGAGGAAGGGTTTCGCGATCTGGTCGCGGGGACGAAAATCGATTTCGACGAGGTGCGCGAACGGGCACCCGAAAACTGGTATATCGATGCCGAGGAAGCCCGGAAGCGCGAACTGATTCTGGATGTGATCTGAACCGGCTTTGCGTTTGTGCGGCGGCTGGTCTATCGCAGCGCACAACCTTGACCCGCGGGCGCTTGCGCGCCATGTCGGGCCGCGACTGCAAGACGGAAAGCGAGCATGGCCGAATTTTCCCTGCCCAAGAACAGTGTCATTAAAAAGGGGACGACGCATCCCGCACCTGAAGGGGCGACGCGTCTGAAAACCTTCAAGATTTACCGCTACGACCCCGATAGCGGCGCCAATCCGCGCTATGACACCTACAAGATCGACCTCGACGATTGCGGGCCGATGATTCTCGACGCGCTGATCAAGATCAAGAATGAGCAGGATTCGTCGCTGACCTTCCGCCGGTCGTGTCGCGAAGGGATTTGCGGATCGTGCGCGATGAATCTCGACGGCAAGAACGGACTGGCCTGCACCACCGCGATTGAGGACATTCGGGGCGAAATCCGCATCACCCCGCTGCCGCATATGGAAGTGATCAAGGATCTGGTCCCCGATTTCACCCATTTCTATGCGCAATATGCGTCGATCCAGCCCTGGCTGAAGACGGTGACGCCGGCACCTGCGGGCAAGGAGCGGCTGCAGTCGCCGGAAGAGCGTGGCAAGCTCGACGGGCTGTATGAGTGCATCCTGTGCGCCTGCTGCTCGACCTCATGCCCCAGCTATTGGTGGAATTCGGACAAGTTCCTCGGCCCCGCCATCCTGCTTCAGGCCTATCGCTGGCTGGCCGACAGCCGTGACGAGATGACCGGCGAGCGGCTGGATGAGCTGGAAGACCCCTTCCGCCTCTATCGCTGCCACACCATCATGAACTGCGCCAATGTCTGCCCCAAGGGGCTGAACCCGGCCAAGGCGATTGCCGAAACCAAGAAGATGATGGTCGAACGCGCCGTCTGATCTGGCTTAAAAACCTTCTGAAAAGGAGCGGTTCGCCGATGCGGACCGCTCCTTTTTTATGCGCAAAATCCCCCTGCGGCCGCAGCATCTACCAACTTTGGAGGATGGAAAGCGCTGGATTGCCCGATACTATGGGGCGTCTTGCACGGTCAGAAGGGGGAATTGACCATGAAAGCATTGCTGCACATTTCAGGGGGTATTGGCGCGGTTGCGTTGGTCGCGGGAGCGATCGTGACGCCGGTACCGGCTCAGGCGCAGGTCAAGCGGCAAATCTGGGTACAGAATGCCTGTCGCTATCCGGTGCGGTTTTTCATTCGTCATGCGGATGGCGTTCGTAACTGGCATAATCACGGCTGGTGGACCTTTCGTCCCTATCAGCGCGCGACCAAGCTGACGGTAGCCGATGTCCCGATCGTCCAGCAGGAGAAATACGCCATGTATTTCTACGCGGAAGCCACCGGCGGGCAGGGGCATTACTGGGAAGGGAAGGATGTCCGCATGTTCAACGGCACCCGGTACAAGATGCGCAAGGCGAAGAAGGTGATGGATCGCGGGCATTACACCATCAAGCTGAGCTGCAACGACTAGATCCCTGGCCAGAATATGCAGGGATGCAGCCCCCGCTCAGCGGTTGTCATCATACAGCTTCACGGCAGCATCAAACGGTCCTAGTGGCGGAAGTGGCGCATCCCGGTAAACACCATCGCCAGTCCGGCCTCGTCGGCGGCGGCGATCACCTCGTCATCGCGGATTGAGCCGCCGGGCTGAATGACGGCGGTGGCACCTGCTTCGACCGCGGCCATCAACCCGTCGGCAAAGGGGAAGAAGGCGTCGCTTGCGACCGCCGACCCGATGGTCCGCGATTCCGCCCAGCCTGCTTTTTCGGCCGCATCCTTCGCCTTCCATGCGGCGATGCGGGCGGATTCGACCCGGCTCATCTGGCCCGCACCGATCCCGGCGGTCGATCCGCCTTTGGCGTACACGATCGCGTTCGACTTCACATGCTTGGCAACGGTCCAGGCGAAACGGCAATCGGCCATTTCCTGCTCGCTCGGCGTGCGCTTCGTGACTACCTTCAGTGCGTCCTCGATCAGCGCATCGTCGCGGCCCTGAACCAGCAGACCACCGGCAATCGATTTGATCGTCAGGCCGGGCCGTGCCGGATCGGGCAGGTCGCCGGTAACGAGCAGGCGCAGATTCTTTTTTGCGGCAAACACCGCGCGGGCTTCGTCGCTGGCAGCGGGGGCCGCGACGACTTCGGTAAAGACTGCGGTGATTGCGCGTGCGGTTTCGGCGTCGAGCGGGCGATTGACCGCAACGATGCCGCCAAATGCCGACACGCTGTCGCAGGCAAGGGCGGCACGATAGGCTTCGATCAGCGTATCGGCGCTGGCGACCCCGCACGGATTGGCGTGCTTGACGATGACCACTGTCGGCGGGCCGTCGCGAAACTCGCTGACCAGCTCGAGCGCGGCATCGGCGTCGTTATAATTATTGTAGCTCAGTGCCTTGCCCTGCACCTGTTCGGCCTGCGCGATGCCGCGTGCCGAGGGTCCGTTGGGAAGGTAGAGCGCGGCCGACTGGTGCGGGTTTTCGCCATAGCGCAACCTGTCGCCGAGCGTGAAGGCCAGCGGCAGCGTCTGCGGAAACGGCTCGCCCTGATCGGCAAAGGCGAACCATTGAGCAATGGCGGAGTCATAGGCGGCGGTCGCGGCATAGGCCTTGGCGGCCAGCTTGCGGCGGGTGTCGAGCGTTGTGCCGCCCTGATTGTCGTCCATCTCCGCGATCAGCGCATCATAATCGGCGGGGTCGGTGACGATCGCCACCGCCGCATGGTTCTTCGCCGCCGACCGGACCATGGACGGGCCGCCGATATCGATATTCTCGATAATCTCGTCGCGATCCGCGCCCTTCGCAACGGTCTGGGCGAAGGGGTAGAGGTTGACCACGACCAGATCGATAGCACCGATATCGTGCGTTTCCATCGCCGCGACATGCTCCGGATTGTCGCGCACGCCCAGCAGGCCGCCATGCACCACCGGGTGCAGCGTCTTGACCCGCCCGTCCATCATTTCGGGAAAGCCGGTCAGGTCGGAAATGTCGCGCACTTCCAGCCCTGCCTCACGCAGGGTGCGGGCCGTGCCGCCGGTCGACACCAGTTCAACACCGTGACGGGCCAGCGCCTCGCCTAATTGGGTGATTCCGCTTTTGTCGGAAACGGAAAGGAGGGCGCGGCGAATGGGATGGATCTGCATGGGGCGTCTCTTTCAACAATGCCCCGCGCAAAGGCAAGGGGAGTCTGACGGTCCGGTGCAAATCCTTCAGCGGGTTTTGCGCAATAGCCAGGTGACGCTGGTTCCGCCTGCGGGCGACGTCCCGGCAAGTACGATCTGATCAGTCAGTTGCGGCCTGCCATCGGCATCGACCCACAGGCTTTCTTCGACCGTCAGCTTCGCACCCTTGCAGCGCAACTGCCACAGGCCGCCGGGAATGCGCAGGAATGCGCCTTCGCCATCGGCGGTCGCGGTGGCTTCGACCTTCGGGCCGAGGTGAAAGCGTAGGGTGAAGGGAATGTCGCCACGCCGCCGTCGCCGGCCGCCGGCAATCAGCGAATCCTCGCCGCGCACGTCGCGCCCGTCGGGCGACAGCGCAATCTGTCGCCGGTGGAGCAGGCCATAGCGACGCAGATAGCCGTCATGGCTGGCCTCGATCCGTAAGACCGTCTCCGATTCCTGCCGGTTCAGCTCGACCTCATTGACGCCCTTGCCCAGCGTGCCGTCGGAATGAATGGCGGTCGAATTGCTGTTGTCGACGGTCAGCGTCGAATGCGCCGCAGTGGTCCGCAATCCATCGGCAAGGGCAGCTGGAAGGGCAGCATGGGCGGCGCGCGCACCGCCGCAATTGACGATCAGGCGATGTTCCCCATCGGACAGTTCGAACGCCAGCGTCGAGGCGCAGCCGCCTTCGACCACGCGCGCGACGGGCGGCGGGGCTGCGTCGAGCAGCAGCACGCTGTTGCCCGCTGCCAGCCGCTGATAGCCCCAGTCGCGCGCCTGTTTGAGCGGACGAACGCGAATGCCCGTGGCTTCCAGCATCTGTTCCACGGCGTCTCCGGCCACGGGGCCCGAACCCTGCCAGCTCGACGTGCCGCGATCGCCCATGCACACGCCGAGCAGCGCCGCCGTCATCCGGTCAAGCGCTTCCGTAATAAAGGCAGGCGTGTCGATCCGTCGCGCGGCATAGGTTTCACGTACCATGGCCAGCAGCATGACCATGTCGAGCTGGCGCATCGGCGACCGGCTGACCGCGCCACCGTCGCTGAACGTGGCGGAGGCGATGGCGCGTTCCAGCCCCGCCTCTCCGAACGTGCGCCGGGGATCGCCGCCCGGCAGCATCAGCCCCGCCGCGACGACGCCGCACCATGCCGCCAGCCGGGGCACGCCGGGAAGCGCCTTGTCGGCGGTGCGATCGAGATGACGGGCACCGCGCGCCAGCGCGTTCAGCACGTTCGAACGATAGACCAGATCGGTGCTCGACAGGATCAGCGGCGCATGCGCCACCCAGAACAGGATGCGCTTGCCCCATAGATCCGGCTGCCAGGCGGAATCGGTGACGGTTTCGCCATGCACCGCGACCCATTGGCGCATGATCGCCTCGGCAATTGGTGCGGCGGTGGCGCGGGTTGCGACCGACGACAGGTCGCGCAGCCAGGCGAAACTGTGCAGATATTCGCCGAATGCCGGAGAGAATCCGGGCGCGCTCAGGTTCAGGCCGGAAATATTGCGGGTTTCGCCACGAAAGCTGACCATGCCGTCGAGCAGGGCGTGGCCGCGTTCAATATTGCCGAGAAACGGATCGTCGGCGACCGTGATCAGCTTCAGCGGATGGCGCCCGCGCAGGCGGAAACGGTGAATGGGGCTGCGCCATGCCAGCCGCTGAAACCGGTCGTTGAGTTTTTCGGCGAGCGACAGCCCGCGATCGCCCCCGGCGCGGACCAGCCGCTTGCCATCCTCGATACTGTCGGGATCCTGCTCAAAGGGCGAATATTCGTTCACCCGTTCCCCCGCAGCGCGAGGATATTGTCGGCATAGCAGTCCGGCCCGCCGGTAAAGCTTGCGGTGCCCGCGACCAGCGCGTCGGCCCCGGCTTCAATCGCGCGCGGAGCGGTCTGCCGGTCGATCCCGCCGTCCACTTCCAGGTCGATGGCGCGTCCGCTGGCGTCGATCAGGCTGCGCAACGCGGCGATTTTGGCAAGCTGGCTGGTGATGAATTTCTGGCCGCCGAAACCGGGATTGACGCTCATCACCAGAATCAGGTCGATCATGTCGATGACTTCTTCGACCACCGCGATCGGGGTGGCGGGGTTGAGCACCACGCCCGCACGCTTGCCCAGCGCCTTGATCGACTGGATCGTGCGATGCAGATGCGGGCCGCTTTCGGGGTGGACCGACAGGCAGTCGGCGCCCGCCTCGGCAAAGGCCTCCAGATACGGATCGACCGGCGCGATCATCAGATGGACGTCGAACGGCTTGGCGCTGTGCGGGCGAAGCGCCTTCACCACGGCGGGACCGATGGTGATATTGGGCACGAAATGCCCGTCCATCACGTCGATATGAATCCAGTCCGCTCCGGCGGCATCGATGGCGCGCACTTCCTCGCCCAGCCGGGCAAAGTCGGCGGAAAGAATGGAGGGCGCGATCCGGACGGGTTGCTGCATGATGGTCCCATGTAGCATGGCGCGATTCGCCCGCAAGCATGTTGCGGGACTTTATGAGGGGCGATTACCCCTTTCGAATCATCCGGCAGATGAAAAAGCCGTCCATCCCGCCCTTGTCCGCTAGTGTTCCGGGTAACGTCCGTATCCAGCCCTGCGAGAACGGCATGACGCCATCGGGCAGCGGAACGGCGGTTTCGGGTTCGACGCGATAGTCGCTGCGGGTTTTTAAAAAGGCTTCGATTTGCCGCTCACCCTCTTCGGGTTCCAGCGAACAGGTGGCGTAGACAAGCTGCCCGCCCGGACGCACCCAGTCGGCGGCGCGGGCCAGTAATCGCGCCTGTAACTCCGCCATCTCGGCAATGATCGCCGGACGGACGCGATGCAGCACATCGGGATGACGGCGAAAGATGCCGGTCGCGCTGCACGGCGCATCGAGCAGGATCAGGTCAACCGGCTGTTCGGGTGTCCATTCCAGCGCATCGGCGGCAATGACCGTCGCGGTCAGGCCGGTGCGCTCCAGATTGGCGTGAAGTCGCGCAAGACGGTTTTCCGAACGGTCGAGTGCCGTCACCTGCCACCCGGCGGCGGCGAGCTGCATCGTCTTGCCGCCGGGCGCTGCACACAGGTCGAGCGCGGTGCCTGCACCCCGCCCAGCCAGCCGCGCTGGCAGCGACGCGGCAATATCCTGTACCCACCACTGTCCCTCGGCAAAACCCGCACGAGCCGGAACGGAGGTGTCGCCGCTAAGGCGGACATGGCCGGGAAGCAACGATTCGCCTTCCAGTGCCGTGGGATCGGCATCGGGTTTCAGGGTGACGTCGATCGGTGGCGGTGCCGCAATCGCGGCCCCGGCGGCGCGGACTATATCCTCACCCCACGATGTCTGCCATCGCTGGGCCACGGCGGGAGGTAGTGCCGGCGGGTTTGGAAACGTCACGCCCTTGCGGATCAGCGTGCCGAACACGCCATGGACCAGCTTGCGCGGGCCGCCATCGACCAGCGGCAGCACCGTGGCGATGGCCGCATGATGCGCGACCCCCATGGCCAGCGCCTGTGTCAGTGCGATCCGCAGGGCAAAGCGCGCCTTGGCATCGTCGGGAAGCGGGCGGGCGGTCGCCGAATCGATCAGCGCATCGCAATCGTGCAGGTGGCGCAGCGTTTCGGCGGCGATGGCGTGCGCCAGCGCCCGGTCCTCGCGCTTGTCGAGGCCGCGCGCAGCAGTGTCTAGCGCGGCTTCGAGTGCCAGTCCGCGCCGCAGCACGGCATCGAGCAGGCGCAGCGCCGCACGCCGGGCGGGGACGCCGGGGGCGTCGCGATGGAGGCGGGGGCGTGCCAAAATTTAGTCGCGGCGCAGCGGGTCGAGCGCGCTGGCGCGGCGACGGCGGGTGACGGGGACGCTGCTGCTACCGGTGCGTTTCGGGCGTGCGGCAACGGAGGGCGAGGGCGGCGCTATATCCCCCGCCAGACGGTGCAGTTCGGCAATCCGGTTCTGCGTATCGGGATGGGTGGAAAACAGGCTGTCCCCCTCCCGCGCCAGTCCGGGCACGATATAAAGTTGTGAGGTTGCGGGAATACGCTGGGCCACCGGATTGGGGATATGGGATGCGCCCTGTTGCAGCTTTGCCAGCGCGGAAGCAAGCGCCATCGGATTGCCGGAAATTTCGGCACTCGCCCGGTCGGCGCCATATTCGCGGGTGCGGCTGATCGCCATCTGCACGATCATCGCGGCGAAGGGCGCGACCAGTACCGCCAGTAACCCGGCAAATCCCGCCCCGCGTCCGTCGCCGCCGCGAAACCACAGGCCAAAGCTCGCCAGCATCGAAATCGCGCCCGCAATCGTCGCCACCATCGTCATGATCAGCGTGTCGCGATTGCGGACATGGCCCAGCTCATGCGCCATCACCGCCGCAATCTCTTCACGGTTGAGCAACTGAAGCAGGCCCGTGGTCGCCGCGACCGCTGCATTATCCGGGTTGCGCCCGGTGGCAAAGGCATTGGGTTGCGGCTGATCGACGATATAAACGCGCGGCATCGGCAGGTTCGCGCGCGTCGCCAGATCGCGCACCACGCCATAGAGTTCGGGCGCGCTGCGTTCATCAACCTCACGTGCATGGTGCATCGACAGCACGATCCTGTCGGCGTTCCAATAGGTCAGCAGGTTCATGCCCACCGCGATAACCAGCGCGATGATCATGCCGCCCGTGCCGCCCAGCGTCAGCCCCAGCGCCATGAACAGCGCGGTCATCGCGGCGAGCAGCATTGCAGTCTTCAGGCCATTCACTTGCATTCCATCCTTTCCCCGCCAATGTGGGGAGCGACGCTGCTTCGATCAATCGGAAAGGACACCATCATGGGCCGTCGCCCGCCGCATGTGAAGCCGCCCGCGCATCTGAGCGAGAATCCGCCGGTGCCCGAACCGGACCCGATGCCCGCCGACCGCAAGGCGGAGGACGACCCGCTGGGCCGCGACCCCACCCGCTATGGCGACTGGGAACGCAAGGGGATTGCGGTCGATTTTTAACGGCTATCGCTGCCTGATCTGCTCTTTCGCGCGCGTTTCCAGCCGGGCGACAGCAGCATCGTGAATAGCAGGAGCGGTAGCCAGAATCCCGAAGGCATCTCCATCGGGCGTGTTGAACCGAAGCTTTCGGCCCAGCGCATCGGTAATCGACGCCCCCGCCTCACGCGCGATCAGTGTCGCGGCGGCGATGTCCCATTCATGGCCCCAGCGCAGCGTCGCGACCAGATCGGCCTCATCGGCGGCGACCATGCCGATGCGCAGCGCGATCGAATTGGGCTTGGGCACCGTGATCAGGTCGCGATCCGCCTTGGCCAGCGATTCCGCCGGAACGCGGGCGCCGACGATTTCGGAGCGCGATCCGGCCGTTAACTGGGCATCGTTGCGAAACGCACCGCGCCCGGCGACGGCATGCCAGCGTTCCTTGCGTGCGGGAGCGGCGAGAACGCCGATACGGGGCTGTTCGTCTTCCACAAGGGCAACCGAGACTGCCCAGCCTTCACGCCCGCGCAGATAGTCGCGCGTGCCGTCGATGGGATCGACGACCCACAGCCTGCGCCGCGACAGCCGTTCGGCATTATCGACGGTTTCTTCGGATAACCAGCCGGCATCGGGCAGCAGCGCGCTCAGCCGCTCGCGCAGCAACTGATTGACCTCCAGATCGACATCGCAGACGGGGTTGCCGGGTGATTTTTCCCAGCGGCGGAAATCGGTGCGCCAGCGCGCCATGGCGAGCGCGCCCGCCTCTGCCGCTATGGCGCAAACGGCATGGGCGAGCGCATCACTCTCCGGCAATCGTCATCCCTTCCACCCGCAAGGTCGGCACGTTGACGCCATAGCGGAATTCCAGATCGTTGGCGGGCGTCATGGCGCGATACATATCCTTCAGATTGCCCGCGATGGTGCATTCGGCGACTGGGCGGGTAATTTCGCCGTTTTCGATCAGGAAGCCCGCCGCACCCCGGCTGTAATCGCCTGTCACCGGGTTGACGCCGCGCCCGATCAATTCGGTAACCCACAGGCCGTATTCGATATCGGCGATCAGCGTTTCGGGCGAGATGGTGCCCGCTTCCATATACAGGTTGCTGGTTGCGGTGCCGCCGCCCGGACCGGCGTGGCCGGTGGGTTCCAGGCCAAGCTGGCGCGCCGATGCGCTATCGAGCAGCCAGCTTTCCAGCATCCCGTTCTCGATCAGCATCGAGGGCGAGACCGGCAGCCCCTCTCCGTCGAACGGTTTGGAGCGCAAACCGCGTGGCCGGTGCGGGTCGTCATGGATGGTAATGCCGCCGGCGAATACCTGCTTGCCCAGCATGTCGCGCAGGAAGCTGGTGCCGCGCGCGATTGCCGGGCCGGAAATCGCCCCTGTCAGCGCGCCGATCAGGCCGGAGCCGACGCGGGGGTCGAAAATGACCGGCATCGAGCCGCTCCTCGGCCGTATGGGATCGCGGCGCGCTACCGCGCGAACACCCGCTCGTTCGCCGATCATTTCCGGCGTTTCCAGCGCGCTGCGATGGCGCACCGTGTGATGCGCGGCATCGCGCTGAAGCCCGCCGCCTGCACCCTTTGCCAAGACGCTGGCCGCAAGGCTGTGGGCGGTGACGGGATAGGCACCCGAAAAACCGTGGCTGGTGGCGAGCGCAACGATCGAGCGGCTGGCGGTGGCGCTGGCACCTTCGCTGCTGGTTACGCCTTCGACCGCGCGGGCGGCGTCTTCGGCGGCAAGTGCGGCCTGTTTCAGCGTTTCGGGTTCAACCTCCGCGCCGTCGTCCAGATCGAGCGCAGGCGGCGCGCCATGGAGCAGGCGGTTGCGCGGTGCCAGTCCGGCCCAGCGATCCTCGGTCGCTTCCCGTGCCATGCGCATCGCCCGGTCGGCAAGCGTGTCGAGCGCAGCGTCGGAAAGGTCCGAAGTCGTCACCGATGCCGAGCGATGGCCGATAAAGACGCGCAGCGACAGTTCCGCGCCTTCTGAACGCTCCACTTCTTCCAGCGCGCCGAGGCGTACCGAAACGGCAACAGCGGTATCGGCGGAAAAAAGGGCGTCGGCGGCATCCGCGCCCAGGGCGGTTGCGCGGGCGACCGCGGCTTCGCTCAATGCTTTGGCATGTTCGGGGGTTGTCATCGTCGCGATTTAGGGGCGCGCGGCGGTAAAATCAAAGCGTTGCCCCGATGACGAAGCAGGCGGCGAACATCAGCAGCCCGGCATTGCGGTTCGAGCGGAAGCGATCGAGCGCATTCGCGCCGTCCTGCGGCTTGAGCGTCATCACCTGCCAGAGCAGGTGCAGCGCCATCGGCAACAGCGCGGCAAGTGCCAGCCAGCTTGGTCGCATTAGCCAGAATGCCGCGCTCCACAGGGCAAGTGCCAGCAGATAGAAAGCCGCGACACCCGCATGAACATGGCTGCCCAGCCGCCGGGCAGAGGATTTGACGCCGACCAGCGCATCGTCCTCGACATCCTGCAACGCATAGATGGTGTCATATCCGATCACCCAGAAAATCGATCCGGCATAAAGCAGCAGTCCCGGCGCGTTCAGCCCGCCCGTAACGCCCGACCAGCCGACCAGCGCCGCCCAGGAAAAGACGAGGCCAAGCCACGCCTGCGGCCACCAAGTGATGCGCTTCATGAACGGATAGGCGGCGACCAGCGCAAGGCTGGCCATCGCAACGATGGCGGCGAACAGGTTCAGTTGCACCAGCACCACCAGCCCGATCAGGCATTGCAGGATCAGCCAGCCCCAGGCGGCCTTCAGCGACACCGCTCCGCTCGCCAGTGGCCGGACGGCGGTGCGTGCGACCTGACGATCCAGATCGCGGTCGACGATATCGTTATAGGTGCAGCCTGCCCCGCGCATGGCGATGCTGCCCAGCAGGAACCATAGAATCAGATCCCAGCGATGGAGGGCACCTCCCGACAGGGCGATTGCCCACGCGCCGGGCCAGAATAACAGCCACCAGCCGATCGGCCGGTCCCAGCGGGCAAGCAGCGCAAAGGGGCGCAGCGCGTTGGGCAATATTCCCACCAGCCCGCGATGTTCGCTGTCGGGCACGGCCATGTCGGTATCGGTCATGGCGTGTCTGCTGCCACAAATATCCGAACAAGGCGACCATGCGGTTATCCCGCAAGCAGGCCATTACGGGACGTAAACGATTTTTTGACGCTTCTCCGCGATAGTCGCGCCACTCGGGGGAGAACCATTATGGCATCTGTTGCCGTTGCGTATGACACGACGGACCATCAGCCTGCGCAATTGCGCGCCGAACCGCGCTATCAGGTACTCGTCAGCCGCGCCTCGATTCGAGGCCATGGCGATACCGCCATTCAGGCGGAACTGGCCGATATTTCGATCTATGGCTGTCGCATTACCTGCACCCGGAAGGTGGAAGCGGGAGAGCGGCTCTGGCTGCGGCTGGCAGGCGGAATGCCGGTCGCCGCGACGGTGATCTGGCGCGACGAAGACCGCATGGGGTGCCGGTTCGACGAACCGATCGAGCGGCAATTGATGCGGGCACTGGTTCTCGGCCTGCACTGATTTAGCGATATTCGCGGCACGTCGCCCTTGCCTCTGCCGGGCGATCACGCCAACACCATGGCACTCAGTTTGATGACGACGGTGCCCTGACCCATGCCTGCCACGCCTGCCTGGCCCCCGCAATCGACACCGCGCCTGTTCGTGGATGCGGCGCTTGCAGCGGGGCATATGCTGCGCCTTGACGGTGGGCAGGCGCATTATCTGGTGCAGGTGATGCGCATCCGGCCCGACGATCCGGTCAAGCTGTTCGACGGCGAAACCGGCGAATGGCTGGGTATTGCGCGCGAAGTGGGCAAGCGCGCCCTGACGCTGGAAGTCACCGGGCATCTGCGCGACCGCGAAACCGTACCCGACCTGTGGCTGGTGCTGGCCCCGATCAAGAAAGGGCGGATCGACTGGATGGTCGAAAAGGCGTGCGAACTGGGCGCTGCGCGGGTGGTGCCGGTACTGACCCGGCGTACCGTGGTCGACAAGCTGAAGCATGACCGGCTGCGCGCGCATGCGGTCGAGGCGGCTGAACAATGTGGCCGTACCGCGGTTCCCGAGCTTGCCGACCCGGTGAAGCTCACGCGCCTGCTGGCCGACTGGCCGGAGGACCGCGCGCTGTTCTTCGCTGATGAAGAAGGTGGTGTGCCCGCGCTGGAGGCGATGCGTGCCCGGCCCGGCCCGGCCGCTATCCTGATCGGCCCCGAAGGCGGGTTCGACGGCGAAGAACGTGCGGCGATCAGGGCGCTGCCACAGGCGGTGGGCATCAGCCTCGGCCCCCGTATCCTGCGCGCCGATACCGCAGCAGCAGCAGCGACCGCGCTGTGGATGGCGGCGGCGGGCGACTGGTCGTGATGCGCCTGATGGCCGATGCCACTGGCGTCGGGCGCACACGCACTCTACATGGCTGGCCATGAGCACGAAAACCGCTACCGACACCCGCGCGCCCGTTATCGAGGATCGTGCTCAGCTTGTCGGCTATTTTGCCGGCGGTGAAAAGCCGCAGAACCGCTGGCGCATCGGCACCGAGCATGAAAAATTCGTCTATTCGACGAAGGATACCCATGCGCCGAGCTATGACGAACCCGGCGGGATTCGCGACCTGTTGATGGCGTTGACCGAATTCGGCTGGAAACCGGTCGAGGAAAACGGGCATGTCATCGCGCTGTCCGGTCCCGACGGCACGGTCAGCCTGGAACCGGCGGGGCAGCTTGAACTGTCGGGCGCGCCGCTGGAAAATATCCACGAAACCTGTGCGGAAACCGGCCGTCACCTCGAACAGGTAAAGGCGGTGGGCGAAAAGCTTGGGCTGGGCTTTCTGGGTCTCGGCATGTGGCCGGACAAGACGCGCGCCGAGCTGCCGATGATGCCTAAGGGGCGCTACAGAATCATGGTCAACCACATGCCGAAGGTCGGCACGCTGGGCCTCGACATGATGCTGCGGACCTGCACGATTCAGGTCAATCTCGATTATGCGTCCGAAGCCGACATGGCGCAGAAATTCCGCGTTGGGCTGGCGCTGCAACCGCTGGCGACCGCATTGTTCGCCAATTCGCCCTTTACCGAGAAGAAACCCAACGGTTTTCTGTCGTTCCGCAGCCATATCTGGTCGGATACCGACCCGCATCGTACCGGCATGCTGCCCTTCGTGTTCGAAGACGGCTTCGGCTATGAACGCTATACCGACTATGCGCTCGATGTGCCGATGTATTTCGTCTATCGCGACGGCACGTATATCGACGCGGCGGGGCAGAGTTTCCGCGCCTTTCTGAAGGGCGAGCTGCCCGCACTTCCCGGTGAACTGCCGACGATGGAGGATTGGGCCGATCACCTCTCCACCGCCTTTCCGGAGGTGCGGCTGAAGACGTTCCTTGAAATGCGCGGTGCCGATGGCGGCCCCTGGGGCCGGATCTGCGCGTTACCTGCGCTGTGGGTGGGGCTGCTCTACGATCAGGGGGCGCTCGATGCGGCATGGGACGTGGTCAAGGACTGGACGCTCGACGAGCGGCAGGCGCTGCGCGATTCAGTGCCGAAGCTGGCGCTCGACGCGCCGGTGCCGGGTGGGCGGACGCTGCGCGATCTGGCGTCGGAAATTCTCGACATCGCCAGTGCGGGGCTGGCCTCGCGCAACCGGCTGAACGCGTCGGGCGATAACGAAACCGGCTTTCTCGACCCGCTGCGCGATATCGTGCGCAGCGGCAAGGTGCCCGCCCAGCGCCTGCTCGACCGCTTCGCCGGCGACTGGGAAGGCAACCCCTGCTGCATCTACAACGAGACGCGGTTTTGAAGCGGTAATTTCCGGTTTTCGTTACCCGCACCGCGAGGGACGCAGCCAGATGCGGCGACCGGCATGGTCGTAGATGAGGCGGTAGCGATCGAGCAGGTCGGCACCGAGCAGCATCGCCGGTTTGCCGTCGAAATCCTGCGCGAGCACCGGCAGGTCCACCACCTGCGCCACTGCGTGATCGATCGTTTCACCGGCAAAGCTGACGCGGCCGACAGGACCGGTGCGCGGGATAAGTGGGTGCAAGCTGGTGCCGTAGATCGGCTTGTCGGCATGAAACGCCGGTGCGAATGGATCGATTCCGGCGGCCTTGGCAAAGCTGGTTGTTATCCGCGTCCTGCGTGAGCCTGTGTCGAGGATCGCAATGCCCTGCACGCCGTTGATCGTCACCGGCAGGGTGAGCAGTGTTGTATCCTTGTCGATTCCCATTGCAACGGCGTGCGCGTCCCGTCCCGCAATCATGGGGGTGGGTGTCGATCTGGGGAACAGTGCGATCGTGCGACAGGGAAAGTCGAACGCAACGATGGCGTGGTCCATGAAATCATTGCCGATCACGCCTGCTTCCCGGCCCTTGTCGCGGCGATCGGGGAGGGCAAACGCCTCGATATTCCGGACCTGCACCCCAGCCAGCGTCACGCTGTCCAGCCGATAGGTGCTGACGCTGGACGTGCCTGTCTGCCCGGACAGAAGCTGATCCTTGCCCTCCAGCTTCGGCAGGTGCTGGCGATCGACGAACCATTGATAGACGGCGGAACCATCCGCCCCAGTGTCGAGGATGAAGGGAAACGGTCCCTTGCCGTTCACCTGCGCCGGGACGGTATCGTGCCCGTCCGGGGATGGGCTGAGGGCGACGGTGGCCGAATTTTCCGGTGCCGGTGCGGTGAAACTTTCGAGGATGACGGGGGCGGCAAGCAACAGACAGGCGGTTGCGGCCATGCGGTAGGGTCGCATCAGGGGTTCTCCAATAATCAAGGGGTATGTGCCGGTCTTGCTGTCAGGACGTGTCGTTGTCGTCCGGTATATGTTCCAGGATATCGCCCGGCTGGCAGTCGAGATGGCGGCAGATCGCGTTCAGCGTTTCGAAGCGCACCCCCTTTACCTTACCGGATTTGAGCAGCGACAGATTGGCCTCGGTAATGCCGACCGCGCGCGCCAGTTCGGTCGACCGCATCTTGCGCAGCGCCAGCATCACGTCGAGCCGGACGACGATCGCCATCAGACGAAGCCCCGGCGATCCTCATCGATCGCGCAGCCGAACGACACCACCCGTGCAATCGCCAGCAGGATCAGTCCTGCCGCCAGTGCATCGAGTTGCCGGATTTCGATACGAAAGGCGACCGGGCTCATTCCCGCCCAGTATAAGGCGGCATGGGTCAGCAACGGCACGGCTGCATAGGCCAGCAGCGATCCGGCGATCCAGCGGACAAGGCGGGTGTTGCGATCGGTAAAGACTTCACCGCGGCCATAGCCGCCGAACAGGCGCATCAGGCTCCACAGGATCAGCAGGCCGGGCAACAGGCGCAGGGTCAGCAATATCGTTGCGAGCAGCGATTGCCACAGCGTGAACTGCGCGATCGGAACGAAGGGCGGTTCGGCTGTTCGCGTGGCGGTTTCCCATGGCAGGTCGACAATGAAGGCGAACCCGCCGTTCGACATGCCCGCATGGCCGGAGCGCAACGCCATCGTGCCGATTTCGAGCAGGTCGATGGCTGCCGTGACCGCCAGGCACAGGCCTGCCAGCAATGCAAGCACTCTCGCATCGCGGATCAGTCGCGGGCCGGGGGACAGGGGGGATGGGTGCGCCATGCAGGTCTCCTTACCGGATCTGCATAGCCAGAAATTATCGTATTACAATAATTATTATCTGTATTGCAGCATTTCACTGCCCTGCCGCGTTCAATCCCTCGATCGGCGGCGTGGGCTGAACATCGCGCGGTTTGCCTTTCACCCAGGCGATGAGCCTCGGCACCGGCGCGTTGCGCTCCATCCAGCGCGAATATTCGACATAGTCGGGGTCGAGCGCGAGGTGGCGCTCCTCGGTTTTGGCGCGCCAGTAATAGACGCTCGACACCACGCCCATCAGCACGGTGGCGCGTGCCGCATCGCTCCAGCTTCCGGTGGTGAGTATTGGCACGGTCGATAGCCACCAGAACAGATTCTTCGCCAGATAGGCGGGGTGGCGCGACAGCGCATAGGGCCCATGGGTCAGGATGCCGCGATGGGTGAGGTTGGAAAAGCGAAAGCCGAACGCCACTGTCGCCGAAGCATAGATGGCGGTCAGGATCACCAGCACCGCGCCGATCATCGCAAGGATGACGGGATGGTTCTGGAACCAGTAGGTCCATTCGGCGGTGCCGGGATGATAGTCGAGCGGGCCGCCGTCACCCATCAGGATGAAGGGCGGATAACAGATCAGCGCCGCCATCCAGCTCACGGCAAAGGGATTGGCGCTGCGGATATGCGAATCGAGCGGGCGCACGGTCAGGATGTAGCCGACGGTGGCAAAGGCGACATCGACCACGAACATGAAGGTGATCAGCCATTGCGACAGCGCGACCGGATCGTGCCAGAGCTGTGAGGTGTCGCCGCGCACGAAATTGGCGAATCCCCCCGGAACGATCGCCAGCATGAAGGCAAGGAAGAAGGCCTTCACCCCCCAGCTTCGCAGATGGTTGAAAATCGCCTGTTTCGCGACCGGCGCATCCAGTCCCATCAGCCATGCGCCCAGTGCCCATGCGCCGTCCTTCGGTTCCTTCGCATAGCGGTCGAGGATCAGCACATAGGGGATCGACAGCGCGAACAGGAAGGGCGCACCGATGCGGAAGCACCACATCGCAAAGGTATAGCCATCCTCCCAGTAAAAGCGCCCGGTGGCATAGATACCGGCAATCGCGACCCAGGTGACCCATAGCCCGACCAGTTTAGTCAGGCTGATGTCGAAACTTTCGCGCAGCGGTTTCGGATTCGACCAGTCGAGCCCGGTCGACGGATTGCGATGCACCTTGTCGACGAACACCGACCAGAGCACCATCGGAACCCCGCAAAAGATCAGGTTGGTGAGCGCCGCAAACGGGCCGTCCATGCGGTAATGGCAGGCAATCGCGACCCAGAGCGCCAGTCCGGCGAGGCCGGCGAGACCGGTGCCCATGCTGACCGCCGAACGCGGGCGGGGGTCGGCGGCGGTTCGCCGGGAAAGCGCGAAATCGTGAAACATGGTCCGGCGTCTTAGCCCGCAAATGGTAAGCAAGCCGTGAAGCATGAATAAAATAGCCGTTTTTCGGGCTGGACGCGACGATGAAAGCGCGTTTACCTTCCCGGCATCACCCTTCTTCCTTCTTTATTGCATTTCAAAAAAATCCGGGGGCCTTCATGATCCGCAGTTTTGCTGTCGCCACGCTTTTGCTCGCGTCCGTTTCCGCCCATGCGCAGGAGCTTTCCAAGCCGATGGCGACGCCGGTTCCGCATGATGTGCCGGTGGCGCGCGATGTCGCCTATCCCGGCGGTACCATCGACCTGAACGTCGATGCGACCAATGTCGGTCAGGGCATTTTCCAGGTGAAGGAAACCATTCCCGTTGCCGCTTCCGGGCCGATGACCCTGCTGTTCCCAAGCTGGCTGCCCGGCAACCATTCGCCGCGCGGGGCGATCGAAAAGCTGGCGGGTCTGAAAATCATGGCCGATGGCAAGGAAGTGCCGTGGAAACGCGACACGGTTACGGTCACCGCCTTTCATATCGACGTTCCCGAAGGGGCGAAGTCGATCACCGCCGAATTCCAGTTCCTGTCCGCGACCAACCCCGATCAGGGCCGGATCGTGATGGAACCCAATATCCTGAACCTGCAATGGAATTCGGTCAGCCTGTATCCGGCGGGATATTATGTGCGCGACATTCCGATCAGGGCGACGGTCAAATATCCCGAAGGCTGGACGGCGGTTTCCGGCCTGCCCGCGACGAAGCAGGGCAACCACTATGTCTATAATACGACCAATTATCAGGTGTTGGTGGACTCGCCGGTCTTTGCCGGGCGCTATTACAAGCAATGGGCGCTGTCGCCGAAGGTCGACCTGAACGTCTGGGCAGACGATCCCAAGGAACTGGACGCGACGCCCGCGCAGATCGACGCGCACAAGCGACTGGTGCAGCAGGCGGTAAAGCTGTTCGGCGCGCAACATTACGACCATTACGAGTTTCTGCTGGCGCTGAGCGACAAGCTGGGCGGCATCGGGCTGGAACATCATCGCAGTTCCGAAAACAATCCGGGTACCGGCTATTTCACCAAATGGGACGAAGGAGCCGGGGGGCGCAATCTGCTCCCGCACGAATATACGCATAGCTGGAACGGCAAATTCCGCCGCCCGGCCAATTTGTGGACGCCCGATTACGCGACCCCGATGCGTGATGAGGGGCTGTGGGTCTATGAAGGGCAGACGCAGTTCTGGGGCTATGTGCTGGGCAACCGTTCGGGCATTTATTCGAAGCAGCAGACGCTCGACGCCTATGCCCGCATCGCTGCCTATTACGCCAATCAGCCGGGCCGCAAATGGCGTTCGCTGATCGACACGACCAACGACCCGATTATCGCGCATCGCAAGCCCATCGGCTGGCGCAACTATCAGCGCAGCGAGGATTATTACAATAACGGCCTGCTGATGTGGATGGACGTCGATTCGATCCTGCGCAAACAGTCGGGCGGCACGAAGTCGATGGACGATTTCGCCAAGGCATTTTTCGGCATGCGCAATGGCGATTGGGGCGAACTGACCTTCACCCGGCAGGATGTGATCGATACGCTGAATAAGATCCAGCCCTATGACTGGGGTGGCTTTTTCCACAAATGGCTGGACGAGGTGAATGATTCCGATCCGGCGATCGGGTTTGAAAACAACGGATACAAGCTGGTCTACAACGACACGCCCAGCGACCTGTACAAGGAACGCGAAAAGAAGGGCGGGCTGGACCTGACCATCGGTCTGGGCCTCGCCATCGCGAAGGACGGCAATGTCGAGGCGGTGCAGTGGAACAGCCCGGCGTTTCAGGCAGGCATGGATATTGCCGACAAGATCGTCGCGATCAACGGCAAGGATTACGATCCCAAACTCATGAAGCAGGCGGTGACGGACGCAAAGGATTCGAAAGACCCGATCAGGCTGCTCCTGAAGAAGGACGATGGATATCACGAAATCGCCATCGACTATCACGGGGGCCTGCGCTATCCGCACCTCGTCAAAATCGGCAAGGGCGAAACCGGGCTCGACCGCCTGCTCGCTCCCCAATAACAGCATAAAGGTATAGATTATGCGTATCGACATGGTCCCGGTGGGCGATGACCCTCCCCACAGCCTGAACGTCATCATCGAAGTTCCGATTGGCGGAGAGCCCGTCAAATATGAATTCGACAAGAAATCCGGCGCGCTGTTCGTCGATCGCATTCTGCATACGCCGATGCGCTATCCGGCCAATTACGGGTTCGTTCCGCATACGCTGTCGCCCGACGGCGATCCGATCGACGCGCTGGTCGTCGCGCGGTCGCCGTTCATCGCCGGATCGGTGGTGCGCGCACGCCCGATCGCGGTGCTGAACCTGGAAGACGAACATGGCGGCGATGAAAAGCTGGTCTGCGTGCCGGTGGATTCGACCTTCCCCTATTATACGAAGGTCGAGGAAATGGACGATCTGCCCGACATCGTGTTCAAGCAGATCGAGCATTTCTTCACCCATTACAAAGATCTGGAAAAGGAAAAATGGGTGCGTATCGGCACCTGGGGCGGCGCCGAAGACGCCCGCCGCATTCTGCTGGAAGCGATCGAACGGGCCAAGGACGCGGAAGCGGCCTGAGGCGAAGGTCTATCCAGGGTAAAACGGGGGGCGGTGCGGAAACGTGCCGCCCCTTTTTTTGGTCGCACATCGTTCCCGGCCAAGCGACATCACCCGCAAAAGCGGGAAAGGATTACGTCATCGCTTTCAAAGGATTGGTGCGGTCGAGAAGACTCGAACTTCCACGGCCTTTCGGCCACAACGACCTCAACGTTGCGCGTCTACCAGTTCCGCCACGACCGCACTCATGAAATTCGCCGGAGGTGTTTTCCGACGCTGGCAGGCGCGTGCCCCTAGCAAAGCCCGACAGGGCTGGCAATGGCGTTCTTTGCGGCTGACCGGGATTAGCTGTTGCCGTCCCCGACAAAGCTGAGTTCCAGCGTCTTCGAATTGGCGGGCACATCCAGCTTTGCACTGTTGAAACTGATCTGCTGGCTGGGACCGATTTCGCGGCTGGGGGGCGCGATCGTCCAGCTATAGACCAGCTTACCCTGACCATCGCGCAGTTCGGCGCGTATGTCGGGAATATGCTCTTTCACGCCGGAGGGGTTTTCGATCGCACCCGAAACCGCGAACAGTTCGTTGCCGCTCGACAACATGGTACGCTCCGGCTTCTGCATATTGATGAAGCGCAGCGGCGTGTCGGCATCGCTTCCCGACAGGCCGATATTGGAGGCAATGCCCGGCGCGTCGGTAATCAACAGCGCACCGGCACCGGCGGTCATCACCAGCCCGGCGGCGACGGCGGCTGCCGTCCAGCGCTTTGCGGGATTGCGCCGGGGCTTGAGCAGCGGTTCCTGCGCAAACGGATCATATTCCGACGGACCGGCGGAAAACCCTCGCTCGGCGGCGGGGTCGACGAAGCGGCGCGGCGGCTGGGGTGCGGCGGCAGGCGGGGGCACCGGTGCCTTTGGCCGGGGTGCGGGCGACGGTTTCGCGGCGGCGGCTTTGGTCGGACTGGCCGCCGGAGTTTCGCGCGCGACGGCCGGTGCCTGAAACCAGCTATGTTTGCAATTGGCGCACCGCACGGTGCGTCCGTCCGGCCCGATGGCGGTGTCGGGAACCATATAGCGGGTATGGCACTCGGAACATTCGAGGATCATCGGACAGTCTTTTCACTTGGACGCTTGTTGCCGGCGGAAATGATTCTAAGCATGGTCAGGGGTAGTTAGGCAAGAGTCTTGGCACCATCGCTTGAGCCGTGACGCCGGACGTGCGATGGCCGGTGCGGGACGCATGAAGGAGCGGGCGGCAAGCCGTACATGGCGAATATCGTTCAGTTCGAAAATGTGGGTTTGCGGTACGGAACCGGGCCGGAAACGCTTTCGGACATCAGTTTCACGCTATCCGACGGGGCGTTTTATTTCCTGACCGGCGCTTCCGGCGCAGGTAAGACGTCGCTGCTCAAGCTTCTCTATTTGGCACAACGTCCCAGTCGCGGGATCATCCGGTTGTTCGGTGAAGACACGGTTTTGCTGCCGCGAAAGCGCCTGCCGGGATTTCGCCGCCGGATCGGCGTGGTGTTTCAGGATTTCCGGCTGGTGCCGCACCTGACCGCCTATGACAATATCGCCCTGCCGCTGCGGGTGGCCGGGATTCCAGAGGGTGAAGTCGAGCCGCCGGTGCGCGAAATGCTCGCCTGGGTCGGGTTGCAGGATCGCGGCCGCGCCTTGCCTGCCACTCTGTCGGGCGGGGAGCAGCAGCGCGTGGCGATTGCGCGCGCGATCATCACCCGGCCCGAACTGCTGGTCGCCGACGAACCCACCGGCAACGTCGATCCCGAAATGGCGGACCGGCTGATCCATCTGTTCGGCTCGCTTAACCGGCTGGGGACGACCGTGGTGGTGGCGACCCACGATTTCCACCTGCTCAACCGCGTTCCTGGAGCGAACATGATGCGGATCGACAAGGGCAGGCTGTACGATCCGACGGGATCGCTGCGTTTTCCCCCGCGTCGTCCCGATGTCCCGCCGGAGGAGACGTCGTGAGCGATATGGAGGCGCTGCCGACCCCGTCGCGCCATCTTCTCGACGACGGACGGCGCACGCGTGCGATGGTATGGATCATGGCGATCATGATTTTTCTGACCGTGCTGGCGGCCGCACTGGGGCTGGGCGCGGCACGTTCGGCAGGCTCGCTTGACCGGGAACTGGCGGGGCGGCTGACCGTGCAGATCATCGGTGCCGACAAGGATGCGCAACAGGCAAGCGTGGCAAAGGTGGTCGCTGCCTTGCGGAAAGATCCGGCGGTGACGCGGGTAGCGCCGGTCGATCGTGCGCGGCTGGCAAAGCTGCTCAAGCCCTGGCTGGGCGATGCGGGGCTGGACCCCGACCTGCCGATGCCGGCGATGATCGATGTCGACCTTCGCCACGGCGACACTGCCGATGTCGCGCGGGTGACGGCCCAGGTGCAGGCGATCGTCCCCGGTGCGCAGGTCGACCGGCACGCGCGCTGGCTGGCACCGGTGCGCGGATTCATCACGACATTGTGGCTGCTGGGCGCAGGGCTGGTGGCGCTGATGGCGGTGGCGACGACGGCGGTGGTGCTGCTGGCGGCGCGATCGGGACTTGATACGCATCGCGATACCATCGATGTGCTGCATATGCTCGGCTCGACGGATGTTCAGGTGGCGCGCTTGTTCCAGCGCCGTATTGCGCTCGATACGCTGACCGGCGGCGCGATCGGCGCCGTCGGCGCACTGGCGCTGACGGCGTTTTTTCAGGCGCGGCTCGCCATGCTGGGCTCACAGATGATGAACACCATGGTACTGACACCTGCGGATTGGGCAATCCTTGTCGCGGTGCCGTTCGTTTTCGCGCTGATGGCGATGGCGGCGGCGCGGTTGTCGGTGGTCCGCACGCTGAAGAGTCAGTTGTGATGATTCGCGCTGTCGCCGCCATATTGGTGCTGTGGCTGCTGGGCTTTGCGGTCTTCATGCTGTCGCTCGGCAAACCGCTCAACGGCGGGATTACCGATGCCATCGTCGTGCCCACCGGCGGTGCGGGGCGGATCGACCGGGGTCTGTACCTGTTGCAGCATCATGCCGCCAAACGGCTGCTCATCACCGGTGTCGACCGGGAGGTGCGTCCGGTTGAACTGGCGCTCGAATATCATGTGTCGCCAAAGCTGTTTTCCTGTTGCATCGATCTGGGGCATGAGGCGGTGGATACGCGTTCCAATGGAGAGGAAACTGCGCGCTGGGTGCAACAGCATGATTATCACAGCCTGCGGCTGGTGACGTCCAACTGGCACATGCCGCGTGCGCGGATGGAACTGGTCCATGCGCTGGGACCGGGGATAAAGATCATCGGCGATCCGGTGGAAAGCACGCCCAGCCTGATGATGCTGTTCAGCGAATATAACAAATACCTCATCCGGCGGGTGGCGCTTTGGCTGGGACTGGGGGGCGTATGAACCAACTGCGCTCCTGGCTGTTCGCGCTGGTCTTTTACGGCCTGTCGGTGCCGATCGTGCTGGCGGTGCCGATCCCGGCGCTGTTCGGTCGCGGGGCGCTGCGCTGGTACGCGCATCGATGGACGGCGCTGCAACGCTGGTGCGCGCGGTATATTCTGGGAATCAGGGTACGCGTGGAGGGGGCGCCGCTTGATCGCCCGGCACTCTATGCGGGCAAGCATCAGTCGATGTTCGAGACGCTGGAACTGGCGCGAAGGCTGGATGCCCCGGCAGTGGTGCTGAAACGCGAACTGGCAAATATCCCGGTCTGGGGCTGGGCGGCGCGGCGTTATGGCACGATTCCGGTCGATCGCGCGGCGTCGGCAAAGGCATTGCGCGCGATGATGCGCGATGCGCGTGCAGCGCTCGGCGAAGGGCGTTCGGTGTTGATTTTTCCGGAGGGGACACGGGTTGCGCCGGGTGAGCAGCCGCCGCTGCGATCCGGTTTTGCGGGGCTGTACCGTGCGCTCGACCTGCCGGTGGTGCCGGTGGCGGTGGATACGGGCAGGCTCTGGCCGCGCAAGGGTGCCAAGCGTCCCGGTATCGTGACAATGCGCTTCGGCGAGCCGATCCCGCCGGGATTGCCACGCAGGGAAGTGGAAGCGCGCGTCCATGCCGCGATCAATGTGCTGGACGGTGATGTGGTGCGAAGAGGATAATCTGTCACTGCGAGGAGCGTCAGCGACGCGGCAGTCCTGTTCGCAAACATCTCTGGATTGCTTCCCCCGACATGAAGCCGGGTTCGCAATGACGACCGGTCAGGTCGTAACTCCCAACCTCTAATCCCGTGCGCGGCCGAAATTTTCCGCCGCGTCGTCCTGCCCCTGTTCGACGATCGAACGCCGCACCGCACGGGTGCGGGTGAACAGGTCGAAAAGCTCGTCGCCCTTGTCCCAGCGGATTGCGCGTTGGAGCGCGCTCAGATCCTCCGAAAAGCGTTGCAGCATGTCGAGCACGGCTTCGCGGTTGGACAGGAACACGTCGCGCCACATCGTCGGGTCGGACGCGGCGATGCGCGTGAAGTCACGAAAGCCCCCGGCCGAATATTTGATGACTTCGGACGCGGTCACCTCTTCGAGGTCGGAGGCGGTGCCGACAATCGTATAGGCGATCAGGTGCGGAAGGTGGCTGGTGATCGCCAGCACCCGGTCGTGATGCGCGGCCTCCATCGTCTCGACCGTCGCGCCCAGCCGCTTCCAGAACGTGCTGACGCGCTCAATGGCGACCGGGTCAGTGCCTTCGGACGGGGTCAGGATGCACCAGCGGTGATGGAACAGGGTGGCAAAGCCCGCTTCCGGCCCGCTGCGTTCGGTGCCCGCGACCGGATGGGCGGGAACAATGGTGGCGTCGGGCAGGGCCTCGGCCAGCGCCTTCGCGACGCTTTCCTTGCACGACCCGACATCGCTAACGACCGCATCGGCGGGCAGGTCGTCGGCAATGGCACGAGCGGCATCGCCCATTGCGCCCACCGGCACGCACAGGATCACCAGATCGGCATCGAGTACCGCCGCGCCGGGAGTATCGGCAATATCATCGCACAGCCCGATGGCGCGCGCGGTTTCGCGCGTTTCCGGGTCGGCGTCATAGCCGCTGAGTGCGACGGTCGGCATTTCCGCGCGCACCGCACGCGCGATGGAAGAGCCGATCAGGCCCAGTCCGATGATCGCGACGCGGGCAAAGGGCAGCATCAGCCGCCGACAATCTCACGCAGCGCCTGCGCGAGTCCTGTCACTTCCTCTTCGGTGCCGATGGAAATGCGCAGGCCGTGCCCCAGTCCCTGTCCCGGCAGCCAGCGGGTGATATAGCCCTTGTCCATCAGTGCCTTGTACGCCTGTTCGGCGGTCACGTCGCCTTCGAACAATATCAGCAGGAAATTGGCCCTGGACGGCACGGCGCGCAGTCCTGCATTGCCCAGCGCGGCAACCTGTCCGGTCAGCCATGCCAGCCATTTGTCGTTATGCGCGCGGCTGGCATCGGTGAATGCAGTGTCCTTGAGCGCTGCAATCGCTGCCTGCTGACCGGCGGTGGTGACGTTGAACGGCGCACGGATGCGGTGCATGGCATCGATGATCGCCGCACTGGCATAGCCCCAGCCGATCCGTTCGGCGGCCAGCCCGTAGATTTTGGAGAAGGTGTGCGTGACCAGCACGTTCGGCTCGGTCATGGCAAGCCGCAGTCCGTGATCGTCCTCTTCCGCGGTCAGATATTCGGCATAGGCCTGATCGAGTACCAGCAGCACGGTTTTGGGCAGTGCTGCGTGCAGGCGGGCGATTTCTTCACGCGGAGCGAAGGTGCCGGTGGGATTGTTGGGATTGGCGATGAACACCAGCTTCGTCTTTTCGGTAACGCAGCCGAGGATCGCATCGACATCGGTGGCATAGTCCTTGTCCGGCGCGACCACCGGCACGGCCCCCACCCGGCGCGCGGCGATTTCATAGACCGCGAAACCGTAATGCACGAAAATAATCTCATCGCCCGGTCCGGCAAAGGCACCGGCGGCAAGGTGCAGCACTTCGTCCGACCCGGTGCCGTAGATGATGCGCTGCGGATCGAGATCGTATTTTCCCGCAATCGCTTCGCGCAATTCGGCGGCGCCTGCATCGGGATAGCGTTCCAGCGAACCATGTGCCGCATCGAAAGCGGCGCGCGCGGCGGGCGAGGTGCCGAGCGGATTTTCGTTGGACGACAGCTTGGCGACCTTGCGGCCGTCATCGGTCGTGGAGCGCCCCGGCACATAGGGGGCGATGTCCATGACCCAGGATTTGGGTTCGGGTGCGTTCATGGCCGCGCGGGATGGCCGAAACGGGTGAAAATGGCAAGGTGTAGCGGCTTGCGCAGGGCCACATGCCCGCCTAACGAGCGAAAATGACCGCTGACCCCCGTTATGGCCTTCACCGACATGTATCGCTGCCGGGTCCGCTTGCACTGGACAGCGGGGCGGCGCTGACGCCGGTCGAATTCGGCTATGAAACCTATGGCAGCCTGAATACCGACAAAAGCAATGCGATCCTGATCTGTCATGCGCTGACCGGCGATCAGTATGTCGCCTCCGACCATCCGCTGACCGGCAAGCCGGGCTGGTGGACCCGCATGGTCGGGCCGGGCAAGCCGATCGATACGGAGCGTTATTTCGTCATCTGTTCGAACGTCATCGGCAGTTGTCTGGGGTCTTCGGGGCCGTCGAGTATCAATCCGGCGACGGGCAGGGCATGGGCGATGGACTTTCCTGTCCTCACCATCCGCGACATGGTGCGTGCGCAGGCGATGCTGCTCGACCATCTGGGCGTGGAACGACTGAAAGCGGTGGTCGGCGGGTCGATGGGCGGTATGCAGGCACTTTCCTGGGCGGCGACCTTTCCCGACCGGATCGGTGCGGTGGTGGTGATTGCGTCCACCGCCAAGCATTCAGCGCAGAACATCGCGTTTCATGAGGTCGGGCGGCAGGCGATCATGGCCGATCCCAACTGGCGCGGCGGCGATTATTATGGCGACGGCGAAGCCCCTGCCGCCGGGCTGGCGGTGGCGCGCATGGCGGCGCACATCACCTATCTTTCGGAAGCGGGCCTGACCGAGAAGTTCGGGCGACGCTTGCAGGAGCGCGATGCCAAGACGTTCGGCTTCGACGCCGATTTTCAGGTCGAAAGCTATTTGCGGCATCAGGGGTTGAGCTTCACCGGTCGTTTCGACGCCAATGCCTATCTCTACATCACCCGTGCGATGGACTATTTCGATCTGGCGGAGGAACATGGGGGGATGCTCGCCAACGCCTTTCGCGCGACCGATGCGCGCTTCTGCGTCGTCAGCTTCGATACCGACTGGCTGTACCCGACGCGCGAATCGCGTGCGGTGGTGCGCGCGCTGAACGCGGCGGCCAAGCATGTCAGCTTCGTCGAACTGTCGAGCCCGTTCGGTCATGATGCTTTCCTGCTCGAATCGCCCGAATTGAACGCGGTGGTCGATGGTTTTCTGAAGGTCGAAGGATGAGCGATCTGCGCCCCGATCTCGCGGTCATCGCGCGCAATGTCGATCCCGGCACGCGTGTGCTCGATATCGGCTGCGGTGACGGGTCGCTGATGGCGGCGCTGCGCGATACGCGCGGGGTCGATGCGCGCGGGCTGGAGCTCGATCCGGCAAATGTGTCGGCGGCGGTGGCGCGCGGCCTGTCGGTGGTACAGGGCAATGCCGATACCGATCTGGCCGACTATCCCGACCAGAGTTTCGATTACGCGATCCTCAGCCAGACCCTGCAGACGACGCGGCGGCCCGATCTGGTGCTCGACGATCTGTTGCGGATCGGGCGCAGGGCATTCGTGTCCTTCCCCAATTTCGCGCACTGGCGGGTGCGGCTGTCGCTCTTGTGGGGCGGGCGGATGCCGGTGACGCGACTGTTGCCCGAACGCTGGTACGATACCCCCAATATCCACCATGTCACCATTGACGATTTCCGCGCGATGGTGGCCGAGCGCGGGATCGAAATCGAAAAGGCACGCTATCTGCGCGGCGACCGGCGCACCGGCCCGGCGGCAGCGAATTTCTTTGCGGAACATGCGGTATTCCTGCTCAGCCGGGACTGACCCGAGGGGGTAAGGATAGCCTTTGGCTGTTCTTGCGGTTAGAGTTCGCGACCAAAGACCGCAGGCTGCAGAAATAGGATGAGGGTCGCGATGAAACGATATGCATTTTCGCTTGTAGCCATGCTGACCATCGCCGCGCCGATCACCGCCTATGCGCAACAGTCTGGACCGGTGGTGCAGGATGCAAACGGCCAACTTCGCGGTTCGGTGGAGAACGGTGTGGCAAGCTGGAAGGGAATTCCATTCGCCGCGCCGCCGGTGGGCAATCTGCGCTGGGCGCCGCCGGAGCCTGCCGCAAACTGGAAGGGCGTGCGCGACGCCACCCGGTACAGCCATGACTGTATGCAGAAACCCTTTGCCAGCGATGCCGCCCCGCTGGGCACTACGCCAAGCGAGGATTGCCTCTACGCCAATGTCTGGAAACCGGCCGGGGCAAAGGGGAAGCTGCCGGTACTGGTGTGGATCTATGGCGGTGGATATGTGAATGGCGGCGCGTCACCGCCCACTTATTCGGGGGCTAACATGGCCCGGAAGGGGGTCATGTTCGTCAGCTTCAACTATCGCCTCGGTCGTTTCGGAACCTTCGCCCTGCCGCAACTGGATGCGAAGGGTGGAAAAATCATCAATTACGGTACGATGGATCAGGTCGCGGCGCTGCAATGGGTGAAGCGTAATATCGGCGCTTTCGGCGGCGATGCGTCCAACGTCACCATCATGGGCGAAAGCGCGGGCGGCATGTCGGTCCACAATCTCGTCACCTCGCCACAGGCAAAGGGCCTGTTCCAGAAGGCGGTGGTGATGTCCGGCGGGACCGGCCTTGCCCAGCCGGGGCAGACGGTCGCTGCGGCGGAGCAGGCGGGCGCCAATTTCGCGCGGGCGATGGGCATTGATCCGGATGCGCCGGATGCGCTCGCAAAACTGCGTGCACTGTCGGGAGAGCAGGTTATCGACGATCTGAACCTGGCAACCATGCCCGGCTCGGGTCCGGAACCGAAAACCTATGTCGGGCCGGTGGTCGACGGTACGGTAATCGTCGATCAGGGCAAGGCCTATAGGTCCGGTGCCTTCACCCATGTGCCGATGATCATCGGTGCGACCAGCGACGATATCGGCGGCAGGACGGGCTATATGGTTGTCGGCGCGCGCGGGGCGTCGGTCAGGATCGCCGCACAGGGTGTGCCGGTGTGGGAATACCGCTTTTCCTATGTGGCCCAGTCGCTGCACCACGAAGGGGCAACGCATGCCAGCGACATCCCCTTCTTCTTCGATACCCAGGCCATCAAATATGGCGCCGACACCACGGCGCGCGACAACGCGATGGGCAAGACGATCAGCGCCTATATCGTCCGGTTCGTGAAGGCAGGCGATCCCAACGGTTCGGGACTTGCGAACTGGCCGAGATTCCATGCCGATTCCGACGTGCTGATGAACTTTCAGGCGGACGGGAAGGCAGCGGCCGAGAAAGACCCCTGGGGAGCCGACAAACCGGACACCAAAACCGACGGCGAATAACCCGCTGCCGCCTTTTCTCCGCCCGGCATGGTCACTGTTCGGGCGGAACGGCGGCGTGGAGCGGCTCAGCCTCCTGATCGCGTCGCAGCTTCAGCCGGTCGATCAGCCAGGGCATGGTCAGTCCCTGCACGAAGATCGAGAAGGCGACGACCGCGAAGGCGACGGTAATGATCGTATCGCGCTCGAACACATTCGCGGGCAGCGCCAGAGCGAGCGCCAGCGCCAGCGCGCCGCGCAACCCGCCCCAGAACAGCACATGCTTGTATTTCCACGGCACCGCCAGTTTGGTGTGCCGGAACAGCATCATCACCGGATAGACCGCTACCGCGCGCCCGGCGAGCGACAGGATGGTGGCGATTGCCGCGACCTCGATCACCGCGGCAATCGGCATCGATACCTCGCGCCCGCCGATCAGGATGAAGATCAGCGAGTTGATGAGGAACGCGACATATTCCCAGTGGTTGAGGACGCCCTGCCGCCCGCTGTCGGAAATCGAGCCGAGAAAGCCGTAATTGCCGACGATCAGCCCCGCCGTCAGGGTCGCCAGCACCCCTGAACAGTGGAAATGTTCGGCCAGCAGGAACGAGCCATAGGCGATCAGCATGGTCAGCGTCACCTCGACCAGCCGATCGGTGGTGCGCCCGGCGATGACGATCAGCGGCACCGCCACCGCTGCGCCCGCCGCAATCGCGCCGACGACATTGGTGACGAGGTGTATCGCGATATTGCCGGGGCCGGCCGCGCCGCCGGCGGCGATCATGGCGAGGATTGCGAACCCCACCGCCGCCACGCCGTCGTTGAGCAGGCTTTCCGCCTCGACCAGCAGGTGCAGCCGCGTCTGTACGCGCATCGCCTTGAACGCGGCAATGACCGAAACCGGATCGGTGGCGGCGATCAGCACGCCGAAAAACCCGGCGCCCAGCCAGCTCCAGCCGACGATCCAGTGCATTCCGGCCGCGACGACCAGCGCCGCCAGCACCACGCCGACCGTCACCAGCGCCAGCAGCAGCGGCATTTCGCTGCGCAAGGGCTTCCACGGAATCTGGATCGCCGCTTCGAACACCAGTGGCGGCAGGAAGACGAAGAAGATCAGTTCGGGCGTCAGCGGCAGGGCAATTCCCAGCGGCAACAGCGCCAGTGCGATGCCCGCCGTCACCAGCCCGACACTGTATGGTAGCTTCAACCGGTGCGTCGCAATCGCCACCAGCGACGCCACGAACAGCAGCGCGCCGAGTGTTGTGAAGTCAAAACCCTGTACCGAATGCTGCATGGTTCCGCGCTTTATCGCTCAAACTGTGGTATTCGTCGCAGTAACGGACGCTAGTTGTTGCCGTAACCCCCTCATTTAAGGCATTTTGCTTTGTAGTTGGGGATAAACTGATTGTGACAAGCTTCTTGAATTCGGGCAATGCCGGTCGTGCGATACTCCTCGCGGCGGTTGCACCTCTGGGTCTTATCGGATGCGGTGTGCATCAGGCGCATGCTCCCGTGGTGGCGCAGGCGTCCGCGCATGAGCACAAGCCTTTTGTGGCGACACCGCCCTACAGCGTCGCGGTTCCGGTACCGCCGCCTGCGGCTAAACCGGCGGCGGCACCTGCCGCGCTGGTTGAAAGCGTGAAGACGCTGGGGCGTAATTTCGACGGTATCGTTGGAATTTCGGTGCGTAATATCGACGAGGGCTGGGCGGTCGAATCCAATGGCGACCGGCCGATGCCGCAGCAGAGCGTCAGCAAGCTGTGGGTGGCGATGACGGTCCTCGACCTGCGCGATCAGGGCAAGATCAGCCTGAACGACCCGATTACGCTGACCAAGGCGGACATGACGCTGTTCCACCAGCCGGTGGCGGCGCTGATCGGCAAGGACGGCTATTCGACCACGGTCGGTCGGTTGATGCACCGGGCGCTGACCACCAGCGACAATACCGCCAATGACAAGCTGCTGTGGCTGGCGGGCGGACCGTCGGCAGTGCGGGCCTTTCTGGCGAAGCGGCATCTCGACAATATCCGTTTCGGACCCGGCGAGCGCCTGTTGCAGAGCAAGACGGCCGGGCTGACCTGGCAGCAATCCTATTCGCAGGGGCGTAATTTCTATCAGGCGCGTGCCGCCTTGCCGATGTCGGTGCGCCGCGATGCGTTCCAGACCTATATCGCCAATCCGCCCGATGGCGCGGGCGCGGCGGCTGTCACCAACGCGCTGATGCGGCTGAAGAAAGGGCAGTTGCTGTCCGCTGCCTCGACAAGCTGGCTGGTCTCCACGCTACAGGATTCGCGCACGGGCAAGAACCGGTTGCATGGTGCGGTGCCGGGCGACTGGGTGTTCGGGCACAAGACCGGCACCGGGCAGGATCTGAACGGCAAGACCGCCGGCTATAACGATGTCGCGATCCTGACCGCGCCCAATGGCGAAAGCTATGCGGTGGCGGTGATGATCGGGGAGACCGCGCGCACCATTCCCCAGCGTTGGACGCTGATGCACGGCGTGGTGAATGCGGTGGTTGCGGCCAATCGTGACGATGGCATCCGCATGGCGAGTGCGACCAACGGCACCGGGACGAATCGCGGCAGCGATTAAGGTCGCTCGTTCGATAGACAGCGCGAGTGTGGCGGATTCGCATCTCGCCACTGGGCGTCCGCGCTGCTAAGCGGCGTTCATGCCCAACCATCTCTACCTGGTCGACGGGTCCGGCTATATCTTCCGCGCCTATCATCGGCTGCCGCCGCTGACCAATCAGCATGGCGAGCCGGTCGGCGCCGTCTATGGCTATACCACCATGTTGTGGAAGCTTGCGGACGAACTGAACAAAGCCGACGGGCCGACACACATGGCCGTCATCCTCGACAAGTCCAGCCATACGTTTCGTAATGACATGTACGATCAGTACAAGGCGCACCGCCCGCCGCCGCCGGAAGACCTGGTCCCGCAATTTCCGATGATCCGCGATGCGACCCGCGCTTTTTCGCTGCCGTGTATCGAGGAAGCAGGGTGGGAGGCCGACGACCTGATCGCCAGCTATGCCAAGGCGGCGCTGGCGCAGGGCTGGGAAGTGACGATCGTCAGTTCCGACAAGGATCTGATGCAGTTGATCGTACCGGGCCTCGACATGCTCGACACGATGAACAATCGTCGCATGGACGCCGAACATGTTCAGGAGAAGTTCGGCGTTACCCCGGACAAGCTGGGCGAGGTGCTGGCGCTGATGGGCGACAGTGTCGACAATGTACCGGGCGTCACCGGGATCGGACCGAAGCGTGCCGCCGATCTGATCAACGAATATGGCGATGTCGAATCCGTACTCGCCGCCGCGCCGGACATGAAAAAGTCCAAGATGCGCGAAAACCTGATCGAGCAGGCGGAAATGGCGCGGCTGTCGCGCAGACTGGTCGAACTGGCGCGTGACGTGCCGCTGCCCGAACCGCTCGACGATCTGATACTCAAGGGCATTCCCGAAGCGCCGCTGCGGGCATTTCTGGAGCATCACGGCTTTCGTTCGCTGCTCGCCAAACTTTCCTCGGGAGCTGAACCTGCGGCCCAGACCGCGCCCGCCGAAGCGCCGGTGGAGCAGGAAGACCCGCCGTGCGATCATGACGCCTATGAAACCGTGGTCGATGCAAAGGCATTGGAAGGCTGGGTCGCAGCCGCGACCGCGCAGGGCTTTGTGGCCGTCGATACCGAGACGACGGGACTGGAATCGAGCAGCGCCGAACTGGTCGGGGTGTCGCTGGCGCTCGCACCCAATCGCGCCTGCTACATTCCCATCGGGCATGGCGGCACCGATCTGCTGAGCGAAAAGCCCGAGCAATTGCCGCGCGATACGGTGCTGGCCGCGCTCAGGCCGTTGTTCGAAGACCCGGCGGTGCTCAAGATCGGGCATAATCTGAAATATGACATCACCATCCTCGAACGCTGCGGCATCACGCTCGCGCCGTTCGACGACACGATCGTGATGAGTTTCGACCTTGATGCCGGGCTGCACGGGCATGGCATGGATGAACTGGCGAAGGAGCATCTGTCGCACAGTTGCATTGCTTTCAAGGACGTGGTCGGCACGGGCAAGAAGGCGATCGGTTTTCAGGAAGTCGACCTGAAGGCGGCGACCCGCTACGCCGCCGAGGATGCCGACGTGACGCTGCGCCTGTGGCGGCGGTTCAAGCCGCGGCTGCCCTATGAGGGGGCGACGCGCGTGTATGAGATGGTCGACAGGCCGCTGGTGCCGGTGATCGCCGCGATGGAACTGGCGGGCGTGAAAGTTGATTCCGCGCGCCTTGCCAGATTGTCGGAAGAGTTTTCGGGGCAGATCCGGGAGCTGGAAACCGAAATCCACGGTCTTGCCGGCAGCGCGTTCACCATCGGCAGCCCCAAACAGCTTGGCGAAGTGCTGTTCGACCAGATGGGGCTGAAGGGCGGGCGCAAGGGCAAGTCCGGCGTCTATTCCACCGACGTCAACGAAATGGAGCGGCTGGCGGGGGAAGGGCACGAAATCGCCCGCAAGGTGCTCGACTGGCGGCAATTGTCGAAGCTGAAATCGACCTATACCGACGCCCTGCAACAGCAGATCAACCCGCAAACGGGGCGCGTGCATACCAGCTATTCGCTGACCGGCGCGCAGACGGGGCGACTGTCTTCGACCGACCCCAATCTGCAGAACATCCCGATCCGTACCGAGGTCGGGCGGCAGATTCGCGATGCTTTCGTCGCCGAACCGGGCAATGTCATCCTGGCCGCCGACTATTCGCAGATCGAGCTGCGGCTGGCCGCGCATATCGCCGATGTCCCCGCGCTGCGCGAGGCGTTCGAGCGGGGCGACGATATTCATGCGATGACCGCGACCGAATTGTTCGGAGAGGTCAATCGCGACACGCGGGCGCGGGCCAAGACGATCAACTTCGCGATTCTCTACGGCATTTCGCGCTGGGGACTTGCCGGGCGGCTTGACGTCACGCCGGACGAGGCACAGGCGATGATCGATCGTTATTTCGAGCGCTTTCCCGGCATCAACCGCTATATCGCCGAAACGCTGACCAGTGCCAAGGAACGCGGCTATACCGAGACTCTGTTCGGACGAAAAACGCATTTCCCGCGATTGAAGTCAAAGAATCAGGCGGAGCGACAGGGCAGCGAACGCGCGGCCATCAATGCACCGATTCAGGGCACTTGTGCCGATATCATCAAGCGCGCGATGGTCCGTATGGGACCGGCGCTGGCCGAAGCCGGGTTGCCGAACGTGCGCATGTTGATGCAGGTACATGACGAACTGGTATTCGAAGTGCCGGAGGGGGATGTGGAACAGGCAAGACCGGTGATCGAACGCGTCATGGCGCACGCGGCCGAACCGGCAAACCCGCTCAGCGTCCCGCTGGGCGTTGAAATCGGTGTCGGCGAAAGCTGGGGCGCGGCGCATTGAGCATCCGCCGATGAGCGAACCTTCCAGCTCAGAAGATATTGCCGCGCTGGCCAAGGGCGGGCGCACCAACATTGCGGGGTTCGTCCTGCGGCTGGGCGCGCGTATCCCGTTTCTGTTTATCGCGGGCCGCGTCTATGGCCCCGATCTGGTCGGGCGGTTCGCACTGGCCGTGGTGGTGGTCGAACTGGCCGCGCTGGTCGCGACGCTGGGGCTGAAGCGCGGGCTGGCGCAGGCGCTGGCCGAAACCGAACGCCCGCATGTCCATGTGGTGTGGGACGGCATGGCGGTGGCCTTTATCGTCTCGCTGATCGCCAGTTGCGTCCTGATCGCCTTTCCGCAGGTCATGTATCCCGACAGCGATATTGCCGGGCTGGACCGGTTCTTACCGTGTATCATCTTCGCGATTGCCTGGTCGGATGTCAGCCTGGCCGCACTTGCCTATCGCCATAATGTGAAGGCGACGGTGCATGCCCGCGCGGTGATCGAACCCTGGACGATCAGCATCGCGGCATGGGTGCTGTCCTTCTTCACCATCCGCGACGGGCTGGTGATCTCCTATGTCCTGTCGATGGCGGCGGCGATGATCGCATCGCTGATCCCCTTCATTCGCAGCTATGGCTTTCCCCATGGCTGGAAACCGCAGATTTCGCGCCTGTTTACGCTGGCGCAGCAGAATGTGCCGCTGGCGGGTGCGGATGCGATCGAGTGGGGGACGCGCAATGTCGACCGCTTCATCCTCGGCCTGCTGTTCGCGCCGAAGATCGTCGGCATCTATTATATGGCGCAACAGGTCGCCTCGCTGCCGCAGAAACTGAAAACCAGCTTCGAGCCGGTGATGGGACCGGTGGTGACCAAGAGCCTTGCCGACAATGATTATCCCGCCGTCGCCAATCAGGTGCGTCAGGTAGCCTTCTGGATCATGGCCGCACAGGCGTGCATGGCGCTGATGGGATCGATCCCCGGCCAGGCGGTGATGGGGACGGTAGGGCCGGAATTCGTCGCCGGGACGGCGGCGCTCGCCTTTCTGTTGTGGGCCGAGGTGCTGGCGTCTCAGGGCACGGTATGCGAATCGGCGTTGGTCTATATGGCACGTCACCGCAATCTGATGATCTCGATCACCATGCTGGGTTTCCAGATCGCGCTGAGTTTCGTGCTGATCTTCGCGATGCGGCGTCTGGGCTGGCCGACCAATTATCAGGCGGCAGGCCCGGCAGTGGCGCTGCTGCTGTCGGTGGCGAGTACTTCGCTGATCAAATCGGCCTTGCTGCGGCATATCCTGCGCGCGCCGGTGGGCGGATGGCGGTGGCCGATCCTGTGGGCGATCGTCACGGCGATACTGGTCGGCAGTCTCTTTACCGCGCTGCCCAAGCGCTTCGAATGGGCCGAACTGGCGATCGGCATCCCGGCGATCGCAGGAAGCTATCTGTTCGTGATCTGGAAATGGGCATTCGGGGCGAAGGACCGCACGCTGTTCGCGAAGCTTCCGCGGTCGGATGAGGCGACGCTGCCGGTCATGGAACGGTAGGGCAGGCCGACCCTGGGCGCAGGTCAGTGCTTGTGCGAGCGATGTGTCGGCACATGAAAATCCGGCGGCTTGTCGGCGATCCATCGCAAAAAGCGCGCGATGCCGGCATTCTCTCGTACCGCGTTCAGCCCGATATGGGTGCCGGCGAGTTCGCCATTGGTCAGATGGGCATGAATGGTGCGATGGCAGACCGGATGCAGCGCCACTGTTTCGCGTCCGCCGCGGCTTTTGGGAATGACGTGATGCCACTCGACACGCCTGCCCAGTGCTCTGCCGCACAAGGCGCAGATGCCGGACGCACCGGACGTGTCGACGAACGCATGCTGTAACCGGCGGCGCGCGCGCCGCTTCACGGTTTTTGCATGGCGGCGAGGAGTTTCTTGACCTCCTGAGATCGGCCGCGCGGAACGATCAGAATGTCGTCCCCGCTCGCCACGACGATCATGTCTTTCATTCCCGCGACCGCGATCCGCTTGCTGCCGTCGCTGCGGATCAGGCAGTTGCGGCTGTCGATTGCGACGACATCGCCACCGCAGACATTGCCGTCGGCATCGCATTCGCTGATCGCGTGCAGCGCGTCCCAGCTTCCGACGTCGCTCCACCCCATCGAGACGGGAATGACGACGACGCGTTCGGCCTTTTCCATCACCGCATAGTCGATCGAATTGGACGGCGATGCCGCAAACCGGTCGGCGTCGGGATGGATTCGCATGCCGTCACGGGTTGCCAGCCGCATCGATTCCTGCACCGCGGTCAGCATGTCGGGAGCATGGCGGCCCAGCACCTCCAGATAACGGTCGGCGCGGAACAGGAAGATGCCGCCGTTCCAGACATGATCGCCGCTCGCCAGCATCGCCTCCGCGACCGCGCGTTCGGGTTTTTCGACAAAGCGCGCCACCCGATGCGCACCCGGTGCCAGCGTCTCACCCACCTGAATATAGCCATAGCCGGTTTCGGGAGCGTCGGGCGTGATGCCGAACGTTGCCAGCCAGCCCTGTTCGACCAGCGGCAATGCGGTTTCCACGGCCGCGTGAAAGGCATCGATATCGGTGATGACATGGTCCGACGGCATCACGAGCAGCGGCGCGTCACCCGCCCCCGAGGCCAGTGCCGCCAGCGCGATGGCAGGCGCGGTGTTGCGTCCCGTCGGTTCGAGAATCAGCGTCTGGGGATGAATATCGATATGGGCAAGCTGCATCTCGATGGCGTCGGCATGTTGGGCATTGCCGACGATGACCGGCGCGGCAAAGCGCCGATCGGCCCCGCGTCGCGCAGTAAGCTGCAACATCGTTTCTTCCGCTGTCAGCGCCAGCAGTTGCTTGGGATTGTCCGGCCGTGACATCGGCCAGAGTCGGGTTCCCGAACCGCCGGACAGTATCACGGGTATGATCTTCGACGGCATCCGCAAAACTCCTTCGACGCCAGTTAGGTATGCACGCACAAGCACGTCAACCGCTCCGACGAGGTAAAAGTCTTTAGCTTTTATTTGCCATTTTCTGCGACAGCCACACTGTGTCGGGATTATTTACAGCAGCAAGGCGGTAGCACGAGCCGATGATACGATTGTTCAAACATTATGTGCCCAATGCGGTGCTGCTGCTCGGCCTGTTCGATATCGTGCTGCTGTTCCTGGCGGCGGAAGCCGGATGGGTGGTGCGCGCGCATCAGATCGGAATGCTGACCGAACCGACCTATACCCGCCTGCCGCAATTGTTCACTTTTGCCATTTCGGTCGAACTGGCGATGATCGGCGTCGGTGTGTACGGGGCGGATGCACTGCAATCGCTGCGCTTTGCCGCGGCCCGGCTGATCGTCGCGATTTCACTGGCGACGATTTTCCTCAGCGTCATTTTCTTTCTGGTACCGGCGCTGACCTTCTGGCGGTCGAACCTGCTCTACGCGATGCTGTTCGCGGTGCCGGCGCTGGTCCTGATGCGAATCCTGCTCGGCAAGACGCTGGGCAGTCAGGTGTTCAAGCGGCGGGTAGTTGTACTGGGTGCCGGAGCGCGTGCGGCACGGATCAAGGCACTGTCCAAGGCGCCCGGATCGGGCTTCGTGGTCGTCGGCTATGTATCGATGAGCGAACCGAAACCGGTCATTCCCGAAGCGATTTCGCGCGATGCGATCTACAATCTTGCCGATCACGTCGTGCTGCTGAACGCCAGTGAAGTGGTGCTGGCGCTGGAAGAGCGGCGCAATGCCCTGCCGCTCAAGGATCTGCTGCGGATCAAGACGACCGGCGTGCATGTCAACGAAATCTCGACCTTTCTGGAACGTGAAACCGGGCGTGTCGATCTCGACAGCGTCAACCCGTCCTGGCTGATCTTTTCGGATGGTTTTTCGTCGGGCCGGATGTTTTCGTCGATGTTCAAGCGCCTTTTCGATATCACCGCCAGCCTGATACTGCTGATCCTGACCGCGCCGCTGGTTCTGCTGACCGCGATGCTGGTGAAGATGGACAGCAAGGGACCGGCCTTTTACCGGCAGCGCCGGGTCGGGTTGTTCAACATCGGCTTCGACATCATCAAGCTGCGGTCGATGCGCATCGATGCGGAAGCGGCGGGCAAGGCGGTCTGGGCCGAAAAGGACGATCCGCGCATCACCCGCGTCGGACGCATCATCCGCAAGCTTCGGATCGACGAACTGCCGCAATGCTGGAGCGTGCTGAAAGGCGATATGAGTTTTGTCGGCCCGCGTCCCGAACGTCCGCAATTCGTCGACGATTTGGAACAGAAGCTGGCCTATTATGCCGAGCGGCACATGGTGAAGCCGGGCATTACCGGCTGGGCGCAGATCAACTATCCTTATGGCGCCTCGATCGAGGATGCCCGTCAGAAGCTTGAATACGACCTCTATTACGCCAAAAATTATTCGCCCTTTCTCGACGTACTGATCCTGTTGCAGACGATCCGCGTCGTGTTGTGGCCCGAAGGCGCGCGTTGAGGCGCGGATGACCGCGGCTGTGATCCTGTGGGGGCACGCGCTGGCCGCATTGTCCTTTGCGGCACTGGCGTTGCTGGCGATGCGGCGCGTTCCCGCCGGTCTGCCGCGCCGGGGGTTCGTCGCGGCGCTGGCGTGCACGGCCCTTTGGGCGCTGGCGGTCGCCGGGATCGGCGAGACGGCGGCGATCACCCAGGTGATGGGCGATGTCCGCAATCTTGTCTGGCTGGTGGTACTGCTGATCGCCTATCGCGCCAATTTCCGGCAACGGCCGCCGGTTGCGTTGCGGCTGGTCTATGCGGTGTTGCTGTGCGTCATTCTGGCAGCACTGCTGCTCGACCTGTTCGCCGAGGGGATGAAGTCACCGCATCTGGCCGAACAGATGATGGGCGCCGCCCTGCTGTTCCGGCTGATGGCGGTGGTGACGGCGCTGTTGCTGGTGCAAAGCCTGTTTGCCGCTGCCGGCCGCCCGGTCCGGACGGTGCTGCTCGCGCTCGCCGGTATGTGGCTGATCGACAGTCTGGTGCTGGCGTTCGCTTACGCCGATGCGCACTGGCCACTGGGCCTGATCGCGCTGCGCGGCGGCATGATGATTGCGGTGGCCGGGGGAATTGCACTGGCCATGTATCGCGGTAACCAGGCAGTGCAGGTTTCGCGCACGATTGCCTACCAGTCGCTCTCGCTGGTCGCGATCGTCCTCTACCTCGCCGTGATGACGGTGGCGACCAGCATGATCGCGGCGCTTGGCGGCGATCAGGCCCGGTTGTGGCAGACCGCTTTCGTCATCGGGTCGAGTACCGCGTTGCTCACCTTGTTGTCCTCGCCTTGGCTGCGGGCATGGACAAAGGTGAAGGTCGCTAAGCATCTCTTCCGCCATCGCTATGACTATCGCGCCGAATGGCTGCGTTTCACCGATACGCTGGGACAGCCGACCGATGGCGTGCCGCTGGGGCAACGCGTGGTCAAGGCGGTTGCCGATCTGGTTGATTCGCCCGCCGGAGTGTTGCTGCTGACCGATGGCGCGCGCCTTGCGGTCGGGGAGACGTGGAATTGGGATGCCGGGGACCTTCCCGAAAACGCCGCCGACGATGCGCTGGCAAGGCATCTGGCGATCAGTGAGCGGATCATAGAGCTTGATCCGGTCCGCCGTGAAAAGGCGCCCGCGGAGGATATCGATGCTACGCCGCAATGGATGCTGGCGCTGGCGGATGCCTGGGTGATCGTGCCGCTTCCGCATCTGGGAACGCTGACCGGCGCGATCCTGCTTGCCCGGCCGCCGCTCGACCGGGCGCTGGACTGGGAGGATTTCGACCTGCTGCGCATCGTCGGCCGTCAGGTGGCAAGCTATCTGGCCGAAGCACGCGCGCATGAGGCGCTGGCCGAGGCGCAGCGGTTCGAGGAGTTCAATCGACGCTTCGCATTCATCCTGCATGACATTAAGAATCTGGTCAGCCAGTTGACGCTGGTCGCGCGCAACGCCGAACGGCACGCCGACAATCCCGAATTTCGCGCCGATATGGTGGCGACCCTGAACCTTTCGGCGACGCGGATGAACGATCTGCTGGCGCGGTTGTCGAACCATGCCAAGGCACGCAGCGAAGCGGTTCGCCCGGTGGATATGACGGTGGTCGCAGAGGATGTGGCGGGCCGCAGCCGGGGTCAGCATCCGGTAACGGTGATCGGCGAACGGCATATGACGGCGCTTGCCGACCCGGTTCGCCTCGAAACGCTGCTCGGGCATCTGGTGCAGAATGCGATAGAGGCCAGCCCGGCGGAAGAGGCAGTGACCATTGCGATCGGCCATGACACCGACCGGATCACGCTCGACGTGATCGATCAGGGATGCGGCATGTCGCAGGCATTTATCCGCGACCAGCTTTTCCGTCCCTTTGTCTCGTCCAAATCGGGCGGTTTCGGCATCGGCGCGTTCGAGGCGCTGCAACTGGCGCAGGCGATGGGCGGCACGCTGACCGTGACCAGCCGGGAAGGCGCGGGCAGTCGTTTTCGTCTGACCCTGCCCGCCTCGGCCGGCCATGACCACGCGGTGGAGGAGGCCGCATGACGGATACACCACGCAAATTACTGATCGTCGAGGATGATGCCGGGCTGCAGCGCCAGTTGCGCTGGGCCTATGAAGGCTATGAAATTTTCGTTGCCGCCGACCGCGACAGCGCGATTACGCAACTGCGTGCGGAAGAACCGCAGGTGGTGACACTGGATCTTGGCCTGCCGCCTGATCCCGACGGTGTCAGTGAGGGCTTTGCCACGCTGGAGGCGATTCGTACGCTGGCACCCGATACGAAGGTGATCGTGGCTTCCGGGCATGGCGAGCGCGACAGCGCGCTGAAGGCGATCGCGCTGGGCGCGTGGGATTTCTACATGAAGCCGATCGACATCGACACGCTGGGCCTGATCGTCGAGCGCGCTTTCCATGTCCATGCGCTGGAGGCCGAAAACCGGCGTCTGGCCGCACGGGTGGAGGGCAATACTGCGCTGGGCGGGATGATTACGGCGGCACCGGAAATGCTGAAAGTGACGCGGACCATTGAGCGGGTTGCGGCGGCCGATGTGTCGGTCCTGTTGCTGGGCGCGAGCGGGACGGGCAAGGAGTTGCTGGCGCGCGGGCTGCATGAATGCTCGCCGCGCAGGGACGGGGCGTTCGTCGCGATCAACTGCGCCGCCATTCCTGAAACCCTGCTCGAAAGCGAATTGTTCGGGCATGAAAAGGGGGCGTTCACGGGTGCGGTCAAAACCACCCCCGGCAAAATCGAGCAGGCGCAGGGCGGTACGCTGTTCCTCGATGAAATCGGCGATGTTCCCCTGCCGCTTCAGGTCAAGCTGTTGCGGTTTTTGCAGGAACGCGTGATCGAACGGATCGGCGGGCGCAAACCCATTCCCGTCGATACGCGGATCGTGTGCGCCACGCATCAGGATATCGACGCGATGGTCGCGGACGGCAGCTTTCGCGAAGACCTGTATTACCGGCTGGCGGAAATCGTCGTGCGGATTCCGTCGCTTGCAGAGCGGCCGGGCGATCCGGTGCTGCTGGCGCGCCATTTCCTCCATCATCATGCCGAAACGATGCACCGGCCGATCAAGGGGTTCAGCCCCGATGCGCTGGCCGCGATCGATGCGTGGAACTGGCCCGGCAATGTCCGCGAGCTGGAAAACCGCGTGAAGCGTGCCGTCATCATGAGCGACGGCAAACAGGTGACGGCGGCCGATCTGGACCTTGCCGAACCCGATACGGCGGACGAGCCGATCAACCTGAAGGCGATGCGCGAACAGACCGACCGCCGAGCGATCCGCAAGGCGCTGGCGCGTGCCGACGGGAATATTTCGGGTACCGCGCGGTTGCTGGGGATCAGCCGTCCGACGCTTTATGACCTGATGAAGAATTATGACCTTCAGCCCTGAGCGCCTGCGCTGGCGCCGAATCGGACTTGCAGGCGGCATCCTGATGCTGATCGCGGCGGTGGTGCTGGTCGTGACGGTGGTACTGCCCGCGCGGCAGACCAGTGCCCATGCGCATCAGGCGCTGGCGCGGTCGCTGGCGTTTCTGAAGGCGGGCAATGCCAGTGCCGCACGGTCGCAGGCGTTTACGGCGGTGCAGGAAAAACCCGACTGGGGGCTGGCGCACGCAGTGCTGGCGCGCGCCTATCTGGAGCTGGGGCAGGGCGATGCCGCGCAGGGCGAACTGGACCGGGCGCAGGAACAGGGGTTCGACATGAACCGCGTGCATCAGCTCTATGCACAGGCGCTGCTGCTGGAGAGCGATCTGGATGGTGCGCAAAAAGAGCTGGCAAAAGCCGGGCCGCGCTTTCGCTCCTATACCTTGCGGGTACGCACGCAGCTTTTGATTGCGCAGGGCGATTTCGCGAATGCGGGCAAGGCGGCGCAACGGGCCGTGACCCTGCAACCCGACAGCGCACAGGCCTGGACCGATCTGGGGGAGTATCGCGTTGCGGCGGGCGATCTGGCGGGCGCGATCACGGCGTCCGTGCGCGCGGTGCAGCTTGCTCCGGGCAACACCAACGCGCTGCTGCTGCGCGCGCATATGGTGCGCGATCAATACGGGCCGATGGCGTCGCTGCCCTGGTTCGAAGCGGCGCTGAAACGCGATCCCTGGCGCTATTCGACGCTGATCGAATATGCCGCGACGCTGGGCGATCTCGGGCGGTATCGGCCGATGCTGGCCGCCGTGCGCAAGGCGATGCTCGCCGAACCGGACGATCCGCGCGGTTATTATCTGCAAGCCGTGCTGGCGGCGCGGGCAGGCAATTATGATCTGGCGCGCGGCATTCTGGCCCATGTCGGCGATGCGATGGGCGATGTGCCGGGCATGATGCTGTTGCAGGGGTCGCTCGACCTTCAGGCGAGCAATCCGCAACAGGCAGTAACCGAGCTTCAGCAGCTTGTCGGGGTGCAGCCGATGAATCTGGTTGCCCGGCGGCTGCTTGCCCAGGCTTATATCGAGTCCGGCTCGCCGCAGGATGCGCTCGACATATTGAAGCCGATGGCGACCCGTGCGGATGCCGATCCCTATACGCTGCGGCTGACCGCGCGCGCGTTCGAACAGCGCGGCGACCGGATCATGGCGGCGAAATTTCTCGACCGTGCGTCTTATCCGTCCGGCGGCGGCGCGACACCCTTCTCCCCCGATGACGGGCTGGCGACGCTTGATCTGGCGGTGGATGATAGCCCCAATCAGGCGCAGGCGATCCTGCCCTATGTTCGCGGTTTGCTGACCGATGGCCGCACGGAACAGGCGCTCGCACAGGCACAGGAGGCGGTACAGGCCAATCCGGGTGCTCCGGCGGTGCAGATGCTGCTGGGCGACGTGCTGGTGACGCAGCACCGCTATGACGATGCCGTGCAAGCCTATCGCCGCGCCGCGACGATTCGGTTCGATGAGCCGATCATGCTGCGGCTGGTCAACACGCTGGACGCGGGTGGTGACCGACAGGGTGCGGCACGGGTACTGGCGCTGTTCCTGTCGCAGAACCCGGAAAATGTGACGGCGCTGCGAATCGCTGCGCAGTGGCAGCTTGCGAGCGGCGATGATGCGGCCGCAGTGAATACGCTGGAGGGACTGCGCAAGCGGCTCGGCAATCGGGATGCGACCCTGCTTGCCCAGTTGGCGACGGCCTGTGCGGCATTGGGAGAGAATGCACGCGCGACCCGCTATGGTGCGCAGGCTTATGCGCTTGCGCCTGCCGACCCGGCGGTGGTCGATGCCTATGGCTGGGCGCTGCATGGCGCGGGAAAGGACACACTCGCGCTGCAATTGCTGCGCAAGGCGGTCGCCATTGCGCCCGATCATGCGGGGCTGCGCTGGCATCTGGCGCAGGCAGATGCGGCGGCGGGAAACAAGGCCGCTGCCATCGCCAATATTCGCGCGGCACTGGCGCAGCGCGGCTTTGCCGATCGCGACGATGCCGAAGCACTGTTGAAACAGCTTTCTTGAGCGCTCCGACCGGCACGCTATAGCGGTTGCCATGTCCGACGCGCTTACCCGTATCGCCGATGCGCTCGACCGGCTGGCGCCGCCGCCGCCCGAGCCTGCTGATCCCTACGCTCACCCCGCCTATCTCTGGCACGGTGCGGCGCTGACGCCCGCGCGCGCGTTCGCGCCGCTGCCGCTTGACCGGTTGCAGGGGCTGGACAAGCAGAAACAGACGCTGACCGCCAATCTGGAGCGGCTGGCAAAGGGACTGGCGGCGCAGGATACGCTGCTCTGGGGTGCGCGCGGTACCGGCAAGTCGGCGCTGGTCAAAAGCGCGGTCGGCGCGATTCAGGCCGATGGCGGCAATCTGTCGCTGATCGAGGTGACGGCCTCGCTCGACAGCCTGCCCGCCTTGTTCGCAGTCATTGCGAATGTCGAGCGCGCCTTTGCGATCTTCGTCGACGATATCGGTTTCGACAGCGCGGCGGAGGGCCGGGCGCTACGCTCGCTGCTCGAAGGAGGGGCCGAGGCACGCCCCGCCAATGCCCGCCTGCTCGTCACCGCCAATCGCCGCCATCTGGTGACGCGCGACATTGCCGAACAGGAAAGCGCCATCAACCCACGCGATTCGATCGACGACCAGCTTGCGCTGGCCGACCGGTTCGGGCTGAGCCTGGGCTTTCACGCCATCGATCAGGATACCTATCTGGCGATCGTGCGCGGCTATGCCGACGCCCACGGCCTGCCGATGGAGGAAGCGGATGCGATCGGCTGGGCCACCCGGCGCGGCAGCCGCTCGGGCCGCGTCGCCTGGCAATATGTCGTCGAACTGGCCGGACGCCACGGCAAGGCGCTTTAGGACCGGTTGCCATGCAGCGCTGACGGGCGGCACATGGCGGCCCTGAGAGGCTCAATCCTCCAGTCGGGCACCGTCAAGGGTACGGTCACGCTGTTCTGCGCGCGCTTTTTCGGCCTGTTTTTCCGCTTTGGTGCGCCCGAAGGCGGCGCGGTTGGCCGCGGCCTGGCGCGCCTTGTCGGTGCGCGCCTTTGCCTTGCGGGCCTGACGCAGGTTGACGACGTCGCCCATGGTCAGGCGCGCACATCCTTTGCCACTGCGTCGAGCAGGCCGTTGACGAAGCCCTTTTCACGCTTGTCGTAAAAGGCGTCGGTGACGTCGAGATATTCGCTGATGACCGCCCCCGTCGGCACGTCGCGGCGCGCGATCAGTTCATAGGTGCCTGCCCGCAGGATCTGGCGCATCGGCCGGTCGAGCCGGTCGAGCGACCATTGTGCCGACAGGCGTGCGGCAATGGCGCGGTCGATTTCGTCGCGACGGGCGTCGACGCCCTTGACGATATCGTCGAAGAAATCGCCATCGGCATCGGCATATTCAATGTCTTCGATGATCGCGCCGAGGCGGTGGCTGTGAAATTCGTGCAGCAGCGTGGGCAGGGGCGTACCCTCCATTTCCTGCTGATAGAGCGCCTGCACGGCGGCGAACCGGGCGGCGGCACGCGCCTGAGTGCGCGAACGGGCGGATTTGCTTGGCATGGGCGTGCAGATAGGCGTGCGCGACGCGGAAGGCAAAGCCTGTGTTGCCGGACGGCGCGATTGACGGTAGCGCGGGTGCTGCACGGCAAGGGAGCGGCGATGACGATCGGACGGAAACGGGGCAGGGGGCTGGCCGCCCTGCTGGGGATGGCGCTGCTTGCGGCCTGTACGACACCTGCATCGCGTCCGGCACTGCCCGCGCCGCCGGTCCATCCGCACGGACAGGTTCTCTGGCATATCCTGCACGACAAATGCGTTCCCGATCAGCAGCGCAACGGCAGGCCCGATCCGTGCGCCGAGGTCAATCTGAGCGAGGGCGTGGCACGCGGCTATGTGCTGCTGAAGGATCTGCGCGGGGTGGCGCAATATCTGCTGATGCCGACGCGCAGGATCACCGGCATGGAAGACCCTGCGCTGCTGGAGCCCGATGCGGTCGATTATTTCACCCCGGCCTGGACCGCGCGCACGCTGGTCGACGCAAAGCTGGGCCAGCGCCTGCCGCGAGAGGATGTCAGCGTGGCGGTCAATTCGCTGTACGGGCGCAGTCAGGATCAGTTGCACCTGCATGTCGATTGCATCCGGCCCGACGTTCGCGACGCGCTGAAACGGGAATTGCCGCGCATTACCCGACGCTGGTCGCGCAAGCCGCTCTCGCTGGCGGGATATCGCTATTATGCGGTGCGGCTGGACGGAAAGAACCGGCCATCCGCCGATCCGTTCAAACTGCTTGCCAAGGGCATGAAGGTCGCGCCTGCCGACATGGGGGCGTGGACGCTGGTGCTGACGGGTGTGCATTTCGCAAATGGTGCGCCGGGCTTTGTCCTGCTCGCCGCGCGCGCCGATCCGGCAAGGAAGCGCTATGGTTCGGGAGAGGAGTTGCAGGACCATGCTTGCGCCGTGGCGCAGGCGAAGTAACGGCTCACCCCGGTTCGCGGCTGCCCGTTTCGGTCAGCGCCTGTCCTTCGACGGTGGCGGGCAGGCGGCTGCGGCGCAGATAGATCAGGCCGATCAGCGCGGCGGTCAGGCCTGCCGCCGCACCCACGCCGATCGCCCAGCGCGGGCCGAAATGGTCCGCAACCCAGCCGACGATGGGGGCACCCAGCGGAACGCCGCCCAATGTGATCGCCATGCGGATCGCCAGTACCCGGCCGCGCATCGACGGCTCGGTGGTAAGCTGCATCAGCCCGTTGCTGGCGTTGAGGAACATCAGCACGCTGACGCCGGTCAGCGCCAGTGCTGCGCCGAACAGCCAGTAATCGGGGGCCAGCGCCCCGAAAATGCAGCCCAGCCCGAACAGTGCGGCGCTGGCGAGCAGATAGGGAAAGCGCGGCCGTTCCCAGCTTGCGACGATCAATGCGCCGCTGACCGTGCCGAGCGCCATCATCGACGACAACAGGCCATATCCGCTGGCACCGACGTGAAAGACCTTTACCGCCATGACCGAGGTATAGATGCCGAAATTGAGGCCGAAGGTGCCGATCAGCCCCAGCATCACCAGCAGCACGCGCAGTTCAGCGCGCGCCCAGACATAGCGGAACCCCTCCAGCAGGCTGCCGCGCTTGCGGGTGGCGCGGGCATTGGCGTGCAGGTCCTTCACCCGTAGCAGGAACAGCGACAGCAGCACCGCGCCATAGGAGGCGCCGTTGAGCAGAAAGGCCCAGCCCAGCCCGACCGATCCGATCACCAGCCCGGCGACCGCAGGGCCGATCATTCGCGCCGCGTTGAAGGTGGTGGAATTGAGCGCGACCGCGTTGGTCAGATCCTTTTCCCCGACCAGTTCGGAGACGAAAGCCTGTCGCGCCGGTGCATCGAAGGCGGCAACCGCGCCGAACAGAAAGGCAAAGGCATAGACCTGCCAGAGCTGCACCATTCCCGATATGGTCAGCGCGCCGAGGATCAGCGCCAGCGTACCCATCAGCGCCTGCGTGACCATCATCAGCTTGCGCTTGTCGAAATGGTCGGCGGCGAAACCGGTCAGCGGCAGCAACAGCAATTGCGGCGCGAATTGCAGGCCCATGGTAATGCCCACCGCCGACGCGCTGTGCTGGGTAAGGACGGTAAGCACCAGCCAGTCCTGTGCGATGCGCTGCATCCAGGTGCCGATATTGGAAACCAGCGATCCGGCAGCCCAGAGCCGGAAATTATAGCCTTTGAGCGATCGGAAGGTGTTGGTTGCCCATCGCTTCACGCGGTCAGCGCCGTAGCCGCAGCGCGACCGATCTGGCGTGCGCTGGCAGGCCTTCGGCGCCTGCCAGCGCGACGGCGGCAGGGCCGATCTTCTGCAAACCGGCTTCGTCGAGCGCGAGGAAGCTGGTGCGCTTCATGAAATCGAGCACCGACAGGCCGGAGGAGAAACGCGCGCGCCGTCCGGTGGGCAGGACATGGTTAGGTCCGGCGACATAATCCCCGACCGCTTCGGGGGTATAGCGTCCGAGGAAGACGGACCCGGCATGGCGGACCTGCGCGAACAGGGCTTCCGGATCGGCGACCGCGAGTTCGAGATGCTCGGGCGCCAGCCGGTCGACCAGCGGGCAGGCGGCGGGAAGGTCGGGCACGAGAATGATCGCACCGTTCGCGTCCCAGCTTTGCCGCGCGACGTCTTTTGTCGCCAGTTCGCCGATCTGGCGGTCCACTGCGGCGGCAACCGCATCGGCGAACCCGGCGTCGTCGGTGAACAGGATCGACTGGCTGGTCGGATCATGTTCGGCCTGGCTCAACAGGTCGGCGGCGGTCCATTCGGGATCATTGTCGGCGTCGGCGACGACCACGATCTCGCTGGGGCCCGCAACCATGTCGATGCCGACGACGCCGTAAAGCTGGCGCTTGGCTTCGGCAACCCAGGCATTGCCGGGGCCGGTGACGACATCGACCGGCTTGATCCGGCCGGTGCCATAGGCAAGGGCGGCAACCGCCTGCGCGCCGCCGATCCGCCAGACCTCGTCAACGCCCGCCAGTTCGGCCGCCGCCAGCACCAGCGGATTGATTTCGCCTTTCGGCGTGGGTGTCACCATCACCAGCCGCTCGACGCCCGCAACCTTGGCGGGAATCGCGTTCATCAGCACCGAGGAGGGATAGGCAGCGCGGCCGCCGGGGACATAGACGCCCGCTGCATCCACCGCCCGCCAGCGCGCGCCCAGCCGGATGCCGTCGGCGTCGATGGTGTCGCTGTCGGCGGGTTTCTGCTTTTCATGATAGGCGGCGATACGATCGCGCGCGAGTTCGAGCGCACCACGCAATTCGGGATCAAGGCCCTTGAGTGCCACCGCGCAGTCGGACTTTTCGATCCGCCAGCCGGTTTCGTTGAGCGCATGGCCGTCGAACTTGCGGGTGAACGCCTCCACCGCGGCATCGCCCTGTTCGCGCACGGCGGTGACGATCACCTGTACGTCGCGCGCGACATGGGCGTCACTTTCGCGCCGGGCATTGACCAGCGTGTCGAAGGCGGTCGAAAAGCCGGGTTCGGAAGCGTTGAGCCGGATCACGCTGCCTGATCCTCGATGGCGCGGCGAAAGGCATCGACCAGCGGCACGACCTGTCCCACGCGCGTCTTGAACGCCGCGCGGTTGACGATCAGGCGGCTTGTCACCTCGGCAATCACCTCGACCTCGACCAGTCCGTTTTCCTTTAGCGTGCGGCCCGAGGAGACGAGATCGACGATACGCGGCGCCAGCCCCATTTTGGGTGCCAGTTCCATCGCACCGTTCAGTTTGATACACTCCGCCTGTACCCCGCGCCGGGCGAAATGCGCCTGGGTGATGTGTGGATATTTGGTGGCGATACGAACATGGCTCCAGCCGCGCGGATCGTCTTTCGCCGCCATGTCGGCGGGTTCGGCGACCGAAATACGGCACGGCCCGATGCCGAGATCGACGGGTGCATAGAGTTCGGAATAATCGAATTCGGCCAGCACGTCGGACCCGACGATACCGAGTTGCGCCGCGCCGTGCGCGACGAAGGTCGCAACGTCGAAGGCGCGCACACGGATAATGTCGATGTCGGGGCGGTTGGTTTTGAACCGCAGGGCACGGCTACCCGAATCGGTGAAGGCGGGTTCGGGCACGATTCCGACACGTGCGAGCAGCGGCAGCGCTTCGTCGAGAATGCGCCCCTTGGGCACGGCGAGGATGATCGGATCGGACATAGGTAATGCGGGGCTTTACTTGGGGTGTGGAACGCGCGCAACAAGGGGCTGAAGGCATCCGGAGGCAATTAGGGTGAAGACAGACAGGGGCGCAGACGACAAGGTAGCCGAAGCACTGGAGCTTCAGCATATCTATTGCACCCGCATGGGCGCGCCGATCACTGCCCGCGTCGTTCAGGGAATTGCCGACGCGCTTGACGATTCGACCGATGTCGGTCGCCGCATTTGCGACTGGCCGGACGATCCCACCGCCGATGGCCTGCCGTTGCGGATAGTGGGCGGGCTGCACGCACTGGCGCAGTCGGGCGATGCGCCGGAACTGGCGGCGGTATTCGCCGGTGAGACGAGCGATGCGTCCGCCGTGGCCGAAGTGGTCGGGCGGGCTTTTGCGGCACATGGTCCGGCGATCCAGCCCTATCTGGACAGGCCGCCCCAGACCAATGAGATGGGACGTTCCGGCCCGCTGATGCTGGGGTTGATGCAGGTTGTGCGCCGGTTCGGCCAGCCGATCGAACTGCTGGAGATCGGGTCTAGCGCGGGACTGAACCTGCTGATCGACCGGCTGCACTATGATCTGGGCGGGGTGGAAACCGGGCCGAAGGATGCGCCGCTGACGATCCGTCCGGAATGGCAGGGGATACCGCCCGAGCCGGTCGAGGTGCGGTTTGCGTCGGTGCGCGGCGTCGACGTGGCGCCGGTCGATGCGACCGACCCGGCATCTGCGGCACGGCTGCGCGCCTATATCTGGGCGGACAATGTCGAACGTGCGGCGCGACTGAATGCCGGAATCGCGCTGATGCGCGACCATCCGGTTGTGGTCGAGCAGGGCGATGCCGCCGACTGGGTAGAGGCAAGGCTGGCCGAGCCGCAGGCAGCGGGCGTCACGCGCGTGCTGATGCATTCGGTGGTGCTGCAATATCTCGGCAAGGAGCGGCGGCGGCGGATCGAAAGCGCAATGTATGCCGCAGGTGCCAAAGCGACGGCTCAGCGCCCGCTCGCCTGGGTAGTAATGGAACCGCACCGGTCGCGCAAACCACGCATGGAGGTATGGGTGCAGACCTGGCCGGGCGACGGACCGAAAAAGCTGGCGCATTGTCAGGCGCATGGTGCGTGGATCGACACCACCTGCGGGGATCAGGAAGCACCGGCCTTCCTCTAGGACGGATCGCCATTCAGCCCTGATGGCCTGCAAATGGCGGCTTTCCCCGCTTCCGGTGCTCACCTACTGAAAGTACGCTGCGCGCCGGTTCACGAAAATCCACCATTTTCGCCACACCATCTTCTGAATGTCGATCCGTCCTAAAAGCCGGATTTCGGCCTCAGTCTAACCACTCCCGGATTGCGCCGTTGACGATCTCCGGCGCTTCCCAGGTCACGAAGTGTCCTGCATCGACCTTGCACACCGTCAGCGCAGGAACAAAGCAATCCAGCCCTTCAAGCTGCACCGGCGTCAGCGCGGTATCGCGCATGCCCCAGATGACCAGTGTGGGCATCTGCATCCGCGGGAAGGGGGCGTCCAGAAAGGCCGGGCGTTCGGGTGTCTCGTCCAGTGCGGGCACGACAATCGAACTGGCGCGATACCAGTTGAACATTGGCGTCATCGCGCCCGGCTTCGTCCATTGCGCGAGATAGACCGGCTTTTCTTCCGCCACCTTTGCCGGATCGACATAGGGCGCGAAGCTGGTGTCGAAAAACTGGTCCATGCCGATCGATTCGATATGCCGTTCGATCGCCGGATCGCGAAAGGCGCGGAAATACTGGCTGGCATTGCGCTGGACGGGGTCGTCGATCAGCGTTTTCTGAAAGATATAGGGATGCGGTGCGTTGCAGATAATCAGGCGCTCGACGCGGTCGGGATTAAGAAGTGCCGCCATCCACGCCACTGCGCCGCCCCAGTCATGGCCGGCAAGAATGAAGCGGTCCTTGCCGAAATGATCCATCAGCGCCAGCGCATCGGCGACCGGCTTGTCGGGCGTATATGCCTCGACGTCCTGCGGCTTGTCGGAGTCGGCATAGCCGCGCTGGTCGGGGGCGACGACGAAATGATCGCGCGCGAATTCGGCCATCTGATGCCGCCAGGTGCGGTGCGATTCGGGAAAGCCATGCAGGAACAGGATCGCGGGTGCCGCCGGATCGCCCGCAGTCACGACATTCAGGGTAATGCCGGTGGACAGGGCGATGCGTTCGGCATGTTCGGTCATGGATAGCTTACCGTCTTGGGAATTTCCGGAATGGGAATCCATTCCGTATCGTCCCCCGGTACTTTGGGGAAGCGTCCTTCCTTCCAGTCATGCTTTGCCTGTTCGATGCGGTCGCGATCCGATGATACGAAATTCCACCAGACATGGCGCGGGGTGGCAAAGGCTTCGCCACCGCAAAGCATGACACGGCCGCCCTTTTCGGAACGCAGCGTCGCCGCCATGCCGGGGCGCAGGACATAAAGCGTCTGCGGTTCCAGCGGCAGCCCATCGAGGGAGGCCGCGCCCATTGCCACATAGAGCGCGCGTTCATCGGCCTCCGCATCGACCGGCACCGATGCACCGGGTTCCAGCATGATGTCGGCATAGATGGTTTCGGCATAACAGCTTGTCGGTGCGCTTGCGCCCCACAGCGTACCCATGATTATACGTGCTTGCGCTCCGGCGTGTTCCACCAGCGGCAGGTCGTTGGCCGCGACATGTTCGAAGGCGGGGTCCATTTCCTCGCAGGCTTCGGGAAGGGCCAGCCAGGTCTGGATACCCGACAGTTCGGGACCGTGCGCGCGCTCATCACCCGGCGAGCGTTCGGAATGGACGATACCGTGCCCGGCGGTCATCAGGTTGACCGCACCCGGCTCGATACGGGCAAAGGTACCAAGCGAATCGCGATGGTCGATCGCGCCTGCGAACAGATAGGTGACGGTCGAAAGGTTGATGTGCGGATGCGGCCGCACATCGATGCCGTGGCCGGCCTCCAGATGTGCCGGCCCCATCTGGTCGAAAAACACGAACGGGCCGACCATCGTGCGCGGGCGCGAGGGCAGGGTCCGATGCACCTTGAACCCGCCCAGATCGTGGGTGGTGGGCTGAATGGTCTGGGCAAGAAGGTCGGTCATGCTGCGTCCAGTTCGTGATAATGGCGGAAGATGCCCTCTTCGTTGAAGGCCAGCCTGCGGTCGCTGTTCAGATAGGCCTTCATTCCCGGCAGGTCGGCGACGAGATCGTGAAGGCGGATCAGGTTGGGAATGTCCTTTTCCAGCGTCTGCATCCGTTCGGGGAACATGTAGCGCAGCCCTTCGACCAGTTGAAACAGCGAGCAGTCGGTATAGGTCCAGCGATGATCGATCAGCCAGTCGCCTTCATTGGCAGTGATGGCACGTTCGAAATGGTTCAGAAATTTAGGCATTCGTTCGCTGCGAAACTGTTCGGCTGCACGTGCGGCTTCCGCTTTCTGGTCGTCATAATACAGCCCGCCGCCGACCGGATGGTGCACATTATGCGCTTCGGCCACCATGTCGGCGATGGTCAGTTCAACCTGATGCAGCCATAGCCGGTCCGCCATGTTCGACGGTGCAAGGTGATGGCGTTCGCCCAGATACATCAGAATGTTGGCGACCTGTGCAATCGCGAAGCCGTCGATTTCAAGATAGGGCGGCGCAAAGGGCTTGCGCGCGAAGCCTGCCATATTTTGCATCATCGCCTCCGCGCCCGTTTCGCGCGCGCAATCGCGATAATCGATGCCGCCCGCTTCGAGCGCCAGGCGGACGAACTCGCCGCGCCCCTGGATACCCGGCCAGTACCAGAGATTATAGGGCATCAGTCTGCTTCCGGCGGTCGTGCCTTGATAGCCAGCGCATGGATTCGGTCCTCCATCAGATCGCCAAGCGCCCGATTGACCAGTCGCTGTCGATCGACACGGGAGGTGTCGATAAAGGCGTGGCTTTCGACGATGACGGTAAAATGCGATTCGCCCGATCCGTCATCGCCCATATGGCCTGCATGATGACGGCTGTCGTTAATGACCTCCAGATGCGTGGGCGCAAGGGCGGCGGTAAGGCGATCCGCGATTTCGCGGGCGACGGGTCCGGTGGCGATGTCGTTCATCCCGCCTATATAGGGCGTTTTTGACGAGGAGTCGCGTGGCACGCGGAAGTAACCGGAAAGAAAGGCCAAAGGCACGTTTTCACGGTCGGGTGGAGGCGGACGGACGCGTGTGCGCGCATCCCGATTGCCGCGAGCCGGGAGAGTTTCGTGCACCGCCGCTGGATGGACCGGCAACCGGCGAAGGGCCACGCCGCTATCGCTGGTTCTGTCTTGACCATATTCGCGAGTTCAATGCCGGATATAATTATTTCTCAGGCATGAGCGCTGACGAGATTCACGACGCGCAGCGGCCTTATTCGGGCTGGGAACGTGAAACCCGCGCCTTTGCCAGTACAGGGGCCGACCGGCCGCCGCGCTGGACCGAATTTGCCGACCCGCTGGACGCCATCGGTGCGCGCTTTCGCGACAAGGTGCAGGCGGCGCGACGTGACGGCAAACCGCTGTCGGGGCGCGATCGGGAGGCATTGCAGGTGCTGGGCCTGAAAACCGATGCCGATCGCAGCGCACTGCGCCGCCGCTACAGCGAACTGGTGCGTAAATATCATCCCGACCGTAACGGCGGCGACCGCAGCCATGAACAGGCCCTGCGCCGGGTGATCGACGCCTATCAGCAACTCAGGGAATCAGCGGCCTTCGCCTGATAATGGCCGGCCGGGTTCGGCTTCGCACGGTCCAGACACGCCAGACGTTTTCGACCGGCGCGTCGATCAGCCTGCGAGGCCGCGTCGGGCCGCCTCGATTGCGGCGATGTCGATCTTTGTCATCGTCATCATCGCTTCCATCGCGCGACGGGCGGCTTCGCGGTCGGGGTCGGCTATCGCTGTCATCAAGGCCCGTGGCGTAATCTGCCAGCGATAGCCCCAGCGGTCCTTGCACCAGCCGCAGGCGATTTCTGCGCCGCCATTGCCGGTAAGCGCATTCCATAGCCGGTCGGTCTCTGCCTGATCGTCGGTGTGGACCTGTAACGAATAGCGGTCGTTCGGCGCTTCCTGCGGCCCGCCGTTGAGCAATATATAGGGCAGGCCGCACAGCGTCATTTCCACCACCTGCACGCTTCCTGCCGGGGCACCCGGAACGTCGAGCGATGATCGGGTGATGTTCCCGACCGCGCTGTCGGGAAAGGTATCGGCATAGAATTGCGCCGCCTCCAGCGCATCGCTGTCAAACCACAGGAAAACGGATGCCTTGTTCGCCATGGTCAGGCCTCCAATTGTTTGCCGACCATGGCGAATATCGCACCCTGCGGGTCGGTGGCGAGGGTGATGTAATCGCCGCCGGGGACTTCCGCCGGTCCGTGCAGGATCGTGGCACCGCCTGCGGTGGCGCGTTTCGTTGCCGCGTCGATGTCGTCCACGCGCCAGTAATAGCTCCAGTGCGGCGGTGGTCCGTTCTTCGGCCGGTCCATCATTGCGCCGATCCGCACGTCCGCATGTTTGATAAACTGATAGTTGCCCATCTCTCCCATCGACATCGCGCCGCAGGGCTGCCAGCCGAAATGGCGGGTATAGAAGGGCAGGACGGCCTGATGATCCGCCGCCGTCAGCTCATTCCATGCGACGTGCCCGGTCTTTTCGGGGTCGAACGCGGTGCTGGTTGCATCGGGGGGTGAATCTGCGGGCGGGATGGGCTTCATGATATAGAAGGGTGCGCCCTGCGGATCGGTGACGAGCGCGATCCGTCCGACATTGGGAATGCTGTTAGCGGGCATCCAGACCGTGCCGCCATCGGCCACGATTGCCGCCAGTACCGCATCGACATCCTCTACGCAGATATAACCGAGCCAGGTCGGACGTGCCCCGCCTTCACGCATCTCGGCGGTAATCTCCATCGCGCCGCCGACGGTGGCGTCGGGAGCGTCGATCATGCGATAATCCATATCGGAAAGGTCGCTGCCGCGTTCGGCGATGTTCCAGCCCATCACGTCCTGATAAAAGCTGCGCGCTGCCGCCAGATCGCTGGTCAGCAGTTCGTACCAGATGAAACTTCCCTGCGGATTTCCCATGGCATCCTCCTTATTATCGCGCTGGTTCAGGCGTCGCTTTTGCTGTCGAACACGGTTTCAAAACCGCCCCAGAACATGCGTTTGCCGTCAAAGGGCATGTCCATGGTCTTCATGCGGTCGTCGCTCATCATTGCTTCCCACGCGGCGTCGCGAACCTCCTTTGACGGCCAGGTGATCCAGGAAAAGACGACGCATTCGCCGTCCTTCGCCTGCACCGCCCTGAAGAAATCGGTGTGCTCGCCTTTGGGAATGTCGGTGCTCCAGCATTCGACATGGTGGAGCGCGCCATGTTCGAAAAAGATCGGTTTGGCAGCTTTCGCGGAGGCGATATAGGCCTCCCGGTTCCCTTCGGGCACGGGAACCACGAACCCGTCGACATAGGTCATGCTGTCTTCTCCTTCATGCCGGAGCGGGGGCTTCGGCTTTGAAATCGGCAAGCTGCGCGGCAATGGCCGTCTGATAGGCAGGCCGGGCGGTCCATCACGCTGATCAGGTGCGTGTCATAGGCGATGCCCGCTTCCTCCAGCGCCCAGCGCATGCGAAAATCGCGAACATAGGTTCTTGCGAAATCGGGCACCCAGTCAAAGGCGAAGACAAACGGGCGGTTCATGGCACGCCCTGCGTCTGCATCGCGGTTTTCGCGCCATCCATGTCCATCCAGAACGGGCCGAAGCCATGGCCGTCCGGGTCTTCGAAGGCGCGGCTGTACATGAATCCCTCGTCCTCCGGCGGATGCGCTTCGCGTCCCCCGGCGGCAATCGCCTGTTCGGTGATGGCGTCGACATCGTCGCGACTGTCGAACGACAGCGCATAGAGCGCGCCGCTGGTCGCATGGCTGTCGGCGATCGGTTTCGACGTGAAGCCGCTGTAGAAACCGTGCGTCAGCAGCATCACCGACACGGTATCAGACCATTCCATCGCCGATGCCCGCTCATTCGAAAAAAGGTCGTTCTTCCGGAATCCGATCGCCTGATAGAAAGCAGTCGATTTTGCCAGATCCCGTACTGGCAGGTTTACGAAAATCCCCTTCGCCATCGGTCCCTCTCCTGGTTACGACTCGGAAGATATTGCGAAGCGTGACGCACGTAGTTATAAAAAACAACTATGAAATCAGAAAAAGAAACTGATAAGTCTTCTATACTAACTAAAAGGTGGTACGACGATGCATGCGGCGCGGCACTCGCGCTCGAATTTCTGGGTGAGCGCTGGTCGATGCTCATCGTGCGCGAATTGCTGCTGGGGGGCAGGCGGTTTTCCGGATTGCGTGCGAGCCTGCCCGGTATCAGCGCCAATGTGCTGACTCAGCGGCTGGCGGGGCTGGAGCAGACGGGCGTGCTGACGAAACGCAAATTGCCGCCGCCTGCGTCCGCGCAAATCTATGAACTGACGCCTTGGGGCTATGAAGCGGAGGGGCCGATCTGTGCGCTGTCGCGCTGGGCGGTGCGCTCGCCCTTGCACGATCCGAGCCTGAGCCTGAGTGCGACCGCGCTGATGCTGTCGATGAAGACCATGTTCGTGGCCGGGCGCGCGGACGGCGTGAACGGCGCGGTCGGATTTTGTATCGGCGATGACGGGTTCGTCGCCTGGGTGGAACAGGGCCAGCTGGTGGTGCGGCGTGGCGACCCGGCCGAAGCGAAGGCGGTGATCGAAACCGCGCCGTCCGCACTGTTGCCCGTGATTTACGGCGGAATGCCCTTGTCGCAGGCGGCTGCGGCGACCATGCTGTCGGTGTCCGGCGATCAGGCGCTTGCCGTGCGGTTTCTGGGGTGTTTCGCGCTGCCGCCCAAAATCGGCTGAGGGTGCTCCGGCGCTTCGTCACCGCTTTTTCCCTTGCCCCGCACGCGGACCTTCTTAAGTGGAGGGACGTTGCCTTGCGGTGCGAAAAGATACAGGAACAGTGATGGCCAGCATTCCCAATACCCAGCCCGACAGCCGTGAAACCACGGTGCTCGACGCACCCGACAAGATGGTCAAGGTGCGCGACGTGTTCGGGATCGATCTCGACATGGAATGCCCGGCGTTCAGCGAAGCCGATGAGCGTGTGCCCGACCTCGACCCGGCCTATGTCTTCGATCCCGATACGACGATGGCGGTACTGGCGGGCTTTGCCCATAACCGCCGGGTGATGATTCAGGGCTATCACGGCACCGGCAAATCGACGCATATCGAACAGGTGGCGGCGCGCCTGAACTGGCCGTGCATCCGGATCAACCTCGACGCGCATATCAGCCGGATCGACCTGATCGGCCGCGACGCGATCGTGCTGAAGGACGGGCAGCAGGTTACCGAGTTTCGCGAAGGGCTGCTTCCCTGGGCGCTGCAGACGCCGACCGCGCTGGTGTTCGACGAATATGATGCGGGCCGTCCGGACGTGATGTTCGTCATCCAGCGCGTGCTGGAGACCGAGGGTAAGCTGACGCTGCTCGACCAGAACCGGGTGATTCGTCCGAACCCGTGGTTCCGCCTGTTCGCGACGTCGAACACGGTGGGGCTGGGCGATACCAGCGGCCTGTATCACGGTACGCAGCAGATCAACCAGGGACAGATGGACCGCTGGAACATCGTCGTCACGCTCAACTATCTGCCGGCCGCGACCGAGGCGCAGATCGTGCTTGCCAAGTCGGGCGAATATGACAAGCCCGAGGGCAAGGAAGTGGTCGAGCAGATGATCCGCGTCGCCGACCTGACCCGCAAGGGCTTTGTGGGCGGCGATATCTCGACGGTGATGAGCCCGCGCACCGTCATCACCTGGGCGCAGAACGCGTTGATTTTCGGCGATGTCGGCTTTGCCTTCCGCCTGTCCTTCCTCAACAAATGCGATGAGGCGGAACGGCCGCTGGTCGCCGAATATTATCAGCGCGTGTTCGGCAAGGATCTGCCCGAAAGCGTGGTGGGCAAGGCCTGAACCAGCGGGTGGCTGAGAAATCTCCCCTCGATGCCTTCAAGGCGGTGCTGGGCGGCGCGGCGCGTGCGCTGTCGGACGAGGCGGAGATCGAGCTCGGCTTCACCGCCGACGCGCCGGTGCAGTCGGGACGGCATATCAAGGTGCCGATGCCCGCGCGCAGTCTGCCGCCCGAGCAGGTGGCCGAAGCGCGCGGCTTTGCCGACAGTTTCGCGCTGCGTCTGAAATATCACGACGCCGCCATGCATCGTCGTGGCGCCCCGCAGGAGGCGGTGGCGCGCGCGGTGTTCGATGCGGTGGAGACCGCGCGCGTCGAGGCGCTGGGATCGCGTGGGTTTGAGGGGATTGCCGCCAATCTCGACCATGCGCTCGCCATGCGGCTGCGCAGCGACCCGATCACGCGCGCGCGCAGCAAGGAGGAAGTGCCGCTTTCCACCGCAATCGGCCTGATGGTGCGCGAACGGCTGACGGGGCGCGTGCCGCCGGTGGAGGCATTGCCCGCGATGGCGCTGGTCCATGACTGGATCGAGGAGAAGGCGGGCAAGGATCTCGACGCGCTGAGCATGGCGGTGGACGACCAGCAGGCATTCGCCAGACTGACCTCGCAAATGCTCGAAGACCTCGAACTGACCGAGGGCGAGCTGATGCCCGACGATAGCGAAGAGGGTGGCAGCGACGACGAAGGCGCCGAGGATCAGCCCGATGAAGAGGGGGAGGAAGGCGACAGCGAGGGTCGCGAAGGCGACGGCGAGATGGACGCGCGCGGCGAGCAAAGCGACGATCAGCAGGGCGAGGGCGAGGAGTCCGAAGCGGAAGCCGAAGCCGGCGACGAAGGCGACGGCGAACCGGGGGACGACGGCGAAGAGGGGATGATGCCGGTGCGGCCCAATCGTCCCTGGTCCGACCTGCCGCCGCAATTCGAATACAAGCCCTATACCACGCGTTTCGACGAGGTGATCGCCGCCGGTGAACTGTGCGATGCCGAGGAACTGCAACGCCTGCGCACCTATCTCGATCAGCAGATGGCGCATTTGCAGGGCGTGGTGACAAAGCTTGCCAACCGCCTGCAACGTCGCCTGATGGCGCAGCAATCGCGGAGCTGGGACTTCGATCAGGAGGAAGGGTTGCTCGATGCCGCGCGGCTGGCGCGCGTGGTGGTCAATCCGATGCAGTCGCTCAGCTACAAGATCGAGCGCGATACCGAATTTCGCGATACGGTGGTGACTCTGCTGATCGACAATTCCGGTTCGATGCGCGGGCGGCCGATTTCGATCGCGGCGATCAGCGCCGATATTCTCGCCCGCACGCTGGAGCGGGTGGGCGTGAAGGTGGAGGTGCTGGGCTTCACCACCCGCGCATGGAAGGGCGGCCAGTCGCGCGAGGAGTGGCTGACCAATGGACGGCCCGCCAATCCGGGGCGGCTCAACGATATTCGCCACATCATCTATAAACAGGCGGACGAGCCATGGCGCCGTGCCAAGCCGTCGCTGGGCCTGATGATGCGCGAAGGGCTGCTGAAGGAAAATATCGACGGCGAAGCGCTGCTCTGGGCGCATAACCGGCTGATCGCGCGGCCCGAAGACCGCAAGCTGCTGATGGTGATTTCCGATGGTGCGCCGGTCGACGATTCGACGCTCAGCGTCAATTCCGGCAGTTATCTGGAGCGCCATTTGCGGCAGGTGATCGGCTGGATCGAGGCGCGGTCGCCGGTCGAACTGTCGGCAATCGGCATCGGCCATGACGTGACGCGCTATTATTCGCGCGCGGTGACGATCATGGATGCCGAACAGCTTGCCGGCACGCTGATCGAACAGCTTGCCGCGCTGTTCGACGAGCAGTGACGATCGAAGCGCCGCCGGGGGGCTTTGCCGGACCGGTAAAACGGTCGGTGACGATTGCCGGGCACCAGACTTCGATCAGCCTGGAGCCGGTTTTCTGGCACGCGTTGGAGGAAGCGGCGGCGGAACGCGCGTTGCCGCTGAACGCGCTGATCGCGCAGATCGATGTGCAGCGCATCGCCGCCGACGATCCGCCCAATCTCGCCAGCGCGATCCGGTGCTGGCTGTTTGCGCGCCGCGCGAACCGCGCAGACGACTGACCACCCACCCATCCATTCGACGCGGGAAACGCGCGCTGTCGGCCCCCGCATCAGGCGGTGAAGGGAAAGCCATCGCCACTTGCACCGAATGCAATATTGAAAATTATTCTCAATAGCGTTGACTCTGCGAATTATTCTCAATAGCGATCCCCTCGATAACAGAAATCGAAAGGGGCCATCATGTCATCCGCCGTTGCACGAACCAGTCGATCCACCGCCGTACCCGCCTATCTGGCGCTGTCCTGTGTCGGGTTCATTGCGTCCGCGCCTGCCGCCCATGCCGCGAATGACGATGCGGGGCTGTCCGCGGTATCGCAGGACCGACGCACCGATATTCTGGTGCATGGCGAGCGTGAACTCGACGGACCGAAGGCGACTGCTTCGATTGAAAATACACCGCGTTCGATCACGGTGCTGCCCGATACGGTGATTCAGGAAAGCGGCTCCTCGACGCTGGAACAGGCGCTGCGCACGGTGCCGGGCATCACCTTCGGCGCGGCAGAGGGGGGCAACCCCATTGGCGACCGGCCCTTTATCCGCGGCTATGACAGCCAGGGCAGCATCTATGTCGACGGCGTGCGCTCGATCGGATCGCAAAGCCGGGAAGTGTTCGATGTCGAACAGGTGCAGATCGTGCGCGGATCGGATTCGGCGCTGGGCGGGCGCGGCAATGCCGGCGGGTCGATCAACATCATTTCCAAACTGCCCCGACGCGACACATTTGTCGCCGGAGCGGTCAGCTATGGCACGAATAATTACAAGCGGATCACGGTGGATGCCAATGCGCGGCTGAGCGACAATATCGCATTCCGTATCACCGCGATGGGCCATGATCAGGATGTCGCCGGGCGCGATGCCGTCTGGCAGCGCCGCTGGGGCGTGGCACCCTCCTTCACGCTGGGCATCGACAGCCCGACGAAGCTGACGGTCGCCTATTACCACCTCACCACCGACGAACTGCCCGATGGCGGCATTCCCTATCTCTATACCAACAAGAACATTCCCGGCGCGGATGTAACCACCTATCCCGCCGATCATGTAACGACCGAAAACGGCCGCACCGGCACCGTGCCGCGCACCGCCTTTTACGGACTGAAGGATCGCGATTTCCGCAGAACCCTGATCAACGAGGCGACGATGCGCGCCAGCCATGATTTCGGCACGGTAACGCTGCGCAACACGGTCCGCTACAACCACACCAATCAGCGCTATATCTGGTCGCAGCCCGATGACAGTCAGGGCAATGTCTATGCGACCGGACAAGTGTTCCGCCGGGCGCTCAACCGGTTCGACACCACCGAAAGCCTGATCGACCAGCTGGACCTTTATGGCACGGCGCATACCGGGCCGCTCAAGCACAGCTTTGCGGCGGGCGCCGAGTTTGCATGGGAAAAGGGCGACAACGGCCGCTACAACGTCACCAACGATCCTCGCTGCACGCCGGAGGGGGTTGCACGGTATAATTGCACCGACCTGTTCAACCCGACACCCGACGATCCCTGGGTCAATTACGCATCGGACACGTCGGATGACGTGGTGCCGATTACCCGGCAGGGACCGGACACCACGACGATCAGCGAAATCCATACCAGTTCGATCTATGGTTTCGACAGCATCACGGTGATTCCGCAGCTGATCGTCAATCTGGGCGCACGCTATGACTGGTACTGGACGGGAGTCCGCGCGCCGGTGAACGATGAAGGCTTCCGTCCCGAGACCGATTACAGCGAGAGCTTTTTCAACTGGCAGGCGGGTGTGGTGTTCAAACCCACGAAGAACACCAGTCTTTACGCCTCCTACGCCACCTCCTCGACCCCGCCGGGAAGCCTGCTGGGTGAAGGCCGGGAAGGTAATGCGGTGGGCGCCAGCCGTCGGGAAAATCTCGCAAGCCTTGACGATTTGAAGGTGGAAACGTCGCGCAACTATGAAGTGGGTGCGAAGGCCGACCTGTTTCATGGCGGGCTGGGGCTGAGCCTCGCGCTGTTCCGCACCGAAACGAAAAATTCGCGCACCACCGGCCCGGACGGCTTTGTGCAATATATCGGTGCGCAGCGGGTGCAGGGCATCGAGTTCGGCATCAATGGTAAGATCACACCCGACTGGAGCGTGTTCGGCGGCTATACCTATCTCGACGCGATCGTCACCGATGGCGGTTTTGCCGCGACGACGGTGGGCGACGTCACGCTCTATGCCCCCTCGGCAGGCACCGGCAAACGGTCGCCCAACACGCCGGAGCACAGCGCGACGCTGTGGACGACCTGGCAGGTGACGCCCGCCTTCTCGATTGGCGGCGGCGCGATCTATATGTCGCGGGTCTATGGCGGATATGCCGACGAGCGCACGATCGAGGACGGTGCGGTGGTCATCACCAACCGGCTGGCGCGTGCGGTGCCCGGTTATGCGCGTTTCGACCTGACCGCCGACTGGAAGATCGACAAGCATCTCGACCTGCGCGTCAACGTCCAGAACCTGACCGACAAGCGCTATTACAACAAGGCCTATGCCAGCCATTACGCCTCGATCGCGCCCGGCCGGTCGGCCTTTGCAACGCTGAACTTCCGCTACTGATGGCGATGCTGGCAGCACTTTCGCGGGATGAACTCGACCGGCGGCTGGCGGAGCCGGCTGCCGGTCGGGCCGCGCTGATCCGGCAGGCCGCCGAAGAAGGCGTGGCCGAAGCGCAGACGGTCTTCGGTCAGATGCTGCTCGACGGGGTCGAGGTGGAGCGCGATGCGACAGCGGGGTTCGAATGGTTCGTGCGCGCGGCGGCGCAGGGGCATCTGATGGCGCTCAACATGGTCGGGCGCTGTTACGATCTCGGCTGGGGCACGGCGGTGAACAAGGCGCGAGCGGCCGAATGTTTTCGCATCGCCGCGACACGCGGGCTGGAATGGGGCATGTATAATTATGCCACCGCGCTGACGATGGGCGAGGGCGTGGCCGAGGATAAGGCGGCGGCATTCGGCTGGTTCGAAAAGGCCGCCGCGCTGGGCAATGCCAAGGCGATCAACTTCATCGGCAGCTTTTACGAAGACGGCTGGGTCGTCGAACGCGACAGGGTGAAGGCCGGTGATTGCTACGCCCGCGCGGCGCAGGGAGGCGATTTTCGCGGCGCGTTCAATCATGCCCGGATGCTGGCGGAGGACGGGCAAGGCGACCTGGCGCTGCAATGGCTGACGGCATGCGGACGCACCGCCAATGCGCGTTTCATCGAAAAGGCCGAACGCTGGCTGCGCGATTGCCCGTTCGCGGCGTTGCGCAACGATGGCGTGGATGCCCTTCGGGCAGGAGCGGAAGCGCGATGATGCTGGCGATTCCCGATGTGCTGGATGCGGCCCATCTGAAACGGCTGCGCGCTCTGGTCGACGGGGCGGAGTGGGTGGACGGCAACGCCACCTCCGGTGCGCAATCGGCGCTGGCCAAGGTCAACGAACAACTACCCGAAGGGGGGGAGGCGGCGCGTGCAGCCGGTGCGATGGTGCTCGATGCGCTGGCGGCATCGCCGCTGTTCGTCGCTGCTGCTTTGCCGCTGAAAGTCTATCCGCCGCTGTTCAACCGCTATGCGGGCGGACAGGCGTTCGGCGCGCATGTCGATAACGGTGTGCGCATTCAACGCGGCAGCGATTTTCGTATCCGGTCCGACCTGTCGGCGACGCTGTTTCTGGAAGACGCGGACGCCTATGACGGCGGAGAACTGGTGGTCGAGGATCGGTTCGGCGAGCAGCGGGTGAAGCTGCCCGCGGGTCATATGCTCCTCTATCCGGCGTCCAGCGTGCATCGAGTCGAGCCGGTAACGCGCGGTGCGCGGGTCGCCAGCTTTTTCTGGATTCAGTCGATGGTGCGCGATGAGGGTGCCCGGCGTCTTCTGTTCGATCTCGACCGGTCGGTACAGGCGCTGAATGCCGAGCTGGGCGGCGAGCATCGGCAGGTGATCGAATTGACCGGCGTCTATCACAATCTGCTGCGCCGCTGGGCGGACGCATAGGGACATGGCAATGACCAGAATACAGATGCGCAACGCCTGGTTTCAGGCACATAAATGGATCGGCCTGATTCTGGCGATCCTGATTATCCCGATTTCGCTGACCGGATCGGCGCTGGTGTGGGATCATCAGGTTGATGCCTTGCTGCACCCCGCGCGCTATCATGCGAGCGGGCCCGCGGCGCTGTCGCCTGCGACCTATGTCGCCCATGCCGAGGCGCGGCTGGGGCCGAATATGCGGGTGTCGCGTCTTATGCTGTCCGACGACGCGCCGGTTCAGGTGCAGGCGGTTGAAGCGAAGCAGTCGCGCGGGCGCCCGGCGCGCACCACCGTCTATCTGAGTCCTGCCAGCGGCGCGGTGGTGGATGTTGCGAAAAGCGGGTCGGGGCTGTTGTTCGTTTTCCATCGCCTGCACGGATCGCTGATGGTGCCGGGTATCGGGCGTCAGGTCGTCGGCTGGATCGGTGTGGCGATGCTGATTTCCTGCATCTCCGGCATCTGGCTGTGGTGGCCGACGGCGGGAAGCTGGATACGCGGACTGCGCTGGCGGCGGCATCGCAACACCGACACCAATCTGCATCACCTGCTGGGGTTCTGGATTGCGCTGCCGCTGGCGGTGCTGTCGTTCACCGGTGCGTGGATATCTTTTCCGCAGTTCTTCGGACAGTTTGAGGCAAAGCAGCCGCAGCAACAGCGTGCCGGGCCGGGCAGGCGTGAACTGATGCGCGCCAAACCGCTGGCGGCGCCCGTGCTGACGCTGGATCAGGCGTTGTCGCGTGCCGCGTCCGTAGCGCCGGGGGCGGTGCGTTCGGTGAACTGGCCGACCGACCTTCAGGCGCGATGGACGGTTACGACTAGTGGAGGACAGGCGCGGGTCGATGACGCTACCGGCATGGCGCGGCGCGACCGTGCCCGACGGGGGGAGGGCGGTTCGATGAACCTGTCGCGCTGGATGCGCGTCATCCATGACGGGCATGACATGCCGCTACTCTGGCAGTGCATCGTCTTTCTGGGCGGGATCATCCCGGCGATACTGGCGGTTACCGGCATCATCATGTGGTGGCGCGCACGCGACTGGCGCACGGCGCAGAAGCGGCGGCGGAAACGTCAAACCGCATAGAAGCCGCGGTCAGGCGTATGCGCGCCAGAAGAACAGCACCGTCACCGCCGCCGTCCACAGGATCGTCCAGACCCGGATGGGGGTGGGGGGCAGGCGCTTGCCGAACAAGGCGCCCAGCCAGCCGCCGATCAACGCACCGATCAGCATCGGAACGCACGCCCACCAGACGATCATGCCGAACCCGATAAAGACGAAGGCGGCGGCGGTGTTGGCGATCGCCAGCATCAGGGTACGCACCGCGAACAATTCTCGCGGCATCACTTTGGCCAGCAGGCCATATGTCGCGGTGGTCATCATCCCGATACCACCGCCGAAATAGCCGCCGTAAAGGCCCAGAAACGCCTGCGCGATGAATAGTGTCGTCAGACCGATGGTCACGCGTGCATGCAGCCATTCCGCTGCTTTCTTGCCGAAAACGAGGATCAGGAAAGCCAGCAGCAGAAACCACGGAATGATGAAATCGAAAGTGCGGGTCGGCGTAATGACCAGCAGGAAGCTGCCGAATAGTGCGGCAACAAATGTGGTGAGCGCCAGCCATTTGGGGCTGGCACCGCCGATCGGCCCAAGTTCCTTGCGAAAGGTCAGTGCGCTTGCCCCCGCACCGGGCAACAGCGCGAAGTTGGAGGTTGCGTTGGCGTTGGTGGCGGGCAGGCCGAGCGCAATCAGCGTCGGCATGGTGGCGAACGACCCGCCGCCCGCCAGCGCATTCATCGCCCCGCCCAGAAAACCGCCGCCCAGTGCCAGAAATAGCGAGAAACTGTCCATCTGGGCCGCTCTCTAAAGCGCAAATGCGCAAATGGCGATGGGGCGCGGCACCAAAAACGAAACCGATATCGGGACTTTGCTGAAAATCGCCCTGTCACCTGTGGAAAGGCCAGGGCGGCGGCGTCGATGGAATGGAAACCGGAAAAATTGAAGGACGCATAATGCCCCTTGGCGCGATTGCCGTCACGATGCTGCTTGCCAGTGCACCGGCGAATATGTCCGGCCCCGTGCAGGCCGCTATTGCCCGGTCGGCACCGCCATCGGCAACGCAGGCCGGTCCGGTATCGGACAAGGGGCAATCCTCGCAACGTGGCACGACGCAGGGCGCGCCGTCCAAGTCTGCTCAACCGGTTGCGGAGCAGGCACCGGACCTGATTGTCGTCGCACCCAGTCTGAATGCCCCCGACGATCCGCTGGCAAAGGTCAATGTAGCGGTGTTTTCCGGCGCGCAGAAGATCGATTCGCTTGTCTTTGCGCCGCTGGCACATGGCTATAAACACGACATTCCAAAGCCGGTCCGACATGGCCTGCGCAACTTCCTGAACAATCTTCATGAACCGGTGGTGTTCGTGAACCTGCTACTGCAACACCGAATAGGTAAGGCGGTGGAAACGCTCTGTCGTTTTGTTATCAACAGTACGCTTGGCGTCGGCGGGTTGATCGATGTCGCTAAGCGCAAGCCGTTCAACCTGCCGCTGCGGCGCAACGGCTTTGCCGACACGCTGGGTTTTTACGGCGTGAAGCCGGGAGCGTTCCTGTTCCTGCCGATCATCGGGCCGACGACGGTTCGCGATCTGATCGGCGGGACGCTGGACCGCATGATGTTGCCGCTGACCGTCGGCGTACCGTTCAGCGATCCGCGTTTTACCGTGCCCACGGGCGTGATCCGCGAACTCGACAACCGCTCCCTGTTCGACAAGCAATTGAAGAAAATCCGCAGCGACGGCGACGCTTATGTCGCGCGCCGCGATTTCTATTTCAAAAAGCGTCGTGCCGAAATCAGCGGGCTTCACACCCGCCATACCGGGATTTTGCTTTGGTACACCTCACAGCCAGAGACGAAGCAGCAATTGAAGAAACCTGCCGTAACCCTAGCTCCGCCCGCCGACGCAGCCCCCGCCAAGGCGACAGCGCCTATCCCAGCGCCGCCTGTTTCTCCGCTGCCAGCCGATCGAGCTCGGCCCGCGATTTCTTCTCCGCCGCCGTTTTGAGCTGACCGCAGGCCGCATCGATATCACGGCCGCGCGGGGTGCGTACGGGTGCTGAGATGCCTGCTTCGAAAACGATGTTGCTGAATGATTTCACCCGCTCGGGTGTCGAGCATTCGTACGGGGCGCCCGGCCATGGGTTAAACGGGATCAGGTTGACCTTGGCGGGCAGGCGATATTTTTTCAGCAGCCGCACCAGCTCTCGTGCGTCCGCGTCGCTGTCGTTTTTGTCTTTCAGCATGACATATTCGAAGGTGATGCGCCGGGCATTGTTGGCACCGGGATAATCGGCGCATGCCTGCAGCAGTTCCTCGATGCCGTATTTGCGATTGAGGGGCACGATTTCGTCGCGCACCTCCTTGGTTACTGCGTGAAGCGATACCGCAAGGTTGACGCCGATCTCCTGCCCGCATCGCTCCATCATCGGCACCACGCCGCTGGTCGACAGCGTGATGCGGCGTTTCGAAAGCGCCAGCCCGTCGCCGTCCATTACGAGCTTCAGCGCGGCCTTTACCGAGTCGAAATTATACAGCGGCTCGCCCATGCCCATCATCACGATGTTGGTGAGCATGCGCCCTTCGGGCTGGCTCGGCCACTCGCCCAGCGAGTCGCGCGCGAGCATGACCTGCCCGACAATCTCTCCAGCGGTCAGGTTGCGCACCAGCCGCATCGTGCCGGTATGGCAGAAACGGCAGTTGAGCGTGCAGCCGACCTGACTCGACACGCACAGCGTTCCCCGATCGGCGTCGGGGATGAACACCATCTCATAATCCTGTGCATCCGGGGACCGCAGCAGCCATTTGCGCGTGCCGTCGGTCGATACCTGCGCCTCGACCACTTCGGGCCGCCCGATTACGAACCGTTCGGCAAGCCAGGGATGCTGCGCCTTGGCGATGTCGGTCATCGTCGTAAAGTCGATGGCGCCGCGATTATAGATCCAGTGCCAGAGCTGTTTGGCACGCAGTTTCGCCTGACGCGGTTCCATGCCCGCCGTTTCCAGTGCGGTCCGAATGTCGTCCCTGGGCAGGCCGATCAGGTCGACCTTGCCGTCCGCACGGACGGGCGCGCCACGCGGAACGGGCACGGGATCGATATGCCCCGGAATGGGCATGGCAGGCGTCTCAACTTTCTGCATAGCCGCGCACATAAGCGATTTTGGCCGGTTTCGCCAGTGTTTCGGACGAGTCAGCCGCCGTCGGCTTTTCCGGGCCGCGCGAAACAGGCGACGGCTGCGGCATCGATGGCGGTCGCGGCTCCCTGCAAGGCATATACATCGGTGAAGGGACGGCCGCGCCGGTCGACGGTTTCGACGCTCATGGCGCGGCCGGAGCGCATTGCGCCGGTGATCGCGCGATCGGTTGCCGCATCGGGTGCCCAGGCGTCCTGATCGCCCGCGACCAGTTCGAAACGGCGATCGCCCACTGACAGGGTGACATGGGCGTTGGGGTTTCGCGGGCGGCTGAGGCGAATGTAGAACTGGTCCCGAATGCCGCTGGCGGGCCAGTCGGAGACGGTCGCGAACGGCTTTGCGTGGCGATAGCGGCCCACCGGCTCTGCAATCGCATAACAGCGCCGCGGCCCCGCTTCCTGAAAGGTGCCCCAGCTATTGTAGACGCCCAAAGCATCGGCAGCAGAGGCGGGCTGACAGACCGGAAACCCCGCGATCAATCCAAGCACCGGCAGCAACCGGACCATCGCGCGGCAAACGGATTGCCGCAGTGCAGCACCCGATTGCCGCGAGAGAAAGGCGTGCTTGGAAGGCATCCCCCGCTTTTCAAGCCCCTGTGGCTCAAAAGCAACGGAAATCCGCGTTTATCTGGCGTTCATGCAACCAGTGGCCGTCCTCCGGCATTTTCCGCATCCCTGCTCATCAGGGCATGAGTGAAAGAGAATAGAATGGAGTTTCGTATGCGTATGCTTGCCTTGACCGCGCTTGGTGCGGTTGTCGTCGCCACCCCTGCTTTCGCCCAGACCGGGCCGCAGGTGCCCTTCAACGGACCGCGGGTCGGTGTGGTCGCGGGTTATGACGGCATCTCGCCGGGTAGCTCGCAGGATTCGAACATCGACGGCACCGATCGCACGGCGAGCGGCCTGCTTTATGGTGTCGATGCCGGCTATGACGTCAATCTGGGCCATGCCGTGATCGGCGTTGACGGCGAAGTCGACGGATCGACTGCAAAGGTGAACCCCTATGACGGCAGTGACAATTATTTCGGCTATGGCCGCGTAAAGGCGGGGCGTGACCTGTATATCGGCGCGCGTGCCGGTATTCTGGCGACGCCGACCACGCTGATCTATGCCAAGGGCGGTTACACCAACGCCCGGCTGGATGTGACGGCGACCGACGGTACGCTGGCCGATGGGCGCCACTTCAATCTGGATGGGTTCCGGGTCGGCGCGGGTGTGGAAAAACAGCTTACCCCAACCAGCTATGTGAAGCTGGAATATCGCTATTCCAACTATGGCGATGCGCGGTTCGAATATTCGGACGGCACCAACACTAACAACTTCGACGTCAATACCGACCGCAATCAGGTGGTCGCCGGCGTCGGATTCCGCTTCTGAACCGTTTCCAACCGTTCAGTTTCGGACAAAGAAAGGGGTCGGAGCCGCTTGCTCCGGCCCTTTTTGTCGTTAGAGATAGTTTATTGGTACTTTACAGTTACCGCCCTGCACCATGCAGTACGAATCACGTGAAAGGCCGGGGGTTACAATCATGAAAGCGACGATCGAGCGGGCAACCTTGCTGAAGGGGCTGAGCCACGTTCAGTCGGTGGTCGAACGGCGCAACACCATCCCCATTCTGTCGAATGTCCTGATCGAGGCGTCGACCGAAGGATCGTTGCGACTGATGGCGACCGATCTTGACCTGCAGATCGATGAAACGGTGCCCGCCGCCATCGATCAGCCGGGATCGACCACGGTGTCGGCACACACGCTGTTCGACATCGCCCGCAAGCTGCCGGAAGGCGCGCAGGTCGAACTGACCGCTGCGGAGGGCAAATTGAAAATCACGGCGGGGCGCTATTCGTCCTCGCTGCCGACGCTGCCGCGCGACGATTTCCCGGTGATCGCGGAAGGCGACCTGCCCGTTACGTTCGAGCTTCCCGCCGAAACCCTGAAACAGATCATCGACAAGACGCGTTTCGCGATTTCGACGGAGGAAACGCGCTATTATCTGAACGGTATCTTCCTGCACGTCGCGGATGAGGATCAGCCGGTGCTGAAAGCGGCGGCGACCGATGGCCACCGGCTTGCACGTGTCACCGTGGCGCGTCCGGACGGGGCGGAGGAGATGCCCGACGTGATCGTACCGCGCAAATGCGTGGGCGAGCTGCGCAAGCTGCTCGATGAAATCGACGGATCGGTCGGTGTGTCACTGTCGGGATCGAAGATTCGATTCGATCTGGGGCAGGCGATCCTGACCTCGAAGCTGATCGACGGCACCTTCCCCGATTATACCCGCGTCATCCCGACCGGAAACGACAAGCTGCTCAAGATCGATCCGAAGAGCTTCATGGAGGGGGTGGATCGCGTTTCGACCATCGCCACGGAAAAGACCCGTGCGGTGAAGATGGCGCTCGACCGCGATAAGATCACGTTGTCTGTCACCAGCGCGGAAAACGGCGCAGCAGCCGAGGAAGTGCCCGGCGATTATGTCGCGTTGCCATTCGAAATCGGGTTCAACAGCCGCTATCTGCTCGACATTCTCGCGCAGATCGAAGGCGATATGGTCGAACTGCATCTTGCCGATGCGGCCGCGCCCACGCTGATTCGGGAAAATGAAAAAAGCCCGGCGCTTTATGTGCTGATGCCGATGCGCGTCTGATCGTTCAGGGAGGAGGGGAAGATGGTGTTGACGGCTGCGTTGCTGCTGCTGGCGGGAGTCGATCATGTCCCCAAATCCAGACCCGCGCGCTGCGATATTCATGCGGCGGGCGGGATGGCGTTCAAAGGGCCGTGCGCCTTTCTGCCGGAGGAGAAGGGCACATTTTCCGTACAGCGAGATATGTCCGCTCCGTTGTTCGGGAACATCGAGATGGTGACCGTGGTGGTGACCGGTCCCGGTGAGGCGATGGTGCAGGGGCTGACCGGCGACGGCATTGTTTCGCGCTGGGGTCCGGCAACCCGTTCGAAAACTGACAAGGCGTGTTGGGTCGGCGAGGACTTTCGTATCTGCGCCTATTGAAACGCAGGCGGCGATCATTTACTAACATATTTGTTAGTAAGGATGCAGGTTATGGCAACCCGAATGGTCGAGGACCGCACCATTGCCGACGCGCCGCCGACGTTCAATCCGTCGGTTGCGACGAAGCGCGACTGGCGCGGAGCCTTTGCCGCGCTGCGCAGGCTGCTCGCCGACGGCAATGATACCGTGCAGGTGTTTCGCATCATGCGGGCGCTGAACGGCGATACGGCACAGCGTAACTATCGCCGCCTGCTGACCCATCCCGGCGGGGGCAAGCTCGCCTATCGCCGGACTGAACTGGCGGAGCGGTTCAGTGATCGGGCATGGCTGGAAAGCTTGCCCGAAGGATCGGTGGGCGCGCACTATCGGGCGTTTCTGGATCGCACCGGCTTTTCGGCAACCGGGCTGGCCGACATTTCCTATACCGACCTCGATGCCCAATCGCGCGGGGTGGAGCATCCCTATGCCTGGTTCGGGCGGCGCGAGCGCGATATTCACGATATCTGGCATATCCTGACGGGGTACACGGCCGAGGAACATCTGGGCGAGGCGTGCCTTGTCGCTTTCTCCTATGCACAAACCCGCGGTCTGGGCTGGGCGGCGATCGGCACCGGTGCGGCACTCAAAAGCCTGCGTATCACCCGCGACCGGCGCTTCGCCGCAGCCGTGTGGGAGGGGTATCGCCACGGCAAGCGGGCCAACTGGCTTTCGGGCGAGGATTATGAGGCGCTGCTGGCCGAACCGCTGGAGGCGGCGCGCAAACGTCTGAACATCGCCGACCCGGTCAAATATCACGCAGCGCAGGCATGGCTGCGCGAACGGCGGATCAGCGGCATCTGACCCGCCGCTTTTTCTGCCTACTGTTTTTCCGGCACCGGCACGTTGAACCCGTTGAGCGTCATCGACACCAGACAATAGAGCCCGACCAGATAGATGAGTTCGGCCGTGCCATCCTGTCCGAAGGTATCGACCGCCAGATCGTAACAGGGCCGCGGCAGAGTGCCGCCATTGACCAGCGCATAAGCGACGTCATAGGCGACGCCTTCTTCGTCCGACAAATCGTCGGGTTTGATATTGGCGCATAGTTCGGAAAGCCGCTTGTCGTTCATGCCGTCGCGCTCGGCGACCTCGACATGGGCATACAGTTCGTATGCCGCATCGAAATGTGCGCCGGTGACCAGGATCGCGACCTGACGTGCCGGGTCGGGCAGCGTCGCCGCCATCGACATTGCCTTGGTCAGATCCCAGATCGCACCGCCCATTTTCGGCCAGCGCAACCATGGGTTCCACGGCCCCATCAGCGCGCCGTCGTCGCGAATGGCAATGAAATCATCAAATTTCTCGCCGATGCCCGCTTTCATATCGGCATAGAGCGGGCGTTGTTCGTCGCTGAGCTGGTCGGGCGGTAGCAGGGGAAGGCGCATGGGGAGTGCTCCGGTATAAAGGGAAAGGGTACGTCGCCATAGCGATTGGCGCGCGCGCCGGTTCCCCGCCGGAACCGGAATTATTGCGCGAGGACGGCGCTCGCCTTTGCCTTGCCCTCGTCGCGGATTGCGCGGGCCTTGGCGGCCCCTTCCTGCCGCACCAGCTTGGCTTCGGTCTTCAGCGCGTCGGCACGGACCTTCAGCCGCCGGGCCTCGAAACTGCCCGACTGACCCGCCTGATTGAGGATGCCTTCTGCCTGTGCCTCCATATCGGAAGCCTTGTTATCGGCAGCGGCCGTCAGCGCGTCGGCACGGGCATCGGCCTCATGCTGCAACTGTTCGGCCTGTTTTTCCTGCGGGGTTTTTGGGTGGCAGGCAGTAAGGCTGGTGAGTGCCAGCGCGGCAAAGAGGATTCCGGTTCGCATTGCGGTTATGATCCTAAGCGTTAGGGACGGGGTATGGCAATCACCCGCCTCAGTTTAAGCGATTTTCGCAACCATGCCGATGCCGTGCTGACGCCGGGGCCGGGTTTCGTGGTGCTTACCGGTGAAAACGGTGCAGGCAAGACCAATGTGCTGGAGGCGGTGTCGCTGCTCGCGCCGGGGCGCGGGCTGCGGCGGGCGGCGTTGCTCGATATGGCGCGGCAGGGTGGCAGTGGCGGATTCGGCGTCGCGGCACGGCTGAGCGGGGAGGGCGAGCTGGGCACCGGCACCCGTGTGCAGGCGCCCGAACGGCGGCTGGTACGGATCAACGGGGCGGCAGCATCGGCTACGGCGCTGGCCGACTGGCTGACCGTGTTGTGGCTGACGCCCGCAATGGACAGGCTGTTTGTGGAACCGGCGGGGGAACGGCGACGCTTCCTCGACCGGCTGACGCTGGCGCTGACGCCCGGCCATGCGCGGCATTCCAGCCGCTACGAAGCCGCAATGCGCGCACGCAACCGTCTGTTGGGCGAAGCGGAAAAGGGCGTGGCACGGCTCGATACCGACTGGCTGGCGGCGCTGGAGATGCAGATGGTCGAGCATGGCAGCGCCATTGCCGAGGCGCGCGCGCAGATGGTGGCGCTGCTGGGCGACCGGCTGGCAACGCAACCCGACGGCCCCTTTGCCCGCGCCGGCCTGGCGCTGGAGGGGTGGCAGGGCGATGCCGACACGCTGCGCCGCGATCTGGTCGAGGGGCGCAGGCGCGATGCCGCCGCCGGACGCACGCTGTCCGGGCCGCACCGCGCCGATCTGGCCGTCACGCATCTGGGCAAGGGGCAGGCGGCGGCTCTGTGTTCGACCGGCGAACAAAAGGCGTTGCTGCTGGGCATTGTGCTGGCCCATGCCGAACTGGTGGCGGATCGTACGGGCATGATGCCGATACTGCTGCTCGATGAAGTGGCGGCGCATCTCGATCCGCTGCGCCGCCGGGCGCTGTTCGAGCGGCTGGACGGGCGCGGGCAGGTGTGGATGACGGGGACGGAGGCGGCGCTGTTCGACGGCCTGCCGGACGGTGCGACCCGCTATTCGGTGGCGGGCGGCGTGATCGCCGCGGCCTGAAGGCGCGGGATCGATTCCACCGCCAGCGACTGATGCGCCAGCGCGAGCGGGGCCTGACGATGCGATACCAGCACCAGCCCCGTACCGGTCGTGTCGAGCCATTGTTTCAGCCGCTCGATCAGCGTCGCTTCCGTCGCCGCGTCCAGCCCTTCGGTCGGTTCGTCGAGCAGCAGCCAGGGCCGTTCGGTCAGCAGTGCGCGGGCCAGCGACAGCCGCTTGCGCTCGCCGCCCGACAGCATCCCGCCCGCTTCGCCCAATCTGGTGTCGAGGCCTTCGGGCGCATTGCGGATTCGCGTGTCGAGACAGGCGATTGCCAGCACTCGCCACATCGCGTCTTCGCTGACGCCGGGGCGGGCGAGACGCAGATTGTCGGCAATGCTGCCCGCCAGCATCGGTGCGTCCTGTGGTGACAGGCTGGATTGATCGCGTAGCGTCGCTGCAGTGCAATCCGCCAGCGCGTTGCCGCCGACGGCGATGTCGAACGTCGCCGGACGCAGCCCTGCCAGCCCTTCGAGCAACATGGTTTTGCCGGACCCCGACCGGCCGGTCAGGGCGATGCGATCGCCCGGACGTACCTCGTGCATGGCGAAACGCAGCGGCAGGGCCGCCGCATCGGACTCTTCATGCCGAACCGGCTCACCCTCCAGCGAGTCGAGTTCCGTGAGACGCCGCAGCCCTTCCTCGACGCTGGCCTGACGAAAGGCGGTGCGGGCAAGGGCGGCCATCGCCTCGACCGCGCCTGCAGTGGCGAGGATCGCCAGAGCCACGTGTTCGGGCGTGCCGGTGCCTGCGCCGGCGATCAGCACCAGCGCCACCGCCAGCCCCGCATAAAAGGCAAGCAGCGCGGCAATCGCACCTTCGCCCCGGAATAATGCGGCCTGCGCTTTGTCGAGCCGCGTCGCCAGCCGGGTAAGGTCGGCATCGACGCGGTCGGCCAGCCCATAAGCGGCGATTTCCGCGCGCGCGGCGGCATAGGCGACATAGCGGGTGCGCAGATCGCCCAGTGCCTCGGCGGCATCGCGCGCGGGCTGCCGTGTCATCCGCCCGGCCAGCATCCGCAGCATAAAGGGGAGAATGGCAAGCGCGATCGCCAGCACCAGCGCCGCGCGCCATCCGGCAAAGGCGGCGAGCACGACGCCGACGACCGCCGCGATCAGGCTGGCAGGCAGCGTAGGACGCCGGACGATCAGATCCTCCAGCGCATCGATATCGCCGATCAGCCTTGCACTGGCATCACCGCCGGAAAGGTCGGGCGCGTTGCGGCTGTCCTGCGCCGCCAGCTTGCCGAACAGGCGCCCGCGCAGTCCCGCCATCGCCAGCATCGCCGCCCGATGCGAGAGCAACCGTTCGCCATAGCGCGATACGGTACGCGAAATCGCCAGCAGGCGGATGGTCGCGCTGGGGATCAGATAGTTGAAGCCCATCGCCACGATCGGTCCCGCTGCCCCAGCAATCGCAGCCCCGGTCAGGAACCAGCCCGAAATGGCGAGCAACAGGATCGAAGACAGCGCCGCGACCGCCGCCGACAGCGCCGCCCATCCGATCAGGCGTTTGGTCGGGCGGTCAAGCGTCCAGGACAGCATGTTGCCGATTGTGCTCACAGCGTCACCTCCGCCCGTGCGGCCTCGGTCAGGACCGGGTCATGGGTGGCGACCAGCACGCAACGTTCGCGGCCCAGTTCGGTCAGCAGCGCGGTAATGTCCGCTGCGCTGTCGGCGTCGAGATCGGCAGTCGGTTCGTCGCACAACAGCAGCGGGCGGCCCGACAGGATGGCGCGGGCAAGCCCCAGCCTGCGCCGCTCGCCCCCTGACAGCCCCGATCCGCGATGGTCGAGCATCAGGTCCAGCCCCTCGCTGCGTTCGGTCAGCATCACACCCAGGCCGACACGTTCGGCAACCGCCCGAATGGCTTCGCGCGAAGCATCGGGTGCGGCCAGCGCGATATTGTCGGCGAGCGTTCCGGGCAGCAGCAACGGGCGCTGTGCTGCCCATGCAATCGCTTCGGGGGCGATTCGTCCGCCGCTTGCGGTGGTGACGCTGCCGTCGAAGTCGGTAATCTGCCCGGCGATGGCCGCCAGCACGCTGGTCTTGCCGCTGCCGGTCGGACCGGTCAGCGCGACAAGGTCGGTATTGCCGAGCGTGAAGGTCAGCGGCCCGATCCGCGTTCCCGGCCAGTCAATCGCCAGTCCGCTGACGGTCAGGCCGTCAAAGGCGCTTACAGGCTCTGCAGGGGTATCGGGCAGGTCGGGCACCGCTTCGTCCAGCGCCTCCATCGCCGCTTCGCCAAGCTGTTTTTCGTGATAGGCGGCGGCCAGCCTGCGCATCGGCAGGTAGAATTCGGGTGCCATGGCAAGTGCGAAAAAAGCGCGGGTCAGCGTCAGATGCTCCGGCGGTGAAAACGGCAGCAGGCCGAGCAGACTGAACCCGCAATAGACCGCGATCAGCGCCACCGCGAGCGCCGAGAAGAATTCCAGCACCGCGCCGGAGATGAAGGCGGTGCGCAATACCGCGATAGTGCGCAGCGCGACTTCGCGGGTGGCGCCGGTGACTTGCCGGGTGATCCGCTCCTCCGCGCCGAAATGGCGAATGACGGGCAGGTTGCGGACCCGGTCGACGAACAGGCCGGACAGTTCGCCCAGCGCGGTCAACTGGCGTTCAGAGGCATGGCGCGCGGCGGTTCCGGCCAGGATCATGCCGACGATGAACGGCACCATCGTGCCCAGCATGATGAGCGCGGACACCCAGCTTGCAAAGGCGGTGATGACCGCCACCAGCAGCGGGGACAGCGACGCGCCCATCCGCACCGGCTGGAACCGGGCACCGTGCGCTTCGATCGCGGCGACATGATCGATGGCAAGGGTTGCGCTCTCGCCTGCCAGCAGGGGCCGTGCGATCCGACCGCCGAGCAGACGAGGGAACAGGCGTGCGCGCCAGCGTACCGTCACCTGCTGGGCAGAGCGAATCGCGCTGTTGTGGACCAGCAGCACAGCGCCGGCGCGGATCGTCGCGCCCAGTATCAGTGCCAGCAGGGCAGGCCATTCGGGGGATCGCGCACCGACCAGCGCACCGACGCCGTCGGCAATGCCGTAGGCGAACAACGCGGCGCCTGCCACGTCGATCAGCCAGAACATGCCTGCAGGATTACGACTTTTCACGATGCTTGCCGGATATACGGATTGCTTGACCTGCGTCAAAGTGGAGATGCATGATAGCGCTAGAAGCACCGAGTGACAGGATCAACCCATCTTGTCCGCAAATGCGGGGATTGAGGGAAAAATGATAGATTTTGCTGTAGTCGAGCTATCCAGGCTCCAGTTTGCGCTGACCGCGCTGTACCACTTCCTGTTCGTGCCACTCACGCTTGGCCTTTCCTTCATGCTCGTGATTATGGAAAGTGTCTATGTGATGACCGGCCGGGAAATCTGGCGGGACATCACCCGCTTCTGGTCCAAGCTTTTCGGTATCAACTTCGTGCTCGGTGTCGCGACCGGCCTGACCATGGAGTTCGAATTCGGGACCAACTGGTCCTATTATTCGCATTATGTCGGCGACATTTTCGGTGCGCCGCTGGCGATCGAAGGGCTGATGGCCTTCTTTCTGGAGGCGACCTTTGTCGGGGTGATGTTCTTCGGCTGGGACCGGCTGTCGAAACGCGCGCACCTCCTCACCACCTTCATGGTGGCGCTGGGGTCGAACATTTCGGCGCTGTGGATCCTGATCGCCAATGGCTGGATGCAGCATCCGACCGGGTCGGCCTTCAACCCCGAAACCATGCGCATGGAAGTCACCAACTTCTATGACGTGCTGTTCAATCCGGTGGCGCAGGCGAAGTTCGTGCACACGGTCAGTGCGGGCTATGTCACTGCCAGCGTCTTTGTGCTGGGCGTGTCGGCATTTTACCTGCTCAAGGGGCGGCATATGGAGCTTGCCAAGCGCAGCTTTACCGTGGCGGCGGCGTTCGGGCTTGCGGCCTCGCTGTCGGTCGTCGTGCTGGGCGACGAAAGCGGCTATGCGCTGACCGAGAACCAGCAGATGAAGCTCGCCGCGATGGAGGGCATGTGGCACACCGAACAGGCGCCTGCGGGGCTTGCGGTGTTCGGCCTGCCGTCCAACAGCGGTCATGCGACCAATGCGGAGATCAAGGTGCCCTATGTGCTGGGCCTGATCGCCACGCGCAGCCTGACCGGACAGGTCAAGGGGATCTTCCCGCTGGTCGAAGAGGCCAAGGGCCGCATCGCCAATGGCCTGATTGCCTATGACGCGGTGCAAAAGCTCAAGGTCAACCGCAATGATATGGCAGCGCGCGAGGCGTTTGAGCGTAACAAGAATGACCTTGGCTATGCCTTGTTGCTGAAACGCTTCACGCCCGACCCGATGACGGCGGATGCGGCGACGATCGACCGGGCTGCCTGGTCGACGGTGCCCAATGTCCCGGCGCTGTTCTGGCTGTTCCGCGGCATGGCGGCACTCGGCTTTGCCTTCATCGCCTTCTTCGCAACCGCCTTTACCTTCTCAACCATGCGCCGGTTCGACCGCAAATGGTTCCTGCGGCTGGCGGTGATTGCCATTCCCTTCCCCTGGCTGGCAGCCGAAATCGGCTGGATCGTGGCAGAGGTAGGGCGTCAGCCCTGGGCGGTGGAAGGCGTGTTGCCGACCTTCCTGGCGCCGTCCAGCCTGAGCGTGGCCCAATTGTGGACGACGATCATCGGGTTCACGCTGGTCTATGGCATCATGGCAGTGATTGAGGTGCGGCTGATGCTGGCAACCATCAAGAAGGGGCCGGAACGCTATCAGCCCGCTCCGCTTCCCGGTGCTCCGGCGCCGCGTCCCGCGACGGATGAATCCTTCAACGCCGTTCCGGCCGAATAAGCCGGAACGCGAGGAGACAGGTAATGGCAATTCCATTCGATTATGAAACGCTGCGCATCCTGTGGTGGGCGCTGCTCGGTATCCTGCTGATCGGCTTCGCGCTGACCGACGGCTTCGATCTCGGCGCGGCCGCGCTGCTGCCCTTTGTCGGGCGCACCGATGAGGAACGCCGCATGGTCATCAACAGCGTCGGCGCCACCTGGGAAGGTAATCAGGTCTGGTTCATTCTGGGCGGCGGCGCGATCTTTGCGGCATGGCCGTTCGTCTATGCGGTCAGCTTCTCCGGATTTTATCTGGCGATGTTTCTGGTGCTGTGCGCACTGATCTTGCGGCCGGTGGGTTTTAAATACCGCTCGAAGCGGCCCGATCCGGCATGGCGCACCCGCTGGGACTGGGCATTGTTCGTCGGCGGACTGGTGCCCGCACTGGTCTTCGGCGTGGCCGTAGGCAATGTGCTGAAGGGCGTGCCCTTCCGCCTCGACAGCGATCTGCGTGCCTTTTACGAAGGCGGTCTGCTGGGCCTGTTCACGCCGTTCACGCTGGTGGCGGGTCTGTTGTCGGTGGCGATGCTGGTGCTGCACGGCGCCGGCTGGCTGAGCCTGAAGACCGAAGGCGTGGTGCTGGAACGTGCGCGCCGCTGGGGACAGGTTGCCGCGATTGCGTCGGTGGTGCTGTTCGTGATCGGCGGATTGTTCGTCGCCTATACCAATATGGGCTTCCGCCTGAGCGGCACGATCGACCCCAATGGTCCGTCCAACCCGAACATGACCGATGCGGTGATGGCGCCGGGTGCATGGCTCGACAATTACGGCGCGCATCCGTGGATGCTGATCGCGCCGCTGCTGGGGCTGATCGGCCCGGTCATCGCCTTTTTCGGCATTCGGGGGAATAAGGACACGATGTTCTTCACCGGTTCCTCGCTGGCGACGGTGGGCATCATTGCGACGGTCGGACTGTCGATGTTTCCCTTCATCCTGCCCAGCTCGATCGATCCGGGTTCCAGCCTGACGGCGTGGAACGCTTCATCCAGTCAGGGAACGCTGTTCACGATGGTGATCGTGACGGTGATCTTCCTGCCGATCGTGCTGGCCTACACGGCCTGGGCGTACAAGGTGATGTTCGGTCGCGTGACCGGCGAACAGGTTCGCCACAACCCTGACTTTTACTGAGGAATTGAACGATGTGGTATTTTGCTTGGGTTCTGGGCGTCGGACTGGCGGTCGGCTTTGGTATCCTGAACGGTATCTGGCACGAATTTCACAGCGACCCCGCTGAGGATGTAACCGTCCTCGACTGATGGGACGGCAGGACAGCGCTTCAGTCGGTCCAGACCCGGCTGAAGCGGCTGCCAAGCCCGGTCAGCAGTTCATATTGCGACATGCCGCTGGTCTGCGCCGCTTGCGGAAGGGTGAAGGCAATGTCGATCCAGTCGCCCTCGGCCAGGTCGGGGGCGACTTCCACATTCAGGGCAATCAGGTCCATCGACACCCGGCCCAGCACCGGCAGGCTCCTGCCATCATGCAGCCCTGCGCCCGTTCCCGAAAATCCCCGGAAATAGCCGTCGGCATAGCCCAGATTGCAGACCGCGACCTCGGTATCGGCGGGTGCCGTCCAGGTGGCGTTATAGCCGACCGTCTCGCCTGCCGGGACGCGGCGGCGCTGCAGGATCTGCGTCTGCGGAAACACCACCTGCCGGATGGACCCGGCCAGCACCGGGACCAGCGATCCGCCATAGAGCGACAGGCCGGGTCGGGTCAGGTCGAAATGATATTCGGTGCCAAGTGCTATTCCGGCGGAATTGCACAGACTCATCCGCCGCGCGCCGGTCCGGCCTGTCAGTGCCGCGAAACGCTTGCGCTGTGCAGCGTTCATGGATGTATCGTCCTCGGCGCAGGCAAGGTGGCTGATCAGGGTTTCGATCGTCAGGCCGTCGAGCAGTCCTTGCTCCACCTGTGCCGGGGAAACACCCAGCCGGTTCATCCCGGTATCGACCATCACGTCGCATGGACCGCCGCCCGAATCGCGCCAGCGCTGAATCTGCAGGGGCGTGTTGAGCACCGGACGCGCCATGCCCGACCGCACAACCTCCATATCCTCCGCCCGCACGCCGTGCAGCACCGACACCGGCAGCTTCAGGTCGGCCAGCGCTTCGGCCTCTGCCCAGGTCGCGACGAAAAAGTCCCTGCATCCCGCCGCGGCGAGCCGCTGCGCCACGCCATGCGCGCCAAGGCCATAGCCGTCCGCCTTCACCGCTGCGCCGCACGCTGCCGACCCGCTCATCCGCGCGAGCGTGCGCCAGTTTTCGATCAGGGCCGCACCATCGAGGCGCAGGCGAAGCGGAGCAGGAACCATCATGGCCGCGACGGTTAGCCGCCCGCACGAAGGATGACCAGACGCGATGCGTCGCGATCAGGCGGGTTTGCGCCATTCGTGCAGCGCCGGAATATAGCTTGGCGGAAGCGGTCGGGCATATTGTGCCAACAGTGCCTTGATCTGAGGCGTCTTCACCAGTTTGCGGTACAGGATATCCGTCGGGTCGGTCGGCGGCATGTCTGCTGCCTGTCGTGCGCGGGTAAGGTTCAGCAGCATGTCGCCGCGTCGGGAAGGGTCTTCCAGTGCCGAGCGAATCAGCGCGATTTGCGCTGTCTGATCGGAGGTGCAGCCAACACCGATTATCAGCGCGCTTTTGTTCGCGGAAAATTTCTGTTCGAGTGTGTTGACCAGAGGAGCGGCGGTATCGGAATTACCCATTCCATACAGCGCACAGGCGCGCAATGCGACGAAATAGCCGTTTGCCTGCGCATCTTCCAAACCGGCGTTCTTACTGGTGTCGAACCGGTTGAGCAGTGCCAGTGCGCGGGCGGGTTTATCGGCCATCAGGTAGGTCTTGGCGAGATTGGGCACGAGGTTCCATTGCGGATTGCCGCTGGCGATCGGACCGCTGAGCTGGCTGCGCTCCAGCGCGGTGACTGAATCCAGATCGCCGTCGCCCGTTTCCTGACGGAAGCGGGTAAGCCGAATGAGCGTCATGACATAGCCGAACTCGCCGATCGTCTTCATCGCATCGGGTTCGGCGACTTCCTTTTGCAGCATGGCGATGGCCTCTGCCGGATGCCCGGTAGAGTAAAGCGCGTTCGCCAGATCGAGGCGTTTTTGCGGATTGGGATCATATTGATATTCGGTTTGCGCATGGGCCACCAGCGCGTCGCGCTGTTTGGCAAGGGTTCCGCCCGACCATTGTTCGATATCCGGCCAGATCGCCTGATAGCGCCGATCGACCAGCATGGTGAGGATGTCCTGCGGGTCCAGTACGCCGTCGAGCAGTTTCACCGCCGCCGGGGAATCGTTCCTGGCCAGATGTTGGCGTATCCCGGCCTCTGCATAGCCTGAATATTCCATCGGGTGATCGCGGTGAAAGCCGGCATCGGCAAGCGTGGTGAGGAGGTGTAGCTTCTCCTCCGACTGTCCGGCATAGTCCAGTCGCCGGGCCAGAGAGGCTATCGTATCGCTATCCAGACGCGCGAACAATTCGGGCTTTTCCTGCACGCCGGTTTCGATGAAATGCGCCGCTTCGACCAACAATCCTTTGTCCAGTAACGCCTGAATCAGCATCCACTGGGCAGGAGGGAAATCCGGATTGACCTGCGCACATTGGCGAGCTTCGGCCAGCGCGTCCGGGCGCTTCAGTTTCTGGATAAGGGAACTGCGCCAGCAGATCAGTGTGGGCCGTATCCGACTGTCCGACGGCAGCGATGCAATGAGCTTCGCCATGGCATCCACCTTGGCAGCGTCGGTTGGGAGCGTATTGATGGTTTGAGCCTTTTGCGCGGCTTCGGCATCCGAAGGCGGAGCCGGCTGCGGTACGGCCTGCAACAGCAAAAGGGCGGCAAACAATCCGATCATGCGGGAACCTTTCCGTGCGTTTCCTTCAGTCCGAACAGGGTTACGACCAGCGCCAGCGCGACCACGGCAAAGGTGTACCACAGCCCGGCATAGGGATCGCCGGTGCGCGCGACGATATACTGGCTGATGAACGGCAGGAAGCCGCCGAAATAACCGGTTCCGATATGATAGGGGATCGACATCGAACTATATCGGATGCGGGCCGGAAACATCTCGCTCAGCAGGGCCGCGACCGGGCCATAGGTCATGCCCGACAGCGCGCTCAGCGCGACGATCCCGATCAGGATCAGCACGATATTACCTGCGGACGGCTGCACTTTTTCCATCGAATAGCCCGCGCGTGCCAGCGCCGCATCAATGTCCTGCGCGCTGGTGTCGGTCAGCCGCACCCCGCCGATGGTCACGCCGACACTGTCCGATTGCGCAGTGGTATAGGTGACGCCGCGTTTGGAAAACCGGTCGAGCAGCTTGCCGCAGGCGTCCGGCTGCTCATCGGCAAACGGATCGAAGGCGCAGGCGGGGCCGCTTACCACCACGGGTGCGCGTTCGGCGGCGTGCGATAGCTGCGGATTGGCTGCCCCGCCGATCAGCCAGAACAGCGGGAACAACAGGGCCAGTGTCAGTGCATAGCCGATGACGATGGGTTTTTTACGCCCGACCCGGTCGGACAGCCTCCCGAACAGCACGAACCAGAACAGTCCGAACAACGCGCCCGCGCCGGTGATGATCTGTGCGGTGGTTGCCTCTACCCGCATCGGTCCGGTCAGGAAGGACAGGACCGAGAACATCGCGGTGTACCAGATCACGGTCAGCCCGGCAGCGATGCCGAACAGCGCGACCAGAATGCGTTTCCAGTTGCCGGGATAGGTGAAGCTTTCGACGAACGGGTTGCGCGCGGTCTCCCCGGCTTCCTTCATCGCCTTGAACACCGGGCTTTCCGACAGTTTGAGGCGCATCCACAGCGACACCGCCAGCAGTGCGAGCGAAAAGACGAAGGGGATGCGCCAGCCCCAGGCATCCCATACCGTCACGGGCATAGCGAACTTCGCCAGCAGCACGATGGTCAGGCTCAGCACGAAGCCGCCCGCCACGCTTGCCTGAATGAAGCTGGTGTGGAACCCGCGTTTGCCCGGCGGTGCATGTTCGGCGACATAGATGGCCGCCCCGCCATATTCACCGCCCAGCGCCAGCCCCTGCATCACGCGCAGCAGGATGATGATGACGGGTGCCGCCATGCCGATGGTCGCGACCGAGGGCACCAGTCCGACCCCCGCCGTTGCCAGCCCCATCAGGGTGATGGTGACGAGAAACGTATATTTGCGCCCCAGCCGGTCACCCAGATAGCCGAACAGGATTGCGCCCAGCGGGCGAAAGCCGAAGCCGATGGCGAATCCGGCCCAGGCGAGCAGCGTCTGAATGACCTCGTTCCCGCCGGGAAAGAAGCTGCGCCCGATGATCCCCGACGCGGCCAGCGTGCCGTAGATGAAGAAATCATACCATTCGAACACCGTGCCCAGCGACGATGCGGTGATGATCAGCCGCATATCCTTCGCGCTGGGCTCGGCCGCAGCCTGTGCGCCCGCCATGCAATCCCCCCTGTATTTTGACGCTACCCTAGCAGGCGGCGGGGGGACGGCAAGATGGCAGCTTGCGTGTCAGCAGCCGCCGCCGACGCGCGCATTCACCACGACGGCTCCGGTGGTCAGACCATCCTTGCGGTCGAGGATCACCATCATCGAATGGTGCGCATCGCGCGTGAACAGCATCGGAAGATAATCGGGAATGTCGGGGCCACCCTTGCCGATGGTTGCATTGGCGCCGGAGGCAGCTGCTTGCGCCCGGTAATAGGCCGCGACCTTCGCTTCGGGATCATGTGTCGTAAAGTGATAGCGCAGCCCGCACGATGTCGGTTCGGGTGGCGTGGCCAACGTCGCCCCCGGATAGGGTGTGCCGAACGCTGCGACACTCACGAGAATCAGCAGGGCAGCCATCATCGACGTGACTCCTCCGTCCCGATGCTGCGCCCGGTCGGGGCTATCGTCAATCGCTATCGCATCGCCCTGACTGCGGGCGTATCGAGACATTGGAGCAGCGCAGGCCGCGACAGATCGCGGCTGGCGGGCGGCGTGGTGGTGTCGGGGATTTCGGTCGGCCTGCCGATGGGAATCGTCGTGAAGGCATCGCCCAGCCCGTCGCATTTCGCCGTTGCCGTCAACAGGCGCGGCGGCGTGTCATAGCCTTCCCAGGACAGGCGGAACGTGCCCCAGTGAATGCCGATCGCGTGGGCTGCGTGCAGCCGGTCGAACACACGTACGGCATCGACCGGGCCGATATGGCTGCCGATGCCCATCTGTCCCGGCACAAAGCGGAACGCGCCGATGGGAATCAGCGCCAGCCGGATCGGGCCATAGGCGGCTGCCTCGGCGGGCCATTTGCCGTCACCGAACCCGGTATCGCCTGCGAAGAACAGATTGCCGTGCGGCAGGCGGACGACGAAGCCCGACCACAGCGCGCGATTGCGGTCGGTGAACCAGCGGCTGGACCAGTGATGGGCGCGGGTGACGACGACCTCCACGCCGGGTTTGACGTTTACCGTGCCGCCCCAGTCGCGCGCCACCGCCTTTGCCCCTGACTGCGCGATGACGCTGTCATTGCCCAGGCTGGTGACGATCAGCGGGTGGTCGCGCTCCCACAGTCGTTTAAGCGTCGCTAGGTCGAGATGGTCGTAATGATTGTGGCTGACCAGCACGAGGTCGATCTTGGGCAGGTCGGCAAAGGCGATGCCCGGTTCGGCGACGCGTTTCGGGCCGAGGCCGAACGGCCCCGCATGGTCGCTCCATACCGGATCGGTAAGGATGTTGAGGCCGTCCGCCTGCACCAGTACGCTGGCATGGCCGACCCAGGTGACCAGCATCCGGCCGTCAGTGACGCGTGCGGGCGGTTTGCCCTGCGTCACCGCGACATGATCGGGCCATTTCGGGCGCGCGTCACGGCCCAGCAGATAGCGGGTGATGAAGCCGCCCCGGCTCTTGCCCGCGGGCGGACGCAGCGTGTCGTTGCCATCGGGGTTGAAGAAACGCTGCCCGTCGAAATGACTGCTGACCGGCCCGTGATAATAGATGCGATCAAGGTAGCGCGGTACGATCACCGCCGCCAGACACAGGGCAACGGTTGCGAAAAGCAGGATCGTGCCGATGACCGTCGCAATTTTCCGGATCATGCGCCCCTCATTATCAGGCCATGGTCAGCCCGCCATCGACCCTGTATTCCGAACCCGTCACATATGCAGCGTCTTCGGACAAGAGAAAGCTGGTGACTGCAGCAACATCTTCGGGCTTGCCAAGCCGTCCCAGCGGGACCGCATTGGCTACCTTTTCCCGATAGGCATCGATGTCTTCCCGGTTCATCCCGCCGCGGGCGTGGAAATGGGTTTCGGTCGCGCCCGGCGTCACCACGTTGACGCGGATGCCGCGCGGGGCGAATTCGGTGGCGAGGCTGCGCGCCGCCTGGCGCACGGCTGCTTTCGACGCCGAATAGACCAGCATATCGGTGCGCCCGCCGCCGACCGTGCCCGATCCCACGAGCACGATCGCACCGCCATCCTTGATCGCCTTGGCGAGCGCTTTCGCCTGCAACAGCGGCCCGCGGATATTCAGGTCGAAATGCCGATCGATATCGGGCGCATCGATCTCTTCCAATGTCTTGAATGCGCCATATCCGGCATTGAGAAAAACCCCGTCCAGCCCGTCAGGGGCAAAGTCCTGCACCGCCTGCGCCAGCGCTTCGACCGTATGCACCAGAGAGGCATCGTTCTGAATGACGGTTGCACTGGGCAGCGCCTTTTTCGTCGCCTCGATATGGTCCGGGCTGCCACCCGTCAGCAACAGGCGCGCACCCTCCTCACTCAACCGTTTCGCCGTGGCGAGGCCGATGCCCGACGTGCCGCCGGTGATGAGGATACTGGTATTGGTAAAGCGCGCCATCTGGGCCTCCGGGTGGTTGCTGGTGGCATATAAGCGCGACGCGGCGAATAGAGTTCCGCCCATGCTTCCAATGCGTTACCCGACCTGTCAGAATGGCGAGCCATGACCGGGCTTTCCGACGAGCAACTGGAACAATATCGCACGCGCCTGATTGCGCGGCGTGCCGAGTTGAAGGCGCTGGACGAGGCGTCGCGCGAATCACGGGCGGCGGTGACGCTCGATCAGCAGTCGGTGGGACGGTTGAGCCGCATGGACGCGATGCAGCAACAGGCGATGGCGGAGGCCGAAGCGCGCAGGCGTGTGTCTGAGATCGCACGCATCGACTCGGCGCTCAAACGCATCGAAGATGGCGACTATGGCTGGTGCCTCGAATGCGGCGAAGACATTCCCGCAAAACGGCTCGATTTCGATCCCAGCGTCGCCAAATGCCTGGAATGCAGCGGTTGAGTTTCAGGAACTGATCCGACCGGAATATCGTCATTGCGAGGAGCAAGACGACGAAGCAATCCAGCTTTCCGATTCACACGGACTGCCGCGTCGTTATCGCTCCTCGCAGTGACGGTTGCGGCAGATACCTAACGCAACTGGCTGTCCTTGCTTCCGCGTCGGTTGATCCCTGAACTGCGCTGCTGCGTGTCGCGTGAGGACTGACACTCGATGCACGTTTTGACGCCCGGAATCGCAGCACGGCGCTTTTCGGGAATGTCCTCACCGCACATGACGCAATAGCGGGCGCTGTCGCCTGTCGGCATCCGTGCCCGCGCTTCGCGCACCGCGTCGCTGACCGTATCGTCGATCTGATCCTGCACCGCGCCATCGCGCGCCCAGCCGCCTGCCATCATCCTATCCCGTTGTTGTTCTTAACGAAGATAGGAAAGGCTGGTGCCAATTTCCAATCGCTGGCCTGACTTACACCTTTTCCAGCAGCCCTTCCTTCCTGATCTTCTCGCGCCAGACCAAGGGCGCGAGGTGGTGGACGCTTTGCCCTTCGCTGTCGACCGCGACCGTCACCGGCATGTCCTGCACCTCGAACTCATAGATCGCTTCCATGCCAAGATCCTCGAACCCGACGACCTTCGACCCCTTGATCGCGCGGCTGACCAGATAGGCCGCACCGCCGACCGCCATCAGATACGCGCTTTTGTGATCGGCGATCGCCTGAATCGCCATTTCGCCGCGCTCGGCCTTGCCCACCATCGCGAGCAGCCCCTGTTCGAGCATCATGCGGGTGAATTTGTCCATGCGGGTCGCGGTGGTCGGGCCTGCCGGGCCGACGATTTCCTCACCCACCGGATCTACGGGGCCGACATAATAGATGACGCGGTTTTTGAAGTTGACCGGCAGTTCCTCACCCGCATCGAGCATGTCCCGGATGCGTTTGTGCGCGGCATCGCGTCCGGTCAGCATCTTACCCGACAACAGGATGCGGTCGCCATGGGTCCAGCTTGCGACTTCCTCCGGCGTCAGCGTGTCGAGATTGACGCGCTTGGCCTCGGCGGGCGGCGTCCATTCGACCCTGGGCCATGCCGACAGGTCTGGCGTCGGCAGATAGCTGGCGCCCGAACCGTCGAGCGTGAAATGTGCGTGGCGGGTCGCGGCGCAGTTGGGAATCATCGCAACCGGCTTGTTCGCCGCATGGCATGGCGCGTCCAGGATCTTCACATCGAGGATGGTCGAAAGCCCGCCCAGCCCCTGCGCGCCGATGCCAAGCGCGTTGACCGCATCGAAAATATCGATGCGAAGCTGTTCGATGTCGGTCTTTGCCCCGCGCGCCTTCAACTGGCCCATATCGATCGGGTCCATCAGGCTTTGCTTGGCAAGCTTGACGCAATGCTCCGCCGTGCCGCCGATGCCGATGCCCAGCATCCCCGGCGGGCACCAGCCGGCTCCCATTTGCGGGATCATTTCCAGCACCCAGTCGACGATATTGTCGCTTGGGTTCATCATCTTGAACTTCGATTTCGCCTCGCTGCCGCCGCCCTTCGCCGCGACATCGATGCTGACGGTCGAACCGGGCACCATCTCAACCGACAGGACCGAGGGCGTATTGTCCTTGGTATTGCGGCGGGTGAAGGCGGGATCGGCGAGGACCGATGCGCGCAGCTTGTTCTCCTTATTCAGATACGCCTTGCGCACGCCTTCATCGACGACCTCTTGAAGGCTGCGCGAGGTGTCGTCGAGCTGGCAGTCCATGCCCCATTTGACGAAGACGTTGACGATTCCGGTATCCTGACAGATCGGGCGATGCCCTTCCGCGCACATGCGGCTGTTAGTCAGGATCTGCGCAATCGCATCCTTCGCCGCCGGGGACTGTTCGGCGTCATAGGCTTCGCCCAGCGCCTGAATATAATCCATCGGGTGGTAATAGCTGATATATTGCAGCGCGTCGGCGACGCTTTCGATCAGGTCGGCAGCGCGAATGATGGTCGTCATCGGGGTCTCCTTGTCGGCGGTGAGCCATATGCCGCCGGACGCGCGCGGCCAAGAGGGGTGTGGATAATCGGTCGTTAAGCATGTTCCAAAGGCATTGGGAAACCGAATGGCGGCTACTGAATAAAAGTGTCGCAGCGTCAATCCGCCTTTTCCCGTATTTCCAATGCCTTACGTGGGCATCAGGAAGAAGCTGCCCTTGATGACGGACAGCGCGCACTGTTGCTCATTCGCGAATTTGAGGCGCAGGGGTCGGGCTGGTTCTGGCAGACGGACCGCAACGGCTGCCTGGTCTATCTTTCGCGCAAGGTGGCGGATCAACTGGATACCGCTGAACAAGCTGCGATCGGATCGGCGTTGACTGACGTGTTTCAGCTTGATGCTGAAAATCCGGATACCGAACGGACGCTGGGTTTTCATCTGACTTCGCGAACTTCTTTTGCCGAATATTCGGTTTGCGCGGTCAACGGAGATGAAACCCGCTGGTGGTCGATTTCCGGTCGTCCGGTCTTTGATTCGGTCGGACGGTTCGAAGGGTTTGTCGGCAATGGCAGCGATCTGACCGAGAAACGCCGGTCGGAGGCGGAGATTACCCGGCTGGCGCTGTTCGACGCGCTGACCGGGCTGGCCAATCGCCAGCGCATGCGCCTGTCGCTCGACCAGACGCTGGCCGATAACAAGGCATATCGCACGACGACGCTGCTGCTGCTCGATCTCGACCGGTTCAAGGCGGTCAATGATACGCTTGGCCATCAAAGCGGCGATGCGCTGCTGAAGCAGGTGGCGGAGCGTTTGTCCCGCATTGTCGGTGATCAGGGGCTGGTCGGTCGGCTGGGCGGGGACGAGTTTCAGGTCATTCTGCCCAATGAGGGTAGTCAGGATAAAATTTCCGAATTGTCCCGCGCGATTATTTCCAGCCTGTCGCACCCCTATCTGATCGACGGATCGCGGGTGTCGATCGGATGTTCGATCGGTGCAGCGATCGCCCCGGATGACGGTGCGGATTCCGAAACCCTGACCCGCAACGCCGACCTTGCGCTCTATGCCGCAAAAGGCGACGGGCGAGGGGTGCAGCGTTTTTATCGGCCGGAAATGCTGGCAGGTGCGCAAAGCCGCAAACAGCTTGAGGATCATTTGCGCGAAGCGCTGATCGAGGACCAGTTTCACCTCGCCTATCAGCCGGTCGTCAGTACGAAGGACGCCCATATTGTCGGTTTTGAAGCCCTGCTGCGCTGGGAACATCCGACACGCGGGGCCATCTCTCCGGCGGACTTTATTCCGATCGCCGAGGATTGCGGGCTGATCGAACGGATCGGCGAATGGGTGCTGCGCCACGCCTGCGCCGAAGCGGCGCGCTGGCCGGGAAATGTCCGCGTTGCGGTTAATGTGTCGCCGATTCAGTTCGCCAACCCGTCCCTTCCCGCACTGGTGGCGAGTGCAATCGCCAATGCCGAGTTGCCGCCCGAGCGGCTTGAGCTGGAAATCACCGAAAGCGTGTTTGTCGAGGATAGTGACGCCGCCGAGCGCATGTTCCGCAATCTGAAGGCGTTGGGAGTGCGGCTGGCGCTGGACGATTTCGGTACCGGCTATTCCTCGCTCGGCTATCTGAAAACCGCGCCGTTCGACAAGATCAAGATCGATCAGAGCTTCGTGCGCGGTGCTGCGGTTCCCGGCAACCGCAACGCCGCGATCATTCGCGCAATCGTGATGCTGGCTGAAACGCTGGGCATGGAAACCACCGCCGAGGGGCTGGAGGTTCAGGATGAAATCGACCTGATCCGCGATCTGGGATGCAGTCATATCCAGGGCTATGTCTATGGCAAACCGATGCGCGCGGCAGAGGCGCGGCGTCGGCTGGAAGCAGGGGCGGTTGCCCAGCCTCTGGGATTCCGGGTGAGTCGCAGTCCGCGGGTAAAGATGCTGCGCTGGGCGCGATTGCAGGTCGGAGGCGAGGTCGGTGACGTGCGAATCCGCAACATCTCCACAACCGGCGCCATGATCGACGGGATCGAATTTCCCGAAGAGGCCATCGGCAGCGAAGTGCTGATTGGGCTGCTGGAAAGTCGCATGTTCCCGGCCAGGCTTCGCTGGAGCGCCGACGGCAAGGCCGGCATTGAATTTGACGAGGCGTTCGACCTTGAATGGCTGTCGCCGAAACGCCCCGCGCGGCCGCTGCGCAAGACGGGATAATGCCGACTTGATCGCATGACGACGGCGGCGTACCGCTTCGCCCATGCAGCCGCTTCCCGACACTGAAACTGCCGCCGCACAGGAACTGGAGCGGCTGGCGCAGGAAATCGCGCATCACAACCGGTTATATCATACCGAGGATGCACCGGAACTCAGCGATGCCGACTATGATGCGCTGGTGCGGCGCAACGCCGCGATAGAGGCGGCGTATCCTCATCTCGTGCGCTCCGATTCGCCGTCGCGCAGTGTTGGTGCCGCGCCTGCCTCCCACCTTGCCAAGGCGCGCCATGCCCGCCCGATGATGAGCCTCGACAACGCCTTTGCCGATGAAGAGGTGGAAGCGTTCGTCACGCGCGTACGGCGCTTTTTGAAGCTTGATGAGGATGCGCCGGTCGCACTGACCGCCGAACCGAAAATCGACGGGCTTTCCTGCTCGCTGCGGTACGAAAACGGACGACTGGTGCAGGCACTGACCCGCGGCGACGGGCAGGTGGGGGAGGATGTGACGGCCAATGTCCGCACGATTGGCGATATCCCCGAAGCCTTGCCCGATGGCGCGCCGGACATTTTTGAGGTTCGTGGCGAAGTCTATATGGCAAAACAGGATTTTGCCGATCTGAATGCGCGGTTGCTGGCCGAGGCGGCGACGCCCGACAAGGCGCGGCAGTTCGCCAATCCGCGCAACGCCGCCGCCGGATCGCTGCGGCAAAAGGATGCAGGCGTGACTGCCCGTCGCCCCTTGCGCTTTCTGGCGCATGGCTGGGGGGAGGCAAGCGCGCTGCCCGGTGCCACTCAGACCGAAATGGTTGAGGCGATCCGTGCTATGGGCTTTCCGGTTGCCGACAGCTTTACCCGGACCGCAAGCGTTGACGGCGCGCTGACCGTCTATCGCGCGATTGAGGCGGCGCGTGCCGACCTGCCCTTCGATATCGACGGGGTGGTCTACAAGGTCGACCGGCTCGACTGGCAGGAGCGGCTCGGCAATGTCGCGCGTGCCCCGCGCTGGGCACTGGCGCATAAATTCCCCGCCGAACGCGCGCAGACGACGCTCGAACGCATCGATATTCAGGTCGGACGCACTGGCAAGCTGACTCCGGTGGCGCGGCTGGAGGCAGTGACCGTCGGCGGCGTCGTCGTCACTAACGCAACATTGCACAATGCCGATGAGGTCGAGCGGCTGGGCGTGCGCCCCGGCGACCGGGTGGTGGTGCAGCGTGCGGGCGACGTCATCCCGCAGATTGTCGAGAATCTGACGCGTGACGTCGAACGCGATCCCTGGATCTTTCCCGACCATTGCCCCGAATGCGGCAGTGCGGCCGAGCGCGAGCCGGAAGAGGTGGACTGGCGCTGTTCGGGCGGCCTGATCTGTCCGGCGCAGCGGGTGGAGCGGCTGCGCCATTTCGTGTCGCGTCATGCGCTCGATATCGAAGGGCTGGGCCAGACCAGTATCGAGACCTTTTTTCAGGATGGCCTGATCGAACAGCCCGCCGATATTTTCCGGCTCGATCTGGACACGCTGATCGCCCGCGACCGCTGGGCCGAAACCAGCGCCCGCAATCTGATCGAGGCAATCGACGCGCGCCGCAATCCGCCGCTCGACCGGTTTCTGTTCGCGCTGGGGATTCGCCATATCGGCGAGGTGACTGCGCGCGACCTTGCCCGTCGCTGGACAAGCTGGGACGCTTTTCGCGCGATGGTCGAACGGATGGAGGCGCGACGCGGTGAATTGCCGCAGGCGTTGGGAGAAGCCGACGACAAGTTTCTCGCGCGCATTGCCAAAGAGATGGCCGCGATCGCCGAAACCCCCGGAGTCGGCCCGGAAGTAGCGCTGGCGCTTGCCGACTTTTTTGCCGAGCCGCATAACCGTCAGGCGGTCGATGACCTGCTCGAACAGCTCACTCCGGCGGATGTCGTCCACGAAACCCGCGAGTCGGAGGTCAGCGGGCTGACCATCGTGTTTACCGGTGCGCTGGAAACGCTGTCGCGCGACGAAGCCAAGGCGCAGGCCGAGGCACTGGGTGCGCGCACTGCCGGTTCGGTATCGAAGAAGACCGGGCTGGTGGTCGCCGGACCGGGGGCGGGATCGAAGCTGAAAAAGGCCGAAGAGCTGAAGATTCGCGTGATCGATGAGGCTGAATGGGCGCAAATTGTTGAAGCCGCGAAGTGATGCTTTTTTGCAACGCAGCACGATTGTTTTTGCGCTGAGGGAACCTCTGCGTTGACTGTCATCCAAACGAAATAAAAGGAACGCATTGGGCGCCGTGACGACGAACTACGTCGCGCGGATAGAGCATCCGCTTTCTTCAAAGCTCCTAAGGGGAATTTTCAATGCGTAATCAGTTTCTGATGGGTGCGGCTGTTGCTGCGCTTATCGTTCCTGCCGCAGCCAGCGCACAGCAGCTCACCACCGGGATTCAGGGCACCGTCACCAGCGAAGCCGGTGCACCGGTTGCGGGTGCGACGGTCGTCGTAACCGATACGCGTACGGGCAGCAGCCGTTCGATCACCACCGGTCCGCAGGGACGTTTCAACGCCGACAACCTGACGCCGGGTGGTCCCTATGCCGTCTATGCCTCGGCCGACGGCTTTGAAGGCCAGACGGTCAACAACATCACCACCACGCTGCAGGGCAATACCAGCCTGACCTTCAAGCTGGCTTCGGGGCAGGGCGACATCGTCGTCACCTCCTCGCGCGCCAATGTCACGCAGCTTGCGGTTGGTCCCGGTGTCTCCTTTGGCCAGCAGACGATTGAGAATGCACCGTCCTATGGTCGCGATATTCAGGACGTCATCCGCTACGACCCGCGCGTCACGCTGAGCAACAGCGATGGCCAGACGACCTATTCGTGTCTGGGCGGCAACAACCGTTCGAACGGTTTCACCGTCGACGGTATCCAGCAGGGCGATGTGTTCGGCCTGAACGGCACTGCCTATGCCTCGCGTACTTCGGCACCACTTCCTTATGATGCGATGCAGGAAATTCAGGTACAGTTCGCGCCGTATGATGTGGAATATGACGGCTTCACCGGCTGTCAGGTGAACGTCGTCACCAAATCGGGGACCAACAAGTTCCACGGCAACGGCTATTTCGAATATTCGGATAATGGCCTGCGTGGGACGAAGGTGCAGGGCAATCCCGTCGGCAATATCGACCCGGAAAAGCGCTGGGGCGTCTCGCTCGGCGGTCCGATCATCAAGGACCATCTGTTCTTCTACGGTGCCTATTCGCACATCTCGACCGCGAAGGCGCAGGATTACGGTCCGGAAGGCGCTGGTTATCCGAACACGCTTTCTGGCGTGACCGAAGCGCAGTTCAATCAGATCTCGCAAATTGCAAAGACTGTGTATGGCGAAGACACCGGTCCGCTGGTCAACAACCTGCCTTATACCAATGACCGGTATTTCGGTCGACTTGACTGGCAGATCAACGATAAGCACCGGTTGACCGCGACCTATCAGCATCTTGATGAAGTTGCGCTCAGCGCTGATGACTTCGGTACCAACGCAGGTAATGTGCAGTTGGTCGGGAAAAATACCTATGAGAATTCGGGCACCAAATCTGATTATTATTCGGCACGCCTGTTCTCGAACTGGACCGACAATTTCTCGACCGAAATCCGCTATTCGCATGCGCAGGTCGATGACATTCAGGATCCGTTCGGTGGCGGCGAAGCACAATCAAGTAATCCCATTCCCCGTCTGATCGTCGGAATCGATAACGGCACGGGTGATAATGCTACGGTCCTGATCGGTCCCGGCCAGTATCGGTCGGCTAACCAGTTGAACACCACGATCGATCAGGGCACCGCTCTGGCGAAGCTGACCATGGGCAGCCATAAGATCAAGTTCGGGATGCAGTATAACAAGGCGAAGATCTACAACCTCTTCGTTTCTAACGCGACGGGTACGCTGGTTTTCGACAATGTGTCGGACTTCCAGAACGGCATCCTGTCGAACGGTACGAGCACCAATACGTCTCCGGACACTGTCGTTTCCGGCAACAGCCTGGGCGCATTCGGTAATTTCTCGGCGACCGGTGATGTTAACGACGCGGCGGCGCGCTTCACCCGCACGATCTTCTCTGGCTTTGCCCAGGACGACTGGCAGATGACCGATGCGCTCAACATGGTCGCCGGCGTTCGCGTGCAATGGTATAGCGGCGATCACCCGCTTTCAAACCCAACCTTCACGGAGCGTTACGGTCGTACTAATACGGTGGGCTTCAGCAAGCTGCCGATTCAGGTGCTGCCGCGGGTTGCCTTCACCTATGATGCAGGCGATTTCGGCCCGCTGACCCAGAACAAGCTGCGTCTGGGCGTCGGCATGTTCACCGGCGGCGACCCGCTGGTTTGGTTTTCGAACGCTTATTCCAACAACGGATTCGCCAGTGCGCGCGGCACCCTGACTGCGGCGGGCTGTCCTTCCGGACCGGTTAACGTGCTGAGCGGTGGTTCGTTTACGGGCATTCCGAGCTGTGTCGTCGCTGATGGTGCTGCAGCCGCAGCACAAGGTGCGTTCACGGTTCAGTCGATCGATCCCAACATCAAGATGCCGACCGTGCTGCGTGCCAATGTCGGCTTCGAGAGCGATCTGAACTTTGCATCGTCGGGTTTGCTGAGCAACTGGCATGTAAAGGCCGATTATATCTTCAGTCATTATCGCAATCCGTTTGCGGTTGCCGATCTGACACAGGTCGTCGATCCCAGCCAGGGACTGAACGGTTACACGATTGACGGTCGTCCGATTTATCGTTCGATGGACCCGCTTGCAGCCGGTTGTAATGCGGTGCTGGAAAGTTCCAGCCCGACGCCGACCTATAGCGGCGTTACCGCGGCTTGTTTCAATACGAGCCGCTATGGTGCGATCGACCTGACCAATTCGGCCGGGTATAACAGCCAAGTGGCTTCGTTCATCCTGTCGAAGCATGTCAATCACGGCATCTTCACGGACGGCGGCTCGTTCGATTTCATGGTCGGCTATGCCTATACCGATGCGCAGGATCGCCGTGCCCTGACCAGCTCTCAGGCTACGTCGAACTTCAAATATCCCTCGACGTTCGATATCCAGAACCCGGCTGCCGCGCGTGGCCTGTTCTCTCAGACGAATAACATCTCGATGAACATGAACTTCTCCGAGACGTTCTTCGGCGACCTGAAGACGAAGCTGGGCATTACGTTCAACGCAACGTCAGGTACGCCGTTCAGTCTGACCTACAAGAGCTCCAACCTGTTCGCGATCACGAACTATGGCTATAACGCTCTGATCTATGTGCCGACCGGTTCCGGCGATCCGAACATTTCGCCGCTGTCCTATGTCGACAATGGCGGCAATCTGACGGCTGCGGATGTCGATGGCTATGCGAACTTTGCCAAGACCCACGCCTGCACCAAGAATTATGTGGGTCGGTCGATCGCGCGCGACAGTTGTACCAATCCCTGGTATTTTGACATGGACCTAGTATTTTCTCAGGAACTGCCGGGGCCGGGTCACCTGTTCGGCGTGAACGACAAGATCAAGGTCTATGCCATGGTCGACAACTTCCTGAATCTGCTCGACAACCACTGGAACGTGCTGGAACGCAACACTTCCTACGGTTCGATCGCGCTAGGCGATATCAGCGGTATCGACCCTCAGGGGCGCTACATCATGAGCAATGCGTCGACGTCGAGCTATGACTATCGCAATGTCGACACCACGGCCTCGCTGTGGCGCCTGAAGGTCGGTGTCAGCTACGACTTCTGATCCCAACGATCTTTGAAACCTGACTGCCGCCGCTCCCGAAAGGGGGCGGCGGTTTTCTTTTGGGGGCGGGGCGTTAGCGCGCTTGCTCTATGCAGGGCAGGCGTCGTCGCTATACTAGACGGGGAAACTTAACCGCTTGAGGCCGTTATTCCCCCGGTGCCCAAACCTTCCGCCATCCTCTCCCGCCCCTTTTTCGAGGATAAGAGCCGCGCCTTCTGGATGCTGCAGGCCGGCGGCTGGACGGGCTATCTGCTGCTGCGCACCGTGTCTTCCATTTCCAACACCTTTTCGTGGAAGACGGTGATCGCCAATATCGTCGAGGCGATCGTCGGCTATTGCATCACGCTGCTCTTGTCGGTGTGCTATTCCTATTATCGCCGTTTGCCGCGCTTTTCGGGCATTCTCGTAACGCTGCTCACCCTCGTCGCCGCGACGGTGATCTATGCGATCATCGACGCCTATGCCTTTTCCTTCCGCAACGATGCTGCCGGGCTGACGGTCAACCTCGTCATCGGCACGCTCTACATCGCCTTCACCGTACTGGCGGGCTGGTCTGCGCTGTATTTCGGCATTAATTTCTATCTGATCGTCGAGGATCAGAATATGCAGCTTCGCCTGCTGGAAACACAGGCTTCGACCGCGCAGCTCGCGATGCTGCGCTATCAGCTCAATCCGCATTTCCTGTTCAACACGATCAATTCGATCTCGACCCTGGTGCTGCTCAAGGAAACCGAGCGTGCCAATGCGATGCTGGCGCGATTATCCAATTTCCTGCGCTACACGCTTGCCAATGAACCCACCGCGCTCGTCACGCTGGCGCAGGAGGTGGAGACGCTGAAACTCTATCTGGAGATTGAGAAGATGCGGTTCGACGAGCGGCTGCGGCCCAAATTCGATATCGATCCCAGAGTGGCTAAGGCGCAATTGCCATCGCTGCTCTTGCAGCCGCTGGTCGAGAATGCGATTAAATATGCGGTAACGCCGCAGGAAGAGGGTGCCGAAATCGCGGTGTCGGCGCGGCTCGCCGGAGACAGGGTGCGGATCGCCGTATCCGACAGCGGTCCGGGATTGACCAAGGCAAGCCGTCGTCCGAACCAGTCTACCGGCGTCGGCCTGACCAACATCCGGGAAAGGCTGGCTCAGGCATTTGGCGTCGACCATCGTTTCGAAACGCGGCCGAACCCGGGGGGCGGGTTCCGCGTTGAGATTGAAATACCGTATAAGCGTAAGGAAGCCGAAGGTAAGGCAGCATGACCATCCGTACCATATTAGTCGATGACGAGCCCCTCGCCATTCAGGGTCTTGAACTGCGTCTCAAGGCGCATGAAGACATCGAAATCGTCGAAAAATGCCAGAACGGCCGTGAGGCCATTCGCGCGATCAAGACGCACAAGCCCGATCTGGTGTTTCTCGATATCCAGATGCCCGGTTTTGACGGCTTTTCCGTCGTGCAGGGGCTGATGGAGGTTGAGCCGCCGCTGTTCGTCTTCGTCACCGCCTATTCCGACCATGCCATCCGCGCGTTCGAGGCGCAGGCGGTCGATTATCTCCTCAAACCGGTCGAAGAGGCGCGACTTGCCGACACGCTGGAACGCGTGCGCGAACGACTGACCCAGAAGCGCGGTCAGGCCGAGGTCGAGAAGCTGAAGGAAGTGCTGGCCGAAGTCGCGCCCGAAGCGGCGGAAGAATTTGCCGACGGCAGCGACCAGCTTGCCGCCAACCGCTATGAAAAGCTCATCAACATCAAGGATCGCGGCCAGATTTTCCGCGTCGATGTCGATACGATCGAGCGGATCGACGCGGCGGGCGATTATATGTGCATCTATACCGGCGATAACACGCTGATCCTGCGCGAAACGATGAAGGATCTGGAAAAGCGGCTCGACCCGCGCCGGTTCCAGCGCATCCACCGTTCGACCATCGTCAATCTCGACCTGGTTCGTCAGGTCAAGCCGCATACCAACGGCGAATGCTTCCTGATCCTCGATTCGGGTGCGCAGGTGAAGGTCAGCCGCAGCTATCGCGACGTGGTCGCCCGCTTCGTGCATTGATGCGGGCAATGCGCGTCTGAATGTCCGGTTCCCGGCTGGTCCGGTATGACGCGCTGATCCTTCGCCGGGAATTGCGCGACGCCTTTGCGGGGTGGTCCGACCGGGTCGTGCTGCTGCTTGCAGTGCTGATGGCAGCCGGGTTCTTACATGAAGTGGCGAGCGGATCGCGTCTGCGTGCCCTGCTGATCGCCGGGGGCATCGGGGCCGCCCTGGGCGGAGCCGTGGCCGGAACGGTTCGGCGGCGGCTGCAGGGCTTTGCAACGGATTCGATCCTCGCTGTCGATGCGCTCAACCCGGCCGCGTGCCGGACCTATCGTGCCGTATCGCACTCCGTAGCGATCCTGTTGTGCTTCGGCATCAGCGGCATCATCGGGCTACATGCCATGGCGATTGCGTTGGCGGGCTATGGCATGGCTGTCCTTGCGGAGAGTCTTGGGGGTGGGGTACGGCGGTTAGCCGTCCCACGGCGCAGGCAGGATCGGCCTGCGCCGCGCATGGGATATGGTGCGCCGTCTTACAGGATGTTTTGGCGCGCACCGGCGGCGGCAATCGCCGCTGCGGTTTGCGCATGGCTGGCGACAACCATGCTGACCCGGGTGCCGTCGATGCCGATGGTTGCCGCGATCGCCTTGCCCTGGCTGTTATGGGCAAGTGCCGTCGATACGCAGGCGGTGCGCTTTATGGCGCAATCCGGGATCGCAACCCGGCAAATGGTGCGGCCCCCGCTTGGCGGGATGGCGTTATTTACCGTCCCCTATGGCCTGTTTTGCCTGGTATTCGTGGGCATGCCCGCCGTTATTGTCATCTTCCTGACGTTTCTGGCCATGGCGGTGGTGCTGATTGCCCGGATATCGGTCCAACAATTCTGTGCGCCGCGCATGGCGCAGATTCTGCTCACCGGAATCCTGATCGCAGGCGTCCTGATTGCGGTCAGCCTGCCGCCGGCACTGCTGCTTTACATTCCCGTCATGCTGGTGTTGCTGTGGCGCAGGGCACGGGCGGTGCGGTGGATGCAGGGATGAACGAAGCGATCGGTCTCGAATCGCTGGCCATGGAGCGTGATGGCGAGACGGTGCTCGATTCGGTGTCGATGACGGTTGCACCGGCGACATGGTTCGGACTGATCGGCGCCAACGGATCGGGCAAGACGACACTGCTGCGCGGCATTGCCGGGCGATTGCCGATTGCGCGGGGTATCTGCCGGTTGCACGGTGCCGATCTGTCCCGATCGCGGGAAGAGCGGGCGCGCCTGACCGGCTTCATGCCGCCGATCGAAACCTTGCCGGAACGGTTGAGCGCCACTGATCTGTTTGAGATTCTGTGCGGAGACCATGTGACGGCATCGGGCAATATCGGCGATCTTGCAGCGGCGCTGGATCTTGACGCTCTGCGGCACCGTCCGATCGGTCAGTGCTCGGCCGGAATGCGGCAACGGATCGCCATCGCGCTTGCCTTTGCAGGCGGGCAGCCGATCGTCGTCCTTGATGAGCCGTTCAACTGGCTCGATCCGGTTGCCGCCTATGATGTTCGGGCGGCCTTGCGGGAAAAGGTGCGGACCGGGCTGACGCTGGTGACGGCGCTGCACGACCTCACCACGCTGACTGCGGCATGTGATGCGGCGGCGTTGCTGCGCGCCGGCCGGGTTCAGGAACGTTACAGCGCTACCGATCTGCGCGATGCGGCGCGGTCGCCGCTGGAATTTGAACGCCGCATGATCGCGGGGCTGCGGTCCCGGTAACGATGCCGCCGCCGGTCGGCCCGAATTGTCGAGGCTGACCGGCGCACGACCGGTTTACCGTTCGACGCACATGGCGATGCCCATGCCGCCGCCGATGCACAGGGTGGCGAGCCCCTTTTTCGCATCGCGCTGCTTCATCGCATAGAGCAGGGTGGTCAGCACGCGCGCGCCCGATGCGCCGATGGGGTGGCCCAGTGCGATCGCGCCGCCATGGACGTTCACCTTGTCGGCGGGCCAGCACATTTCCTTGCCGACCGCCAGCGCCTGCGCGGCAAAGGCTTCGTTCGCCTCGATCAGGTCGAGGTCATCGACGCTCCAGCCCGCTTTTTCCAGCGCGCGACGGCTGGCGGGCACGGGACCGATACCCATGATCGACGGATCGACACCGGCAGAGGCCCAGCTTGCGATCCGCGCCAGTACCGGCGCGCCGCGCTTTGCCGCTTCGTCGGCCGTCATCACCACCAGTGCCGCCGCACCGTCATTGATGCCGCTGGCGTTGGCCGCCGTCACCGTGCCGTCCTTTTTGAAGGCAGGGCGCAGGCCCGACACACCGTCCAGCGTCGCCCCGGCACGGATATATTCATCGTCCTCGACCACCGTATCGCCCTTGCGGCCCTTGATGGTGACAGGGGCGATTTCTTCCTTGAATAATCCGTCGGCACGCGCCTTTTCCGCCAGATTTTGCGAATGCACCGCGAATTCGTCCTGTTCGGTGCGGCTGATCGCATATTGCTCGGCCAGATTTTCGGCGGTGATGCCCATATGATAGCCGTTGAACACGTCGGTCAGGCCATCCTTGATCATCGTGTCGATCAGGGTGACGTCGCCCATCTTCGTTCCGGCGCGCAGCGCCTGCGCATGGGTGGAAAGCGACATGCTTTCCTGCCCGCCCGCAACCATGATGCTGGCATCGCCGTTCTTCACCGCCTGATAGGCAAGCGCCACCGCCCGCAGGCCCGACCCGCACACCTGATTGACACCCCAGGCGGGGATTTCTTTGGGAATGCCGGCGGCCATCGATGCCTGCCGCGCCGGATTCTGGCCCTGTGCGGCGGTCAGCACCTGACCCAGAATGACTTCCGATACTTCTTCACCGCTGACGCCCGACTGGGCGAGCGCCGCCTCGATCGCCACACGCCCCAGTTCATGCGCGGGAGTTTTGGCGAACGCGCCCAGAAAGCTGCCGACCGGTGTGCGCTTGGCGGCGGTGATGACGATATCGGTCATGAAGATTCTCCTGCGGCAAGAGGTGCGGGTGGAAGCCTGTGGACGATCATCTCCATAGGCGGTCTTTGGTTCGGTAGCCTATGTAGTCGGCACCGCGGCACATATCCAGTCGGCCAGTGGTTCCCACAGGACGGTACGTGCCCGCCCGCCGACGACCATGCCGACATGGCCCGCACTGGTCCGGCGCTGGTCGGGCAGGCCGATGGCGCTGGCGGCGGGGACGATCCGGTCGGTGGTGGAGATGAACTCGACTATCGGTGCGTCGACGGCTGACGGATCGACAATTTTGTCGCCGATCGCCCAGCGTCCCGTACCGGGCATATCCATGGCAAAGAAATCGTCGAACATCTGGCGTCCGGCGGCATAGGGCAGCGGTGCACCGCTATTGGCCCAGTCCTCCAGCACGATGAAAGCGCGTGCGGCATCGCTGTCGGGGTCGAGCGTCGCGAATCGTTCATACTTGGCTATGGTCCGTGCCGGATCGAGCCGCCAGAACCCCGATTGCAATACCTCCATCGGCACCAGCCCCAGCGCTTCGCAGGTCGGCTGTGCGCTGTGCCAGAGGGCGTCGATGTCGTTGAGCGCCAGCGGCCCGAACCCGCTGAAACGCCATGGTGCGGCGATCAGCGCCAGCCCGGATATGGGAAGGTGCATGGCCGCCGCAAGCGCCAGCGTACCGCCCAGGCAATAGCCGACCAGCAAGGGAGGTGTATCCAGCGTGCGCAACAGCGGCAGCAGCAGTGATTGGATATGCCAGCCGATATCCTGATCGCGATCATCGGCACAGGGCGTCCCCCAGTCGAGCAGCAGTACGCGCCTGCCGGTGCGTTCGGCCAGCCATTGCGCCAGCGAATTGCCGGGTGTGAGGTCGAGGACGAAGGGCGGGTTGATCAGCGATGGGATCAGCACCAGCGGCGGCCCGTCACCGCCGATTTCGAGCAGGCATGCGCGGTCCTGACGTGCCGCTGCACGCAAAACCGGCCGCTCGTGGCGCGGCGCCTTCTGATAGGCGGTCAGTCCCTGCAATGCTGCGGTGCGTCGTTCCGGCGATGTTGCAGTCTCATTGCGCAACATGTCGAGAAATAAAGGGAGTGGACGCGGACTGTGTTGCGGCGCATCATGATTTGGTGATACTGCCGGTTCAGACATTAGCGAGGGCCTCATGAAGAAAACAACGCCGGGGGACGGCCCCGTCATCATCAAGAAATACGCCAACAGGCGTCTCTATAACACCGAAACTTCTTCCTACATCACGCTCGACCATCTTGCCGCGATGACGCGCGAGGGCCGCGACTTCAAGGTGATTGATGCCAAATCCGAAGAGGATATTACCCATAATGTCCTCACCCAGATCATCATGGAGGAGGAAAGTCGCGGGCAGACGATGTTGCCCGTCAGCTTCCTGCGCCAGTTGATCGCGCTGTATGGCGACTCGATGCAGGCGATGGTTCCGGGCTATCTGGAAGCGTCGATGGACAGTTTCCGCCGCAACCAGCAACAGTTCAAGTCGGCGGTTGAAGGCGCGTTCGCCAACACGCCGTTTGCGGAAATCACCAAGCGCAACATGGCGATGTTCGAAGCGGCAGCCTCCGCATTCAAACCTGAGGCTGGAAAAGCCGAGGAAAAGGGCAACGGCAGTAAGGACGACGAAATCGCCGCCCTGCGCGCCGAACTGTCGCGGCTTCAGGACAAGGTTGAAAAGCTCAACAAATAAACTGGTCGGCGCGTGTCATTTCGGCTTGCGAAATTTCAGCGTCATTCGATCGCTTTCACCGATCGCAGCGTATTTGGCGCGGTCGGTATCGCCCAGCGCATAGGTGGGTGGCAGGGTCCATACGCCCTTGGGATGGTTGGCATCATCCTTCGGGTTGGCATTGACCTGTGACGCGCCGACGAACTGGAACCCGGCATCCTCGGCCAGCTTGCGGACGGTCGACACCTTGACATAGCCGCTCGATTGTTCGCGGGCGGTATCGGCGTTTTCGGGCAGGCGATGGTCGACCACGCCCAATATGCCTCCGGGTTTCAGCATGGCGTACATCTGCGCAAAGGCTTGCGGCGCGTAATCGACGCCCTTTTGCTGATACCCCATGCGCCAGTTGTGGACGTTACGGAAGGTCAGCACGACATCCGCGCTGCCGTCGGGAACACCGGCTTGTCCGGCTTCGGCGGGAAAGGCGGCAGTGTGGATGAAACCATAGACGGCGGGATGCGCGGCCTTCAGCTTTTCGATGCCGTTCAGCCCGTTCGGCATCGGCGCCACTTCGTACAGCGTGCCTTTGGCGTGGAGATATGGCGCCAGAATCTGGGTATACCATCCGCCCCCTGGCCAGATTTCGACCACGGTATCGGTTGGCTTGACACCGAAAAAGGACAGCGTCTGAACGGGATGGCGATACTGGTCGCGCGCCACTGCATTTGCCGGGCGCGTAGGGGCGGCAACCGCCTTTTCCAGTGCGGCGGTGGTCGGTGATTGCGACATTGCCCCGGCAGCGCTAAGCGCGACAACCGCGGTGAGCGGCAGGGCAGTGGCAGCAAAAATCATGCGCATCGATTCTCTCCTCCAGCCATTTTTAGAGACAGGGTAGCGCGTGCACGAGGGTTTGTGGATAGCGGTCGGCGGATGTCTTTTCCTCGCCATTTTGGCGGGACTGGCCGAATACCGCCGCGCGCGCCGGCGCAATCTCGATCGCGTCGGCATTATTTCCTGGCCCGGTGTGCAGATGCTGGCGCTGATCGCGGCGCTGGTGCTGACGATATTGGCGCTGAAAAACTGACAGCGTAGCTGCGCTTCAATAAAAATCCGCGAGTTTGAGCGTGCGGCGCGATCCGTCGCACATGCCCAGATGCACCACCTCGCCCGGCGGTCCGGCCGACCAGCGCGTATCGCTGCTGTCGCCGCTGGCAACCGGCTGCCCATCGACGCGGCAGATCGTGTCGCCGTCCTGCCAGCCCGTATGCGCCGCCGGGCTGTTCGCCATGACGTGCAGCACGCGCAGCCGGTCCCGGTCCAGCCCGACGAGCAGGCCGCTGGTGGAGCGGATAGGCTGCTGGTCGGCCAGTGCACCGGGTTGAAACACCATATGCCCTGCCCGCGGATCGAGCAGCACGCGATAGCCCTGCAGGAACGCCGTGCCGATGCGACCGGCAAGCCCCGTCTTTTCCGAGAAACTGTCCGCCCCCTCGATCCGCAGCTCGACATGCTTTGCCGTCAGATTGGCGACATGCAGTTCCGGCACTACCGTCAGTTGCATTTCGATCGGGCCGCCCAGCCCATAGGAGACGGAGGTTGTGATCCGCTTGCTGTTCATACCCGTGCGCATCCACGCCGCCTTGCTGATGGTGATCGCCCCGCCATCGCCGGTATCGACCAGTACGGGCTGAATGCGCTGTCCGTGCAGCGTCAGCCGGGTCAGATATAATTTGCTTCCCGCCACCTGATGCAGCGGTGCGCTCGCCCCGGTAAACGGCATGGTGCCGCTGGGCAGCAATCGGAAGCGGTGCCGGTCATACTCGATATCGAGCGCGCAGCAGGACAACAGGTCGGCACCGATCAGCGCATCGACCGGCGCCTTGCTGCCGGTCGCCATGGCGGTCAGTTGCGCCACCGCGATCCGACCGCCGGTACGTTTCAGCGCACCGACATGGATGGAGCGCGGACTCGCCCAGCCGATGGCTACGGTGCCGCCCACCGCATCGGCATCGGCACGTGCGCTGATCCGCATGCCCGCTGAACGCGCAAAGCTGCTCGATACCACTGAAACGCTGACGCCGGTGTCGAGGATCGCCACGGCATCCCTGCCGTTGATTTTCAGGTGAAAGCGGATCTGGTTGCCCGGCGTCAGCGTGAACGGCACCCATTGCTCCGCCGCATCGCCCGCCAGCTTCAGTCGTGCCGGTTCGGCATGCAGAGGCGTCCATGCCAGCAACAGACCGAACAGGAGGAAAAGCCGCGCCATTGTCGGCAATCTAGCGGCTGCATGCGCCGGATGCCATGGCGTAAATGGCACGCTCCGCCGCAGATCGGCGGGTGGCGCATGGGTTCACATTACAGGGAACCGCAAGTTCAAAGACATGCCTCCAGCAGCGCCTGATCGAACCCGAACTGTTTCGCTTTATCGAGCGTATAGGGGCGCAGGCCCATCGACTGATATTCGCCGATGATCTTACCGTCCGCGCTTTCGTCCATATATTCGAACTTGAACAGTTCCTGCGTCACGATCACCGGACCTTCCATGCCGATCACCTCGGTAATATTGGTGACGCGGCGCGAACCGTCGCGCAGGCGCTTGACCTGAATGATCAGGTCGAGGCTGTCGGCGATCTGGCGCGAAATCGCTTCCTTGGGCACCTTGATGTCCGACATCATCACCATATTCTCCATACGCGCGAGGCATTCGCGCGGGGAGTTGGAGTGCAGCGTCGCCATCGAGCCGTCGTGACCGGTGTTCATCGCGGCGAGCAGGTCGAAACATTCGCTGCCGCGAATTTCGCCCAGGATGATGCGGTCCGGACGCATACGCAGTGCGTTCTTCACAAGGTCGCGAATTGTGATTTCGCCGACGCCTTCCAGGTTCGGCGGGCGCGTTTCGAGCGGCAGCCAGTGCGGCTGTTGAAGGCGAAGTTCGGCCGCATCCTCGATGGTCAGCACGCGTTCGCCGGGGTCGATCATCTTTGACAATGCGTTGAGCATCGTCGTTTTACCCGAACCCGTACCGCCCGAAATCACGACGTTGAACCGGCACGCGCCCGCAATTTTCAGCGCGGTCGCCATCTTCTGGCTCATCGAACCGAAGCCCGCCATCATGTCGAGCGTAATCGGCTTGGCGGAGAATTTACGAATCGAGATCGCCGTGCCCTTCAGGCTGAGCGGCGGCACGATCACGTTGACGCGGCTGCCGTCCTTCAACCGGGCGTCGGCCAGCGGCGTGGTCTGGTCGACGCGGCGGCCGACCGAGTTACAGATGCGTTGCGCGATCTGGAACAGATGCTCTTCGTCGCGAAACTGGATATTGGCGAGTTCGAGCTTGCCCTTGCGTTCGACGAAGGTCTGGTCGGGGCCGTTGACCATGATGTCGCTGATTGCGGCATCGGACAGCAGTTCCTCCAGCGGGCCGAGGCCCAGCAGTTCGTCGACCAGCACCTTTTCCAGCGCGAACTGCTCGCGCCGGTTGAGCGTCAGTTTCAGCTCGGCGAGCACTTCATGGATGATCGGCCGGAATTCCTCCGCCAGTTCGTCCTTGCTCAGCGTCGCCGCCGCTTCGGGGTCGACTCGTTCCAGCAGGCGCGGAAGCACCTGTTCCTTGATCCTGTGGATCGAGCTTTCGAAACCTTCGACACGGCTGTTGCCCGGATCGCCGGATGCGGCCTGACGCTCGGCCAGCCGCGACATGGCGTCATTGCCGGACCGTTGCGGCGGATCGTCCGAATCGCCGGGGAGCGGCGGCAGGTCGGCACTTTCGATCGGCGGAAACTGCTCTCCGCCCTCCGACTCTGGCTGCGGTTTTCCCCCGCCCTGCATGGGCCGGGCTACGCCAAAGGATGGCCGTCCCCCAACCGGGCTGCCCCCTGGTCCGCCACGTCGGCCGAATGCGCTCATTCCTGATCCCTCAAAGCCTGAAACTTTCTCATCAGCCTGTCGGACTAACGATCAAGTTTTGACAATTTGCTAACCAAAGGCGATCGGGGCGCCACGACAAAATAAAAGAAGGGTGTTGTGGAGGAGTATCGAAAGGTGCGCGCGGGTCTTGCGCTGGCGCTATGCGGGTTTCTGTGCCTGTCGCTGGGGGATTCGGTTACCAAGACATTGGCCGGTGAATGGCCCGGCAGCGCGGTGGCGGCATTACGTTATGGCTTCGGGTTGCTGGGGCTGATCCTTGCGGTGGCCTTTACCTATGGACGCAAGGGGTTTGTCTGCCCGCGCCCCTGGCTTCAGGCGGCGAGGGGCGGTGCGGTGGCGCTTGCCACCTTCTGCTTCTTCATGGCGGTTCAGGCGATGCCGCTTGCCAATGCAACCGCGATCGAATTCACCAATCCCATGCTGACCGCGATTTTTTCGGCGGTGCTGCTGAAGGAACGCGCGCCACGCGCAGCCATCATCGCCACGATATTCGCCTTCGCAGGTGTGCTGGCGGTGCTGCGGCCGGAGGTCGCGCGGATCGGCTGGTCGGCGGGCTGGCCCTTGCTGGCGGCGTGCGGCATGGCGTTGCTGATCATCGCCAATCGCAAGGCTGCGGGGGCTGCTCCGGTGCTGGTGATGCAGTTGCTGATCGCTGCATTCGCCTTCCCCTTGCTGGTGCTGGCGGCAGCGGTCGGCCATATCAGCGGCGCGCCTGCTTTTCACATTCCCCCGCCCGACTGGACGATTTTCGCACGATGCGCACTGGTCGCGGTGACGGGCACCACTGCGCATCTGCTGATTTTTCTGGGCACGACAAAGGCCAGCGCGCCGGTGGTCGCGCCGATGGTTTATGTGCAGATGCTGGCGGCGATCGGGATCGGCTGGGCGGTATTTTCGGAGGCGCCCGACCTGATGACGCTGGGCGGTGCCGCGCTCATCATCGGCAGCGGCATCTATCTGTGGCGTTCGCAGCGTTCACCCGACCTGGGCGGTGCACCGGACTAACGGGTTTGCAACATAAGCCCCCTTGTGTATTACGTGAACAATACACAAGGGGGCGTTGATGCGCATTGTTATACCGGCCGTTGTGGCTGCGCTGTCCGTCGGAACGATTGCATTTGCGGCGCCTGCCGCAGATGCGGGGAAGCGCGAGGCCGTACCTTTCGAGCTGCGGGGCGGGCATATCTTCGTCAACGCTTATGTGAACGGGCAGGGGCCGTATCGCTTCGGCTTCGATACCGGGGCCAGCGGCGTAGGACGGGCCGACGTCACGCTGACCCATGCGCTTTCTCTGCCGGTGGTGGACAGCGCGGCCAATTCGGACGGCGTGCGCGTCAGCCGGGCCGATGTTGTGAAGGTGCACCGGTTGCGGGTCGGTTCGCTGGAACGGCGCAGCGTCCGGCTATTGTCGCGCGACTATCATCAAAAGGGCAGGTCTGCCGCAACGCGCTTCATGGGCATTATCGGTCGTGACTTTTTTGAAAACCGGCTGCTGACCATCGATTATCGAACGCGGCAGATCACTTTTTCACGCGGTCATCTGAATCCCGATGCGCCCGGCGTTGTGCGCTATAGTCCCGGTTTTGCGATCCCGCTGTGTTTCGCGAAAGCCTGTTTTCCGGCCAAGGTCGATACCGGTTCCAGCCGCGGGCTGGTGCTGCCGGAGAGCGTCGCCACAAAAGTCGCATCCGGGGCCCCCGTCCGGCTCGGCACGGTGTCGCGCACCAACAGCAGTGCGGCCCTGTATCGGGTGCAATTCGATATGCCGATGCGGGTAAGCGGCGTTGCGCTCGATGGCGGGCAGGCGCTGTTCGTGAAGCCGTCCACCGATACGATCAATATCGGTTCGGATTTCCTGAAACACTATGTGCTGACGATCGATCAGCGGCGGCACCTGTTGCGGATCAGCCGGCCCACCGTCGGCGGATAAGCGCTTATTCCGCTTCCGCGTGTTCGGCCAGGACGGTCAGGCCCTTGTCGTTGACCTCGGCAAAGCCGCCGACGATGCGGATGGTTTCGGGCTGGCCCTTTTCCTCGCGAAAGACGGTCAGGGTGCCGTCGCGTACCGTCGTCATCATCGGTGCGTGATGGTTCAATATGCCCAGATCGCCCTCGGTGCCGGGGACGACGACCATATACACCTCTTCCGACCGGACGAGCTTTTCAGGGGTGACGAGTTCGAAATGCAGCATGGGTCGGTTCCTGTGCCCCTCCCACGGCGGGGAGGGGCGTAAGAGAGATTAGGCTTCGCTGGCCAGCTTTTCGGCCTTGGCGACGGCTTCGTCGATGCCGCCGACCATGTAAAAGGCCGATTCGGGCAGATGGTCATAGTCGCCGTTCACCACCGCCTTGAAGCTGCGGATCGTGTCTTCCAGCTCGACGAACTTGCCCGGAATGCCGGTGAAGACTTCCGCAACGTGGAAGGGTTGCGACAGGAAGCGCTGGATCTTGCGCGCACGGCTGACGGTCAGCTTGTCCTCTTCCGACAGCTCATCCATACCGAGAATGGCGATGATGTCCTGCAACGACTTATATTTCTGCAGGATCGACTGCACCGCGCGGGCGGTTTCATAGTGATCCTGACCGACGACGCGCGGTTCCAGCACGCGGCTGGTCGAATCGAGCGGATCGACGGCCGGATAGATACCGAGTTCCGAAATCGCACGGTTGAGCACCGTCGTCGCATCAAGGTGCGCGAACGAGGTTGCCGGTGCCGGGTCGGTAAGGTCGTCGGCGGGCACGTACACGGCCTGCACCGAGGTGATCGACCCCTTGTTGGTCGAGGTAATGCGTTCCTGCAGCGCACCCATATCGGTCGACAGCGTCGGCTGATAGCCCACGGCCGAGGGAATACGGCCGAGCAGTGCGGACACTTCCGCACCCGCCTGGGTAAAGCGGAAGATGTTGTCGACGAAGAACAGCACGTCCTGACCTTCGACGTCGCGGAAATATTCCGCGATGGTCAGGCCCGACAGGGCGACGCGGGCACGCGCGCCCGGCGGTTCGTTCATCTGGCCATAGACCAGCGCCACCTTCGATCCTTCGGTGATGGCGTTGCCTTCATCGTCCTTGGCGATGACGCCCGCGTCGAGGAATTCGTGATAGAGGTCGTTGCCTTCACGGGTGCGTTCGCCGACGCCCGCGAAAACCGACGTGCCGCCATGGCCCTTGGCGATGTTGTTGATCAGTTCCTGAATGAGAACGGTCTTGCCGACGCCCGCACCGCCGAACAGGCCGATCTTGCCGCCCTTCGCATAGGGTGCGAGCAGGTCGATCACCTTGATGCCGGTGACGAGGATCGCGCTTTCGGTCGACTGATCGACGAATTCCGGTGCCTTGGCATGGATCGGTGCGCGCAGGTCGGTAGCAATCGGGCCGCGCTCGTCGATCGGCTCACCGACGACGTTCATGATACGGCCCAGCGTCTGCGGACCCACCGGCATCTGGATCTGGTTGCCGGTATCGGTCACTTCCTGACCGCGGGTCAGACCGTCGGTGCCGTCCATCGCGATGCAGCGCACGGTATTCTCGCCCAGATGCTGCGCAACTTCGAGCACAAGACGCTGGCCGTTATTGCTGGTTTCCAGCGCCGACAGGATTTCCGGCAGGTTTTCCGGGAAATGCACGTCGACAACGGCGCCGATCACCTGCGCGATCGTGCCGACATTGTTGGTGCCCTGCGTCGGGCGGGTCATTTCAGCGGCGGTTGCCATGTCTTCTTCCTTGCGTTTCAAGCCTTGTGGGCAGTGTCGGCCGGGGCCGTGCCTCTGGAAATCGTAACGGTGATGGTTGCGTGTGCGGGGGCGGCGCCATCGGCTTCGGGGGCGGAGACCACCCGGATGCTGTTGCCGTGCAGCGTAGCTTCACCCGAATTGCGTTGGGTCAGTGCACTGGTGATGGTGTCGCCCGCGCCGATCTGAAACCGGCTCAGAAAGCCGCTGACGATGCGTTTCGGGGTCATCAGCATGGTACGTGCCGATTTGCCCTTTGCATCGCCCTTCACCGTCACGTCGAAGGTAAAGGTCAGCATGTCGGCCCTATCCGCGCTCGCGCCTGCTGCCCCAAAAGCGCCCATCACGGTGACTGCACCGGAATCGCTCTTCATCGGCTTCATTCTGCCCGCCGCCTGATAGGCCGGGCTGCCGTTCGTGGCAGTATAGCTGCCAACATCGAAGCCGAATTGCTTCGCGTCCGCTACGATTTGCGCAGGGTGCGCGAACATCTGCTGCCAGCGCTGCTGCAACACCAGTTCGGGCTTGACGGCACGCCCTTCGGCCATCGCCGCCTGCTCTTCATTCATGCCGGCGGTGTTGACGGCAGACGCATTGCCCCCTTCCGGCGGCGCACCCGCCTGACAGCCGGCCAGCGCGACCGCGCCCAGCATCGCAGCAAAGGGAAGGGCGGTACGCAGCATTACAGCGCCTCTGCACCCGAAATGATTTCGACCAGTTCGGTGGTGATCGCGGCCTGACGCTTGCGGTTATATTCGATGTTCAGCCGCTTGATCAGGTCGCCCGCATTGCGCGTCGCATTGTCCATCGCGGTCATTTTCGACCCCTGTTCGGACGCCGCATTCTCGCGCATCGCACGGAAGAGCTGCACCGCCACATTGCGCGGCAGCAGGTCGGCCAGAATGCCTTCCTCATCGGGTTCGTAATCGATCGCCGCCGACACGTCGGATTTCGGCGCGTCCACGGGGATCTGGACCGGGATGATCTGTTGCTTTGTCGGCACCTGTGCCAGCACCGATTTGAATTCCGAATAGAACAGGTGCGCGATATCGAACTCGCCCGCCTCGAACCGCCCGATCAGGTCTTCGGCCCAGCGATGCGCGTCGTCGAAATGCAGCTTGCCGAGGTCGCCCGGTTCTTCGGAATGGACGATCAGGTCGGGATAGAGACGGCGCAGCACCGCGCGGCCCTTGCGCCCGATACAATAGAATTTGACAGTCTTTCCCGCCTTGATCAGCGCATCCGCCTCACGCCGGGCAAGCCGCGCGATATTGGTGTTGAACGCGCCCGCCAGCCCCTTGTCGCTGGTCGCGACGACGAACAGATGCACCTGATCCTTGCCGGTACCGCTAAGCAGTTTCGGCGTGGTGCTGCTGATCGTCACCTTCGACGCCAGCGATGCCACGACCTTTTCCAGCCGCTGAGCATAGGGGCGACCGGCCTCGGCCGCGGACTGCGCACGGCGCAGCTTCGCGGCGGCGACCATCTGCATCGCCTTGGTGATCTTCTGCGTCGACTTTACCGAGCCGATGCGACCTTTGAGAGCCTTCAGGCTGGCCATGACGAACCCTTCAGTTCGGCACCCCGGCACCGGGCCGGGGCGACGATATCCAACTTATGCAAACGTCTTCGCGAATGCGTCGAGTGCGGCGACCGTCTTGTCCTTGACCTCGCCCTCGAACTTCTTGCTTTCGCGGATTTCGGTCAGGATGTCGGCATATTTGCTGCGGAAATCGGTCAGCAGCGTCGATTCGAAACGCACCACGGCATCGACCGGGATGCTGTCGAGATAGCCGTTGGTGCCGGCGAAGATCGACACCACCTGTTCCTCGAACGGCAGCGGCGAGAATTGCGGCTGCTTCAGCAGCTCGGTCAGGCGCGCACCGCGATTAAGCAGCTTCTGCGTCGCGGCGTCGAGATCGGAACCGAACTGCGCGAACGCGGCCATCTCGCGATACTGGGCCAGTTCCAGCTTGATCGAGCCGGATACCTTTTTCATCGCCTTGGTCTGCGCGGCAGAACCGACGCGGCTGACCGACAGGCCGACGTTGATGGCGGGGCGGATACCCGCGAAGAACAGGTCGGTTTCAAGGAAGATCTGGCCGTCGGTGATCGAAATCACATTGGTCGGAATATAGGCCGACACGTCGCCCGCCTGCGTCTCGATGATCGGCAGCGCGGTCAGCGAGCCTGCACCGTTCGCTTCGTTCATCTTCGCCGCGCGTTCCAGCAGGCGGCTGTGCAGATAGAAAACGTCGCCCGGATAGGCTTCGCGACCCGGAGGACGGCGCAGCAGCAGCGACATCTGACGATAGGCGACCGCCTGCTTGGACAGATCGTCATAGACGATCAGCGCGTGCATCCCGTTGTCGCGGAAATATTCGCCCATCGCGCAGGCGGTATAGGGGGCGAGGAACTGCAGCGGTGCGGGTTCGGATGCAGTTGCCGCGACGACGATGGAATATTCCATCGCGCCGTTTTCTTCAAGCTGGCGGACGATTTGCGCCACCGTCGAGCGCTTCTGCCCGACCGCAACATAGATGCAGTAGAGCTTTTTCGATTCGTCGTCGCCGGCGTTGACATTCTTCTGGTTGATGAAGGTGTCGATGGCGACGGCGGTCTTGCCGGTCTGACGGTCGCCGATGATCAGCTCGCGCTGACCGCGACCGATGGGAACCAGCGCGTCGATCGCCTTCAGGCCGGTCTGCACGGGTTCATGCACCGATTTGCGCGGGATGATGCCCGGCGCCTTCACCTCGACGCGGCTGCGCTCGGAATATTCGATCGGCCCCTTGCCGTCGATCGGGTTGCCCAGACCATCGACCACGCGGCCCAGCAGCCCCTTGCCGATCGGCACGTCGACGATGGTGCCGGTGCGCTTCACGGTGTCGTTTTCACGGATTTCGGCGTCGGAGCCGAAAATCACGACGCCGACATTGTCGGCTTCCAGGTTGAGGGCCATGCCCTGTACGCCATTGGCGAACTCGACCATTTCACCGGCCTGAACATTGTCGAGGCCGTGAATGCGCGCGATGCCGTCGCCGACGGACAGCACGGTGCCGGTTTCGGAAACTTCGGCTTCGGTGCCGAAGCTGGCGATCTGGTCCTTGATGACCTTGGAGATTTCTGCGGCGCGGATATCCATTGTCAGCCTTCTTTCATCGCATGCGCGAGGGTGTTGAGACGGGTCTTGATCGAACTGTCGATCATCTGGCTGCCGATCTTCACGATCAGGCCGCCCAAAAGTGCGGGATCGACCGACAGGTCGACATTGACGTCACGGCCGATCCGCTGGCGAAGCTGCTGTTTCAGCGCATCGACCTGATCATCGGTCAGCGGGTGGGCGGACGTGACTTCGGCGGTGGTTTCGCCACGATGCGCGGCGGCCAGCTTGCGATAGGCGCGAATGATCGCGGGCAGATGCGACAGACGGCGGTTTTCCGCAAGTACGCCCAGAAAATTGTGCGTCGTCTTATCGAGACCCATCGAATCGGCAGCCGCCGTGACAGCCTTTGCCGCTTCGGTGCGACCGATCAGCGGGCTGGTCGTCAGCCGCGCGAACTCGTGCGATTCGGCCAGCGCCTCGCGAACCTTCGCCAGGCTTGCCTCGACCGCCTCGATCGTTTTCGTTTCAGCGGCAAGCTCGAACAGTGCGAAAGCGTAGCGTCCGCTTAGGCTTGCCTGAATGCCGGTGGAGGTGTCCACGCGTCGATCGTCCCCTGTTGAATACTGAACCCATACAAAAAAAGGGCAGCAAATGCGCCCTCATATGGGTTTCGCGGCTGCTAGCATCGCACGCGGGACAAGGCAAGCCGGTGATGTCCGCGACTTTGGTCGGTACCGCATGGCGGATCGCGAAGGTAGCGATACCACCCGTCAGGAGGTGACAGGCGGCTGGTTCATTAGGGTTAGCGCAGGCTGGATTTTCAGAGTAAATCATGCCTAAAACGCGCTGGAAATATCGTTACGCACTCGCAATGGTGTTTCTGTCGGTGATTAGCGCTGAGCATAGGAGGGGGAATTGGGCAGACGGATTCGACTCATGGCGATTGCGGGGGCTGTCGCTGCGACAGTGACGCTGGCCGGGCAGGCATTTGCCGAAACGGCTACGCAGGATGGTTACTTCGCTGCGCCCGACCGGGAGGCCAGCTATCTGCAGCGGCTCGCGATCGACGGTTTCGACGGCAAGGCGGGGCCGGAGCTTGAGGATGCTATTACCCGTGCGCTGATGGCCAGCGGCCATTTCGATGTGATGACCGCAACACGCCGCGCATTCCGCAATGGCGATGCACAAGGGTTGCTATCCGGAACGATTCTGACGTCGGTCAACCGCAGTCGCTTTCGCGATACGCGTGAAACCTGCGTCGAGCGCAAGGATGGCGATTGCGTCAAGCATGAACGCAAGAAGGTCGATTGCCTGCGTCGTACCGCCACGGTGCGGGCCAGTCTGCAAATCGAACGAACCGCGGACAGCCGCATCGTCTATTCGCAACAAATTCCGCAATCGACGACGCTGAGCTGGTGCCCCGGCGACCGGCACGAGGAATCCATCGACACTGTAATGATGCGGATGATCGGTCAGATCGCCGGGCAGTTCGCCGCCGACATTACGCCCGAGCACAAGCGCTATGCGATTCGCTTCCGCGAAAGCCGCAAGGATATGCCGAAGGAAATCGGCAAGCAGTTCAAGGAAGCGGTGCATATGACCAAGCGGGACGTCGATGCCGCCTGCCAGTCCTGGCAGGCGCTTGATGCACAGCTTCCCGACAATGCCTCGATCACCTTCGACCTCGGTCTGTGCGCGGAACATAAGGGCGATTATCAGGGCGCACTGGCGAAATATGAACGCGCTAGCCAGTTGATCGGCGGCAGCAATAATGAAGGCGATGAAGGGGTCGCCCGCATCCACCGCCTGATCGCCGGACGCGAGGATCAGCGCCGTTTTGCGCAAGACGGCGCGATGTAAGCCATCAGCACATCTTCGACCGTCAGCAACGGTATTAGCAGTATCGCCAAACCGATATCATCGGCCTAAGGTTATGGAAAATTGTTGAAATAGCCTGGGGGCAAGAAATGATTTCAACCATATTGATGGCGGTAACGCTGGTTGCTGCCAATGGTGGCGGCGCGTCCAAGGCCGCGCAACAAGTCTCTCAAAAGAAGCAGCAAGAGGCCTTGGTTAAGCTGAAAGACGCAGCGCAGGCGGCTGAAAAGGGGAACTGTAAACGGGTAATTGCCCTTGCCGTGCCGTTGGCGGATCGTCCGCCCGCGGGACTGCCGTCGGCCTTTCAATATTGGGCGGCCAGCCTGTCGGCGGGCTGCGAGGCACAAAATCAGGACTATGATGCCGCCTATCGGCATGTGGTGATCGCCACACGGTCCGATGCAGCCCCGGACGCACTTTGGTACATGCGGTTGTGGCTGGAACATCACAAAGGTGACGACGCCGCAGCGGTCGCCACCGTCGAAGCCATGTCCAGCGGCCGGGGAAGGGCTTTGAACGCTATTCCTCGTCCCCTTCTGTTCGATCTTGATACGGCATTGAAGAAAGCCGGAAATACGGCATTGCGCATTCGTCTGCTCAAAGTCTTGTCGGCGGATAGCTATATTCCCGACGATACGGTGTTGCCGCCCGATGCATTCAAGCAGCGCTACGCAACGCTTCTTTTCGCGCAGGGGCAGAAAGATGAGGCGCGAGCGGTCGTCAAAAGCATTCGTGAACCGGCAATCGTTCGCGACATGCTTTTCGAGCCGGGGTTGAGGACGCTGTTCGGGCCGGATTATGATTTTCGTGCGCTGGTCGAACGCAGGAATGCCGCATTGAAGCGGATTGCGCAGGAACACCCGGACCTTCTGGAGCCTGTTGTGATACGCTCGGTCTATCTGCAGATACTAGGCAAACCGCAGGAGGCTTTGCAGATACTGAACGCGGCGCGTGCAAAGATTGATGTGCCGAACCATTATTCCGATGCGCAACATCAAGTCATCTGGTTCTGGAACGAGTGGGCGTCGGCGGAAACGATGCTTGGAAAATATGACGATGCGGTTGCCGCCTTTCGTCAGGCGACGTCCAAGCAAGAGGATGGTGGTGCAAATGTCAGTCAGGTTATCAACCTGGCGGCAACGCAACTTCAATTTGCGCACCCTGAAGCGGCACTCTCGACCCTAAAAGCATTTGATGATGATAGCAGGTCGACCAGCCCGTTCGGCGAGATGCAGTTTCGAGAGGTGCGTGGATGCGCCAACAGCCGGTTGGGGCACGCGGATAAAGCAAATTCCGATCTGGAGTATTTGCAGCAGCATGAAGCGGATGCTCCGGCGGCGCTGACGGATATGTTGATCTGCATGGATGATGTCGATTCTGCGGCTGCGTCCTATATCCGCCGCCTGCAAAATCCGGAGCAGCAGGCCGGAGCACTGATCGAATTGAGCGATTTTGCCGATCCGCCGGTACAATTGCCGTCCTATCCCGGACAAAAGGTGCTGAAACAGTTGAAAGCGCGTGCGGATGTACGGGCGGCTGCAGCGCAGGCAGGCGGGATACGGCACCTGAATGTTCAGGATGTTTCTTATTGAGATGCTTTGAACGCAAGCATCGGGATGGGCGCTTGCCCCTTGCGGCGCTATATCCCGATGCATGGTGACGATCCTGCCCGATCCCGATACTGCCTGGGCCGCGTTCGAACGGCGCGACCGGGCGTGGGACGGGCGGTTCGTGGTCGCGGTGACGACCACCGGCATCTATTGCAAGCCAAGCTGTCCGGCGCGCCGTCCCAAACGTGCAAATATTCGTTTTCTCGCAGATAGCGATGCGGCGCGCGAAGAGGGCTTTCGTCCCTGTCTGCGCTGTAAGCCCGATGCCGTAGGGCGCGATCGTATTGCGGTGGCGCAGGCCATTGCGCTGATCGAGCAGGCAGAGGATGCGCCCACGCTCGACAGGCTCGCCGATACGGTCGGCTATGCGCCGCATCATTTCCATCGGCTGTTCAAACGCGCGACCGGGGTGACTCCGTCTGCCTATGCGCGTTCGCTCAAAGCGCGCCGTGCCGTCGATGCGCTTCATCAGGAGGAGAGGGTGACCGATGCCGTCTATGCTGCGGGCTATTCCGCGCCCAGCCGCTTCTACGACCATGCCGGAAAGCGACTGGGCATGACGCCCGGCGCCTGGAAACGGGGCGGGGCAGGTGTCACGATCCGCTGGACGCTGGCCGACACCAGCCTTGGTCCGTTGCTGATCGCCGCCACCGACAAAGGGCTGTGCCGCGTATCCTTTGACGAGGATGCGGCCGCGCTCGAAACGCGGTTTCCCAATGCCGATATCGTTCCAGGCGGCGCAGCGCTGGCGAATCTCGCCGCGCGCGTGGTGGCGGAAGTGGAGACGCCGGGGCGTGACACGGACCTGCCGCTCGACGTGCAGGGCACTGCCTTTCAGGAAGCGGTCTGGCAGGCGTTGCGGGCGATTCCGGCGGGCGAAACGCGCAGCTATGCCGAACTTGCCGCGATGGTGGGCCGCCCCAATGCGGTGCGCGCGGCAGGCACGGCGTGCGGCGCCAACAATGTGGCGATTGTCATTCCCTGCCACCGCGTCCAGCGTGGTGACGGCACCATGGGCGGCTATGCCTATGGCGTCGAGCGCAAGCGCATCCTGCGCCGTCGTGAGGGCGTGGAGGACAAGGGCTGAGATATGCCCTCAATCTGATGATATAAATATGGGCGATAGCCGCCTGCCGCGCATCAAAGCCGCAGCAGGCGGTGGGTCATCTTATTTCGGCGACAGCACCATCAGCATCTGACGGCCTTCCATGCGCGGATAGGATTCGACCTTCGCGTCCTCGGCGCAATCCTCCGCCACACGCTGGAGCAGCGCCATGCCGAGTTCGCCGTGGCTCAGTTCGCGACCGCGGAAGCGCAGGGTGACCTTCACCTTGTCGCCTTCGCCGATGAACTTGTGCACGTTGCGCATCTTGGTGTCGTAATCATGGTCGTCGATGTTCGGACGCATTTTGATCTCCTTGATCTCCTGCGTCTTCTGCGTCTTGCGCGCGGCATTGGCCTTTTTCTGGGCCTCGTACTTATACTTGCCGACATCGAGGAATTTGGCGACGGGCGGGTTCGCATTGGGCGACACCTCGACCAGATCCAGCCCGACATCGGCTGCCTGTTCCATCGCTTCTCGCGTAAACATAACGCCCAGATTCTCGCCATTCTCGTCAATCACCCGAACCTTGGGCGACTGAATGAATTCATTGTAGCGAGGGCCGTTCATCGGCGGGGGCGTGTTACGCCGCATAGGGGGTCGTATAGCGGATTCTCCTTTGTTCAGTACGATACCAATATAATAGCTAATAAACGCAGCGCAAACCGGGTTCAGCACATATCGTCGCCGAACCTGCTGATGGGATCGTGATCATGCTGCGCTTTCGGGCATGTCAGCGCAAATCGGGCGGTGTCGCATCCGCCTTCAGCGTGGCGATTGCGTCGTCGAGGGACAGCACTTCCTGTCCCTGACTGCCCAGCCGGCGAATCGCCACCGTGCCTTCGTCCGCCTCGCGCTTGCCGACGACCAGCAGGTTGGGAACCTTGGCAAGGCTGTGTTCGCGCACCTTATAGTTGATCTTCTCGTTCCGCAGATCGGTTTCGACGCGGATGCCCGCCGCCTTCAGCTTCGCCGCAGCTTCCTTCGCGTACGAGTCGGCGTCGGACACGATCGTCGCGACCACCGCCTGCACCGGGGCCAGCCATTGCGGCAGCTTGCCCGCGAAATGCTCGATCAGGATGCCGATAAAGCGCTCGTAACTGCCGAAGATCGCACGATGGAGCATGATCGGGCGGTGCCGCTCGCCATCCTCCCCCACATAGCTGGCGTCGAGTCGCGCGGGCAGCACGCGGTCGGACTGGATGGTGCCGACCTGCCAGGTCCGCCCGATCGCATCGGTCAGGTGCCATTCCAGCTTGGGTGCGTAGAAAGCACCTTCGCCGGGAAGCTCTTCCCAGCCATATTCCTCGGTTGCCAATCCGGCTGATTTCACTGCGTTGCGCAATTCTTCTTCGGCCTGATCCCATTCGGCATCGGTGCCGAAGCGCTTTTCCGGGCGCAGCGCCAGCTTGATCGAATAGCTGAAGCCGAAATCGCGATAGATGCGGTCGGCCAGTTCGCAGAAGTTGCGAACCTCGTCCACAATCTGATCCTCGCGGCAGAAGATGTGCGCATCGTCCTGTGTGAACTGGCGCACGCGCATCAGACCATGGAGCGCGCCATGCGGCTCGTTGCGGTGACAGCAGCCGTTTTCATACAGACGCAGCGGCAGGTCGCGATAGGATTTGATCCCCTGTTTGAACACCAGCACATGCGCGGGGCAGTTCATCGGTTTCAACGCCATCCATTCGGCGGCGTCGGAAACCAGCGGTCCTTCATCCTCGGTATTGGGCACTTCGTCGGGGATGACGAACATATTCTCACGATACTTGCCCCAATGGCCCGACTGCTCCCACTGGCGCGCGTCCATCACCTGCGGCGTCTTGATTTCGCGATAGCCCGCTGCGTCGATCGCGCGGCGCATATAGGCTTCCAGCTCGCGCCAGATGATATAGCCGTGCGGGTGCCAGAAGACGCTGCCATGCGCCTCCTGCTGCAAATGGAACAGGTCCATTTCCTGCCCCAGCTTGCGATGATCGCGCTTGGCCGCTTCCTCCAGCCGCGTCAGATGCGCCTGCAATTGTTTCTTGTTGAGCCAGCCGGTGCCGTAGATTCGCGTCAGTTGCGCATTTTTCTGGTCGCCGCGCCAATAGGCGCCTGCGACGCGCATCAGCTTGAATGCCTGCGGGTCGAGCTTGCCGGTGCTGGCCAGATGCGGCCCGCGGCACATGTCGAGCCAGTCCCCGCCCGACCAGTATACCGTCAGTTCCTCGCCTTCGGGAAGCTCGGCGGCCCATTCGGCCTTGAACGTCTCGCCATCGGCCTTCCATTTGGCGATCAGGTCTTCGCGGCTCCACACCTCACGGCGCAGCGGCTTGTCGGCGCGGATGATGTCGCGCATCTTCTCTTCGATGGCGGGCAGGTCGTCCATCGAGAAGGGATCGCGTCCCTCCGGTGCCTTCACGTCATAGTAAAAGCCGTCCTCGGTCGCGGGACCGAAGGTGATCTGCGTCCCCGGCCACAGCGCCTGCACCGCTTCGGCCAGCACATGCGCATAGTCATGGCGCACCAGTTCCAGCGCGTCGGCCTCATCCTTCGCGGTGATCAGCGCCAGTTCGGCGTCATGGTCGAGCGGACGCATGATGTCGCGCACTTCGCCATCGACCTTTGCCGCCAGCGCCGCCTTGGCCAGACCCGGCCCGATCGCGGCGGCGATGTCCGCGGGCGTAGTGCCCGGCGCAACCTCTCGGACGGAACCGTCGGGCAGCGTGATCGTGATCATCTCGGACATGGGAAGGATGTGACTTTCGTGTTCAGGGTTGCTGTTGCGCGCGCTTATGCCGCCGCACCCGCCACATAGGCAAGCAAAAGGGGAAGTCGAGTCCCGGCGTGTTCAGGAAGGCGGAAGGGAGGATGCTTCCACCTTCTGCCGCCGATGCCGTGCCGTGCGCAGCCGCGCCGCATACAGGCCGACCGACGAGCCGACAAAACTCCCGATGATCAGGTCGCTCAGGAAATGCCAGTTGCCGAGCAGAAGCAGTATGGCAATTACCAGCAGTCCTGCCGATATCAGCCAGACTGCCCTGGGGTAGGTCGTCATGAAAATCACTGCAAAGGCTGTGCTGAGCGCCATGTGTCCCGATGGAAAGCTGTCATCGCGAGTACCGTCGAACCAGTGAAAGGCGTGCTGGGCGCCTTTCAGGACATGGCTTGGGTTGGGGACGCCGAATGCGGTCTTCAACACGAAGGAATTGAAAGCGTACGCCAGCATCGAACAAAGACAGGCAAGCGCAAGTGTCCGTGCCAGCGATGGAATGCGGTTAAACACAAGGCGTATTATCGCCAGTAACAATACCGTGCCGGCCTCCGCCAGCATCACCGGATTGCTGCCTACGCCGACACCCGATTTGCGGATATGCCGGGATAGCGGCGCGATATGGTCTGCAAGCGGAACATCGACATAGGAAAAGCTGAGCGCAGCCAGCAGAATGCAGCCACCCAGTGCGATCAGCCAAATTCCGAAATTTCTGGAAATGTCAGAGGTCCCTGGCGAAAAGGCGGTGCTATTTGCTGCTGCATGCCCTTTGACATGCTGCACTGCAAGGTCAAGCAAAGACATCTTTCGACCAGCCGAGGCGATTGCTGCGATAAGCACGCGAAGGGTGTATGCCGATTCTGGACGGCCTGATCGACGCGACCGCTGCTCAACCTTTCGCTTTTACCGGAATTACACCGATTCGCGTCGAGCGGCGGCCGTCATCTCCCGCCTTAGCTGGCTACGCAATGTCGGGCTGAGCAAATGCATTTCCACCCCTTCATATCCTTCGCGCGCCAGCGTTCGGCGAATATCCTTCAGGCTGGAGCATTCATTGCCGCGAGCCAGTTGAAACGCACGTTCGATCACACCCGCTTCCTGCATTGCCAATTCCTCTCAGCCGCGCAAAACGATATTGGTCTGCCAAGGCTGGTTTCGCGCCCGGTCGAGATAATATTCGGCCATTTCATAGTGACGCGCGGCGGCTCTGTGGCTGCGCGCCGTCTCGGCACGTTGCCGCTCTGTTTCTGCGCGCTGGAGATAATATTCCCTGACGGGATCTTCGGACAAGGCGGCACCTCTTCAATCACAATGCCCGCCCCGGACGAACCTCTAGTCCTCTAAACGTCGAAATGCCTTGATCGTTGTTAGGACGAAAAGATTTTTTCATATCGGTGGCGACGCTCCGCCGCCGGGCGTCCGGCTATATGCTGGTCAGTCCGAAAGGTACCACCATATTCCCCGCATAATGGCCGATTTCCGCGCGCCCCAGATAGGGTACGCCCATTTCCGCGCACCAGCGTTCGATCATCTGCGTCGCGCTTTCGCCCCAGGGCGGGTCGTTTTCCTGCACATCGACAATCTGCCCCAGCCGGATGCCGGCAATCCCCTTTAGCTGCGTGGCATGGGCCAGCGTGAACAGCATCCGGTCGATCCGGTACATGGGTTCTGACACTTCCTCGATCATCAGCACATGGTCGGTCAGGTCGGGCAGCCATGGGGTGCCGATCATGCTCGACAGGATGGCAAGATTGAACGCGGCCGCCGGTTTTCCGTCCAGACCCGGCTCCAGCACCGCGCGCCGCTGGTCGACCAGCCAGCCCAGCGCGCGCGCCACTTCATGTCCATGATCGCCGCGTCGGCCGATCTCGATCGGCATCGGTCCGTGCACCGGCCTGCCGATCCGCCGGGCATACAACGCACCCAGCAGGAACCCCATGTCGGAATAGCCCAGATAGGTTTTGTGCCGCGCGGCCGGACCAAGCTGCGGAATGGCGGTGTCGAGGATGCGGTTGGAGCCATAGCCGCCGCGTGCGAACCAGATGGCGTCGAACGCCGCGTCATTGGCGAATTCTAGGAACGCATCGGCGCGTTGTGCGTCCGTCCCGGCGAAATGGCCCGACGACCAATAGCATTGCGGATGAAAGACCAGATCGACATGCGGATAGGTCAGCGCGGTCAGCGCCTGAACGCGGCTTGCCACTTTTTCGTCGATCGGTCGCCCCGGTGCGACCACGCCTATCCGCATTCTGCTTGCTCCCAGCTTCGAAAATCGGAATAGCCTCGCACGATGGACATGCGCAAACCCTGTTTCTTCGTCGGCATCGGCGGCAGCGGCATGATGCCGCTCGCGATGATCCTCCATGCTCGCGGTGTTCCGGTCGCGGGATCGGACCGGGCGCTCGATGCGGGCCGCGTTCCCGCCAAGTTCGATGCGCTGCGGGACCGCGGCATCGACCTCTATCCCCAGGACGGCAGCGGTATCACCTCGCCCGATCAGGTGGTGATCGCATCGGCTGCGGTGGAGGATAGCGTTCCCGATATGGTGAAGGCGCGCGAAGTCGGTGCCGAGCGTATGACCCGCCCCGAACTGCTCAGCCGGTTGTTCAATGACGCGGTGCTTCCCATCGGCGTGGCGGGCACCAGCGGCAAATCGACCGTTACCGGGATGATCGCCAGGATTTTCCACAGTGTCGGACGCGATCCCACGGTGATGAACGGCGCGGTGATGAAAAACTTCGTTGCCGACGATGCGCCGTTCGCCAGCGCGCTGGTGGGCAAGGGCGATGCCTTTGTCAGCGAAGTCGATGAAAGCGACGGCTCCATTGCGCTCTACAATCCGAAAATCGCAGTGCTCAACAATGTCAGCCACGACCATAAGTCGATGGAGGAACTGCGCGCCCTGTTCGGCGATTTCGTGCGGCGCGCCGATGCGGCGGTCATCAATATCGGCGATGCGGAGGCAGCCGCGATCGCGATGACGGTGGATCGCGAACAGCGCCTGACCTTTGCCGTTGATCGTGAGGCGAACCTGACCGCCCGCCATTTGAAACCCGATCCGTTTGGGATTGCGTTCGATCTCTATATTGCGGGCGATTTCCGCCGTCGCGTGACGCTGGCGGTGCCCGGCGCGCACAATGTCGCCAATGCTCTGGCGGCACTGGGTGTGGCGTTGTCCACCAGCATTCCTCCCGGACGGGCACTCGACGCGCTGGAAGGCTTTACCGGGCTGAAGCGGCGGTTCGAACGGGTGGGGGAAGCCGGCGGCATCGCGGTGATCGACGATTTCGGCCACAACCCCGACAAGATCGCCGCGACGCTCGATACCTGTCATGCCTTTCCCGGCCGGTTGCTGATCCTGTTTCAGCCGCATGGCTTCGGCCCGCTGAAGGTGATGCGCCGCGACCTCGTCGCGATGTTCGCAAAGAAACTGGCAAAGGGGGATGAGCTGGTGCTGTGCGATCCGGTCTATCAGGGCGGAACGGTATCGCGCGACGTGACCAGCGCCGACATTGTCGCGGACGTGGCGGCGACGGGATGCAACGCGCGTCATATTCCCGACCGCGCGGCGGCGGCGGCGCATCTGGTCGCGACCGCGAAGCCCGGCGACCGTATTCTCGTCATGGGCGCGCGTGACGATACGCTCAGCCTGCTTGCGAAGGATATGCTGGAGTCCATCGCCGCCAGATCGTGACGAAATGCTGCGGGTGCGATACAGTCGATTCGCGCCTCTTGCATAAGGATCCCGCCGATGCTGCACCGCCTGTTTCTCGACCATCCGCAATCGGTGGGGGAAAGCTATGGCGAGCATTTCGGGGTGGCGTCGCGCTTCGGCGCGCGGCTGGTCGTCGGCGGGCTGGCCTGCATGGTGCATGCGGTCCTGCCCTTCGCGTTCAAAACCTCGGGCAGCGACACGGTAAAGGGGCTGCATGAAAAGCTCGTCCGCCCGCGTGACGTGGTGCGCGACGCGCGCATACAGCAGACCGTCATCGACTATGTGATCTGATCGCGCCTGCGATTCTGTAAAACCGGCTGATTTTTCGAAACGCGCATTCCTCCCATATTGTCACAAAGTCTTTCCATAAAGGAAAGCTGGCTTGACAAATTCATATGCAGCAATGTAAAGGATATTTACCTAAAGGGAAATGGAGGTTGACCATGTGGAAAGCGTACCTGCAACGGCGGCGCGCATGCTATCGGGATCCGGCGCATGGCCGCTATGTTCGTCGGTTGGCGGTCGCCATGCTGCTCTATCTGGTGGTTCTGTTCGCCGTGAAACGGTTGTTGCCGCTCGACGATATGCAGGGGCCGCTCTTGTGGATTGCAGCAGCCTTGCCCGGCATTCCCGTCGCAGCGGTATTTTTCCTGATTGTCAGATACATTGTCGAACTGCGTGACGAATATCGGCGCCTGCTTGAAGTGCGTAAAACGCTGGTTGCCACGGGTGTTACCATGACGATCGCATCGATCTGGGGAACCATGGAATTGCTTGCGCATGCTTCGCATCTTCCGACTCTGTACATTCCGGTGATCTGGTATCTCGCTCAGGGCATTGGCGAATTTGTGAACATGGTGCTTGAACGCCGGGGAGAAGCGGCATGAAGAACCGCCTCAAGGTGCTTCGTGCCGAACGCGACTGGAGCCAGCAGGATCTGGCCGACCGGCTGGACGTCTCGCGGCAGAGCGTGAATGCCATCGAAAAGGGCCGCTATGATCCCTCGCTGCCGCTGGCGTTCAAGATCGCGGATGTGTTCGACCTTGCGATCGAACAGATTTTCACCAACCCCCGGCTGGAAAGGGAATGATCATGACTTGTAATCAACACCGCAAATCCCTGTCCATCGCGATGTGCGTCACACTGCTGCTGCTGTTCGCGCACCATCGCGATCGGGCGGAACCCGCCGGGGCAGCGCCGCAAACCGTTGGCCCCGGCGCTCATCTCGAACTCGATATGGGTAAGTTCCGCGCCAGCGCCCATATCGTTCTGCCCGATTGATCCGGGATCGCGTGCCGCCTTTCTCCCGCGCAGTTCGGGCGCTAGGAAGTAAGTATGACTGACACACCGCTTCCCCTCGCGCATCATCGCACCGACGGCAAAGGCCCGACGATCCTCTTCCTGCCCGGATATGCTTCCGACATGGCAGGCACCAAGGCGGTGGCGATCGAACAATGGGCGCAACAACAGGGGCGTGGCTTTGTCCGCTTCGACTATCGCGGCTGCGGGGAAAGCCCGGGCGCGTTCGAGGAATTCACGCTTGCCGACTGGCGCGACGATGTGCTGCGCGTCATTGATGATCTGACATCGGGACCGGTGGTGCTGGTCGGCTCATCAATGGGTGGATGGCTGATGTTGCTGGCCGCACTTGCCCGGCGCGACCGGGTGGCCGGACTGGTGGGCATCGCCCCCGCGCCGGATTTCACCGACTGGGGCTTTACCGCCGAACAAAAGGGCGTGCTGCTCAATACCGGGCGGCTTGAGGAAGAGTCGCCCTATTCGGACGAACCCACCGTGACCACGCGTGCCTTCTGGGCGTCGGGGGAGGCCAACCGGCTGATGTTCGGTCCGATTGCTTTTGCAGGGCCCGTGCGCATTCTTCAGGGGATGCAGGACGGCGAAGTGCCGTGGATTCGCGCAACCCGGCTGGCCGAACTGCTGCAATCGGATGACGTCCGCACAACGCTGGTGAAGGGCGGCGATCATCGCCTGTCGCGGCCGCAGGATATCGACCTGATCCTGCGCGAAATCGACGATATCTGCACCACGCTCGGCTGATCCGGGGTTTCGACCGCGTGGCGGGCTTCCTATCTGGCGCAGGACATCGAAGCCATTGCAGGGAGCAGCCATGAAATATCTCCACACCATGATCCGCGTCACCGATCCCGACGCCACCATCCGTTTCTTCAATCTGCTGGGGTTGCAGGAGATGCGCCGCATGGAGAGCGAAAAGGGCCGCTTCACGCTGATCTTTCTCGCCGCGCCCGAAGATGTCGGGGCCGATGGCAAGCATGCCGGCGCAGAAGTCGAACTGACCTATAACTGGCCTGCGGAAGACGGCAGCGCGCCGGAGGATTATGCCGGTGGCCGTAATTTCGGCCATCTCGCCTATCGCGTCGACAATATCTATGAAAGCTGTCAACGGCTGATGGACGGCGGGGTCACGATCAACCGGCCGCCGCGCGACGGCCATATGGCCTTTGTGCGCACGCCCGATAATATCTCCATCGAACTGCTGCAGGCGGGCGATTCGCTGCCGCCGCAGGAACCCTGGGCATCGATGCAAAATAGCGGAGAGTGGTAATGCGCTCGCGCTTCCTCGCCGAATGCGGCGCGGAGGCGCCCATTATCCAGGCGCCGATGGCGGGTGCCGGGGGTGTCGCCCTCGCCGCCGCGGCGATCCGTGGCGGGGCGGTCGGGTCGCTTCCCTCCGCCATGCTGTCGTCCGATATCATGCGCGAACAGGTGGGCGCGGTGCGCAGACAGGCCAGCGGGCCGCTCAACCTCAACTTCTTTTGTCATACGCTGGGCGATCCGCCCGACGACAGCGCATGGCGTGCAGTGCTTGCCCCCTATTATGCAGCGGAACAGGTGACGGCAGGCGATCCGCCGCCGCTGCGGCGTCCCTTCGATGCGGAGAAATGTGCGGCGGTGGAAGCGCTGCGTCCCGATCTGGTCAGCTTTCATTTCGGCCTGCCCGAACCGGCATTGCTGGCGCGGGTGCGTGCCGCCGGAATTCGTATCGTCGGCAACGCAACAACGGTGGAAGAGGCGCGCTGGCTGGCGGAGCGCGGATGCGATGCGATTATTGCGCAAGGGGCGGAAGCCGGTGGCCATGCCGGCTGGTTTCTGGATCGCCATCGCCCGATCCCGCTTGCCGAACTGCTGCCCGCGATCGTTGATGCGGTGCCCCTGCCGGTCATCGCGGCGGGGGGCATCACCAACGGCAGTGATCTTGTCGAAGCCCTGCGTTCGGGCGCCGATGCGGTACAGATCGGCACGGCCTATCTCGCGACCTCCGAAAGCCTGATCGGTGCGCCGCATCGCGCTTTGCTGGGCACGGCGCAGGCGGACGATGCCGCTTTCACCACGCTGTTTTCCGGGCGGCAGGCGCGCGGGATCCGCAACTATATCATGCGTGAACTGGGCCTCACACCTCCGGCGGTCCCGCCCTTTCCTTATGCTTCTGCGGCGCTTGCACCCCTGCGGGCAAAGGCGGAGAAAGAAGGACGCGCCGACTATTCGCCGCTATGGGCAGGGGCAGGCGCCGCAAGCGTGCGTACCATGCCCGCCGAAGCGCTGACCCGTGCGCTGGTGCACGAGGCGGAAGCTGCACTTAAAGCGATGGAGGAAGCCTGATGCCGCTCGATATCGTCCGTATCTCCGCGCTCAGCGACAATTACATCTGGCTGGTTCACGACACGGCATCGGCAAAGACCATGGTGGTCGATCCCGCCCAGGCCGAACCCGTGCTGGAGGCAGCGCGCGAACGTGGCTGGCATATCGACGCGATCTGGAACACCCACTGGCATCCCGATCACACCGGTGGCAATGCGGCGATCAAGGAAGCGACGGGCGCGACCGTCATTGCGCCTGCGGCGGAGGCGGAACGCATTCCCACGCTCGATCGCGCTGTGAGGGAGGGCGATGTGGTGATGCTGGGCGATCACGCCGCGCGCGTTCTCGAAGTCCCTGCCCATACCGCCGGGCACATTGCCTATCACTTTGCCGACGATCGGGTGATCTTTATCGGCGATACGCTGTTCGCCATGGGCTGCGGGCGGTTGTTCGAGGGCACGGCGGAGCAGATGTATGCCAATATGCAGCGGCTCGCCGGTCTGCCCGACGATACGACCGTCTATTGCGCGCATGAATATACGCAGGCGAATGGCCGCTATGCATTGACGGCGGAACCGGATAACGTCGCAATCATTGAACGGATGCGGGTCGTCGATCGCTTGCGGGATTCCGATAAGCCGACGGTCCCGACGACCATTGGCGAGGAACGCGCGACCAATCCTTTCATGCGCGCCGCCAGCGCCGCCGAACTGGCGCAGCGACGAACGGAAAAGGACAATTTTCGCGGCTGACTTCATGCCCGTGGCGCTGGTGTGAAGGAGAAAGACGATGCTGCGATATGTTCTGCCCATGATGCTGCTGTTAAGCGGATGCAGCATGGCGACGCACGATGACGCCCAGCAGAAATTCAGCGCTAAACAGCGTGCCGAGATGGAAAAGACGCTGGCCGGGCTGACACCGGGCAAACCGACATCGTGCGTGTCGGTATCGATGGTTCAGAACATCGACACCTACCCCGATACCATGCTGTTCAAGTTCAATCGCAATCGCGTCTATCGCAATGATCTGTCGGGCGGCTGTCCGGGGGCCAGCTTCGGAGAATTTCCGGTATTCCAGGTCCATGGATCGCAATATTGTTCAGGCGATATCGTCAATTTCCGGGATAGTTCGACCGGAATGCTGACGGGTAGCTGCGCGCTGGGTGAATTCACACCCTATACAAAATCGAAAGGGGCCTGACGATGCGTGCATTGACGCTGATGGCACCGCTGTTGCCGGTGCTCGCGCTGGCCGGGTGCGCGTCCGCCCGCTCGCAGGATGCCGAACACGCCCGGACGAAACAGGAACTTGCCGATGCGCTGAAGGGCGCGACGCAGACCGGCCAGACCGAATGTATCGATCCGCAATTCATGGACGGGCCTCAGATTATCGGCGACCACATCCTGCTCTACCGCAACGGGCGGAAAATCTATCGCAATAACCTGCTTGGACCATGCCCTTCGCTGGATGAGACTTCGACGCTGATCGTGAAGCAGTTCGGATCGCAGCTTTGTCGCCACGATCAGTTCCGGGTGCGCAACATGGGCGAGTCCATTCCATCCGCCTTCTGCCAGCTCGGCAACTTCACCGTATATCAACTGCCGAAGAAGCGGTGAGGGACAAGCCGGCGGCGGTTCATGTGCCGCCGCCGGCTCGGTCGTTACAGAACGTAGCGGCTCAGATCTGTATTGCGCGCGATGCTGGACAATTGCTTTTCCACATAGGCAGAGTCGATCGTCAGCGTTTCGCCGTTGCGCTCTTCGGCGTCGAAACTGATTTCCTCCAGCAACTTCTCCATCACCGTCTGCAGCCGCCGTGCGCCGATATTCTCGACCTCGGCATTCACTTCCGCCGCGATCCGCGCCACCGCGTCGATACCGTCGTCGGTAAAGGTCAGCGTGACCCCTTCAGTGCCGATCAGCGCCTTATATTGTTCAGGCAGCGACGCACGCGTGTCGGATAGGATGGACACGAAATCCTTCTCCGTCAGCGCCTGTAACTCGACCCGGATGGGCAGCCGCCCCTGAAGCTCGGGCAGCAGGTCACTCGGCTTGGCGACATGAAAGGCACCCGACGCGATGAACAGGATATGGTCGGTCTTCATCGGCCCGTATTTGGTGGAAACCGTCGTGCCCTCGATCAGCGGCAACAGGTCGCGCTGCACGCCCTCCCGGCTCACCGATCCGCCACGCACGTCGCTGACCGCGATCTTGTCGATTTCATCAAGGAAGACGATGCCGTTGGCTTCCGCATCGGCCAGCGCCACCCGGCTGACCTCATCCTGATCGAGGCGCTTGTCCGCTTCTTCCTCGACCAGCTTTTCGAACGCGGCATGGACGGTCAGCTTGCGGCGTTTCATCTGTGCGCCGCCGAACGCCTTGCCCATCATGTCGGACAGGTTGATCATCCCGACATTGCCGCCGCCGGGAATTTCGAACGGCATCTGCGGTGCGGCTTCCAGCTCGATCTCGATCTCGGTATCGTCCATATGGCCGTCGGCGATCCGCTGACGAAAGCTTTCGCGCGTCGCCTGGCTTGCATCCTTGCCGGTCAGTGCGTCGAGCAGGCGGTCAAACGCAGCCTCTTCGGCCTTGTCCTTCACCGCGGCACGACGGCGTTCCTTTTCCAGCCGGATCGATTCCTCGACCAGATCGCGGGCAATCTGTTCGACGTCGCGACCGACATAGCCGACCTCGGTAAATTTGGTTGCTTCCACCTTCACGAACGGCGCATCGGCCAGCTTTGCCAGACGACGTGAAATCTCCGTCTTGCCGCAGCCCGTCGGCCCGATCATCAGGATGTTCTTGGGCGTCACCTCATCGCGCAGTTCGGGCGCCAGCTTCTGGCGGCGCCAGCGGTTGCGCAGCGCGACCGCGACGGCGCGCTTGGCGTCCTTCTGGCCGATAATATGCGCATCCAGCGCAGTGACGATTGCCTTGGGGGTCAGTGTGTCGTTCATTCCATACTCGGTCATCATGGTCAGGGGAGCCTGCCGGACAGGCATATCGGGATGGCGTGTGCCGGGATCAACAGCGCATACGAACGGCGATCCTTTGATGCTCGCGGATCAACGCGCTGGTGGTTCCCGGATCGGGGGTGAGCGAGTCGTCGCCGATATCGGCAGTGCCGCCCAGCAGCAGCCCGTCTGAGCGCGAAAACATATAGGCGCCGCCTGAGGTTTCGAGCGCATATCGCACCTCTGGCTGCGGCAGCAGTACGGCAAGCTGGCCCCGCATCGGCTGCAACTCGCTATCGCCGAACAGATCGCGTGCGCCCAGCCCGGTACAGTTGAAGACCAACCCTTCGGACAGAGCCGACACGTCGGCAGGCGTGGCGAAATCGCGGACCACCACCTCGCCGCCGGCCAGCCGGATATCGCGCAGCATCGCTCGCAAGAATCGCGGCGGTTCGATCAGCATGCCGTCGAACTGTTCGACATAGGCATAGCCGAAATCATGTTCGCTTCTGGGAACGGGCCGGGATTCGGGCAGCATGGACGCCAGCAATTCGTCCTTGCGGCTGGGGTCGGATGGTTGGTCGGACAGCGAATAGTTGGTCATCCAGCGGATGCCATATTCCTCCCCGATCATGATCTGATAGCGTTGATAGGCATAGGCCGCCGCCTGCTTGAGCTGCGCGGCGAATTGCGGCGTGAGCTGCGAGCGTTTGTAAAGTAGCGACGGAAACCACTGACCGCCCGCGATGTTCGACGTCGTATCGGGGGGCAGTGCCTTGGCATAAAGGGTGACCGGAAACCCCGCCTGCTGCACCAGCCGCGCGGTGGTCAGCCCGATCACGCCCGCACCCAGTACCGCGACACTGCCCTGATATCCGGGCAGGCCAAGGTCGATTGCCAGTCTGGACGTGCCCCAGCTCAGCGTGATGCCCGATCCGCCATGACCGTAATTATGCACCAGCCGCTTGTCGCCGAACGCTTCGGCACGCACGACAAAGCCCGATGGGCGCCAGGGACGCAGCCCGACAAGCTGACGGATCAGCCGGTCACGCGACACGTCCGGCTTCGGAAGGCAGCGTGCCGGTGAAAGCCCCGGCCGCTGGCCCATGCCTGTCGCCGTACACCCGCCCAGCAGCATCGATCCGCCTGCTCCGGCGAGCATGGCACGGCGGTTCAGCAACGGCAGAGCGGCTGCCTCAGCTATCACTATCCAGAGTCTCGATGGTCAGATTGTCGTTGGTGTAGACGCAGACATCGGCGGCGATCTTCATCGCCTTGCGGCAGATGGTTTCGGCATCCTTTTCATATTCGACCAGTGCGCGGGCGGCGGCGACGGCGTAATTGCCGCCCGATCCGATTGCCGCGATGCCGCCTTCGGGTTCCAGCACGTCGCCATTGCCTGTGACGACCAGCGTCACATCCTTGTCGGCGACGATCAGCATCGCCTCCAGATTGCGCAGATATTTGTCGGTGCGCCAGTCCTTCGCCAGCTCGACCGCGGCACGCAGCAACTGGCCCTGATGGCGTTCCAGCTTGCTCTCCAGCCGCTCGAACAGGGTAAAGGCATCCGCCGTCGCCCCTGCAAACCCGGCGATCACCTTGCCGTCGCCCAGCGGGCGGACCTTCCGTGCATTGGGTTTCATGATCGTCTGGCCGGCGGTGACCTGTCCGTCACCCGCAATCACCACCTTGCCGCTGCGCCGCACGGAAACGATGGTCGTCCCGTGCCATGTCGTCGATTTGTCACTCATGCCCGGCCATATGGGATGGCAGGCGCTCGGCTGCAATCGATCCCTGCCGATGACGCTTTTATCCAATCGTTCCCGCCGCCATGGTGACACAATGAAAGCAGTGATCGCAGCGATCTGAACGTGGAGGACGGACCATGGTCGACTCGGTTTCGGACGAACATTCCGGTGGTATGACCAGCCGGATCAAACGCATCCTGCTGACCCCGAAAACGGAATGGCGGCGTATCGATGCCGAACCCATGACCGTCGGCGGTATCTTGCGAGGCTGGGTGATGCCTTTGGCGGCAATCGGGCCGGTGGCGGGGTTGATCGGCAGCTTTCTGTTCGGCTTCTCCTTTTTCGGGATCGGCTATCGCCCGTCACTCGCCGGAGCGTTCGTGACCGCGCTGTTCGGCTATATCATGGCGATTGTCGGCGTGTTTGTGCTGGCATTTCTCATCAACGCCCTAGCGAGCAGTTTCGACGGTACGCCCAACCGTGTGCAGGCGATGAAGGTCGCGGGCTATGCGGCAACCGCCGGATATCTTGCAGGGATTTTCCAGCTTTTCCCGTTGCTCGCCTTTCTCGGACTGCTGGGTCTGTACAGCCTGTATCTGTTCTGGGTCGGTCTGCCGATACTGATGCGGGTGCCCGAAGCAAAGGCAGCGGGCTACGCCATCGTCACCATCATTGCGGCAATGATCGTCTATGTGGTTGCCGGGCTGATCGCGGGCGCGCTGTCCGCAGCGGTGGTCCCGCGCGCCATGACCGGGTTTGCAGGGCATGACGGCGCGGTTTCGGGCAAGCTGACGATCCCCGGTGCCGGGTCGGTCGATCTCGGCAAGCTCGACGCCGCGTCAAAGCGTCTGGAAGCGGCGAGCCGCAACGGCACGACCACCCCGCCGGTGGATGCCGACCGGCTGGCCGCCATGCTTCCCGCCGCCATTCACGGCTTTACGAAAGGCGATGTCGAAACATCCAGTACCTCAGCCGGGAATTTCGGCGGCAGCCATGCCCGCGCCACCTATGGCAATGGCGATCAGCATTTCCGTTTGTCGGTAACCGATACGGGGGCGGTGGGGGCTCTGTCGGCGCTGGGTGGTGCGTTCAACGTCAAGTCGAGCAAAACGACCGCCGACGGCTATGAACGCACGCAGATGGTCGATGGACGGATGGTCAGCGAAAAATGGCGCGGGTCTTCGAAGCGCGGCAGCTATGGCGTGATGGTCGCGGAACGCTTCATGGTGGAAGCGCAAGGGACGGCACCCGATATCGATACGCTCAAGGATGCAGTCACTTCGATCGATTATGCCGGGCTGGAGAGCCTTGCAAAGCAATAACGGGGGATGCCGGACGGTACTTGACAGGCCGTCCGGCAACGGCCCTTACTTGTCGCTTCCTTTCGCCTTTCCCCATTGCCGCGCCGCCGTATAGCCCAGATAGCCCGTGCCGAAGAGCATGTAGAGCGGTTCGGGCAGGCCGTTCAGATAGGTGCGCATGGCCTGCGCGATGGCCTGCGCCAGTTCCGGTCGCACGGCGCCGATCAGGCCCATCGGAATGGACCATAGCAACAGCGCATACATGACATAGAGGAAGCTGGGGCGCGCCCGGCTGGTCCAGGGATCGGTCGATTGCGCTTCGGCGATGATCGCCGACAACTGCGTCTTCGTCGTTTCCATTTCCTGACTGCCCTGGAGTTCGAGCAGCTTCAGTTTCGCTGCGTCGCGTGCCTTGGGGTCGGGAATGATCTTGTCGATCAACCCGGCAATCGGCCCGATGATTCCTTCTATCAGGCTCATGCCGCCTCTCCCGTATCGAGCGAACCGATACGGTTCGCAAGCCAGCCGTACAGGAACGCTTCATTGGCCGGGCGCTGCTCGGCAAGGCGCAAATAGCGTTCGCCCTGCAATGCCTCCATCGCCTTCAGCAATACGACCCCACCCTTATCGCCGCGCAGCTTCAGAAATGCGCGCAATGCCGTCATGCTTCGGTCGCCGATCCGTCCGTCCACGCCAATGTCGGCATAATCTTTCTGCTCGCGGTTCAGCGCGTTCAATGCGCGTTGCAGAAAGCTGACCGCTGTCGTCGGGCCCATATTGACGCCGGTATCGAAAAGTTCGGCGGCTATGTTTGGGGCATGCTCCGCCACCCGGTCGAAATGGGGGCTTGTCCAGTAAAGATCGCGGTAGATCGCGACTGCGGCGGTGCGGGGCAGGTCGCGAACCGGTCCCGTATATCCCTGTTTACGGGCCACGGCTTCGGTGATGCCCCAGTGTGTCGGACCGCCCCGGTCGGCGGGGTGGTGCACATAGCCGCCCTCGCGCGCAATGACCTCATCAATCAACGCGTCAATATCCATCATACCCTCCTGTTCAGAGGTGATGTATAACCATATAGGTTATTTGTAGGACAGTGAAATTATATATCGGGTTGTCGGCCGAACTATTTTCAGGAATCCTCGTCTTCCGGCGGTGCCTGACAATCAGGCTTCGGCTCGTCCTGTTCGGAATCGGCAAGGGCCGCCCTGATGGCCTGAGCGGTTTTGCGCGCTGCTTCCGGAGTCATCGATACGGCCAGCCCGTCCGGGCCGTCGAGCATGACTTCATCCTCTTCGCGTGTTGCCCTGGAGGCATCGTGATACGGCCCGCGTGTGACCATGATATCCCTCGATCACTTCTGAAAATACATGAAAGCTAAACGATCAAACGATTTTTTGTGCTGGTCTGTTCCCGAATTTATCGCATAAGGGACTGGGGCTATGCTAATACGTTCGTTTTTGGAGACACACCGCACACCGGTGATTGGCGAAGGTGACCGCGAAGCGCTGGAGGCAGCGGCTTCGCGAACCGTAAAATTTGCAGCGCGACAGGTGGTGGTGCGTGAGGGCGAAGCACTGTCGCAATGCACGCTCCTGCTCAAGGGGTTCGTGCATCGTTTCAAGGATACCGAAGACGGTCGCCGCCAGATTCTGGCGATTCATATCCCGGGTGATTTCGTCGATCTGCACAGCTATCCGCTGAAACATCTCGAACATTCGGTCGCAGCGACGACCGAGGTAGAGGTCGCAATCTTTCCTCACTCGGCGGTACGCGAACTGACCGCGCGTTCGACGGCGCTGACCGAACTGCTCTGGCGTGCGACGCTGATCGATGCTGCGATCAATCGCGAATGGCTGGTATCGATCGGTGCGCGCTCGGCAGAGGCGCGACTGGCGCATCTGTTCTGCGAATTACAGGCGCGGCTGGAGCGGATAGGGCAGGGGGACCGGAACGGCTTCGATCTGCCGCTGACCCAGATCGATCTCGCCGATGCGACCGGGCTGACCCCGGTGCATACCAACCGCATGTTGCGCCGCCTTCGCGTCAGGGGACTGGTCGAGTTTCGCGAACGCCATGTCTTCATTCACGATCTTGACGAACTGCGTCACGTTGCCGATTTCGATCCCGGCTATCTGTTTCTCGAATAAACGAAGTTCAGCCCTGTAATTTTCCGGCGATCAGCATGATCTGGTCGTTTACCGATTGGGGAACGATCTCGCCCGACCGGTTGCTGATTGCCTGCCAGTGCTCAGCTACTCCATCCGGCGACAGTGCATCGCCGGTCAGCCGAATGCCGGGCGTCAGCGTAACCTGTGCGGTCTGGAACACGCCCGCGCCGGCACTGACGATTGCGTTGGACGGCGCATCCTCTGACACCAGAAACAGTGCTGCCGGGGACACGGTTTCGGGGGCGAATGCCTGAAAGCTCTCCGGCGGCAGGATATCTTCGGTCATCCGGGTTCCCGCGACCGGCGCCAGCGTGTTGACGCGGATGCCGTATTTCGTGCCTTCCAGCGTCAGCGTTTTCGCAAGGCCGAGAATACCCAGTTTGGCGGCCGCATAATTGGCCTGTCCGAAATTGCCGAACAATCCGCTGGCAGACGACGTCATCAGGATGCGGCCATATTGCTGCTCGCGCATGGTCTCCCATACCGCCTTGGTACAATTTGCGGAGCCGGTCAGATGTACCTGAAGCACGCTATCGAAATCCGTCATGTCCATCTTGACGAAGGATTTATCACGCAGGATTCCGGCATTGTTGATCAGGATATCGACCCGACCCCAGCGCTCTTTCGTGCGGGCGACCATCGCCTGCATCTGTTCGAATTCGGTCACGCTTCCGCCATCGGCCATTGCTTCGCCGCCGGCCGCCGTAATTTCCTCGACGACCTGCATGGCGGCGTCCGAATGACCGGTACCGTCGCGCGCACCGCCCAGGTCGTTGACGACCACTTTGGCGCCTAGTCCGGCCAATGCCAGTGCGTGCGAACGCCCCAGTCCGCCACCGGCACCGGTGACGATCGCAACCCGGTCGTCGAAACGGATCATTGCACTATCCCCTTTGGATCAAAAGGGGCGGCAGCGTCCGGCTCCCGCCCCCTATTTCGGCTTAACGGGCGAGCAGGACTCGTGCCTGTCCGGCAATCTGCGCCAGCATCGCGGCATTGGGTGCGGATGCCTGCCGTGCCCGCTGGACCAGGTCGACAAACTGTTCGACACGCGGCCGGTTCTCCTCCAGCCATGTATCGACCGCGGCTTCAGGATCGGTGCCGTGATTGCGGCTGAGGAAGTCGAGCCGCAATTGCTGGAAATCGCGCGCCAGCCCGGCGATCAGCAGACGTTCCCACGGATCGCCGGTGGTGATGCGCGCGGCGGTTGCCTGCACCCAGTCGAGACCCAGCCGCTGGCCCAGCCGGGTAAAGGCGCGGGTGAGCACGGTTTCGTCGATATCGCAGCACTGACCGAGTTCGGCCAGACCCACCGCACCGTCGAGTTCGAACAGCCGCACGACTTTCCTGACCAGCGGTTTGGGCGCGCCGGTTTCTTCCAGTCGCGCAGCAATCCGTCCGCTTTGCGCGCGGACCTCTTCGAGCAGCAGGGTCTTGGCCTGACGATCGAGATTGGCAATGCCCTTTTCCAGCCGCTCGACTACATCGCCTGGCGAGGCGCCGGGCTTGCAGGCGCGCAACAGGTCGGCGATCTGCGACCGCACCGCGATTGCTACCTCGTCGAACAGCGCGATCCGCGCCCCTTCCGACATGTCGGTGCGTTCGATATCGCGCCACAGGGCGGGCAGTCCGAACAGGCGTTCCGCGACGACGAACATCGCCGCGATATCGCCCATCGCCGCGCCTTCCTCCTCGGCAAGTTCGAACGGATGCAACGCCCCCAGCCGGTTGATGATGCGGTTGGCCAGCTTGGTCGCGACGATCTCGCCGCGCAGCCGGTGGTGTTCGATCGCACCGGCATGGCTCTTGCGCATCGCAGCAGGGAATGCGGCGAGCAGATCGTCGCGCAGTTCGGGCTCATGACCCAGCCCGCGCTGCTCAATCGCATCCTGCAATGTCAGTTTTGAGGTGGCGAGCAGTACCGCCAGTTCCGGGCGGGTCAGGCCATTGCCTTCCTGCGAACGGCGCAGCAGTTCCTCATTGGTCGCCAGCCCCTCGACCGCGCGATCAAGCCGGCCGCTGTCTTCGAGGATTTCTATCAATCGGACATAGCTTGGCACCGCCACCGCGCCGTCATTTTCCATGAAGGACAATGCCAGCGTCTGGAGGCGGTTATCCTCCAGCACCAGATCGGCGACACCGTCGGTCATCTTCGCCAGCAGCTTGTTGCGCTTGTCAAAGGTCAGGCTGCCCTCGGCAACCTCGCGGTTCAGCGCGATCTTGATATTGACCTCATTATCCGAACAATCGACGCCTGCCGAATTGTCGATAAAGTCGGTGTTGATCCGCCCCCCGCGCTCGGCAAAGGCGATGCGCGCTGCCTGGGTGATGCCCAGATTGGCACCTTCGCCGATCACCTTAGCGCGCAATTGCTCGGCATTGACGCGCAGCCGGTCGTTGGCGGGATCGCCGACCTCGATATTCGCCTGCGCCGCCGCCTTGATATAGGTGCCGATGCCGCCGAACCAGATCAGGTCGACCGGTGCGGTCAAAATAGCGGATATCAGTTTGCCGGGTTCGATCTCGCTGACATCCAGATCGAGCATCTGCTGGATCTGCTTGCTCAGCTTGATGGTCTTTTCGGTGCGTGCAAAGACGCCGCCGCCCCTGGAAATCAGCTTCTTGTTATAATCCGCCCAGCTCGATCGCGGCAAGTCGAACAGACGCTTACGCTCTTCCCAGCTCGTTTCGGGGTCGGGATCGGGGTCGAGGAAGATATGGCGGTGATCGAATGCGGCCTGCAAGCGGATTGCCCGGCTCAGCAGCATGCCGTTGCCGAATACGTCGCCCGACATGTCGCCGCAGCCGACGACGCTGACCGGATCGGTCTGCACATCGACGCCCATTTCGAGGAAATGGCGCTGCACGGATACCCAGCCGCCGCGCGCGGTGATGCCCATCGCCTTGTGGTCATAGCCGTGGCTGCCACCGCTGGCGAAGGCATCGCCCAGCCAGAAATCGCGGTCGGTCGCGATCTGGTTGGCGACGTCGGAAAAGGTTGCTGTGCCTTTATCGGCGGCAACGACGAAATAAGGGTCTTCGCCGTCATGCACGACGACATCGGCGGGATGGACCACCTTGCCGTCGACGATATTGTCGGTGATCGACAACAGCGTGCGGATGAAAATGCGATAGCTTTCCTTGCCTTCTTCGAACCACGCTTCGCGGCTGGTGGCGGGGGAAGGGAGCTGTTTGGGATAGAAGCCGCCCTTGGCCCCTGTCGGCACGATCACTGCGTTCTTCACGCGCTGCGCCTTCATCAGGCCGAGGATTTCGGTGCGGAAATCGTCGCGCCGGTCGGACCAGCGTAGCCCGCCGCGTGCCACCGGGCCGGCGCGCAGATGAATGCCTTCCACCCGCGGCGAATAGACGAAAATCTCCCGCCATGGCAGCGGTTGCGGCAGGTTCGGAATCCTGGCGCTGTCGAGCTTGAACGCCAGCGCTTCCTGGGCTGCGGGGGCAAAGGCGTTGGTCCGCAACGTTGCCTGCACCACGCCGCGATAGGCGCGCAGGATGCGGTCGTCATCGATGGCGGAAACTGCGACCAGCCCGTTCTCGATGATCTCGTCCGCTGTTTTGGCCAGCGTCTCCGCATCCTTGCGCAATGCCGGGTCATGGTGCGCGCCGAACCGTTTGATCAGCCCGTTGGCGACGTCGGGGGCGCCACGCAGCGCGTCGACCACCGTGCTTAAACCATAGGACATGCCGGTCTGACGCAGATAACGGAACCATGCCCGCAACAGCACTACGGCATCCGGCTTCATTCCGGTCTCGACGATCAGCCGGTTGAACACATCGTTTTCGGCATGGTTTTCCAGCACTGCGGCAATCGCGCCCTCAATCACGGGCAGGTCTAGCGGCTGCGCCGGTTCATTGCCGTCCGCCAGCGCCACCTCGAAATCGTGGATGAAGCCGTTGGCCTCATCGCCCATCTGCGTGGGGACTTCTTCCAGCACGCGTAATCCGAAATTTTCGAATACCGGAACCGCATCGGAAAGTGCCAGTGCACCGCCCAGCCGATACAGCTTGATCCGCAACCGGCCGTTTTCGGTATCGGAGTCCCCGCGGATGATCCGCACCGCCCGGTCCTGATCGGATTCAAGATCGGCGAGGCGCAATATGTCGCGTGCAGCCTCTGCCGGGTCGTTGGAATTGCGGTAATTGGTCGGGAATGCCTGCGCATAACGCAGCGCCAGACGGGTGGCGCGCGCGGGATCGATTTCCGCGATTTCCGCTTCCACGGCGGACTGCCAGCCGCGCATCATGCGTTCCAGCCGGTCGTTCAGCGCCTCGGCGTCGGGCATCCGTGCATCGCCACGCAGGTCGAGTGTATAGCGCAGCAGCGCGACTACCCCGTCTTCCAGCGAGATCGACCAGCTCAGCAGATCGGCATTGGCCGTTTCCATCAGCATTTCGCCGATGGCCAGACGCCGCCCGGTCGACAGTTCGTCGCGTGGGAGCCAGACAAATGCAAACAGGTGCCGCCCCAGCGCGCTACGGATCAAGATCAGGCGCGAGCGCGGACGATCCGCGATCGACATGGAGGTCAGCGCCAGCGTTTCCAGATCGTCCGCGGTGAAGGCTGTCGTCAAATCATGGGGCAATTCTGTCAGCGCGTGCGCCAGTGCCTTGCCGGTATGCCCCTTGGGGTCGAAGCCGAACTGTTTTTCAAGCGTTGCCAGACGCGAGCGTAGAACCGGTACGTCGCCCGGATCGGCATGCATCGCGGCACTGGTCCACAAACCGGCATGGATGGAGATGCCCGTCAATGTGCCGTCTTCGCGTTCAGGGACAAGGATCAGGTCAAGCGGCGCCCGGCGATGCACGGTCGAAATGAAATTCGATTTCAGCAGTAACGGGCATTCACCGCCCTTCTGGATCCAGTCGAACGCGCGCTGTCGCGACGTATCGGCGAGCAGCGGGATGTTCAGCGCGTCGCGGGCAAGGCCGAGCCGGTTGGTTAACTTGCCGTCCGGCGACCAGCTTTCATGGCCCAGCAATGTGAAATTACGGTCGAGAAACCAGCGCAACAGGGCAGCGCCCTCGCTGTTTTCCATGCGATCCGCATCTTCGATCATCAGTGCTTCCATCGCGTGCCAGTCTTCGACGGCATGGCGTGCATGGAGCAGATTTTCGTTGAGTTCGTCGATCAGCAGGCGACGCGGCTTGGCGTCGGCGCGCTCCATTTCGATATAGACCATCGATTCGGGCGATCCCTCGCCGATCGATTCCAGCTTGCCGTCCTTCGTGCGGCTGACCTTGATCACCGGATGGAGAATGCGGTCGATGGCAATATTATGTGCACCGATGGTCGCTGCGATCGAGTCGACCAGAAACGGCATGTCGTCATTGATGACGGCCAGACGCATGTGTCGCCGTCGCCCCTGCGTAAAGGTATCGAGGGCGATCGCCGGTGTCCCGTCGGGCCGTATTGCCGCCGTATCGGCGACAAACCGCGCCGCATCGGCACGCTCCTGCGATTCAAATCCCTCAAGCTCTCCTGGTAGCGCGTCTTCGACCAGCCGCGCCGCGAACGCCTGTGACAGCGACTTTCTGCTTTGCTTCGTCATGGCGCGCCTATGCGCCTGCTTGCGCGCTTGCTCAAGCCCTGTCGACAGAGTGCGGGATTCTTCAGCCTGCGACTCGGCGAACTGCCTGCTTGATCAGTGCATCCGCCTTGTCGACGCGTGCGACGATGTCCACCGCGCCGTCATCGCCTTTGCGAGCCAGCAGCAGCACGAATTCCGAATCGCCCGCTCCAACCGGTACATGCGCCAGCGCCGGACGCGCCCTGAGCGTCGCCAGCGCGCGTTCATAGCGGTCGGGCCTGGGCGCAGGGCGGCGCGCGGCACGCTCCGCCTTGACCAGCGCCTTCAACCCGCCATCGGTTTCGTTGAGCAGATCGCCAAAACGGCCCTGGGGCACCTGAAGCCGTTTGCCGTGCGACAATGCGGCTGCGAATTCGGTGATTCGCGCCTTGTCGTAATCGCTGCCGAAAACCAGTTTGACGACCGGGGTCATCGGCGCACGTTCCTGAACCTTCAGCTGCGCCTGTTCGAGCAGGGCGGTATAGCTTTCCGGCTCGGCCTCGGCAGCCAGCGAAAAGTCATAGGCCCGGCTCAACGCGCGATACAGCGCGGCACGCGATCGCGTATCGGCTGCGCGCACCGCGGCTGCGGTCTCACGCGCAAGCATCAGCCGGTCGGCAAGCGGCGTCGTGTCCGATGCCGATGCGGTGTCGTCGTCCTGCGTCTCTTTTCTTTCCTGATCGGAAGCAATGTCGGGGCCATCGGCCCAGACAGCCGTGCTTAGCGGCGTGCGCGGCGCCGTTTTGCGCGCTTCCTCAATTTCACTATTCAGCTTCGCCTGGGTTTCGGCGTCGACCAGTTCCTTCCAGTTGATGACGCCGTAAATGAAGTCGATTGCCTCGCCGTCCGACGAAAACGGCATCAAAATGCCGCGATACAGCGTGTTGTGGCCGCGCTGGCCGATAAATTCGGCTTCGAATCCGATGGGCGCGCGGTTGGCGATAATCTGCAGATAGTGATCGGTCAGCCGTGACAGCAGCGACCGGCTCGGCACTTCGGCGATATGGTCGATCCCGATATCCACGCCGCATTCTTCGCGCAGGGCCACGCCGAGAAAGCGAATCGCCGGGTTTTCCAGCCCCTGCGTAAAATCCAGCAGCACACTATGCGGACCGAAATCAGCGATGTTTTCCGGATTCAGGTCGTCGATCGACGGATAGGTGCGCCCCTTCAGCAGCGATACCCAGTGATTATAGGCGCGCACATGCATGCGCCGCTCGTCCGTACCGATTTCCAGTGGCGAATCGGCAACCGCGTCGTTGCCGTCATCGACATCGTCATGGTCCATCCGGTCTTCGATTCCGCGGGCGCTGTCCATAGGTTCAATCCCCTGTGCGGCCGGTTAGCCGCGTTTACTCACCCTGCCTTGTGCCGCAATGTGGTAAATCTTCTGTAAAGGGAGGGGGGCACGCATCCCGCCGGACGTGTTTCCTCCCGACAAGCGGTGCATTAGGCGTTCGGCAACGCTTGTCAGCTATGAAACATGCTGGTAAGCGCCGCCTCCTTAAAGGCGCGTGCGCGCCGTGTGCCGCTTTAGCTCAGTTGGTAGAGCATCGCATTCGTAATGCGGGGGTCACAGGTTCGAGTCCTGTAAGCGGCACCATTCCCGGTCAAAGATGGGCACCGTTCCTTCTAGGCGCGGGGGCCCGTTACAGACGCCGTTCTCCAAAACCGCTTTTGGTCCACAGATAACAATCTGCTCGTTGGAAACGGTGACAATAGACACCAACATCCGCAGATAAGCCTTCCGAAGCGTCGGGTCGTCATCGCGCAGCCGGGCGGAGAAAAGATCGCCGAACCGGGCGATAGTGGCCGAAGTGATTTTCCGCGTCCCCTTCACGAGCTGCGTCTCGAGCGTGTCGATACGCGCCGTTGTTGCGGCAAGCGCGGTGCGGTTCTCTTCCATGCGCTTTGCGAAAATCGGATCGCGCGGACCCATCTGGCCGGTTTCGACAAGAATGAGCAAGCGCTCGATACCAGTCCTCAAGCGGGTCTGTTCCGACCGGGCATGGGACAATTCCTGCTCGCGCTGCGCGCGCTTTTTATCGGAGAGATTCAGCACGTCGGCGAGAAGGGATTGCAGTCGCTCAGGTGCGAGCAACTGCTTCTCGATCGCTCCGAGCACCACATTGTCCAGCGCCTCCCGGCGAATGTTCGGCGTGTCGCATTCCTGCGCCTTGTTCACGCGATTGGCGCAAACATAGTAATTGTATCGGCCGCCCTTGCCGGATCGGATCGTCATGGCGCAAGCGCATCCCGGCGATCCGCACTTGGCGATGCCGGTCAGCATCGTGGTGCCAGCGGCAACGTGAGGTGGCGTGCGGCGCGGATTGCGAGATGCACGAAGAGCGTTCACACGGTCAAACCTGGCCTGGTCGATAATCACCGGGCAGGAAACTGCGATCCAATCTTCCGGGTCCGGCACATTGCCGTCGTCGTCGACCGTTTTGTCGTAATATACTCCAGTATATGTGACGCGGCCGAGGATGCCTGCGATGTTGCCATTCGAGAACTTCGCGCCGCGGAGGGTTATGTCACGCCGGTTGAGCTCACCCACGATCCAGCGTCCGCCCCGCCCCATATCCGCCCAGTCGAAAATCTGATCGACCACTGCCGCTTCCGATGGGACGATGCGCAGCTTCATCCGCTCCTTTTCGCCGTCCTTCCTGGCCACATAGGTCTCATAGCCAAAAGCCACGGGGCCGCCGTTATAAAATCCCTGACGGGCGTTCTCGCGGCGGCTCTTCGCGGTGTAGATTGAAGCGTCGATCGCCTGTTGCTCAGCAACCATGGCGCTGATCGTTTGCCCCAAGCGCTTCGTGCGCCGCCCTTCGCCGAAATTTTCTGTGATCGAGATCACTTCGACGCCGACATCGGCGAGGCCATCGAGCGAATTGAAGAAGACGCGCATGTTTCGCGCGAGCCTTGCAATCCGGTAGATTAGAACCGCGTCAACTGGAGAAGGCGTCTGTGTCGCCTTCTCGATCATGAGATTGAAGGCGGGCCGTTTCGCAGACTGACCACTCAATCCGGCGTCGGAGAATTCCCCGATGATGTCGATATTGTTTCGGCGCGCATAATCATGGATCGCGGTGCGTTGAGCCTCGATGCTCTGCGCCTTTCCGTCTTCCTTATCCACGCTTAACCGCAAATACACGTAGGCCCGTATTTTCGCGTTGCCTTTCGATCTACGGCCGTTCGCCATCATCCATTCTCCCAAAACAGGCTGGTGAGGTCAGGGCCGAGCACCGCCAGGACGATTTGAATCTCTTCACTGGAAATAGGCAAGTCTGAAGGGAGCCAGCTATAGACCGGAACCGGCCGCATCCGACCGCGAGCCTTCGCATTACTACTCCTGCTGGCTACACCGCCGCTCGCGAACCCGTCGTTTTGCGGTGCAGGTGCGCTCTGATCTGGATCGGGTGGAGAGAGGTCCATCCCTCTCGTCTGCCGCGAATTATCGCAGCGAAGTTCCCGTCAAAACGCCACGGAAAACCATAGGATTCACCCTTTGAACAGCTTCCGGAACTGCGGATCGGACGCGAACGCAGAGTAACCCTCGTTCATCCGGGCCATGATTCGCGCCGTGAGGATGCTGGGACGGCTCTTGAGGTAGAGCGGCCGATATGCATCAAACGCCGTTTTCGCCTCGGCCATGATGATCTGCCAGCGCGAAGGCGGCGCGCCCGGCGGAGTAGCGCGACGCCCCCGCCTGCTCGGGACCGGTTCTCGGGTGATGGCCGCCGCGTTGGGGATGAACGTCGAACTGGACTTGTACCGGTTTTGCGCCGGTCACCTGAGAGTTTAAAGTTCGTTCCAGGAGACCGACGAGATGATCAAGCATAGTGTAGAGTTCAAACAG
>NZ_JACIJI010000002.1 GCF_014199335.1 Stakelama sediminis | reverse complement strand
GCATGACGCCCCATATCGGCAATTCCACGAAACCACCCGCAGACGATCCACTTATCGAGCGCCGATCCCTGTTCAGACCAACCCGGCCACCTCTGACAACGCCAACGCAAAGAGACGTAACCCAATTACGAAACTTGGCGCGCCCGGCAGGGTTCGAACCTGCGACCCCAAGCTTAGAAGGCTCGTGCTCTATCCAGCTGAGCTACGGGCGCGCACGCTGCACCGCATAACGGCAATTGAACGGTTTCGGAACAGGCATCATAACGTTTGATGATGGATAGTCAGCATATCGGTAAACCCGAACAGGTCGATGCCCGCACGGTAACGGGCGGACATTTTCGTTATTTCGATTTCATGATGGCGGCATTCGTCACCATATTGCTGCTCTCCAACGTGATCGGTGCGGGCAAGGTGGCTGAGGTCGATCTGCCTGTCATCGGCGTTCAGCCGTTCGGGGCGGGCATCCTGTTTTTCCCGATTTCCTACGTGCTCGGTGACGTGCTGACGGAGGTTTACGGCTATGCGCGTGCGCGCCGCTGCATCTGGGCAGGGTTCGGGGCAATGCTGTTCATGGCGTTCATGTCCTGGGTGGTCGTCGCCATGCCGCCTGCGCATGACTGGACCAATCAGGCGGCGTATGAAGCCGTGTTCGGTCAGGTTCCGCGCATCGTTTTCGCCTCGATCGTGGCGTTCTGGGCAGGCGAATTCGTCAATTCCTATGTGCTTGCGCGGATGAAAGTGTGGACGGGTGGGCGGATGTTATGGACCCGGACGATCGGCTCGACGATTTTCGGGGAAGGGGTGGACAGCCTGATCTTCTATCCGCTGGCGTTCCTCGGTGTCTGGGAACCGTGGCTGGTGGTGCAGGTGCTGGTGACCAACTGGACGCTGAAGGTGATGTGGGAAGTCGTGCTGACACCGGTGACGTATATCGTCGTCGGCTTCCTGAAACGGCGCGAAGGGGTGGATGTGTTTGACAACGACACCAACTTCACCCCGTTTCGAACGCAGGTTTGATGTATCGCAAAGCACAGCGCTGAGAAGGCGCTATTCCCATGTGCAGGCCGCGTCAGGGCATGAGGCGCTGCCGATATAGCGGCGTCGATCCGTTGGCTGGCCTCTTATCTCCGACAAGGGGCCGGAAGGGGAGCATGGGTCGGCGCCGCGCTTTTGCCCATCCGTGGGCGGCTTCAGGCAATTGCGGCGAGCAGGCCTTCGAACAGCACGCGACCATCGCTGCCGCCATGCGCATCCTCTATCCGGCGTTCCGGATGCGGCATCATTCCCAGCACATTGCCGCGCATATTCAAGATGCCCGCAATGTTGCGCGCCGAGCCGTTGATGCTGTCGCTATACCGGAATGCTACCCTGCCTTCGCTCTCCAGCATGTTCAGCGTTTCGGAGTCGGCGAAATAATTGCCGTCATGATGGGCGACCGGAATGGTGATTTCCTGCCCCTGCCGATAGCCGGAGGTGAAGACCGACTGACTGTTCTCCACAATCATGGGAACATCGCGGCAGATAAAATCCAGATCGCGATTGCGCATCAGCGCGCCGGGCAGCAGGCCGGTTTCGGTCAGCACCTGAAAGCCGTTGCAAACGCCGAGCACCGGCACGCCGCGCTCCGCCGCCTCAACCACGGCCTGCATGACCGGGGAGCGCCCTGCGATCGCGCCGCAACGCAGATAGTCGCCATAGGAAAAGCCGCCGGGAAGTGCGATCAGGTCGAGATTGTCCGGCAAGGTGCTGTCGCCATGCCAGACCATGGCCGAAGCCTTGCCCGTAACCTGCTCCAGCGCCACCGCCATGTCGCGGTCGCAGTTGGAGCCGGGAAAGACGATGACGGCGGTCTTCATATCCGTTCGATCCGATAGTTTTCGATCACGGTATTGGCGAGCAATTTGCTGCACATCGAATCGATAGCCTTGTCACTGGTGGAATCGGCAACTTCAAGCTCGAAAATCTTGCCCGCGCGGACATCGCTGACGCCATCGAAGCCGAGCGAGCCGAGGGCGTGCTGAATGGCTTTGCCCTGCGGGTCGAGCACGCCGTTTTTGAGGGTGACGACGATGCGAAGCTTCATGGCTGGCCTCTCTTGCCTGGCAGGTAGATGGTTTGCGCGCCCTATCGCGCCGCGCCCGCGCCCGCAAGCTTCATCGGTTATTTACGCAATGCTGTCAGCATGACGCGCGAAAGGATGCCGATAATGGCTTTTATCGCAATTGTGCTGTTCATCGCGCTGTTCGCCTTCGGCGGTAATTATTTCGGCTGGCAGGATCCATCGGGGCAGGTCCAGCTTGCGCTGGTCTGCGCGTTTATCTTCGGCGTCATCGCGGGGCTGAAAGCCAAAGGGTAATGCGGGCCGCGCAACGGCCCGGCATCGGTGATTATTTGCCGCGCAGCTTGCGATGGCTGTCGAGGTCGAGGACCGGCGTATCGCCGTCTTCGGGGAGCAGGCCGAGGCGGCGCGCAACCTCCTGATAGGCTTCGACTTCTCCGCCAAGGTCGCGGCGGAACCGGTCCTTGTCGAGTTTTTCGCCGGACGCCATGTCCCACAACCGGCATCCGTCGGGGCTGATTTCATCGGCGAGAATGACGCGGCTGAATTCATTTTCCCAGATGCGCCCGAACTCCAGCTTGAAATCGACCAGCCGGATGCCGATGCCCGCAAACAGGCCGGACAGATAGTCATTCACGCGAATCGCCATATCGGCCATGTCGTGCAGTTCTTCCTGACTGGCCCAGCCGAAACACAGGATATGCTCGTCGCTGACCATAGGATCGCCCAGCGCGTCATCCTTGTAATAATATTCGATGATCGTGCGCGGAAGCTGTTGCCCTTCTTCAACGCCGATACGCTTGGAGAGCGATCCGGCAACGACGTTGCGCACGACGACTTCGATGGGAACAATCTCGACCTGGCGGATAAGTTGTTCGCGCATGTTCAGGCGGCGCAGGAAGTGGGTCGGAATGCCGATCCCGCCGAGCAACGTGAAGATATGCTCTGAAATACGGTTGTTCAGAACGCCCTTGCCGCTGATCGTACCCTTTTTCTGGGCATTGAAGGCAGTCGCATCGTCCTTGAAATACTGGATGAGCGTGCCCGGCTCCGGTCCTTCATACAGGATCTTGGCTTTGCCTTCGTAAATCTGGCGGCGGCGAGCCATGCGATCGATACCCCTTATAAAATGACTGGCCCCGACGGTTTCCGGCGAACAGCCGGATGGAGCCGGGGCAACAAGGCCGTTGCCTATACCGGATGCATGAATGGCGCGCAATCGACCTTGGCTGGACTGAAAAACAAGTTGCGAGAAGGAACCTTTTGGTGCCATGGGCGCTTCCCCAACGCCGGGTAATCCATTTTTCCGACAAGCGGTACGCGACGTTATTGAGGAAAAGTGCCGGAGTGTTCGAACTTTCTCGATTCGGGTTCGGACAGGTAACGATAATTATTCGCGTCAGGAGTTTCGGATGTCCCGTAAGTTTGCTTATGCCCTTGCCGCGTCGACTTTGGCGATTGCGGCCGTTCCCGCTCATGCCAGCAGCTTCAACCTGCATGACCAGTCCGCAAAGGGTGAGGGGCGTGCATTTGCCGGTGGCGCCGCAGCCGCCGACGATCCGTCGACCGTCTATTTCAACCCGGCGGGAATGACCGAACTGGGCAAAGCTGCGATTTCGGTGAACAGCCAGTTTATCTTCGTCCATAGCAGTCAGCAGAATGAGAATACGACGCTGCAATATCCCGGCGTGCCGGTTGCCGTCCCGGTGCAGGGCGACAATGGCGGTCAGCCGTTTGCGCAGCCGGTGGTCGTTCCAACGGGCTTTGCGGTGGGTCGTGTCGGTGATTCTCCGGTCTGGCTGGGGCTCGGCATTACCGTACCGTTCGGGTTCAAGGCTACGTACGACAGCAACTTCTTCGGCCGCTATGACTCGCTCAATTCCGATCTGAAGGCGATCGATGTTCAGCCCAGCATTGCCGTCAAGCTGAATGACCATTTCTCGATCGGCGGCGGTATCGATATTCAGCAGATCAACGTGACGCTGGACAGCGCGCTGCCCAATCTGGTGCCCGGCGCGCCCGATGGCCTTGCCCATGTAAAGGGTAACGATCTGTCCGTGGGCTGGAATCTTGGCGCTACGGCCACCTTCGGCGCGGTGCGTCTGGGCGCGCATTATCGTTCGGGGATCAAGCATCATCTTGGCGGCGCTTATGACATCAGCGGTCTGCTAGGTCCGCTGGCGGGCGCGAACGGCAGTTATTACGCCACCGCACCGCTCGACCTGCCGGGTATTGCAACGGTCAGCGCCATGTATGGTGTCGGCAAGCCTTTCCGTCTGATGCTGACCGGCAAATATTATAACTGGTCCACGTTCAAGGATATCGCGATCAATCCGATCGGCGCAGCCCCCACGGTCAGCCCGCAAAATTATCGCGATACCTTCTCCGTCGCGGCGGGTGCCGAATATGATCTTTCGAACAAGCTGACGCTGCGCACCGGCACGATGTACGATGAAACGCCGACGGTCGACGCCTATCGCACGACGCGCGTTCCCGATGGCAACCGCATCTGGGCATCGGCAGGCATGACCTATAACCTGTCAAAGAAATTCAGCTTCAACCTGTCCTATGCGCACATCTTCGTGGGCAAGGAGCCGCTGGATCGTACCGACGTGCTGTATCAGGGGACGCCCGCGCAGACGATCAGCACCGTGCGCTCCACCAACACCGGCAACGCCGACATCATTGCGACGTCGCTGACCTGGCATATCTGAACCAAGAGGCGGTGCGGGGAAAGACTCTCCCGCACCGCCGATTTCCTCTTTTTGCATATCCGCACGATAGTGCGATCACGATTATCAGATAAAACTGACGCTGCGCATGCCCTTTTGCCATTGCGCGCATTGATGATCTCGCAAGCGGCAATTCAGGCTGCTATCGAACCGATATGGCAACCGAATTTTCCGATCCTTTCGACCAGATTGTCGATGCGCCGTTCGATAGCGCGCTTTCCGAACGCTATCTGGTCTATGCGCTCTCCACGATTACCGCGCGGTCGCTGCCCGATGTCCGCGACGGGCTGAAACCGGTGCATCGTCGCCTGCTCTGGGCGATGCGGTTGCTGCGGCTCGATCCCAGTCAGGGGTACAAGAAATGCGCGCGCGTCGTCGGCGACGTGATCGGCAAATACCACCCGCATGGCGATCAGTCGGTCTATGATGCGATGGTCCGGCTCGCGCAGGATTTCGCGCTGCGCTATCCGCTGGTCGACGGGCAGGGGAATTTCGGCAATATCGACGGCGATAATGCCGCCGCCTATCGCTATACCGAGGCGCGGCTGACTCAGGTTGCCATCGACCTGATGACGGGGCTGGACGAGGACGCCGTCGATTTTCGCGCAACCTATAATGGCGAGGAGCGCGAGCCGGAACTGTTCCCCGGCCTGTTCCCCAATCTGCTGGCCAATGGCGCGAGCGGCATCGCGGTGGGTATGGCGACCAGCATTCCGCCGCACAATGCCGCCGAACTGATTGACGCGGCGGTGATGCTTATCGACAATCCGGGTGCCGACGACGCAGCGGTGATGGGCCATGTGAAGGGACCGGATTTTCCGACGGGTGGCATCGTCGCCGACAGTGCCGAGGTAATTGCGCAGGCCTATGCCACGGGACGCGGCTCCTTTCGCGTGCGCGCACGCTGGTCGGTCGAGGATCAGGGGCGCGGTACCTGGGTCGCGGTGGTGCACGAAATTCCCTATGGCGTGCAGAAGGGCAAGCTGATCGAGCAGATTGCGACGATCATCAATGACAAGAAACTGCCTATTCTGGCCGATATTCGCGATGAATCCGATGCCGAGGTGCGCATCGTGCTGGAGCCGCGCAGCCGCACGGTCGATGCAGAAACCATGATGGACGGGCTGTTCCGGATGAGCGATCTGGAAAGCCGGTTCAGCCTGAACCTGAACGTCCTCGACGCCACCCGCACGCCGCGGGTGATGAGCCTGCGCGAGACACTGACCGCGTGGGTCGAGCATCAGTTCATCGTGCTGCGCCGGCGTACCGAACACCGGTTGATGAAGATTGCCGACCGGCTGGAACTGGTCGGCGGCTATATCATCGCTTTCCTCAACCTCGACCGGGTGATCGAGATCATCCGTACCGAGGATGAACCCAAGGCGATGATGATGGCCGAGTTCGGCCTGACTGACCGGCAGGCGGAGGCGATCCTCAACATGCGGCTGCGCTCGCTGCGCAAGCTGGAGGAGATGGAGCTTCGGCAGGAACGCGACGCGCTGGAAAAGGAACAGGCCGAGCTTGAAAAGCTGCTGGGTTCCGAAGCGCGGCAACGCACGCGGCTGAAGCGCGATCTGGGTAAGATCCGCGAGCGCTATGGCCCGGAGACGGTGCTTGGACGACGGCGCACGCTGATCGAGGAAGCGGCACCCGCGCGCGATATCCCGCTGGAAGCGATGATCGAGCGCGAGCCGATTACCGTGATCGTGTCGCAGCGGGGCTGGATTCGCGCGATGAAAGGACACACCGATCTTGCTGCCGCCGACACGCTGAAATTCAAGGAAGGCGACGGCCCGCGTTTCGCTTTTCATGCGCAAACGACGGACAAGTTGTTGCTCGCCGCGGAAACCGGGCGTTTCTACACGCTGCCCGCCGACAAGCTTCCCGGCGGCCGCGGTTTTGGCGAGCCGGTGCAATCGATGATCGATCTCGAAGCGGCAATGGTCGGGATGTTGCCCGCCAGTGCTGCAGAAAAGCTGCTCGTCGTTGCGGATGACGGGCGGGGTTTCGTGGTAAAGACCGCCGATGTGATTGCCGAAACCCGCAAGGGCAAGCAAGTGATGAACCCGCGCAAAGGGGCTGTGATGAAGGTGCTTCGTCCGGTGGAGGCGGAGGATGACTATGTCGCGGCGGTGGGCGAGAACCGTAAGCTGGTCGTGTTCCCCTTGTCGGAACTGGCCGAACTGACGCGCGGGCAGGGGGTGCAGTTGCAGCGTTATCGCGACGGCGGGCTGTCCGATGCGCGGACGTTCCGCTTCGACAACGGGCTAAGCTGGACCATGGGGGGCGAGCAGGGGCGCACGCGCACGGAGCCGGATATGTCGAACTGGCGTGCAGCACGTGGTGCCGCGGGCCGGATGCCGCCGACGGGCTTTCCAAAAGACAATCAATTTTGATTTTTTGACCGCCTCTTAACCAATTGGCGGCTAGCGAGAGACATATGTTTCTCGGGCGTTTCAGAGCTGAACCGGATAGTTCGTCGGCAGAGGTGCCGACGGCAACGTCGATTTTGCATCCTTTTCTGCCCGAAGAAAGTTCCGATCTGCTCAATCTGATCCCCGTGGCGGCAGCGATTGTCAGGTTTGAAGAGGAACAACCCGCCATCGTGGCGGTCAATCGGATGTTCCGACTTTCAGGCGTGGGCACGGAGCGTATGCGATCCGTACTATTGAGCGAGCTGAAAGAAGAGCTGACGGCGTTTTTTCAGTCGACCGATGCCCAGAAGCGCTTTTCGTGGAAATATGGCAATGCGGTGGAATACCGCTATTTCGATGTATTGCTGGCGCGTCGCGAACAAAGTTCGGAGCGGCCGGTATGCCTGCTGACGCTGCTCGACCAGACTGCCGAACTGCGTACCCAACAGAATCTGCGTCGCGAAATGCTGACCGACAGCCTGACCGGCTTATGCAATCGGGCAGGATTTGGCGAGGTGATCGAAGAACGCGTCACCAACGATAATCGCGATAATTTTGCTGTGCTGGCCGTCAACCTGAATGGGTTTAGCCGCATTAACGCCTGTATGGGCGCCCTGTCCGGCGACGAGTTGCTGATTTCGGTCGCGCGGCGGTTGAAAGGCGCCCTGCGCGGTCGTGACGTTCTGGGCCGGACCGGAGGCGACGAGTTCGCAATCCTACTCCACGTCGATGATGCGACGGATGATGCACTGGAAGTCGCAGAGCGCATCCAGGAAGTGCTGACTACACCGTTCAGCCTTTCGGATTTCGAGATACGCATCGATTGCGCAATCGGGATCGCATTGGGATGCGACCAGATGGCGGATGCGGAAGATATGATTCGTCATGCCCAGTTCGCGGTAAAACGCGCCAAGCGTACCGGACGTACGGAAGTTTATCAGAGCCGTGTATTCGATGTGGCGCGCAAGCAATTCAGGATCGAGACCGAGTTGCGTCGAGCGATCGAAACCCGCGCCCTCACACTGAATTTTCAGCCGATTTGCGATCTGTCGACGGGAAAGATTACGTCGTTTGAATCGCTTGCCCGCTGGCGTACCGAAGACGGTACCGAACTGACTCCAGGCGAATTCATACCTGTGGCTGAGGAGTCGGGGCTGATCGTTCCCCTCGGTCGCTGGGCGCTGGATGAGGCGGTTCGTACCATGTCGATCTGGAATCGTGCGGCTGACGGAGATTGCGGTGTGAAGCTGGCGGTCAATCTGTCGGCAATTCAGCTTCAGCGCGACAGGGTGCCGGTCGTGCTGCGAGAGGCATTGGAACGCCACGGCGTCGACGGCAGCCATATCGTCCTCGAACTGACCGAAAGCGCGCTGGTGACGGACCCGGATGGTATCGCGCATACGCTTCGCGGTCTGAAAGATCTTGGTACGACGCTGGCGATGGATGATTTCGGTACGGGCTATTCGAACCTTGCCTATTTGCAGACCCTGCCGATCGACGTGCTGAAGATCGACCGAAGCTTCATTCAGGGCATGATGGGGGACCGTGACAAGATTGCGATTGTGCGCGCCATCCTGTCCCTGGCCCAGGCGCTGGGCATGCAGACTACCGCAGAAGGTATCGAGTCGAATGAACTGGCGCAGACGCTGGCGGCGCTGGGCTGCACCTACGGACAGGGCTTCCTGTATGCCAGGCCGCTAAGCGCGGACGACGCATTTCAGTTTTTACGCGATTCCTGATTGACGATGTGATCCGCGATCGTCTCGACACGCGACGCGTCGGGAAATCCTTCAGCTATCCATTGCGCCTCGGCACGTTGCAGCAGGCGGGCCACCTCCGGTCCCTTTGCCACGCCACGCGCAACGATGGCGCCGCCGGTCAACGGGAAACGAGGGACTTGCCAGTTCTTCAGGTGGCGCACCGACCGGATTGCATCGTCGTCCCCCTGGTGCAGCAGCAGCCGGTCGATGGCGGTATCGATTCCCAGCCGATAGGCCAGTGCTTCGGGTGGTGCATCGACGGTTCCCGTCGCGCTCACGAGGCGGCGCTGCTGCGCTCTCGACAGTTTCAGGCGGGCACCGACCGCCTCCGCGACACCTTTTTCCGGTGGCAGGAGCGCGGCAAGACGACGGATGGGATCGGGGGATATTCCCGCTTGCTGTTCGGCCCCGGCGAGCCGTGAAAGATGCTTTGCACCCGCAATGCCTATTTCCGGCAACACCGGTCGGAAAATTCCATGCTCGACCATCAATGCGACGATGCGAGGCGCTGCTTTCGCAACCAGCAGCTTGAGCAGTTCGTCAGCGATCCTTTCGCGCGACAGAGCCATCAGGTCATTCGCCCGCGCGGCACAGGCTTCCAGTCCTTGCGGATCGGGGGCATCGCCGAACCGGGCGAGAAAGCGGAAGAAACGCAGGATGCGAAGATGATCTTCGGCGATGCGTTGCATAGGATCGCCGATAAACCGCACCCGGCGCTCGGCAAGATCGGACAGGCCGCCGAAATAGTCGAAGATCCGACCGCTGGCCGGATCGGCATAGAGCGCATTCATCGTGAAATCGCGCCGCGCGGCGTCGGCTTCCCAGTCGTCGGTATAGGCAACGACCGCATGGCGTCCATCGGTCGAGATGTCGTGGCGCAGCGTCGTCACCTCGACCGGCCCGCCTTCCAGAACTGCTGTGATGGTGCCATGGCGCAGACCGGTCGGCACCACCTTGATGCCTGCATCTTTCAGACGTTCCATTGCGGTTTCCGGCCGCAGGGGAGTGGCGATATCGACATCGGCAACCGGCAGGTTGAGCAGCGTATCGCGTACCGCGCCACCCACATAGCGCGCTTGCCCGTCCCCCAGTATTTCGGTCAGGCGGGCAAGGCCGGGGCGATTGCGCCACGCTGCGTCGGGGAGGATTATCGACTCCATCGCAGCCGTCGCGACAGGTTGACGATCATCGCGGCCGTGGCACCCCAGATGCGGCGCTCCCCCCAGATGATTTCATAATAATGCCGCTCGCGCCCCTGCCACTCCACGGCGGTTTCGACATGGTTCGCTTCGTCGAGCAGGAAATCGAGCGGGACTTCGAACCAGTCCTGCACTTCACCCGGTTGCGGGACAAGCGCTAGGTCGGGCGGGATAACACCGACAACGGGCGTCACCTGAAAGCCTGTGATCGTGCGATAGCGATCGGCGGTTCCGGCGACAGTGACGCTGGAGGGCGGCAGGCGCAGTTCCTCATCGGCTTCACGCAGGGCAGTTGCAACCATGTCGGCATCGTCGGCATCCATCCGGCCGCCGGGAAAGGCGATCTGCCCGGCATGACGGCGCAAATGTTGTGTTCGCTGGGTCAGGATGACTCCGGGGGCGGCGCGGTCGGTAATGGGCACGAGCACGGCCGCTTTGACCAGACTTTCGTCCGGTCCAACCGTTTCATCGCGGATATCGCCTGTCAGCAATACCGGCGGATCCTTGTCGCTATCGGCGAGTGCGGTCCGCAAGCGCTCAATCAGCATCATGCCACATTCCCGACCGGGAAGAATGCGCCGCAGCTCCAGATGCCGGGAACGCCGGCCTGTTCGGTCACGCGTTCGGCAAGGTCGTAATAGACGCTGCGCACGATCAGTGCGTCAAGGCCGTCGCGTACGCGCAGATAGGGATGGGGGCCATCGTCACGCGGCTCAAACCGGATCGGATGCTCGGCATCGGCAAGAACCAGCTCGTCGGTGTTGAGGCGAAATGCCAGCCGCGACGCGATGCCTTCACCTCCCACCTTCATCTCGACCGCGACGAATGGCGCATCGTCCACGATAATATCCAGCTTTTCCACCGGCGTGACCAGCACATAGCCGCCATCTTTCTCCCGCCGCAGAATCGTCGAAAACAGACGGACCATGGCTGGACGTGTGATCACAGCCCCCTGATGAAACCAGCTTCCGTCCGGGGCGATGCGCATGTCGCTGTCGCCGCAATGGGCGGGGTTCCAGTCGGCGACCGGAGGCAGCTTCTTCTCAGCGGCCAGCCGCGCAATGTCGGCAAGCGAAAGGTCGGCCAGATCGGGTAGCGTGTTCATCGGCATTGGCGCTTCGTTAGGGCACTCTGCCGGGCCGGGGCAAGCCATTGCTAACTCAGCGCGTGCGTGGTCCCACTATGCCGGGAAGGGCAGGGATCGCATCGCCCAGTGCGAGCAGCCGGTGGCGTTCGAACGGACCGGGTAGCCGCCACCCGCCGGTATGCGCATCGCTGAACCCGAACAGGCGGCCATAATAGTCCGGATCGCCGATCAGCATCAGGCCATCCCGTCCGGCAAGACCGGTATCGGCAGCGGCAAGTTCGATCACGCGCCACATCAGCGCCCGGCCGATACCGACATCCTGATGGTCGGGATGTACCGCCACCGGGCCAACCATGATGAGCGGATAGATATCCTGCGTCGTGGTCAGTTGAACCGGCCAGCATTGAATCGATCCGACGAGATCATGGGTTGTCGGTGCAAGCGCCGCGAAACTGAGCGATGAAATCGCCGTCATCCCGTCGCGCACCTGATAGGCGGTGCGCTGATGTCGATCGACTCCGAACACGCTGTCGAGCAGCGCTTCGACAGCATCGGGGGGGATGTGATCGAGGGGAACAAGGCTTGGTTTCATGCAGTCCGCCAGCATGGACGAGGAGAGCGGCGCGCTTTAGCTTGCGGTGGCGAAATTGCAAAGCATGGGATGCCGGACATGAAACTCTACGACGCAGAATGGGCGCCCAGCCCGCGGCGAGTGCGGGTCTATCTCGCCGAAAAGGGGATTACGGTGCCGATGGTCCGCCTGAATCTGCGCAAGGGCGAGCATCTCGGCAACGAGTATCTTGCGGTGAACGATCGCGCGACCGTCCCGGCGCTGGTGCTGGATGACGGGAGCGTGCTGGAGGAGTCGGCGGCAATCTGCCGTTATTTCGAAGCGCTGCATCCCGATCCGCCGCTGTTCGGCACTTCGCCGGAAGAAATCGGCCGGATCGAAAGCCGCATTCGCCAAGTAGAAGCGGAAGGCTATGCCGCGGTGGTCTACTGCTTTCGTAACAGCGCACCGGGGTTCGAGGATCGCGCCGAATCGGGAAACTGGCCGCCCCTGCCGCAAATTCCGCAGCTTGCCGAGCGCGGACGCATCATGTGGGACAGTTTCCTTCAACGCCTTGATGCAAATTTGCAGGATCGGGAATGGATTGCGGGCGACCGGTTCAGCTATGCCGACATTACCGCAATGGTGGCGGTCGATTTCGGCATATCGGTACGGTTGCCGGCACCGGAAGAACGCGAAAACGTTTTGCGCTGGCACAAGGCGGTATCTGCCCGGCCAAGCGCGCAGGCCTGAGGGTTTCGCTGTCGGCATTGTCTGCTATGGCGCTTGCCATTCATGGGTACAGAAAGGTTCGTCGTGTCCGATCGCTTGCTGTTGCAGGTTCATGACCTTGAGGTCGAAGTGCTGACGGGTGTCTATTCCGAAGAGACGCACCTGCCGCAGCCGTTGCGTATTTCGATGGACGTCGACCTTGCCTGTCCCGAACATTTTGACCCTGATACGCCGCTTTCCGCGTCGAAAAGCTATCTCGACCTGAAACATGCCGCGACCACGGCGCTGCCGCAGGGCGTGCATTTCACCCTGATCGAAGGGGTGGCCGATCATATTGCCGATACCCTGTTCATCGAGGACGAACGCGTACAGCAGGTGACGATCCGGATCGTCAAACTAGCCATCGCTGAACAGGGCGAATCGATCGGCATCACCCTTACCCGCAAGCGTAAATAGGGGAGCAGGCGTGCCGCTAGCCCTTGTCACCGGCAGCACCAGACGCCTGGGCGGTCATATTGCCGCGCGGCTGGCCGAATCCGGCTGGGCAGTGGCATTGCACGGCAGTGATTCGGGGGAACCGGAACCCTGGCTGGCCGAACAGCTTGATGCAGCCGCAAACGAATGGCATGGATTTGCAGCCGATCTTGCAAGCGACGACGCACCGACGGCCCTGATGAGGGACGTAACGCGCCATTTCGATATGCCGGTGGCGTTGCTCGTCAACAACGCTTCACTGTTTGCGCCGAGCGAAAGCGGTACGCCGGATGTGGCGGCGCTGGTCGAGCATTTCAGGATCAACAGTGCCGCGCCCTTCGCACTGGCGGCATTGGTGGCAGGGCAGGGGCAGGATGCAAGTGTCGTACACATCCTAGACCAGCGCATCCGCCATCCGCATGGCGATCAGCAGGCCTATACCCTTTCCAAAATGGCGCTGAGCGAAGCGGTGCGGCTGCAGGCCCGGACGTTCGCGCCACGCGTGCGGGTGAACGGCGTCGCGCCTGGGCTAACGCTGCCGACCGGGGAATATGGGGAGGACAAGATGGAGCGGCTGGCCGCCATGATGCCGCTGGAATGTTTGCCTTCGCCCGACGACATTGCCGATGCGGTGCTGTATCTGGCCGGGGCGAAAGCGGTGACGGGGCAGGCGCTGTTTGTCGACGGCGGTGCCTCGATGATCAGCTACGACCACGATTTCTTCCGCCTCGTGGAATGAGGCCCTGACCCTAATGTTTGCGGCTTAACTCGCGCATCGCTTCATCGAGACCATCCAGCGTCAGCGGATACATGCGATCGTGCATCAGCGTACGGATCATCTGCGTCGAATGCGAATAGCCCCAATGTTCTTCGGGTACGGGATTGAGCCATGCCGCGGCCGGATAGGTATTGGTGAAGCGCTCCAGCCAGACCGCGCCCGCTTCCTCGTTGAAATGTTCGACCGACCCGCCGGGGTGGCTGATCTCATACGGACTCATTGCCGCATCGCCGACAAAGATCACCTTATAGTCATGGCCGAATTTATGGAGCACGTCCCAGCTCGGCGTGCGTTCAGTGAAGCGGCGACGGTTATCCTTCCACACGCCTTCGTACAGGCAGTTGTGAAAATAGAAGAATTCGAGATTCTTGAATTCCGAGGTGGCGGCGGAAAACAGTTCCTCGCAAACCTTGATATGCGGGTCCATCGACCCGCCGATATCGAGGAATAACAACAGCTTCACCGCATTATGGCGCTCAGGGCGCATATGCACGTCGAGCCAGCCCTGACGCGCGGTCCCGGCGACCGTGGCGTCGATATCGAGTTCATCAGCAGCCCCTTCGCGTGCGAACCGGCGCAGGCGACGCAACGCCACCTTGATATTGCGGGTACCCAGTTCCTTGCTGCTGTCGAGGTTGCGGAATTCGCGGTTTTCCCAAACCTTGATCGCGCGCTTGTGGCGGGACTGGCCGCCGATGCGGATTCCTTCGGGATTGTAGCCGGAATTTCCGTAAGGCGAGGTGCCCCCGGTGCCGATCCACTTGTTGCCGCCCTGATGGCGGCCTTCCTGTTCGTCCAGCCGTTTTTTCAGCGTTTCCATGATCTCTTCCCAGGAGCCGAGCGATTCGATTTTCGCCATCTCCTCTGGGCTGAGATATTTTTCGGCAATCGCGCGCAGCCATTCCTCGGGCAGTTCCTCTTTGCCCGTGCCGTACTGCGTTTCCAGACCGCGAAACACCTTGGCGAATGCCTGGTCGAACCGGTCGAGCAATCCTTCATCCTTTACGAAGGTCGCACGCGCCAGATAGTAAAAGGCTTCCGGCGTATCCTCGATCACCTGCCGGTCGAGCGCCTCAAGCAGCAGCAGATGCTCTTTCAGGCTGGCCGGAATGCCGGCGGCGCGCAATTCGTCGATGAAGGACAGGAACAATAGGGCCTCCGCTGCTGAGGCTTTCCCTTTTGAAGCCAGCGGTCGCCTGCGTAAAGGCGCCTCAACAAGCGCTCAACCTCCGTAAGCGTCGATCAGCGAGCCGACATAATCGGGATGGCGTTCGGTAATTTGCGGAGAGGCATGCACATCTCTGCCGCTGACGGTCTCGCCATAGATGAAGCCATATATGGGATAGGTGGTGGCACCCAGTCCATCGTTGGAATTGTACCAGACCCGCACTTCGCTCCAGTCATTGTCGGGCGAAACATCGACCAGCGTGACGTCGCGTTCGACATGGCCGCGCTCTCCGTCGATGCGCGACCAGTTGGCATGCGTCACCATCAGGACACGGTGATCAACGATGCGGCTTACGACCGCGACATGGCCGAGTGGCAATTGCGGCGATTTGGCGAAGACCAGTACCGACCCGATGGCCGGCAGACTGCCGCGTTCATATCGGCCCTTGGCCTTGCCCCACCATGTCCAGGCGTCACCATGAATCTCGATACCGGACGCTTCGCGAGCGAAGGGAACGCACTGTCCCTGATAGTCGAGGATATTGCCGGCAAGGGCCGGATGCGCCGTGACCGCGAGTATGAATGCGGCAAAAAAGGAAACCACCACGCTACGCATGAGCAAAGGCTATCGACGCGAACTTGCCATTCGGTTTGCGGCTTTGGTTGACGAATGATTTATAGGGTGTTCAGACGCTATTTCTGACGGCGCGCCATAAAAGCGAGCCGTTCGAACAGCATCACATCCTGCTCATTTTTCAGCAGCGCGCCATGCAGCGGTGGAATCGCCCTGGTGGTATCGCGCGATTGCAGCACGTCGAGCGGCATATCCTCGTGCAGCAGCAATTTCAGCCAGTCGAGCAGTTCGCTGGTCGACGGCTTCTTTTTCAGGCCGGGAACGTCGCGGACTTCATAAAAAATATCCATCGCGCGCGACACCAGCAGCTTCTGGATGCCGGGGAAATGCACGTCGATGATTGCCTGCATCGTCTCGCGATCGGGAAATTTTATATAGTGGAAAAAGCAGCGGCGCAGAAATGCGTCGGGCAGATCCTTTTCATTGTTCGAGGTGATGACGACGATCGGGCGTTCCTGCGCGTGCACCGTCTCTCCGGTCTCGTACACATGAAATTCCATGCGATCGAGTTCGAGCAGCAGGTCGTTGGGAAATTCGATATCGGCCTTGTCGATCTCGTCGATCAGCAAGACCGGCAGTTTTGGCGATTCGAACGCCTCCCACAGCTTGCCCTTGCGGATATAGTTGGCAATGTCATGCACGCGCTCATCGCCAAGCTGCCCGTCACGCAGCCGGGCGACCGCGTCATATTCGTACAGGCCCTGTTGCGCCTTAGTGGTCGATTTAACGTTCCAGCTTATCAAGGGCGCATCGACTGCTTTGGCGATTTCATAAGCCAGTACCGTCTTGCCGGTGCCCGGTTCGCCTTTGACCAGCAAAGGGCGTCGCAGCGTGACGGCGGCATTGACCGCAACTTTCAGATCGTCAGTGGCGACGTAGCTTTGCGTACCTTCGAAGCGCATGGACATCCCGATTTCCCGATAGTTCAGATTCGGGATAGAGGTGCGAAGGGGATGCAGGCAAGCGCTGCCTTGCGACTTCAGGCGCGTTCGCGAGCGCCCATGCGTGTTTCCAGCAAGTCCCAAAGACCGCTATGCTGGATCAGCAACTGACGCGCGCCGAACAGCATGGCGCGTTCGATCGGAAGCGATTGCGCGACCGTGTTGACCAGCAAAGCCGTATCCTTCTCGCTGGGCAGAGAACGCGTTGGAGAAGCCATGCTCAGGCGATTGGCAGCATTATCCAGAATTCCACGGATTGCAGGCCATTCCAGTACCAGCGCCACCACGGCACCGATCGCGCAGCCCTTGCGATCGGACTGGGCGAGCATGTCGAGCGCATGGCATTGGGCGGCGACGGCGGCTTCCGATTCGGCATGGCCGGGCGTGCTGGGCGGCGGACCGGCGGCAGCAGAAACAGCAGCCATAAACGATCGCTCCTGAACGAAAGCAGTTGCCGCCTGGTTGAGCCAGTCAACCGCATCTGCCGTAGTGATATGGTCGCCGGCAAGGTCGATCATGCCCGGCAAACGGCCATGCAAAATACACAGGAAATGAGCCGAGTCGGCGAGATCGCGCATCGGTACAGACGCCGTGGACAGCCTGCGTACCATCGCATGGGCGCTGCTGCCGCCGTTGCGGTCCAGCGCCTGAATGGTTTCCCAGCTACCGCCGAATGCGGCAAGATCAGCGCGTTCCAATGGCATAAGCCCCCGATCACTCCATATACCTGTTGAACCGAATACCGGTGCACAGGGATGAATAGAGCAAAGCTTATACCGAAGCGCGTAAAAGCATGGTGTACGTGACGTTAAGTAGCAGTCAACCAGACGGACAAAGTACCAGCACCGCTTCAACGCCTTTGATACCCGTCAGGCTGGTTAATGGTGCAAGGCCGATACGAACCGGCTGCATGCTGCCGTCGTTTACCAGCAACTGCGCTGACAATCGGGTCGAACCTTCCCCGTTCATTACGGCGTTGACGGCATCGCCAACCTGGGCTCGCGATTTCACATCGAACAGGGAACTGAACCGTATGCTTTCCAGAAGCTCGGTTCCGAGCTTTGTCATGGCTGACAGGCTGGGCGTCGGCGTCGTCACGAATCCGCGTGGGTTGATCTGGACCGTTGCCAGGCCGTCGACCGCGGCAAGTGCCGAATCGATTGCCCGGAGAGCCCGTTGCGCACGATCGCGATCTTCCGTCAGCGTTGCATCCTCGCCGATAATCGCCGCGCCATAGGGCAATGGAATAGTGATCAGCGAAATCTTGCGATGTGTCGGCTTTTCAATTTCGAGGTCTATGCGTTCCTGAACCCCGGAATCGATGACGCGCCGCGCCAGCGTGGTAAGAAACGGTCCGAACGGTGCCTGTACAAGCTCACCGAGCGGGCGTGCCCGCCAGCCCTCCTCACTGATGCCGAAGAAGGAGCGGGCCGGTAAATTGCAGCTACGCACCGTGCAGTCGTGATCGATCAGCAGGACGAGTTCGGTAAGGGATGCAAGCAGGCGTTCACGTTCATCGACCAGCGCACTGTCTTCATGCTGAAGGGACTTCAGGCTCTCGAGATGTTCGATCGCAGCGAGCACAAGGCGCGGTCGCCCGTGATGCATGATATAAACGGGCTGGTCTCTGGCCCGATCCTGCCACATGCCGAAATTTCGTACGATCTGCGATGCAGTTGCGCATTGCGAAAAATCAGATGCGTCATGATCGACAGACATAGTTTTCTTGGAAAGTCCGGGCATTCCTCAATCTTCCGAATAAGAAACTAGCGATTTGCGTAAAATACAGCAAAATCGCTCGCAAACATGGAAATAAGCCACCAATTTCGACTGGTGTTTGAAGTTATTTCCAATAATTAGCCTACTATATAGGGTTACATACTCCGTATCGGAGATAATTCAAACCCTTACAATACGGATTTTCCCGATTGTGAACTCTACGAAGCTTATCGTTGTGTAAATAAGCTGAGCTGTAGAATCCTTCATCTATGGAGAGAGAGAGGCGCCATTGCGGAGATTCGACTACGGATCAGCGGGCGTGCTTAATCCTGCTCTTTCTATAGTCGTACGATCCTTGGTCCGCGATCGTATAAAATATGCCCGTCAGCGGAATGGTCCCCCGCTGACGGGCATTAACTTTGGATATCCGGAAACTTACTGGTCGAGGAAGCTGCGCATCTTGCGGCTGCGCGACGGGTGCTTCAGCTTACGCAGCGCCTTCGCTTCGATCTGGCGGATGCGCTCGCGCGTCACGCTGAACTGCTGGCCGACTTCCTCCAGCGTGTGATCGGTGTTCATGCCGATGCCGAAGCGCATACGTAGCACGCGTTCCTCACGCGGGGTGAGGCTGGCGAGCACCCGTGTCACCGTTTCTTTCAGGTTGGACTGAATTGCGGCATCCACCGGGATGATCGCGTTCTTGTCCTCGATGAAGTCGCCGAGATGCGAATCTTCCTCGTCGCCGATCGGCGTTTCGAGGGAGATCGGCTCTTTGGCGATCTTCATCACCTTGCGCACCTTTTCGAGCGGCATGGAAAGGCGCTCGGCCATTTCCTCCGGCGTCGGTTCGCGGCCCTGTTCGTGCAGGAACTGACGCGAAGTCCGCACCAGCTTGTTGATCGTTTCGATCATATGCACGGGAATGCGGATAGTGCGCGCCTGATCCGCGATCGAGCGGGTAATCGCCTGCCGAATCCACCAGGTCGCATAGGTGCTGAACTTGTAGCCGCGGCGATACTCGAACTTGTCGACCGCCTTCATCAGGCCGATATTGCCTTCCTGAATCAGGTCGAGGAATTGCAGGCCGCGATTGGTGTATTTCTTTGCGATGGAGATCACGAGGCGCAGATTGGCCTCGACCATTTCCTTCTTCGCGATCCGCGCCTCACGTTCGCCCTTCTGCACCATGTTGACGATACGGCGGAACTCGGCGAGCGCCATGCCGGTCTGCTGAGAAATGTCAGCGATTTCGGTGCGGATGCGATCAACGGCATCGGCCTCGTTTTCGGCGAAAGCCTTCCACTTCTTGTCGATCCCGGCAACCGATTCCAGCCAGCCCTCGTCCAGTTCGTGGCTGATATAGGAATCGAGGAAATCCTTGCGCTTCACCTTATGCCGTTCGGCAAGGCGCAACATCTGGCCGCCCAGTGCGGTCAGGCGGCGGTTGAAGCTGTAGAGCTGATCGACGAGATATTCGATCTTTGCCTGATGGAACTGAACGCTTTCCACCTCGGCGGTCAGGTCTTCGCGCAGCTTCTGATATTTGCGCTCGTCGCTTGCCGACAAATCGTCGCCGGCGGCCATGGCGTCGAGACGCTTGCCCTGCATCGACGAGAATTTCTTGTAGATGGCGGTGATGTTGGCGAACTTCTCAAGCGCTTGCGGCTTGAGCGTTTCCTCCATCTGGGCAAGGCTCAGCGTGTTGTCCTCGTCGTCATCGTCATCGCGACGTTTCGATTCGCCCGATTCGCCGTCCTCGTCCGAATCGTCCTCTTCCTCGATATCGTCATCGTCCTTGAACGACGGTCCGGCATTCTTTTCAGAAATTTCGCCGTCATCGTCATCCTCGTCATCGGACAGGCTCTCGGGCGCAGGCTCTTTCGTCAGCATTGCGTCGAGATCGAGGATTTCGCGAAGCTGCATCGTGCCTTCGTTCAGCGCCTCGGACCAGCCGATAATCGCGTTGAAGGTGATCGGGCTTTCGCACAGCCCCAGAATCATCGTGTCGCGACCGGCCTCGATCCGCTTGGCGATGGCGATTTCGCCCTCGCGCGAAAGCAGTTCGACCGCGCCCATCTCGCGCAGATACATGCGCACGGGGTCATCGGTGCGGTCGACCGTTTCCTTTTTCTTGGTCTCGACCGCAGGCGCTTTCTGGTCCTGATTGTCGTTCCCGTCGATCGCGTCGGGACCGTCATCGTCCTGCTGCTCGCCGTCTTCGCCGCCCTCTTCGTCATTTTCGACGACGTTGATGCCCATATCGTTGATCGTGGACATAATGTCCTCGATCTGCTCGGACGACATCTGGTCCTGCGGCAACATTTCGTTGAGCTGGTCGACTGTGATGTAGCCGCGTTTTTTCGCCTTCGCGATCAGCTTCTTGATCGAGCCCTCATTCAGGTCGATCAGCGGTGCGTCGCTCGTATCATTTGCTTCGGCAACGTCCGCCGTTTTCGCCTTCGCCATTAACTGCCCTCGAATTACGCAATTGTTCTGCCGTCTTCGTCCGCCAGCATCAGATTTGCAAGACGTGCTTCCAGCATTTGCTGTTCCTTTACCAGCGCGACCTGTCTTGCAAAGGCCTCTTCGGTAAAGGCCGTCTGCACGGTCGCGGTCGCCTGTGCCAGCGCCGCATCGACGGCGGGACGGGCGGAAAGCACCGCGATCGCTTCGTTCAGATCCGCTACGGCGCGCGCCTCATCGGCGTTTGCCTGGGTGAACGAGAAAGCCAATGTGTCAGCGCGCAACAGCTCGCCTGCAACTGATTCAAAACCGGACTTCGCCAATATGGTGCGTAATTTGCCACCATCAAGCGCCTGATCTTCCAAAGCAACGTCGATGACCGCTTCGAACAGTCGCCCCAGCGCGCCATCGGCGAGTTTCAGCGTCGCCAATACTTCCATGTGCCGTGCGATTTCAGCCGGATGGCGAATCAGTCCCGCCAGGATTGCCTTGGCCAGCACCCGGTCGATACCGCCTGCATTGACGTTGCGCGCGATGCTGGACGGCGGCGGTTCGGGTGGTTTCCACGGCCCCTTGCGCCATGGTTTTCCGGATGGCGCGGCGCGGCGCGGCTGGCCGGCGAACAACTGGTCGAACCGGCGGCGGAATTCGGCGATATATTCCTGACGCACGCTATTGTCGGCAATGGTCTGCGCATGTTCCGAAAGACGCGCGCGAAGCCCGGCGCGCGCTTCCGGCGTGTAGAGCGGCTCCGCATTCACCTCATGCTGCCATAGCCGGTTTACCAGCGGTTCGGGTTTGCCGAGCAAGGTTTCGAACGCTGCGGGACCGCGCTGGCGGACCAGATCGTCGGGGTCCAGGCCGTCGGGTAGCGTGATGAAACCAAGGCTGCGCCCCGGTTGCAGCAGGGGTAAGGCGCGCAACGCCGCGCGCATCGCGGCTTTCTGCCCCGCCGAATCGCCGTCAAAGCATAAGAGCGGCACATCGACCATGCGCCACAGCCGCTCCAGCTGATGCTCGGTCATCGCAGTGCCAAGCGGTGCCACCGCTTCGCCGAACCCCGCCTGAGCGAGCGCGATCACGTCCATATAGCCCTCGACCGCGATCACACGTCCGGCCTTGCGTGCGGCCGCCTGCGCCCGGTCGAGATTATAGAGGTTGCGCCCCTTGTCGAAGAGCGGGGTTTCGGGCGAGTTGAGATATTTCGGCTCGCCATCGCCGATGATCCGCCCGCCGAACGCAATCACCCGCCCGCGCACGTCGCGAATCGGGATCATCAGCCGCCCGCGAAACCGGTCGTAAGGTTCCTTACCCTCGACCTGAATCAGCAGGCCCGCCTCGACCAGCTTGTCATCGCCATAGTCCGACAGGGCGGATTTCAGGTGCCCGCGCGAATCGGGGGCATAGCCGAAGCCGAAGGCACGGGCGGTTTCGGGGGTAATGCCGCGCCGTTCCAGCACCCTGCGTGCTTCGGCGCCTGCGATGCCGTGCAGTTGATCGGTGAACCATTTGGCGGCGTCCTCGATCGCCTCGCGCAGCCCCTTTTGCCGCTCGGCGCGCTCGGCGGAGCGGCGGTCGGGGGCGGGGACTTCCATGCCCGCCGCCTGCGCCAGTTCCTTCACCGCATCCATAAAGGGCAGGCCGCGCTGATCGGTCATCCAGCGAATCGCATCGCCATGCGCGCCGCAACCGAAACAGTGGTAAAACCCCTTGTCGTCGTTGATCGTGAAGCTGGGCGTTTTTTCGTTATGAAACGGACAGCACGCCTTCCACTCACGCCCCGCGCGCTGGATCTTCACGGACTTGCCGATCAGCGCGGACAAGGTGGTCCGCGCGCGCAGCTCGTCAAGAAAGGCCGGGGTGAGGGTCATGATCGTAAAGCGTTTCTCGACTACGCTCGAAGTGAGCGGTTAGGGTTGGTGGAATCGTCCCCACCCCCGTTTGTTTCGAGCGAAGTCGAGAAACGTTCCTTAGGTGGTTTAGAGAAAAAGGACACGCTTTCCCAATCTCCCCGAATCAGCGCTTCTTTCTTCGCCCGTGACCAACCCCCGATCCTGCGTTCCGCTTCGAGAGCTTCCGTCCGGGTCGGAAATTCCTGAGACCAGACTAGTGCGACCGGCCGCCTGCGCGAGGTGAAGTCGGAAAAGCCGCCATGATGATGTTCGGAAACCCGACGTTCCAGATCGTCTGTCTGACCGGTGTAATAACGCCCGTCGGCGCATCGCAATATGTAGGTCCAGAACGCCATCCGGCCTTTCTACACCACGGTTCGCTATTAGCGTAGCCGTAGAAGCGCCTATCAGAACATTCTGGAACGTTTCTCGACTACGCTCGAAACGAACGGATCTCTTATCGAGTAATCACGCCAGCGACGATTTCACCAGACCGCTGGCCTTGCTCATGTCGAGTTCGCTGGCATGGCGCGCCTTCAGTTCGGCCATGACGCGGCCCATATCCTTCATCGACGACGCGCCCAGTTCGACCTTGATCGCCTCGATCGCCGCTTTCGTTTCTTCCTCGCTCATCTGCGCGGGCAGGAAGCGTTCGATTACCGCGACCTCGGCTTCCTCAGCCACGGCCAGTTCCTCACGGTCGCCCTTGCGATACATCTCAATCGATTCGCGGCGCTGCTTCACCATTTTCTGAAGCACTTCGATCACCAGCGTATCGTCATCCGCCGGAGCGCCGCCCGAACGCGCTTCGATATCGCGGTTCTTGATGGCGGACTGGATCAGGCTGATCGTGGCGCGCGTTTCCTTGTCACCGGCTTTCATGGCGGCGATCTGTGCGGCCTTGATATCATCGCGAATCATGGGCGAAAACTTTCTCGAACGAATTGGGAAAAACAGCAGATAGCGTGCCATCGCCCGGATTAACAGATTGACGGCTGCGGCTGCCGGGGCTAGCGGACGGCTCTTAGCACCATTGCCAGACTTTTTGAGGAGTGCCAGCCCCCATGGCCGACGCCAAACCCACGCCCATGCCCGCAGGAGCAACCGGGGTATTGGTCCTGGCATCCGGGGATGTGATCTGGGGCAGGGGGTTCGGCGCAGAGGGCGCAGCGGTGGGTGAGGTGTGCTTCAACACCGCGATGACCGGCTATCAGGAAGTGATGACCGATCCCAGCTATGCCGGGCAGATCGTCACCTTCACCTTTCCCCATATCGGCAATGTCGGCACCAATGCCGAGGATGTGGAGGCGAACGACCCGCACGCGCTGGGCATGATCGTGCGTGAGGATGTGACCGCGCCCAGTAATTTCCGCAGTGTCGAGCGGCTGGATGACTGGATGGCGGCGCACGACCGCATCGGGCTGTCGGGTGTCGATACGCGCGCACTGACCCGGCGCATTCGGGAGGGCGGCGCGCCGACCGGCGTGATTGCGCATAGCGAGGCGGGCGAATTCGACATTCCCGCACTGCTCGATATGGCGCGCGGCTGGCCGGGGCTGGAGGGCATGGACCTGGCGAAGGACGTGACCACCGCGACCCATTATGGCTGGGAAGGCGGCATCTGGCGGCTGGGCTTCGGTTATGATGAGCAAGGCGGCGCGGGCGGGAAGCCCCATGTCGTCGCCATAGATTACGGTGCGAAACGGAACATCTATCGCAACCTTGTCCGTGCAGGGGCGAAGGTCTCCGTACTGCCCGCCACCGCGACGTTCGACGAGGTGATGGCGCTCAAGCCCGACGGCGTGTTCCTGTCCAACGGGCCGGGCGATCCCGCGGCGACCGGCGAATATGCCGTGCCGGTGATCCAGAAGCTGCTGGAAACCGGCAAGCCGCTGTTCGGCATCTGCCTCGGCCACCAGTTGCTCGGGCTGGCGGTGGGCGCGCGCACGACCAAGATGTTCCAGGGCCATCGCGGCGCCAACCATCCGGTCAAGCGCCTGTCCGATGGTGCGGTCGAGATCACCAGCATGAACCACGGCTTCGCGGTCGAGCGCGACAGCCTGCCCGAGGGCGTGCGCGAGACCCACGTCTCGCTGTTTGACGGCTCGAACGCCGGCCTCGAACTCGTCGACGCCCCCGCCTTCAGCGTCCAATACCACCCCGAGGCCAGCCCGGGCCCACAGGACAGCTTCTACCTGTTCGAGCGGTTCGTGGGGATGTTGGGGAGCGGCAAGTGATGCAGGCATTGCCACTCCCGCCGGCTTATCACTGCGTCAAGTCGGAAGATGCCGTTGCGGCCAAAGTCAAAATGTTCCTCACCGTCAGCGGCGACCCGAAGCAGATCGAAGCTTGGCTGGTCGGAGTGAAGAAGCATCCCATCTGGAAAGTCGCGGCCGATGTAACTGCAAATGGTGTGCGCTTCGTACGGCTGAGCGGACCACCGGAAGTTCCTTATAAGGAAATCGGAGGTCTCATTTACGCCGCCCAGCTTCGGCGTTTGTCCGTCTCGTTTAACTCCGAACCGCCCATTTGCGAGGCCGAAGACCAATAATGCCCAAACGCACTGACATTTCCTCCATCCTCGTCATCGGCGCCGGTCCTATCGTGATCGGGCAGGCGTGCGAGTTCGATTATTCGGGCACGCAGGCGATCAAGGCCCTGAAAGAAGAGGGCTATCGCATCGTGCTGGTCAATTCGAACCCGGCGACGATCATGACCGATCCCGAATTGGCCGATGCCACCTATGTCGAGCCGATCACGCCGGAAGTGGTCGCGCGGATTATCGAGAAAGAACGCCCCGACGCGGTGCTTCCGACCATGGGCGGGCAGACGGCGCTCAACACCGCGTTGGCGCTCGACCGCGACGGCACGCTGGAAAAATTCGGTTGCCAGATGATCGGCGCGAAGGCGGAAGCCATCGACAAGGCGGAGGATCGTGAGAAATTCCGTGCGGCGATGGACAGGATCGGGCTGGAAAGCCCGCGTGCCTCCATCGCGGCCGCGCCCGAAATCCGCGATGCGGCGGGTAATATCACCGGCTATGACCGTGCCAAGGGCGTGGCGCGCGCGATGGAGGTACTCGACGAGATCGGGTTGCCTGCGATCATCCGGCCTGCCTTCACGCTGGGTGGCACCGGCGGCGGCGTTGCCTATAATCGCGAAGAATTCGAATATTATGCCCGTTCCGGCATCGAGGCGTCGCCGGTCGGTCAGATCCTGATCGACGAGTCGCTGCTCGGCTGGAAGGAATATGAGATGGAGGTGGTCCGCGACCGGGCGGACAATTGCATCATCATCTGCGCGATCGAGAATGTCGATCCGATGGGCGTGCACACCGGCGATTCGATCACGGTCGCGCCCGCGCTGACCCTGACCGACAAGGAATATCAGATCATGCGCAACGCCAGCATTGCGGTGCTGCGCGAAATCGGTGTCGAAACCGGCGGGTCGAACGTGCAGTTCGCGGTCAATCCCGCGGACGGGCGGCTGGTCGTGATCGAGATGAACCCGCGGGTCAGCCGCTCCTCGGCACTGGCGTCGAAGGCGACGGGCTTTCCGATTGCGAAGGTCGCGGCAAAGCTGGCGGTCGGCTATACGCTCGACGAGATTCAGAACGACATTACCGGCGTCACGCCCGCCTCATTTGAACCGACCATCGACTATGTCGTTACGAAGATTCCGCGTTTCGCGTTCGAGAAGTTCCGCGGGGCACAGGCCGTGCTCTCCACCGCGATGAAGTCGGTGGGTGAGGTAATGGCGATCGGCCGCAACATTCATGAATCGATGCAAAAGGCGCTGCGCGGGCTGGAAACCGGCCTGTCGGGCTTTAACGAGGTCAAGGCGCTGGCCGGTGCGCCGCGCGCGGATATCGAGGCGGCGCTGGGGCGGCCCACCCCCGACCGGCTGCTGGTCGCGGCACAGGCAATGCGCGAAGGGCTGACGGTTGCCGAAGTCCATGCGATCACCAGCTATGACCCCTGGTTTCTGGAGCGCATCGCGGAGATCGTCGCGGCCGAGGAAACGGTCCGTCGCAACGGTCTGCCGCGTGAGGCGGCGGAGATGCGGCGGCTGAAGTCGATGGGCTTTTCCGACAAACGGCTGGCGCAGCTGGCATTGGCGTCGGCGCATCTGCGTCAGGGGACGGAAAAGGCGATCGCGCATGGCTCCGGCCTGATTCACGAAGCGGTGCGCGCCATGACCGGTGGCGTCACCGAAGCCGAAGTGCGTGAGCTTCGCCACCGGCTGAACGTCCGTCCGGTGTTCAAGCGGATCGACACCTGCGCCGCCGAGTTCGAGGCGAAGACGCCATATATGTACTCGACCTATGAAGCGCCCAGCTTTGGCGAGCCGGAGAATGAGGCTGCGCCCAGCGACCGGAAAAAGGTCGTCATTCTGGGCGGCGGGCCGAACCGGATCGGGCAGGGGATCGAGTTCGACTATTGCTGCTGCCATGCCTGTTTCGCGCTGGCCGATGCCGGGTTCGAAACCATCATGGTCAACTGCAACCCGGAAACGGTTTCGACCGATTATGACACCTCCGACCGGCTCTATTTCGAGCCGCTGACGGTCGAGGATGTGCTGGAAATCCTGCACGTCGAAAAACAGGCGGGAACGCTTGCCGGGGTGATCGTGCAGTTCGGCGGCCAGACGCCGCTGACGCTCGCCCGTGCGCTGGAAAAGGCAGGGATTCCGATCCTCGGCACCAGCCCGGATGCCATCGACCTGGCCGAAGATCGCGAACGCTTTGCGGCGCTGGTGTCGAAACTCGGCCTGAAACAACCGGCCAACGGTATCGCGCGCAGCCGGGACGAGGCAATCGCGGTGGCCGAACGCATCGGCTATCCGGTGCTGACGCGCCCCAGCTATGTGCTGGGTGGCCGGGCGATGGAGATTGTCGACGGCACGGCGCAGCTTAACGAATATATCGAAACCGCAGTGCAGGTGTCGGGCGACTCACCGGTGCTGATCGATCAGTATCTGCGCGATGCGATCGAAGTCGATGTCGATGCGATTGCCGACGGCACCGATGTCGTGGTGTCGGGCGTGTTGCAGCACATTGAGGAGGCGGGCGTCCATTCCGGCGACAGCGCCTGTTCGATCCCGCCCTACAGCCTGCCCGATGAAATCGTCGCGGAAATCGAGCGACAGACTCATGCTTTGGCGCATGCGCTGAAGGTTCGCGGACTGATGAACATCCAGTTCGCGGTGAAGGATGGTGAGGTTTATCTGATCGAGGTCAATCCCCGGGCCAGCCGCACCGTGCCCTTCGTTGCGAAGGCGATCGGCCACCCCATCGCCAAGATTGCGAGCCGGGTGATGGCGGGCGAAAAGCTTGCCGACCTGCCGCCCATCGACCGGGCCATCGACTATATCGCGGTCAAGGAAGCGGTATTCCCCTGGGGCCGTTTTCCCGGAGTCGACCCAGTGTTGTCACCCGAAATGAAGTCCACCGGCGAAGTCATGGGAATCGATACCGATTTCGCGCTGGCCTTCGCCAAATCCCAGCTCGGTGCGGGGGTCGTACTTCCCAAAAGTGGAACAGCCTTTGTCAGCGTGAAGGATGGCGACAAACCCGTGATCCTGCCCGCGGCCCGGACGCTGGTCGAGCAGGACTTCAGGATCGTCGCCACCGGCGGTACGGCGGACTATCTGAGCGCGCATGGCGTGCCCGTCGAGCGCGTCAACAAGGTGGCGCAGGGGCGACCGCACATTGTCGATCGTATCACCGATGGCGACATCGACCTGATCTTCAACACGACCGAAGGGTGGCAGTCGCTGAAGGACTCGCAATCCATTCGTGCATCCGCGGTGACAGGTAAGATTCCGTACTTCACGACGGCGCAGGCCAGCGTGTCGGCGGCGAAGGCAATTGCCGCCCTGTCGCGACATACTCTTGAAGTACGTCCCTTGCAGGCTTATTATTCGCGTTCGCACAAATAATTCCCTCAATTTTTGGTTTGTGTGCGGGCGATCCGTCGACGGACGCCCGGGGGGATAGCTGTCAGGGAAGTCCATTATGGCAACCGTTGAAAAGATGCCGATGCTGGCCGAGGGCTATGAGAAGCTCAGCGCGCAGCTCAAGCAACTAAAAGCGGAACGGCCGCAGATTGTCGACGCGATCGAAGAAGCGCGCGCGCATGGCGATCTGTCGGAAAATGCCGAATATCACGCCGCGAAGGAACGGCAGGGGCAGGTAGAGGCGACGATCGCCGATATCGAGGACAAGCTGAGCCGCGCGCAGGTGATCGATCCGACCGAGCTTTCGGGTGACAAGATCGTTTTCGGCGCAACGGTGACTCTGCTCGACGAAGACGACAAACCGATCCGGTATCAGATTGTCGGCCAGGCCGAAGCGGATGCGAAGTCGGGGAAAATCTCCTATAATTCGCCGCTGGGTCGCGCACTGATCGGCCGCCGCGTCGATGATGAGATCGAAGTGACGGTGCCCTCTGGCGACCGCTATTATCTCGTATCGAAGATTGAGTTCATCTGAAGCAATGCACGCGCGTGACGTTCCCGCGACGGTTGGAATCGCGGCCGTCACCACGCTGGTCAGTCTGGCAATATTGGGGTTGGGATATCTCAACCCCGCTGCCGCATGGGCCGGGTTTATCCCCGCGCGCTATGCCGGTGTGTCGGTCATCGCTGCGCATTACAGCCTTGCGCCCTTCTGGCTGACGCCGCTGACCGCGACCTTCGTGCACGCGGGCATGTTTCATCTGATCTTCAACATGGTGATGCTGGTTTATACCGGCAGCCAGACCGAGCGGGCGATCGGGCCGGGGCCACTGGTGCTGCTCTATGTGTTGGGTGCCTATGGCGCGGCGCTGGCACAATGGCTGATCGGTCCGCTGGTGCAGTCGCCGATGATCGGCGCCAGCGGTGCTCTTTCGGCATGCGTAGGTGCCTATGCGCTGCTGTTCGGAACCACGCGTGCGAAGGCGATCGGTCCGATTCCGGCGCGCGCGGTACAGGTGATCTGGCTGGGCGTCGCCTGGGCCGGGATCAACCTGCTCGTCGGACTGGTCAGCCGGCAATCGGGGATGCCGATTGCAGGAGCCGCGCATGTCGGCGGGTTTCTGGTAGGTCTGGCGCTGGCCAAACCATTGCTGGCCTGGCACTGGCGCAACGCCTGACCCGACATGATAATTGCAAGGCCGGGCTATCATCCGAGAAATGAAGCCCGGCTTTCCGGCTCAGGCGGCGTCGATATCCGGTTCGAGCAGCCGGTGCAGATGCACCACCACATATTTCATTTCGGCGTCGTCGACGGTACGTTGTGCCGCGCCGCGCCATGCCTTTTCGGCACTGGCATAGTCGGGGAACAGACCGACGAAATCGATGTCGTTCAGGTCGATGAAATCAAGGGTCTGGGGATCGCTGACGCGGCCTCCGAAGACGAGATGCATCTTGCTCAAGGGTGTCTCCAAAACTGGTGGTTGCGGCTAGCGCATAATCGCTTGCCGCTCACACTCAACCCCGAAGCGGGTTGATCAGGCCTTTTTTTCGATCCCCGCGCCTGATTTTCCTGCATCCAGTGCTGCTTTCAGAACAACGGTAAGGATGTCGCCCGCCTTTGCCTTGGCGTCCGAACGGTCCGGTGCGACGGCGTTCAGTTCCTGTTTTCCGGTGTCGCGAGCTGCTGCTGCTGCCGCCGTCGCTCCCGCGGCCAGACGCTTGCCGAGTGGATCGACCAACTCTTTTTCCCGTTCGCTGCGGGGAATGAACAATCCGGCCAGCATTCCCACCGCAATACCCCCGGCCAGTACGGCCAGCGGATTGGTTTCCGCGCTCTCGCGGGTCTTGCTTGCCGCGTCACTCGCTTTTGCTTTGAGGCCGGTTTCTTTGCTGTCCGTCATCTGCCTTGTTCCTTTTGACGGGGAGCGCATGCCCCCATGTTCAAATAACGCCCGATAGCCGGGCCGGTTGCACGATATTAAGAGCGGCTATTGTGGTGCCGCCGCACCATGCGAAATCCCAGTATGACGCCCGCAAGGCCCAATGCGCCAAGCGCGATGAATGGACGTTTCCGCGCGGCATCGGTTGCCTGATTGCCGGCCTGTAGCATTGCGCCCTGCGCCCGGTCGGCCGCTTTTCTGGCCAGTACGCCGGGCCTGGTCCGTGCGCGCACGATGTCCAGCGACGTCACAACCCGTTCACGTGCCAGATTGCGCTTGTGCCGCGCCTCCACCACTGCTTGCCTGTCGCTCATTCGGATTCTCCGGGCTCGTCGGATTCCTTGCGCGTCGCCAGACGCATGAAACGCACGGCCATCCGCCCCATCAGCGCCGCCACAGCCAAAGTGACGCCGATTACCACGATCGTGGCAAGCAAGGGGCCGACCAGCGTCATCAGCGCAATAATCAACCCGACCAGTAATGCGATCAGCGCGGCATTGGCCAGAACGATAGCCGCGATGCCCAGCGCAACCGCCAGTTTCACATCGGTCAACCGGTCGGCGACGAGGGCCTTGTAATAGTCGACCTCGGCACTGGCCCATGCGCGGGCGTCCCGAATCAGCTCCCCCAACAGGGTGCCCAGACCTGTATCGTTTTCCATCTGATCCTTCGCCCCGGTGCGGGACTTTCCGGGCAGAAGTTTAATCTTCAGCCTCCATTGCGGAATCGATGCCGGAACGCAGAATCCGGGCAATCACGAAACCCGCCGCAGCAGCAATGCCGACGGCAAGCGCAGGACTTTTGCGAACGAACTCGCGTGCTTCCTCGACCAGATCGTCCACGTCCTTGTCACGCAAGGTGTCGGCAAAGCCGGAAACAGCATCGGCGGCGGAGTGCGCATATTGCCCGTATTGCTTGCCGAAGCGCGTATCAACATCGCCGGCGGCGTCCCCGATCAGCTTCGATACGTCGTGCAGCGTCCCGGTTGCCTTGGTTTTCCCCTGATCGGCATAGCCGCGCGCCTTTTCCTGCGCCTGTTTGGACAATTTGCCCGCTTCGCTCTTCAGTTTGCTTTTTGCCGTCGCCTTCGGTTCGGATCTGTCACCGCTGTCCTTGGCCGGTTTTGCCGGTTTGGGCGCGGTGTTTTTGGCAGCTACAGGCTTGTCGTCGCTGCGCGGCGCAGCGGCACCGGGGCCATCTTTCAGCGGCTCGGCGGGAATCTTCTTATCGGTCATGCGGGGATCCCTTTCATCTTGTCACCGAAACAACCACGCGACCTTCGCACGGTTCCATCCAAAACGCGAATTGCCCCCAAGGGTTCAAGCCGGTAGAGGCTGCGCGCGTAACCAGTCCCATCGGTACTAAGGTAGGGAGATCATTTCGTGACCGCAATCATCGACATTCATGGCCGCCAGATTCTCGACAGTCGGGGTAATCCCACCGTTGAGGTCGATGTCATGCTGGAGGACGGAAGTTTTGGCCGTGCGGGAGTGCCGTCGGGCGCTTCGACCGGTGCCTATGAGGCCGTGGAAAAACGCGACGGTGACAAGGACGTGTATCTCGGCAAGGGCGTGCTGGGCGCGGTCGAGGCGGTGAATGGCGAAATTACCGAAGCGCTGTTGGGCGCAGAGGCTGAGGATCAGGCCGAAGTCGACGCGGTGATGATCGATCTGGACGGCACCGAAAACAAGAGCCGTCTGGGCGCCAACGCCATTCTGGGGGTCAGCCTGGCGGTGGCGAAGGCGGCGGCCGACGCACGCGGCCTGCCGCTCTATCGTTATGTCGGTGGTGTATCCGCGCATGTGCTTCCGGTGCCGATGATGAACATCATCAATGGCGGCGAACATGCCGACAACCCGATCGACTTTCAGGAATTCATGGTGATGCCGGTCGGTGCGGACAGCATTGCCGAAGCAGTGCGCTGCGGGTCGGAAATTTTTCACACGCTGAAAAAGAAGCTCTCGGAAAAGGGTCTTTCCACCTCGGTCGGTGACGAAGGCGGATTCGCACCGGCACTGGCATCGACGACCGATGCGCTCGATATCATCCTCAGCTCGATCGAGGGGGCGGGCTACACGCCGGGCGACGATGTGATGCTGGCGCTCGATTGTGCCGCCAACGAATTCTTCGAAGACGGCAAATACAATATGAAGGGCGAGGGCAAGGTGCTGACCTCCGCCGAAATGGTCGACTATCTGGCCGATCTGGCCGGGCGCTATCCGATTCTGTCGATCGAGGACGGAATGCAGGAAGACGATTTCGAGGGCTGGAAGCTGCTGACGCAAAAGCTGGGTGACAAGATTCAGTTGGTCGGCGACGACGTGTTCGTCACCAATCCCAAGCGCCTGGCCGACGGTATTGCGCAAGGCTATGCCAACTCGTTGCTCGTCAAGGTCAATCAGATCGGCTCGCTGACCGAAACGCTGGAAGCGGTTTCGATGGCGCATCGTGCACGCTTCACCACCGTTATCTCGCATCGCTCGGGCGAAACCGAGGATTCGACGATCGCGGATCTCGCGGTTGCCACCAATTGCGGCCAGATCAAAACGGGCAGCCTGTCGCGCACCGACCGTCTGGCCAAGTACAACCAGCTCATTCGTATCGAAGAAGAGCTGGCCGATATGGCGCACTATGCCGGACGCAGCGTACTGCGCGGATAAGCGCCACTGCATCGAAGCGGCGCATCGGTGGTGCGCCGCTTCGTAATTATGCGTAATTCAGGCAAAAGCGCTTGATTTCAGGCGGCTGATGGATTCAAATGCCGCCATGGCTCGACGTTCCCCTGCTTTATCGATGCTGCGCAAGGCGGGGCCACCCGCTGCGGCAATCGTCATGATGGCCTTTTTCGGCTATTATGCGGTGCTCGGCCCGAACGGCATTTTCGCCTATCGCGACTATCAGCAGCGTCTGTCGGAGAGTCAGGCCCAATATGCGAAGCTGGATCAGCGGCGTAACGAACTGCGCAATCGCAACAAACAGCTCGATCCGCGCCATGCCAATCCGGATATGGCCGACGAACTAATCCGCAAGGAATTGAATGTCGTCCATCCGGACGAAAAAATCATTCCCCTGAAGTGACTCTGTCTCGCGCTTTCGGGCGCATATCGGGTGTTTCGGATTGAACGGATACGCTTTGCGATGCGTTGGCGTTGCAGTCACGCCCATAACCTGATTATAGGCGCTACACGTTTTCTTCCCCGAAACGAGGTTTTCATATCGTGGCAAAAGCACCGGCATCCCGCCGCAAGAGCGAACCCCCCAAACCCAATCGGGAACGTCCCGATGAACCCAAACGCTACAAGGCGTCCGAAGAAGAGCTGCTCGACTTCTACAAGCAGATGCTGCTCATCCGGCGTTTCGAGGAAAAGGCCGGCCAGTTATATGGCCTCGGCCTGATCGGCGGTTTCTGCCACCTTTATATTGGTCAGGAAGCCGTCGCAGTCGGACTGCAATCCGCCCTGTCGGACAAGGACAGCGTGATCACCGGCTATCGCGATCATGGTCATATGCTGTTGTGCGGCATTCCGCCGCGCGATGTGATGGCCGAACTGACGGGCCGCGCCGCCGGTATTTCCAAGGGCAAGGGCGGCTCGATGCATATGTTCTCTGTCGAGCATAAATTTTACGGCGGTCACGGAATCGTCGGCGCACAGGTGCCGCTGGGCACCGGCCTTGCTTTCGCGCACAAATATTCGAATGACGGCGGCATCACGCTTGCCTATTTCGGCGACGGTGCCGCCAATCAGGGGCAGGTATACGAAGCCTTCAACATGGCCGAGCTATGGAGCCTGCCGATCGTTTTCGTGATCGAAAACAACCAGTATGCGATGGGCACCAGCGTCAATCGCGCTTCCTCTGAGGATCAGCTCTACAAGCGTGGCGAAAGCTTCCGTATTCCCGGTATTCAGGTGGACGGTATGGACGTTCTCGCCGCCCGTGGCGCCGCGGAGGAAGCGCTGCAATGGGTGCGCGACGGCAAGGGCCCGATCATCCTGGAGATGAAGACCTATCGCTATCGCGGGCACTCCATGTCCGATCCGGCGAAATATCGTAGCCGTGACGAAGTGCAGTCGGTGCGTGAAAAATCCGATCCCATCGAACATGCCAAGCGCGAGCTGATGGAAATGGGTGTCAGCGAAGAGTCGTTGAAGGATGCGGAGAAGGAAATCCGCAAGACGGTCAATGAAGCGGCGGACTTTGCCGAATCGACACCCGAGCCCGAAGCGGGCGAACTCTATACCGACGTGCTGGTGGAGACGTATTGAGATGGCGATCGAACTGAAAATGCCGGCGCTGTCGCCCACGATGGAAGAGGGCACGCTGGCCAAGTGGCTGATCAAGGAAGGTGACACGGTTTCGTCCGGCGACATCATGGCCGAGATTGAGACCGACAAGGCGACGATGGAATTCGAAGCGGTCGATGAAGGCACGCTGGCGAAGATCGTCGTTCCGGAAGGTGCCGAGAATGTGAAGGTCGGTGCCGTGATCGCGATGCTTGCGGAGGAAGGGGAAGACGCTTCCTCGATTGAGGCACCGTCGGCTGATTCCGCTCCCAAGGCGGAAGAGGCGAAGGTCGAGAAGGGGCCGGAAAGCCCCGCGCCCGAACCCCACAAGGTCGAAACCGGCGCGCGCCAGATGTACGATGCTGCCGAGCATGATGCCGAGGTTGCCGATCCGGAAATTCCCGAAGGCACCGAAATGGTGACGATGACCGTTCGCGAAGCGCTGCGCGACGCGATGGCAGAGGAAATGCGTGCCGACGAACGCGTGTTCGTGATGGGTGAGGAAGTCGCCGAATATCAGGGCGCGTACAAGGTTACGCAGGGCCTGCTCGACGAATTCGGTGACAAGCGCGTGATCGATACCCCGATTACCGAATATGGCTTTGCCGGCGTCGGTACCGGTGCCGCCATGGGTGGTCTGAAGCCGATCGTCGAGTTCATGACATTCAACTTCGCGATGCAGGCGATCGATCATATCGTCAACTCCGCGGCCAAGACCAACTATATGTCGGGCGGCCAGATGCGCTGCCCGATCGTGTTTCGTGGCCCCAACGGCGCAGCGAGCCGTGTGGCAGCGCAGCACAGCCAGAATTACGGCCCCTGGTACGCCAGTGTCCCCGGCCTGATCGTCATTGCGCCTTATGATGCAGCGGATGGCAAGGGGTTGCTGAAGGCGGCGATCCGGTCCGAAGATCCGGTCGTGTTCCTCGAAAACGAATTGATGTACGGGCGCAGCTTCGAAGTGCCCAAGCTTGACGATTTCGTGCTGCCGATCGGTAAGGCGCGGATTATGAAGCCGGGTAAGGACGTCACGCTGGTCAGCTATTCGATCGGTGTCGGCATTGCGCTGGAAGCCGCTGAAAAGCTGGCGGCAGAAAATATCGATGCGGAGGTCATCGACCTGCGCACGCTGCGCCCGCTCGACAAGGCGACGGTGCTCAAGAGCCTGAAAAAGACCAACCGCATGGTGGTGGTCGAAGAAGGCTGGCCGACCTGCTCCATCTCCAGCGAAATCGTTGCGATCTGTATGGAGGAGGGCTTTGACGACCTCGACGCGCCGGTAACGCGCGTCACCAATGAGGACGTGCCGCTTCCCTATGCCGCCAATCTGGAAAAGATCGCGATGATTGATTCCGACAAGGTTGTCACGGCAGTCAAAAAGGTCTGCTACAAGGACTGATAAACAAAAAACGGCGTTGAAGCATTTGTTTCGACGCCGTTTTTGTATCCGCTGTATGAGGTCAGCAGCTCGAAACCGTCGCACCGCTGGTGTTGTAAATCTGCGTAAGGTCGCGATTGTCACGTACCGCCATTGATGCGATTTCGACCATGTCCTGCGTCGGCGACAGCGACGTTTTGATCAGCGGCTGATATTTGTAATAAACCTCGACAAACATCGTTGCGTTATTGTCCATGGCAATAACCTGGCGCCCCGCCGGTCCCATGCCGGAATTGATATCGCCGACATTGCCGTAGCTTGATTTGTGGGTGGTCATATCGCCGCGGCACCGCTGCCACTTGATGACATATTTTTTCAGCAGATTGGGACTCGTCACCGGCTCCAGATCGGAAATGATGATGCGACCATTCTTGTAGAGGTCGAGGCTGCCCGCCTGCATCCCCGCACCGGTCAGAACATCATTGATGTCGGACTCGCTGATCTGCTTGGCAGACAGCACGCTACCCTCACCGATACGCGCCATATTGTCAGCGACATAAAGCGCGATCTGGCTGACGCGCATCCGCACAATGACATAATTGGTCATTTCCAGACCGGTGAGGATCAGGAGTAACGCCAGCGGCAGGCTGAGCGCGAACTCGACAAGCGCGAGCGCTTCGCGGGCCTGCGGCAGCGAGCGTAATCGGCGCAGAAAGGGGAGGCGTTTCATCATGTGCAATTCCGCTGTACCGGCGTGCCGTAAAAGGTCTGATCGCCATAGGGCTGGTTGCGCAGGATCGTGCGCGCGACCAGCGTCGCCACCGGATCGCCGCCGATGAATTTCCACAAGGGGAAGACGCGGGGAAGCTGAACGGTGACGGTATAGACGGTCGAATCCTTGGCGCCGCCCTGACCTGAATTACCGCCATCCTTGTCCCAGACGCCATTCAGATTGTCGTCTTCATACGGTTCGCCGTCATCGCAGGTACCGTCACCATTGGTATCGGTGAAGGGTTCCGGATCCGCCGCCGCCGCTGAGCTGAAATCCTTATAATAGCGGCGGCTGATCGTGACCGTGGAATCCGGCGCGATGTCATGCACCTGCTTGATCACTTCATTGTCGAGTTGTGCCTGCACTGCGCTCGACCCACCATTTTCCAGCGAGGAATCGCGTGCGGTTTTCTGCACGATCCCTTGCAGGATGGCATCGGTGTAAAGCTGATAGCCGAAATCGAACGCACCCATCAGCAGCAGGCACAGCACCGGCGCGACGAAGGCGAATTCGACCAGCGTTACGCCGCGCTTGTCGCGCTTCAGGGTACGCAGGCTGCGGATCATTTGGTCAGCCTCAACTGTGAAATCTGATCGGCAATCTGCTTGAAGGTCTGCAACAGCGCGGCGGAGTTTGCAGCGGTGTAGTATTTCCCTGATGAAGCGCATGCTTTCAGCCGGTTTTCCGTAGCTGTATTCGTACCGCCACCGAACGAAATTACCCACAGGGTGATGTTGTCGTTCTTCACGTTGGTGCAAATCTGCGCAAAGTTAGAATTGACCTCATTATTCAGGTCAGTGTTGGACGGCGGCGAATTTTTTCCCGCTGGCCGATTATCGAACCAGTTCATGCCCTGTGCGGCATAGTCGTTATATTGCGCATTGGTGTCGCCGTCGGTCATGAAGATCATGTTCCGCTGGATCGTCCCGCCGGTCTTCGTAACCGCATTCTCGGACGCAAAAATTCCTTTCGGAGATTCGAAGCGTCCGCCCCATAGCAAGCCAACATCATGATAGGTGTTGCCCTCTGCCTTCAGGCTGTCGACATAACTGTCGAACGCCGTCGCATCCGGCCATTCCTGCAGCTTCTTGGCCTGCGTCGGACAGGAATAGGGCACATTGTTATAGTAGTTTGTCGTGGTTACATCGGTCTTGTCATCCAACTGATTCCACGAGCTTGTAACCTGCCGAGCATAAATCAGTTGCGGCAGCGCCATGCCCCACATTTCCTGGCTGGTGCTGGGAACCAGATCGATATTGAGGTCGTCCTGACCATTTTCGATGCACCCGTCCCACGTGATTGTGCGATTGCTGCCATCATCGTTGATGGGCCATTGGAACGAATTGTTCCACGAAGAACCATTCTTCAACAGGGATACATCGACGCTTTGCTGCTTATATTGCCACTGTGGCATCTTGTCCTGTCGATAGTTCTGGCAATACCATCCGCCATCCACGCCTTTATATTTATGGTCGCTGTCATTTTTCGGGGTATTGCAGGAACCGTAATTCCAGCCGGTGTAAATCCAGTCGGTCCAGTTCGTTCCGACCTGTTTCCGGCTCTGATAATCCCAGCTATCGGCAAAATATTTGGTCGGCAGAAGCTTCCCGACATTCACATTGGTGGCATAAGGCATAAAGCCGAATCGGACCTGAATGTCGCTGCTCAGCCCGCCGCTGGGCGTGCCTGTCGGACAAACCGCGTCGGTATCTTCCTTTGCGACGATCTCATAGAAGCATTTGACGGCGGTTTTCAGACCGTCGATCTTCGACCCCGGTGCGGGCACGTTGCCGTTATTAGAGCAGGTGGGATCACCCGCCACGCAGTTCATCGATCCGGTGACGTCGAGTACGAACATCACGTCGGTGTTCGGCAGGCTCATCTGCGCGTCGCAATTGACGGAGAGGTCTTCGGTCGTCAGCCCGAATACCCGCATCAACGTCATGGGAACGGTCGCCGAAGCTGTTCCCGTCACTTTCCCCGCATTCTCGGAGAAGCTGCGCGTGACATTCGTGGCGCCATAGGCGTTGCCCGGCATATTGTCGTCAAAGAACTGCTTCGCCGTCGTATCGGCATAGTTGTTCGCATAGGACCAGGTGCCGCCACCCATTGCCTTGCGTCCGGCCAGCGCACCGGCGTCACAAGCATGTTGCAACCGGGTTTTAACAAGGTACATGCGCGACAGGTCGATGCCGCCGCCGATCATGCCGATCAGCGGAATCATTGCCGCCGCCATCAGCGCAAGGGTGTTGCCCCGCACATCACGGGCGAGCATGGCAAGGAAACCGCGCTTTTCCGCGGTCTTGCGTTTTGACGGTTTTTTCATTCCCACCCGCTGTGATGATTTACGGTCCGGTGGAGGGGTATGGCGCAAGAAGGGATAATGCGGGTTGAAACACTATGGTTAACGCTGCGGAAACCAATGAAGGTGCTGAAAAGGCAGGCCCCGAACATCCCGAGCGTACACTGATTTTGTCCTATGCCAGAGCCGGAGACCGTGACGGCATGGCAGTGTTGCTGGAACTCGACGATCTGCTGGGAAACATCCTGCGCAGCACGTCCGAACCGATGCTGGGGCAGATGCGACTGACGTGGTGGCGAGACAGTCTGAATGCCATCGACGAAGGGAAGGTTGCCGCGGTTCCGCTGCTCCAGCAACTGGCGGCACGTTTCGATACCATCGGAGCAGCGGCAGCTACGCTTGCGCCCGTCGCCGAGGGTTGGGCGGTGCTGCTGGAAGAAGATGCTTTGCCAGACGAAGCCTTGGGCCGATATGCGTCAGGGCGCGGGGGGGCACTGTTTCGTTCCGCCGCTATTCTTATGGGCAGAGGCGACTTTCCGGCGCTGGAAGAAGCGGGGCAGGGATGGGCGCTTGCCGATCTGTCGCGCAATGTGCGGGATGCCTCGATTGCCGATCCAGCGCGGAACATGGCGCAACCGTTGCTCGACAGGGCGCTGGCGCAACGCTGGCCGCGGCCGTTGCGCGCACTTGGTGCCATGGCGCATCTGGCACGTCTGGATCTGGCGGCAGGGAGCGGGTCGGTGCATTACGGCGCGCCGCATCGCGTGTGGCGCGCGTTGCGCCATCGAATTACCGGACGCTGACAGTTCTTGCTCCTGCGGCCACGCTGCGTAGGATGAGCGAAAAGGGGGCAGGTAATGTGGCGCTATTGGGTCGGTGCGGCAGCAGCGATGCTGTTGATGGGGGCGGGGTTTCTGCTGTTCCATTCAACCGCGCAGGAACTGCCGCCTCCACCGCCCGCGCGCGCAGCCGCTCCACTGCCGACGGTTGCGGCATCCCGCAAAGCGCCGCAGCCTCCCAGGGCGGACGAGCGCACGCGCGAGGAAAAGCGCTTCGATCGCTATGACAAGGATCATAACGACCTGATCTCCCGCGCTGAACGCATGGCTCCTCGCCGCAAACAGTTTGCGAAACTCGACACCGATCATGACGGCAAGCTGTCGTTCGACGAATGGGCGATCACCACGACGCAAGTCTTCGACAAGGCCGATGCCGATCATAACAATGTGCTCACCCGCGCCGAATTTGCGACCACGCGGCGCAAGTCCAAACCGAAGCCGAAATGCGCGTGTAAATAGGCGTCAGAGGGCCATCCAGTCGCTAAGCGCCTCCCGCGCGCGCGCCGTGTAAAGCTTCTTTCGCTCAGCCTTTTTCGCGCGCTGTTCGATGGGTGGGAACAGGCCGAAATTGATGTTCATCGGCTGATAGCTATCGGCTTCCGCACCGCCGGTGATATGGCCCAGCAGTGCCCCCAGTGCGGTGGTAACGGGCGGCGGCGTCATGCTTTCGCCCCGAAACTCCGCGGCCGCGAACCGCCCTGCCAGCAGTCCGACCGCAGCACTTTCGATATAGCCCTCACAGCCGGTAATCTGTCCGGCAAAGCGGATATGCGGACGCACCTTCAGCCGCAGAGTGGGATCGAGCAGTTCGGGCGAGCGGATGAAGGTGTTGCGATGCAGTCCGCCCAGTCGGGCGAATTCGGCATTTTCCAGCCCCGGAATGGTGCGGAACAGCCGCACCTGTTCGGCATATTTCAGCTTGGTCTGAAATCCCACGATGTTCCACAGGCTGCCCGAGGCATTGTCCTGGCGAAGCTGTACGACGGCATAGGGCCAGCGCCCGGTGCGCGGATCGTCGAGCCCGACCGGCTTCATCGGGCCATAGCGCAGCGTATCGACGCCGCGTTCGGCCATCACCTCGATCGGCATGCACCCTTCGAAATAGGGCGTATCCTTTTCCCACTCGCGAAACTCGGTTTTTTCGCCGTCGAGCAGCGCCTGATGAAAGGCGAGATACTGTTCCTTATCCATCGGGCAGTTGATGTAATCCTTGCCGTCTCCTTTATTCCAGCGCGACTGGAACCAGGCGATGTCGAAATCGATACTGTCGTGATAAACGATCGGTGCGATGGCGTCGAAAAAGGCGAGGCTGTCGGCCCCGGTGCTGGCACCGATGCTTTCGGCCAGTTCAGGCGCGGTCAGCGGCCCGGTGGCGATGATCGTCGCGCCGCTGTCGGGAACGGCTTCCACCTTTTCGCGGACCAGCATGATGTTCGGATGTGCTTCCAGCGCGGCTGTTACGCCGTCGGCAAAGCCGTCGCGATCGACTGCAAGGGCCGATCCTGCCGGAACGCGGGCCTTGTCGCCTTCGCGCATGATGAGCGAATTGAGCGCGCGCATTTCGGCATGGAGCAGGCCCACGGCATTGCTTTCGGCATCGTCGGAGCGGAAACTGTTGGAACAGACCAGTTCTGCCAGCCGGTCGCTTTGATGCGCGGGCGTCATGCTGCCCGATCCCCGCATTTCCGACAGGCGCACGCGAAGCCCCGCATTGGCGAGTTGCCAGGCGGCTTCCGATCCCGCCAGTCCGCCGCCGATGATGTGAATATCGTGATCGTGCATGTTGCTCTTGCGCATTTCCTGTGGTCCGTATGAGAGGCAGGCCCTGCTACGCGACCAGAGCGGCGTCAAGGGCAGCAGGGAATGGATGAAGGGGGACAGGGAAACATGCGGCTGATCTGGTGGGCGGCCATCGTGGCAGGGGCCAGCTATAGCTGGGCGGCGTGGATGGACTGGTCCGGCCCGATGGTCACGGTCTGGAAAGGGCTGGGCGTCGGATTGCTGGCGCTATGGGCGGCGACGCAGGCGCGTTCGACCGACGGAGTGCTGATTACAATCGCGCTGCTGCTGGGGGCGACGGGGGACGTGCTGCTGGACGCGGTGGGTCTGTCGGTTGGCGCGCTTGCCTTTTTGGCCGGGCATGTGGTGGCGATCATCCTGTATCTGCGCAATCACCGGAGAAAGCTTTCGCCCAGCCAGCGGATGCTTGGCCGCATCCTGCCGATTGCGACGGTGCTGATCGCCGTCAGTCTGGTCTGGGATGCGGGCATGGTAATGGCGGTCGGCATTTATGCAGCCGCACTCGGCATCATGGCGTCAACCGCGTGGATGAGCCGCTTTCCCCGCTATCGCGTCGGAATCGGCGCGGTGTTGTTCGTGCTTTCCGACCTGCTGATTTTTTCGCGCGCGGGCCTGCTGGCTGACAGCTATGTGCCGACCCTGCTGGTCTGGCCGCTCTATTTTGCAGGACAGTTGATGATCGCGACCGGCGTGGTGGAGACGCTGGCCAAGGAGGAGCGCAGGGCCTAACCGGCGACTGGCAGTTTCACGGTGCCGTCATCCTCGCGCTCCAGCGGGCCATAGGCGATGACGGTTTCGAGCAGCAGCTTGCCATGAAGATGCGGGAAGAGCGCACCGCCGCGCGATTCTTCCCATTTCAGCGCCTTGCCCTGTGCCTCAAGATCGACGGCCGCGACCCACAAATTCGATTGGCCGGCGAAATGCCTGTCCACGGTTTCGGTCAACTGATCGACGGTGGACAGGTGGATATAGCCGTCTGCCACATCCACCGGCGCGCCTTCGAAGATATCCGCTTCCAGCGCCTGCATCTGATCGCCGGTCAGCACCTTATAGGCGGTGGTCGGGTGGCTCATTCGCCATCCTCCGGTCCGGCGGCCAGGTCTTCGCCTGTGTCGCCATCGGGCGTTGGGGCGCCGCCTTCGGGGCCGTCGGCCAGATCGACTTCGGCCTCATCTTCGCTTTCCTGAATGCGCGCGGCGGAAACCACATGCTCGTCATCGGCGACGCGGAAAATCGTTACACCCTGCGTATTGCGTCCGGCAATGCGAATGTCGCCGACGGTGGTACGGATCAGCTTGGCCTGATCGGTGACAAGCATCAGCTGCTCGCCATTATCGGCCGGGAAGCTGGCAACGACGGGGCCGTTGCGCTCGGACATGACGATGTTGGTGATGCCCTGACCGCCGCGATTGGTACGGCGATATTCGTAGGCGCTGGTGCGCTTGCCATAGCCATTGGCGGTGACGGTCAGCAGGAACTGTTCGTCGCGCTCAAACTCGGCCATGCGGTCGGCATCCAGCGTCACTTCGCGCTCGCCTTCCTTCCAGGGGGCCGCCTTCAGATAGGCATCGCGCTCCTCGGTCGTCGCATCGAAGCCGTTGAGAATCGACAACGAGATCACCTCGTCATCCCCCTTCAGCGTGATGCCACGCACGCCCGTGGAGGTGCGGCTCTGAAATTCGCGTACAGCGGTCGCCTCGAAACGGATCGCCTTGCCGTCGCGCGTGGCGAGCAGCACGTCGTCCGCCTCGGTCAGCAGCGCGACGCCGATCAGCCGGTCGTCGCTGTCATCGTCGAAGCGCATCGCGATCTTGCCGTTGGACGGCACATTGGTGAAGGCGCCCATCGAGTTGCGACGCACCGTGCCCTTGGCGGTGGCGAACATGACGTGCAGGTCTTCCCATTCCAGTTCGTCCTCCGGCAGCGGCAGGACGGTGGAGATGGTTTCGCCCTTTTCTAGCGGGAGGAGGTTGATCATCGGTCGCCCGCGCGTGGCCGGACCGCCCTCGGGCAACCTCCAAACCTTCATGCGATAGACCTTGCCTGCGGTGGAGAAGAACAGCACCGGCGTATGGGTCGAGGTCACGAACAGGTTGGTGATTGCGTCCTCGTCCTTGGTCGCCATGCCGGCGCGGCCCTTGCCGCCGCGCTTTTGCGCGCGGAACGTGTCGAGCGGGGTGCGCTTGATATAGCCCTGCATGGTCACGGTAACGACCATGTCCTCGCGCTCGATCAGGTCTTCATCCTCGATCCCGTCGGCAGCGGCGCCGATTTCGGTCTTGCGCGGGGTCGCAAATTCGTCGCGAACCTCGATCAGTTCTCCACGCATCACATCATAGAGCTTGGCCCGGTTCCCGAGAATTTCGAGCAGTTCGGCGATCGAATCGGCCAGCTTTGCCAGTTCGTCGCCGATTTCGTCGCGCCCCAGCGCGGTCAGGCGATGGAGGCGCAGGTCGAGGATCGCGCGAACCTGCGTTTCCGACAGGCGATAGGTGTCGCCTTCGACCTCGTGCTCGACCGCTTCGACGAGGCGGATGTACCCCGCAATCTCCGCAATTGGCCATTCGCGCGAAAGCAGCGCCGCGCGTGCCTCTGCCGGGGAAGCGGAACCGCGAATGATCCGCACCACCTCGTCGAGGTTGGTGACGGCGATGACGAGGCCGAGCAAGATATGCGCCCGGTCACGCGCCTTGGCGAGTTCGAACTTGGAACGCCGGGTGATGACCTCTTCACGGAACTGCACGAAGGATTCGATGATGTCCTTCAGGTTGAGCAGTTCCGGGCGGCCGCCACGGATCGCCAGCATGTTGGCGGCGAAGTTCGACTGCGCCGGCGTGTTGCGCCAAAGCTGGTTAAGCACGACCTCCGGCGTCGCGTCCCGGCGCAGATCGATGACGATGCGCACGCCTTCGCGGTTCGATTCGTCGCGGATGTCGGAGATACCCTCGATCCGCTTGTCCTTATACGCCTCGGCGATCTTCTCGACGAGACCGGCCTTGCCGACCTGATAGGGAATTTCGGTCAGCACGATCGACTGACGTTCGCCGCGCTGCTCAATCTTATGACGCGACCGCATGATGACGGAACCGCGCCCGGTTTCATGTGCCGCGCGAATGCCCGAACGGCCAAGGATGATCGCACCGGTCGGGAAGTCCGGCCCTTTGATGATTTCCATCAGGTCTTCGGTGGTCAGCGCCTCGCGCTTGCCCATCTTCGCGTCGATATGCGCCAGGCACGCGTCGATGACCTCACCCAGATTGTGCGGCGGGATGTTGGTCGCCATGCCGACCGCGATGCCGCCCGCGCCATTGACCAGCAGGTTGGGAAAGCGCGCGGGCAGCACCTGCGGCTCGCGCTCCGACCCGTCATAGTTGGGCTGGAAATCGACGGTATCCTTGTCCAGATCCTCCAACAGCGATCCGGTGACCTTTGCCAGCCGCGCCTCGGTATAGCGTTCGGCGGCCGGCGGATCGGGGTCCATCGACCCGAAATTGCCCTGACCATCGATCAGCGGCACCCGCATCGCCCAGTCCTGCGTCAGGCGTGCAAGCGCGTCATAAATCGCCTGGTTGCCGTGCGGATGGTATTTACCCATCGTGTCACCGGTGATGCGTGCGCATTTCCGGTAGGGGCGGTTATAGAAATACCCGTTTTCCTGACACGACCAGAGGATGCGGCGATGCACCGGCTTCAGCCCGTCGCGAACGTCCGGCAGCGCGCGGCTGACGATGACGCTCATCGCATAGTCGAGATAACTGGTCTTCATCTCCTCGACGATGGAGATGGGGGTAATGTCCGAAGGGTCGGCGAGGCTGGTCTCGTCGGTCAAAGTCTCATGCTTTCGGGTAGTGTTTCAAGAATGCGACAACCCTAGCGTGTTGCCGGGCCACTGCCAAGCCCGCGCGCGTGTACGCGCGTGCGCGCACGCGAGAATTTTCGAAATTACGGGGCGATTTCGCTGCCGTCCCAGGCAAACAGCTTGCCGCTGTCGGCGGGGGTCAGTTCCTCGATCACGTCAAGCAACTGCATGGCGGCACGTTCGGGATCGAACAGGGTGCCGGGGGCGACATTAGCCTGAAAAGGTTTCGATAGTGCGGTGTCGACGGTGCCGGGGTGTAGTGCGACCACGATCGAGCGGTCGTTATGGCGTCGCGCTTCGATACTCGCACTTCGGATGATCTGATTCAGCGCCGCCTTCGACGCGCGATAGCCGTACCAGCCGCCCAGCCGGTTGTCGGAAATGCTGCCCACCCGTGCCGACAAAGCGGCGAATACCGGCTTTCCGGTGCGCGGCAGGATCGGCAGGAAGTGCTTCGCGACCAGCGCCGGTCCGATCGTGTTGACGGCGAAATTGCGCGCCAGCCACTCCGCGTCGAGTTCCTTCAACGCCTTTTCCGGGCCATGGTCTTCGTCATGAAGAATACCGGTGGCGACGATCAGCAACTCGACCGGCGGTCCTTTTGCGACGCGCTCGGCGGCGACGCTGATGCTGGCCTCATCCTCCAGATCGATATGCGAATCGCCGGTGCGGGATCGCGCCAGTCCCCAGACGCGGTCGAACGCGCCTTCTTCCTTCAGGACAGTCTCGAACGCACCGCCGATCCCTCCGGACACGCCGATAATGACGGCGGCGCGACTCATCCGCGCACAAAGCGCCAGTGATCGGCGTCGCTTTCGTCGGCATCAAAGCGATAGCCGTCGCTGTCGAATCCTTTCATCGCTTCGATATCGGTGACGTGATGTTCGCACATCCAGCGCGCCATCATGCCGCGCGCCCTTTTCGCATGGAAGCTGACGAATTTGGCCTCGCCGTCGCGCATTTCGCGGAAATCCACCTCAATCACGCGAACGCTCTGTGGCAGTTTGCCGGAGACGGCGGCCCAATATTCCTGGCTGGCGAGGTTCAGGACCGTGCCCGATCCTTCGCGTACGACATCGCCGGTCAGTGCGTCGGCAATGCGTCCCTGCCAGAAATCATAGAGCGTCCGCGTACGCCCCGGCGCCCAGCGTGTGCCCATTTCCAGACGATAGGGACGAATGGCGTCGAGCGGACGCAGCAATCCGTACAGCCCGGACAGGATGCGGACATGTTCCTGCGCGAAGGCGATGGCCGGTTCGTCCAGTGTCTTTGCTTCGAACCCGCGATAGACATCGCCTGCAAAGGCGAACAGCGCGGCCCGTTCCGGTTGCGTGTCGAAGCCACGAAACCGCTGAACGTTCAGCTTCGCCAGCTTGTCGGAAATCCGCATCAGCGACGACAGTTTCGGCGCGGTCAGTTTTGCCGCGGCATGGGCAAGCGTGCCTGCTTCTTCGGAAAAGCGCGGTTCGGTCGCGTGGGCACTTTCGGTCGGTGTTTCGAAGTCGAGCGATTTGGCGGGGGAAAGCACGGCAATCATCGTTCGTCGCTTAACGGCGCGCTTTCGTCGCGTCAAAGCGGATCGTCTACGTTCAAAGCGCGTTCATCGTTACGTTTGTATAACATGGTTTATCGTGCGGGTTGAACGCAGGGGCTACCCAATCTATTTCCACATCCGCGCCCCGCACGGCCCAAAGAGGAGAGTTTATCAATATGAAGTTCGCATCGAAGGCTGCGATGGCCGCCGCACTTGCCATCAGCATGTCGACCAGCGCCTTTGTTGCGCCGGCATTCGCCAAGAAGAAGGATGAAAAGGCCGAGAATGGCCAGCCGCCGTTGAAGGTGGGCAAGGAATTCCGCGAAACGGCCGTCAAGGCACAAAAGGCGTTGCAGGCCAATGACAATGCAACCGCCAAGCCGCTGGTTGCCCAGCTTCAGTCCGAGGCCAAGACCGACGACGAGAAGTATTTCGCTGCTCAGCTCGCGCTGCCGCTGGCATCGCGCGAAAAGGATTATGCGGCGATGAAGCCTGCGCTCCAGACGCTGATCGCAAGCCCGCGCGTTTCGCAGGCAGACAAGGGCAAATATAATTTCGTGCTGGCTCAGCTGGCCATGCAGGACAAGGATTCGGCTTCTGCACTGAACTATCTGAAACAGGCAAAGGCGCTGGGATACAGCGATCCTGAAATGCCGCTGATGATGGTTCGCCTGCAATCCGACTCCGGCGACACTGCTGGTGCGCTGGCATCGTTGAATGAGGCTATCAGCGCGGACACTGCGGCGGGGAAGAAAGCGCCGGAAAATCTGTATCGTTACGGCGTGCAGCTTGCATATGACAAAAAGATGGACGGTCCCACCATGGACTGGCTGGAAAAATGGATGTCTGCATATCCCAGCAATGAGGGCTGGCGTAAGACCATCATGATCTATTTCCAGATGCATCCGCCTGCCACCACCCAGGACGGCAAGAAGGTCAAGCTGGACCTGATGCGTCTGATGCAAAAGACAGGCGCTCTCGCAAACCAGAGCGATTATGTCGAATATGCACAGACCGCCAACGACCTTGGCCTGCCTTATGAAGCAAAGTCGGTCATCGATGCGGGTAAAGCGGATGGAAAAATCACTTCTTCGTCCGCTGCGGTGAAGGATATCTATCAGACTGCAACGGCCGGGGTTCGTAACGATACCCCGCTCGCCACGCTGAAGAGCAAGGCGGAAAGCAGTTCAAGCGGTGTTGCCGCTTCTCAGGCAGGCGACGTGTTCCTGTCGCATGATGACTATCAGACGGCTGCCAGCATGTATCAGACTGCCCTTCAGAAGGGTGGTGTCGATGCCAATGCGGTCAACCTGAACATGGGAATCGCGCTTGCTCAGGCCGGGCAGTACGATGCTGCCAAAACGGCGCTGCAAGCGGTTCAGGGCGCGCCGCGCGCAGATGTTGCAGGCCTCTGGACCGCATGGGTGAACGGTAAGCAGACCGGTGCCACGGCTGCGCCAGCGGCTCCGGCCGCTACTCCTGCGACCACAGGAAACTGATCGGCTCTGAAGCCAGTGCATGAATGAAGAAGGGGCGGCATTGATTTGCCGCCCCTTTTTCGTCCGGCTATTCGGACAATGGAATTCCGGGCAGGTGTTTTGAAGTTCTGATCGTCAGGGACGTTTTCACGCTGGTCACGTTCGGTGCCGTGGTCAGATGGGTGGTCAGCATCTGCTGAAAACTCTTCAGGTCGGTCGCGACGATTTTGAGAATGAAGTCAATTTCGCCGTTGAGCATGTGGCATTCGCGCACTTCCGGAATGTTCGCAACATGCGCTTCGAATGCATCCAGGTCGCTTTCCGCCTGGCTGCGCAGGCTGACCAGTGCATATACCGTAATTGTATATCCCAGCGCGAGAGGGTCCAGTTCGGCATGGTAGCCGCGAATCGCGCCTTCCTCCTCTAGTGCGCGGACACGCCGCAGGCAGGGCGGTGCCGTCAGGCCGACCCGTTCGGCCAGCTCGACATTGGTCATTCGCCCGTCTTCCTGCAGCAGCGCCATTATCTGCCGGTCGATCCGGTCGAATGTCATAGCCTACTCCCTAATTTCCGAATTTCAGGATGTTTTCGATGCCTGAATGCGGCACACATATAATTTAATTACAGGCGAACGCAATTGTCCCACAATGCTACGCCGGAAAAAAGCCAGCTATCGCGATCGACCTCCGAGCGTTAAAAAAATCTTACAGGCTGAACTGAGAATACGGGACGAGCTTTGCAACTGCGTTTTGACGATCTTCTGCAAACTGTTCTGTCGGCAGCGGATATTCAGTCGCCGCCGGGCCGCGAATCGGTGTGGCGGCAGCTCACCGACCTGATCGGCCGTCGTCGTGCTGCGCCGGACGGGGCAGCACTGGAACTGCTATACTCGATACGCGATCAGGTGCCTGCGCCCGTACGTGCCGCCAGCGGCCGTGCGCTGGAACATGCCAGACCACCGGCAGCGCTGGTGAAACTGTTCGCCACGGACGAACTGACAATCGCTCGCCCGGTATTGCGTAGTGCAACGCTGGCACCCGCGGAATGGATCGCCATGCTGCCGTCTCTCTCCCCGACGGCGCGGTCTCTGCTGCGGAACCGGCGCGATCTGGGGGAAGAGGTTGAGCGTGCGCTGCGTAGTTTCGGCGCGTCTGATCTGGTACTGGGCGATGACCGACCGGCGGACCAGTGTGCATCGCTTCCGCAAACCGGGGCATTGAGTACCGATACCGAATCCGATGCGACTGAGCCGGAACAAGACCGGCACGAATCTCCCGATATTCCAACCGTGGCGCAACCGTCGGTGCCGGAGGGTTTTGCGAGTGTCGGCGCGATTGCCGCCAATATGCCGGTGGTTGCCGAGGCATTGCGCAAGGCGCGTGAGGGAGATGCTCCCGTCGTACCTGCCCGGAAAATGCCGGACACCGCGGGCAAAACAGGCTCCGGTCCGTTTCGTATTGCCGATGTCGTGGCACGGATCGACGCCTATCAGCAGCGTCGGGAACAGGATCCGCCGTCTGCCATGCCTGCTGTCAAAGAAGCGGATGGCTTTCGCTTCGAGACAGACGGCAACGGGATCGTGCGATGGGTGGAGGGCAGCGCCAGAGCTTCTCTGGTCGGATTGTCGTTGAACAGTCTGGGTGGGGTTGGAACCAGTCGTACCGATGGCGCTGTCACCGGTGCGATACGAAAAAGGGACGCTTTTTCCGACGCGCGGTTACAGATTGCCGGTATCGGGGCCGCAGCAGGGGACTGGCTGATTTCCGCTACGCCGGTGTTCGATACGCGTAGCGGGCGTTTTGCCGGTTATCGCGGCACCGGGCGGCGCCCCCGTCGCGGCGAGCGTGCCGAACCTGTGAAAACACCGGCTGCGGCACAGACCGGGCGATTACGCCAGCTTGTGCATGAACTGCGCACGCCTGCCGGCGCCATTACCGGCTTTTCCGAAATGATCGAAGCCGAGATGCTGGGGCCGGTGCCTACGGAATATCGTACCCGCGCCGGGGCGATCCGTTCGGATGCAAAAACCCTGTTGGGGGTGATCGACGATCTTGATCTTGCCGCGCGTATTGAGGGGAAGGCGCTCGACCTTCGCCCCCATGAGGTCCGGCTGCACCCGTTGCTGCAGGAAATTGTCGGCGACCTTGAACCGCTGATCTCACTTCGTTCGACCTCCGTGCGCCTGCCCGACCATGAATATGTCGTGGCGGGGGATGCGCGCGCCGTCGAACGGCTGTTCGCCCGTTTGCTCGCTACGCTGGTTTCCACCGCTGAGTCCGGAGAGGCGATCGGCGTGAATGCGTCGGAAGATCGCGGTACAATCGTTCTGACCTTTGATCTGCCCGCGGCACTTGCCCGGCATTTGTCCGAACATGGCCTGCGGGAGGACGAAGCCCTGTCGAGTCGGGTGACGCTTGGTGCGGGCTTTTCGCTGCGGCTGGTGCGCAACCTGGCGAGCGAACTTGGCGGCGGATATGCGCATGACGGCACGCACTTGACGGTACGGTTGCCCGCAGCCCAGAAGGAAATGGCGGACGCAGCCGAAACCCGTTGAACGAACGGCTGTTGCCGCCAATTAAGGGGGCGCTGCTATCGTTACATCCTATCGTCCATCGTCAGGAAGGCCCTTGCAATGGTCGGAGGATTTCGGCCGGCGTTATTGTATTTTCGTCGACACCGAAGAGGAGTTCGACTGGACGCAGCCGCTTTCCTCGGCGAACCGGGACACGACGGCGATGGCGGAATTGCCCGGCGCGCATCGGCGATTGCGCGATCTCGGCGCGTCGATGGTGTATCTCGCCGATTATCCGGTAGTCACCGATAAGGCGGCGATTGCGGTGCTGCGCCGCATTCTTGATATCGGCGGTGCGGATGTCGGTGCGCAACTCCATCCCTGGGTGACCCCTCCGCATGAGGAAGTCGTCAACGGTCCCAACAGTTTTCCGGGCAACCTGCCGCAGACACTGGAAGCCGCGAAGATCGAGCGTCTGACAACGGCAATTTGCTCGGCCGTTGAGGCGACACCAAAAATCTATCGCGCCGGGCGCTACGGGATCGGTCCACACACTGCGGCCATTCTTTCCCGACATGGATATCGCGTCGATAGCTCGATGCGGGCACGCTATGACTATTCAGCGGAACAGGGGCCGGATTTCGGGGAAATCGGCAATCATGCCTTTTTCCTGCGCGAAGAGGATGCTCCCATTGTCGAATTGCCGCTGACAACGGTGTATACAGGGAGCCTGCGAGCCGGTGGCGCGCGTTTTCACCGCATGCTGGCACGAATACCGAAGGGCAGGGGCATTGCCGCCCGGCTTCAGTTATTGTCGCGCGTGGCACTCACGCCGGAGGATATGCCGCTTACCGATGCGCTGGAAGCGGTGCGTGTGGCGGCAGGAGAGGGCCTGCCGATCCTGAATTTCGGATTTCATTCGCCGTCGATCAAGCCGGGTTGCACTCCCTATGTGCGGGATGAGCGCGATCTGCTGGCATTTTACCGATGGTGGGATGCCGTAATCGCTCAGCTTGACAGATCGGGTATTCGGCCGCTGTCGCAGCAACAGCTTGTCGCTGCGATCGATGCAGCGCGCGTATAGGGCTTGCCCGAGGCTGCGTGGCTCGGCTATCGGCTCCGGACGGTTGGGGGCCTGTAGCTCAACTGGTTAGAGCTGGCCGCTCATAACGGCTAGGTTGCGGGTTCAAGTCCTGCCGGGCCCACCAGCCGTCCGATATGTCGACGGTCAGTTGGTTTTCCAGTCCTTGCGCTTCTGATCGACGCTGTTGACGGTATAGTCCACCTGCGCATCGAGCTGGGTATAGCCGCGATCGGCGCTGAGGCCTGCCTGTTGATACAGGATGCGCACATAGTTTTTGAACGCATCGCCGGTCAGCACGCCCGCATGGCCCTTTGGCGCGCGGGCTTCCATATCGACTTCTGCACCGAGCAGCGTCTGGATATCCTTGTAATCGCCGGAACAGAGTGAATCCTGACCGATGCCGATCGTATCGAGGAAATGGTCGGCGAATTTCTGCGCCTGAGCCGTCCATTCGGCGGTGTCGGAGGGTTTTGCGGTAATCGTCTTCGCGCGTTCGGTCAGTAGCGCGTTGATCTGCGGCAGCTTGAACCCGTCAAATTGCGAATTATTGTCCTTGGAAACGCAAGTCGGCGCTGCCTCAGTGGTGTTTTGGTTTGCCTGCGGTTGCGATGCGCCACACCCGGCGAGCAGCACAGCCGTGCCCGTGGCGATAAAAATCCGCTTCATGCGATTGCCTCCCCTCATTATCCTTTTGAGGTAGGTAGCATAGCGTTAATGCACCCGGTGTCGATGGGGAGTTGTCCCCGAGGCGCGCAACGTGTAGCAGCACTCCATCGTCGGGGAGTGGCGCAGGCTGGTAGCGCACCTGGTTTGGGACCAGGGGGTCGCAGGTTCGAATCCTGTCTCCCCGACCATGAGAAAACAGAATGCCCTGTCTGTTTCTGCCAGTCATAGTAAAATGATGTGGTAACTGCTCAATAGCGTTTTCGGCGCTTCATCTCCGGCAATTTTGAAGCTTCAGAACGAGTCATGGTCGCGCGAAGCAATATTCCAGGCGATCCGGCCATGAAATTAACCGCCTCTTTACTTTCATTGCGCAAAATACGTAGTATCAGGAATACTGGGCCTGTGGTTTATACCATGGGTTGTTTTAGTGTTTGCGATAACGTCGGTGCCTATAGTCCTTCACATGGAGGTACCTATGCACGAATCGCGTTTTTCAGATCGTTTTTCCGTTTCCATTCCCGTGCGACTGAGCGGTCCGTCGGGTGAAGTTTCGGCATGTATGGTTGACGTGTCGCTGGGGGGCGCCGGCGTACATTGCACGCTTGGCGATATCCGGCCGGGGGACAAGGTAAAACTGATCGTTGCGGATCGTGGCTATCCCGCACAGGTGGCATGGGCTTCCATGGGCAGGCTGGGGGTCAAATTCGAACAGGCCCTGACGCACGGTCCGCTTTATCATCTCGCCAAGGCGCTACCCGAACTGGCGGCATAGTATGCGGCGGAGTATGGCCGCGTGTATCGAGTACCATTTCCATCAGGGGGGAGGCCGTCACCGGACGTGCCTGCCCCCTCTTTCATTGTCTGCCAGCCGGAGAAAGCCCGGCCTGCACGCGTTCTGTCGCGATATTTATTCATCCCTCAATGCACGCGCCGGTTCCGCCCGCGCCACTCGCCAGGCCTGGCCGAAAATCGTGGTGCATGCGATGAGGAGGGCAAGCAGCGTTGCCGCGACGAAATAAGCAGGCGAAAGCGCAATCCGGTCATCGAAACCGGCAAGCCATTTGCGCATTGCGAAATAGGCCAGCGGCCAGGCGATCAGATTGGCGAGCAGCACCGGCCGCAGGAACTGACCGATCAGAAGGTGCATGATGTCGCGCGTTGAAGCCCCCAGCACTTTGCGTATGCCGATTTCCCGGACACGCCGCGCGGTGTCGAATGAAGCAAGGCCGTACAGCCCGATACAGCCGATCAGCACCGCCAGCACCGCTCCAATGGTAAACAGACGACTGCGCTGTGCATCGTCCTTGTAATAACGCTCGTAAAGATTGGCATTGACGGTCCGTGCGGCAAACGGAACACCGGGCACGACACGTCGCCAGACTGCTTCCAGCCGGTTCTGCATCGTTTTGGCATCGCCGCTGTATCGCACCCCCGCAAACGGATCCATTTGCGTTTCGGTGTTGAGATAATAGGCCGTTGCGCGGACCGGGTCGTGCGGCGAGCCGAAGCGCTGGTCCGCGATGACGCCAACCACCGTCAGATTGCGTCCCGCCTTGACCGGCTTGCCGATGGCGTCTTGCGGATCGGCGAAACCCAGTGCCGTTACCGCAGTGGCGTTGAGGATCACGTTGGCCTGCTTATTTTTTTGCCCGGCTGTGTCGTCTGCGGCCCGGTGCGGCGCATCGAAAAGGCGACCGGCGAGCAATTTCGTGCCATAGGTACCGAAATAGCCTGACCCGATATCTATCCACATCACGGATGGCTTACGATCAGGCATGTCAGGCCGGTTCATCGTTTCCGCATTGGTGGCGTTCTGGCTTCCGGGCGCGTTATTGCCGCTCGCCACGGATACTACACCGGGAACCCTGCGAAACGCGGCAAGGATCGCATGACGCTGCGTTGTATCGAGCGATCCGTCGGCAAAGGAATTAACGACGATCAGGCCATTGCGATCAAAGCCAAGATTGGCGGTGCGCACATGCCGCGCCTGTGCGATCATCACGATCGTCGCGATGGTGAAAAGAAGGGCAATAGCGAACTGAGCTATCACTAGTCCCTGCCGCAGCCGCGCACCGCTTTTTCCGCCGCCGGGCGCGCGAGCCGAGGCTAAAACCGCGGCAGGCCGAAAGCCCGAAAGGACGAAGGCCGGATAGAGCCCCGCAACTATTCCGACCAGAACTACCGTTCCCAGAAGTATCGGAAGGATGCTTCCTGCCCCGAAATAGGTCAGTGACAGGTGGAGTCCGCCTGCGGCATTAATGAACGGAAGTGCAATTTCTGTCAGTGCAAGGCCGAGCAATGCGGCAACCAGCACAGTCATCACGGATTCAAACAGGAACTGGCCGATCAGCGCGCGGCGTGTGCCGCCCAGCGTCTTTCGCACTGCGACTTCTCTTGCGCGAAGGCCCGCCCGGGCTGTGGCCAGATTCACATAGTTGACGATCGCGATCATCAGCGTCAGCAGTCCGACCAGACCCAATGTCGCGACCGTCACCTTATCGCTGTTGGTAAAGAGGTGCAGTTGGGAAATCGGTCGAACGTCTTGTCGGTACTGATCCGCCACATGCGGGGTGAAATTTCCCGTCGGCCCGGCATGGCGCTGCAGAAAATCGGGCAGGCGGGCGGTAAATGCGTGTGCTGCCGCAGCATTGGGAAAGCGCAGGAAGGTAAAGAGCGATGTGCTGCCCCAATGATCGAAAAAATCTCCGGCAAAACGGTCCCGGATCAGCCGAATATACATATCGCCGTTAAAGGTCAGGTCCTTGGGCAGATCCTTCAGCACCGCACCGACCTGATAGCTATATGTCTTGCCGTTGATGACGAGCGTGAGCTGCTTGCCGATTGCCGATCGGTCCCCGAAATATTTTCTGGCGATTTTTTGTGTGATCACGAGACCATCCGGGTCAGCCAACGCTGTCGTGGCATTGCCCTGCGCTACGGGATACTGGAAAAGCTGGAAGAAATTGCCATCAACGGCGAAGACGTTCTCGCTGGTCGATTGATCGCCTTGCCGCACGATTGCACTCAGGCCATCATACCGCGTTCCCACCAGATCGGGAAAGTCACCCTTCAACTGATCCAGTTCGCCGCCCATGGTATAGGGGTTCGGGTCGGTCGGGTAGCCCGGCATATTGTAATATTCTTCAATCACCCACAGCTTGTTCGCGCCGGGAAAATGCCGGTCGAACCCGGTTTCGAACTGCACGAACAGAAACAGCACCAGAAACACCGCGATACCCAGCGCCAGCCCGCCGATGTTGAGGAACGCGAACAGCTTATGCCGGGTGAGCGAGCGATAGAGTGTCAGCAGCGAGCTTGCGATCATGGGAGCGTCCTATTCGTAGCGGAGGGCTTTGGCCGGTTCCGCCCGCGCGACGCGCCAGGCCTGGCCGAAAATGGTGGCGATGGCGATCAGCGCGGCGATCACACTTGCGGCGAGGAAATAGGCTGGTGACAACGCGATCCGGTCGTCGAAACCGGCAAGCCATTTGCGCATCGCAAAATAGGCCAGCGGCCAGGCGATCAGATTGGCAAGCACCACGGGGCGCAGGAACTGGCCGATCAGCAATCGCAAAATATCCCGTGTCGACGCGCCCAGCGTCTTGCGAATGCCGATTTCCCTGATCCGTCGCGAGGTGTCGAAGGCTGCGAGACCGTAAAGCCCGATACAGCCGATCGCGACTGCCAGCACCGCGCCGATGGTAAACAGCAACGACCGTCGTGCATCCTGCTGATAATATTTCTGCCAGAGATTCTGCCTGACCGTTTTTGCATCGAACGGGACAGTCGGCGCGATGCTCTTCCATGCTTTCTCAAGCCGGGCCGTCATCGTCGCCGCATCGACGCCGGTATAGCGGATCGTCGCCATGCTTGAGGAGATTCGCGCCGTGTCGAGCATATAGATCACGCCGCCAACCGGTTCGCGAGGATCGCGAAAGCGCATGTCCCCGACCACGCCGACAATCCGCATCGGTCGTGTTCCGTCGATGGCCTGACCGATGGCTGCCTGCGGACTGGCGATCCCCAGCTCCTTGAGCGCGGTCCGGTTCACGACGATGTTCAGTGCCCCCGTCCGGTCCCCGGAAGCCACGGACAGATCGTCCCCGCCATGGCTGGTATCAAGACTGCGGCCGGCCAGGCGATGCGCGCCGAACGTCTTGAAATAATCAGGACCGATCTGCACCGTCATCATCGACGGTTTGACGGTGGGCTTGCCGGGCAACCAGACGGTGTCGCCATTGGTCGTGAACTGGTCGCCGGGCGCGTTTTGAGCAACGGTTGCGGACGTGACGCCGGGCGTCGCGCGGAAAGCACGCATCAGGTCGTTTTGCGCCGCGTGGTCAAGCGAACCGTCGAAAAAGGAACGGACGATGATCAGCCCTTGCCGCTGAAAACCCGGATCGGCCATGCGGACATGGGCGACCTGCGCGATCATGACCGAGGTGCTGATCCCGAAAGCGATGGCGATTGCGAACTGCGCAACGATCAGTGCCTGACGCAACCTTGTGCCGTTGCGACCTCCATCCGGTGTGCGTGCGGCAGCGAGTACCCTTGCCGGACGATAGCGGGACAATATCGCGGCGGGATACAGTCCGGCGATCAGTCCGACCACCAGCACCATTGCGATCAGCGGCAGTGCGAGGCCACCGGCACCGATATAGCGGATCGAAAGCGATGTGCCGATGGCGGTGTTAAGCAGGGGCAGGGCGAGTTCGGCGAACGCCAGACCGATCAGGGTCGCAACGAATACGGTGACTACCGCTTCTCCCAGAAACTGGGCCATGATCGCCGACCGTACACCGCCGAAAACCTTGCGCAGGGCGACTTCGGGCGCTCGCAATCCGGCCCGTGCGGTTGCCAGATTGATATAGTTCATGATCGCGATCAGCAGCGTTAGGATACCCATCAGAGCAAGCGTCACCACCGTCGCTCGATCTCCCGGCGTGGCCAGATGCAGTGCCGAAAGCGGTGTGATGGATTGATAATATTTCCCCTTCTTCACATTCCCCGTGGGGAAGGCATGACGGTCCAGAAATCCGGGAAGTGCGGCTTCGAAACGGTGTGCCGCGGACTTGTCGGGAAATTGCAGCAGCGTCGTCAGGGATGCGCTGCCCCAGTGATCCCACCATTCATTGGCAAATCGCGCCGGAACGATCGGAACATACAGATCGCTTTTCAGGGTGGTCTGCATCGGCGGATCGGCGATCACACTGCCGACACGGTAGCTATAGTCCTCCCCGTTGATGCGCAGCGTCAGTTCGCGCCCAAGCGCAGGCTGGTCTCCGAAATATTTGGTTGCCGCCCGTTGGGTGATGACAAGGCCGTTCGGCTCCTGCAGCGTCTGCGACGGATTGCCGGCTAGCGCTGGAAACGGGAAGAGCCTGAAGTAATTCGTATCGACGGCGGCCAGCGGTTCGGCGAAAGATCGCGGCCCCTGAAGTACGGTGACGCCCATCGAATCATAGCGCGTGCCCGTCAGTTGCGGATAATCGGCCTGCAACTGAAGCAGTTCGTTGCCCATGGTAAACAGGCCGGGCTGGGCGGACTCGCCTGGTCCGACACGATGCTCCTGTAACAGCCACAATGTGTTCCAGCCCGGCAATTGCCGGTCATACCCGCGTTCGAACTGCACAAACAGGAACAGGATCAGAAACACCGCGATGCCCAGCGCAAGTCCGCCGATATTGAGCACCGCGAACAGCCTGTGCCGGGTGAGTGAGCGATAGAGTGTGAGGAAAGGAGAGCCGCCGATCATGCCGCATCCTCCCGTTCCGAGAGCCGCCGCCACAATATCGCGATGACGAGAAGCAGCACGATTGTGGCCAGAAGATCGCGCATTTTCACGCCGCCCGCCGTGCGGAGGTCAGAATGCGGCCGTCGAGCATATGGACGGTGCGCTTGGCGATGTCGGCATGGGCTGGCGAGTGAGTCACCATGACGATGGTCGCCCCTTCGGTGTTCAGTTCGGTCAGGATGTTCATTACCTGCGTGCCGTTCTCGGTATCGAGATTGCCGGTCGGTTCGTCGGCCAGGATCAGCTTCGGATCACCGACGATGGCGCGCGCGATGGCGGCACGTTGCTGCTGTCCGCCGGAAAGCTGATGCGGGTGATGGTTCTTGCGATGCGCGATGCCGACCCTGTCCATCGCGGCGGCGACCCGCTCACGCTTCTCAGCGCCGCCCAAAGAACGATAGGCAAGGCCAAGCGCGACATTCTCTCCGATCGTCAGCTCGTCGATCAGGTTGAAGCTCTGAAAGACGAACCCCAGCCGGTCCCGGCGCAACTTTGCCAGCTCCGCTTCGGGCGCTTTGGCAATATCTTCGCTCTCGAACAGATAGCGGCCCGCACTGGGACGGTCGATCGTGCCGAGAATGTTGAGCAGCGTCGATTTGCCGCACCCCGACGGTCCCATGACCGCGACGAATTCTCCGGCCTCGACGGTAAGGTCGATGTCGGTGAGCGCGGTAGTCTCCACTTCATCCGAACGGAACAGGCGACTGATATTGTCGAGATGGATCATGGCGTGTTCCTTCAACTGATGAGCAGGTGCTGATATTGCTGATAATTGTTGATCGCTGACGTCACGATCCGGTCGCCGGGTTTCAGACCGCTCGTCACTTCGACCTGATCGGGATTGCGGCGTCCGGTGGTGATCTGGCGGCGTTCGGCGCGCCCCTTGCCGGTGAGGACGAACGCGATGTTACCGCCCGCGTCTAGCCAGCTTCCCGCCGGGGCGACGATGGCGGGATGGTCGGCACCGAGGATCAGCCGTACGTCAAGCGTCTGGCCGCGATTCAGGCCTGCCGGTGCGGTGCCGTCAAAGGTCAGCTCGACACGAAAACGGCCATCGGTAACCTGTGGCAGCACTTTCGAAACACGCAGCTTCGCCTGACCGTTATCAAGCGTGGCGATGGCGTTCTGGCCAATGCGAACGCGACCGAGATAATATTGATCGACATCGGCAATGAGCTTCCACGACCCCTCGGCATCGATTTGCGCGACCCGGTCCCCGGGATTAAGCGTCTGGCCGGGTTGCAGGTCGAAACCTGTCAGTCGTCCCGCCATAGGTGCGCGGATGGTGAGCGCATCCAGGCTATTATGCACCATGGCAAGGCTGCGGCGTAACTGCTCTGCGGTAGTGCCGATCTGCGCACTCTGACTGGCCAGCGTGCCGCTTTCCTGCGCGCGTGCTGTGGTCAGTGCCTGTACGCGGCTTTGCTGATAGGCGACTTCGGCTGCGAGTGGTTTCACCGCAGCCTGATTGACGATGCCTTTTTGCAGCAGAAACTGTTTATGCGACAGTTCGACCTGTGCCTTTTGCAAGGCGTTCTTGGCGGAAGCGACTTCGCTGTCGCTGTCCAGCCGGTTGCGCTGGATCGACAGGCGCTGGGCGCTGATATTGCCGAGTTGTCCGGCAATGTCGGCGGAACGGGATGCCACATCGAGTTCGAGCGAACGGTTGCTGAGCACCGCAAGCGGCTGTCCTTTCGCAACCTGGCTGCCGTCGCCGGCAATCACATGATCGACCTGGCCGCCGACTATCGCCGATACATAGGTGGTATCGCGCGGTGTGACTTCTGCGCGCAGCGGTACATAGTCCTGAAACGGGGCACGCTGAACGGTGCCGGTGCGGATGGCGTCGGCTTCAACGGCAAGAGCGTTGGACGAGGGGATGAAGGCATAGAGCAGCGCCACCGCAGCCAGCACGGCAGCGGCGATCAGGCCCCAGCGCACCCGGCGATTGCGCCACCAGCCCCGTGCCGGCGCAACGCGTCGATCCATGCCCGCACCGCTGATTGATGAGACTTGCGTCGTTTCGTTCATGCGGACAGGATATCCTCTAGTGACGAAATTCACTAAGCAATTGATAAAAAATGATATATTATATGTTGCTGTAGTGAATCGAACGGAGATTGTAGGGGGTGTCCGATTCCGAACAGTGATTCCGGCCTGTCAAGCGGCACGCCAGTGCAAATCCTCTGTATCGATGATGACGCCGATATCGTTCAGGCGGCGGGGCTGATTGCACGCCGAAAGGGAATGCAACTGACCGGTGCCGAAAACCCGCAGGTTGCATGGAGCCTGCTGGCCGAGCAGCGTTTCGACCTGATCCTTCTCGACCTGAATTTCGCGCGTGGCAACACGTCGGGCGAAGAGGGGTTCAGGATGCTGACCGATCTGACCGCCGCCGATCCGCATGCCGTGGTAATCGTCATTACCGGCCATAGCGGTATCAACATCGCGGTAGAGGCGATGCGCGCGGGCGCCTCCGACTTCGTCATTAAACCGTGGAGCAACGATACACTGGCGTCCAAGCTGGAGCGGGCGGCGACGCTGGCCCGTGCGCGCTACCGTTCCTCCTTTTCACCGGAGGAAGCGGCAACGCCGCTGCTGCTGGGCGAAGACAGTGCGATCAAACGCATCCGTACGTTGATCACGCGTATCGCACCAACTGCGGCTCCGGTGCTGATTACCGGACCGGCGGGGGCCGGAAAAAGCCTGACCGCACAACTCGTCCATCGCCGGTCGGCCCTGAACGAAAATCCCTTGATCCGGTTGCCCGCACATGCCGACCTCGACGAGGCGTCGATCAGCAGCGCCCTTGAACAGGCGAGAGGCGGCACCGTGCTGCTGGACAATGTTGTTGAGCTGCCGCGCGCCCTCCACCCCTGGCTCGCTGCGCGGCTGGAGGGGATGCGCATCATCGCGACGGCACGCGGGGAGCGGGGGATGGTGCGCGCGGCGCTGGATGCAGACCTGCTCTATCGGCTGAACACCATCGAGATTGAAGTGCCTTCGCTGAAGGAGCGTTGTGCGGACAAAGCGTTGCTGGCGCGCCATTTCGTAGAGCGGTTTTCGCGGCGTCACGGCGTGCCGGTCCGTACCCTGTCGGATGAGGCGCTGGGAGCGATTCTGGCGGATGACTGGCCCGATGAGGTGCGCGGGTTGCAGCAGGCGATCGAGCGCGCGGTATTGCTGGCGGGCGGGGAGGAAATCGTGGTGGCCGACCTGGGCATCGATTCGTCCCATGCGCCTGATGCGCCGTTGCGGGCAGGGGCCGCTGACCTCAACCTTGATCGTACCGAACGGCGATTGATCGAGGCCGCACTTGATCGGCACCGGTTTAACATCAGCCGTGCGGCGGAAGAACTGGGCCTGACCCGAGCGGCACTTTATCGGCGGATGGCCAAGCATGGACTTTAGGCGCGCAGGCTGGCCGCTCGGGCGGATCGTCATGATCGCGCTGTTGCCGGTTCTGGGTGGTGTCGTGGCGCTGGCATGGTGGCACGCATTCTACGCCAATGCGGTGCTTGCCGCCTTGATTGCGCTATGGGCGATCGGCTCGATTGCGATGTCGATGCGGCGCGACCGGGAGCCGATCTATGTCGATATGCGCACCGATCAGCGCGCAATGGATGCCGAGCGTCAGCAGCGCCGGTTAAGCGCCTATCTCAACCTGTCGCCGGCCCCCCTTATTCTGCTGGAGGAAGGCTATCGGTTGCGCGCCGTGAACCGTGCTGCCCGACGATTATTTTCGGTTCAGGACATTATCCCCGATCCCGATCCGGCGCTGATCCGCGCGATCGCCGGTACCGCCCCGGGGGCGGCAGCATCGCTTCGCATCGATTTTGGTGGGGGCGTGGAAGGCTATGCGATTGCCACTGCCGATATTGCCGGCGATGGAGCAATCAGTCGGATCGCCGCACTGGTCGGGATCGAGGCGGAATTGCGAGCAGCCGAAGCGCGTGCGCTGCGCGACCTGTTAAACATCCTCAGCCATGAGATTATGAACGGCCTGACACCCATTGCCTCTCTGGGGCGCTCCGCGGTGGAACTGATAGAGAGTGGCGCCCCCGCGGATATTGTCGAAGCGCGAAACGCAATCGAGACGGTGGCTCGCCGGGCGGAAGGGTTGCGGGGCTTTGGTGAGGCGTATCGCCGGCTTGCACGGCTGCCGGAACCCGTCATGCGGTCGGTGGTGCTGGATTCCCTAATCGCAGACCTGACGACCCTGTTCCGTAATCGCTGGCCGCAGATCGAGCTTGCCGTGCGCGATGACGGCGCGCCGAACCGTGTTGCCGCGGATGCGGAACAGCTTCACATTGCACTATGGGCATTGTTGCAGAATGCTGCCGAAGCCTGTGCAGACCGGTCTTCACCGCGTGTTGTGATTGAGGTGCGGCAGGTAGATCGCATGCTGCAAATTCAGGTGTCCGACAACGGGCCGGGCGTTTTCGACGACGCGCAAGCCCGCATTTTCCAACCATTTTTTACGACGAAGGATGATGGTTCGGGTGTCGGTCTGGCGCTGGTCCGCATGATTGCGCTGGGGCATCTCGGTGACGTCGCACTGATAGCGAAGGATGGTCCCGGCGCGACATTCCTGCTGACGTTACGCAGCAGGGAAGAACTGTAGAGTAGACATCCAGTTGTATTGAGCCGGTATGTCCTGCCGCATACCCTGTCCTTTCATATACGGTAACAGGAACGACTTTTTTGCGTTCTATCAGGGCGCTTCCTATCAGAATGGACCGATCATCTTCGGCCCTGTCAGCGTTGCAGGAAGCGTGTTTATGACCATCCGCCATATCAGCCGTCGGGGAGCGATTCAGTTTCTGGGAGCCGCAGGGCTTGCCGCGATGACGCCGCTGGAGGCGTTGCTGGCGCAGACCTCAGCACAGGGTGGGATGACCTTTCTCGGCATCGGTGATTGGGGGCGCGGGGGACGTAATCATCAAAGCGACGTCGCGCACCAGATGGCGCGTGTCGCGGACCGGCTGAACCCGCGGTTTATCCTCTCCGTTGGCGATAATTTTTACGAAAACGGCGTCACCAGCATCACCGATCCGGCCTGGCAGCACTCCTTCGAGCGGGTTTATGATGCGCCATCATTGCAGGGGCCGTGGCGGGTAACGCTGGGTAACCACGATTATCACGGTAACGTGCAGGCGCAGATCGACTATTCGGCGCATAGCAAGCGCTGGCATCTGCCGTCGCACTGGTATGATTTTAGTGAGCGGGCGCCGGACGGGACGACGGCGCAGTTTTTCGTGCTCGACACCTCTCCGATGATCGAGCGCTATTATGAGGATGGCGCAAGAGCGGTAAAGGTCGGCGATCAGCGTGCGAAGGTGCCCGTGCAATTGGCCTGGCTCGACCGGGGGCTTGCCGCTTCAACGGCGGACTGGAAAATCGTCATCGGCCACCACCCGGTTTACACCGGCAAGGCGGAAGGCGGCTACCGGGCGAAGGCATCAGCGGAGCATCGTCATGGCGGCAATCCGGAACTGATCGACATGATCGATCCGCTGATCCGCAAGCATGGTGTCGCGCTCTATCTGAATGGGCATGACCATGACCTTCAGCACGTCATTCATGGCGATACCCATTATGTATGCACGGGCGCGGGTTCGCTGACCGACACGCATTGCTATATCGGTGACAGTGATTTCTGCTCGCTGCAATCGGGCTTTGTGACATGCAATCTCAATCGGCACAGGCTCAGCGTCACCTATGTCGATTATCGGGGACGGCACCTCCACGTCGTTGATATTCCGCCTGTTCATTCATCTGTTGTCTGACGAGAGCGTTTGGCAAGGCCGCACAGCTCTTGCCGCATCCGATTAGCCCGCCCGTATAGCTGGCGCGCGGGGCATGTTTGGGTTTATCATCCCACCTGCAACGGGTGGGGGAAAGCGCGGTGTCCGGTAAGCATGAGTCAGCATCTGAAAGTGGCGTGGAACGGCTCCCCACGCCGCGAAAGAGCAGCGTTACCAATGAATTGAACGCTATTTTGCTGATGTTGAAGGAGGCCTGTCCGGAAAAGACGGTCATTACCTTCGATTTCGACGGCGCGTTGCGGGTGCATCTGGACGTGCGGGCGACTCAGGATATCTGGAAAATCGAAGGTCTGCTGCCAACTCTGGGCGGCGGTATCTTTCGCGATATCAAACGCGGCAGCACGCCGCATCACCCCTTTTTCCACCGGGTCAGCGCTGTCGTCGACCGTTAAGGGTCTGTATGATGCAGGATGTCGTCAGCGCGCTGCGACAGCGCGTGTTTTGACGTGCAATAGTGTTTCCGACCTAGCAACCTGCCCATTCCGGCGATAGGCATTGGCAATTGTGTTTCATGCGCTTGCCAATCCGAACCGCTTTCTGAAGCTAGCCCGTCCGGCCACGGCGATTTGCCTGTGGGCGGGGCTGGCACTGATCGCGTTCGGATGCTGGGCCGGTCTGACGCAGACGCCACCCGACTATTTGCAGGGGGAGACGGTGCGGATCATGTATATCCATGTGCCGTCGGCATGGCTGGGCATGGCCGGATGGTCGTCGCTGGCGATCGCGAGCTTTTCCTATCTGGTGTGGCGGCATCCGCTGGCGGCCGTGGCGGCGCGGGCGATTGCCATGCCGGGGGCACTGTTCACGGCATTGTGCCTGATTACCGGTTCGATCTGGGGCAGGCCGACCTGGGGCACCTGGTGGCAATGGGACGGGCGGCTAACCTCGATGCTGCTGCTGTTCTTCGTCTATCTGGCCTATATGGCACTGGCGCGAGCCGACCGGGAACGCGGCGGCGATGCGCGGATTCCGGCATTGTTCGGGATTGCTGGCACGGTGTTGCTGCCGATCATCCATTATTCGGTAATCTGGTGGAATACGCTGCATCAGGGACCGAGCATCACCCTGTCGGGATCGAGCATCGCGGAATCGATCCTGTGGCCGCTATGGTTTACGCTCGCAGGATTCACCTTGTTTTTCGCGGCAATCGTACTGATGCGGATGCGCGCCGAACTGGCAACGCAGAAGGCGGAGGCGCGGATGCGCAGGCTGACCCACGCATGAATCCATGGCCTTTTGTCATTGCCGCCTATAGCGTGACGTTCGTCGTGGGCGCGAGCGTGCTGGCGGCGAGCTGGATATCAATGCGCCGCGCGGAACGACGGCTGGAGGATCTGAAACGGCGATGAAGGCGAAGCATCAGCGCCTGACGCTCGGCCTGCTGGCCGTGGCCGCCGTGCTGGGCGCGAGCGGGCTGGCGCTGTCGGCGTTACGGACACAGGCGTCGTTTTTCTATTCGCCCGGCGATGTAGTGCGCGACGGCCTGCCGCTCGGCCACCATGTCCGGCTGGGCGGTATGGTCGAAAAAGGGTCGGTCAGGCACATGCCCGATGGCATTACTGTGCGTTTTGTCGTCACCGACGGTAAAGCGCAGGTGCCGGTGCGCTTTACCGGCGTGACGCCGGACCTGTTCCGCGAAGGGTCGGGTGTCGTGGCGGAAGGCGAGTTTCAAAGGGACGGCAGCTTCATCGCCGACAATCTGCTCGCCAAGCATGATGCACGCTACATGCCTCCGCAAGTGGCGGGCAAGATGCACGAAACGAAGACGCTCCAACCATGATCGCAGAGAGCGGGCTGGCGGCATTGTGGTTTGCGGCGGCACTGGCGCTGTTGCAGGTGGCGCTCGCCGGTCTGGCGCTGCGGCTGCGCAACGATGACATGACGGCGGCGATCCGTCCGGTGGCGATGGTGCAGGGGCTGTTATGCGCCGGTGCGATGGCGTGCCTGATTACGGTGTTTGCGCAATCCGACATGTCGGTGAGGCTGGTGTTCGAAAACAGCAGCGCGGTAAAGCCGATGCTGTACAAGATCGCGGGCGCATGGGGAAACCATGAAGGCTCGATGCTGCTATGGGTTACGATCCTGGGGCTGGCGGGCGCGGCGGTGGCGCTGTTCGAACGGCAACTGGAGCAGCGCACGCTGACAGCGACGCTGGGTGCGCAGGCGGTCATCGCGCTCGGCTTCTACGCGTTCCTTCTGTTCGCATCGAATCCGTTTGCCCGGCTATGGCCACCCGCGGCGGACGGGCAGGGGCTGAACCCGTTGTTGCAGGATCCCGGCCTCGCGCTGCATCCGCCTACGCTCTATGTGGGCTATGTCGGCCTGTCGGTCGCCTTTTCCTTTGCTGTCGGAGCACTGGTCACGCGCGATGTCGGCCCGCAATTCGCGCGCGCGATGCGGCCCTGGGTGCTGGGCGCGTGGATATTCCTGACTCTGGGGATTACGGCGGGAAGTTACTGGGCCTATTACGAGCTTGGCTGGGGGGGCTGGTGGTTCTGGGATCCGGTGGAAAATGCCTCGCTGATGCCCTGGCTGGCGGCGACGGCGCTGCTCCATTCGGTCAGCGTGCTGGCGACGCGCGACGGATTGCGGGCATGGACGGTCATGCTGGCGGTGGTCGCCTTTTCGATGTCGATGATCGGGACGTTTCTGGTGCGTTCAGGCGTGCTGACCAGTGTTCACGCCTTTGCCGTCGATCCCGAACGCGGCACGTTCATTCTGGTGCTGCTGGCGCTCTATATCGGTGGCGCACTGGCGTTGTTCGGCGCGCGGATCGGAACCGTACGGCAGGGGAATACCTTCGATCTGGTGAGCCGCGAGGCGGGGCTGGTGCTTAACAACCTGTTGCTGTCGGTGATTTTGGGTATCGTGCTGATCGGCACGCTCTATCCGCTGGTCGCGCAAGGGTTCGGCGTGCAGCTTTCGGTCGGCAAGCCGTTCTTCGACAAGACTGCCGGACCGATTGCGCTGGCGTTGATGCTGGTGCTTGCGGTCGGGCCGTTGTTGCGCTGGCGAAGGGACGATGCACAGGCGGTGCTCGGCCGGGTGACGATCCCGCTGGGAGTGGCGATCCTTGCGGCCGTCATCCTCGTATTGCTGACGCCGCGTGCGGGTGCGATGCCGATCCTTGGGCTGGCATTCGCAGCCGGATTGGCGGTGGCGAGCGTGGCACCGCTGTGGCGCCGCAATCTGAAACGCACGCCATGGTTCATTTTCGGCATGGTGCTTGCGCATCTGGGCGTAGCCGTGGCGGTGGCAGGCATGGCATCTGACAGCGCTTTTACCCAAGAACGGCTGACTGCGCTGCGGTTCGGGGAAACGGCAACGGTCGGGCCGTATGACGTCACCCTGAAAGGCGTGAAGCCCGTGGTCGGAGAGAACTGGTCGGCAATCGCGGGCGTGCTGATTGTGAAGCGCGGCACCGACCGGCCGTTCGTGATGGAGCCGCAACAGCGCTTTTTCTCCACCCCGCCGACCACGACCAATGAGTCCGCCATCGTGACCCGCTGGAACGGGCAGCTCTATACTGTGCTGGGGCAGCAAAATGCCGACGGACGCTGGCAGGTACGGCTGTGGTGGAAACCGTTTGTGACGTTGATCTGGATCGGCGGCGCGATGATCGCGCTAGGCGGTTTGCTGGCGCTGATCGGGCATATGCGCCGGACGATGAAGATGCGCAGGCGTGCGCGTGAATATGATGAATGGGCGGAGGCGTGGCTGTGAAAGTGCGGCATATCCTGCTCTGGCTGCCGCTGGTGCTGTTCGCGGTGCTGATGATCGTCGTGGCAACCGGGGTCATCAGGCCAAACACGCATGCCGTGCGATCACATATGACTGGCAAGCCGGTGCCTGCCTTTACGCTGTCGCCGATGGTGCCGGGCAAGCCGGGTCTGTCGACCACTGATTTCATCGGCCATGGTCCCCGCCTGCTGAACGTCTTCGGAAGCTGGTGCGTGCCCTGCGCCGCTGAAGCGGGGGAGTTGCAAAAGCTCAAAGCCTTGGGCGTGCCGGTTGAAGGCGTTGCGATCCGCGACAAGCCGCAGGACGTGCAGGCATTCCTTGCCCGCTATGGCGACCCCTATGACCGGATCGGTGACGATAGTCGCGCGCGTGTGCAATTGGCGATGGGATCGTCGGGCGTGCCGGAAAGCTTTCTGATCGACGGGAAGGGGCGCATCGTGCTGCAGCATATCGGTGCAATCCGGGCGGACGATATTCCCGGTATCATCGCGGCGTGGAAGGCGGCGCAATGACACGCTGGCGTCTGATCCTTGCCGTCGTAGTGCTGGCGGGTGGTTTCGCCATGACGGCGAGCGCCGATCCGACGGCGCAGCAGGATCGCTATGCCTATACCCAACTGCCCGATGCACGGCAGGAGGCGAAGGCACAGGCGCTGATGCAGGAACTGCGCTGTCTGGTCTGTCAGGGGCAGTCGATCGCGGACAGCGACGCCGATCTGGCGGGCGATATGCGTGCGATGGTGCGCGAACGGATCGCGGCGGGCGAAAGCCCGGATCGGGTGCGCCGCTGGCTGATCGAGCGCTATGGCGACTATGTCACCTATGACCCCCCGTTCAACTGGCGGACGGCGCCGCTCTGGCTGGCACCGCTGGTGTTGTTGATTGCGGGTGGATGGCTGGCTGCGCGGACAATCCGGCGGAGGCGTCGCTGATGGGCTGGGTCGCGCTTGGATTGATCGGGATCGGGGCGTTCGCGCTGATGATGGCGTTCGGATTGCGCCGCAATATCTGGATGCTGGGTGGCGCCGCGCTGATGCTGGGCGCGACCGGCTATGCCTTGCAGGGAAGTCCGGACTTGCCCGACGCGCCGGTCAGCGCCGAACGCCCTATCAGCAATGACGGGCAGGGGCTGCGCGAACTGCGGGAGATGCTGTTCGGCAGAATTACCGGAGAATCGCCCTATTTTCTCGCATCGGAAGCACTGATCCGCAGCGGCAGCACGGAAACGGCAGTGACGGTGATGCTGGGCGGAGTCAGCAGCCTGCCCGATAACGCTGCGCTATGGACGGGGCTGGGTACGGCATACAGCGCGCACGATCATGGATTGGTGTCGCCTGCCGGAAAGCTGGCCTTCAACCGGGCGATGGCGCTGGCCCCGAAACATCCCGGCCCGCCCTTTTTCTATGGCCTGGCACTGGTGCGGGAGGGAGACTATGCCGCCGCCCTGCCGTTATGGCGTCATGCACTGGCTCTTACACCAAAAACGGCACCCTATTATTCCCGGATCGCGATGCGGCTGGCACTGCTGCAACGGATGATCGCATTGATGGACCAGCAGGCCCGCACTACCGCGCAGTGATTCCGGATTAGGCCGGCTTGCGATGCGACAAGGCCCAGACGATCGCGTTGATACCGGTGATCAGGAAACTGATACCGAGGATATATCCCGGAAGCGTCAGTGCCGACAGCGGCAGGGTGAAAATCACCAGCAAAGCGAGCAGCAGGTTGATCAGGCCAAGCACGAACATCCAGGTGCGATGGCGTTGCAGCTTCATGCTCCAGGCGATTTCCAGCCCACCGCGCAATACCAGCCAGGTAACGATGAGCAGCGTCAGGGAGAAAGCGCCCGCCGCCGGTGCCCACCAGATCAGGATGCCGATAATCAGCGACAGGATGCCGAACAGCACCGCATAGCCGTTGGTTTCATGCCCGCGCGCGGCAAATGCCATCAGCAGCGCGGAAACGCCCGCCAGTATCAGGAAGATACCGACGACGAGCGCGCTCGCCAGCGTTGCGGCAACCGGTGCAAGCAACGCCAGCAGGCCGATGATTACGGAAACGATCCCATAGCCCAGCATCCAGTGCCAGCCGCGACCGGCAGGTGCGAGTTCGGTGGTCATGCGTTCGAAATCTTCCATCGTCAGCATCCTTTCACATGCGCAACGAAAACGCGTAAATCCGATAGCTGTTCCGTGCAACAAGCTCTGATCACAGGTTTCCCGAATCATTCGGGCAGGGCATAGTGGCCAGATGGCTCACGCAGGATATGTTCCGCTTCGCATTTTTTCTTCCTACACGATGCTGGATGGCGCAATCGAACCGAAGGCGATTGCCAAACAGGCGCACATACTGGGCTTCCCTGCCGCCGGGTTGACCGACCGTAACGGTCTGTATGCCTCCATGGCCTTTTCCGATGCGTGCATCGGCGGTGGGGTGCAGCCGGTGCTGGGCACGATGCTGACGGTGGCGCGACCGGGAATGCCGGAAACCGCGGAGCCGATTTATGACTGGCTCGCCCTCTATGCACAGGATTCGACAGGATATGACAATTTGTGTGCGCTGGTCAGCATGGGCCATCTCGACCGGCCGATCGAACAGCCCGCGCATGTCGAATTGTCGGCGCTGGAGGGACGTACTGACGGGCTGATCTGCCTGACCGCAGGCGGGGAGGGTGCACTGGCGAAACTGTTCGCTGAGGAACAGGCCGAGGCGGCGTTTTCTTATGCCGACCGGTTGCAGGCGCTGTTCGGCGACCGGCTGTATATCGAACTGGTACGCCGTGAAGACCCGGTGGAGATGCGGGCCGAACCGCACCTTCTGGACCTTGCCTATGATCGCAACCTGCCGCTGGTCGCGACCAATCCGTGCTGTTTTGCCGAAGCCGAATTTCATCAGGCGCATGACGCGATGTTGTGCATCGCCAATTCAACCTATGTCGCCAGCGAGGAACGTCCGCGCAGTTCGCCCGCCGCGTGGATGAAACCCGCCGACGAGATGAAACGGCTGTTCGAGGATTTGCCGGAGGCAATCGACAATACGCTGGTCGTTGCGCAGCGCTGTGGGGTGGCGGCACCCAAGCGCAAGCCGATCCTGCCCAGCCTTGCCGGTGATCGGGAGGGTGAGGCGAAGATGCTGCGCGAACAGGCGGAAAAGGGGCTGGAGGCGCGGCTTGAAAAGGCAGGGATAGCCGACGATGCGGCGCGTAAAAGCTATTTCGAGCGGCTGGACTATGAACTGGGCATCATTGTCCAGATGGGGTTCCCCGGCTATTTCCTGATCGTTGCCGACTTCATCCAATGGGCCAAGGCGCATGATATTCCGGTGGGACCGGGACGCGGTTCGGGCGCGGGATCGCTGGTTGCTTGGGCGCTGACGATTACCGACCTCGACCCGCTGAAACTGGGTCTGCTGTTCGAACGTTTCCTGAACCCCGAACGTGTGTCGATGCCCGACTTCGACATCGACTTCTGCGAAACCCGGCGCGGCGAAGTCATTCGCTATGTTCAGGAAAAATACGGTCGCGATCATGTCGCGCAGATTATCACCTTCGGAAAGCTGAAGGCGCGTGCGGTGCTGAAGGATACCGGCCGCGTGCTGCAGATGAGCTATGGTCAGGTCGACCGGCTGGCGAAGCTGGTGCCGAACCTGCCTGCCGACCCATGGACGCTGGACCGCGCGCTGAACGGCGTCAGCGAACTGGCGGCGGAATATAAAAATGACGTGGACGTGCGCTATCTGCTCGATCTGGCGATGAAGCTGGAGGGGTTGCCGCGCCACAGTTCCACCCACGCCGCGGGTGTGGTGATCGGCGACCGGCCGCTGTCGCAACTGGTGCCGCTCTACCGCGACCCGCGATCCGATATGCCGGTGACTCAGTTCGACATGAAGTTCGTCGAAACCGCAGGGTTGGTGAAGTTCGACTTTCTTGGCCTCAAGACGCTGTCGGTGCTGCATGAGGCGGTTCGTCTGCTCAACCGGCGTGGCGTCAGCGTCGATCTCGATACGCTTAACTGGGATGATGAGGGGGTGTATGAGCTCCTCAAGCGCGGCGATACGGTCGGCGTGTTCCAGCTGGAATCGGAAGGGATGCGGCGCACCCTGTCGGCGGTTCGGCCCACCAATTTCGGCGACATTATCGCGCTGGTTTCGCTTTATCGCCCCGGCCCGATGGACAATATTCCGCTGTTCGGCGCGCGCAAGAACGGGCGCGAGAAGGTGGAATATCCCCATCCTTTGCTCGAACCGATCCTGAACGAAACCTATGGCATTTTCGTCTATCAGGAACAGGTGATGCAGGCTGCGCAGATCCTGGCCGGATACAGCCTGGGCGGCGCGGACCTGTTGCGCCGCGCGATGGGCAAGAAGAAGAAAGAGGAGATGGACAAGCAGCGCGCCATCTTCATCGAAGGCTGCGCCAAACATAACAATATCCCCGAAGCCAAGGCGAACGAGTTGTTCGATTTGATCGACAAGTTCGCCGGCTATGGCTTCAACAAGAGTCACGCGGCGGCCTATGCGCTGCTCGCCTATCAGACCGCATGGCTGAAGGCGCATTATCCGCATGAATTCTTCGCAGCGTCGATGAGCTTCGACATGCACCAGACGGATAAACTGGCAATTTTTGTCGATGATATGAAGCGCCTCAATATCGTCTGCGCGCCTCCCGATGTGAATGCCAGCGAGGCAGCATTTTCGGTCGAGCAGGAAGGGGATGGACTGGCAGTGCGCTATGCGCTTGCCGCGCTGAAGGGCGTGGGCGAGCGCGCAATGGAATTGCTGGTTGAGGAGCGGCGTGCAAAGGGCGCGTTCCGGTCGCTCGACGATTTTGCGCGGCGTGTCGATCCGCGCCTTTTGAACAAGCGGCAGTTGGAAACGCTTGCCGGGGCAGGCGCGTTCGATTCGATCGACCCCAACCGCGCGGGCGTACAGGCAGCGGCCGAAACGCTGCTGGCCGTAGCGTCCCGGACGCATGAACAGCGCACCAGCGGACAGGGCGGATTGTTCGGCAATGACGATGGCGGTGCTGCGGAACCGGCAATCCGCCTGCCGACCAGCGCGCACTGGTCGCTTGCCCAGCGCAGTGAGGCGGAAAAGGATGCGTTCGGTTTCTATTTCTCCTCGCATCCGCTCGACCGCTATGCGCATCTCGCCAAGGTACATGGTGCGCGCACGATTGCGAGCATCGCGGAGGTGAAGCTGGCCGAGGGTGCGCGCACCACCGCGACGCTGGCGACCCTGATCGAGGATGCGCGCTGGCGCACGTCCGCGCGCGGACGGCGGTACATGATGGCCGTGCTTTCGGACACCAGCGGGCAGTGCATCGCCACCTGTTTCGAAGACGGTGCGACCGATGCGCTGGAAGAAGCCGGGCGTGCGGGGGAATGTGCGATTCTGGACGTCGAACTCGACCGGCGAGCGGGTGAGGACAGCGCGCGGGTGTCGATCAAACGGGTACGGTCGTTCGACGCGCTGGCCAGTGAGGCGCGGCTGATACTGGATTGCGGGATTGAAGACCGGACGGCCATCGACCTGCTTGCTGAAATGCTGGCCGACCGACGAGGCGGGCGGTGTGAGGTGGCGCTGGCCCTGCCACTGGGCGACGAAGGAGAGGCGGTGGTGGTCATCGGCCGCGACTTTCGGATCGACGGGGAGCTTGCCGAAGCGATCGGCGCACTGCACGGTATCACCCATGCGGATCTGAAGCCGGCGGAAATCAACAGACTGGCAGCCGTGGGATAACCGGCATGGAGAGGATGCGATGCTTGGACAAATGCAGGAGTTCGGCCTTCGCGTACCGCGGCTGATCGATCACGCCGCGCGCGAGCATGGCCGACGGGAAATCGTCAGCCGCTGGGCGGACGGTAGCGAGACGCGAACTGACTGGGCAGGCGTGCATAGGGACGCCCGAAGGCTGGCGCAGGCACTCGAACGAATGGGTGTGAAACCCGGCGACCGGGTGGCGACGCTGGCGATGAATCACCACCGGCATCTGGTCGCCTGGTACGGAGTGATCGGCATGGGTGGCGTGGTGCACACGATCAACCCGCGCCTGTTCGATGATCAGCTTGTCTATATCGGCAATCATGCCGAGGATCGCGTGCTGCTCTATGACAAGATGTTCGAGCCCGTGGTCGAGCGACTGCGCGACCAATGGACGACGATTACGCACTGCATCTGTTTTGACGACCTTGGTCCCGACGGGTTCGAGGCGGTGATCGGACGCGAGGATGGCGATTATCGCTGGGTTGAGGGGGACGAGCAGAAGGCCTGTCTGCTGTGCTATACCAGCGGTACGACCGGCAATCCCAAGGGCGTCCTCTACAGCCACCGCTCGACGCTGATCCATGCGATGGCGGAGGTGCAGCCGGATGTATTCGAACTGGCGAGCCGATCGGTTGCACTGCCCATCGTGCCGATGTTCCATGCGGTATGCTGGGGCCTGCCGTTCGCGGGCGCTGCGGTCGGGTGTAAGTTCGTGTTTTCCGCCGTGAATGATGCGGGCGTGCTTTGCGACCTCATGAACCGGGAAAAGGTAACGCACAGCGCAGGGGTGCCGACGGTATGGCTGGCGATGTTCCAGCATATCGACGCCACCGGCAAACAGCCTGAGCACCTTCAGGTCGTGACGATTGGCGGCTCGGCGGCGCCGCGCTTCATGATTGAGCGGATCATGAAGATGGGCATTCGCGTCAACCATGCCTGGGGAATGACCGAAACCTCCCCCATCGGGACCATTGGCGCGCTGCCGCCCGGATGGGAGGATATGTCTTTTGACGAGCAGGTCGATCTGGTCGTACGGCAGGGCCGGGTGCCGTTTGGGATCGAGATGCGGATCGTCGATGACGATGGTGTGATTTTACCGCGTGACGGTGAGCAGTCCGGGCGGCTTCAGGTGCGTGGACCATGGGTCATGCAGCGCTATTTCAGGGAAGAGGGGGACGCGCTGACCTTGGATGGCTGGTTCGATACTGGGGACGTAGCGATCCTGCATCCCGACGGCACGATGCAGATCACTGACCGGTCGAAGGACGTCATCAAATCGGGCGGCGAATGGATCAGCTCGGTCGAACTGGAAAACGCCGCGGTCGGTTGTCCGGGCGTAGCCGAAGCGGCGGCTATCGGGGTCAGGCACCCCAAATGGGATGAACGCCCGGTGCTGCTGGTGGTGCGAAAGCCGGACAGCAAGGTGGGCGAGGACGCTATTCGCGATCATCTGGCGCAACATGTCGCGAAATGGTGGTTGCCCGATGCAATTCTGTTCGTCGACGCATTGCCGCATACCGCGACCGGCAAGCTGCTCAAGACGGAAATTCGCAAGCAGTATCGCGATTTCAGGCTGGAGACAGTCTGAATACCGGGAGCGTTACACAATTCACGTCAGGGAGCCGTATCGCCGTCCTGTTGCTGCGGGCCTGAACCGCTTTCTGCCGTTTGACGGCGTTGACCGGTTTGCGTTGCGGTATCGGTCCTGATGATATTCGGTTGCGCGACCAGGTTCTTGAGCGCGCTGGTATCGCCCTGCGTAATCAGCCCGTAAATGGGCATATTCGCCTTTGCCGGATCGGCCAGCACGACCTTCTGATCCGTATAGCGGTTGACCGTGTCGATCACCTGAGAAAGCGGCTCGCCATTGAAATACAGCATTCCGCGTGTCCAGGCGGTCGTCAGGTCGATATTGGCGTTCTGACGCGCCGTTATGAACGCTGCCTGCGTGTCCCGGGCTGTCTTGTCGAGGCCGAAATCAACCTGCTGCCCCTTGCGCGCCAATCGGGAAAGGTTGCTGTCGCTTTCCGAATTACGAGAGGCGACGGCGACCTTGACCACGCCTTCGACGACCGTGACCTGCGCTTTGGATGGGTGGTCCAGCCGGACGTCGAACGCCGTGCCCACTGCGGTGACTGATCCGCCGGCGGCACTGACGATGAAGGGACGTTGCTTGTTGTGCGCGACCTTGAACAGGGCTTCCCCACGCACCAGCCGGACGCGGCGATGCGCCTTGGTATAGCGAATGTCGACCCGGCTGTCGGCGGCCAGCGTAACGACCGAGCCATCAGGCATGTCGATGACACGTTGCTGGGCGTTCCCCGACGCGAAGACGACGGGTGCCTGCGCCGACCGGTTGGCGTGCAAGGGCAGCCAGTCCCAGGTGAAGGCCAGCATCAGGCACGCCGCAATCGCTGCCGCCGCCAGCCCGAAGACATAGGGCTGCGGCCACCGCAGAATGCGGCGGTCAGGCTCCGCCGCACTGTCTGCGGGGCGTTCGAACTCACCCAGCCAGTTCCAGAAGGCTTCCGCCTCTTCCCGGTCGGCCGCGGAAACCGATTCCGTTCGTGCATCGAACATGCGTTCGAACGTCACTTGTGCCTTCGCACCCAGATCGTGCTTGTCGGTCACTGCTCACCTCCACGGTGGTGACCGAGCCGCGCATATAGATGCGTCATCGCCGCCGTCATATATTTTTGCACCATGCGGTGGCTGATGCCGAGCCGGGTCGCAACGGCGCCGGTGTCGAGATCGTCGAACCGGCGCATGAGAAATACTGCGCGGCATTTCGGGGACAATTCCGCCAGCGCGGCTTCGAACATGTGTTGCAGGTCGGCGCGACTGCGCGCATCCTCCTGGGTCGGACGTACCGGAATCTCATTTTCCGGGTCGCAGTCTGTAGTCGGCGCTCGCTTCGCGCCGCGATGCAGATCGGCAAGCAGGTTACTGGCGATGCGGAAAAGATAGGCTTGCGGCTCCAGTACCGGATTATCGCGATTACGGGCCAGAAGGCGCAGATAGGATTCCTGCACAAGGTCTTCGACCAGATCATGGTCGCCGATACGACGCGTCACGAATTTACGCAATGCGGAGAGATAGAGCTTGATCTGCTCGTCCGTATCGGCATCGCCGATGGGTACATGAGCAAACCGCCTGTGCATATTCCCTTTCGCCCCCGCAGGTATCCGTCAATCCTATGACGTTGTAGCGTCACAAATGCGAACATAATGTCCATTGATTCATGCGCGCATGGAAAAAAATTACATTTTTTCGACATTGCGGGTTCGTTTTTTTGACGGCGTAGCGTCATCGAAGTGCAAGGCCGGAAATCGGCCAACCGTCTCAAAGGGGGGACCTTGACGATGAAGACCATGCTGCTGGCAGGTGCTGCCTGCCTGATTGCCACGCCCGTTTTTGCTCAAACGAGTCCGACGCCGATTGCACAGCAACGCATCCAGATTGATTTGCCCGCGCAACCGCTCAGTGCGGCGCTGTTTCAGATTTCACGTTCCACCGGATTGCAACTGATCTTTACCGACAGCGCCATCACCCGCCTGCGCGCGCCTGAACTGTCGGGCAAATATACCGCGCGCGAAATGCTGGACGTCGTGCTTTCGGGAAGCGGGTACACCTATCGCTATACTGCTCCCGATGCCGTGCGGATTGTCCGCGCCGGACGGCGTAACGCCCATATGACCGCCATTGATTACAGCGCGGCGGTGGCATCCTCGGCCGCGAAGGAAGGCGGGCAAACGGGTACTGCTACCACGGTACCGCAAAGCGCGCCTGCATCTGTTCCTTCGGCTGATGAAGGCAAGAGCGATATCGTCGTCGTAGGCACGCAGATTCAGGGTAGTAAGGTAGCCGAGGCGCTGCCCGTAACGGTTCTCAACAGTAACCAGATTGCCGCAACCGGCGCGGTGTCGGGCGACGAACTGTTGCGGTCGATCCCGCAGCTTGGCGATGTCTCGTTCAACTCCGCCTATCTGCCCCAAAGCTCAAACGCGGCGCGTGGCGATGTCGGCTCGATCAACCTGCGCAATCTGGGTGTCGGCAATACACTGCTGCTGATCGACGGCCGCCGAGTGGTCCACCATCCCACCAGCCGCGCCAACGACCAGCTTGTTCCGGTGCTGACCTATAATGCCAACGCCATTCCGGTCGCGGGTATCCAGCGGCTGGAAGTGTTGCGCGACGGTGCGGCGGCGATTTACGGATCGGATGCAGTTGCCGGTGTGGTCAACGTCGTGCTGCAAAAGGACTATCAGGGTGCCAGCGTAAGCGCCCAGTACGGTCTGGCTGAAGGTACCGGCCTGCACGAATTCAGTGCGAACGGCATTGCCGGGACATCGTTCGCCAATGGTGCGGGCAACGTCACGGTCTTTGCTGACTATACGCATCGTTCAATGCTGCGCGCGGAGGACCAGTATTATACGGCGTCGGACGACAAGCGCGATCTGTTTGCGGGCACGCGTTTCGACGGGTCGACGTCGCTCGACGGACGGTCGACGACCACGCCCTGGGGTTATTTCGGGGTCGTGGGTGCCAGTGGCGGCGTTTATCAGAACGGCACGCGGATTACCTCTTCTTCGGGGCTGTTCCACATTCAGCCACAGACAAATCCCGATTGCAGTGCCACCCTGCCGAATGGGATCTGTATCGGTTCAGGTTCGGCCGCCACCTCAACTGTTGATCGCAATTTGCGCTATGATCGTACGGCATCGTCCAATGAGACGATCATGCCGGAAACCGATCGCGGAAATCTGTACGCGACCGCGCATTACGAAATCGCACCGGACGTTGTGTTGTTCGGAGAGGGCGGGCTTTATCTCGCCAAGACGCGAAGCTGGCAGTACGCCACCTATAATCTCAGCTCGATCCCGATCACGGTCCCGGCAAGCAACTATTACAACCCGTTCGGTGCGGTAACCCTGCCGGACGGTTCGCCCAATCCCAATCGTCTGCCGGGGCTGACCAATGTGCCCGACGAAGGGCTTCCGGTCACGCTGAAGCGCTATGATTTTTCCGATACCGGCCCCAACCTGGTGGAGGTGACGAACAGCGAATACCGGCTGGTCGGCGGCATCCGCTGGCATATGGCCGGATTCAAGTTCGAATCCGCCGCGCTCTATTCGGAAGCGCGCGTGCACGATCGGACGACCGCACTCAGCGCAACGCTGGTCCAGCAGGCGTTGGCGCTGTCGACGCCGGATGCCTATGATCCGTTCAATGGCGGCAATCTGGAAAATCCCAGTATCGGCGACACGACCAAGAGCAATCAGGCCACCATCGATGCGATGAAGGTTTACGCCAATCGCATTGACAAATCGACACTGGCGTCTTGGGATATCAAGGCGTCGCGGCCCGATCTGATCCATCTACCCGGTGGCGATCTGGGCATTGCGATCGGTGCGGAGGTGCGTCGCGAAACACAGAGCGACGATCGCGATCCGCGTGCGGACGGCACGATCACCTTTACCGATTCCGTGACCGGCGAAACCTATGGCAGCGATATTGTCGGCACCAGTCCGTCACCCGACGTCTTCGGGCGGCGCACGGTAGAGTCGGCATATGCCGAACTGGCCATTCCGGTCATTTCCCCCGACATGCACGTGCCGCTGGCCTATAATGTCGAGTTACAGCTTGCGGGCCGGTTTGAGCATTACAGCGACGCAGGGTCGGTGGCGAAGCCGAAAATCGCCGGCGCCTGGGACATTGTCGACGGCTTGCGCATTCGCGGTTCCTATTCCGAAGGGTTCAAGGCACCGAATCTGGAGCAGGTCAACGCAACCGTCGTGACGCGTTCCAATACGCGCACCGACTATATCCGGTGCGAGGCGGACCTGATCGCCGGGAGGATTTCAAGCTTTAACGATTGCAGCGAAACCCAAGCGGTGATTTCTCAGCGCTCAGGCAATCCCGACCTGAAGCCTGAGACATCAAAATCCTGGACGGTGGGCGTGGTTCTGCAACCCAAATTCATTCCGTCCCGGTTCGGCCAACTGACGATCACTGCCGATTACTGGCATGTGCATCAGGAAGGTATGGTCGGAATCTTCGGCGACTCCAATTCGATCATCAAGGACTATCTGTTGCGTACGCAGGGCAGCAGCGATCCCGATGTCGTGCGTGCCACGCCGACTGCTGACGATATCGCCGAATTTGCAGGGACCGGAATCGATCCCGTTGGTGAGATCCTGTACGTCAAGGACGCCTATCGCAACCTGTTGCCGCAGACGGCGGAAGGCATCGACCTGGGCCTGATCTGGAGCGTGCGCGATACCGGCGCAGGCGACTTCACGCTGAACTTAAATGCCGCGCATCTGGGTAAATTCTATCTGTCGCCTTCGCCCGATATTTCGGCATTGATGTCAGCGCAGAATGCAGGAGACATCGATCCGTCTATCTATATCAGCGGCGGCGGCGATTTGCTGCGTCAGAACGGTAAACCGGAATGGAAACTGTCGGGTAGTCTGACCTGGAGCCTCAAGCAGTTCCAGGTGGGTGGGTATACCCAATATACCAGCTCCGTCGACGATACCGGTCTGATTGACGATGACGGCAATCCCTGGCTCGTCAGCGGACGCACGACCGTCAATCTCTACGGGCAAGTCACCATCGGGGCGAAGGGGTCGCACCAGTATCGCCTGCGGATCGGCGCACGCAATCTGTTCGATGTGGCCCCACCGTTGAGTTCGAACGGCTATGAGGCGGCGCTTTACAACCCTTATGGGCGCTATCTGTACGTCAACGTCCGCGCGACGCTGTAAGGAAATGGCGGCCATGCTCCTCAAACTCCCCATCCGTACCATGGCCTGCCATGCCGCCGCCGCAGTCGCGGCGGCGGCGCTCCTCGCTCCGCCGCTTGCGGCGAAGCAGGCGGCCGAAACCGCAACCGCGGCAAAGTCTCCGGCCTATGCCAAAACCGGCGGGGATATTGTCGGCTACGGCTCCATCCATCATCCGGTCATCGGGCGTGACGGCATGGTGGTCAGCCAGAACGGCTATGGTGCGAAGGTAGGGGTGGCGATCCTGCGCAAGGGCGGCAATGCCGTCGATGCAGCGGTTGCAACCGCTTTTGCCGAAGCGGTTACTCTGGCGCGAGCCGGTAATCTGGGCGGCGGCGGCTTCATGCTGATTCATATGGCGCCGCACGACGGCCAGCCGGGAAAGACGGTGGCGATCAACTTTTACGGCATTGCCCCGCATAAGGTGACGCCGACACTGTTGCTGAAACCCGACGGGTCGTTCGACCATGCAAAAAGCTGGTCGTTCAAGGGCGTCGCGGTGCCCGGTACGGTGGCCGGTCTGTGGGCCGCGCATCACCGCTTCGGAAAGCTGCCGTGGAAAGACGTCGTGCAGCCTGCGATCGACTTGGCCACTAAGGGTGTAATTCTGAGCGATGCAGAGGCCGATGCCACCGCTCAGGAGGCAAAGACGCTCGCAAAAGACCCCGGCGCGCGGGCGGCCTATCTGAAACCCGACAGCACCCCGTACAAGCCGGGGGACCTGTTTCGTCAGCCGGATCTGGCGCGCACGCTGACCGCGATCCGCGATCATGGCCGTGACGGTTTTTACAAGGGCTGGGTGGCGCAGAAGCTGGTTGCCGCGATGAAAGCCAATGGCGGTATTATCGACCAGCAGGATCTCGATTCCTATCATGCCGACGTCACGCCGCCGATCTGGTCCACCTATCGCGGCTATCGCATTGCCTATCAGCCGCCCACCGCGTCGGGTGTCAGCGTTGCCGAGGCGATGAATATTCTGGAAAACTTCCCCGTCGCGAAAATGGGCTGGGGCAGTGTCGCGGACCTGCATGTATTGGCCGAGACGATGAAGATCGTATCGTCCGACCGGCGGCTGGTCGGCGGCGGGCCGGACTGGAACACACCCGTCAAAGGGCTGACGAGCAAGGCGTATGCGGCCAAACGCGCGGCGCTGATCAAACCCGATACTTCGCTGAGCGGTAAGACGATGCCGAAGGGCGATCCCTATCCGTTCGAGGGCAAGGACACGACGCATATTTCGGTTGCCGATGCCGAGGGGGATGTCGTCTCCACCACCTATACGCTCAGTTCTTCTTATGGCGCGCATGTGGTCGCACCGGGAACGGGGTTCCTGCTCAACAACTCGCTGGGGAATCTTGCCTGGGGTAAGCGGGCGGCGGTATACAAGGCGATGGAAGTGATGCCCGGCAAGCGGGTCGGCTCCACCATCACGCCGCTGATCGTGTTCAGGCAGGATAAGCCCTGGATCGTGTCGGGTACGCCGGGCGGCGGAACGATCATCGCGACGATGGTGCAGATGCTGTCGAACGTGATCGACCATCACCTTAACATTGCCGAGGCGGCCGAACGTCCGCGCATTAACCAATATGGTGGTGACGGGCCGCTGGAAATGGAAGCCGGATTCTCGCCCGATATCGCCCGCCTGCTGGAGGAAAAGGGTCATCGTGTGGTGCCGTCCAAGACGATGGGCAGCACCCAGTCGATCATGATCGACGGCGATAAATTTCTGGGCGCTGCGGATACAAGGCGACCGGACGCGCTGGCGCTTGGGGTGCGCTGACCAGCACCGGCTTAACGACTGCTATCAAAACCCAAAGGGGGGAATGACGATGATCCGACGGCTTACACTGGCGGCTGCGCTGTCCTGTACGATGTTAAGCGGCATGGCGACGGGAGCGCCGCGATCCGTCGCGACGGACCCGAACCCGCTTGATGCGCGGTTCGATCGGGCAATCGACAATGCGGGGCAGATAGCCTGGCTGAAGCAAATGTCGTCGCAGCCCAATCAGGTCGGATCGCCGCACGATGCGGCCAACACGCAGTTCATTGCGGCACAGTTTCGCAAATGGGGCTGGGACGTCCGCATCGACACCTATCAGGTGCTCTATCCGACGCCGATCTCGACCAAGGTCGAGATGGTGACGCCGGAGCATATCAGGCTGGGCGGGCAGGAGCCGCCGGTGAAGGGCGATCCAACCTCCTATCACACCAAAGGCGCGTTACCGCCCTATCTCGCCTATCAGGGCGATGGCGACGTCACCGGCGACCTGGTCTATGTCAATTACGGTATGCGTGACGATTACGAGGCGCTTGCCCGACGCGGTATCTCGGTCAAGGGAAAGATCGTCATCGCGCGCTACGGAGAGGGCTGGCGCGGCCTGAAACCATTACTGGCGCAGAAGCATGGCGCGATCGGGTGTATCATCTATTCCGACCCTGCCGATGACGGCTATGCGCGCGGCGATGTCTATCCCAAGGGCGGCTGGCGATCGGCCGCGGGCGTGCAGCGCGGATCGGTGCAGGATCAGAGCATCCATCCGGGCGACCCGCTGACCCCCGGCTATGCAGCGACCGCAGATGCTAAGCGGCTGACGCGCAAAACCGCGCCCAGCATCCTGAAAATTCCCGCCCTGCCCATGTCCTATGGCGATGCGACGAAGCTGCTGCAGGCGATGCAGGGGCGCAATGTGCCCGATGGCTGGCAGGGGGCACTGCCCTTTGCCTATCACATTGGCGGAACAGGCGCGGTCAAGGTGCATCTGGCGGTTAAGTCGGACTGGTCGCTGAAACCGGTGCGCGATGTCGTCGCCACGATTCCGGGTTCGCAATATCCCGATCAGTGGGTGGTACGCGGCAACCATTATGACGGCTGGGTATTCGGTGCGTCAGATCCGCTGACCGGTACCGTCGCCATGCTGGGCGAAGCAAAGGCGATCGGCGCGCTGGTCAAACAGGGTTGGAGGCCCAAACGTTCGATCGTTTATATCGCCTGGGACGGGGAGGAGCCGGGACTGCTCGGTTCGACCGAATGGACCGAGGACCATGAAAAGGAATTGCGGCAAAAGGCGCTGCTCTACGTCAACACCGATAATGGCGGGCGCGGCTATCTGCACGCGGGCGGCAGTCAGGATTTCCAGCATCTGGTAAACGAAGCGGCGGCAGGCGTGTCCGATCCCGAAACCGGGGTGTCGGTGCTCGACCGGCTGCGTGACGGAGTGCTGACGCGTAAATTTGCTGGCGGTCATGTGTCGCCCGATATGCTGAAAGCGGCGAAAGGTGGGGGCGATCTTCCCATCGAGCCGCTGGGGTCGGGATCGGACTATGCCGGCTTTCTGGAGCATGTCGGCATCCCCTCGCTCAGCCTGGGCTTTAGCGGAGAAAGCCCGAATTACGGAGCCTATCACTCGGTCTATGACAGTTTTCACCATGTCATGGCGTTCGACGATCCTGGGCTGAAATATGGTTCCGCCTTGTCGCAGGTCGTCGGCCGGATCGTATTGCGCATGGCCGACGCGCCGACCCCGCCGCAGCATTTCACTGACTTTGCCGATGCCGTATCGCTCTATATGGGGCAGATCGAGACGCTGGAGGCAAAACAGCGCGCGAAGGACGATGAACAGGTCAAACTGACCCGGGACGGAGCGTTTCGTGCCGTCAGCAATCCGGATAATCCGGTTGCCGCTCCGGCGGTGGAACCGCGTACGCCGCATCTCGTGCTGGCGCCGCTGGAAAATGCCGTCGACCATTTGAAGGCAAGTGCCAGCGCCTATGACGCGGCCTATGCAGCGAATGGGGCGGAGCTGTCTGCCGATCGCCGGGCAAAGCTGAACGAGCTGCTGCTCAGTATCGACCAGTTGCTGCTGGACCCGAAGGGGCTGACCGGGCGGCCATGGTTCCGGAATCTGATCTACGCACCGGGCCGCTTCACCGGCTATGGCGCGAAAACCATTGCCGGGGTGCGTGAAGCGATCGAGGAACGTCGCTTCGATGATGCCAATGAGTATGCAGTGCGTACTGCCAGGGCGCTGAACGCATACGCCGCGCGGTTGGATGCTGCGCGGGCGGTACTGGACGGTTCGGCATCCTGATCCGGTGTCTCAAGGCTCCTCATCGGGAGCCTTGAGACCGGCTCGTTATTCGGCGGCGTTCAGCGCCTGACCGACTTCCTGAGCACGCGCAGCCTTGACCCGAGCGCAGACACGGATTGCCTCTACGGTGCGGTCGAAGCCGAGCATGCCGACATTGGCAGCCTGCACCTTGGGCCGCAGCTTTTCGTCCAGCGTATCGGCCTGCTGCATCGAACAGGCACCCGCAAACAGGCTGGGGATGCGGATGGCAGCGAAGATGCCGGCGTTCCTGGCAATGGTGTCGAAATTGGTCGACAGATAATCAAGCGCCAGTTGCCGGGTTTGGGAAGATCGCGCAATTCCGCCGATCAGGTCCAGCATCTCCGTCTTGCGCAGGCGCGGATCGCTGAAGTCGTTGATCAACCATTTTGCGATTTCCGGATTGCCTGAATTGCCAATTGCGGCAAGCGCGGTACTGCGAAATTCGGAGTCGTCGCTGCTGAGTGCGCGATCCGCAAGCGACTTCGCAAAATCCAGCCCCTTCTGTTCGATCAACACTCCCAGGCCGGCACCCAGATAGCTTTCATCGATCGCGTCGGTCTGGCCCTCCAGATAGGCCTGTGTGGCCTGCACGATCTGTCCGCGCAGGGCATCGTCTTTCGCGCCCGAAATCATCAGGGCGACTACCGCCTGACGCAGCTTCTGCCGGTCGGGACTGTCGTCGGAAAATGCACCGGGTTTGGGATCGAAGCCGAGCTGTTTCAGCAGCGGGCCATAGATACGCTCGATCATGCGGTGATAGGCGGGCATGGCACTGTCGGGCACGATACCCTGACCGGCGATGCGCGCGAACCGCAAACCATTGTCGATGGCGGCGTTCGAATCCGGGTTCTGCGCCATTTCCCGTGTCAGCGTGACGAGCCGCTGGACCGTGCCCTTGCCGGCATAGAAATCGGCCCATGCGCTGTCGTCGAGCGCCAGCGCTTCGCCGGGTACCAGTTTCGGCGCAGTCGCGATCAGCGCCTGCCAGTCGGTGGGGTCGAGATCGAACCGGTAATAGCCGGTGCCACCCGCATTGGGCATGATCGCGCCGGTGCCTGGTAGCGTGATGTTCATCTGCTGCTTGTCCATCAGCGTGCAGTTACGCTGATCGCCCTGACGAATGCACAGCGGAATGCCCCAGCTTTCGGGTTTCAGCGTGCTGCCGAGATAATGATAGCGCGCCTGTGTTGCGGTCAGCTTGTTGCCGTCGCGGCGCAGCGTCACCACCGGCACGCCCTGCTGATCCACGAAGCTCTTCATCGCAGCGAGAACACGTGGATCGCCTGCCGCATCCGCCAGCGATTTGAAGAAATCGTCGGTCGAGGCATTGCCATAGGCATGGCGTTTCAGGTGCAGGCGAACACCCGCCTGAAACTTCTTGTCGCCCATATAGGCAGCGATCATCGCCACGACCTGACCGCCCTTGCCATAGGTGATCTGGTCGAAAGCGCTGTTGATATCGGCGTCGTGGGTGATCTTGCCGTGGATCGGGCGACCGGCCTTCAGCGCATCCAGTTGCATCGCGCTGAACGCTTCGGCTTTCGCATTGATGCCGATATTGAGGTCGGGCCGCCATTCATTGCCGATGCGATAGCCCATCCAGTTGGCGAAACTCTCGTTCAGCCAGATATCGTCCCACCATTTCGGCGTGACGAGATCGCCGAACCACTGGTGCGACAGTTCATGCGCGACGACCATGCCGAATTCCTGTTTCTGCGCGGTCGAGGCATCGGGACCGAGGAACAGGATATTGTCGCCGTAAATGTCGGCGCCTGCATTTTCCATCGCGCCTCCCATGATCGGCGATCCGATCTGGTCCAGCTTGGGGAAAGGAAAGGCTTCGCCGAAATATTTTTCGAGCAGATCGACGATCTTGCCGGTATTCTCTTTCGCGAATTCGAGCTTGTCCTTGTTCGCCTGCGTGCCGACGATGCCGACTGGAAGCGGTTCCTTGCGCTCCGGCGTCGGCGCGGCTTCGGTCTTTGCCGTTGCAAAGGGACCGACGACGAAAGCGACGAGATAGGTCGGCAGCGGCTTGGTCGGTTCGAAGATATGGGTGACGAGCGCGCCGTCCTGTTTCGTGCTGACCTGCGGCGCGTTGCTGACCGCGGTGAAGCCGGGTTTGGTGGTCAGCGAGACGGTAAACGGCGTCTTGAAACCGGGTTCGTCGAACGAGGGGAAGGCGGCGCGCGCGTCGATCGATTCGAACTGCGTCCAGCTATACCATTGATCGCCGACCTTGACGTGATAGAGGCCCGCCGCGCCCGTTCCGAACGGTGCGGTATAGGTAAAGTTCAGCGTGACCTTTCCGGGCTGCACCCGGCGTCCGAAATCGAGGCGGGCAAGGCCGAGCGGGGTCAGTTGTTTGAAGCTGACGGGGAAGGTCTGACCGCCGATGATCGCGGTCGCCTTGCTGACCTTCAGGTCGCGGCCATGCATATAGAGCATGGTCGTCGTCCGCTTGACGTCGACATCGATGGAGGTGTGTCCGGAAAAGCGCTGCTGCGACGGCAGGATGGTCAGGCTGAGCCGATATGCCGTGGGCGCCGCAGTGTCCGGCAATTTCCCGGTCGGAAGGGTTTGTGCGGTCTGGGCATGGGCGGCCATCGGCGCCGTGGCGAGAAGGAAGGCAAAAGCCGAAAGCAGCGCTGGACGCACGGAGAACTCCCTGAAACAGTTTTGCGGTGGTCTAGCCGAATGATACAGCCGGGCGCAATGATCTTGCGCAAGGCGAATAGCGTCAGTCGAACAGCTCGCCCTGATCGCCGGGTGGAGGGCGAAACAGGTCGGTACGCAGACTGAGCTTCATGCCGCCGAACCCCGCCTTGCGGCTGGCGATCTGAAACCGGGTATGCAACAACTCCGCCCAGTTGCCCTGTCCGCGCATTCGGGTGAAAAAATCGGGGTCGTTGTCGCGTCCGCCGCGCAGCGAGCGGATGATCGCCATGACCTTGCCCGCTCGTTCAGGAAAATGGGTGTCGAGCCATGCGCGAAACAGCGGTGCGACTTCATGCGGCAGGCGCACCGGAAGATAGAATGCACCCGCTGCCCCGGCCATGGCGGCACGCGCAACCAGATGTTCCAGTTCATGATCGGTAATGGCCGGTATGACGGGGGCAATCGAGACATAAGTGGGGATGCCTGCGGCGGATAGTTTTTCGACGGCCGCCAGCCTGCGGGCGGGTGTCGGCGCGCGTGGTTCCACCGTCATGGCGGTACGCGGATCGAGCGAAGTGATCGAGACCGCGACGGCGGCCAGCCGCTGCTTTGCCATCGGGGTGAGCAGGTCGATGTCGCGCGTCACGCGGTCGGACTTGGTGGTGATGGTTAGCGGATGATGACAATCGGCGAGGATTTCGATGCAGGCACGGGTGATCCGCCATTCCCGCTCAATCGGCTGATAGGGATCGGTGTTGGTGCCGAAGGCAATGGGACGCGGGATATAGCCGCGTTTCGACAGTTCGGCACGTAACAGGGCAGGGGCATCGGGCTTGGCGAACAGCCGGGTTTCGAAATCCAGTCCAGGTGACAGGTCGTGATAGGCATGGCTTGGCCGCGCGAAACAATAGATGCAGCCATGTTCGCAGCCGCGATAGGGGTTGATCGAGCGGTCGAACCCGATGTCGGGGGAGCTATTGCGGGTAATGATCGTCTTCGGCTTTTCGACCGTTACGGTGGTGCGCAGCTTAGGTGCTGCTCCGTCGACAGCCTCGCGCCAGTCCAGCCAGTCGCCGTCCGCCATCCGTTCTGGCAGGTTGAAGCGCGTGCTTTCCCGGTTCAGGGTGGCGCCGCGATGGGGACGCTTGTCAGCCATTGCATCAGTGTAGTGAATGCGATAGAACATAACAAGAACATATGGAGATGGGTATGGCGAAGCTGAATTATGTCGAACTGCCGGTGCGCGATGTCGCCGGGCAAAAGCGCTTTTATGCGGAGAGTTTCGGCTGGGATTTTACCGATTTCGGTCCCGATTATGCGGCGATGACGACGGGTGAGGGGGATCTAGGCCTGAACGGCGATGCAGGGCAATGGACGGCGCAACTGCTGCCGGTGATCGAAGTCGACGATATCGAAGCGGTGATGGCGCGTGTGCGGGAGGCCGGCGGCACGATCACGCAGGCGATTTTCGCCTTTCCCGGCGGCAGGCGCTTCCATTTTCGCGATCCGCACGGGCATGAGCTGGCGGTGTCGCAGATGGATTGAGGCGTAGGTACCTCCCTGCAAAGGGAAGCAATCGGCTCAGCGCTCGGTGAGGCGCGGCATCAGTTCGACGAAGTTGCAGGGGCGGTGCCGGATGTCGAGCTGTTCCTGCAAAATGCCGTCCCAGCCGTCCTTTACCGCGCCGGTCGAGCCGGGCAGCGCGAAGATATAGGTGCCGCCTGCGACACAGGCGCAGGCGCGCGATTGAACGGTGGAGGTGCCGATCTTTGCATAGCTGAGCCAGCGGAACAGTTCGCCGAACCCTTCGATCGGTTTATCCTGTACCTGCGCGATAGCTTCGGGGGTGACGTCGCGCCCGGTTACGCCGGTGCCGCCGGTAGTGATGATGCACTCGACCTGATCGCTGTCGATCCATTCGCGTAGTTGCGCGACAATCGCAGCCACATCGTCGGGCACCAGCGCGCGTCCGGCCAGCATATGGCTGGCGCGGGCAATGCGCTCGACCAGAATGTCGCCGGATTTGTCGTCGGCGAGCGTTCGCGTATCGGAAACCGTCAGCACCGCGATCCGGACAGCGCGGAACGCAATGCTCTCGTCAATCGGCACGGGCTGCCCGCTGCGCAACCTTGTCATTGGCGGTCAGGCGAACGCCCTTTGCACCCGGCATTCCGGGGAAGCGCGGCCATAAGCCCTGCGCGAGCGCGGCGCGGCTGGGCGAGGGCTTGTCCTCTTTCTTTTCGTACATCCAGTAGTTGCGCAGTACCGTCATCACATAGCCGCGCGTTTCCCAATAGGGGATGGACTCGATATAGAGCAGCGGGTCGCCATTATCGCGGGTGGAAAGGTTCCACGCCTGAACCGGCGAGGGACCGGCATTATAGGCAGCGATGACCTTGGGCAGCAGGCCGCCGGTGCTCGGCATGTCGCGCAGCTTTTCAAGATAGGTCTGACCGACTTCCATATTGACCGAAGGCTTGGTCAGTGCGGCACGGTCAATCACTTCGCCGCGTTCGCGACCGATATCGCTGGCAGCTGCCGGCATGATCTGCATCAGGCCATAGGCACCCGCAGGGCTGACGACCGTAGGGTCGAATTTCGATTCCTGAAGCGTGTGGGCATAGACCAGCGCCTTGTCGACGCGCCAGCCGCCATGCGGGGTCCAGTCGGGTAGCGGATAGCGTGCGGTTTCCAGCGGCTGCTCGCCCCTGGGGCTGTAGTGCGACAGCCACAATTCAGTGCCCGGCAGGTCCATCTTTCCGGCGAGACGGGTCAGGGCTGCATAATCGCGCGGATTGCCGATCTTCGCCTGATGACGCATCACCTTGTCGGCCAGAGCGTTTTCACCGATTTCCACGAGCGCCGCGGCAACGCGGACATTGGGAAGATGCTTGAGCTGGCGCCAGTCAGTCGCTGCCACCGCATCAATATCAGGGCCGGGCTTGTCGAGAATGCCCAACGATTGCCGCGCGAGCATGCCATAGAAGGTCTGCTTATATTGCGCCGCGCTTTCCAGCCGCGCCTGAATCAGGTCGGGGCGGCCGCAGGCAAGATCGGCGCGCGACGCCCAGTAAAGCCCGGCCGCGCGCAAATCGACATCGGTTGCGTGCTGGGCAACCAGTGTGAAGGCGTTTTCCGCAGACTGGCAGTCATTGTCGCGCCAGGAAGCCAGCCCCTCAACCCAGTCGGCATGCGCGACGAACGGACCGGTGCCCTGTTGCGCCAGTGCGGCGACGCGGCGGGCATTGGCATCGTCCCCCGCAAGATAATAGATCCAGGAAATCCGCTGACGCCATTCGGTCTTTGCTTCGTCGTCGAGATCGCCCGACACGCTGTTGAACAATGCTTCCGCCGATGCGCCGTCGTCCGCCTTGATGAACGGACGCATCTTGTCGGAAAGGTCCGCCGAGGTCGCGTCGCTCTTGCTCATTTTCAGGCGTACGCGGTTGGGAGCGCCATTGTACCAGACAAGACGCTGTTCGGCGGGAATATCCGGCAGGCTTTCAGCACCACGCAACTTGGCCAGCCGGGCGATGTCGTCGGCTTCCGGCAGTTCGGGGGCCTCCGCCAGCAATGCCAGCAGCGGATCGAGCGCAATCTTGGGCGAACCGGGCGCGGTATAGAGTTCGGCAAGCGCAACGGCATGCAGCGGTCCCGGCTTCATCGAGGCGAGCTGAAGCTTCGCATCGTCCCAGCGCTTATCGTGGATCGCCTGAAACACTTCGCGATAGGCATCGCGCTGTCCGGCATCGAGCTGCATCGGAATGCCGTTACTGTGGGTTTCGGATTGGGGCTGTAAGGTTTCGTTCGCGGCATGGGCTGTCAGTGGCGACGCCACCAGTGCCGCAGCAAGCAGAACACGAAAACTCACGAATCAATACCCCCCATTAAGCGTTGCAGGTCTTTCCAGCTTTCCCCCTTTGCTGCCGGCCGTTGAAGCAGGAAGCGCGGGTGAAATGTAGCGATAGCCTCATACTTTCGCCCCTGATGGTTAATTGCTTCTAAAGAACCGCGGAGGCCAGCCCTTTCCGGCGCAATCAGAGCACGGCTCGCCGCTTGGCCGAGCAAAAGCACGCGTTTGGGAGTTGTCAGCACAAGCTGATGGAGCGCCAGAGCGCGTAACGCGCGTTCGTCTTCACGGGCAATCTGCCCGCTCGCCGGTCGCGCCAGGGCAATGCCGCTAAGGGCGATTTCATCTCGCGACAGGCCGATCGCGGCTAGCATCCGGTCGAACAGCCTTCCGGGAGCGCCGCCGAGTAGTCGTCCCTCTTCAGCATCCTCTGCTTCGGGCATGTCCGTAAATATCAGCAATTTCGCATCCGCGATCAGTCGCGGTGTCAGCAGCGGAGCATTCCAGCTCCGTTCGGGCGCGTGTTCGCTGGTACGCCATCGTACAAAAGCCTCGATAGTGTCGGGCATGGCCGGGACAGGTGCGGGCGCGTTGTCCGCGGCAGGCGTGACAGGTTCCCGATTCGCGACCGGAGCCGGGGCCGGCGTCAGCCAGTCACGCGGGGTGTCTTCGACCAGCGTGTCGACCCCTGCGGTATCCCACCATTCAAGTGTGCTTGCCGCTACGGTATGCCAGTCTGTCACCTGATCCACCCCCATATGCGTATAGAATCCCGGGTTGACGCGAAGGTCAATCTGCCTGCATCGACACTTGGACCAACGGTTGCGAAGATGCGACGACGAGCGGTTCGGTACGTGCCGGAAGGAGAGAATACAATGAGCGAACGCGATTCGATGCCCTATGACATCGTGATCGTCGGCGCCGGTCCGGCAGGGCTTTCGGCGGCGATCCGGTTGAAGCAACTCGCCAATGAAGCCGGACGCGAGCTTTCGGTCTGCATATTGGAAAAAGGGTCGGAAGTCGGCGCGCATATCCTGTCGGGTGCGGTGGTCGATCCGAAGGCGCTGGACGAACTGTTGCCCGACTGGCGCGATACCGGTTGTCCGATGGCCGAAACACCGGTCGTTGAGAATCACCACTGGATGCTGACCGAAACCGGCAAGTCTTCGGTCCCGCATGCGGCCTTGCCGCCGTTCATGCATAACAAGGGCACCTATACCGGCTCGCTGGGCAATATGTGCCGCTGGCTGGCCGAACAGGCCGAGGGGCTGGGCGTCGAGATTTTTCCCGGCTTTGCGGCGGCGGAAGTGCTGTTCAACGAGGATGGGTCGGTCAAGGGTGTCGCAACCGGCGATATGGGCGTGGCGCGCGACGGCAGCCACAAGCCGGAATATCAGCCCGGTCTGGAACTCCACGCCAGATATACTTTCTTTGCCGAAGGTGCGCGTGGGCATCTGTCGAAGGAACTGATGCGATTGTTCGACCTGCGCAAGGATTGCCAGCCGCAGGTTTATGGGCTGGGCATCAAGGAACTATGGGATATCGATCCCGACAAGCATGTACCCGGCCGGGTGATCCATACACAGGGCTGGCCGCTGACCGAGACCAAGGGATCGAACGGCGGCGGTTTCCTGTATCATCAGGCGAACGGGCAGGTTGCACTGGGTTTCGTGACCTGGCTGAATTACAGCAATCCCTATCTTTCGCCGTTTCAGGAGATGCAGCGCTGGAAAACGCATCCGGCGATTGCGGAAATCCTGAAAGGCGGCAAACGCGTTTCCTATGGCGCGCGGGCGATCAACGACGGCGGCTGGCAATCGGTGCCGAAGCTGACCTTCCCCGGCGGTGCGCTGATCGGCTGTTCGGCGGGGTTCCTGAACGTACCGAGGATCAAGGGCACGCATACCGCGATGAAGAGCGGCATGATGGCCGCCGAAGCGGCGTTCGAGGCGATTGCCGCGGATCGCGGCGGCGATGAACTGACCGGCTATACCGAACGCTATGAAGCAAGCTGGGTCTATTCCGAACTGCGCGGTGTGCGGAACGTGGTGCCGCTGGTGAAAAAATATGGCGATACGGTGGGCACCGGCCTGGCAGGCGTCAACATGTGGCTGGAACATTGGGGCATCCGCATGCCCTATACGATGGCGCACAAGCCCGATCATGAAAGTCTGGTCAAAAAGGATCAGGTCCAACCGATCGATTATCCCAAGCCCGACAATGAACTGACGTTCGACCGATTGTCGTCGGTATTCCTGTCGAATACCAACCATGCCGAGGATCAGCCGGTTCATCTGACCCTCAAAGACCCGGATATTCCGGTAAAATATGATCTTCCCATGTACGACGAGCCGGCGCAGCGCTATTGCCCGGCTGGCGTGTACGAAATTGTGGGAGCCGATGAGGGCAATCCGCGTTTTCAGATCAACGCGCAGAATTGCGTGCATTGCAAGACGTGTGACATCAAGGACCCGACCCAGAACATCAACTGGGTGGTTCCGGAAGGCGGTGGAGGCCCGAATTATCCGAACATGTAGGCTTTTCTGGTTCGGCGTGGCGGCGCTGGCCTATGCGGTACCGGCGCAGGCGGATACCCCCCGGACGCCGGACCTGACCGCCTATGTTCAGGCGCGCGCGGCCGATGCCGATGGCGATGCCGGTTTTGCAGCGCAGAATTATCAAAAGGCGCTTTCGGCGGTGCCCGACAGTGCCGTCGTTGCCACGCGCGCCTATCGCGAAGGACTGACGGCGGGCGATTTCGCGCTGGCGAAGCAATCATTGGCGGTGCTGAAGCAGGGGAATGTGGCCCCGCCGGATGGCGATGCGTTTTTGCTCGCCGATGCGCTGGCGCATGGGGATACGGCAGGCGTCAGTACCGCGTTGAAACAGATTGAGGGCGGACCTCTGGCGTTCATGGTGCCGGTGATCCGCGCATGGCTGGCGCTGAACCACGGCAAGGGATATGCTGCGGCGATGCTGAAGCCGGACAGCATCTCCAACCCGCTGGGGCGGCATTTTGCGGAAGAGCACAAGGCGCTGCTACTGATTGCGCAGGGGAAGACCGACGCGGGAATGCTGGCGTTGCAACCACTGCTGGCGGCCGATCGCGGCAATCTGGATCTGCGGTTGAATGCAACCGAACTGCTCGCCGCCAAGGGGCAGCATGATGCTGCCAGGGCCATTCTGGCGGGGGATGACCCGCAAATGGTCGGACTGCGCGCCCATTTGCCGAAGCCGGCGAAGGTCGATGCGGCATTCGGCATTGCGCGGCTGTATGGCGAACTGGCGGGCAGTCTGGAGGATGACCGGCTGCTGCCGCTGGTGGTTACGCTCGACCGCTCGGCATTACTGCTCGACCCGCACTATGATCGCGCGCGCCTTTCGCTGGCCAGTGCGCTGTCGCGCGATGGTGATACGGCGCTGGCAGAAGGGCTGCTCAATCAGATCAGTGGTGACAGCGCCTTTTACCGTGAAGCACAGGAAGCGCATGTTTCGGTGTTGCGTCGGGCGAATCAGACCGATGCCGCGCTTGCCCTGTCGCGTAAACTGGCCGATGCGGACAATGCGGATGTCGATGATGTTCGCGACTATGCGAATTTTCTGGCTTCCGAGGAGCGATATAAGGAAGCCGCGGCGGCTTATCAGCGGGCCATCGACATGGCCGGTTCCGATGCGGGCTGGTCGCTCTATTTGCAGCGCGGCGGGGCGCTGGAACAGGCAGGCGACTGGGCACAGGCGCTGCCGATCCTGCAACGCGTGGTACAGATGGCGCCGGATGAACCGGTAGCGCTCAATTATCTGGGCTATGCGCAGGTGGAGCGTGGGGAAAATCTCGACGAAGCGCTGAAGCTCTTGCAGCGCGCCGACAAGCTGCGGCCCGGTGACCCGTCGATCACGGACTCGCTCGCCTGGGCATATTACAAACGCGGCGAGTACGGCAAAGCGTTGCCGTTGCTGGAAAAGGCGTCGCAGGACAGCCCTGCAAGCGTCACGATCAACGACCATCTCGGCGATACCTATTGGCGCACCGGACGCTATTTCGAAGCGCGTTATGCCTGGCGTGCGGCAGCCGTTTTCTCCGATGGTGAAGAGGCGACGCAGCTTGCCGACAAGATCGCCAACGGCTTGCCGGAGAGCTAGGCGTGGCGATTGTCGAGGCCGCCCGTGCCAAGATCAATCTGGCGCTGCACGTCCGTGCTCGCCGGACGGATGGCTATCATGAGCTGGAAACCCTGTTTGCCTTCGTTGCCGACGGCGACGTTTTGACGATCGAGAAAGCGGCGGAGGATGCGTTTGCCGTGACCGGTCCGTTCGCACCTGCATTGGCCGGGGAGGGCGATAATCTGGTACTGCGCGCCCGCGACCGGTTTCGTGAAGCATTCGGCGTCCGGAAACCCGTTGCGATCAGGCTTGAAAAGAATTTGCCGGTGGCATCGGGTATGGGCGGCGGCTCGGCGGATGCGGCGGCAACCCTGCGCGCACTGGCGCGCTTGCATGGCGTCAGCTCTGACGACCCTGCGCTGATGCGGTGCGCGGACGCGCTGGGGTCGGACGTTCCGGCCTGCCTGCTCAGCACCACTGCGATCGGGCGCGGGCGTGGTGAAGCACTGATGCCGATTGAGGGAGCGCCGGGAGTGCCGGTGTTGCTGGTTAATCCCGGTGTGGCCGTATCAACGCCCGCCGTCTTTGGGCGGTGGGGCCGGGTGGATCGCGGTGGCATCGCTACGGATATGTCTTTGCTCGACGCTGCGGGTCTGGGACGCAATGATTTGCAGTCTCCCGCGATCGCGCTGGCCCCTGAAGTGGCTGCGGTACTGACCCTGCTGGAGGCGCAGCCGGGCGCGACCCTGGTGCGCATGTCGGGGTCGGGGGCGACATGCTTTGCCCTGTTCCAGAATATTGCGGCCCGCGATGCAGCCGCCGAAAGGGTCCGGGTGACGGAACCCGGCTGGTGGTGTCTCGAAACGGCACTCGTGTGACAGGTGCATGCCCCAAAACGGGATTCAAGCGATTCTGAAGCCGCGGAAAATCAGGGATTTTTCGACTGGCATGGTTCATGCTGCGACTCGGTGGAGCGGATCGAGTGCAAGGGGCATGACGTCCGTGGGTGGCCTTCCGCGTTCGCGCGGACGCCACCCCCCTCTTTTCCCGACAGGTCGTGACAAAACTGCTGCGCTGCGGCATGGGCAGTCGTGATGTTTAGCTGGACGCTTGCCGACCAAATCGCCCGCTTGCGGATCGCCCGTGCCGGTGCGCGCAATGCCATATCCATGACCGGCTGGGCCGACCTGCGGCAATGTTGCGCGCAAATCGCGGACAGCGATGCGCGGGTCGTGCTGCTGTATTCGTCGGCGGAGGGAATCTTCTCGGCAGGGGCGGATATTGGTGAATTTGACGCCTTACGAAGCAATGCGGGCCAGTGCCGCGTCTTTCGCGAAACCATGGCAGCCGGAATAGAAGCGGTTGCGGCGCTGCCCATGCCGGTGATCGCGGCGGTCGATGGCGGCTGCTATGGCGCAGCGGTCGCGCTGGTCCTGGCGTGCGACATCCGCGTGGCGGGAGAAGGCGCGGTGTTCGCAACGACTCCCGCTAAACTGGGGTTGAGCTATCCGGGCAGCGACGTCGCGCGACTGAAAGCTGCGGTCGGGCCGGGCTTTGCCGCGCAGATGTTGTTTGCCGGAGCGCCTGTCGATGCCGAAACGGCGGTGCGGCGAGGATTAGCGGATCTCTATTCGGTCGAAGCGGAATCAGCGGCTGTCGCTCTGGCGGGGACGATTGCCGCGAATGCTCCCGAAGCATTGCGCGCTCTGAAAGGGGTGTGGCGCGATCCCGGCGCTTCCCATACCGACGCGGCGTTCGATGCGCGCTTTGCCAGTGCAGAATTCGGCGAGCGGCTGGCGGCATTTCATGCGAGGAAGCGGCGCTGATGCAGTTGGAGTTGGCGGAATTCATCGACGGGCAGAGCGATATCCTGTTGCTGTGCGATCATGCTTCCGACCGGGTGCCGCCGCGTATCGACCTGAAGGTCGGACTGGATGTAATGCGCAAGCATATTGCGGTCGATATCGGCGCGGGTGCCCTGACCCGCTGTCTGGCAAAGCGACTGGGCTCTCCTGCGGTTCTGGCGACGGTGTCGCGGCTGGTGATCGACCTGCACCGCGAACCGGATCATGCGGGCCTGATCCCGACAATCAGCGACGGGCATGCAATTCCGGGGAATGTCAGAGCAGACCGGGACGATCGGATTGCCCGGTTCTATGCCCCCTATCACGATGCGATTGATTCGATGATTCGTTCGCATCGTCCGCGGATGATCGCGGCGGTTCACAGTTTTACCCCATGTCTGGAAACCGGCGGAGCGGATCGACCCTGGCAGGTCGGTATCCTGTATAACCGCGACGATCGCGCGGCGCGCCCTGCCATCCGCGCGCTGGTGGAACAGGGGCTGACGGTGGGGGACAATGAACCCTATTCTGGCCGTTTGCTGAACGCGACCCTCAACCGGCATGGCGAGGCGAAAGGCATTCCGTGTCTGTCGATCGAGGTGCGCAATGATCTGATATCGGATGCTGCCGGAATTGCCCGCTGGTGTGACATTTTGTCCGATATGTTGAGCAACGTGCGTAATAGTCTTGCGTTCGAGGTGCCATCCGCGACATAGGCTGTCGCCGTTATGACCAAAAGCTTTGATAAATCCCGCCTGCCCAGCCGTCACGTTTCGGTCGGGCCTGAAAAAGCGCCGCACCGCAGCTATTATTATGCGATGGGGCTGAGCGAAGAGGAAATCGCACGCCCCTTCGTCGCGCTCGCCAGCGCCGGTAACGACAGCGCGCCGTGCAATACCACGCTGAACGCGCAGGCTGATGCGGCGCGTGCCGGAGTGGAAGCAGGCGGCGGAATGCCGCGCCGGTTCAACACGATTACCGTGACCGACGGCATCGCCATGGGGCATCAGGGGATGAAATCCTCGCTGGTCAGTCGTGAGGTGATCGCCGACTCGGTCGAGCTTTCGGTGCGCGGCCACTGCTATGATGCGCTGGTCGGCTTTGCCGGGTGCGACAAGTCGCTGCCGGGGATGATGATGGCAATGCTCCGCCTGAATATCCCGTCGATCTTCGTCTATGGCGGATCGATCCTGCCGGGTCGGTTCCACGATCATGACGTCACGGTCGTCGATGTGTTCGAAGCGGTGGGCCAGCACGCATCGGGCAATTGTCCGTTGCAGGAACTGATCGAGCTGGAAAAAGTCGCCTGCCCCGGACATGGTGCGTGCGGGGGGCAGTTTACCGCCAACACCATGGCGTGCGTGGGTGAGGCGATCGGATTATCGCTGCCCAACTCCAACATGGTGCCCGCGCCCTATCAGAGCCGCGCGGAAATCGCGGTAGCGGCGGGTGAGCAGGTGATGAACCTGTTGGAGAAGAATATCCGGCCACGCGACATCTGTACGCGCGAAGCGTTCATCAATGCCGCGCGCGTGGTGGCCGCCACCGGCGGTTCGACCAACGGTGCGCTGCATTTGCCCGCCATGGCCAATGAAGCAGGAATCGAGTTCGACCTGTTCGACGTGGCGGAGATATTTAAATCAACCCCTTACATCGCTGACCTGAAACCCGGTGGCAAGTATGTCGCCAAGGATATGTATGAAGCCGGCGGCGTTTATATGCTGATGAAGACGATGCTGGCGGGGGGGTATCTGAACGGCGATTGCATGACCGTGACCGGCAAGACGCTGGGCGAGAATATCGATGAAGTTACCTGGAACCCCGATCAGAAGGTGATTTACGATATCCAGACGCCGCTGTCGCCGACCGGCGGCGTGGTCGGCCTGAAAGGGTCGCTGGCGCCCGATGGCGCGATCGTGAAGGTGGCGGGGATGAAGCGATTGCAGTTCGAAGGTCCGGCGCGGGTATTCGAATGCGAAGAAGACGCATTCCGCGCGGTTGAGAATCGCGACATCGCTGAAGGATCGGTGATCGTCATCCGCTATGAAGGGCCGAAGGGCGGTCCCGGTATGCGGGAGATGCTGGCGACCACCGCTGCGCTCTATGGTCAGGGCATGGGTGAGAAGGTTGCGCTGATCACCGACGGCCGCTTTTCGGGCGGCACGCGCGGCTTCTGTATCGGTCATGTCGGCCCTGAGGCGGCGGATGGCGGCCCGATCGCGCTGATCGAGGACGGAGATATGATTCGCATCGATGCCGAGGCTGGAACCATCGATCTGGACGTGGCGGAAGCAGTGCTGGCTGAGCGCAAGGCCAACTGGAAACCGCTTCAGAACGATTATCAGGCAGGCGCGCTATGGCGCTATTCGCAAAATGTGGGTTCAGCCTGTAAGGGGGCGGTGACGCATCCCGGAGCACGCGCTGAAACCCATGTCTATGCGGATATCTGATCTCGGACTGATTACCATCCTGTCGCTTGCCCTTGCCGGGTGCGGGCAGGGGATTTCGAACGGCAATAACGGGACGTCGCAACCGCCGAGGGATAAGGGTGAGCATATCGCCTGCTCCCCGGCGGGCAGTGATGGTTTCATACCCGACTGTACCGTTGATTCCACCACTACCGATCAGGGCACGGTGCTGACCGTGCGTCAGCCGGATGGCAGTTTTCATCGCCTGCTTGTCACGCAGGATGGGAACAGCGTGACCGCCGCCGACGGAGCGGAGCCGGCGAAAGCGACGGTGTTGAGCAATGGCCAAATCGAGGTGGTAATCGGTGGCGCACGCTACCGCCTGCCGACGCCGTTGAGCAAATTGGCGTCATGACGCAACGTATCCCTTCGGGTGTTCCCATCCTGACGGCCGAGGCCATGCGCGCGGCCGAACAGGCCTGTTTCGTTGCAGGCGTTGCGCAGGATGAGCTGATGGAACGCGCTGGTGCCGCAGTTGCGAGGGAGGCTTTGCGCTTTGCAAAGGGGCGGGCGGTGCTCGTGCTTGCCGGGCCGGGCAATAACGGTGGCGATGCGTATGTCGTCGCCCGCTTGCTGGCAGAACGGGGGCTGGATGTTACCGTCGCCGCACTGGGCGGGGAGCGCAAGGGGGCGGCGGAAACCATGCGCCAGCGCTGGGACGGGCCGACCGTAGCGTTGCAGGATGCGGAACCGCGCGCGGTACTGGTCGATGGCCTGTTTGGAACCGGTATGTCGCGCACCTTGTCTGATGATGTCAGAGAATTGCTCCATTATCTTGTAAAACATTCTGAATTTTCGATTGCGATTGATCTGCCTTCGGGAGTCGGCACCGACGATGGTGCGGATCTGGGCGCTGCTCATATGGATGTGACGGTAGCGCTGGGTGCGCTCAAACCGGGGCATGTGCTGGGGGCGGGGCTGATCGCGAGCGGGCATGTGATATATGCCGATATCGGTATTCCCTGCGCTTCTGATTGCCACAGTATCGCCCAGCCGGAGCAGGCCGCGCCCGCGCGCGACAGTCACAAATACAGCCGCGGGCTGGTGCTGGTGGTTGAAGGGGCAATGCCGGGAGCATCCCGGCTGGCCGCACGATCGGCGCTGCATGGCGGCGCGGGCTATGTGATGCTGGCGGGCGCAAATCAGCCGGATCGTGGCCCGGATGCCCTGGTGTTTCGCAAGGCCGCAAATGCGGATTCGCTCGCCACGCTGCTGGAGGACGAGCGGATTGCCGCGCTGGTGATCGGGCCGGGGCTGGGCCGGGATGCGGAGAGTCGTGCACGGATGGAGGCGGCGCTGGATAGTGAGCATCCGCTTGTTCTGGACGGCGATGCGCTGACGATGCTGGGCGAGGCGGCGGCTGAACGTCTGTACCGGCGGAAAGCGGCGACCGTTCTGACACCGCATGCGGGTGAGTTTTCGCGGATGTTTTCCGGCGATGGCGGCAAGCTGTCGGTTACGCGGGAAGCGGCGCGGCGGTCGGGTGCGGTAATCGTGCACAAGGGACCGGATACAGTGATAGCCTGGCCGGACGGGCGGGCCGTGGTCGCCGCCAACGGATCGCGCTGGCTTTCGACTGCGGGGACGGGCGATGTCCTGGCGGGGCTATGCGGAGCACGGCTTGCGGTCGGTGGGATGGACGCTATTGCGGGCGCGATTTGGCTGCATGGACGCGCCGCGCAGCTTGCCGGTCCGGCCTTTGCAGCCGACGACCTGATCGCGCAGGTGCCGGTTGCGCTGGGAGAATGTCGATGAGTGAGGGTAGCGAGATTGTCGGCATTGCCGCGCGAGGTGACGGTATCGCCAGCGATGGGCGTCACCAGCCGCTGACTGCGCCGGGCGATCGCTTGCGCGCGGATGGCGGCATCACGCGCGGGCCGCACCATCGTGAGCCGCCTTGCCGCCACTTTCCCGAATGCGGGGGATGCACGCTGCAACATCTGGATGATGCCAGCTATGCGACCTATCTGCACGACCGTGTGGCGAGTGCGCTGGCCCAGCACGGGTTGAGCACGGAAATCCGCGCGCCCATTCTGTCGCCGCCGAAAACGCGCCGCCGCGCCACGCTGCACGCCGAACGGCGCGGGCGTCAGGTGCTGCTGGGTTTTACCGAGAGCAAGAGCCACCGGCTGGTGGACGTGTATCAGTGTGAAATCCTGCACCCGGACCTGTTCGCGCTGTTGCAGCCGCTGCGTGGGCTGCTTGCCGCCATGCTGCCGCGCAGCCGCCGCGCCGATATTCATCTGACACTGGCCGATCAGGGCGCGGACATCCTCATCAAAGGTGTTGAGGCCGACGGGCTGGCCAATGCCGAAGCGCTGACCAGCTTTGCAGCGCGGCACAATCTGGCGCGGCTGACAATCGACGAAGGGCTGGGGCCGGAACCGCGCTGGGAACCGGACCCGGTGACGGTGACGCTGGGCGGGGTGCCGGTCGCACTGCCGCCGGGCGCGTTTTTGCAGGCGACACAGGAGGGCCAGGATGCGCTGTCCTCAGCGGCACGCGGGATTTGCGAAGGCGCTGCGACCGTGGCCGATCTGTTTGCGGGGCTGGGCACGCTCAGCCTGATCCATGCGCCGAAGACCAAGGTGTATGCCGCCGAGGCGTCGCGCGATGCGGTGATGTCGTTGAAAGCGGCGGCCAATGCCGCGCAGCGCCCGGTGTTCACCGATCATCGCGACCTGTATCGCCGTCCGCTGACGGTGGAGGAGCTGAACCGCTTCGATGCGGTCATTCTGGACCCGCCCCGTGCGGGTGCGCAGGAACAAATGCGCAATCTGGCGGATGCGATGCCGCGTATCGCCTATATATCCTGTAATCCCAGTACCTTTTCACGCGATGCCGCGATATTATGTGAAGGCGGCTATATGCTGGAATGGGTGCAGCCGGTGGGGCAGTTCCGCTGGTCGACCCATGTCGAGCTTGCCACCAGCTTCCGGCGTCAGTCGTCCGAATAATCCGCGCGTAGGAAATATAGTCCGTCCGATGGGGCGTTGAGCGCGAGGGCGGTGCGGTCGCGTGCTTCCAGCGCTGCGGTCATATCGTCGGGCGTCCATTTGCCCAGCCCGACCTGTGCCAGACAGCCGACCATCGAGCGGACCTGATGATGCAGAAAGGATCGCGCGGAGGCGAAAACGCTGATCCGGTCGCCGGTACGCACGACGTCCAGCCGGTCGAGCGTCCGCAGCGGGCTGTCCGCCTGACAATGGACCGAGCGAAAGGTGGTGAAGTCATGCCGCCCGATCAGCCGCTTCGCGCCCGCCTGCATGGCTTGCGCATCCAGCGGCTGTGCCAGTCGCCATGCCAGCCCTGCTTCCCAGGTCAGCGGCGCACGACGATTGACGATGCGATATTCGTAATGGCGCGCGATGCAGGAGAAGCGGGCGTGCCAGTGGTCGGCCACCTGTTCGCACGCGAGGATCGCCACAGGATCGGGGCGCACGACCGCATTGATCGCCTCCATCAGTCGAAAGGGTGCTATCGGCTTTTCAATATCGACATGCGCGCGCATCGCCAGCGCATGGACGCCTGAATCGGTGCGGCCTGAGGCGTAGACCAGAACGGTTTCGCCGGTGATCCGCGCGATCGCCTCCTCGATCGCCTGCTGCACGCTGGGACCATGGTCCTGTCGTTGCCAGCCCATGAAGGGGCGACCGTCATATTCGATGGTGAGCGCGAAGCGGGTCACGTCAATTGCGTACCCGCAGGAATCGGGAAACCGCGCAGCAGGTCCTCCGCCGCCATGACGCCACGGCCCGCGCGTTGCACAGTTTTCGGGCGGATCGCGCCGGTTTCGCAAGCGATGGTGAGGGCATCGTCCAGCACTGTGCCGGGTGTGCCGCCGCCTTCAGCGATTTCGGCGGAATGGACGCGGATACGCTCCCCGGCGATTTCCAAAAAGGCGCCGGGAGCGGGGTTGAAGGCACGTATCTGCCGCTCCACCGCTCCCGCCGGTTGCGCGAAGTTCAGCCGAGCCTCCGCCTTGTCGATCTTCGGCGCCTGGGTGACGCCGGTTTCGGCCTGCGCCACCGGCGGATAGGCATCGGGATCGGCCAGCACCTCGATCATCAGCCGCGCGCCAAGGTCCGACAGTTCGCGGGTCAGGTCGCCCGCCGTCTTGCCGCCGATGGGGGTGCGCCCTTCCAGTCGTACCGGCCCGGTGTCGAGTCCCGCCTCCATCTGCATGATGCCGACGCCGGTTTCGCCATCGCCAGCCAGAATTGCGCGCTGGATCGGGGCCGCACCACGCCAGCGCGGCAGGAGCGAGGCATGGACGTTGAGGCATCCCAGACGGGGCGCGGCGAGAACCGCGCGCGGCAGTAACAGACCATAGGCCGCGACCACGGCGACATCCGCATTGAACCCGGCAAACCGTGCCTGTTCTGCCTCATCGCGCAGGGTCGGGGGCGTGAATACCGGAATGCCGAGCAGTTCGGCGCGGGCATGAACCGGGGAGGGATGGAGCTTCTTACCGCGACCCGACCGGCGTGGCGGCTGGCTGTATGCCGCAACGACATCATGCCCGGCGGCCACCACCGCGTTGAGCACCGGTACCGCGAATTCGGGCGTTCCCATGAAAATCACTCTCATGGAATGCTCTCAACCGCTTGGCAGAAGCCTATGCAACCCCCTATCTATCCAATCTGTCATGGCTTCTTCCGAAATCGAAACGCTGACTCAGGCGCTGGCGCGGCTTCCCGGCCTTGGTCCGCGATCGGCGCGGCGTGCGGTGCTGCACCTTATCAAACGGCGGGAAACCGCGCTGGAGCCGCTGTTAAAGGCGCTGGGCGTGGTCAGCGAGACGCTGGCGACGTGCAGTGTTTGCGGCAATGTCGATACCACCGACCCATGCGGAGTTTGTGCCGATCCCCGCCGCGACGGTCGCTCGATCTGTGTGGTGGAGGAGGTCGCCGACCTGTGGGCGCTGGAGCGTTCGCGGCTGTTTCCCGGCAAGTTTCACGTGCTGGGCGGGCGGTTGTCGGCGCTGGATGGCGTGCGGCCGGAAGACCTGACCATCGATTCGCTGATTCGCCGGGTGGAGGCGGGCGGTATCGACGAAGTGGTGCTGGCCATGAATGCGACGCTGGAAGGGCAGACCACGGCGCATTACGTCGCCGAGCGGATCGAGCGTTTTCCGGTGCGGGTGACGCAGCTTGCCCACGGCCTGCCGGTCGGGGGTGAACTCGACTATCTTGATGAAGGCACGCTGGCGCAGGCGTTGCGCGCGCGTCGCCCGCTGGGATGAACCGGGCGTTCAGTCTGATCGAAATTTCGTCTTTGTCGCGGTAATTGACCTGTGGCGGCGAAATTCCTAAATTTACGACATGGCCATTCTTCCGATTATCGAGGTACCCGATCCGCGGCTGAAGATCGTTTCCGACCCTGTCGAGACGGTGGACGACGAACTGCGTCAACTGATCGCCGATATGTTCGAAACCATGTACGATGCGCCCGGCATCGGCCTTGCCGCCATTCAGGTCGGCGTGGCGAAGCGCGTGCTGGTGATGGACCTTCAGGAAGAAGAGGATGAGGACGGCAAGCCGATCCGCGAGCCGATGGTGTTCATCAATCCCGAAATCCTCGACACCGATGAGGCGATGAACATCTACAAGGAGGGCTGCCTGTCGGTCCCAGAGCAGTTCGCCGAAGTCGAGCGTCCCGCCACCTGTACCGCGCGCTGGATGGATGAGGACGGGAAGGTGCATGAAGAGCAGCTTGAAGGATTGCTGGCCACCTGTCTTCAGCATGAAATGGACCATCTGAACGGTATTGTCTTTCTCGACCACCTGTCGCGGCTGAAACGGCAGATGATTATGAAAAGGCTGCAAAAGGCGCGTAAGGCAGCGGCCTGACGCCATGCCTTCGGACGTCCTGTCCGGTCGTATTCACCAGTCATCGTAAAAACCGATTTAGGGCTGTCCTAACCGGATCGTTCCGCCTATGTTCCCAAACCGTGTCTGTGCGAAAGCGACAGGCATTGATCGGGGATTTCGGGAGGGATTGTTTTGACGCTGGAACTGGTCGCCATCATTATCGCCATGGCCGCAGGGCTGGCCATCGGCTGGTTTCTGGGCAATCGCGGCGTGGCGGCGATGCGCGCCGAACGCGATGCGCGTACCGAGGATTTCAAGGCGGCGATCACCGATCTGGCCCGCGCGCAGGAGCAGGCGAATGAGGTCGGGCGGCTGCGTGACGTGGAAGAACGGCTGCGCGACGAACGCGATGCGGCGCGGCTGGAACTTGCCGACCTGAAGGCGAAGGCCGGGGCGTTCGAGGACCGACTGACCGAGTTCAAGGATGCTCGAGAGGCGATGGCCGGCCAGTTTCGTGAGGTCGCCACGCATCTGCTGGGCGAGGCGCAGAAAAGCTTTCTGGCGCGCGCAAACGACCGGTTCAGCGAAGAGGGCAAGGCGAATGAGGCGAAGCTGAAGGCGTTGCTGGCGCCGGTGCAGGACACGCTTAAACGCTATGAGGAGTCGATTTCGAAGGTCGAGAAGGAGCGGCAGGAAGCCTATGGCGACCTGAAAGGCGTGATCAGCGAAATGCGGATCGGGCAGGAATCGGTGCGCAGCGAAGCGGCGAAGCTTTCCAACGCCTTGCGGTCGGCGCCCAAGGCACGCGGACGATGGGGCGAGCAGCAGTTGCGCAACGTGCTCGAAACCTGCGGCCTGGCCGAACATACCGATTTCCAGATGGAAGTGAGCGTCGATACCGAGGGCGGCAGGCTGCGTCCCGACGCCATCGTCAAGGTGCCGGGCGGGCGCAGTCTGGTGATCGACGCCAAGGTGTCGCTGAACGCCTATCAGGACGCGCACGGCGCGGTGGATGAGGCCGAACGCGCCGCGTTCATGGCGGCGCATGTCGCGTCGATGAAGAACCATATCAACGCGCTGGGGGCCAAGGCGTATCAGAACCAGTTCGACGACACGCCCGATTACGTCATCATGTTCGTGCCGGGCGAGCATTTCCTGTCCGCCGCGCTGGAACATGAGCCGGAGCTTTGGGACTATGCGTTCGATCGCCGGGTGCTGATCGCAACGCCGACCAACCTGATTGCGATTGCGCGCACCGTTGCCGCGGTCTGGCGTCAGGAGAAGCTGGCCGGCGAGGCGCGGCAGATCGCCGAACTGGGCAAGGAACTGCACGCGCGGCTCTACACTATGGGCGGCCATGTTTCGAAACTGGGCAAGAACCTCGAAACCGCGATGGGGGCGTATAACAGCTTCGTCGGCAGCATGGAGTCGCAGGTCATGACGTCGGCACGGCGGTTCGAGACGTTGAACGTCGATACCGGCGGCAAGAGCCTCGACAGTCTGCCGATGGTCGAACAATCGGCACGCCCGCTGACCAAACTGGCGGTGAGCGACGATCGGGAGGAAGCTGCCGAGTAACAACGAACAGGGGGAGGGGAATATGCTGATTGTGGGGATTCTGGCGCTGTTGGCCGCGACACCGGGTGTCGCAGGACAAAATCAGATCGTTGCCGGAGAGAAGGCGCAGGATCCGGACAGCAAGGCGGTGGACGCCGCGATTACGGCGATCAGGGCCAGCCAGCCCGACAAGGCAATCACGTTGGTCGAACCGGTTATTGCGCATCTCGACAAGGATATCGCAGCGGAGAAGCGGCTGGTATTTTGCGGGCCGAATATGACCGAAGCACTGGTATATGCGACGCTTGGCCAGTCGATGAAGCCGAAACGCGATACCCTTGTCCTGAACGATAGCGGGTGCATGGCGCTCTGGATCAAGGGATTTGCACTGAACGGGCAGGGCAAGTTCGCCGAAGCCGTGGCGCCGCTGAAACGCGCGACCGAACTTGCGCCGATGCATTCGCAGTTTTTTTCCGAACTGGGCTTTGCCTATCAGCAATTGAAACAGCCGGAACTGTCGCTTGCCGCGTACAAAAGCGCCGAAACCTATGCCGGATTTTCCGAAGATGAGAAATTCCAACGTGCGCGGGCGTTGCGCGGTGAAGGCTTTGCCTATGTCGACCTTGGTAAATGGGATGAGGCGGAAAAGGCTTATCAAGACAGCCTGAAGGACGACCCCGACAGCAAGGTGGCCAAAAACGAGCTGGAATTTATCAAACAGAACCGTCCAAAGGATTGATCACCCCGCCTGCCGATCGAGCACGGTATAGGCCATGACGGCGGTGGCGACGGCGGCGTTCAGGCTGTCGGCCTTGCCGTGCATCGGGATTTTGACCAGCACATCGCATTCGGCGGCGAAGCTGTCGGGCATTCCCTGCGCCTCGTTCCCGGTCAGCAGGAAGGTGGGCGGCGGATAGTCGGGCGCGCGATAATCGCTGTCGGTATCGAGGCTGAGGCCGACAAGCTGCCCCGGACCGCTGCGTAACCACGGCAGGAAATCGGACCATGCGGCCCGCGCCAACGGCACGGTGAACAGCGCACCCATGCTGGCACGCACCGCTTCTACCGAAAACGGGTCGACACACTCGTCGATCAGAATCAGCCCGCCCGCACCGACCGCATCGGCGGTGCGCAGGATGGTTCCCAGATTGCCGGGATCGCGCAGCCGTTCGGCCACCAGCCATAGCGGCGCCGTTGTGCGATCAAGCCGGTCCAGCGCGGTCGGCAGTTCGTCATATACGCCGACCACCGCGCCGGGATTGTCCTTGCCCGATAGCTTGGAAAGGATGTCCGGCGTGGTGCGGATGGCTTCGCCTCCGCCTGCCTCGACCGGGCCGATCAACGCCTGCACCAGCGGGTGCTGTTCGCTGTCACCGGCGAAGAAGCAATAGCGCGGTAAATGCCCTGCCTCCCGCGCTTCGGTGAGGATGCGCAGCCCTTCGGCCAGGAACAGTCCTTCGGCTTTGCGGTGACGCTTGTCGCGCAGCGTGCGCATCCGCTTAACCAGCGGGTTGGAATAGGCGGTGATGTCGCGGGGCATGGCGGACCGGAAGGTTATTCTTCGCCGAACCGGTCTTCAACGAGCGAGGTCAGGGCATCGATCGCCATATCGGCGCCATCGCCTTCCGCGCTGATCGTGATGACGTCGCCCATCGCCGCACCCAGCATCATCAGCCCCATGATCGAAGTGCCAGTAACGCTGGTGCCGTCCTTTTCGACCGAGACTTCGACCGGCTGCGCCGAAGCGAGCGTGACGAACTTTGCACTGGCGCGTGCGTGCAACCCGCGCTTGTTGATAATCTGGACCGAACGGCTGGTGCGGTTCACGCAGCGGCCTCACCCAGCACCTCGGACGCGACCGAGATATATTTGCGTCCTGCTTCACGCGCGGCCGCGACGGCGTCCACAACCTTCATTTTCTTGCGTGCACCGCCAAGCCGGATCAGCATCGGCAGGTTGATGCCGGCAATCACTTCGACGCGTCCCGGCTCCATCAGCGAAATGGCGAGATTGGATGGGGTGCCGCCGAACAGGTCGGTCAGCACGATTACGCCCGACCCGTCATCGACCGACTCGATGGCGGTCGCGATGTCGGTGCGTCGCGCCTCCATATCATCTTCTGGGCCAATGCAGATCCGGGCGATCTTTTCCTGCGCCCCGACAACATGCTCCATGGCCGTGACGAATTCTTCAGCCAGATGGCCATGCGTCACCAGAACCAAACCGATCATGCAATCATGCTTCCCAAGCGATTCATCATTGTGTCGGCGCGTCCTCAAGCGAATCCTGCGGCGCCGTACCGAGATCTCTATGCTTTACCGTGGGCGAAAAACCCGCGTTACGCAACCGTCCGGCCATATGTTCGGCGACATGAACGGAACGATGTCTCCCCCCGGTACAGCCAAAGGCGATGGTTACATAGGATTTTCCTTCCGCCCGATAGCGTGGCAGCAGCATCTCGATCAGGCTGACGATCCGCTCAATTGCCTCGGGGTAGGCGGAATCCTGCGCGATATACTCGGCGACATCGGCATCCTGACCGGTGCCGGGGCGCAATTCCGCAATCCAATGCGGGTTACGCAGGAATCGCATGTCGAAAACCAGATCGGCATTGAGCGGCAGGCCGCGCGAATAGCCGAACGACAGAATGGAGAGAGTCGGCTGGCCCAGCGAATCGGTGGCAAAGGTTTCCCGCACCTTCTGCGCCAGATCGTTTGCGGAAAGGCTTGTCGTGTCGATCAGGCGGTTTGCCCACCGGCGCAGCGGCGCCAGCAGTTCGCGCTCTCTGGCAATGCCGTCGCTGGCGGGACGATCGGCACCAAGCGGGTGTCGGCGCCGAGTTTCGGAATAACGGCGTTCCAGTTCGGTGCCGCTGCAATCGAGAAACAGCACGCCGACATCATGCCCATGCATTTCCCGGAGATTCTTGATCTTGCGAACCAGCGCATCGGGATCGAAACCACGGGTGCGCGTGCCCAGACCCAGCGCAAGCGGGCGGGTGTCCCAGTCGACACCTTCGGGCAGTGCGGTAGCGAGCAACCGATCGACGAGCAGCAGCGGCAACTGATCCACGACTTCCCAGCCGATATCCTCCAGCGTGCGCAGAACCGTCGATTTTCCTGCACCCGACATGCCGGTGACGAGCAGGATATCCTTGGGAGGACTGTTCGGCATTATGGTTCGGACCGATGTTTCAGAGCCAGTTCAACCTTGATCGGGGCAGACGGTTCCAGCGCAGGCAACTGGATCAGCGGCACTTCCATACCGCAAAGCCGACGATGGCGGACCTCCAGCGGCAGGCGATCCGGCTGATTACTGATCGAAACGATGAGTGCGAGCGGAGCCGAGTCGATGGAATTGAACGGAACGATGCCAAGCCCGCGCACTTCCATCTGCCCCTTGATCGTTGCCGGTGCGCTGGCCTGAAGCGCTCCCTTGTGCCGTTGCACAAAGGTATAGTCGTCGCTGACAAGGATGGCCCCCCGATCAATCAGACGCAGTGCCAGATCGGATTTGCCGCTGCCCGATGGCCCTTCGATCAGCACTGCTTCACCGTTTATGGCGACGCAGCTTCCATGCACGCTCTCGGACGATAGCTCCGTCATCATACCCCCGTTAGTGCCTCGCGCCAGTGGTCGGCAGGCGGACGATGAACCGCGCACCGGCCTGACGATCTTCGCGCGATTCGACTGCGATCGTGCCTTGATGCCCTTCTATGATCGTCCGGGCAATGGCGAGTCCCAGCCCGGAATGCTTACCGAATTCTTCCGTTTCGGGGCGAATCGAGTGAAACCTGCGGAAAATCGATTCCCGTTGTGCTTCGGGGACGCCCGGCCCTTCGTCCTCTACCCGAATTTCTACCCAATGATGGTCCTGATGCGCGGAAAGGGTGATCACACTGCGGTCGGGCGAAAAGGAGATGGCATTATCGATCAGGTTTTCAAATACGCGCTCCAGCCGGGTTCCTTCGCCCAGAACCCGGATTGCTTCCTCCGGCTGCCGATCGAAACGAATACGCAGGTTACGGGGCAGGCCGCGTTCGATCCGCTGGTGGACGAGCGCCGACAGAAGCGCGCCGAGATCGACGGGTTCGAACTTGGCGCGGCTGAGTTGCGCGTCGAGCCGGGAGGCATCGGAAATATCGCTGATCAGCCGGTCCAGGCGATGAATATCGTCACGGATAACGGCGATCAGCCGTGCCTGAAGCTCCGGATCCTGAATATTGGCCAAGCCCTCTACGGCGGAACGTAAAGAGGCCAGCGGATTCTTGATCTCATGCGTGACATCCGCCGCAAACGCTTCGGTGGCGTCGATGCGCGCGCGCAGCGCCTGACTCATATCCGAAAGCGCGCGGGCGAGCATGCCGATCTCATCCCGCCGGGAGGGAAGGCGGGGGACCACCACTTCGCGCGCGCGCCCCAGACGTACGCGCACCGCCGCTCGGGCCAGCCTGCGCAGCGGGCGGACGATGGTACGGGCGAGGAAGAGTGACAAGAGGATCGAGGTCAGGACGGTAATCGCCAGCACGATGCTGAGGCGATAGCGTTCCAGCCGGACGGTTTGCGTAATGTCACGGGCGTTGACCGTGGTGAGTACCACGCCGCCATCATCAAGTGCTGCGGCGGCGGTAACGACCGGCGTGCGGTCGGGCGCGCGCCAGACCGATGCGGCGGTACCATGCGTATCGATTGCAGTGACCACATCGGGCCATCGCAGGCCGGTATTGCCATGGTGTTCGCGATATAAGGGAGGTCGGCGGGCGGCAACCACGGTGTCGATGACGGCATCGAGGAAACGCGCGGCATCCATTTGCCAAGGTTGTTTGTCGGGATCCTGCAGGGTGAAGTTGCGAAGGCCCAGCGCCTGACTGTCCTCCAGCAATGTACCTTTGTCCGAATAGACACGAACGCGGGTACCGGTGGAGGCAGCCATCCGCACCACCAGCGAATTTTTGAGTTTTCGAGGTGCAGCGTCAAGCGCTTCGGCGATCAGTCTGACTTCGCGATCGGATTGCGATACCCGGTTGTCGAGGATTCGCGTCCGGTAGGAATCGAGATAGAAAAATCCACCCGCCAGCAGTGCGAGCGCAAAAATATTGACCGCCAGAATCCGCGCGGTGAGCGAGATTCGTCCGGACCAGCGTAGCGAAAGCTCCCGGTCGTCACTCGTCGGAGAATCGGTAGCCGGCGCCATAGAGTGTTTCGATTGCGTCGAAATCGGGATCGACCTGACGGAATTTGCGCCGTACCCGCTTGATATGGCTGTCGATGGTGCGGTCATCGACGTAAATATCGTCCTGATAGGCGGCATCCATCAACTGGTTGCGCGTCTTGACGATGCCGGGACGCTGGGCAAGCGTTTCCAGAATCAGAAACTCGGTCACGGTCAGCGTCACCGGCTTGTCCGCCCAAAGCACGCGATGCCGCGCGGGGTCCATGGTCAGACGGCCCCGCGTCAGGATGGTCGTACCTTCCTCTCCCTCTTGCCGGCCGGTGGCTGTGCTGTGTTCGGCACGGCGAAGAATGGCGCGGATCCGGGCGATCAGCAGACGTTGGGAGAAGGGTTTGGAAATATAATCGTCCGCTCCCATGGCGAGGCCAAGCGCCTCATCCAGTTCGTCATCCTTTGAGGTCAGAAAGATTACCGGAAGCTGGGTTTTTTCCCGCAATCGCCGCAGCAACTCCAGTCCGTCCATCCGCGGCATTTTGATATCGAGCACGGCCAGATCGGGTGGATTGTCGATCAGGGCCTTTAAGGCCGTTTCCCCGTCCGAATAGAGGCGCGTAACGAATCCTTCCGCCTGAAGCGCGATGGAAACCGAGGTAAGGATGTTGCGATCGTCATCAACGAGCGCGATCGTATCCGTCATCATGCACCCGAACACAGCCGACTGAGGCTTTGGGAGTAGTGCAAAGTTCCATCGCGCTCAACCGATGCGATGAAGCGTACAGTGTTTTCGCTGTTTTATATGGTCGGTGTTTGACCGGTTCGAGCGTGCGTTCTAAGCGGGACGCGCAATAAAAATATAGTTACGCAACCCGTCAAAACCGGGTGCTACTGGGGAGAATGAGGATATGATCGAGCGCACACCCGCTCTCGGACTGCGTGCCATGGGCATCGAAACGAATGCCGAACTGCACTGGAACCTGAATACGCCGCAGCTTGTCGAACAGGCATTGAAACGCGGTGAGGGCAGACTGGCAAAGCACGGACCGCTGGTTGTCGAAACCGGTAAGCACACCGGACGATCGGCCAATGACAAGTTTATCGTCCGCGACGACGAAACCGAACAAAGCGTGTGGTGGGGCAAGGTCAACAAGCCTATGGCCCCGGAAGCATTCGCCAATCTGAAGGCCGATTTTCTCTCCGCATTGAAGGAACGCGACACGCTGTTCGTCGCCGACCTGTATGGCGGATCGCAACCCGAACACCGGGTCAAGGTACGCGTCATTAATGAACTCGCCTGGCAGAATCTGTTCATCCGCACGATGCTGGTCCGTCCCGAAGACGGCGAACTCGCCGGGATGGAGCCGGAATATACGATCATCGACCTGCCGGACTTTCGCGCCGATCCCGAGCGCCACGGCTGCCGTTCGGAAACGGTCATTGCGGTCAATTTCACCGAAAAGCTGATCCTGATCGGCGGTACCCGCTATGCTGGTGAGATGAAGAAATCGGTGTTCGGGCTGCTCAACTATATGCTGCCCATGCAGGGCATCATGCCGATGCACTGTTCGGCGAATATCGGTCCCGAGGGCGATACCGCGATCTTTTTCGGTCTGTCCGGCACCGGCAAAACGACGCTTTCGGCGGATGCCAGCCGTACCCTGATCGGCGATGACGAACATGGCTGGTCCGATACCGCCGTGTTCAATTTCGAGGGCGGTTGCTATGCCAAGATGATCCGCCTTTCCGAAGACGCGGAACCGGAAATTTACGCCACGACGAAGCGGTTCGGAACGGTGCTGGAAAATGTCGTGATGGACGAGGAAAGCCGAGAGCTCGATCTCGATGATGCGACGCTCGCCGAAAATACGCGCGGTGCCTATCCGATCGATTTCATCCCCAATGCGTCCACAGAGAATATGGGACCGGTGCCGAAGAACGTCGTCATGCTGACGGCGGATGCGTTCGGCGTGCTGCCGCCCATCGCGAAGCTGACCCCCGATCAGGCGATGTATCACTTCCTGTCGGGCTATACCGCCAAGGTAGCAGGCACCGAAATCGGCGTGACCGAACCGGAGGCGACCTTTTCCACCTGTTTCGGCGCGCCGTTCATGCCGCGCCATCCATCCGTTTACGGGAATTTGCTGAAAGAACGGATTGACAAGGGCGGGGTCGATTGCTGGCTGGTCAATACCGGCTGGACCGGTGGCAAATATGGTGTCGGCAGCCGGATGCCGATCAAGGCGACCCGTGCGCTGCTGAATGCGGCGCTGGACGGCAGTCTGAACAATGTCGAGTTTCGTATCGACCCCAATTTCGGATTTCAGGTGCCGGTCGCCGTTCCCGGTGTGGATTCAGCGATCCTTGATCCGCGCGGAACCTGGGCCGATACGGTCGAATATGATGCCACCGCGGCAAAGCTGGTCGACCTGTTCGTCGAAAATTTCGCGCAGTTCGCGGATCATATCGATGCCGGTGTGCTGGAAGCGGCACCTACCAAGGCACAGGAAACCGTCTGACTCTAGGCACCGGCTTCCTGTTCTGTCCTCGCACCCGCAGCACATTCGTGATAATGGATGCATTGTTTCGGAGTCGTATTGAAGGGATTGTCGCATGAGCATGCTCGATGGACTGCTTGGACAGGTTGCAGGAAATATCGACCTCAAGAATCTGGCGGAAAAGGTCGGCATTTCTCCTGAGCAGGCCGAGGCCGCGGTACAGGCGTTGGCTCAGGCCCACACCGCACCGGGCGATACAGCACAGACGGCCGCTGATTCCACGGGCTTGCCGGTCGCCAAGATCATCGCAATCATCGAGCAGATCGGCGGCGAAGGTGCTTTGGGCCGCTTTGCGCAGCTGCTGGAAGGGCAACAGGGCGGTATTGGCGGCGCGCTGGGCGGGATGGCTTCGGGCCTGTTCGGCAAGAGCTGATCGCCAACCGTTTCAGCCATATTGTCAAAAATGCTGCAGTGCGGAACTTATCGTTCGGCATGCGTTGACACCCTATGGCTAAAATAGAAGTAGCAGGCTGGACACTCCCGGCTCCGATACTCGACATCGGGCTGGTTGTCCTCGCCATATGCGCGGCATTATTCGTGCATTTCGTGGCAATCCGCATTCTGCTTCGCATTACGAAGCGCACCGGCAGTCAAAGCGGGGATGTCCTCGTCGATGTAGGAAGAGGGCCGCTGCGCTGGATACTGGTCGCGCTGGCGCTGACCTTTATCCGCAGTGCCCTCAGCCTGGGCGCACAGGCAAACGCCATATGGAAACAGGCGGCAGGATTGATCGTGCCACTGCTGGTCGGCTGGCTGGTGATTGCGCTGATCCGGGCCTGGGCACGTATCGTCGAATTGCACTGGGACATTTCGGTCGCCGACAATCTGCGGGCACGGCGGCGGCGTACGCGCAGTATGATTCTGACCCGCATCGCCACGCTGGTCGTCGGGTTCGTTACTATTTGCCTGATGCTGCTGTCGATTCCGGGTGTCCGCAGCGTCGGCGTCACCCTGATGGCGTCGGCGGGGCTGGTCGCTTTGGCGGTGGGTGCGGCTGCGCAACCGGCACTCAAGAACCTGATTGCCGGTATCCAGATGGCGTTTACCGAGCCGATCCGGCTCGACGATGTCGTCATCATTGACGGCGAATGGGGCAAGATCGAGGAAATCCGCCTGACCTATGTCGTCGTCGCGATCTGGGACGAACGGCGGCTGGTGGTTCCCGTCAGCAAGTTTCTGGACGACTCCTTTCAGAACTGGACCCGCCAGACGGCGACATTGCTGGGCTCGGCTTTTTTCTACCTCGATCCCACCGCCGATATTTCACGGTTGCGTGCTAAATATGAGGAGGTTGTGAAGTCGAATCCGCGCTGGGACGGGCGCGGCTATGTGTTGCAGGTGACGGACGTCAAACCGGAAGCGATCGAGGTGCGCGTACTGGCGACCGCCGCTGATGCCGCCATCGCGTTCGACCTGCGCTGCGACATTCGCGAAGCGATGCTGGCGTTCATCCGCGACGAGATGCCGGAAGCTCTGCCGCGCAATCGTACCCGGCTGGAACCGGGTACGAGTATCGAGGATGAACGCAACGCACGGATCAACGGTACGGCTCGTCAGACCTCTGCAGAAGGCAGCGGGCTTGGCGATGTCAGCGATATCAGCGAACGTACCGACCGCACGGACGAGGGTGATCCGGTTCCACGCGATGAATAGAAATGGCGGTGCCGCACCGGGTACCGCTGATATTCAGGTCCGGGCGCCCGCAATATAGCGGTCGACATTGCGGCCGAGCACCGTCATCGGGACGCCGCCGCCGAGCACCACGGTATCGTTGAATGCCTTGAAGTCGTATTTGCCACCCAGTTGCTGCTTTGCCTTGTCGCGCAGACGGTTGATGGTGGTGTGGCCGACCTTGTAGCCGCAGGCCTGACCCGGCCAGGAGCAATAGCGGTCAACCTCGCCCGTCACCTCATCCACGGTGGAACCGTTGGTGGTGGCGAACCACCGGATCGCCTGCTCCCGGCTCCAGCGTTTGGCATGCAGCCCGGTATCGACGACCAGACGACATGCCCGGAACGCAAGGCTTTGCAGATAGCCCAGCCGCCCCATCGGATCGCTGTCATAGACGCCCAGTTCGTCGGCAAGCTGTTCGGCATAAAGTGCCCAGCCTTCCGAATAGGCGTTGAAGGCCAGCATCGAACGGATAAGCGGTAGTTTGAACGTATATTCGCCCTGCCAGACATGGCCGGGGATGGTTTCGTGATAGGCAAGGTCGGGCAGCGCATAGCGCGGCCAGATTTTCGTGGTGCGCAGGTTGATCCACAGCCGTCCCGGCACCTTGCCGTCCATCGATCCGGGCCCGCCATAGGCGCCGGGTGCGCCGGGCTCGACCTCCGGCGACATGCGCTGCACCACGGCATTGCCTGGAACCAGCGTGTGAAACGCCTGCGGCATACGTTTGCGGATATCGTCGATCCGCCCCTGAAGGAAGGCAATGATCTCCTTGCGGCCCTGATCATTGTCGGGGAAAAGATATTTCGGGTCTTTACCCAGCGCGGTCATGCGTTCGCCGACAGTGCCTTTGGTATAGCCTTGTTTTTTCAGGATGGCGTCCATGCGCGATTGCAGGTCGGCGAGCTGTTCGCGGCCCATCTGATGCACCTCATCGGGCGACATCGTGGTGGTGGTGCCCGCCTGCAGCGCCCAGCGGTAATAGGCGTCGCCCTGCGGCAGTTTCCAGACGCCCGCGTCATGCGTCGCGACGGCACGGTGCTTTTCCATTTCCTCGATCTGCCGGTCGAGCGCCGGCGCGATCTGCGCGGACGCAATCGCTTCGGCCTGTGCCTGCCAGTCGCCCGGGATATGTTTGTCGGTGGCGCGGCTGACCAGCGATTTGACGAGGCTCCATTTGGCGACATCGTCGCCGCGCGCGATCTTCAACTGTGCGATGGCCTTGTCGAGCAGGAAGTCGGGCGCGACCACGCCCATTGCGCGCGCGGATTTCAGGCGCTCGGTCTCACCGTCCAGCCCTTCCGCATAGTCCTGCATCCGGGTGAGATAGGCGTCGGCGTCACCACGCTCCTCAATCGTGTGCTGGGTATCGAGAAATTGCGGCACGTCGAGGAAACTGCCGACATTCTGGATGACCACATAGGGCGAATTGCGATAGCTGCCGACCGAAATATCGCCATAGGGAAAGGCAAAGCCCTTGAGCGCCAGTGTGAAGGCGGTGCGCACGACATCGACATCGGTACGCGTGGCGTCGTCGAGCGCATTCATGTCGAGCGTGTCGATGGCGGCGACATGGGTGCGCAGATGGTCGGCGATGACATGCTGCCCCGCCGCGCTGTGATCGACCAGTCGTGCCTTTAACGGTGCGCGCGCGCCGGTGTCGATGCCCAGCCCGGTTGCCTGTTCGGGAAAATCCTGAAGCATGGTTTCGGCGATTTGCGACAGCAGCGCCTCCGCCTTCGCATTGGGGCCGGTCGCATCGGCGAATGCGCGCATCGGAAGCGCGGGCAAAGCGGCACCGGTGCCTAGAACGGCCAGCAGCGCACGACGATCAATAGGCATGAAAAACTCCGAAAAAACAAAGAAGGGATACGGTCAGGAAAGAGCGGGTGGCACCGGTTCGACGCGCAGCACGCCGTCATCGGCGCCGACGACCCTGACGCGTGCACCGCTGGCTATGTCGGGACCATGGGCGGGCCATTCGCCGTCGCCGACGCGCACGCGGCCATGGCCGTTTTCGATTGCCTGTGTGACCTCGACCGTTTCGCCGATCAGGCGCGCGACCCGGTCGTTCAGCTTCGGATCGAGCGTGTCGACGGGATAGTCCCGATACCAGCGCTTGCCGATCAGCACGGTGACGATGGTCCAGATGACAAACCCGCCGAACTGACCGGCAAGACCCAGCTCGGGAAACAACAGGGTCACGACGCCGATAATCGCAGCGGCAATGGCGATGAAGATCAGGAACACGCCGGGGATCAGCAGTTCGGCGATCCCCAGCAGCAATGCCGCGATCAGCCACCACAGCCCGGCACCCGAAAACCAGTCCATGACTTAAGCGTCGTTGCGCCGGGGCACAGTACGGCGCGTGACCGGGGTTGTCGGTGTCGTCGGCACGGTCGGCGTCTTGTCGAGCGCCTCCTTCGCCAGTTCGCCGATACCGCCCAGCGTGCCGATCAACTGCGTCGCCTCGACCGGGAACAGGATGGTCTTTGCATTGTTTGAGGTCGCGAACTTGCCGACTGCATCGACGTATTTCTGCGCGACGAAATAGTTGATCGCCTGTGCCGAACCGTCTTCGATGGCGTCGGACACCAGCCTGGTCGCCTTGGCTTCCGCTTCGGCCGAGCGTTCGCGTGCTTCGGCTTCGCGATAGGCGGCTTCGCGCTTGCCCTCGGCCTCCAGGATTGCGGATTGTTTCAGACCCTCGGCGCGCAGAATCTGCGACGCGCGATCGCCCTCCGCATCGAGGATGTTGGCGCGCTTTTCGCGTTCGGCCTTCATCTGGCGTGCCATGGCGTCCACGATGTCGCGCGGCGGCCGAATGTCCTTGATCTCGACGCGGGTGATCTTCACGCCCCAGGGCGTCGTCGCATGATCGACCACGGCGAGCAGGCGGGCATTGATCTCGTCACGCTTCGACAGGGTTTCGTCGAGGTCCATCGAGCCCATGACGGTGCGCAGGTTGGTTGTCGCAAGGTTCATGAGCGCGTTATAGAGGTCCGACACCTCATAGGCCGCCTTGGCCGGGTCCAGAACCTGAAAGAACACCACCCCGTCGGTGGAGATCATCGCATTGTCCTTGGTGATGATTTCCTGACCGGGAATATCGATCACCTGCTCCATCATGTTGACCTTGCGCCCGATGCGATAAAAGAAGGCGGGGTAGAAGTTGAAGCCGGGGCGGGCGACGGTGGTGAAGCGCCCGAAATGCTCGATCGTGCACTGATAGCCCTGACGCACGATCTTCACGCTGGCGAACAGATACAGGATGACGATAACTGCCAGCAGCAGCAGAAAAGTAATGAACGCCATGGCCCGACTCCCCTTGGCAAATGATGTTGATTGCCACCATAGCCTTCCCATGAGCACAGTCCATCCAATCGCACCGCGCACGGCGCTGTTTCTTCCCGCGTCGAATGCGCGTGCCATCGAAAAGGCGCGAACGCTGGATGCGGATATGGTGCTGCTCGATCTGGAAGATGCGGTGCGTGAGGAAGCCAAGGACGATGCCCGTGCCGCTGCGGTCAGCGCGGTCGGGCAGGGCTTCGGAGCGCGGCCCTGTGCCATTCGGGTGAATGGGCTTGGGCATTCCGCGCACAATGCGGATGTGGCGGCGATTGCAGAAAGCAAAGCTGATTTCGCCATCCTGCCCAAAGCGGAATCCGCCCAGAGCGTTGCCCTTGTGGCAAGCGCGCTCCAAAAGCCGTTGCTGGTGATGATCGAAACGCCGCTTGGCGTGCTGAACGCAGCCGATATCGCGGCACTGCCGGAAGTGGTCGGCGTGATTGCGGGGACCAACGACCTGAGGGCCGAACTGCATATTCCCGACAATGCGCCGCGCGACGCAATCGGTGTGGCGCTTCAGACGATTGTGCTGGCGGCACGGGCGCACGGTTGCTGGGCACTGGACGGTGTGTTCAATGCGCTGGGCGATGCCGAGGGACTGGAGCGCGAATGTCTGGCCGGGCGGGCGCTGGGCTTTGACGGCAAGACGTTGATCCATCCCAACCAGATTGCCGTCGCGGCGCGCGCTTTCGGGCCGACCGATGCGGAAATCGAAGAGGCCCGCGCCCTGATCGAAGCGGCTTCGGGCGGAGCGGAGCGGTTTCGCGACCGGATGATCGAAGCCATGCATGTCGAACGGGCCCGCGCCCTGCTCGCGCGCGTCGACGGTCAGGCGGTTTTGCCCTGTTCTCGCTGAGGAAACAGTACGCACGCACAGGCGAGCAGCATCAGCGGCAACAGGAACAGGCGGTGCCGCTCGCCGAATTCGAACCACACCCCGAACAGAGCGCATTGCGCAATGCCCGCAAGGAGCAACAGCGGCAAAATCGGGGGCAGCCGTTGGCGGAGCACTCCAAGTGCGGCAGAGGTCGCGCCAAGCAGCGCGACATAGGGCAGCACGGCAAGCGGGAGCAGGGTTGCGAGTAAGCTGCCGGAAGGAGCGGGGGACAGTGCGGCCATGCGTACCACGCCGGCATGTTCCACGCCGAGAGCGCGAACGAATTTCGTCGCGGTCAGCCGCATGAACTCCAACGGGTTGGCGGCGATCCACTGCGAGGCAAGTCTGGCGGTGTCATGGGCATAGCCCAGCTCGTGCGCATGCCATTTGTCGATGGGGGTGGGAAGCCAGTCCCCCGTCGCACCGGGATTGTTGCCGACCCAAAGGCTGACCCCGCCCGCCGAGGTGAGGGGGACGAAGGCATGAAGCTGGATGGCGTTGCGAACCCACCAGGGCAGCATGACCAGCATGGTCACTCCGGCGGCCGGGATGCCCGCACGCAAAATTTTACGTAACCCTGCCTGCGGTACGAGGACGAGACCGATCAGCAGGGACAGCGTCGCCCAACCGGGTTGAGTGAGTGCCAATAGTCCGGTCAGTATCCCGATAGCGGCAACGGCTTTCCAGGTGGTTTGACGGGACGTAGCCGCCGAAAACCAGACATGGACAAGGCCCAGTACGAGGATGATGCAAAGCGCCTCTTTCTGGGCGAAGGGGGCGGCCAGCAATGTGCTCGGCCAGATCAGGTAGCTCCATGCGGCGGCGCGCCCTGCACCCGGACGGCCCAGCCGTTTTCCCAGCCGCGCGATCAGCCACGCCGCCATAGCATCGAACAGCAGGTTGAGAACGAAGAGCGACGCTGCGGACAGCCCTGCTATCGCTCCCCATCCGGCAAGCAGCATGGCATAGGCCGGAGGATAGAAGGCGACCATGCGCATCCCGATAACGGGTTCATATACGTAAAACCCCCGGCCATCGAGCAGGTGGCGGGCGATTTCCGGATAAAGGCGCGCGTCGCCACCGGGCAATGCGTTCCAGGCGTGGAACAGAGGATCAAGCCGCAGGGCGACGCACAGCGTTCCCAGCAGGGCAATGCCCAACCGGGAAGGCGCATGGCGGGCAATCGGAATGGCAAGGGCAAGCGCTCCCAGCCATATGCCGAGCAGCAGCCATGCCGGGTGGGAAAAGCCATATTCTCCGATTAACGCGGGGGCCGAGAAGGCAGCATAAAGCGTAAGCGCGGCATACAGCACTGACAGTACCGATCGCGTAACGGGCGAAATCGATGCTTCGACGCCGAAGGCGACAGACGGTTTGCGGGACAGTGTCGGCATGAACACTCCGGGAGAACGCTTTCGAAACCGCTCTTATCCTCTTTGGCGGGCGGTTGCGAACGCGTTAACGCTCTTTTTCCCTTTCATCCGACTGTTTGCACCGACCCACTAGCGAAAGCGGCAATGCTTGGTTACATGGACCGCCATTCTCCGACTCAGGACATTGGCAGCTTCATGGAAATCCCCCTCGGCCTCACCTTCGACGACGTTCTCATGTACCCGGCGGAATCCGAAGTTCTGCCCAGCATGGCGGATACGCGGACGCGGGTGACCAAAGACCTGTCGCTCAACATTCCCGTCCTGTCTTCGGCGATGGATACGGTGACGGAGGCCGAGATGGCGATCGTCATGGCGCAGCTTGGCGGGATCGGCGTACTGCACCGCAATCTGTCGGTGCTCGAACAATGCGATGCCGTGCGACAGGTGAAGCGCTTTGAAAGCGGGATGGTCGTCAACCCCATCACGATTGCATCCAGCGCACCGCTCAGCGAGGCACAGGCGCTGATGAACCGTCACCGGATCAGCGGCATTCCGGTGACCGAAGCATCGGGCAAGCTGGTCGGCATCCTGACCCATCGCGATGTGCGCTTTGCCGAAAATCCGAAGCAGCCGGTATCCGAACTGATGACCAGCGAAAATCTGGCTACGGTATCGGCCAGCGTGACACAGGAAGAGGCGCGCCGCCTGCTCCATCAGCGCCGGATCGAGAAGCTGCTGGTCGTCGATGACGCCTATCACTGTATCGGACTGATTACCGTGAAGGATATCGAGAAAGCGGTGACCTATCCCGACGCCACCAAGGATGCGTCGGGGCGGCTGCGCGTGGCGGCGGCGACAACGGTCGGTGACAAGGGCTTCGAACGCACCGCCGCGCTGGTCGATGCGGAGGTCGACCTGATCGTCATCGACACCGCGCATGGCCATAATCGCGATGTTGCGCGCTCGGTCGAGCGGGTGAAAAAGCTCTCCAATTCGGTACAGGTAATCGCGGGCAATGTCGCGACGGCGGAAGCGACCCGGGCACTGATCGACGCGGGCGCGGACGGCATCAAGGTCGGTATCGGACCGGGGTCGATCTGCACCACGCGCGTCGTTGCCGGGATCGGGGTGCCGCAGTTGACTGCGGTGCTGGAATCGGCTGCCGAAGCGAAGAAGTCGGGCGTGCCCGTTATTGCCGATGGCGGAATTCGGACCTCCGGCGACGTGGCCAAGGCGCTGGCCGCCGGGGCAGGCGCGGCGATGGTCGGATCGCTGCTCGCCGGGACTGAGGAGGCACCGGGCGAAACCTTCCTCTATCAGGGCCGCGCCTATAAGGCTTATCGCGGCATGGGATCGGTGGGTGCGATGGCGAAAGGCTCTGCCGATCGCTATTTCCAACAGGATATCAAGGACCAGCTCAAGCTGGTGCCCGAAGGGATTGAAGGGCAGGTGCCGTTCAAGGGACCGGCGCGCGATGTCATTCACCAGCTTGTCGGCGGCGTAAAGGCAGCGATGGGCTATACCGGATCGCATACCATTGCCGAGTTGCAGGAGCGTGCGCGCTTCGTGCGGATCACCGGTGCGGGCCTGCGCGAAAGCCATGTGCATGACGTCACCATCACGCGCGAAGCGCCCAACTATCCGACGCGCTGACCCGACATGACTCCGGCCGCACGCACCCAGGCGGCGATCGAACTGCTGGACGCCGTGATCGTCGCCGCGCGCGATGGCGGGGCGGCGGCGGATACGATTATCGCCCGCTATTTCGCCCAGCGCCGCTATGCCGGATCGAAGGATCGGCGGGCGGTGCGGGCGCTGGTCTACGATGCCATCCGCCTGCTGGGAGAGCGTCCGCAAAGCGGTCGCGCGGCGATGCTGGCACTGGCACGGGATCCACCCGAACTGATGGCGCATTTCGGTGCTGGCGGGCATGCGCCGGAAGCGGTTGCCGATGGCGAGCCGGTGGCTGAAACCGGTGTCGCCCCGCAATGGTTGACCGAACGGCTGATCGCGGCGGGCCTGACCATATCGGATTTGCAAGCGCTACTCGACCGTGCGCCGCTGGATATTCGCGTCAATCCGTTACGCTCCGATGCCGATAGCGTTCGAAGCGCGTTGGAGGGCGCCGGGCCTATCGCCGGATTGCCGATGGCTCTGCGCTTGCCGGTCGACAGCCAGATCGAGCGCCACCCGCTGTGGAACGACGGGGCGTTCGAAGTGCAGGATGCGGGCAGTCAAGCAGTGTCGCTTGCCGCAGGGGCCGCGCCCGGCATGACCGTCGTCGATCTGTGCGCGGGTGGCGGCGGCAAGACGCTGGCGCTGGCCGCGCTGATGGCGAACCAGGGACGGTTGATCGCCTGCGACGCGGATCGTGGACGGCTTTCCCGTCTTACGCCGCGTGCCGAACGAGCGGGCGTGACGATTGCCGAAACGCGCCTGCTCAACCCCGGTCGGGAGGCGGAAGCGCTGGAGGATCTGACCGGGCGGGCCGATATCGTGCTGGTCGATGCGCCCTGTTCGGGGACGGGCACCTGGCGCCGTAATCCCGAGGCGCGCTGGCGGCTGACGTCCCAGCGGCTGGAAACGCTGACCCGGCTTCAGGCCCGGCTGCTTGACGTTGCGGCATCGCTGATCCGTCCCGGCGGCAGCCTGACTTATATCGTCTGCTCGCTGCTGGACGCGGAAGGTGGCGATCAGATCGAGCGGTTCCTTGCCGATCATTCCGGCTGGCATGCGGAAACGCTTGCATTGCCGTTGGGAACCCGCCACGCTGACGGCATGCGCTTGACCCCCGCCCATGATGGGACAGACGGCTTTTTTGTCGCGAAGCTGCATTGCACGTGATAGCGGGCGGGCGTACATTTCCGGAGATGATGATGCGTATCACCACGGTTTCGGCCGCTATAGCCCTGACGCTGCTCAGCGTTTCGACATCGCTGTATGGACAGCGGCCCGACAACCAGATCAATCCGCGTTCGCTGACCCTGCTCAAACAGGGTGAGGCAGCGCAACAGGCCGGTAAGTTCGAAGCTGCCACCGATGCGCTGGAAACCGCGCTGGCGGTTGATCCGCGCAACCGTCAGGCGTTCATCGTGCTGGCGAAGGTTGCGCGTGATCAGGGAATGCCCGGTCAGGCGATCCGTATGTATCGCGAGGCGCTGAAGCTCGATCCCAATGATCAGGTGGCGCTGAAGGGGCAGGGCGAGGCGATGGTCGCCAAGGGCGCGGTCGTCAAGGCGCAGGAAAATCTGACCAAGCTGCGCAAGATTTGCGGCAAGGATTGCGGGGCGGCCGATCAGCTTGCGGCGGTGATCGCCAAGGGGCCGCCGGTCAAGACGGCGCAGCAGACCGCGAAACCGGCAACGCCGGATACCACCAAAGACTAAACGGAAAGCTGCCGCGCCAGCGCGACGAATTCGTCCACGCTTACAGTTTCCGCACGTCGGGCGGGGTCGATACCGACTGCGGGCAGCGCCTCTACCGCGCCGGGAACGGATTTGAGCGACTGGCGCAGCATCTTGCGCCGCTGGCCAAAAGCGGCGGCAGTACACTGTTCGAGTTTGGCGAAGGTCACGCCCTCCGGCGCTTCTCCCGGCACGATATGGACCACCGCCGACATGACCTTGGGCGGCGGGGTGAAGGCCGAGCGGTGGACCGGCATGGCGATACGGGCGCTGCTGCGCCACTGAGCAAGTACGGCGAGGCGCCCATAAGCGGAAGTGCCGGGCGGCGCGACGATCCGTTCCGCCACTTCGCGCTGAAACATCAGCGTCAGGCTCTGCCACCATGGTTGCCACTCCGCCGAGAGCCAGCGGACCAGCAATGCGGTGCCGACATTATAGGGCAGGTTGGCGACGATGTGCGGTCGCCCTTCGAACAGCGCAGGGGCGTCGATGTTCAGCGCATCGTCTTCGATCACGCGCAGCCGCCGCGGCCAGACATGCTCCAGTTCGGCAAGCGCCGGGATACAGCGCGTATCGCGTTCAATGGCCGTGACCCGTGCTCCCGCTGCCAGCAGCGCGCGGGTGAGACCGCCGGGGCCGGGGCCGATTTCCAGCACCTCGGCATCCTGCAAGTCGCCGGGAATGGCCGCGATGCGCCCCAGTAACTGCTGATCGAACAGGAAGTTCTGCCCCAGTGCCTTGCTGGCCGACAGGCCATGTTTGCGGATGACCTCCCGCAGCGGCGGCAGGTCAGGCAAGGCGGGGGAGGTCATACCGGGCTGACGGCACGGCGTCTGGCTGCCTTGGCGGCAAGGCGAATGGCCGCAATCATCGCGCCCGGCTCTGCCTGATTGGTACCGGCGATCGGGAACGCCGTCCCGTGATCGGGGGAGGTACGGACGATGGGTAGCCCCAGCGTGATGTTTACGCCTTCATCGAAATGCAGCGTCTTGATGGGGATCAGTGCCTGATCGTGATACAGGCATAGGGCGGCATCATAGGTACCACGGGCACGCGGATGGAACATGCCGTCCGCGGCGAACGGGCCGGTGGCGTCCACACCTTTCGCCCTAAGCTGCTCGATTGCCGGAATCAGATAATCGATTTCCTCGCGTCCGATCTTGCCGCTTTCCCCTGCATGCGGGTTGAATCCGGCAAAGGCCAGACGCGGCCGTTCGATGCCGAAATTGCGGGTAAGCCCGCGCGCTGTCGCCAGCCCCTTGGTAACGATCAGGTCGACCGACAGAATATCGCTGACCTGCGCCAGCGGCATATGGGTGGTGATCGGTACAACGCGCAGAGTCGGGCCTGCCAGCATCATGATCGCATTGTCACGCGACACGCCGCAACGCTCTGCCACAAACTCCGTCTGGCCGGGATGGGTAAATCCGATTTCGTAAAGCTGTGCTTTTGATACCGGTGCCGTGACCAGCGCGCCCGCAGCACCCGAACGTGCTAGCCCGACCGCTACTTCCAGCGATTGCAAAGCGCATCGCGAACTGTCGATATCCGGCTTTCCGGGCGTTATGTCGCAGCGGATCCCGGTCGATAGCAGGGGCAACGCACGATCGAAATGCTGCGGCGCCTGCGTGGGATCGTCGATCAGGGCAATCGGGCCGTCCCACACCTGCTCCAGCGCCTTTTCTTCACCGACGGCAAAGAACGGCCCCAGCGAGTGGACGTCACGCGCGACCCAGGCTTTTGCGACGATTTCGGGACCGACGCCGGCCGGATCGCCGAGCGCTACCGCCAGAGGGCGGATCGTGGCCGGATCGCGCTCCGGCATGGCTCAGCGATACTCGATGACGGCGTCACGCCGCAGATCGCGTAGCATGCGTTCGGCACGCAGGTTCACCCGCTGCTGCTCTTCCGCGTTGCGAATGCTCTCTGCCGACGGCAGCGAAGCCGCCTTGGGATCGTCACGACCGCACAGCACCAGCACGCGGATACCCTGTTCCAGCGAACCGAAGGGCGGGGTCACTTCCCCGACCTTCATTTTCAGCATGATGTCCTGCAGTTGCGGCGGAAGCGAGCGCACCTGCACCGAATCGTTGTCGACGACTTCGGCATGCAGTTGCTGGGCGATCTTGTCGACGCCGCCGCAACCCTGAATTTTCTGAGTCTCCGCGGCGAAGTTCTGCGCGATCGACTGAGCCTGCTCCTTGGTCGAATCCTTGGGGATACTGATCGTCACCTGACGCAGGCTGAGCACCGCGTCGCGCGGATCGGCGGTCAGCACCTGACGCTTGTCCTGAAGGAAGATCAGAGAGAAACCGCCGGGAACCTGTACCGGACCGGCGACCTGACCGACACTCATGCTGGCGGCTGCATCCGCCAGAGAGTTCGGCAGCATGGCGGGACGCACCCAGCCAAGGTCGCCACCCTGTGAAGCCGTTGTCGCCTGCGAATAATTCTTGGCGAAATACTGGAAGGGTACACCCTGCTTCATCTTTTCGAGCATCTGCTTCATCGATTCGATGACCTGTTGCTCGTTCGACGCAGTGGCAGGCAGATAGATTTCCTTGAGGTGATATTCCTCGGTCCCCTTGGCCGCTTTCAGACGGTCGAGAATCGCCTTCACCTCTGCATCGCCGACATTGACGAAGGGCGATACCTTTCGGTCCAGCACATGGTTCCAGGCAATTTCGCCCTGAATCTGATGCTGAAGCGAATAGGCCGAAGAACCGATTTCCTTCAGATACTGGGACAGCTCTTGCGGCGTCTTGTTGAAGCGCTGCGCAACGCGTGTATAGGCCTGCGCGATTTCGTCGGTCGATACGCTGATATCGTCCTGCTTGGCAGCCTGAATCTCCAGCGTTTCGTCGATCAGGGAACGCAAGATCTGCAGCTTGAGCTGATCCTCATCCTTGGGATCGAGTTTGAGCTTGTTGAGCGCGACGACCATTGCCAGCCGCTGATCGACATCGGTGCCGGTAATGACGCTGCCGTTCACGATCGCCGTCGGTTTGCGGATATTGGGATCCTGATGCCCGAAAATCTGAAGATTGGCGGGGAGATCAAGCCCGGTATCGGCGGTTGCGTCCTGCGTCGGTTCATCCGGAACCGTTTGCGCCATCAACGCCGTTGCCGTGGCGATCCCCGTCATCAGCACACCGATGCGTGCAAATCGTTTCATGTTCGGAATCAAATGCTTCACCTGGATAATAACCCTCACTTCGCGTCGCGCCGGGCGCGCCGTATTACATCGTTCTTGTCGCACGGTTTGCCTGAACCGTCGCTTAGCGCCCCAAATTCTTGAATGACAGTGTCAGCAAAAAGCTGTTCCCCCGCTTCGCGTCTCCGGTATCCTCATAGTCGCGCTTCCACGTCAGGCCAAGCTTCAGGCAGTCATCTTCATATGCAATGCCCAATCGGTGCCGGATCGGGCTGAATCCGTTGGACAGCGATAGCGGATCCTGATCGCGATTGGTAAGATCGATAATGATCGAGCCGAAGGCAGACCAGAAGCGGCCGAACGCCACGCGTCCCGCCGTGCGCAGTTCCTCACGGTCCCGCAAATCCTCCAGCGTCGGCGTGATGTTGCGGTTGAGGTTGAGATAGCCGACCAGCGCATAGGTTTTGCGCGAACCGATCGTGGCATCGATTTCATTTCGGCGAATGGCGAAGTTGTCCTTGTCCAGCCGGTAGCGATGTACCAGCGAGACGAAGTCCTTGTAGCGAATTTCCGTCCGTCCGACGATATCCGAAAGCCGGTCGGTCAGGCCGGTTCCCTCCGGGAAAAGGCTCGGCTCCGATGTCAGGCGATAGCTCTGTCCCACAGTCGCACTTAGCGAGAACTCGGGCAGATTGACGTCCCAGTCCACACCATAGGTGAACCGGGTCGAATCCTCGAACCGGTCATAGCCCGGAAAGCGATTGAGCGCGAAAAGATTGGAATCTTCCAGATCGACCGCTCGCGAATCCTCGTTCGGGATTTCCATGTTGCGGATCGGCGGGGATGCGACGACCTGAATACGGGGCGTCAGGCGTTGCGTTCCTCCCAGGAACTGCCCGACCAGCGGCCATTTGACGTCAAGCGCAAGGGCGGCAATCGCGCGTCCCTGAAACCCCGGATCGCCGCGATAGGCCGCCACGCTCGTCGTATCGTTGTTCGAGCTGTGGTAGATATCACCGCGCGCATAGGCGGTAAGCTGAACCTCCTGTCCCCAGCGGGTGATACCGCGCCAGTCCCATTCGGCGGACGCAAAGGCGCGCTGTGTATCCTGCCCCTCGGTACGGCTGAGAGCGAGCGAATTGAGCTGGATGTTCAGCGTCCCGCCGATCGGCGTATTGGCAATCCGCCGCCGATAGTCGATTTCCGGCAGGGCAAAGGGCTGCAACGCCCCGTTTTCATCGAGGCGCAGCGTCTGCACCGCCCAGCCCTCAATGGAAAAATAGTTGTTCCGGTCGATCCGCTCGACACCGATATTGTTACGCAGCCGGGTGTCGCTGGAAATGTCATAGCGCCGCAGGAACGTCTTGTCGGTCGTTACCCGCAAGGCTGCGCTGGCACTCCATTCCGGCGATAGCTGATAGCGTCCGTTCGCTTCGATATAGCCGCGAAAGGCATTGACGCTGTTGGCGGGCGTCGGTGTGACGAGCAGGTCGTCCGATTTGCTGCTATAGGTACCATAAGCGGTGACGTCGAACGCGCCGAGCCTGTTCAGTTCCCGATAGTCGAGTTGCAGCATCGGCAGCGCCGCTGTGAAGATATGCGGCGTTACCGTCAGATCGCGATTGGGGGCGATACTGATGAAATAGGGGACCGCGGCTTCAACACCGTTCACGCGGTCATATCGGATGTTGGGCGTCAAAAAGCCCGAATCGCTGGTGTCGCCGACCGGATGAGAGAAGGCGGGCAAGGGGATCGACAGGACATTGAACAGGTCCAGTCTGGCACCGCTGTAATGAATACGGTGCGTATTGGGGTCGTAAACGACCTTTGCCGCAGTGATCTTCCATGACGGCTCTTTGGGGCAACCGTCGGAGTTGGTGACGGAACAGGCGGTATAAGCGGCGTGCTCGACATGGATGGCGCCGCTTTTTTCCAGTTCGCCCTTTTGCGCGGCAATACGACCGCCCTCATTGAGCACCACCAGCAGGTTTTCGACCATCCCCTGCTTCAGGGTATCGGTGAGTTCGGTACGGTCGCCATAGGCGACGTCGCCATCGGGATTGGTAACGACAACGTTGCCGGTCGCCACCACCTGGCCGCTCTTGCGGTTCCAGACCACCTTGTCGGCGCGTACGCGGTCGCCGTCGCGGTTCAGCAGGACATCGCCCGAAGCAGTCACGATATCCTGATTGCTGTCATATACGAGCTGATCGGCGCTGAACTGAATCTGATCCTGCCCGGCGGCATTTTTGGGCGGTGCAGGCGCTGGTGCGGGCACCTGAACCGGGCGCGGATTGAGATCCTGTGCCCGCGCGATGCCGGTCAGTCCCAGCACCCAGGGCAGGGCGCACGAAAGCAGCAATGCCTTGCGCGTCACGGTACTGAACTACTCCCCCTGCTCGGGCTGAACATCAGGCCCCTATCGCACCGGCAGCCCTATACTGCAATCCATGCTTCGGCCTTTGCCGTTTCGCTCGCAAGGCCCTACATGGCGGCCATAGCCAATCCATATTCCCCCCATAGAAGGAAAAATCCGCATGGAAATCGATTTTGCAGCAACACCGGGAGAGACTTCCGATCTTCTTGTCCTTCCGGTGCAGCGTGGCGGACTGACAGCACTTTCGCAAAGCACGCTGTCGGAACAGGCCCGAAAATTATTGACTTCGGCGGCTGAAAAAAGCCGATTCGAAGGGGACAGCGGCACCACGTGTGAAGTGTTCGCCGACGATGCGGGCACCTTGCTGCGAATCGCGCTGGTCGGCGTCGGCAATGCGGATGAACCGTCTTACGAACGCGCGGGGGGCGCGATCGCGGCGCGCTATATCAGTTCAGGCGTGAAGACGATGACGGTCGATTTTTCGACGCTCAAAGGTGCGGTCAGCGCGAAACAGGCTGCACGCTTCGTCGCCGGTGCTGCGCAAAAGGCATGGCGTCACGATGTTTATCGCACCAAACTCCCTGCCGGCAAAAAGCCGACGCTGGAGCGGATCGCAATCGCCAATGCGCCGGACGGCAGCACCGAAGCATGGGCCTATGCCGATGCGGTGACTCAGGGCATGGAACTGACCCGCAAGCTGGTGACGGAGCCCGCCAACATCCTGTTCCCCGAGAGCTTTGTCGAAGAAGCACAGGCGCTGGCCGAACTGGGCATTGAGCTGACGGTGCTGGACGAAGCGCAGATGCGCGAACTGGGCATGGGGGCGCTGCTGGGTGTCAGCCAGGGTGCGGAGCGCGAAGGACGCCTGCTCGCCATGCGCTGGAACGGTAAGGGTTCGGGCGATGTCGAACTGGCGCTGGTCGGCAAGGGCGTGACCTTCGACAGTGGCGGCATCTCGCTGAAACCCGGACCGGGCATGGAAGACATGAAGTGGGACATGGGCGGTGCAGGTGCCGTGATCGGCACGATGAAGGCGCTGGCGCTACGCAAGGCGAAGGCGAATGTGCTGGGCGTATGCGGACTGGTCGAAAACATGCCCGACGGTAATGCCCAGCGCCCCGGAGACGTGGTGACGTCGCTTTCGGGCCAGACCATTGAAGTCATCAACACCGATGCCGAAGGTCGTCTGGTGCTTTGCGACGCGCTGACCTGGGTCCAGCGCAATTTCAAGCCGAAGACGATCATCGACCTTGCCACCCTGACGGGCGCGATGATCATCAGCCTGGGGCATGAACATGCCGGCCTGTTTTCCAATGACGATTCGCTCGCCGATGCAATGCTCGCCGCCGGTCAGGCGTCGGGCGACAAGCTGTGGCGGATGCCGCTGGGCGATGCCTATGACAAGCTGCTCGATTCGCCGATTGCCGATATGAAGAATGTCGGCCCGCGTGCGGCCGGATCGATCACGGCGGCGCAGTTCCTGAAGCGCTTTATCGATGACGGCGTACAGTGGGCGCATCTCGACATTGCCGGAATGGCCTGGTCCGACAAGGCGGGGCCGAATTACGAAAAGGGCGCGACCGGGTTCGGCGTGCGCGTGCTCGACCGGCTGGTCGCCGACCGGTTCGAAGGCTGATGGTTTCGGGAGTGCGCGCATGACGCGTACTCCCGGCCATTGCGCACGATGCGTGTCGATTTCTATCATCTGACGGTCACGCCGCTGGAACGCGTGTTGCCGAAAATTGCCGATAAGGTGGTATCCGGTGGCGAACGCCTGCTGGTGGTTTCAGCACAGGAGGCGCAACGCGACCTGCTGGATCAGGCGCTATGGGCGTTCAGTCCGGAGAGCTTTCTGCCCCATGCCCAGGCCGGACGCGGAGAAGATTCGCTTCAGCCGATACTGATCGGCGAGGGGGCGGAGGCAGCCAACGGGGCGAGCAATATCGCGCTTGCGGATGGTGTTTGGCGCGAAGAGGCGCTGGGGTTCGCCCGCACGTTCCACTTTTTCAGCGAAGACGAAATCGCGGCTGCCCGTACTGCATGGCGTCAACTGGGCGATGTTGACGGGGTGGAGCGTCGTTACTGGAAACAGAATGAACGCGGCGGCTGGGATCAGGCAGCCTGAACGCTTGCGGCTTGCATCCTGCGCCTCGTGAGACTAGGGCAGCGCCACTTTTTCCGACCATTTATAACAGGAGCTTCCCGGCCATGGCCGCGACCCGTACCTTTTCGATCATCAAGCCCGACGCGACCCGCCGCAACCTGACCGGCGCGGTTACCAAGATGCTGGAGGAAGCGGGCCTGCGCGTCGTCGCGTCCAAGCGCATCCGCATGAGCCGTCAGCAAGCCGAGGGCTTTTACGCCGTCCACAAGGAACGCCCGTTTTTCGAGGATCTGGTTGCCTTCATGATCTCCGGCCCTGTCGTCGTACAGGTTCTGGAAGGTGAAGATGCCGTTGCGCGCAATCGCAAGGTGATGGGTGCCACCAACCCGGCGAACGCCGATGAAGGTACGATCCGCAAGGCCTATGCTGAATCGATCGAAGCCAATTCGGTCCATGGTTCGGATTCGGAAGAAAATGCGGCGACCGAAATCGCGTTCTTCTTCAAGCCTGACGAAATCGTCGGCTGATTATTTCTTCTTCGATTGCAGGCGTTTGCGTTCGGCAGTCCATAGATTGTCGAGGCGGGCGCCTGCATCGCCGCTAACGCGCTGATTCAGCACAACGCCCTTCAGCTTTAGTTTGCGTCCGCCGATCAGCCGCCCTTCGGTATTGAAGACCACGTCATAGATCGCGCTATCGGTGACGCGGTTGTCGTGATCCCAATATTCGGATGTGATTTCCACCGGTAGCTGTCCTTCGACCCTGTCCGGCCCGCCATCGGTCAGGTCCAGAATTTTCGATGCGAACCACGAGGCCTTGATCTCCGGATCGAGAACGAGCCGTTGTGCCGCAATATCAAGGGACGCGGGAAAGCGGACCTGCATCGTCTGAATCCGATGCCCGGCCATATCCTGTAGCGCCAGCACTTTCCCATCATGCCTGGCCGTGCCGTCCAGCGTGACCAGCGAGGCGTCGCGTCGAGCGATCTGCTTTGCATGGGCTTCGCGCACCTGCGCTTCGCTGCGCGCCGCTTCCTGACTCTCGCGCATCCGGACATTGTTCCAGAGCGTCGCGCCTGAAATCAGAAGCGCGGCGATGCCGAGTATCTCCGCCAGCGTGAACCAGCGTTTGCGGTTGCGTTCGGCCGACGCGTCCGGTTTGGGCAGTTTTGGATCTGGAGCGGCAGGCTTTTCCGGGGCGGTATCGGAAGGAGGGTCTTGGTTCATCGGCCACCGGCCTCCAGCAGGCGGCGGGGTGCCACCAGTTCCCAACTGATCGCCACGCGGTCTGCCACCCGATCCCAGTCCGTATCCGGTCGATTCAGTCGCAACCCGATCCAGCCCGATGGCCCGAGATAGGGTGGTCTGAAATACTGGTCCGGGTCCATGTCGAGCAGCATTTCCTGCTCATCAGGGCCGCTGGTTTTGACGATCACTGCCAGTTCACCGTCACCGTGATGGTTGTGCCAGAAATAGGCGAACATCTTGCCCTGTTCGATGTGAAAGGCAGGCATCCCGTGCGACAGTTTTTCGCAAGCTTCTGGCATCGCCATGCATAGCGGGCGCAGTCGGGTGAGGGCGGTTTCGGCTTCCGGGGTCATTGCGTCACGAATTCTGCCAGAACCTTTGGATAGAGGATATGTTCCTTTTCCAGAACCCGTTCGGCAAGGCGTTCCGGCGTGTCGCCGGGTTCGATTGGTACTTCCGCCTGCCCCAGCACCGCGCCGCCATCGAGTTCTTCGGTGACGATATGGACGGAGCACCCGGCGGATTCGTCTCCGGCGGCGATGGCGCGGCCATGGGTGTCCAGCCCCTTATATTTGGGCAGCAGCGACGGGTGAATATTGATGATCCGGCCCCGCCAGCGCGCGACGAAAGCGTCGCTTAACAGACGCATATAGCCCGCGAGTGCAATCGTCTTCGCCCCGGCATCGCGTAGCGCCGCGTCGATGATCGCTTCATATTCGACCTTTGGCATTCCCTTTGGCGACTGTGCGAAGGTTACTATGCCGTGCTCGGCGGCCCAGGCGAGGCCCGGCGCGTCCGGCTTGTCGCTGGCAACGATGGCGATGGTGTACGGGCAATCGAGGGAACGCGACGCTTCCACCAGCGCGGCCATATTGGAGCCGCGCCCGGAAATCAGGACGCCGACCGGATGCTTGTCAGTCATGGTGGCTAGCGCTCCATGCGGCATTTGCTTGCCAGATGCCCGTGTCGCCGGAAACGGTGCATCCGCGCTGTCCGGTTTCGATGGTCCCCATGGAATAGACCGTCTCCCCCGCCGCTTGCAGCGCCTGGGCGATCGCAGCGGCATCGTCGGCAGGGACACACAGCGCCATGCCGATGCCGCAGTTGAAGGTGCGCGCCATCTCTTCCGGTTCGATCTGACCCTGCTGTTGCAGAAAGGCCATCAGGGCAGGCTGTGGCCAGTGACCGGCATCGATGCGGGCATGGCAGTTATCGGGAAGAATGCGCGGAATATTTTCCAGCAAGCCGCCGCCGGTAATATGCGCCAGCCCGTGAATGCGCCCTTCGCGCAACAGCGGCAACAGGCTTTCGACATAAATGCGAGTCGGTGCCATCAGCACGTCGATCAGCGCCGTGTCGGCAGCAAAGGGGGCGGGCGCGTCGAGATTCCAGTGCTTGTCGGCTGCAAGTCTACGCACCAGCGAAAAGCCGTTCGAATGCACCCCCGACGAGGTGAGGCCGAGAATGACGTCCCCGGCGCGAACCTGTGTCCGGTCGAGCAGGCGGTTGCGCTCCACCGCGCCGACGCAAAAGCCCGCAAGGTCGTAATCGCCGTCTGCGTACATGCCCGGCATTTCCGCTGTTTCTCCGCCGATCAGCGCGCATCCGGCCTGACGGCACCCTTCTGCGATGGAGGCTACGACACGTTCGGCAACTGCATTGTCCAGCTTTCCGCTGGCATAATAATCGAGAAAGAACAGCGGTTCGGCACCCTGTACGATCAGGTCGTTGGCGCACATCGCGACAAGGTCGACGCCGACGCCGTCATGGCGATTCCAGTCGATGGCAAGTTTCAGCTTTGTCCCCACGCCGTCATTGGCGGCGACCAGCAGCGGATCGGTAAAACCCGCGGCCTTCAGGTCGAACAGGCCGCCAAACCCGCCCAGATCGGCATCGGCCCCGGCGCGGCGCGTACTGCGCGCAAGGGGGCCGATAGCACGCACCAGCGCGTTTCCGGCATCAATCGAAACGCCCGCACGGGCGTAAGTATAGGGGCCATCGCCCTTGCTGTCGTCGCTCATGTGTATCCGCCTAGCCAGAACGCGCTTGGATTTCCACGTTCGCTTCGCCAAAAGGCGAAAGATGGCAATAAGTCGCATTCTTCGTCCGCTTCGGCTGGTCATGTTCGTCGCGCTTCTGGGCGTGGGCGGCATGGTACTCGCCCAAAGCGATTCGCCCTCCGGCAACGCCGGGAGTTTCGAAGTGGATGGCATCCCCATCGATGTCACCGCCAAAACCGACGTGGATGCGCGTCAGGACGGCTGGAAGCTTGCCCAGCGCAAGGGGTGGGAAATTCTTTCCAGGCGAATCACCGGGCATTCCTCACGCCTGCCCGATTCGACGCTAGACGATATCGTCAGCGGCATTGTGATCGAACATGAAGAGGTGGGCGACAAACGCTATGTCGCCACCCTTGGCGTGCAATTCGATCGCGCGCGTGCCGGGTCGATTTTAGGGGTTGCAACGCAGATTGCCCGATCGTCGCCGATGCTGCTGCTGCCGCTGCAATGGTCCGGCGGGGTGGGAACTTCGCTGGAACGGGACACGCCGTGGAACGCGGCGTGGCGGCGTTTTCGTACCGGCGACAGTCGGATCGATTATATCCGCGTAGCAGGAAACGGTCCGGATGCACTGCTGCTGAATGCAGGGCAGGTCGGGCGCAGGGACCGCAACTGGTGGCGCTCGATCCTCAACCAGTATGGCGCGGACGATGTGCTGATCCCGCAGGTGCGGCTCGAACGCCAATGGCCCGGCGGACCGATCATCGCCACCTTCATTGCCGGACATGGGCCGGACAATGACGAAATTGCGCGTTTTCGCCTGAGGGTGGATAGTGCAAGCGGGCTGGGAGCATTGCTTGACGAAGGCGTGAAGCGCCTCGATGCCGCCTATGAGAAAGCGTTGTCCGACGGGACCTTGCATGTCGACCATTTGCTGACGATCAACCCGCAGCCTGTACCAACGCCCACTCCGACGTCGACTCCGACCCCGCTTCCGGGCGAGCAGCCCGCAGCAGGGCAACCCGGATCGACCAGCACGTCGGATGTTGCGGCAGCGCCTACCATCGCTGTCAGTATCCAGTTCCCGACGCCGTCTGCCGGTGCGGTAACCGAAACCGAGCAGGCGATTCGGGGCGTGGCAGGGGTACGTTCTGCCATCACCAACAGTCTGGCCTTGGGTGGCGTATCGGTGATGCAGGTGCACTATGCCGGAACGATCAGCGAACTGGCATCGTCACTGAAGGCGCGGGGCTGGCAGGTGACGATGGGGAACAACTCGCTTCGCATCAGCCGGAATGGAGGCTGACGACGGAACAATGACCCAGCTCGAACTTCCGCTCGGCAGGCCCGGCGGCGCGAGCGACGAATTCCTGATCGGTGCCGCCAACGAAAATGCGGCCCGGATGCTGGAACATCCCGGTGCCTGGCCGGTTATGGCCGCACTGATCGTCGGGCCGCGCAAATCCGGACGCAGCCTGCTCGCCCGGATGACCGCGCTGCGTACCGGCGGACGCATGATCGACAATGCCGAACAGGTCAGCGAAACCGACTTGTTCCATGCGTGGAATCAGGCGCAGGCCGAGCATAAGCCGCTGCTGATGGTTGCGGACGCGCCGCCGCCGGAATGGCGTGTGCGGTTGCCCGACCTGCGCTCGCGTCTGGCAGCCACGCCGGTTGCCCGGATCGATCCGCCAGATGATGCGCTGATCGCGGCGCTATTGCGATACTGGTTCGATCGACGGGAAATGGCGGTCGATGATGCAGTGATCGAATGGCTCTCCACCCGGACCGAGCGCAGCTATGTCGCGCTGCTGCGCGCGGTCGATGTGCTGGACGATTCGCGGCAGGAAAACCGGCGGCGGCGCTTGTCGATCCGTGCCGCACGGTCCACATTGGAAGAAACCGGACTGCTGTTCGATCGCCTGCCCCTTATGGCTGGAAGGATGCAATGACCCAAAAGCCATCGCCGACTACTGCGAACGAGAATGTTCCGATCCTCGACCCGGCCGAGGCAGAAAAGCGGTTTTTCAATCGTGAACTGTCCTGGCTGGCGTTCAACCGGCGCGTGCTGGAAGAGGCGTCCAATCCGGCGCACCCCTTGCTGGAACGTCTTCGCTTTCTGTCGATTTCGGCATCGAACCTCGACGAGTTCTTCATGGTGCGCGTCGCCGGGCTGAAGGGACATCAGCTTCAGGGCGTCGAGCAGCGTTCGGCGGACGGGCTGACGCCATCGCAACAGCTTGCGGCGATTGCCGAACATGCCGGTTTACTGGTCGACGATCAGCAGGCGGTGTGGCGCGAACTGCATGGCGAACTGGCCAAGGCGGGCATTCATGTGCTCGACCCGATGGTGGTCGAAGGGGAGGCTGCCGACTGGCTGGAGCGGTATTTTCTCGATCAGATTTTCCCTATTCTGACGCCGCAGGCGCTCGATCCCGCGCATCCCTTCCCGTTCATTCCCAATGGCGGGTTGAGCGTCGTGCTCGATCTGGTGCGCGAAGCCGATGGCGAGCAGGTCCGTGAACTGGTGCTGTTGCCCGCCGCTGCACCGCGATTTGTGCGGATCGAAGGGGAAGAAGCCCGCTATGTCGCCGTCGAGGGACTGGTCAAGCGTTTCTCCAAGCTGCTCTTCCCCGGTTATCGCGTCGAATCGACGGCTGCGTTCCGTATCCTGCGCGACAGCGATATCGAGGTGGAGGAAGAGGCCGAGGATCTGGTCCTCTATTTCCGCAGTGCGATTAAACGCCGCCGACGCGGGCGTGTGATCCGGCTGGAAATGGAAACCGGCATGAGCGCCGAACTGGAAGCGGTGCTGAAGGACGAACTGGGCGGTATCGATGCGTTACTGACCGAAACGGGCGGTTTTCTGGCCATCGGCGACCTGTCGATGGTGGTTGAGGAGGACCGGCCCGATCTGAAATTCCCGCCGTTCAGCCCCCGGTTTCCGGAACGCATCCGAGAATATGGCGGCGATTGCTTCGCGGCGATCCGGGCCAAGGATATCGTCGTCCACCACCCTTATGAAACCTTTGACGTGGTGCTGTCCTTTCTAAAGCAGGCCGCCCAGGATCCCGATGTCGTGGCGATCAAGCAAACATTGTATCGTGCGGGCAAGCAATCGGCGGTCATTCAGGCGCTGATTGCCGCGGCGGAAGCGGGCAAGTCGGTGACGGCGGTTGTCGAATTGAAGGCTCGGTTCGACGAAGAGCAGAATCTGCTTTGGGCAACCGCGCTGGAGCGGGCGGGCGTGCAGGTCGTTTATGGCTTTATCGACTGGAAAACGCACGCAAAGGTCTCGCTGGTCGTCCGTCGGGAAGGGGCGGGGCAGCTTCGCACCTATTGTCACTTCGGGACCGGTAATTACCACCCGATCACCGCGCGGATTTACACCGATCTGAGCTTTTTTACCGCCGATCCGAAGATCGGGCACGATGCAGCGCAGATTTTCAATTATATCACCGGCTATGTCGAACCCGGCGATCTGGAACGCATCGCGATTTCACCGCGCGATATCCGGCCGCGCCTGATCGAACTGATCGACCGGGAAATAGCGCATGCGCGGGCCGGGAAGCCTGCCGCGATATGGGCAAAGATGAACTCGCTGGTCGATCCGGCGATGATCGAGAAGCTGTATGAGGCCAGCAATGCCGGGGTCGAGATTGAACTCATTATCCGCGGCATCTGTTGCCTGCGACCCGGCGTGCCGGGGATGTCGGAGCATATTTATGTGAAATCGGTGGTCGGCCGTTTTTTGGAGCACAGCCGTATCTGGGCATTTGCGAACGGAAAATCGTTGCCGAATGATCATGCCGACCTGTTCATTTCCTCGGCTGACTGGATGCCGCGCAATTTCGACCGGCGGGTCGAATATATGCTGCCGATCACCAATCCGACCGTACACGACCAGATTCTCGATCAGGTGATGGTCGCCAATCTGATCGATACCGAACAAAGCTGGGAACTGCATCCTGACGGCACCTATGAACGCTTTGAAAAGGGTTCGCGGCCATTCAATCTGCACCGCTATTTCATGACCAATCCGTCGCTGTCGGGCCGCGGCGCCGCCCTGGAAAGTGGAGAATCCATGCCTAAAAAGCTGTCGCTGCGGCGCAGGCGTCATGCCGAGCGGGAGAGTTAGCATCGCTTCGCCGGTAACCGCTTTGCTGCGCCGTAAGCCCCGATCGACTGCGGAGACCGAACCGGCCCGCGCCCGCAGCGCGATTATCGATATCGGCTCCAACTCGATCCGGCTTGTCGTCTATGAAGGGCCGCGACGTCTCCCCAATATCCTGTTTAATGAGAAGGTGCTGGCCGGTCTCGGTCGCGACTTGCCGAAAACGGGAATGATTCATCCCGATTCGCTGGAACAGGCGGAAGTTGCTTTGAAGCGGTTTGCCGCGCTGGTGGGGGAGATGGAGGTCGACAGCGTCCGTACCGTGGCCACCGCCGCTGTACGCGACGCGCAGAACGGCGGCGAGCTGCTGAAAATTGCCAGGCGGCTTGATTTGAAGGTCGAACTGCTTGGGGGGGATCAGGAGGCAATGGCGGCAGGCCATGGCGTGCTGTCCGCAATTCCCGATGCCGATGGGATTGTCGGCGACCTGGGCGGCGGTTCGCTCGAACTGATCCGGGTGCGAGAAGGTGCGTTGCATGAGCGGGCTTCGTTTCCGCTTGGTGTGCTGCGCATTCCGGATCTGCGCAGCAAGGGTAAGAAAGGGCTGGAAAAGCGCGTAGGCGCACTGCTTGCCGAGGCGGGATGGCGCGGGCGTGGCGAAGGGCTGCCTCTTTATCTGGTCGGCGGATCGTGGCGTGCGCTGGCCCGGCTCGATATGTATCTAGCCCATTACCCTCTGCCGGTAATTCATGGCTATCACATGACTTGTGAGGCGATCGAGCGGCTGCGCAGGACGGTATCCCATATTTCGAAGGGCAGGTTACGCGCGATTCCCAATCTGTCGAGCGGGCGCGTTCCGACGTTGGGCGATGCCGGTGCGTTGCTGTCGGTGTTGCTGGCAGAACTCGGGAGCAGGGAAACGATTGTTTCGGCTTTCGGCCTGCGCGAAGGGTTGTTGTACGAAGGGCTTTCGCCGGAAGAGCGTGCGCACGATCCGCTGATCGCCGCCGCGCGCGAGGAGGGGCGCAGGCTGGGCCGGTTCGCCGAGCATGGCGACCTGCTCGACGACTGGCTGACTCCGTTATTCGCCAGCGAAAATCCCCAACGCGAGCGTATGCTGCACGCTGCCTGCCTGCTGGCCGATGTCGGCTGGCGTGCCAATCCCGAATTCCGTGCCGAACGCGGACTGGAAATCGCACTGCATGGCAACTGGGTAGCAATCGATGCCTGGGGCAGGGCGATGATCGGGCAGGCGCTGTTCACCTGTCTGGGCGGCGGACTGGATACCCCCGAACCGCTCACCCGGCTCGCGCCGATCGACGACCTGGAACATGCCAAGCATTGGGGACTGGCGATGCGGCTGGGGCAGCGCTGGAGCGGCGGGGTTGCCGGGCCGTTGCAGCGGTCAAGCCTGTATCGGGACGATGCGGAACAACTCGTCCTGAAAACGCGGAAGGACGGCGCCGCACTCTATAGCGAGACCGTCCAGAAGCGGCACAAGGCACTGGCGAGCGCGATGAATATGGAGCCGGTTTTTGAAGCGGTTGATTAAGACGCGGGAAGGGCTGCTTTATCCGCAACTGAAGCGGACAACGTTGTTCTTTTCGTCGAGAAAGATATTCAGCCGACCCGAGCGATAATCCATCGTCGCCGCCGTACCGGGCTGACGCCAGCGCAGTTCGCGCGCGCCGCTGCGTTTCATCGCATCGGCGGCGAGATCGCTGGTCGCATGCTGCCCGATCAGGTTTTGCAGGGAATCGGTGTAGCATTTGCCCGCGCCCATCACCGGCGGCAGGTCGCGTCCCTGCGGCTTTTCCGCGGCGGTCCCGACGCAGCCGCCAGCGGCAAGCAACCCGATCAGCGCGCTCCATTTAAGCATGTTGGGGTTCATCCTCATGCTCGGTGCGTGTCATTTTCAGCTTGCCGTGACGCACCGTGAAGCCCAGCTGCCCCTCGACAAGGGCCAGCGCATCGCGGCCGAATTCCTCGAACCGCCAACCTTCAAGAATGGCAAGGTCGTGGCGTTTGCCCGCGGCCAGTGCTTCGAGATCGTCCGACCGGGCCAGCAGGCGCGCCGCAACGCTGATTTCGCGGGCACGGATTTTGAGCAGCAGTTTCAGCAGGTCGGCAACCAGTGCGCCCTCTTTGCCGAGCGCCGGTTTGCGTTCGTCGCGGCTGGGCATTTCTTCGGCGGGAAGGGGAGTGGCATCGGCCAGTGCATCCAGCATCCGGCCGCCGATATCGTTGGACGCCCATGCGCCCGACAATCCGCGCACCCGCGAAAGGTCGCCCTGTTTCTTCGGCGGGTGAAGGGCAAGATCGGCCAGCGTTTCGTCCTTGACGATGCGCCCGCGCGGCAGGTTCTTGTTCTGCGCCTCCAGTTCCCGCCAGCGGGCAAGTGCCTTCAGCCGGCCGAGCACATCGGCCTTGCGGCTGGCAATCCGCACCCGGCGCCAGACGAGATCGGGATCGTTGAAATAGTTGGACGGGTTGGCGATCCGCTCCATCTCCTCGTTCAGCCACATACCGCGCCCGGTCTTGCGCAGCTTGTTCAGCATCTTGGGAAAGATGCGGGCGAGATGGGTGACGTCGGCGATGGCGTAGCTGATCTGCCGCTCGTCAAGCGGCCTGCGCCCCCAGTCGGTAAAGCGCGCACCCTTGTCGACCTGAATGCCGAGCCAGGCATCGACCAGATTGGAATAGCCGATCTGCTCCCCCTGACCCAGCGCCATCGCGGCAATCTGCGTATCGAACATCGGATGCGGTGTTTTGCCCGTCAGATTATAGACGATTTCCAGATCCTGCCCGCCGGCATGGAAGACTTTCAGCACTTCCTCGTTCTCGGTCAGAAGGTCGAGCAAGGGCGTCATATCGATGCCCGGCGCTTTCGGATCGATGGCCGCCGCTTCCTGTTCATTGGCGATCTGAATCAGGCACAGATCGGGCCAGTAGCTGTTTTCGCGCATGAACTCCGTATCGACGGTAACGAAGTCCGAATTGCTGAGCCGCGAGCAGAGATTGGCGAGGGCGGCGCTATCCTCAATCAGTCCGTGAATATGCATCCATCCCCCATATACCGGTGCACGCGCCTTGACAAAGTGCTGCGTGGCGAGGATTCGCCCGGCGATACGAATTTGAAACCGCCGTGTCGGATTTCCCACAGCTTATGGTCGTCGCTGGACGACCTGGATGGGTTTCGGGCCGGGGTCACTTAATAGATAGCGAGTCGAAACAGAATCATGCACGCATATCGCACGCACACTTGCGGTCAGCTTTCCGCCGGAAATGTCGGGGAAACCGTTCGCCTTTCGGGTTGGGTCCATCGTAAACGCGACCATGGCGGCGTGTTGTTCGTCGACCTGCGCGATCATTACGGCATGACCCAGATCGTTGCGGATGCCGATTCGCCAGCGCTTCCCGTTCTTGATGGCCTGCGGGTCGAGTCGGTGGTGACGATCGACGGCAATGTGATGAAGCGGTCGGACGCGACCATCAATCCCAACCTGCCGACCGGTGCCATCGAAGTGTTCGCGCGCGGGGTCACGGTGCAGTCCTCGGCGCAGGAATTGCCGATGCCGGTAGCGGGCGAAGCGGAATATCCGGAAGATATCCGCTTGCGCTATCGCTTTCTCGATCTGCGGCGCGAAACGCTCCACGCCAATATCGTCACGCGCACCAAGGTGATTTCCGACATGCGCAAGCGGATGGAGGGTGCCGGTTTCACCGAATATTCGACACCGATCCTGACCGCGTCCAGCCCCGAAGGCGCGCGCGACTTTCTGGTGCCCAGCCGTATCCATCCGGGCAAGTTCTACGCCCTGCCGCAGGCGCCGCAGCAATATAAGCAGCTGCTGATGGTCGCGGGGTTCGATCGCTATTTCCAGATCGCGCCGTGCTTCCGCGACGAAGACCCGCGCGCAGACCGTCTGCCGGGCGAATTCTACCAGCTCGATCTGGAAATGAGCTTCGTGACGCAGGAAGAGGTGTGGGACACGATGGAGCCGGTTGTCGCCGGCGTGTTCGAGGCCTTTGCCGATGGCCGTCCGGTAACCCCTGCGGGCAGCTTCCCGCGCATTCCCTATGCCGAGGCGATGCTGAAATATGGCTCCGACAAGCCCGACCTGCGCAACCCGATCGAGATCAGCGACGTCACCGACCATTTCCATGGTTCGGGTTTCGGTATCTTCGCCGGAATCGTCGAGAGCGGCGGCGTCATTCGCGCCATCCCTGCGCCGGGTGCCGGGGCGGGCAGCCGCAAATTCTTCGACGACATGAACAACTGGGCGCGGTCCGAAGGGTTTTCGGGGCTTGGCTATATCAATATCAAGGACGGCGCGCCGGGCGGTCCGATCGCCAAGAACCATGGCGAGGAAGCGACCGCGAAGCTGATCGCTGCACTTGGTCTCGGTGACAATGACGGCGTGTTTTTCGCCGCCGGTAAGGAAGCGCAGGCGGCGAAGCTTGCGGGCCTTGCGCGCATCCGTGTCGGCGAGCAGCTCGACCTGATCGACAAGGACCGGTTCGAACTGTGCTGGATCGTCGATTTCCCGTTCTACGAATGGGACGAGGACGAAAAGCGCGTCGATTTTGCGCACAATCCCTTTTCCATGCCGCAGGGTGGGCTGGATGCGCTCAACGGCGAAGACCCGCTGTCGATCAAGGCCTATCAGTACGACATGGTCTGTAACGGTTATGAGATTGCGTCGGGATCGATCCGGAACCAGTCGCCCGAAACCATGGTCAAGGCGTTCGAACTGGTCGGTCTGTCCAAGGCAGACGTCGAAGAACGGTTCGGTGGCCTTTACCGTGCTTTCCAGTATGGCGCGCCGCCGCATGGCGGGATGGCCGCGGGCGTCGACCGCATCGTTATGCTGATCTGCGGTGCGCAGAACCTGCGTGAGATCACGCTGTTCCCGATGAACCAGCGTGCCGAGGACCTGTTGATGAGCGCGCCGGCACCGGCCTCTTCCAAACAGCTTCGCGAGCTGAGTATCCGGGTTGTCGAGCAGCCGGGGCAGGGCACGAAAAAGGACGTGCCCGAAGTCGTGGCGCCCGACGCGGGATGACCGCAGCATGACGATCAATCTGGCCGACTATGAAAAGGGCAAGAAGTTCGACGGCGACTATCATGATGCGTTGGACGATCTTCAAAAGCGTCTCTTTCGGGTTCAGGTAGCGCATATCATCCACAAACGGCCCGCGATCATTATGTTCGAAGGCTGGGATGCGGCGGGCAAGGGCGGCGCGATCAAGCGCCTGACCGCCGAATGGGATCCGCGCTATTTCGAGGTGTGGCCCATCGCCGCGCCGACGCCGGAGGAACTGGCGCATCATTTCCTCTGGCGCTTCTGGCGCAGGCTGCCGGCCAAAGGGCATATCAATGTGTTTGACCGGAGCTGGTATGGCCGCGTGCTGGTCGAACGCGTCGAGAACTATGCCAGTGAGGCCGAATGGCGATACGGCTATGATGAAATCAACGCATTTGAAAAACAGCAGGTGGATCGCGGTTCGACGCTCATTAAAATCTTTCTGCACACCACGCAGAAGGAACAGGACAAGCGCCTGAAAGACCGGATCGACAATCCCTGGAAACGCTGGAAGACCGGACTCGACGACTATCGCAACCGGTCAAAGCGCGATGCCTATCTGGCGGCGATGCACGAAATGTTCGCGCGCACCGATACGGACATTGCGCCCTGGACCGTGATCGACGGCAATAACAAGAAAGCCGCCCGCATCACGGCGCTCACCGCGATTGCCGAGCAACTGGAAGCGCAGGTGCCGATGGTGCCGCCGGAACTTGATCCGGAAGTCGAACGCGTCGCGAAAGAAGCATTGGGCGATTAGGCCCCGGTTGCGGTCAGTTGCACGGCCCCAGCGCATCGAGCACGAACTGATAATCCTCCCGCGCGGCATCTGCGTTGGCAGGATTCTGACCGCTCAGGCTGCTGCCAGGCAGATGGCGCGGCAAGCCGCAGGCCAGCCGATACCATAATAGCGAATCGCGCGGCGGTGGCTTGGCGGCATCGTCAACAATATCGCCCAGCGCCACTGCCCAGTGCTTGCCGGTGTTCGGACGAGTCAAAACCGACAGAGAAATCGGCGCGCCGCTGCTGGTGTTCACGAAAATCTGCGTTTCCCCCTCGCCGGGGATGGTGCCGGGGACGTGAAAGGCGTTGCCGACGCCGGTGATCTGCGGCGGTGCCTCCGGCGCGACAGCCTCCTTTGCGATTTTTCGGATCATGGCATCGAGAGCAGGCGACCAGGGCTGCTGCGCATGGGGACCGATCAGTTGCAACTGGGCCGGGCGCCCCGACACCGGGCGGGCAAAGGCCAGTACGCGCAATTTCTTCAGGCGCGGGGTGCGGCCATTCTGGTCCAGCGGTACATCGACCACATAACCGACTTGCGGAGGCAAGCCAGCCTGCCCCTTGATCAGGGCAAGCACATCGACGGTGACGTAAAAACGTTCAAATCCCGGCTCCAGTCCTGCCGCTTCCGCGCCCCGAATGCGAACTGCGCTATTGATCGCGCCGTCGATAATGATGGGAGCCGCGAGCGTTCGCTGCGCAGTGGCGACAAACGCATTTGCGGATGTCGCGGTGCTCTGATCGGCAACCATTTGTGCAGGCTGCGCATTTGTAGGAGCAAAGGCGGAGACCAGAGCAGTCGAAAGGAGAATGGCGTATGGGGTCATGATCCGGGGTATTTAATTTTTTCGAATGGCTTCGCCTAGAAATATTTATGCCATTGAGTGAATCTAGGATGAATTTTGCTGACAAAAGCGTTTGCGTCACAGGAAACGCCGCGATAGATACCGGTCCTCATGCTCTGCGAGATGCCGGGATCAGTGCAGGTGTTTGTGCCTGACGCATTCCTGTGTCACGTATATGGTGTATGAGTAAGAATATTATTAAGGAGTGACGTAGCTGAATGGCTTATGCTGACCGGAATGTCGCTGGTAGCCGGGTGATCGCAATGGTTTTCGTTGCGGTCATTGTGGCGATTACTGGCTATGCCTTCGTCACCGGCCTTGCATATCAGTATGTCAAAAAGGTTCAGAAGGACCTTTCGACATTCGATATCACGCCACCGCCGCCGCCGCCGCCGGAGGAACCTCCGCCGCCGCCGCCGCCGAATACGCCGGTACCCCCGCCTCCCCCGACGACTGTTGTTGTGCAGCCGCCGATTGTTAAGGTTCCTGCGCCTGCGCCGGTTATCCGAACCTCGGATATTATTCCGCCGAGCCAGCCGCCAGCACCGCCCGCGCCCCCGGCACCCCCTGCGCCGCCTGCACCGCCGGCACCGCCCAAGGTAGCAAAGCCGGCTCAGTTGCGCAGTGGTTCGATCAGTAACGACGACTATCCGCCCGCCGCGCGTCGTGCGGGGGACGAGGGGCGCACAGTCGTCCGCTTTACGATCGGTACCAATGGTCGGGTGGAAAGTTGTTCTACGGTAAGTTCCAGTGGATCGAGCGCGCTTGATGATCAGACCTGTCGGTTGATCGAGCGTCGCTTCCGTTACCGGCCTGCCGAGGATCCCAACGGGAATAAGATTCCGGAGACCAAGGTCCAGGGCGTTACCTGGAAGCTGGAAAACTGATCGGTTCAAACGACACAACGTAATTAGCTCTATTCTGAAGGAAGATACCTGATATGCTCACGACCATTCTCGCCGGAGGCGACGCGGCCGCAAACGGAGCCGCGGAATATGGCCTTCTCCCAGCACTCAACCAGGGGGGTGTAATCTCCTGGAGCGTATTCATTCTGCTGGTGGTGTTCCTTCTTGTATCGCTCTACATCTTCTTCACGAAGCTGTTCGAGCAGCAGAAGATCATTAATCAGGGCCGTCGCGTCCGCCGTACCTTCTGGGCTTCGAACAGCCTGCGTGAAGGTGCTGCCAAGCTGGAAAAGAACTCCGCGTATCGCCAGATCGTCGATGACGGCCTTGCCGCGCAGGACCAGCACGGCCAGTTGACCGATCCGGTCGAGGCACATGACTGGATGCACGGGTCGCTGGCACGTTCGGAAGCGTCGATCAATTCGCAGCTCAACAGCGGTCTCGCCTTCCTGGCGACTGTGGGTGCTACCGCACCGTTCATCGGTCTGTTCGGTACGGTTGTCGGCATCTACCGCGCTCTGCTCGCGATCGGTGCGGCTGGTCAGGCATCGATCGACAAGGTCGCGGGCCCGGTCGGTGAAGCGCTGATCATGACCGCCCTTGGTCTGGTCGTCGCGGTTCCTGCGGTGCTTGCCTACAACTTCCTGCAGCGTCGCAACAAGTCGATCTCCGAGCACCTGAGCGCGTTCTCGAACGACGTGCTGGGTTTCCTGGCTTCGGAAGGTAAGGTTCGCCCTGCCGCTCCGAACACGGTGAAGAAGCCGGCTCCGGCCGCTAAGCCGGCTACGGCTACCTCCGGTCAGACCGGCGGCGTGCCGAAGCGCAGCTGATGAAAGGGGGCGGGATGTCTGCCGTGACCGGTTTGCTGTCCCGCCCGTTTTCGGATGCCGCGCTTTCTGGAATGCGAGTGAATAGGATTACGCGCACATGGCGATGAGTGTAGGCGGAGAATCCGCCGATACCACCCCGATGTCGGACATCAACACGACGCCCCTGGTGGACGTCATGCTGGTGCTGCTGATCATCTTCCTCATCACGGTTCCGGTCGTGGTGCAGAAGATCAAACTTCAGCTTCCGAATGTTCGGTTCGAACCCACCCAGACCAAGCCGGAAAACGTTTTGCTTTCGGTCAGAGCTGGCCCGGATGGTGCTTGCGAGGTCTATTGGAACCTTCAGAAGATGGACAGCAAGGCGCTGCTCAAGCGCGCTGTCGATAAGCTGGAGGCAGATGTTAAACGGCTTGGCGGTCCGGCCAACATCACCCCCGATGAGCTGCCGGAAGTGCATATTCGTGGTGACGTCAACGCACCGTATAAATGCATCGGCGCGACTATCTACACCATGCAGTCCGCTGGCTTCGCGAAGGTCGGGTTCATTTCCGAACCCGAAAATCCCAACGCGTCATAGGGCTGACGGGCAAGTTTAGGAGTTATACCCATGGCAATGAGTGGTGGCCGCGACGACGGCGAACCGATGATGGAGATGAACACGACGCCGCTGATCGACGTCATGCTCGTGCTCCTCATCATGTTCATTATCACCATCCCGGTACAGACCCACGCAGTGAAGGTCGATCTGCCGCAACCGAATTCGAATAATGCGCAGACGGTCGAGCCGGACAAGAATAAGGTGATGATTGCCACGGACGGCACCATCACCTGGAACGGCACGCCGGTTAACGAACTGCAACTGCGTCAGTATCTTGACCAAACGGTGATGATGAACCCACAGCCGGAACTGCATTTCCAGCCGGCGCCTGATGCACGCTATGCAAAGGTCGATGAAGTGCTTGCGATCATCAAGCGCGCTAATGTGACCAAGCTGGGATTTGTCGGTAACGAGCAGTATCGTAACGATTTCTGATCGATTGGTCAGACGATATAGCTTGCAGGATAAGGGCGGCCATCTGGTCGCCCTTTTTTGTTGTACCTGCAACGGTGTAAACAACGAACTATGCTCACACTTGCGGATATGAAATAATTATGACACGTTACTGTCATAAAAATGAAATATCTCTAGCAGGAGATGAGAGATGCCGTTTCACCGAATATGTTCAGTGGTGACGATTGCGGCTGGCGCAGCTTCAATGACATTGATTTCCGTTCCGGCATCTGCCCAGGATGCGGGCAGATATGCCAATGCCGCCCTGACCAAGGGGGACTATACCACCGCGGAGAGGCAGTTGCTTGCGGACTATGCAGCTATGCCGGACCGGCAAGAAGTGTTGCTGAACCTGGCAACGCTATATGCCTATACGGGTCGGGCAGAGCAGGCACGGATATTGTATGAAAAGGTTCTCAGCCGCCCCGATGTGCTGATGAATCTGGCGAATGGCCGGTCCGCCCATTCCTATGATCTGGCTCGCGCCGGCATTGCAAAACTACCTCTGCATACCAGCGCTGCTTCGTATCAATAACACGGGCGCGATGTATCAGAACCTGTTGGCCGACTGTGCGGCCGGGGATGCCGATCTGTGATCACAGTTTGGGCAGGGTGACACCACGCTGCCCCATATATTTTCCTGCCCGGTCGGCGTAGCTGGTTTCGCACGGCTCATTGCCCTTCAGGAACAGGAACTGACAGGCACCTTCATTGGCATAGATTTTGGCGGGCAGCGGTGTGGTGTTCGAAAATTCCAGCGTCACATGCCCTTCCCATTCGGGCTCCAGCGGCGTCACATTCACAATGATCCCGCAGCGTGCATAGGTCGATTTGCCGAGACAGATCACCAGCACGTCGCGAGGTACCCGAAAATATTCGACCGTCCGGGCGAGTGCGAAACTGTTCGGCGGAATGATGCAGACATCGGTCTGACGATCGACAAAACCGTTGTCGGAAAAATTCTTCGGATCGACGACCGCGCTGTCGATATTGGTGAAAATCTTGAATTCGTCGGCGACGCGCGCGTCATAGCCGTACGAAGACAGTCCGTAGCTGATACAGGCTTCGCGGCGCTGGGCTTCGACAAAGGGCTCAATCATGCCGTGATTCAGCGCCTGTTCGCGAATCCAGCGGTCGGACAAGATGCTCATGGCCGATGGTCTAGGCAGCGCGAACGCAGGCGGCAAGCATTACGCGCCCTTGCCTGATTTCGCGCCGAAACCCAGATCGCCGGGACCGAAAGCATAGGGCAGCAAATCGGAAAGCGTGTGGGTTTCACGTGCATCGCCTTCCAGGCCTGCGCAGTAAACGGTGATATCGCGTCCGCCCATCTGAGCAGCCTCGTTCAGCACCTGTCGACAGCGCCCGCAGGGCCGTATCGGCATATCGCCGGGAATATCGGTACCCGCCATACCGCCGCCGACAATCCCGACAGCGACCACATCACACAGCCGTCCCTGCACATTCGCGGCGGCCACCGCCACAGTTTCGGCGCAAAGCGACAGGCCGTAGCTTGCATTCTCGAAATTCGCGCCGGTGACGATGCTGGCGTCGATCATCAGCAAGGCGGCACCAACGGCGAAGCGCGAATAAGGGGCATGGGCGTTTCGCGCAGCCTCCCTGGCTGCGCCGATCAACGCTTCAATTCGGTCGTCCGTCATGGTGCAATCACATCCCAATCTACGCTGGTCGGCACGCCATCAATGTTGCGATACGCGTTGGCGCGCCAGATTTTCCAGGGGCGGGCAGCATAATCGGGTGCGCGGAAGTTTCGCTCGCTCCAGACCGGACGGGCGATGTCCTCACTGATCCGGTACTGTTTTTCAAATGCGGGAGAAATGTCGATCAGCATCGGTTTTCCCATATGGTGCTCGGCAAAGCGCAGGAACGTGGCAACGCGTTTTACGACGGCGTCGCGCGGCGGTCGTTCGCTGCAATCCGGTTCAAAGGCGAGTCGCAGGGCAGAGGGCAGGGCATCGGCTTCACGCGGAACGGTCTGCACGAAATTCGCCGCCTGATCGTCTGCGCTGGAGCACAGCGAAAACACATGTTCCGCGCCGCGCGGTATGCCTGCGGCTTTTGCGGCAGCCCAGTTGTCAGCGAATTTGGCATCGCGCGTGGTCGCACCATCGGTGGCACGGATATAGGCGAAATCGACCCCGTGCAGATGGACCAACGGCCAGTTGACCGCACCATTGGCGGCGCTGACATCAATACCTTGCGTCGGATAGCGTTTCGGGTCCGGGCGCCAGTGCGTGCCGTAGCGCCATGCCGCAAAGAGCAGCACCGCCAGCGCCAGAATCGCGAAAATCGAAGCGGCGCGACCGCTTTTCGTTCGTAACGGCACGCTCCATCACCCCTTGATATGCAGCACGCAAATCAGCGTGAAAAGACGGCGAGCGGTCGGGAAGTCCACTTCGATCTTGCCCTCCAGCCTTTCTTTCAAAAGTTCGGCAGCATCATTGTGGATACCGCGACGGGCCATGTCGATGGTTTCGATCTGTTGCGGCGTCGCCTGCCGGATCGCCTGAAAATAGCTGTCGCATATTGCGAAATAGTCGCGGATGGCCCGGCGGAACCGGGCAAGACCCAGAATATGGGTTTCCAGACGCGAATCATCCTCTCGCATCACATCAATTGCCAGGCGGCCTTCCTGAACCCGCAGTTTCACCTTGTACGGACCGGCGTAACCATCCGCCTGAGACCGTTGCAGTGCGAAGTGGTTTTCTTCAAGCAGGTCATAGACGGCGATCTTGCGTTCCTGCTCGATATCGGCGTTGCGCCACAGGATGGTGTGCTCGTCGAGGCTGATATCTATGATCCGCGGATCGCCCATATGCTTGCGATGCAGATTTTGCGCGCCGATGGCAACGGTTAAGCGGCGCGTTCCCGATTAATCCACAGGTAAATTTTCCCGGATGCCTTGAGCAGACAGGGTCGGTCTGGGAAAAGAATGCATGGCCACCAATCCGATTGCCCCGACTCAGCCCGAAGAAGTTCGCCTGCCCTCCAACGTAGAGGCGGAGGCCGCACTGCTGGGCGCGATGATGATCGACAATCGCCTTGCCGACGACATTATCGACCGGCTTGAGGCGGAGCATTTCTTCGAACCGGTCCATGCGCGGATTTACAGCCGGATCAAAGAGTTGCGGGTGGCCGACATGCTTGCCAACCCGGTCACGCTGCGCCCGATGTTCGCGGAGGATGAAGGGATGAAGGCGCTGGGCGGCCCGGCCTATCTCGCGCAGCTTACCGGCAGCGGTGCCGGATTGATCGGTGCCCGGCAATTCGCGCAGCAGATCTACGATCTCGCCATGTTGCGCGCGCTGGTGACGGTGGGCCGCACGCTGGTCGAACGCGCGATGGACACCAGCGAAACCGTCGATCCGCGCAGTCAGATCGAAAAGGCGGAGGAACTGCTGTTCGAAGTGGCGGGTGAAGGCAATACCGCCAATGCCGTCAAATCGTTCAGCGAAGCGAGCAAGATGGCAATTCGCCAGGCCGATCGTGCGCTCAATTCGGGCGGCAACCTGTCGGGCATCACTACCGGTCTGGACAGCGTCAATTCCAAGATCGGTGGTATGCACCATTCCGACCTGATGATCCTTGCCGGACGTCCGGGCATGGGTAAGACATCGCTGGCGACCAACATCGCCTATAACGCCGCGCGTCGCTGGATGGATGACAAGGTGGCGGGGATTCCGCCCGAACGATCGGTGGGATCGAAGGTCGCGTTTTTCAGCCTCGAAATGTCGGCGGACCAGCTTGCCACCCGCGTACTGGCCGAACAGTCGCGGATCAGCTCGGAAGCGCTGCGTATGGGACGGATCAGCAAGGCGGAGTTCGGTAGGCTGGCCGATGCCGCAGCCGACCTCAACGATCTGCCGTTGTTCATCGACGATACCGCCGGGCTGACGATCAGCGGCCTGCATACGCGCGTGCGGCGGCTGAAGCGTAAGCTGGGCGATGAGCTGGGGCTGGTGATTGTCGACTATCTGCAACTGTTGCAGGGGTCGGGACGCTCTACCGATAATCGCGTTCAGGAAATTTCCGAAATCAGCCGCGGCCTGAAAACGCTGGCTAAGGATATGAACGTATCGGTGCTGGCGCTGTCACAGCTCAGCCGCCAGGTCGAAAGCCGCGAGGACAAGCGCCCGCAGCTATCCGATCTGCGCGAATCCGGTTCGATCGAGCAGGACGCCGATATGGTCTGGTTCGTGTTTCGTGAGGATTATTACGTTGCTGCGCGTGAACCGAAAGTGCCGCAAGGGGAGGGGGACGATCCCAAGATCATCGAAGATCACGCCAAATGGACGATGGAAATGCAGCGTGTCGACGGGCTGGCCGAACTGATTGTCGCCAAGCAACGTCACGGTGCCACCGGCAAGGTGATTCTGCGTTTCGAACCGGAAATCACGCGGTTCAGCGACTATGCCGGCCTTGGCTATGCCGGGATGGACACCAGCTACGAATAATCCCGATCCGGGGTCAGAACGATGGCTGATCCGGGTCGCCATCGGCAACCGGGGTGTGGATGCCGCATTCAGTCTTGTCCCATCCGCGCCAGCGCCCCGAACGCGGGTCTTCACCCGGTAAGACTTTGCTGGTGCACGGTGCGCAGCCGATTGAGGGATAGCCCTCCGTCTCCAGCGGATGATGCGGCAGGTCGTGTTTGTCGAACCAGGCGGCGATATCCTCCCGTGTCCAGTCGATCAGCGGATTGATCTTCAGCCGGTCGCCGTCGAGTTCGAAACGCGGCAGGGCGTTGCGGGTCGATGCCTGAAATGCCTTGCGCCCGGTAAAGCTGGCGTCAAAACCCGCCAGAGCCTTTTCCAGCGGCACGACCTTGCGGATCTCGCAGCAGCCATCGGGATCGTAGGACCAGCGCAGACCGGTTTCATCGCGTTGTTTCAGCGCTTCCGCGTCGGGGGACAGGATGCGCACATCCTTCAGCCCCAGAAACGCCGTCAGCGTATCGCGATACGCGATGGTTTCCGGAAAATGCTTGCCGGTGTCGAGAAACAGGACTGGAAGCGATGCGTCTACAGACGCGATCAGGTGCAGCAGTACTGCGGATTCGGTGCCGAAGGAGGAGACGGTTGCCACATCGCCTGCCATCTGCTCCCCGATCACGGTACGCAGCATCTCCATCGTATCGGTGCCGCGAAACAGGTTGTTCAGCCGGTGCACATCGGTCACGGTAAAGCGCGGCCGCACGTCCAGACGATCGATTTTGCGCAATGCCGTATCAGCCATGGCGTAGCTTCCAGACCGGCTGGCGCGCATCGGCTGCGCGCTGATAAACATATTCCTGACGTTCCAAAGCGGCAGCGAGTGCCTTTCGGTCAACTTCCGCTTGCGGGTGAAAGCTGTCGAATCCGCAGCGGCGCATCAGCGGAATCTGATCGACGAGCACGTCGCCCTGCGCGCGCAGTTCGCCGATATAACCCGCTTCGCGCAGGATACGTGCGGCGGAATAGCCGCGACCGTCCTTGAACGTCGGAAAGCTGATTTCGATCAGCGTCAGACGATCGAGATAGGGAAGCAGCGCGCGTGCATCCTCATCGGATTCCAGCCGCACGGCAGTCGCGTTGCTTTGATCCAGAAAGGCATCGAGCGTGACCGCAGGCTCTTCGTGTGGACCGTCTTCGCGGTAGTGCAGCAGATCAGCCATAGATCGCCTCCTTGAACGCGGGCATGCCGATGCGTCGATAGGTATCGACGAAGCGTTCGCCCTCTGTGCGCTGTTCGAGATACAGGTCGGTTACTTTTTCGATGGCGTCGACGATACCGTCTTCATCGAAACCGGGACCGGTGATTTTGGCGAGGCTGACATCTTCCGCACCCGATCCGCCGAGCAGTAACTGGTAGTTTTCTGTCCCTTTCCGATCGACGCCCAATATGCCGATATGCCCCGCATGATGGTGCCCGCAGGCGTTGATGCAGCCCGAAATTTTGAGCTTCAGTTCGCCCAGTTCCTTTTGCCGCTTCTGGTCAGCGAAGCGGGTCGCGATCTTTTGCGCGACGGGAATTGAGCGGGCGTTCGCAAGGCTGCAATAATCAAGGCCGGGGCAGGCGATGATATCGCTGATAAGGTCGAGATTGGCCTCCGCCAGCCCGGCCTCGCGCAGCGTCTGCCAGACGGCATACAGGTCCGCCTTGCGGACATGCGGCAGCACAACATTCTGGCTGTGGGTGACGCGCAGTTCGTCGAAGCTGTAGCGTTCGGCCAGCGCCGCCATCACCTCCATCTGTTCAGCAGTGGCGTCACCGGGAATCCCCCCGACGGGCTTCAGGCTGATCGTCGCGATCGCATAGCCGGGTTGTTTGTGTGTACGCACATTCTGGTCCAGCCAGACCGCGAAGTCGGGATCGCGGCGATCAATATCGTCGGAAAGGCTGGTTTCGAATGCGGGTGGCGCGAAATAGGCGCTGATCCGGTCGAACTCCGCCTTGGGCGGGTCGAGGTCGAGTGCCTTCAGCCCGGCAAATTCCTCTTCGACCTGACGGGCATATTCCTCCGCTCCCAGATCGTTGACGAGGATCTTGATCCGTGCCTTGTACATATTGTCGCGACGCCCATAGCGATTATAGACGCGCAGGCAGGCTTCCAGATAAGGCAGAAGATCAGAAAGCGGCACGAACTCCTTGATTTCATGACTGACCATTGGAGTGCGCCCCATGCCCCCACCGGCAAAGATACGCGCGCCGTGTTCGCCGTCGCGCTCGACGATCCGGATGCCGATATCGTGCAGGCGCATGGCCGCGCGATCTTCGTCAGACGCGATCACCGCGAATTTGAACTTGCGCGGCAGATAGGTGAATTCCGGGTGGAAGCTCGACCATTGGCGCAGCAGTTCGGCCCATGGCCGCGGGTCGGTTACTTCGTCGGCGGCGGCACCGGCGAACTGGTCCGAAGAAATGTTGCGGATGCAGTTGCCGCTGGTCTGGATGGCGTGCATCTCGACTGTCGACAGATCGGCAAGAATATCGGGCGTGTCGGCCAGTTCGATCCAGTTGAACTGAATATTCTGGCGCGTGGTGAAATGCCCGTAACCGCGATCATATTTGCGCGCGATCGACGCCAGCATCCGCATCTGCCGTCCGTTCAGCGTGCCATAGGGTACGGCGACGCGCAGCATATAGGCGTGGAGTTGCAGATAGAGGCCGTTCATCAGCCGCAGGGGTTTGAACTGGTCCTCGGTCAGCGCGCCCGACAGGCGACGGGCCACCTGATCGCGAAACTCCTCGACGCGCGCATCGACGATGGACTGGTCATACTGGTCATAACGATACATGTCAGATCACCCAGTTGCCGGCATCGGGGTCGGCGGGTTTGAGGGTCAGGTCGGGGCGCACCGTGGGACCAAGCGCACGAATACGATCCTTGATATGGGCGGGGCGCGGCCCTTCCGGCGTCATGACGCCATCGAGCACATAAGGGACGTTAACGCGCCGCGCACCCTCTTCGGCATGGGCGATAGCTTCACCCTGATCGCCAGTATCGACGGCATCCTCGATATGGAGCGACCAGTCCTGCCCGGTCCACCAAACGACCTTGCCGCTTTTCAGATCATTGCCGCTCAGCAACTTCATACCAGCGCCTCCGCCTGCTTCGCCCATTGTGTGAGTCGGTCCTCGGCGGCGGACAGCGTCACCACTTCGCCGACGACCAGGATGGCGGGGCTTTGCACCGCTTCACGGGCCATCATGTCGCCCAGATCGGCGAGCAGCGTCCGCAGAGCGCGTGAACCGGGCAGGGTACCGCGTTCCAGCACCGCCACCGGCATGTCGGGTGCGACCCCGTCGTTCATCAGCTTTTCGGCGATATCGGCAGCGGTCGCGACGCCCATATAGATGACGAGGGTACGGCCCTTGCCCGCCAGCCCCGACCAGTCCTGATCGCGAAGCCCCTTGCACTGACCGGCCACGAAACTGACGGCGCTCGACCAGTCGCGGTGCGTGAGCGGGAGCCTTGCTTCTGCCGCACAGCCGAGCGCCGCGGACACGCCGGGGATGACCTCGACGGGCAGACCGGCGGCGAGCACCGCCTCTGCCTCTTCACCCCCGCGTCCGAAAATAAACGGATCGCCGCCCTTGACCCGCACGACGGTCGCGCCAATCCGGGCTAGCTCGACGAGCAGATCGCAAATCGAATCCTGTGGCATCGTATGACGCGCGCGGCGCTTGGCGACGGAAATGCGTCGTGCGCTGTCCGGTGCCAGTGCCAGAACGCGCGGATCGACCAGACCGTCATGGACGACCACATCCGCCGCAGCCAGCGCACGCACCGCCCGAACGGTCAGCAGGTCGGGATCGCCCGGTCCCGCGCCCAGCAGGATAACCCTGCCACCCGAAACTCTATCAATATCGCTTTCCATGCGTGGAAAATGCGCATGGAGGCCGAAACCGGCAACAGATGGTTCCTTTGCGGGGGCTAAGGGAAACTTTCATGCCGCTGAAACGGCATGGCCCGGATCAACCGTCTTTAAGGCCGATGCCGATGCTTGCACGTGCCTGGTCGGCTTCGTTGGAAACCACCGGATAAGCACAATAATCGGCGGCATAGGAGGCACTGGGGCGATGATTGCCGGACCAGCCGATCCCGCCAAATGGCGCAGAGGACGATGCGCCGTTGGTCGGCCGGTTCCAGTTGACGATGCCCGCCCGGATATTGGCCCAGAACTGTTCGTACAGCTTCGGATTCTGGCTGACCAGCGATGCCGAAAGGCCATAGCGCGTGGCATTCGCTTCGACGATAGCGTCTTCGAAACTGTCCTTGCGAATAACCTGAAGCAACGGACCGAACAGTTCGATATCGGGCTTTTCCCGGGCATCGGTCATGTCGACCAGTGCCGGCTTGAGAAACGGCAGATTGTCCACCGGCCGCTCCAGATAGCGCAGCGGTTTGCCGCCTCGCATGGTCAGTGCCAGAAAACTTTCGGTCAGCATGTCGGCGGTATCGTTGTCGATCACCGGCCCCATGAACGGCGCAGGGTCGGCATGGGGTTCGTCGACGATCAACCGGTCGAGCAGGCGATTAAGCTCTTCCATCAGCGGATCGAACAGCGCCTGATCGACAATCAGGCGTCGCGCGGCGGTGCAGCGTTGTCCCGCCGTGGTGAAGGCCGACTGCACGATCAGCACGGCTGCTGAAGCGATATCGGGCGTGTCCCAGACGATGATCGGGTTATTGCCGCCCATTTCGAGCGCGAGAATCTTCTCGGGACGGTCGGCGAACTGCCGGTTGAGCGCGATGCCGGTGCGGGCCGAGCCGGTAAATAACAGCCCGTCGATACCGTCATGCCCGGCCAGCGCCTTACCCTCTTCCGGACCACCGAGCAGCAGGCGGATACACCCTTCCGGCACGCCTGCTTCATGAAAACATTCCACCAGAAATTCAGCGGTTGCAGGCGTTTTTTCAGACGGTTTGAAAACAACCGCATTGCCCGCGAGCAGGGCCGGGACGATGTGTCCGTTAGGCAGATGTGCGGGGAAATTATACGGGCCGAGCACCGCCAGCACGCCATGCGGTTTGTGTCGCAGCGCCATGCGGCTGTTCATCGGCGCGTCGAGCCGTCGCTGGCCGGTGCGTTCAGAATAGGCGGTGACCGATATATCGACCTTGTTGATCACCGAAGTGACCTCGGTATGGGCTTCCCAAAGCGGCTTGCCGGTTTCGCGCGCGATGACATCGGCAAACGCGTCTGCCTTGTGCCGCACGACATTGGCGAAGCGACGTAGTGTTTCGATCCTGTAGGCAAGCGACCGCGCCGCCCAACCCGCCCAGGAAGCTCGCGCCAGGGCGATTTCCGCATCAGGATCGCCAGCCTCGCCCTGCCAGAAGGTCTTACCGGTTGCCGGTTCGATGGAAGTCAGCGTCGTCATGGCGTCAGCGTACTCGCTTCACGAAGATCTGGCCGTTGTCGCGGCGTTCGACCTGAAAATTGGGGACTGCCTCGATCAGGTCCGACAGGCGCGTAAAACCGTAATTGCGTGTGTCGAAACTCGACCGGTTACCGGCCCGCTGTCCGACCGCCGACAGGTTGGCAAAGCCGCGCTCATCCCGCTTGGTAGAGTTATAGGCGTCGATCAGTAGCCTCAGCATCTCGTCATCGACCGTGCCGTTCTGATGATTGGCGGCAACCGTGCTGTCGTCGGCGCTTTCCTGTTCATGCGCCTTGATCAGCGCCGTAACGTCGATGAAACGGCGACAGGCCTTGCGAAACCCTTCGGGCGTCTTGCTGGTCCCGAAGCCATAGACCGGCAGTCCTTCCTGACCGATCCGCATGGCGAGCGGCATGAAATCGCTGTCGGAAGAAAGGATGCCGAAACCAGTGACGCGGCCACGAAACAACAGGTCCATCGCGTCGATGGTCATGCGCATGTCGGTGGCGTTCTTGCCCTTGGTAATGTCGAACTGCTGATAGGGTTCGATCCCGTATTTGAGCGTCATTTCTGCCCAGCTTTTCAACGCCGGTTTGCGCCAGTTGCCATATACGCGCCGGATGTTGACGGTGCCGAGTTCAGCCAACACCGTAAGCACCGGATCAAGAGATGCAGGGGAGGCATTGTCGGCGTCGATCAGCAACGCGACATTTCCCCCCAGGTTCGTGTTCGAGTCCATGCGCCCCTTCTAACGGGGATGGCGCACAAGTCCATTTTCAGATTGAGGAAGTCGCAATGACGCCATGACGGCTGTCAGCGGGCGTTTTATGCGGCCGGGTCGGGATAGGAAATTTCAAGGATTTCCATTTCGCGTTCACCGCCGGGGAGCATCACGCGGCGCAAATCGCCGATGGCTGCACCCCGAAGCGCACGGGCGACAGGGGCGTTCCAGCCTACCCGGCCTGCCCCTGCCTCTGCTTCGTCATCGCCGACCAGGGTTATCTCGCGCTGAGTATCGTCTTCATCAGCGATGACCACCGTTGCCCCGAAAAAGACCCGGTCGCGGTTCACCTGTTGTGCCGGATCGACGACCTTCGCTGCTTTCATCCGGCGTGCGAGCCAGCCGAGCCGGCGGTCGATTTCCCGTAATTTCTTGCGGCCATAAATATAATCGCCGTTTTCCGAGCGATCGCCATTGCCGGCTGCCCAGGCGATCGTCTCCACCAGTTGCGGGCGTTCCGTCGCGAACAGCCGATCATATTCGCTTTTCAGGACGGAATAGCCTTTAGGGGTGATGTAATTGGGAGAAAGGGCCATGACAGAAAATTAGCTGCAAGAGCGGCTTCTGTCATGACCCTATTCATTCAGCCGGGGCTGCAGGGTGTCCATGGCCGCCACCATTGCCATGGCCATTTCCGTGCCCGTGCCCGTGCCCGTAGCCGTGCCCATGACTGCGGCCGTAACCGTATCCATTGCCATGATACCATCCGCGGGGATCGGTCCAACCGGTCACCCATTTCGATGTCGGCCCGTGCAGCGCTACTGAATGCATGCGGGCCGACTGCATGGCGCTGCCGGCACGCATCGGCTCTTTCGCACTTGCGGGGGATGCAAAAGCGATCAGGGCCATACCGCCGACGATCGCAAAAGGTACAAATTTAAGTCGTGATTTCATCTTCATACTCCATAGGAGTTGGGATGAACGTCATCGTTCCGAAAAATGCCTGGCATTTCCCGGTTTATCGGCCTTTCAGGTATCGTTATTGGTACCGCTCCGGATCGGTCACCCTGCGACTTCGCCCGTTCGCATTACGTACAAAGTAGACGAAAGGTTTAATCCGTTCCTTCCCGGATCGGTAAACACGGCCTTTCCTAAGGTAAATCGACGACTTGTCAGTCAGGGCGTTCTCACCTGCCGATCAACGGAGTCACAAGCATCGGAAGAAAGCGCTTCGCAGTCAGGTGAAGCAGGAATCCCTAGCGGAAAATCCTAAGCGTAACGAATCAGCCCGGCGTGGTTTTGCCCAAGTACCAGGACAGGTTGTCCGGCCCCTTCGAATTGGCGTGTTGCGGATTGAGCAGGTCATAGACGACAGCATTTTCCAGCACGCGCTGGACGTAATTCTTTGTTTCGTAGATCGGGATCTCCTCGATCCATTCGACCATATCCACACCTGCCGTACGCGGATCGCCGTTGGCGCGGATCCACTTGTTCACATTACCCGGCCCGGCATTATACGCCGCTACCGCCAGCGGATAGCTGCCGTCATAATAGCTCAGCATTCGCTGAAAATAGCTGGAACCAAGCTGGATATTATATTGCGGATCGCGGGTCAGCGAGTCCGAGCTATAGGCAAGACCGAGCTTCCCGGCCGCTTCGCGCGCGGTTGCGGGCATCAACTGCATCAGCCCGCGCGCACCGGCGTGGCTGATTGCAGCGCGATCGAACTGGCTCTCCTGCCGGGCGATCGCGTGGATCATCGTCCAGTCATTCTGATATCCGGCAGGCACGGCCACTGCCGGATATCCGGCTGCGTTATAGTCGGTCAGCCCGTTTTTCATCGCACTGCGACCGATCATCACGCCGAGGTCGGGACGCTTGATCTGGTGCGACAGTTCGATTGCCAGCGCATGATCGTCGTCGGTTTTCGCATCCATCGCAATCTGGCGTACAAAGGCGGTCTGATCGCGCCAGTCGCCGGTACGGCCGAGATATTCGGCGGCTTTCACGACTTCGCTGGAATAGAAGACCTGCCGCAGTAGGGGGGAGACATTGGCCGGGCCGGTTTGCGTCGGTGCGACCAGCGGTTCGTGCATCCTCTCTTTCGCAAGCTGGCCGTAATAGAGATCCGGATAGCCTGCCGCCTGCTGATAGAAATTCGACGCAAGCTGCTGTTTTCCAGCCGCCTGGGCTGCGCGTCCCGCCCAATAGCGTCCTTTGGAACGGGTCTGCGGAGTTTGCGACGCATTGCCATAGCGTTCGAACATGCCGATCGCGTCGGCGGGGCGGTGCAAATCCTGCATCGCCACCGTGCCCGCCAGCCAGACGAGGCTCGTATAATCGTCGCGCTCGCCATAGGATTTGGTGCTGACGTCGGTTCCGGCCGGATAGGCGTCGTCGACCCGGCTGGCAATCCGATAGGCCAGTTCATATTGCCCGTCATGTTCGGCCGCGCGCGCATTCGCCAGCAGCACTTCATACCATTTTTCGGGATCGCTGGGCCGCGTAACCAGTGTCGGGCGATTAGCGAGATAGGTGCGCGCCTCCGGACTGTTGCCCGAGTTACGCAGCCATGCCGCACGATCCGCGATAAAGCCTGCGTCCGCACGTCCGGCGCCGATCACTGCTGCATCCAGATCGGAGGCGGTCGGCGAATTGGTGCGGAAGGCGAGGCGCGCGGCAAGCACCGGACGCGCCTGCGGTGACACCATCGCCAGCACACGTCCGGCCGAACTGGTGGCACCCTGCCACAAAAGGGTGTCCATGCGCGCATCGTAATCGGCAGGGGTCAGCGCGCTTGCAAAACCACCGAGAATCGACGCCTCGTCGCTCGACCGCATCACACCGGCGCGCCATGCGTCGCGCGCGGCGACATCGGCTGCCGCCGTGTCACCATTGGCGAGCAGCGCCTCGGCATATTGCACACGGCCGGTTGACGTCAGCGGAGGGTATTTCTTGAAAAACTGTACGGCAAAACCAGGAGAATAGCCTTGGTCCATCGCGCCTTCGGCGGCGATGCGCATCCGTTTCGAATCCGGCCAGCCGGGATGGGCAAGAAGGAAGGCGGCATAATCGGCGAACCGGGTGCTGCCAGACTTGCGCAGGCTTTCCCATTCGGCGATCGAATTTGCCAGCTCCGCGTCGTTCGTCACGGAAGCGGTTTGCATGGGTTGCGCAGGCGGCGGCGGCGCGGCAGAGGTGGTCAGTGCGATTCCGGATGCGCTTGCCAATAGGAGCGCGCTTTTTAAAGCCGTTACTACCATGCTGGACATGATACGGAATCGAACCTTATTGGCTAGTGAATATTTCCCCGTCAGGAGCAATTCGTCGCATGTTTTCAGGCTCTATCCCCGCACTCGTCACGCCGTTCCGCAATGGCGAGTTCGATGAGAAAGCCTATCGCGCGCTGATCGACTGGCAAATCGAGCAGGGTTCAGCGGCACTGGTTCCCTGCGGCACGACCGGTGAAGCGGCAACCATGCCCAAGGAAGAGCATTTCCGTGTAGTGCGCGTCTGTGTGGAGCAGGCGGCGGGGCGCGTGAAGGTGCTGGCAGGCGCCGGGTCGAACGATACGCGGGTGGCGATCGAGAACATCAAGGCCGCACAGGAGGCGGGGGCCGATGCCGCGCTGATGGTGCCGCCTTACTATAACCGCCCCAGTCAGGAAGGGATTTTCCGGCACTTCGAAGCGGTGACGCAGGCATGCGATCTGCCGGTCATTCTTTATAATGTTCCTGGCCGCACCGTCACCGACATTGCGGTTGAAACCATGGGCCGGATCGCCGAAGCATGTCCGACGGTAGCGGGGGTGAAAGATGCCAGCGGCGTCGTTCAGCGGGTGTCGGCGCAGCGCGCAGCGTGCGGGGCGAATTTCTGTCAGTTGTCGGGTAATGACGACATGGCGCTTGCATTCATGGCGATGGGTGGGGTCGGCTGCGTTTCGGTGACCGCTAATGTCGCCCCGAAATTGTGTGCGGAGTTTCAGGCAGCCTGTGCCGCCGGCGAGTATGCAAAGGCGCTTGAATATCAGGATCGGCTGTTTCCGCTGCATGGCGCGCTGTTCGCCGATGCTTCGCCGGGACCGGTCAAATATGCACTTGGCCGCGTGCGTCCCGGTTTTCCGACGGAGTTGCGGTTGCCGATGACACCGGCAAGCGATGCCGCGCGCGCAATCGTCGATGCGGCACTGGAACACGCCGGACTGATCTGAACGCATAGACCATTACGGATCCGGGTGAGACAGGACTTCCCTTCCGGCGAAGGGCGTCCTACATCGCGCGCCTTATGGCCAGACCGCGTCACGACAGTTTCGACAAGAAGAAGATCGTCGCCGAAAACCGGCGCGCCCGTTTCGACTATGCGATTCAGGACACATATGAGGCTGGTATCGCGCTGACCGGCACCGAAGTGAAATCGCTGCGGTTCGGGGAAGGTTCGATTGCCGAAAGCTATGCAGAAGTGCGCGATTCAGAGGTCTGGCTGATCAATTCGAACGTTCCCGAATTCAGCCACGGCAACCGGTTTAATCACGAACCGCGACGTCCGCGTAAATTGCTCCTTCACGAACGCGAGATAAACAAGCTTCACGGTGCGGTCGCGCGTGAAGGTATGACGCTCGTTCCCCTGACAGTATATTTCAATGCGCGTGGTCGGGCGAAGGTCGAACTGGCGCTGGCAAAGGGCAAGAAAGCGCATGACAAGCGCGAGACGATCAAGGAGCGGGACTGGAAGCGCGAGCAGCAGCGGCTATTGCGTGACCGCGGATAAACCTTCGCTGTTCCATCGTGCGAAGGGCAGGGCACGCCGCGCCGTCCCGACACGGGAGAGCATGGAGGGTAATCGCTGGCTTCGTCCGGTTGCCCATCGTGTGCTTGCGCCGCCGCTATGGCGTTTTACCCGCCGCTCGGTGCCGCGCGGCGTGGCGCTGGGGCTGCTGGCCGGGGTGCTGGTACCGCTGGCGCAAATTCCGCTGGCTGCGGTGCTGGCCTTTCCTTTGCGGGCAAATATTCCGGCGGCCGCGCTGACCACCTTCGTGACCAATCCGATCACCATGGCGCCGCTTTACTGGCTAGCCTATAAGGTGGGCACCTGGATATTGCAGCTTGATGCCCGGGTTCCCGGTGCGCCGATCGCAGCCAATGTGAACGACAGCCCCGGCTGGATCCACTGGCTGTTCGCCCAGGCCGGGCCTGCAACGATCATCGGATTGGTGACGATTGCAGTTGTTTCGAGCGTGCTGGGATATGTGGTCAGTTCCGTCCTGTGGCGGTTGTGGATCGCACGCAAATGGAAAAAGCGGCGTCGCAAAGCGGTTTGACTGTGCGTGTGATGGAGTTAAGACAGTCCCAACCCTTGGGGGGACATCTGTTTTAATTCGATATCGCAAAGGAACACCATGCGGCGTTCACTGATTGCTGTTTCCCTGCTTGCCGGGTCTGCCCTGGCCGCAGGTTGCACTACTACCGCTTCGACCACCGACACTGCCATGACGGCAGCGCCCAAAACGGTGACTGCTCCGGCACCAACGCCGGTGGCTGCGAACGAAAAGCCGGAGATCGGCGCCTTCGGATTTGACGAATCCGGCATGGACAAGGCGGTTCTTCCGGGCAACGGCTTCTACAAATATGCCAATGGCACCTGGATGCAGAATGCCGTCATTCCGGCCGACAAATCCAGCTATGGTTTGTTCAGCAAGCTGAGCGATCTGTCGCAGGCGCGGACGCGGACGATCCTGCAGGAAGCGGAAAAGAACCCGAATTCAAAAATCGGAACCGCCTATGCCACCTTCCTCGACCAGCGTGCGATCGACGGCAAAGGACTGGCTCCGATCCAGTCATGGCTGAATACGATCAAGGCACTAAATAGCAAGGACGGTTATGCCGCCCTTGTCGCTACCGCCGACCGCAACGGGATCAGCATTCCGTTCGGTACCTATGTCGGTCAGGATGACAAGAATCCCGATTATTACGCGATGAACCTGCGTCAGGGCGGCACCGGCCTTCCCGACCGTGAATATTATTTGTCGCAGGATCCGAAATTCGCCGACATCCGCGATGCCTATGTCACGCACATGGCGAAGATGCTGGCGCTCGCGGGTGAGGGCAATGCCGAAGCTCGCGCCAAAGCGATCCTTCAGCTTGAAACCGGCTTTGCCGAAGCGCACTGGACCCGCGTCGAAAGTCGCGATTCCGACAAGACATACAATAAAATGACGCTCGCCCAACTGGAGCAGTCGGCACCGGGATTCGATTTTGCAGCCTATTACAAGGCAGCGGGCGCAGGCGACGTGAAGGACGTCATCGTCGCCCAGCCCAGTGCGATTACGGGGGAGGCGAAGCTGATCGCGGCGACCCCGCTCGACGTGCTGAAGGACCAGTTGCTGGTGCGGTCGCTGGACGATTATTCGGACGTACTGCCGACACCGTTCGATACCGAGCATTTCGCGTTCTACGGCACGAAATTGTCCGGCACGCCGGAACAGCAGGCGCGCTGGAAACGCGGTGTGGATTTCGTGTCCTCGGCACTCGCCGACGATGTCTCGAAACAATATGTCGCGCGCTATTTCCCGCCGGAAGCAAAGGCGGCTGCCGACAAGATGGTGAAGAACATCATCGCGGCGATGGGACGGCGTATCAAAAAACTCGACTGGATGTCGCCGCAGACCAAGGTCAAGGCGCTCCAGAAGCTTGCCGCGTTCACGCCGAAGATCGGCTATCCGGACAAGTGGCACGATTATTCGTCGCTGGTCATCAGGTCGGGTGATGCGTTCGGCAACGAACTTCGCGCCAATCAGTGGCGGCATGACTATAATATGAGCAAGCTCGGCAAGGGGCTGTATCGCTGGGAATGGGGCATGACCCCGATGACGGTGAACGCCTATGCCAATCCGGGCATGGTCGAGATCGTATTCCCGGCAGCGATCCTGCAACCGCCCTTCTTTGACCCCCATGCCGACCCTGCGATCAATTATGGTGGTATCGGTGCGGTGATCGGCCATGAAATGAGCCATCATTTTGACGATCAGGGATCGAAATATGATGCGCATGGCCGGCTGACGACCTGGTGGACGCCCGCCGACGTCAAGGCGTTCAAGGAGCGGACGGCGCAGCTCGTCGCGCAGTACGACGCCTATGAGCCGCTGCCGGGCAAGCATGTGAACGGCAAGCTGACGCTGGGCGAAAATATTGCCGATCTTGCCGGGCTGACCGTGGCGCACGACGCCTATATCGCCTCGCTGCACGGTAAGAAGCCGAAGGTGATCGACGGTTACACTGCCGATCAGCGCTTCTATCTTGGCTGGGCGCAGGTCTGGCGGCGCAAATATCGTGAAGCGACGCTGGAACGGCGGTTGCTGACCGACCCGCATTCGCCCTCGCGTGAGCGGGTATGGGTCGTGCGTAACCTCGCCCCCTGGTATGCTGCCTATCATGTGAAGCCGGGTGAGAAGATGTACCTTGCTCCGAACAAGCGGGTACACATCTGGTAACAGGAATAGGGCGGATGGTCGTTGATCGTCCGCCCTTTTTCTTGACCCCGTCCGTGCGGGCGCACATCACGCGATTCTATGGCATCGATCGCACCCGACCCTGAATCTGAATCGCGCCTTCGGGCCATGGCTCCGTTGCTGATCCCGCTGATTTGCGGGCTGGCGGCATCGGTTATCATACTCTTGCTGGTACGTGACCTGTATGTCGGTCTTGGCTTTGTCGCTGCGGGAGCGCTGGTAACGGCAAGCCTGTACGGCTGGCAGAGGTTGTCCGGTGAGGTGACGCCGCCCGAACCGGGCATCGACTGGACGCTCACCCATGCGCTGATCGCAGCAAGCGGCGACCCGGTGGCCGTAACCGATCGTGCCGGTCGCCTGATATGCGCCAATGGTGCCTATGAGGCCGTTTTCCAGGGCTGCCCCACGCCACCGGCGTTGCCATTGGCCGGAGAGGGCGAACGGCTGTTGTCCCGCGCAGCCCGTTCCACATGGCAGGACGGACAGAAGTCGGTGACGATTGCGCTCACGGACGGGACGCCGATGGTCGTCCGAATGGAAAAAGCTGGCGAGATGCTCGTCTGGCGCTTTGAGCGCGGTGTCAGCGGCGCTGTTCCACGCCAGCTCGACGCGATGATCGCGGGCGCTGCCGGGCAGCGGCTCGCCGTCGCGGGCATCATGGCAGTGGCGATCGAGCCAGATGGCCGGATACGCGCCGCCAATACCGTGTTCCGGATGCGCGCGATGGGAAGCGAGACGGCATCCATCGAAGGCCGGGATTTCGCCCGGTTTCTGATTACCGATCATCGCGGTCTTGTGCGCTTCGAGCGCGAAGGCATGGACGGTACGCCTCTGCGGTTGTTGCAGGTTCCCCTTGACGAGAAGGAGGACGGGCCGATCCTGCTGGCGCTGATCGACGAAGAAAATGCGGGTGTAGAGGCGCAGCCGATGCATGCGGGTGCCAATGTCCGCGCGCTGGTGTCGCTGATGCCGGTCGGTATGGCGCTGATCGATCGCGATGGCCGCTTCCTCTACATGAACGACGCTTTCACGCGCTCGGCCGACGTCAACACCGCCAATCCGCCGCTTTATCCCGGCGATCTGGTGGTGCGCGAGGACAAGGCAGCGCTGGCCGACCTCGTTCGTCGTTTCGCCAATGGGGCATCGCACGCCACCGACATCACCATCCGCCTGAAGGGGCGCAGCGAAGAGCCGGTGGCGATGACGGTGGCGGGCGCGCGCGGGCTGGGCGATGCTGCGGTATTGTTGACGCTGAAGGATTCGGGCGAAGAAAACCGGCTGAAGCGTCAGGTGGCGCAGGCGACGAAAATGCAGGCGGTGGGGCAACTTGCCGGCGGAGTGGCGCACGACTTCAACAATATCCTGACCGCCATTCTGGGCCATTGCGACCTGATGATGATGCGCCATGCGCCGGGCGACAGCGATTATGACGATATTCAGCAAATTCGGGCCAATTCGAACCGCGCCGCCAGCCTGACCCGGCAATTGCTCGCCTTTTCGCGGCAACAGACGCTACGCCCGCAGGTGCTGCAACTGCCCGATGTCGTGTCGGAAGTATCCAACCTGCTCAAACGGCTGTTGGGTGAGACGGTGCAACTAGTGGTCCAGCATGGCCGCAATCTGGGCGCGGTGCGTGCCGATCCCGGCCAGTTGGAGCAGGTGATCGTCAACCTTGCGGTCAATGCACGCGATGCCATGCTGTCGAAACACCCCAATGGCGGCGGAACGCTCACCATCCGCACCCGCGCGGTTGCCGCCGCCGATGTGCGTCATATGGGCGATGACGTGCTGCCGGTCGCGGATTATACCGCGCTGGTTATCTCCGATACCGGAAGCGGCATCCCGCCCGAAGCGCTCGGCAAGATTTTCGAACCCTTCTACACGACCAAGGAGGTCGGGAAGGGGACCGGACTAGGGCTTTCGACCGTCTATGGCATCGTCAAACAGTCGGGCGGTTATATCTTCGCCGAATCGCCCCTAGGCCAGGGGGCGATCTTCACCATCTATCTGCCGGTTCATCGCGCGACGTCGGGCGACAAGGCTGCCACGCCGCTCAGCCAGAAGCCGAAAGCGGGCGACCTGTGGGGTAGCGGCACCATTCTGGTGGTCGAGGATGAGGATATGGTGCGTGCAATCGCCGAACGCGCGCTGACGCGTCAGGGCTATACGGTCATCACCGCCGAAAATGGCGAAGCTGCGGTCGAGCTGCTGAGCGATGAACTGGCGATCGACCTGCTGATCTCCGACGTCGTGATGCCCGCGATGGATGGCCCGACCATGGCCCGGCATTTCCGCAAACGCTTTCCCGATCTGCCGATTCTGTTCATGTCAGGCTATGCCGAGGAACAATTGCGCAAGTCGATCGACATCGACAATGTTGCCTTTCTGCCCAAACCCTTTTCCGTGCAGCAGCTTGCGGAGGCTGCGCGCGACATTCTGGCGGAGGGCTAATCCTGCTTGGCGGGGCGCGCCAACTATGCTTTGACGGCGCGCATGGCGAACGTTGAAAAGATACTGATCGTAGAGGACGAACCGCTGATCGCGATGATGATCGAGGATTTCCTTGATATTCTCGGTAAGCGGGCAATCGGAAGCGTGGATTCCGTGGCGGATGCTCTCGATGCCGTTGAAGCAGGCGGAATGGATGCCGTGATTCTGGACGTCAATCTGCGTGGCGGAGAGAAATGCTGGCCGGTGGCAAGTGCGCTGGCGGAGAAGAACATTCCTTTCGTGCTCGCGACCGGCGGGGCGGGGGACATGATCGATCCGGAGTTTCGCGATCGGCCCATATTACCCAAGCCTTTTACGCTGGAAGCGGTTGAAGAGGCGCTTGATGCGCTGCTCTGACACAGGCCTGCACGCGCCATAAAGTTCTCCTCTTGTTCTTTTGGAACAAATGCGGTACATGCTTCGACAGACGTTGAATGCGTATCGGACTTGCTCTAGCGAAGAGGCCTTATTCCATGACCGCACAGCTGAAGGTAATCGACAACAAGATGGCAGGAAATTCGGACCGGCAAAAGGCGCTGGACGCCGCACTGGCGCAGATCGACCGCGCGTTCGGCAAAGGCTCGGCGATGAAGCTGGGGTCGAAGGAAACGATGCAGGTGGAGGCGATCTCAACCGGCTCGCTTGGCCTCGACATCGCGCTGGGTGTGGGCGGATTGCCGCGTGGTCGCGTCATTGAAATCTACGGCCCGGAAAGTTCGGGCAAGACGACGCTGGCGCTGCATGTCATTGCCGAAGCGCAGAAAACAGGCGGGACAGCGGCGTTCGTCGATGCCGAACATGCACTCGATCCGGTCTATGCCAAGAAGCTGGGCGTCGATATCGACGAACTGATCGTGTCGCAGCCCGATACGGGCGAACAGGCGCTGGAAATCACCGATACGCTGGTGCGTTCGAACGCCATCGACGTGCTGGTGGTCGATTCGGTAGCGGCGCTGACGCCACGTGCCGAAATCGAAGGAGAGATGGGCGACAGCCATGTCGGCCTTCAGGCCCGCCTGATGTCGCAATCGCTGCGTAAGCTGACGGGATCGATCAGCCGGTCGCGCTGTATGGTGATCTTCATCAACCAGCTCCGCATGAAGATCGGGGTGATGTACGGTAACCCGGAAACCACCACCGGCGGCAACGCACTGAAATTCTATGCTTCGGTTCGCCTCGACATTCGCCGTACCGGCCAGATCAAGGACCGCGACGACATTATCGGCAACTCGACGCGCGTAAAGGTGGTCAAGAACAAGGTCGCTCCGCCGTTCAAGCAGGTCGAATTCGATATCATGTATGGCGAGGGCGTGTCGAAAATCGGCGAAATCCTCGATCTCGGCGTCAAGGCGGGACTGGTCGAGAAAGCCGGTGCCTGGTTCTCCTACGACAGCGTCCGCATCGGGCAGGGTCGGGAGAATGCGAAGAAGTTCCTCAAGGAGAACTCGGAACTGTGCGACAAGCTGGAAGCGGCAATCCGCGGTCGCGAGGAAAAGGTGGCTGAGGAAATGATGACGGGGCCGGACGCCGAAGACTGAACGTTTTTACGGCGTTCGGACGGGATATTTCCCTCGTCCGGTAAAGGAAACAACCAGGGCCCGGCGTTCGATTGAATGCCGGGCCTTTCGCATGCTCTCGGCAGTTCCTATTCCTGTATCGGTACCATATCGGATCATAGGTAAAAGCCATGAGCATCATCGTCCATCACCTGGAAAATTCGCGTTCCCAGCGCATCCTCTGGCTGCTGGAGGAACTGGGGCTGGACTATGCAGTCCAGCGGTATGAGCGAAACCGGAAAACAATGCTGGCACCGCCCGAATTGAAGCGCGTGCATCCGTTGGGCAAGTCGCCGGTCATTCAGGACGATACACATGTTATCGCCGAAACCGGGGCAATCATAGAATATCTGGTGGAAAAGGCGGATGGCAAATTGGGGCCGCCCGCACATCGCGAATCGGTGCTGCGCTACCGTCATTTCCTGCATTATGCCGAGGGGTCTCTGATGCCGCCGCTGCTGGTGAAGCTGGTGCTGAGCCGGGTTCCTCTGTTCGGCAAGGCTGCACAAAAGCGGATTCAGCCGATGATCGATGTCCATCTCGATTATGTCGAATCGGAGCTGGCGTCCCGTCCGTGGTTTGCCGGCGATCATTTTACCGCAGCCGACGTCATGATGAGCTTTCCGCTTGAAGCGGCCTATGCCCGAGCGGGTCTTGACGAGACGCGTCCCGCGACGATTGCATGGCTGAAAACCATTCATGCCCGACCGGCCTATCAGGCTGCCCTCGCCAAGGGCGGCCCTTATGCGTATGCCTAGAGCCGACTGACCGAAAAGGCCGGGCAAGGGGGACTGTTCGCGTAATGAAATTCTGGTTTCGTATTCCGCTGTGGCAGCGCGTAATCGGCGCGCTGGTGCTTGGGGTTATTGTCGGACTGCTATGGGGGCCGGGGGCTGAGTCGATCAAATGGATCGGCGATCTTTTCATCCGCGCGATCAAGATGCTGGTCGTGCCGCTGATCTTCTTTTCGCTGGTCGCAGGCGTTGCCGCGATCGGCGATTTGCGCAAGCTGGGCAGGGTCGGTGGTCGTGCGGTCGGCCTGTTCCTGATTACCGGCCTGATTTCCGTCTCGCTCGGCCTGTTGCTGGGTGCGGTGATCCAGCCGGGTGCGGGGCTGCATCTCAGTCCAGCGGCGGGCAGTGTTCCCGATAAGGCACCGCCGGGCGCGACCGACATGATCCTGTCGATGGTGCCTGACAATCCGGTCGCCGCGATGGCCAGTGGCGATGTGCTGCAACTCATCGTTTTTTCGATCCTGTTCGGGATCGGCATCGTCATGGCGAAAGAGGCGGGCTTGCCGATCCAGCGCGGTGTCGATGCCGGAGCGATCGTCATGCAGAATGTCACGATGATCGTGATGGAACTGACGCCGTTCGGGGTATTTGCACTGATCGCGTGGGTCGCGGGAAGCTACGGGCTGGATGCGCTGTTGCCGCTCGGCAAGCTGGTGCTGACCAATTATCTCGGCTGTCTGATCATTATCGGCGTCGTTTATGCGGGCATGTTGAAATTCGTCGCCAGGCTGCCGATCGGGGACTTTTTCCGCGGCGTGATCGACGCGCAGGCGGTAGCCTATTCCACGGCCTCTTCCAGCGCTACGCTGCCCGTTACCATGCAATGTGCGCAGGAAAATCTGGGCGTTTCGCGCAGTGTGTCGAGCTTCATTCTGTCGCTGGGCGCAACCATCAACATGGATGGAACCGCAATGTATCTGGGGCTGGCAACCATGTTCGGCGCGCAGATTTTCGGCATCGACCTGACCTTCACCGATTATCTGCTGATCGCTGTCACCTCGACGCTGGGATCGGTCGGGGCCGCAGGCATTCCGGGTGCCGGCCTGATCATGATGACGCTGGTGTTCGGTGTGGTCGGCGTGCCGCTGGAAACCATCGCCTTTGTCGCGGGCATCGACCGGATCATGGACATGATGCGGACGGCGACCAACATTACCGGTGACCTGACCGTGACGACCACCGTGGCGAAAATGGTCGGTGAAATCGATGTCGCAGAATATGTTTCCGCCGAAGATATCTGACGGCAGCCTGATGCCGCTCCTACCGGAGTGTTGTAGCTATCCTGCCAGCGCATCCAGCGCCAGGGCGATACCACCCATCGGCCCGGCCTGATCGCCCAGGTCCGGCGAGACAATATATTCGGTGCCGGTGGGTAGCGGCAGATAGCCGTTCAGGCTCTCGATCAACGCCGTCTGGACGCGCGGTAGCAGATGAGGCTGGCGCGTGAACACGCCGCCGCCGATGGCGATCCGCATAGGCCCGGTACTGGTCGCCAGTGCGTGGCAAAGGCATGTAATGGATCTTACTACGCGATCCCAGACCGGTGCATTGGCGTTTAAACTGTCGATAGGGTACCCTTGCAGCGCCGCAGCGATGCCCGGTCCCGACGCCAATCCCTCCACGCAATCGCTATGAAAGGGGCATGCGCTCGGCGCATCGTCCTCGGGGAGGCGCGGGGTACGCAAATGCCCGAGTTCGCAGTGCAGCATGCCGCGCGTCGGTTTGCCGTTGACGATCAGTCCGACCCCGACTCCGGTGCCGACCGTGATATAAGCGAAGTCCTCAATATCCTGAGCGCATCCCCAACGCATTTCGGCAAGTGCCGCTCCGTTCACATCGGTATCGAACCCGAACGGTACCGGATACGCGCCGGTCAGGCTCCCGACGATATCGGCGTCGGACCAGCCGGGCTTCGGCGTTTTGGCGATATGGCCATAGGCGGGCGAATCCGGGTGTAACTGCACGGGGCCGAAGCTGTTGATACCGATCGCGGCAAATCGGTTTTCCTTCCACCATCGGTCAAGGACGGCGCGGAGTGCCGGAAGCGTTTGGTCAGGCGTGGTCGTGGCGATGCTATGCTGATCGACAATGGCTTCCGGGCCATAAGCCAGCGTGCAGATGCATTTGGTCCCACCCAGTTCCACACCGGCAAGCGGCAGTTCGCTGACGGTTGCGGTCACGCGGGGACATGCTCGCGCGTGGCGCGAAAGCTGTCGGCATCCGCCATTCGCCACCAGTCTGCATAAGGGGTGGAGTCGGGATCATCGAGCAGTTCTCCCGGCTGAACGAAGCGGTAAATCTGGTCCATCGACTTCATTTCCGCGACGCTGACCCGCTGGCGCAGATGCCATGGCTGAAATTCATCCGGAGAAGACAGGCCCGCAGCAACCGTGATGTCGTGCAACGCGTTGAGTGTTGCCCGGTGAAAGCGCATCACGCGCTGCGCCTTGTCTGGTACGACCAGCCCGCGCTGACGTGCTTCGGACTGCGTTGCAATGCCGGTGGGACAGGTGCCGGTATGGCAGCGCATCGATTGGACACAGCCCAGTGAGAACATGAACCCCCGCGCGGCATTGCACCAGTCGGCGCCAAGGGCCGCATTCATCGCGATCGCCGCCCCCGATACCACCTTACCGGATGCGGCCAGCTTCACCTTGTCCTTCAGGCGGGTGCCGACCAGCGCATTGCGGGCGAGCGCCAGCCCTTCGCGCAGCGGCATTCCCACCCGATCCGATAGTTCGGTCGGTGCCGCGCCGGTGCCGCCTTCGGCGCCGTCAATAACGATGAAGTCCAGCAGGATGCCGGTTTTCAGCATCGCCTTTATCACCGCAAACAGTTCGTGCGGATAGCCGACGCACAATTTCACGCCGACCGGCTTGCCGCCGGACAGATCCCGCATCCGTGCTGCAAATTCCAGCATCTCTACCGGCGTGGAAAAGGCTGAATGCCCCGGTGGTGAGAGGCAATCCTGCCATGGTTCGACATGGCGCGTCTTGGCAATTTCGGGCGTCACCTTCGGTCCCGGCAACATGCCGCCATGACCGGGCTTTGCACCCTGGCTGAGCTTGATTTCGGTCATGCGGATCTGATCCGACTGTGCGGCGTCGCGAAAACGCTCCGCATCGAATTTACCGTCGCTATCGCGGCAACCGAAATAGCCTGACCCGAGCTCCCAGACGAGGTCGCCGCCATGTTTGCGGTGATAGGGGGAAATGCCTCCCTCGCCGGTGTCGTGATAGAAACCGCCCTGTTTCGCGCCGAGATTCAACGCCTCAATGGCGTTCGCACCCAATGCTCCGAAACTCATTGCTGAGATGTTCAGGCGCGAAGCTGCATAGGGCTTTGAACACTGATCGGTACCGACCTGTACCCGACTGTCCTTTTCCGCGGCGTCGTTGGGCGCGATCGAATGCGCAAGCCATTCATATTCGCCCGAATAGACGTCGAGTTCCGTACCGAAAGGATGGGCATCGACCTGATCCTTTGCCCGCGCATAGACCAGCGCGCGCTGATCGAGATTGAACGGGCGCCCTTCCAGATCGGCTTCGACGATATAGGATCGCAGATAGGGACGCAGCCATTCGAAGAACCAGCGGAATCGCGCCGATCCGGGATAATTACGGCGCAGCGAATGCTGTTGCTGGAACAGATCGATCACGGTCAGCACCAGCACCGGCAGCGTGACGATCCAGCCCCACAAAAAACCATCGTCGAGATAAATGCCGAGGACCAGCAATACGCCGGTCAGGACAAGGGAGGTCCAGAAAAGAATATTGCGGCTGAGCGGATGATCTTCGAACAGGGTTTTGCCAAGTGCATCTTTCGCCATATCAGCCCTCTTATCTGTGCGTCGTTACGTCGTGCCAACGCTTCATCGGGTCTGACATATCCGTTCGGCGCATGCCATAGTGCCGTGCGCACAAAAAATGGGCCGGCATTCTACCGGCCCAGGGGAGGGTGACTGCTATTTTTAAAGGTCAGAATTTCATGCCGACGCCCACGCCAAAGACGAGGGGGTCAAGGTGGAGGCGCACCTTTTCCGTACCCAGCGCGGTCGTATCCAGACGTGCGGTGGTGTCGATGTCGATATATTTGACGTCGAGGTTTAGAAAAACCTTCGGATTCAGGTCGATATCGATACCTGCCTGTGCCGCCCAGCCTGCACTGTCCGACATATGCACTCTGGTCGGTCCGACCGCGGCTTCCAGACCTTTCGAAGCTTTTTCGTTCCAGAAGATGGTATAGTTGACGCCAGCCCCAACATAGGGCCGCACCGTGCCATGCGGATTGAAATGATATTGCGCCGTCAGCGTCGGCGGCAAAACCCAGGTCGAAGCAAGCTTGCCGATCGATCCCGTGGTGCCGCTGGTGCCCGACGCCGTATGCTTGGTGGTCGATGCGATCAGTTCAAATCCGACATTGTCGGTCGCCATATAGGTAACGTCGACTTCCGGCATGAAGGAATCGTCGACCTTCACATGCTCGCCGGGAAAGGTCGGATTGATGCCGCCAGAGCTTTCATTTGGGGCCACCAGGATACCGCGTAGCCGGATCAGCACATCGCCTGCCGCGATGCCCTGATGATCGGATGCGGTCTGGGCGAAGGCGGATGCCGGAGCGAGAAGGGCGGCTCCTACGGCAAGCGAAAGAAGGATTTTCATCGGTATCTCCATCGTGTCTGTGAGACGCGATTGAACCTGTCGCTGAACCGTTTCATTGCGCTTGCGCAAATCTCCGTTTGACGATGCTCAAATTGCGGTTGCGCATTTTGCGGCTGACATCGCCCCGACGAGAAGGCATAGACAAACCATGTCTGCTGTTCCCGAACGTTGTCTGGATTGCCTGGTACGCGACACGGCGCTGTGTTCGGCCATGGAGGATCAGGAACTGGTGGCGCTGAGCGCCATCGGTCGCCGTAAAATCTATCCCGGCGGTCAGGTAGTGACCTGGTCGGGTGATCCGAACAGCTTTTGCGCCAATATCGTCACCGGCGTCCTGAAAGTGACGGCATCCACACCCGACGGCCGTGAACAGATTGTCGGGTTGTTGCATCCGGGCGATTTTGTCGGCGAACCCTTTGCCGAAGAAGCGCCGCTGACCATTACCGCGGTCAGCGATACGGACCTGTGCCTGTTCCCCCGCGAATCCTTTCAGCGAACGATGGATGAACATCCGCGTATGGAAAAGCTGCTGCTGCGCCGGACCATGGCCTCGCTGACGCAGGCGCAGCAACGGCTGCTCGCCCTTGGCCGGCGTAATGCAGGTGAGAAAATCGCGGGCTTTCTGATCGATCTGTGTGATCGCATGGCGCCCGATGCGGAAGGGCCGGTTGAAATCGACCTTCCGATCAGCAGGGGAGAGATGGCCGATTATCTGGGGCTGACGATAGAAACGGTCAGTCGGCAGCTCACCGGTCTCAGACGGGATGGGGTGGTGTCCTTTGAGAAGGGCAATCGTCATTTCCGGGTTCTGGATCGTGCGAGACTGGAGCATCTGGCCGATCCGGAATGATCGGACTGATCATGCATTTCGGCCAGAGCATCGCCTCCTTGAACGCGATCGCGCGGCGGCATCCGTCGAAAAAGCATCGCAACATATAGCCCAGATCGGTATGCGGTCCCTTCATGCGGTGCTGCGCGCGGTGGCGGAGCGTTTCCATCATATCCTGCGCGTGCATAGCGTCGAGGGATTGCATGTCGCGCAAACGATTTAACTGGCTTTGCGTAACCAGACCGTCCGCAGCGCATTGTTCAAAAGCGGACTCCGCGCGATCGAATTGTTCGGTCGTGATTTGCTGAACAAGCTGCGAAAGACGTTCGATACGAGCAGTGTCGGGTAGCGTGGGCAACGCATCCGCTATCGCCTCCAGCTCCCGGCAAACCGCCTCCTGAATGCGATGATCCTGGCCCAGAAGACCGGAGTTTGTGCGCGAAGGGAAAGCCGGCAGAGACATCAGCGCTCCAGAAGTTTTATGCGCTGCTACAGTGGCTTTGACGAATGTCAGGGTCTTTGACCGCGATCAAATCCGCGCGTCGGACGGGGGCAGGGGAGCGACAGGCCGCCGACGCAGGGCGGTGCCCAATCAGGGACTGAAGTGGCGGATGGGGTGGGATTCGAACCCACGGTGAGCGTGAACCCACGCCGGTTTTCAAGACCGGTGCCTTAAACCGCTCGGCCACCCATCCGCTGGGATGCGCTTAGGGGGTTCATCGCATTTTGTGCAAGCCCTTTGAATGTGGGGGTTCATGCGCGCACGTAGCTGTGGCAAGGAATCACCATGCCGCGTATTCGCTTAACCGTTCGCCCGCTTCTCCGCTTCCTCATCGTTGCGTGTGCAGCATTGCTATGTTCATCCCCGGCCTATGCTCAGGATGAGCAGGGATTTCAGCAATATCTACCCGGTCTGAAGGCAAAAGCCGAGGCTGCGGGAATTTCGGCGCGAACGATCGCCAGTGTTTTTCCCGACCTGACGATGAACCCCCGCGTGATCGAACTGGACCGCGATCAGCCGGGCGGTAACCCGAACGCGCCGATACCACCCTTCGCCCCCTATCGTGAAAAGCATGTTGACGCGGCGCGTATTCGCCGGGGACGCGCCGCCTATCAGGAAGAGCGTCATTTCCTGCGCCATGTCGAAAAGGAAACCGGCGTACCGGAATCGATCATGGTTTCGATCTGGGGTCATGAAACCAATTACGGCGGCTATACCGGCGGGTTCGACCTGCTGCGCTCACTCGCCACGCTTGCCTATGAGGGGCGCCGTCGACCGCTGTTCGAACGCGAATTCATTGCCACGCTGAAGCTGATGGATATGGGGTTTCCCCGTGACGAGCTGAAAGGAAGCTGGGCGGGGGCGACCGGTGGGCCGCAGTTTCTGCCGTCCGTTTATCTCAGGCTTGCGAAAGACGGTGACGGCGACGGGCGTGTCGACATCTGGAACGACAATGCCGATGTGCTGGCGTCGATTGCCAATTATCTGAAGAATGCCGGATGGCGCGCGGGGCAGCCCTGGGGTATCGCGGTACGCGTTCCCGACGATTTCGACCGCGCGGCAGTGGAGAGCAAAACGGTTTCGCCGCGCTGTCCGCGGGTATTTGCGCGCCACAGCGCCTGGCATACCATGGCGGAGTGGCGGCGGATGGGGTTGGTGCCGGAGAGCGGTCGCTGGCCTGCCAACAATATTCTGGCGACGTTGATGGAGCCTGACGGCCCCGGCAAAACCGCCTATCTGCTGACCGGTAATTACGACGTCATTCTGGATTACAACTGTTCCAATTTCTATGCCTTATCCGTGGGGTTGCTAGCCGATGCAGTCAAGAATTAGCCGCCGCCAGATGGCAGGAGCAGCGGGCGTTTTTTGGGCCTCTGCTGCCTGCTGTTCCCTCGCCAATGCACAAACGAATGCGGGTACAAGCTATCCTGCACCGACTGTATCGGCACCGGCGGCGCATTATCCGGCCGATGCCGGTTCGGGGCCGCGCGGATCTTCGGAAGCGGTGCCGGGTGAGCATCGTTATGACGAGGTGGGCTATGCCATCTCGTCACAGACAGCCGCCAATTTCGGCAATCAGGCCATGTACGCGGCATCCAACACCTTGCCCATCGGCAGCTTTGCGGAAGTTACCGAACTGGGCGGCGGTAAGACGATATTGATCAAGGTTATGGCGAAGGGGCCTGCATCAGGCAGCGGCCTGATCGACCTGTCTCCGGCAGCGGCCGATGCGCTTGGCTTTGCGCCGGGTGATTCGCAACCGGTACGCGTGCGCAAAGTGATGCCACCGGCACAGGAGCGCGCTGTCCTGAACTCAGGCCAGGCCGCTTCGGCGCGTATGGATGCCCCCGCAGCCCTTTTACGGGTACTGCGCAAAAAGCTGCCATCCGATCACGGCTCTGCGGTCAGCACCAATACCGGCATTCGCACCGTTCCTATCCCGGCCAGCGTGACGCCGACACTGCCGGGAGCATCCGGGAACAGCGATCATACGGACGGCTCGCCCTCAAAGGTTCCCCCGGCAAAGCCAGCGCTACAATCGAACAGTGCCGAGCCAGCCACGCCCAAACCATCTGAAAAACCGCGGTCAGCTACAGCCGCAAAAAGCGCGCCGCCCGCTTCCAAGCCGTCGCCCGCATCTAAACCAGCAAATGGTGCACTTGCCCCCGTATTGAAGGGCGTTTCAGAGATGGGGGGCAAGGATGGTACGGAAACCAAACCGGCCAAATCAACGCCCGCGGTTCCGCAGCCACGCTTTTATGTGCAGGCGGCGACGTTCTCGCATGTCGAAAGCGCCAATGCCCTCGCCAAAAAGCTCGATGGCTTTGTGGTTAGCGGGAATGGCTTGCACAGGGTGCGCATGGGGCCGTATGCGGATAAGGCGAAGGCCGACGCAGCCCGGCACAAGGCTGTTCAACTCGGCTTTCGCGATGCCACGATCCTGAGCACCAAGTAAGTAACCCCTTTCGCGTTCGGAACCTGATACCCATGAAGAAACTGCTTACCGCCGCCCTTGCCGCCAGCCTGGTTTCCATGCCGACCTATGCGGCTGCTCCGCCGTTCCAGACGCCGGCGCCGATCGCGTTCATGCAGGATATGAATTCGGGCGCGATCCTGTATGCCAAACAGCCGGATAAACGCATGCCGCCCGCGTCGCTGGCAAAGATGATGACCGTTTATGTCGCGTTCGGGCTGATCAAGAAGGGCGACCTGAAGCTCGATCAGAAATTCACGGTGCGCCCCGAAACCTGGGAAAAATGGCATGGTCCGCAAGCGGGATCGACCATGTTCCTGTCGCCCAATGAAAAGGTGAGCGTTGCCAATCTGCTGTCCGGCATCATCACGGTTTCGGGTAACGACGCCTGTGTCGTACTGGCGCAGGGTATTGCGGGAACCGAAGATGCCTTCACATCGCTGATGAATCAAAAGGCGAAAGAGCTGGGCATGACAAACAGCTATTTCGGTACCGCAAACGGCTGGCCCGACAATGACCGCACCTATGTCACTGCGCGCGATCTGGCCAAGCTCGCCGAGGCGACGATCCGCGACTATCCCAAGCTGTATAAGGAATTTTACGCGAAGCCGGATTTCACCTGGGGTAAAACGGCAAGCGGCGAGCCGATCACCCAGGGCAATCGCGACCCGCTGCTGGGTCATGTGGACGGTGCCGACGGATTGAAGACCGGGCATACGGAAGAAGCTGGCTTCGGCGTCACCGGTTCAGCCGAACAGAATGGTCGCCGTATCGTCATGGTGATGGCCGGGATCGATACCTATAATAATCGTATCAAGGAATCCGTCCGCTTCATGGACTGGGGTTTCCGTGCATGGAAAGACAAGCCGATTGTCGCCAAGGGTAAGCATGTCGCGGATGCGGATGTGCAAATGGGTTCGTCGAGCACGGTCGGACTGGTCGCGCCCGACAATCTGGTCGTCACTATTCCGAACGGCGTGACCCCCGACATGACCGCCAAGGTCGTCTATCAGGGGCCGGTCAAGGCACCGATCAAGGCGGGTCAGCATATCGCCGATCTGGTGGTCGACGTGCCCGGCACCGGTACGCAAACGCTGCCGCTGGTGGCTGAAAAAGATGTCGGTAAGGCAGGCTTTTTCGGACGCGCCTGGGCAGGATTGATGTCGCTGTTCGGGTGAGGGGTCGCTTCCTCTCCCTCGAAGGCGGTGAAGGTGCCGGCAAGTCGACTCAGGCGGTACGGCTTGCCGAAGCATTGGAAGCGCGAGGGCTGCATACGATCATCACCCGCGAACCCGGCGGCAGCGAAGGCGCGGAGGCTATTCGTGCGCTGCTGATGCAGGGCGATGTCGCGCGCTGGAGCCCGCATGCGGAAGCCCTGCTGTTCGCCGCCGCACGTGCCGATCATGTCGAAAAGAAAATCCGTCCCGCCGTCGAAGCGGGAAGCTGGGTGATCTGTGATCGCTATGTCGATTCGACGCGCGCCTATCAGGGAGCGCAGGGGATTGATGACTCGGCCATTCTGGCGCTGCACGCCTTTGGGTCGAAGGGATTATTGCCCGACCGGACGTTTGTCCTGACCATTCCACAGGAGGAGGGGGCAGCACGTGCGACGCAGCGCGACGGCGCGGACAATGATCGCTTTGCCGCGCGCGATCACGCCTTTCATGCGGGCGTTGCCGCCGCATTCGAGCGCATTGCCGATGCCGAACCTCACCGAGTTCGACGGATCGACGCAACCGGCGCGCCGGAAAGCGTTACGGCGCGGCTGATGGAGTCGCTTGCCGACCTGCTGCCATGACGTCAGTGCGCGGCAACGACGCGGCTCGCACGGCCTTTTTCAACGCGGCGCGTAGTGAAGCCATGCATCATTGCTGGTTGTTCACCGGCCCGATGGGGGTTGGAAAGGCCAGCTTTGCGACAGATGCCGCCACCCATATTCTGGTCCATGCCGCCGATCCGTCGGTGCCGCTGGACCCTGCCACGGATGTCAGTCAGCATCCCATTGCCCGCCAGATCGTGGCGGGTAGTCATCCGGACTTTCGCATTCTCCATCGCTTGCCCAGGAACCCGGACAAGCCGGATCGCGACATTGCGCGTTCCATCCCCATTGCGCAGGTGCGGGCGCTGCAACCGATGTTCGCCACACGGCCGAGCCATTCGGCGCGTCGGATTATCATCATTGATTCGATCGACGACTGCGAACGCGCCGCCGCCAACGCGCTGCTGAAAAATCTGGAAGAACCGCCTGCGGGCACAATCTTCCTGTTGATCAGCCATGCGCCGGGGCGGTTATTGCCGACGATCCGGTCGCGGTGCCGCGTGTTGCGGTTTGATCCGCTGCCCGACGCGCTGATGACAGACGTTCTGCGTGAGATGCTTGAGGGAACATCGGCGGAGGAGGTCGATGCGCTGGTTCGCGCGGGGCAGGGGGCTCCGGGGCGGGCACTGACCTTCGCCGGACTCGACATCGCTGCCCTCGACCGGGAAATGGCGGAAATCGCAACAAGCGGCGATCCGTCCAATGCCATCCGCGCGCGATTGGGCAGCGCACTTGGCGCCAAGGCTGCACAGCCGCGTTATGAAGCCTTTCTGGCGCGTGCTCCGTCCTTTGTGGCGGAGCAGGCCAGGGGGCTGCACGGGGAGGCGCTGCGATCGGCGCTCGATGCCTATGCCAGTGCCCGCAGCCTGTCCGATACCGCGCTGCGCCAGTCGCTCGACGCGACTGCGACGGTATTCGAAATGGGCGGCGTGATCGCCCGACTGGCCAGGGTCAGGACCGGTTAATTGCGTGGAGCGGCTTCACGCGGCCACCAATCCGCTTTAGGGAGCATGGCCATGGCCGATCCCTATTATATCACCACCGCAATCCATTATCCCAACGGCAGGCCGCATATCGGCCATGCCTATGAAATGATTGCCGCCGACGCGATTGCGCGTTTCCAGCGCCAGACGGGACGCGCAGTGCGGTTCCAGACCGGCACCGATGAGCATGGCCTGAAAATGGTGCAGACCGCCCGCGACCGCAATGTACCGGTACGCGAACTGGCCGACGAAATGTCAGGATATTTTCATGAGATGGCGCAATCTCTTGATATTTCGTGTGATCGATTCATTCGGACGGTAGAGGCGGATCATTATACCGCCAGCCAGACGATCTGGAAGGCGATGGCGGATGCGGGCGACCTGTATCTTGACCGCTATGAAGGCTGGTATTCGGTCCGCGACGAAGCCTTTTACGAGGAAAAGGAACTGAGCGAAGGAGAGGGGGGGCAGAAACTCTCTCCGCAGGGAACGCCGGTCGAATGGACCGCGGAGGAAACCTGGTTTTTCCGCCTGTCCAAATATCAGCAGCCGCTGCTCGATTTCTATGCCGCCCATCCGGATTTTATCCGTCCGGAAAGCCGCCGCAACGAAGTGCTGCGTTTCGTCGAAGGCGGGCTGGTCGATCTGTCGGTGTCGCGTACCAGTTTCGACTGGGGCGTGCCGGTGCCGGACAGTCCCGGCCATGTCATGTATGTCTGGGTCGACGCGCTCACAAACTATCTTACCGGTGTCGGCTATCCAAATGATTCAGAAGAATTTTCAAAATGGTGGCCGGCGAATCTGCATCTGATCGGGAAGGATATCGTCCGGTTTCATGCCGTATATTGGCCAGCTTTCCTGATGTCGGCGAAGCTGCCGCTGCCCAAACAGGTATTCGGGCACGGTTTTTTGCTCAACCGTGGCGAGAAGATGTCGAAATCCACGGGTAACGTCATCGATCCGATGGCGCTGGCACACCTGTATGGCGTCGATTCCCTGCGCTATTATTTACTGCGCGAGGTTAGCTTCGGGCAGGACGGTAGCTATTCGGATGAAGCCATAGTCACCCGAGCCAATGCCGATCTGGCCAATAGCTTCGGTAATTTGGGCCAGCGGACGATATCGTTCATCGCTAAAAACCTTGAGGGCGCATTCCCGCAAGCGGGAAAGGGCGATCCGGCCGATGCCGCACTGCTCGATGAAGTGCGTAAGGCGTGTGACGGTTTCTGCTCGGCATTTGGGGATCTGGCGCTGTCACAGGCGCTGGAAAGCTGGATGGCGGGCGTGTTCGCGTGCAACCAGTATATCGATACGCAGGCACCGTGGAAGTTGCGCAAGACCGATCCCGACCGGATGCACGCGGTGCTGGGCACGCTGATCCGGGCAATCCGGTTGCTGGCGATTACCATTCTGCCGGTGGTACCGACATCTGCGGCGAAGCTGCTCGATCAGATCGGGGCGGACGAACGCGATCACGCCGCGCTGGCGGATGACGGCTGGTATGAACGCAAAGCGGCATCGGGGTTCAAGATTGATCCGCCAGCCCCCATCTTCCCCAGACTGACGCTTGCGGAAAAGACGGAGGAACCGGCGGCATGAGGCTGGCCGACAGTCATTGTCATCTGAATTATAAAGGTCTTGGCGACCGGCAGAACGAGGTACTGGGCAATGCCCGTAATGCCGGAGTGGTCGCGATGCTCAATATCGCCACGCGCGAAAGCGAATGGGACGATGTGGTCGCTACTGCGGAGCGCGAGGGCGATGTCTGGGCTACGGTCGGCATTCACCCGCATGAAGCCGATGCCCATCCCGATGTCGATACCGCGAAGCTGGTAAAGCGTGCAGCCCATCCGCGGATCGTCGGTATCGGGGAAACCGGCCTCGACTATTATTACGATCATTCCGACCGCGAGAGGCAGCAAAGCAGCTTTCGCAGCCATCTGGCGGCATGTCGTCAGACGCAGTTGCCGGTCATCGTCCACACGCGTGAGGCCGAGGAAGATACGGCGCTGATTTTGCGCGAAGAGATGGGGAAGGGCGCTTTTCCCGGCGTGATCCATTGTTTCACCGCCAGCGCGGCATTTGCGAAGATCGCGCTGGACCTTGGCATGTATATTTCCATTTCCGGCATCGTGACGTTCAGGAACGCCAAAGACCTGCAGGAAACGGCGAAGACGCTGCCCGTCGAACGTCTGCTGATCGAAACCGATGCGCCGTTTCTGGCGCCGGTGCCGCATCGCGGGAAAACCGGCGAGCCCGCCTTTGTCGCGGACACCTGTCGCTTTCTTGCCGAATTGCGTGGCGACGACCCGGAAGAACTGGCGGAAACGACGCGCCGTAACTTCCACACTTTATTTGCGAAAACCGTCGCGTGAAAATCCGTATCCTCGGGTCCGGAACCTCGTCCGGTGTGCCGAGGATCGGTAATGACTGGGGTGTTTGCGACCCGCAAGAGCCGAAAAACCGGCGAACCCGTGCGTCGATGCTGGTCTCGACCGATACCACGCATATTCTGATCGACACCAGCCCGGATATGCGGGAACAATTGCTCGCCGCCGGAATCGACGATTTCGACGCGGTGATCTGGACGCACGATCATGCCGACCATTGCCACGGCATCGACGATCTGCGTCAGGTTATGCACGTTAAAGGCGAACCGGTTCGTGGGCTGACCCGCCCGCAAACGCTGAAACTGCTGGATCAGCGGTTTGGCTATGCGTTCAATGGCAGACACGGGTATCGGCCAAGTATTGCCGCGGAGCCGTTGCCCGACATTATCACGATCGGCGACATTGTAGTTCGTGTCGCGGATCAGCCGCATGGTACTATATTTTCTTCCGGCCTGCGTTTTGAATGCGGTGGAAAATCGATTGGGTATGCCACTGATTTCAATATCATGACGGAGGATATGAAAGAAATTTATAAGGATTTGGATATATGGGTAGTCGACGCGCTGAGGCGACGCCCGCATCCAACCCATCCGAATCTGCCGGAGGTGCTGGGCTGGATTGACGAATTTCGTCCCGGTCGCGTTGCTTTGATGCACATGGACAACAGCATGGACTATGCCACGCTATGTGCCGAACTGCCCGATGGGGTGGAACCGGGCTATGACGGACTGGTACTGGCGGCGTGACGGATAATCAGTCGCTCAACGTCGTATTTTATGTGCTGGTCCTGATATTGGTAGTGAGCTCGCTTGGCGCGCGCAGGCTTTCCTTCCGAGCGATCGTGCGCAATCTGCTTGGCTGGGTCATTATCGGCGGGTTGATCTTTGTTATCGTTGATAACCGGCAGCAGCTTGTCGATCTGGCGGGACGGATCGGCCTGAGCGATCAAAGCGTGCAAGGCGATACAACGCGCATTCGTCAATCCGTCGACGGCCATTTCTGGGCACAGGTCCGGTTGAACGGTGTGGAGCGTCGCATGCTGATCGACAGCGGTGCGACCATGACGGCGATTTCGCCGCAAACTGCTGCGGCCGCCGGAGTGGATGTCAGCGACAGCGGCTATCCGGTGCTGATCGAGACCGCGAACGGTACCGTCGCGGCCAGACGGGCGACGGTCAAAACCATGACGCTGGGCAGCCTGAAAATGCACGACCTGCATGTGGTCGTCGCGCCAAGCTTTCAGGGACTGGATGTCATCGGCATGAATTTCCTCTCACGGCTGGGTTCCTGGCGGGTGGAAAAGGGCGTCCTGATCCTTGAACCCGATAAATCCGACAGCGATTGAATTTAACATAATGTATATTATCGAACTGACTTATAAGTGTGAGAAGAGGCTCCTGCGATGACTGAACGCCTGCTCCGCATCATGGCAAAGCTCCGCGATCCGAAAACCGGCTGCGAATGGGACCGTGTGCAGACGTTCGAGACGATTGCACCGTACACGATCGAAGAAGCCTATGAAGTGGTCGATGCCATTGACCGGAATGATCCGGACGCTCTGAAAGACGAACTCGGCGACCTGCTGCTTCAGGTCGTGTTTCATGCCCGCATGGCGCAGGAAGCCGGACAATTCGCTTTTGCCGATGTCGTCAACGCGATCAGCGATAAGATGGAACGCCGTCATCCGCATATTTTCGGGGATGCGGACGCCTCCCCCGGATGGGAACAAATCAAGTCCACAGAGCGGGGCGCCAGGGCAGAGCATGGTGCTCTGGACGGTGTCGCACAGGGTCTGCCGGCGTTGATGCGTGCGCAAAAGCTTCAGAAACGCGCGGCCCGGACCGGGTTTGACTGGCCCGATGCCTCCGGCGCGCGTGCAAAAATCGCTGAAGAACTGAATGAGGTTGAGGACGCAACCACTCCGGACGATATTACCGAAGAGGTCGGCGATCTGTTGTTTGCGGTGGTGAACTGGGCGCGGCATCTCGGCGTTGATGCCGAGGCTGCGCTACGAAGCGCCAACGGTAAGTTCGAACGGCGTTTTCGGGCGATGGAAACCCGCGCGGGGAAGGATTTTCCGGGCCTCGATCTCGATGCGAAGGAAGCGCTGTGGCAGGAAGTCAAGCGTTCCGGCGGATGAAGCGTTCATAGTCCATCGGCGCCATACGCACCTCGTATAGCGCATCGTCGCCCGCAATCTCTTGCGACAACACCTCACCATGCGCGTGCAGCCATGCCGCTGCGGCCCCATCTGCGGAGGGCAGTGTAATCGTATATCGACGATGTCCGGCGGTCAGCTTGTCGGCAATCCGGTCAAGCAGGGCATCCACCCCTTCCCCGCTGAGCGCTGACACCAGCGCGACGTCCGGACGATGTGCTGCCAATTCGCGGATTTCCGCTCGCTGCTCTTCGTCAAGCAGGTCGAGTTTATTCCAGGCTTCGATCCGCGGCGTCTGTTCGGCTACGCCGATTTCCTTCAGCACCGATTCGACGTCATCACGCTGTGCCTCGGTATCAGGATGGGCAATGTCGCGGACATGGACCAGCAGGTCGGCCGATACCACTTCTTCCAGCGTCGCCTTGAACGCGGCGACAAGCTGAGTGGGCAGTTCGGACACAAAGCCTACTGTGTCGGACAAGATCGCCTTGTCGATGCCGGGAAGCTGAATCTGGCGTAATGTCGGGTCCAGCGTCGCGAAAAGCAGGTTTTCCGCCATGACGTCAGCACCGGTCAGGCGATTGAAAAGCGTGGACTTTCCGGCGTTGGTATAGCCGACCAGTGCAATCACCGGCCAGGGTGCGCGCTGGCGGCGATCGCGGTGCAGGCTGCGTGTGCGGCTGACTTGCGTGAGTTCGCGCCGCAAACGCGCCATGCGATCGCGGATCAGGCGACGGTCGGCCTCGATCTGGGTTTCGCCGGGACCGCCCAGAAAGCCGAATCCGCCGCGCTGCCGTTCGAGATGGGTCCAGCTTCGCACCAGACGACCGGCCTGATAATCCAGATGCGCGAGTTCCACCTGTAGCCGCCCTTCGGCTGTGCGCGCCCGCTCACCGAAGATTTCGAGGATCAGTCCCGTCCGGTCGATGACCTTACAGCCCAGCGCATCTTCCAGATTACGCTGCTGCACCGCGCTGAGTGAGGCATCGAATACGGCAAGCTGTGCGCCCTGCTCCTCGATCAGTTCATGCAGACTTTCCACCTGACCGCTGCCCAGCAGGGTAGCCGGCTTGGGTGCACGAACCGCAAAAGCGCGCTTTTCAACCACCTCGATACCAATGGCTTCGGCAAGGCCTGCGGTTTCTTCAAGACGTGCATCGCTATCGCGCGCCGAATCGCCCAGTTCGGGATAGACGATGACGGCGCGCGCGCCGCGAGCAAAGTCGTCGGCTTCGCGATCGAACCCGGTGCTCAATCCTCGTCCGAGCTCGCCTGTTCTTCGGCGAGATTCAGCGGGTTGGCCGGCTGAATGGTCGACACGGCATGTTTATAGACAAGCTGCGACATACCATCGCGCTGCAACAACATGCAGAACAGGTCAAAGGCGGCAATCTGCCCCTGCAGCATGACGCCGTTGATCAGGAACATGGTGACGGATTCGTCGCCCTTGCGCACCGCGTTGAGGAAGATTTCCTGCAATGTCGGATTGCCGCGCTTCTGGGCATCGGCGACTCGATCGATAATGTCGCCGAAATCCACCTGCCCCGATGGCATGATCGTTGAAATTGCATGTTTGTAGATCAGTTGCGACTGGCCATCCCGGCGCAGCAGCACCGAAAAATTGTCGAACCATGTCACGATACCCTGCAACTTCACGCCCTTGACCAGGAACATGGTCACCGGCGTTTTCGAACGGCGCAGGGCGTTGAGAAAAAGATCCTGAAGGGAAGTCTGTTTTTCGGCCATATTCTCAGCCTTCATTTTTGGCGGAACGGTTTTCCGCGATTGTGCGCCGCTACCCGGCGTCGGTTGTCAGCACCCGTCCGGCGCCCATACCCTTTTTAGGGATTACAAGCGCCGACGTCCACCATGACGGTCAGTCGTCCTTGCGCGTTTCATTGATGCCGAGCAATTTCAACTTCCGGTGGAGTGCGGATCGTTCCATGCCGATAAAATGCGCAGTGCGCGAAATGTTTCCGGAAAATCGCCTGATTTGCACGCGCAGATATTCGCGTTCAAAGGTTTCGCGTGCTTCGCGCAGCGGTGCCCCCATGATCGACGCGTCGGTAATTCCGCCGTTACTGTCCCCCGCCCCCCCGGTCACTTCCGGCGGCAACAGGTCGACATCAATCCGGCCGATACGATCGCCGGGCGCCAGAATGATCGTGCGTTCGACCACATTGCGAAGTTGCCGGACATTGCCCGGCCATTCATAGGATTGCAGCGCCACCATGGCGTCATCGGCGATTTCCGGCGTAGGTACCCGTCGCGAAGCCGCATATTGCGCGGTGAAATGCTCAACCAGCGGGGGGATATCTTCCCGTCTTTCGGCAAGGGGAGGAATGGTAACCGGCACCACATTCAACCGGTAGAACAGGTCTTCGCGAAAACGTCCTTCCGCGATTTCGTCGTTCAGATCGCGCGCCGTGGCCGAAACCACCCGGACGTCGACCTTTACCACGCGCTGACCGCCGACCCGCGTAAAGCTCTGATCGGTCAGGACACGCAGAATCCTCCCCTGTGTAGCCAGCGGCATGTCGGCGATTTCGTCTAGGAACAGCGTGCCGCCATGTGCCTGTTCAAGAAGACCGGGGCGGACAAGGTCACTGCCCTCCTCTACCCCGAACAATTCCTCTTCGACGCGCTCGGGTGTCATTCGTGCGGCGCTGACGATCACGAAGGGCCCCTGATTGCGCTGGCTCCAGCCATGCAGCAGCCGTGCGGCGACCTCCTTGCCGGTGCCGGGCCCGCCGCTGATCAATACGCGGCTGCCGGTTTGCGCGACGCGTTTGAGCGTGGCGCGAACGCCGTTGATCGCCGTCGAACCGCCCGTCAGGTCATCTTCATGCCCGGCAGTGGCACGCAGCGATGCGACTTCACGCCGCAATCGCTCCGTTTCCGTTGCCCGCTGAACGAGCAGCAGCAACCGTTCTGCTTCAAACGGCTTTTCGATAAAATCGGCCGCGCCTTTTCGGATGGCCGCTACCGCGGTGTCCAGATTGCCGTGTCCGGAGATGACGAGCACCGGAACCGACGGATCCAGGCGCTTGATTTCATCAAGCAGATCAAGTCCGTCCAGCCGTGATCCATGCAGCCATACGTCGAGCAATACGAGCGAAGGCCGGCGTTGCGCTATCGCCTCCAGCGCGGCATCGCTGTCGGCGGCACTGCGCGTTTCATATCCTTCATCCTCCAGGACGCCAGCGACCAGCTCACGAATGTCGCGCTCGTCATCGACTACCAGAATATCAAGGCTCATTGGTCAACACTCTTGCTACGGGTAAGGGATGGGTGCGCGGTTTGCGGTTCGCTGCGGTCGTCACGCCGGCTTTCGGCAAGACCGGCAAGCAAGTGCGCATCAAAGACCAGCCGCACAATCGTGCCCCCTTCCGGCCGGTCAGAAAATTCTATTGTTCCAAAATGTTCTTCGACGATCTTCTTGACGATCGCGAGGCCGAGTCCGGTGCCACGCGCGCGTGTTGTCATATAGGGTTCGACGATCCGGTCGCGTTCGACCGGCAAGCCGATGCCGTTATCGATCACGGCGACGCAAACCTTGCCGTTTTGCGCGTCGGACGTGATCTTGACCTCTATTGCTCCCGCAATGCTGGTATCGGGCCGCGTGCCCACCGCTTCGACGGCATTTTTTACGACATTGGTCATCGCTTGTCCAAGCTGACGACGGTCGCAGATCAGATGCAGCGGCGGTTCCTGCTGTTCGACGGTGAAGCGAATATCGGGATGCGCAACTTCGTGCAAAAAGACGGTCTGGCGCACAATATCGCCGATCAGCTCATCGCGGAACACCGGTTTCGGCATCCGGGCGAAAGAGGAAAATTCGTCCACCATGCGCCGCAAGTCACCGACCTGACGGACAATCGTTTCGGTCAGCCGGCCGAAAGTTGTGTCGTCAGCGTCAATCTTGCCGCCATAGCGCCGTTGCAGCCGCTCTGCAGCCAATTGGATCGGAGTCAGTGGGTTCTTGATCTCGTGCGCAATGCGTCGGGCAACGTCCGACCATGCCGCACGACGCTGATCGAGCAGTTGCTGGGTGATGTCGTCGAACGTCAGGATACGGTTGCTCTCATCATGGGTGATCTTGACGGCAAGCGTCTTTGCCTCCCCGCCGACCGTCATCTGAACGATTGCCTCTCCGGCATCGTCGTCGAGCAGGGCATCAAGCTCCGGCGCGATACTATGCAGCTTCATGCCGACCGGCGGTTCCTCACCGGTTCGCAGCAATTCCATCGCCGAGCGGTTGATCAGGCGGACGTTACGATCCTCACCGATCGAAATCACGCCCGCGCGTACACCCGACATCACCGCTTCGATCAATGCACGCCGACTTTCCGCCTGAGCATTGGCAGCGACAAGAGCGTTGGTCTGTTCCTGCAATCGTCCGGTCATCCGGTTGAACGCATTGGCGAGTGTGCCGATTTCATCCACCGATTGCGGTGCGGGAACCCGGGCATCCATATCGCCGCCCGCCACGCGCCGCGCCGCATCCACCAGATCGCTGACGGGACGCACAAGCCGGTCGGCCACCTGAAGCGCGACAAACACGGCCAGGCCGACAATCAGCAGCGAAGCGGCGAACAGTGCGGCATTGAACCGGATCTGAAGCTTGCGTGCCTGGGTTCGCAGCGTTTGATAATCATGGACGATGGTGCGTCCGCGACGGATTTGCGACGCCAGTTCCTTCTCAAAAATCCGCCGGGTATAGAGATAGGTATTGTCGTCCTTGTTGAGCGTCGTGACGACATTGACGCTGTCGGGACGGGTGATGATGACGCTTTGCTTGCCGGCACGCAGTTGCGCGATCATGGCAGGCGTCACCGGGTTTTCGTCTTCACTCTCATCAGGGTTGGCAATGGCGAGTGTCTGAATTTCCTTGCCCGGTACGGCGCGGACAATCCTGCCCTGGTTCAGTTCGCGCCGGTAAATCTGATAGCCAAAGCCGGTAACGAACTCCTTGCTGTCATAGCTGTAGCTTTCGAGATAGTAGTTCAGATCCTTCGTCATGGTCAGCGTTTCGCGGTTCACGCGACTCACTTCCCAACTGTAATTTTCCTGGGCCAGCGCAGAGGCGTTTTCCAGCATCCCCTGGGCATGATCGGAAAAGAAGAACTGCACCCCATATTGAAACAACAGCGAGGCAAAGATGGTGACGAGCACCATCGGCACTGCGGCGATCAGCGAAAAGATCGCCACCAGCCGGACATGCAACCGCCCATTGCCTCCGATTGCAGACTCCGCCGCGCGGCGCATCGCCACCCTCCGCCCGAACAACACGAGCAGCGCCATCCAGGGCAGCATGTTGGCGATCAGCAGCAGTGCCACCAGTGGCGGCGTCAGCAATTTCGGTGAATCCTGTTCGGATAGCAGGATATAGGTGCCGACGGCAGCAACGATCGCAAAAGCCAGCACCGCAAGTTCGATCAAGGGCATGATCGGCAGGCCGCGACGCGGCACGCTCTGATCGGCAGTAATCGAACTTTCCGAATTCATCGTTGCCGGGTTACAACAACTGCGTTGCGCGGAAAACACATAATTGCAGGATAATGCAATTCAGTCCTTCGTTTCGGCGCGTTTTCCGGCCTCGATACCCAGCAGGTCGAGGCGCTTGCGAAGCGTGTTGCGGTTGATTCCCAGCGCTTGCGCGGTGCGCAACTGATTATCGTCATGCCGGGCGAGCATGGTTTCGATCAGCGGCCGTTCCACCTGTGCGATCATATGGTCGTATAATCCGCCATTGCTCAGCAACGCCGGATTTTCGCGTTCAATATGACGCAGATGCGCACGCACGGCATCTGCAATATTTTTGGTGGGAAGCAGGGGCTCGACTGCACTTCCCCCCTCGCCTGCACCCAACATCGCGGCGATTTCTTCCGCATCGATCACGTCATCTCTGCCGAGTACCGCGATTCGGCGCATCACATTCTGAAGCTCGCGGACATTGCCCGGCCAGCCATGCTCTTCCAATAAGCTTAGCGCTGCGGGGTCGATGCGCTTGCGCGGAAGACCTTCTTCTGCCGCGCGGTCCAGAAAATGGCGGGCGAGCAAGGCAATGTCCTGCCTGCGATCGCGCAGCGCGGGCAGGTTGATCGGCACGACGTTCAGTCGATAGAACAGGTCTTCCCGAAACTGCCCGGCTTCGACGCGCTGATGCAAGTCCTTGTTGGTTGCGGCGATAATACGGACATCCGCCCGAATGGTGCGTGCTCCCCCGACGGTCGTGAACTCCCCGGACTGGAGAACCCGCAATAATCGCGTCTGCGCCTCCATCGGCATGTCCCCGATTTCATCGAGGAACAGGGTGCCGCCGGACGCCTGCTCGAACTTACCCGCTACGCGCGCCTGTGCACCGGTAAAGGCGCCGCGTTCGTGCCCGAACAGTTCGGCCTCGATCAATTCGCGGGGGATGGCCGCCATGTTGAGGGCGATGAACGGCTCGCGACGGCGATGGCCAAGGTCGTGAATGGCATGGGCGACCAGTTCCTTGCCGGTACCCGATTCGCCGGTAACCAGCACTGTCAGGTCGTTGGAGACCATGCGGGCAATGATGCGATAGACCTCTTGCATCGCCGGCGATCGCCCGATGAGCGGGACAGCGTCTTCGGCGAATGTCTCCTGTTCTTCGGCATCCCCGACACTACGATCCAGCGCACCACGCACTGCCGCCGTCAGCGCATCCAGATCGAACGGCTTCGGCAGATATTCGAACGCACCCACTTCATTGGCCCGAACCGCCGTTGAAAGGGTATTCTTGGCGGAAAGAACGATGATCGGCAGACCCGGGTCACTTTCCGTCAGCGCTGCCGCCCTGTCCAGCCCGTCCCCATCCGGCAGGACAACATCGGTAATCAGAAGGTCGGGACGTGCGCGCTTCAGTTCGCGCTCCATTTCCGCCAGCGACGAAGCCACGCGGATATCGAAACCGGCACGGCGCAGGGATGTGACGATGACGGTACGGATCGCCGCATCATCATCTACGAGCAGGAGATCGCCGCTCATGTTCCTGTCCTCGGCAGATAGAGGCGGAACGCAGTTCTCGGTTCCGGTTCGGTTTCCCGCATATATTCGACGATGCCCCCCATTTCCCGCACAAGCTTGTCGACAAGCGGCAGGCCAAGCCCCTTCCCCTCCGGTCGACCAGAAACGAAGGGTTCGAAAAGATGCGGCACAATGTCCGCAGGCGCACCCGGTCCGTTGTCGCAAATCGCAATTTCGATCGGCAAGGGACGGCGCGGCAGGCCGGGACCGACGCTGATCGACATGCCGTGGCGATAGGCGGTGGCAATGGTGATCTGCGGACTGTGTTCGTCACGGCACGCCTCGGTGGCGTTTTTCAGCAAGTTCAGCAGGATTTGAAGCAGAGCATCGCGATCAACCAGCACAGGCGGTAGCGAAGGGTCAAATTGCTCATGCACCTGAATGCCCTTGGCGAAGCCTGCTTGCGCAACCGATCTGGCATGGCCGATCAGCGGATAGATGCTGGTGGCCCGTAAATCGAGCGGGCGGGTGTCGGTGAAATCCTCCATCCGGTCGATCAGTGCGGCAATGCGATCCACTTCGGTCGTGATCAGGGTGGTGAGATCCTCTGAAGGACCACCGGATGCCAGAAGCTGGGCGGCGCCGCGTATGCCCGACAGCGGATTCTTGATCTCATGCGCCAGCATCGCCGCCGCGCCGATTGCCGCACGCGCACCTGCGGTGCGATCAATGCCATGGCTCAGCCGCCTTCCGGCAGCGGCGTGGTGGATGGCGATTGTGCTCCAGCCCGGATATTCCGCTATCAGCGTCTCGATGAAGTCGACGTGCAACGTGCCGCCCCGCGCCAGCGCAATATCGCAATCGAAGGCGGCAAAACCCAGCGATGGCCGGCGGTCGGCATATCCGGCCGGAGGCATCAGGATGGCTTCGAGTTTTTTGCCGCGCATTCCGCGCTCGGAACGGTTGAGCAGCAATTCGCACGCCGTATTGGCATGCGCGACGCACCGTTCCGCATCCAGCACCAGCACCGCCACCGGCAAGCCGGCGAATAATTCTGCAAAACCGGGCTTCCCTAAGCCCTTGGCGACCACCATTGCTTTCAGGCCGCGGCGCGGTTTCGCCAGGGCGCATAGAATTCGGCAAGCATTGCCAGCACATCGTCGGGGTCCGGCACCTGATTCACGCGATTACGGAACTCCGCCGATCCGTGCAGGCCGCGCGTGTACCAGCCGATATGCTTGCGCGCCATATTGACGCCGACTTCCTTGCCGTAATGGTTCAGCATATCGTGATAATGATCGACAATAACGCGATACTGTTCGTCCAGCGTCGGATCGGGACGCGCAGCGCCTTCGCTCAGATCGTCCATCATCTGCCGCAACAGCCATGGTCGCCCATAGGCGCCGCGGCCGATCATCACCCCGTCGGCACCGGATTGTTCGAGCGCGGTGCGAGCATCCTCGATCGAACAGATATCGCCATTGACGATCACCGGCACCGATACCGCATCCTTCACCTTGCGGATGAATTTCCAGTCGGCGGTACCCTTGTACAGCTGGCAGCGAGTCCGGCCATGCACGGTAATCATCTGCACGCCCAGATCCTCGGCAATGCGTGCCAGTTCAGGGGCATTCAGACTGTCATGATCCCATCCCATGCGCATTTTCAGTGTCACCGGCACCGATACCGCTTTGACCGTCGCTGCGATCAGTTCTGCCGCCAGTTTCGGATCGCGCATCAGCGCCGATCCGGCCCAGCCGTTGACGACCTTGCGCACCGGACAGCCCATATTGATGTCGATGATCGCCGCGCCGCGATCCTCGTTGAGTTTCGCCGCTTCGCCCATCGCCTGCGGGTCGCAGCCGACAAGCTGCATCGACACGGGTTCCTCGATCGGATCCCATGCGGCCTTGCGCACCGATTGATAGGTTTCGCGGATCGCGGCCTGACTGGCGATCATTTCGGTCACATTCAGCCCAGAGCCGAAACGACGCACGACACGCCGAAACGGCAGGTCGGTCACGCCGGTCATCGGCGCGAGCAATACCGGGATGTCGATCCGCACGGAGCCGATCTGGATGGGGGCGATTTTTTGCATAAATGTGCCTAAATTTTGGGCAGCAGATACGGCACTATCACGCATTCCGCAAGGCTGGCGGGCACGCGCGGCTTGCGCTAACGCAGCGCAATGATTTCAACCGAAACCATTGCGCTGATCGTCGCCGCCGGAAGGGGACTGCGCACCGGTGACACCCTGCCGAAGCAATTCGCGTCGGTGGCGGGCCAGCCGATGTTGCGCCACAGCTATGACGCCTTTTGCGCGCATCCCGGCGTGGACCGGGTTGTGGTTGTTATCGGCGACGGACAGCAGGCGATGTTTCAGGAAGCCTTGCCGGGCATCGAACCGGTCATCGGTGGGGCTGCACGACGCGATTCGGTACGCGCTGGTCTGGAGCACATCGCATCAACCGGCGGATGTGCGCGAGTCCTGATCCACGACGCCGCCCGCCCTTTCCTGCCGTCCGCGGTCATTGATCGGTTGCTCGCCGCACTGGAAACGCATTCCGGCTGCGTGCCGGTTCTGCGTATGGCCGATACGCTGGCACGGTCGACCGGTACGCTGGGCGACGTCGTTCCCCGTGACGATCTGGTGCGCGTACAAACCCCGCAGGCTTTCGATTTCGCTACGGTGCTGGCGGCGCATCGTACCTGGCCGGAAGATCGCGAAGCGACCGACGATGCGCAGATGGTGCGTGCCCATGGTGCTGACGTCGTGATGGTTGAAGGCGATTCCCGGCTGGAGAAAATTACCTTCGCCAGCGATCTGGCGGATGCGCGGGGAAAGACGGGAGAAATCACCATGATCAGCCGTTCCGCAATGGGGTTCGATGTTCATCGGCTGGTGGACGGAGAGGATTTGTGGCTGGGTGGCGTGCAAATCCCGCATGATAAGGGCCTGTCGGGGCATAGCGATGCCGATGTCGCCCTCCATGCGATGACGGATGCTCTGCTCGGCACGATCGGTGCAGGCGATATCGGCACGCATTTCCCGCCGAGCGATCCGCAATGGCGAGGCGCTGCTTCTCACAAATTCGTTGAGCATGCCGTCAATCTGATCGAGCAACAGCACGGACGGATCGATTTTATCGACCTGACCCTGATTTGTGAGGCGCCAAAAATCGGCCCGTACCGCGACGCCATGCGCGACCGGATCGCTGCCCTGTTGCGGGTTAAACCGGCGAAGGTTAGCATCAAGGCAACGACGACGGAGCGGTTGGGCTTTGCAGGACGCGGCGAAGGAATCGCCGCACAGGCAGTCGCCACCGTCAGGATTCCGGAGGATCAGGCATGAAGCGGAGTATTTCCGCAGCAATCGCGCTGTTGGGTATGGTAAGCTTTCCCAATCCCGGCATGGCGCAAATCGCTGCGGGGGCATGCATTCCGGAGGATCAGGCCCAGGCTCTGGTGACGGTGGTGCTGCCCGACATGCTGACGACCGCGCAGCGGATTTGCATGCCCGGATTGCCGCGCAATGCCTATCTGTCGAATTTGAATGCCGGGTACATGAACCGGCTTCGCGCAGCACAGAATGCGGCCCTTCCCAAGGCGCGCACGGCGCTGGGCGCGCTGGCCGGGCCGCAGGGCGCGGTGCTGGCGCAATCGGGTTTTGCACTGCCGATGATACAGACGTTGATGAGCGGTCTGGTCACCAAGGAACTGCAACCGGAAGATTGCCCGGCCGCCAGCAAGATTTTGCGTAATCTGGAACCTTTGCCGCCCGCGAATCTTGCCAGTGTCATTGTGACGGCAATTGAAGTAGGCGCACGCAAACATAAGGATGAGGCAGCGTTTCAGATCTGCCCGACCAACACAGGGGAATAAAGTGGATACGGTACTTCCCGAAAAGCTTGTCGAGGCCGCGCGCAGGGTAATCGAGGCCAACCGAAAGGATGGACGACGCATCGCGCTTGCCGAAAGCTGCACCGGCGGGCTGGTTGCTGCGGCTCTGACCGAAATTCCCGGTTCGTCCGATGTGCTGGAAGCCGGTTTCATCACCTATTCGAATGATGCGAAGCTGGGCATTCTGGATGTCAGCCTCGATTTGCTCGAAACCTTCGGTTCGGTATCGGTGGCAGTTGCCTGGAGCATGGCGCAGGGCGCGCTGGAGCATTCGCACGCGGACGTTGCGGTGGCGATCACGGGCATTGCCGGTCCGGACGGTGGTACGGAGAAAAAGCCGGTCGGAACGGTCGTATTCGCGCGCGCCGAACGCGGGGCGGACCCGCAACAGGTGGTCGCCGATGCCCATAATTTCGACGATGAAGGTCGCGGCTCCATCCGCCTTCAGGCGGCGTTATGCGCACTCGACTTATTGATGCCCGGATCGGAGCCGTCGGGCGAGGAATCGTAAAGCGCATTGGCGCGGGTTTCGAACGCACCGATCATCTTACGCAGTGCACGGTCGAACACCTGGCCCGCCAGCATTTCGAACATCCGGTTCTTGAACGAGAAATCGACGCAGAAATCCACCAGGCAGCCACCGCCGTCCGCGGGACGAAATTTCCAGTCATTGTGCAGATATTTCAGCGGTCCGTCGAGATATTCGACATGAATATGTTCAGGACGCTGCTTGTTCACTTTTGAGGTGAAGGTTTCACGCAGCCCTTTGAACCCGACGATCATATCGGCGACCATCTGGGTGTCGCTGTCACTGCGCACGCGCATCGCGCTGATCCAGGGCAGAAATTCGGGATAGCGCCCGACATCCGCGACCAGATCGAACATCTGTTCGCAGCTATAAGGCAGATGCCGGGTTTCGGTATGCTTGGGCATCAGGCTTGCGGTTTGGCGCTCGCGAGCCTGGCTTCACGCGCCGCGCGCAAACGGTCGAAATCGTCGCCGGCATGATAGCTGGAACGCGTCAGCGGTGAGGACGCCACCAGCAGAAAGCCCTTTGCCCGGGCAATCGCGGCATAGGCATCGAATGCCTGCGGCGTAACGAAATCAGCCACTTTTGCATGGCGTGGCGTGGGTTGCAGATACTGGCCCATGGTCAGGAAATCGATATCGGCGGAGCGCATATCGTCCATCACCTGATGCACTTCCAGCCGTTGTTCGCCCAGCCCGAGCATGATGCCCGATTTGGTGAAGATCGACGGATCGAGCTTCTTCACCGTTTCCAGCAGGCGCAGCGACGCATAATAGCGCGCGCCGGGGCGAATGGTGGGATAGAGCCGCGGTACCGTCTCCAGATTGTGATTGAACACATCGGGACGTGCCTCAACGATCATTTCCAGCGCGCGATCGACCTTATTGCGAAAATCGGGCGTCAGAATCTCGATCGTGGTATCGGGCGCCTGTTCGCGCAGTGCCCGGATGACCTTCACGAACTGGCTGGCACCGCCATCGGGCAGATCGTCGCGATCCACCGAAGTGATGACGATATGCTGAAGCCCCATCTGCACCGCGACATCGGCGACATGCTGCGGCTCCATGGGGTCGACCATGCGCGGCATACCGGTCTTCACATTGCAGAAGGCGCAGGCTCGCGTGCAGGTATCGCCAAGAATCATCACGGTTGCGTGCTTTTTCGTCCAGCACTCCCCGATGTTCGGGCAGGCGGCCTCTTCGCACACCGTTGCGAGATTCTTTTCGCGCATCAGCCGTTTCGTTTCGGCAAACCCTTCCGAAGTGGGAGCTTTGACCCGAATCCAGTCGGGTTTGCGCTGACGCGGCGGACGAGCAAGTTCGGTAACTTCGGTCATGGGAAGCGAGATAGCGATCCTGATCCGGTCTTGCCAGTCCCGACGCGCGGTGTATCAGCACTCTTATGGACGGATTTAAGAATTTGCTCGCCGGCTATCGCCGATTTCGTGACTCCGAATGGCGTACCCAGCGCGAACGCTGGGCCGAACTGCGCGAAGGCCAGTCACCTCAGGTCATGGTCATCGCCTGTTCCGACAGCCGAGTCGATCCCGCACAGATTTTCGACACCTCTCCCGGCGAGATTTTTGTCGTGCGCAATGTCGCCAATCTGGTGCCGCCGTTTGAGGAAGGCGGCGGCCGGCATGGTGTGTCATCAGCACTGGAATTCGCGGTCACGCAACTTGAAGTGAAGCACATTGTCGTGATGGGCCACGGCTCCTGTGGCGGCGTACATGCGTCGCTGACCAACGCTTTTGCCGATGCCGCACCGGGGGAAGGCGGCTTTATCGCTCATTGGGTCGATATGCTCGACGAAGCCCGTGCAAAGGTGATCGCCGAGCATGGCACCGGTCCCGAAGCGACCCGCGCGCTGGAACTGGAAACGGTACGCGTTTCGCTCAACAATCTGCGCAGCTTCCCGTTCGTCAACGAACGGCTGGAGGCAGGCAAGCTGCTACTGCACGGCAGCTATTTCGCGATTCGTGATGGCGTGCTGCACGTCATGGGCGACGATGGCGAGTTTGCCCCCGCCTGGCACTGAATTACGCGCGTAACGCCGGATTTAGAGGCGCTCAACCGCCCGGTGTAGCTTGTGCAGCATGGCTTCATCGCCGACCGGGCCGTTTGCGGCCTGTTCGGCAAGCGCCATCAGCCGGACCGCACCGAAACTTGCCGCCAGCCCTTTGAGCCGCAGGGCAGCAGCACGCCAGCTATCTTGCGTGTCTGTCGCATCCAGAACGTCCAGCGTCCGCTGGGCGCTGTCCATGAACGCTTCACGAAGTTCGGCGATCAGGCCGGGTTCATCCCCGACTGCTGCCGCCAACGTCGCATCGATTGCTCCGGGATCATACGCCATGACTCCAAGACTACCCCATGGTGCTTAACGTTTCGCAAAGGGCTTTGTCCTTTTCGGAAACATGGTAAACATAGTTGCATGAACGGGGGATCGAAAATCGTCGGGCTGCACGGCGCCGAACAGGCGGAGCAGAATCACGAAGCGCATGTCGAAGCGGAGACCACTCAGGCTCAACCTTCGGAGTTCGTCGATGAATGGGAACTTTTGGAAGCGAATATCGATGCTGATGCGCGCGGCCGCGGCTGGTTATTGCCATCCCTGGCGGTGGTTGCGGTACTGGCATGGCTTGTCGGGATGGTCATGCTCGCATGGCCCAGCCTGCGGCAGCCGCTCGACCCGATCACGCTGGCCGAGTTCATCGCCGCACTTTGCGTTCCCCCTGCCCTGCTCGGCATTATCTGGCTGCTCGCCATGCGGACCAGTCGTGCAGAAGCCCACCGTTTCGGTGTAACCGCCCGCGCTATGCGCGCAGAGGCGAACAGCCTTGAACGCATGGTTGCCGCCCTTTCCCGAAAAATCGAAAACAACCGTGCCGAGCTGGCGAAGCAGACCAATGAGCTGCTGGCACTGGGCGACGATGCCGCCGAACGTCTGCAAGCGGTCAGCAACGGCATGGCCGATCAGGCGAAGCTGATCGACCGTTCGGCAAACAACCTGACCAGTGCGACCGACCAGAGTCGGAAATCGCTCGAAATCCTGCTGGCATCGCTTCCCAAAGCGCAGAGCGAAACCGACGCACTGGCGCAGCGGCTCGACGACACCGGGCTGTCCGCCGGACAACACGCAGCCGCGTTGGAGGCGCAGCTTGCGGCGCTTTCCCAGCGTGGACGCGAGGCGCATGAAATGGCCGGCGGTGCCGCGGAACGGCTGGCCGCGCATATCGCGCGGATGGAGGCAACCAGCGAAGCCGCCGGTGCCCGGCTTGAACAGGTCACCGAACAGATGTCCGGCGAAGTGGACGCCGTACTTGATCGCACCGCTCAGGCAGTCGACGAAGCGCGCAAGGGGATCACCGCGCAGGGCGAAGCGATGGTGGCCATGTTGCGATCCAATCAGGACGCGCTCGAACGCGCCGGTCAGGAAGGTGTCGCTGCACTCGCCAGCCGGATCGAGGCGGTCGACGAAGCCATCGCGCGTGTCACCGAGCAACTGGGTGCACAGCATCAGCGCAGCGCCGACCTGTTTGCGTCGATTGAGACCGGAATTGATGCCGTCGATGGCAAAATCGGCATACTGCATGAAACCGGAACGCAGCGTTCGCAGGAACTGGCGGCGTCGATCAGCGCGCTTGCCGGAACCGCCGACGCTATGGCGGAGTCGATGCGCATCGGCGACGAGACTGCGCACAGCGTCATCGATACGGCCGAACGCCTGCTGACCGCATTGGATGCGGCTGCGCGCGAAATGGACGAAACCATGCCCGAAGCGCTCGACAGGCTCGACGCGCGGATCGGTGAGAGCCGTACCGTTGTCGCCGCATCGAAACCGGAACTGCTGGCGCTGGTCACGGCGGCTGAAAGCACCCATGACGCGATCGAGGCGATTGCGGAGGTGGTGGCCAATCAGCGCGATACGCTGGCGACGATCACTAAATCGCTGCTCGAAAATCTGGATGTCGGGCATGATCGTATCGCCAACGTGCAGCAGATCGTCGACGCCACGGTCGCCAGTACGCAGCGCTTTGCCGATGAAGCGGCACCGCAACTGGTCGATGCGCTGATGCGTATTCGTGAAACCGCGACAACCGCCAGCGATCAGGCACGCAACACCCTTGCCAGCGTGATTCCGGCGGCCGCACGCAAGCTGGAACAGGAGGGTGCCGACGCGCTGACCCGCGCAACCGAAGTCACGGTGGGGCGTCAGCTTGCGGAACTCCATCGCAGCACCGAAGAGGCGGTTGCGGCCGCGAGCGAGGCCAGCCAGCGCCTCAGCCGGCATATGGCTGCCATTTCCGAACAGACCGCCGTGGTCGAAACGCGGCTGGAAGAAGCGCGTGCCGAACGCGAAGCCAGCGACCGTGATAATTTCGCGCGTCGCGTCTCTCTGTTGATCGAAGCGCTGAATTCTGCATCAATCGATATTGCCAAGAGTTTCTCGCACGATGTGTCCGACAGCGCCTGGGCGGCCTATCTGAAGGGGGATCGCGGCGTGTTTACGCGGCGCGCGGTACGTTTGCTCGAACCGGGTGAAGCAAGGGAAGTCGCACGCCTTTATAATGAAGACAGCGAGTTCCGCGAGCAGGTCAATCGCTACATTCATGATTTTGAGGCAATGCTGCGTCAGATTTTGTCACTGCGGGACGGATCACCGCTGGGTGTGACATTGCTGTCGTCGGATATGGGCAAGTTGTACGTCGCGATGGCTCAGGCGATCGAGCGCCTGCGCAGCTAACGCATGCAGGTCGCTTAGTGGTAATAGTCCAGCATGTTGGCCGTTACCCAGCCGAATTCATAATTCAGCGCGAAAATCGCATATAGAACGACCGCCAATATCGTTGCGCGCAGCAGGATGCGGCCGACCGGAAAGCGTCCGGGCGCACTGTCGGCTTGCCCCGGCACGAGCGGGGAGTCGGCGTCACGTTTTTCGCTGGCGTTGATGAACGGCAGGACGATCAGTGCCGACAGCACCCAGAACAGAAAGAATATCGCGACGGCGCTGGCGATATTCATGGCATCAGACAGGGACGATCAGCACATCGACCACCGGCTTTTTACCCGTCCAGCGGGTGGCCGTTCTCCGCACGGCAAGGCGTACCGCTTCGCGCATCGCTTCGTCGGGAGCGTCCTTGTCAGCCACTGCCTGCGCTGCCGCTGCGGTAGCTTCGTCGATAAAGGCCTGACGTTCTTCCTCCACCGGTACGCCCGACAGGCGGATTTGCGGCGTTCCGATCAGCGATCCATCGGGATCGAGGGCTACGGCCACTGAAATCTGTCCGTTGATCGAAAGCTTGCGCCGTTCGTTCAGCGTTGCGCCATCGGCGGGCAGGATGACGTCACCGTCAAGCACCAGCCTTCCGGACTCCGCATGGCCGACCCGCTCCGGCGTGCCGGGGGCGAGGCGGATGATGTCGCCGTTCGACTGCACCACTGCACCGGGGATGCCCTGTGCCAGTCCAAACCGGGCCTGTTCGGCCATGTGGCGGAATTCACCATGCACCGGCAGCAGGATCTCAGGCCGAATCCAGCTATACATTTCCGCCAGTTCCGGTCTGCCGGGATGTCCCGACACATGCACAAAGGCCTGACGGTCGGTGACCATCTGCACCCCCTTTGATGCCAGCATGTTCTGAATACGGCCAATCGCCATTTCGTTGCCGGGGATTTGCTTCGAAGAGAAGACAACCAGGTCGCCCGCGTCCAGCTTGATCGGATGCGTCCCGTCGGCGACGCGCGACAGGGCGGCGCGCGGCTCACCCTGCCCGCCGGTCGCGACGATCATCACTTTCCCGCGCGGCAGGCGCATGGCGGTGTCGAAATCGATGGTTTGCGGAAAGTCGCGCAGATAACCGCTCGCCTTTGCCACGCGAAGGATACGTTCGAGCGAGCGCCCGGCGACACAGAGTTGCCGTCCGGTGTCGACCGCGACCTCTCCAAGCGTCTTCAATCGCGCGGCATTGGAAGCGAAAGTCGTCACCAGCACCCGGTTTTCGGCCTGGGAAATCACTTCATCCAGCCCGGTTCGGACTTCGCCTTCCGACCCGGACGCCTTTTCATTGAAGACATTGGTGGAATCGCACACCAGTGCCAGCACGCCTTCATCGCCGATGGCGCGCAACTCCTCAGCCGTCGAGGGCGCGCCCAATAGCGGTTCCTCATCCAGCTTCCAGTCGCCGGTATGAAAGATATTGCCGTAGGGGGTTTCGATCATCAGCGCATTGCCCTCAGGAATCGAATGCGCGAGCGGGACATAGCGAAAGCCGAACGGCCCCAGATCGAAACTGCCCTCATTCTCGATAACGTTCAGTTCGACCTGATCGGCAATGCCTTCCTCTTCCAGCTTACCGCGGATCAGTCCGGCAGTGAACGGCGTGGCGTAGAGAGGTACGCCAAGATCGGCGGCGAAATAGGGCAGCGCGCCGATATGATCCTCATGCCCATGCGTCAGCACGATCCCGAGCAGATCGTCGAGACGCTCCTCGATAAAGCGCAGGTCCGGCAGTACGACATCCACGCCGGGATAATAGGGGTCGGCAAAGGTGATGCCGCAATCGACCATCACCCATTTGCCCTGACAACCATAAAGGTTGACGTTCATGCCAATCTCGCCCGAACCGCCGAGCGCGACAAAGATCAATTCATTCGCTGGAGTCACTGTTTTCCTGTTTGTTATGCGCCGTTGCCGGTCCGCTTATCGAAATTTCTTCCACCACATGGCCAGCCCCTGAATGGTCAGATCCTGCTCTATCGTATCGAACACATCGGTATGCTTTTCGAACAGGATGGCAAGCCCGCCTGTGGCAATCACCTTGACCGGACGGCCGGCCTCTGCCTTCATCCGTGCGACAAGCCCCTCAATCATGCCGATATAGCCCCAATAGATGCCTATGTGCATCTGATCGACGGTATTACGCCCGACGACACTGGGGTCGGCTGGAGCTTCGATGGCAATGCGCGGCAGTTTCGCGGCCGCACTGACCAGCGCATCGAGCGACAGGTTGATGCCGGGCGCGATGATCCCCCCTTTATAGGCACCGTGATAATCGATCAGGTCGAACGTTGTTGCGGTCCCGAAATCGATGATGATCAGGTCGCCTGCATGGTTGGCATGCGCTGCAATCATGTTGAGTGCACGATCGGCGCCCAGACTCTGCGGCTCGTCGACATCCAGCGAGAAGCCCCATCCGCCCACGCCCGCTATCACCGGTTCGGAATCGAAATATTTGCGCGCCAGCACCTGAAGATTGTGGAGGGCGCGCGGCACCACCGTGCCGATGACCACATGGCTGACGTCCGAGCGCGAGAACCCCTCCAGCGCCAGCAACTGGCTGAGCCACACGGCGTATTCGTCCGCCGTTCTGCGCGGATCGGTGGTGATGCGCCAGCGCGTGCGGATCGTGTCGCAGTCATCAATCAGCGCGAAGACGATATTGGTGTTGCCGGCATCGATGGCGAGCAGCACTGCCCTCTCCTTCTTGAAAGCTTCAGATCAGAAACACGTCACCGGTATGCATGACATGCCGCGAGCCGTCGGCCAAGCGCAGGATCAGCGCACCGCTATGGTCCAGCCCGTCAAACAGCCCCTCGATCATGCTTCCATCCGACTGGCGCACGTTTAACGCACTGCCCTTTGCATGGGCATGGGCAAGCCAGCGCTCGCGAACCGGTGGAAGTCCTTCGTCACGCCACCGCCGAACCCAGCGTTCCACCATCTCGGCCAGCACTTCAAGGAACGGTTGCGGCTCGATTGCCACGCCCTGTGCGGAAAGGCTGGTTGCCGGGCGTTCCAGCCCTTGCGGGTAATGGGCAAGGTTGACGCCGAAGCCGATCACCACGGCATAGCCGCTGCGTTCAAGCAGGATTCCCGACAGCTTCGCTCCATCAATCAAAAGATCGTTCGGCCATTTGATGGTCGCACGGCCTTCTCCGAGAAACACCGCCAGCGTCTCTTCCAGCGCGACCGCTGCCATCAATCCCAGTGTCGGCGCGGGCGGGTCGGTCGGGCGAAGGCGGACCAGCGTGCTGGCGTACAAATTTCCGCTGGGCGACTCCCATTGCCGTCCCTGACGACCTCTGCCTCCCGTTTGTCGGTCGGCCCGCAGCCAGAAGCCTTCGGCGGCTCCTGCTGCGGCCAGCGCAATCACATCGGCATTGGTTGAGCCGGTTTCAGCAACCGAACGGATAGCGATGGTCAGAACAACGCCCTTGCCGCGACCGTCGCCCACCCCGAAATCGCCGGAATCAGCAGATATCCGAGCGGGGAGATGAACAGTGCCGACAAGGCGATCAGGCCACCCTCCAATCGATTGGACACCGGAACGAAAGACGGTGCCGGATCGTCGAAATACATCACCTTGACGATGCGCAGATAGTAATAGGCACCGATCACCGAAGCGGCGATACCGACTGCGGCCAGGGGATAGAAACCGGCATTTACCGCTGCCGAGAATACCGCGAACTTGGCATAGAAACCGAAGAGCGGCGGTACACCGGCGAGGCTGAACATGAACATCGCCAGTGCCAGCGCCAGACCGGGGCGAGTCCGCGACATGCCCGACAGGCTCTCGATCGTTTCGACGAAACTGCCGTCTTCCCGGCGCATCTGCAGGACGATCAGGAAGCTGCCCAGCGTCATCGCGACGTAAATCGTCAGATAGATCAGCACCGATGCCACGCCCTGCGCGGTTCCGGCGGCCAGCCCGATCAGCATAAAGCCGACATTGTTGATCGAAGAATAGGCAAGCAGGCGTTTGATGTTGCTCTGACCGATGGCACCGACGGCGCCGAGGATGATCGAAGCAAGCGCGGCAAAGATCACGATCTGCCGCCACTGGTCCACAGCCGGACCCATGGCCTCGATCGCAACCCGCACGGCCAGCCCCATCGCGGCGACCTTCGGTGCGGTGGCGAAGAAGGCGGTGACCGGCGTCGGTGCGCCTTCATAGACGTCAGGCGTCCACATGTGGAACGGCACCGCCGAGATCTTGAACGCCAGTCCGGCGAATACGAACACCAGCCCGAACAACAGACCCATTGATGGCCCTGCGGCATAGCGGCTGGCGATCACGTCAAACAGCGTGGTGCCGGTAAAGCCGTATACCAGACTGATGCCATAGAGCAGGATGCCGCTCGCCAGTGCACCCAGCACAAAATATTTCAGGCCCGCTTCCGCCGAACGATTGTCCTGCCGCATGAATGCCGCAAGCACATAAGCCGCAAGGCTTTGCAGTTCGAGACCGACATAGAGCATCAGCAAGTCGCTTGCCGACACCATCACGCCCATGCCGACCGCTGCAAGCAGGATCAGCACCGGATATTCGGGGCGCATATCATCGCCGGCGGTACGCTGGAAATAATCGGGGGCCATGATGATCGACACCGCGGCACCGATATAGATCAGCAGTTTGGCAAAACCGCTGAACGCATCCGCACGGTACAGGCCATAAAAGGCATGACCACCACCGGTAGCAGGACCGATCAGGGAAATGCCCGCGCCGATCAGCAGCGCGACCGACACCCATCCGATTGCGCGCGCGCTGCCCTTACCGCCCCACGCGGCGACCAGCATCAGCACGATCGCGCCGATCGACAGGATCACCTCTGGCAGGGTCATCATCAGTTGAGACGCATAAGACATCAGTGCGCCTCCCCATGAGCAGCGGCCATGGCATGGTCCGCCATTGCCTGCGGATTACCCGGTGTGGGCTGTGAGTCGCCGACCGGTTTGGCTCGGTCGACGCGAGCCACCAGAATTTTCGCATCCTGACGCATCGGCGCAAGGAAGCTTTCGGGATAGACGCCCATCCACAATACAACAGCCGCGATCGGCACGAGCAGCGCTATTTCGCGCATCGACAGATCAGGCATCGCCTTCACATCGTCCTTGGTCAGATCGCCGAACACGACACGGCGATAGAGATACAGCATATAGGCAGCGCCCAGAATGATCCCGGTCGTGCACAGCAGCGTGATCCAGGTCGATACCTGATAGGTGCCCATCAGGCTGAGCAGTTCGCCGACAAAGTTGCTGGTGCCCGGCAGGCCGATCGAGGCCATGGTGAACAGCAGGAACAGCACGGCATAACGCGGCATGTTGATGGCAAGGCCGCCATAGCGGTCAATCTCTCGCGTATGCAGCCGGTCATAGATCACGCCGACGCACAGAAACAGCGCGCCTGACACCAGACCATGGCCCAGCATCACCATCATCCCGCCTTCGATACCCTGCTGGTTGAAGGCGAACAGACCGATGGTGACGATGGCCATGTGCGCAATGGATGAATAGGCAATCAGCTTTTTCATATCCTGCTGCACCAGCGCGACCAGCGAGGTGTAGATCACCGCCACCGCCGACAGACCGAAGATCAGCCAGATCAGATGCGACGACGCCTCCGGGAACATCGGCAGCGAAAAGCGCAGGAACCCGTATCCGCCGAGTTTCAGCAACACACCTGCCAGAATGACCGAACCCGCCGTCGGCGCCTGAACGTGCGCGTCGGGAAGCCAGGTATGTACCGGCCACATCGGCATCTTCACCGCAAACGAAGCGAAGAATGCCAGCCATAGCCAGGTTTGCGCATGAACCGGGAAATTGTGGTTCATGAGGTCCGGAATGTAGGTCGTGCCTGCCTGATGCGCCATCCACAGCATCGCGATCAGCATCAGCACCGATCCGAGCAACGTGTAGAGGAAGAATTTATAGCTGGCGTAAATCCGGTTCGGGCCGCCCCAGATGCCGATGATCAGATACATCGGGATCAGGCCGCCTTCGAAGAAGATGTAGAACAGGAACAGATCCTGGGCCGCGAAGGTGCCGATCATCAATACTTCGGTGGCAAGGAACGCTGCCATATATTCGGGTACGCGCTCGGTAATCGATTCCCAGCTCGCGCCTATACAGATAGGCATCAGGAACACCGACAGCATAATCAGCATCAGCGCGAAGCCGTCGATGCCGAGCGACCAGGTAAAGGTGCCAAACAGTGCATTCGAATGTTCGACGAACTGCCACTGCGCGCCGCCGATATCGAAATTCGTCCAGAGCACGATGCCCAGCACGAGATCGATCAGCGTTGCGATCAGCGCCAGCCAGCGTGCGCCCCTGGCATCGAGGAACAGACAGCCGATCGCCGCCACGGCGGGCACGAGCAGCATGATCGAGAGGATGGGAAAACCGTTCATCTGCCCGCCCTCAACCCGCGATGACCCAGGTGATCGCGGCGGTAAGCCCGATCAACATGACAAAAGCATAGCTATATACATATCCCGATTGCAGACGCCCCGCGATCCGGCTGCCCAGCGCGACGATCGCAGCCGAACCATTTGGTCCGAAGCGATCGATCGTGCCCTCGTCCCCGCGCTTCCACAGCAGACGGCCGATGGCAAAGGCGGGACGGACGAACAGCCAGTTATAGAGTTCGTCGAAATACCATTTGTTGAGCAGGAACAGGTAAAGCACCCGCCACTGATCCGCGAACTTCGCCGGAAGATCGGTCGAGCGGATATAGGCGAACCATGCGGGGATCAGGCCCAGCAGCATCGCCGCCGTCGCACCATATTTCGCCCAGGCCGGAATTTCTTCCGTCGCGTGTGCCAGATGCTCGTTGAAGAAGAGGCTACCCTTCCAGAAGCGCTCCCCTGCGCCCGGATCGCTGAAGAAGTGATGGAACGCGGCACCCGCGAACACCGCACCGATCGACAGCACGATCAGCGGAATCAGCATGACGACCGGGCTTTCATGCGGCTTGTATCCACCCGTGCCTTCCGGCGCGTCATGATGATCGTGACCAGCATGGTCATGGTCATGGCCGTGGCCATGCGCATCGTGCAATGCGTGCTGAATATGCTCCGACTGTTCCCAGCGCGGCTTGCCCCAGAAGGTCAGGAACATCAGGCGCCAGGAATAGAAGCTGGTCAGCAACGCGGCGATCACGCCCATCCAATAGGCGAAATAGCCACCCGGACCCGCCGCATAGGCGCTCTCGATGATCGCATCCTTGGAATAATAGCCAGCAAAACCGATGCCGAAGATGCCGACGCCGGTAATCGCCAGCGTGCCCGCCATCATCGCCCAGAAGGTCACGGGGATATGCTTCCGCAAACCGCCATAATAACGCATGTCCTGTTCATGATGCATCGCATGGATCACCGAACCGGCGGACAGGAACAACAGCGCCTTGAAGAAGGCGTGGGTCATCAGGTGGAACATCGCCGTGCCATAGGCACCGACACCGGCGGCGAAGAACATGTACCCAAGCTGCGAACAGGTCGAATACGCGATCACGCGCTTGATATCGCGCTGCACCGTACCGATCGTCGCGGCGAAGAAGCAGGTGATGGCACCGATCGCGGTCACGAACGCCATGGCGGTATGGCTGGTTTCAAACAGCGGCGACAGGCGGCAGACCATGAATACGCCCGCCGTCACCATGGTCGCGGCGTGGATCAGCGCGGAAACCGGGGTCGGACCTTCCATCGCGTCCGGCAACCAGGTGTGCAGACCGATCTGTGCCGACTTACCCATCGCGCCGATGAACAGCAGCAGGCAGAGCACGGTCGTCGTATCGGCGCGGAACCACAGGAAGCCGATGGTCGACCCAGCCATATGCGGTGCGGCCGCCAGAATGTCGGGGATCGACACCGTGCCGAACACCAGGAAGGTGCCGAAAATGCCGAGCATGAAGCCAAGGTCGCCGACGCGGTTGACGACGAATGCCTTGATCGCCGCGGCATTGGCGCTGGGCTTGCGGAACCAGAAACCGATCAGCAGGTAGGAGGCAAGACCCACACCTTCCCAGCCGAAGAACATCTGGATCAGGTTATTAGCCGTCACCAGCATCAGCATCGCAAAGCTGAACAGTGACAGATAGGCGAAGAAGCGCGGCTGATCCGGGTCTTCGTCCATATAGCCCCAGCTATACAGATGAACGAGCGCGGAAACGGTGGTCACCACCACCAGCATCACCGCCGTCAGCGTGTCGACACGCAACTGCCATGCGACGTCCAGCGAACCGGACTGCATCCAGTTGAGGACCGGCGCGACATGCGACGTCGCCGTTCCTTCCAGAAATGGAATGAAGGTCAGCCAGCTCAGCACGCAGGCGATGAACAACGCGCCTGTCGTCACCAGCTTAGGCAGCGTGGTGCCAAAGGCCCGGTTGCTCAGCCCCGCAAATGCAGCGGCAAGCAGTGGCAGGAATACAATAAGCTGGATCACGCTAGCCCACGCTCCCTATGCGTCGCGACAACCACCATTCACCCCTTCATCCGGTTGACATCATCGACCGAGATTGAACCCCGGCCACGGAAATAGATCACCAGGATCGCCAGCCCGATCGCCGCCTCACCGGCCGCCACCGTCAATACGAACATCGCGAACACCTGCCCGACCAGATCGTGCAGATACGCCGAAAAGGCGACGAGGTTCAGGTTGACCGCAAGCAGGATCAGCTCAATCGCCATCAGAATGACGATCAGGTTCTTGCGATTGGCGAAGATGCCCAGCACCCCCATGGTGAACAGGATGGCCGATACGACCAGATAGTGAACCAGACCGATCACAGCTCGACCCCCTGCCCGACGGGCGCATCTACTTTACGAATGGCATCCTTGGCGCGGCGAGACACCTGCGCATGGATGCGTTGTTTGCGCGCATCCGGACGATGGCGCATGGTCAGCACGATTGCGCCGATCATCGCGACCAGCAGTACCAGCCCTGCCCCTTCGAACACGAACAGATAGCGGGTGTAGAGCAGATGGCCGATCGCCTGAATATTCGGCACATCCGGATTGACCGGCGCGACGCGGTTGGCGATGTCGATGCCGCCAACCGACCAGGCCTTTACGGCGATGATGATTTCGCTGACCAGCGCCAGAGCCAGCGCGAACCCGATCCAGAAATAACGGACGAACCCGGCGCGCAGTTCGGTAAAGTCGATGTCGAGCATCATCACCACGAACAGAAACAGCACCGCGACCGCGCCGACATAGACGATTACGAGCAGCATCGCGATGAACTCGGCGCCGACCAGCACCATCAGCCCCGCCGCGTTGAAAAACGCCAGGATCAGCCAGAGCACGGAGTGCACCGGGTTGCGGGAGGAAATCGTCATGGCGGCCGATACCAGCACGACGATCGCAAAGAGGTAAAAGGCGATTGCTTGGATCACGGAATCAGGAAGTCCCCGGAAGTTGGCTGCGGCTTAGCGGTACGGCGCATCGGCGGCAAGGTTTGCGGCAATGGCGCGTTCCCAGCGGTCGCCGTTCTCAAGAAGCTTATCCTTGTGATAGATCAGCTCCTCACGCGTTTCGGTTGCGAATTCGTAATTTGGCCCTTCGACAATCGCATCCACCGGGCACGCTTCCTGACACAGACCGCAATAAATGCACTTGGTCATGTCGATGTCGTACCGCGTGGTGCGCCGGGAGCCGTCATCGCGCGGTTCCGCCTCGATGGTGATCGCCAGCGCCGGGCAGATTGCCTCACACAGCTTGCACGCGATGCAGCGTTCCTCGCCATTGGGATAGCGGCGCAGCGCGTGCTCGCCGCGAAACCGCGGGCTGACCGGATTATGCTCGAACGGATAGTTGATCGTCGCCTTTGCCTTGAAGAAATATTTCAAGGTCAGCAAATGCGCCTTGACGAACTCCCACAGGGTCCAGGTGCGAACGAATTGCGCTGCACTCATGCGGCAACTCCATAACGGGTAAGCATCAGATAGCCCGACACCAGGAACACGAACAGCAGCGACAACGGCAGGAAGATTTTCCAGCCCAGCCGCATCAGCTGATCGTAGCGGTAGCGGGGAACGGTGGCCTTCACCCAACTGAATACGAAGAAGAAGAAGCACATCTTGGCAAGCAGCCAGATAATGCCGGGAACGTGATACATCCATCCCCAGTCGAACGGCGGCAGATAGCCCCCCCAGAACAGGATCGCGTTCAACGCACACATCAGGATGACATTGGCATATTCGCCCAGCCAGTAGAGTGCGAACGCCATCGAAGAATATTCGGTCTGATAGCCTGCGACCAGTTCCGATTCCGCCTCGGTCAGGTCGAACGGCGCGCGTTGCGTCTCCGCCAGCGAGGAGATGAAGAACACCACCGCCATCGGGAACAGCAGCGGGTTGAACGCAAACCCGTTGACCGGCAGCCAGCGGAAATTCCAGACATTGGTCTGCATCTCGACGATGTGGGTCATGTTGAAAGATCCGGCCCACAACACCACCGAGATCAGCACGAAACCGATAGAGACTTCATAGCTGACCATCTGCGCGGCCGCGCGAATGGCCGAGTAGAACGGATATTTCGAGTTGGATGCCCAGCCAGCGAGGATAATGCCGTACACGCCCAGCGACGACGCCGCGAGCACGTAGAGCAGGCCGACATTGATGTTCGACAGCACCACGCCAGCCTGGAACGGGATCACCGCCCAGACGATCAGCGCCACCGTAAAGGTGATGATCGGCGCGAGCAGGAACAGCCCCTTATTGGCGCTGGTCGGGACGATCGTTTCCTGCAAAAAGACCTTCAGGCCATCAGCAAAGCTCTGCAACAGGCCCAGAGGGCCAACGACGTTCGGGCCGCGGCGCAGCGCCATCGCCGCCCAGATCTTGCGGTCGGCATAAATGATCATCGCCACCGCCAGCATTACCGGCAGCGCGATTACCAGAATGCCGATGATCGTCGCGATGAACCATGCCCAGTCATAGGACATGCCCCAGGATTGGAAGAATGCGATCATTATTCGGCAGCCTCCGCAAAGTCCTGGCCATGCACCAGTTCGGCCGAGCAGCGCTGCATTGTCGGGCTGGCGCGGCAAATGGCGTTGGTGAGGTAAAAGTCGGAAATCGGATAGGTCACGGTACCCGACCCCTTGGCATCAAGTGCGGGTGGATTCCAGTCGAAATTCGCCAGACCTTCGTGCGCCAGTGCAGGTGCGTCTCCGGCCATCGCCGCGCGTAGTTCCGCAAACGTATCGAACGGCAGGGTGTGACCCAGCTTTTCGGACAGCGCGCGCAGGATCGTCCAGTCCTCGCGCGCATCGCCCGGAGCGAACACCGCACGGTCACCGCGCTGGACGCGACCTTCCAGATTGACATAGGTGCCGGGTTTTTCGGCATAGCTCGCGCCCGGCAGGATGACGTCCGCCGCATGCGCGCCCTTGTCGCCATGGTGGCCGATGAACACCTTGAACGTATCGGCAAAGGTCGAGAAATCCACCTCGTCGGCGCCCAGGAAGAAGGCCAGTTTCGGCCTGGCGGCAACGATATCGGCAATCCCGCCCGGCTGCGCATAGCCGAGCATCAGTCCGCCCATCCGTGCGGCAGAGAAATGCAGGACGTTGAACCCGTTCCAGCCGTCGCGCACCAGATTGAGCGACTTGACCAGATTGAGTGCCGCGCCATGGCCACCCTTCAGCGCCGCGCCACCGACGATCACCATCGGCTTTTCGGCCTTGTCGAACGCTTCCGCGACTTCCTTGGGCAGCTTGCCGAGCAGCGCGAGATCGTCGCCCAGCCATTCGGTCTTGTAAGTCAGATCGGTTTCGGGACCGATGCCGAACACTTTCGCGCCATGCTTGCGCACCGCCTTGCGAATGCGGGTGTTCACCAGCGGCGCTTCCCAGCGTAGATTGGTGCCAACCAGTAGCACCACATCGGCTTCTTCGGCACCCGCAATAGTGGTGTTGAAATTGACCGCCGCCAGATTGGTGACGTCATAATCCATTCCGGTCTGACGCCCTTCGAGCAGCGACGATCCCATTGCCCCGACCAGCGCCTTGGCAGCGAACATCGTCTCGCAATCGACCAGATCGCCCGCAATCGCAGCAACGCTCGAACCGGCATTCACTGCGGCGATGGCGTCGAACGCTTCTTCCCAGGTCGCGGGCACCAGCTTGCCGTCACGGCGCACATAGGGCTTGTCGAGACGACGACGCACCAGACCGTCGACCGCATGGCGGGTTTTGTCGGTCGCCCATTCCTCATTGACGTCCTCATTGATGCGGGGCAGCGCACGCAGCACCTGACGGCCCCGGCTGTCGAGCCGGATATTGGTGCCGACGGCATCCATCACGTCGATCGCCAGCGTCTTGTTGAGTTCCCACGGACGCGCTTCGAACGAATAGGGTTTGCTGGTCAGTGCGCCGACCGGGCACAGATCGACGACATTGCCTGAAAGCTCGCTGGTCACAGCTTCTTCCAGATAGCTGGTGATCTGCATGTCCTCGCCGCGATAGATCGCGCCGATTTCCTCGACACCCGCAACTTCCTCGGCAAACCGGACGCATCGCGTGCATTGGATGCAGCGCGTCATCACCGTCTTGACGATCGGTCCCATATATTTTTCGGTCACCGCGCGCTTGTTCTCGGTATAGCGCGAATGGCCGCGGCCATAGGCCATCGACTGGTCCTGCAGGTCGCATTCGCCGCCCTGATCGCAGATCGGGCAATCGAGCGGGTGGTTGATGAGCAGGAACTCCATCACCCCCTCGCGCGCCTTCTTGACCATCGGGCTGTCGGTGCGGATTTCCTGATTATCGGCGGCCGGAAGCGCGCACGAAGCCTGCGGCTTGGGCGGTCCGGGCTTCACCTCGACCAGACACATCCGGCAATTGCCCGCGATCGACAGGCGCTCATGATAGCAGAAGCGCGGGATTTCCTTGCCGGCAAGCTCGCACGCCTGCAGCACGGTGGCGCCCTGAGGCACCTCAATCTCCACACCATCGACTTTGACTTTAGGCATATTGGTAAAGCTCCGTCGCGCCGGTCTTTCGGGCGGCGACCCTCTTGTTCGAACCCTTAAACATTTGCGTCTGCATGACCTATGCTGCCTTACCGTTTGGCGCTTCGCCATTGACGACGCGATAGGCGGCCGTTGCCAGCACAGCGCGCATTGCTGCATCCGACGCATCAATTCTGGGGGCAAATTTATGGCAGGCGTTAATTGTTGGCTGAAGCGCAGCTAACGCATGCTTTTCTTCGGCCGAAGCGACGGCAGATCGGAAAAGTGTGCTCACGCCATCGGGGGAGGAGCGCACAATGCAGATCGCCATCGCATCGAAATTACTGCGCGGCTGTGTCGGTGGCCCTTCGGCGGCGTGCGTCAACCGCGAGTCGAGTGAATCCGGACCTTCGCTCAGTAACTTTTCCGCCAACGCACCGGCGAAGAAAAGCGAACTGGACCGAACCTTGAACCACTTTGCATCGCGGCTGCAATCGACATTGTTTTTCGCAAGCACATGCAACGCGCGCGAATATGCCCCTGTACGAAAATCAAGTTTGAGAGCGGCAGACGCTTTCTCGCGGCTGTGATCGGCCACGCAGCCACCGAACTGATAAATTGCTTTCAACGCAGCGGGTGTCGTCGCCAGCGCAGCAGCCTTTACCGGATACGCAACAAGTGCTGTTGCGGACAAACCGCATAGTGCAGAAACAACCAGAACCGAGTACCTCACTCCGCGGCCTCCATCATCGGGGTGTCGCCACCGCCGTTCTTTTCCATGATCCGGCGTTCGAGTTCGGGACGGAAATGTCGGATCAGGCCCTGGATCGGCCAGGCGGCCGCGTCGCCGAGCGCGCAGATGGTGTGACCCTCAACCTGCTTCGTGACTTCGAACAGCGTGTCGATTTCGGAAATATCGGCGTCGCCGGTGCGCAGCCGCTCCATCACCCGCCACATCCAGCCGGTGCCTTCGCGGCACGGCGTGCACTGACCGCAGCTTTCATGTTTGTAGAAATAGCTGATCCGGCTGATCGCCTGAACAATGTCGGTCGACTTATCCATGACGATGACCGCCGCCGTGCCCAGCCCCGAGCCGAGTTCCTTCAGCCCGTCGAAATCCATCGGACAGTCCATGATCTGCTTGGCCGGGACCAGCGGGACCGACGATCCGCCGGGAATGACCGCAAGCAGATTGTCCCAGCCGCCGCGAATCCCACCGCAATGTTTTTCGATCAGTTCGCGGAAGGGAATGCTCATCGCCTCTTCGACGACGCACGGTTTTTCGACATGGCCCGAAATCTGGAAGAGCTTGGTGCCCTTGTTGTTTTCGCGCCCGAAGCCTGCAAACCATTCCGGCGAACGGCGCAGGATCGTCGGCACCACCGCAATCGATTCGACATTGTTGACCGTGGTCGGGCAGCCATACAGACCCGCTCCGGCCGGGAACGGCGGCTTCAGGCGCGGCTGCCCCTTCTTGCCCTCCAGGCTTTCGAGCATCGCGGTTTCTTCGCCGCAGATATAGGCGCCGGCACCACGATGGCAGAAGACATCGAAATCATAACCTGAACCGCAGGCATTCTTGCCGAGAAAGCCCTTGTCATAGGCTTCGGCAATGGCTGCGAACAGCACTTCGGCTTCGCGAATATATTCACCGCGAATATAGATGTACGCAGCCCGCGCACGCATCGCGAAACCCGCAATCAGCGCTCCTTCGAGCAGCTTGTGGGGATCGTGCCGGATGATCTCGCGGTCCTTGCATGAACCGGGTTCGGATTCATCGGCGTTGATGACGAGGAAGTTCGGCCGTTCGGGCTTCGGCTCCTTGGGCATGAAGCCCCATTTGACGCCGGTGGGGAAACCCGCACCGCCGCGCCCGCGCAGGCCCGAAGCCTTGATACGGTCGATGATCGTGTCGTTACCGATCTCGATCAGCGCCTTGGTATTGTCCCAGTCGCCCCGCTTCATCGCGGCGTCGATCGTCCAGGGCTGAAAGCCATAGACATTGGTGAAGATGCGGTCCTTGTCGGCGAGCATCTAGCGCCCTTTCCCAATAAGCTTTTCGAGGATGAAATAGGCAAACACCGCCAGCGCAAGGCCGACAGCGATCACGATCAGGCCGAGTGCGATCTTGATGACCAGCACCAGCAGCACGATCGCGAGAATTCCGATCGCAAGGGCGATCAGCAGATTCACGATGCCCATTCCTTCCGATAGTCGTGGTTTTCGTCGATCATCGCCGTCAGGCTGGTCGGTCCGCCCTCCGGTGCAGAGGTCTGACGATCGACCTGCGGCCCCGGCCTGGGCTGCTTACCCTCTGCCAGCGCCTGCAGGATCGCGCTTGTGGTGTCGTAATCCAGATCTTCGTAATTATCGTCGTTGATCTGCACCATCGGTGCATTGGCGCAATTGCCCATGCACTCGACCTCGGTCAGCGTGAACAGGCCGTCGGGCGTCGTATGCCCCTTCGAAAGCCCCTTGTTCTTGCACGCCGCGAACACATCGTCGGACCCGCGCAGCCAGCACGGCGTCGTGCCGCATACCTGCACATGATATTTGCCGACCGGGTTCAGGTTGAACATCGTGTAGAAGGTCGCGACCTCCAGCACGCGGACATAGGGCAGATCCAGTTCGCGCGCGACGAATTCGATCACCGGGATGGGCAGCCACCCTTGCGTATCGGTTTCCGCACCGACCTGACGCTGGGCGAGGTCGAGAAAGGGAATAGTGCACGACTGCTGCCGCCCCTCGGGATAGCGCGACAGCACTTCCTTCGCCTTGGCGGCATTGTCCTCGGTCCACGCAAAAGCGCCCCAGCGCTCGCGGATTTCCGGCGTATCGGGGATGGTTTTAGCGGCCATTGGTTGACCTCTCCGTTCCGGCAGCGCGGTGTTTGCGGGCTGCGAAAATCGCTACCAGTGCCGCGGCAATCGGGATGAAATCCAGACCATGATGTGTCTGGTCACTGCCATGCGAGGGAAACAGAATTGCCATTGCGGCCCCTGCCGTTGCTGCGAATGCCGCCACAGCGATAATTGTCAGTTTGCGATTGGATATGTTCACCGGTCACACTCCCCGAACACGATATCCATCGCACCCAAGATAGCGGTGGTGTCGGCGAGCATATGGCCCTTCGACATGAAATCGGCGGCCTGCAAATGCGAGAACGCCGTCGGACGGATCTTGCAGCGATAAGGTTTGTTCGACCCGTCCGAGACCATGTAGATGCCGAACTCGCCCTTGGGGCTTTCGGTGCCAACATACACTTCCCCGGCGGGCACATGATAGCCTTCGGTATAGAGCTTGAAGTGGTGGATCAGCGCTTCCATCGACTGTTTCATCTCGCCGCGTTTGGGCGGGCCGACCTTGCGATCGGTAGTCATGATCGGGCCTTCGGGCATTTCGGCCAGACACTGTTTCATAATGCGCGCCGACTGATAGACTTCCTCGACACGAACCATGAAGCGATCATAGCAATCGCCCCGTGTGCCGACGGGAATGTCGAATTCCATCCGGTCATAGACGTCATATGGCTGCGACTTACGCAGATCCCAGGGAATACCGGCGGCACGGATCATCGGCCCCGAAAAGCCCCAGGCAAGCGCATCTTCACGACTGACCACCGCAATATCGACATTACGCTGTTTGAAGATGCGGTTTTCCGCGACCAGACTGATTGCATCGCCGAACAGTTTCGGCAGGCGCGTATCGAGCCAGTCGGCAATGTCGGTGAGCAGCTTCAGCGGCACATCCTGATGCACCCCGCCGACGCGGAAATAGTTGGAGTGCATCCGCGCACCGGAAGCCCGCTCAAAAAAATTCAGACAGTCTTCGCGGATTTCGAACATCCACAGGTTCGGCGTCATCGCGCCCACATCCATCACATGCGAACCCAGGTTCAGCATGTGATTGCAGATGCGCGTCAGTTCCGCAAAGAACACGCGCAAATATTGCGCACGCAGCGGCACTTCCAGATCGAGCAGCTTTTCGACCGCCAGCACATAGCTGTGCTCCATGCACAGCGGCGAGCAATAGTCGAGGCGATCCATATAGGGGAGCGCCTGCGCATAGGTCTTGTATTCGATCAGCTTTTCGGTGCCGCGATGGAGCAGGCCGACATGCGGGTCGAGCCGCTCGATAATCTCGCCGTCCAGCTCCATGACAAGCCGGAGCACACCGTGCGCGGCCGGATGCTGCGGTCCGAAGTTGATCGTATAGTTCTGAATTTCCACATCGCCTGACCCAGTTTCCTGTGCCTCGCGATTGTGCAGAACCTCTTCGATATAATCGGTCATTGATTCTGCCCCTTGCCCGGCGCCACGTCGGGGCTGCCGGGCTTTTCTTCAGGCTGGTTGCCCGGATGCGACTGACCGGCACCCGATTCCTTCGGGCTGTCGGTCGATTTGGGCTTCGATGTATCGGCTTCTGCCTTGGCGTCGTCCGTTTTTTTAATCTCATCCGCCTTGAGCGGCGTCGGCGCACCCTTGGCTTCCGGTTCGCCCCCCTTTTCATCGCCGGGCAGGACGTATTTCGCACCTTCCCATGGACTCATGAAATCAAAGGTGCGGAAATCCTGCGCCAGTTCGACCGGCTCATAGACAACGCGCTTCGCCTCTTCCGAATAGCGCAGCTCGACATAGCCGGTGAGCGGAAAGTCCTTGCGCTGCGGATGGCCGCGAAAGCCGTAATCGGTCAGGATGCGGCGCAGATCCGGGTTGCCGGAAAACAGCACGCCGTACATGTCGTACACTTCGCGCTCCAGCCAGCCCGCCACCGGCCAGATGCCCGTCACCGACGGCACCGGCTTTTCCTCGTCCGTCATCACGCGCACGCGGATGCGGTGGTTCTTCGTTACGCTCAGCAAGTGATAGCAAACGTCGAACCGTTCTTCGCGCTCGGGATAATCGACACCCGCAATTTCCATAAGCTGCTGATATTGCAGCATGGGATCATCGCGCAGCGCCGTCATCGCCTCGACCAGCCGGTCGCGATCGACGGTCAGCGAGACTTCGCCCACCTTGTCGACAGCCTCAACCAGCATATCGCCCAGCGCAGCCTGCGCCGTCGCGATTACGCCGTCATTGGCGGTATATTTCGGAGCAGGCGCCCTCACCGTTCGATACTCCCCGAACGACGAATTTTCCGCTGCAACTGCATCACGCCGTACAGCAGCGCTTCCGCGGTCGGCGGACAGCCCGGCACATAAATGTCGACCGGCACGATCCGGTCGCACCCACGCACCACCGAATAGCTGTAGTGATAATAACCGCCGCCATTGGCGCAGCTACCCATCGAGATGACGTATTTCGGGTCCGACATCTGGTCGTATACCCGCCGCAGCGCCGGCGCCATCTTGTTGCACAGCGTGCCTGCGACGATCATCACGTCCGACTGGCGCGGCGATGCGCGCGGTGCGGCGCCGAACCGTTCCATGTCATAGCGCGGCATATTGACGTGAATCATTTCGACCGCGCAGCAGGCGAGGCCGAACGTCATCCACCACAGACTGCCGGTACGCGCCCAGTGAAACAGTTCCTCGGTCGAGGTGACCAGAAAACCCTTGTCCGTCAGTTCCCCGTTCAGGTCGTTGAAGAACTGCTGATCGGGCGCGGTTCCCGGTGCGGGGGGACTCAGTTCTACTCCCACTCCAACGCTCCCACTTTCCAGGCATAGGCAAGGCCAAGCGCAAGCTCGGCAATGAAGATCATCATCGAAATCCAGGCGGTCCAGCCGATATCGAAAACGCTGACCGCCCAGGGGTAGAGGAAGGCCGCTTCGAGATCGAAGACGATGAAGAGAATGGCGACCAGATAGAAACGCACGTCGAACTGATTGCGCGGATCTTCAAATGCGGGAAATCCGCATTCATATTCGGACAGCTTCTCCGGATTGGGCTTATGCGCGCCGGTGAGGCGGGCAACGATCATCGGCAACACGACAAATGCCACCGAAAGGATAAGCGCCACCCCCAGAAACAGGAGGATCGGCAGATATTGCGACAGGTCGACCAAGCGTCTTCTCGCGGTTGCGGAAAAAAGGATGAGGCGCTTCTAAGACGGTGCCCCGCGCTGGGCAAGGGTGCGTACGCAGAATCTCGTAGTTGAATGCCAATTTCGACGATCAACCCTATGGCAAATCTGGATATCCCTTGGCGAAACGCTCCCGGACACGGTAAGCGACGCATATACCAGTGTGGGAGATACCGGTGCTGCGCAACGCTTTGGTCCTGATTCTAGCGGGTTTCCCGGCAATTGCATCGGCGCAGCAGGTGCCTGTCGAGAATATGGCGAAACCCTCGTCCTCCTGGGCACGGGTTGCCGGGCGGAATATAACAGCCGATCCGATCGTCATCGCGAATATCGTGCGCGGCGAAGGGTATAAGGTTCAGGCCGGTAAGCAACAGGATGGCGCGCCCTTCCTGCAATCGGACATGCAGGGCCTGCCCTTCACCATCTTCATGAACAATTGCATCGCCGGAAAAGCGTGCCGTACGATCCAGTTTTATGCAGGCTTTTCGGTATCGACGCCGCGTTCACTGGAGCTCATCAATCGCTGGAATCAGACCAAACGTTTCGCGAAGGCCTATATCGACGATCAGGATGATCCACGTCTCGAAATGGATCTGAACCTTGCGGATGGCGGCATCGCCCGGGATAATTTCATTGCCGATTTTCAGCTATGGGTACGCCTGCTGGCTCAGTTTCGCGACCATATCGGCTGGAACAGCGAATCGGACGGTCATAGCGGCAGCGACAATTCGGACTGATTCGCGAGAGGTCGTCCGGCATAGGCCGGACGCCTCCATCAACGGTTGCGCAACGCGCCTGCCACGAGCTTATGAAGCTTTGAATGCAGCACATCATTGGCTGCCAGATATTCGTTGCGCTCCATCGCCCGGTCGGCACCACGGAAATCGGTAACGAAGCCACCGGCTTCCTTCACCAGCAGCATTCCGGCAGCAACGTCCCACGGTTTCAGGTCCGATTCCCAGAACCCGTCAAACCGTCCCGCCGCGACCCATGCAAGGTCAAGCGCGGCCGATCCGAATCGGCGGATACCCGCCACCTGCGGTGCAACTGCCCCGAAAATACGGTTCCAGGTAATGAAATCGCCATGCCCCAGAAACGGAATGCCGGTCGCAATCAGCGCTTCGGACAGGTCACGTCGCGCCGAAACGCGCAGGCGCCCGTCATGCAGCCAGGCCCCCCTGCCCTTTTCCGCCCAGAAGCTTTCATCCGTCAGCGGCTGATAGATCAGGCCGGTGGTGATCTCCGGCTTGCCCTGTGCGCCGTGCGGGTCCTCGACCGCAATCGAGATCGCGAAATGCGGAATGCCGTGCAGGAAGTTACTGGTGCCGTCGAGCGGATCGACGATAAAGCGCGGCTTGTCGGGATCGCCATCCAGTTCGCCGCCCTCTTCCAACAGCATCCGCCAGTCGGGACGTGCCTTGCGCAATTCCTCGACGATCGTCTGTTCGGCACGCTTGTCGGCCATGGATACGAAATCCGCAGGCCCCTTGCGGCTCACCTGAAGATGCTGAACTTCGTTGAAGTCGCGACGCAGGCGCGGTGCGGCTTTGCGTACCGCGCGCTCCATCACTGTCAGCAGACCGGAATGCGATACCATCAGCGGCCCTTCGGCTTGTCGCGGGCGTCGCTTTTTCCCGCAGGAACCGGCGCACCGCAAATCTTGGCGAGAATCAGCAGGCGCGCATTGGGATTCTTGCGGTCGATCTGCTTGTTCTTCTGAAGAACTGCCGCTGAATCACCTGCGATGGCTCCCAGCGAATTCTGATACAAACAACCGAACAGGCCGTTTTTCGTCTCTTGCGGCACTTCTTTCGAATTAAGCGCGCTTACCAGTAGGCTCAGTGTCTGCTGAGCATTCTGAAGTTCGGCCGTAGTGGGTTTCTTGGTGGCTTCCTTGGCGACGGCCGGAGAAGCCAGCGCAACCGATGCGGCGAGAAGAAATAGGGTTGTACGCATAAAAATCAGTCCGCCCGTTTCACATAAGCCTGTTCATAGACATCGACGACCACGCGCGTGCCTGCGGTGATATGCGGCGGCACCATGATGCGCACGCCGTTGTCGAGGATCGCGGGCTTATAGCTTGACGAAGCTGTCTGCCCCTTCACCACGGCGTCGGCTTCGACGATTTCGGCTTCGATCTGGTCGGGAAGCTGCACGCTGATCGGCTTCTCCTCGTACAGTTCCATGACCACGTCCATGCCGTCCTGAAGGAATGCGGCGGCATCGCCCAGCAGGTCGGTCGGCAGCGTGATCTGCTCGTACGTATCCTTGTCCATGAAGGTCAGCATATCGCCGTCCTGAAACAGATACTGGAAATCCTTGGTGTCGAGCCGCACGCGCTCCACGGTTTCGGCCGAACGGAAACGGACGTTCGTCTTGCGACCGTCGATGAGGTTCTTCATCTCGACCTGCATATAGGCGCCGCCCTTGCCGGGCTGGGTGTGCTGGATCTTGACCGCACGCCAGATGCCGCCTTCATATTCGATAATGTTGCCGGGACGAATGTCCACGCCGCTGATCTTCATAGCGATCAAAACCCTGAATTGAGAAAGTGCTGGTGCGCGCCTTTAGCCGTGACTGGCCAAAGCCGCAAGCGGGGGTGCCCTCAGCCGCCGGATTGCGCCAACCGTTCAGCGAACGCCTCTACTGCACGCGCCTCGTCGGTATTCCAGACGCTTGCGCATACCGCCAGAAAGTCGGCACCGGCATCAATCAGCGGCTGTGCATTGTCGGGTGTAATGCCGCCGATGGCGACGCAGGGCAGCTCGAACAGGGTCGCCCACCAGGACAGGATCGACGGATCGGGATGATGCCGTACTGCCTTTGTCGTGGTCGGATAGAAACTGCCGAATGCGACATAGTCAGCCCCGGCTTCCCCGGCCTCCATCGCAAGGTGGCGGCTGTCATGACAGGTTACGCCGATCTGTGCCGAGGGACCGAGGATTTCGCGTGCCTCTCTCGGGTCGCCGTCCTCCTGCCCCAGATGCACGCCATCGGCGCCAAGCCGTTTGGCAAGCGCCACGCTGTCATTGACGATGAAGGCAACGTCGTGGTTGGAACAAATCGCCTGAAGCGGTTCGGCGAGCCGCGCCGCGGCGTGCTGATCGATATCCTTTACGCGGAACTGAAACGCCGCAACCGGCCCCGCATCCAGCGCACGATCAAGCCGGTCTGCGAAATTGGCACCCGGATCCGGTGGCGAAATCAGGTATAGCTGACATGGACCTCGCGCGTCATCGCGTTCGAACTGTTCCGCGAAATCGGGAGACAGCGGGTCGAGAGTGTCGTCGGACATCGAAAAGCCTTTAAGAAATTCAGGACCGCCCATTACGCGCGAGCGGCCCTGACATGAGCGTTCAACTCTTTTGTGTCGATGCCTGATAGATTTGATCGATCGCACTTGCCAGCGCGGCGTCGAACTCTTCGTCGCTCATCTGCGCCCGCAAATCTTCGAGTAGCGCACGCGAAAAGCTGGCGATCATGCCGTGATTCTGCTTGAGATGGTCGCACGCCTCATCCCGGCTATAGCCGCCTGAAAGCGCCACCACCCGCAATACGGCCGGATGGTCGACCAGCGGTTTGTAGAGATCGGGCGTCGCAGGGATCGTCAGCTTCAGCATGACCTGAGTCCCATCGGGAAGCGCATCAAGCTGCGCACGGATTTCCTCCAGCAGGATTTTTTCCGCTGCGTCACGATCCGGGCTCTTGAGCGAAACTTCCGGTTCGAGAATCGGCATCAGCCCGGCGCGAACCACCTGCATTCCCACCTCAAACTGCTGACGGACAATCGCCGCGATGCCGCTTTTTGAAGCAGCATGCACCACCGAACGTTCCTTGGTACCGAAAATGCCCAGTTCCTTCGCGTGGGCAAGCAATTCGTCGAGCCCCGGCATCGGCTTCATCATTTGAACGCCGTCGGACTCGTCCTCCAGCCCCTTGTCGATCTTCAGGAACGGTACCACGCCACGATCGTGCAGGATCTGCGGTACCGGCTTGCCATCGGCGTTGCCGTTCATGGTGCGCTCGAACAGGATCGCACCCACCACCTTGTCGCCGTTGAAGGAGGGGGCCGTAATGATCCGGCTGCGCATGGCATGGATCAGCGCGAACATCTCATCGTCATTCGAATAGGCGCTTTCTTCGATGCCATAGCCGCGCAGTGCCTTTGGCGTGGAACCGCCGCTCTGATCCAGCGCGGCAATGAAGCCGTCACCATTCGCCATCTTCTCGGTCATTTGAGCATGCTGCATCTGTCTTCCCCAGTTGAACACCCAATGGAATTCGTTCTGAACAGGGTGACCGGTGGCTGGCCCTGCCCATCCTTTTGCCGGGCCATAACCAGCCCCGCGCCGTGCCGCAATGACCAAGGCCATTGACCAGAATGTCCGGCGTCGCCAGAACCATCCAAAGGGGGTAGTTCAATGAAAAAGTTCGTTATCATTTTACTGTTTGCGTTGATGGCGGTTGGCACAACGGCAAGCGCCCGGACGTTGAAAGTTGGGCAGATGGCCCCCGATTTCAAGCTGCGCCTGGTCGACGGAAAAACGGTGAAACTGTCCGATTTACGCGGCAAGGTCGTCGTACTGAATTTTTGGGCGACCTGGTGCGCGCCCTGCCGTCATGAACTGCCGACGCTGGACACTTATTATAAGCTTCAAAAAAGTCACGGCCTGCGGGTATTTGCGATTACTACCGAGGATTCCGTTCCACTGTATACATTGCGCAAGCTGTTCAGTATCATGTCTATCCCGGCTGTTCGGCGGATCAGCGGCCCCTATACGACGCTGGGCGGGGTGCCGACCAATTATGTTATCGGACGCGATGGCCGGATTCGCTATGCCAAGGCTGCCGCCTTCGACCTTGACGCCTTGAACCAGATCCTCGTCCCTCTTTTGAGGGAACCCGTACCTGCTAATGCTGGTTAGGATGGTTCAACCAGATATATTTTAACGGACAGCTATGCCCAATCGTTCGGAGGGGCGCGACATCAGTCGGGCCCTCACCTTGCTGATGGCCGTCGCAACCGGAGCGATGGTTGCCAATCTATACTATGCGCAGACGCTGCTCGATATGATCGGCCCGGATCTGTCGATTTCACCTGAACTCGCCGGATCGCTCGTGACGATTGCACAATTGGGCTATGGCGTGGGCCTGGCGCTGATCGTCCCATTGTCGGATCGCTTTGAGAACCGTCGACTGATCCTGATAACCTGCGCAGGGACTGTCATCGGCAGTATCGGAACGGCGCTGTCGGGGAATGCCATCACCTTTCTAACGGCGACATTGCTGACCGGTATTTGCGCAACCGGAGCGCAGATACTGATTCCGCTGGCAACGCATCTCAGCCGTCCCGAACGTACGGGCAGCACCATCGGGCTGGTGATGAGCGGATTGCTGACCGGCATCATGCTCGCGCGTCCGGCGGCCAGTTTCATGGCCGAATGGCTGGGCTGGCGAGCGATTTTCTATTTTTCCGCAATTGTCATGACGGCGATCCTGCTCTGCCTGTGGAAAGTACTTCCTGAACGCAGGCCGGAGAGCCGCCACGGCTTCGGCGAAATCCTGATATCGATGGCACGTCTGGTCCGCGACGAACCGCAACTGCGGCTACGCGCTACCTATCAGATGTTGTTGTTTACGGCCTTCAATCTGTTCTGGACGGTCGCACCGCTGGCTCTCTTGCGTCAGTTCCATTTGTCTCAGGACGATGTGGCATGGTTTGCGCTTGCCGGAGCGGGCGGAGCGCTTGCCGCCCCGCTCGCGGGGTCGCTAGCCGACAAAGGCAAGGAACGCATGGTAACTTTGGCGGCATTTCTGTTGCTTGCAGTGTCGTTTCTTATAGCCGACGCCATGGTTGCCTTAGGCAGCGTCGTCCTGTTCGCGATCACAGCCTTCACACTGGATGCTTCGGTGCAACTGAACCAGATCACGGGTCAGCGGATCATCTTTTCGTTGTCGAAAGAAGCGCGTGGCCGGATCAATGCCAGCTATATGACGATCATGTTCGTCATCGGCGCAAGCGGTTCGCTGATCGGATCGGCAAGTTACGAAACCGGCGGTTTCAGGTTGTCCAGCATGATCGGCGCCGGTCTCGGCGTAGCAGCACTGATCGTCATGTTGCTGTTCGACCGACGGAGCGTCAGTCGGCGCTGAGCGCTTTTACACCGGGCAGTTCCTTGCCTTCCATCCATTCGAGGAAGGCTCCGCCTGCGGTGGACACGAAGGTGAAATCGTCGGCCACCCCTGCCTGATTAAGCGCAGCCACGGTATCCCCGCCGCCCGCAACCGAAACCAGCGAGCCTTCTTTGGTCAGCGCTGCCGCCGTTTTGGCAAGTACCACCGTGGCGGTATCGAAAGGCGGCGTTTCGAATGCACCCAGCGGACCGTTCCAGACCAGCGTGCGGCAGGTCTTGAGCGCATCGCCCAGCGCTTCGGTCGCGGCAGGCCCGATATCGAGGATCATCTCGTCATCGGCGACTTCATGCACGTTGACGGTGCGCGTCGGCGGATTGGGTTTGAACTCCTTCGCGACAACCACGTCATAGGGCAGATGGACCGTGCAGTTCGCCTGATCGGCGGCTTCCATGATCGCTTCCGCCGTCCCGGTCAGGTCATGTTCGCACAGGCTTTTTCCGACATCGACACCGCGCGCGGCGAGGAAGGTGTTCGCCATGCCGCCGCCGATGATGAGGTGATCGACCTTGTTCACCAGATGGCGCAGCACATCGAGCTTTGTCGAGACCTTCGCTCCGCCGACCACGGCTGCTACCGGATGTTCCGGATTTCCCAGCGCCTTGTCGAGCGCGTCCAGCTCCGCCTGCATCGCGCGCCCGGCAAAGGCCGGAAGACGGTGGGCGAGCCCTTCGGTTGAAACATGCGCGCGATGGGCAGCGGAAAAGGCATCGTTGACATAGAGGTCACCCAGTTTCGCCCATGAATCCGCAAGTTGCGGATCGTTTTTCTCTTCACCAGCGAAGAAGCGGGTATTTTCCAGCACCGCAATATCGCCGGGTTCCAGCGTGGCGATCGCCTCTTCGGCACCGTCCCAGTCGATGAACCGCACCGGACGACCCAAAAGCTGCGAATAGGGCCGCGTAATCATTGCCAGCGACATATCCGGTTTGCGCTCGCCCTTGGGCCGTCCGAAATGGGCGAGCACCAGCACGATCGCTCCCGCATCGGCGAGTTCGGTGACGGTGGGAAGGGTAGCCTTCAGCCGGGTGGCATCGGTCACCGCACCATCGGCCATGGGGACGTTCAGGTCTTCGCGAACCAGCACCCGCTGGCCGCGAATGTCGCCCATATCGTCGAGCGTTTTGAATGCGTGCGTCATGCTTCAATCCCTATTGTATCGCCGATATTCAGCGTCCCGCCCTCAATCACGCGCCCCAGAGCGCCACCGCGCCAGTCCGGAGTCAGCGTTGTCATCAGGCCCGGTGCGATTTCCTCCATGCGTTTGCACGGATCGCATTCCATCGTAATTTCGATCAGCACGTCGCCGATCCGGATACGGGTGCCCGGTTCCTTTGGCAGATCGAAATCCTCGACCAGCAGATTGGCGCGCCTGCTCCACCAGGGAAGATGAACCCCGATTTCACCGGTCGCGGCGGCCCAGTCTTTCGCTTCAATCAGCGAGACCTGCCGCCGTCCGCGACCGCCGGGTTTCACCCGTCCCCGGCAATCGCCTTCCAGCCCGCCTTCCACGGTAACTTCTACCGTTTCCAGCGGTTCCATCGGCCCGCGCGGGCGGGCGTGGCGGGCGATACCGGCAAGACGTGCCAAAACAGGCTCAGCCCAGCTCGGCCATTGCCTTGGCGGTGTCGACCATGCGGTTGGAGAAGCCCCATTCATTGTCGTACCAGCTCACCACGCGGACGAGCTTGCCGTCCATCACCGCGGTTTCAAGGCTGTCCACGGTCGAACTGACCGGGGTATGGACGATATCGGCGGACACGATGGGATCGTCGGTATAGGCCAGCACGCCCTTTAACGGGCCGCTTTCCGACGCTGCCTTCAGCAGCGCGTTGACCTCTTCCTTCGTGGTTTCGCGCTTCGGCTGGAAGGTCAGGTCGATCAGGCTGCCGTCGGGAACTGGCACGCGAATTGCCGAACCGTCGAGCTTTCCCTTCAGTTCGGGCAGCACCTCACCCACCGCGCGGGCGGCGCCCGTAGTGGTCGGGATCATCGACATGGCGGCGGCGCGCGCGCGACGCATGTCCGGATGGATCTGGTCGAGGATTTTCTGATCGTTGGTATAGGCATGAACCGTGGTCATCAGGCCGCGTTCGATACCGATTTCGTCGTTCATGACCTTGGCGACAGGGGCCAGGCAGTTGGTGGTGCAAGATGCGTTGGAAACGATCTTGTGCTCGGCGGTCAGCTTGTCATTGTTGACGCCATAAACAACGGTCAGGTCGACATTCTTGCCCGGCGCGGAAATCAGCACTTTTTTCGCACCAGCATCAATATGCTTCTGCGCGCTTGCGCGATCGGTGAAGAAACCGGTGCATTCCAGTACCAGTTCGACACCGTTTGCGGCGTGCGGCAGGTTGGCCGGGTCGCGTTCCGCCGTTACCTTGATCTTCTTACCGTCCACGACGATGTCGGTCCCGTCCACCCCGACTTCACCGGGATAGCGGCCATGCACCGAATCGCGCTCGAACAGCCAGGCGTTGTGTTTGGCATCCGACAGGTCGTTGATGGTCACGAGTTCAAGCCCGCAATCGGAACGCTCCAATATTGCCCGCGCGACCAGTCGCCCGATACGTCCGAACCCGTTGATTGCAATCTTCGTCATCAACTCATCTCCTGTCTAACGCTCTGTCGGAACGGCATATAGGCCGCATGAGCGCTGGTTCCATGGCTATGCCGAATTAGCTCCGGCGAGGGTCGTCTGTTTATACGGCCAGTCTGGCGCGGATTTGTGCCGTGATGGCATCGACGGTGAGGCCGAAATGCCTGAAAAGGTCGCCGGCTGGTGCCGACGCGCCGAACCCGTCGAGTCCGAAGCGCAGCCCGTCGAGCCCGGTATAGCGTTCCCAGCCGATTGTCGTTCCTGCTTCGATGGAGACGCGCAAGACGCCATCGGGCAGAGTATCGGCGCGATAATCGGCGGTCTGCGCATCGAAACGCGACCAGCAGGGCATTGAGACCACATCCGCGCCGATGCCGGCGGATTCCAGTTGTTCGCGAACCCCGACAGCGGTTTCTACTTCCGATCCGCTTGCGATCAGGACCACGCGGCGTTCTGCGTCCGCCGCTTTCAGACGATAGGCACCGCGCGCACAACGATTTTCCGCCGCAGCTTCCCGCAACTGGGGCAATCCCTGTCGCGACAGGGCAAGCAGAGAGGGACCATCGGCCCGCGACACCGCCAGTTCCCAGCATTCCGCCGTTTCAACCACGTCGCACGGGCGATAAGTGTCGAGATTGGGAATGAGGCGCAGGCTCATGACATGTTCGACCGGCTGATGCGTCGGTCCGTCTTCTCCCAGCCCGATTGAGTCGTGCGTCATGACATAGGCGACGCGCGCATATTGCAGCGCCGACAACCGGATTGCCGGACGGGCATAATCGGAAAATACCAGAAAGGTGCCGCCATAGGGGATGACGCCGCCATGCAGGGCCATGCCGTTCATTGCCGCCGACATGCCGAATTCGCGAATGCCGTAATGGACATAGCGACCGGCGCGGTTGTCGCGATCGAACGTCTCCAATCCCTTGGTCAGCGTATTGTTCGACGGCGTCAGATCCGCCGAGCCGCCCATCGTTTCGGGAAGCGTCGCGTTAATGACGTCCAGCGCCATTTCGGATGCTTTGCGTGTCGCCACCTTTTTCGGGTCGGCAAGCAGGCCCTTGATATAGTCGTTGAGCGAAAACCCTTCGGGCAGGTCGCCTGCCATGCGGCGCTCGAACTCGGCGCGATCCGGCGCTGTGGCCAGACGCATATTCCAGTCACTATGTGGTGCGGCGGCGCGTTTGCCTGCGTCCAGCCATGCCGCGCGGATATCGTCCGGAATTTCAAAGGGCGGATAGTCCCAGCCCAGTTCCTTGCGCGCGGCAGCGACTTCGTCAGCTCCCAGTGGAGAGCCGTGAGTCTTTGACGTCCCCTGCTTGTTGGGTGCACCCTTGCCGATGATCGTGCGGCACCGCACCAGCGAAGGCCGGTCATCGGCGGTCGCGGCCTCCAGCGCACGCGCGATATCGGCATAGTCATGGCCGTCGCACTCGACGACATGCCAGCCGGTTGCCGCATAGCGCGCAACCACATCCTCATTCGACGACAGGTCCACCGCGCCGTCGATGGTGATGCGGTTATCGTCCCACAAGACGGTCAGCCGTCCGAGTTTCTGATGCGCGGCCAGGCCGATCGCCTCATGATTAATGCCTTCCATCAGGCAGCCGTCACCGGCAATCACCCAGGTCCGGTGATCGACCAGGTCGTCCCCGAACACGGCGTTCAGATGGCGTTCGGCCATCGCCATGCCGACCGACATGGCAAGCCCCTGCCCCAGCGGTCCGGTGGTGCATTCGACACCGGGAAGTTCAAAATTTTCCGGATGCCCCGCGCACGGGCTGCCAAGCTGCCGGAAATTGCGGATATCCTCCAGCATAGGCTGGGCATAACCGGTCAGGTGCAGCAGGGAGTAGAGCAGCATCGACCCGTGGCCCGCCGACAGGATGAAGCGGTCACGGTCGGGCCAGCGGGGATCGGCGGGATCATATTTCAGATAACGGGTAAACAGCACCGTTGCCACATCCGCCATGCCCATCGGCATGCCCGGATGGCCGGAATTCGCAGCTTCCACTGCATCCATCGACAAGGCCCGGATGGCATTCGCCATCTGAACATCGGTAACGGTCATATGCCCTCCCAAAACGGCGTGACGGTATCACAACCCGGCACTGTTGCGGGAGCGAATCGTCAGACGCCACGCCTTTGCGGCGACAGGTCGGTTTCGTCAACCGGCGAGCGGTGCTTGTCGCGACCCCGTTGGCGGCGTATCTGTCTGATTCATGTCCGATCCTGCTTCGCATCCGGTGATTGAGCGTATCGAGCGCGCCGTGGCCCGTATTGAAAAGGCGGCTGCCGCGCGCGCCTATAGCGCCGATCGCATCGCGCGGCGGCACGCAGCCTTACGCGAGCGCATGGAAGAGGCGGTGCAGGCGCTCGACGAACTGCTGGCGAGAGAGGACGCAAAGCGCTGATGGCCGAAGTCACGCTGACCATTGCAGGGCGCAGCCACGTCATCGCCTGCCGTGACGGAGAGGAGCCGCACCTGCGCGATCTGGCCCGGATGCTGGAACATCACAGCGAAACCGCGCTGCGCGCCGCCGGGGGCGTGGCGGGTGAGCGAATGATGCTGCTTATCGCGCTCATTCTGGCCGACAAGGTTGCGGAAGCCGAGCGCAACCCTGCAACCGGTTTGTCCCCTGCCCTGCTCGACCGGCTCGCCGATCGTCTGGAATCGGTCGCATCCGCTCTTGAGGATGAAGCGGGGCCATCCTAAATCGGTGTTGGCGGGAACTGCCCGGTGCGAGCTTTAGCGATTATCCCTGAGGCGATAGAAACATCCAAGGGAGCTGTCCCTGTTCGGGCCCTGGCCCGATGCACACGGCGCCCACCTGACGTTACTGGCGTCAGAGGATTATCGAGCCAACGGCCATGGTGGTCCCGCCACCCCAGCGCTCCATGAACAAGCAAACCCTTCGCACCCGGACGCGGGCGGAGCGCGACCGTTTTGTCGCGACCGACCCGGCGCCCATTATACCGCAGGATGCTTTTCTCCAGCGACTGCGCCCGGGCATCGTTGTCGCCAGCTATCGCCCAGTCGGCAGCGAGGCCGACCCCGTTTTGTTTGACGCAACAGTGCTTGCCGCAGGTGCCGAACTGGCGCTGCCCCATGTCACCAGCCGGGAAGGCCGTATTCGTTTTCTGGCATGGCATCCCGATCATGGCCTGGCCAAAGGGCCGTTCGGACTGCATCAACCCCATGCCGATAGTGCCGTCGTCACCCCTGACATCATCCTGACGCCGCTGGTCGCATTCGATTTGTCCTGCAACCGGCTGGGACAGGGAGCCGGCCATTACGACCGCGCTTTTGCCGATTTCCCCGATGCATGGCGTCTGGGCATCGCCTGGTCGGTGCAGCAGGTGGAGAAACTGCCCGTCGATCCGTGGGATGTGCCGCTGCATGGCATAGCGACCGAACGGGGCGTCGTACGTCGATAAGTGTATCACGACAGTTGCCTGACAGGGAGGATCACCTATCGTGCAGGCCATGTCTGAACCAAGCTGGCGCAAACCCGCAGGCGTGCTCGCCATCCTTGCCCTGATCCTGATCTGGGTGGCGCTGATCGCCAGCCTGTCGAATGTGATTGGCGGCCTCGTCTGGCCACTGCAACTGATCGTTTATGTGGTGACGGGGATCATCTGGATCGCACCGTTGAAGCCGATGCTGCGCTGGATGGAAACCGGCCGCTGGCGCGCCTGAACCGGCGCTTGGCGCCACCCTTCTCCAACGTAAATCCGATGTGAAGAGTGGCGCGAGTGACGGGACTTGAACCCGCGACCTCCGGCGTGACAGGCCGGCGCTCTAACCAACTGAGCTACACCCGCTTGGCGGTGAGGAGGCGCACCTAGAGGAGGCTTTCGGGGCTGTCAACCCGAATGCGAAGGCGGAACCAAAACATCTTTTTCTTCCGGGTGCGGATCGTGGACCAGCGTACCGTGTTCGAACAGGAAACCGGCGATATCCGGGCTGCCCGCCGCCTTCACCACGGTCTGGATAATAATTAACAACGGCACGGCCAGCAACGCGCCTGGCGTGCCCCATACCCAGCCCCAGAAGCTGAGCGAAACCAGAATCAGAATCGGATTGATGGTCAGACGATGGCCGACGATCAGGGGTGTGATGGCATTGGCCTCGATCAGATGGGCGCCGATCATCAGCACAGCCGGCATCAGCGCCCACCACAAATCGGTGTACGTCATCAGCCCACCGACCGCGAGCAGCATCGCCGCCATGATCGGTCCCAGATAAGGGATGTAGTTGAGCAGGGCGACGATCCCGCCCCACATCAGCGGCGTCGGCATCCCGATGGCCCATAGTGCGAGCGAGACAATCAGACCCAGCGACAGGTTGATCAGCGTGATCGTGCCGAGATAGGCCGAGGTGTCGTCCACGACATTCTGGATTACCCGTGCCGTCGCCAGTGCGCCGTCAAAGCTTGACCGGCTGGTAATCGCCTTGCGCCGCAGCCGGGTCCAGCCGGACAGGAAAAAGAACACCACCAGAATGGCGAAAAACATTTCGATCAGCGCCGAAGGTGCCGACGTGGTGAGCAGGTCGAGCAGGGAGCGCGGTGGCTCCGTGGTAATGGTTTCGGGCTGACGCTGCGGCACGGTGGCGACATTCTTGATCAGCTTGTTCACGAAATGCTGCAGGTTCGAATAGAAATCGATGAGCGGAGAGATGTTCTTCTGAATCTGCTCGATCCGGTCCGGCAGAATGCTGGCCCAGCCCCATGCGGGAACGACGATCGACGCCAGCGCCACATTCACCGCGATCAGGAACAGCATGACACAGACGAACGCCGCCAGCGGTGCGGGGAAGCGGCGGCGCTCCAGCCATTCGAGCACCGGCACCAATGCGATCGCCACGACAATCGCGGCGGTCAGCGGCAGGAAAAAGGAAGACCCCGCCTGCAATGCGAAGGGAAGCGCGATTGCCAGCCCGATCCCGGCGATGAGCGTCAGCCCGGCCAGCAGCCGGTTGCGCAGAAATTCTTCGTCCGCCTCTTCGGGCTTCGAATGCTTTTCCTGCATGGACTTATGGGCAAGCGGTTCGTTCAATCGCGGTTCCTTTTTCTCCCGAACCGAACTCTAGCGGCTTTTCTTTGGCTTGTAATCCCGGCTAGGGTTGCCGCCATGTCGGAAATGCTGCTGGTGCTCGATGAGGGCACGACCTCCACCCGTGCGATGTTGTTCGACCGTTCCGGCGCCTGCCGGGGCAGTCATGCCGAAATGCTGACGCAACATTATCCCCAGCCCGGCTGGGTCGAGCATGATGCGGCGGAGATATGGGACAAGACCCTTCAGTGCGCCCGTCGCATGGTCGACCATGCGGGCGGCGTCGACCGGATCGCGGCCATCGGGATCAGCAATCAGCGCGAGACGGTGGTGTTTTGGGACCGCGAAACCGGCGAACCGCTGGCACCCGCAATCGTCTGGCAGGATCGCCGCGCGGCCCCGCTATGCCGCAGCCTGCGCACCGCCGGCGAAGAGGGCGCGGTGCAGGCGCGTACCGGCTTGTTGCTCGACCCTTATTTTTCCGGCCCCAAAATCGCCTGGGCGATGCAGGAATGGCCGCAACTGGCGGAAGCGGGGGAGCGGCTGGCCATCGGTACGGTTGAAAGCTGGCTGGTCTGGAAGCTGACCGGGGGGCTACATGTCACCGATGCGACTAATGCCTCGCGCACCGCGATGATGGCGCTGGGCAGCGGAAGCTGGGACGACGGCTTGCTGTCCATGTTCGGCGTCGATCGGTCGATGATGCCCGAAATCGTCGATTCGGCCGGGCAATTCGGCACGACTGATGTGCTGGGCGGCACCCTGCCCATCTGCAGTATCGTCGGCGACCAGCAGGCGGCGGCCATCGGTCAGTCCTGTCTGGACAAGGGCGACAGCAAGGCAACCTATGGCACCGGCGCCTTTGTCCTGACCAACAGCGGCACCACGCCGCCGCGGTCACGCAACCGCCTGCTCTCCACCGTCGCCTGGCAACTCGGCGGCAAGCGCAGCTATGCGCTGGAAGGGTCGATCTTCGTTGCGGGTAGCCTCGTCAAATGGTTGCGCGATTCGGTCGGGATGATCGAAAGCGCCGAAGAAACCGAAGCACTGGCGCGCAGCGTTGACGATAATGGCGGCGTCTATTGCGTACCCGCGCTCAGCGGGATCGGCGCGCCCTGGTGGGAGCCGGAAGCGCGTGGGGCGATTTCGGGTTTGAGCTTTTCCGCAACGCGCGCGCACATTGTCCGCGCCGCGCTCGAATCGATTGCGCATCAAACGCACGACCTGATGGGCGTGTTCGCAGCCGACGGCGCGGCATGGTCCGGCCTGCGAATCGATGGCGGCATGGTCGCCAATGACTGGATGGCGCAGGATCTCTCCGACCTTCTCGATTTGCCCGTGGAGCGTCCGCGCTTCGCCGAAACGACGGCACTGGGCGCGGCAATGCTGGCCGGGGTCGGTTGCGGCTGGTTCGACGATCTGTATCAGGCGAGCGCGATGCGCGGCGGTGTCGATATGTTCGAACCGCAAATGGTGAAGTCGCAGCGCCGCAAGCGCCTCGACGGCTGGCAGCACGCGGTGCAGAGCGTGCTCGGCGCCGCTCACGACTGAGCGGCGCCGGTTTTACGACTCAGGCCGCAGCTTCGGTATCGAACAGCGCCTTTAACTCACGCTTGAGGATTTTGCCGTTGGCATTGCGCGGCAAAACCGTATCGATGAAGCGGATCGCCACCGGCACCTTGAACGCCGCCAGACGTTCTTTCACCCAATCCTGCAATTCGCCCTCGCTTGCTGCCATGCCGGGCGCGAGATGCACGACCGCGGCAGGCTCCTCGCCAAGCTGGTGATGGGGGATGCCGATCACCGCTGCGTCGGTGACGGCGGGATGGGCATAGAGGACATTTTCGACCTCTGACGAATAGATATTCTCGCCGCCACGGATGACGATGTCCTTGGCGCGATCGACGATATAGCAAAAGCCTTCGTCATCCAGTCGCGCCAGATCACCGGTGCGAACCCATCCTTCGACAAAGGTTTCCGCCGTCGCCTCCGGCTTGTTCCAATAGCCTTTGACGATCATCGGCCCCTTTGCCCACAGTTCGCCGACTTCTCCCAACGGCAATTCGTGCACGCCATCCATATCCATGATTTTCAGATCAGCGACCGGCACCGGCGGACCGCAGCTTTCCGGGCGGTTGAGATAGTCTTCCCCCGAATGCTGGGTGACGGTGGCCATGGTCTCGGTCATGCCCCAGCCGTTACCAGGCGCGGCTCCCAGCTCTTCCTCGATCCTCCGAGCAAGTTCAGGGGAGGCGGGCGCACCGCCATAAGCAATCGTTTCCAGCGACGAGAGGTCATAGCGCGAACGCGCGGGATGTTCGATCAACTGCCAGGCAATTGTCGGTACGCCACCGGTCATATGCACCCCTTCGCGCTCGATCAGCGCCATGGCCTGTTCGGGATCCCATTTTCGCATGAAGATCACCGTACCGCCTGCCGCGACATTGCCCATCAGGAACGCACTGCACGCGGTAACGTGGAACAGCGGGATGACCAGCAGGGAAACGCGCGGCTCCGGCGGTTGCGGCATTTCTCCGCGCCGCAGCACCGCGCGAGCTGCGACGAAAGCGCTCGAAAAGATGTTGGTCATCATGTTGCGATGCGTGCCGAGCGCTCCCTTCGCCGACCCCGTCGTGCCACTGGTATAGAAAATCACGACATCGTCATCGGGAGCCAGATCGGCATGCGGTACCGGCTGATCCGGCAATTGCGCCCATTCACCGGGGGTGCCGATCAGAGCCTCGAATGCCACGCGCTTACCGCCGAGCGGCGCCTTGGCACGATTGACGACGATTTTCTCAAGCCCCGGAACCGCATCATAGTGATCGAGCAGGCGTTCATCACGCCGCCCGTCGATGAAGAGAATTCGCGCGCCGCTGTCCTTCAGCCCATATTCCAGTTCGCCCCCTGTCCACCACGCGTTGAGCGGCACCGCAATCGCACCGATCGATGCGGCCGCAAAGAAGATTACCGGCCATTCGGGCAGGTTCCGCATCGCCAGCGCGATGCGGTCCCCCTTCTCCACCCCCATTTTACGCAGTTCGACGGCCAGGGCCGCAACGGCGCGATAAAAGGCTTCATAGGTGACGCGTTCCTGCTCATGCGCAGTGAAAACGCGCTCCCCATGTCCGCGCGCAAATTCGATCAGCGCGCCCAGCGTCGGCGGTGCATTCTTCCAGACGCGGGTCGGCACACCGCGGATCGCCACCGTCTCCATCTCGAACTGCTGACCCGGCGCGGTGAGCATCGCATTCACCTCGGCTAGGGAACGCTTTGGCCATTGCATCTTTGACAGATTGGAAGCTTCGGCGGCCATCGGGCATTGTCTCCATTCTTGAATGTCGGGTTTGTCGCCCCGATCGATTTCAGGCAGGTTAGTATTGATTCAATCCATGCTCAAGGCGATAGAAGGGCGCAAAGGCAGAATGTTCGCCGAACTGTGATTCGAACCAGAGGTATGGAGGCCGTGGCCCAGTCGGCAATAGCGGCGATCCACCCTAAAGGAGAAAGATACATGTCCGTAGTCCGCACCGAACGCCATGACGATATCCTCGTCATCATATCGGACAATCCCCCTGTCAACGCGCTCAGCGCCGCTGTCCGGCAGGGGCTGGAAGCGGGAATTAAGGAAGGCGTCGCTGACGACAGCATCGCCGCTATGGTCATCCGCTGCGACGGCAAGACTTTTTTCGCAGGCGCGGATATCAGCGAATTCGGTAAACCGATGCAGGAACCGATCCTGCCCATACTGGTCGACATGATTGAAGCTGCCGGTAAGCCGGTGGTGGCTGCCGTGCACGGTACCGCGCTGGGCGGCGGCTGCGAAGTTGCGCTGGCCAGCCATTATCGTATCGCCGTGCCATCGGCGAAATTCGGCACGCCGGAGGTGAAGCTGGGCATCCTTCCCGGAGCGGGCGGAACGCAGCGCCTGCCGCGCGTCGCGGGCGTCGAACTGGCGCTGGAGATGACTGCCAAGGGGACGATGATCCCCGCCAATCGCGCCAGGGATGCCGGTTTGATCGACCGTCTGGCCGGGGAAGACTCGCTGGAAAAAGATGCGATTGCGTTTGCCCGCGAAATTTCCGGCATTCGACCGGTACCCAAATCAAGCGAAAAGCCGCTGACGCACGATCCGGCAGTGTTCGAGCAGTTCCGTAAGGCCAATGCCCGCCGCTTCCGTGGCTATGAAGCGCCCGAAGCCAATATCGCCTGTGTCGAAAAGGCGACCCAGACTCCTTATGAGGAGGGCGTTCAGTTCGAACGCATGCAGTTCATGAAGCTGATTATGGGCGTGCAGTCCGCCGCGCAACGCCACATCTTCTTCGCAGAACGCAAGGCGTCGAAAATCGACGACGTGCCCGCCGACATCAAGCTGCGGCCGATCAAGCGCGTCGGCGTGATCGGTGCCGGCACGATGGGCGGCGGCATCACCATGAACTTCCTGTCCGCCGGTATCCCGGTGACGATCGTCGAAATGCAGCAGGAAGCGCTTGATCGCGGCACCGCCATCATGCGCAAAAATTATGAAGCGACCGCCGCCAAGGGCCGGATCACCGCCGAGCAGGTCGAACAGGCAATGGGCCTGCTGAAGCCCACGCTGGACATGAACGATCTGGCCGAATGCGACCTCATCATCGAAGCCGTCTATGAAAATATGGACGTCAAGAAAGAGGTGTTCGGAAAGCTCGATAAAATCGCAAAGCCGGGCGCCATTCTGGCGAGCAACACCAGCTTCCTCGACGTCAACGAAATTGCCGCCAGTACCTCGCGTCCAGAGGACGTATTGGGGATGCACTTCTTCTCACCTGCAAACGTCATGAAGCTTTTGGAGGTTGTGCGTGGCGATAAGACGGCGGGTGACGTACTGGCGACCGTGATGGCTCTGGCCAAGAAGATCCGCAAGGTCGCGGTGGTCGCGGGCGTGTGCCACGGCTTTATCGGCAACCGAATGCTGGAGCCGCGTCAGGTCGAGGCGATGAAGCTGCTGATGGAAGGGGCGACACCCGAACAGATCGACAAGGTGCATGTCGATTTCGGAATGCCGATGGGCCCCTTCCAGATGTCCGATCTGGCAGGGGTCGATATCGGCTGGCACCGCGATCCCAACCGGATCGAGAATATCCGCGACGCGCTGTGTGCCGAAGAACGCTGGGGCCAGAAGAAAAAGGCCGGCTGGTACGATTATGATGACAAGCGCAATCCCAGCCCCTCCCCGCGCGTGGCCGAAATAATCGAGGAATTCCGCAAGAAATCGGGTGCCGCCCAGCATGAAGTGACGACCGAGGAAATCATCGAACGGACGCTCTATCCGATGGTCAATGAGGGTGCCCGTATCCTCGAAGAAGGCAAGGCGCAGCGTGCGTCCGACATCGATGTGGTGTGGATCTATGGCTATGGCTGGCCGCCCTATCGCGGCGGCCCGATGTTCTGGGCGGACACCGAGGGGCTGAAAAAGATCGTCGCGGGTCTGGAAAAGCATGGGTTCAAAATATCGGCGCTGCTGAAGGAAAAAGCCGAAAAGGGCGAACGCTTCACCTGAACCAAGAGACGGATAGGCCGCAGCGCTGCAACGACGGCGCTGCGGCAATAATGGAGAGGATGCATGAGCGACGATCTGGAAGCGTTCCGGGCGGAAACGCGGGATTGGCTTGAGGCCAATTGCCCGCCGGAAATGCGCAAACCCATGCGCAGCGACAAGGATATCTGCTGGGGCGGGCGCAATCCGCAATTTTCATCACCCGAACAGAAATTGTGGCTCGATCGCATGGCCGAGCGCGGCTGGACGGTGCCCGACTGGCCGAAAGAATATGGCGGCGGCGGACTGGACCCGGCCCGCGCCAAAATCGTGCGGGAAGAAATGGCGCGGCTGAAATGCAGAAACCCGCTCTATTCCTTCGGCATCTCGATGCTCGGACCGGCGCTGCTCAAATATGGCAATGAAGCGCAGAAGCTGGAACATCTGCCCAAAATCGCGCGCGGAGAAATCCGCTGGTGTCAGGGCTATTCCGAACCCAATGCCGGGTCGGACCTTGCCGGTCTCGCCACCTCGGCGGAAGACAAGGGAGATCATTTTCTGGTCAACGGACAAAAGGTCTGGACCTCTTATGCGGACAAGGCGGACTGGATTTTCTGCCTCGTCCGTACGGATCGCTCGAACAAACATAATGGCATCAGTTTCGTCCTGTTCGACATGGAATCCGAAGGGGTCTCGACGAAACCGATCTTGCTGATTTCCGGCTATTCACCCTTTTGCGAGACGTTTTTCGACAATGTGAAGGTGCCTAAGGAAAATCTGGTCGGCGAACTTAATCGCGGCTGGGATGTCGCGAAATATTTGCTCGGCCACGAACGAGAAATGATTTCCGGCATGGGTCTGCGCGACAGCGGCAAGCCGTTGCATGAAAGCGCGATTGCCACGGTTGGACGCGATGCTGAAGGACGGCTCGCCGATCCACTCCTGCGCGCCCAGATCGCCCTGTTCGAGGTGCGGGCCAAGGCATTCGCGGCAATGTCGGAACGCTTCATTGACGCGTTGAAAGCAGGCAAGGCACACCCTGCCCAGCCCAGCATGATGAAATATTACGGCACCGAGCTGAACAAGACGCGCTACGAATTGCTGATGGCGTCCGGCGGTTCGGATGCGCTGGAATGGGAAAGTGCCGAATCGGGCAATGGCGCGCTGCCGCGTGCGTGGCTGCGCACCAAGGCCAATTCGATCGAGGGCGGCACGAGCGAGATTCAGCTCAACATTATCGCCAAACGCATTCTGGAACTGCCGAATCAATAACCCCCCTCGCCCCCTTTGGGGAGAGGGATGAGAGGACATGACATCATGCCGCTTTTTCTCAATGACGAACAGGCGATGCTGGCCGATACGGCAAAGGATTTCGTCGCCGAACACGCCCCGGTAAGCCATCTGCGCAAGCTGCGTGATGATCACGACGAAACCGGCTTTAGTCCCGCGCTTTGGAAGCAGTTCGCGGAAATGGGCTTTACCGGTATCCTGATTCCGGAAAACGATAACGGGCTAGGTCTCGGCCATGTCGAAGCGGGCATCGTGCTGGAGGAGATCGGGCGCAACCTGTCGCCCTCTCCCTTTCTTACAACCGCAGTTGCTGCCGTGTCGGCGCTTCAGGGGTCGGCGCAGCGCGACCGCTGGTTTCCGGCCATTCTGTCGGGCGACAGCGTGGCGGCGCTGGCGATTGACGAACATGCCAAACATGGCGGCTGCATCGCGATGAAGGCGGAGCGATCGGGTAACGGCTTTCGCCTGTCGGGCACCAAACAGTTCGTTGCGCATGGCCATGTCGCCGATTTGATTCTGGTGGCCGCGCGCACTGCCGGATCGCCGCAGGACAAGGAGGGCATCACCCTTTTTGCGGTATCAAAGGATAGCACAGGCATGTCTGTTGACCCACGCAGGCTGGCCGATTCCAGTCTCGCCTCCCACATGACTTTCGACAATGTAGAGGTGGATGCCGACGCGGTGATCGGGGAAGTCGACCAGGGCGGCACGGTGCTCAACCGCCTGCTTGCCGCAGGGCGCACGGGGGCTGCCGCCGAAATGCTGGGCGTCGGTTCGGGCGCGATGGACCTGACCGTCAACTACCTCAGGGAACGTAAGCAGTTCGGCGTACATATCGGCAGCTTTCAGGCGCTCCAGCATCGCGCGGCGCATCTCTATTCCGAACTGGAGGTTGCGCGTGCTGCGATCCTGAAAGCGCAGCAACTGCTCGATGGCGGATCGGAAGGCGCCGAGCAGGCTGTGTCGGTCGCCAAGGCGCAGATCGGGCTCGCCACCACGCTTGCGGTGCAGGAGGGAATCCAGATGCATGGCGGTATCGGCATGACCGATGAATATGACATCGGATTTTACATGAAGCGTGGTCGGGTGCTTGCGGAACTGTTCGGCGACGCCAATTATCATGCCAACCTATTGGCGGAAGCATCGGGATATTAATGGCGGAAGCGAACGACGCGCAGGACGAACCCACAGCTGAGGAACTGGTCGGGCAGCTAACGACGCTGCTCGATGTCGAGGAACTCGATATCGATCTGTTCCGCGGCAGTCGGCAACCCGGCGGTGTCGGGCGTGTCTTTGGCGGTCAGGTAGTGGCACAGGCGCTTCAGGCCGCACAGCGTTCGACCGAGGACGGCAAAATCGCGCATTCGCTGCATGCCTATTTCATGCGGCCCGGCGATGAACGCTATCCCGTTATCTATCGCGTAGTCCGCGATTTTGAAGGACGCAGTTTCGCCACCCGCCGGGTCATCGCGATGCAGCGCGGGCAGCCGATCCTGAACATGGCGGCATCTTTTCAAAAACCGGAAGACGGCTTTTCGCATCAGGACACGATGCCCGATGTCCCGCCGCCGGAAAGCCTGAAATCCATGCGTGAATTGCGGATGCTGGACCCGGAAGCGATTCCCGAAAAACTCCGCAAGGCGCTTTTACGTCCTCGCCCGATCGATCTGCGCCCCGTTAATCCGCAATGGCCGCCGCAAAAACAGGAACCGGTGCAACATTTCTGGCTGCGCACCGTTGCCCCGCTCTCCGACGAACCGGCCTTACATCGCGCAGTGCTTGCCTATGCTTCCGATATGGGGCTGTTGGGGACGAGCCTGTTACCTCACGGACTAACCTGGACAACGCCCGGATTTCAAAGCGCCAGCCTGGATCATGCATTATGGCTGCACGAACCCTTCCGTGCCGACCAATGGTTGCTTTATAGCTGCAACAGCCCCTGGACCGGTCACGCACGCGGCTTTAACCGCGGCAGTATCTTTACAAGAGAGGGAAAGCTGGTGGCATCCGTGGCTCAGGAAGGGCTGATCCGTCTTCGCAAGACAGATTAATCCGGCGCCTTCCAAAAGTGGTGACCCCTACGGGCATATTTGCTTTGTAGGAAGCCAACTCACAAAGTCTCAACCTATTGATATTGCGCCATTGAGCGACGAACATCGGTATCATGTCGTTCCACCAATGTTCGCTAAATCCGATGCAAAGTGTGGGACTAAATGTGGGGCTGTGAAGGGTCGCTGTCATGCCGCTCACTGAACCGCCCCGGGATTGCCGGAGGCCATTCGGCTTAAATTATGCTGCCATGGGAGTGGCGTCCAGCATGGCGTAGTAGCGCTCCTCGGCTTCGGCGGGTGGGATATTGCCGTTCTGCGCGCAGACACGGCCGAAGATATGGCCGATCCATCCCAGCGCGCTACCCTGGTCGCGCTGAACGAACTGCACGCCATTGTCGGTCAGGATGGTGTGGATCTTGTAGGGAGCCGTCTTGATCAGCACCTTGAGAAAGGCTGCCGCGGCGAGTTTGGTCGCCCGTCGATAGATAAGCGTGGGGGTTACGCCAGCCCTGTCCGATTTCTCACTCTCTATTTCGAATTCGGCAGCTCGGCATCGACAGCCTCATGGCTGTTCCTCCATATGCGATAGCGATGCTCTTACTGCCAGTCTGCGCCGCGCCGCAGACGACACGGAAACGGATCTTGTCGCGCATTCCAGGATAGCGCCCCTTTTTCGCCGCAATGGAAAGAACATGGCGCTCGTCATCCCAATGCATGGCAATCACGGCATATTCGCCGCGCTGATAGCCATAGCCGTCGCCGCTATCGTTATAGAGCGTGTAATCGCCGTCGCGACCAGGATAGACCGTCAGCTTGGTCGGCGCGTCGCTGGGCGCATCGGCATAGGGTTTGACCGGCCCCAACGGAACGATGCTGCCGTCGCGGACCAGTACCGGGATCGACGCCAGTGTCGTCGGCATATCGACGCGCTGGCCACCGTCATAGGCCTTGCCGGTCTGGAAATCGAACCAGTGGCTGCCCGAGGGCAGATAGACGCTGCGCGACGAAACGCCCGGCTGAAGCACCGGCGCGACGAGAAACGCCTTGCCGAACATATATTCGTCGGTGACCTTCAATGCTTGGGGATCATCCGCGAAATCGAACGCCAGAGCACGCATCATCGTGCCGTGATTATGCGTAACATCCCATGCCATCGAATAGAGATAGGGCAGCAGGCGGTAGCGCAGCTTGACGTCGTCGATCAGGATTTTCTGGGTCGGCTTGTCGAAGTTCCAGATCTCCTTGCCCTGGCCGGAGCCGTGGATGCGGAACATCGGGCTGAACACACCGAACTGATGCCACCTGACGAACAGCTCGACATAGGCTTTGTCCTTGCGCGGATCGGGACTGAAAAATCCGCCGATATCAGCCGACCAATAGGGAATGCCGCTCATCGAGAAATTGAGCGCGGCGGGGATCTGCTTGGCGAGCGTGTCCCAGCTGGCATGAGTGTCGCCCGACCAGGTGATCGCGCCGTTGCGCTGCTGCCCCGCATAAGCGGAGCGCGAAAGAATGAAGACGCGCTTGTCCGGCTGATCGCGGCGCATGCCGTCGTGGACGGCGGTGGTGTGCAGCAGCGGGAAGCTGTTGTTGACCGCGATGCCAGGCCCGGCAGCAGTCGATTCCCCCCGGATTTCGCCGGGTACACCGCCGAGTTCGGCCTCGTCGCCGTCGAGCCACCAGCCGTCGAAACCAAGCACGCCCAGATTCTTCATGATCTGCGACCAGTAGATCTGCCGCCCCTTGGCGCTCCACGCATCGTACCAGCGTCCGAAACCGGGCGGATAGACGTTCTTGAACACGCCGGGCAGAACGGCATCCGCCTGTTTCAGCTCGGCAAGATTTTTGGTGCCCAGGTCGAAGCGTGGCCACACCGAAATGATCGTGTGCACATGCATGGCATGGATGGCGGCGACCATCGCCTTCGGATCGGGATAGCGTTTCGGATCGAACTGGTGGCTGCCCCACTGGCCGGGCAACCAATATTGCCAATCCTGCACCACAGCGTCGATCGGAATGCCCATGCTGCGATAGCGGCGCGGGATCGATTCCAGCTCGTCCTGCGTGGCGTAATGCTCCTTCGATTGCCACATGCCGAGCGTCCAGCGCGCCATCATCGGCACTTGCCCGGTGAGCCATCGATAGCCGCCGATCACGTCGTCGATCTTCGCGCCCAGGATGAAATCGTAATCCACCCCGTGGCCCGCCTCAGACGAGATGACGAGCGGCGCCTTTCCGTCGGGTTGATTGACGCTCACATCGGTCGCGGCGGCATTGTTCCAGAGCACACCGAACCCGTCCGGCGAAACGATCATCGGAATGCCGACATCGCCGTTGGCCTGTTGAAGATGGATCGAATGCCCCGAATAATCGAGCAGCCCGTTCTGATGCTGACCAAGGCCGTAGATCGTGGCCCGCGTCTTGAACGTCTGCGTCACCCCCAGGCCGACACTATGGTCGCCCTCGGCGAGAATGACCTGCCCCTTGGAATCGAGAAAGGTGATCGCGGCATCTGCCTTGCCCACCTTCACCGTCAGCGCGGACGTCGTGAGCGTGAAGGAGTCACCGTCATCGGCGACCCGGTATGCCACTTTTTCCGGCTTGGCGATGACATCGGGATCGTAATTGCCGGCATATTCCGGCCGCCCGAATGTCACATGGGCGATTGTCGGCGACATCAGCTCAATGTGCAGAATGCCGTCCTCGGTCTGCAACTCGAGCCCGTCGTCGCACGGCAATTGCTGCTTCACGCTGTCCGCCCATGCCGCCGACGAACAGCAGATCGCCGCAAGGCACCCAACGGCCAATAGCCTGCGCATACACCCTCCCCTTATTATCTTTGGCGCCGGATTACCGGGCCGATATCTGGTAGGAGTTTTTCCCCCTCATCCCACCTGAAATCAAGAGGCAGATATCTCAGACCTCACATAACCATGAGAAATTGCAAATTTTGGTCGCGAAATGCCCCTTTGGAGGCGGTTTGGTCTGGCGGCGATGAAAGTAATATGTCTAACATTATCGCAAGACAAAGGATTGGGAGGGGAAGAGTGAGAGCCACCGTGTTACGCCGCATGGCGCTGTTTTGCGCAGCGGCAGGAAGCGCATGTTTGCCAATCACGAGCCATGCGGAAAATCCGATCATCCAGACGAACTTCACCGCCGATCCGGCGCCGATGGTCTATGATGGCACCGTTTATCTCTACACCAGCCACGATCAGGACGACGCCGACGGGTTCAAGATGGTCGACTGGCGACTTTACACGTCGACCGACATGGTCAACTGGACCGATCATGGCGCCGTCGCCTCGCTCGCCATCTTCCCCTGGGCGCGCCAGCATAACGATGCCTGGGCACCGCAAGTGATCCCGCGCAATGGCAAATTCTATCTCTACGTACCGATCAGCGTTCCCGGATCGCCGAAGAACGTGATCGCCGTTGCCGTCGCGGACAGCCCGTTCGGGCCGTTCAAGGATGTGCTCGGCCATCCGCTGGTCGGACCGAAAACCGGCTTCATCGATCCCACCGTGTCGATCGACGCGGACGGCCAGGCCTATCTATACTGGGGCAACCCCAATCTCTGGTACGTCAAGCTCAACAAGGACATGATTTCCTATTCCGGCGAGATCCATCAGGTCGCGTCGAAACCGGCCACATATCAGGAGGGGCCGTGGTTCTATCATCGCTACTCCCATTATTACATGGCCTTCGCCTCGACCTGCTGCCCCGAAGGGATCGGCTACGCGATGAGCGACCATCCGACCGGGCCCTGGACCTACAAGGGTTCGATCATGGACGGCGATCAGCGCTCAACCGGCAATCATCCCGGCATCATCGATTATAAGGGCAAATCCTATGTCTTCGGCTTCAATTACCGGCTGACTTTCGACGAAACGCCGATCCACCACGAGCGCCGGTCGATCACCGTCGCGCAACTCCACTACAATCCGGACGGCACGATCCAGAAACTGCCATGGTGGAACCGCACCGGCGTTGAGCAGATCGAAGCAATCGATCCTTACAAGCGTGTCGAGGCCGAAACCATGGCATGGACCTCCAAGGTGAAGCGACCGATCGATCGACCGATCGACTGGGTTCCCGGCATCAAGACCGCCAAGGGCAAGGCGGCGGCGGTTTACGTCACGAACGTCACGGACCTGGATTACATCAAGGTCGCCGGTGTCGATTTCGGTGCGCCAGGCGCCAAGGCCATGTTCGCGAGAGTGGCCAGCGGCGCGAACGGCGCGACAATGGAAATCCATCTCGACAGCGATTCCGGGCCGCTCATCGGGACGGTCGACGTGCCGAATACCGGCGGCTGGCAAGACTGGCGAACCGTATCGACACCGATAAATGGTGCGGTGGGCCGACACGACGTCTTTTTCGTGTTCAAGGGGCCGCGCGGCGGGCCATTGGTCAATTTCGATTATTGGCGTTTCGCGCAGTGAGGGGCAGCTTGGAGCTACTGCACGCCCCCCGAATTTTAGAGTCTTCTGTGAACCGCGCCGGGTTTTTCGGAGGCCACAACTCCTGAGAGTAAGGGGCCATGACAAACAAGACAACGAACAAATTTCAACTGAGGTCCGTGCCCGGGCGGTGCGGATGGTGCTGGAACACGAGAAGGACCATCCGTCGCGTTGGGCTGCGGTGGTATCGATCGCAGCGAAGATTGGCTGTGCAGCGCAGACACTGCACGAGTGGGTGAAGAAGGCGGAGGTCGGTAGCGGCGCCCGCGCCAGCGTGCCGAGCGATGTCACGGCGCAGCTGAAGGCACTGGAGCGCGAGAACCGCGAGTTGCGTCAGGCGAACGAGATTCTGCGCAAACCTGTCCTGAGCCTGCCGAAGGGGCGTCAGCATATTTTGCTCAGGCGGAGCTCGACCGCCCGTTCAAGCGATGATCGCGTTTATCGATGATCAGCGTGCCGTTCATGGGGTCGAGCCGATCTGCAAGGTGCTGCCGATCGCCCCATCAACCTACCACGCCCATGTCGCGCATCGTCGATGCCACGCTGGTCGCCGCGCCCAAGCAGCGTAATACCGAGGCCGAGAGGGCAGCAGTCAAGGAAGGCAAGACTGCTGCCGAGATATGGCCGGGAGATCCCGCGAAGGCGCGGCAGAAGGATACTGACGCGCGCTGGACTCTCAAGTTCGCCAAGGGCAGGCCAACCGCCGATGGTCAAGGTGGATTTCGACCCCAACCGGACACCGCGATCCCGAGCTTTGGCTACAATAGCAGCATCTCGATCTGCCGGGTCTTCGGCTTCATCCGCAAGGGCAAGGTCACCGACGGTGCGCGCTACGACGGGCGCATGCTGCGCGACGTTGTCAGTGAGGACAACACCGCCTCGGATGTCTGGGCGGATACCGCCCACCGCAGCCAGAGCTACGAACGCTGGTTGAAATCCCATGGCCGGCCCAGCCGCATTCACCGCAGGAAGCCCAAGGGGCGGCTGATGCCTGCGAATATCCGGCGAGGTAATGCCACCAGGTCAAAGGTCCGGGCTCGAGTAGAGCATGTGTTCGCGCATCAGAAAGCGAAGATGGACCTGTTCATCCGCACCATCGGCATTGCCTGCGCTGAAGCTAAGATCACGCTCGCCAATCTGGCCTTCAACATGCACCGCCTGGTCTTCCACGAAACCCGGAAAGCCACAGGATAGGTGCGCCTTGACGCTGGGCAATCCGACAACTTTGGAGGTCAGGCAACGAAATCCTGGAAGTGGCGCCGGAAATCGAGACCCCATTGCGCCAATCCGCCAATCACTCCGCAATCGGCATCAAATCCGGCGCGTAAATGGAGGTGCCCAGCTTCAGCTTCAAGGCATCCGCCGCCAGCAGCCAACAGAAAAAGAAGAGCGTCCAGCCCTTGACCAAACTCGGTACCAAAGGGCAATAAGTACCTCCATAACCTGGGTCACTTCTCGATGAAAATCCCGGTCAACTCTCAGTGAAAATCAACACCAAGTTGCTTTATTGCGGCAGAAGGACAGAGGTTTTGATGCTGAATGTTGCCTGCTGCACCGGAACACCCGTATCAGGTTGTCCGGAGCCAACGGTGATGCGATAGCTTCCCGGCATCACCTCACGCGTGCCGTCGGTAGCTACCGCGCTCAGATCACGAGAGGAGAGCTCGAAACTGACCTTCTGTTTTTCACCGGGCTTCAAATGCACCCGCTGAAACCCGCGCAGCGCGATCTTCGGCGTACCGGGAAGGTCGGGGAAGTTAAGATAAAGCTGCGCGACATCGTCACCGCTGCGGCCACCAATATTGCTGACCTCCGTCGTCACGCGCAGACCATGTTCCGCCCCGTCCGGGGACGGCGTCACGGTCAGCGGCGAATAGGCGAAATGCGTATAGCTCAACCCATAGCCGAAGGGATACACAGGTTTGCCTTCATAATAACGGTAGGTACGGCCCTTCATCGAATAATCGTCAAAAGGCGGCAGATCGTCGATGCTGTGATAGAAGGTTAGCGGCAGGCGCCCACCGGGATCGACCTTGCCGGCAAGCACATTGGCAATCGCCAAACCACCCGCTTGTCCCGGATACCAGGCTTCCACAATCGCAGCCGCATTCTGTTTTTCCCAAGACAGGTTGATAGGACTGCCGTTCATCAACACGACGATTAACGGCTTGCCGGTGGCCTTCGCCACTTCGAGCAGCTTCATCTGATCGGCGGGCAGTTTCAGGTTGGTCTTGTCACCACCCGAAAAGCCGGGCGCCTTTACATCGCTCTCTTCACCTTCAAGGTCTGAGGTTAGGCCGACGACAGCGACGATCGCATTGGCATGAGCTACCGCGCGTTGGAGGGCAGCATACGGATCCGTCGAGATGCGTTTCCAGCTTAATCCGACATTTCCTGTGGCATCGATGCGGATCGGGTAACGGTGCCCCTTCTTCAACTCTATGGTCTTGAGCGTCGGCAAATCGTTCCAGTGCGATTTTCGGCGATCAACCAGCATCTTACCATCGAAATCCAGCGTACCGCCAGTCCCATCCATCCCAAAACGATAGACTCCGCTTACCTTCGGCACCAGAAATCCCGTTTTGATCGTATGAGTCTTGTCCAGCGTCTTGGCATCGGAATTAAGTTCGGTCGCGGTTTTCAGCCCCGGTTTACCGTCGGGCGTACGCAGCACTGATTCCGGTATCGGATCGCCATCGGTAATCGACGCACCAAAAGGCACCAGTTCGACTTTTCCAGCGTCCATAACCTGTTTGAGACCATCGATCACCGATACCGGCGACACCGCGTTGGGCGACGAATAATTTCCGCGCAGAACACGAATAGCATCGCCGAACGGGCCTACTACAGCGAGTTTCATAGCAGGCTTGAAAGGCAGAATGCCGTTGTTCTTCAGCAGAACTATGCTCTTTTCAGCGGCTTCCAGCGCAAGTTGCCAGTGTGCCTTAGTGCCGATTTCGGAAGGGGAGATCGCCACCGGAGCGTTCGCCAGACCGGGCAGGTCGCCATTGCGATAGCGCGCTGAAAAAAGACGCACCAGAGAACGGTCGATATCGGTCATCGACAGCAGGCCCTGATCCAACGCCTCCTGATACCGTTTGGTCAGCCCTGGCTGCCCCGATAGCGTCCGGTTGTTGCATTCATTATCAACGCCGGTACGCATCGCAATCGCCACCCCGGCTGCGCCAGTTGGAGCGTAATGATGGGTATCGCTGATATCCACGACCGCATCACAATCCGACACTACATAGCCCTGAAAATGCCATTTCCCGCGCAGATAGTGCTTCAACAACATGTCGTTGGCACAGGCGGGCTGTCCATTGATACTGTTATAGGCGCACATGATCGAACCGGCCTTGGCATCGACAATCGCGGCGCGGAATGCGGGCAGATAGGTATCGACAAGGTCATGGGGTGTGACGAACACATTGGCCACGTGCCGGGTCGATTCCGGCCCGCTGTGCACGTCATAATGTTTGGGCGTTGCGATGACATGCGGCAGGTCGGGATTGGGGCCTTGCATCCCGGTAATGAATGCCACGCCCATTTGCGCGGTCAGGAACGGATCTTCGCCATAGGTCTCCTGTCCGCGCCCCCATCGCGGATCGCGAAAGATGTTGATATTCGGCGACCACGTATCCAGCCCGCCCAGCATATTGCCGGTCTTTCCCTTTTCCCGTTGTAAGGTATGCAACCCGCGAACTTCGATACTAATCGCACCGGCAACCTGATGCACCAGCGGCGTATCGAACGTGGCGCCCAACCCGATTGGTTCGGGGAAATTGGTGGTCGGCACCGGCCCCAAAGCGCCATGCAGCGATTCCGTCCACCAGTTATAGGCGGGAATATGAAGTCGGGGGATTGCCGGCGCGGCGTTTAGAAGCTGGCCAAGCTTCTCATCAACCGTCATTTTGGCAACCAGCGCCTTTGCCAGTTGATCCGCCTTTACTCTGGTATCGGAGTCACTTCTTTCCGTGGTCTGAGCATGAACTCCAACCGCCGAAATAATTGGCGTTACCGCTATCATTGCTGCCGACACCAAAAAATTGCGCATCTACCCTCCAGATATATTTTAAGCGTTATTATCAGGCGAAGGAATCAACCTTGATACAAGAATAGCGCCGAAAAATAACTAATACAAATTCTAGCTGTCAACAGCGGAGTAAAATTCTTCCAAAGGGCGAAGCAAATCAGGCCTGTTAATCCGGGTGTTGGCGAGCGCCGTAAGAGCGTAGCCCGAGCGGGGGTCACCAACACCCGGAATGCGATTTTGCCATGGGTTTTGGGCTGCATTGCGCGTCTGGCTGTGAGCGAGGCGGTAGCTTTCGCCATTCATCTCGAGGATGGAGACGTGGTGGCTCAGCCGGTCGGGCAGTGCGTCGGTAACGAACTGGGCGGTCATCGCGTCGCTCATCGACCAGCCAACCACCCGGCGCGAGAACAGGTCCATCAGCGCGGCAACATAGAGCCACCCTTCAGCGGTCCAGATATAAGTGACGTCAGTCCCCTCCGCCTGCCTTCCAACGATGCTGCGCATCGCCGGAACCTTGTAGGCAGGCTACGCCCATTTCTGGTTCGCCCCGTCCCCCATAAACTGGCGATCGAGCACGTTGCCGGTGATGACCGAAAGTTCGTCCTGATCCTTCGGCAGCCCGCGGCGGCGTGGCCGTGCCCGCAGGCCCTGCTGACGCATCATCCGTTCGACCCGACGCAGGCCGCAGTAAATGCCTTCGGCGAGCAGATCACGCCAGCCCCGGCGCGCGCCGTATGTGCGGTAGCTGACGATATGGCTGGTCTGCACACTGGCGCCGATCATCTCGTCGTCGCGGGCACGCTGTGACGGTGCCCGGTTGAGCTAGGCATGAAAGCCGCTTCGTGGCGCAATTGATCGATCTCCAACTGCTCCGGCTTCGTCTGCCCGTGACCGGGAAAAGCATGCCCCGGATCGGCGGCAAACTCCTTCACCCATTTGCGCGAACCAAGTTCTCGTGTAAATCTAGATCGCGGGCCGCTTGGGCGATCGTTACGCCACGCTCCCGGACCAATCGCAGACCAATCGCACCGCCTTAAGCTTGAACTCGCGAGCGAACTTCCTTCTGACCTCCGATAGGTAAAAACACCTTATCTCTGTGTCCAGCAAACCGGCAGCAGGCCATAACTCATCGCCTTAAGACTGGCACTGAATCGCTCATGGCCTCTTACAACGGCTCATCAAAGCCGGCACATTGTGTGGGACGAAATGTGGGCGTGGTTTCCACCGGATCGTCAAAAAAACCAAGAATTCCGGCGATTCCGGCTTGACGATGGTGACCCCTACGGGAATCGAACCCGTGTTTCAGCCGTGAAAGGGCCGCGTCCTAGACCGCTAGACGAAGGGGCCATGCCGAAGCGTGGAAGCGGCGACCTAGATAAATGCGACGCCGGGGTCAAGCACTGAACGTAATAAAAATACCATTGCCGCCTCAATCGACCCAGGCGGCATCATCGACATGCAGTTCCGCCGCGGGACGAGCGCCCCAATCGTCGAGCTTTGCCCGTCCTGCCAGCCACAAACGGCGGTGCTTCGGCGCACCGAGCAGCGCCAGCCCGAGAGGACTTTCCGCGTGTCGAAACGCCATTGCTTTCAGACTGCGACCATCATCGCCCGACACGATTGCGCGCACATGGTCGGCACCGACGACATCCGCCCTGATGACTCGTACCGGTCCTGCCGCAACCCGTGGACCTGGCCAGCCCATCCCATAGGGGCCGCCACTTTCCAGCGCCTCGACCAGCATCGGGTTTACCCCGCCGGGAGCGAGTACCGCGTCAAGCAGCAGGGCGCGCTCTGCCATGGAGCGCTCGACGGCATCTGCGAGCCACTGGTCGAGAAAGGCGGAAAATTCCTCGATACGATCGGCCGCAATGGTAATGCCGGCAGCCATTGCATGACCGCCACCCGCGATCAGCAGGCCGCTATCCTTGGCGGCAAGTACCGCAGCGCCCAGGTCGACACCGGGGATTGACCGCCCGGACCCCTTTCCTACGCCGTTTTCATCCAACGCGATGACAATGGACGGACGTCCGAACTTCTCTTTCAAACGCCCTGCGACAATGCCGATTACCCCCGCGTGCCACCCCTGTCCGGCTACCACGGCCACCGCCCGTCCGGCATCGCGCACATAAAGCCCTTCGGCTGATTCCTGTACCATCGCCTCGATCGAGCGGCGCTCCTCGTTCAATTGGTCGAGTTCGGCGGCGATGGCGCGCGCCTCGTCCGCATCGCGCGTGGTCAGCAAACGCACGCCGAGATCGGAACGGCCGACACGCCCTCCCGCATTGATGCGCGGTCCCAGCGCAAAGCCGAGATCACTGGCGGTCGGTGCCCGCGTCAGCCGAGATGCCTCGATCAGCGCATTCATGCCGATATTGCGTCGCTGCGCCATGACCTTCAGCCCCTGCGCGACAAAGGCGCGGTTCAGCCCCTTCAGCGAGGCGACATCGGCCACCGTGCCCAGCGCGACCAGGTCGAGCAGGTCCAGCAGCCGGGGTTCCTTACGTTGCGCGAAATAGCCCCGCCCCCGCAGTTCACGGACGATCGCTGCGGCAAGCAGGAAAGCAACTCCCACGGCCGCAAGGTGCCCATGCGCCCTGCCCTCGCCTTCATCGAGACGATTGGGATTTACCAGCGCCCATGCGGCGGGCAGCGTTGCGGCGCATTTGTGGTGATCGACGACAATCACATCGACTTCTGCCTCGCGCGCCATGTCCAGCGCCTCGAACGCCTGCGCACCGCAATCGACGGTGACGATCAGATCTGCCCCCTGTTGCTTCAACCGCACCAGCGCCTCGCCGGACGGGCCATAGCCCTCCATCAGCCGGTCGGGGATATAGGCTCCGACTTCCAGCTCCAGTTCGCGCAGCAACCGGATCAGCAGTGCTGCGGAGGTCGCGCCATCGACATCGTAATCGCCGAAGACGGTGACGGACTCGCCCGATTGAACCGCGTCGGCAATGCGCGCGGCAGCCTTGTCCATGTCGCGAAACACGGACGGATCGGGCATGAACCCCCGAATGGATGGCGAACGATGCGCCTCAAGCTCCTCACGCGGTGCTCCACGCGACAGCAGTAATTGCGTTACGAGATCATCGGGCGCGAAGCCCGGGTCGCGCGCGTCCGCCGACAGCCCGCGCCACGCCCAGCGCTGCCCAAGTATCGATTCGGTGATGTTGAGAACCGCTGCCTTCATGAAGAAGGCTTAGCGCAGCCAGGCGCCCTCACGAAACCATTTGGTGACGATATATTTGGTGCCCTTCGCCACCGCCACCCCTTCATGCAGGGTGGAAAGATTGGGGCTGCCGTCCGGCTTCATATTATTCCAGATCAGCAACAGGCCCTTTTTGGGCTTCACGCGAATGCCGGCTTCGGGAAACCAGGTGGAGCCGCCTTCCTCAACATCGTTGAGATAGATCATCGCGGTCCAGGTACGCTGACCGCCCTGTTCCTTCATATCCTTCCAATAAGGCTGGTCTTCGCTGAACCAGTCATGGTGCGCGCGAAACTGCTGTCCCGGGGCATAGCGTTGTCCCTGAAGGGTCTCCCCATTTTCAGGCGGAATGCCCAGCAGGCTGGAGATCCGTTCGTCAATCGGCCGGATTTCCGGCGACCAGCGGTCAAGGTCGCAACTGTCGCTGGTACGAAAGTTAGGGTCGCTGCTATCCGACAGCAAGGTAGAGCGCCGCCGACCCGCATCAATGGTCCGTACCAGCAGGTCACAATCGCGGGCGCTCAGATAGTCTTTGTAATAATATACCTGCGCAGAGGTGATCTGCGCCTTCTTGATGGCGGGATTGGATTCCAGACGCTGCGCAACGCTCTCTCCGATACGTTTGCGCACAGCCGAGGCGGAACCGGTACGGCGGGCGGGACGGGTAAAGATACTCACAGCCGCGCAATCTGCCGCCTGTTTCGTCAAATGCAAGAGGCTCCGGCGGATTTTCGCCGAAGCCTCTCGTCAAACGGACGTCTGAACTTACCAGAAGATGTCGTACACGACATCGACGACATAGCCACTGCGAACATCGACCAGCAGCGCATCGTTATAGTAGCGCACCCAGCGATACGGCCCATAGGCGGGCGGCAGACGATAGGCCCAGGGGTCGCTGATCCAGTAGCTGGATCCGTAGAACCATGATCCGATCGTCACCCCAATGGAGAACCGGCGATAGCCATAATCATATCCCCGCGGGGCATAATAACGCGGAAGCCGGTATAAGCGGCGATTTTCCGCGCGATAGTCGCGCCAGTCATAGCGCCGGTCGCGGCGCCAGTCGTTATTCCAGCCACGACGGTTGTCATAGCGCTGCCATTGCCGCCCATTGTCGCGCCAGTCGGCCCGGTCATCCTGCCAGCGGCGCTGATCGCGCCTCCAGTCGCTGCGATCATCTCGCCGGGCATCCTGACGATTGTCCCGTTGGCGGTCCTGACGCCAGTCGCGTTGCGTGTCGCGGTTCGTATCGCGATTTCCCGTCCGGTGATCGGTCCCGTCACGGCGGTCACCACGATTGTGGTCGCCATCGCGCGATTGCCAGCTACGATCGGAACGCTGAATATTCGCGCGCATGTCCGGGCGCGATTGCGGCTGTTCCCGATTAACCTGCGGAGAACGAAAACGCTGCTCCCGCCGGACTTCGGCGTTGTTGATTGTCCGTTGCCTGGCAACCGCATAATCATTCGTGCGCTGCGAACGCTGGACGTCCCGCTGCACCCTTTCCCGAGCACGTTCCGTATTGCGGTGTGCGTCACGACGCTGCTCCGACCGTGCATCACGCCGATTGTCCTGGCGATCCTTAGCGATTGCCGAAACCGGCATCAGCATGGTCGCAGCCGCCAGCGCCAATATAAAATTCCGGGTCATCCTGTTTCCCTCCATCGCGGCTCCAGACTGCCGCCTATGGGAACATATAAAGCACAGGCTGGATGAGCAGTGGCTGAATTACGTTGAAAGCATAGCGTCAGGATCACTGCCTGTCGGAAAGTGCCGGGACGCTTTTCGCTGCCTGGAAGGCATCAATGCCGGGCCTGGCTGAGGGCGCAATACGTTCGTCGCCCCGCATAATGGCTCCCGCACGTTTTATCGCGTCAGTGAGGCGCGGATAAATACCGCAACGACACAGGTTCGTAATGGCTTTTTCGATATCCTTGTCGTCCGGGGACGGGTTGTTTTTCAACAGGACCGACGCTGCCATAATGATTCCGGGCATGCAAAAGCCGCATTGCGAAACGTTATTGGCAATCATCGCCTGTTGCAGAGGATTACTGCGGTCACGCGACAGTCCTTCAATGGTGGTCACGAACGCCCCTTCAATGGCGCCGATCGTCACCTGGCAGGATTGCACGGCGCTGCCGTCGATTTCCACGGTACATGCGCCACAATCCCCCGTGCCGCAGCCATATTTGGTGCCGGTCAGATTGCTGGCGTCGCGCAGAGCCCACAACAGGGGCGTATCCGGGTCCATATGATAGGCGACAGGTTGATTATTGACCGTAAAGCGGGTCATCGGTCCGGCTCTCCGAAAATTATATGCGCTGGATAGCCGCGAGTTGAGGTCGACGCCAAGCCCCCTCGGCATTGTGCAGGGTTTTTAGAAAAAGAGAGATTGTGAACACCCGCGTATTGTATTACTCGGGCCGGGATGCTGTGCCGCACCATTGCTATCGGACCGATAATTCCAGCTTAAGATTGCTGGGCAATTCGCGACTTCAGCCACTCCATCCTCCCGTGGATGCTAAAGGGAATACAGATTTGCACGACATGCTCCCCCCGATCGTTGCACAACGCCTTTCTCGGTCCAGAACTGCGATGCTGCTGATGATGCCGCTCGCCCTGACGTTGCTGTCGAGCTGCGGCAGCAGCGAAAAGCAGCAGCAACAGGCGGCTCCCACTGCAGTGGGCTATGTCGTTGTAAAAGCCAGTTCGGTTCCGGTCGAAACCGATATTCCGGGGCGCATCTCCCCCTATTCGGTTTCGCAGGTTCGGCCACAGGTTTCCGGGGTGATTCAGCGGCGGCTATTCAAGGAAGGCTCGGTCGTCCGCGCTGGTCAGCCGCTCTATCGGATCGACCCCAGCCTCTATCAGGCTTCCGTCAATCAGGCACAGGCGAATTTACAAAGCGCCGTGGCCGCTTCCGCTGCCGCGCAGGCGAAAGCCGACCGGTACAAGCCGCTGGCGAAGATTCAGGCCGTCAGTCAGCAGGACTATACGGATGCGGTTGCAGCCGCAAATCAGGCAAAGGCAGCGGTAGCGCAAGCCCGTGCGGCATTGCAGACCGCGCGTATCAATTTGCGATTCACGACCGTTCCCGCTCCGATTACCGGCAAGATCAGCCGGTCCTATTCGACCGTCGGGGCGCTTGTTACCGCCAACCAAAGCGACGCACTGGCCACCATCCAGCAACTCGATCCGGTCTATGTCGATATGCAGGAATCGGCGGATGCGTTGCTGAAACTGCGGCAATCGCTCGACAAAAACGGGGTGATGCCGGCTACGGCGAGCGTTCAGTTGAAACTGCCCGACGGCAGCGATTACGGCATGACGGGACGTGTCGAGTTTACCGAATCGATCGTCGATCAGTCGACAGGAACGGTAACGCTGCGTGCCCGTTTCCCCAATCCACAGGGTATGTTGCTTCCCGGCATGTTCGTAACGGGGCGTTTCGCGCAATCGGTGGACACCGACGCCATCCTTGTTCCGCAGCAGGCAGTTACCCATGATCCCAAGGGGAATGCGACCCTGTTCGTCGTCGGGCCGAATAACAAGGCCATCTTGAAGACCATTACGACGAGCCGCGCGGTCGGCTCCAATTGGGTCGTTACCGGCGGCATCAAGCCCGGCGACAAGGTCATCACGCAGGGAACCGGCAAGATTAGGGATGGCGCACCGATCAAGGCAGTGCCGCAGAATGCCCCGCAAACCCCGCCTCAACCTTCCGGCAAGAACGGCGAAGGCGCCGGGGCGGAGGGCTGATCCGCCATGTTGTCACGCGTATTTATCGACCGACCCATCTTTGCCTGGGTCATCGCGATCATCATCATGCTTGCGGGCGTCGGTGCGATCCTGACGCTGCCTACCGAGCAATATCCCGACGTTGCGCCGCCGCAGGTAAACATCCGGGCAACCTATCCGGGGGCGTCGGCGGAAACGCTGGAAAGCAGCGTAACGCAGATTATCGAGCAGCAACTGACGGGCATTGATGGCCTTTTATACTTCAGTTCGAGCTCGGATTCGCGGGGATCTGCGACGATCACTGCGACCTTCAAGAAGGGAACAGACCCCGACATCGCGCAGGTCCAGGTGCAGAACAAGGTTCAGCAGGCTCTGTCACGTCTGCCGCAACAGGTTCAGCAACAGGGGTTGACCGTTACGAAGTCCAACCCCGACTTTCTGCTGATCGTCGGATTTTACGACAAGAACGACAAGATGACGAACCGGGACGTTTCGGACTATCTCGTCAGCAACCTTCAGGATCCGTTGGGACGGGTTCCCGGCGTCGGCGACACCCGTGTTTTCGGTGCGCAATATGCGATGCGGATCTGGCTGAACCCGGAAAAGCTGGCGAATTATTCGCTGATGCCCGGCGACATCATTTCTGCCATTCAGGCGCAGAATACCGAAGTTGCCGCCGGTGAAATCGGTGGGCAGCCTATGCCGGCAGACCAGATGCTGAATGCCACAGTGACATCCCAGTCCCGGCTTCAGACACCGAAGCAATTCGCCAATATTATCGTTAAGTCTCAGTCCGATGGATCGGTGGTTCACCTGAGCGATGTTGCGCGTGTTGAGCTTGGGTCCGAAAGCTATGGCATTTTATCGCGCGTCAATCGACATCCCGGCGCCGGTATCGCCATATCGCTCGCCCCGGGCGCCGATGCCCTGTCTACGGCTCAGGCCGTTAAGGCAGAGGTGCGGAAGGAAGCGAAGAATTTCCCTGAGGGACTGGAATATACTTTCCCCTTCGACACAACCGCGTTCATTAAATTGTCGGTCGATGAAGTCGTAAAAACGCTGATCGAAGCGATCATTCTTGTGGTGATCGTGATGTTCGTATTTCTTCAGCGCTGGCGGGCGACACTCATTCCTACCATTGCGGTGCCGGTGGTCTTGCTGGGAACGTTCGGCGTTTTTGCGATTGTTGGATTTTCCATCAATACATTGACGTTGTTCGGGCTGGTGCTTGCCATCGGGCTATTGGTCGATGACGCGATCGTCGTCGTGGAGAATGTCGAGCGCCTGCTCGAAGAAAACCCCGATATGACGCCGCGCCAGGCAACGATTGAGTCGATGAAGGAAATCCAGACCGCGTTGATCGCGATTGCGCTGGTATTGTCGGCCGTTTTCTTGCCGATGGCGTTTTTCGGCGGTTCAACAGGGGTCATCTACAAGCAGTTTTCGCTGACGATTATCACTGCAATGGCGCTTTCCGTCCTGGTCGCATTGATCCTCAGCCCTGCATTGACCGCCACGCTGCTCAAGCAACGTGCGCAGGGCGAAAGCAGTTGGCTGTCCCGACGTTTCCCCCGTGCCAGTTCCCGAGTTGCCAGCGCGAGAGACCGCTTCAATCATGGTTTCGACAGCATGAGCGCACGCTATCAAAATGGCGTGCAGACTATCGTGAATCGCAAATGGGCATTCCTGCTGATTTATCTGCTCATCGTTGCTCTGCTCGCCCTGCTTTTCTTCCGGCTTCCGACGAGCTTTTTGCCTACAGAAGATCAGGGTAGCGCCATCGTGCAGTTCCGGCTTCCGCCGGGTGCTACACAGTCGCGCTCCATCGTCATTCAGAAAGCGATCGAGAATTATCTTCTCAACCATGAGAAGAATAACGTGAAAACCGTGTTCACAGTCAGCGGTATCGGTGGCGCGGGTGCGCCGGGCGGACAGAATACAGGTGCCGGGTTTGTAGCGCTGAAGGACTGGTCGCAACGCAAGGGTGAAAAGAACAGCGCCAACGCCATTACACAACGCCTGGCGAAGGCGCTCAGCGGCTATCGCGATGCACAGGTTTTCGCATTGGTCCCCCCCGCGATCCGTGGCCTTGGCCAGTCAAACGGTTTCACCATGGAGCTGCAAAATACCGGCGGGCTGTCGCAGGCGCAGTTTGAGGCGGCCCGCGACAAGTTGCTCGGTATGGCGATGCAGGATCCGAAGCTGGTCGCCGTGCGCCCCAGTGAACTCCCCGATGTAGCCACTCTGCATGTTTCACTGGATCAGCAGAAGCTTCATGCGCTTGGCCTATCCTCCAGCGATGTGAACACTACCCTCTCGGCGGCCTGGGGCGGACGTTATGTCAACGACTTTGTCGATCGCGGCAGGGTCAAGCGCGTCTATGTGCAGGGCGATGCGCCATTTCGTGAAAAGCCGAGCGATATCGACAAATGGTATGTGCGGTCCTCAACCGGGCAGATGGCACCGTTCTCTTCGTTCGCCACGACTTCCTGGACGCAAAGCCCGGTAACGCTTTCGCGCTTTCAGGGGGTTTCTTCCTATGAAATACAAGGCCAGGCCGCACCGGGTGTAAGTTCCGGACAGGCTATGCAGCAAATCGCATCCCTGGCCGCGAAAATTCCGGGCACTTCGGTTGCATGGTCCGGCCTGTCGTATCAGGAGCGCCTGTCGTCCGGGCAGGCACCGCTCCTCTACGGTCTGTCGCTGCTGGTGGTGTTCCTGTGCCTTGCGGCGCTCTATGAAAGCTGGTCGATCCCGGTTGCGGTACTGCTGATCATTCCGCTTGGTCTGGTGGGTGCGGTTTTCGCCGTGACGCTGCGCGGTCTCGACAATGACGTTTACATGCAGATCGGTCTGCTAACGACCATGGGACTGGCAGCGAAGAACGCCATTTTGATGATTGAATTTGCTGAACAGGCTGAAAAGCAAGGCAAGCGTGTCATCGATGCCGCGCTGGAGGCTGCCCGTATCCGGCTTCGTCCGATTCTGATGACCTCATTTGCCTTTATCTTCGGCGTGCTGCCACTGGCATTGTCGACGGGGGCCGGTGCGAATAGCCGTATCGAAATCGGGACGGCGGTGATCGGCGGGATGCTGACCGCGACGATCCTGGCGGTTTTCTATATCCCGTTGTTCTTCGTAATGGTCCGTCGCGGTACGCGCGATATGCTGAAGAAACTGCATCACGACGAAGCGCCTTCTAACCCTGAACCGGAGGCAGGCGCATGATCCGGCGCAGCATTTCCCTGATCGCGCTGGTGGGCCTTTCGGCCTGTTCGCTGGAGCCGGCCTATCATCGTCCGGAAGCGGCAGTGCCGCCGTCATGGCCGGTCGGCAGCGCTTATCTGCACCAGTCGGAAGCATCGCTTCCGTCTGTCAGCTATCAGGAGATATTCACCGATCCCAGGCTACAAAAGCTGATCAAGCTCGCGCTGGCCAATAACCGCGATCTGCGGGTCGCGGCGGCGAATATTGCGTCGGCGCGCGCGCAATATCGTATTCAGCGCGCGAACCGTCTGCCCGAAATCGATGCCAGTGCCGGGGCGACGGTCGCGCATGGCAGCAGCGGGACGACGACGAGTGCTACAGGAGGCACCGGGAGCACAACCGGAACCGCGATCACTGGAGGCAGCGGAACAAACACCTATTATACCGCAGATGTCGGCACGACCGCCTTTGAGATCGATCTGTTCGGACGCCTGAAATCCTTGAGCGATGCCGCGCTGAACCAGTATTTCGCAACCGAGGCGGGCGCGCGCGCCACACGGCTCGCGCTGGTCGCCAGTATCGCCAATGCCTGGCTGCAACATGCCGCAGACTCCAGTCTGCTCGGCATTGCGCAGGAAACGGTCAAAAGCGCGCAGAAAAGTGTCTCGCTCACCCAATCGCGACTCAATGGCGGGATTGCTCCGCGCACCGATTTGCGACAGGCACAGCTTATCCTTTCTCAGGCGCAGGCCGACCTTGCCGCCAGCCAGACTGCATTGGCACAGGACGCCAATCTGATGCGATTACTGGTCGGTACCGATGTCGACGCGTCCCTGTTGCCCGACAATATCGGCAAGGCTTCGGATACCTTGCGGGAATTGCCTGCCGGGCTGAACTCTACCATCCTCTTGCGACGGCCGGACGTGGTGCAGGCCGAATATCAACTGAAATCCATGAATGCGCAGATCGGTGTGGCCCGGGCAGCCCTGTTCCCGCGTATCTCACTCACTGCGGTTCTCGGGCTTGCCAGTGGATCGCTGCGCGGGCTGTTTGATGGCGATGGGTTCAACTGGTCCGTTCGTCCGAGTGCGAGTTATCCGATTTTTCAGGCCGGAGCCGGACGTGCCGGGGTAGCGCAAGCACGTGCCGAGCGCGATGCCGCGCTGGCGACCTATGAAAAGACCATACAGACTGCCTTTCGTGAAGTTGCCGATGCCCTCGCGCGGCGCGGAACGATCGACGGTCAGCTTGCGGCGACGCAACGGCTGGAATCGGAATCGCAGGATTATTACACGCTTTCCGACGCGCGCTATCGCGGCGGCATTGACACTTTCCTGCAGAGCCTGACCGCGCAGCGTTCGCTGTACAGTGCCCAGCGTTCGCTGGTGCAGGTGGAACTGACGCGCGCCAACAATCTGGTCACGCTGTATCAGGTTCTGGGCGGCGATCAGACGCTCGATGCAACAGCCAATGGCCCCGTGCCGGTCACGGAGGAGAAAACACCGGCGCAATAACGTCGGTTGAGCGTCTTCAGAACCAGAGTCGAATGCCCGCAAGATAATTGGTAACGCTGGGATCGTCTCCCGCCGCTCGCGCATAGGTGGCGCTGCGTCCTGCCCGCCATTCCTGCGACACGCCGATATAGGGCGCAAATTCGCGCGCAAATTCGTATCGCAGCCGAAGCCCGAATTCTGCCCTGTCGAGCCCTGCCCCGACACCTAGTTCAGGAATGTCCTGTGCTGAAAAATTAATCTCGGTACGGGGTTGCAGGATCAATCTTTGGGTAATGCGCTGGTCCAGCTCCGCCTCGGTTCGGGCGCGTACTTCGCCTTTTGACGAAAGAAACAGGCTTGCCTCCACATCGAACTGATAGGGCGCGAGTCCCTGAACACCGATGACGGCATCGGTTCTGCCGTGCGGTACGAAGTCATGGCGGACGCCGCTTTGAAAGTCGAACCACGGGCCGATCGCATGGCTCCACAAGGCCTGCACTTCCGCCTGTTCGGGCTTGTCGCCAAAACTGCCCTCCCCTTCGCTCTTAACCCAGAGCTTGTCGATATCGCCGCCATAATAGCCCTGGGCATCCCAGAGATAGCCGTCCCGACCGGATCGCATCCGATATTCAGCGCGATCGATATCGACCCAGAACAGCTTCATTCCGCCATTCTCTTCGCGTAGCGCCTTACGGGAATCGCGCATGGCATCCGCCCCCCATACGGCATCGGCCGCACGGGCCGGGCCACTGCCCGCGCTCGGCGGAGGCGGCGTCTGTACGATGGGAACCGTGCTCTCGGCCGGCTTATGATCCGGCATCTGCATCGTGCCATGCCCGGCATGATTCATGTCCTGCGCCATCGCCGATACCGGTAAGACGATCAGGACAGACGTCAGCAGCGCCTTCATGCCTCCTCCCCCGGGCTGGCGACGGAGACGATCTGAAACATGCCTGCATGCATATGGTACAGCAGATGGCAATGAAACGCCCAGTCACCCGGCGCATCGGCCGTCAGGTCGAACCGCGCACTGCCGCCGGGCTGCACAATCACCGTGTGCTTGCGCGGCTGATGCGCAACGTCTGCGCCGTTCACCAGTTCGAAAAAGTGCCCGTGCAGATGAATGGGGTGCGCCATCATCGTGTCGTTGACGAGCCTTACGCGCACCCGCTCTTTATAAGCGAAGCGGATCGGATCATCGCTGACGGCGGAGAATTTCCTGCCGTCGAACGACCACATATAGCGGTCCATATTCCCGGTCAGGTGAATTTCCTTGTAACGCGTCGGTGTCCGCACGTCCCGATTGGGTTCAAGGGCGACGAGTTTGCGATAATTGAGCGTGCTGTGGCCGACATGTTCCAGACCGATACCGGGATCGCCCATCCGATCGGCCGGGTGCATCGACACCATGTCCAGACCGGGGCCGGTTTTCACATTTTTCGGCAAACGAGACGTGTCGCGCATATCCATGCCCGACATGCTTCCATTCGCCATCGACATGCCGGGTTTTGCAGCGTTGGCTTTGGGGCGATGATCCTGCATGGACATGGGGGTGCCCGGCATCGCCATGCTGTCGGACATCGCACCCATCTTCATGTCCTTATGCCCCATCGCCATGCCCATATCCGCCATGGTGAGCAGCGGCGGGTCGCGCAGCGCAGGAACCGGCGCGCGAAGACCGGGCGAGGACGCCAATGTCGCGACCGCCATGCCCGAACGGTCCATCGCCTCTGCAACGATGGTATAGGCCGCCCTGGTCGACGGCTCGACGATCAGGTCATAGGTTTCCGCGACGCCGATCTGAAGTTCATCGACCTGCACCGGGCGGACATTCTGGCCATCTGCGGCAACCACGGTGAGCGGCAGTCCGGGTATGCGCAAATTGAAAAAGGTCATCGCACTGCCGTTGATGACCCGCAGCCTGATGCGTTCGCCGGGCCTGAAGGCATATTCCATCCCCTCTTTCGGGCCGCGCCCGTTAACGAGATAGGTGTAGGTGGAACCGGTGACGTCCGAAATGTCCGTGGCGGACATGCGCATCTTTGCCCACATGCGACGCTTTTTACCGCTTAACGGATAGTCGTCGGTGGCGGTCGTCTGCTGATAGTTGAAATAGCCCTCCCCCTGTTTCAGCCGCGCCATGATCCTATGCGCGTCCATCGGCGTGAATTCGCTCAGCATCAGCACATAGTCGCGATCCGCCTGCACCGGATCGGCGCCGGCAGGGTCAATGACGATAGGGCCGTAATGGCCGGATTGTTCCTGCAGACCGGAATGACTGTGCCACCAATAGGTGCCGGACTGCCGCACCGGAAACTCCGCGACGAAGCTGCCGCCCGCCGGAATGCCGGGAAAGCTGACACCGGGAACGCCATCATATTGAAACGGCACCAGTAACCCGTGCCAGTGGATCGAACTGCTGGTATTCAGGCCGTTGCGAATGTGCAGACGGACATGCTGCCCTTCCTTCAGGCGGACCAGTGGACCCGGTACGCTGCCGTTCACCGCCATCGCCTTGCCATGCCGCCCCTGCACCGTTCGCGATCCCGTCCCTATATGCAGGTGAATGTCGTCGCCCCTGACGGTATCGAAACCGGGCCGTATGACGGTATCCTGTATAGGAAGTCCCCTCGCCCATGCGGGAACGCTGCTGGCGAGGCTACCTATCGCCCCCGCCCGCAAAAGGCTACGGCGGGAAAAACTCGAAGAAGCGCTCACTGTAATTCTCCTGACGAGTGCTTCACTATATACCCCCATGGGGTATGACAAGGCATGGAACGCATGAGCAAGAACACGACACCGACCATCAATCGCCTGCGCCGGATCGAAGGGCAGGTGCGCGGAGTCGCGCAGATGGTTGAGGACGATCGCTATTGCATCGACATTCTGCATCAAATTCAGGCGGTGAAGTCCGCTCTGGCCAAAGTAGAAAGCGAAATACTAAAGGATCATGCGGCCTGTTGCGTGGCGGACGCAATCGCCGCCGGTGATGCGCACGAGCAACAGGTAAAGTTCAGCGAGCTGATCGACCTGTTCGAAAAAGTGAAGCGATAATAAGCGGTTTTCGGGACTGGCCTGCGTTTCACGACAAGTGGTCCGCCACTGCCACGGGAACCTCCGGTCAAATATATTCATTACGCACTTGCACAATGCAGGGATCGCCATTAGCTGGTCGGCGTTTGCAAAACGCTTGCGTCCAGTAATTATCCGCGAGCCGATATCGACAGTCCGGGGATTACGATGAGTTCAGGTGAAGCCGATCAAACTGCCGACAACGGGCAATCGCACGACATGCAGGATCATGAACAGCGCAACGATGCCGCCGGGCAGTCGGAAACGGAAGCGGGTGAAAAGAAGCGGCCCCTCTTCCGCCGCCCGCTTTTCTGGATCATCCTGATCGGTATTCTTGCCGTGCTGCTCATCGCGGGGCGGCTATATTATGCGCATGCCCGTAAATATGAGTCCACGGACGACGCGTTCATCGATGCGCACATCGTTCGCCTTCAGCCGCAGATTTCGGGGCAGCTCATCTGGGTCGCGCCATCCGACAACAAGCATGTCACCGCCGGCCAGTTGCTCGCGAAAATTCGTCCCTATGGCCCCGCCGCACAACTCGCGCAGGCACAGGCCGGGATATCGGAAGCCGATGCCTCGATTCAGCAGGCTCTGGGCCGCCTGACGGCTGCGCGTGCGCAGGTCCGGCAGGCACAGGCCAATGCCGCCGCGCCGGAAGCGGATGCGCGCACTGCCGCACGCGATCTTGCCCGGTATGAAAAATTGCAGAGCATCGATTCCTCTGCGGTTGCCGCAACCCAGCTCGATCAGGCGCGTGCCAAGGCGCAAAGTACGGCCGCGCAGGCACAGGCTGCACGACGTCAGGTTGAAAGCGCGAAGGCTGATGTGGTGGTTGCGCAGCGCGGCGTTTCTGCCGCACAGGCCCAGAAAAGCGCTGCCGAAGCGCGGGTACGCGAAGCGAATGTGACGGTCGGCGACCTTGAAATACGCGCGCCGATCAGCGGGCAGGTTGTCAATCGCAGCGTCAATGTCGGCAGCACCGTTTCCCCGGCAACGCAGATGATGGCGATCGTTCCCGACAACATCTGGGTTACCGCCAATTTCAAGGAAACGCAGATCACCCATATGAAGCGGGGCGATCCGGTCGATATCAAGGTCGATGCGTTTCCGGACCTGAAATTCCATGGCCATGTGGACTCCTTCCAGCGCGGTGCCGGGCAGGCATTTGCCCTTCTGCCTCCGCAGAACGCCACGGGCAACTTCGTGAAGGTCGTACAGCGCGTTCCCGTACGCATTGTTTTCGATCGCAAAGACGATGGCGCGGACTGGATGAAATATCCGCTTGGTCCCGGCATGTCCGTTGAGCCCACGGTAAAGGTGCGCTGAACCGTGGCGGATGCCGGCGCACAATCGGCCAACTGGACCTCGGAACGATCGGTTGCCGGGCCGTATAGCCCCTGGCTGATCGTTGCGATCATCAGTTTGCCGACCTTTATGGAAGTGCTCGACACCTCCATCGCCAACGTGTCTCTCAATCATATTGCGGGCGGCCTGTCGATTTCGGTCGATCAGGCTACCTGGGTGCTGACCAGTTATCTGGTCGCCAACGCGATTATTATCCCGATTTCCGGCTGGTTGTCGGATGTGATCGGGCGCAAGCGCTATTATATGATTTCGGTGGCGCTTTTCACCGGATCGTCGTTCCTATGTGGGATCGCGCCGAATATTGAAGTGCTTATTCTAGCCCGATTATTTCAGGGCGTTGGCGGCGGCGGGCTGGCGCCGGTCGAACAATCGATGCTCGCCGATACCTTTCCACCCGAAAAGCGCGGCATGGCCTTTGCGACCTTTGCCATCGTCGTAATTGTCGGTCCTGTATTCGGTCCGACCATCGGCGGGCTGATCACCGATCATGCAAGCTGGCACTGGATCTTCCTGATTAACGTGCCGGTGGGGATCGTCGCACTGTTCCTGATCCAGCTTTTCGTCGATGAGCCGGAGGTTATCCAGAAAGAACGCCTCGCCATGCTCAAGCGCGGGTTGCGGGTCGACTATCTCGGCTTTGCGCTGGTCGCATTCGGTCTCGGTTTTCTGGAATACACCCTGGACCGCGGAGAGCGGCACGAATGGTTCGCCAACAACTTCATCTTCATCACCGCGGTGCTTTCTGCTGCGTCTTTGATCGCGCTCGTGGTCTGGGAACTCAATCATGACGATCCGATCATCGATCTTCGGTTGCTGAAAAACCGTAATTTCGCGATCACCAACATCGTGATGTTCACCACCGGACTGGTGTTGTTCAGCACAACGCAGCTTATTCCCCAGCTATTGCAGCAAGTGCTTGGCTATTCGGCGACGGATGCCGGCATGGCGCTGACTATCGGTGGTTTCGCAACATTGGCGGCTGTGCCGATCGCAGGACGCCTGAGCGACAAGGTGGACGTGCGATGGCTGATCTTTCCGGCCTTGATCATCCAGGCAGTCGCTCTGTGGCATTTTTCGACCTTCAACGCGAACATCACCTTCATGGACGCGTCAATGGCACGAATGATCCAGTCGATGGCGCTGCCGTTCCTGTTCATCCCGATCAACACCGCCGCCTATATGGGCCTGCCGCAGCGCAAGACCGCTCAGGCGTCGAGCATCCTGAACGTGTCGCGCAACCTTGGCGGCACGGTGGGTATTGCACTCGCGCAGGTGATGCTGGCCAATTATCACCAGATTGAACAGTCCAATATGGTAAACGGCCTCAGCCCGCTCAATCCGAACTATACCGAGTGGATGAACAAGGCAGGCAGTCTGTTTGGTGAAGGCGGTCTGCAACTCGGTGTGCTATACAGTACAATCCAGCAGCAGATTTCGATGTTGTCGTTCCTCGACACCTTCCATTCGATGATGATCGTGGTCATTGTCGTCAGCCCGGTCGCCCTCTTTTTGCGCAATTCAAAAGGTGCCAAGGCGCCTGCGGGAGCCCATTGATGTTTCGCCCCAGACTACTCGCTGCCATGATTGGTGCTACCGCGCTTGCCGGTTGTACGGTCGGGCCGGACTATCACGCACCGGACCTTCCTGTTCCCGCAAAATTCGCGGAAGCCGGTGCAGCTGCGTCTCCTGCCAATGATGTCGATCTGGCGCACTGGTGGACCGCATTCGGCGATCCGGAGCTCAACAAGCTGGTGCATGAAGCCATGTCCGAAGGACTGGATGTGCAAACGGCCGCGTCGCGGTTGCGTCAGGCACGCGCCGCAGAAGCCATCGCGCATGCGCAATATCTGCCACAGATCAACGCGGATGCTGGCGGTAACTATATTCATTTTTCAAAGAATGCCGGTTTTTCTTCTCTCGCTTCGCTGTTTAGCGGTGGCGGCTCGGGTAGCGGCAACAGCGGGGGTGTTGCCCTGCCCGGTGACGGTATCAAGACCTACTCTGCGGGATTTGACGCAAGCTGGGAACTTGACCTGTTCGGCGGCGGGCGGCGCAGTTCCCAGGCCGCGGCTGCGCGGGTCGGGCTTGCGGAATGGGACGCGCGCGACGTCGCAGTGTCGCTCGCCGCAGAAGTCGCCGACAATTACCTCAAGCTGCGCACGCTTCAGCAACAGGAAACGGTGCTGCGAGCAGAGATCGCCCGCCGTGAACGCATGGATTCGCTTCAGGCGCATCGGGTCCAGGTCGGACTGACCCCGGAAACCGATCAGGTACGCGATCAGGCCAGTCTGGCGCAGACACGCGCCTCACTGCAGCCGTTGCTGATTCAGGAACGTATTCAGATGCACGCGCTTGCCGTGTTGCTCGGTAAAGATCCCGGCGCACTCATTGCCGAACTTAGTGCTCCGCATCAGGATGTGATTACCCCGCCCGCAATCCCTGCCGGTTTGCCGTCAGAGCTATTACGTCGTCGGCCCGATGTACGGGCGGCTGAACGCAAGCTGGCGGCGACGACGGCCGACGTCGGGGTGGCGGTTGCCAATCTCTACCCGAAGATCAGCCTGACCGGAGCGGCACAGCTTATTTCGACCGCTCTGTCCAATCTGTTCTCAACCGACAGTCTGCAGGCGACAGCGGCTGCCAAAGCCGCCTTCCCGATTCTGGATTTCGGCAAGCGCAGGGGCGAGGTAAAAGAGCGTCAGGAAGAACGTCAGCAGGCCTATATCGCCTATCGCAAGACGGTGCTCGGCGCGCTCAGGGACGTCGATGATGCGCTGGTGCGCATTCAGGGCGAGCGTCAGCGTAACAAGCAACTGCGCGTCAGCGTCGATAGCGCAGAACGCGCGCTGCATGCCGTTGATGCCAAATATAATGTTGGCCTCGTCGATTTGTCAGCGGTGTTGCAGGCTCGGGGGTCGCTGCTGAATCAGCAGGACGCGCTGGCGCAGAGCAACGGCACGCTGCAGGAAGCCACCGCTTCGCTTTACAAGGCACTTGGCGGGGGCTGGGACGACAATACCCTGAAGCAGGTGGAAGCAAACCAGCCCGTATCGCTTGACGGGAAGCGTGCGCAGCCCTAATTGCGCGCTTCCACGCGATATCGCGTATGGCCCCTTCGTCTAGCGGTCTAGGACGTCGCCCTCTCACGGCGAAAACACGGGTTCGAGTCCCGTAGGGGTCACCATCGTCAAGCAGAAATCGCCGAGATTCGTGGATTTTTGACGATCCGGCGGAAACCACGCCCACATTTCGTCCCACACAATGTGCTGGCTTTGATGAACCGTTGTAAGAGGCCATGAGCGACTCAGCGCCAGTCTTAAGGCGATGAGTTAGGCAATGCATGGTCTGAAACTGGGCCGGTTGCAGAAAGGCAGATGCCGGGAAGATACCCAGCGAAGCGGACTTTCGGCGGTGAAGATACCGTCACTAGGACCTATTGATCGACAGAGGAAACGTTCGTCCGTTGTTTGAAAAATGCTACGCGTTATCCGCACTATTATCAGTTTCACCCACCATATCATCCGCCAGAGTCGCGCGCCATTTTTCAACGAGCTTCTCCAAGCGCTCCTGAAAAACTTCGACATGGGACAAGATCGCGCGGCGCTCGCCTTCCAGATCGATCGAGACTTCTTCCCTCTGTCCTGAGGGTGCTGGTTGGTCTTTCAATGACTCGAAGTCACCGTTGATCAATTTTTCGTAGAGTCTCTTCAAATCTACCTTGTTGGGCACGGGCGTCGCAAAGAACGCCCGCCAGCGCTCAAAAAAGGCGACAAGCTCACGCTCTTCATCGGTAAGCGCTTGCCATTCCGCATTGTCGATCGCGCGGATCTCAGGGCCGCGGGTTAGGAGCAGGCCGCTCATCACCAGATGTACCAGCGCAGCGTACATCTCGCGCAGTAGATCGTCACTCGTCTCCCTGCGGCCATATATCCGCCAGGGATCGCCACTGGGCACCATAGAGGCGAGAACTTTGATGGCCGGGCCATATCCTGCCAAGGGGTCAGCCGGGATTGGGAGAGCTCGGCGATTCGTCCAGAGCTTTAGAATGAGATCGACAGCGCGATCCTCGGCCGACTGGCGTTCGCTCCCCTCGCTTCGCTCGGCGGTCTCGATCAGCTCGGCGAGATGATGTGCCATCCATCGTGTCGGAAGCTCGCCGCGCGCATCAAGTTCAAGCTGCCGAACGATCACCCGCCCAACGCCCAATATATCCTTCGGCGACGTGGAATCCCCCATCGCCGTCGAAGCGGTAGACTCTGTCGTACGCCGCCTCGGGGGTTTGATCTTCCGCGTCATAGCTTCGTCGACTGTTACGTCCTTCACGTCTGATCTCCACTTCGATCACCAGCTCGAGACCCTCGGCTGCCAGAAATTCCCGCAATTGCTCACGCTCGACCAAAAGCCGACGGCCGGCCACGAATCGTTGCGCCTGATAGCGTTCTTCGTCGCGCTCATTCTCTCCCCAAACCTCGTAGAGGAACATGGGCGGCTTGCCGGGCGCGGACCAAGAGATTCTACCTTCATGGTTTCGGGCCAGGCCGAGCGCTCCGGACACGCGATGGCCAGGCATCCAGTCGATCAGGCTGGCATTCCCGCGAAGCGGATCGAGCTCATCGATATCGCCAACCGCCGAGATCGTGCGAAGCCATGGGATCATTTGGTATGGGCCGTGTTCGACCTCGTCATGATCCGACTCGTCTCCGTCTCGCGGGAGCCCATAGTCCCAGGCACTCTCCATCGTCTGGAGCGTGCGCAGCAGCGATGGTGCGAGCTCCGGGTCCACAAGCGCGCTCGAAAACGCAACTGTCTCGGAACGTTCATAGGTGGCGATCCGCCAACCGCCGGCAACCAGCAGATATTCCGGGCGATCCGCCGGCATCAGCTCACTACGCATCTCGGCTTCCGTTACCTGATCGACCCACGTGCCCAGAGGCTCGCTGGACTGGCGCCAGAAGTCCTCGCGAAGCGGCACGGGTTGCCGAATGTCCGTGGACCAGTGCGGCGGCTGGGTAAGCATTTCGCCCGACACCGTCCGAGCCATGGCATCCCAATCGCTATCGGGGATTGCCGCGAGTGGCTCGGTTTTCATCAATTGACCGACCGCGCACCATAGGGCGTGCCACTCGAGATACGTGTTGAGCCTTTCCAGTGTCGGGTTCGCCCCATGCCCATTGCTGGCGAGCGACCATTCCCGCTCCGAGAACCGGTGGCCCCGGCGTTCGGCTTTGTAGGAGCGGATTTTTCCGTCATAGCCCCAGCGGTCGATGATCCAGTTTTCCGCTTCGGCGAGCAGCTGCGCCTGGGAAACATCGGCAAAGGCATCGAGCACGCGATCGTACCAATAGGGTATGGTGTCCATCGGATCGAAATCGAAGCGTCGTTCCTTGTCAATCGAAAGGGGTTTTCGCGTGCCGCGTGCAGACCAATCCGGACGTTCGACCGGTTCGAGGGCCGATTTGCCCACGCGTTCGAGAGCGTGCCGGGTGTCCTTATCAAGCGGAAGCACGCTCGCTGCGGCCAGCTTGAGACAAGCGTCGCGCGCGAAGCTTGTCAGGAGAATGTGCGGGAAATCCTGATCCAATGCTGTGCGCAGAAGTTCCGTGCCGGCGAGCGTGGCGACCTGCGGTACCTCGCCCGCAATGCGATCGAACGCGATGACGAACCACATCCGCGCGGCGATCCAGTAGAAATCGAGAGCGGGCGAACGAAATACGGTCTCGGTCTTGCGGCCATGCTCGCAAGTCAGCGCTTGCAGCTCCGCGGTTGCGCCGAGCCTCGCCAGACGCCGCATCGCGTGTGCGGCACGCCATCGGACTCGGACATCGTAATCGCCCATGCATGCATACAAGAAGCGGGCAACGGCCTCGGGGATGCCAACAGGCACGTCTTCCGACGCCCAGATTTGGTCGCGGTCTTCGAGATCGATACGGTCTGCCAGTCTTCGCGCATACCAGGTCGCCGTGCCGGCCGCCGATTGCGATTCGAGATGGCCCGCAATCAGCACTGCCAGGGCAAAGACTTGGTCACCGCTGAATGCTTGCCCGTGCAGTTCCACCCCGCGGAGCATAAGATCGACGACCGAAGCGGAGGGCATCCCGGTCCATTCGATCGCCTTGGGGAGCGACGTCTCGCCGTGCGCGATGTAGCGAATGAAATCCGGGAGCCGGCGGGTGATCACGCCCGGAAGTTTCGACGATGCCCAATGCCGAACTGCAGGCGAATCCCATTGCGGCAACAGGGTCAAAAGCCGCTCGACGACTTCAACGCCGACGCCAATCTTCACGCCGGACAGGGCGTCCAGAAAAGCGATGCGATCCCGCAGGCCAACATTGCCAGCGGCCCATCCGACAACCTCGGAGGCAGAGATATAATTCTTGCTCGCACGCGCGACATTGAGCGCCGCTTTGATCTCTTGTTCGAGCTTTTCGGTGTCGAGCAGGACATCCCGCGCCCAGCCAGGCCGGGGCGTTGTGGCCTTGGAGGTCCTGTCGATACCTCCCGGTCCGTAGGAGACACGACCCTGTTCTACCTCCGGCAATTTGGCCAGGAACGCGCCGCGTTGGAGCAGCGCGTTCCCCATGAATCCCGGCGATTGCACCTTTTCAACACGCGCGATCAGCTTCTCGTTGTCACGGTGATCGTGCCGGATGAGCGCATCCCAGGCCGCTTCTTCCAGAAATGTTGCAAGGGGGGCATCGGAGGGGAGATGCTGCAACGCTGCTTCGACAACGCCATGATCGCCCTGCATCATCAGCGCGAGCGCCATAGCGACAGACGGCGAAACCAGGCCGGTCGCCAAACCTGATTTCAGGACAGGCTCGAGCGTCTCTCGAAAACTTGCGAGGTTTGCGTCTTCCAATTTGGCGGCATTGGCCAGGGCGAGTGGAAGGTCGAGCTGGGCAAGGGCGTCCATCACGGAATCCCATGGAAGCTCTCCCTCGCCGTCCAGGCGGATCGCGGCGTCGGCCAGCACTTCGGAGAGCTCGCGTGCGGCTGTGCGTCGATCCGCCACATCGGTGCGCCCCTGCTTGAACAGCACCGCCAGCAGTTTCAGCTGTCCAATGATCTCTCGATCCAATTGGCTTGCCGCCTCCACTGCGCTCTGGAAGATCGCGCTGGCATCGTCGGGACTGATCGGCACTAACAGACGCGCATAAGCGAGCAGCGCCTTTGATTTTTCGTCTGCACCGATACGGCGTCCGCGAATTGCGACGACCGATTTGGTGATATCGGCGAGCATGTCCGCGTGCAGTTCCGAGCGAAGCGCGATGCGCTCTCCGAATGCGAGATCGGGGGCAAGGTCTCCGGTTCCCCATCGTCCATGCACGCGCCGCGCCGTGGACAGCAGCAGGTTCGAATCGGCGCCGCGCGCGGCCAGAAGCATCATGGTGCGCGCCGCCGCCTGGGCGAGCACGCTTCCGCTCAAATCGCGCGCCAGACGCCAACTATTGTCTTCGCGCTTCTTGGCTGCCGCTTCCAGCATTTCCGCGAGCGCGGCCGGGTCAGAGGCGATGACCAGCGCGGTCGCAGTGGCCGCGTAGATCGGGAAGATCGCGTTCGTGAGCTCATTGAGCTTGCGGTCCGCATCGTCCCCGCGCCAGGCACGACGCTCTTTCTCTTCCTTCGTTTCCGGCTCGGGACGCGGGACATATAGGTCTGTCGATATCGGCGTCGCCTTGGCACGGGCAGCACGGAGTGCATGCGCACGAAACAGCAAGTCCAGACTTGCGGTCGCGCTGATGAATTGATTCTCGATCCGTCTGTTAGCAGGCTGCAAAATGGCGTCGAGAAAGTCATCCACCATGGTCTTCGCCGCGGTCTCGGTGGCCAGCAGCTCGCACCCCGACATAATGATATCGATAATCCAGCCACGCAGATCCGTTGTCGATGTCTGACCCGACAGGAAGCGTCTAATGTCGAGCCGAAGCCGCAGCAGCGCGGCGATTCCTGCCGCGAGGCGCTTCGAATCGACAGTCTCGCCGGCTATTGTCATCGGCACGAGTAGGAACGGCTCTTCCCAGGGTTTCAGGACACCGGTTGCGAGAATCCGATGAAGGAGATCGCCCTCGCCCTGCGCAAGAAGGCGGGGCACGAGCTGCCTTGCGACCTTCAGCCGCAGCCGCCTCGGTCGCCAGGTGCCAAGTGCTTCCAGTGCCTCTGCCGGCCCCTTTACGCGCAGCACGGTCTCGATGTTCGCCGCGACATCGGAAACGTCGACTCGCCAGTCGCGCCGATCGTGCTCGGTTGTGCTATCCTGGCGCTCGGCCATCCATGCGCGGATCAGGCGCCCGCCTTCGCGGAGCGAGACGTGATCGCCCGCAATGGCATCGACGACCTGCTTCTGGATCAGAAAGGCGCCATGATAGGCGATCTGCTCAGGGTCGGTCAGGATTAGCCGGCCGGCTGTCTCCGGCGCAAAGCGCACGGCAAGATCGGGATTGTTTGCGAGCAGCGCACGGAGTGCGCGCTCGGTCTTCAACCCCTCTCCGCCGATCAACACGAATCGCATCGCGCGCGCAGCATCGCCCGCCTGGCGACAAGCGAGAATCGCAAGACGCAGGCGGGTAAGCTCCGCTTCGCGGCGTCCCACGGGATCGAGGATCACGGGCGGCGACGGTTCTTCCTCGACCAAGTTCAGCAGATCGGCGCCGCGGTCCGCAGACAGGAGCGCGCCCGCGACGTGCTGCGCGGCATAGGCATCGCTCTTGCACCGCGCGAATAGCCATTCGGCGGTTCGGCGCGTAATCTCGTTAAGTGCCGACGCGCCCTCTTTGCGCACGAAATCCTCAAAGTCCTCGTCGGCAAACCCGACCTGGTCGCCGCGCAAACGGATCGCCGGTGCCATGTCGGTACAGATGTCGATCAACGCTGGGACGGGGATATCGAGGACGCCGCTCAAGTCCGTCAGCGGTACGGGGCGGGCAAGCGCAATAAGTCCTGCACAATATTTCGCGACGTCAGCCGGATTGCCGCTCTTGCCGAGCGCCAGCCGGAATTGTTCGCGGAATACCTGGTCCAGCGACCGACCACCGGGCAGGAGGCGGTCGATGGCGAGTTCTGGCGCAGCCCCGCCCAGGTCCAAGGCATAGGCCTGGACGCGCGGCACGCCGTGCGTCAGCTCATGGAAAAGATCGAGCCACTCGGCCGGCGCGTTCCAGACCGACTGCACATGGGCTTCGGTTTCGGCACGACTGAACGGCTGGAGCTCGATCGGCACATAATTGCCAGGCAGAGCGATCTCCGGCAACCGGCCGGTGCGCGCGGTGACGACGAACCGCACATTTGCTGGCAGCTCGCCCAGTTCCAGAAAATCCCGAATGAAACTCTGTTCCGCCGGCTTGCGGGCGGCGGCGGCGGTAACGGAATTGTCGGCCGCGTCGACTGCGATCACGATCAAGCCATCTGGATATTCGGCCGCATGCGCCCTGGCGGCATGGCAAAGGCGATTCCAGAACAGCCGTGCCGGGTCGCTGAACTGATGCCGGCCGAGCAGGATAGGCAATCGAAGCCGGGTCGCAAGCTCGTTGCTTAGCTGCAGGAAAGCGTCGATCGGGCGATGCCGCAGCGCAGCCGCGTCGAGATAGGTGCCGCCACCATAGCAATCGAAGGTAACCATGACCGAATGGTTCGGGAGGGCCGCCTCGATCTGCTGGAGCGCAGTCGTCTTTCCGATTCCACCGACACCGTGAAGGCAGATGCGCTGCTCTCCGGCGAGAAGTTTCGAGGCCGCGTCGGCTACGCTTGCCCGCGGCACCCGGTTCGCGACCGGCTTTAGTTCCGCAGGACATGGAAACAGCGCGCCCATGTCCGCGACGCCCAACCCGATGAGTATCTTCTCCTTGGTGATCACCTCCCCCGCGAACTCCGGCCGCATGCGATGCCGGATGAACTGCCGCAGTTTGGCGACCGCCGTTTGCATCTCGAGATCGGTCCAGCCGGCCATGTCGCCGAGCAGCTTGTCCTCAATGGCGAAGCGAGACCCCGTGCTGCCGTCGAAGCGGAGCGCGCCGGCGAAGAGCGGCAGATCTTTTTTGGCCAAGCCGGAAGCGTAGGCTAGCTTGATTTCGTCCGTGGCTTGCCCCTTCGGACGGTCGCGAGGCACCGCGACATCGCCGGCCGCGATCTTTACCGCCGCGGCAGCCAAGGCCTCGGCAATGGGTTGGTTAGTTACCAGCGATACCTCGATCGGACCCTTGGGCTTCAATCTCCGGATCCCCGACCAGGCTTTCGCCAAGCGATGGAGCACGCTGTCCTCGCGCTTTTCGCCTTGCCAAATCCGCGCGACAGTCCAGCTGGACGTAGGATTGGCCGCCGAATATTTGAGCTGTTCGATCACGATGCGATCGGCGTCCGACGCTCTGCGTCCGCCTTCGTAGAGCGCGCAATCGACACCGTCCCAAGTCGAATCTGCCACACCGGTCGCGTCACTCGGGACGATGCCCTCGACCGTCATTGCCTGTAGCGGATCGCGATCATCGAGAAGCCGCATCGCATGCCGTGCGGCCCAGAGTTCATGAAAGTCGTCGCCGGTATTGGACCCCCGGGCGCCTGTAAAATCGCTCACCTGTTCTATCCTGCCCGTCTGTCCCGGATCGGTTCTATTCGTCCTGTCCTTCTCGCTTTCGAAAGTAGCGCTGATCCCAAAATATCTTCGCGACGGCTCGATTACTCAAACGACGATGGAGATCGTTCTCTATAGGTTCCATTGGGCAACTACAACGGCACGCTCGCGGCGTCTGATCGCACGCTCCTCTTCAACGTACACGGCCAACACTATAGCCATTGCGCCGGCACGAAACGGATGTCCGCTTTCGGGTGCTCAGCGAACAGACTTGGATGACCGAAATTGGGGCGCAAAGCTGCCCTATTTGGGGATCGCGCGCGGGGACGTTTACATGCCGATGCTCAAGCCTCGACTGCGTCTTTTACCGATCATGGCGGCGAGCGCCTGACCAATGCGACGATCGGGCATTGCGTGGATGCCCAGTTCACCCTTGCGAATGCGCAGGATCGATTCCAGTTGCGGGTCGCGCTCCAGACTTTTGGCCATGCCTGTCATCGTCTTCTCGACTGCCCTGATCCTGGAGTCTTCGTTGTCCCGCCGCAGCGCGACACGTTGTCGTTCGAGGTCCTGCCACCGAGCGATAAACATGTCGGCGCGCACCTGCGGGTTTTCGCGCATCTCCATTTCGAGTTGCATAGCGCGAATGACCCTGGTGGTTTGCCCACTGGCAGCCTCGCCGATTAAACCATGGTCGACAGCCATGGCGCTTTCGAGATCCTGCGCAGCGTAAGGTCGGATGGCGTCGAGCGCGGCGCGGCTCCCGATCAGTTCGGCGCGCTGCTCTACTGTATAAGGATCGCCGACACGGTTCGTGAATCGCATCAGCTCGACGATGCGACCATGGCGCTGAACCGCATCGGAAAGCCGGGACGCCGGCGTCGGCGACCGACGTGGTGGAGGTACGATCGCCGGTGTGGACCGTGTAAGGGGCTGATCCGGCGCTCGCACATAATCGGACGCCATGTCCTTGCTGCGTTCACGGCTGAGCATGCGCACCAGCGTCGGCCGGTCGGCAAAGTCATCCTCGCCATAATGCAGCTCGACGCTCTCGCGATGCCGCGACAGGGCGACATAGGCCCCATGACGATCGAGCCCGGGAGTGGCGAGGACATGGACGCGGTCGACGGTCATGCCCTGTGCCTTGTGGATGGTAGCGGCATAGCCATGATCGATATGGGCATAGTGGTTGAGATCGAACGCTATGGATCGGCCGTCATCGGTGCGCACCCGCATGTTAACGGGCGTCACGGTCTCGACGGTACCGAGGGTTCCGTTCTTCACGCCAAGGCTCCGTTCGTTCCTCAGGAACATCACCCGATCGCCACTGGCGAACACGCGCTCGCCGCGCTCTACTTCCAGCCCGACCGCGTCGCCGAGCATCTGGGCTGCGCGCAGGCGGGCACGCGCGGCATCATTAAGCGCGCGTACTTCGTCATTGCTATGGGTGAGGATGATGCGGCTGGCCCCGGGACAGGCCTGACGATCGCGGTCCCAGCGTTCGATCAGCGCGCGACGCGCCTGTTCGCGCGTCCTACCGGCATGGACATGACCGGCTTCGGCATATGCTGTCAGCGCTTCGCCGGTCCGTCCGGTCGCCAGATGCCGCGTGGCATCGCGCTGCCAGTCGACCCGCTGGCGGCGGACCTCGGTAATCTCGACACTGCCGTGGCGCTCAGCGATCGAGCGGAACGCCGCACCGGCCTCGATCGCCTGGAGTTGCTCGGGATCGCCGACCAGTACCACCTTGGCATGGCGTTTCGCCGCTTCGCTCAGTACGCGCTCCATCTGGCGCGTGCCGATCATCCCGGCTTCGTCGATGACGAGGATGGATTGATCGTTGAGCAGGGCGCGGCCTTGTCCCCAGCGATGTTCGAGGCTTGCCAGCGTGTGGGAGGCAATGCCCGAACCCTGTTCGAGATTTTCCGCAGCGATCCCCGACAGCGCCGCACCGACCACCTGATAGCCGCCATGTTCCCATCCGTCGCGTGCAATGCCCAGCATGGCTGATTTGCCGGTGCCGGCATAGCCGATGACGATGCGCAGCCCGTGCCCGTCGGTTATATGCTCGAGCGCGGCCTGCTGCATTCCCCCCGGAACAAGGCCGCGACTTGCCGAGCGGGCAAGCGCCCCCTGCACGGTCCGTTCGGCAAGTCCATAGTCGCGGCGCCCGGCCAGTCGCCCTGTCGCGCGCTCGAGCCGCTGCTCGGTCGCGACCATCTCGCGACTGGTGAACCGGTCTTCGCCGCGTCCGTCCTTACCGAGCTTTACCAGTTCGGGCGATGCGCGCACCGCTGCCATCACCCGGTCGAACTGCTCTTTCCCTTCGCTATGGCGATGCACGAACCGCGCGAGGTCGCGCGTGGTGAACGTCGCCTGGCTATAGGTGATCGCGTCGAGCGCGATCGCCGGATGCGCAAGGATCTTGTCGCCATTGGCGCGAGCAATGGCCTGATGCTCGACAAGGCGTTCGGAGTGCAGCCCCTGCTGTGCCATCCGCGATGCCGCAGGACCGATCTTGTGCTGCGGCTCGAGATCGATGCCCTGGGCTTCCAGCGACCGGTGGTCGATCCGTGCATCGATATCCAGTTCGGCAAGCCGGACATTGACGTGGCCCGCCCAGGCTTCGCGCCAGTGCGTGAGCAGCTCGGTGCGGTTCCAGTCACGCACCTTCGCGCCGAAGCCGACTTGCGACACCTCGCGCATGCCCAGCATCACATGCGCGTGCGGCTTCGGCTCGCCATCCGCGCCGATGTCCCAGTGCACGTTAAGGTCGGCGGCCATGCCGCGTTCGACAAATTCGCGGTTCACAAAGTCGCGCGCCAGACGAATACCTTCTGCCTGATCGAGCTCACGCGGGATGGCGACCTCGATCTCACGCGCAAGCTGCGCATCCTTCCTGACCTCAGCCGCCTCGACGTTGTTCCACAGCCGCTCGCGGTCGTGCCATTCTTCGGGCGCACCGTCGGGCAGCAGCACTTCGGAGTGCACGACCCCGGCCTTGTTCGCAAAGTCGTGGTGGCGATCGAGCCGCTCATCGTACAGCCGCGATGCCGAACGATAGGCGGCGGACGCCAGCGCCGACGAACCCGACGCGCGGCTGATGACTTTGGCGGAGAAGTGGTAGATCGCCATGGCGACATACCAGCTACTCTTAAAAGCGCATGTCGGCACGACGTATAAGCGCGCCCTCAAAAGATTTCATCTTTCTCGCGACGCCGAAGTGTCAGGATATTTCAGAAGGTTGGGGCTGATCGACCCACTCGATAAATGAGAGGGCGTGGTCGATCAACTCAGGACAACTGCGATGCGTAAACCCCGGGACTATGATGCTGAACTCAGAACCCTTGCCGACAAGGCAAGGAAGCTCAAAAACCGCAGACAGCACCAGCTGGGCGAACTCGTCCAGGCCACCGGTGCGGATAGGCTGAGCGTCGAGGAACTGGCCGGTGCGCTACTCGAGGCAGGCACCGCGCCCCGTCCGACCCGGGAGGCGTGGCGCAAGCGCGGCGCTGCCTTTTTTCGCGGAGAGCGCGAAGACGCTGGCGACGGCGCTCGCGGCAGGCCGGGCAGCGTTGCGCCGGACGACCGCAGCGCACAACCGGCTTCAGGCACAACAGGCACGCCATGATCGTCGCGCCTGGCAGATGAAGCGGCGCGAGCGCACCCGGCGGCTGATCGAGCTGGGCGGCCTCGTCGCCAAGGCCGGGCTGGTCGAGCTTACCGATGACGATCGGGCGGTGATCCTTGGGGTGCTGGTCGAAGCGGCGGCAACCTTGCGCAGCGCTGACGGACAACGCCAACTTGTGGTGTGGCGGCGACGAGGACAGAGGGCCTTTAAGGAGAAGGGCGAATAGGGGTGGTGATAGCAGGAGCGCTCTTACCCTTCAGCTCCCTGCTTCAGCGCTTCCAGCCGCTCGAGACACAGCGTCTCAACGGTATCGCGCAGCTGCGCAATCGCAGCGGCGAGCGCGTCGAGATCGTCGCGGGCAATGGCGTACTGTGCCGAGTAGCGCGCCTCGACATAGGCGCGCTTCAGCAACTCGAACCGGCGCCGGTCGGTACGCTGCTCGCGCGGCCAGCTTGCGACCAGACGTGGTTCCTTGTCCTCGGCGAGCGAACGCAGAAACTTGATGTTATGCGAACGCGGAAAGTAGAGCGTACGTACCAGCAGAAAGCAGATGTAGAGACGCTCGGTTGCCTGATGCATGAGAAAGGCGGCATCGTTTAGCTTATTCTGCTCTACGCAGAACTCCGCAATTTCAATTGCATCAACAGCTTTCGCAAACCATCCATCAAAATATTCCCGCGCCATGCGGTACGCATCGGCAGGCGTGAGCGGCATGGGCGTGGCAAGCGCATGACAGGGCAGTTCGTAGAGCGCGATGCCGTCGCGCGCGATATCCACCCAGAAATATTCACCGCGCGACAGCGCCTGGTTCACTGCGTCGAGCGAATGCACGATGATATTGACCGGACGGCCAATGGCGGCATCGCGAAGGATGCGGTCTTCGGCGACATACCAGTAACCGGCAATGTCGGTGAGGTCTTCATGGCTGACGATGATCAGCAGGTCATAATCGGACTGATAGCCGTTTTCGGGTTCATCGACCCAGTCGTTGCGCGCATAGGAACCGAACAGAACGATCTTATAGACCTTGCCGTTTCGGCGGGTTGGGCTGGTCGCGCGCGCAATCGCGGTGTCGAACTCTTCGAGCAGTATTTCGCGCACGCGGGCAAGCTCGCGGCGCTGGATATCGGGAAGATGATCGAGATCGGATTTCATGGAAGCTCGTTCCTAACCCGGTTGCCGCCCTGCGCCAACCGCGAGACGGCATATGGCCCGCAAAATGGATTCATCACCGCCGCCGCCGCCACCACCGCCGCCACCGCCACCACCGGCCATGGCGGCGCGGATGCTCGAGCGCATGGGTGAAATGCTCTATCGCGCGCACCAGCAGGCGCTGCACTTCGGCCTGAGACAATCCCGTGCGCCGTGCAATTGCCGCTGTACCCAGTCCGTCGAGCCGGACCGCCAGCAGGATGTCGCGTTCAAGACGGGGTAACCGGCGCAGCGCTGCTTCCACCCGTACCAGTTCTGCCGGATCGGACCTGTCTGCCATGTTCTTTCTCCTTTACCACCGCAGCCCGGCCGGAATGGCGCGGGGGAGCGGCAGGAGCAGACCAGCAGTCCCGCATGGAGCGGCGGGGTGCATCCGCAAGGACTGGAACGGATGTGGAAGACCGGCGCAGCCGGTTGCGGCCCGCCGCGGCGGGACCAGGGGCATGCGACGCTCCCCTGTGCCATGCCGCGCCCGGCGCGGCCACGCCATCGCGCCCGCGCGATGTCCGCTGGTCGGGCCACGGCCCGACACCATCGCGTCAGCCGGGCGTTACCCGTATGGGCCGGGACGCGCACGCGGCCCGGTGGCACCGATGCCATAGCACGCGGTCGCGCCGCCGGCGCGAGACGCCCTGCACGATCTTTATGAAGGAAAGAGATTTCGAATCGGCCCACCTTCCGAGACGAGCCGTTGAATGCCGTTCGGGCACTTTTGCGGTGCTGGAGTCGGCCTATGGCGGCAGCGGGGAGGTTGAGCCTGCCAATCTGGATGCCGATGATGCGGTCTCAGCAGCGATGACACGCCATCGAAAGGACCGGCATCCATGATATCTCCGCACCCCGACCGTATTCTCCGCCTCAACACCGTGCTCGATCGCACCGGGCTGAGCCGCTCGACGCTCTATCGCAAGATCGCCGACGGCACCTTTCCACGCCAGATCCGGATCAGCCGGCGCTGCGCAGGCTGGCGTGAACATGAGGTCGAGCAATGGGCCCGCAATCCCATCAGCTATCAGGTCGAGGACTATCGCTGAGGGCCCGACGGGCGGTCTCTGCCAGGGCTCGATCAAGGTCGATGATCGTCTGCGATTCGGCGATCAAGTTGTCGATCTGGAGGATGCGGGTCAGGCGACGGGGGATAAAATGCGGTTGGCGGGTATGACCGACGTAGTTCGACTTTATCTCCAGTGTAGCGGAAAAGCAGGGGTTGTGATCGTGTAGAAAAGAGTAACGATCCCAATAAAATATCCGGAATGGAGATATTGTTAAAAACGACTTGCCAGAGGCCAATGCCCATCTATTGTGAGTAGTACGTAATGCTTAGGGGGCTTTGCATTGCGCGAACAGGGAGCAGCCGATGCGCAAAGCGGCATTAGTCGCAGGTGTGGTGGGGACCATGCTTGCGGGACTTGGACTTGCCTATGCAAGCGAGACCATCACCTATCATTATGATGCACGTGGACGCCTGATACAGGTTGAAGCCAGCGGCACCGTCAATAACGGCGTGATGGCCAATTACAGCTACGACAAGGCCGACAACCGGACCAACGTAAAGGTCAACGGAGCTTCCGGCTCCTAGGCGGCGTGCCTTGGGGCAGATTCTGGCGTTAATAAATCAATTTGAGGGGGGGCATGGATGCGGACGAGAGGCGCAGCCAGACGATCGCGCCGTGGAATTACTTGGATGCGTGGCATTCTGGTGGTTGGCACGATTTTGGGTGGGACGATGGCCTTGCCCGCGCAGGCGCAAAACTGGGCACAGTTTCGCAATCTCGATGAGAATAATATCGATCTGACAAGGGATGAATATATTCTGTCCTTTCCTGAAGGGTCGATAGGTTCAGGGGATGCGGAACTCAAACTGATGCGGGTCAGTGCAAACGGCATGGGATCACAATGGGACCATTTGGTACTGCTACTGACGCGCAGTGGATCCAGTGTAACGGTCAAGATCAAACGCCCAGATTACATCCAGGATATTTTTACGGGTAGCGTAACAGCGGGCCCCCTGACTCCGACAGTGCCGCAGGGCACATCGCTCACCAAGGATCTGAGTACGCACAGCTATATTTATCGGCTGGCCGACGGAACGGCGATTACCTTTACCGATCCAACCGGCGGTGACGCTGAATCGCCAAGTACCTATTATTGTGACTGGACCAACCCATCGGGTGGTTGCATCCTGCTTCCTACTCAAGTCCGAAATCCAAATGGCAGCAGCCTGACGCTTAGCTGGCTTGCGGGATTTGGTTTCGGTCCGGACACATTGTCGCAGGTAAGCAATAGCTTCGGCTACTCGGTCCATTTTAGCTATTCAGGCTCGAACCGGACCAAGGCCGACTTCAGGCGCAACGGTGTTACCGAAGGAACAATCACCTACAGCTATCCCTCTTCCGGAGTGGTCGACGTCACCGACCTGACGGGCCATAGCTGGCAGATAACCGCGACCAGCATTACGCCGCCGGGCACCAGTACGCCGAACTTCACGGTCAGCGGGACGACTAATGTGACATCAGTCACCCGGGACGGCGTTACGACGCAATATGGCTATTCCGTATCGGGTTCGACGGCCACGATGACGGTAACCGACGCGGCCAGCCACTCGAAAGTGATTGTATCTGATCTTGGTATAGGCAGGCCGACTTCTGTTACGGACCGCATGGGCAAGCAAACGCGGTACGGCTATGACAGCTACAAGCGGCTCACCCGGGTGACATATGACGAAAGCAATTACGTCGAATATACATTGGACGGACGGGGTAATGTTACAGCGACAACCCTGCACGCCAAGCCTGGATCGGGATTGTCCAATATCGGAACGTCGGCTTCCTATCCGTCGAGCTGTTCGAATTATGTGACCTGCAACAATCCGACAAGTACGACGGATGCGCTCGGTCGTATTACCAATTACAGTTATGACGCCACGCATGGCGGAGTGACGGCAGTGACGCTTCCAGCCCCTTCCGGTAGTGGTACGCGACCGCAAACGCGTTACAGCTATACTCAGATCGGGGGCGTGTATGAACTGACGGGCGTATCCACATGCCGGAGCAGTGCAAGCTGCACAGGCACCGCCGATGAAACCCGGCAGGCAATTGGCTATGATAGCTACGGCAACGTCACCAGTGTCACGGTAAAAGCAGGGGATAATAATCTGAGCGCTGTCACGACGGCGAGCTATGATGCGATGGGCAATCGCATCTCCATTGATGGTCCGTTGCCCGGCTCTGCTGATAAGACCGCGATCTTTTACAATGGCGCTCGTGAGATAACCGGCACAATTTCGCCTGATCCGGATGGGTCGGGGAGCCTTCCAAACCGCGCAAAGCGCATTACCTATAATGCAGACGGCAGCGTCGCCAAGACCGAACTGGGAACGACGGCCGGCCAAAGCGCTTCAGCCTTTTCCAACTTCACCTCCAATCGGTCGCAAGTGCTCAGCTACGACAGCTATGGTCGGAAAGTACGCACCGTCCTGAAGGGCGGCAGCACGACTTATGGTGTCACGGACTATAGTTACGACTCGAACGGACGCCCCGAATGCACGGCGATCCGGATGAACAGTTCAGCATGGGGAACGGTAACCAATGCCTGCTCCCTGCAATCGACAGGAAGCAACGGGCCGGACCGGGTTACCAAGACGCAATATGATGCTGCTGGCCATGTGTTCAGCGTTACGCAGGCTGTCGGCACCGCCGATGCTGCGATTGAATATGCCACCTACACGCCGAACGGAAAGACTGCCTCGTTGACCGACGGCAGCGGCAACAAGACGATCTACAGCTATGACGGGTTCGATCGTCTGGTGAAGACGCAATATCCGACCGGTTCGGTAGGATCGGGCTCGAGCTCGGCGAGCGATTATGAGCAGCTTGGCTATGACAATAACGGGAATGTGACGAGCCGGCGGCTGCGCGACGGGCAGACGATTGATTATAGCTATGACCATCTCAACCGGGTGACGGCGAAGAACCTGCCGGGCAGCGAGCCCGACGTCAGCTACAGCTATGACCTGACCGGCAATATGCTGAGCGCGAGCCAGAGCGGGAATGCCCTGTCGTTCACCTATGACGCGCTGGGGCGCAATCTGACCCAGACTAGCCCGCTGGGTACGGTGCATTACAGCTATGATGCTGCCGGTCGTCGCACGAAGATGACCTGGCCCGACGGCTTCTATGTCGATTACGATTATCTGGTCACAGGGGAAGTGTCGAAGATCCGCGAGAACGGTGCGACCTCGGGCGTCGGCGTACTGGCAAGCTACGGCTATGACAGTCTGGGACAGCAAACCAGCATCACGCGCGGCAACGGGGTCACCACCAGCCTCAGCTATGACGCGGTCTCGCGACTGTCGCAGCTGGTGCAGAACCTTGCCGGGTCGAGCTACGATCTGACGCGAAGCTTCACCTATAACCCGGCGGGTCAGATCAAGAGCCGGACGAGTTCGAACGATGCCTATGCCTGGACGGGCTATGCGAGCGTCAACCGCAACTATGCGCGCAACGCCCTCAATCAATATACCAGTTCGGGCAGCACGGCGCTGGGCTATGATGCACGCGGCAACCTGACCACCTCAGGCAGCGACAGCTATACCTACAGTTCGGAGAACCTGCTCAAAACCGGTCCCGGCGGTGCTGCGCTGAGCTACGATCCGCTGCTGCGGCTCTATCAGACGTCGAGCAGCAGCACGAGCGCGACGCGGTTCCTCTATGACGGGGTTAACCTGATCGGTGAATATAACAGCTCGGGCACGCTGCTGAGGCGCTATGTTCCCGGCCCCGGTATAGGCGCGCCGGTGGTGTGGTATGAAGGCTCCGGCACCAGCGACCGGCGCTGGCTGCTCACCGACGAGCGCGGTTCGGTGATCGCGGTGACCAGTTCCAGCGGATCGCCCATCGCCAACGGCATCAACACCTATGACGAATACGGCATTCCGGGCTCGACCAATGTCGGGCGGTTCCAGTATACCGGCCAGACCTGGCTACCGGAGCTTGGCATGTACTACTATAAGGCCCGCATCTACTCGCCCACGCTCGGCCGGTTCATGCAGACCGATCCCATCGGATACGGCGACGGCATGAACTGGTATAACTATGTCGGCAGCGATCCCATCAACGGCGTCGATCCGCTCGGGCTAAGAAGGTTTTATTTCAATACATGTACAAAAATTACTCTGTATGAACGCGATCAAAAAACTGGAAAAGTTAGTAAAACTGGATCCTATGTAACAGATTGTACTTTGACAGGGATGATTGATATAGGTGGAGATGGTGACCCTCTGACAATTAATGAATATAATAACATCGGTATCACTACCACTCATGGACCACCATCGCCGCAAAGGGAGCAGACGCGTAGAATATCTCCGTGCATGCAGAAGTTTCTGGCGAGCAAGGGGCTGGGCGGGCCTAACCTTGGGTCCGTCGTCTTCCACAATGGCGACGGCGGTAGTCTCGCTGCGAAGGCCGCCTTCGCTCACGGCAATCCGGCCATCACCATTCAAAACAACGTATACGTTGCTCCAGGTCATTGGAACAGCTTCCGAGAAGGAACGTCGGGGTTCTTCGAGGAAACGATCCACACCATGCAGTGGGATCAGTCGGGGGCAGGTAACTTTGGCTTTGCCTGGGTGATTGGATCGATAGCTGGCGCACTCTTCACGGGTGATCCGCACAATAGCCCTCTCGAAGCTCAGGCAATGGGGATGTCCGTCGATCTGGCGAAGGAATACAGCCAAGCGGCCGCACAGTGCGGGAGGGGAGGATGAACCGCCTTCTCAAATGGACCATCTTCGGAATTCTCTGCCTCCTAAGTTGGGCATGTGCGGTGTTCTTTCTCCTCACAACCGGCTGGGCCTCATGTTCGGTAACAGGCCATTGCGTGATGGACCGGCTTGTAATCGGAGGAATCCTGCTCCTCCTTCCTGCTCAGGTCGCAGTGGCAGTTTACCTTCGGCAGAGGGAAAAGAGCGCGAAAGAGAGCGACTTGGTTACGAAGGCAAGATAAAAGCAGTGGCTCCCCCTACGGGTTAAGCCATTGTCTGCACATCGTTTTTTAGGGAGATAAGCGGCACTGGTGGAGAGACACCGGTGCCGGTTCTCACATCAAGCCTTTGATCTTGTTGATGAACCGGCGGTGCCACGGGTCTCGCGGGGCGAGTCTGGCCTGGGCTTCGCGGTAGCAGCGGCCGAGCCGCCAGTGGCGACGGCGCAGGCGGTATCGGGCGGCGGCGGCACGCCAGATCATCAGCTCTCCGCGCAAGTGCATGGCGATCGTGACGTGGCCGTCGAGCGCGCGGCCGATGTCGAACAGGGTGTCGGCGAGGCGCAGCTGAACCTCGGCAGCATCAATACCGCAGCGCCATGCGATATCCGCATAAGCGAGGTCGTCGACGCGGGAGAGCAGGAACACCGTGCGGCTGAGCGGCGGCAGTAGGTCGAGGGCGTCATTGTAGCGCCGGTTGAGATCGTCATCCACGGCGCGCGGCCCGGGCCTGCCACATGGCGCGCTCGCGGCGGCCGAGCGGGGCATCGCGCTTGGCGCGGTAGAAAGTATTGCCCTTGCATGGCGATACTCGGACCGGCGCTCGGCTAGCGCTTCGGCCGGATCATAGCCCATAACGCGCGCAATCTCTCACATCAGGGCATACGCCCCCCTAAATAAGAACGCAGCCCACTGGTCCATGAGAATACGACGTTTGCCGAAAAAGTCGGTGCGCCGGTAGGCGGCTTCTACGGCGTTCGATATCTTGTGCGCCAATGCCTTGTCGGCGACCTCCTTCGGAAAGTCGGTCTGCTCTGCCGCCCAGTCGGTAAAACTCGACCGGAAACCGTGGACGGTGACGCCGGTGATACCCATCGCACGTATCGCCTTCACCATGGTGGCATCGCTGATCGGCTTGCCGGTGGAACCGGCAAACACCCATGTGTTTTCGCTGATTTTTCCCTCAAGCGCGATGTGCGCCTCACGCAGACGGTGTATGAGCGCAAGCGCCGCTGGCGAAAGCGGCACGACATGCGGTTCTCGCATCTTCATGCGACTGCCGGGAATCGACCATATACCCTTGTCGAGATCGAACTCGCCCCATGTTGCAAACCGCGTTTCATTCGAACGCGCAGCGGTCAGCACCGTCAGCTTCAGAGCATCCCGGCCTACGCTGTTCTCCAACGCATTTAACTTCTGCATGAACGCCGGCACGTCGCCATAGGGCATCGCTGCGAGATGCGTTACCTGCCGGTGCTGGCGAGGCAGACCACGCGGTACTGAGCGCAGCGATATCTCCTCAGATACAAGCCCTTTGATATGTGCATAATCAAGCGCCGTGCCGATCCGCTGCAATATTCGCCGCGCTGTATCGGGAATGGTCAGCCAGATCGGTTCGAGCACGCGCAATACCGCTGCGCTGTCGATGGCATCGACTGGGGTACTGCCAATCACCGGAAAGACATAGTTTTCAAGGCTCCGCATCCATGATGCATGCTTTCCGTTCTTCCATCCGCCTTTCATTGCATCATAGCAATCGCGTGCAACTGTCTCGAAGTCCGGCGCCGCCCTGCGACGCAGTCCCAGTTCCTGAACCGGATCGAGGCCGTTGCGGATCATCCGGCGATAATCGGCAACCGCGAGCCGCGCATCAGCCAGCGATACCGCATTGACGGAGCCAAGCCCGAAATCCCTGCGCCGTCCGCGATGCTGGATCCGCAGCATCCATGACCGCGTACCGGTATCGCGGACAATCAGATAGAGCCCGTGCATGTCTGCGTGACGGCCGGGACCGGCATGGCGAACTTTGAGCGCGGTAAGCGGCAAGGCGATACCCTTTCGCAGCCCCACATTTAGTCCCACACTTTGTATCGGATTTAGCGAACATCCGTGGAACACACTGATACTGACATTCGCAGTCCTATGCAGTAATATCAATAGGTTGAGACTTTTTGGGGCGTCTTCCTACGCCGATATCTTGCCCGTAGGGGTCACCAGTTTAGGTCACCATAGCTTGTATTGCTGGAATCCGGCACTTGTATTGATGCCGTTCGACAGCACCGCGGCCTGGCCGAATGCGGTTTGAGCGATGATTTGAAAGCGCGTGTCGGCCTGCTGCCGCACATTCGGGAAAGGGCGTCTCAGTTGCGCCCGATCAACCGTCTTGCAATAGCGTCCGCGACTTCCGATTCGGGCTCGCCGGTACGGTCGCTTTCGTCCCATACCTCGATCAGGCGTTCGGGAATCTTTGCAATCCGCGCTTCGACTTCCGCCTGATCACCCTGCCCCAGATATTCCAGCCCTACATTGATGATGCCGCCGGCGTTGATGACATAATCGGGGGCATAGAGGATGCCGCGATCGTTCAGGCGCGCGCCGTCGCCCTTGGTCGCAAGCTGGTTGTTGGCACCGCCCGCCACCGCCCTGCACTTCAGCGCAGCGATCGTCTGCGCATCCAGAATGGCGCCCAGCGCGTTGGGGCTGACGATATCGCATTCGATATCCAGAATCGCATCCGGCGCTACGGTTTCAGCACCCAGTTCCTCGGCCAGACGGTCCGCGCGAGCGGTATCCACGTCCGCCAGGGTCAGAATCGCGCCGTCTGCGGCCAGCCGCTTCGCCAACCCGCCACCGACGCTGCCGACGCCCTGAACCGCGACGCGCACGCCCTGCATGCTGTCAGCACCCAGCGCACGCTTTGCCGCTGCCTTGACGCCCAGATAGATTCCGAATGCCGTGAACGGGCCGGGATCGCCACCGGCGCTGCCCGCTTCGACCGGCAGGCCGGAAACATGGCGCGTTTCCGTGCGAATGATCTTCATCCGCTCTTCCGACATGCCGACGTCTTCAGCCGTGATATATTGCCCGTTCAGCGATTCGACCGCGCGACCGAAGGCGCGAAGCTGTGCCTCGCTGATGACGTCGCCCGGTTTCGCGGCGAGCACCACGCCTTTACCGCCGCCCATCGGCAGCCCCGCCATCGCGTTCTTGAAGCTCATTCCGCGCGAAAGGCGCAGCGCATCGGTAATCGCGGCGGACGAGTTCGCATAATGCCAGAATCGGACGCCACCGGCCGCAGGCCCAAGATGCGTCGAATGCAGCGCGATGACCGCCTGCAATCCGGATTCGGGATCGGTGAAGAGATGGACGCCTTCATGGTCGTCGAAATCGGGAAAGCCCCAGTCGGTCAGCACAGGCTCGCTTCCGCTTGGTACGAGGAGGAGTAATGGGGCGATCGACGGGACTTGAACCCGCAACCCCCGGCACCACAAGCCGGTGCTCTAACCAATTGAGCTACGATCGCCGTGAAGCCGCGCGCTTAGCGGCAGCTTTGCCTGTCCGTCAAGCATATCAGTCAGTGAAACGTCACAAAAGAACAATCCTGCCATTTTATCACGCTCCTGGTAATTTTCGGACAGTGCATGCCCCATGCGCTATCCCCTGCATTCCCGCACATGCACCGGCAAGCACAACCGCATCTCCGCTTGCCCATCTGATCTGCGTTCCCTACCTGTTCACTTATGCCCGATGCAGTATCCGTACCCCAAGAGCCACCCTATCTCACCGGACTGAACCCGCAACAGCGCGAAGCCGTGGAGACGCTGGACGGTCCCGTCCTCATGCTTGCAGGCGCGGGCACGGGAAAGACCGCAGCGCTCACCCGCCGCCTCGCCCATATCCTTTACACGCGCCGCGCCTGGCCCTCCGAAATCCTCGCCGTCACCTTCACCAACAAGGCAGCGCGGGAGATGAAGGAGCGCGTGGGCCGCCTCGTCGGCGATGCGGTGGAGGGAATGCCCTGGCTCGGCACCTTCCACGCCATCGGCGCAAAGATGCTGCGTCGCCATGCCGAGCTGGTCGGCCTGCAATCCAATTTCACGATCCTTGATACCGACGACCAGCTTCGCCTGCTCAAACAGCTCATTCAGGCCTATGGCATTGATGACAAGCGCTGGCCCGCGCGACAGCTCGGCGGCCTGATCGACAGCTGGAAGAACAAGGGGATGACCCCCGACGCGCTGGATGCGGGTGAGTCCGAACAGTATGCCAATGGCCGCGGGCAGGAACTCTATGGCGCCTATCAGGAGCGGCTGAAGGCACTGAACGCCTGCGACTTCGGCGATCTGCTGCTCCACGTCCTCACCATCCTGCGCAGCAATCGCGAAGTGCTGGAACAGTATCAGCAGCGGTTCCGCTACATCATGGTCGACGAGTATCAGGATACCAACGCCGTCCAGTATCTGTGGCTGCGCCTGCTGGCGCAGGAACGCCGCAATATCTGCGTGGTCGGCGACGACGATCAGTCGATCTATAGCTGGCGCGGCGCACAGGTCGCGAATATCCTGAAGTTCGAAAAGGATTTTCCCGGCGCGAAGGTCATCCGGCTCGAGCAGAATTACCGTTCCACCCCGCACATTCTCGGCGCCGCATCGGGCGTCATCGCACAGAACAGCGGCCGTCTGGGCAAGACGCTGTGGACCGAACTCGATGCGGGCGAAAAGGTCCGCGTGATGGGCGTGTGGGACGGCCCCGAAGAGGCGCGCCGCGTCGGCGAGGCGATCGAGACGTGCGAGCGCGGCGGCAAATCGCTCAACGACATCGCCATCCTCGTCCGCGCCTCGCACCAGACGCGCGAGTTCGAAGACCGCTTCATCGCCATCGGCATGCCCTATCGCATCATCGGCGGCTTCCGCTTCTATGAGCGGCAGGAAATCCGCGACGCGCTCGCCTATCTGCGCGTCATCAACCAGCCCGCCGACGACCTTGCCTTCGAACGCATCGTCAACACGCCCAAACGCGGGCTGGGCGACAAGGCGGTGGCGAAACTCCACCAGCTTGCGCGAGCGGAGGGCATCCCCCTCAGCATCGCCGCCGCGCGCATCCTCGATACCGATGAGCTACAGGCCCGCGCCCGCAACGCGCTTGGCGCATTCGTCGGGGACATTGCCCGCTGGCGCGATATGGCGCGCGAGCTGCCCCATGCCGAACTGGCGCGGCAGATGCTCGACGAATCCGGCTACACCGCCATGTGGCAGGCGGATCGCAGCGCCGATTCCGCTGGACGGCTCGAAAACCTGACCGAGCTTGTCCGCGCGATGGAGGAATATGAGACGCTGGGCGCGTTCCTGGAGCATGTCAGCCTCGTCATGGACAATGATGCACAGGCCGACGATGCGAAGGTCACGATCATGACCATCCACGCGGCCAAGGGGCTGGAATTCGACACCGTGTTCCTGGCCGGGTGGGAGGAAGGGCTGTTCCCCTCGCAACGCGCGCTCGACGAAGGCGGCATTGCCAGTCTGGAGGAGGAACGCCGCCTCGCCTATGTCGCGATCACCCGCGCGCGGCGGCAGGCGGTTATCCTCCATGCCGCCAATCGCCGCATCTATGGCCAGTGGACGAGCAGCCTGCCCAGCCGCTTCGTCGGCGAACTCCCGCGCGAGCATATCGAGGAAGAAACCACCATGTCCGGCGGCGAAAGCCTGTGGCGCGCCAACTGGTCCGAACATGCCGATCCGTTCGCGAATGTGAAGCGCGGCAGCGGGCGCGGCCCCGGCTGGCAGCGCGCGGCGTCGACCGGCGGTTTTTCCACCGAGCCGAAGCGTATCGTCGAAAGCCGCAAAAGCGCCGTCAGCCTCGGCAACAAGGGCCGCGACGACATTGCCGTGGGAATGCGCGTCTTCCACCAGAAATTCGGCTATGGCCGCGTCGAGGAAATCGAAGGCAACAAGCTGGAAATCGAATTCGAACAGGCCGGACGGAAGAGAGTGATGGACAGCTTTGTGACGGTGGAGTGAGGGCTGGAATTGGGTCGGTTACGGACTGGCGGCTTTCGGGTAGGCGATCGCAGAAAGCTGCCGCTGCTGGACGTTTCGGGCGGGCGGCGGCTGCCGCCAACATAGCTGTCTTCCGGTGTTTCGATCTTGATCGTCGAAACCGGTCATTCGTTCAGCGAGCTTAATCGATCCTAGAACGACCTGATTCAAAGGCCGTCGACCGCCAGTCTGTTCGGCTCCTTCAGGGTGGAAATCCGACATCAAGCATAGATGAATTCGAGCCAACTGAGCGCGTGTTCTCATGGTAATATGGTAATTACGACGCGGCCATAGCGGCTAAGCGGTGGGGAACCCTTGTCGGTCACGCGAACTATGAGGTGAACAGTTTCGGGCCGTTCTACCTTCGGCGCGGTCAGCCATATACCAGCACCGTTCTCGACGCCGATATCGAGTTTGCCTTTGTAGGTCCCGGCTTCGGGGTATTGGAACCAATAGTAGCTCAGGCTGTCACCGTCGGGATCACTCGACGCCTCAGCGCTGACTCCAAAGGACTGGCCCGATTTGACGGTGATCCGGTCAGGTTCATTGAGAACCACATGAGGAGGATGGTTTGCCTCGTCATAGCTACGCGTAGTCCAAAGCATTCTCGCAGCAAAATCGTTTTGGAAGTCGTCGCGCCAGCGCCAGAGTGTGACTTTCGGACCCGTAAAGCTCTTCTCGCCATTTCGCGCCGATCGCCCATAGTCGGGGTGCACCGCTGGTGTATAAGTGTCGGTCGTTCCGGTCCAGATCGGTCGAGTTTCTTGCGGAATCGGCTTACCATCGAGGAATGTCTTCGGATCCGTTACTGGGACTACAGGGGTCTTCAGTACGTACCGGCCACCCCAGCCACCCCAATCAGGTCGATCGGGTATGCTCAAGCCGTTCGGGATAAGGTTGAGCCAAGAAGGCGTATCGCCTTCCATTCCCCATGACACATCGGGATAGGCCGCACCGAGCGGCCCATGCCCCTGCTGAATATTGTGCGCCAGCCAAGCATTGCTGATCTTGCTGTTATCGATTCCGTCGACAACGGAGTTGATCCCAATCCATGTCGATCGGCCATAGTCGCCGCCCGGGTCGACAATGTAAAACAGCTTAGGAAAATTCTTTCGAATCCAAGGACCAGCATCGTCCTGATCTGAAATGGTATAAACTCTAAGCTTCGCGACCAACCGGGCAAGATCGCTCGGAGTTTCAGTCTTGCGTAATTCATAGAGTGCCTGTGCCAATGTGTTGACCCCACCCCACGCAGTCACCCACAATGGCCTGGCATCATCTTTCTTGAGCTCGCGAATGATCCAGTCAGACCCTTGCGAGTCCTTGCCCGATCCAACGCCGCGCATCCCGTAGTCTGGTAGGCCTTGTTTGATTAACGCTTCTATAGATGCGCCAGATGGATAGCGCGGATCGTGCTTGAGAAGGTTGGGTTGAACCTTTGTGTAGGCTCGAACAACAGCGCGGATCAGGTCGGGCGACACGCTGGACTGCTTCCAAACTGAAGTTGTTGCGATTAATCCCTCGATGTCGATTTCATCTGAATAGAGAAGCAGGCGCACCATGCTTTCGGTATCGTCGGGATCGGCTCCAATGTCCGAAAGCACAATGAGACGATTAGTCGGCGTTGCGGCATGTTCAGCCGATGTCTGGCCCGCAAATAACGGAGAACTCACAAGCGCCAAGCAAGACGTTGCAATCACGGCAAACGCGGACTTCATATCACCTCCCCAACCCTATGATAGCGATATCATCTATCCTTCTATAGACGCTGTCAACGCCCGTTTTCGTCAGAATAGCCATATGTACGACAGCTATTCGCGAGGCGCGGCCATAACCTGCCTTTCTGGTCAGTCCGACATTGCACCATGTCGAGCACGCTAAACAAACGCCCGCTTTCGGGCGATCGGCGGCGGAGCTTCAACGACCGAGATGAGGGCGCAAAACAGTCCGTATCGCGCTCTCAAAAAAGGCGGAAGCGTCCGCAACGGCTTTCACGAACAATGCGAGAAATACGAAAAGCCACCTGCGGTGCGAAAGCCCCCCTCACCTCACCCGAAGCGGCCGGTGATGTAGTTGCCGGTGCGGCGCAGACGCGGGGCTGCGAACAGTTCGTTGGTCGGGCCGAACTCAATCATCCGGCCCAGATACATGAAGCCGGTATGGGTGGAGACGCGCGCCGCCTGTTGCAAGTTGTGGGTGACGATGACGATGGTGATGTCGTCGGCCAGCACGTGCAGCGTTTCTTCCAGCTTTGCGGTCGAAACGGGATCGAGCGCGGAGGCCGGTTCGTCGAGCAGCAGCACTTCGGGTTCGACCGCAATCGCGCGTGCGACGCACAGCCGCTGCTGCTGACCGCCCGACAGGCTGAGCCCCGAACTGTGCAGCTTGTCCTTGACCTCGTTCCACAGCGCCGCGCGCGTCAGGGAGGTTTCGACGATCTCGTTCATCTGTGCCTTCGACGTCCGGCGGTGCAGGCGCACGCCATAGGCGATATTGTCGTAGATCGACATGGGAAACGGCGTCGGCTTTTGAAACACCATGCCGATCCGCGACCGCACATCGGCCACCGCAAGGTCTTCCAGCACGTCCTGCCCGTCAAAGGCGACTTCCCCTTCGGCGCGCTGGCCCGGATAGAGTTCGTGCATCCGGTTGAGCGTGCGCAACAGCGTCGATTTACCGCAGCCCGACGGGCCGATCAGCGCGGTGATCTTCTTCCGCTCGACCGGCAGGTCCACCCCGAACAGCGCCTGCGTCTTGCCGTAGAAGAAATCGAGATTCTTCACGTTGAGATGCAGCGCCTCGTCCACGGGACGGGTGATGCTGGTGGCTTCGTCTTCTTCAAGACCGGAAATCTGGGGCGAATTCATGGACGGTGGCTCCGGTTGCCGAGCAGGCGGCCGGCGATATTGGCGACAAGGACGGCGACGGCGATCAACAGCGCGCCTGCCCAGGCGAGGCGCTGCCAGTCAGGAAATGCCGACAGCGCAAACTGGAAGATGGTGGTGGGCAGGCTGGCCATCGGCTGCGACGGATCGGCCTGTACGAACTGGCTGCCCAGCGAGGTGAACAGCAACGGTGCAGTCTCCCCCGAAATGCGCGCAAAGCCCAGCAGGCCGCCGGTGACGATGCCCGCCCCCGCCGCGCGCCACAGCACCGTGCGGATGACATGGCCGTGCCCGGCACCCAGCGCCATGCCCGCCTCTCTCAGTGCATCGGGTTGCAGCGTCAGAATGTCCTCGGTCGTGCGCACCACGATCGGCGTTGCCAGAAACGCCAGCGCAACCGCACCGGCATAGCCCGAAAAGCCGTGGAAGGGCCGTACCATCAGCTCATAGATGAACAGGCCGACCAGGATCGACGGCGCCGACAGCAGCACGTCGTTGAAGAAGCGCACCACGCTGGCCCGCTTCGTACCGCGGCCATATTCCGCCAGCCAGGTTCCGGCCAGAATGCCGACCACCAGTGCGATGACCATGCCGATCGCGCACATGATCAGCGAGCCGACGATCGCGTTGCGCAATCCGCCCACCGATCCCGGTGCCGGCTGGTCCTGCGTAAACAGTCCCGGCGACAGCGCCGCCGCGCCCTTGGTCACCAGCGTCCACAGGATCAGCGCCAGCGCGATCACGGCCACCATGGTCGCGCCCAGACAGGCGACGGAGAAAATCTTGCTGACGGCCTGACGCCGCCGCGCGCGTGGCGAAGAAGCGCGGTTCATGCGCGTTGATCCCCGATCAGCATCCGTGCAATGCCCAGCACGGCAAAGGTAATACAGAACAGCACCAGCCCCAGCGCCATCAGCGCGGAACCATGCATTGCGCCCGTCGCTTCGGCAAATTCATTGGCGATGGTCGAGGCAAGCGTCGAACCGGACGCGAACAGCGAATGCGGAAAGCCGTGCGCGTTGCCGATGATGAACGTCACCGCCATGGTTTCGCCCAACGCGCGGCCAAGGCCCAGCATGATCACACCAATCATCCCGCGCCGGACATAGGGGATCAGCACCGCGCGCACCGTCTCATACGGCGTGCATCCCAGCCCATAAGCGGCTTCGCGCAGATGCGGCGGCACGGTCAGGAACAGTTCACGGAATACCGCCGCCATATAGGGCAGGATCATCACGGCCAGAATGACGCTGGCGGTAAAGATATTGGCGCCGTTGGGAACGCCCGCGACCAGACTGGCCAGCCACGATCCGTCCTGGGCATGCATCATCAGCGGCAACTGAATATGCTGGGCAAACCAGGGTGCGAATACGAACAGACCCCACATGCCGTAGACGATCGAAGGGATACCGGCGAGCAGCTCCACCGCCATGGCGATCGGTCGCGACAGCATCGGCGGACAGAATTCGACCAGAAACAGCGCGATGCCGAGCGCCAGCGGCAATGCGATGATCAGGCTGAGGAACGCGGTGATGAGCGTGCCGCTGATCGGCCCGGCGGCGCCATAGACATCCGTGACCGGGTTCCAGACGCTCGACGTCAGAAACGAGAAGCCGAAGGTCGACAGCGCTGGCCAGCCACCGATGACCAGACTGACCATCAGTCCGGCGAGCGACGCAAGCAGCAAGGTCGCCGCACTGGCGCAAGCAATGCGGAACATTGCCTCGACCGGTCCGCCGGGAGCACCGCGAGAAAATAGAGAGGGACGGCTCATACGCTTTGGTTCGCGCGCGCGAGGCGGACCGGAAAGATTCCGATCCGCCTCCACGGCATCACTTGGCGACCGTGTAGACCGGCTTGCCACCGGCGGTAATGGTCGATGCCCATTGCTGACGCACCATATCCTTCACCGTTGCAGGCAGCGGAACGTAATCGAGATTGGATGCTGCCTGATCGCCATTCTTGTACGCCCAGTCAAAGAAGGCGAGCACGGCCTTCGCCTTCGCAGCGTCGGGCATCTGTTTGTGCAGCAGGATGAAGGTCGCACCCGTGATCGGCCAGCTCTTCGCGCCCGGCTGATCGACGAGCAGCAGATAGTTACCCGGCGCCTTCGACCAGTCGGCACCCGCCGCGGCCGCAGCAAAAGCATCCGCAGTCGGTTCCGGATACTGACCGGCCTGATTCTGCAGCAAGGTGTAGGCAGCCTTGTTCTGTTTGGCATAGGCATATTCGACATATCCGATCGAACCTGCGGTCTGCTGGACAAAGGCCGACACGCCGTCATTCCCCTTGCCGCCCAGGCCCACCGGCCAGCTAACCGTATCGCTTGCGCCGACGCTCGACTTCCAGCCCGGATTGACCTGCGACAGATAGGAGGTGAACAGGAAGGTCGTACCCGAACCGTCTGACCTATGCACCACCGTGATCGGCAGATTGGGGAGCGCCACGCCGTTGTTCAGCGATGCGATTTCCGGCGCATTCCACTTCTTCACCTTGCCCAGATAGATATCACCCAGCACCGCACCGGTCAGATGAATTTGTCCTGCTTTGATACCCGGCAGATTGACGACTGGCACGACGCCGCCGACAACCGTAGGAAACTGATACAGGCCGTTCTGCGCAAGCACATCGGCCTTTAACGGCTTGTCGGAAGCGCCGAAATCGACCGTACCCGCTTCAATTTGCTTAATGCCGCCGCCCGAGCCGATCGGTTGGTAGTTCACGGAAACACTGGTCGCCCCGCGATAGGTTTCAGCCCATTTCGCATAAAGCGGCGCCGGGAAAGTTGCACCCGCGCCTGAAATACTGGACGACGCGCTGTCCTGGCCGTTGTTGCTCGTACCGCTTTGCGAACTGCAACCCGAAAGCGCCGCCAGACCGCACATCGCAGCGACAAAAAATCTGAACTTCATGTTCTTCCTGTCCTTCATCTCAAAACGGACTAATTTGTTCCTCAAGACGTCATCCGTGCGGATCAGGGCAACGCACCGCTCCGGATTGGACCGGTACCCTGCATCGCGGTTCGAGTCGGCAGAGCGTATTTACCCTTCAGGAATCGCGTATCCGAAGCACAAAGCGGTTCGCAGATAGTTTTCGCGAAACCTTTGCAAGCGCACAATCGCACGATCATCTCCACTCAATTCCGATACGCTTCGAACAAATATGCGGTCGAATTTCCCGGCACCGCCCATACACAAAACCCTGTCGTCGCGCGTCTATTGCCATGCCGTACCATGGCGTCAAGCTGATTGGAAAATGTTACAGTTTTAATGCACTAGTTCGAAATATTACCGCAGCTCCGGCGGACGGAAACACAATGGCTTACGGCATATCTGAACGATCCGCGGAACAAAGCCGCACCGTATGAACAAGCTCTATCCGGGGAGGTCGTGCATGAGTCGGCCCGATCCGGACTCACCCCCATGACCCGTGGGGGCTACCCCTTGTTCGTCGTAAACAAGCCGGCATTCATCGCCTAGAGTTTAATGGCTTAGTAACGATTCGTCCTTGGGGCGCGGCGAACGTTGCTACAATGCGATTTTGGGGATGCTTTCTCTGTTGGTCGAAACCAAAGATACATAAGCGATTGAAAGGAAAGCCATGCCTGCACCCGAATGGAACAGGATTCGGGTGGGTGTCGACTGCGTGACCACGCCGCGACATCCATTGCGTAAGGGGCCGGGCGATGAAATGGGGCGGGCGGCAAAACGGCGGAGAGAAATCGGCGTCATCAAGCCGTAGTGCAGGCAGTTTTGCCATAGCAGTCTGGCGACGCGCCTGGAAACCCTTGGGTGCGGAAAGCCGCTATCTGATTTTTCTTGCGTGCGGGGTTTTTTCGGTCCTGGCGTGCGGCCTGGTCGGAATGGGATTGCTCCACGCCGCGGGCAGGTTACCGCCCCCGCCCATCACCGCGACCAACTGTATCGACGAAAAGTTCCGCTTTCTGCATGATCAGAAAACGCTCGACCCGTATCTGATCGCGGTCGGGTCTTCGGTGACATGGCGCAATCTGAATTTTGCCGCACTGGATAGCTCGACGCGACAACGGCTTCGTCCCGTCAATGCGGCACCGTGCTACCTTGATATCGAGGAGACGGGTCAGCTTACCCGGTTCATGGTCGATCGCTACGACAACGTACGCACCGTTCTGACCGTCGTCGCGATGCGTGACTTTCAACAATGTACCGGTGACCGCTTTTTCAGCCGGGGACTGCTGAGCGGCTATCTCGACCGCACGGTACCCAGTGCACTGATATACTTACGCAATTTTAGGCCAAAGAACTTTCTGAAAGACGTTCTGCACATTCGAGGGATGCGCGACGGCAGCGACATTCAAAATCCGCTGGTGATGGATCCATATGGCTCCGGCCCATTGCGTATAGCGGAACCCGACCCTCGTCATGATGTCGTGATCGACCCGCAATGTTTTCGTCAACTCGCCGACCTCGCCGGTTGGCTTCACCACCGACATATCCGCATGGTCGTGGTTACCATGCCCGATATGCCGGCATGGATCGACCGCTACGACCCCGGTGCCGTGCGCAGTAATGCCTGGAGATCGCAATTACGCTATCTGGCCGATCAGGGTGCCTTTAAATTGCTGGACGGCAACCGGTATCGCCATGACCCGCGTTTCGTTGACCCTGCCCATTTTCACTGGTCGGAAACGGCCGGGTTTACGCGATGGCTATCGCAAAAAGGGGCGTTCGCTCCGACCGCGCTTGCAATGCACGAGTGACCGGCGATGCTGTTCAATTCCTATAGCTTCATCCTGATTTTCCTGCCGCTGACGCTGGTTGGATACTGGACGATCCGCAACCATGCGCCCGCACGCTATGCGCGGCTTTGGTTGCTGGCGGCCAGCTTTGTTTTCTATACGATGTGGCAGCCCGGCTACACGCTGATCCTGCTCGCCAGTATCGGCTATAATTATTATCTCAGCCGCCAGCTCCATCACGCGCGACGAACCGATTCGGCCTATTGCCGCTTCATCCTGATCATCGGCATCGCCTTCAATCTGGTGGTCATCGCGTACTTTAAATATTCGGCGTTCATCGCGATGAACGTGCTGATGCGATCGTTCGAATATTTCGATGCGCTGGCTGTGGCACTGCCGCTTGGTATTTCCTTCTTCACCTTTCAGCAGATCGCCTATCTGGTCGATGTCTCGAAGGGCAAGGTAAAGACGAGTTCGCTCACCGAATATGCGCTGTTCGTCACCTTCTTTCCGCAGCTTATTGCCGGTCCCATCGTCCATCATTCGGAAATGATGCCGCAGTTCAAGGACATGCCGTCAGAGGGCAAGACCGGCAGGCGTCTGGCACATGGCCTGACCTTCTTCATCATCGGCCTGTTCAAGAAGGTGGTGATCGCGGACAATATCTCGCTGTTTGCCGACCGGATTTTCAACGCACCCTCGTTTGACGGCATGACGGCGATGCAGGCGTGGCAGGGTGCGCTGGCCTATTCCTTCCAGATATATTTCGACTTTTCCGGCTATTCCGACATGGCGATCGGGCTGGCGCTGATGTTCGGCATCCGCCTGCCCTATAATTTCAACTCACCCTATCGCGCGGTCAGCATCGTCGATTTCTGGCGGCGCTGGCATATCACCCTGTCTCGGTTCCTGCGCGACTATGTCTATATCCCGCTGGGGGGCAATCGACAGGGAAAGGCACGGCGCTATCTCAATCTGTTCCTCACTATGCTGCTCGGCGGGTTATGGCACGGCGCCAACTGGACGTTCGTAATCTGGGGAGCGCTGCATGGTGTCTATCTGATCGTCAATCACGTCTGGATGGCGCTCTGCAAAAAACTGGGACTTCCCGAGATGAAACGATGGTGGGCGGTGATGCCCGCGGCAGGCATCACCTTTCTGGCAGTGACGATATCCTGGGTCTTTTTCCGCGCCACCAGCTTTGGCGATGCACTGGCTATTCTCGGTGCGATGGGCGGAGGCAACGGGCTGGGTACGCCAAAACCCATATTGCTGCTGTTGCTGGCCGCATGGCCGGTACTGTATTTCCTGCCCAACAGCCAGCAACTGATCGACCGGGTTCGCTCCGCCGAAACACTGGTGCCGGTACGCTGGCGCCCCAGCCTACCCTGGGCAGGAGCGTTCGCGGTGACGTTCGTGTTCACCATGACACAATTGTCGAACGTCAGCGCCTTCCTCTACTTCAATTTCTGAAGCTGGCCGCGATCCGGCATCATGCCGGTTTCACCACGCGACGACGGAATATTCCAAGGACGCCGGATACGGCATTCAGCAATTCGCGCTCTGCTCCACCCGGACGCCCTGCCGCGATCCACAGCGCACCGACGGTGGCGATATAAGCGACTGCTCCCGCGACAATGGTCACGCAAAGCTGAAGCGCATAGTGCGCGGTGCCCTCCCCTTGTCCCAGGAGCCGCATGGCCGCCATTACCACCGCCACCATGGTGATCGCGCCGACAAAGGTCCGGAAATGCGCCGCCATTTGCGCAACAATGCCGAATCCCAGCAACCGGCGCACCATGTCCAGCGCGATCATGACCCCCAGTACCGCGCTGATTGCACGGGCCCAGACCAGCCCCGTCAGTCCCGCCAGCAGCACACCCGCCAGCACGCATGCCAGCCGCACGGCAAAGCTGATCGCCTCCCGAAAAAACAGCAGTCTGGTATGGCCCATGGCCATCGCCAGTGAACGCAAGCCGATGGTCAGCGTCTGAAAAGCAAAGCTGCATGCCAGCACCTGAATGATCGGCACCGCCACCGCCCATTTACTGCCCAGTGCGAGCGCGACGAACGGTTGTGCGGCAAGTGCAAACCCTACTCCTGCCGGGATAGTGACCATGCCAATGGCGCGCTGCGCGGTCATATAGCCCCTTGCCAGGCGCGCGGGCGAATCCGTGACGTTTGAAAAGCCCGGGAACAGGGCCTGAACCAGCGGTGCGGTAATCTCCCGGCTGGGCATCACCGACAGGTTGATTGCCAGCGAGAACAGCCCCAGCTCGCGTTTGGAAAGCACCAGTCCCGACAAGAGCTGATCGAACCGCCAGTTGAGCACGTTCATCACCTGCTCCGCGAAAAGCCAGCTTGAAAAACCCAGCAGATCGCGTGCGCGCGACAGCGTGAAGCGCGGAATATACGGCCACAGGATATAGGAGATGATCACCGTCATGACCGCACCTGCCGCACTGCCCAGGATCATTGCCCAGTAGCTGCGGAACAGGATCGCCAGCGTAATCGACACGATGACGGTCACCGTGCGCTTGATGATCTGACAGGTGAATTGAGGACGAAAGTCCATCATCTTCATGCGCAGCGATACGCGCGGGTTCAGCAGGTCGATCGTCGCCGCGGTCAGGCCCGTTACGATGAATACCGGGATCAGCCGGTCATCCCCATACGCATGAGACAAGGGCACGGCGAGAGCAGTGAAAACCGCCAGCACGACCAGCGAGCGGATCACCGCCATCGTCCAGGCGGTGTCGACATGCGACCGCTGCAGATAGCGCCGCTGGATCAGCGCCGCCGACAGCGACAATTCGGTGAGTGCCACCACGAATTCCAGCGCGGCGGTGGCGATCGCAACGATGCCGAAATCCGCCGGTACCAGCAGCCGCGCAAGCACCAGCGTACTGACGAGGCTCAGCGCATTAAGCACCAGTCGTGACATGGCCAGCCAGGTGGCGCCTTTCAGGATGCCTGCTTTCAGAGTCAGGGGAATATCCCCCGCTCAGACCCCGTTTCATAACGGGTGATACCCATAGAAACCCCCTTACAACGCCAGAGGGTGCAGAGAATCGAACAGGGGCCATGCGGCGTCCTTGTCCGAAATCGTCGAAACCGGCAGCGGCCAGTCGATAGCAAATTGCGGATCGTTATACCGCACGCCGCCTTCGGCCAACGGCGTGTAGCGCTCGGTGACCAGATACGTGACCTCGACATCGTCGGTCAGCGTCTGAAAGCCATGGGCGAAGCCGGGGGGTACGAAAAGCTGATGCTTGTTGCCGTCGCTGAGTTCGAACCCTTCATGCTGCAGATAGCTTGGCGAGTCTGCGCGCAGGTCGATGATGACATCCAATATGGTTCCGCGCACGCACCGGATCAGCTTGCCCTCGCGATGCGGCGCACGCTGAAAATGCATGCCGCGGATCGTGCCGCGGTTTGCGGAGGTGGACATGTTCTGTTGCACCCATTCGGTCGGAAGGCCGGCCGCCATGAATTTATCACGGCAATAGGTGCGGGCGAACATCCCGCGCTGATCGCCGAATGGTTGCAGTTCGATCAGCGTCGCGTCGGACAAGGACGTGGACTGAAAATGCATGGCCCCCGCCCCGTTTCAGGCCGCAACCGACTGTCGGCCGAACAACGCGCATTGTTCGGCATACAGGCGATCCACCAGACGATCGGCGGGCAGTTGCACGTCGCTGAAGCGCAGCGGCTGATCCCTGACCACAGGACGGATGACGGTCGCGCCAATGGCAATGCCCAGGGGCAACAGGTCATCGCGCTCCATGACGTCGCTGTTCTCCGCAACCCCATAACATTCATGGCCGCCGAATTCGGATATCTCCTCCCCTGGAGACAGCGGCTTCTTCGCCACCGCGATGACGCCTACCTGCGGCGCACCCGCCGGCGCCAGCACAGCATCGCCGAACAGCGCCGCCCGCGCGATGGCGGTCGGCACCTCGAAATGGCAGAGATGATAGGGTGTGTAGAAACAGTAATAAGGACCGGTGCCGAGCTTGTAGAGATTGAGGAAATGCTGCTGGCGCGGGTCATCATGCGTGCCCAGCACGAACACGCCGGGCCCGGGTCGCGCGCCGACGACATAATCGACCAGTCCTGTGTCGGCAGCGTCCAGCACTTCGGCAAAGGCCGAAACCGTTTCCTCAAGCGGCACGAGCGGTGCGGTCGGATTGCCGCCCGAAAAATCGGGGCCGAGCATCCCCCGGCGCGCAACCCGAAAACCGGTGCCGTTGGCGACGATCGCCTGCTCGAACGATATCTTGGTACCATCGGCAAAGGATGCGACCATTGCGGGCTTCTGCCCCCATTTTTCGGCAAAGGAACGTTGCGTGGTCGGGTCACGATAGGGATCGTGCAGTCCCTTGATATTGCCGCACAGCACCGGCGTCACACCCAGCCCCTTCACGAAGCGATAGAGGTTCATCTGAACCCCCGGCTGATCGCCATCGGAAAAGCTGTAGAGCACACCGGCCGCATCCGCCCTCGATTTCAGGATCGGCCCGACCGTACCGTCCAGTTCGGCGTTCATCTGAACCACATGCTTGCCGGCATCGATTGCGGCGATGACAACCTGAGCAGCATATTCGATTGAGCCGGTCACTTCGACCACCACGTCGACACCATCCGCCTGTGCCAGGCTAATCGCATCTTCCGTGGCAACCGGCTGTCCCGCAGCAATCGCGTTTTCGATTGCGCCGCGCCCTTCGCAATATAGCGGCTTGATATTCACATCGGCGAAAGCGGATATCGCTTTCCGGCCATTTCTATTGGCAACGCCGACCACCCGCATACCCGGTGTTGACGTGACGATCTGACGCACGATGGCAGCACCCTGAAACCCCGCGCCGACCACCGCCACGCGTATCGGATTGCCTTCCGCCTCACGCTTTGCAAGCGCCGTATCGACCAGGATCATCGCGTCACTCCCACACGCGCCAGGGCGCCCCGTTTTTCCATTCGGCTTCCAGCAGGTGCCGGTCGCGCAGCGAGTCCATGCTCTGCCAGTATCCTTCGTGCCGGAAACTGGCGAGTTTGCCGCGCTCGATCAGCCGCTCCATCGGCTCCGCTTCCAGCACCGAACTGTCATCGTCGATCAGGTCGATCATCTCCGGCTCGCAGACGAAATAACCGCCGTTGATGAGGCCGCCATCGCCCACGCCTTTTTCACGAAAGCCGAGCACCTGCCCGGAATTATCGCTGAGCTTCAGCGCACCGTAGCGTCCCGGCTGCACCACTGCGGTCAGCGTACACCATGCCTTTTGTTCGCGGTGATGGTCGATCAGGCGCGGCAGATCGACATTACTCAGTCCGTCGCCATAGGTCAGACAGAAACTGTCATTCCCCAGCACCGAGCGCGCACGCCGGATACGGCCGCCCGTCATCGTATTCAGCCCCGTATCGAGCACGGTCACGCGCCAATTCTCGCTCACCGCGCTCACCCAGTCGACCCCGCCCGATCCCAGATCGATGGTAAAGTCGCAATGGTTCGACCGGTAATTCAGAAAATAGTCACGGATGAACTCGACGCGATAGCCACCGAGCACCACGAAGTCCGTGAGCCCGTAATGGCTGTAATATTTCATGATATGCCACAGGATAGGCTGCCCGCCGATTTCCACCATCGGTTTTGGACGGACCTGCGTTTCCTCGCTCAGCCGCGTTCCGAAACCACCGGCAAGAAGCGCTACCTTCATGCCGCTGCCTTTCGTTCACCCTGTTGCCATTGCAGACGTTCCGACAATCGCCCGGAAGACAAATGCCCCTGAAGCGTGTGCAGCCGGATCAGGGAGGAGTGCCTGAAATCCGCATCGGCAAAACCCATACCCCGCAATCCGGCGATAAGTTCGGCGATCGACCGTTCGAGCATCACCAGCGGCTGATGTCGGGGGGCGAGCCGTTCAAACAGGCCGAAATCGACCTGATAGGACCGGCTGTCGACCGGTGCGTCGGTATTGATCGAAATCGCCGTTCCCGGCAGCGCCCGACCGACTGCCTCAGCCAGTTCCCGGACCTGATAGTTGCTTTTGGTGCTGCCTGCGTTAACAACAAGGAAGCGTCCGCCATTGTCCGCCGCCCGTCCCGACGCCCAGGCGATGGCACGCGCCATATCCTGCGTATCGATCAGGGGGCGCCAGGGCGTCCCGTCACTCAATACCGTGATCCGCCCGGTCGCCATTGCGCCCGCCACGAAATCATTGAGGACGAGATCCAGACGCAGCCGCGGCGACATGCCGCAGGCAGTCGCGAACCGCAGGCAGGTAATCACCATATCGCCGTCAAGCTCGGCCAGCGCCTGTTCAGTCCCGATCTTGGAGGAAGCATAAGCGGTCATGGGATTGAGCGGATCCCCCTCCCGCCGCGCGCCACCGGAGGCGACCCCATAGACGCTGCAACTCGATGCGAAGACAAAGTGACCGACCCCCGCTTCACTTGCCGCTTTCGCCAGAGACACGGAGGCATCCTGATTGATCGCGCGCGTCACCTGCGCAAAGCGATCGCCCATCGGATCGTTGGATATCGCCGAGAGGTGGACGATCGCATCGAAACCACGAAGATAATCGGGATCAATTGCCCGGACGTCAGCATAGACCTGATGGTCGATATAGCGTTCCGGGTTTTCCTGCGCGTTCGTCAGGCAATGCGCAAAAAAACCAAGGTCATAGCCGTGGATTTCGGCAAGAGGATATTCGCTGCGCAACTGTCGCACGACAGCAGGGCCGACATATCCCAGATTTCCCGTGACCAATATTCGCATTTCGTCAGGCCCCTTTGCTGCTCACCCCTTCAGGAGTATCCTTTCCCGTTCCGGCGCTGTTTCCGGTGGTGTCGGCACGCTGTTCCTCTGCGTGCCGCATGCGCCCACCTGTTCCGGTTCGGGATTAAAGAAGATCCCCTGAACGATCCCCGTCAGCACGATACGCGCCTTGTGAAATTCACGACGCGCCATCAATTGCATGACAAGCTTCAGATTGTTCACGATCCGTCGCAAAACTGCGCGTTTGCGACGATATTTTCGGTCGATATAGATGTCGTTCCGAATTCTGTGGCGATGCCAGGCAACGCGCACCGCATTCTGCTCGGTGACGATATCGGGTGCCCCTGCGGCCGCGCGGACATGCTCGACATGGCTGCTTCCAACCAGAAAACCGGGTGCCTCTCGGGTGACCCTCAACGTATATTCGCTATCTTCCCCCCAGATGAACATGCGTGACAAAGGCAATCCAAAACGCTGGATCGTCTTTCGTGGAAAGAGCGCCGAGACAAAGGTGGCGCGCGATACCGGAACCAGTCCGTGCTCCAGAAATTGCGACCAGTGCTGGTAAGCAAGAGCATTGAGGCGATGGTCCACATCAGGAACGTTGGTCACTGCGCCGGAAGGGGCGTGTGCTTTTGACACGAGATACGGCACTTGCTGTCCTTGCTCTCGCAGCAATGAAAAAGCTTCGAGCAGCTTTTCGAGTGCGTTCGGGTCGCAGATAACATCGTCATCCATCATCCAGACGAAATCTGCGCCGCTTTCGTAGCCAAGTTTCAAGGCCGTATTAAAGCCGCCCGCGGCACCAATATTACGATCTATCCGATGAAAATACACTTTCTCGCTATCATATTTGCTAATAATGTTTTCGGTTCCATCGGAACTTCCATTATCAACAACTATAATTTTTGTTTTAATCGCTTTTTGATCAAGTATTGACGAAATGCACCTTTGAACAAGGTCAATACGATTATATGTCAATATGGCCGCAACCACCTCCATGGAAGTCCCCCTTCCTAATAATGTTTGCGGCCCCGATTGGTTGATATTATTATCAGCGTGGAATTAATCCTTCGATGGCTAAAAAGGTTTAATACCATGGCCGTGCCACTAGCACTTTGATGTATCATGCCTGCGGAACCCTGCGCCTCACACGATCGGCCGGCATTCAATTCACGGTGAGAAAACAAGAACAAATTTCCGTTAAACCTGTTTTTTCTCAAACAGTTCAGAATTTTCCGCCTATCCCTGCTATCGAGTACAGGGGCTAATCAGCTATGTTTTACGGCAATCTTGCGCTGGATGATGAGCGATCGGTGGATCGCGATACGGTACAGTATCGCACCCGTCTGATCGGCCCGGACGCGCAACAGATTTCCGTGTTGATCGTCAATATCTCCGCTTGCGGGCTGATGATGCGGTGCGACACCGAACTGGCGGAGGGCGATAGCGTGGAAATCAGCCTGCCCAAGCTTGGCAATATCGATGCGGAAGTGCGCTGGTGGCTGGGCGGTCGCATGGGATGCCAGTTCCGTCAGGTCATTGATCGCGCGCAATATTTCGACATGCTGTCAGCATTGGTCCGCCTGAGCTAAACTAGGCCGTGAACCCATAAACGGCACCATCGAGGCGTCCAAATGGCGAACAGATCGGGCCGAACGACGCGCGGCAAAGGCTCTTTGCCTTTGCAAGCGGCGTTCGGTTCGAGATGGAAGCCATTTGGACGTCCCTGCGGGATTTGGCCCAAATGGCCCGGTGCAGCGTCGAAAAGTCTGAAAATATTGACATATTCCTGCGCCTTTCCTCCTTGCACCACGTCATTTTGGCTCAAACCTCGATAGTGCCGTTTATGGGTTCACGGCCTAACCCGATCGCAACAGGCCCACTGCTGAGTCGCGTTCGAACAGATATAGGGCGACTCGCGCTGCTGCGCCGCGCTCGCCTTCCAGCCCGCCATCGCGATCAATCAGCAGACGGGCATCGGCATTCGCGGCCGCCAGCAGCGTTTCAAGGCTTTCGGGCGTCGCCAGCCGAAACTGCATCTCGCCCGATTGCCGCGTGCCGAGCAATTCTCCGGCCCCACGCAACCGCAAATCCTCCTCCGCGATACGGAAGCCGTCATTGGTTTCGCGCATCAGGGCAAGCCGTGCGCGCGATGTCTCACTAAGGCTGCCGCCGCGCAGCAACAGACAGATGGAGCGACCACCGCCGCGCCCCACCCGTCCGCGCAACTGATGAAGCTGGGCAAGGCCGAACCGGTCGGCACCCTCGATCACGATCAGCGTCGCATTGGGCACGTCAACGCCCACCTCGATCACCGTGGTTGCAACCAGCACGCTGAGTTCCCCGCTGGAAAAGCGCGCCATCACCGCATCCTTTTCCGGCCCCTTCATACGACCGTGAACAAGGCCGACCTTCCCCGCGAACCGGGAGGTCAGCGTCGCGGCGCGATCCTCCGCCGCGGCAAGATCGGTCTTGGCGCTTTCCTCAACCAGCGGGCACACCCAATAGGCCTGCCCCCCGCCCGCGATATGACGGCCCAGCGCCTCCACCACCTCGGCCAGCCGCTCATCGGAGATGACGCTGGTTTCCACCGGCTGGCGACCCGGCGGCATCTCATCGAGGCGACTGACATCCATCTCCCCATATTGGGCAAGTGTCAGCGTGCGCGGAATCGGGGTCGCCGTCATCACCAGCAGGTGCGGCGGCACCTTTGCCTTGGCCTGCAACATCATACGCTGGGCAACGCCGAAGCGATGCTGCTCATCCACCACAGCCAGGCCCAGGTTGCGATACTCCACGCCCTGCTGGAAAATCGCATGCGTGCCGATCAGGATGTCGATCGTCCCGTCGGCAAGGCCCATCAGCGTAGACTCGCGTCCCTTCCCCTTGTCGCGTCCGGTCAGGATGGCGAGGTTGACGGGAAGTCCGGCGAGCATCTGCGACAGCGTCTCATAATGCTGGCGCGCGAGGATTTCCGTGGGGGCCAGAAACGCCGCCTGTGCATCCGCCTCCACCGCCATCAACAGCGCCATCAGCGCCACCAGCGTCTTGCCCGATCCGACATCGCCTTGCAGCAGGCGCAGCATGGGGCGTTGCTGGGCAAGGTCGCCCTCTATCTCCCTGATCGTGCGTGCCTGTGCGCCGGTGGGGCTGTACGGCAGGTTCAGCATGGCACGCAGCCGCCCGTCGCCGGTCAGCGGCCGTCCACGCTTTGCCCGCGCGGCACCGCGCACCAGCAGCAACGCAAGCTGGTTGGCAAAAATCTCGTCATAGGCGAGCCGCTCGCGTGCCTTGGCATCGGCGGGGTCGGCGTGGATCCGCGCCAGTGCCTCGCGCCAGTCGGGCCAGCCATGCCGCTCCTTCAGCCCCGGCTCGATCCATTCGGGCAAGACGGGTGCCCGCTCGATCGCCTGCGCGGCAAGCTGCGCCAACCGCTTTGAGGTCATCCCCTCCGACAGCGGATAGATCGCCTCCCGCTCCGGATGGTCGTCTGCTTCCGCGGGCGGGACGACATAATCGGGGTGGATGATCTGCAGTTCCTGCCCATAGGTTTCGAGCTTGCCCGAAACCCGGCGCGCCTCTCCAAGGGGCAGCAGCTTCTTCACCCAGCCTGAAGAGCCGCCGAAATAGACAAGGCTGACCATATTGCCCGCAGCATCCGTCGCATGCACCCGCATCGGCCCGCGCCCGGCACTGATACGATAGTCCGTCGGCGTCAGCGTGATCGCGATGACTCGTCCGGCGTCGGCCATGTCGAGCTCGTCGCGCGGCAGCCGATCGATCCAGCCGGTCGGCAGGTGAAAGGCGACATCCACCACACGCTCCAGCCCCAGCCGCTCCAGCGGTTTGGCAAGCGCCGGGCCCACGCCTTTCAGTGCGGTGATCTCGGCAAAGAGCGGGTTGAGCAGTTCGGGACGCATCAGAGTGCGAATAGGACAGACATGCGCGCGGGGAAAGCGGGGGCGACAGAAATGCGCATACGCGACGCTCATCTCCGCCACTGGCCTTTTGCGAAGAGACTCCCTATTTCCACCACTGATGAAGCCGACTGCGTCCTTTTGCGCTGCCGGCCATGTTGCTGTTGGAGCTGTGATGGACCGCGAAACCCGCCTTAAACGCCTGCGATTCCGTGCATGGCATCGTGGCACCAAGGAAGCGGACCTGATGATCGGCGGGTTTTTCGACGCGCATCATCTGGCATGGAACGATGCCGAGATCGCCCAGTTCGAAACCCTGCTGGAAGAACAGGACGTCGATATCATGGCATGGGCGCTGGGTACGCAGCCGGTGCCGAAGCGCTTTAACGGCGACATGATCGCTGCCATGCGCAAGCTGAATTTCGTCCCGATCGCGAAATAGGTCAACTTAACGTCACCCCAGCGCAAGCTGGGGTCGCCCAATTTCAAGCGCATTGCTTATCCGAAAACGATCCCAGCTTTCGCTGGGATGACAACAGAAACCCGATGCCTGACCTTCAAACTCTTCTTTCCGCCGACCAGCCGCTGACCCTGTCGGGCGTCCCCGCCGGGTTCCAGCCGGTGTTGCTTGCAGATCTGGCGCGGGCCACGCCGGGCGGCGCGGTGTTCATTGCTCCCGACGAAGCGGCAATGCGCGCGATTGCGTCCACCGCGCCCTATTTCGCGCCGGAGCTTGAAGTCATTTCCTATCCGGCATGGGATTGCCTCCCCTATGACCGTGCCAGCCCGACGCTGCGTGTCATGGCCGAGCGGCTGGCGGCGCTGCATGCGCTCCAGCAAAAGGCAAAGGGGCCACGCCTGTTCCTCACCACCGTCAATGCCGCGACGCAGCGCACGCTGACCCGTTTTCGTATCCGCCAACTGGTGGCACGCCTGGCGCCCGATGAACGGATTTCGCTGGAGAAGCTGTCCGCGCTGTTACAGGCAAACGGCTATACGCGCGTCGATACCGTCAATGACGCGGGCGAGTTCGCGGTACGCGGCGGGCTGGTCGACCTGTTTCCGTCGGGGTCGGAGCAGGCGTTGCGGCTGGATTTCTTTGGCGACGAGATTGAAAGCGTGCGGACTTTCGACCCGGCCGATCAGCGTACCACGGGCCGGGTCGACGGCTTTACCCTGCTCCCGGCATCTGAAACGCTGCTCGACGAGGACAGCATCAAGCGCTTCCGTTCACGCTATCGCGATCTGTTCGGCGCAACCGCAACCGGTGATCCGCTCTATCAGGCGATCTCGGAAGGGCGTCGACTGGCAGGCATGGAGCACTGGCTGCCGCTGTTCGAGGAGCGGCTGGAAACGCTGTTCGACCACTTGCCCGACGATGCGGTGGTGTTGCGTGACGCCAATGATTCCGGTGCCGCCGATGCCCGGTTCGAAGCGATTGCCGACTATCACGCCAACCGCGTGCGCGCGCAATCCGGCGATCCCGGCAGCTATCGTCCGCTGGGTGAGGATCGGCTCTATCTGCTACCCGATGAATGGTCGGAGCGGCTGAAGACTATACGAGCGCATACCACCACCCCTTTTCACGAGCCGGAAAGCGCGACCGTGCTGGACTTTGGGGTGGACGGGCCACGCGACTTCGCTCCGGAGCGTGCGGCGAACGCCAATGTGTATGAGGCGGTCGTTGCCCATATCGCATCACTGCGCAAGGACGGCAGGAAGCCGGTGCTCGCCAGCTACTCGCCCGGCGCGCGCGAACGCCTTTCCGGACTGCTCGCCGATCATGGCCTGACGGGGATGCGGGAGGCTGAGGACTGGCACCATGCGCTGGGTGCCGCCGACGCAGGCGTGGCACTGGTTGTCCTCCCGCTCGATCACGGCTTTACCGCGCCCGACGTTGCGGTTCTGACCGAACAGGACATGCTGGGCGACCGGCTGGTGCGTCGGCGCAAGCGCAAGAAATCGACCGACGCGTTTCTGAACGAGCTTGCGACACTTTCGCCCGGCGATCTGGTCGTCCATGCCGAGCATGGGATCGGGCGGTATGAGGGGCTGATGTCGATTCCGGTCGGCCAAAGCCCGCATGACTGTGTGGCACTGACCTATCTCGGTGGCGACAAGCTCTACGTCCCGGTCGAAAATCTGGAAGTGCTCTCACGCTACGGTTCCAGCGAGGAAGGCACCAGCCTCGACAAGCTGGGCGGTGAGGCCTGGCAGCGCCGCAAGTCGCGCATGAAGGAGCGCATCCGCGAGATCGCGGGCGAACTGATCGCCACCGCCGCCAAGCGCGCGCTGCGTCAGGCACAGGTCGCGGAACCCGATGCGGGCGGCTATCCGGCATTCGTCGATCGCTTCCCCTATGAAGAAACCGACGATCAGGATCGCGCGATTGCCGATGCGTTGAACGATCTTGGCGCGGGCAAGCCGATGGACCGGCTGATTGTCGGCGATGTCGGCTTCGGCAAGACCGAGGTGGCGTTACGCGCCGCCTTTGTCGCGGCGATGGCGGGGATGCAGGTCGCGGTGGTGTGCCCGACCACCCTGCTCGCACGCCAGCACTTTCAGAACTTCACCCAGCGGTTCGAAGGTTTTCCCATCGAAATCGGCCGCATGTCGCGACTGGTGCCCGCTGCCGAGATGAAGGCAACTAAAGAGAAGCTGGCCGACGGGACCATCGACATCGTCGTCGGCACCCACGCCTTGCTCGCCAAGGCGGTCGAGTTCAAGCGGCTGGGGCTTGTCGTGGTGGATGAGGAACAGCGTTTCGGCGTGACACACAAGGAGCGGCTGAAGGGGCTGAAAGAGGATGTCCACGTCCTGACGCTGACCGCAACGCCGATCCCGCGCACATTGCAGATGGCGATGAGCGGTCTGCGCGAGCTGTCGGTGATCCAGACGCCGCCGGTCGACCGGCTGGCGGTCAGAACCTATGTCATGCCATGGGATCCGGTAGTGCTGCGCGAAGCGTTGCTGCGCGAACATTATCGCGGCGGGCAGAGCTATTTCGTCACGCCGCGCATTGCCGACCTGCCCGATATCGAGCAGTTCCTGCGCGAGGAAGTGCCAGAGGTGCGCTATGTCGTCGCGCATGGCCAGATGGCCCCGAGCGAAGTCGAGGAGCGTATGAGCGCTTTCTATGACAAGAAGTTCGAGGTGCTGGTCTCCACCACTATCGTCGAAAGCGGCCTCGATATTCCGTCCGCCAATACGATGATTATCAACCGCGCTGACAAGTTCGGACTGGCCCAACTCTACCAGCTACGTGGACGCGTCGGCCGGGCGAAGACGCGCGCCTATGCCTATATGACGACACCGCCCGAACGGCAGATGACGGAGGCTGCGGCCAAGCGCCTGACGGTGCTGAGCGACCTTGAAAGTCTGGGCGCGGGGTTCCAGCTTGCCAGCCACGATCTCGACATTCGCGGTGCGGGCAATCTGCTGGGCGACGAACAGTCGGGGCACATCAAGGAAGTCGGCTACGAACTCTATCAGTCGATGCTGGAAGAGGCGATCCTCGACGTCAAATCGGGCGGACTGAAAGACGAACGCCCACGCGACCTGTCGCCGCAGATCACCGTCGATGCGCCGATCCTGATTCCCGAAGACTATGTTCCCGATCTCGACCTGCGCATGGGTCTGTACCGCCGCCTGAACGAGGTGGAGGACAAGCAGGGGATCGAGGCGTTTGCGGCCGAGATGATCGACCGGTTCGGCAAGCTGCCCGACCCGACCGAAAACCTTTTGCGCCTCATCGAGACCAAGCTGAATGCCAAACGCGCCTGTATCGCGAAAATAGATGTTGGCCCGCGCGGCGCGCTTGTCACCTTCCATGAAGACAGATTCCCCAATGTCGATGGCCTGCTCGGCTATGTCGAGCGGCTGAAGGGCACGGCAAAGCTGCGCCCCGACATGAAGCTGGTGATCACTCGGGCATGGGGCGATCCGAAGGCACGGTTGAACGGCGCGCTGCAACTGTCACGCGGACTGACCAAGGCAGCGGGATAAGAAAAAAGGCTGCGGACTCAAAAAATCCGCAGCCTTTTGCAGGGTATGAGACGCGGCCTTTATTCGGCCGGTTCGGGGATTTTGACGGCGGATGCCATGCCGGGCTGGTCCGACTTGCCGCCCAGCTTGTCGCGTACGCCCTTCTCGATGTTTTTGCCGGTTTCCTCGTCGATATTGCGCCAATATTCGAAAGCGCGTTGCAGCACCTTCTCACTCACGCCATCGCAAAGATGGCCGACGACATTGCCGACAAGGCGTGCGCGCGCCGCATCATCCATGACATCGCGGACCAGCTTGCCTGCCTGGCTCCAGTCATCGTCGTCTTCGCGCAGCGTATAGGCTTCACGCACCATCTCGCCATCGGCCTGCCACAGCCCCGCCTCGCCGGTGAGGTCGGGCTGCGCCGCCGGACCGCCATAGCTGTTCGGTGCATAGACGGGATCGGAGACATTCTCGACCCGCATCGCACCGTCCTTGCTATAGCTGTGAACGGGACTTTTCGGCTTGTTGACCGGGATTTGCTTGTAATTGACGCCCAGCCGCGCGCGATGGGCATCGGCATAGGAAAAGCCGCGGGCAAGCAGCATCTTGTCCGGCGACAGGCCGACGCCCGGCACCATATTGTTCGGTTCGAATGCCGCCTGCTCGATCTCGGTATGAAAATCGGTGGGATTGCGGTCGAGCACCAGCTTGCCGACCTCTATCAGCGGGTAATCCTCGTGCGGCCAGACCTTGGTCAGGTCGAACGGGTTGATGTGATAGGTCTTTGCATCCTCATAGGGCATGACCTGCCATTTGAGCGTCCAGCTGGGATAATTCCCCCTGGCGATATTTTCGAACAGGTCGCGACGATGGTAATCGCCATCCGACCCCGCCAGCCTGTCCGCCTCTTCCTGGCTCAGATAGGCGTTGCCGTCGCCCTGATCCGTGTGGAAGTGGAACTTCACCCAGAACTTCTCCCCATCGGCGTTGATGAGGCTGTAGGTGTGGCTGGAATAGCCGTTCATCTCCCGCCAGTTTTTCGGGATACCGCGGTCCCCCATCAGATAGGCGACCTGATGCGCGCTTTCGGGGGATAGCGTCCAGAAATCCCACTGCATATCGTGGTCGCGCATATCATTGTCCGCGCGCCGTTTCTGACTGCGGATGAACTGCTGAAACTTGATGGGATCGCGAATGAAGAAGATCGGCGTGTTATTGCCGACCATGTCAAAATTGCCTTCCTCGGTATAAAGCTTCAGCGAAAAACCGCGCGGATCGCGCCAGGTGTCCGGGCTGCCGCGTTCGCCTGCCACCGTCGAAAAACGGATCAGCGCATCGGTTTTCCTGCCGGGCTGAAACACCTTTGCCTTGGTGTATTTGCTCACATCCTGCGTCACTTCGAAATGGCCGAACGCACCGCCGCCCTTGGCATGGGGCTGACGTTCGGGAATGCGCTCCCGGTTAAAGTTCGCCATCTGCTCGAGCAGATAATGGTCGTTGAGGACGATCGGCCCGTCGCGTCCGATCGTCAGCGAATGTTCGTCGCTCTGAACGCGAATACCGGCGTCGTTGGTGGTATGCGGAACGGTCTTGTCAGCCATGACGGCCCCCTCTCGAATTTGCGGAAAAACACTATGGTATCTACCCGTGGAGGGGGTGCATGGTTCCCCCGCTTGTCGCTTTTTAACCGCGATGAGCCGTATTCAGGCTGGCTGCCGGCACCCGTTTCTCCGATGGTATGACGAAAAACATGTGCAGCCGCCATTCAGGTTGAAAAAACTAATAGCATTCGGCACCACGCCTGCTATGGGCGCGCGTTGCTTTTGAGATGGCGCTCGCCCCATGGCTGATCTTTCGGTTTTCTACGATGCTTCCGGACGTAGAAAACGCCGTTTTCTTATTGCCGTTATCGCCTTTATCGCGCTGCTGATTCTGGCAGCCGCGGTCTTTTTCGTATCCGTCGGTGCGGTACCGAACGCGCCATTGCTGCCGTTCCGGTCGGAAGCGCAGGCGATGCGGAAGCTGCAGCCGCCGCATCAAAGTGTATTCGTGCGCACCAAACGCAATATCGACTGGTACGCCCGGCATATTTTTGGAAGCAGTCCGGCAAAACATGCGGCCACCGATGTTCCGCTGGCCATCGCCTTTTCCGCGCCATGGGATCCGTCGAGCACCGCTTCGCTGCAACGGCATATCAATCAGCTCGACTGGCTGATTCCCGGATGGCTGTCGATCACCGGCCCCGATCATCACATTACTCAGTTTTCCGACAATTCGGGACGTGCCATCATCAATCAGGCAGTCCATAGGCCGGTCATCCTTCCGATGATCCAGAATGTCCTGAACGATCAGTGGGACAGCAAGGATACCGCCGCGCTGCTGCATGACCCACACGCGCGAAACGCCCTGCTCGACACGTTGAGCAATTATGTCACCCGCAATCATGCAGGCGGCATATTCTTCGACTTCGAACAACTGCCGCGCTCAGCACAGCGCGACTATCGCGATGTTCTGGCCGAGGCGCATCGGCGTTTCGCGCCTCATGGATGGGTGGTTGCGATTGCCGCACCGGTCGGCGATCCGGACTGGAACCTGCCCGCCTATGCCCGGGTCGTCGATAAGCTGTTCCTGATGACCTATGACGAACATGAAACGAGCGGTCCGGCAGGACCGATCGCATCGCAGCAATGGTTCGCACAAGAGGTCGCACACGCTTCTCGCGGTATCCCGCGATCGAAACTGGTCGTTGCGTTCGGCAACTATGCCTATGATTGGCACGATCATGGCGGCGATTCTCTGAACGTCGAGGAAGCATGGCAGGAAGCGGCCGATTCGGGTGCTATGCCGAGCTGGGACAAAGCCAGCGGCAACTCCGGATTCGCGTTTCAGGACGGCGACAGCCGCCATGTGATCTGGCTGCTCGACGCCGCATCGGCCTATAATCAGCTACATTTCCTGAAGCAGGCGGGGATTGATGAAGTCGCCCTGTGGCGACTGGGGTCGGAAGACCCCGGTCTGTGGTCAATTTTCGGTCGCGACCACCGGGCACTGCCTGCACCATCCGCAATCGATGCCATTCCGGCCGGTACGAATGTCGATATTGAAGGCGCCGGCGAAATCCTCAAAATCACTGCTTCGCCGGTATCCGGCGACCGTGTGGCAACGGCATCGAAGAACGGCTTGATCGACGATGTCGTGTTTCGACGTCTGCCGTCGCCCTATGTGGTGAAGCGAACCGGCAATATCCGCGGTGACCTGGCCTTGACGTTCGATGATGGACCGGACCCGGAATGGACGCCCAAAATCCTGTCCATCCTCGAAGCAAAGCATGTCCCGGCAACCTTTTTCATCGTCGGCGAAAATGCTCTTACGCAGCGCAGCCTGTTGCAAAGAATGATCCGCGACGGGGATGAGGTCGGCAGCCATACCTATACCCACCCCAACCTCGCCAATGTCTCGCATCGCCAGGTGATGCTGGAGCTGAACGCCAATCAGCGCCTGTTCCAGGCCTTTACCGGCCATTCGCTGCGTCTCTTCCGCGCACCGTATCTCGGCGATGCTGAACCCACGACCGCCGACGAAATCGACCCCGCACTTCAGGCGCAAAAACACGGCTATATCGAGGTTGGCCTGCACGTCGATCCGAACGACTGGAAACGGCCGGGCACGGATCAGATTATCCAGACCGTCATCAATGAAGTGCTGAAAGCTGCGCCCAGTTGCGGTCCGAACGCCGACGCGGCTTGCAGTCGCAACATCATTCTGTTGCATGACGGGGGAGGCAATCGCGCGCAAACCGTGGCTGCGCTGCCCATCATTATCGATCAGCTGCGCGCGCACGGCTATCGGTTCGTACCCGTTTCCACCCTGGCTGGCCTGTCGCACGAAACGGTGATGCCGCCGATTTCTCAGAGTGACCGGATGATGGCGGGGGCCGATCTGGCGCTGTTTACGATCCTCGGCGGCATCGTTATTGCATTGCGCTGGCTGTTCTTCTTTGCGATCAGCATCGGCATCCTGCGTGCAATCACCCTGTCGGCGCTGGCATTGATTCAGGCGCGGCGCGAAAATCGCGAGGTGTTCCCGGAAATTGATCCCCGACGCTCGGTGACGGTTCTGATCCCTGCGTTCAATGAGGAACGTGTAATCGAACGGGCCGTCAACGGGGTGCTGGCGTCAACCGAGGTCAGAGTCGATGTGATCGTTGTCGATGACGGCTCAACCGACCGTACAAGTGCCGTGGTTGCGGAGGCTTTTGCGGGTAACCCGCGCGTCCGCCTGCTGACGCTGGAAAATGGCGGCAAGGCCCGGGCACTCAACCGGGCGCTTGAGCTGGTCGAATCCGAAATCGTCATCGCACTCGACGCCGACACGCAGTTCGAGCCGACCACCATCGCGCGTCTTGCACGCTGGTTCGAAGACCCAACCCTGGGCGCGGTGGCCGGGAATGCCAAGGTCGGCAATCGCGTCAACCTCGTCACCCGCTGGCAGGCGCTGGAATATGTCACTGCACAAAATCTGGAACGGCGTGCGCTGGGCAGGCTGAACGCCATCACCGTGGTGCCGGGTGCAGTCGGTGCCTGGCGGCTTGAGGCCATCCGTGCGGTGGGCGGTTATCCGCACGATACGCTGGCCGAAGATCAGGATCTGACCATCGCGATCCAGCGCGCGGGCTGGACGGTGCGGTACGACCAGTTCGCGGTAGCGTGGACGGAAGCACCCGAAAGCTTCAGGTCGCTGGCCAAGCAGCGCTTCCGCTGGGCATTCGGGACACTGCAATGCTTGTGGAAACATCGCGCGGTGATGGCCACCGGCAAGCCACGCGGCCTCGCCCGGATCGGGTTGCCGCAGGCGATCGTGTTCCAGATCGTGCTGGCGGCGATATCGCCGATCATCGACCTCGCCCTGCTGGTCAGTTTCTTCACCACCTACCTGGCGGTCGAAGCGCACGGCTGGGCACAGACATCGCACGATGTCGAAAAGATGCTCGCCTACTGGCTGGTATTCACGGCAATCGACCTGCTCGCTGCGACGGTCGCCTTTGCACTTGAGCGGCGTGAACGCTGGCGGCTGCTGTGGCTGCTCGTTCCGCAGCGGATCGGCTATCGACAGGTGATGTATTATGTCGTGCTGAAAGCCATCGCTCAGGCGGTACGCGGCCCGCAGGTCGGCTGGGGCAAGCTGCAGCGGACCGGCCGCGTCGTCACCGGGACGAAGCAGGCTAAAAAGAGCTGAGACTACGCCAGACCCTTTCGGCGCACCTAAAATTGAGGCTTCACTATCGCATACGGATACCACGTCGGATGTTTCTTTTTGACACGCCGATTCAATGGCTTGACTCCGGTCTTGTTATCGCAACCATAGGCATGGTTTAAGAACCACATCCGACATTGGCGTTTCCGGGATGATCGCTCGTTTTTACATGTCGGATATGCCGAACCCTGACGAGCATACAGGAGAGGTCAAATGCCGGAATTTACACGTCGCGACATCGCGAGGGGCGTAGCGCTGTTGGGAACGATGGCGACGCTGGGCGACGGTTCGCCTTTGTTTGCAGAAGCGCTTGATGCGAAGACAAAGGCTGCGCTTGCTCTCGTCAATCCCGAACTTCTGTCCATCGCACGCAAGGAAGCAGCGTGGCGAAACGGCCCGCCGCTTACCAAAAACTATCTGAATATCCGCAAACAGATTGATGGTTCGGTGGCACCTCCCCTGCCCGACATTCCATTTGCCAAGCACAGCATTCCCGTCGGCAAGGGCATTCCCGACGTGATCATCTATGTGATCAATGCAGGCGGGACAAAGCGCCCGGCGATCCTGCATACCCATGGCGGTGGTTTCGTGTTGGGCAGTGCCCGCAGCGAGATAAGGCCCAAACAGGAAATGGCGAAGGCGCTCGACTGCACCATCGTCACCGTCGATTACGCGCTTGCGCCAGAAGCAACCTATCGGGTGTCGGTCGAACAGAATTACGCTGCTCTGAAATGGCTGTACGATCACGCTGCGACGCTCGGCGTCGACCGCAAACGCATTGCCGTGATGGGCGAAAGCGCCGGGGGCGGTCATGCTGCGCTACTGGCGATTGTTGCTCGGGATCGCGGCGAAGTGCCGGTGATGTTCCAGTGCCTGATCTATCCGATGCTCGACGATCGCACCGGCAGCACGCGGATGCCGCCGCCCGGTATCGGCGTCATCGGCTGGGACGTACCGGCAAATGTGTTCGGATGGCGGTCATTCCTGGGGCAACAGCCCGGCACCGCAACCGTCCCCGTAACAGCAGTACCGGCCCGCACGAAAAGCCTGGCCGGCCTGCCGCCCGCCTTTATCGGCGTCGGCTCTATCGACCTGTTCGTCGATGAAGACATCACCTATGCCAAGCGACTGATCGACGATGCCGTCGCAACTGAATTGCATATCGTGCCGGGGGCGTTTCACGGCTTCGACGGTGCTGGAGCGGATACGTCAATCGCGAAGCAGTTCACCCATGCCAAGATGAATGCCCTGCGCCGCGCATTCGGCGAACAGTCGGTCTAAAGCAGAAAACGCCTTATGCCGCAGCAGTTTCGGCCTTAGCTGTATCCAGCAGGGCATCCGTAAAGCGCTTGCGCCACCAGATCACGTCTTCCTGCTCGACATTGTCCATCATCGGGCGCCAGCGCGCGATGCGCTCGTCGCGGCTCATCCGCAATGCCTGCACGATCGCATCGGACATTTCCTCCGCGCTGTACGGATTGACCAGCACCGCGCCGTTGCCAAGCTGTTCAGCGGCGCCGGCAAAGCGCGACAGGATCAGTACGCCGGGATCTTCCGGATCCTGTGCGGCCACATATTCCTTCGCCACCAGATTCATACCGTCGCGTAGCGGCGTCACCAGTCCGATCCGCGCGGCCCGATAAATGCCGGCAAGCTGATCGCGCGGATAGCCCTGATTGACATATCGGATCGGCGTCCAGTCGACATCCGAATAGGCGCCGTTGATATGCCCGGCCAGTCCTTCCAGCGTCGATCGGATTTTCTGATAGCTTTCCACCGTGGCGCGCGACGGTGGTGCAATTTGCAGCAAGAAAACTTCTTTGCGCTCTTCCGGATGCGTTTCCAGAAACCGCTCATAGCCGCGAAACCGCTCTTCCAGCCCCTTGGAATAATCAAGACGGTCAACCCCGACGATCAGATCGCGACCGTTGGAACTGTCCCGCATCTGGCGATAAGCGAGTCGCGCGGTCGGACTGTTCGCGCCTTCGACGAACTCCTTGCAGTCAATACCGATCGGCGCGGCAAGCGCATGCACCACCCGATCGCCCAGTTTCAACCGCCCGCCATCCAGCAGTTCGGCCCCCAGATCCTGGGTCGCAAAATCACGGAACGATTCCAGCCACTCCTGAGTATGGAAGCCGATCACGTCATAGGCGAACAGGGTTTTCGCCAGATCAGCCGCTTCGGGCAGGGTATTCAGTAACCGGCGCGGCGGCCAGGGAATATGCAGGAAAAAGCCGATCCGGTTGTTACAACCACGATCGCGCAAATCCTGTCCCAGCGGAAACATGTGATAGTCCTGAATCCAGATCACATCCTCCGGGTCGATCAGCGGCCGAACCGTGTCGGCAAAGCGATGATTAACGCGCTGATAACCCCCGGCAAACTCCCGCTCATATTCGGCAAGGTCGATGCGATAATGAAATAACGGCCACAGCGTGCGATTGGCATAGCCTTCATAATATTCTTCAATATCATGCTCTTCCAGATCGACCGTCGCGACGGTAACGCCCGACCGGCGCTCAAAATTGATCTGGCCGGTAAACTGTTCCACCGTGTCGCCGGACCAGCCGAACCAGATGCCGCCATTCTCCCGCAGTGCGGCACTCAGCGCGACGGCCAGGCCCCCTTGCGCGCCTGAATTGGAATCCTTTGGTGCGGAAACCCGGTTGGAAATAATGATCAGTCGGTTCATCGGATCGCACTCCACGGTTTGCTTAGCAGGACCGCACAGTTGATCATGCCGACCAGAGAATAGGTCTGCGGATAATTGCCCCACAATTCCCCGGTCACGGGATCGATATCCTCCGACAGCAAACCGGCCGCGGTCCTTCGCGCCAACATCTCTTCAAACAACTCGCGGGCGTCTGCGTTCCGTCCGGTGAAATGCAGTGCCTCGATCAGCCAGAAAGTGCAGACGTTGAAGGCCGTTTCGGGCAGGCCGAAATCGTCCTCGGTCGCATAGCGCAGCATGTGCGATCCACGCCGCAACCCGGCTTCGGTCGCCTCCAGAGTCCCTTTGAACCGCGGATCGTCCGGCGACAGGAACCGCAATTCCAAAAGCTGGAGCAAGCTCGCATCCAGATCGTCACCGGAAAAGGTGGCTGACATCCGATTGGTCTCTTCGCGCCATGCCTCACGCTCGATGGTTTCGCGCATGGTCGACGCGCGGTCGTCCCAGAATTTCTGCCGCTCAGGCATGCCCAGGCGTTCGGCGGCATTGGCCAGCCGGTCGCAGGCGGCCCAGCACATCGCAGCGGAATAGGTATGCACCGACTGCCGCGTCCGCAATTCCCACAAGCCTGCGTCGGGCTTGTTATAAAGTTCCCACGCCCGTTCGCCGATACGTTCGAGCGATTCGAAATCCTCTCGCCCTGCCATGCGGAACAGGCGGTGATCGAAAAACGCCTGAACATTCGACAGCACGATCTGGCCATAGGCATCATGCTGTACCTGTTCATATGCCTGATTGCCGACGCGTACCGGCCCCTGCCCGCGATAGCCCGCCAGCCGGGGGGCGACATTTTCCACCAGGGTTGATTCCCCCAATACGCCATAGAGCGGCTGAATATAGCCGCCCTTCGCCTCATCGACGATGTTGCGCAGATAGCCGAGATAGCCCTCCAGCACATCCAGTGCGCCGACGCGGTTCAGCGCCTGAACGGTATAATAGGCGTCCCGAATCCAGCAGAAGCGATAGTCCCAGTTGCGTTCGGACCCGGCATGTTCGGGAATAGAGGTTGTCAGCGCCGCGACAATCGCGCCGGTTTCCTCATACTGGCACAGCTTCAGCGTAATCGCGCAGCGGATCACCACATCCTGCCACTCAAACGGCGTGGCAAGACCTCGCGCCCAGTCCTGCCAGTGATGGATGGTGTAGTTTAGCATCTCTTCGACACTGGTGGCGATATTGCCAGCGAAACTCTCGTCCGGTCCAAGGAAGAAATGGAGCGGTTTCTCGACGCGAAACACCCGCTCTTCCTGAACCAGCCCGACCGGCGCATTGGTGGTCAATCGGAGCTGAAGCCCGTCGAGCAGATAGCGGATATGATTGGAACCGTTGGTTTGTCGTACCGTCGGATCACCCCATCCTCGCGTGGGCCGCAAACGCATGCGAATACGCGGGCTACCGCAAACCGGGCGCACGATCCGGGTGAAGGAAACCGGGCGATAGGTCCGGCCCAGCCGCTGAAAGCGTGGACAAAAGTCGATGATCTCAACCGCGCTGCCATGCGCGTCGGTCAGGACACTGCGCAGGATCGGGGTATTGCGAATATACTCCTGCTCCACGCTTTGACATTCTTCCAGCTCTATTGCCCACAGGCCATTGGAATCGGAATCTGCCGGATCGCCGCCGTCCAGCAGTGAGGAGAAAGCCGGATCGCCGTCAAATCGGGGAACGCATCCCCAGACCAGTCGCGCGTGACGATCGACCAGGCCCGCCACCTGACAATTGCCGATCGGCCACAAATCCATATTCGGCTGGCTCAACGCAGCACCTCCATCGCCTTTGCCAGCCAAGCCAGCGTCATGCCTACATCTTCCAGCCGGTATTCGGCATGGGTCTGCCGTTCGGCACCGATCAGCACCCCGGCACCGCCCATGGCCACGACCGCTTCAAAACCATCCTCGTCGGTTACGTCATCGCCCAGAAATATCGGCCGGTGGCCGTGAAAGGGCGCACTGTTCATGAACCGGGTGATCGCTGTTCCCTTGTCATGCCCTTCGACGCGAAGTTCAAAGACCATCTTGCCTGCCTGAAGGTAAAGTCCCGTTTCCTGCGCCAGCCTTTCAGCAAGGGCTCGCGCCTGCGGTTCAAGCTCGGGAGCCTCGCGATAGTGCAGTCCAGCGCCGAACGGCTTATCCTCGACCAGAACCCCGGAATTGGTCGCGGCAAAGCGCTGCATTTCCGCACGGACATGGGGCAGGCTGTCGGGACGCGGCGGTGCCTCACAATGCCCGTCCGCCCAGCGCATTTCGATGCCATGACTGCCGCTGATCGCAAACCCTTCGCCCAGAAATTCCGCAATCGCGTCAACCGGACGTCCGCTGACGATCGCCAGCCGACCGTCGAGCGCGCCGGCAAGGGAATGGATCAGGTCGCGTAACCCTGCATCGACGCGAACCCCGTCGGGTCGCGTGGCGATTTCAACCAGTGTACCGTCAAAATCGAGAAACAGGCTCGCCCCCTCCAACAAGGTTTCGGGCGGCGGATTAAGTGGTCCCATGCGGGACTGTCGCGGCATATTGCCCGCGGCGTCGTTCATTGCGCTGATTGCCTTTGCTACCACCTGCACGGTGTTAGCGTTGCTGCGCCGCAGAATAAACCGTTGCGTGCAGGCTCAGGCGGCAATTACCTTCTTATTGCTGTCATCCGGTTCCGGGACGGGGTTGGAAAAGGCCATATGGTCGTCCACCGATCCGTATCGCAGCGCCAGCAGGTCGAGCAGATAGTTCTGATGCAACCGCCAGGGCTTCACCGTTCCCTGTTTCGGCAGTCGGTCCAGCGCCCGCCGGACATAGCCTGAGCTGAAATCGATGAGGGGAGCGGTATCGACTTTTCCTTCGAATCGCGGCGTGCATTGCCTCAGCCCGCGTGTCTTCATCGTATTGAGCAGCCGGCACATATAGGCCGAACTGAGATCGGCCTTCAGTGTCCATGATGCGTTGGTATAGCCAAAGCAGAACGCCATATTGGGAACGTCGGACAGCATCAGCCCCTTGTAATTCAGCCTTTCAGCCGGATTTACCCGGTGTCCGTCGACGCTGATTTCGGCCCCGCCCATTAATTGCAGCTCCAGCCCCGTCGCCGTGACGATCATGTCCGCTTCCAGCAGCTTTCCGGATTTGAGCAGAATGCCGTTTTCGGTGAAACGTTCAATATGCCCTGTTTCTACCGATGCCCTGCCCTCTCGAATTGCATCGAACATGTCCGCATCGGGGATCAGGCACAACCGCTGGTCCCATGGGTGATAGCTCGGCGTGAAATGCGTATCGACATCATGATCGGGGCCCAGCGCATCGCGCACCATGCCGATCAGGCGCTCTTTGGCTTTTTCGGGTTTCTTGCGGGCGAGGCGATAGAAGAACTGCTGCAACAGCACGTTTTTCCAGCGGGTGACGCCATAGGCCAGTTTGCGCGGCAGATGCCCGCGCAGCCAGTTGGCGACTTTATCCTGAGCAGGTCGTGCGACGATATAAGTAGGCGATCGCTGCAACATCGTCACATGGCCTGCGTCCCTGGCCAGTTCTGGCACCAGCGTCACCGCCGTCGCGCCACTGCCGATCACGACGATGCGCTTGCCCGCATAGTCGCACTGCTCCGGCCAGAATTGCGGATGGATGATCTGGCCCTTGAAGGTTTCGCTGCCCGCAAAGTCGGGAGCATGCCCCTTTGCGTAATTATAATAGCCTGAGCACATATAGAGAAAGCGGCAGGAGAAACGTTTACGCTCCCCGCTTTCCCCGGCTTCGGTTTCGACGAGCCATATCGCTTCGTCGCTCGACCATTCGGCCTGCACCACGCGATGCTGATAGCGGATATGCCGATCGATGCCGTATTCCCGCGCGGTATCGCGAATATAGTTCAGAATAGACCGACCATCGGCAATCGCTTTCTCTTCCGTCCACGGCCGAAAGGAATAGCCCAGTGTATGCATGTCGGAATCCGAGCGGATGCCCGGATAGCGAAACAAGTCCCAGGTTCCACCCATTTCCGCACGCGATTCCAGGATCACATAACTGCGATCCGGACACCGATGCTGCAAATGCCAGCCAGCGCCGACGCCCGAAAGACCGGCCCCGACCACCACCACATCGAAATGTTCGATACCCATATCCTCTCCCCGTCCAAGGATATGCCAGCCGTCCGCATTAGGAAAGTGCGTTAGTAATCCTTCGAATAGCGCAGGGACGCACCCGAACCGCCGAACGAGCTGGTTTGCGACAGGATGCTGAGCGCCTTGGTCAGCGAGATCTCGATCTGGGTGGCGGTAAAGCCGCGCGCATCGGTGATGATTTCGACATAGATATCGTTGGTGATGTATTTGCCCGCCGCAAGCGCGGTACCGCGCCCGGTCGTCTTGTCGCTGCCGAGAATCTTCAACTGATCGATCCCGAGCGCCGAACGCAGCTTGCCCAGCGGGTTCAATCCGCCCCCACCGCCGCGCAACGAGTTGAGCGCCGCCGCGAGCTGGATCGCCTGCGTTGCCGACAGGTCGGTCACCGAGCTTCCAAACAGCAAACGCGACAGCACCTCATCCTGCGGCAATGCTGGCGTGGAGGTAAAGCTGATCTGCGGATTCTGCGCGCTACCTGTGATGTTCAAGGTGACGGTTACATCGTCCGTGGTGGTATCCGCCTGAATATTGAGCTGCGGATTGCCGATCGGACCCCCTTCGAAACTGATGACGCCGCGCGTCAGCGTGAACCGCTTGCCGGCGAAGGAATAGGTGCCGCGCACGACCTGCATGGTGCCGGTAACGTTCGGATTCGCCGACGTGCCGCCGACATGCATGTTTGCCTGCCATTCGGAATCGAGGCCCATGCCGGAAACATAAAGCTGATTATCGGCATGGATGCGGATATCGAGCTTGAACAGGCCGGGCAGGCTCTGGCTGTCATTCGCTTGTTCAGGTGGTTTTTGTCCCTTGCGACGCACACCGTCGAGATGCGCCACCTGCGCGGAACCCTGCCGCGAAATTGCATAGCGCGCCTGCGGTATGGAAATGTCGCCGCTGATCGAAGTCGTCTTTTGCCCCGGCTGATGGACAACGTGAAGCTGGCCGGTCGCCGTCGCGCCGAGTGAATCGCTTTGGGCAAGCCTAGCATTGTCCAGCTTTGCAGTAATATCGATCGGGAATCCGTTGGCCGCGGCAAGGCCGACACTGCCCTGCGCCGATATCGTGCCGTCACCCGCCTTGGCGTTCAACGACTGCAACACCAGACGATCGTTGCTGAATCGACCGTCGATCGCGAGATTGGTCAGGCGCGTGCCATAGGTTTCGTTTTCATAGATCAGATTGGTGGCCTTTATGACGCCGCTCAACTGCGGAGAGCGGACGCGTCCGGCAAAATTGGCCGCCACGGCAATCGGTCCCGACAATTGCTGATCCGCCAGACCGGCAAAGGAAAACAGCACATCGGACGGACCGTTATAGCGGATGCCGCCGCCCAACGGTGCCGCCATCAACCGGGTCTGCCATGATCCCGTACCCGGCGGCAGCGGTTGCAGGGTCGCGACCATGCGGCCCACCGTAGTCGTGCCGCGCTTGATCAGCGCGCGGGCATCGCCGCCACTGGCGGTCAGCTTGCCGAGGAATTCAATATCGACTGCCTTGGATACCGTCGCGATGCTCGACCGGCTGAAATTCGCAATGTTCAGCCGCGCCGTCGCCTGCGGGAATGCTCCGCTGCTCGCCTGACTGAAGTCGAGGCTGCCGGTCGCCGTACCCCCGACGCCGAGACCCGGGATAAAGGCGTTGATCGCCGTCAGATCAATCGACTGCAAGCGCGCCTGAACCGACATCGCGCTGCCGAATTTTCCGGCCAGACGCAGACTGCCCTTATCGAAATCGAGTGTAGTGGGCGCCAGTTTATAGCCGTCCGCTGCCTTGCTGATGCGTGCCGGATTGACCGTATGGAAACCGATGCCGTTGCCGCTGCCCTTTAACGCCACGAGATAGTGGTTGGGTTGAAGCTGTGCATTCGCCGCGATTTCAAAGGGTACGCCGGACGACCCTGTCGCATAAAGCTGTGCCGTGCCGCTGCCGCCGCGATAATTGATCTTGGCGCGCGCTTTCTGGATGACGAAATTCTGCCCCATCGAAAAGGCACCGATCTGCGCATCGCCGACCAGTTCGGGCCCGTTGGGATAGAGCGTCGCGGTGGCGTTGATGATCGCACGACCGATGGTGATACCGCTTGTCCCCGGTATCTTTGCATTGGAGGCATTGGCCGCGATGACGGCGCGCTGTACCTTGCCTGCCGCGCTCAATTGCGCGTTGCCGTCGATCCCGGAGCCGTTGAATGTCACCGTCCCGGCAAAGGGGCCGGCGGCGGTCTGTCGAATCCGGCCGCCCAGATCCATACCCGCAAAGCGTCCGCTACGAATATCGACGGTCAGGGGACCGCCGGTACTCACCAGAACATCGGCATTGAACGGACCGTAATTCGTGTCGCCCTTTGCCTGCACGGCATACGCACCGTTATTGCCGCGAATGCGCGCTTCCAGATTGGCCAGGCCGATGCCGACACCCGGCTTGGCCGCGCGTAGCAGAATAACGGGCTTCGTCAGACTGCCGGTTGCGCGCAGTTGCAGCGGGCCATATTGCTTCGAATAGGCGTCGGCGTTGACCAGCAACGCACCTGCGGGATCATAGCGCCCCGATCCGCCGGTAATCCGGAAATCCGGCGCATTCAGCCTGAGATTGGAAAACTGGATAATCCCCTGCGGAGTATAATCCAGATCCACCCGCGTATAGGCATTACCGCCCAGGAAGTTGCGCGCACCCTGATTGAATATCTTGCGTGTCCGGGCGACGATCCGGCCCCTGACACCAAACCCTCCATTGCGCCCGGCGTAGAGGTCCGCATTGGTCTGCACGTCGAGGATGCCGACGCTGTCGATGCGATAGTCGTTGATCCGTCCTTTCAGGCCACCAGTATAGCGTCCCTTTGCGGTATCGGCGACAATGATCGCCGTGGCGTCGAGATGGTCTGAATGAACATGGAGATTATCCGACAGAATGGTGGTGCCGCTGATCGCCAGATCGCCATTGATGGTTACGTTGGTGAGCAGCCCCCCGGCAGCCGCATTGACGCCGGTCACACGCGCTGCACTGGCCCGGATGGGAACCAGAATACGGTCCGAATTGACGGTCGCCCTGCCCTCCGCGGCAACCCGCTGCACCACGGTTTCGCCGAACCCGATCGCGGCGGCGCTCAGCTTGTAATCCACCGTCGGCGTTTTGAACGGCCCGTTCAGCGCCACCGCCGCACGCACGGCGTTGCCGCGCAGGTTCCTGGCAATCGCACCGGGTTTCAGGAGCAGCGCCTGCACCTTGAAATTATGGAAGATGCTGTTGCCGAGATCGACCTGCCCCTGAGTCGAGACAGCCAGTGCATCGGAACGCAGACGCAACTGCGTATCGACCACCCGCTGATCGACGGCGGCATCCAGCGCGATGTTGAGTTGCGGCGCGGTCAGCCGCTCGACCGGGCCGGTCAGATAAAGACCGGGATGCGCATTGCCGCGTACCTGAAACCGGCCATTCTGTTCGGCAATGCGCAGATCGACCAGCGACGAGCCGCCCAGCGTACCGGACATGGTGCCGTTCCATGCCTTCCAGCTTCCATTGCCGTCGACGGACAGTGCCAGAGGTTTCTTCAGCCCGGCCATCCCGCCGATCAGCCCGTTTGCAGGGGCCTGCAGTTTCAGATCGACGTCGAGTTTATTATCGTCAGGAACCGCATCCAGTTTCAGCGCCAGCCGGTCGCCCCCCGCTACACCGGGTGCCGACAGCGTCGCCATATTCGTAACGATCTGCGCGCGCCGGTTGGCGATATGCACCGTTCCGGCGAGACGCGCGACATGGCGTTGTCCCGTCACCGCCGCGCCGATATCAATCTGCTGGATCGCCAGCCGGTTCACGTCGATATCGATATTGGGTAGAATCGGTGAATTCTTGGTACTGGGCGGGGTCGGTTTCAGCACCGGATTGCGGCTGTACCGGATCAACGGACTGGTCAGGCTGCGGATATCGACATGCTTGTGGATGAACGCAAAGGGGCGCCAGTCGAGCGCAATGCTCGGCGAGGAGGCGAATACCCCTTTGGTGTCCAACACCTGGACGTCGCGCAATGTCATCGCGCCGTAAATCGAGCCGTCGATCCGCCCGACCTTTACCTGCAGGCCCGACGCAGTGCTGAACCCGTTTATCTTGTCCACCAGAAAGCGTTTGCCGGGGTCGGTGTTCACCGCAAACAGCAACAGCACGATCAGCAGCGCCAGCCCGGCAAGCACGATCCCGAACCACTTTACGATCCGCTGCCACAGCGGACGGCGTTCGAATACGACGGTGGTTTCGCCTTCTTCCGGGCTTTCGGGTACGGACACAGGTTCTTCCGCCATCAGAAAGCCTGCCCGATCGAGATGTACAGCGCGACCTTAGGATCGCCGGGACGCGGGTTCAGCGGCGTCGCCACGTCGATACGCAGCGGACCGAAATTGGTGTAATAGCGTCCGCCGATCCCGGCGCCGAACTGAAGCCCCGAAAGTTTGGGATATACGCTCTCATAGGATTGTCCGGCATCGACGAAGGGCACGATGCCGAAATTACCGAAGCGATAGCGCGCCTCGATCGAAAATTCGTTCAGGCTGCGACCACCCGCGGGTTTTCCGTCCGGAGCAATCGGGCCCAGTTGCTGATAGCCATAGCCGCGCACCGATCCGCCGCCGCCTGAATAATAGCGCCGTGACGGCGGCAGGTCATCGCGGCTGATGCCCAGAATGCTGCCGACCCGCACGCGCCCTGCAAGCACAAGGCTGTCGGAAACGTGCAGATATCCGTCCGTTTCCAGCATGGTACGGACATAGGGCCGGAACCCGCCTTTCACGGCGGATTCGGGGCTGACATTCGCCTTTACCCGAAATCCGCGCGTCGGATTGAGCAGACTGTCGGAGGTATCCCATCCGGCGAACAAAGGCAGGGCCGCGATGAAGTAGGTCTTACGCTGCCGCTCTCCCGCACTGTAATTATAGGTATCTTCGTTGGTCGCGGTCAGTTCGAAACCATAGGCATAGGTGAACCGCTTCTGCCAGATGGGCGTGGAATCATAGGAAACACGCCCCGCCAACGTACCCGTAAACGCTTCATAAGCGTCGTAATTGGAGTGATCTGCCGACAGGGTCAGCGATACCGTCCGGTCCCGCTTACCCGCATTGGAGCGTCGGAAGGTGCCGGAAAGCCCCTGTTCCTGCGACCCTGCCGTACCCGCCAGAATCAGCGCGCCTTCCGGCGGGAACAGATTGCGGTTCGTCCACGACCCCTGCAACTTGATGCCTTCGCCGGTGCTGTATCCCAACTCCCCGGCAAGCGTCCGTGGCGGCCCTGCCCTCTGCCGGACCATCAGGTTCACATATTCGGTGTCGTCCGACCCTTTTTCGCCGGTCTTTTTCGGCTCGACCGACACGGTGGAAAACAGCCCCGTGGCGACCAGCGCCTTGCGCAGGTCGTCCACTTTGCGGCTGTCGTACAATTCACCCTTTTTGAAACGCGCCAGAACGGCGATATGCTTGGCGCTGAACGCCTCTTTGCCGGTGGTTTCAAAGCCCCCGAATGATGCGCGCACTCCCAACGTATAGGGCAGTGTGTAGTCGCCGGTATAATCGCTGTCATCGAGCAGGATATCGCGCTCACCCAGTTTGAAGAAGGGATACCCTTCCTCCGGCAGGGTCAGCGATACATTCGCTTCCGCCGCCTGTACCCGTATCGCATCGATCGGATCGCCTGTCTTCAGCGGCAGAGCCTTGCGCACCAGTCCGACAGGGACTGTGGGGTCTCCGGAAACCTTGATGGTGCCGAGATGATAAAGTTTGCCCGGCGTAGCGGTCAAAATTACCTGCACGCGATTGTCGTTCTTGTCGCTTGCAGGCTCGATCGTCGTGATCGCCGTGCCGTCATAATATCCGACCGATTGCATCAACCGGACGGCAAGATCCTTGTCCGACTGGGCACGCGCCGAAATCATCGTGGCGTTGGCCGCCTTCCCTTTGCCGTCTTCCAGCGCTGAAAGATCCTTGAATTGTCCCTCCAGACCGACCTGATCCAGTCCGTGAATCACGGTATCGTAAGGGATGACGGTATTTTTGCCCTGCTTCACACCCTCGATGGTCGGCGGCGGTTGCGTATCGAACGTCGCAATCGGTTCCAGCGGTTTTTCAAGCTCCCCTTCGTCGGGCAACGGCTGGGCAACCGTGATCGGACCATCCGGCGATGATTGCTGCGATTGCGTCGATGATCCGGTTGTCGTCGATGGTTGTGCTAAAGAGGTCGTCTCTGCTGGGGTCGAAGACGGTGTGGGAGTGGGTGTTGGCATCGCTTCCAGCGGCGCATTGATATCGTCGCTCAGCGGCGGCAAGGCACTTTCAAATTCCTGGTTGGAAACAATGGGCTTGTTCTGATCGGCAGGCGAAGCCTTGCCGGTGACGGTCTGTTTCGTATCGGATGTATTCGTCTGTGCCGGAGCAGGCGTGGGGGTTGGTGACGACGCATTTTGCGATTGAAGCGCGTGAGCTGTTCCCGGCGTTGCAGGAATAACCGCAGCACATACCCATGCTGCGGATGTCATCCAGAAAGGAGCCCCTTTACCCTTTTGCACACATTCCCCGATCTGGCGCAGTTTCATGATAGCTGGAGGTCGCGCAGTCCCTCCCGAATTTGGTTCATAACGAATCAATCGCGTTTTGGGTCCATGGCATTAAAATGATTATCGATTTTCATTTTCTTGAAGAGGATGCATCCCGATCCACGCTGTCACGTTGATATTTACGATAGATATTCAGGGAATAAACGGGGAACGTCAGCGATGAATGAAACAACTTCTTTGCCGGATACGGAAAACATACCCGGATTTGAATCTACTCATCCCTGGCAGCATCCATGGCGTGCCTGGAAAGCGATATTCGGTCGTATCTACATGATGACCGGATTTCACAATCTGTCGCTGATGGCGGCGGGTGTTGCCTTTTACGCATTCCTGTCCTTCGTTCCCCTGCTGGGCGCGATTGTGATGATTTATGGTCTGATCGCTGACCCCGCCACGGTAGCCCAGCATATGCGGATCATTTTCGACGTCATGCCCAGCGATGCGGCATCGCTGATCCAGAAGCAGTTGATCAGCGTCACCACCACTGCCGCGAGCAAGACCGGCATCAGCCTCCTCATCGCCCTGTTCTTTTCTATTTACGGTGCGATGCGCGCGGCGGGCGCGATGATTCAGGCGCTTAATGTAGTGTATGAAGAAGATGATGAACGGTCGATCTTTCGCGTCTACCTTCTGGCCATCGTCCTTACGCTCGGTGCAGTACTTGCCGCAATCGTCGGCCTCGTTGCGGCGGTGGTGCTGGGATATTTACAGAATTGGGTCGGCATCCTCGGCGAAAGCGGGGTCGTCCTCATCAAGATTGCAACCTGGGTGGTGGCTGCGCTGATCGCCAGCAGCGGCTTTGCCGTCGTCTATCGTTATGCTCCGGATCGGGCTCGGGCGAAATGGCGCTGGCTGTCCGTGGGATCGGCGGCGGCGACCTTTCTGTGGCTGCTGGCGACGTTGCTGTTTGGCGTATATACTGCCAATTTCGCGAATTATAACGCGACCTATGGTGCGCTGGGCGCTGTCGTCGTCCTGCTGATGTGGCTGTATGTTTCGGCCTATGCCGTGTTGATCGGTGCCGAAATCAATGCCGAGGCTGAACGTCAGACCGGCGTGGACTCAATCCGCGGCGAACAGATGCCGATGGGCCGCCGCGGCGCGACCATGGCCGACACCCTGCCCAGCCGCCATCAGCAGAAGCCGCGAAGGAATCGCTATTGATCCCGTTGCTTGCGTTCTTACGGGGTCGGTAAAGAGGCCTTTGGAAACCCTTCCCACGCGGTGTCATAATCGGCCTGCGCATGATCGAGCGCAAATTGCGTCGGCCGAAACACCCAGCGGCTCTCGACCATGAAGGCCATGGTGTTCTCGATCTTGTGGGGAACCAGTTCCGCTTCGCTTGCGGTTTTCCAGCTCGCGACGTCGGGACCATGCCCCGCCATCTGATTATGCAGGGACAGCGCACCGGGCGCGAACCCTTCGGCCTTTGCATCATAGGCACCGGTGATCAGTCCCATTGCTTCGCTCATCACGTTGCGGTGGAACCATGGTGGGCGGAACGTGTCCTCCGCCACCATCCAGCGCGGGGGGAAGATCACGAAATCGGCATTGGCTGTGCCCGGCACATCGCTAGGCGAGGTCAGCACGGTGAAGATCGACGGATCGGGGTGATCGAAACTGACCGTATTCACCGTGTTGAACCGCGACAGATCATATTTGCACGGAGCGAGGTTACCGTGCCATGCCACTACATCCATCGGACTGTGGCCGAGATCGGTTTCCCATAGCGATCCCAGGAATTTCTGGACGAGCCGGAAGCTGCCTTCGACATCTTCGAACCAGGCGACCGGCGTTTCGAAATCACGCGGATTGGCCAACCCGTTGGCTCCGATCGGCCCCAGATCGGGCAAGCGAAATGCCGCTCCGTGATTTTCCGCGACATAGCCCCGCGCTTTGCCGTCGGGCAGCGTCACACGAAACCGCACACCGCGTGGAATGAGCGCAATTTCACCCGGTGAGAGTTCGATCCGCCCCAGTTCGGTCAACAGGACCAGTCGTCCCAGTTCCGGGACGATGATCAACTCCCCGTCAGCAGAGACGAAAGCCCGGTCGACCATATCCTTTGTCGCGCGGTAGATATGGACCGTCGCCCCGCTCTGGCTATCCGGCGGATTGCTAGCCAGCATGGTGGCGAGGCCGTCGAGCCAGTCGGCGCCCTCCCCTTCGAAATCCAGTGGCGACCAGCGCATCCGGTTGGGATTGACTGCGCCTTGCGCGGCTTCGGCCCCGAACAATCCCGCACCGGTATAAGGACGAAAGGGAGGATGCGCCGCGGAGGGGCGCAACCGATACAGCCAGGATCGGCGGTTCTCGCTACGCGGCGCAGTAAAGGCGGTGCCCGACAGTTGTTCCGCGTACAGTCCGAAGGCCGGCTTTTGCGGAGAATTGCGACCGACCGGCAAGGCCCCTGCAACCGCCTCTGTCGCAAAATGATTGCCAAAGCCCGTCATGGCGCCGTCGGACACGTCCCGCTCTCCCGATATTGCTGTTTTGATGTGAGCCGCCATCACCACCCTTGTGTGTTTTATGCCCCGTTGCCGGGATGGGTTGATGGCGGCTCACGGGCCGTTTCCTGCCAGGCTTCCTCCTGCGAACGACCTGGCCGGCCTCTCCTGACTCGTCGCGAAAGGCTCAGGCCTCCGCATCTTCCTTCTTCGCCGGGATCACGCCGCGACGAATCTGGTCAAGCTCAATCGACTCGAACAGGGCTTTGAAATTGCCCTCACCGAACCCTTCATTACCCTTGCGTTGGATAATTTCAAAGAAGATCGGCCCAACCATATTTTCGGTAAAGATCTGCAGCAAAAGCCCCTCACCTGTTTCAGGCGAGCCGTCAATCAGGATTTTGCGTTCACGCATCTTCTGAATGTCATGACCGTGACCGGGCAAGCGCTCGTCGATCATATCGTAATAGGTATCGGGCGTATCCTGAAAGCGGATGCCATTGGCGCGCAACGCATCGACGGTCGCGAAGATATCGTCGGTGGTGAGTGCCAGATGCTGAATACCCTCGCCCTTATAGTCTTTGATGAATTCTTCGATCTGCGAATGATCGTCGCGGCTTTCGTTGAGCGGAATGCGGATCTTGTCGTCGGGCGCAGTCATCGCGCGTGACAACAGGCCTGTCTGCTGACCCTCAATATCGAAGTAGCGGATTTCGCGGAAATTGAAGATGTTTTCGTAATAGCCCGCCCAATGGTCCATCCGGCCACGCTTCAGATTATGGGTCAGATGGTCGAGCGTTTCGAGGCCGACCGAATTCTTGTTCAACGTCGCCCCACCAACCGGTTCGAAATCGGTATCGTAAATCGACTGCTCGCCATATTTATCGACGAGATAGAGGTTGGCGCCGCCAATCCCTTCAATCGCCGGGATGTCGAGTTCGCCCGGGCCGTTCTTGCCCTTCACCTCGGTTGCGCCGCGTTCCACGGCCAGTTTCAGCGCCTTTTCCGCATCGGCGACACGAAACGCCATGGCATTGGCGGACGGCCCATGCGCTTCGCGAAAACCCGCGACCTGTCCTGACGGCTCCATGTTGAGCAGGAAGTTGATGTCGCCCTGCGTATAGCGGCGCACCTTCTTGGTCTTATGGGTCGCCACATGGGTAAAGCCCATCTTCTCGAACAGATCGGCCAGCGCATCGGGGTTGGGGCCGGTGAATTCAACGAATTCAAAACCGTTCAGACCCATGGGGTTTGCAAGAGGTTCGGCGGACATGGGGACTTCTCCATCGAAAACTGGTTACATTTGTTACTATATCGGTATCGCTTGCCATCGTCAAAGCTCCAATGGCGGAAAATGAAGGGGGTTCCCGACGCGACGTTTTTACGCATGGGGCTTTTGCTGCGCCGCAAGAGTGTTCTATGGCACTTTGTATCGAAACACCCCCGACAGGAGATCGCCTTGGCCATTCGCACGGCGCTTGCAGCAATATTGTTATCCACTACCGCCGGTGCAGTCACCGCGCATGCGACACCCAGGGCGCAGATTTCCAAGAGCGCGCTCGATCAGACCAGCGCCGATGCGGACGTTCCCGATTACAAGGCTGCCCGCCCTGTCATCGCCAAACACGCCATGGTGGTGACGGCCCAGCATCTCGCCACCGATGTCGGCGTGAAAATCCTGCGGGAGGGCGGCAATGCCGTCGATGCTGCGGTGGCGGTCGGCTATGCGCTGGCGGTGGTACATCCCTGCTGCGGCAATATCGGCGGCGGCGGTTTCATGGTTATTCATCTAGCCGATGGACAGAATCTGTTCCTCGATTTCCGCGAAAAAGCACCGCTCAAGGCGACCGCGACGTTGTTTCAGGATGACAAGGGCAATGTCGTAAAGGGCCGCAGCACCGGTACTTATCTGGGGGTCGGCGTCCCCGGCACGGTGATGGGGCTCAACAGCGCGCTGGCCAAATATGGCACCATGTCCCTGTCGCAGGTGATGCAGCCGGCAATCGAGCTCGCCGCCAAGGGCTATCTGCTCGAATCGGGCGATGTGAAAATCCTCAACAGCCGTACCAGGGACTTCGCGAACGAACCGAATGTCGCGTCGATCTTTCTGAACCACGGCAAGCCCTGGGGGATCGGCGACCGGCTGGTGCAGACCAAGCTTGCCGACACGCTTCGGGCAATTGAAAAGGGCGGCACTCAGGCCTTTTACAAAGGCGCGATTGCGCAAAAGGTCGTGGCCGCGAGCAAGGCCAATGGCGGCCTGTTGTCGATGAAGGATTTTGCCGACTATACCGTACAGTGGGACAAGCCGGTTACCTGCGACTATCGCGGTTATACGGTTGTTTCCGACCCGCCACCCAGTTCCGGCGGTACTACCATCTGCGAAATCCTGCAGGTGCTGAAAGCCTATCCGCTCAGCAAATACGGCTATGGCTCGGTCATGGCGACGCACTATATCGTCGAAGCCGAACGCCATGCCTTTGCCGACCGGAATACTGATCTGGGCGACCCGGCGTTCGTCCATAATCCGGTCGACAAGCTGATCTCACCTGCCCATGCAGACGCGATTCGGGCGCAGATCGAATCTGACAAGGCAACGCCATCCTCCGAAGTGAAAGGCGGTGTCAGTGCCACCGAAGGTACGAACACCACGCATTATTCGGTAGTCGATGCGGCCGGTAATTCGGTCGGCGTGACCTACACGATCAATTATCTGTTCGGTGTGGGAAAGATTGCCGGCGACACGGGCTTTTTCCTGAACAACGAGATGGATGATTTCACGTCCAAACCGGGCGTACCCAATACCTTCGGGCTGGTACAGGGCAAGGCCAATGCGGTCGGGCCGGGCAAGCGGCCGCTATCCTCCATGTCGCCGACCATCGTACTCGATCCCGAAGGCAAGACGTTCATGGTGACGGGCAGCCCCGGCGGTTCGACGATCATCACGACGACGCTGCAGTCCATCCTGAACGTCATTGATTTCGGCATGAACATGCAGCAGTCGGTAAACGCACCGCGTTTCCACCATCAGTGGCTGCCCGATACGGTCGTTGTCGAACCCGGCTATCTGACGCCCGAAACACGATCGAAACTGGAAGCGATGGGGTATAACTTCACCCCCATCTCCGCGCTGGGCGCCGATGAGGCCATTCTGGTCGATCGGAAGAATGGCGTGCTTGAAGGTGCGAACGACCGTCGTCGCCCATCGGGACTGGCCGAGGGCTATTGAGACCATGCCGGGGACGCTGCATCTCGACGGATTCCTGCCCTATCGGCTGTCGATTGCGTCGAACCGCGTCTCCAACGTCATCGCCACCGCCTATCAGTCGCTGTTCGGCCTGCGTATTGCCGAATGGCGACTGATCGCCGTACTCGCGGAAAGCGACGGGATGAGCCAGCAGGCGCTGGGCATCGCCACGCGTATGGACAAGGTAATGGTCAGCCGCGCGGCAACCGCACTGCATGATCGCGGGCTGGTACAACGCGCACCCAACCCCGCCGATCAGCGTTCGCACCTGCTGTCGCTCAGCAAGGCGGGGCAGGATCTGTACGAACAGGTATCGCCCAAGGCACTGGCACTGGAACGCCAGTTGTTTTCGGGCTTTTCTGCGGAGGAGGTTCGACAGTTGCGCTCGATGCTGGAACGGCTGGAAGAGGCAACTGCCGCGTTCGAGCCGCAACAGGGTTGATTTCTTCCGGCGCGTGCGGCTAATCGGCATATGTCCTCCCCGGACCCGTGTTGATCGTATTCAGGTGGAGGAACCCATGCCGCATAGTGTCGAACGCGCCGGATTGCAGGTTGCCGATATTCTCGCGCAATTTGTCGAGGATCGGGTTCTCCCCGGTCTTGGGGTTGAAGCCGACGGCTTCTGGCGCGGTGTTGCCGACATCTTTGCCCGCTTTACTCCCGAAAACCGGACACTGCTGGAAAAACGTGACGCGCTTCAGGGCCGGATCGACGAGTGGCACAGCGCGCATCCCGGCCCGATCCGCGACATGGCCGCGTATCAGGCATTTCTGCGCGATATCGGCTACCTTGTGCCGGAGCCGGAGCCGTTCACCATCGGCACCACGAAAGTCGATCCCGAAATCGCCGCCATGGCCGGTCCGCAGCTTGTCGTGCCGGTTCTCAATGCCCGCTTCGTGCTCAATGCCGCCAATGCGCGCTGGGGCAGTCTGTACGACGCGCTATACGGTACCGACGCCTTACCCGGCAGCCCGAAGCCCGGCGGCTATGATGCCGAACGCGGTACGCAGGTCATCGCATGGGCAAAGGCGTTTCTGGACACTTGCATCCCGCTGGCAAGCGGAAGCTGGAGCGATTTTTCCGGCGGCATGCCCGATCTTGCCGATCCGGGCCAATTCGTCGGCACGCGCGACGACTCGCTGCTGTTCGTACATAACGGGCTGCATATCGAAGTCGTGATCGACCGCAGTCATCCCATCGGCCGGGACGATCCTGCGGGCATTGCCGACGTTCTGCTGGAATCCGCCATCACCACAATCGTCGATCTGGAAGATTCGGTCGCCGCGGTCGATGCCGAGGACAAGGTCGCTGCTTATAGCAACTGGCTGGGCCTGATGCAGGGCACGCTGGAGGAGAGCTTCGACAAGGGCGGAAGGACCATCACACGCCGCCTCAACCCCGACCGCGATTATCTCGCGCCGGACGGCACGCCCTACTCCCTGCCCGGCCGCTCGCTGCTGTTCGTGCGCAATGTCGGCCATCTGATGACCACACCTGCCGTAAACCTGCCCGACGGATCGGAAGCGCCCGAAGGGATTCTTGACGCGATCCTGACCTCGACGATTGCGCTCTACGATCTGCGCGGGCTGGGCGAATATCGCAACAGCCGGGCCGGTTCGATCTATATCGTCAAACCGAAAATGCACGGGCCGGAGGAATGTGCCTTCACCGACCGATTGTTCAATGCCGTAGAGGATTTGCTGGGTCTCGACCGCCACACCGTCAAGGTCGGCGTGATGGATGAGGAACGCCGGACCTCGACCAATCTGGCCGCATGTATCGAGACCGTGAAAAACCGGATCGTCTTTATCAACACCGGCTTTCTGGATCGCACGGGCGATGAGATGCACACCGCGATGCGCGCCGGGCCGATGATCCCCAAGGGCGAAATGAAAAGCGCCGACTGGCTGATCGCCTATGAAGACCGCAATGTCCGTATCGGTCTGGCCCATGGCCTGTCGGAACGTGCGCAGATCGGCAAGGGGATGTGGGCGGCGCCCGATCGCATGGCCGACATGCTGGAACAGAAGATAGGCCACCCCGGATCGGGTGCCAATACCGCCTGGGTACCCTCCCCAACCGCTGCGACCCTGCATGCCACGCATTATCATCGCCTCGACGTCTTTACGCGCCAGCAGGAGATTGCCGACGAAGCCATCCCTTCCCTCGACCGGCTGCTGACCATTCCGGTCGCCGATGGCCGTAACTGGACCGGGGAGGAAGTGACCCGCGAACTCGACAACAATGCGCAAGGTATTCTCGGCTATGTCGTCCGCTGGGTCGATCAGGGGGTCGGCTGTTCCAAGGTGCCTGATATTAACGATATCGGTTTGATGGAAGATCGCGCGACACTGCGCATCTCCTCCCAGCACATGGCCAACTGGCTGCTGCACGGCATCGCGAGCGAAGCCGCCGTCAACGCCGCTTTCGATCGCATGGCGAAGAAGGTCGATGCACAAAATGCGGACGATCCCGCCTATCGACCGATGGCCGGGAACCCGGACAGCCTGGCGCTACAGGCTGCGCGTGCGCTGGTTTTCGAAGGGGTGGAGCAACCCAATGGCTATACCGAGCCGTTGCTCCACCAGTACCGGAAACGGGTGAAGGCGCAGGCATGAAGCCCTGCCTCGAATGAACATCGCCATCCGGGGCAAAATTTTCTAGCTGCGGATCGTCACCGGCACGAGCGCGCCGCCCAGCCCGGCCGAATCGACAGCGACCGAGAATCGACCGGTTGCAGCGTCCTTCGCCCGAACCACGCCCAGGACGCAGCCGTTGAAGGCGGCGCGCTCCGGTGAAGGAAAGGGCGTGAAGCTGGTCGGATCGCCATTGGCGGTAGCAATCACCTCCGCCGCCCCGTGCGCGGTGAAGCGCACGCGGTTCGATGCCTGCGGCACCGGGTTGCCGTCCTTGTCGAGAATGCGGGCTTCGATAAACACCAGTTCGCGGTCGCGCGGGTCCACTGTCTTGTGATTGGCGCTTGCCTCCAGCCGGGCCGGAGCACCCGCCGTCTTCACGATTTCAGTTCCCCAGGGCTTGCCGTCCTTGTACGTTACGACCTTCAACTCGCCCGGTTCGTATTTCACATAGTCCCAGCGGAAACGATACTGGAACGGCGCCCGTTTCTGTTTGCCCTGGGACTTGCCGTTGACGAACAATTCGGCCTCATCCGCCGCCGTGAAGACTTGAACCGGCGTGACCTGCCCCTCCCGCCCCGGCCATGTCCAGTGCGGCAGGATATGCGCCGTTTTCAGGTCGGGCCGCCAGCGTGCCCGATACAGGTAAAACCGGTCTTTTGGGAATCCGGCAAGATCGATGATTCCAAAATAGGAACTGCGCGAGGAATAATACGGCGTCGGTTCGCCGAGATAGTCCCATCCCGTCCATACAAATTCACCTGCGACGAAGGGATGTTGATCATCGGCGGAAAACACGATGTCCGCCGAACTTCCGAAATCGGCGGCGAACAGTTCATACGCGCTGACCTGATGCGTTTCGGGATCGCCGCCGACACCGGGGCGGACCGATGCGCTACGCGTACCCGGCACCGGGAACTGATATTCCCCGCGGCTGCTGACCGCCGCAGCGGATTCGGTACTGAAGATCATCTTGTCCGGAAATTTTTCGTGAAATGGCGCGAACTGTCCTGGGATCGTGCGCACGCCGATCCCCTGATAATTCAGGCCTATGGTGTCGAAGACCGCCGGAAACGGCATGTCGGGTTTGGCCCAGTTCATAGCTGAAGTGACGGGCCGCGTCGGATCTTCCTGATGTGCGATGGCGACCAGCTTGCGACCGATGGCCGCGCCTGCTTCTCCGCTATGCTGCTCACCGACCTCGTTACCGACGCTCCACATGAAAATCGACGGATGATTGCGATCGCGCCGCAACATGGTCCGCAAATCCTGTTCATACCAGTCATCGAAGATCAGGTGAAAATCGAGCGGCGTCTTCTTCATCTGCCAGACGTCGAAAATCTCATCGAGAACAAGAAAGCCCAGCTCATCGGCAAGATCGAGCAGCGCCGGATCGGGCGGATTGTGGCTCATCCGCAGTGCGTTGCAGCCCATTTCCCGCAGCTTTTCGAGCTGCCGCCGCGCCGCGCTGCGATTGAACGCCGCGCCCAGCGGGCCGAGGTCGTGATGGTTGTTGGTGCCGTGCAAACGCACCTGCTTTCCGTTCACCCACACGCCGGTATCGGCATCGCAGCGGATTTCACGGATACCGAAGGGGGTTACATAACGGTCGACTACCCTGCCGCTCTTCGCAACCGTGGTGATGGCAACATAGCGATGGGGTGTCTGATCGGGCAAAGGCCCCCACAAGCGCGGACCAGCGATGGCAGCCGAACCGCGGATAACAGCGCTGCCGCGCGCCACGATCCGTTTTGCGGAAGGCGTGATCCGGGCAACGACGTCCCCCTGCCTTCCATCTTCATCGACCGGTCGCAGTTCCGTCGTGACGCTTATGTCGGCATCCGCAGACCCGTCATTGTCGACGGTGACGGTGAGATCGACCGTCGCACTGCCTTCCGAAACCAGCGGGGTGGTAAGATGCGTACCCCATTGTCCGACATGCACCGGATCGACCACGGTCAGCCAGACATCGCGATACAGACCGCCGCCGGGGTACCACCGCGCGGATGCCGGTGGGTTGTTCAGGCGAATAACCAGCAGATTGGTTTCGCCGGGGCGAACATACGACGTCAGATCCAGTCGCCAGCCATTATAGCCATAGGGCCAGCCGCCCACGATACGCCCGTTCAGCCATACCGTGGCATAGGACATCGCCCCGTCCACATCGAGGAACACCGACTTGCCGCGATCGCTCGTCGGAACGTCAATGCACCGCCGATACCAGCCCACGCCCCAGCTTGGCAGGCGCCCCATGCCGCCACTATCCGGGTCATGCAGGAACGGACCGGCAATCGCCCAGTCATGGGGCAGGTTCACCTGCTGCCAGCCGCTGTCGTTGAATGACGGACGCACGAACGGAATGTCCCCACCGACATTCCCCGCCGGACGTTTGTGACGATCCGCAGGATCGTTCAGGAAGCGATTTCCCGAGGGCAATATCCACGGTTTCAGTATCGTCAGTCCGGACGCATCCTTTTTCAGCCGGACGGGAGACTGAGCCAGATCGACCTTTTCGGTATCGGGAAGGCTGTCGCGCACGTCATAGACCAGCCCTTCATGGCCTTTGGGATCGCCCTTGTGAAACCGCCACCCCGTGTCGAGGCGCCTGTGGATACGCGGCGACAGGCTGGTTTCATCGTCGCGTTCGACCGCCTCTGCGCTGGCTGGAAAGGACATTCCGGAAAGCGGCAGCGTCAGGGCTGCCGAGCCTTTCAGGATTGTGCGACGGGTCGTAAAAACAGGATCGGACATGATGGAGTCTCCGGTCATCGGACACGACCGGTTCAGCGGCGGACGCTTTGCGGCGGGTCGAGCGCAAGCGGACTGACCGCCTTGCCACTGACTTCCAGCCGTTCAAGCACCAGTTCGGGACTAAGCGGCTTTACCCGGATGATATGGTGTCCGGGCGAAAGGGGGAACTGCACCGATTCGACGCGGGCATGTGCGATCACGCTGCTCGCCCATGCCTTGTCGGACGGATCGCTGAAGTCGAACAGCTTTCCGGGCGCGCCGTCCACCGAAACCAGCGCCTGTATTTTGCCGCCCTTCGTCGTCGGAAGCGAGGGTGCTGCGACCAGAGTGATGAAGCGATTCCCCGAACCCTCCAGCATGACCGGAAAGTTCAGCGCGGGCGCATTTCCGGCCGAAAGCTGGGCGGTTTGCGGCCATACCGCCATTGCGGAGCCTGTCCTGCCCAGCCCGGCCACCTTGATCCAGCGGGCGGTAGCACCGTTCACGGTTTCGGCGCTGTCGGCGTTGACGGCAACCCGGCCGTCCCCTTCGACAAAACCGCTTCCCACAGGTGGCACAGCCGGGTTCTCGACCATAATCGGAACGGTGAAATCACCTGTCTTGCTGCGGATTGCCAAGGTGGCACTGGACCGGCCCTTCGGTGCCTGCTGCCAATCGACCTGAAGCGTGACGGTTCGTACGTCCGAAATCGAACCGGACGCGGTATCGACGTGAAGCCAGGGAGTTGACGACCGCACCGTGAACGCGACCGGCTGCCGCCCCTTGTCGAACAGGGTAATATGACGGCCGAGCGTACCGAACCGGTCGATCCGCAGGGGTGTAGCGGGCTGTCCGGCCGTCAGTGCCTGCCCCGCGACCGACACGCCCAGCGCTCCGGCCTCGGGAAGCGTAATCCGGTCGACCCTGGGCATGATGTTTTTCGGCGGCTCCTGCCAGCTCGTATAGCCGATATGCGTCTGGTCCATCATATGCGGCCATTTGCCGTTGGCGGTATCGTCATATTGCTTAGCCAGCAGAGCATCGCGCTCAAAATAGCGTTTGGCGGCATCGGCCAGCGCGTTGGTATCTGCCCTGCCCTGCGCCGCCGCCTGATGGTTCAGCGCGACGGTGTAATAGAGGTGGTTCAGATTGGCCGTCGCCAGCACCGGATGCAGCACCAGTTCGAAATAAGCATCCTGCGCATCGGCCGGAATATCGCGCTTCACCCGCTCGGCGTCCGCGACGAGTTTGTCATAGGCTGCAATGATTTGCGGCCATTCGGTATTGACGTTCCATGTCGATGCGTTGGTGAGTTCGGGCGTCCGTCGCGCCGTAAAACGCGTTTCGCGATCCAGAATATCCGCGATTTCGGCCGCATGCTCCGGGCCGAACTGCTGCGCCGCCCAATGCGCCAGATAGGCTCGCCCGGCATCCGGCCCCCAGGCCCTGGGGTTCCAGGCGAGGTCGAGGAAAAAGCTGATCGGCAATTCCATCGGCTTCAGGTCGCCGACATTGGCGATCCATATCCGATTGGCACCACGCGCATGGGCCAGTTCCATCTGCTGCCAGACGCGCCCGACCTGGGTCACGTTCAGCCACTTATAGTTGCGCGGACCGCCGACATAGTCAAAATGATAATAGACGCCATATCCCCCCGAACGCGGTTTCGTATCCGGTTCCGGCAGACGGCGGATATTGCCCCAGTTATCGTCCGAAAACAGCAGCGTGATGTCGTCGGGCACCTTCATGCCCTTGTCGTAATAATCCTGCACTTCCTTATAGAGCGCCCAGACCTGCGGCGTATCGCTGGCAGGTTTCTGCGTCACATCGGCGATGATCTTGCGCTGGTCGTGAACGATCTTTTCAAGCAGGGGAATCGCCGTCCCCTGCGTCATCGGCTTGTCGCCGTCGCCCCGCATCCCGACAGTGACCAGCACCTCGCGTCCCAGATTGCGCTCGATCCCCTTGCGCCAGAACTCCCGCAGCCGGGCACCGTTGGTCGTATAATCCCATGCACCGCCCCTGGCGCGATGCCAGTCTTCCTGCGCGCGCATCATCGGTTCGTGGTGCGAGGTACCCAGCACCACCCCCACCTTCTGCGCCAGTACCGCGCTTTCGGGGTCGTCCTCCCAAAGAGATTTGCCCCACATGGCGGGCCAGAGATAATTGCCCTTCAACCGCAGCAACAGGTCGAACACATGCGCGTAGAAGCGATGATTCACTCCACCGAATTTCGCCTTTGCCCAGCCGAACAGCGCCGGATTTTCATCGTTCAGGAAAATGCCGCGATAGCGCACGACCGGTGCATCGGTACGCGCCCCCGGCAACACAACCAGATGCTTGCGGACTTTGACGGGCACATCCGCCCACCACACCCAGGGCGATACGCCTGCCCTGCGCGAAAGGTCATACGCCCCATAGACTGCGCCACGCCGGTCCGCGCCGACGATTACCAGTGCACGGCTGATCCCCGGCATGGGATTGTCGACAACCTGTTGCAGATAGGCTTCCCAACGGCCGCGAATGGCGCTGACGTCGATCCGCTTCTCACGCACCAGCCGGTCGATTACCGCATTGTGCCCCAGCGACCCGATGATAACCGCAATATGGGCATCGGTATGGGCCTGTTTACCCGCCACCGAGGCAAGGTCGCCACCCACTTCCTGTGCGGCATGCAGGACGGCCGGGGAGTCTTTCGGATCGGTGACGATGGTGGGCACGCTTCCGTCATCGACGAGCGTCAGCGCGGCAGGACTGCCGCTATCGCATACCGCAACCGCTCCGCTGCACGGCACAGTTGCCGCCAATGCCATGGCTGCCAATAACATCGCTTTTCCTCTCCCCTTTAGCCTCGCGCAGGAAAAATACCTTTCCCCGCAATCTTATCGACTGCGATGATAGCGATACCACCATTGCATGCAATTGCGGAATTCAGATGTCGCTGTCGGCCGCCGCCGGCTGAAGCATCCGCACCACGTAAACCGGTGCATCGCTACCGCGCGTTTCAAAGCGAACCCGCACGACCGACTTGCCCCGAGTCAATGTTTCGGGAATCGGATAATCGCGCGATACAAATCGCTTCACGGGCGGGCCGGGGCGTTTTTCAACGGCAATCTGATGCCCGTCGATGGAGATGACGAAATCCTTATCGGTTTCCTCTCCCCAGTACAGCGCCCGCAACACCATCGGTCCCGGCTTCACTGCCATGTCAAAGGCCAGATAGTTCCCCTGCCCCCACCATGCCTGCCGTCCTGTGTGTCCGCCCCAGGCAAGCAGATCACTGTTGTTTGATTTGAAATGATGGTCCTGTTCCGGTTGCTGCTCACCCAGATGGATGAGATCAACCGTGCGACGAGCGAGTGCCTCTCGGCCACGCTGTTCCTTTTCCCAAACCGCTGCTTTTTGGCTCCATTCGGAATGGGTGAAGGTCGGGAAATACACGGCCGAGCGCCGGTCATATCCGGCAAAGAACGGACGCAATGTCAGGGGTTGTGGCTTCGTCCCGACGAGGCGAAACTGGTGAAGCCCTTTTCCCGTCGGCTGCAATGCCGATTGCGCATCTGCCGCCACGAGTGCAGGGGGAAGCTGTGTGAATTCTGTATCCACCGGTCCCAGATCGGCCGCCAGCACCAGTGGCCCGTTGACATAGGCAACGACCGACGGATCATCGGGCGTCGGCGCAACGCGCGGCGCCATGGGCAAAACCAGCTCTATCCGATCCCCGGCACGCCAGCGGCGGTGAAGCCGGGCGTAGCCGTCGCTCCGTTCTGTAGAAACCGTTTCTCCGTTTACCCGCAACGACGGGTTTTCGGACCAGCCCGGCATACGAACGGCGATATCGACCGGCCCCTTCGCGGGTTGCTCAACCGTCATTTCCACCGTTTCCGAAAATGGGAAGCGGGTATCCATCACCAGTTTCAGTCCCTGTTCGCGCCAGTTCAGGCGCGAGGGAATGAACAGGTTCACAAACAGCGTTGAATCATGGTGCCAATAGATTGAATCGCCATGTTTGGAATGGCTTTCGAGGCCGGTGCCGACACAGCACCAGAAACTGTCGTCGGGCGTGGACCACAGTCTCCGTGCCCCGGACGCCAGAGACATGAAATAATTGAACATGCCCGTCTGCGGATTCTGCTGCCCGAGAATATGGTTGAGGTGCACCTTTTCGTAATAGTCGAACAGCGCAGCATCGGGTGCCCAGCCGTACAGATGCCGGGTCAGCTTCAGCATGTTATAGCTGTTGCAGCCTTCGCAGGTCCGGTCGGTGATGAAGGTGGCAATCGCATCGGGCGGACCGAAATGCTCGCGCTCGGAATTGCCGCCGATGACATAGCTGTGATGCTGCGTCACTGCGCGGTGGAAGAACGTCGCCGCGACCTCCGGTGCGCGGTCGCCCGTCAGTTCATGGATGCGCGCCAGCCCGATAATCTTCGGAATCTGGGTATTTGCATGTAGTCCGGCCAGCTTGTCCTGTTGTGCTTCGATCGGATCAAGCACCTTGCGGTCGTAGATTTTTTCGGCAACGCGCAGCCAGCGTTCGTCGCCGGTCAGCGCGTAGGTGTTGGCATAGCTTTCATTCAGGCCCCCATATTCCGAGGCGAGCAACTTCTGCATCTGTGCGTCATCCAGACCTTCCAGGATCGTTGCCAGATAACCGGCCATGCCCAGCATCACCGGCATAGCGGCGTCGACCCGCCCCACCTGATACGCATCGATCAAACCGGCATGCACCTTGTGCCAGGTATAGAGGGGCACCCAGCCGCCATTGATATCAAAGCCGTGCGTTTCGATCCTGCCGCGACGGACTTCTTCAAAGACGATCTTGCCGTCCACCGTCTTGCCGTCGCGTTCGACCGTGGTGCCGCCGACATAGCCGTCACCATGCGCCTTTTGACACAGGCTGAGTTCGCCAACGATATATCGGATACGATCGCGCACCGCCTCATCGCCGGTCTGCGCATGCATCAGCGAACAGGCGGACAGATAGTGGCCCAGCGTGTGTCCCGCGATCCCGCGCGCTTCCCATCCGCCATATACCGGCGCCTTGGGCTTCAGACCCGCGCCCGCCCTGAAATTATGGAGCAGGCGATCGGGTTCCAGTGCCAGCAGATAGTCGCGGTTACGCATCACCGCGTCGTAAAACGGCCCAGGACTCAGGCGGACATCGGCCAGCGGCACCGGTCGGGCGCGAATACGCCCCGGCGCGATAGACACCGCCGCCCGCGCGGCAAGGGGACCGGCGAGCGCGACCGCACTCGCCGATGCCAGAAACGTTCGCCGCGACAGCATTACTGCTGCGTGACGGCTACCACCGCCACCGACTTCGCCGGCAGATCGAAGCTCAGTTTGCCGCCGGACATCTTGCCCGAATACGCCATCGGATGAATGGTGTTCGGCGCGTTGAAAGTGTTGTGCGTATCCATTTTCGGCCCCGTCAAAATCTGGCCGGTGGCCGCGCCCTTCAAACCGGTTACAACATGCGCTGCACGGTCAGGGTCCAGGTTGACGAGCGACAGGTACAATTTGCCGTCCGTACCTTTCGCCGCCGATACATCGACCATCGGCAAATCGACATCGCCCTGCTTGTATTCCGGTCCGCTCACGCTCGCCGGATAGGGAGTCGCCCCCTGAAACGGGATATACATATGAAAAACGTCATAGGTGGGCGTCAGCAACATCTTGTCGCCCTTGGTCAGGATCATCGCCTGCAGCACGTTCACCATCTGCGCGATCGCGGCGAGTTTGACCCGGTCGGTGTGCCGGAAAAAGATGTTGAGTGTCAGCGCTGCCACCTCGGCATCGCGCAAGGTATTCTGCTGATAGAGGAATCCCGGATGCGACCCCGGCTCCTGATCGTACCAGGTACCCCATTCATCGACATATAATGCGACCTTCTTGTCCGGGTCGTATTTGTCCATGATCGCGCTGTGCCTGGCGATCATGCCGTCGATCGCCCGCGCCTTTGACAGGGTGGTGGCCCATTCCTGCCTGGTAAATCCGGTCGCCGATCCCTTATGCTCCCAGTCGCCGGGAATGGTGTAATAATGGAGGCTGATCGCACCGAGTTGCTTGCCGCCGTTTTTCATCAGCGTTTCGGTCCAGTCATACTGGGTATCATGCGGTCCGGATGCGACCTTAACAAACGACGGCGCGCCGGGGGCCGGATTGACGAAGGCCGCATAGCGTTTGAACAGTTCGGTGGCATAGGTGGCATTCATATCGCCGCCACAGCCCCACAGTTCATTGCCGAACCCGACATATTTCAGGTTTTTCCACGGCTTGTCGCGGCCATTGGCCCGCCGCTCCTGCGCCAGCGTCGAATCGCTGTCCGACGTCATATATTCAACCCACTGTGCCGAGGTGTGGGCTGGCAATGATCCAAGGTTGAGCGAGACATAAGCGTCGGCCCCCAGGCGTTCGCTATAATTCATGAACTCGTTGGTACCGAAGCTGTTGTCATCGGTGACACCGCCCCAATTACCGTTGATCCGGCGTGGTCGTTTGGCGGCAGGCCCGATGCCATCACGCCAGTCATAAGTGTCGGCAAAACATCCGCCCGGCCAGCGGATGACGGGGACGTGCAGTTTCTTCAGCGCCGCCATCACATCGTTGCGATAGCCATCGGTATTGGGGATGGAGGAACCCGGCCCGACCCAGATACCCTGATACAGGCCGCGACCGAGATTTTCGGCAAACTGCCCTTCGACCGCCGGCTGGATAACATCGCCGGGATGGGACGTATCAATCGATACCGAAACCTGCGCCGGCGTTTCCGCGCTTACTGGTACCGCTATCACAAATGCCGCCGAAAAAGCCAGCAGACCCGTTGTCCATTTCATACTTCCTCTCCCTAAACCATATGACGGGGGTTGATATTATTCTTCAAAGGCACCCACAACAGTCCGCTTCCCAAGCAAGAACGCGTCCGCGACATGGCGAAACGGGGTCAGGTCGACGTCACTTGTCCGCGAATCGATCAATTCGGCGAAGCGTCGATAGAGGTGCGCATATTCCGGTTCCTCGCCGACATCGACATCCTCGCCATTAATAGCCAGCTTCGATGCTCCCATCGACAGCTTCAGGCTGCCATCATCGGTTTCGATATCGATATCCCAGGTTTGCGGCCCCTTCTGATCAAAATCGAACGCCACCGACACGGGAATGCCCGCATGATCATATTCCAGATCGGCTGCGATCGGCGCAGCCTTGTTCGCCGGAAACCGAAGTGCAGAGGATCGGAGCTGCATTGGCTCCGGCAAAATCTTGGTCAGCACCGACAACGCGTTGATGCCGGGATCGAACACGCCGATTCCGGGCTCCCAGATCCATTCCTGTCCCGGATGCCAGACACGAACGTCTTCCTTCCAGTTGCACTCGACCCGTCGGATCGTGCGCTCCTTCAGCCATTGCTTCGCAGGATGGACACCGGCGGCCTCGCGGGAATGCCAGGTAGCATGGAGCACACGGCCCGCGGCTTGCGCCATCGGCAGGAAAGATGCCGCCTCTGCAATCGTTGCCGCAGGCGGCTTTTCGATCATCACGTCGAGGCCGTGCGCAAACGAGTCCGCGATCAGCGTCTGCCTTCCACGCGGCGGCGTACAAATCGCAATCGCATCGATATCCGGCATCGCTTCCATCATTTGGGGAACCGAACGAAAACCTGGAATTCCCTCAGGGGCCTGATGGCCGGTAACGGCAGCAACGAATTCGAAGCGGTCATTGGCAGCGATCGTCGGTATATGCTGGTCGCGGGCGATCTTGCCGATCCCGGCAATGGCAACACGAATCGTCTTCACAGCGCTTTTACCTCAACCTTTTCCGGTGCCATACGCTTGAGCTTGTTGCGTAGCGGCACCGCAAAGGGTGGCGCGCTGACCTCAAACATATCGCCTTCGCGCGTCTCGACATTGTCGGCAAAGGAAAGCGTTGCCGTTCCAAAAAAGTGGACGTGCACATCGCCGGGCTGACGGAACAGTCCATATTTGAAATGGTGATGTTCCAGATTGGCGATGCTGTGCGACATATTGGCTTCACCGGACAGAAACGGCTTCTCCCACAGCGTTTCGCCATCGCGGACGATCCGGCTGGTGCCCTGAATATCTGCGGGCAAGTCCCCCAGCAGCAGCTCCGCACCCAGCGACGCATGTCGCAGCTTTGAATGGGCCAGCCACAGATAATTGCCGCGTTCCGTAATGTGATCGGAAAACTCGTTCGCCAGAGCAAAGCCCAGCCGATAGGGCGTGCCGTCATCACCGATGATATAAATCCCGGCAATCTCCGGCTCTTCGCTGCCGTCCAAAGCGAAGTCCGGGGAAGGCAGGTCCGCATCCGGTCCGATGAGCGCCGTGCCGTCCCCTTTGTAGAACCATTCCGGCTGCACACCGGGCGATCCGTCCGGTGTCTTGCCGCCTTCGACCCCCATCAGGAACATGCGCATTGAGTCGGTCACATGGCCACCGGACGCCGCCTTGTGCATCTGATCGCGCCCTTCCGCAGAACCGAGGTGCGTCAGTCCGGTTCCCGCCAGATGGCAATGCGCCGGATCGGGATGGGCGATGGGGGCGAGCAACCGCCCTTCTTCGGCCAGTTGCAAAAGATCGACAGGGTTTCCGCGGTGAGCGTGCGCCAGATCCGCAAGTCCGGTTGCATCGCGAATCGCCTGTAGTGCCAGTGCATAGACTGAACCGGCATCCCGAACATGCCACCCGTCATTTCCGTCAAGAGCAGCAACCGCCACTCTGTTTTGATCATCGCGAAACTGGATTAACCGCACCCGGCAACTCTCCCCTAATGACATCAATCCTGAGAATGTTCAGGATCAATTTTAACTCATACATAATTGCATGAGCAGTCAAAGGCAATCACGGATCGCATGGCGGTGGCGCGTTCGTAACGACAGGGAGAATGTAGGGGCAGACCCAAGTTCGCGCCTATAGTGTTTCGCGGGTATCCTGCAGGGCCAGCTCAATTAACACACGCATCGCATCACGCGCGGCATCCGGATCACTATCGGCAATGGCTGCATATACGTTGCGATGCTCCGGCACCGGATCGCGCGGCAATTTGCGATGCCGCTGCTTGAACGACGTTGTCCAACTGATTGCGGCAGAGATCGAACTGGTCAGCGCCACCAGCGGTTCGTTATCGGCCGCCTCCAGAATAATCCGGTGAAATATCTGATCGGCTTCCCGTCCGGCCAGCGTCGCCAGGCCATGACCGGCCATATTTTCCAGCGCATGGCCCATCATCGCAAGTTGTGTTCCCGACCGCTTTTCCGCTGCCAGTGCGGCCGCAGCAGGTTCGATGATCATCCGCAGTTCGAACAGATCGTGGATGAACTTCTCATCGGGTTCCCCCTCGAACATCCAACCGAGAATATCAGGGTCCAGCACGTTCCACTGTCCGCGCGGAAGAACCCTTGTGCCCAGCTTCGGCCGGCTTTCAACCAGTCCCTTCGCAGCGAGAATGCGCACCGCCTCCCGATAGGCGGTACGGGAAACTTCCAGCTGTTCGCTGAATTCAATTTCACCGGGCAGAATATGACCGGGTGCATAGCGCCCCGCCAGAATATCCATGGCGAGTTTTCGCGCGATAACGCCATGCTTGCGGGGGCTTCGCACCTTTGCTTCTGCAGATGACATCAGCATGCCTTTTGTCTGTTTACAAAAATATTCTGTAAAGGGAAAAATCCCTCATAGAAACCGAATTCCGGTATCATCATGATTTTACAGAATATTTCGCATGAGAACCTCCCCATCTAACAGTATGCGGTTTGATTAGGATGCCTTTTCATCGATCACGAATTGCCGACATCGAAAGTGACTCCATATCGGCGCTTCAAAGGATGAAGGATGTCTAGGTATAACTACTTATAGTATTATATTTCAAAAGGTTATGAAGATTCCTAACGACGAATTAGGCGCTTGAATCAACGCATCGTTTAATCCGGTCGGGCGATAGACCGACTTGTTCAATCCGACGATTGAGGCTTGAACAAGGGGGTAATATGAAACCGCGTGAAATGCGTCAGACAGTGTTGATACAGGCACGGATGCGTGGTCGGGAGGGCTGGTCCGACGTGCTGATCCACAATGTTTCGGCACATGGTATGCTGTTGCGCAGCGCAACCGCGCCACGACCAGGAACCTATCTCGAAATCCGAAAATCGACGACGAGGATCATCGCACGTGCGGTGTGGAGCAAAGGCCAGTTTTGCGGGGTCCGGACACAGGATATCATCGATATTAACCGACTGCTGTCCAATGCAGCCGAAGCATTAGGTGCTGCAATCGGTCTGTCCGCGCCCGGTTCCGGAGATCGCCGTACCAAACCGCGACAGGCCGTCATGAAAGCTACTGCATGGACGGCCGAACGCAATCGGCACCTGGGGGCCAAACTGCAATTTATTGCTGTTGCAGTCGTGGTCGCGCTTATGGCGACATTTCTTTTCGAACTGGTCATGGCGACCTTGTCCAGCCCTTTTGAAGAAGCGGTAGGCAGCCTGAAGACAGGTCAAAGTTTGTAATCAGTCAGGCCGTGGCCGCAAATGCATATGGGAACCCGATCGCTTAACATGGATTATTTGTCATTGAACCGATCTGGGAGATGACATGATGCGTAGAATAGCAGCCCTCGGAATCTTGGGAATCTCGGCGCTGTCCTTGTCCGCCTGTGCAACGCTGGGCGGCGCTGCGATCGGCGGTGCCGGCGGCGCCGCAGTAGCTGCGGCCACGCACCACAATGTCGAAAAAGGCGCTGCAGTCGGTGGTGTAGCAGGCGCGGTGGTCGGTACCGTCGCCCACTAACCAACCACTGTTTAATCGCCGGTCAGGATGCGATCGACCAGTTGCTTAACCGATGGCACAAAGCCATTGGAATAAAACGGGTCTTTTTTGAAGTTATACGCATTATGACCGGCGAACATCAGGTTCTGCTGAACGTCGCCGCCGTGCGCGATGTCCTGCAACGTCTTCTGGATGCAGAAGCTGCGCGGATCGGCGAGACGCCCGGTCGAATTGGTTTCAGTGTCCGCCCAGGACGAAAACTGGCACTGACTGAGACACCCCATGCAATCCGCCTGATCCTTGCGAATCGTCTTCTTTTCCTCGGTCGTGACGAATACCAGCGTATTGTCCGGCGTTTTGAGCGCTTCAGTAAACCCTTCGCCATACCATTGTCGCGCACGCAGCAAGTCGTTGCGCGTTACCCAGAAATTCTTGCCCTTCACCCCGACATCGAGCTGGAAGGTATGGTCCCCCGCTTCCTGCGTAGAAAAGGCGATCTGACGATCGGAGCGCGCTTCCAGATTGCGCAGGAAGGGGTTGCGTACCGCACTGGAATAAAATCCGGTCGGTGAGAAGCGGTGGAGCAGCACGTCCCCCGATTCCAGCTCCATCAACTTCGCTTTCCACTCCTCTGGAATGGGGCTTTCCTTCGTCAGCAGCGGCCGGGTGCCGAACTGAAATGCGATGGTGCCGAGTTCGGGATTGTCGATCCAGTGGTTCCAGTCGCGCAGGTACCAGACGCCGCCCGCCATGACGATCGGCACATCATCCGAAATACCGCCTTCGCGCATCGTTTCACGCAATGCTTTCACGCGCGGATAGGGATCCTGCGGTTCCAGCGGGTTTTCCGCATTAGACAGGCCGTTATGCCCGCCAGCCAGCCATGGATCTTCGTAAACAACGGCTGCCAGCCACTCCGACGCTTTCGAATAGGCCCGTTTCCACAGCGCCCGGAATGCACGCGCGGAACTGACAATCGGCAGATAGCTGACATTGTAGGATGCTGCGATCTCAGACAGCTTGTATGGCATGCCTGCACCACAGGTTACGCCCGCGACCAATCCCTTGGTACGCTCCAGAACACCGTGCAGCACGCGTTGCGCGCCACCCATTTCCCACAGCACGTTGATGTTGATCGCGCCCTTGCCACCGGCGATTTCCCAGGCGCGCTTGACCTGCTGCACCGCGCCTTCGATAGCATAGGCGATCAGTTCCTCATGCCGCTCACGCCGTGTCAGTGCGTGATAGACCTGCGGGATGATCTTGCCGTCGGCATCATAGCTATCGGCATTGACCGCCGATACGGTGCCGATACCACCGGCGGCGGCCCAGGCGCCCGCACTGGCGTGGTTGGTCGCGGCAACGCCTTTTCCGCCCTCGATCAGCGGCCAGACTTCCTGACCGTTATAGACAATGGGCTTCAAGCCTTTGAACACAGTTCCTCCAGAAAATTATACGCCTTCATCGCGTCATATAGCATGAAATTGCCGATACTATGCACAAATCAGCGCATCGGGTTTGCCGAGCGCCTCTCCATAAAGCCGGGCATATGCCGCAATCATAGCGTCCTCACCAAATTCGGTAAGCGCCTTTTCCCGGTTCGCCTTGCCGATGACCTTGCAACCGTCCGGATTGTCGGCAAGCACCTGCAACCGGTCGCGCAAATGCACCTCGTTCCAGTCGGGACTGATATAAGGGCGATTGGCCTCTGACACCATGTGCAGCACATCGCCCACCGGCGGGGCGACGATCGGTAAACCGGCTGCCATGGCCTCCATCACCGCAATCGGCTGCTGCTCGCTTTTCGACGACAGTGCAAAGATATCGAACAGGCCCATATAGTTTTGCGGATCGGACAGGAATCCCGGCATCACCAACCGGTCTTCCATCGCCATCAGCTCGGCGGTATCGAGGACTTTCTGACGTTCCGGCCCCTCGCCCACCACCACAAGCTGCGTATCTCGCTGCATACCGCCCGCCGCGCGCACCAGCATCGGTATATCCTTGACCGCCCGCAGCCCCGCAACCGTCCCGATCACCGGCTCGCCCTTACGGCGTTTGAACCCGGGGATGGCCGACGGCTTTGGTTTGGCATCGAAGCCGTCAAGTGCAATGCCATTGGAAATGCGGTGAATACGCTCGCGCGGCTGTTTCCACGCTTTGAGCGCGATCTGTTCCAGTTGGTGCGACGGAACCACCAGCGCATGTGCCGCCCCCAGTGCCACGCGCCGATACATATTGCGCACCGGCTTCAGGCCGTTCGCCTCATCCTCATTGAAACCATCCTCATGATGGATCAGCGGCGGCATCCCCTTGGTAAAGACGCGCCGCGCCATCGCCCCGTCGATCGCACCCCAATTATAGCTGAGCACCAGATCGAACCGCTGCATTAGCCGCGCGATCGCTTCATAGCGTTTCGTCGAAGGCTTGCCGGTCAGCGGCGGTGGATCCTGCGCAATCTCATGGCGGATACCCGGAGCAATCGCTTCACGCGCGTTCAGCGCATCCGGCACCCCCGACACGATCATATGCCAGGCCCGGTCGCCGAATGCGTTCATCAGGCGAACCGCGCGCGCTTCCTTGCCGCCAAGGTTGAAGCTGGAAAACAGATGAAGAATCCGAATGGTCATCGGAAATGCTGCCTAGCGGTCAAACCTCGCGCCGTCATCCGTTTTACTTGCACTGTACCGATTAAATGCGTGCCAGCAGGCGATCAATTCCCGCCACTGCTTCCGGTTCGTCCAGTGTCGGAGCATGGCCCGTATCCGGAACCGTCACCAGTTCCACCCCTTCGAACCGGTTCGCCATACGTTCCGCCGTGGCGGCCCCCAGAATATCCGAATTGGCACCACGCACGATCAGTCCCGGCCGTCCTTTCAGCGTATCATAGGCGCGCCACATATCGGGGCCGGCTTCGTTGCCGGGCACATTGAACGGTTCGGCGATCCGCATATCGTAATCCAGGGTGATCCGGCCATTGGGGTTGAGGCGATAGAGCTGTTTCGCCATGCGCAGCCAGTCCTCGATCTCATATTTCGGATAGACATCGGCATTCGCCTCCGCCGTAGCACGCGCGGCGTGCATCCAGGTCGGATAGGTCGCCGCCTTGCCGACATAGGTACGAATCCGCGCCAGTCCGTCGATTTCCAGCTCCGGCCCGACATCGTTGAGCAGAATTCCCGCAACCCTGTCTCCATCGGCAGACGTCAGCAACATGCTCAAAATGCCGCCGAGCGACGTTCCGAACAGCACCACCCGCTCCAGTTCAAGCGTGTTGAGCAGCGCCTCCACATCCTGAAGATAGGTAAGCGGTACATAGCTCATCGGATCCTTGGCGTAGGCGCTTTCGCCGCGACCGCGCATCTCCGCCACGATCACCCGCCATTCGCCCGACAGCCGTTCGGCCACCGCTTCGAAATCGCGCACATTACGGGTCAGCCCCGGCAGACACAGAATCGGCGGACGATCCTTCCTCCCAGGATAGTCGCGATAGTGCAGGCGAAGGCCGTCGTTCGACCACCAATAGCCATCGGTGAAAACAGGTTGGTTGCGCTGGTCGTGCATCGTTCCCCATATCGCCTTATGGCCTACGCACCGCAAGCTTCTCCTGCATCGTCATCGCAAAAGGGATCCTATCGTCCCGAAAACCGCATTATGCGCCTGGGCGATCCGTTTTACGACATGGTCCGCGCTGCCGACTTTCCCGAAACCAGATTGCGTTTCCGCAATGACCGGGCGGCGGCGCAGGTCGGTCTGGATGGCTTGAGTGACAGGGAATGGGTCGATCATTTCGGTCGGTTCAAACCGCTTTCCGGTTCTCTCGGTGAACCGTTGGCGCTGCGGTATCACGGGCATCAGTTCAGGGTGTATAATCCTGAAATCGGCGACGGGCGCGGCTTCCTGTTCGCGCAGCTTCGGGACGACGACGATCGGCTAATGGACCTCGGCACCAAGGGGTCCGGGCAGACGCCGTGGAGCCGGTTCGGTGACGGACGCCTGACCCTGAAAGGCGGGGTGCGCGAAGTATTGGCGACCGAAATGCTGGAGGCGCTGGGGGTACCGACGTCGCGCAGCTTTTCGCTTATAGAAACGGGCGAAGCACTGCAACGCAATGACGAACCTTCTCCTACCCGCTCGGCGGTGCTGGTCCGGCTGAGCCACAGCCATATCCGGATCGGCACGTTTCAGCGACTCGCCTATCATCAGGATACAGACGCAATGGAGCGCCTGATCGCCTATGTTCTGCGCGAACTGTATGGCGAGGAACCGGGCGAGAACCCGCCCGTGCGCCTTCTGGAACTTGTGGTCGCGCGGACAGCCCGGCTTGCAGCGCGCTATATGGCGGCAGGTTTCATCCACGGCGTGCTCAATTCCGACAATATCAACATTACCGGCGAGAGTTTCGATTACGGGCCCTGGCGGTTCAATCCGACCTGGAATCCGGCTTTTGTCGCCGCCTATTTCGATCATGCCGGACTGTACGCATTCGGTCGCCAGCCCGAAGCCATTCACTGGGACGTGGCGCAACTCGCCATTTCGCTTCGTATGCTGGTCGATGCCGAGCCGCTGATCGCCGTATTGGAACAGTTCGGACCGCGCTATCAGGCAGAAGTGAGCGGGGCTTTGCTATGGCGTCTGGGCGTTATCCCGCGCGGAACCGAGACGGACGGCATTCTGATCGAAACGATGGAAAAAGCCCTCCGCGCCAGCCAAATGCCGATCGACCGGTTCTTTTTCGACTGCTTCGGTGGCGTGATACCGTCACACTATGGCGAGCATTTCGATACCCTGCGCGAACAGCTTGCGGAATATACCGCCCGCAAAGCCCGCGACCATGCCTATTGGAGCGGAGAGGCCCCCTGCTCGATGCTGATCGACGAAGTCGAATCCACCTGGTCGGCGATCGACCTGACCGACGACTGGGAACCGTTTCACAGAAAGGTAGAAGCGATTCGGGAGATGGGAGAAGCGCTGGCATGATCACGCGCCGTATCACCGTCACCGGACGGGTTCAGGGCGTCTTCTTTCGCAACTGGACCGTACAGGCCGCACGCGAGCTGGAAATCACCGGCTGGGTTCGCAATCGACGCGACGGCAGCGTCGAAATCCTCGCCACCGCAGCCGAGGAAAAACTCAATGATCTCATACAAAAATGCAGGACCGGTCCACCAAGATCGCAGGTCGAATCGGTGAAGTACGAAGACGTCGTGTGTGAGAGGTTCGACATGTTCAGCCGCCGCCCGACCGTTTGACCGCAAAGCAGGGGGTGGCCGCAGCCGCTTTGGTTTGTTACACGGCGCGCCATGCAAACAGGAACAATTGTAAGTCTCGCGATCTATTTCATCGCGATGCTGGGCATCGGCTTTTATGCCTGGCGCAAATCGACAAGCGATATTGACGGCTATGTGCTGGGCGGTCGTTCGCTGGGCCCCGGCGTGACCGCTTTGTCGGCGGGTGCCGCCGATATGTCCGGCTGGCTGATGCTCGGCCTGCCGGGCGCGATGTTCGCTGCCGGCCTGTCCAAGGCGTGGATCGGCGTCGGCCTTTTCATCGGCGCCTTCATCAACTGGCTGGTGGTCGCCCCTCGCCTGCGCGATCGCACGGTAGAGGTCGGCGATGCGCTGACCATTCCCGACTATTTCGGCAAGCGCTTTCCCAACGGCGTTTCGGTACAGGTGGTGTCGTCAGCCGTCATCATCATCTTCTTCACGCTATATACCGCCTCCGGTCTGGTGGCGGGCGGCAAGCTGTTCGACAGCGCGTTCGGCGAAAGCTATCGCCTCGGCCTCTTCCTGACCGGCGGCGTCGTCGTTGCCTATACGCTGTTCGGCGGTTTTCTGGCGGTCAGCCTGACCGACTTCGTGCAGGGCTGCATCATGTTCGTTGCAATGATCATGGTGCCGATCGTGGCGATGCAGGGCGCGGGCGGATGGGACCATGCCGGACAGGTCATCCGTTCGGTGGACCCCACACATCTTAGCTTGCTGAAAGGGGTCGGCGCACTCGGCCTCATATCCTCATTGGCCTGGGGGCTGGGCTATTTCGGGCAACCGCATATCATCGTCCGCTTCATGGCGATCCGTTCCCGCAAGGACATTCCGACCTCGCGCAATATCGGCATGAGCTGGATGTTCGTGACGCTCGTCGGTTCGCTCTCGGTCGGTCTTGCCGGTCTTGCCTATGCAACCGAAAACAATGTGAAAATCGACGACCCCGAAACGATCTTCATCGTGCTGTCCGACGTGCTGTTCAACCCGTGGATATCGGGCTTCCTGCTCGCGGCCATTCTGGCGGCGGTCATGTCGACCATTTCCTCACAGTTACTGGTGTCGTCCAGCTCGCTGGTGGAGGATTATTACCGCCGTTTCCTGCGTCGTGACGCCAGCCAGAAAGAACTGGTGCTGGCCGGGCGTATCGCAGTGCTGGTGGTCGCGCTGATCGCGCTCGCGATTGCATGGAACCCTGGCGCATCGGTGCTCAACATCGTGTCCTATGCATGGGCCGGATTCGGCGCGGCGTTCGGGCCGCTGGTGATCCTCAGCCTGACCTGGGATAAGATTACCCGTAACGGGGCACTTGTCGGCATGATCCTCGGTGCCGTCACCGTCGGCATCTGGATTGCGCTTGGCTGGAGCGACTGGCTTTATGAAATCGTCCCCGGTTTCGTGATCGCCTGGGTTTCGATCTGGCTGGTCAGCATATTGGAAGGCGACAAGGCCCAGACGATCCAGCCGGTCGCGGCGGAATAAGGCCGCGCCCTGCGCATGGAGCGTTTCTTCTTTTACGGAACGCTTCAGCGCGGCGGCTTCTATTATCATCAATGCAACCTTGCGCAGCGCGCCCGCTATCTGTGCGATGACACAGTGACGGGCGCGCTGTTCGATTGTGGGGAATATCCTGCATTGGTGCGCAATGCGAACGGCAGTGTGCACGGCGAAGTGTTCGAGCTTCTCGATCCCACTCTGCTCGCAGCGATTGATGCGGTGGAGGATTATCGCCCAGATCAACCCAAATTATCCGAATATCTGCGGGTACCGGCAACCACCGCCGGGGGCATTGCGGTATGGACCTATGTCTATAATCGTCCGGTCACCGGCTTGAGGCCGCTTTCGTCAGGACGCTGGCGACCACCGGCCAGATAATCTCACGCATCGGGTGGAATTGGCCTGCCTCATCCTGCTAGGCAGGACGCATCATCCGTTGGGAGCCTTGTTGATGCGCGCCATTATTCCTTCTCTCGCCGTTGCCGGACTAGCCCTGGCCGCCCCGGCCATCGCCCAGACGCCCAAAGCGAGTCCGGCACGCATGTCGGCAATCGTCAAGACGATCGCATCGCCGCCCTTTCAGGGCCGCAGCCCCGGTACCGAGGGTGAAAATCGCACCGTCGACTATCTGATCAAGCAGATGAAGGCGCTGGGCCTGCAACCTGCCGGACCCGACGGCCAGTGGACACAGAAGGTGCCGATGATCCGCACCCAGATCAACCCCGACGGGAAACTGTCGATTACGGGCACGCAGGCAATCGCGCTTAAACAGGGCGACAATATCAATCTCACCACCGTTCGCCCCGACAAGCTGGTGACGATCAAAAATGCGCCGATGGTCTTTGTCGGCTATGGCGTCGACGCGCCGGAAGCGAACTGGGATGACTTCAAGAATGTCGATGTCGCCGGGAAGGTTGTCGTCTTTCTGGTCAACGATCCTGATTTCAAGGCGGTGAAGGGTGAGGACGCCTATGGCCGTTTCGGCGGGCGTCGCATGACCTATTACGGGCGCTGGACCTACAAGTTCGAAGAGGCCGCCCGTCGCGGCGCCGCGGCTGCGCTCATCATTCATGACACCGATGCTGCGGGCTATGGCTGGCAGACGGTATCCGCATCGAACGGCGAGAATTACGACATTCTGCACGGGCCGGATGCCAGGACGATCCCGCTTCAGGGCTGGATTCGCGGCGACCTTGCCAAGCGGATGTTCGCGGCGGCCGGGCTGGACCTGGCAAAGCTGCGCGTTGAGGCGCGTTCCGCCTCCTTCCATCCGGTGGAGTTGAAGGGGCTTCGGTTCAATGCCGACTTGCCCGTCACGGTGCATCACATCGAAAGCCGCAACGTCATCGGCAAGATCGCGGGCAAGACCCATCCCGACGAAGCCATCATGATCGGCGCGCACTGGGACGCATACGGCATCGGCAAGCCCGATGCGCAAGGCCGCACAATGCGCCCCGGCGCGAATGACGACGGGCTGGGCATTGCGGGCGTGCTGGAGCTTGCCCGGATGTTCAAGGCTTCACCGGAGCCGGACCGTACGTTGCTGTTTGCGGCATGGACGGGAGAGGAACGCGGATTGCTGGGATCGGAATATTATGCCGAGCATCCTTATATCCCGCTCGCCAAGACCGTGGCGGACCTCAACATGGATATCCTGCAAACCGCAGGTCCGGCCAAGAATGTCGTGCTGGTCGGCAAGGGCAATTCGACCCTCGATAAGGACCTGGAAGAGGCTGCCGCCACGCAAGGCCGCACAGTCGTACCGGAGACCTTTACCGAGCGCGGACTATTCTTCCGCGCCGACCACTTCTCGGTCGCCCGACGCGGTGTTCCTTCACTGCTCATCATGGCGCTGGGCGGCCCGCCCGACCTCAGGCAAGGTGGGCTGAAGGCCGGTCAGGCATGGCTCGACGACTATATGAAATGCTATCACCAGACCTGCGATAGCTGGAGCAAGGACTGGGATCTGCGCGGCGCGGCGCAAGATGTCGACCTGCTCTACGATGTCGGTGAAAAGCTCGCCGATTCACGCCAATGGCCGAAATGGCGGCCCGATTTCGCCTTTGCCAAGATCCGGGCAAAAACCGCCGACCAGCGGCAGTAAGTAAAAAGGGCGTCCAGCCACCGGTCAGGACGCCCTTTCCATATTCCGAGGCGGAGGCCGTTCACCCCGCGCTACCGATCAGCGCGTCAGCTTCTTATAGGCAAGCCGTGTCGGACGATCCGCCGCATCGCCCAGACGACGGCGCTTGTCCTCCTCATAGGCTTCGAAATTGCCTTCGAACCATTCGACATGGCTGTCGCCTTCGAATGCCAGGATGTGGGTCGCCAGACGGTCGAGGAAGAAACGATCGTGGCTGATGACCACCGCGCAGCCCGCGAAATTCTCCACCGCCTCTTCCAGCGCGCCCAGCGTTTCGACGTCGAGGTCGTTGGTCGGTTCGTCGAGCAGCAGGACGTTGCCGCCCTCCTTCAGCATCTTGGCAAGGTGCACTCGGTTGCGCTCACCGCCCGACAGCTTGCCGACATTCTTCTGCTGGTCCTGCCCCTTGAAGTTGAACGCGCCGACATAAGCGCGCGTCGACATGTCGTGACCATTGACCTTCACATAGTCGAGGCCGTCCGAAATCTCTTCCCATACATTGTGCTTGGGATCGAGATGGTCGCGGCTCTGATCGACATAGCCCAGATGCACGGTCGGGCCGATATCGACCTCCCCGCTGTCGGGCTGTTCCTGACCGGTGATGATCTTGAACAGCGTCGACTTACCGGCACCGTTCGGGCCGATCACACCGACAATCCCGCCCGGCGGCAGCATGAAGGACAAATCCTCGAACAGCAGCTTGTCGCCATAGGCCTTCGAAATGTTTTTGGCCTCGATGACCTTGCCGCCCAGGCGTTCGGGAACCTGAATGACGATCGATGCCTTGCCGGGCGCACGATCCTTCTGCGCCTCGACCAACTGGTCGAACTTGGCGATACGTGCCTTGGACTTGGTCTGCCGGCCTTTGACACCGGCGCGAATCCATTCCAGCTCATCCTTGATCGCCTTCTGGCGACCGGACTCCTCGCGCGATTCCTGTTCGAGGCGCTTGGCCTTCTTCTCCAGATAGGTCGAATAATTGCCTTCGTACGGGAAATATTTGCCGCGATCGAGTTCGAGGATCCAACCGACCACATTGTCGAGGAAATAGCGGTCGTGGGTGATCATCAGCACCGCACCGGCATATTCCTTCAGATGGTTTTCCAGCCATTCGACGCTTTCCGCGTCAAGGTGGTTGGTCGGTTCGTCGAGAAGCAGGATCGACGGCTTCTGAATCAATAGCCGGGTCAGCGCGATCCGGCGTTTTTCACCGCCTGAAAGATTTTCGACCGGCCAGTCACCGGGCGGGCACCGCAATGCCTCCATCGCAATTTCAAGCTGGTTATCGAGCGTCCAGCCATCGACCGCGTCGATCTTTTCCTGCAACTCGCCCATTTCGGTCATCAGCGCATCGAAATCGGCATCTTCCGGCGGGTCCGCCATCAGCATCGAGATTTCGTTGAACCGGTCCACCATGTCCGCAACGTCGCGAGCGCCGTCCTTGACGTTTTCCAGCACCGTCTTGGACGTGTCGAGTTCGGGTTCCTGCGCAAGATAGCCGACGGTGATATTTTCGCCCGGCCAGGCCTCGCCCGAAAAATCGGTGTCGATGCCTGCCATGATCTTCATCAGCGTCGATTTACCGGCACCATTGGGGCCGACGATGCCGATCTTGGCATCCTGATAGAATTGCAGGTTGATATTGCTCAGCACCGGCTTTTGCGCGCCGGGGAACGTCTTGGTCATATCCTTCATCACGAAGGCGTATTGAGCGGCCATTGCCGGGAAACTCCGTCAGAACTGTCGATTGAGAAAACTACGCGCGCGACATAGCGACGGCACCCGGCATTGGCAAACGACCATCGCGAATTCACATTTCGCAATTGCGGGACCGGCCTCTTTCAAAAACGAGACTTCACCCGAAAATCCAAGGCCCAAAAGGGTGTACCGTGCCGGGTCGAAGATGAATTTCCCATTGACGGCATGTGCTGGCACGGTATGGGGACAACTTCGCGACGGCGTTCGGGCCGGCCGCGAAACAGATTCGTTTTGGGAGCAACGCAATGAAGAAGATCGTTTTCGTCGCGGCTGCCGCCGGCCTGATGTCTTTGGCCGCCTGCAACAGCCACACCGATACCACCAACAACACCGCAGCGATGATGGCTGACAATCTGGAAGCTACCGCTGACAATCTGGACGCAATGGCCGACAACACGTCGAACATGTCTGACCAGATGATGCTGGAAAATCAGGCCGACAACGCTGAGATGGCGGCCGACAACATCGAAGACAACATGTAATCATTGTTCGGGCCGGTTTCGGCCTGAAAAGATTACCGTTGCAGGAAGGGGCGTCGTCCAAACGGATGGCGCCCTTTCTCTTTGTCTGCTTCAAACGCCATGCACTGCCGGACGCCGTGACACCGTCATCGACGCCCGGCAGTGCCGAAGCACTTCAGCTCCTCAAGAGATTTTGACCGTCTGCTGCTCGGCAATATCGGGAATGATCTTTTCCAGCGGTCGCGCCGAACCGTGCACAACCACCCTGATCTGGTTCCACCAGGGTTGATAGTCCCCCTCGCGCTTACCAAACATCAACTCGACGCTGCCGGTCGAGGTCATCCGGCAGCGGATTTGCTGGCGCAAATAATGCCCTTGCTTGAACGCCATACTGTGCCCGTCATCCAGATACAGCGTGCCGTGACAGTCCTCACCCGGATAAACGTTCAGCGTCAGCGGTCCCGATGGCGTATCGGCCGTGCTCTGAACCAGCGGCTGCGTGGGCAATATGGTGCCCGCGCGAACATAGACCGGCAAATGATCGAGCCGCGGCGTTTCTTCGATGGTATCGATTTTGGCTTTGTCCTTCACAGGCTGTACCGGCGTAACCGGCTTGCCCGTCCACAAATCATACCACCCGCCTGCCGGCAGGCAGACATTATAGGTTTCCGGCGACTCCGGCTTGGGGGGCGGAGCGATCATCAACGCGCTGCCCAGCGTGAATGCCATCGACTGATCGCATGTGGCGTCCTGCAACTGCGGATAGTTATAGAAAACCGGGCGCATCAGCGGATCTCCGGTACGCGCGTTATTGTCGGCAACCGCATAGATATACGGCATCAGGCGATAACGTTCATTCACGTATTTCCGGCGAATATCGAGCTGCTTAGGGCCATCGACCCATGGTTCGGCGCGTGGCGTCCCCTTGGCCGAATGATCGCGAAAGATCGGGCTGAACGCCGCGATTTCAAACCAGCGGGTCATCAAGTCCGGGCTGGAGCCACCCGTAAATCCGCCGACATCGGCCCCCGAATAAGAAAAACCGGATAGGCCCAGATTGATCATCTGATGCACGGCCAGCTTCAACTGATTCCAGGTCGAACTGTTGTCACCGGTCCAGGTGGCGGCATAACGCTGCCCACCTGCATAGCTGGCGCGGGTCATGACAAAGGCGCGCTCATTCGGTGCCAGCTTGCGAACCCCGTCATAGGTTGCGCGGGTATTTTCCATGCCGAACACATTGTGAATTTCCGCGTGCGTAGCGTTGCGCGTCTTGAAATCGTCGCTGTCGATATGATGCACGGTATCCAGCGGCATCGTCTTGCTCGGCACGTTGAAGATCGCCGGCTCGTTCATGTCGTTCCAGAAACCGGCAAAACCGTCCGCAACGAATTGCTTGAAGTTGGTGCCCCACCAGTCACGCGCCGATTTGTCGGTAAAGTCCGGAAATACCGACGGACCCGGCCAGACATCACCGACATAAACGGACCCGTCGGGATTATGCACGAAATGGTTGCCCGCCATTCCGGTATCATAGGGTTTATAGCCCTGATCCGGCAGTTTTGCGACATGCAGGTCGGTAATCGCAACCAGCCGGATGCCCTCTTTCTTCATGTCCGAAACCAGCCCCTTCATGTCGGGGAAGGTCTTTTTATTGACCGTGAAGGGGCGGTCATGGTCCTGATAATCGATGTCGAGCCAGATGACGTCGGTCGGAATCTTGTCCTTGCGCAACGTCGCAGCGATATCGCGCACTTCCTTCGCCGACATATAGCTCCAGCGCGACTGCTGATATCCCAGTGCCCAGAGCGGTGTAAGCGGCGCTTTTCCGGTCAGATCCGTATAGCGGCGCACAACGTCGCGTGTCGTCGGCCCGGCAATGACATAATAATCAATCGGACCATCGGGCGCGCCGAATGTCAGAACCTTGCGGCTCTTATGTCCGAAATCGAACCAGCTACGACGGGTATTGTCGAGAAACACACCATAGCTTCCGCCTGCCCCACCGGTGCCGATGAAAAACGGAATCGACTTATAGATCGGGTCGGTGGAACTGTCGAAACCGTAGGAGTCGGTGTTCCAGTCGACATAGCTATGGCTGCGGCGGTCTAGCGTACCGCCCGTCTTGTCGCCCATGCCATAGATATGCTCGCCATCGGGCAACGCCTTGCTGATCGTAAAACTCGACCCGTCAAAGCGGATCGGGCTTGTGTCGGCCAGAATGACATGGCCTGCCCGATCAGTGATCTTCATCTGAAGATCGCGGCCGATATGAACCTGAACATCCCCGGTCGTAAAACCATCGGCAGTCGCCGTCACCGGCACCGCCTCTTTTCGAACCGCAGCCGGAACCGCCCAGCTCGCATTTTCCGGCAAGGTACCTTTCGGACCCATGCGGACGCGTACAATCTGATCGGTGAGCGCCGTCACACGCATTACAACCCCACCAAGCCGCGCATCGACACCGTTCGAACGCGGACTCAGCACAACCTGCCCTTGCGTGCCGGCATGGGCTACAACCGGTGCAGCGGCCATGCAGCCCATGACGGCAACGGCGGGTAACAGATTGCGCGAAAGGCGATTCATTCCACTCTCCTGATCACGATTTGGTTCTTTATGCTCCTGCTCATCATGCTGAAGCATCTCAACTCTTACACGTATAGCGAAGTACGCAAAAATGTAACCGGTTACATCATCAAAGAACCGATCTATCTCGACAGCGCGGTTTCCCGATCCGGGCATATCATATTGCAGCCGGGCCGTGGCCCCATTGGCGAGCCGGAAACACCTGCGTGCGACACCGGCATTCCAGAAATAATGGGCGAAGCTTTCGGATTCTCGATTGCAGCGCCTGGTGCCGGTTGCAGGATTCGAACCCGCGACCTTCGGTTTACAAAACCGCTGCTCTACCAACTGAGCTAAACCGGCGCTGGCGCCTCTTTATGCACCGTATCGGTTGGTTGCAATCCACATAGGTCCAAATTTATCCGGTCGATATCGACGCGCCCACACCCAAAAATACAATCGCAAATGCCGCCATTCCACGACCGGAGTTACCCGCTCGGACGCGAAGAATCCTCCTTCATGCAGACCGTGCCACACAGGGCCGCATCAGAATACGGCTCGCGGCGTTGCCTCGCCCATCATCTGCTGACGCACCAGCGGGATCGGCGGCCCGCCATAGCTGAGGAACTTGTCGTGGAACGCGCCCCATGCCTTGCGTCCTCCGCGCGTCGCGGTCCAGTCGTCGCGCAGACGACGGATCATCAGCTTGCCCAGCGTATAGTTGAGATAGGCCGGGTCATAGGTACCGCGCGCCGCCTGCTGCTCCGCATTGCCGGGATCGATATAGCATTGCTGCTCGAACAACTGTTGCGACTGCGCCTGCGTCATCCCCTGCGCATGCAGGCCGATCGCCGACAAAAAACGGCAATCGCGCAACAAGGCGTTGGTCAGTTCGCCGATATGCACTTCCGGGTCGCCGTTGCCCAGGCCTGCATCCCACATCATTTCCTCGGCATAATGTGCCCAGCCCTCGGCAAAGCCATAGCCGACAAACAACCGGCCAAACACAAACTGGTCGCGGTTGGAATGCAGGAACTGGACGAAATGGCCGGGCATCACTTCATGCACGGTCGTGAACAGCAGATCGTCCTTGCCCGGAACATAGGCATTCTGCTTTTCCTTCGACCAGGACGGGTCGGGCGGTGAGATGTAATAAACCGAAGGAACGCCCTTATCGAACGGCCCCGGCGGATCGATATAGGCCGAATTCTGCCGGTTATAGGGCGGGCTTTCCTCGACCTTTGCCTCTTCGGTGCCCGGAATGCTGACAAGTTGCTTTTCTTCAACGAACTTGCGCAGCATCGGGATTTGCTTGCGCGCCGCCTCTACAGGTCCGCCCTTGGGTTTGTCCGCCTGCATCTTGGCGACACATTCCTGAATGGTCTTGCCCGGATCATATTGATCGCAAGCAGCCTTCAGCGCCTGCTGATTACGCTTGAGGTCGACCTCACCGATTTTCTGCAACTTGTCGAGCGGTACATCGACCATCTCGGTCGATTTGAGCATGCGCGCGAAACGCTCCGGGCCAAGCGCGAAATTCTGCGTCGCGGTTGCCTGATTTTGCTGAAACCATTGCTGCAGGCCCAGCATCGCCTTCGACGCGGCGGCAGAGGCCTGATCGAACTGCTGTTGCAGTGCAGGGTCCTTCACATCCGCAAATGCCGCCTTGGCATCGTTGCTGTAATAATCGGCGAATCCGCCGAACGCAGCAATGCCGTATTTGATGAAGCTCGCAGGCAACGGCATCTGAAGATTGGCGCGAATATTCTGCGCGGCCTGGGGCACCTGCTGGAAAAAGCTAATGATCGCGCGCATCCGCGTCGCCTTGTCGGCATAATTGCGCGCGATATAGACGTTGGGATCAAGCGTGCCGACATAGTAAGCCGGATTGCGATGCGGCTGATCCGCATCTTCCAGCCAGAACAACTGTCCCGCCGCGACCGAGATGATGTAATCGCGCTGAAATTTCTGTTCGGGGGTCAGATTATTGAACGCACGGGCCTGTTGCACGGTGCTCTTCAGGAAGTCGGCTTTCGCTTCCAGCCCCTTGGCGCTCCAGTCGGGCAGTTTGCCGTCATATTCGTGTTTGCCCTGATACACGGCAAATGCAGGATCGAGCTGGAACCAGCGCTGGATGCTATGATTGACGAACCCGTTCCAGTCGGCACTGCTGTCCGCAGTCTGATTGGCAACCACCGACATCGGATCATTTTGTGACGAGCAGCCCGCCAGAGCCAGCATCGCCGCCGCTGCCAAAAGCCCGAACCGCATTCGTCACCATCCCCTTCATAAAAAGCGCGCACTGGCTTTCTGGCAGGTCGGCGCGACCAATGCCAGCCCCTCAACCGGATTTTGGGTTGATTTCTGTTGAAAAATCAGTCGTGCGGTAAAGTTCGATATGCCGTCGCTCAATAAACTCTGTTTGTGCTTTTCACTGTAACGCGCTTATGGCGAAATCATGTCGGCCCATCCGTTTTCCATAGCCAATTTCCGTGCCTACTGGCTTGCGCGCCTCGCCACCACGCTGGGCCAGATGGGAATGGTGATCGTCATCGGCTGGCAGGTGTACGACATCGCCCGCGAAACGATGGGCGTAAAGGCCGCCGCGTTTCAGCTCGGCCTGATCGGCGTCGCACAGTTTTTGCCGCTGTTGTTGCTGACGCTGTTCGCGGGATGGGTTGCGGATCGGATCGATCGCCGCTGGGTCGCGCGAGGCGCCCTGCTGCTCGAAGTATTTTGTGCCGCCGCGCTCGCCTGGCTGACCTGGACAAACACAATCACGTTGGGCGCGCTGTTCGCGATCGCAGCCCTGCTGGGTGTGGCTCGGGCTTTTGCCAGCCCGGCGCTACAAGCGCTGGCGCCTAATCTGGTGCCTGCTGCCGTACTCCCCACCGCGATCGCGATGAGTTCGATCGCCTGGCAAAGCGGTTCGATCGTCGGCCCGGCGCTGGGCGGGTATCTCTATGCCATCGAGCACTGGCTGGCCTATGCCGTTTCGGCAGGATTGTTCGCCTTTGCACTAGTAATGCTGATGTTGATTACGCCGGTACCGAGAGCCGCCAGCGCAACAAAACGCAACCCCTGGCAACAGATGATCGACGGTCTGTCCTATGTGCGTCACAACCGGCTGGTGCTGGGCGCGATCTCGCTGGATCTGTTCGCGGTGCTGCTGGGTGGCGCGACGGCGATGCTGCCGGTCTATGCCCGCGATATCCTGCATATCGGCGCGTCTGGGCTGGGCCATTTGCGCGCGGCTCCAGCCGTTGGTGCAGTGGCAATGGCGGCGCTTTTGTCGTGGAAGCCGATCAAGACCAATGTGGGACCGAAAATGCTGATCGGTGTGGGCGCGTTCGGCATCGGCACCATCGTCTTCGGGCTTGCCGCGCCGGTGCTGACCTCGGTCCTCGGCCCGTCTGCCACCGGCAGCGATTTTGCCCCCGCGGTGCTGGTATCACTGGCGGCGCTGTTCGTGCTCGGCGCCGCCGACATGGTATCGGTCTATATTCGCCAGTCGCTGATCCAGCTCTATACGCCGGATGAGATGCGCGGCCGCGTCGGCGCGGTATCGACGCTCTTCATTTCCGGCTCGAACGAAATGGGCGAAGCTGAATCCGGCTTCCTCGCCGCGCTGATCGGCCCTGTGGCGGCGGTTGTCGTCGGCGGCATCGGCGCCATATTGGTGACCGGCGCATGGGCGAAACTGTTTCCCGAACTGATGCGGGCGCGGACATTCGACACGCCCGAAGCCCTGCAAGAAACCGCTATTGAGGAGAAGGCAGCATGAAAGCGAACACGATCCTGGAGACGATCGGCAATACGCCGCATATCCGCGTGCAGCGGTTGTTTCCCGATGCTGAAGTCTGGATCAAGTCCGAACGTTCCAATCCCGGCGGATCGATCAAGGACCGGATCGCGCTGGCGATGGTCGAAGCGGCGGAACGCGACGGCAAGCTGAAACCCGGCGGCACGATCATCGAACCGACCAGCGGCAATACCGGTGTAGGGCTGGCGATGGTCGCTGCGGTCAAGGGCTACAAGCTGATCCTCGTCATGCCCGAAAGCATGTCGGTGGAGCGTCGTCGCCTGATGCTGGCCTATGGCGCAAGCTTCGACCTGACGCCGCGCGAAAAGGGTATGAAGGGCGCCATCGAACGGGCGCAGGAACTGGTCGAGCAAACTCCCGGTGCCTGGATGCCGCAACAGTTCGAAAATTCTGCCAATGTCGATGCGCATGTTCATACGACCGCACAGGAAATTCTGAACGATTTCCGTGATACGCCGATCGACGTCATCATTACGGGGGTCGGTACCGGCGGCCATATCACCGGCGTCGCTGAAACGCTGAAAAAGGCGTGGCCCGATCTGAAAGTCTATGCGGTCGAACCGGAAGGGTCGCCGGTGATTTCAGGCGGTCAGCCCGGCCCGCATCCCATTCAGGGGATCGGCGCAGGCTTCATTCCCACCAATCTCCATACTCAGGCGATTGATGGCGCGATCAGGGTCGACCCCGAAATCGCCAAGGACATGGCCCGCCGCGCGGCCAGCGAGGAAGGAATGCTGGTCGGCATCAGTTCGGGGGCGACGCTGGCGGCAATCCTGCAAAAGCTTCCCGATCTGCCGGAGGGATCACGCGTGCTGGGCTTCAACTACGATACCGGTGAACGCTATCTGTCGGTGCCCGACTTCCTGCCGGAAAGCTGATACGGAACCGGTGAAGGCCATTGCGTTCCGGCGATATGGGCGCGTCTGAAATTCCGGAGAAGATGCCGCCCGCGCCCCTTCCCGGCATGGACAGACACGGCCCTTCTCCTTTGCTGCGCTTTATTCTGTCGTTAACCGCGCTTGCCGGGATTGCCGTGCCTTTATGGCTGGTGACGCATACCCCTAAACCCCTCGCCACGACATCGGAACAGCCTGTTCGCAAGCGGATACAAATCCGCCCGCAGGCACCTCCTCCACCGGTGGAGCCGGTGCTGTTTCAGGATTTGACGCCGGAACAGGCACGTGCCGCCAATGCTGCCGTTCCCTTCGCCAAAGGGCCGATCAGAGCCGCCTCCCCCTTTCACCTGAGCGGGGCCAGCGACGATCAGGAGCGTGCCCTCGACTGCCTTTCGGCCGCGATGCTGTACGAAGCAGGGGACGATCCGACAGGCGAGCGCGCCATTGCGCAGGTCGTGCTCAACCGCGTGCGCCATCCCGCATTCCCGAACAGTATCTGTGGCGTGATCTTCGAAGGCAGCGACCGGCGTACGGGGTGCCAGTTCACCTTCACCTGCGACGGATCGCTGGCGCGCCATTATTCCGACGACGCGTGGGACAGGGCGCGCAAGCTCGCCAAGGCCGCGCTGGACGGCAAGGTCGACAAGACGGTGGGCATGGCAACCCATTATCACACCGACTGGGTCGTGCCCTATTGGAGTGCGAGCCTCGACAAGCTGGTCGCGGTCGGCGGGCATTTGTTCTTCCGATGGACCGGATGGTGGGGAACGCCACCCGCGTTCCGGATGCGTTACGCGGGCAGAGAACCGCGGATTCCGGCACTGGCTTCGTTATTCGACGCGCACAAACCGCCCGCACCCGATGATGAAACAGTGGATGCTGCCTCGGTATCGGCTTCGGCAATTCCTGTCCCGGTTGCAGGTAATCCAGACGTCTTTCTTGTCACACTCGATCCGCGTTATGATCCGAAAACGCTTGGGGCATTAGCGAAACGCGCCTGTGCCGACCGGCAATATTGCAAGTTCATGGCGTGGAATAGTGCGGCACAAACCCCGAAGACGCTCCCGGTAAGTCCGACCGCTATATCCAGTATGGCGTTCAGTTATCTGCGCGATGCAGCAGGCGGATTCGACAAGGCGCTATGGAATTGCACCCTCTTTCCAGCCATCGCATCCGACCGGTGCATGCACCGCCTCGTGCGCCCTTTATCGGGAAAGGCTGCCGGCTTTTCGCTCGATCATATTCCCGGCTCGAAGCGCGCCGATCACGATGCTGCACAAGAGGTACCGGCTCTGTCCGGTGTACATAGAAAACCGGCGCCGCCTCCCGCTAAGAAGGCGACGCCGGACAATCAGGTCGACCCCGACATTTAGGCCGCTACGAACATTTCCGGATCAAGTGCCATGATGCTGTCGCTGCCGCTTTCGATCTTGCGGCGCAGCGCACCCGCATCCGGCATGATGCGGTCGGCGAAATAGCGCGCCGTTACCAGCTTCGCTTCGTAAAAGGCCTTGTCGCCCTCTCCTTCGGCGAGTGCTGTATGGGCGGCCTTCGCCATGCGCAGCCACATCAGGCCGGTCGCGACGATGCCCATCAGGTGCATATAGCTATGCGCACCGGCACCGACATTGTTCGGGTTCTGCATTCCGTTCGCCATGAACCACATGGTCGCCGCCTGAAGCTGGCCCAGTGCCTTCTCCAATGCCGCGGCATAATCGGCAAGCTTCTCGTCCTCCTTCGCCGCCGCGACTTCATCCGTCACCAGCTTGAAGAACGCCTGCACCGCCCGGCCGCCGTTGCGCGCCAGCTTGCGACCGACCAGGTCCATCGCCTGTACGCCGTTGGTGCCTTCATAGATCATCGCAATACGCGCATCGCGCACATATTGCTCCATGCCCCATTCGGCGATGTAGCCATGCCCGCCATAAACCTGTTGCGCGTTGGTCGCGATGTCATAGCCCTTATCGGTGCCATAGCCCTTGATGACCGGGGTCAGCAGTCCGATCAGATCGTCGGCAAGCTGCCGCTCCTCCTCACTCTCCGCCTTGTGCGACAGATCCACCTGAAGCGCGCCCCACAGGCACAGCGCACGCAACCCTTCGGTCAGTGCCTTGGCCTCCATCAGCATCCGGCGGACGTCCGGATGAACGAACAGCGTGTCGGCCTTTTCCTCCGGGTCTTTCGGCCCCGTAAGCGCCCTGCCCTGACGTCGGTCATGGGCATATTGCACCGCGTTCTGATAAGCGGTTTCGCCGACACCCAGCCCCTGCAACCCGACACCAAGGCGCGCCGCGTTCATCATGATGAACATCGCGGCCAGCCCCTTCATCTCTTCCCCGACCAGCCAGCCGGTCGCGCCGTCATAGTTCATGACGCAGGTGGAGTTAGCGTGAATGCCCATCTTGTGCTCGATCGAACCGCACGACACCGCGTTGCGCTCGCCCAGCGATCCGTCGTCCTTGACCAGGAATTTCGGTACCACGAACAGCGAAATTCCCTTCGAGCTGTCGGGCGCGCCGGGAGTTTTGGCAAGCACCAGATGGATGATGTTTTCGGTCAGGTCATGTTCGCCCGACGAAATGAAAATCTTGGTGCCCGTGATGGAGTAGCTGCCATCGGTCTGCGGCTCCGCCTTCGTCTTGATGAGGCCGAGGTCCGTACCGCATTGCGGCTCGGTCAGGTTCATCGTCCCGCCCCATTTGCCCGCGATCATATTGGGCACATATTTTGCCTTCTGCTCATCCGATCCCTTGGCGAGCAGCGCCGCGGTCGCGCCCTGGGTCAGTCCGGGATACATGGCGAACGCCATATTGGCGGAAATCAGATATTCCTCAAACGCCGTGGCGACCACATGCGGCATTCCCTGCCCGCCGAATTCTTCCGGTCCGGCCAATGTACCCCAGCCCGATTCGACGAACTGAGCATAGGCTGCCTTGAACCCTTCCGGCGTCGTCACGCTACCGTCGTCATGACGCGTGCAGCCCTGCTGATCGCCGCTCTGATTGAGCGGGAACAGTATCTCGGCGACGAACTTGCCGCCTTCCTCCAGCACCGCATTGACAATGTCGGGCGAGGCATTGGCAAAGCCCGGCAGATTGGAATGGGAACCCAGTCCGATCACACGCTCCAGAATGAAGCGGGTATCGCGTACAGGCGGCGTATATTGCGGCATCTTCTCTTCCTCAGTTTCGCTTGTCGGTTGCGGAATGCGGCAGGCCTTCGATCAGGTCGACAAACTGCTGCAACTCATCGATCGCGGCGTCGATATCCTGCTTCTGCTCTTCCAGTTTTTCGATACGTTCCCGGCAACGCAGGATCGTCACCTGCCGTTGCACCCGGCGATCGTCGCCGATGTCGTACAGGTCGATCATCTCGCGGATTTCGGCGAGGCTGAAGCCGACGCGCTTGCCGCGCAAGATCCATGCAAGCCGGGCACGGTCACGATGTGAATAGATCCGGGCCAGCCCTTTGCGCTTCGGCGCGATCAGCCCCTCATCTTCATAAAAGCGCAGCGCGCGCGCCGTCACGCCGAATTCGGCGCACAGGTCGGAGATCAGGAAATGCTCGCGGTCGGGTCGCGGCTCGATTGCGGCCAGCGTAGGAATCGATGGTTCAGTGGCAGGCATGGCACCATCATGTCTTCCCTTTACGTTAACGTCAAGATGCTGTTGCTAGCCTTCGCTCAGGACGGGCATAGCGATTGACCGCGCGCATCCTTCAGAGCCGATGCTTCGGATAGCGAGTTGCTCAATTGCTTTACCTTCAACGCTGCGAACGAAGCGCGTGCGCTGCAAAGGGAATCGCATCCTTCGGGCAATTCCGCCGGGAAGATGATGCGATGATCCTGAAACTGTGCATCGAACCGGCATCCCTGACTGTTTTCCAGACGGATATGCAGCGTGGGGCCGGATCGACTCAGCGACCCTGAGCCGCTGCACTGAATTCCCTGACCGTAATCGACGAAAGCGCCGATCCTGTATTGCCGTCCGTCGGGGACAATGCAGACGCTGTCGGTGTCGAGCCGATACAGACCGGTTAGCGTGGCGTCTTTCGGGTTGGCGATCACGCCACGCGCAATCGCCGCCTGCTCAAGTCCTGCCGACGAGGAACCCGGCGTAGCGTCGTCCTTATTGTCGGCTCCGCCACCCGAACAGGCAGCAAGCGTCATAGCCATCGCCGTCAGTAGTGCCGGGACTTTCACGACAGCCGCACCAGCCCGTCCTTTTCAACCCGACGATAGAAACAGCTTCGTGCACCGGTATGACAAACGGGTCCGGCGGGAAGAACACGCAGCCAGACCGCATCCTGGTCGCAATCGATCCGTATTTCCTGCACGTTCAGGGTGTTTCCGCTGCTTTCACCCTTCTTCCAGAGCGACTGGCGACTGCGCGACCAGAAATGGCCGATACCCGTGTCGCGGGTCAGTGCCAGCGCCTGCGCATTCATATGCGCCACCATCAGCACCTCGTCGGTTTCGGCATGGGTCACGACCGCAGTGATCAGACCGGCGGCATCATATTTGGGGTCGAGCGTCAGCCCGGTTTCGCGAATATCCGACATGGTGCGTGGTGTAGGGTATTTAGACGCTCACGAAAATCCCGCCGGGCGGTCAATGCGACCGGATGGCGTCGATCAGTTCACCCTTGGTCATGGTCGATCTGCCGTCGATACCGATCTTCTGCGCTTCTTCATACAGATCGTCTTTGGTTCGGTCCTCGAGTCGGGTGGCGCGATGATCCAGGCTGCCATTGGCTTTTGCATTCGCGATTCGGGCGGCCTTCTCTTTCGATTCGCCCCGATCGAGCAGTTCTTCGTACAGCGCATCGTCCTTGATCTGGCTTCCATGATCCCTTGCCATGGCAATTCTCCTTTCCATTCAGGCTTGAAACGCTCGGAAAACCGGGAGGTTCAAGAATATATGACAAAAGGGCGACAAATGCCGTTCGCTACCCTATATGGCTGGCATGGACGTAACGCGACGGGATCGCATGCTGACCACCAACCCTTTTGATGACGACAAGCTGCATGAAGAATGCGGCGTATTCGGTGTTTCCGGTGCAGAGGACGCTTCGGCGCTGGCTGCCCTGGGCCTGCACGCGCTCCAGCATCGCGGGCAGGAGGCCGCCGGTATCACCAGTTTCGACGGCGCGCATTTTCATACCCATCGGGCGATGGGGCATGTGGCGGGCAATTTCGACCGCGACGACGTGATTCGCGCGCTGCCCGGCCATGCCGCGGTTGGCCATGTCCGCTATTCGACAACCGGAGAGACGGCGCTGCGCAATGTGCAGCCGCTCTATGCCGACCTTGCCAGCGGCGGCTTTGCAGTGGCGCATAACGGCAATCTGTCGAACGCCATGCGGTTACGGCGCGATCTGGTACGATCGGGGTCGATTTTTCAGTCGACGTCCGACACCGAAACCATCATCCATCTGGTCGCGACATCCAGCTATCGCACGCTGCTCGACAAGTTCATCGACGCGCTGAAACAGGTTGAGGGCGCCTATTCGCTGATCTGCATGACGCCCGAAGGCATGATTGCCTGTCGCGATCCGCTGGGCATCCGTCCGCTGGTGATGGGGCGACTGGGCGACGCGGTGATCTTCGCGTCTGAATCGGTTGCACTCGACGTGGTCGGCGCCACCTATGAGCGCGAGGTCGATCCGGGCGAACTGGTCATCGTCAAGGGGACAGAGCTCAGTTCGATCCGCCCCTTCGCACCGCAGGCCGCACGGCCGTGCATCTTCGAATGGGTCTATTTCTCACGCCCCGATTCGATTGCCGACGACCGGTCAATCTATTCAGTGCGCAAGGCAATCGGCGCACAACTGGCAATCGAAGATCCGGTGGATGCCGATCTCGTCATCCCCGTTCCCGATTCCGGCACCCCCGCCGCCATAGGTTATGCGCAGGAATCCGGCATTCCTTTCGAACTGGGCATCATCCGTTCGCATTATGTCGGCCGCACCTTCATCCAGCCGCGCGATGAGGTCCGCCACCTCGGCGTCAAGCTGAAGCACAACGCCAACACGGCTCTGATCAAGGGCAAGCGCGTGGTGCTGATCGACGATTCGATCGTGCGCGGCACCACATCCCTGAAAATCGTGCAGATGATGCGCGAAGCCGGGGCCGCCGAAGTGCATATGCGCATCGCCAGCCCGCCGACCCGGCATAGCTGTTTCTACGGCGTCGATACGCCGGAACGCGCCAAACTGCTGGCCGCCAAGCACAATACCGTCGGGATGCGCGATTATATCAAGGCGGACAGCCTGGCCTTCATCTCCATCGACGGTCTCTACAAGGCGCTGGGCGAAGAGGGCCGCGCGCAGATCCGGCCGAAATATTGCGATGCCTGTTTCACCGGTGACTATCCCACCACGCTCACCGATCAGGATGAAGTTGCGACGGTCAATCAGCTTGAGATGCTGAAGGAACGCGTCGGCTGACCCCCTTGAGTTGCGGCGCGATTTGTCCCAAGCGACTGGCATGACAAAGCCGCTTGCCGACCAGATCGCCCTCGTCACCGGAGCCAGCCGCGGGATCGGTGCCGCCACCGCAACCGCCCTTGCCGCTCAGGGTGCCCATGTCATCCTCACCGCCCGCACCGCCGGTGCGCTAGAGGAAGTGGAAGACGCCATCCATCAGGTGGGCGGGAGCGCGACCATCGCACCGCTCGACCTGGTCGAAGGCGACAGCGTGGCGCGCCTTGCCGAAGCGATTTCCGGCCGCTGGAAGGCCCTCGACATGCTGGTGCTGAACGCAGGCACGCTGGGCGAACTGGCCGCGGTCAACGCCTATGATCCGAAGATGCTGGCGCATACCTATACGCTGAACGTCAGCGCGCAGGCAGCGTTGCTCGGCTCGTTCGACGCCATGCTGCGCAAGTCGAATAATGCGCGCGTCGTCGGTCTGACCTCAAGCGTGGCGCGTAAGCCGCGCGCTTATTGGGGCATGTATGGCGGATCGAAAGCCGCGTTTGAAAATCTGCTGCTTTCCTATGGCGAAGAAGTGCGCAACCTTGCACCGATCCGGGTAGCGATCATCGATCCGGGTGCCACGCGAACAAAAATGCGCGCCCGCGCCTTTCCCGGTGAAGATCCGGAAACGCTGAAAACTCCCGATGTTGTAGGTGAGCGGATCGCCACGCTTATGAACGAGGATTTCGCAACCGGACATTTCGAACGCATCGAAGGCTGAACGCCTACAGCCCTTTCACCGCCGAAAGCGCCCGTTCGCGGGCCGCACGGTGCGCGACCAGCTTTTCCGGATAGGCTTTGGGCCTGCATCCCGCCGCTTCGGGATCGTGGATCGCGCCGTCGGACAGGTCGGCCAGTTCCGGCACCCATTCGCGGATATAGTCCGCCGCGTCGAATTTTTCCGACTGGGTCAGCGGCGCCATGATCCGCTGGAACATATTGGCGTCGATCCCGGTGCCCGCCACCCATTGCCAGTTGGTCGTATTCGATCCGTAATCGGCATCGACCAGCGTATCCCAGAACCAGCGCTCGCCCTCCCGCCAGTCGATCAGCAGATGTTTCACCAGAAAGCTGGCCGCAATCATGCGGACGCGATTGTGCATCCACCCGGTCGCCCAAAGCTGGCGCATTCCGGCATCGACAATCGGATAGCCGGTTTGCCCCTTCGTCCAGGCGTCGAATTCGTCGCGCACGGTCGAGGAGCGGAAATCCCGCCACTCCAGTGCGTCATATTTATCCCGCCCGTTCTTCACACCATATTCGGGATATTGCAGGATGACGTTCTGCGCATAATCGCGCCATCCCAGTTCGCCCAGAAACACATCGACCGACCCGCCCGCTTGCCAGCTGCGGTGCCAGACATAACCGGGAGAGACTTCCCCGAAATGCAGGTGCGGCGACAGGCGCGAACTGCCCTCGACCGACGGCAGATTGCGTTGTGCGTCATATTCGGCGGCGTGGTTCAGAAAGGACTCGATACGGTTGCGCGCGCCTTCCTCGCCCGGCTGCCAGTCTTCGAACCCGGTGGCCCAATTGGGTTTGGTGGGCAACAGCCCCCAGTCCTCCAGCCGATCCGATTTAGGCCAGTTGGAAGGCGCCGGAATGTCGTGCGGCCGGTTGGCCGGATCGGCTGGCGGCATATGCTCTTTCAGCGCACGCCAGAACGGCGTGTAGATTTTGTACGGCGTCCCACTGCCGGTGGTGATCGCGCCCGGCGGAACCAGATAATTACCGTCGTGGCAAACCAGATCGAGCTGCTTCGCCACCGCACGCTCGGCATTGCGCCACCAGGGTTCGTAATGGCGGATCGCATGGACCCGGCCAGCGCCGGTTTCCTCCGCCAGCTTCGCCAGTTCCTCATTCGCTTTGCCGCGCCGCAGGATCAGTCGAGAGCCTTTGTCGCGCAGACTCTTGTCGAGGCTGGCAAGCGAATGGTGCAACCACCAGCGTGACGCGCCACCCATCTTGCGATGCTTCGGCGTTTCGTCGTCCAGCACATAGACCGGGATCACCGGCCCCTCCCCCGCCGCCGCAAGCAGGGCATGTTGGTCGGACAGGCGCAGATCGCGGCGAAACCAGAGCAGGACAGGTGTGGTCATGCGAACCCTACGCGGCAATCATGACGGAAGTTCCCCGGCTCACTCCACTCGCGGTTGCTTGTTGACCATCCAGGTCTGGCCCTTGGCGACTAGCTTTTGCAGGTCGGGTGTTTTCCCTGCACTCGCCGACAGGTTCTGATCGGTGACGGCACTGTCGAACGTCGGCGCGGGATTATCGTAGAGAACGCCCAGTGCGACGGGGAAACCGGCACCCATTTCCACCAGCAGATGCGCGATCATGCGGTTCGCCTGATCATGGACGAGCACGCCCGCCGCCTGCCAGTCGCCATCGGTGACATCCACCACTTTAAGCGCCAGTGCATCGCGATCGAACGACAGGCCCCTGGTTCCCTTGTCGAACAGCATCGGCTCGCCATGCTCCAGCCAGAGCTGGTTCGCCGCCGCATTGGGCTTGGCGGTGAAGGGCGCGAAAACATCGTCATTGTAGACGATGCAGTTCTGGAAGATTTCAAGGAAAGCCGCACCCCGGTGCGCATGCGCTGCCTTCAGCACATCGGGCAGCTTTTTGTGCACATCAATACCGCGGGCAACGAACCGCGCACCGGAACCGAGCGCAAAGGCGCACGGATTGGCCGGATGGTCGACCGAACCGAACGGCGTCGACGGGCTGCGCGTGCCTTCGCGGCTGGTGGGCGAATATTGCCCCTTGGTCAGTCCGTAAATCTCATTGTTGAACAGCAGCACCTGACAATTCAGGTTGCGGCGCAACAAGTGCATCGTGTGGTTGCCACCGATCGACAGCGCATCGCCGTCCCCGGTGATGATCCATACGTCCAGTTCGGGATTGGCCAGCTTGACGCCCGTCGCCACTGCCGGAGCACGGCCGTGGATGGTGTGGAACCCATAGGTTTCCATATAATAGGGAAAGCGCGAGGAGCAGCCGATGCCGGAGATGAACACAGTGTTTTCGGGCGTAGCACCGATTTGCGGCAGCGTGCGCTGCACCGCCTTCAGGATCGCATAATCGCCGCAACCGGGACACCAGCGGACTTCCTGATCGGTTTCCCAGTCCTTCGGGCTGGACGGCTTGATGGTGGTAATCTCGTTCATCGTTGCTTCTCTTTATTTCCGTCATGCCGGCGAAAGCCGGCTCTTGTGCCGCATAAGATCCCAGCTCTCGCTGAGGTGACGGTTAATCCGACAGCGCCTCTTCAATCGCAGCTTCGATCTCGGCAATGCGGAAGGGCTGACCCGACACCTTGTTGAGCGGTTTGGCATCGACAAGGAACTGATCGCGCAACACGGTCTTGAGCTGGCCGGTATTCATCTCCGGCACCAGAATATGCTCATAGCCCCTGAGCAGGTCGCCCAGATTCTTCGGCATCGGCCAGATATGGCGAAGATGGATGTGATGGACGTCAAGACCCTTCGCCCGCGCCCGCCGCACCGCCTGATGCACCGGTCCAAAGGTCGATCCCCAGCCGACCAGCACCAGCTTGCCGGTTTCTTCGCCCAGCGTCACTTCCTGATCCGGCACGTCGATACCCGCCACCTTGTCCCGACGGATTTCGGTCATCGCCTGATGGTTGGCCGGTGCATAATCGATATTGCCGGTCCCCTGCTGCTTTTCGATACCGCCGATGCGATGCAGCAGTCCCGGCGTTCCCGGCTTGACCCACGGACGCGACAATTTCTCGTCACGGGCATAGGGCAGGAATTTCTCGCCTTCCGCAGGCGCATCGGTCTCGAAGGTGACGGGGAAAGCTTCATAGCCGTCCATGTCGGGCACCTTCCACGGCTCGGCCGCATTGGCGATATAGCCATCGGTCAGCAGCATGACCGGCGTCATATATTGGGTGGCGATGCGCACCGCCTCGATCGCAGCATCGAAACAATCGGCCGCCGAACGCGCCGCAACGACCGGCATCGGTGCATCGCCGTTGCGGCCGTAAACCGACTGATAGAGGTCGGACTGTTCGGTCTTGGTCGGCAGACCGGTGGACGGACCACCGCGCTGCGAATTGACCACCACCAGCGGCAGTTCGGTCATGATCGCCAGACCGATGGCTTCGGTCTTCAGCGCAATACCGGGACCGGAGGATGACGTGACGCCCAGCGACCCGGCATAGGATGCGCCGATCGACGCCGCGACCGCCGCAATCTCATCCTCCGCCTGAAAGGTAGTGACGCCATATTCCTTGAGCCGCGACAGGTGATGCAGGATCGCCGACGCAGGCGTAATCGGATAGCCGCCGAAGAACATCGGCAGACCCGCAAGCTGCGCACCCGCAACGAGACCCAGGCTGATCGACTCGGCCCCTGTCACGGTACGGTACAGGCCGGGTTCGACCGGCGCGGCGGGCACATGCACCTGCGCCACGCCGAGCGCGCCCATCTCCGCCGTCTCGCCATAGGCATGACCTGCGTTCAGCGCAGCGATATTGGCTTCGGCCAGTTCCGGTGCCTTGGCGAACTTCGCCTTGAGCCAGTCGACAATCGGCTGACGCTCGCGATCGAACATCCACAGGGCGAGGCCCAGCGTCCACATATTCTTGCAGCGCAGTGCCTCTTTATTGCCGAGACCGAACGGCTTCACCGCTTCGAGCGTGAGCTGAGAGATATTGAGTTTCAGCAACTGCCATTTTGCCAGGCTGCCATCCTCCAGCGGATTGGCGTCATACTTCGCCTTGGCAAGGTTGCGATCACCGAATTCACCTTCATCGGCGATGATCAGGCCGCCGGGCTTCAGCGCCTCGACATTTACTTTCAGCGCCGCCGGGTTCATCGCCACCAGCACGTCAGGCTGGTCGCCCGCCGTCTCGATCGCAGCAGACCCGAAATTGATCTGAAACGCCGAAACACCGAACAGCGTCCCCTGCGGTGCGCGGATTTCCGCCGGAAAGTCGGGAAAGGTCGCCAGATCGTTTCCGGCCAGCGCGGTTGAAAGGGTGAACTGCCCACCGGTCAACTGCATCCCGTCGCCGGAATCGCCGGCGAAGCGTACGACGATCGCTTCTGCCGGGGGATGCGCGTTTGCTTCTGCTTCAGTCACCTTGTGAACGGCGGTTGCCATTTAACGTCTTCCTGCTTGTCATGATTTTGCAAGGATGGGCGCCCCCTCTACGCCCGCTTCGCTCGCATCTAAAGGTAGAAAAATCCTGTCGGCATCAAGATCGGGTTTTTCATGGCCCAACGCAAGCGCCCGGATTGAGGCAACGTGGCGACGTGACACTTCCATCGCGTCGACGCCATATCCCCCGCCCAGCACACTGGCCAGCGGGATACCCCGCATTTTTGCAAATGCCGCGATCGAGTAATCGCGCTGCCACAGCCCGCGCCGGGTAAGCGACAGCCGCCCCAGCCGGTCGCCCTCAAACGGATCCACTCCGGCCTGATACAGGATCAGGTCGGGCGCGAAGTGATCGACCAGCGGCGGCAGAGTTTCAGCAAGTTTGGCGAGATAAGCGTCATCCCCCATGCCGTCGGCAAGCGGGACATCCAGTGTCGAGCGCGCCTTTCGCGCCGGGAAATTCTTTTCGGCATGGATCGAATAGGTGGCGATATCGGTGCGTCCGGCCGTCAGTGAGGCCGTCCCGTCCCCCTGATGCACGTCGCAATCGACGATCAGCACGCGGGCGGCATCGCCCTCCTCCACCAGCCGGACAGCGGCAATCGCCAGATCGTTGAAGATGTAATAACCCGCCCCCGTTTCGGCCAGCGCATGATGGCTGCCCCCCGCACTGTTCGCGGCATAGCCATGTGCGAGCGCCAGCTTTGCGGCAAGCCAGGTGCCGCCCGGAACGATCGCCGCGCGTCGGGCAACCTCCGGTGTCACTGGAAAGCCGATGCGGCGCATCTTGGGGGGAGGCACCAATGCGGCAAGCACCTCCGCAACATATTCAGGATCGTGCACTGCCTCCAGCCAGCGCGTCGGCATCGCTTCGGGTTCATGCCACAGCACGGTTTCGCCCAGTCCGCGCAACAGGTCGCGCACCAGACCGTTCTTGTTCCACTGATAGGTGCTGCGTGCGGGCGCCGGTGCGACATAGGCCGGGTGATGGACGACGGCGATCATCCTCACTACCTAAGCGGTTGCGATCCGTTTCGCCACGCCTGCGACCAAGGAGAGAATGATGACAGAACCCTATGTGCGTCCCGATGTCCGCGCGTTTCTCGACTATGTGAACGCGATGCCGGGACCGCGGATGCATGAAATGGACGCAGCGGCGGCGCGGGCGCAATATAATGCCATGCGCGATCTGGCCGATATGCCGGTGGGCGATCTGGCCGTGATGCAGGACTTTATCGCGACCGGACCTGCGGGCGACATTCCGACTCGGCTGTTCGACGCACGCGAAAGCCGGGAGCCGGGACCGATAATGGTCTTCTTCCACGGCGGCGGCTTCGTGATCGGCAATATCGACAGCCATGCAAGTTTTTGCGCGGAGGCCGCGCGCCAGCTCGACATACCCGTGCTCTCGGTCGAATATCGGCTGGCACCCGAACATCCATGGCCTGCGGCTCCTGACGATTGCGAGGCGGCGGCACGCTGGGCCGCACAGGCATCGGACACGCTGGGGCGCGGCGTGACCAGTCTGGTGCTGGCGGGCGACAGCGCGGGCGGCGCCCTGACCATCAGTACCGCCATGGCGTTGCGCGACGCCCCTGCGGCGGTGCCGGTGATTGCGCAATTCCCGATCTATCCGGCGGCGGACCTCAATACCGCCTACCCCTCTTTCAGTCAGTTCGCGGAGGGTCATGTTCTGACCCGCGAGGCAATGCGCTGGTTCGACGAGGCGTATCAGGCAGACACCACCGATCGGCGCGGATCCCCGATGGTCGATACGCTGGCGGGATTGCCGCCTGCCGTGGTGCTGACCGCCGGCCTGGACCCGATCCGCGATCAGGGGCGTGCCTATGCAGCCGGACTGGCGCAGGCCGGTGTCGCCACCATATTTCGGGAGGCCAAGGGTAATATCCATGGCTTCATCACCATCCGAAAGGCCATTCCGTCGAGTCAGGCCGATGTTGCAGGCGCGCTCCGGGCACTGAAGGACATGCTGGTCGAGGCGGAAGCGGACCGCGTAATCGTACAGGCAGCAGCATGACCGACCCAAAATCCCTTCCCTATCGTCCCTGCGCAGGCGTCATGCTGGTCAATCGTGAGGGACGTATCTTCGTCGGCCAGCGGCTCGATTCGACGCTGGAGGCCTGGCAGATGCCCCAGGGCGGGATCGATACGGGCGAAGATCCACAGGCCACCGCGCTGCGTGAATTGCAGGAGGAAACCGGCATCGCCCCCGACAAGGTCGAACTGGTCGCGCAGGCACCGGAACCTCTGACCTATGACCTCCCCGACGAACTGGTCGGCAAAATCTGGAAAGGCAAATATCGCGGCCAGCGCCAGCACTGGTTCCTGTTTCGCTTTCTCGGTGACGACCATGATGTCGACATTCAGACACCGCATCCCGAATTCCGGGCGTGGCGATGGGCCGAACCAAATGAAGTGCCGGTCTCCATCGTCAACTTCAAGCGGGCATTATATAAAGAGCTGTTCGAAATTTTTGCGCAACCGCTTGCCGCATTGCAGCGAGAATAGGGTTGGCGAAACCGTCCCTGCGGCATAGAAAATAGCGGTGCGCACTTCGACCCTCTTCTGTTTGTCTCTCCTGCTTGCCGGCACCATGGCGCCTTTGGCCCATGCTGATACCGGTGATTCAGATGCGAGCCCCAACGACAGGAAGAAAGAGAAAGATGACCTGATATCGCGCATTCCGCCCAGCATCTACTCCATGCTGCAGGCAGCGATGGCGGCAGGAAAAGAGGGCGATGTTGCGACCATCATTAAATATGCCCGTTCGGTAAATCCCGAAGGAGCTGCTGCGGCGAAGAAGCTGGCTGACGACTGGAGCGCAAAACGCACTGCCAAGGCAACGCGTCATTTGCAGCAGGCAAATTTTTTCGACCTGGTCACCGGCAAAATCACGCTCGGCGGCTATCTGACCACCGGCAACACCAATAATATCGGCATCACCGGCACCATCGACGTGGAGCGCGACGGGTATAAGTGGCGGCATAAATTGCATATGCTCGCGGATTACCAAAAGAGTAACGGCGTGGTCTCGCGCGAACATTATCTCGTGGCCTATGAACCGAACTACAAGGTCAATTCACGGCTCTACATCTATGGCGCCACCCAATATGAAAGCGACCGTTTTCTGGGGTTTTATGACCGCTACTCGGTTTCTTCAGGCGCTGGCTACAGCGCCATCAAGCGCCCTTCCCTGAAACTCGACCTCGAACTCGGCCCCGCCTATCGCTACACCAACTTTACCGACGATACGAACCAGTCGAACATCGCCGCGCGCGGGTCATTGTCGATGGACTGGAAATTATCTTCGACGATGAGCTTTCATCAGGATGCGTCGGCCTATCTTCAATCGGCCAACAGCACAGTGGCGACCACATCGTCGCTAAACGCCAAATTGTTCGGACCGGTATCGGGACAGCTTTCCTATCAGGTCCAGTATGAAAGCCTTCCACCGGCAGGCAGCCAGACAACCGATACCACCAGTCGCGCGTCAGTGGTCTATCAGTTCTGATGCAGCCATTGTCCTGATTGCGTTTGCCCCCTAGAGCGTGGGCATGACGCTATCGCATAATGAACGAAGCGCGATCGAGAGGATTGGCGACATGCCGATGCTGGACGAGGTCCGGCAATGGGTGGCCGTCAACAGCGGGACGCGCAATTTGAAGGGTCTGGCGACGATGGCCGGACTGATATCAGACGCCTATTCGACACTTCCCGGCACCCTGACGCTGGTTGAACCGGATGCCGTGGAAACAGTGCGGCCCGACGGTACTGTAGAAGCACTGGAACATGGCCGGCATCTTCATCTGATGGTACGGCCCGATGCACCGGTGCAGATGCTGTTCACCGGCCATATGGACACGGTGTTTCAGGTCGATCATCCGTTTCAGGAGAGCCGCTGGCTGGACGACGGCAGCCTGAACGCACCGGGGGCCGCCGATATGAAGGGCGGTCTGGCGCTGTTGCTTGCTGCACTGAAGGCGGTGGAGACGACGCCGCTTGCGGAGCGCATCGGCTATGAGGTCGTGATCAACTCCGACGAAGAAACCGGCTCCTTCTCCTCCGCCTCGCTTCTGGCGCGCGCGGCAAAGGGTAAAGTGGCAGCGCTGACCTATGAGCCTGCGCTTCCCGACGGCACACTGGCGGGTGCGCGCGGCGGCACCGGCAATTTCTCGATCGTGGTACGCGGCAAGAGCGCGCACGCCGGACGCAATCCCGATGACGGCCGAAATGCCATTCTGGCCGTCGCCGATATCGCCCTGCGGCTCGCAGAGGCGCGCAGCCCGCGCCTGTCGGTGAACCCGGCGCGGATCGACGGTGGCGGCCCGAATAATGTCGTGCCCGACCTCGCCGTGCTGCGCGTCAACTTCCGTCCCGCGGCGCAGGAGGAAATCGATCGGGCAGCCAGGGCCATCGAAACCGCCGTTGCCGCTGTGCGCGAAAAACACGACGTCGCCATCGAAGTGCATGGCGGCTTCAACCGCCCGCCCAAACCGCTTGATGCCGGGGCCGAAAAGCTCTTTGGACTGGTGAAACAAGTGGGTGCCGACCTGTCGCTCGATATCGCATGGCGCGCCACCGGCGGTGTGTGCGACGGCAACAATATCGCCGCCTGCGGCGTGCCCGTGGTGGACACCATGGGTGCACGCGGCGGCGCCATTCATTCATCGGACGAGTTCATGATCCCCGAAAGCCTGCCCGAACGCGCTGCCCTGTCGGCGCTTACCATTCTCCGTATCGCCGAACGGGGGCACGTATGAGCTTTCGCATCCGATCTGCGCGCGACAGCGATTTGCAGGCGCTGTATGAGATGGCGAAGCTGACCGGCGGGGGATTCACCAACCTGCCGCCCGACCGCGACGCACTGCGCGGAAAGCTGGAGCGCAGCCATCAGGCGTTCGAACGCACCGACGATACGCTGGCCGACGAATTGTTCGTGCTGGTACTCGAAAACGTCGCCACCGGCGAAGTGCGCGGTACCTGCCAGATTTTCACGCAGGTCGGACAGCGCTGGCCCTTCTACTCCTATCGCATCGGCACGCTGACCAAGCATAGCGAGGCGCTGAACCGCACGTTCCGCGCCGAACTGTTGAACCTCACCAATGATCTGGAGGGGTGTTCGGAAGTCGGCGGCCTTTTCCTCCATCCCAATGAACGCGCGGGCGGACTGGGCATGTTGCTGGCGCGCAGCCGCTATCTTTTCATCCGCGCGCACCGTGCGCGCTTTGCCGACCGGGTGCTGGCGGAACTGCGCGGGATTATCGACGAAAGCGGCGGATCGCCTTTCTGGGATGGGGTCGCAGGCCGCTTTTTCGGCATGAGCTTTCAGGAAGCGGACGAATTCAACGCCATCCACGGCAACCAGTTCATCGCCGATCTGATGCCCAAACACCCGGTCTATATCGCCATGCTGTCGGATGCCGCGCGTCAGGTGATCGGCCTGCCCCATCCATCGGGTCGCGCGGCGATGCGGATGCTGGAAAAGGAAGGTTTCGCCTATGAGCAATATGTCGATATTTTCGACGGCGGACCGACGATGCTGGCCCGCACCGATCAGGTGAAGACGATCCGCGCAGCGCAGGACGATATCATTCACGCCGTTGGTGACGGCGATGCGGACGCGATCCTTTCGACCGGCAAGCTGGCCGATTTCCGCGCCGCCTATGGACGGATCGGGCATGATGGCGATGGCATGACCGTCGATGCCGCGGGGATCGAGGCACTGGGTGTCGAGCCGGGCGCAACCATCAGCCATGTTGCGCGGTAAGAGACTATGGCGCTTGTAGAAATCAACTTCGACGGTCTGATCGGCCCCAGCCATAATTATGCCGGCCTCAGCCCCGGCAATCTGGCGGCCACGAACAATCGCGGCCGGACGTCGCAACCGCGTGCCGCCGCATTGGAAGGTATCGCCAAGATGCGCGCCAATCTGGCGCTGGGCCTGACGCAGGGGCTGTTCGTGCCGCCGCCGCGCCCTGACCATGGCTGGCTGGAGTCGCTGGCTACCCGCTATGCCGAAGCAAGCCCGCATTTACAGGCGCAGGCGCTGTCGGCATCGGCGATGTGGGCGGCCAATGCGGCAACCGTGTCGCCCGCGCCCGATACGGTGGACGGGCGCTGTCACCTGACCGTCGCCAACCTGATGACCATGCCGCACCGCAGCCATGAATGGTATTCGACGCTGGCCCAGCTTCGCATGGCGTTCGCTGGTGAGGGTTTTGCCGTCCATGGCCCGGTGCCGCCGCCGTTCGGGGACGAAGGTGCGGCCAACCATATGCGCCTGTGCCCATCGCACGACCATCCCGGCGTAGAGGTGTTCGTCTATGGGGTCGCGGGCGGCCCCTATCCCGCGCGCCAGCATATCGAGGCGAGCGCAGCGGTGGCGCGGGCACATCGCCTCGATCCGGCATCGGTGCTGCTGGTGCAGCAATCCGAAGCCGCAATCGCTGCCGGTGCCTTCCATAACGACGTGGTCGCGGTCGCCAATGAACGCGTGCTGTTTGCGCACGAGCAGGCATTCGAGAATCGCGACCGGTTCTTCACCGATCTGCGTGAACGGATGCCCGATGTCGAGATTGTCGAGGTGCCTGCCGCCGAGGTCAGCCTGAACGATGCCATCGCTTCCTATCTGTTCAACGCACAGCTTGTGACTTTGCCGGATGGCGCGATGGCGCTGATCCTTCCCGTAGAAGCGCGCGAGACGCCAGCGGTGTGGGCCTATCTGCAAAAGCTGGTCGCCGGGAACGGTCCGATCCGCCACCTGGAAGTGGTCGATGTACGGCAGTCCATGGCAAATGGCGGCGGCCCCGCCTGCCTGCGTCTGAGGGTCGTCACCGATCCCGCGATGGTCGATCCGCGCTTCCTTGTCGACGACGCAAAGCTGGACGCCCTTACATCGGTGGTGGAAGCGCACTGGCCCGCCGAAATCGCATATGATGCGATCAACGACCCGGCGCTGATCGGCAGTATCGAACGCGCCCATGCGGCACTGCTCGAAACGCTCGACCTTGTCGGATTATTTGACAGTTAACCATAACTGATAATGTGAAATCCGCAGAAAAGCAGGGCTGGCCCGGCCCTTGCTTAACCTTTTGCCATGTTCCGTAAACTCGCCCGCCTGTTCACCATCAAGACCAAGTTCGAAGCGTTCATGGTGATCTATGTCCTTGCGCTGGGCGCGGTAGAGCGCGGGCTGGTCTACATGCAGCAATATCCGGGTATCGGCGGCAAGCTGCTCTTCGCCGCATGCCCGGTGGCGGTCGTCATGGCCGCAGTGCGCATCCTCGATTCAGTCGAACGGATGCGGGAGCGATAGACCGCCGCGCACAGACCACTTCGAAAAAGTCGGAATGACGTTATGTCTGGAAAAACAAAAGCCCCGCCAAGTGATTGACTTAGCGGGGCTTTCATTGGCGCGCCCGGAACGATTCGAACGTCCGACCCTCAGATTCGTAGTCTGATGCTCTATCCAGCTGAGCTACGGGCGCGCAGCGGAAGTGGGCACATAGAGCGGCTTTCCAAACGATGCAACCCCATTGCGCAAGGTTTCTGACCTGCATAGAGCGAAATCATGAAACGCGCGTGCATCGTCCTGATCCCTGCCCTGTTGATCGGCGGCTGTGCCGCATCCCGGTCGGGCTATCCGTCACTGTTGCCCCGGGCGGTAGAACAGCAAAGTCTTGCCCCGCCAAAGCCCGAACCGACACCGGTGGTGACGCCCGACATGTCGCTGGACGACAAGATCGCGGCACTGACCAAGCAGTTCGATTCGGCCACCGACGCATTCGACAATGCGATGGCCGACGCCCGCCCGATCATCACCGCAGGACAAAATGTCGATCAGGGGTCTCCGGCGTGGCTGAATGCGCAACAGGCACTGGCGACGCTCGACGCGTATCGCGCGGCGATGCTGGAACCGTTTGTCGCGCTGGAACAACTGGCGATTACGCGGGCGCAGGCGGGCGATCAGCCCTATCCGAAGCTCGATCAGGCCATTGCCCACGCCGAAGCGGAGGACACCAGTCGGACTCAGGAACTCGACACTCTCGAAAATATTACAGATAGCTGACCGCGCTTACGATCCCGCAGGTTGGTCGATCCAATAGGCGATACAGGATTTAAGCGGGCTGTCGTCGGGCATGCCGGGATATTCAAACCCACCTTGCGCACGCGTCATGCCCAGCCGCTCCATCAACCCCCAGCTTCGTGCATTCGCCTGCACCGTGATCGCACCGATCCGCTGCGCATCGCTGTTCGCCCAGCCCCAGTCGAGGCTCGCCTGCGCTGCTTCGCGTGCATAGCCGTATCCCCAATGACCGAAGCCGAACCGCCAGCCGATTTCGACCTCCCCTTCCAGCGGCGTTCCCTCGGCTCCGGGCTTCAACCCGCAAAAGCCGAGAAGCGCACCGTCATCCCGCTTTTCGACCGCCCAGAAACAATAGCCATGGGCGGCGAGATGTCCGCGCATCCGGTCGATACCCGCATCGGATTCCGTCCGCGACAACAACGGCCCGAGATGGACCATGACACGCGGATCGGAACAGATGGCATGAAAGGGGGCACGATCCGCATCGCGCCATGCCCGCAGGATCAGGCGCTCGGTCTCTATCACGCGCCCATCAGGCGCGCGGCATGGGCAGCATGATAGGTGAGCACGCCCGAGCACCCCGCCCGCTTGAACGCCATCAGCGTTTCCATCACCAGCGCGTCGCGTTCGCCCGCTCCCGCGGCGACGGAAGCCTCCAGCATCGCATATTCGCCCGACACCTGATAAGCGAAGACCGGCACGGCAAAAGCCTGTTTCACACGCGCGACGATGTCGAGATACGGCAGCCCCGGCTTCACCATCACGCTGTCGGCCCCCTCGGCCAGGTCGAGTTCGACCTCGCGCAGTGCCTCCTCACTGTTCGCCGGGTTCATCTGATAGGTTTTCTTGTCGCCCTGAAGCAGCCCGCGACTGCCCACGGCATCGCGGAACGGCCCGTAAAAGGCGCTCGCATATTTGGCGGCATAGGCCATGATCTGGACGTTGATATGACTGTCGCTTTCCAGCGCCGCACGGATCGCACCGATCCGGCCATCCATCATGTCGCTGGGCGCGATGATGTCGGCGCCCGCTTCGGCCTGTACCAGCGCCTGCCGTACCAAGACCTCGCTGGTGGCATCGTTCATCACATAGCCGGCAGCGTCGATCAGGCCGTCGTGACCGTGGCTGGTATAGGGATCGAGCGCGACATCGGTCAGCACACCGACCTCCGGCACCGCATCCTTCAGCGCCCGCACGGCACGACACATCAGGTTGTCGGGATTAAACGCCTCCCGCCCGTCATCGCTGCGCAGAGCGTGCGGCGTATTGGGGAACAGCGCGATACACGGGATGCCAAGGTCGCGTGCTTCCTTCGCACGTTCGACGATTCCCGCAATCGGCCAGCGCGATACACCCGGCAGGCTGGCGACCGGCTCTTCCTCGACACCATCGGTAATGAACAGCGGCCAGATCAGGTCGGCGGGCGTCAGCACGGTTTCGGCGTGCATCCGGCGGCTCCAGTCGGCGGTGCGGGTACGGCGAAGGCGAAGATGCGGATAGGAAACAGTCATACCCGACCGTTTGCGCCTGCCGCGTGTCGCTTTCAAGTCGGTACGACTGGGCACTAATTCCTTTTTATGCGTTATTGAGTGCAATGCGCACAATTCATTCCGCCGCCATGATCGTCAACGCCCAGTCGCGAAAGGGACGCGCCCAGTTTAAACAGGCGTGTCAGGCGATGCGTGCCCTGCCCTATCCGGTCGATGCCCGCGCGGTACGCGACCCGAAAAAGCTCGATGAAACGATGCAGGCATTGCTCGACAAGAAACCGGACCTGATGATTCTGGGTGGCGGCGACGGCACGATCAGCGGGCTGGTCGACCATCTCGTCGGCACCGACACCATGCTGGGCGTGCTGCCGCTGGGCACGGCCAACAGCTTTGCGCGTTCACTGGAAATCCCGCTCGATATCGAAGGCGCGGTCGGGGTGCTGGCGAAGGGTGCACCGCGCCGGATTGACCTCGGCATGATCGACGATGATTATTACGCCAATTGCGCGGCAATCGGGATCAGCCCGCAAATTGCCGAAACGGTGCCCAACGGGCTGAAACGCTATCTCGGCCGTGTCGGCTATCTGTCCTGGGCGGCGCTGCAATATGCGAAGTTCAAACCCTTTCTGCTGACCGTACGCAGGGACGGATGGGAAGAAAGCGTGCGCGCGGTCGAGGTGCGGATTTCCAACGGTCCCTTTCACGGCGGCACGATGCTGGTCGATCCCGCCACAGTGGACAGTGGCGAAATCGTCGTGGAGGCGGTACGCGGCAATGTCCGCAGCCGACTGGTCAAGAACTGGGTGGCGAGCGTGCTGCGCCTTCCCGCGCGGCGGGAGGATGTCGTCGATTTCCGCGGCAAGGATATGGAAGTCTCCACGCATCCTACCCTGCCGATATCCATCGACGGGGAAGTGCTGGCGCGCACCCCGGTCCGCGCCCGAATCGCGGCAGGCGTGATTGAGGTCATTGCACCCGCCCTTTGATCGACGCAGGATGTTCCCCACCAATAGTCAGGGGGGATGGCGATAATCGAATATAGCGGATTGCTGGCAGTCGGACTGATGCTGGCCACACCGGTACAGGCACAGGAAGCAGGTGCCCGTCAGCGAACAATCGTGGTGGAGGGCACCGGGCAGGTGATGACGCCGCCCGACCTGACCAGCATTCGCTTTACCGTGCGTGGCGAGGGCACGACCGCCGATGCGGCGACCAAAGCGCTGGTTGCAAAGCAGAAGGCGATTGTCGATGGCGTGACCGGCGTTCTGAAAAACAGCGCGCAGGTCGAAACCGGAACCGTCAATATCGCCGTCACACGCGCCGGGGAATGCCGGATCAGCAACTATAACAGCACGGCATCGCTTTCCACGGGACCGTGCGCGATTACCGGATATGTCGCCACGCTGTCGACCACGGTGCGCAGCAAGGATGTTGCTGACGCGGCAACCGCGGTCGGGCTTGCGGGACGGCTGGGGGCGGAAAACGCCTCGGTTCAGTCCTATGAACTGAACAATAGCGAAGAGGCCCGCACTCGCGCGACTGCCAAGGCGATGGATGATGCACGCGCACAGGCGCAGGCGATTGCCGGCGGATCGCACGTCACGCTGGGCGATATCCTGTCGGTCCGCAATGGCGCGGCACGTATCGCCTATAACGATATCGTCGTGACCGAAGCACATGCTCCACCGGCCCCGCCGCCTCCGCCGCCGGTCGCGATCAAGACCACGCCAGCGCCGATTGAAACGACGGTCCGGCTGCAGGTCATATACGCGATCAGCGGATAGCGGCTACGCTATCCCAGCCGGGACAGCGCAGCCTGTAGCCGTTCGGCCTCTGCGGCCTTTTCGGCATGGTCGGCGCGCGCCTTTTCCACGGCTTCGGGTTTGGCTCGTTCAACGAAGTTCGGGTTTTCGAGACGCTTGGCAAGGCTGTCGCGCTCCTTCTCCGTCGCGGCAATCGCCTTGGTCAGGCGTGCACGTTCGGCGTCAAGGTCGATCACGCCTTCCAGCGGCAGGACAAAAGTCGCCTCATCCAACACCACCTGCACCGCGCCGCCAGCCGGAGCATCGCCGTCATTCAGGTCGACACGCGCCAGCCGCGCGAGCGCCGATTGCTGACGCGTCAACCGCTGCGTCGTCTGTTCTGCTGCATCGCGGACATGCACCGCCATGCGTGCGCTCGGCGGCACGTTGAGTTCGGTACGTGCGGCGCGGATTTCGCTGACGAGGCGGATCAGCCAGTCGATTTCCTTCGCCGCCTCGGGGTTGAGCGCACGCGCATCCGCCATCGGCCATTTGGCGACGATCAGGTCATAGGGCCGCTCTCCAAGCGCATGCCACAGTTCCTCGGTGATGAAGGGCATGAACGGGTGCAGCATGACGAGAATCTGGTCGAGCACCCAACCCGCGACCGCGCGCGTTTCGGCGGCCCCTGCCCCATCCTCGTTCAGGACAGGCTTGATGAGTTCGAGATACCAGTCGCAAAAGCGGCTCCACACGAACTGATAGATCGCGTTCGCGGCACCGTCGAAACGCAGATCGGCCAGCGCGAGGTCCAGCGCCTGCACCGTCTCCACCGTCTCGGCAATGATCCAGCGGTTGACGGCAAGATCGGCCTGTGGCGGCTCGATATGCGCGCTCGCCCCGATGCCGTTCGACTGGCAGAAGCGCGCGGCATTCCACAGCTTCGTCGCGAAGTTGCGATAACCCTCGACGCGCTTTTCATCCATCTTGATGTCGCGGCCCTGACTTTCCATAGACGCCATGAAAAAGCGCAGCGCATCGGCGCCATACTGGTCGATCAGGCCGAGCGGATCGACGGTATTACCCTTCGACTTCGACATTTTCGCGCCGTCGGCAGCGCGGACAAGGCCGTGCAGATAGAGCTTTTTGAACGGCACATCGCCCATGAAGTGCAGCCCCTGCATCATCATGCGCGCATCCCAGAAGAACAGAATGTCGAAGCCCGAAATCAGGATATCGTTGGGATAGCGCTGCTGCCACTCGCCTTCGTCCGGCCAGCCCATCGTCGCGAACGGCCACAAGGCGGAGGAGAACCACGTGTCGAGGACGTCTTCGTCCTGCCAAATCCGGACTGCATTCGCTGGCGTCTGATGTGCTAAGATTTCTCGATTGCCTGAGGACATTGAGGAGGCAATCTGAACATCACAATCAGCCCCGTAATATTCTTTAGCCTGACGAAGAACCTCTCGTTCATCCACTGCAACAAAAACCTTGAGACCAGGCATTGTCGCCAAACCACCAAGAACAGAAACATTGAGACCATCGTCTTCAAGCGATGGCCCATACCAGGCCGGTATCCGATGCCCCCACCAAAGCTGGCGCGAGACGCACCATGGCTGGATATTCTCCATCCAGTTGAAATAGGTCTTTTCCCAGCTTTTGGGCACGACCTCGACCTTGCCGGAGCGCACTGCCTCGATCGCCGGTTTGGCGAGCGTTTCGGCATCGACGTACCATTGGTCGGTCAGCCAGGGCTCGATCACCGCGCCCGAACGGTCCCCGAACGGCGTCTGGATCGTGCGCGGCTCCGCATCATGCTCCGCGCCGTCCTTATCGACATGCGGGATCAGGAAGCCGCCTTCCTTCATCGCCGCGACCACCGCCTTGCGCGCATCCTCCCGCGACAGGCCGATAAAAGCGTCGGGGATCAGGCCATCGCTCGTCTGGATGACCTTCGCTTTCGCATCGAGCATGTTGAGCATTTCACCCGGCTTGAACCCGGCACGCTTGCCCACCTCAAAATCGTTGAAGTCGTGCCCCGGCGTGATCTTCACCGCACCCGACCCAAGTTCGGGATCGGCATGTTCATCGGCCACAATCGGAATTTGACGCCCGGTGATCGGCAGCGTCACCGTCTTGCCGACCATCGCGGTATAGCGTTCGTCGTCGGGATGCACCGCCACCGCCATATCGGCGAGCATGGTTTCGGGGCGCGTCGTCGCCACCTCGATATGGCCCGACCCGTCACTCAGCGGATAGCGGAAGTGCCAGAAGCTGCCCTGCACCTCCTTCGTCTCGACCTCCAGATCGCTGATCGCGGTGCCCAGGCCGGGGTCCCAGTTGACCAGCCGCTTGTCGCGATAGAGCAGGCCCTGATTATACAGGTCGACAAACACCTTCAGAACGGCCTTCGAAAAGCCCTCGTCCATGGTGAAGCGTTCGTTGGCCCAGTCCATCGAACAGCCCAGCCGCCGCAACTGGCCGGTGATCGCACCGCCGCTTTCTTCCTTCCACGCCCAGACCTTCTCCACGAATTCCTCGCGGGTGAAGTCGGTGCGCTTCTGCTGTTGCGCATTCAGTTGCCGCTCGACCACCATCTGCGTGGCGATACCGGCGTGATCGACGCCGACCACCCAGCGCGCATCCTTGCCCTGTAACCGGGCATGGCGGGCGAGAATGTCCTGTAACGTGTTGTCAAGCGCATGGCCGATATGCAGGTTGCCGGTCACGTTCGGCGGCGGGTTCACCAGCGTCCACGGATCGGCATCGGGACGGTCGGGCCGAAACAGGCCGTTCTCCTCCCAATGCGTATACCAGCGCTGTTCGATTTCAGCCGGGGCGAAAGTTTTGGGCAATTCGGTCATGGCGCGATGCAATACCGCGCCTGCGCGCCATGACAAGCACCCGTATCAGGATACGCCGGTGGGTCCGTCGATCAGTTGCCGGATCTTCTGTGCCAGATCGGCGCGGCGATAGGGTTTGCGCACCAATTCGAACGCGCGGCTGTCTTCATCCAGCGCGCGATCCGAATAGCCGGTGGTCAGCAGGATCGGCAGTTTCGGATATTCCTCCCGCACCATTTGGGCCAGCGCGACGCCGCTCATCCCGCCTGGCATGACGATATCGGTGAACAGCAGCTTGAAATCCGACCGGTCGCGTAGCAAATCGAGCGCTCTGGATGCGCTGGCGACATGCACGACGCTATAGCCCAGATCTTCCAGCAGCGCCTGTCCCATCTCGGCAACCTGCGGCTGGTCCTCGACCATCAGGATATGTTCGCCACCGCCCACGGTGTGATCCTGCGCCTCTCGCGTCGGTTCGATGATGCCGCGTGCGCGCGGGAAATAAAGGGCGAAGCGCGCGCCGCCATCGGGCATGGTTTCGGCCGTGACCAGTCCGCCGGACTGCCGCATGAAGCCATAGACCATGGACAGGCCCAGCCCGGTGCCCTTCCCCACTTCCTTGGTCGAAAAGAACGGGTCGAACAGCTTGTCGGCGACCGCCTCATCGATACCCGGACCATTGTCGGTGACGGTCAGCCGGACATATTCGCCCGATGAAAGGTCGGACGGCATCCCGTCTTCGTTACCCACCACATTCTGGGTAGCGATCACGACCTCTCCGTCGCCGTCCATTGCGTCGCGCGCGTTGCTGAGGATATTGAGGAGCGCCATTTCCGCCTGAACGGGATCAATCCGGCAATTCCAGAGATCGTCCGAAAACTCCCTGCGCAACCGTACTCCATCACCGATATTCCGTTCAACTACCGCTTCGAAATCGCTGATCAGCGTATTGAGGTTGAGCAGACGGTCACGCAATTCCTGCTTTCGAGCGAAGGCCAGTAATTGCTGGGTCAGTTGCGCACCGCGATTGGCCGCCGTGCCGATCGCGTCCACCGCGCGTCGGGCAATACGGTTATCTTCGTCGATCCGCGATTCCAGCATATCGACATAGCCGAGGATGACCTGAAGCAGGTTATTGAAATCATGCGCAATGCCGCCGGTCAGCTTGCCGACTGCTTCCATCTTCTGCGCCTGATGGAGCGCCTCTTCGGCTTCCTTGCGCCGGGAAATGTCGAGCTGGCTGCCGAAATAATATAACAGGTCGCCATTTTTCCCGAACACCGGGGAAACGAATAAGGCATTCCAGAAGGTAGAGCCGTTTTTGCGGTAATTGAGGATATCGACGGCCAGTTCCTCACGGCGCGCAACGGCCTGACGCACCTGGTCGATGACTGCCTTGTCGGTTTCCGGCCCTTGCAGAAATCGACAATTGCGGCCCACAATCTCCGCCTGCTGATATCCGCTCATCCGCTCGAACGCGGCATTGCAGAAGATAATGGGGTTATCTTCGCGTGCCGGATCTGTAACGATCATCGGCATACGGGTCGTTTTCACCGCCGCAAAAAATATATCGGCATGCGCCTTTGCCGGCGGCGTCGAATCCTCGATCAACGGCGCGGGAGGCATATCACCGCTGGTGGCATCCTGATCGTATCGATCGTCGTTCATGCGGTCTATAACCCGCAAACGACTATAAAAGTTGCTTTAACATCCACCTTCGCGGGCGGTGATGCGGGCGATTTCGCGCGCGACCATTTTCTCCACCATGGCGGGAAGGTTGGTGTCGAGCCATTCGCGCAGCATCGGCCGCAGCATTTCGCGTACCAGTCCTTCCAGCGTATCGCTGCCCGGCGTTTCAGGACGCACGATCAGACGCGACAGGGCTTCCAGCGAACCACGGCTGGCCTCGGCAGTTCGTTGCGACAGGATCGTTTCAGGGGAAGCAGGCTTCGCCGGTTCCTCACGATGCACTTCTTCATGCACCTCAACCGGCTGGTCAGGTTCTTCTTCCGCGACCGGAGGATAGTCTTCGACCGGCGGCGCTGAAATGGCATGGCGTGGCAGACGATCCTGATTCGCCACCGCCTCTTCGACAGCTTCGCGCAGTTCCAGCACGGCGTCGGCGGGATCGCGAGCGTCGACCGGGCCGCCCTCATCGTCATCAACGGCATCCTGCACGGCGGGCGCAGCACGACCACGCGACTTGCGCACGCTACCGCCCTCTTCGGCGATGATGCGTTTGATCGACGAGAGGATATCCTCCATCGACGTTTCGTTACTGATATCCCCCATGCCGGTATCCTCGGAAAAAGCCGGACCAATGTTCACATGACGTCAAGTGCGGGATGAAGCGCCCCCGTGTCAACGCCCTATTAGGCCGTGAACCCATAAACGGCACCGTCGAGGCGCCCAAATGGCGAACAGATCGGGCCGAACGACGCGCGGCAAAGGCTCTTTGCCTTTGCAAGCGGCGTTCGGTTCGAGATGGAAGCCATTTGGGCGTCCCTGCGGGATTTGACCAAAATGGCCCGGTACGGCGTCGAAAAGTCTGGAAATATTGACATATTCCTGCGCCTTTCCTCCTTGCACCACGCCATTTTGACTCAAACCGCGATGCTGCCGTTTATGGGTTTACGGCCTAATGACGTCATTCAGGTTTTTGTGCTGCCGGAGTCTGCATTTCCGGGTCGAGGCCACCCTCGACATCGGCCGTTTGCGGCTTGGTATCGGCGGTCCCGGTGCCCACTGCCTGAACCGGTGGCCCGTCATTCCAGTCCCAAAACGAACCGCGCACCTTGTTGTAATGCACGGTCGGATCGTAGAGGCCGCCGCCGTCCAGCCCAAGATCCTTTGCTTCCGCTTTCCCCATGGAGGCGAGCAGCGCGAACCCGGCGACATAGGCGTTACGCTGCGCCGTCACCAGATCGACCTGCGAGTTGAGCAGTTCCTGCTCGGCATTGAGGATATCGAGGATCGTGCGCGTTCCGACGCTGTTTTCCGCCCGCACGCCCTTTAGCGACAACTGGTTCGCCTTCACCGCCACTTGCGAGGTCTTGATCAGATCCTCCGACGACTGCCATGCGGCATAGGCCGAACGCGTTTTCGAAATCACCGTGCGCTCGGTCGAGGTTTCCTGCTCGAGTGCCACGCCCTCGCGCGCCTTCGCCTGACGCACCTGTGCGGCCGGACGTCCGCCCTGAAAAATCGGCAGGGTCAGTTGAACCCCCGCCTGCGCCGCCGTGCCGGAATTGTCCACCCCGGCATCGCGAGCCAGATCAGGCAAGGAATTGAGATAATTGTAATAGCTTCCGCCGACCACTACGCTAACCTTGGGCAGGCGTGCCGCCTTGGCCGCGCTGACGTCATAGGCGCTTGCCTTCCTGTTGCGGCGTGCCGCGATCAGGCTTGGATTTTCCTTGAGCGCAACATCGACGGCAGTTGCCGGGCTGTTCGGCAGATTGGGCAAAGGCGGCGGCGTCTGCAAATCGTCCGGGGCGACGCCCACCACCGCGATATAGTTTTCGCGGCTGGTAATAAGCTGGGCCTGAGCATTGCGAAGCTGCCCGTGCGCCTGCGCCAGCCGGGCTTCCGACTGGGCGACATCGGTGCGGGTCAGGTCGCCCACCTCAAACCGGTCCTTCGTCGCCTTTAGATTAACCTCAAGCACATGAACGTTCTGCTCGTTCAGCTTGACGATGGCGGAATCGCGAATGACGTCCATATACGCGGCGACGACGTTGGTAAAAAGGTTCGACTCGTTGCCGCGCAACGTTGCACGCCCCGCCTTCACCCTGGTTTCCGCGGCGGCAATGCCGTTCCTGACCGCTCCACCCTGATAAATGGGAATGGAAAGCTGCGCCTGCGCAGCGGCCTGACGCGGCGGGGACAAATAGCTGTTCGTTGCCGTCAGGATGCTTTCGGTATACCCCCCGGTCGCGTTCAATTGCGGCAGGGATTGTGATTTCGCCAGCGGCACGCCCTCATCCGTGGCGCGCAGATCGGATCGCGCGGCATTGATATCGGGATTCGACTTATAGGCGCGGGCCATTGCGTCGCGCAGCGTTTCCGCATGTGCCGAGCCCGTCATGGCGACCAGCGCCGCACCGAGCATCCATGGTGAAATCCCCCCCCGCATTGGTCTCAGAACCTGAATGAACGCGGTTGGGCAAAACCGGGCAGGACGACACAATCGGCGTCGGCGAAATCGAACAGACCGAATCCGCCTTCGGTCTTCGTGCCATAGGCCAGGCGCGTAACCCCGCGATCGACCGTACCGGTGGTGATACGGGCACCGGGTTTCGCCTGCGCGACAATCGCTTCGGGCAGAACCTCGACGGCACCGTCGACCACGATCACGTCATAGGGAGAAGCGGCCTGCCAGCCCTTGTTAAGCGGCCCCTCGACCAGCTCGACATTGGCGATACCCGAAAGTGCAGCCTTCGCATCCGCGATCAGATCGGCATCTTCTTCCAGCGCCACGACCTTTTTGGCGAGCAGTGCCAGCACAGCCGCAGTATATCCGCCCGCCGCACCGATCAGCAACACCGTATCCTGAGCATTGATCCGCGCTTCTGTGAGCAGGCGCCCGGTGACCATCGGCGCGTTCTGAAAGCGGCCATTGGCCAGTGCGAGTTGCGTGTCGCGATAACAGATCGCGCGCAGCGCCTCCGGCACGTACCGTTCGCGCGGAACCACAGCCATCGCCTCGACAACGCGCGAATCGTTGACAGCGGTGGTACGAAGCTGGCTCGCCACCATCGCGCGGCGCATCGCTTCAAAGCTCGACAGGTCGGGGGTCTGATTCATCATGCCATCCTTGTTCGCACAACTGTGTTATCGTTGCAATACACATTATCGGGATGGCTGGCTTGTATCGCGCCCATGCGCTTCCGCCAAGCGGACATAATGGCAAAATGCACGTAAACGGTTGACACGGACGCGCGGCCAACGCATTGCCCGCTGCTCCGGCCCGATGGCGGAGTGGTGACGCAGCGGACTGCAAATCCGTGTACGCCGGTTCGATTCCGGCTCGGGCCTCCAGCACAACAATCAACCGCATCAGACATCCGGATGCGAGAGCCTTGTACAGGCGGCCCCGGTCGTCAGGGTGGGAGCGGCATCGGCCTCTCCCTAAACTAACAGATCATCGTCTGCTCAAAGCGGTTGTTTGCGCTACCATATTTTGGCATAGGCCGCGAAGATCGAAAGCGCGGGCCGAATGACGATGCCCCGTCCGGTCGGGAGGGGCGCGATGCTGAAAACCAGACGGTCGGTACTGAAAGAGTCGGTTGCGTTGACCGGCGCGATCGCCATTCCAGTAGAGAGTTTTTCCAAAACGGTTCCGACGCACGACAAGCGACTCTGGTATCGGCAGCCGGCCCAAAAATGGGTTGAAGCCCTTCCGGTCGGTAACGGCCGTATCGGTGCAATGATATTCGGCGGCACCGTGCAGGAGCGGCTGCAACTGAACGAAGACACATTATGGAACGGTGGCCCTTATGATCCGGTTAATCCACAGGCAAAGGCGAATCTGCCCGATGTCCGGCGTCTGATTTTCGCCGACCGCTGGGCTGAGGCACAGGCGCTTGCCAACAAGAAGGTGATGGCGACCCCGCTTCATCAGATGAACTATCAGACGGTCGGCGATCTGCTGATCGACATGCCCGGCATTTCGTCCGGTACCGACGCCTATCTGCGCGAACTGGATCTCGACGCAGCGATTGCCAGAACGCGTTTCACTGTCAACGGCGTCACGTTCCTGCGTGAAGTGGTCGCCTCTCCCATGGATCAGGTCATAGCGATCCGGTTGTCGACCGACCGGCCCGGATCGATCAATTGCGACCTGTCGCTGAAATCTCCGCAACCACAGGCGCACGCAATCGCCACCAGGCGAAGCCTCATCCTGTCTGGACGCAACAGCGATCAGGAGGGCGTCAAAGGCGCGCTGACCTTCGTCGCACATCTCGAAGCGGCAGCGGTCAACGGCAGGATACACCCCGATGGCGATCGCCTCTCGGTACGCGGTGCCGATTCGGTAACATTACTGCTCGCCATGGCCACCAGTTACCGCCGCTTCGACGATACCGGTGGGAACCCGGCTGCAATCGCCGCCGGGCAGGTCGCAAGGGCATGCGGCAAGAGCTTCGACCGGATCGCCTCCGATACCGCCGCAGCGCACCGCCGCTTGTTCCGGCGGATCGAACTCGATCTGGGACGTACATCCGCGGCAGACCGGCCGACGGATCAGCGCATTGCGATGAGCGAAAGCAGCGATGACCCGGCCCTTGCCGCCCTTTATTTCGATTATGGGCGCTATCTGCTGATCTGCTCTTCCCGTCCTGGCAGTCAGCCCGCCAACCTTCAGGGCATCTGGAACGACAGCACCAATCCCCCCTGGGGATCGAAATATACGATCAACATCAATACGGAGATGAATTACTGGCCGGCCGAACCGCTGGCGCTTGGCGAATGTGTCGAACCGCTGATCGCGATGGTTCGTGATCTTGCCGTGACCGGAGCCAGAACCGCGCGCACCATGTACGGCGCACGCGGCTGGGTGGTACACCACAACACCGATTTGTGGCGCGCGACGGCACCGATCGACGGTGCGCAATGGGGATTGTGGCCAACCGGGGGTGCATGGCTGTGCATGCATCTTTGGTATCATTACGATTATGGTCGAAACGCCGAATATCTGAAGTCGATTTATCCGCTGCTGCGCGGCGCATGTCAGTTTTTTCTCGACACGCTCATGCACGATCCACGCACCGGATATCTGGTCACCAACCCTTCGCTCTCACCGGAAAATGTGCATCCGCATAACGCTTCCATATGCGCGGGGCCGACGATGGACATGCAGATTCTACGCGATCTGTTCGACCGGACGGCGCGGGCCGCATCGATCCTGAAAACCGATTCCGGTTTCGCGACCCGACTCTGGACCACGCGTAAAAAGCTCGCCCCCAACAAGATCGGCAGCGAGGGGCAGTTGCAGGAATGGCAATTCGACTGGGACGCGCAGGCACCGGAACCGCATCACCGCCATGTCTCCCATCTTTACGGCCTGTTCCCCAGCGATCAGATCAATATGGAAGACACGCCGAAGCTGGTGGCAGCAGCCCGAAAATCGCTTATCATGCGCGGCGACGAGTCGACCGGCTGGGCCACCGCCTGGCGTGCCAACCTGTGGGCGCGGCTGCGTGAAGGAGATCACGCACATCGCATCCTCGCATTCCTGCTGGGCCCCGATCGTACCTATCCCAATATGTTCGATGCGCATCCGCCTTTTCAGATCGACGGTAACTTCGGTGGTACGCGCGCAATAGCGGAAATGCTGATACAGGCGCGTGACGACCATATCCGGCTGCTACCCGCCCTGCCCCGTATCTGGCCACGTGGTTCGATTTCCGGACTGCGGGCGCCCGGACGTACCCGAATCGACCTGTCATGGGGTGCCGGACAACTGATCGAAGCGCACCTGACCAGCGACCTGCCCGGCATGCGCACTGTCTGGCTTGGCGATCACCGGGTTGAGGTACAGCTATCGCCCGATCGCACCGCAAGGCTGCGCGGCCCGCAACTCGTCGAGGTTTGACTATGAAAATATCGCTTCCGTTCCGCTCGCTGCTGGTCGCACCACTTCTGGGTGCCGTCATGCTGACCACCCCGGCAACCGCGCAGCTATGGCATTCGGATCAGGGGGATGGCACCTATCGCAATCCGGTGCTGTATGCCGACTATCCGGACCCCGACATCATCCGGGTCGGCAGCGATTATTATTTCGCCACCACCACCTTTGTCGACGTGCCCGGAATCACGATCCTGCATTCGAAAGATCTGATCAACTGGACGATAGCCACGCATGTCGTGCCGCATCTCGACGGGATGCCGCAATATGACCTCAAGCAGGGCAATGCCTATCGCAAGGGGCTTTTCGCGGCCAGTCTGCGCTGGCACGACGGTACCTTCTATATCGCGATAACCCCGGTCGGACAAAATACCCGGATCTATTATGCGAAAAGCATCAAGGGCCCGTGGCGCTATCACGAACTCGACCGGGTGGCGTTCGATCCCGGCCTGTTCATCGATGACGACGGCAGCGCCTATATCGCCAGCTCCTATAATGCCGACGGCACGATTACGCTGCTGACGCTCAACAAGACGCTCAGTCACGTCACCGGCGCGAAAAAAATCTATTATATCAAGGGCGCCGAAGGATCGAAGATCGTCAAGCGTAAGGGCTGGTATTATCTGTTCAACGCCATTCCGCCGCGCATGGCGCTGACCGTATCACGCGCCAGAAGCCTGTACGGTCCCTGGAAAACACATGAGCAGATTTCGGACAAGACCGGCGGACATCAGGGCGCGGTCGTAGACCTGCCCGACGGGCGCTGGGTCGGCTTCGTCATGCGCGATTCAGGGGCCATCGGGCGGATGACGAATATCAGCCCCGTATTCTGGAAGGATGGCTGGCCGGTCTGGGGCACGCCTGCCGCGCCGGGTCGCGTGCCCGAGCATGCGAAAAAGCCGATCGACGGCTTCCCCATCGCCGTGCCGGCAACGTCCGACAGTTTCTCTAAACCGACGCTTGGCCTGCAATGGCAGTGGAATCACAATCCCGACAACAGCCGCTGGTCGCTGACCGAACGACCCGGCTATCTGCGCCTGCATCCCACCATCGCTGACCAGTTCTGGGATGCTCGCAACAGCCTGATCCAGAAGGCGCAGGGGCCACGCAGCAGGGGTACGGTCAAACTTGACATTACCCATGTGAAGCCCGGCGATCGTTGCGGCTTTGGCACGCTGGGCCAGTATAGCGCACAACTGGCGGTCGGTCGCACTCCCGCTGGTGCGCCGACCCTCGGCATGACGCTGACGGAGGACACGATTGAAGGGCCGAAGGACATCGCCCACACGACACCCAAAGCGATCCAAGGCAACACGGTGTGGCTGCGCACCGCGCTGGATTTCAAAACCGACAAGGGGCATTTCACCTACAGCCTGGACGGTACTCACTGGCAGGCGATCGGCAATCCCTTTCCGCTGGCCTTTGCATGGCGCACGGGTACGTTTCAGGGCGAGCAGTTCGCGCTGTTCTGCTACAATCCGAAAGACAGTTCAGGCTATCTGGATGTCGACAGCTTCACTCTCGATGCCGGACCCGGATAATGGCAATCCACCTGGCTTGACGCGCAACAACGGAGCAGCCCCCGCCTGCCTCAGCCGCCCCGCAACAACTGCATGACCATCGTCCTGACGCGACGATAATTGCCCGCTTTGAGCGGCCCCAATATCCCGTGTTTTGCCTCAGGCAGATGCGCAAGCGGATGCCCGTTGGGACGAAACACATAATGATCGAAAAAGGCGCGCCATGCCTGCCGTTCGCGCGCGGGACGTTCGGCAATTGCGATCATCGCCAGCATCATCGTCGTGAAGGGCGCATCCGGCCCCGCGCTGAAGGCATCCCACCAATAGTTGACGAGCAGGTTCAGCGGTCCGGTCGCCTCCACCTGATGCCACCACAATTTTGGCAGATAGAGTGCATCGCCCGGTTCGAGTTCGGCCGTCAACGCCCGATCACGCACCGCATCGAAGCGCGGATAGCGCGGATCACCCGGCGTGCTCCCGACTGCCATCGCAACCGGTTGCCCGGCCATGGTGTGATCCAGTGGGCCGACATACAGGCTGCCCGTCACTTCAGGTGGATAGAGCGTGAAACGTCGCCGCCCCGCAACAACGCAGGCCAGATTGTCAAACGTATCAAAATGGCAGGCGACATTCGACCGGTTTCCCAGCCATAGCCGTGGTTCCACCGGCGTTCCCAAAATCGCGGCGGGATTGGCTTCGGCATAGCCCGGCAACATCCCGGCGGCGGGAAGCGACCCCAAATATACCGAAGATAGTTCTGGATCGCGCGCCGCAAGCGCCATCCGCTCCAGCCCTTGCGCGAGCGTCATCTCTTCCCGCTCGAAATTGAAACCATCCGCCCCGTCGCCGTAATAATAGCGTCCGTCGATGGCGGGTCTGCCGACGAATGCCTGTGCGGTCTGCCCCCGCTCGAATTGCTTCAGATACTTGACCAGATCAGACCATGAATGTGCTGCCGCTCTGGTGACAGGCCAGTCGCGGCATAGCCCGCGCAACACCACCGGTTGCACGTCGGCCACCACGTTCCGTCGGAACCAGCCGGGGTCGTTTATTCCGCCAGCGTCGAGGTCACGCACCGTTTCGCCGGTCATGATCAGGATCGCTGCCCAGCCAACTGACGGTTCCGGACAGCAGCAAGCACCGGAATACGCTTGAGCGAACCGATCATGGCATAGGCGAGTTGCAGATAGCCTTTCCGAAACAGCGCCAGCACGGCAGCATCGTCAAGCTCGTTCAGCGAATCCAGTCCAATGCTGTACAATCCGGCGAGAGATAAATTCTCTCCGTCGTCGAAACGCAGCGCAATATCGATCGGCTCGATCAGCCTATGCTCAAGCATGGTATCGATAAATCTATCCGTTTCTTCCAGGCCGGCCTTGAACCGCCCCAGCATGTGCTGGACCTTGCGCAGTTCCTCGCCCGGTTCCCCCTGTTCGTCGAAAAGCGTTTCGCCGCTGTGAAAGCGCGGATGCGCCGGATCGATCGCGATCTGGTCGTCCGAAACGAAAAACCCTTCACGTACGATGTCGAGCGGACAAAAGCTTGCGCCAGCATCTCCTGAAGCGGCCAGCAGGTTTTCGTTTCGGTGAAAGCCGAAAAGCGCAGCCGTGTAAAATCGCCCCGTTTCCGGATTTTTCGCAAAAAAGAGCGGGCAGTGTGCAGCCGCTACCGAGAATTCATCGGCAACGACCTGAATGAAATGCCGATCACCAACTGTCGGCTGCTGAAGCTGCAAGCCCCCATGGTCTTCAAAATTAAGCAGTTCCAGACTGGCCATTCCTGTCTCCTCTTTCTTTATTTTGTATCCGGCGGCAGCCTTCAGATCGACACATCGCCAAGACTTTTTCACGTCTCTTGAGAACGCCCCCGAGCACCTACACTCTATTACATCGATAAAATCCATTACACCCGCAAAAATGGTTGATAGCGCTACCTTTGTCGGCTATGGCTGCTTCCGACCTAAATCGTAATAAGCGCGATATGCAACTGTCAGGCGACGTCAAAAACGTCGTAAAAGAACGGTTTCATCTCAGGGAATGGGTCGAAAACCATGCTACTCCCGGAAAATTCGGGGGGGGCGTTTATGAAAGGAGGGGGTATGATTAACGATACCATCAATAATCATGACTGTATGTCCGAGCGTTTCGCCGGGCGCAGCAAGATGCTGCTTGCCGGTGCCACCAGCCTGGTGGCCCTGTGCGTAGCAGCCAGCCCGGTCGCGGCAGCACCGCTCGCCGCTAAAGACGCCGCCACAGTCGATGCCGGTCAGAATGCCGCAACGCCGACAACGGATGACCAGAACTCGACCCTGCCGAAGAAATCGCAACAAGCAGCAACGACGACGGGCACGCCCGACATCGTTGTGACCGGCATTATCGGATCGCTGCAGCGCAATCTGGACGCCAAACGGGATGCCCCTGGTGTGATCGACATGATCTCGTCGGAAGATATCGGCAAATTTCCGGACTCGAACGTCGCGGCCGCAATGCAGCGCTTGCCCGGCATTTCTATTCAGCGTGATGGTACCCGTGGCGATGCCACCGGCATCACGGTTCGCGGTTTCGGCGGAGACTTCAATACGACGTTGTATGACGGTCGCCGCATTTCGACGGCCGCCGGTGGCAGGTCTGTCGATTTCAGCACAGTGGGTGCAGACTTTATCGGAAACCTCACCGTTTTGAAGACGCCAGATGTGACATTGTCGAGCAATTCGATCGGCGCGACCATCAATATAGAGTTTCCCAAGCCGTTCGACCATCCAGGATTCCGTGCTGCGGCTACAGCGTCGGGAAATATTCAGGACGCTTCCGGAAAAATTACGCCTACAATTGGCGCGCTCGTAAGTGATACATTTGCCAATGACACGTTGGGTGTCCTGGCAGATGTGATCTACACTCGCCGCGATACGCAGACGAACAATGTCTATGTGCATGGCTGGCCGGGCAACAAATTCGCCCCCTGTCAAATGGCTGGCACGACAGCCACCGTTTGTAACCCGCAAGATGCTGGACCAGGGGTAGACCCCAATAACGCCAAATCCATCGTCGGATGGTTTGAACAACAATATGGCGCGCAACAGATCTATAGTAAGGATGAGCGCGTCGACGGTCGTCTGGCACTGCAATGGCATCCTTCCGAATCGGTCATGGTGACCCTTGACGACAATTACTCCCGCCAGAAACTGTTGCGGAATAACGTAGGATTTGGCATCTGGTTTAATCAGGGCAACTTCCGGAACATCGTTCAGGACAGCAACGGCACAATTACCGATTTCACGCAGGCCAATACCCAGACCGACTTTACTGCGGAAACGTCCACGCAGATTCGGGAAACCAATCAGGTTGGTTTGAACCTGAAATGGGATGTCAACGACAACCTTAGCTTCAATGCCGACGCCAGCTATGCGCGGAGTACGCAGAATCCCAACGGCGAACCGACTGCCGATGACGCAGATGTCGGTTACGGGGGCTCCCTGGCACCGACGATGGGCATTACCATTAATGGAGATAGCAGAAACTCTCTCCCAGAATTGCATGGCTATGGTCCGGGCGGAAATGCAGATCAGTGGGCTGACACATCTCTTATCGGCTCCCATGTCACCGTTCGCCAAGCTCAGCAGAACAGCGATTCACTCAAGCAGTTCCACCTGATTGGGACATGGAAACAGGACGATTTCCAATTGAAGTTTGGCGGTCAATATGTGGACGACCATTTCAAACAATCGCAGCGCAATACCTTCGTCAACAATTTCTGGCAGGCATATGCTGGCTACGGGCCGGCTTCCGGTAGCGCAGGCGGTGTTGCGCTTCCGGGGGACCTGTTCCAGGGCACCATCAGCACGGATAATTTCATTCCTGGATACTCCGGAGCATTGCCACCAGTGTTGCTGCGCATCAGCCCTGCGCAATATCAGGCCTATCTAAGCAGCCTCGGAAATCCACAGGCCATGAACATTCCTGGCTTCAATTATTCGGGAACAACTGTCGGAAATACCTTCACGGGTACGTTTGATCTGGCACTCGATCCCAGCAGCATTCGTGACATTACTGAAAAGACTTGGTCGCTTTTCATGCGGGCCGATTTCAAGACTGAAATTGCTGGAATGCCGTTTAATTTCAATGCCGGTATTCGTGAAGAAAGCACGAATATCTCGTCAAGCGGTCTGGGCCAGGTGCCGGTGCAAATCCTCACCAGCCAGGCTGACCCAACGCTGCTGACGATTGTTCCGTCCGCTACGCAACCCATAACCACCAAGAGCAGCTATTCCTATCTGTTGCCAAGCATTGATATGAAGCTGGAACTGACGGATAAATTCCATCTCCGCTTCGATGCATCAAGGACGCTTACAAGACCCAGCCTTAGCGTTCTTTCACCGGTTCTCTCGGTTGGAACCGGACAACGCATTGGCGCGCTGTCCGCTTCGGGCGGCAACCCCTCGCTCAAACCCTATCTCTCTGATAACTTCGACTTTGCAGCGGAATGGTATTACCAGTCCAACTCCTACGCATCGGTCGACTTCTTCATCAAAAACGTGTCGAACTTCATTGTCGGTGGCACGCAGAACCAGACGATCAATGATGTCATCGATCCGACCACGGGCCAAAAAGCCGTCTTTGCGGTAACGCAACAGGTCAACGGTCCGGACGCAACGGTAAAGGGTGTCGAACTTGCATGGCAACATGTATTCGGTCAGAGCGGCTTTGGCTTTAATGCCAACGCCACCTTCGTCACCACCAACAAGCCTTACGATCCGAAGGATATTTCTCTCAGCGGCTTTGCGGTAACCGGGCTGGCCAACTCGGCAAACTTTGTCGGCTTTTATGAAAAGCATGGCTTCCAGTTCCGTGCTGCGCTGAACTATCGTGCTAAATATCTGCTCCAGTTCGGTCAGGTTCAGAATACGGGACTGTTCGGTTCTGAACCGACTTATGTCGACCCCAGCCTGCAACTGGACCTGAGCAGCAGTTATGATTTCAACGATCATATCAGTGTGTTCGGTGAAATCACGAACGTGACTGATCAGGTTCAGAGCACGCATGGCCGGTTCAGCAACCAGCTTCTGGACGTCTATAATTACGGTCGGCGCTTTACCGCCGGTGTCCGTTTCCACTTCTGATCCTCCCTGGGCCGGGGGCGTCTTTCGGTTGACCCCCCGGCGCTTTTTTGGCGAAGTGTGAATATGCGCGCGATACGAAACATCGTTATCGTCGGCGGGGGAACCGCCGGATGGCTGACTGCCGGGCTGATCGCGGCGAAACATCGCGGTCGCATGGCGAAAGGGTTTACCGTCACACTGGTCGAATCCGCGAATACTCCGACCGTCGGTGTAGGCGAAGGCACCTGGCCGACCTTACGCTCGACGCTGGCGAAGATCGGCGTTTCCGAAACCGACTTTTTTCGCGAATGCGACGCCGCCTTCAAACAGGGTGCCAAATTCGCGCGCTGGACCACGGGCGCCGACAACGACGCCTATTATCACCCGCTGATGCTGCCGCAGAGTTTCGCGCGTATCAATCTGGCCCCGCACTGGCTTGCAACCGGGGACAATCGCAGCTTTTGCGACGCCGTTTCTCCGCAGGGACGCATTTGCGACGACGGGCTTGCCCCGAAAACTATCGCCACGCCCGAATATGACGCGGTTGCCAATTACGCCTATCATCTCGACGCGGGGAAGCTCGGCGCCTTCCTACAGCGGCATTGCTGCGACAAACTGGGCGTGCGGCATGTGCTTGCGGATATGCAGCAGGTCAATCTCGCCGAAGACGGTGATATCCGCAGCATCACGACCGAACAGGCCGGAGAGGTTGCGGGCGATCTGTTCATCGACTGTACCGGATTCCGGTCGCTGCTGCTCGGCGAAGCACTGAATGTCCCGTTCCGCGACTGTAGCGACGTGCTGTTCTGCGACACGGCGCTGGCGGTGCAGCTTCCCTATGAAAGCGAAACCAGCCCGATTGCGTCGCAAACGATTTCGACCGCACAATCTGCTGGCTGGATCTGGGACATCGGCCTGCCCACCCGGCGCGGGATCGGCCATGTCTATTCCAGCAGCCATATTTCGGACGAGGATGCGGAGCGGGAACTGCGCGCCTATCTGGGCCCGGCGGGCAAGGATTTGCCGGTGCGCAAGATCGGCATCCGCGCTGGCCATCGAGAAACCTTCTGGAAGCGCAATTGCGTAGCGGTCGGGCTGGCCGCCGGATTCCTCGAACCGCTCGAAGCCTCGGCAATCGTGCTGATCGAATTGTCGGCAAAGCTGATTGCCGAGCAAATGCCCGCCTGTCGCGAAGTGATGGACATCGTTGCATCGCGCTTTAACGCCACCACCGACTATCGCTGGGGGCGGATCATCGATTTTCTGAAGCTGCACTATGTCCTGACCAAACGCACGGACAGCGCCTTCTGGCGGGACAATGTCCTGCCCGAAACCATCCCTGACCGGTTGCAGGAGCTGTTGCTGCTCTGGAAATATCAATCGCCCTGGTTTCACGACGAATTCGATCGCGTGGAGGAGGTGTTTCCGTCCGCCAGCTATCAATATGTTCTGTACGGGATGAACTTCAAAACCGAGATCGAACCGGAGGCCATTGCCGCCGATTCAGCCATGGCGGAACGGGCCATGCGGGAGAACGCGACCCAGACCGAACGGATGCGCGGCGGCCTTCCCCGCCATCGCGACCTGATCCGCAAAATTCACGAACACGGCCTGCAACCGGTCTGATTCACGCCTGATCGCTTATCGTTATTTCCCGATAATAATGTCGAACGGGCTGAGGATATTGGCGACATGGTATTCGGCACGGCATGCAGGACACCGGTCGGAATGGCGTGATTTGCATCATGCGACCCTGATGTGCCCCTACCCCCATGTCGCGGCCACCATCCCACCGTGACAAGGGTATGTTGCCTCAGGTCGCACGCGAAGAAATGGCAACTCGCCGACAAATCCCCGGCGGTTTTTGGGAGAGGTCGGCACTCATTGCACCGGATCGGCAGTCGCCTGCCCCGTTTCCCCGACAATTGACGCCGTTACCCGGCTGTAGGGAGCAGCCGAGCCATAGATCGTAAGCGCGACATCGCGCTGAAGCACGGCATGGTCCTGAAACATCGGGTGCAGCAGGGGCTGCGCCGAAACGGGCAAAGCAAAAACCGTCGATGCCTGTGCCGTCACATACCGCCATTTCATCGCGCCGCTCCCTATTCCATCGGCTGTTCAGTGGATCAGCCTCGCATTCGCCCAGGCGATTGGTTCCGGTGCAGGCGATTTCCCGGTTGCTCGCGCTACCAGTTCGACGATCGAAACCCCACGCACATCAGCCTTCAGCCGGTCGGGTGCTTCCCCGAAATGCTTCGGCTGCGACTGCGCGAGCAGCTTGCCGTCGCCATAGACTTCGAACACCACAGGACTGTCGGTAGGCAACGCGGAATCATCGACCCCGACCGACGCAACAAACTGCGTAAAGCCGTTGTTGCGCACCTCCATGCGTGAATTGGCGAGAATACCGATCCCGGTATCATAGGCATGACCGGCGATACTGAGCGACTGGCCATAGGGAGCACGATCGGCCTGAGCGCCGCCCCAACCGCCATATTGCGGATAGACGCCTGTGCCCGTGGTACTCGCCCAGCCGGGCACCGATCGGTGGATCGTCGGGTCGGGCGTCGGGACCGTCACCCCATCGACTGCCGGATTCACCATCCCCGGCTGCTCGGACAGATACAGACCGTTCGGCAAGCGCCTTGTACCCTTTGCCGTAAAAATCAGCGTCTGATGCGGCTTGATCCGGAAGCTTGTCTGCCCGCGAAAATGAGTCTTCGCCTTTGACCATAAATCGGTCAGGACAACATCCGCATCCGGACGGTATTTCAACTGCTCCGCCGTCAATGTCACCTTGCGCGGATTCAGGCTGCGATTGAAGATCGCCACGGCCTTTTCACCGGTGTTCAGCGTCTTCACGAACGTCTGGATGTCCCCGGACATAAAGGCGGGCACCGCCTGATTCCCGGCAGGATCCTGATCGAGCGCGACGATATCGGCATTGCCCAGTATCGCCATCAGCGCGGGCGACACTTTCCGCATATCCATGCCGATCATCAGCGGCGCATCCATCATCGCCCACAGTGCGAAATGCGAACGCGCCTCGGTCAGATGATCGGCATCAAAATCACCGCTGCCGATATACAGCATATCGGGGTCGTTCCACGTCCCCGGTTCAGCATAAAGGGCGCGGGTGGAAACCGAATCTAGATTGGACAGCATACGGGACCAGCTTGGCGAAATATCGTCGCTCGTTCGCGAGATATTGCCGACATCCTTTGCCCATTCGCGAACATTGGCCGACCCCCAAAGGCAGATCGAATACACATAGTCATGATCAGGATTGTCGCGCGCCAGCGCGTCGGCGACCTGCTGATACAGGGCGCGCACCGCCGGAATATCGGTGCGCCCCAGCGAGTCCATGTCAACCAGCGGTTTCAACGCCCGATATCTGCCGGAACGGACCAGCGGCGTGTCCGCCGCCAGGCCGCGAATGCCGCATCCGTCAACCTTGATCAGGTCAAAACCCCATTCCTTGAAATACAGGCTGATATCCTGTGCGACATGACCGTACAGGCCTACTTCACGCTCGGCCTGCGTCCCTTCGGGCTGGTTGGCGAAGTTAGAGGTGTAAATCTGTCCGCACGAATTGCGGCCGATATCGGAATAGATACCGGCCTTCAGACCCATGGCGTGAAGCCGGTCGGTAAGGGGACGAAAACTGCTGTTATCCTTGCCCGGCAGTCGGGCGGACGGGAAACTGCTGGTGCGAATAACCATACGACCGTCGGGCTGGCGTCGTTTCAGCCACCAGCCGTCATCAATATCGACATAGCGATAGCCGAGCCGGGACAGGCCGCTATCGACCAGCACCTTCGCATTGCCGAGAATCTTCTGCTCGTCTATATCGCTGTTGAACGCGTTCCATGAACTCCAGCCCATCGGCGGCACCGGTGCATTGCCTTGCGCGTTGGCCGTCCACCGCCCGGTCGGCGAAAGCGGTCCGGCGATTGCCGCTGCCGGAGCCATTCCGGCGACACTGATTGCCGCTATCGCCAGTCCGGCTGCGTACTGCCGGGATATCCACTTCTTCATTTCTGTCCTTCGAATTTCAGATTTTTGCTGAAGAACGGCAGAACATGATCCTGAAACCGATAGGCGACGTTGCTGACATGCGTGCCGGGATAAATCTCGAAGCTGTTTTTGATCCCGTAACTGTCAAGGATATCGTGCAACTTCCGCGCATCGAACCGCAGTCCGTCCTGATCGCCGACATCGATGGCAATCGCGCGATACTGGCGTAGATTGCCGATATACTGATCGACAAAGGCCAAAGGTGCGTTCGCCGTCCATTTCGCCAGCACATCGGGCTGATCCTTCCCGTCCTTCACCGGCAGATCGAGATAGAGCGGCGGATTTTTAGGGTCCGGCGACCATGCCGCCGCCGTCGCCAGCATCGCCTTTGTCATGAAAGGCAGTTTTGCCGCATCAGCGGGTGATTTCACCGCTTCCAGCGCCGCGATGGTCTTCGAGTCCATATGCTGCACGGCGCGCGGCGACATACAACAGGGACTCATGATATACAGCGCGCCAAAGACATCGGAATGCTTCATGCCGATCCGGCTGGCACCGTATCCGCCCATTGAATGCCCAACCAGACCGCGGCTCTCCCGGTTCGGGATCGTGCGGTAATGCGTGTCGATATAATGGACCAGATCGCGATAGATGAAGGTTTCGAAGTCGCCGACCGTCGACCCGCCAGAATACATCGACCCGCCATAGATCGTCTTGGAATCGGGAAGGACGATAATCATGCCCTTCACGCCCTTGCCATAGGCATTTTCGATAGTTTGCGGCACATGAATTTCCTTGGTCCACTGTTCCGCGCCGATCGAATAACCATGCAGCGCGTACACCACCGGATAATGCCGGTCGGGGTGGCTGGCATATCCCGGCGGCAGCATCACCAGCACATCGCGATTTGCCGATTCCCCCTCCAGATTACCCGCGATGGAGGGTGCATAGACCTTGATATGCTGGACGGTCACCGTCGGCGCACCGACGACCGGTGGCGGGCTGTTGGTATCCGCCTGTGCCAGCGCCGCCGTGGGCAACAGCAGTAATGATGCGATCACCGCGCCCAGAATCCGCTTCACCTTCATACCCCGTTTCCCTTCCGTCAGTTGGCTTGATGACCGCTCACAAGCGGAAATTCGTAGATCGAAGTGGAGATTGCCGGAACGACCAGCGTCGAGCCCAAAGCAGGGACGTTCGCCTTGCGGATCGTCACACCCGATGGCGACCCAACCTTGTTGGCGGCGGTCAGGCTTTTACCCGTCAGGCGCCACACCGTGCCGCGCCCGTGCGCGCGCGCGCCGTCGATCCTGATCGCTACCGGTTGTGCCTGCTCGGTGGCGTTGACCACCGCGATGGTCAGCGTCTTGCGATCCGGGCTGAGCGCCGCAACCATGTCCAGCGGATAGGTCGGGCTGCCCGCCTTCACCTTCGGATGGTCATAGCCGACCGGATATTTGGGGTCGGGTTGCGGCGAATTGCCCGTCACATCGACCGGGATCATGCCCGCGCCGAAATGTTCGCCATAGAGTTTAAATACTTCGCCGGTGGAATTGAGCATCGATGCCGTCGGCGTAATGTCCATTGTCGATGCGCCGGTGGTGAAGGCACTCATACGCAAAAAGTCGGTATGGCGCAGCATTTCCTGCAACACCATCGAATAGGCCAGCGACAGCTTCAGATCCTGCGGTGCGCCGATATAAGCATATTCGTCGATGGACAGGAATATGTCCTTATCCTTCATCTTCGGAAAACGCTGCTGATAGATTTTCCACTCATCGGCCTTCATGCGCACCTGATTGGACGGCGAACGCACAAATTCCATCAGTGCCTCGGCCGGCGGGGCATCCGGGCGCTTTTCGGTGTGGTCGTACCAATGCTCGCTCAGTCCGTCGAAATTGCCCCATGCCTCCCGCAACAAACCGCCGGTCCAGTCTTCGTCGGTGCCGAATTTGTGCTGGATGCTTTGCAGCGAGGCATTTTCCTTGGCGTCGCGCGGGTGCAACTGGTCGGGCATCGCTCCTGATCCGATCAGCGTAATCGACGGATCGACTGCCCGCATCGCGACGGCGAAGCGATTATGCTTGAGCATGAAATAGTCGAGCGTCGTCTTGCCGATCTGCCACCAGCCATAGGGTTCGTTGCCGATGTTCCAGAATTTCACGCCATAGGGTGCGGGATGGCCGTTCGTTGCACGCTTCGCCCCCCAATAGCTGCTGGCGGGACCATTGATATACTCGACTTCCTCAGCCGCTGAGTTGGCATCGCCCAGCCCGGCATTGACCGTGATATACGGCTGGACACCGATCAGCTTCGTCAGTTCCAGCCACTCGTCCATGCCAAAGTCGTTGGCCTGCATCGCGCCCCATGCATGGTCAAACATCGGCGGGCGCTTGTCACGCGGCCCGATCGCCTCGTGCCAGTCCCAGTTCGACAGGAAATTACCGCCCGGCAGCCGCCAGAATCCGGAATGCAGCCCTTTCAAAATCGCAACCGTATCGGCACGCCAGCCGTCGATATTGTCGGCCGGCATCAGCGACACCACGCCGACACGGAAATCCCCCGACCCGGTGCCGGTGATTTCAAATCGGGCGTCGTTACTGTCGGCGTCGGGTGTGTAATGGAGAGGCACCGTCTGCCATTCGGACGTCAATGCCGGCAGTCTGACCACCTGACGATCGTTCGCACCGTCACCCCAGATCAACGTGGCTTCGACCGCAGCGCCGGGCGTCCCGCGGATAATGATATGCCCGGTATAGGCCTTGCCCTTGGCAACGCCGATACCGCTCTGCTCGATTCCCCGCGACTGCCCAGTGTCCAGCGCCACCTGCACATCCTGTGCACCGACATAAGGATGCAGCCCGTTCATCGTAACCGCCGATGCATCGCCGACCGGGCGCCATTTACGCAATGGCCTTGCCGGTGGTCCGCTATCGTCGCGCTTCTCCGGCTTCGTATCCTGCGACTTCGCCACGACCGGGAAATAAAATTTCCGGTCATCGAGCATTTCAGCCCATAGCGTGCGCGCGACCAGCGAGCCAATCGGCTCTATGAACATTCCATATTCATATTGAGATACGGGTTTATGCAATTGAGAAACGTGAATTTCTGCTTGCACCGTCGTTGGTGTGGGGGCAGCGTAGGCCACCCCTGCAATCGCCGTACCCGCGACGATGCCAACCGTACCCAACAGACGTCCGAAACGCTTTGCCATTTCCCCTCTCCCCAAAAGCGATATGCCGGTTGTTCCGGCGTCTTTAACCACGCGCATCTGATGTGAGCGCTATCATTTTGTAGGAGTTTTTCCAAGCAGTCAAGCACGCTCTATCGCTGACGGCTCGGTGGCCTTAATCGGTATGGATATGACCGGACGCTGCATGCGAGCGCCAGCGGACAAGCATGCCCAGCATCAGCAGGATCGGCAGGACCGCCACGCCCAGGACGATCTCGCTACTCACATGCAACCAGTGGAGAGCCTCCGCGCCCAGCAGCAAATGTCCGACCAGACCGATCGCATAATAGCTGAGCGCCAGCACAGATAACCCTTCGACCAGATGTTGCAGGCGCAACTGACGCGCGGCGCTGCGCTCCATCGATTGCAGCAGGGCGGCATTCTGATCCTGCAGGGCAAGATCAACCCGCGTACGCATCAGGCCCGTTGCCTGTTCGATGCGCAGAGCAACCGCCTCCAGCCGACAACGAAAGGATTCGCAGGTTCTGAGCGCGGGCAGCAGGCGACGTTCGGTGAATTCGGCAAGGTTCTGATATCCCGGCACGCTCCTGGGTGCCAGCGATCCCAGCCGGTCCTGCACGATCCGGCCATAAGCAGCGGTCGCACTCATCCGATATTCGGTTTGAGCTCGCAACGCCGCCACCCGTCCGGCCAGCGAAGTCAGGTCATTCAGCAGCGCGCGGTCGTCCGCATCGCCGAACCGCGCCACCGCCCTTGCCAGCTCGGTTTCAATAGCCGTCACTTCAGCGCCGTGTTGCTGCGCCGTGGCAAGCCCCATCAACGCCAGATTTCGATAATTACCGAGCTCCTGAAGCTGCTGAACGATCCGTCCCAAATCAGATGGATGGGCAGAGCTTGCCGCAAAAACCGTCCGGCCATACCGCTCATCGGGGCCAAGCCGGAAGTCAGACCAGATATGGCCACCGCGAATATCGCAGCTAACCATTTCCAAAGGCGAAAAACGGGCTGCCTGCACAAGCGGTTCAGCAGCATCCATATCTGCAACGATATCGAGCCGCGTTGCCCGCATAACCTTGCCCGGCAGACCTTCCAGCCAGGCGACCGCCCCCTGCTCGGCCGTGGCATCATATCCACCCGGCAATACGATCAGCGCCGTACTGGCCTCGCTATGCCGTTCCCATGCCGCAAAGCACCCGTTCACCGCGCCCGATATATGACGCGCGTCCAAATCAAGATGCTGCTCCGGCGCAATATGGGAAACCGCTTCGCGTTCAGCCTCCCTTTCAGCCTGGATGGGCAGACGAACCACCTGCATTACGCGACAGGGCACGGTCAGCGGCGGCATCTGACGCAAATGCATTTCCGCCAAAGCCGGTTCACGCAAAGGATGACTTTGCATCGTCATCGATTTCTGCCCAGCGAAGGAATGAATGCAGGAGTGGTACGACGATAGGTTCGATAGGCGTCGCCGTAGCGTACCGTCAGCCGCGCCTCCTCAACCCGTGATCCGATGATGAAATAAAGGGTCGTCCATATGGCCGTCGCGACACCGAACTGGCTGCGCGCCAGTCCCCACAGAATCAACATGGATGCCGTATAGAGCGGATGCCGGATCAGACGATGGATGCCGGTTACGCTCAACGGTTCGTCATCATCGCCTTTACCGCGCAGTTGCGAAAAGCCCAGAAAAGGCCCCGCACGATATCCGCGCAGCGCCGCCAGCCCTATCCCGGCCCCCATCACGATCATGACGTTCTGAGCCCAGTACACTGCTTGAGGCAGGTGGAACGGCGGCAACAAATGAAGCAACCACCAGCCGAATCCCAGCACGAGTGCAAGGTGTAGCGCAGCAACGCCATTATACATGAGGCGATGAGCGCCACCGAAGCGCTTTAGAGTGCCGCGATGTCGGGTTGCGCCTGCGAGCAAGCTATGGCCGATACCGAAGCTGAACCAGGCCAGTGCATATAGGGCGTGGTCGGCAACCGGCATCGATCATCGCCGTGGGATACGGGCATGAGCAATGGTACGCCCGCCCCGCATCCTCAATCCATTCCGGCAATCGCGCGCAGGCGATAGGCGGCGACCAGCAGATTGCCCTCTGCCGACACCCGGTTGCTTTCCGCCTCGATCGCCTCACGCTCGGCATCGAGCAGGTCGAGCTGCGTCTTGGCTCCCGCCTTGACCTCCAACTGTGTCCCAGTGAGGGCCTTGTCGGCCGCAGTGACACGCGCCTCGGCAGCGTCGCGTAAAGCGCGCGCCGTCTGCACCGCCTGAAAATCGACCACCGCCTGCTGTCGTACCTGTAACTGTGCCTGCCGCATATTGGCTTCAGCCATCCGCAATTTGGCAGACGCCCCGCGCTGTTTTGCGCCATTGCGACCACCACTGAACAATTCCCATTTGGCGCGAACGCCTACCACCGCACTATCGGCGGCATAGCCCGGAAAGAACTGATCGCGGATCGTGGACGCCTGCGCATAGGCACCGACCGTCGGCAATCGCTCGGCCTTTGCCGCGTCGACGCCTGCGGACGCTGCCTTCACCATGCGTTCGGCGGCCAGCACTTGCGGATTACCGGTCAATGCCCGGCTCGCGGCATCTGCGGCAGAAGGCGGCAATGTCGGCGCTCCGGGCAAGATGTCGGATACGGTGACCGGCACCCCGGCAAGCGCTTCGAGTTGCGTTTCCGCAACGGCCAGTTGCCCTTTCGCTCCGGCAAGTCCGGCCACGGCTTCCGCCTGCCGCGCCTGTGCCTGCGCCACTTCCGTGCTCGTCCCGGCACCCGATTGATATTTGAGCTTCGCCTGACGCACCACCTCATCCAGCGCAGCGTTCAGTTTCTGATAACGCACAATCATCCGCCTGGCCGCGAGTGCATTGGTATAGGCGTGAACCACCGATACCCGAAGCGCCAGTTCGCTGCCGCGCACCTGTTCCTTTGCAGCGTCGCGATTGCCCTTCGCCTCCCGCAACCCGGCACCGATCCGGCCACCGGCATAAAGCGGCAGTTCCAGAGTCGCCTGCGCGCTGCGCGGCGTGACGTCAGCGGCCTGAAGCCCGAAATAACCTTTCGGATCAAGGCGCCCGGTACCCACCTGTCCTTCAACCGAAAGCTTGGGCATACGCTCCGCACGCGCGGCATCCACGCCCGCCTGTGCTGCGTCCGCCTGCGCACGGGCAGCTTCAAGAGCCGGTGAATGCTCGATCGCTGCCGCAATGACCTGATCGAGGCTTTGGGCATGGACGGGTACGGCAATTGCCGCCCCGCCCAGCACCAACGATAAGATAGCCAGACGTTTCATCGGACCTCAGCGAAAAGCACAACCCGAACGGACGCCGAAGGCACGAAACACCATTGCGGCGGGGCAGAAGCCGGTGATGCTGGCCTGAAGCATATTCAGACCGGCGAAAATGGTGAGCGCGATCCACCAGGGATTGACGGTCACCGACAAGATGGCGCTGGCCAGCACAACCACACCCGCAAAGCCCAATACGGCACGATCCAGATTCATCGGTCGAACTCCCTATTTGAAATGCAGCTTCTTGATGCCAAGTGCATGAAGCGCGAGCTTCTCATAGAAGGGCTCGCTTTCTCCCTTCCGGATTTTACGCAGGAAATATTTCTCGAACCCGATCTTGGCGAGATGCACCCATTTGCCGTCCGATGCCCAGTTGGTGTTGCGGGGCGGGATCTGCGGCTTGGCAACGAATGCAACGCCACCGTCACCGAAATCGGCCAGACAAATGGCATTCCAGGTCGCCTGATGAGTCGGCTCCTTGCCCGCGATCACCTCCTTCAGATTCTGGGCGATGGCCGTGACCATGCTTTCGATCATGAAGCCCGTTTTCGGCACGCCGACGGGTACCGCCGTCGGGCCGGTCGGCGGAATGGCGATGCATACGCCCAGACCGAAGATATTCGAATAGGTCGGATTGCGCTGATGCTTGTCAGTCAGGATGAAGCCGCGCGGATTGGACACGCCTTCCACGCCCATCACCGCTTCGACGCCGCGAAACGGCGGCATCAGCATGCCCCAGCCGAAAGGCATGTCGTGCTTTTTCCTGACCGAACCGTCGTCGTTGATTTCCTCGACATGCATCATGCCGTCCTCAACGCTGCTCACCTTGGCATTGGTGATCCACTTGATATGCCGGTCGCGCATCTCGCTTTCGAGCAGACCCTTGGTATCGCCTACTCCGTCAAGGCCGAGGTGACCGATATAAGGTTCGGGCGTGATGAAGGTCATCGGCACCTTGTCGCGAACCTTGCGACGCTTGAGTTCGGTGTCGAGTACCATCGCCATTTCATAGGCCGGACCGTAGCAGGACGCCCCCTGCGCCGCGCCGACGATGACGGGCCGGGGGTTGGCGCACAGCTCTTCAAACTTGTCATAGGCGACCTTGGCATGGCCGGTTTCGCAGATCGAAACGGTATGCCGGTCAGGGCCGAACCCTTCAATTTCGTCGAAAGCCAGATCAGGCCCCGTTGCAATTACGAGATAATCGTAATCGATTTTCGTGCCGTCATTCAGCTCCAGCTGATTGGCATCGGGATGCACCTTACGGCCCCCGACCCCACTATATGCAATATCATGCTTGGCCATCACCGGCGGAAGATGCACGCGCAATGCCTCGGGTTCGCGCCAGCCGACCGCGACCCACGGATTCGATGGAGCAAACCAGTAATCTTCACCTTTGTTTACTACGGTAATGCGCGCCTTTTTACCCAGCGCCTCGCGAATTTCATACGCTGCAATCGTTCCGCCAAGCCCGGCGCCAAGAACGACGATATGCGGTGTGCTCATTTGACATCCCCTGCGTGTCTATATGACTTGACTTATATAAGCATATCACGATATGTGCAAGCGGCTAATTTAGATGAGGCTGCCATGTTCGGTTTCGGTAAAAAACACGATTTTAATGAACTCTCTCCCGCAGAGCTGAAAGATATGCTGGACGCTAAAGGTGCGCTGGTGGTCGATGTGCGCGAACCCGATGAATTCGCCGGTGGCCATATTCCCGGCGCCGTCAATATGCCCCTGTCCCGCTTCGATCCGTCCCGCCTGCCTGATGGCAAAGGCAAGACGCTGGTGCTGAGTTGCGCAGGCGGCCGACGCTCTGCACATGCGCTGGGCCGCTGCGAGCAGGCACAAGTCGCAGTTAAAACGCACCTGGCAAGCGGGTTCAGCGGCTGGGTCCGCGCCGGCATGCCGGTCGAACGATAAGGAGGAACGGGGGGATGCCAGCGAAGGCGTGGCGCTTTGCCGCATTTGCTGCTCTGTTGCCGCTGGCGGCATGTGGCGGCAGTGAGCAGGAATCGGCGCAACCGACGGTTAAAACGACCGGCCCTGCCTATACGGTGCAGGAAGTTGACGCTCCGGTCTGGAAATCTGTCAGCGCTGAAATCGCGACCGTCGATCAGGCGCAGGCGATGGCCCGTATTCCGGGTATCCTGACCAGTTTCTCGGTGAAGGACGGCGACATGGTCCGTAAGGGACAGATCATCGGCCGGATCGTCGATACCCAGCTCAGCCACCAAAGCGGTGCCTATGGTGCACAGGCCGCGGCAGCAAAGGCACAGGCCGCGCAGGCGCAGGCGGAACTGGATCGCACCAAATTCCTGTATCAGAACGGCGTCTATTCAAAGGCACGTCTGGATCAGGCACAGACCGCAGCGGCAGCGGCGCGGGCCCAGGTCAATGCCGCACAGCAACAGCAATCGGCAGTCAATGCCGTTGCCGGACAGGGCGCGATTGTCGCCCCGTCCAGCGGACGCGTGCTGCGGGCGGATATTCCAGCCGGGTCGGCCGTGTCACCCGGTATGTCGATCGCCACCATCACCTCCGGCCCGGTCGTGCTGCGTCTGGAACTACCTGAATCGCTCGCAACACAGGTGCATCCCGGCTCGCCGGTAATTGCCACCGATATCGACGGACAGAACCGTGAATATCGAGGGTCAGTGGTCAAGGTATATCCGTCGGTCAACGCCGGGCAGGTGCGCGCCGATGCGCAGATGCCGGGTATCGACAATCGACTCGTCGGCCGCCGGATCGCGGCAAAGGTCGAAAGCGGCACGCACAAGGCGCTGCTGGTACCGCAGCAATATGTGATCACCCGCTACGGCCTCGATTACACCTATGTCCGCGGCCGGAACGGCGAAGTCGCCATGGTACCGGTGCAGACCGCTCCGGCCGCCGAAAAGGGCAAGGTAGAGATCCTGTCGGGCGTTTCCGCCGGTGACACGCTGGTCAAAGAGGCTGCCCGATGAAACTCGGCATTTCGGGCCGCATCACCCGGGCGACGATCGATTCGCCGCTAACGCCCCTGTTCCTGCTTGCCGCAATTCTGGTCGGCCTGATCGCCACCATGACGATTGCGCGCGAGGAAGAGCCGCAGATCAAGGTGCCGATGGTCGATATTCAGGTTGCAGCCCCCGGGCTCTCGGCCAGCGACGCGGTACAGCTTGTCGGCAAGCCGCTCGAAACCATCGTCAAGAGCGTCAACGGCGTCGAGCATGTCTATACGCAGGCGCAGGATAACGGTGTGATGGTGACGGCGCGGTTCGAGGTCGGTTCCGACCCTGAAGACGCGATCACCCGGATCGACGAGAAACTAAACGCCAATATCGACCGCATTCCCGTGGGCATTCCGCCACCCAAGGTGACGGTCCGCGGCATCAACGACGTACCGATCGTCGTGCTAACCCTGACCCCAAAACCGGGGGCGCCGGGCAACTGGAACGAGCAATCGCTGCATGAACTGGCGACAAAGCTGCGCACCGAAGTGGCGAAGGTGGACAATGTCGGCCTGACCTTCATCACCGGGGGGCAGCAGGAAGCGATCCGCATCGCCCCCGATCCGGCGAAACTCGCCGCCTATCAGGTGCCGCTGGACAGCGTGATCGGTGCCGCCTCTCAGGCCAACCGCTCCTTCCCTGCGGGCATGGTTCGCGAAAACGGCGATGCCACCACCGTCGTTGCGGGCAAATCGCTGACCACCGCCGAACAGGTGGGGTCGCTGATCGTGCGCTCGATTACCGGCGCGCCCGTCTATCTGCGCGACGTGGCTCAGGTGACGCAGGGGGCAACGCAGGATCAGGCTCATGCCTGGCAATGGTCGCGCGATAACGGCAAATGGGTCATGGCGCCTGCCGTCAGCCTGGCCATCGCCAAACGAGCGGGAGCCAATGCGGTCAATGTGTCCGATGCGATACTGGAGCGCGTCCATTCGCTACAGGGATCGCTGATCCCCAACACCGTTCGCGTCGATGTGACCCGCAACTACGGCGAAACCGCCAATGAAAAGGCGAATGAACTGCTGTTCCACCTCGCGCTGGCGACGGTGTCGATCGTCATCCTGATCGGTTTTGCGATCGGCTGGCGCGAAGCGGGCGTTACTGCCATCGTCATTCCGACGACGATCCTGCTGACCATGTTCGCATCGAAGATCATGGGCTTCACCATTAACCGCGTCAGCCTGTTCGCGCTGATCTTCTCGATCGGCATTCTGGTCGACGACGCCATCGTCATGATCGAGAATATCGCCCGGCACTGGGCGATGAAGGACGGGCGGAGCCGACGCGCGGCCGCCATCGACGCGGTGGCGGAGGTCGGCAATCCGACGATCATCGCCACGCTGACCGTGGTCGCGGCGCTGCTGCCCATGCTGTTCGTATCGGGCATGATGGGGCCGTATATGGCGCCCATCCCCATCAACGCTTCGGCAGCGATGGTGTTCTCCTTCTTCGTCGCCGTGATCATCGCCCCCTGGCTGATGGTACGCTTCGCACGCAGCGCGCTGGCCGACGGACATGAGCATGAGGACGATCATGGCGGCAAGCTTGGCGCGATCTATGCTCGCGTTGCACGGCGTGTGATCGCCACGCGACGGAGTGCAAAATTCTTCCTGATCGGCGTCGGTCTGGCGACGGTCGTTGCCTGCTCGATGTTCTATTTCGAACTGGTGACGGTGAAACTGCTCCCCTTCGACAACAAGTCGGAGATCGAGCTGGTCGTCGACATGCCGGAAGGCACCAGCCTGGAAGCGACCTCTGGCGTGCTGCAACAGGCTGCGGCAATCACCCGCACCGTTCCCGAAGTGGTGTCGATGGAAGCCTATGCCGGGACCGCCGCACCGTTCAATTTCAACGGTCTGGTTCGCCACTATTTCCTGCGTGACAAACCATGGATGGGCGACCTGATGGTGCGGCTGAAGCCCAAGGGCGAGCGGCATCGCGAAAGCCACGACATTGCGGTTGCACTGCGCAAGAAGCTGAAGGCGATCAAGCTGCCCGCCGATGGGTCGATCAAGGTGGTCGAAACCCCGCCGGGACCGCCGGTGCTGGCAACACTGCTCGCGGAAATCTACGGCCCGAACGAAGCGGTTCGGCGCGCAACCGCCAAACAGGTCGAGAAGATCTTCAAAAGCATCCCCTATATCGTCGATGTCGACAACAGCTTCGGCTTGCCGCAGCCGGAACTGCGTATCATCCCCGATCGCGACAAGCTGGATTATTACGGCCTGTCCGAAAAACAGGTGTATGACAGCATCGGTGCGCTGCTTGGCGACAAGACGGTCGGCTATGCGCCTCAAGGCGGTGGACGCGACCCTCTGCCCATTCAGGTGACGCTGGATCAGTCGCAACGCACATGGTCGCAGGCACTGGCCGCCACACCGGTTGCTGTGACCAGCAAGGGCGGCACTCCAAAGCTGATCGACCTGGGACAAGTCGTCAACGCCGACATGACTAAGGGTAGCCCGGCAATGTTCCGCCGCGATGGCCGGGGCGCGACGATGGTGACCGCCGAAATGGCCGGGCGCTATGAGGCACCCATTTACGGCATGCTGGCGGTGGACCGGGCGATCGACCATTTCGACTGGAAGGCGCATGGTCTGGAAAAACCGGAAATCAGCCTGCACGGTCAGCCGGATAACGAACAGCACACCACCTTGTTGTGGGACGGCGAATGGGAAATCACCTGGGTGACGTTCCGCGATATGGGCGCGGCATTCATGGTGGCACTGCTGGGCATCTATGTGCTGGTGGTCGGACAGTTCGGCAATTTCAAACTGCCGCTGGTGATCCTGACCCCGGTGCCGCTGACGCTGGTCGGGATTGTACTGGGGCATATGCTGTTCGGCGCCCCGTTCACCGCGACATCTATGATCGGCTTTATCGCACTGGCCGGGATCATCGTGCGGAACTCGATTCTGCTTGTGGATTTTATCCGACATGCCAGAAGCGAGGACAAGCCGTTGCGGAATACCCTGCTGGAGGCCGGTCAGATCCGGTTCAAGCCGATTGCGTTAACGGCAGCCGCAGCCATGATCGGCGCCGCGGTCATCCTGACCGATCCGATCTTTCAGGGACTGGCGATTTCGCTGTTGTTCGGCCTGGCATCGTCGACCTTGCTGACGGTGCTGGTGATCCCGGCGATTTACGTCGTGCTGCGCGATGACGGAAAACCGATGAGGGAGTGACAGGATGAAGCCGATGATGATGCCACTGGATAAGATGCGGGAGAATGCCGACCATATGGCGGATATGCTGCGCGCCATGGCAAACAGCGCGCGGCTTCTTATCCTGTGCCGCCTTTCCGCCGGGGAGGCTTCGGTCGGCGAACTGATCGAGGCTACCCAGCTTGGCCAGTCGGCGGTTTCGCAACATCTGGCAACGCTGCGTGAAGCAGGTGCCGTCGCGGCCAGAGCGGATAAACAGTCGCGAATCTATTCGATCGTCGATCCGCAGGTACGCAGTATTTTCGACTCCCTGTGCGACATTTGCGCGGATGGAGAGAAAGCCGCATGAACGACGCCCGCATTCGATGCACGGCCTGTGGCGCAATCAACCGTGTCCCCGCTGATCGACTGGGCGATCACCCCACCTGCGGCCGGTGCAAGGCACCGCTGTTCACCGGCAAGCCGGTCGCCGTCGATGCAACCCTGTTCGATCAGCTTGTCGGCACGGACAGCCTGCCCATTCTGGTCGATTTCTGGGCATCCTGGTGCGGTCCGTGCCGGATGATGGCCCCCGCCTTCGAAGCCGCTGCGTCGCAACTGGAACCGCAGATCCGCCTGTTGAAGGTCGATACGGAATCGGCACAAGCCATCGCCGCACGCTATGGCATCCGCTCGATCCCGACACTCATCCTGTTTCACGGGGGCAGGGAAATATCGCGCCAGTCCGGGGCCATGGACCAGCGCTCCATCGTCAACTGGGCGCGCTCAACGCTGGGCTGAGCATCCTGCGGCCGGCGTCTTTGCCTTCGAATCTCAACGACATAAAAGGCCATCCCCGGCATCGTTACCGGAGATGGCCTGTTTTTTTTGAAATGGGTTTCGATCAGAGCTTACGCTTGCTGAAGAACCAGTCGGTATATTCGAATCCTTCCTTTTCACGCGCGTCAGCGGCGTCGGTGGTTGCCGGCGGCGGTACGATCACATCTTGACCGGGTTCCCAGCCTTCAGGCGTAGCGATTTTATACTCATCGGCTGCCTGAAGCGCCTTCACCAGCCGCAGGAATTCGGCAATCGAACGACCATTGGCCATCGGATAATAAACCATGGCGCGAATAATGCCTTCGGGGTCGATCACGAAGGTAGCCCGAACCGCCGAAGTGTCGGACGCACCAGGATGGATCATGCCATAGGCGGTCGCCACGTTCATCGACAGATCCTCGATGATGGGGAACGGAATTTCGACACCGAATTTCTCCCGGATCGTGCGCGTCCAGGCGATGTGCGAGTGGATCGAGTCAATCGACAGCCCCAGCAGGTCGCAATTCAGCGCTGCGAATTCATCCGCAGCATTTGCGAAGCCCATGAATTCGGTGGTGCATACCGGTGTAAAGTCAGCAGGGTGTGAGAAGAGGATCAGCCATTTACCGCGATAATCCGACAGCGAGCGCATGCCGTGGGTCGTCTTTGCCGTGAAGTCGGGCGCGGGTTCATTGATCCGCGGCATGGCGTTCCGGGTAATATCGTTCATCAGAAGTTCCTTTCGCTTACGATGAACTAATATTATCAGTTATCGATAGTGTGTATATCGAATTTCACCGATTGTTGTGATCGATAAATTCTCAAATGGCTTCGCCAGAGAGTCGCGTGTCACGATTCACGCGTCTAATAGACGGACGTGCAAACCCTATATATAACTGAATATAATGAATTATATCGAATTTCTCGCACAACTTCGTCACTCGCCCTCGACGGATTCCCGGAAACCAATCTACGGCCGCCTCGTTGAAGCTGCATAGCGATGCATTGGTTCAGCCTTGACGACATTTCAATCAATTATATATAGCCATTAATTGTAATATATAGGAGCTGAATATGACTGTTTCAGCGACATCATCCAAAGACACGGCCTTGCAGCAGGCCTCCTCGCTCATTGAGCGTGCGCTTGCAGGAGAATTGTCTCGTCCGGTGGTGAAAAGTTTTTTTGACGAAGCCACCTTCACGGCCAGCCATGTCGTGCACGACCCGGCCACGCAGTACGCGGCCATCATCGATTCGGTGCTGGACTATGACGCCGCCTCCGGTCGTACTACGCATGAAAGTGCTGACGAGATCATTGCCTATGTCCGTCAGGAAGGACTGAAGATCGAATGGCTGCTGGAAACGCATGCCCATGCCGACCACCTTTCGGCGGCACCCTATCTTCAGGAAAAACTGGGCGGCAAGCTCGCCATCGGACGGGAAATTATCACCGTACAACAGACTTTTGGAAAGCTGTTCAACGCCGGCACCGAATTCGAACGCGACGGTTCGCAGTTCGATCGTCTGTTTGATGACGGCGATACCTTTGAGATTGGCAATCTTCACGCTGCCGTACTGCACGTCCCCGGCCACACACCTGCGGACCTTGCCTATATCATCGGTGACGCGGTCTTTCCCGGCGACACGATTTTCATGCCGGACTTTGGTACGGCACGTGCCGATTTTCCGGGCGGCGACGCGCACCGACTCTACCATTCGATCCGTCGATTGCTTTCCCTGCCGCGTGAGGCACGCCTGTTCCTCTGTCACGATTACAAAGCCGATGGGCGCGACGAATTCGTCTGGGAAACCACCATCGGTGCAGAGCGCGATGAAAATGTGCATGCCCATGACGGCGTAAGCGAGGACGCATTCGTAACCATGCGGACCGAACGCGACCGGACTCTCGATATGCCGAAGCTGCTGATGCCGTCGGTGCAGGTCAATATGCGCGGCGGTCGCCTGCCCGAACCGGAGGAGAACGGCACGCGGTACATCAAGATACCCATCAACGCCGTCTGATCCCCTACCCTACATTATGTTGAGAAAGGCCTGTTCATGCCCCCGAAGCCGCTCTCCCAGTCCGTTGCCGTCCATGCACAGCTCTCCGAAGAGGACGTCGCTGCGGCCGCCCGACAGGGCTATCGCTCCGTGGTAAGCAATCGTCCCGACGGGGAAGAGGAAGGACAGCCCAGCGCCGCGCAGATTGAACAGGCGTCGCAGCGGCACGGCCTGACCTTTGCGCATGTCCCGGTTATCTCCGGACAGATCACGGACGATGATGTCGAGAAATTTGCGTCCACGCTCAAAGGGTTACCTGAACCCGTTTTGTGCTTCTGCCGCACGGGCACCCGCTCGGCATCGCTCTGGGTGCTGGCAAAGAGCGACGAACATCCCGTCGGACATTTGCTCGAACGGGCCAGGGCCGCGGGCTATGATCTGGAAGCGTTGCGACCGCGCATGGAAGCACGGGCGGCGGACTGATCGTCATGCTCGACCCCGTCCAATATCTTCTCGGCGCATTGTCGGGCGGGCTGGTCGGCTTTTCGCTGGGACTGGTCGGCGGAGGCGGCTCGATTCTGGCCGTGCCGCTGATGGTCTATCTGGTCGGCGTGCCCAGCCCGCATATGGCCATCGGCACTTCGGCACTGGCGGTGGCGGCGAATGCGGCAACCGGACTGATCAGCCATGCCCGTGCGCGCACCGTCAAATGGCGCTGCGGCGGGATGTATGCTGCGGCCGGTATTCTAGGCGCACTCGGCGGGTCGACACTGGGCAAGGCGATTGACGGGCAGAAGCTACTGTTCCTTTTCGCGCTGCTGATGATCGTCGTCGGCATTCTGATGCTGCGCGGCCGCAAGAACAGCGGCAATTCCGGTGTCGAGTGCGACCGTACAAACGCTCCGAAAGTGCTGAGCTACGGACTGGGAACCGGGGCGTTTTCCGGCTTTTTCGGGATCGGCGGCGGGTTTCTGATCGTCCCCGGCCTGATCGCCTCTACCCGCATGCCGATGATCAACGCGGTCGGCACCAGTCTGGTCGCAGTAACGGCATTCGGCCTTACGACCGCCGCCAATTACGCCTTTTCCGGACTGGTCGACTGGCCACTTGCCGGGATTTTCATCGCAGGAGGGGTGCTCGGCGGTTTCGCCGGAAGCGTTATCGCCCGTCGTCTGTCCGGTTCGGGCAAGCTCAGCACCGTCTTTGCGACGCTGATCTTTGTCGTTGCCATTTACATGCTCTGGAAAAGCGCCAGCGCAGTTTGAGGAAACATCATGTCGGAAACTATTCTGCCGGTCCTGCTGGCACGGTTTCAGTTCGCCTTTACCGTGTCGTTCCACTTCATCTTTCCTGCCTTCACCATCGGGCTGGCAAGCTATCTGATGGTGCTGGAGGCGTTGTGGCTGAAAACCGGCAAGGGCGTCTATGCCAACCTCTATCGGTACTGGATGAAGATCTTTGCCGTGGTGTTCGGCATGGGTGTGGTTTCCGGTATCGTCATGTCCTATCAGTTCGGAACCAACTGGTCGGTCTTTTCGGAAAAGGCGGGACCGATCATCGGGCCGCTGCTCGCCTATGAAGTTCTGACCGCCTTCTTTCTGGAGGCGGGTTTTCTGGGCGTGATGCTGTTCGGCATCAATAAGGTAGGCAAGGTTGCGCATTTCATCGCAACCCTCATGGTTGCGCTGGGAACGCTGATTTCGGCGACCTGGATCATCTCGGTGAATAGCTGGATGCAGACGCCAAGCGGTTTCATGCTCAACGCGCAAGGGCAGTTCGTGCCCGCGGGTTCCTGGTTCCACATCATCTTCAGCCCCAGCTTCCCCTACCGCCTCGTGCACACGGTGATTGCGGCCTATCTGACTACCGCTTTGGCAGTCGGCGGCGTCGGGGCATGGCATCTGTTGCGCGACCGTACCAATCTTGGTGTGCGCAAGATGTTTTCGATGGCGATGTGGATGGTCGCTATCCTGGCCCCCATCCAGATTCTTGCAGGCGACCAGCACGGCCTGAACACGCTGGAGCATCAGCCCGCCAAGGTGCTGGCGATGGAGGGCGATTATCGCCCCAGCCCCGACGGGGCACCGCTGGTGCTGTTCGGATTTCCCAGCAACAAGGATGCGAAGGTTCATGCAAAGGTCGAAATCCCGCATATCGGGTCGCTGATCCTGAAGCATGACCCGACCGCCGCCCTGCCCGGCCTGACCGATTTTCCGCGCAGTGAATGGCCGCCGGTTCCGATCGTATTCTGGTCGTTCCGGATCATGGTGGGGCTGGGCTTCGCGATGCTGGGCCTTGGCCTGTGGAGCCTGTTCGCACGCTATCGCAAACGACTGTACAGCACGCCCTGGCTGCACCGTGCGGCAATGGTCATGGGACCAGCCGGTTTTGTAGCGGTGATCGCCGGCTGGGTGACAACCGAAGTGGGTCGCCAGCCCTATACCATCTATGGCCATTTCCTGACCGCCCAGTCGCATTCGCCGCTGGCCACGCCAGCCGTCGCGGCGTCACTGGCGGCATTCATGCTGGTCTATTTCGCCACCTTCGGCGCGGGCGTCTATTACATGCTCAAGCTGATGAAACGGGCGCCCGAACGGCATGAGCCGGAACCGCCCAACGTACCGCAGCGCGCGGCGGGTATCACGCCCGCCTCAGGCATCGAACCGATCCCCGCGGAGTGAACCGATGAGCTATGATCTGAATCTGACCTTCATCTGGGCGATGATTATCGCCTTCGCGGTATTCGCCTATGTCGTCATGGACGGCTTCGATCTAGGGATCGGCATCCTGTTTCCCGGCTTTGCGGTCGGGGATGAGCGCGATCAGGCAATGAACTCGATCGCACCGGTATGGGATGGTAATGAAACCTGGCTGGTGATGGGCGGCGGCGGATTGCTGGCGGCATTCCCCCTTGCCTATGCGATCATCCTGCCCGCCACCTATCCGCTGGTGATCGCGATGTTGCTGGGACTGATCTTTCGCGGCGTCGCGTTCGAGTTTCGTTGGCGCGATCCGCGTCATCGGCCGATCTGGGACGCCGCCTTCACCATCGGCTCGTTCATCGCCACGCTGGCGCAGGGCATCATGCTCGGCGCGATCCTGCAAGGGATCAAGGTGGTCGATAATGCCTATGCCGGCGGCTGGTCGGACTGGCTCAGCCCGTTCAGTGTCCTGACCGGCATATCGCTGGTCATCGGCTACGCATTATTGGGGGCATCCTGGCTCGTCGCCAAGACCGAAGGCAATGCGCAGGCGCATGCCCGGCGCATGGCGTTCCGGCTCGGCATCGCAACGCTCCTCGTGCTTATCGCCGTCAGTGTCGCAACACCCTTTCTGCATCAGGATTACTGGCAGCGCTGGTTCAAGATGCCCGGCGTATTGTTGACTGCACAGGTTCCGTTGCTGAGCGCAATCGGGTTCGGCCTGTTTTTCTGGGCGCTGAAAACGCATCGTGACCGCGCACCGTTCTTTCTGGTCCTCGGCATCTTCCTGCTTGCCTATATCGGACTTGGCATCAGCATGTTTCCGGAGATCGTCCCGCCGTCGATCACCATTGCCCAGGCTGCGGCGCCCGCACAAAGCCAGTTGTTCATGCTGGTCGGTGCCGTCATCATCATTCCGGTCATTCTGGGCTATACCGGCTGGGCTTATTGGGTGTTTCGCGGCAAGGTGGGAACCCACGGTTATCATTGAAAATCGGGCCCAAAACGGCCCACGGTGAACTGGAGTATCGATATGGAAGGTCGCGATCGCTGGAACAGCAGGTTCGACACGGATGAATATATATTCGGCACCCAGCCGAACCGCTTCCTGACACAGCAGGCACATCGCCTGCCCGCCGGGTCGAAAGTGCTGGCGATTGCCGATGGTGAGGGTCGGAACGGGGTCTGGCTGGCGGAACAGGGTCATCGGGTCACATCGGTCGACATTTCCGAACGCGGTCAGGCAAAGGCGGCGCGGCTGGCGCAGGAACGCGGCGTGACGCTGGACCTGCGGATCGAAGATGTCGTCGAATGGGATTATCCCGACGCCGCGTTCGATGCGGTGGTCGGCATCTTCATCCAGTTCACTGCCCCCGAGGGCCGCAAACGCATGTTTTCAGGCATGAAGCGTGCCACCCGGCCGGGTGGCCTGATCCTGCTGGAGGGGTATCGTCCGAAACAACTGGACTATGCCACCGGCGGCCCGAAACAGCTCGAAAATCTCTATACCGAGGAACTGCTGCGCCACCATTTCGGCGACTGGTCTATCGAACATCTCGAATCATATGATCGTGAGATCAGCGAGGGCGCCGGACATCACGGCATGTCGGCGCTGATCGATCTGGTGGCCCAGCGCCCTGCCATGGCGTGACACTATCCGTGGCACTGATGGTATTTTATGCTTGATACCAGATTAGTCTGCTTACGAAACGATCTTAGAAAAAGGCTTTTCGTACCGCAAGCGTATTGATTTTTTTCCCGATTTTTCGGCCAACTGGTTGGATTCACGGAACCATTCACCACCCCTCGGACGTTGAGCCGCCAGAAACGCGATGAGGCGTTTCCAGTAATAAGAGTGGGAGAATATCCTTGAGCAACAATCATGGTCGCGCTTCCGACAATATGTCGGAGGCAGGGGTTCGCGCACGCCATTTTTCGGCGCATCTTAAAAGCGGGGCAGCGTTTGGCGCAGTAGCAGCCGCAACATTGATGATCGGCGCTTCCCCCGCATTCGCGCAGGACAATCCGGTCGTGATTACCGGCGTAAATACCCCCGTTAATCAGGATATCTCCGGCGACATCACCACGACAAGCGATAACACGCCCGGCATTTATATCCGCGGAACGGATGACATTACCGTAACCGGATCTCCCAACGTTAGCACCAGCGGCAATAATTCGAATGGTGTTGACGTTGCCAGTACCGGTGGCGCCCTTGATTTGACGCTTGGTAACGTCACAACGTCAGGTGATTACTCGCAGGGCGTTCGCGCCCAGGGCGGAACGGACAGCGATGTCATGGTCAATGTCGGGAAGGTGACTACAACCGGTACCGCCGGAAGTAATTTTTTCTTCCTTCCTAACTCTACCGGCATTTATGCGACCGCAAGCGGCGCCGGAAACCTGACGATCAACTCTGGAGACGTTTCTACTGCCGGACTTGGAGCTTCGGGGGTCTATGCGAACGCAGCGGATGGCAATGTCTCGGTTTCGACCGGCGGCGTGACGACAACAGGCGGTAATGCCCCAGGAATCAGCGCCAATAGCGGTACTGGTGACGTAATGGTAAGTGCCAGCGGCCCGGTATCAACCAGCGGCGACAGTTCGGACGGCATTCTGGCTACCGCCGGCAATGGTGCGGCGACGGTCAATGCCCAAGATGTAAGCGCGGATGGTTTCGGGTCGGACGGCATCCGTGCCACATCCGGTGCTGGCGGAACGGACGTATCTTTCGGCAACGTCACCACGACAGGGTCGCTAGCGACAGGTGTGGATGCCAGTTCAACCGGCGGCGACGTTATGGTCAATGGCGGCAGCGTCACATCGAGCGGTCAGGCATCTGGAGCCGTTTATGCGACTTCGGATACCGGTGATGTCTCTGTAAACACCACAGGCGATGTACTTGCCGACGGTCGCGGCGGCTATGGAATTTATGCGCTCTCCGACAGTGGCGCAGTGACGGTCAACGCTGATAATGTCAGCACTGTTGCCGCGCTTGCCGACGACGTGCCGACCTCCCGCGAGGCGATTTATGCCAGCGGGGCTTCTGCTAATGTAACGACAACCGGCAATGTGACGACCACGGGATATGGCGAGTTTGGCGGCTCCGGCGATGCAGTGACCGCCATCGGCACGAATGGCGATGCTTCCGCCACAGTGAACAATGTCAGCGCCACCGGCGACGGCGCGCGCGCCGTTGTCGTCAACGCCAGCAACAATGGTTCGGCGACTTTGAACGGAGCGGTTAGCTCGGCATCGGATGGCACGGAAGCTGTCAACGTCACGGGTAATACCGCGACGGTGACGCTGGCCAAGAACGGATCGGTCAGCGGCAATGGCGACCTGATCGTGTTTAATTCGACCGACGGCAGCACCTTCAACAATGCAGGTACGCTGGGCACGGCCGCAAACGGCAGCAATCTGGTGTTCAACGGCGGCCCGGCGACGATCAACAACAGCGGCACGCTGAACGCCGACTTCACCCTGACCGGTGGCGACGATACGCTGAACAACTCCGGCACGTTCAACCTGACCTCCGACCCCGATTTCGGGGCAGGCATGGATACGCTGAACAACTCCGGCACAATCATGTCGCGCGCAGGCGATGCGACACTGACCGGACTTGAACAGCTCAACAACTCCGGCACGATCGATCTGCGCAACAACAGCGCTGGCGACACACTGACCGTGCCGGGTAATTATACCGGCAGCGGCGACGCGATGCTGGGCCTTGACGTCAACACTACCAGCAACACGTCCGACATGCTGCTGGTAGGTGGCGCTGCGACCGGCTCCACCGAAATCGCAGTAAACCCGATCGGTGGTGCTACCTTCACCTCGGGAACGACGCTGGCGACCGGCGGCACTGGATCTTCGTCCACCGCATTCACTATCGCACCCGACAGCCAGACACAGGGTCTGGTCCGGTACGATGTTGCCTATGACCCCACCTCGGGCGACTATAATCTGGTCGGCAGCCCGAGCGACGCAGCCTATAATACGCTTGGCTATGCCGAAGGGCTGCGCAGCATCTGGCTCAATTCGGCGGATGCATGGTCGGCGCAGATGCGCGCACGTCGTGACGCCAACTGGGCCTATGGCGGCGGTCAGTCCAGCGGACGCGTCTGGGGTCAGCTTCGCGGATCGGTCAACAGCGTCGATCAGGACAATGCCTATACCGCTTTCGGCCAGACCCGGAACGTCGATACCAGCTATAACCAGAGCTTCTTCGGCGGTCAGCTTGGTTTCGACTTCGCAGGCGGCGTGAATCAGCGTGGCGGGTTCAGCGCAGGCATCACTGGCGGCTACACCTTCTCCGAACTGAATTCGCGTAATTCAGCCGACCGGTTGAAGGTTAATGCGGCCAATGTCGGCCTGTACGCCAGCTATTCGACCGGCAACCTGTTCGCCAACGTGCTGGGCAAATATGACCATTACTGGGCGAACATGATCAACCCGGCAGGCTATATCAGCCAGAATCTCGACGGCGACTCATACGGCGCACGCGGTGAAATCGGTGCCCGCTTCGGATCGGATAAGATTTTCGTCGAGCCGGTGGCGACCCTGTCCTATGTCCATACCGACCTGGACAATTTCTCGTCGGGCAATGTCGACGTGAACTTCGCCCCCGATGACGGCCTGCGCGGTAAGCTGGGCGCACGCGCCGGCAGCGTGTTCGACATGATGGGGACGAAGGCAACGCTGTATGTCGGCGGTAACTATGTCCATGAATTCGATGGCATGGACAAGGTCTCCTTCACCAGCGGCGGCCAGACGCTGACCTATACCAACCCGGCAATTCGCGATTATGGCGAAGGCACGCTGGGCGTGAATATCGGCAAGGCGACCGGCGTCAGCGGCTTTATCGAAGGCCAGTATGCCAATGGCGGCAATATGGAAGGCGGCGGAGGCCGTGTCGGCCTGCGCTTCCGCTTCTGATCGCTTGACAGGGTGAGCAGGGAAACGGGTCGGTCCCAACCGGGGGCGACCCGTTTTTCCTTTATCGCATTGCCTGCGCGCCCGGCTTCACGCTAAAGGCCGCGGCCATGCATGGCGCACCGCTTACATTCTATAACAGCCTCACCCGCAGCCTTGAGCGCTTCGAGCCGCTCGACGCGCAAAAGGGCGTCCGCGTCTATTCCTGCGGGCCGACCGTCTATAATTACGCACATCTCGGCAATCTGCGTGCCTATGTCTTTACCGACACGCTGAGCCGCGTGCTGAGCTGGAAGGGCTACGCTCTCACCCATGTCATCAACATCACCGATGTCGGGCATCTGACGTCCGACGCCGATGCCGGTGACGACAAGATGGAAGCCGCCGCACGCGCGAAACAGCAAAGCATCTGGGATATTGCCGCCCATTACACTGCGGCGTTCAAACAAAATATCCGCGACCTCAATATCCGCGAACCGTCGCGCTGGTCCGTGGCGACCGATCACATCGCCGAAATGATCGACTTTGCGAAGCAGATCGCGCCCGAACATTGCTATGAACTCGATAGCGGCCTGTATTTCGACAGCACCACCGTGCCCGATTATGGCCGTCTGGCAGGGACTGCCGACGACGCTGCCGAAGGGCGGATCGACCCGGTGGCAGGAAAGCGCCATCCGCAGGACTTCGCGATCTGGCGCAAATCCTCCCCCGGCGAACAGCGCCAGATGGAATGGGACAGCCCCTGGGGCAAGGGCGCGCCCGGCTGGCACCTCGAATGCTCGGTGATGAGCGCCAAATATCTGGGCCTGCCGTTCGATATCCATACGGGCGGCATCGATCATCGCGAGATTCATCACCCCAACGAAATCGCGCAGAATCAGGCCTATGAAGAGTCGGTGTGCGGATGCGCGAATATGCCGAAGGGCTTCACCGGCGCGCATTTCTGGATGCACAATAATTTCCTCGTCGATCGAAGCGGCAAGATGTCGAAGTCGAAGGGCGGGTTCACGACGCTGCAATCGCTGATCGACGCGGGCGTACATCCGCTTGCCTATCGCCTGATGTGCCTGTCGGCGCAGTATCGCAGCGAACTGGAATTCAGCACCGACAATCTGGCGGCGGCCCTGACCCGGCTGAAGCGGCTGGTGATGACCGTCAGTCAGTTGAAGGCACGCGCGGATGGTGAGGGACAGGTCGCGGAGCATTATCGCGACCAGCTCGACGAAGCGGTTTCGGACGATCTCAACACGCCGCGTGCATTGCCGGTGCTCGACACCATGCTGGCCGACAAGAAACTGTCGCCCGCCGATCGACTGGCGACGCTCGGCGAATTCGACGCAGTGCTGGGTCTGAACCTGGGCACGCTTGATCGTAGCGATCTGCGCGTCCGGCCCGTTGATGCCGTCCTGACCGCAGAGCAGATCGAAACCCGCCTGACCGAACGCAAGGAGGCACGGGCGGCAAAGGATTTCGCCCGGTCCGACGCGATCCGCGACGAACTGTCCGCGTCGGGGGTCGAGGTGATGGACGGCGATTCGCTCGGCTGGGACTGGAAACCGGCGCTGAGCTGACGCCATAGCCTGACGAATTAACCGAACTGCATTTGCAACCGGGCACGGTTCGTGGCAGCGATGACGCCATGAAAGCCTTGTTGCCCGCGCTCGCCCGTCCGCTGATCGAGGATAAGCTGCCCGACGGTCTGGACATTGTCTGGTTTCAGAACCGGGAAGAAGCCGAAGCACATGTCGGTGATGCCGATATCGGCTGGCTCGACCTTCAGCGCGTCAGCAGTACGCGAGAAGTCGCTGCGATGGGTGAGAAGCTGCAATGGCTGTTCACCATTCGCGCCGGCATCGACGCGTTCGATACCGACCTGTTGCAGCAACGCGGAACCGTACTGACCAACGGCACGGGCTTCAATTCTTCGGCAATAGCGGAATATGCCGTCATGGGCATATTGGTTGCCGCCAAGCGCTTCGACGAGGTGGTGCGGCTGGCGGACGGGCATGAATGGACCACCAAGCCGCCGGGGACGATGGAACTTACGGGCAGCAGCGCGCTGGTCATCGGGTACGGTACGATCGGGCGGCTGATCGCTGAAAGACTGCGTGTTTTCGGGGTGGATGTTACCGGGGTAACCCGTTCCGGCCGGGACGGAACCTTGACGCCCGACCAGTGGCGGGAACGGCTTCCGGAATTCGACTGGGTAATCCTGTCGGCCCCCGCCACACCGGAAACCGAAACCATCATTGGTGAGGACGAACTCACGGCGATGAAGCCGACGGCCTGGCTGGTCAATGTGGCGCGCGGGTCGCTCGTCGATCAGAACGCGCTGGTGACTGCGCTTAACAAATATCGCATCGGCGGTGCCTTTCTCGATACGGTGACGCCTGAACCCCTGCCCGAAATGGACAAGCTGTGGTCGGCGCATAACGTCATCATGACGATGCATCTGTCGGGCCGCAGCCAGTCCACCATGTACCAGAACGGTGCCGCGCTTTTCCTCAGGAATCTCGATGCTTTTCTGAACGGTCGAACACTTGAAAATGTCGTCGATCTGGGTCGGGGATACTGATCGAATAGTGCGATTGCGGTGATTTACCCAAATAGGGTTGCAAGTCCTTACCCTGATCGGGTAAGGGGCGCGTATGACAACACTCGCAGGATCGAAGATCAGACGCTTCCGCGAAGAACGCCGACTTTCTCGCGCGGCGTTCGGCGCATGGTTCGATACGCCGGGCAGCACCGTTCAGGGCTGGGAAGAAGATGGCAAGCGTGCCCATGCCGCCGTGGTCAATCAGATCGCGGCGAACGGTATCGCGCATCACGCGGACTGGTATCTCGATATCCGCAATCTGGAGAAGAACATGGCCGCCTGGACCCCCGATAGCTGGACACAGGCCGAAGCACGGCAACTTCCCGACTATCCCGATGCTGACGCCCTCACCCGCGCGACCGCTCAGCTCGGCAGCTTCCCACCACTGGTTTTCGCGGGTGAAGCACGCAACCTGACCGCCGATCTGGCACAGGTGGCGGCGGGCAAAGCATTCCTGTTGCAGGGGGGCGATTGCGCGGAATCCTTCGCGGAATTTCACCCCAACAATATCCGCGACACGTTTCGCGTGATCCTGCAAATGGCGGTGGTGCTGACCTTCGCCTCCAAGCTGCCGACGGTGAAGGTCGGACGCATGGCGGGACAATTCGCCAAGCCCCGCTCTGCGGCCATGGAAAAGCAGGGCGATGTGGAATTGCCCAGCTATCGTGGCGATATCGTCAATGACATCGCTTTCACCGCCGAAGGGCGTGCGCCCGATCCGGAGCGGATGATCCGTGCCTATTCGCAATCGGCGGCGACGCTCAACCTGCTGCGCGCCTTTGCCAATGGCGGCTATGCCAACCTGCATCAGGTTCATCGCTGGACCCACGACTTCATGGGACGCAGCCCGTGGACCAAGAAATATGGCGAGATGGCCGACCGGATCGGTGAGGCGCTGGAGTTCATGGAAGCCTGCGGCATCGACGCGGACAGCGTCCCCCAGCTTCAGGCAACGCAATTCTATACCAGCCATGAGGCGTTGCTGCTCCCGTATGAGCAGGCACTGACGCGGCAGGATTCACTGACCGGCGACTGGTACGACACCTCAGCGCATATGGTGTGGATCGGCGACCGCACGCGCTTTGAGGGATCGGCGCATGTCGAATTCCTGCGCGGCATCGGCAATCCGCTGGGCCTGAAATGCGGACCGAGCCTCGAACCCGATGTGCTGATCCGGCTGCTCGATACGCTCAATCCGAACCGCACGCCGGGCCGCATGACCCTCATCACCCGCTTCGGGCACGATCAGGTGGAGAAACATCTGCCGTCCCTGATCCGCGCGGTGCAGCGCGAAGGGCATCCGGTGGTGTGGAGTTGCGATCCCATGCACGGCAACGTCATCAAGACCGCTGCCGGCATCAAGACGCGTCCGTTCGATCGTATCCTTGCCGAGGTCCGATCATTCTTCGCCGTCCATCGGGCCGAAGGAAGCTTCGCAGGCGGCATCCACGCCGAAATGACGGGTCAGAACGTCACTGAATGCACCGGCGGCGCGGTCGATGTCACCGAACAGGCACTCACGGACCGCTATCACACCCATTGCGATCCCCGCCTGAATGCCGGGCAGAGTCTGGAACTGGCGTTCCTGCTGGCGGAAATGCTGAATGCGGAAATGGCCGAGCGGCGGCGCGCGGCAGCCTAAAACCGATCACATGGTGCCGGACGTTCCGGCACTGCCTTTTTGCAGCAGTGCGTCCACGCGTCCGGCGAATTCCGCGGGATCGAAGGGTTTGGAAATATAATCGTCGGCACCAAGATCGAGCATGGCGCGGCGATGCCATTCGCTGCGCCGGGCGGTCAGCACCAGGACGGGAATGGTTTTCAACAGTTCAGACCCGCGAATATCAGAAAGAATGACGTTCCCCGGCAGGTCGGGCAACGCGCAGTCGAGAATGATGAGATCGGGTTGCACGGTATGGATAGCCTCAATGGCATCCTCCCCTTCCGCAACAGCCTTCACACTATGCTTTTGGTCCAGCGAAAGCCCGACAAGGTCATGAATCATCGGATCATCGTCGATCAGTACGATACGTGCCAAACATACTCTCCCAGTCACAGGAACAGGACGGCATGGCGCCAGGCCATACCGGTCGGATTACGCACACACCCCCTGAAAAACCCGGATCGCGCAAAAAGCGGTCAAACTGCTGAGGACAGTATCGAGCGAGATGCTCTTTATGCGGCCAACCCCAATTTGCCAACCCCCTCGACCAGCGTTGCTTTCCATTCGGCATCACCCTGCTTCAGCAAAGCATGTTCCAGCACGCTTGCCCGTTCGCCAAGCTCCCCCTCTCCGAAAAATCCGGCAGTCCCGGCCAGCTTATGCAGTAATTCGCAGATTTCGCGGATATCCGCCTGTTGCAAACGCTCCGCGCGCAATGCTGCATCGATACGGTCAAACGCAATCTTTTTACGCTCAACGAAGCTGGCTCGTAATGCCTCGATACCGCCCTGAACCCGACTTTGCTCTGCGGCGTCAGGCTGTTGCTGACGCACCCAGCGCGATACGGTGGACAACAGGCGATCAAACGCAATCGGCTTGGTCAGATGGGCCTGCATCCCCGCCTTCAGACAGCGTTCGACATCCTCAGGAAACGCATTGGCCGTCAGCGCGACAATCGGCAGCCGCTCTGCATCAAAGCCGGTCTTGCGTAACTGCCGGGTCGCCTCGATCCCGTCGACATCGGGCATCTGCATGTCCATCAACACCAGCGCATAGGGTTTGCCGATATAGGCCGCCCGCCGGACCATGCGGATCGCCTGCCTGCCATTTTCCGCGATATCCGCATCCAGCCCTGCCCGCTCGCACATCGCCAGGATCAGTGCCTGATTGATGTCATGGTCTTCCGCCACCAGAATGCGTGCGGTTTTCGCTGAAACATCCGGACGATCCAGCGCATCCTTATCAGCTTCATCCATCGCCAACGCGTCAGCCGGTCGCAGCGGAAGCGTCAGTGTGAACGTCGACCCCTCTCCTTCGCGACTGACGACCGTCAGTTCGCCATCCATTAACCGGGCGAGACGGTTGCTGATCGTCAGCCCCAGGCCGGTCCCGCCATAGCGTCGTGCGGTTGACGTATCGGCTTGCGCAAATTGCTGAAAAATCGCTTCAATCCGCTCGGGAGCGATACCGATACCGGTGTCGCTCACATCGATACGCAGTCTCATGACGCCATCGGTCTCGACACCACGGACATTGATGCGCACTTCGCCCAGATCCGTGAACTTGACGGCATTGCCAAGCAGATTCTGGACAATCTGCCGAATACGCAGCGGATCACCCTTGATATGGCTCGGCAAAGACGGATCGATGCGAAGCACCAGCGCCAGATCTTTCTGCTTCGCCTGTGGCTCCATCAGTTCGATGCACGACTGCAGTTTTTTCTTCAGATCGACACGATCTTCGGCGATGACCATCTGACCGGCTTCGATCTTCGACATATCCAGAATGTCGTTGAGCAACTCCATCATCGACCGTCCCGAATCGGCGATCATCGTGGCGTAGCGATGCTGACGCTCATCCAGATCCGCTGCGACCAGCAAATCGGCGAAACCGATAACGCCGTTCATCGGGGTGCGGATTTCATGGCTCATATTCGCCAGAAATTCAGACTTCGCACGCGTCGCCGCTTCCGCGCAAAGGCGAGCCTCTTCCAGTTCCATTGTCATCTGCTTGCGCCGGGTCATGTCCATGGTGACGCCGGTAAAACCAACCAGCCGCCCGCTGGAATCGAGTTCCGGTTCAGCAATCGCATCGACCCAGATGCATTCCCCACCCGACCGAATCCAGCGAAATTCGCCCTGATAAGATCGGCATTCTGCAACTGCCTCTACCCATTCCGACAAGACCCTGTCCCTGTCTTCCGGGTGTAACGCCGTCGCCCAGCCTTGGCCCAATGCCTCTTCTTGTTGGAGCCCGCACTGATGCAGCCATGCCGGATTGACGAAGGTGCAGGCACCGTGGGCATCCGTTCGAAAGATTCCCGCGGGAGCCAGGTTGGTCAGCGCCTGATAGCGGCGCTCGCTATCCTGCAACGCCTCTTTCGCCAGTCGCTGGTCGGTGACATCGCGGATATTGCCTGTGGTTCCGGCGAAATGACCGTCATCATCGACAAGACGCTTGATGCTTGTCTCAATATATCGCCATTCTCCGGTGGCATTTTTAAAACATTGTTCCAGCAGACACTCGGAAATTTCTCCGGATACGATTTTCGGATAAATCTTTTTCGCGGCTCGGAAATCGTCCATGTGAAGTAATTCGGTAGTCTGGTGGCCAAGGCTATGCTCGATCGAATACCCTGTCATGGCGGACCAGGCCGGATTCAGGAAAATCCATCTCCCGACGGAATCCGTGCGAAAAACAACCTCCCGCATATTGCTCAGAATAGACTGAGCAAAATCCCGGCTCTCCCGCAACTGACGCCGCATAGCGGCCTTGCCGGCAAGCGCCGCGGCTACCGGCAACCCGGTAAGAAAACTCGTCGCCAGAAAAATCTGAAGGATTATCAGGCGCTGCAAGTCCCCTTTTATAAGTACCAGCGGTCCCATATCGAACATGGTCGCAACAGCCGCCACTGCGGACAGGATCGTGACCGCCAGAGCAGTTCCGGTAATGCCACTGCGAAACGCGGCAAGGACAACCATCGAAGAAGCAATGAAGAGTAACGGGAAATGGGGTTGCAGAAACACTGTCAGGCTGACGACCAAGGTTCCGCCGATCAGCATCAGCCCCTGAGTCACTTCTTCAGATGTCGGTTTACGCCTGCGCCGCCAGGCATCAATCGTAACAAGGGCAATCGGCGTTCCCAGCAATAATCCTAAACCGTCCGCAGCGAGCCAGGACAACCATATCTGATAAGACCCTCCGTCTCGAACCGAGTGAAGGACAAGCGCCGCGCAAGTAGCGGAAACAAACGAAGCAAGTACCGAAACGCCAATCAACTTGCCAAGATCATCCAGTTTATGCATTCTTGGCTGACTGATGCCGAGCCACCGCACCGTACCGCAGACAAGCATAACTTCCAGCATGTTTGTCATGCTCAGCAGAATGGCGACATGCCAGTGGCTCGATGTGATCAAAGAAGCGACCACGTTCGCCGAAAAACATGTCACCAGATAATCGAAGCGCGTCGGCCCTTTTCTCCGCAGCATAGCCGCCAGCAGGATAGCGTTGGGAAGCCACAAGGCTGCGACCCGGGCATGATAGCGGGTGAGTGCAATCCCGCCCCAGGCCAGAAAAAAGAACAATAACGCGACCGCTGCGACGGACAGCAGGAATGCAGGCGACCGCTCCGCCGAAAGATATCGTTTCAGGATATGAACCTCCCGTTCCCGAAGCGGTTGGTCCTATCCTGCCCGTGGTAAAGAAGCCCTTAGCGCATAAGGCTTTTTATCCGATCAAACGGCCCCTCACGATAACCTGAAACACACAAAAAAGCCCGCAAACAACGGGATTATTCCGTTCTTTGCGGGCTGTATTATTCTGTCGAACCGCCTTTTTGAAAGGCGGAAGATCAGGCCGGACTTACTTTTTCACACCGGCGGTTGCGGCAACCTCTGCGGCGAAGTCGCTTTCTTCCTTCTCAATGCCTTCACCAAGCTGGAAGCGGACATAGTCCTTCAGCGTGATCGTCGTACCGGCATCCTTGCCCGCCTTGGCAACGACGTCGGCAACCGGCGTCTTGTTGTCCATGACGAAGAGCTGCGACAGAAGCGCATTTTCCTTGGCAAACTTCTTGATGCCACCTTCGACCATCTTAGCGATGATGTCAGCAGGCTTACCGGAGTCTTGGGCCTTTTCGGTCGCAATCTGGCGTTCACGCTCCAGCACTTCGGGATCGAGATCTTCGGCGTTCAGCGCCAGCGGGAAGGCCGCCGCGATGTGCATCGCAAGCTGCTTGCCCAGCGGCTCCAGCACGTCGACACCAGCATCCGATTCCAGCGCGACCAGCACGCCGATCTTGCCAAGACCTGGCGCCGCCGCATTGTGGACATACGGAATGACCGCGCCCTGCGACACTTCCAGCACCTTCGCGCGGCGGATCGACTGATTTTCGCCGATCGTCGCGATATTGTTGGTCAGCGCTTCCTCAACGGTCTTGCCCGATGGCATCTTCGCGCCCTTCAGCGCTTCGACATCATCACCCTCGGCCAGCGCGATCTGGGTCAGTTCGTTGACGAAGTTCTGGAACTGCTCGTTCTTGGCAACGAAATCGGTTTCGGAATTGACCTCGACAGCCGCACCCTTCGGTCCGGCGACGGCAACGCCGACCAGCCCTTCGGCAGCCGTGCGGCTGGACTTCTTGGCAGCCGTCGCCAGCCCCTTGGTGCGCAGCCAGTCGACCGCGGCTTCCAGGTCGCCATCGGTTTCGTTCAACGCTTTCTTGCAATCCATCATGCCGGCGCCGGAGCGCTCGCGCAGTTCCTTTACCGCAGCGGCAGTGATCTGGGCCATGATATTCTTCCTTGCTATACCCGCTATGGGTTCGGGCGGCGTAAGGCAAGCGCCCTACCCCGCCCATATTTCAGGTTTGCGACGGGGTTCAGGCGTCGATCTGACGCTCACCCTCTTTCGCGGTTTCAGGTTCGCTTGCAGCAGCGGCTGCTTCGGCCTCAACCGCAGCAGCTTCCGCCGGCGGCTCAGCCATCGCACCGATATCGGCGCCCGACGCCGCCACGGCGTCCTGACCGCCGCGGGTTGCGGCAATGCCGATCGCTTCGCAATAGAGACGGATAGCGCGGCTGGCGTCATCGTTCGCCGGAACCGGGAAGGCGATGCCGTCGGGCGAGACATTGGTATCGAGCACGGCAACGACCGGAATGCCAAGCGTGTTGGCTTCCTTGATCGCCAGTTCTTCCTTGTTGGCGTCGATCACGAACATGATGTCGGGGATGCCGCCCATGTCGCGGATACCGCCCAGCGACAGTTCCAGCTTGTCGCGCTCACGCGTCAGGTTGAGCACTTCCTTCTTGGTGAAACCGCTGGTGTCACCGTTCAGCGTCTCTTCCAGATTCTTCAGCCGCTTGATCGAACCCGAAATCGTCTTCCAGTTGGTGAGCATTCCACCCAGCCAGCGATGGTTGACGAAATGCTGACCCGAACGACGCGCCGCGTCCGCAATCGGCTCCTGCGCCTGACGCTTGGTGCCGACGAACAACACCTTGCCGCCACGGGCAACGGTCTGATTGACGAATTCGAGCGCGCGCGCGAACAGCGGCACGGTCTGCGACAGATCGATGATGTGAACGCCGTTGCGCGCGCCGAAAATATACGGCTTCATCTTGGGGTTCCAGCGATGGGTCTGGTGACCGAAATGCGCGCCCGATTCGAGCAGTTGCTGCATGGTGACGACAGGTGCCGCCATAGGGATATCTCCTTACCGGTTAGTCCGCTGGGAAGCGATGACCCCGAAACCGGGGCACCGGGTTATGGTGCTTCCCATGTGGAATTGAAGTTGCGCCGGTAGCCGAAAAAGTTGATTGGTTCAAGTGTTGACATGGGAACATTAATGGAACATAAAGTGTCCATAACGGAACACGGGAACGTTACAGCGTATAACAGGTTGTAAGCGCTGGATTCCGCACTTCGGGATGGAGATCGAGATGGGTTCAGTGGTCGCATTTCTGGTATTTGGCTCAGCTCTTGGCGTGGCAGTCTGGAGCGTTGCAATTACGGTCGCTCCGCAACGGGCACGTATCATTGCACTGCTGAAACAGGCTTTCGGTGCCATAGAGACGCCTCCCCTGCCACGGCGCCCGGCAATGCGCGTGCGGGGAGCTGTTACTGTTCCGGTCCATGCAAAGGCGCAGCAGACTTCGTCATACTGGCGCGCTGCCGCCTGATGCGCTGATAGGAACGGACGCTGAACGGCAGGGTAATAAGATACCCCAATGTCAGTGCCGTCAGCGTCGGCCATGGCGCAGTGATCAACGCAGCGGCGGCAATGACCACCACCACGATCGCTTCAAACCGGATATTCCGTCGCAATCTCAGCGAAGACCAGGAATAGGTTGCCAGACTCGACACCATCAGAAACGCACAGAACGCGACCCAAGGCGTTACCAGCCACGGCGAATGAAAGACCGGCTCCCCGGTCCATATCCACAGATAGAGCGGCAACATCGCGAGTGCCGCCCCTGCAGGGGCAGGAACACCTGTCAGAAAACCTGCCGATTTATGCGGCTGGTCAGTGACATCGATCCGCGCATTGAACCGGGCCAGACGCAGCGCGCAGAACACCGCATATAACAGGGTAACGATCCAGCCGAATTTCGGAACGTCCACCAATGCCCAGAGATACAGGATGATCGCAGGCGACACCCCGAAGGAAATCGCATCGGACAGCGAATCCAGTTCGGCACCGAAGCGGCTTTCGCCACGCACCAGCCGGGCAATGCGTCCGTCGATGCCATCCAGCACGCCGGCCAGCAACACCATCAGCACCGCGCGTTCCCAATCCGCCGCGATCGCGAACCGGATTCCCGTCAGCCCCGAACACAGTGCCATCGCCGTGACGGCATTGGGCGCCACGGCGCGCAGCGGAATCCCGCGCTCTGCCATCGGACGACGGCGCGGTCGCCTCACTGTTCGATACCGGTGACCGTCCGGCCACCCACTCTGCCGATCACCGTTTCGCCCGCGACACTGCGCTGGCCAAGCGTTACCTGACACGTCACATCGGGCGGCAGATAGACATCGACGCGACTGCCGAAGCGGATCAGACCGACCCGCTGTCCGGTCGCGACAATGTCACCGGGCTTCACGAACGTCACGATCCGGCGCGCAACCAGCCCTGCAATCTGGGTAAAGCCGACGCGGCGCCCGTCACTGCCCTCGACCAGAATATGCTGACGCTCATTTTCCTCGCTCGCCTTGTCGAGATCGGCGTTGAGGAACTTGCCGGAGATATAGACGACGCGCTTGATCGTGCCGGGAATGGCGGTGCGGTTCACATGCACGTCAAACACGCTCATGAAAATCGACACCCGTTCCAATTCGCCATTGCCGAGCCCGTCTTCACCGGCCAGCTCGGGCGGCACGGGCACGCGCTGAATCATCGTGATCAGCCCGTCGGCAGGCGCCACGACCAGATCGTCACCCGCAGGGGTCACACGCACTGGATCGCGAAAAAATGCCGCGACCCAAACCGTCAGCCCCAGCATCGGCCAGGTCAGAACATCCCATAAAAACCAGCTCAACAGTGTCAGGGCGAGCGCGATCAGGACATATTTGCGTCCTTCGGGATGCATGGCGGGAAAACGCCATTTTACGGTGGTGGTGCCGATTTCCGGCTTGTCTAGCGATGCCATGTTCTTCGTCTAGCTGTGGTGCCGATATAATACAATCCGGTCAGGCATATCCTGTTCCTTCCCCGTGGAGGCAACCCGCAATAGAATGGCTGGAATGAAGATCGGGCAGAACCGGCGGAAAGAACGAATCGGTGCAGCGCTGCTGTCCTGCGCTATTGTCGCAATGCTGGGTTTCGTACTGCTCGCGGGTCTGCGGCCATCCATTCTGCGCCATATCCAGCCCTCTCTGGCGACATTCGAAGTTCCGCCTTCGCCGCCACCGCCGCCTGTGACACGGGCACCGATACGGGCAAAGCCCGATCCCGGTCGCGCCGCACCACTGGCCAAAAAGGCACTTGCCAGTCCCGTGGTTGCACCCAAACCGATCGTCCGGATTCCGCCCAGACCGATCGAGACAGTACCGCCGGTGGCAGCTTCGGGCGAAAGCCCTGTGTCGGGCGCATCGGACATGGCCGATCGTGGCACTGGTGGCGGTGGCGAGGGTTCGGGCACGGGCAGCGGAGGCGGTGGGAACGGCGACGGCGGCGGGATCGCTATGCGCGCCGAAAAGATTGCCGGTGAAATCCGCAACCGCGATTATCCGCGCGCCGCCAGTCGAGCCGGTGCAAGCGGCAACGTCATCGTCCAGTTCACGGTTGGAACCGACGGCCGTCCGCATGGATGCCGAACCGCTGTTTCCAGTGGCAACGCCGCACTGGATACAACGACCTGTCGACTGATCGAACAGCGCTTTCGCTATCGCCCCGCCGTCAATGGCGCCGGAAAGCCGGTGCCGGAACTGCGTGCATGGCAACAACGCTGGTGGTTCGCCGCGCGATGAAGGCGCATTCGCCCTGCAGAAAGTTAAAGCGATCATGCGGCCCCCATCATCCAAATGGCGATCCATACGGCCTTATACCCGGCTTTTGCTCGCCCGCGACTTGATCCCGTCCCGGCTCTTGCCTAGACGCTCGATCAAACATTCCACGGTTTCAAAGAAAGCGAGCATATGGCGAAGATCAAGGTGAAAAACCCGGTCGTCGAAATCGACGGCGACGAAATGACCCGCATCATCTGGGCATGGATCCGGGAGCGGCTGATCCAGCCCTATCTCGACATCGATCTGGAATATTACGACCTCGGCATCGAAAAGCGCGACGAGACCGACGACAAGATCACCGTCGACGCTGCCAAGGCGATCCAGAAGCATGGTGTCGGCGTCAAGTGCGCGACGATCACGCCGGACGAAGCGCGCGTAGAAGAATTCGGCCTGAAAAAGATGTGGCGTTCGCCCAACGGCACGATCCGTAACATCCTGGGCGGCGTGGTGTTCCGCGAACCGATCGTGATGAACAACGTGCCGCGCCTCGTTCCCGGCTGGACGAAACCGATCGTCGTCGGCCGTCACGCGTTCGGAGATCAGTATAAGGCAACCGATTTCAAGGTGCCGGGTGCAGGCAAGCTGACCATGAAATGGGAAGGCACCGACGGCCAGACGATCGAGGAGGAAGTGTTCGACTTCCCCAGCTCTGGCGTTGCGATGGGCATGTATAATCTCGACGAATCGATCCGCGACTTTGCGCGCGCGTCGATGAACTATGGCCTGCAGCGTAAATGGCCGGTCTATCTGTCGACGAAGAACACCATCCTGAAAGCCTATGACGGCCGCTTCAAGGACATCTTCCAGGAAATCTTCGAAACCGAATTCGAAGCCAAGTTCAAGGATGCGGGGATCGAATATCAGCACCGCCTGATCGACGACATGGTCGCCAGCGCGCTGAAATGGCATGGCGAATTCGTCTGGGCCTGTAAGAACTATGACGGCGACGTGCAGTCGGATCAAGTCGCACAGGGCTTCGGCAGCCTTGGCCTGATGACGTCGGTGCTGATGACTCCGGACGGCAAGACGGTGGAAGCCGAAGCGGCGCACGGCACCGTCACCCGCCATTACCGCCAGCATCAGGCGGGCAAGGCGACGTCGACCAACCCCATCGCGTCGATCTTCGCCTGGACCGGCGGCCTGAAATATCGCGGCAAATTCGACGACACGCCCGACGTGACGAAGTTTGCCGAAACGCTGGAAAAAGTCTGCATCGACACCGTGCAGGGTGGCCAGATGACCAAGGATCTCGCCATTCTGATCGGTCCGGATCAGGACTGGATGACGACGGAACAGTTCTTTGAGGCGATCCGCGTCAATCTGGAAACCGAAATGAAAAAGCAGGGTCTGGGCTGAACGCACCCAACCGGCCCATGCCGAAATCGCGAAGGCTCCGGTGGAAACGCCGGGGCCTTTTTTGTTGCCGCCTATCCGGCTTTCGGAGAGGCGATATGCTCTGGCCGGAACCCCAGTCCGATGATCCGTGCAGGCAGACGGCGCAGCGGCGAAAATCGATCAAACGCCCGCGCGACCAGCGGTGGTCGCTCAAGCGGTTTTCCGTCCGTGAGCAAGGGCGCGATCACGCGATCCTGAATCGCTCTCTGCATTCCCTGCGTCATCCGTGTCGGCCACATCCGGCGCTGCGCAATCTTGTGGAGGAGCGGATCGGGATCCTTCCCTGCCGCGATCGGCCCGGCAAGCAGGTTCGCCGCAGCCACCGCATCCTGCACGGCCAGATTGATACCCACCCCGCCGATCGGCGACATGGCATGTGCGGCATCGCCGATAATCTGCAGTCCGGGCTTATGCCAGCATTCGAGGCGGTCGACCGCAACCGTCAGCAGTTTCACATCGTCCCAGCTTCGGAGATGGTCGGCACCCTGCGCCGTTTCCGGCCCGATGTCGCGAACCCGCTCACGAAACGCGTCCAGTCCCGCCTTCCGAATCCGTTCTGCCGCGCCCTTGGAAAAGACGAAAGCGCATTGCCAATAATCACCACGGTCGATGAGTACGAAAATGCGGCCGGTATCGAACACGCCCATCGAGTCATTGTCCGGCGCCTGCGTCTTCGGCAGGCGGAACCAGAAAACATCCATCGGTGCACCGATCTCCGTCGATTGCAGCTTCGCGGCCTGCCGGAGAACCGAATGACGCCCGTCCGCCGCCAGCACCAGCCTCGCCCGAATCTCTTCGCCATCCTTCGTTCGAACGCCGCTGACACGCCCCTTTTCTTCGACCAGCCCGGTCGCTTCGCACGATTGGCGCAAGGTAAAGCAATCCTGCGCTCCGGCCACATCAGCGATGAAGTCGAGGAAATGCCATTGCGGCATCAGCGCGATATAGGGCGCGGGGACAGGCAAATGCGTGAAATCGGCAATTTCGACGCGCTGTCCCGCAATACGTGCGCCGATCCGGTCGACGCGCTGGTGCGGGCGCTTCAGCAACGCATCCAGCAATCCCAGTTCATGAAAGAGCGTCAGGGTCGACGGATGCACCGTGTCGCCACGAAAATCACGCAGAAAGTCCGCATGTTTTTCCAGCACCAGCGTCTTCACGCCAGCACGCGCGAACAACAATCCGGCCATCATTCCGGCAGGACCACCGCCTACGATGCAGATATCTGTGTCGATCCCGTTCATTGCAGCATGACAATAGTCCAAATCGCTGGTTAGATGCCATGTAATGTTCGATCTCCACAATAGCGGGCTCAGCGATGCGCTGGTGATCCTAGGGGCGGCAGGGCTGGTCATCCCCGCCTTTGCACGCTACCGGATCAGCCCGGTGATCGGGTTCATTCTGGTCGGCCTGCTGGTCGGCCCTGCGGGGTTGGGGGCCTTGGTGGGCCAGTATCCCTGGCTGTATTATTTCACCATTTCCGATCCGCACGGCATCGAACCCTTTGCCGAGTTCGGCATCATTCTGCTTCTTTTCTCCATCGGCCTTGAATTGTCATTCAAGCGCCTCTGGGCGATGCGTACGCTGGTGTTCGGGGTCGGCGCGGCGGAACTGCTCGGTTCTGCGCTCATCATCGGCGTGGCGTTGCATTTCATCGGACAGGCATGGGGCGGCGCGATCGGGCTGGGGCTTGCACTGGCGCTGTCATCGACCGCGCTTGTCCTGCCGTTGGCGGGGACGCAGAGCGCATCGGGCCGCTCCGCCTTTGCGATGCTGCTGTTCGAGGATGTGGCTCTGGTGCCGATCATCTTCATGCTCGGCGCGCTTGCCCCCAATGCCGACGCCGATGGCTGGAACAACATAATGCAGGTCGCGATCCGGGGCGGCATTACGGTGGTCCTGCTCTATATCGGCGGGCGGCTGATATTGCCGCGCATGTTCGGACAGGCAGCGCGCACGAAAAGCCCGGAACTGTTCCTTGCGGCAAGCCTGCTGGTCGTCATCATCGCCAGCCTGGCGACGGCGGCGGCGGGACTGTCGCCCATCGTCGGTGCGCTGCTCGCAGGGCTGCTGATCGCCGAAACCGAATATCATAGCGAGGTCGAGGTAATGACCGCGCCGTTCAAGGGACTGGCGCTGGGCGTGTTCCTGATCACCGTCGGGATGCGGCTGGACCTGCGGCTGATCGGTGCAAACTGGGGAATGCTCCTGATCGCCATTGTCGGCGTCATGGTGGTGAAGGCGGCAGTGACGACGGCGCTGGTCAAGCTGACCGGCGCGCGCACCGGCACCGCGGCCGAAACCGGCGTGATGATGGCCAGCCCGTCGGAAACGACGCTGATCGTGCTGGGAACGGCGGGCGCTGCCGGGCTGATCCTGCCTTCCACCGTCGCGTTCTGGACCACGGTGACGGCAATCGGCCTGACCATCACACCGCTGCTTGCCAAGGCGGGGCAGATCATCGCACGCCGCATCGAATATTGGAGCGGGGATTTACCGCCCGAAGCCGATGTCGCGGCGGAAGGACCGGGAACGGTGGTGATCGGCTTCGGTCGCGTAGGTCGCACGGTTGCGGACATGCTGCGGATGCACGACCGCAAATTCGTGGCGGTCGAGGCCGATATCGACTGCGTCAACGAAGCGCGGCGCGACGGCTATCCCATCATCTTCGGCGATGTGTCGCGCCCGGAGCTGGTCGACCGGCTCAATCTGGGGCGGGCGGATGCCCTGATTTTGACGATGGACGAGCCGGTGCTGACGGTTCGCCTGTGCCGCCGGGTGCGTGGCTGGGTGCCCGCTCTGCCGATCATCGCCCGTGCCCGCGACTGGAACCATGCCGCCGAACTTTACAAGGCGGGCGCCACCGACGCGGTGCCCGAAACGCTGGAAAGCTCGCTGCAACTCTCCGAAGCGGTGCTGGTCGATCTCGGCGTCGCGGTCGGCCCGGTCATCGCGTCGATCCACGAAAAGCGCGACCAGATGCGCAAGGCGATCAAGGACGCCGCCGGACTGGAGCGGGAGCCGCGGCTGAAGCACATCCGGCTTGGGGAAGGAGAAGAAGCGGCGGAGGGGTAATCCGCCCGCCGCTACGATACTCTTCCTTATGCCGGTGCCTTCGCCGCGCTCAGTGCATCGCGGATTGCGGTCAGCGCCGCGTCACCCTTGTCGCCGTCGGGTCCGCCGCCCTGCGCCATGTCGGGGCGACCGCCGCCGCCCTTCCCGCCCAGCGCCTCGACCGCCGCGCGCACCAGATCGACCGCGCTGAACCGGCCGGTCAGGTCGTCAGTGACACCGACCGCGACCGAAGCGCGCCCGTCATTGACCGCGACCAGCGCAACGACGCCGGAACCGACACGGCCTTTCGCCTCATCGACGGCACCGCGCAGCGCCTTTGCCTCCAGCCCGTCGAGCACCTGCCCGATAAACTTCGTACCGGCAACGTCTTCGGGTCCGGCGGCCTGTCCGGAACCGCCGCCGCCCAGCGCCAGCGCCTTTTTCGCCTCGGCCAGTTCGCGTTCCAGCTTGCGGCGTTCCTCGACCAGTGCGGTAATCCGCGCGGGCACATCGTCGGGCGCGGTTTTCAACGCCGCTGCCGCTTCGCGCAGCTTGTCCTCCCGCTCGGTCAGCCATTGCCGCGCCGCTTCGCCGGTCAGCGCCTCGATCCGGCGTATACCGCTCGAAACCGCGCTTTCACTGACGATCTTGAACAAGGCGATATCGCCCAGCGCGTTTACATGGATGCCGCCGCACAGTTCCACCGAATAGGATTTGCCGTCACCGCTGCCCATCGACAGTACGCGCACCTCATCCCCATATTTCTCACCGAACAGCGCCATCGCGCCTGCTTCGATGGCGTCGTCAGGCGTCATCAGCCGCGTGGTCACGGCTTCATTATGACGGATCTGCGCGTTCACCTCCGCTTCGATATCCGCAATTTCCTCAGCCGTCAGCGCCGAAGGATGCGAAAAGTCGAAGCGGAAACGATCCGGTGCAACAAGGCTCCCCTTCTGCGTCACATGGTCACCCAGCCGGTTGCGCAGCGCCGCGTGCAACAGATGCGTGGCAGAATGGTTGGCGCGAATGCGGTTGCGCCGCTCCACATCGACGGTCAGATGTACCGTATCGCCGACCGCGATCTCACCGGTCTCGATGGTCGCATGATGCGCATGGAGGCGCCCCAGCGGCTTCGACGTATCATCAACAATCGCGTCCAAGCCTTTTTCATTGCTGATTTTTCCGGCGTCTCCCATCTGACCACCGCTCTCCCCGTAAAAGGGTGTCTGGTTGGTCAGTACGACGACCGTATCCCCCGGCCCCGCCCGGTCCACGCGCGCGCCGTCCTTTACCAGCGCGACCACCTGACCATCGCTTTTCGTGGTCGAATAGCCGATAAATTCGGTCGATCCTACCGCGTCGGCAATGTCGAACCAGACATCGTCGGACGCCTTTTCGCCCGACCCCTTCCACGCCGCTCGTGCCGCCGCCTTCTGTTCGGCCATGGCTGCATCGAAGCCTGCGCGATCGACCGAAAGGCCGCGTCCGCGCAGCGCATCCTCGGTCAGGTCGTATGGAAAACCATAGGTATCATAAAGTTTGAACGCCGTCGCACCGGGCAAAGTATCGCCCGTGTCCATGTCGATGGTCGCTTCGTCGAGCAGTTTCAGCCCCTTGTCGAGCGTCTGGCGGAAACGCGTTTCCTCCTGCAGCAGCGTCGCCTCAATCAGCGATTGCGCGCGCAGCAGTTCGGGATATGCGCCCCCCATTTCCGCAATCAACGACGGGACCATGCGATGCATCAGCGGCTGTTTCGCACCCAGAATATGCGCATGGCGCATCGCGCGGCGCATGATCCGTCGCAGCACATATCCGCGCCCTTCATTCGCCGGCAGCACCCCATCTGCCACCAGGAAACCCGACGAACGCAGGTGATCGGCAATGACGCGGTGGCTCGCCTTGAACTCACCGTCGGTCGGGGTGCCGGTGAGCGCACCCGATTCGTCGATCAGCGCCCGAAAGGTATCGGTGTCGTAATTGTCGTGCTTGCCCTGAAGCAGGGCGGCGATGCGTTCCAGCCCCATGCCGGTATCGATCGATTGCCGCGGCAGGTCGCCGACGATCTTCCCGCCTGCCTGCACATATTGCATGAAGACGAGGTTCCAGATCTCGATGAAGCGATCGCCGTCCTCGTCCGGGCTTCCCGGCGGGCCACCGGCGATATGCTCGCCATGGTCGTAGAAGATTTCCGAACACGGACCACAGGGACCGTCATCGCCCATCGTCCAGAAATTGTCCGAACTGTTGATGCGAATGATCCGGTCGTCGGAAAGTCCCGCAACCTTTTTCCAGATATCCGCCGCCTGATCGTCATCATGATAAATGGTGACGAGCAACCGGGCCGGATCGATCCCCCATTCCTTCGTCAGCAGGCCCCAGGCCAGTTCGATCGCGCGATCCTTGAAATAATCACCGAAGGAGAAATTCCCCAGCATTTCAAAGAACGTATGGTGCCGCGCGGTGTAGCCGACATTGTCGAGGTCGTTATGCTTGCCGCCCGCGCGCACACATTTCTGGCTGCTGGTCGCAGTGCTGTAGGGGCGGTGTTCCAGCCCGGTAAAGACGTTCTTGAACGGCACCATCCCGGCATTGACGAACATCAGCGTCGGGTCGTTATGCGGCACCAGCGGCGCCGAGGGCACCTTTTCATGGCCCTCGCCCGCGAAATAGTCGAGGAACGAGCGGCGAATATCGTTGGTCGAGATCATCCTGCCGACTTAAGCGCGCAACGCGTTTTGCTCAAGCGAAACGGTTCGATGACAATGAACGGCATGGACAATTGCTTGTCGGCGCGGCAAAGGAATATTGCCGCATCGCAGCAAAAATCAGCCCGACAGCTACGCCATCAAGCCGACGTTAACTGACTTTGCCGTATCGGTGCGGGCGGCCAACGGTGTTGCGGGGACAAAAAGTGCTGATTCAGATTGCATTGTTTCTTTATGGCCTGACTGCCATGTTCGTTCTGATGTCGGTCGAACGCAACCGCAAAGAAGAGCGCGACCATGCGCCTGCACTGTTGCTCGCAGGATGGAGCGTGATGTCAGCTTCCGCGGTACTGGCTATTCTGTTGCTGGGCACGGCTGCGGTCATGGCACTCGGCTATCCGGTAACACTGACGGCCTGAGACAGGGCGAGCGATTATGTTGCCGTGCAGCCGGATCGATTATTCGCGCTCGGCCAACTGATCGAAATACGCCTCATCCAGCGCGGTTTCGAATTCGCACCCTGCTTCGAAATCATTGGCCCATCGCACGGTTGCGACGATCGGCGCATGACCGGGCAGCGTGAGCCATATCTGCGAATTACGCTGCATCGGGGAATAGGTCTGCACCCTGCAGCCATGCATGGAAATGTCGGTAACGCGACACAGCGCCCGATCCAGCCCACCACGCCCCAGCCTGGCATCAAAGGAAACCGGCGCACGCCGTGAGCGTCGCCGGTCCTTTGGATCCGCCGGTTCGAATTCTGCTGCCAGTCGCACGGGTTTCGCGGTCTCTATCATCCCGCAAACCCTAATCGGACAATGGCTAACGGCACGTTAATCAGCGCGCCGTTCGAACCATTATTTCTTGCCGAGCGAAAGCCCGCCGAAACGCTTGTTGAAGCGCGCAACCTGACCACCCGCATCAAGCAGACGCTGGTTGCCGCCGGTCCATGCCGGATGCGACTTGGGATCGATGTCGAGCTGCAGCGTGTCGCCCTCGCTGCCCCAGGTGGAGCGCGTTTCGAACACGGTGCCGTCGGTCATCTGCACCTTGATGGTATGATATTCGGGATGAAGATCTTTTTTCATCGAAATAAACTCCATGTGGCTGGTTTCCGACCAGCCGGAAAGGATGAAGCGGCGCCGATACAGGCACCGCTTCAGAATTGCAAGCCAGCGATGATTCAGGCCGCTGGCGGATCCGCGATCATGGCAGTGAAATTCGCTTCCGCCGCCAGCTCTTCATCGATCGATGCCCGCCCGGCGAATTTGCACACCTTGGCGCGCTTCTGCACGAATTCCGCTTCCAGCGTCAGCAATACGCCCGGTTCCACGGGCTTGCGGAACTTTGCCCCGTCAATCGCCATGAAATAAACAAGCTTGCCGGTACCGGCGAGGCCCAGCGATTCAACCGCCAGAACGCCCGCCGCCTGTGCCAGCGCCTCTACGATCAGGACACCGGGCATGATCGGGCGACCGGGGAAGTGCCCCTGAAAAAAGCCCTCATTGATCGTGACCGCCTTGATCGCCCTGATCGACTGATCGGGGATCAGCCTCTCGACCCGGTCAACCAGCAACATCGGATAGCGATGGGGCAGCGCCGCCATGACCCGCCCGATATCGAGCGGACCGATGGCGGCGCGGGGTTCGGTTCCCTCGCTCATCGACCCTTGGGCGCCGGGGACGTCTTCGCCGGCTGCGTGGTCTGCTGCTGCTGCGCGGCGCGCAAAGCCGCGATCTGCTGGATCTGCTGGATCTGCTTCTGCAGGTTCATGATCTGACGGCTCGGCTGCCAGTTGGCGGGAACCGCGATCGAAACCGACGGCACCGTCGCATTGAGCTGCTTGGTCAGATCGTCGGTAATATTAGCCGAATCCGGTGCATAAAGCAGCGAGTCGGGAGAGAGGATCACATTGACCTTCTTCGCGGCAACGACTGCATCCTGAGCGACCTGATATTTCTGGGCGATCTGCTCGATGGCATAGGCCTGCGCCTTGATTGCCGGATCGTTCAGCTTGTTGATTTCGTCGTCAATCTGCTGAACCTGCTTCAGAACCGGGCTCTTTTCCTGCTGCGCTTTCTGCAACTCAGCATTGTCGACCTGCTTGTCGTGGTTGGTATCGAGCTGTGCGAGCAGGGTCTGACGGGTCTGCTCTTTCGCGCGAGCCTGATCCAGATTGGATTTATAGGTCGTCGCGATCTGCTGATTCGCGGTCTTGAACGCGTTCGAATCGGCAATGGCGACCGTCGGTTCGGCGGTTGCGATGCCGGACACCTGTGCATGCGCCGGAATGGCCGCGGCAGACAGCGCCATCGGCGCAACAGCCGCAGCGGCAAGCATCAATTTCTTGGAAATACTCATTGGAAGGACGTTCCTACGTTGAAGGTGAACAGTTTGGGATCATCGCCCGGCTGGGTCAGAATTGCTTTCGCCACGTTGATGCGCAGCGGACCGAACGGTGAATTCCAGTTTACGCCAAAGCCGATGGCGACTCGTGGCGATGCGCTATCGCCCAGATAGCGCTCGACAAAGGGCTGCGTGCCGACCGACAGCACGTTGGCAGTCGACCCCGAACATGTACCACCATAGCTGTCGGCATAGCCGGTGGCGCAGGTCGTGTAGCGTGTCGCTGCCGTTCCGGCATCCGTAGTATATGTATTGATATACAAAGGTACGGAAGCACCGTTTACGGTCGTGGTAAGCGGCAGCGGTTCAAGCGATGGAGAGCCATCGGCATTGTACAGCAAATTGCCGTTGGAATCGGTCGCCTGCGTGAACGTCGCCGTCGGCTTCGGTCGGGTCAGGCCGAACAAGGCACCCACCTGGACGAAGATCGACGGACGCAAGCCAAGCGACGATCCGGCCGAACCCAATGGAATCTGCAATTCCGCCTTACCCAGATAATAGGCTTTACCACCCAGCGGGTCGTCAGAAATATTGTTCTTGCCGGTGACCAGCAACTGATTGCCGCTCGCCGGGTCTTCGCCATTATAATAGATGCGCTGAATGCGCGGACCGACACCGCGAATATCAAAACCGGCGAATTGCGGCTCTCCCAGATAGAAGCGATCGGTAATACGTACCGGGTCGACGCCGTTACCGGGCGACTTGTCGAGCGAATGAATATATCCGCCCTCTGCCGACACATTGAAGATAAACCCGCTACCCAGATTCCAGTATTTACGCCCCTGCGCCTGACCACGTATATAATGCACGTCGCCGCCAAGACCGGCAAAGTCGACGCCCAACTGGATATAATGACCCGCAGTCGGGAACATATAGCTGTTCAGGCTGCTATAGCGAAGCTGCAACCCGACAGCCGACGTCAGACGATTTCCGATCGCTTCACAAAGATAGCGACCACCCTTTAACGGGTCACAGACACCGTTAGTATAATAGGTTGCCTGATCAAGTGAAACGTCGTCCTCGCTCAGCGTGTACCGACCCGTCAGCGACCAGTATTCTGTCAAAGGAATACTGGAGAAGATATTGAAGCCAGTCGAAACCTGCGAATAGACCGTGTTTCGACTGTCCCCGATATAGTTGAACGAATTATAGTCACGACGGAAGATGGTGCCACCCAGCGCGATCGGCTTGTCGAACAGATAAGGCTCGGTGAATCCTGCCTCGATCGACTTTGAATAATAGGAATAATTGACCGTAGCATAGGCAGTCTGCCCCATGCCGCGGAAGTTCCGCTGACGAATGGACGCCTGGATCAGAAAGCGTTCAAGGCTGGAATAGCCTGCCGACAGCGACAATTCGCCCGTCGCCTTTTCCTCAACATTCGCATCGAGGTCGATCCGGTCATCTGCCGAACCCTTCTTCTGCTTAATGTCGAACTTGTCCTGAAAATAGCCCAGCGAGTTGATCCGGTTTTCCGATCGCTTGACGAGGAACGCGTTGAACGGATCGCCCTCCGCCAGGCGCATCTCGCGCCGGATCACCTTGTCCTTGGTATTGGTGTTTCCGGTGATATTGACGTTTTCGACATAGGTACGCTTGGCTTCGCCGATGACGAAGTCGATCCCCATGGTCAGGTCTTTGCGATCCGGCTGGAAGCTGGGGCGAACATTGGCGAAGGCATAGCCTGCCAGCCCTGCCGTCTGCGTCAACTGGTCGACGGTATCCTCGACCTCTTTCGCATTATACCACTGCCCTTCCTTGATCGAGAGCGCCTTTTGCAGCTTATCGCCGTCCAGGGTGCGGATACCGCTGTCCACCGTAATCGGCCCGAACTTGTAGCGCTTTCCTTCCTCCACCACATAAGTGATGATAAAATCGCGCTTGTTGGGCGTCAGTTCGGCAACCGCCGATACGACCCGGAAATCGGCATAGCCTTCGGTCAGATAGAACTGACGCAGCTTCTGCTGATCATAGGCCATACGGTCCTGATCGTAGCTCGTGTTCGAGCTGAACAGGCGGAACCATTTCGCCTGCTTGGTCGCCATTTCGCTACGCAGCTTAGCATCGGAGAAGACATGGTTACCGATGATGTTGATCGCGGTAACCTTGGACTTCGGTCCTTCGTGAATGTCGAAGACGACGTCGACACGATTCTGGCTCAGCTTGACCATCTGCGGATCGACAGTGGCGCCGAAGCGCCCCTGACGGCGATAGAGCTCGATAATCCGTGCAACGTCTGCACGCACGGCGGTGCGGGTAAAGATCTGGCGCGGCGCGAGCTTGATCTCTTTCTGGATCTTATCGCTTTTCAGCCGCTTATTGCCTTCAAGAATGACCCGGTTGATGATCGGGTTTTCCTTGACGTGAATGATCAGGTTGCCCGTCTCAACGCCTTCGATCGACACATCGGCAAGGAAGTCGCTCGACAGAAGATCCTTGATTGCCTGATCGATCGTAACCGTTGTGTAGGGCTGTCCCACACGCAGCTTGGTATAAGACAGGATCGTCGACGGATCGATCCGCTGCTCGCCCTCAACCTGAAGCGATTTGACGACGTGCTCCTGCGGCGCGGGCAGCACGGGCGTCACTGGCTGTTGCTGCGCGCCCGGCGTCGATGCGGGCGGCACCTGCGTCATGGTCGGCTGGGCCGGTTGCTGCTGGGCCGGCTGCTGCGGCGCTGCCTGCTGCTGCCCGCCATTTGCGGCTGGTGGCGTTTCTGCCGTCTGTGCATGGGCGACGCCCAGCCCCGACAGCATTGTACATGCCAGCGCAAATGTCTTGGCATGCGCGCCGAAATTGGAAGACCTGCTTGTCGTCACCATCCACCCCAGTCGGAAAAAAATACACTCATCTACGCGAAGCGTCTGCCCTGCCCTAACCGCGTCAGCCAATCAACCCGGCCAAGCCGTGCCAGAGGCCAAAAGCGTCGAGATCGTTGAATGTTACGATCAGGAATAATGCCAGGATTGCAGCCAAACCTCCCCGGAACGCCCATTCCATTGCTTCCGGGCCGACCGGCCGACGACGAACCGCCTCCACCGCATAGAAAAGCAAATGACCGCCATCAAGCACAGGAACTGGCAAGAGGTTGATGAATCCGAGATTAATCGAAATCATCGCAATGAAGAAAATCAGCGGTTGCCAGCCCAATGTAAGCTGTTCGCCCGCCATATCGGCGATCCGAACCGGACCGCCGAGTTCGTCGATCGAACGACGGCCGGTAATCATCTGACCCAGCCCGTCGAGTGTTCCGCGAATCACGTCAACGGTCTGGCTCGCTCCGGCACCGATCGCACCCAGGGCGCCGACCTTTTCCAACACCGGGCTGCCATTGGCAACACCCAGGCGGCCCATGCGATATTCGTTGCCGAACCGGTCCACCTCTCGATGCACGTCCAGCGTCACTTCCATCGCGCGCGGGCTACCGTTACGCACAATATCCAGCGAGACCCGTTCACCCGGTCGCATCACCGTATATTGCGCCAGATCCTTGTAGGTGGAGACATGGCGTCCGCCGATCGCGGTAATCCGGTCGCCGGGTTCCAGCCCGGCCTTCGCCGCGGCACTGCCTTCCATCACCGCGCCAACCACCGGGGGCGTCCGATCGACGCCGTAAACCCCGGCAAAGGTTGCCAGAATAACGATAGCGATCAGAAAATTCGTAAATGGCCCCGCCGCAACGATAATCGCGCGTTGCCACAAGGACTTGGCCTGAAACGTTCTTGCCCGTTCGTCGGCGGGCAGCGCCAGCCATTCGGGCGTCGGCTGACTCGCCGGGTTCATGTCTCCGGCAAAGCGGACATAGCCGCCCAAAGGCAACCAGCCGAATTTCCATCGCGTGCCCCTGCGATCGGTGAAGCCCGCAATCTCCCGCCCGAATCCGATCGAAAATGCTTCTGCCTTCACCCCGAACAGCCGTCCGGCGAGATAGTGACCCAGCTCATGCAGGAACACCAGCGGCCCCAGCACCAGGGCAAAGGCGATAATCGTCAGAAAGAAACCCGGCGATTGGCTCAAGATACGCAGTCCTCTACTCGCTGTTCCGCGATCCGCCTTGCCTCGGCATCGATGGCAAGCACCGAATCGAGCGATACCGGCGGTTCCGGATCATAGCAGGACAATGTATCGGCGACGATTACGGCAATTTCGAGGAATCCGATACGCCGCTCCAAAAATGCTGCCACGGCCACCTCATTCGCGGCATTCAGGATTGCCGGGCGAGCGCCACCAGCCTCCAGCGCGGCACGGGCCAACGGAATGGCCGGGAAACGGGCCGGGTCCGGCGCTTCGAAATCAAGGCGCCCGATCGTCGCCAGATCAAGCGGCGGGCACGGCGTCGCCATACGGTCGGGCCAGGCCAGACAATAGGCGATGGGCGTGCGCATATCGGGCGTGCCGAGTTGCGCCAGCACCGACCCGTCGACATATTCCACCATCGAATGCACCACTGACTGGCGATGCACGAGAATATCGAGTTGCGCCACGTCGACAGGGAACAGGTGGAATGCCTCGATCAGTTCCAGCCCCTTGTTCATCATCGTCGCCGAATCGACCGAAATCTTGGCGCCCATCGACCAGTTGGGATGGGCCACCGCCTGCTCCGGCGTGATCGCGCGCATCGCATCCGCCGACCATTCGCGAAACGGGCCGCCGCTGGCCGTCAGCGTCACCTTGCGCACGCGGCGAGGCGCTTCATGGTCAAAACACTGGAATACGGCGTTATGCTCCGAATCGACGGGCAACAGGGTTGCGCCATGTTTCTGAACCGCCGCGAGCATGACATCGCCCGCCGATACCAGCGCCTCCTTGTTGGCCAGCGCAACTGTCTGCCCCTGCTCCACCGCCGCCATGGTCGGTTTCAACCCGGCGCACCCGACAATCGCCGCCATTGTCCAGTCGACGGGCAGACGTGCGGCATCGCAAATCGCATCGGCCCCGGCGGCAACCTGCACATTAGTTCCGGCAAGCGCTTCGCGCAGGGCGTCCAGTCGCTGCGCATCGCCAATCACAGCCCATTGCGCGCCGGTGCGCCGCGCAGCGGCGGCCAGTCCTTCGACATCGCGGTACGCCGTCAGCGCCACCACATCGAACGCGTCGGGCGACCGCTCGATCAAATCGAGCGTCGAGGTGCCGACCGACCCGGTGGCCCCGAGTATCGTAATGCGTTTGCGTTCGTTCATCGTACCAATACCACCAGCAGAGCCGCGATCGGCGCCACCGGCACCAGTCCGTCGAGCCTGTCGAGAAATCCACCATGGCCCGGCAGCATCGTTCCCGAATCCTTGACGCCTGCTCTGCGTTTCATCCAGCTTTCGTAAAGGTCACCCATCTGCGCGACAACCGCGAGGAGCGGCGTCGCAATGGCCAGTTGCACCGGCAGCCCAAAGCGATAGAGCACCGATGCAAAGGCCGCCGCTGCCACCACCCCGCCGGCCAGTCCCGACCAGGTCTTGTTAGGGCTGATGGATGGTGCAAGTTTGGGACCGCCGATCGACCGCCCTGCAAAGTAACCACCGATATCGCATGCCCAGACCAGCGCCATGGCCCAGAAGGCCAGCAACAGGCCATCGGGCTGTGCACGAATGACCAGCAATGCCAGCACAGGCAGGCCGACATACAGCACGCCAGCAGCCAGAATCGGCCGCTGCGTCACGATAACAACGAAAAACGCCGCCCCGAACGTCAGGCCCAGCGCCAGGAAACCCGGCCCCGCCGCGGCAGGGCACAGGATCGCCAGCGGCACCGAAAGGCTGAACTGCGCGATCCTTTTGAACCGGTATGAAACGCCGAGAAGGTCGCTCCACTCCGCCAACATCAGCAGCCCGGCAACCACCAGCACGAGCCAGAACAAATAGCCGCCGAGAATCAGTGCCGCGGCGGCGAGCGCGATCAGGGCCACGCCGACAACGGTACGCGTGGCGAGATCGGAACGGGGGGTGCCGGCCGCGCTCACAAGCCTCCAAATCGGCGATGCCGCATGCCATAACTCGACAGCGCCGCCGCCAGCGTCGCGCCGTCGAAATCCGGCCAGAGCGTATCGACGAACAGCAATTCGGCATAGGCCGCCTGCCACAACAGGAAATTGGAAAGCCGCTGCTCGCCCGACGTGCGGATCATCAGATCGAGCGGCGGCAGGTCATGGGTGTCGAGAAACGTCTCGAACACGGCCTCGTCCAGTGTATCGGGGTTGAGCACGCCATCGCGCGCCGCCTCCGCCACACGCCGCGCCGCCGCCAGTATCTCGCGCTGCGATCCGTAGTTGAGCGCGATGACCAGCGTCGCCCCCTCGGCATCGCGGGTCCGCTCGACAACATCCTCGACCATCTCGACCAGATCGGGCGACAGCGCGCGATAATCGCCAATGACGCGCAACCGGACGCCTTCGCGCACCAGTTCCTCGACCTCATTGCGCAGGAACCGCCGCAACAGGCCCATCAGATCGCTGACTTCAGCCGGTGGACGCCGCCAGTTTTCGGAGGAAAAGGCGTACAGAGTCAGAACCTCGATGCCCAGTTCGCGGGCAGCACGCGATACCTTGCGCACCGCCTCCACACCCTGACGATGTCCGGCAATGCGCGGCAAACGGCGCGCCTTTGCCCAGCGCCCGTTTCCGTCCATGATAATTGCAACATGCCGGGGCGCCCCGGCAATGCCACCGTCGCCACCGGCAAGCGGCGCTGGTGCGGGACGCGATATCACTGAGACAGGATTTCCTTTTCCTTCGACTGCGAGGCTGCATCGATATCGGCAATCGTGCTGTCTGTCAGTTTCTGCACCTCTGTTTCCAGGCGTTTACGCTCATCCTCGCTCAGCTCGCCCTTCTTCTCGTCGGTTTTCAGGCTGTCCATGCCGTCGCGCCGGACGTTGCGCGCGGCAATACGCGCTTTTTCCGCATATTGCCCGGCGAGCTTTGCCAGTTCCTTGCGCCGTTCCTCGGTCAGATCGGGAATGGGCAGGCGAACATTCTGGCCGTCGACGATCGGGTTAAGACCCAGACCTGCCGAGCGGATCGCCTTGTCCACCGCAGCGACATTCGTTTTGTCCCAGACCTGCACCGACAACATGCGCGGCTCGGGCGCCGACACCGTACCGACCTGATTGATCGGCATCTGCGCACCGTAAACTTCTACCGTGACGGGATCGAGCAGCGTTGTGCTGGCGCGCCCGGTGCGCAGCCCCTGAAGATCGTGCTTCAGCGATTCGACGGCACCGGCCATACGGCGTTCCAGATCGGCCTTGTCATAAGCGGCCATGCTATGCGTCCTCTTCTATCTTCTCAAAAATCAATCGTCGTTCTGAACGATTGTCGATGTTCCTTCACCGCGCAAGACCGCGGCCAGATTGCCCTCATCGCGGATATTGAACACGACGATCGGAATATCATTGTCGCGGCACAACGAAACGGCAGCCGCGTCCATCACCTTCAGATTATCGCCCAATACGCGGTCGAAGCTCAATGTGTTATAGCGCGTTGCATCCGGCACTTTTTTAGGGTCGGCATCATAAACGCCGTCGACGCTGGTGCCCTTGAACAGCGCATCGCACCGCATCTCGGCAGCACGCAACGCAGCGCCGGTGTCGGTGGTGAAGAACGGATTGCCGGTACCTGCCGCAAAAATCACGACCCGGCCCTTTTCCAGATGCCGTTCGGCACGACGGCGGATATAGGGTTCGCACACCGACGCCATCGGAATCGCGGACTGCACCCGCGTATCGACACCAATGCGTTCCAGCGAATTCTGCACCGCAAGCGCGTTCATCACCGTGGCGAGCATCCCCATATAATCGGCGCTCGCGCGGTCAAAGCCCTTTGCCGCGCCTGCCAGCCCGCGGAAAATATTGCCTCCACCGACCACCAGGCACAATTCGTGCCCCGCCTCTTTCGCGGCGGCCACTTCTCCCGCCACGCGGTCGCAGGTGGCCGGATCGATACCGAATTGTCCCTGCCCCATCAGGACTTCGCCGGAAAGTTTCAGCAGGATACGGTTAAAGCGGGATACAGCCATCGAATCTTTTCATTGTGATAATGTGGGCGAAGCGGCGCGGACCTTAGAGGCGGTAGCCCAAAGGAACAAGCACCGATGGAGACGGCGGAATCTGAGTTGCAAAGAAACCGCTTTCACGATTGCATATTTTGCAACTGCACTCGTGCCTTTCGCACTTGCAACATTTTTCGATGCAACGCAAAAAGAACCTGCCTTTCAGGCATCCTCTCCTAAAAACTTTCATAGCCGCCCTCCGGGGCGGCTTTTTTTTGGCGGTAGCGCTATCGTCTATCGCATCTGGCGGCGAATTGAACTTCTGGTGGTCCTGCCATAAGGCGGTTTCAGTCCGGCCAGCTTCGCCACATCCAGTCGCGACTGGCGAAAGACACTGCGCGCATGGCTGAAGGTTTCGAACCCGGTTCGCCCATGATAGGCGCCCATTCCCGATGGCCCGATACCGCCGAACGGCAACTCCTCCATCGAAACGTGGAAAATAACGTCGTTGACGGTTGCGCCACCGGAAATCGTCCGGTCGAGCACCTGTCGCTCCTCGCTCGCGTCGTTCCCGAAATAATAAAGTGCCAGCGGACGGGGACGGCCATTCACCTCCGCTATAGCGCCCTCCATATCCCGGTAGCGGCGGATCGGCAGCACGGGGCCGAATATCTCTTCCTGCATGACCAGCATATCGTCGGTGGCGTCGCGAATGATATGCAGCGGCAGCTTGCGGCTGTTCGACGCGGCAAAATCCTCCCCGGCGGGGTTCACCTCCACGACCTGCGCGCCTCTGGCCCGCGCATCCTCGATCCAGTCGGTCAGTCGTGCATAATGCCGGTCATTGATGATGGCCGTATAATCGGGATTGGCGAGCAGCGTCGGATACATGGCAGTGGCAGCACGCGTCAGCCCGTCGACTATCTCCGCCTCCTTAGCTTCCGGCACCAGCATGTAATCGGGCGCGAGGCAGATTTGCCCGGCGTTCAGCATCTTTCCCAACGCCACCCGTTCGGTCGTCCGCGCGATGTCGGCGGACTGTCCGACGATCACCGGCGATTTTCCACCGAGTTCAAGCGTCACCGGCATCAGATTATCGGCTGCGGCATGCAGAATATGCCGCCCCACCCCGGTCGCACCGGTGAACAGCAGGTGATCGAATGGCAAGGCGGCAAAGGCCTGCCCCACCTCCACGCCGCCCGTCACGAAAGCCAGTTCCTCGGTATCGAAATAGCGTCCCGCGAGTTCCGCCATCAGTTCGGACGTTACCGGTGTATATTCAGACATCTTGACCATTGCCCGGTTTCCGGCGGCCAGAATCCCCGCAAGCGGCGTCATCACCAGATTGACCGGGAAATTCCACGGCGCGATTACGCCGACCACGCCCTTGGGCTGATATTCCACCCGCCCGCGCGCACCCAGCAGGCCGAGGGGGAACTGTACCGGGCGGCGATCCGCCTTCATCCAGCGCGAAAGATGTTTGCGCGCATGGTTCAATGCCGCGACTGAAGCAGCAATATCCGTCATCATCGACTGTTCGCGGCTGCGATGGCCGAAATCCTCGCTCAGCGCGTCGCATAATGCATCGGCATTCTCGGAAACCATCGCAATGGCGCGTTTCAGCCGATCCTGCCGGACGGCGGCGGGCACCGGCAAGTGGCTCATAAAGGCGCTGCGCTGCGTCCCTAGGACAGTCTCAAGTGTATCGGTCATTGCGCCCTCTCCATTCTATCGGGCTTTCTTTTGCCGTTATGCGGATAGAGATACTGGCAGGAAGCCCGGTTGTCGAACGACAACGGCTGCCGCTGTTTTGCAAATGCCTCTGCCCGCCCCTAAGTCAGCGGCAACGAATCAAATCTGCTGAGCGGAGAGAATTGCCATGTCCGATCCCGTCGTCATCCTGTCCTATGCCCGCACGCCGATGGGCAGCTTTCAGGGCTGTCTATCGGATGCCTCCGCCACTGCGCTGGGCGCGACGGCGGTAGGTGCGGCGGTCGAACGGGCCGGGCTATCGGGGGAAGCGATCGAGCGCATCTATATGGGCTGCGTCCTGCCCGCCGGGCTGGGTCAGGCACCTGCGCGTCAGGCAGCGCTCAACGCCGGACTGCCGCAGCATGTCGAGGCGACCACCGTCAACAAGATGTGCGGATCGGGAATGCAGGCGTCGATTCTGGCCAGCGACGCGCTCGCCGCCGGCTCGGTCGATATGCTGATCGCAGGCGGCATGGAGAGCATGACCAACGCCCCCTATCTTTCCATGCACCATCGCAGCGGCGCGCGGCTGGGCCATGACCGGATGATGGACCATATGTTTCTCGACGGGCTGGAAGACGCCTATGAACCGGGCCGGTTGATGGGCAGCTTTGCCGAGGAAACCGCGCAGGAATATCAGTTTACGCGTGAGGCGCAGGACAATTTCGCCATCGCCTCGCTGGAGCGCGCGCAAAAGGCACAGAAATCCGGCGCATTCGATCGCGAGATCGTGCCTGTCGAGGTGCAGACGCGCAAGGGCAGCAACACCATCCGCCTCGACGAACAGCCCGCACGCGGCGACGTTGCCAAAATTCCGACGCTCAAACCCGCCTTTGCCAAAGACGGAACGATCACCGCAGCCAACGCATCGTCGATTTCCGACGGTGCGGCGGCGCTGGTGATGACCCGGCTTTCGGTTGCCGAAAGGCTGGGGCTGAAACCGGTGGCGAAGGTCGTCAGCCATGCCGCGCACGCCCATGCCCCCGCCCGCTTCACCACCGCGCCGGTATTCGCGATGCGCAAGGCATTGGAAAAGGCTGGCTGGACCACCGGCGATGTCGACCTGTTCGAAGTCAATGAGGCCTTTGCCTGCGTGTCGATGATCGCGATGCGCGACCTGAGCCTCAGCCACGATGTCGTCAACGTACATGGCGGTGCCTGCGCGCTGGGCCATCCGATCGGCGCCAGCGGGGCGCGGATCATGGCGACACTGCTTTCCGCGCTGGAAGGGTCGGGACAGAAGCGCGGCCTTGCCTCGCTGTGCATCGGCGGCGGGGAAGCCACCGCCATGGCCGTCGAGTTGATGCACTGATATCGAATTGGGGGGTGACGCCACCGGTTAGCCACCGCATAGTTGCCGCATGACGCCTGCTGCGCTGAGCGCGCTCGTGCTGGGCATAGCCCTGTTACTGTTCGTGTCGGAACGCGTCCGCCACGATCTGGTGGCGTTGCTGGCGCTGTTCGCGTGCCTGATCCTCGGCATCGTCAAGCCTGCGGACGCCTTTGTCGGGTTCGCCGACCCGGCAGTGCTGACCGTGGCGGCGATCCTCGTCATCGGGCGGGCCATCGAACTGTCGGGCGTGGCATCGGCGATTGCCAAGCGCGTGATCCCGCACCGCGCAGGCTTCACCATCCGGCTGCTGATGCTGCTGATCGTCGCGGCCACGCTGTCGGCGTTCATGAACAATATCGCCGCGCTGGTCATCACCATGCCCATCGCCGCCGATGTCGCGCGCGGGGCGAAACTGCCGCCTGCGGCAACGCTGATGCCGCTGGCCTTCGCCACCATCCTCGGCGGGATGACGACGCTGATCGGCACGCCCGCCAATCTGATCCTGTCCTCCGTCCGCGAGCAGGAGCTCGGCGCGCCGCTGGGCTTCTTCACCATGACGGAGGTCGGCGTCGCGGTCTCGGTGATCGGACTTGCCTATCTGGGATTCCTGGGCTGGCGGCTGTTGCCGGTGCGACGATCCGGCGTTCGCGAAACCCGGCCGCCCTGGCGTGTGTTTGAGCTGATCGTACCGGCGGGAACAACGCTGGACCTGCAACCGCTGCTGCCTGCGCTGCGCCGCGTGCCGGCCAGATTGCTGGCAGTGCTGCGGTCAGGGCAACAGCTTGCCGTATATGCGGGCCGCACACTTCAGCCGCAGGACCGGCTGCTGCTCCTGTCGCGCGTTAATCAATGGGTTGCCGCCGACCGGACCGGTCTGGCCGCCCCCGATGTAGCCGACGAAAATGAAGTCACCGCGCGGACCGTGGTCGCGCACGGTTCCTTCCTGATCGGCCACGGACATCACCATATCAAGAGCCAGAGCGACGGACAGTTGCGTGTCGTCGCGGTCGGGCCACGTGCCGCGCGTGAACGCCAGTCGCTGTCCGCCATGACCATCCGCCCCGGCGACCAGTTGTTCCTGCGCGGCCCCGCCGAAGCGCTGGCGCAATTTATCAGTCAGGCGCGCCTGCTGGAGATCGACCGGCTGGATCTGCCCAATGTCGCGCGGTCGAAAGCGGCAACGATCATCGCGATATTCACCGTGTCGATCGTGCTGGTCGTCAGCGGCCTTGCCAGCCCCGCCGTCTCTTTTGTCGGTGCGGCCATCGTGCTCGCGGCCTTGCGCCTGATCCCGGCGGAGGAAACCTATCGCTCGATCGACTGGAGCGTGATCGTGCTGCTCGCGGCGATGATCCCGGTGGGGCAGAGTTTCGAAACCACCGGTGCTGCGGCCGATGTGGCGCATATGCTTGGCCGCGTGCTGCACGGCCAGCCGTTGTTCGTCACCATCGCCGCCTTGTGCGCGGGCACGCTGCTCCTGTCGATCTTCCTCAACAATGTCGCCACCGCCGTCATCATGGGGCCGCTGGCGATAGAAACGGCGCGCCTGCTCGGCATTCCGGCGGATGCGGCGTTGCTGGCAGTACTGATCGGCGCATCGTCGGATTTCCTGACTCCCATCGGCCACCAGAACAACCTGCTGGTGATGGCGCCCGGCGGCTATCGCTTCACCGATTACGGACGCATGGGCGGCGTATTGGTCATCCTGGTCGTCCTGACCGCCGCCGCCGTACTTAGCTGGCGCTATGGGTAGGAGGCAGACCACCGCGTGTACAAATGTCTCAAATGGGTGGTTAGGCGAATGGCAGTTTCAGGTCTCGTTAAGGCGATAGCCGCGCTACAGATTCCCAGTTGCTTAGTTCCCTTCGTCGGCGCTGGTTTGAAATTTCAAATTTTCGAGCCGACCGCCTTCATGGATCACAAACCTGCCGCGGCCATAGCCCGTAGCACCCGTCGTCACGGAAACATCGTATACCACGCCTCGCTTTAGCGGTTTCGCGGAGATTTGGTCACTGTTGCGTTGATGCTGGCCTTTCAGTGCTGCGCCATACAAGAGGGGAAATCTGTTTGCACATGCATCGTCATAGCTGACGCTTTCCTGCCAAAGAGTGGCATGCTCCCCCTCTTCCTCAACGACTTCGACGCGCCGAAAACACGATGGCTGTTTAGAAGAATCAGGACCCACGATGAACGCGAGCTTCCCGTTCCGAGCTACTGCCAAGACATCATAGCCATAGGAGCAACTGCTCAACATCAGAGCTGCCACAGCGAAAGCGGCTAATTTAGCGAGCATCCTGCTAGCTTACCTATCGTCTGCTATTAGGCAAGCTGACCGGAGGTCGAGACGACCTATGTTGAGGCGAAACCTGACCGGTAAGCCCAGGCACCACCAGACCCGTCGCACCCCCTAAAACTCCTCACCCGGATCGACGCCCCATAGCTGCGACTGTTCGACATATCCGCCGCGTCCGTGTACGTCGAAATAGCACCAGCCCCGGCTGCATTCGCTGATCCGCCCTACCACGCCGGGTGCTGCGCGCCAGTTGATACTGGCGGAGAAGCCGGGCGACGATCGCATCGCGGCAATTCCGCCATGCACCATGCCCGTCCGGCGCGCGCTCAGCAGGCCGACCTGCATCCAGCCTTCGGTGCCGTCGGGATCCTCGATCTTGCGCCAGTCCTTATAGCGTTCGACCACCTTGATGGGCAGGTCGGCGCGCTCATACACCCAGCTTATCGGATAGTTGCGGCCCGGCCCGGTCCGCATCCGCGCTTTGCCTGCGGAGATCGAGGCGTAATAGGGCACTTTTTGCGTTTGCGCCTGTGCGGGCGGAATCGTCGCAACCGCGACCACCGCCACTATTGCCGCGGGCGCAGCCCCAATCCAACCTCGCATAGCAACTCCCCGCAATGGTTCGGATATTGCGCTTACTCCTCCCAAAGGGTTTCTATCAACCGTTGACTGTCGGGGCCGACCGGGCCAATCGAACGAATATGGCACGGCGTTTCGATCAGTCTCCGCCACGGGTGTTCGTGACCCGCCGGCTTCCCGAAGCCACCGAGCGGCGCATGGGCGAGTTGTTCGACGTCACCCTGACCGGCGCGGAGGAACGGCTGGAACGCAGCGCGCTGATCGCCGCGGTCGCCGATTGCGACGTGCTGGTGCCGACCGTCACCGACAACATCGACGCGGGCGTGATCGAAGCGGCGGGCGAGCGTATGAAGCTGATCGCCAATTACGGCGCGGGCGTGAACCATATCGACCTGAAGGCGGCACGCGCGCGCAACATCGTCGTCACCAATACGCCGGGCGTGCTGACCGAAGACACCGCCGACATGACGATGGCGCTGATCGTTGCGGTTCCCCGCCGTCTGGCCGAGGGCGAGAAGCTGGTGCGTTCGGGCGGATGGAAGGGCTGGAGTCCCGGCGCGATGCTGGGCCACCGGATCGGCGGCAAGGCGCTGGGGATTGTCGGCATGGGCCGGATCGGCCGCGCAGTGGCGGCACGCGCCCGCGCCTTCGGCCTGTCGATCCATTACCATAACCGCAACCGCCTGCCCGCCGTGCTGGAGGCGCAACTGGGTGCGCAATGGCATGAATCGCTCGACGCCATGCTGGCGGCGATCGACATCCTCACCATCCACACGCCGCTCAATGCCGACAGTGAGAATCTGATCGACCGGCGACGGATCGGCCTGCTGCGTCCGCATGTCCATGTCATCAACGCCTCTCGCGGGGGAATTGTCGATGAAGACGCGCTGGTCGAGGCGCTGGAGGACGGGCGCCTTGCCGGGGCGGGCCTCGATGTCTGGAAATATGAGCCGGAGATCAATCCGCGCCTTCTCGCGCTGCCCAATGTCGTGCTGACCCCGCATATGGGCAGCGCCACGCATGAAGGCCGCGAAGCCACCGGCGACAAGGTAATCGCCAATATCCGCGTCTGGGCGGATGGCCATCGCCCGCCCGATCAGGTGCTCGAAGGCTGGCTCTAGCGCCGTTTACGCAGCCGCTTCCTTGTCGGCATAGCCGTAATAGAGCGTAACGGTATGCGTCGCTTCGGCGAAGAACAGCCAGCGTTCGACCAGCATCCCGGCAAGCTGTACCAGTGCCGCCAGGACACACCCCACGACCGACAGCCATCCCGGCGCGATCAGCGCCACCGCCAGCAACGCGATCGGCGCTGCAAAGGCCAGCGCCTGCGCGATAATACGCAGCCTTGCCGAATGTTTGCGCGCGATTTTGTAGCCCATTTCCTTGAGCAGATAATTCTGTTCGGTGTGCGGCCATTGCGAAGACCGCACCTTGCCCGCATTGCCGAGACCAGTGGCATCACCCAGCGTTGGTCCGTCCCTGTGCGTGGCGTTATAGCGCCAGATCGTCCGCTTCATGATCCAGCCCAGAATGGTGGTGCCCAGTGCGAGCAACACCATCGGCTGAGAGCCATGGCCGAACAAATGCAATACCCCGTTCAGCAGCACTGCCCCGGTCATCGCCGCGAACAGCAGATAGCCCGGCAGGGTGGTCGGATTATGCCATTCGCGTACCGGCTTTAACGAGGCATAGATCATCGCGGTCATGCACACGGTGACAACAGCGCCCAGCGCCATCAACGCTCCGGCAGCGACAACCCAGCCGCCCGTCCTGCCCAGAAACACCCAGCCGACCCCGAATGCCGCAATCGGCAGATAGGTCAGAACGGATGCGACGCCTTCGCGCGACAGCCAGGAACTGCGCCATTGCGAAAAGGCCCGCCAGGCGCGTTCGGGCCGCCCCAGATGCGCGGTAGAGGACAACAGCCCGGCGGAAATCAGCCCGACCGCCAGCGCCATCGTGACGAAACCGAACCAGAACCCACCCGGCAGGATGCCCGCCAGTGCCGCCAGCCCCAGCCAGAACAGCAAGCCGTATCCTGCCCCGCTGGCGGTTGTGAAAAAGATGACGGAGAAAGCCGGACGCATCAGTCTTTCCCCGACAGAATACGATCGACCCAGCCAAGGAATCCGCCCTCTGCCTTCACGGCCTCAAGCGGTTTCGCAGCGGTATTGACCGGGTGGTTCTTCCGCTCACGCGGCGGCAGATAGCGGTTGACCGGTTTGTAACCGAGTTCGGGCATCAGTTCGACGCCGCCGCGTTCGGCGGACAGTTTCGAAATCGCCGAGTCCGGGTCGCCGAAATCGCCGAAATGCCGCGCACCGGTCGGGCACGCCGCAACACAGGCGGGCACGCGATCCTCCTCCGGCAGGTTTTCGTTATAGATACGGTCGACGCAGAGCGTGCATTTCTTCATGACCCCCACATCGACGTCGAATTCGCGCGCACCATAGGGGCACGCCCAGCTACACAGCTTGCACCCGATGCACTTGTCCTGATCGACCAGCACGATCCCGTCGGAGGTCCGCTTGTACGACGCGCCGGTCGGGCATACCGTGACACAGGCGGGCTGCTCACAATGCAGGCAGGAGCGCGGGAAATTGACCGTACGCCCGCCATCGGGCGTATCCTGTTCATAGGTATGAACCCGGTTAAAGAACACACCGTCGGGATCGGCGTCATAGGGCAGCAAATCGGTCAGCGGCGCGCTATGCGCACCGGTATTCCATTCCTTGCAGGACGTAACACAGGCATGGCAGCCGACACAGGTATCCAGGTCGATGGCCAGCCCCAGCTTCCTGTCGGTTTTGACGGGGATGCAGGTCATTTCGTCTTCCCTTTGTCCGCAAATTCCGCGCCGAACGAGAGCTTGTCGGGCGACGGTGAAAAACCTGGGGGTAACGGCACGGGCGGGAGCAGGGGCGCAGTCTCCCCCGCCTCGTCCGCCGTACATTTGACCAGCCGCACGCGCACATCGAACCATGCCGCCTGCCCCGTCACCGGGTCGGAATTGGAATAGCGCTTCCCGCGTGCATCAGGCGGCAGTTGATCGCCGATCGCATGATTGAGCAGAAAGCCCTTATTGCTCTCTTCCGCACCGGGCTTCAGGCCCCAGGCGCCCCGCCGCTTGCCGATGGCGTTCCATGTCCACACCGTATGCGGATTGACGCCGTCCATCAGTCTGATTTGCCCCTTCACCCGCCCATGGGCGCTTTCGATCCACACCCAGTCGTCATCGGTCAGCCCGGCGGCATGTGCGGTTTCGCGATGGACGAACAAATGATTCTGATTGGTGATCTGCCGCAGCCAGGCATTCTGCCCGCCCCAGCTATGATACATGTGCATCGGCCGCTGAGTCAGCGCGTGGAGCGGATAGGTTTCACCATTGACCGCCGCTTCGTCGAGCGGCGGGTACCAGATGGGCAGCGGGTCGAAATAGTCCTCCACCCGCTCGCGCTCAGCCTCCGGCACCGCAATCGCACCATGCCCCTGCGCCGCGAGCCTGAACCGTTGAAGCGGTTCGGAATAAAGCTGAAAGAAGATCGGTTCCGGCGCATCCAGAAACCCCATATCCGTCGCGAAATTCAGATAGCTGCGGTTCGCCATCTTGTAATAGCGCTGGTCGGCGTCCAGCCGGTGATGCCAGAACCCGCCATTAGCGATATAGCGCTCAAGCTGGTCGGGATTGGGCGCACCACGGCCAAAACTTTCGCCCCTTTCCCCGCGAAACCCGGCAAGCGGGCCGATACCCGGCTTTCGTTCATGCCGGACGATATAATCGGCATAGTCGCGATATTTGGGGCTGCCATCTTCTTCGACAAAGCCGGGAAGGCCGATACGCGCACCGAGATCGATCAGCACCGTCTGAAACGGTCTGACATCGCGATCGGGCGGGATCACCGGCTGGCGTATGGCATCGCCCGGCCCGTCGGCATGGCTGATCGGCCGGTCGAGCAGGCTGATACAGTCATGCCGCCCCAGATAGGTGGTGTCGGGTAGCACCAGATCGGCATAGGCCACGGTTTCGGAATTATAGGCGTCGGAATAGAGGATGAAGGGGATTTTATAGGTGCCGTCTTCGTCCTTGTCGGTCAGCATCGCGATGGTCTTTTCCGTGTCCATCGACGAGTTCCACGCCATGTTCGCCATATAGAGGAACAGCGTGTCGATCGGGTACGGATCGCCGGCCCAGGCATTGCGGATGACGCGATGCATCTGCCCATGCGCGGCAAAAGGCGCTTCCCAACTGAACGCCTTGTCGATGCGGATCGGCGTGCCGTCAGCATCGACCATCAGGTCTTCGGGATCGGTGACGAAACCCAGCGGAGAGCCGTCCAGTGGCGTATCCGGCCTGCCGCCGTCCTTGCCGTGCGGCTTGTTGGGCGGCGGCACCGGCTTGGGATAGGGCGGACGAAAGCGGAAACCGCCCGGCACCTCGACACTGCCCAGCAACACCTGCAACAAATGGATCGCGCGGCATGTGTGAAAACCGTTGGAATGGGCGGAAATGCCACGCATCGCGTGCATCGCCACCGGCCTGCCCTTCATCGTCTCATGTCGCACGCCTCTCCAGTCGGTCCAGGCGACCGGCAGTTCGATCTCCTCCTCAAACGCGACATGGGCGAGTTCGGCGGCAACCCGGCGGATCGTATCGGCGGCGATACCGCAGCGTTCCGCCACGCTGTCAGGCGCATAGCGTTCGTCGAGATAGCGTTGCGCAAGCAGTTGAAACGAAGGAACACAGACCTTTCCATCGACGGTAAAGCTGCCTGTAAGCGCCGGCTGCAGTGCGGGATCGTCAGCAGCCAGAGGACGCCCCTGTCCCCGGTCCCATGCGAGAATATCGCCAACCCCATTGCGCGCGAACAGGCCGTGTTCGGCACTGCCGGGGGCATGGATCACCAGCGCGGGCGCATTGGTGTAGCGCGCCAGATAGTCGAGATCGACCTTCCCCGCCTTCAGCAGTTCATGCACGATCGCCAGTACGAACAGCCCGTCAGTGCCGGGGCGGATACCGATCCAGTCATCGGCAATCGCATTATAGCCGGTGCGGCAGGGATTGATCGACACAACCTTCGCGCCGCGCGCCTTCAGCTTGCCGATGCCGATCTTGATCGGGTTGGAGTCGTGATCCTCCGCCACGCCGAACAGCATGAAATATTTCGTGTTATCCCAGTCGGTTTCGCCGAACTCCCAAAAGGCGCTGCCAAGCGTATAAAGGCCGCCTGCCGCCATGTTGACCGAACAGAATCCGCCATGCGCGGCGAAATTGGGGGTACCGAACTGTGTCGCCCACCAGCCGGTGAGCGACTGCGACTGATCGCGCCCGGTAAAGAAGGCGAGCCGTTTGGGATCGGTAGCACGGATATGGCGCAGGCGGTCGGCTGCAATCTCCAGCGCTTCGTCCCATTCGATTTCCCGAAACTCCCCCGACCCGCGTTCGCCGGTTCGCAACAGCGGTTTTTTCAGCCGCGCCGGGCTGTATTGCGTCATGATGCCCGCGCTGCCCTTGCCGCACAGCACGCCGCGATTGACCGGGTGATCCTTGTTCCCGTTGATGTACCGGATTTTGCCGTCGCGGACATGCACGTCGATGCCGCACCGGCATGCACACATGTAACAGGTGGATTTGACGATCCTGTCCCCGATTTTGGGCGAGGTATCGACCCCGTCGCCCTCTTCGGGTGCATGAGGTGTCCCCAGCGCCTGTTGAGAAGGAGCAGCGTTCGCGCCGCGCGGGTGTCGGATGTCAGCCATGAATTCCCAATCGTTCAGACGACCGGTCACTCGACCGATTTGCCGATGGGTATGGTACCCGCCCCCCAATCATCAATCCAACGGATTTGAATGGTCAAAACAATCGAATATTCTTCTTATTTATATCAGCCGAATATCGCCACACCAAGCATCGCTTGGCGAACAGGAAATCCCGTGTCATGATAGCGCTAGCATAAAGAAGCCGCGCATTGCGACGTGGCCACGCAATATTGGGAGGCAGGGATGTCCGGAGATTTCTCACGTCGCACGGTACTCGGTATTGGGACCGGGGCTGCGCTTGCCGCTGGCGCCATGGTGCGCGCGGCACCGTTGCAGCAGCCCGTGAAAAAGCGGTCCGATTCGCTCGGCATCGCGCTGGTCGGTATCGGTCTGCTGACCGAAGGACAGTTGCTGCCCGGCCTGACCCGCACAAAGGGCGTACATCTTGCCGCATTGGTCAGCGGTCATCCCGAAAAGGCGCAACGCTACGCCGATCAATACGGCCTGCCGCACAGGCAGATTTACAATTACGACAATTATGACCGTCTCGCCGACGATCCCTCGGTACAGATCGTCTATATCGTCCTGCCCAATTTCATGCATGCCGAATATACCATCCGGGCGCTGAAAGCCGGCAAGCATGTGCTGTGTGAAAAGCCAATGGCGGTAACGGTGCATGAATGCGAACAGATGATTGCTGCCGCCAAAACAGCCAAGCGTCACCTGATGATCGCCTATCGCTGTCAGTATGAACCGCTGAATCTCACTGCGATGCGCCTGATGCGCGAACAGGCTCTGGGGCGTCCCCGGATCGTCCATACCGATATGGGGAGGCAGACGAGCCTGCAAATTCCCTCCGACGCATGGCGGCTCGACATGGCGAAGTCGGGCGGCGGCGCGCTGGCCGATATGGGCATCTACGGCATCAACGCGGCGCGTTACCTGCTCAACGAAGAGCCGGTGGAGGTACGTGCCTGGGCACGGACCGACCATGACGATCCGCGCTTCAAAACGGTCGAGGATCTGATCAACTGGCAGATGCGCTTTCCTTCCGGCGCGATCGGCGAAGGATCGACCAGTTTTTCGCAACCCGGCACCATGGCCTATCAGGTGGTGGGAGAGACCACGCGACTGGTTGCTGATCCCGGCTGCTTTTACAATGGCAACAAACTGTCACTGATCGGTGGCAACCTGACGACCCCGCACATTACCGAAATCGACCAGTTCGCCCGTGAAATGGACTGGATGGGCGATGTCGTGCGCGGCACCGCGCCGATGGTGTCGCCCGGCGAAGAAGGGATGCAGGACATGCGGCTGATGCACGCCATGCTCGAATCGGTGGCGAAGGACGGTGCGACCATCGCCACCGACTGGGGCTATCGCCGCGCGGTCGATCCCGCAGCCGTCGTCGATGTGCCCGCCATCACCTGAAACCAATACCAGACAATCACCAAATCCAGGGAGTTGAGGAATGCGTAGAGCATTGATTGCAAGTACGATACTGGCATCGGTTCTGATGGCGGGCTGCACTGGCAAGCAGGACAGGAAACCCGCCGCCAATGTTCCGGCATTCCGCAACACCGCGCTATCGGTGCAACAGCGCGCGGAAGATATCGTCCGTCGCCTGACGCCCGAAGAAAAGGCATCGCAGCTTGTCAACGATGCGCGCGCCATCCCGCGGCTCGGCATCCCTGCCTATAACTGGTGGAGCGAGGCACTGCACGGCGTCGCGCGTAACGGCTATGCCACTGTCTTTCCGGAGCCTATCGGCCTTGCCGCTACTTTCGACCCTGCGAGCATCAAGCAGATGGGTGGTGCCATCGCGACCGAGGCGCGCGTCAAGTTCAACCAGGTCGAAAAGGCTGGCGGTGAGCATAAAATTTATCAGGGCCTCGATTTCTGGTCGCCCAACATCAACATCTTTCGCGATCCTCGCTGGGGCCGGGGTCAGGAAACCTATGGTGAGGATCCGTTCCTGACCGGTCAGATGGGCGTGGCCTTCGTGACCGGAATGCAGGGTGATAATCCCGATTATTTCCACACCATCGCCACCGCCAAACACTATGCCGTGCACAGCGGCCCGGAAGCGACCCGGCACGAAGTCAACGTGAAGGTCAGCCAGCACGATATTGAGGATACCTACCTTCCCGCCTTCCGCGCGCTGGTGAAGACCGGCAAGGTTCAGTCGCTGATGTGCGCATATAATGCCGTCAACGGGCAACCCGCCTGTGCCAACGATTTCCTGTTGCATGACGTATTGAAACAGCGCTGGGGCTTTAACGGCTATGTCGTGTCCGACTGCGACGCGATCGCGGATATCCAGCGCGGCCACCACTATACCAAGACGCTGGCGGAGGCAGCGGCTGCCTCGCTGAAACTGGGTGTCGATGTCGATTGCACGCAGTTCAACCATCCCAAGAACGAGGGCGAGGATTACCAGCCCTATCTCGATGCGATGAAACAGGGGCTGGTCAGCCAGCAGGTCGTCGATGCGGCACTGGTCCGCCTGTTCGAGGCGCGCATCCGGCTGGGCCTGTTCGACCCGGCGTCGAAAGTACCCTATGCGCAGGTTTCGGACAGTGCGTTGAACTCGCCCGCGCATGTCGCGCTGGCGCGCAAGCTCGCCAGTGAATCGATGGTGCTGCTGAAGAATAACGGCATCCTGCCGATCTCCAATCAGGTGAAGACGATTGCCGTGGTCGGTCCGCTTGCCGATCAGGTCGATGTGCTGCTCGGCAACTATAATGGCGAGCCGGTGCATCCGGTGACGGCGCTGGACGGCATTCGCGCCGCCTTCCCCAATGCGAAGATCATCTATGAACCCGGCACCAACTTCCTGCGTACCACGGTACCGGTTCCGGCCAGTGCGCTGAGCGGTCCCGACGGTCAGCCCGGCCTGCAAGGAGAATATTGGGACAATGGCGATTTCAAGGGCGCGCCCGTCGTCACCCGCCAGGACAAGGAAGTCAAATTCAACCGCGACATGAAGCCCGTCATCAAGGGGGAGACAGGCTCCGCCCGCTGGACCGGCTTCATCACCGCGCCCGCTACCGGAGACTATGACATCGGCCTGAGCGGCGGCAACGCAAAGCTGTGGATCGACGGCAAACAGGTTGTCGCGGTCACCGATTCCGTCAAAACGCCGAAAACCGCGTCCGTTCATATGGATGCGGGCAAACGCTATTCGATCCGCGTCGAACAGGTGACGGGGAAGACGCCGGTGATCCGGCTCGCATGGAACCGCGTCGTCGAACAGCCGCTACAACGCGCAGTCGCGGCTGCGCGCAAGGCGGATATGGTGATTGCCGTCGCCGGGATCAGTTCTGCGCTGGAAGGGGAAGAGATGAATGTCGACGTTCCCGGATTTTCGGGCGGCGACCGCACCAACCTGAAAATGCCTGCGCAGGAAGAAGATCTGCTCAAGGCGGTCAAAGCGACGGGCAAGCCGCTTGCACTGGTGCTGATGAACGGCTCCGCGCTGGCGGTGAACTGGGCCGCGAAGAACGCCGATGCAATCCTCGACGCCTGGTATCCGGGCGAACAGGGCGGCACCGCGATCGGCCAGACACTGTCGGGCGTGAACAATCCGTCGGGTCGCCTGCCGGTCACTTTCTACACCAGTGTCGCGCAACTGCCGCCGTTCGACGATTATTCGATGAAGAACCGCACCTATCGCTATTTCACCGGCAAGCCGCTCTATCCCTTCGGATACGGGCTAAGCTACACGCAGTTCGCCTATGACAAGCCGGTACTTTCCGCCTCCACGCTTCAGGCGGGCAAACCGCTCGGCGTCGATGCGGTGGTGCGTAACACGGGCAAACGGGCGGGTGACGAGATCGTCCAGCTCTATATCAGCTTCCCGAAAGTGCCGGGTGCGCCGATCCGGGCGCTGCGCGGTTTCACCCGCGTCCATCTGAACCCCGGCGAAAGCCGCAAGGTGCATTTCGACCTCACCCCGCGTGATCTGTCGAGCGTCACCGAAGCGGGCAAGCGCGTGGTCGCCGGCGGCGCCTATACGCTGTCGGTCGGCGGCGGTCAGCCGGGCACAGACGCGCCCACCGCAAGTGCCGCCTTCACCATCGACGGCACCGCGCCCGTCGCTGAGTAAGCACTATGACAAACGCCCCGGCATGATGCGTGCCGGGGCGTCTTCTTTCCCCTCTTGCGCTGTACCCGCGATGCGCGGATAGACGATGGCCATGCGTATCTTCCTGTTGTCGATGCTGGCCATCCTGCTGGCACCCCTTGCCCTCACCGCCGCGCAGGCCCGCCCGCAGCACCCTGCGGAACCCGACATCATCAAGGTACGGATCGTTACCACGCTGGGACCGATCACCGTCGCACTGGATCGCAAGCGCGCACCGAAAACCGTTCATAACTTCATGGACTATGTCGATGACGGGCGTTTTGTGGGCACCCGTTTCTATCGCACCGCACGCCGCAAGGGCGATCCGAAACATGGTTTCGTTCAGGGCGGAATCGGCACCGACGCCCGACGCATCCTGCCTTCCGTGCCGCTGGAGCCGACCGACAAGACCGGCATCCATCATCTCAACGGCACCATCTCCATGGCGCACGGGGCTGATCCCAATTCCGCATCGGGCAATTTCTCGATCATGGTCGGCGCCAATCCCGGCCTGGATGCCAAGGGGCATTTCCGGGGCTTTGCCGCCTTTGGCCATGTCATTGCGGGCATGGATGTCGTGAAGAAGATTCTCGGCCTGCCCAGCGGTGGCGGGCGCGGGGTGATGAAGGGGCAGATGATCCTGAAGCCGATCAAAATCCTGCGTGTCGACCGGCTGAACGGTACGCCGCACCCGACCGGCGGCCCCAAGCCGTGGTTGCTGTTCGCACAGCATTGAGGTCGGCACAAATCCAACGGATTTGACGAACTCCGAACTTCGGCACATGCTGTATGCCGGAGTTGAGGATGAACCGAACCGACCCCAGACACGAAGATATCGTGCTCGACACGGTACAGTCCGCCAGTAGCGCTGCGACCTCCCATGTCGCCGCATCCTGGTGCCGTTCGGCCCTGCACCACAAGCTCGATCCGTCAGGAAACGGCAAGCCCGAACGCGTCGACAGCGCCACGCTGGCTGCGTTACGCGAAACGCATACGGCCCTGCTGGCCGTAGCCGCGCCGGTACTTGACCAGACCTTTCACTCGGTAGGCCGGTCGGGTTGCGGTGTGATCCTCAGCGATGCGCGCGGCGTAATCCTCGAACGGCGTATATCGGATGGCGACGAAGCCGGTTTTACCGCCGTCGGACTGGCCGAAGGCGGACGCTGGGGCGAGGATGCCGAAGGGACCAACGGCATCGGAACCTGCCTGTTCGAGGGCAAGCCGGTGGTCATCCATCGCGACCAGCATTTCGCCAGCCGCAATACCGGCATGAGCTGCATGGATGCGCCTGTCCATGACCCGCATGGCCGGCTTGTCGCAGCGCTGGATGTCTCAAGCTGCCGCGACGACCATAGCCCGGCCATGGCCGATATGATCGCGGCACTGGTGCGCGATGCCGCGCGGCGGATCGAACGCGATTATTTCTGCCGCCATTTCGCCGATGCCCGGATTATCTTCCTTGCCGACGACACGCCCACCGGCACGGCCCTGCTCGCCGTTGATACCGACGATCTGGTAATCGGTGCCAGCCGCGGGGCGCGCCTTCGTCTCGGTCTCGATGATGCGGTGCTCGACCGCCCCTGCCCCGTCGATCAGATCATGGGCGCGGACAAGCCACCCAGTTTCGAGGATCGCGACCGCACGATCCTGCGTCAGGCGCTGGCGCGTGCCGGGGGCAATGCCAGCGAAGCCGCCCGATTACTGGGTATCGGGCGCGCAACGCTCTATCGCCGTATGGATCGCGTCGGCCTGCGTCCCTGAAACCAGCCCGACCTGTCTCAATCATGAGACAGGTGCCGCACTCCACAGCTCCCCGCCTCTTTCGCGCACACGGCACTTGCGGGACACTCCTTCTCACGACGCCGGATTACGGCGCCTGAGTCGATTGCACCTATGGAGAGGAGTTAGGCATGGATATGCTCGTGGAAGAACGCAGCACGCTGAAAGCGCCGTTCGCCGAACGCTATGACAATTTTATCGGTGGCCAGTGGGCCGCCCCCAAATCGGGCCGCTATTTCGATAATATCTCACCCGTCACCGGCAAGCCGGTCGGGCAGATCGCGCGCTCCGACGCCGCGGATATAGAGGCCGCGCTCGACGCCGCCCATGCCGCGAAGGACGCATGGGCCCGCACCGCACCCGCCGACCGCGCGCGCATCCTCAACCGTATCGCCGACCGGATGGAGGATAATCTCGAAAAGCTCGCGACCGCCGAAACCTGGGATAACGGCAAGCCGATCCGCGAGACGATGGCCGCCGACATTCCGCTTGCCATCGACCATTTCCGTTACTTCGCCTCGTGCATCCGCGCGCAGGAAGGATCGGTGGGCGAGATCGACCATGATACCGTCGCCTATCATTTTCACGAACCGCTGGGTGTGGTCGGGCAGATCATTCCGTGGAACTTCCCGATCCTGATGGCGGCATGGAAGCTGGCGCCGGCACTGGCGGCGGGCAATTGCGTGGTGCTGAAACCCGCCGAACAGACCCCCGCGTCCATCATGGTCTGGGCCGAGCTGATCGGCGACCTGTTGCCCGCAGGCGTGCTCAACATCGTCAACGGTTTCGGGCTGGAAGCGGGCAAGCCGCTGGCGCAGTCGCCACGCATCGCCAAGATCGCCTTTACCGGGGAGACGACGACCGGGCGCCTGATAATGCAATATGCCAGCGAGAATCTGATCCCCGTCACGCTGGAACTGGGCGGCAAATCGCCCAACATCTTCTTTGAAGATGTGATGCGCGCCGACGACGATTATTTCGACAAGGCGATCGAGGGCTTCGTCATGTTCGCGCTCAATCAGGGCGAGGTCTGCACCTGTCCCAGCCGCGCGCTGGTGCACGAATCGATCTATGACCGCTTCATGGAACGTGCGCTGCAACGCGTCGCCGCGATCAAGCAGGGCAGCCCGCTCGACCCCGAAACCATGATCGGCGCGCAGGCCTCCTCCGAACAGCGTGAGAAGATCCTGAGCTATATCGATATCGGCAAGCAGGAAGGCGCCGAACTGCTGATCGGCGGCGGCGCGGCCGATCTCGGCAGCGAGTTGTCCGACGGCTATTATGTCCAGCCGACGGTATTTCGCGGGCATAACAAGATGCGGATTTTCCAGGAAGAAATTTTCGGCCCCGTCCTGTCGGTCACGACCTTCAAGGACGAGGACGAGGCGCTGGAGATCGCCAACGACACGCTTTACGGTCTGGGTGCCGGTGTGTGGAGCCGGGAAGCGAATACCTGTTATCGCTTCGGCCGTGCAATCAAGGCAGGTCGGGTCTGGACCAACTGCTATCATGCCTATCCCGCCCATGCCGCCTTCGGGGGCTATAAACAATCGGGCATCGGGCGCGAGACGCACAAGATGATGCTCGATCACTATCAGCAGACCAAGAATATGCTGGTCAGCTACAGCCCCAGGAAACTCGGCTTCTTCTGATCCTCCTGCTGGCGCTCCGTCCCGGCGGCGGGGCGCCATTTTTCTTCCCCTCCCTTTTGTAAGGAGATTACATCATGGCCAAAACCATGAAAGCCGCCGTCGTGCGCGAATTCGGCAAGCCGCTTACCATCGACGAAGTCCCCGTTCCAGAAGTCGGACCGGGCCAGATTCAGGTCGCGATACAGGCGTCCGGCGTCTGTCACACCGATTTGCACGCTGCAGAAGGCGACTGGCCGGTTAAGCCCAACCCGCCCTTCATTCCTGGCCATGAAGGCGTCGGCTTCGTTTCCGCCGTCGGCAAGGGCGTGACGCATATCAGGGAAGGTGACCGGGTCGGCGTGCCATGGCTCTACACCGCATGCGGCCATTGCGTGCATTGTCTGGGCGGCTGGGAAACGCTGTGCGAAAGTCAGGAAAATACCGGCTATTCGGTCAATGGCGGCTTTGCCGATTATGTCATCGCCGATCCCAATTATGTCGGTCATCTGCCGGACAATATCAGCTTTACCGAGATTGCCCCGGTGCTGTGCGCGGGCGTTACGGTCTATAAGGGGCTGAAGATGACCGATACCAAGCCCGGCGATACGGTCGCGATCAGCGGCATCGGCGGCCTTGGTCATATGGCGGTGCAATATGCAGTGGCGATGGGCATGAACGTCGCCGCGATCGACATCGACGATGAAAAGCTCGATCTTGCCCGCAGGCTGGGTGCGAAAATCACCGTCAATGCAAAGAACGAAGACCCCGCGACCGTCATCAAGAAGGAAACCGGCGGCGGTGTGCAGGGCGTACTCGTTACCGCCGTCAGCCCCAAGGCATTCGAGCAGGCTGTCGGCACCGTCGCGCGCGGTGGCACCGTCGCGCTCAACGGCCTGCCGCCGGGCAATTTCCCGCTCGACATCTTCGGCATGGTGCTGAACGGTATCACCGTGCGCGGTTCGATCGTCGGTACCCGGCTCGACCTTCAGGAAAGCCTCGACTTCGCCGGCGACGGCAAGGTGAAGGCTACGGTCGAAACCGCAAAGATCGAGGACATCAACACCGTGTTCGACAAGATGCACAAGGGCCAGATCGAAGGGCGCATCGTCCTCGACATGGCAAGCTGACGCATTACCCCTGCCCGGCCCTCCTCAGCATTGGAAGGGCCGGGTTCGGGCATCGTGAAGCGCCGTGCTATACTTCCCGCATAGGAGGCAGACGATGGCACAGACATCAGACCCGATCGAACGGGTGACGGCAACCCCGGCGGCGCTGAAGCTGATCGCTGAGCTGGCGGCAGAATATGGGCCGATCCTGTTTCATCAATCCGGGGGATGCTGCGACGGCTCCTCCCCCATGTGCTACCCGGCAAACGATTTCCGCATCAGCGAACGCGACATCCTGCTCGGCACCGTGGGCGGCGCCCCCCTCTATATCGGCGAAGCGCAGGGCAAGGCCTGGGCGCATACGCAACTCATTCTCGATGTCGTCCCCGGACGCGGCGGTATGTTCAGCCTCGACAATGGACGAGAGGTGCGCTTCCTCACTCGTGGCCGCGTTTTCACCGACGCCGAACAGGCCGCATTACAAGCCTGACCCGGCCATCAGCCTTTCCTCGTAAAAAGAAGTCGCAGGCCAAAGCCTGACGGAGGGATATTGCGCCCTACGCCCCGCAATTCCTCTCAACGGCTGACATTCCGCCGACACTGCGCGCGCTCTCCCCTTACAGGGAAGGACAGAAAATTTCGGGAAAACCGCTCTGTCGAAAGAGGGTGGTGGACAGGGCTGGATTCGAACCAGCGTACGCTTACGCGGGCAGATTTACAGTCTGCTGCCTTTAACCACTCGGCCACCTGTCCAATGGGCCGCCAAACAGCGAGGGCGGACCCTTGCCGGGTGACGCCGCGCATGTCAACGCCTGAACCCGACTTGCATGCAGAAATTCCTCCATCTAGGCGGTGAATATGTTCCGATCCTGTTTTTATGAGCCTGCCATGCCGCTTTGCACTTTCCCGACCCGCCGTTCCCTGGAGGCGTTTTAATGGCGCGGCGTGGTCATCGCCCGTCCCATGCGCCCGCCGGTCGCCCGAGGTTCTGGGGGCGTCACGCCGTACTGGCGGCGCTCGCCAATCCCGAACGTACCGTGCGCAAGATATGGGGCACGCGCGCGGCACTTTCGGCGCTCGACCTGCCGCCGGTGCTGCCGATCACCTTTGCCGAGCCTAGCGATCTTGCCAGGCTGGTTCCGTCGGACGCACCGCATCAGGGACTGGTGGCCGAGGTCGATCCGCTGGAAGATGTGTGGCTGGGCGATCTGCTTGAACAGGGCGAAGCAACGCAACAACCGCTGCTGATCCTCGATCAGGTGACGGACCCGCACAATGTCGGTGCGATCCTGCGCTCTGCCGCTGCTTTCGATGCGCTGGGCATCGTCACGCAGGACCGCCACGCACCGCCCGAATCGGGCACGGTGGCGCGCGCGGCATCGGGGGCACTGGAAACGGTGCCCTGGGTACGCGTGGTCAATCTGGCCCGTGCGATGGATGAAATTGCGGAAGCCGGTTTCTGGCGGATCGGCCTTACCGGCCATGCGTCACGCACGCTTGCCGAATCCATCGGCGAAGGCAAGGTCGCGCTCGTTCTGGGCGCGGAGGGCGAAGGCATGCGTGCTAATACCGAAGCGCATTGCGACGATCTTGCCAAGCTGCCGATCGGGCCTAAGGTCGAAAGCCTGAACGTGTCGAACGCCGCCGCAATCGCGCTGTATGCGGTGGCCGTGCGGCACTGAACGGGGCTGATCGGGGGATGACATGGCCTATCACTGGACACGGGTGGCGTTTCACTGGACACGGGTGGCGTTCGCACTGATCGCACCGCTATTGCTGGCGAGTTGTTTCGTCACGCCGGGCAAATTCGTTTCAACGCTGAACATCAATGCCGACCGCAGCTTCACCTACACCTATCAGGGGGAAGTGACGGTGCTCGATCTGGGCAAAGAATTCGCCAAGGGTATGGCGGAAGCAGGCAAGAAGGATGATGACACTGGCAACTCCGCGCAGGACGACACCGCGAAAATGGAAGCGGTCGCGGCTGCGCTGCGCAAGGAAACAGGTTATCGTTCGGTCGAGTATAAGGGCGCCGGTCTGTTCCTGATCAATTATGCGATCACCAGCCGCCTGACACATAATTTCATCTATCCGTTCAACATCGACGCCGAAATCCTGTTCCCCTTCATCGCCATCGAGTTGCGCGGTAAGGATCAGGTCCGGGTAAAGGCACCCGCCTTCGCCGATCAGGGTACGGAAAAACGGATGGGTCGCATGGGCAAAACCAAGGGCAAGCATGCGCCCATGGACGGCACCTTCACTCTGACCACCAATGCCCAGATACTCAGCCAGAACACCGAAACCGGTGCGCAGGAAGAAGGCGGCGAACAGGTTATGCGCTGGAAAGCAACACCCCTGACCAAGGACGCCCCGATGGCGATACTCAAGCTCGATTCGCTGCCCTGACCGGTCAGACCGTCCGGTTGCTGGCGCCCTTCGCCTACTGACGGCGAACGGCGATGCTATTTAGTCTTCTTCAGCAATCGTCACCCGCAACCCGTCCAGATCGTCGGTAAAGGGAATCTGGCACGACAGGCGCGATGTTTCGTTACGGTCGGACGAACTGTCGAGCAGATCATCCTCATCTTCACTCATTTTCGGGAGTTTGGCCGCAAATTCCGGGTCGACATGGACATGACAGGTCGCGCAAGAACAACAGCCGCCGCATAATGCCAGCAACTCGTCGACGCCGTTATCCCGGATGACTTCCATGACCGTCAGGCCTTTCTCGCCCTCCAACTCGCGGACTTCTCCCTCGCGGGTGGTGACGATAAGCTTGGGCATACATTCCTCCTGAAACAATCTGCGCCGACATGCCGATGATCGGCCCCGAACACAAGGACTCAACGTGATGGGCCTGACTGCCGAACAGCTCCGCACCGCGCTAGACGCGCTTGGCGAAATTGAACCTGCTTTTGCCGAAGCGCTTGGCCGGGTCGGCTATCCCGAACCCCGCATCCGTGATCGTGGCTATGCCGCATTGCTGCGCACCATTGTGGGGCAGCAGGTGAGTTTCCATGCGGCAAATGCAGTATGGACACGCCTCGAAACCGCAGTCGGCGGCGATGCCGGAGATCCGGAGCGCCTGCTTGGCACCAGCGAAGAAGCTTTGCGCGGAGCCGGACTGTCGCGACAGAAGCTGGGCTATGCCCGCAGTCTTGCCGAAGAAGTGACCAGCGGCAGGCTCGACCTCGCCAACCTTCCAAAGGAAGATGAGGAAGCGATTGCGCAACTCGTCAGCGTCAAGGGGATCGGGCGCTGGTCGGCGGAAATCTATCTGCTGTTCGCGGAAGGGCGGCCCGACATCTGGCCCGCAGGCGACCTGGCCGTACAAATCGAGGTCGGCCGCCTTCTCGGCCATGCCGAACGCCCCGGCGAGAAACAGGTGCGTGCGCTCGCCGAACCCTGGCGCCCCCATCGCGGCGCAGCAGCGATCTTCACCTGGCACCATTACAAGTCGGACATGAATGTAATCTGACAAATTTGGGACGCAGAAAGCCCTGGGATCGTCTGATATAATCCCGAAATTATAACAAAATCATTGGAATGCAGGCGTAAACTTCAAATCGAAGTCCAAATCAGATTTTGTGGACAAAGCTTGACTGGGTGGTTCTGGATTAATTCACGGCTGCTTTCTGAGCCGACGCCATCCGCGCCGAGATCGCCATCGCTGGAACCCAGGCCTTGATCCCGGCGAAGAAGGGGCGACGCACGCTGGCCCTGCACGATCGGCGGAAATACCATCTGCGCAACCAGATCGAGCGACTGTTCAACATACTCAAAAACTGGCGGCGAGTCGCCACCCGTTACGACAAAAGCAAAAGCTCCTACCTCGTCTTCGTCAGCCTCGCCTCAGCATTGCTCTGGCTACCCTTTGTTCACGCTACCCAGACAGGGGCGATAGGCTATGATGTTGTTCGCCCGCAGTCCAACCCGCCGCTTGAGAATGGGAAGAATGGAAGTTTCTTCACGGTCCTGCGCAGCTGTCTGTCACAGCCCTATGTACCGGTCAGCGATGTACGTGTAACCGCGCGTCGGGAGGGTCCAGGAAACCTCCCCCTCATGCGACAGGGTCGATCTGCTACGCCGGCTTGAACAGTGTTGCGCAATCCTGCCCGTGCGTCCGGGCCCATGCGACGTCCTGCAATCGCACCGCATCATCGGGTGATATGCCCAGTTCGCGCGCCGCCTGCTCCTGACTGCCGAACTGACGGGGGTCCTGCCCGGTAATATCGATAAACACCGTCAGCGCCTCCAGATAATAGCCGAAGCGGCTGGCATGATAATGGTCATAGGCCCACAGATCGACCTTGCCATAAGCGATGCCGTTATAGGGATCGGGGTTCCCCACCCCTGCCGCGATCGCGCAACTGAATACCTGCCCCACCGGATTGACGCGGTCGATATCGGACGACGCATCCGCCGCCATGTCATAGCCGTGTCGCAGATCGAGTGCCATCTGCGTGATCGGCTTTCCGTACCATGCGCCGGTTTTCAGATAGGTCTGATCGGGACGCGACCAGGTGGCGGTCAGACTGACGTCGACATGGGAATTCTTCGCCTTGAACATCTGCGCGAACTTGCCGGAATAGGTGACGAGGCTGGCAGGGTCGCCGGGCTTTTGCTTGTCGAGCGTGCTGTATTCCTGAAGCACCACATGGTCCCATGGCCGATCGACAAGCTGCCGCTTGTGGTCCCAGTGCCATTGCAGCGATTTACCGCCCGACGTTTCCAGACTGACAGCATAGTTCAACCCCGCCTCCTGCGTGAACAGCTTGAACAGCGCGGGTACGCCGCCGACATCCCCGCCGTTGAGGTCGTTGACCGTGTACCAGCGATATTTCCACACCGGCGAATGCGCGCCATAGGTGAAGCTGTTGCCGATAAAGAGCACCGTTTGCGGGTGGTCTCCGGCAGCAGCCTTCGTGTTCTGCGCACTGACGGGAGCGACCGCCAGCATCGCCGTTGCAACGGCGGTAACGGCGAAACGGGTACCGAAAGCAGTCATTCAACGCTTCTCCTTACAACGACAGGCCGACCGAGGCGTACACATAGCGGCCATAGGGCTGATACAGCGCGCCATAATATCCGCCCTGCGAAATCAGCGGCTGCTGATTGGTGATGTTGCGCGCACCGACCCGGAATTTCATGCCGGAAATCGGAGTCGCATTTTTCACGGTGTACTGAACGTACAGATTTGCGGTGAACTGCGATCCTACCCGATACGGCACGCCGTCATCGGACAGGAAGCTGTTGTCATAGATGACGCCGGTATATTTACCGAAAGCGCCAACCTGTACCGGACCCAGGCTCCAGGTCAGCGTACCCGACGCGGCCCATTTCGGGCGGCTGCCACGGGCAAGCAGGTTTTCCGAATTGGTCAGCGGCGTGGCCGGATCGATGACCCCCGCATCGCGCGCGGCATACAGCGCATCGACCGCAGGCCCGTTATCCCGCTCGAACTTCATCAGATGCGCTACATTCACTTTCAGGTCGAAGTTGCCGACCGGCGTATCGTGAAGCGCGTAGATCAGGTTGAGGTCGATGCCGCGCACCGTTTGCGGCAACAGGTTCACGAACTGGTCGTTGACGCTGAGCACCTGACCCACGGGAGTAATGCCGGTGCCTGCGAAAAATGCGACATCGTCGGAAGTCGGCGCCGCCCGAACGACATTTGCGTTGCTGGTACCCTGCAGGCGCGACAGATAATCCTGAACCAGCGCATTGCTGCCGCCGAACTGTCCGACGATACCCCTTTGTTTGATCTGCCAATAGTCCGCCGTAATTGTCAGGCGACCCAGGCGAGAGGGGATGAACCGCGGCTGCAATACGATACCGAAAGAGGTGTCGGTGCTGCGTTCGGGCTGCAGGTCGGGATTGCCCGCGACCCGGATCGAATAACCGACCGGTTCCGAACAATCGTTGAAATTCACGATCCGCCCCGCGCGCAGATCCGCTTCGCAGCGGATATAGTCGTTGTTGGTGGCCAGCCGCCCATATTCGGCGGCATGAAGCTGTTCGAGATTGGGCGCCTTGAATCCCTTCGACCAGGATCCGCGCAGGCGGATGCCGTCGATCACATCCCATGCTCCCGCCACCTTCGGCACGAAGATCGACCCGAAGTCGCTGTAATGCTCGAACCTCCCGGCAAGCTGAAGCTCGACCTTGCGCACCAGCGGGACGCGCATATCGGGCGAAATCACCGGCACTGCAAATTCGCCATAGGCCGAAATCACGTTGCGCGAACCAAATGTGTCCGGCGTCGGGCTGACCGCAATCACGTTGCTTTCGTTCGTCTCACCGGTCACGGAGTCGGTGAAGGTGTTCGTGCCGTCCAGATTGGGGTCGCGATTGTCCGACTGCGTTTCGTGACGGAATCCCAGCCCCACGGCGAGGCCGACCGCCCCTCCCGGCAGGAAAAACAGTTGCGAGTTGGAAAGCTTCGCATCCGCAGTGGTCAGAGATGTCCGGTCCTCGCGCCGCATCTTGAACAGGAACGGCGCGACCGAAGCGGCCGAACTGGGCGTACAGTCCCCGACGCTGAAATTGCCGTCACATCCACCGCCGTTAAACGGATCATAGGCATCCGGCGTCGCGAGCGCGAGTTGCTGCTGCAACAGGGTACTGTTGATATTGTCGGAAATATCGACCGTTTTCGCTTCCGAATAGGTCATCGCGGTTTCCCAGTCGAAATTACCGAGATTGCCGCGCAGACCGCCGACGAACCGCATCTGGTGCCCTGTCACATCGACATATTGCGGCCCGGTATCGAGGAAACGATAGCGCGTCAGCGTCACCGGCAGTCCCGATGCAGGCACATTGGTAAGACCCGGAAGGCGGTTGGGATTGGGCGAACCGTCGGGCAAGGTCGTGGCACCGAACGGGTTCCAGTAGTTGGAAGCCGGAACCGTGATATCGTTCAACGCGATCACCGGCGGCTGAATGGCGTGGGTTACCGCCCGATAATATCCCGCCTCGACAAAACCTGTCAGGTGATCAGTGAAATCATAATGGCCCGTCGCATACAGATTGATGCGGTCGACGGACGGTTTGACGGTGGTTCCCACAGCGTTGTCGAACCGAAGCTCACGGTTGCGGCCATAGGACAGCGACCCCTTGGCGATGCACATACCGTTCGGTAAAGGGCTGGTACACCCGTCGACCGTCGCCGGCTGGATATGGAAGGAGCCTGCTCCCGACGTAATCGTGCTGCCGTTCTGCCGGACGCCCGTGCCGCCGACCACGGAGAAATTGGCGAAAGACGTATAGCTTGAGCGGTTGTCCGGTGCCGTGCTGTCCGAATAGCCGGGCACGTCCGCAAAAAGAGGCCGCAGGTCGTTGCTCGCGGTATACGGCTCATCCTGTGCCAGTTCGGCGGTCCGGTGCGTATATTCGGCCATCAGCGTGATATTGCCGCGGCCGCCGCCGAAATTGGTCCCGGCCAGCATGCTGGTATTGAACTGGTGCAGGTTCGTGCCTTCGGCCAGACCATAGCGTGCGTTCAGATCCAGACCCTGAAAATCGTCCTTCAGGACGACATTGACCACACCGGCCACGGCATCCGCACCGTAAATTGCCGCAGCGCCATCGCGCAGCACTTCCAGACGCTTGATCGCGGCCACCGGCAGGGCATTGGCGTTATAGGTCAGAACCGGCACATTGCCGATACCCGCCTGACTGACCGGGTGCATGACGACACGGCGCCCGTTGATGAGAACGAGCGTGTTGCCCGGCCCCAGATTGCGCAAGTCGATCGAGTTTACGTCGCCGCGCGCCGTATTGCTCGTCTGCGGACCGTTGGAGGAGTTGAAATCGACCGCGCCCATTTGCGGAATCGATCGCAGCAGTTCGTCGCCCGATACCGCCCCGGTCGCTGCGATATCCTGATCGTTGACGACGGTAACGGGAAGCGCTTCGGTGACCTGACTGCCGCGAATTTGCGTGCCCACCACGACAATGTCGCTCCCGCCCGACTGATCGGTCGCGGGAGCATCGGCAGGCGCGGGCGTTGCCGGAACCGTCACGGCCTGCGCCTGATCGGTCTTCGTCTGAACCGGCTGCTGTTCAACCGCCTGTGCGTTCGCCGTTCCTGCCAGCACGCACAAAGCGGTGGTACCAAGGATGAATGTCCGAATGCCCTGCATAATCCCTCCTTTGCGTCGCCGATAATCCCGGCGATCGATGTATTGGTTCGTTGGGATGGCCTGCCCGCGCAGTAAATGCAGATATCGAAGGCCGGAAGCGGCAAAACCGGGCAATCCGGCGACATCCAACTCCCTTCGGACGGGCAGGTGCTTGCCGTGCTTCTCCGGCAACCCCCTCCCCCCTGTATTCAGCCTGGCATATCGCCATTCACTCTTGGACGGCCAAATCCGTCGCCATCAGGGGTAAAAGGCTGGATCGAAGACGCAAGGAACATTGAAAAATACGATATTTCCATATTTATCAATATGATAAAAGCTTTGCCGAATGGCTGCATGTGCGACCTGTCACATATGCGTTGTGCGCTTTGTGCGACGATCCGCACGAACGCTGAAATTGCTCCCGACGCAGACGCTGCGAGTGTCAGCATAATTACCCGATTTCCACGCTTTTTCGTACAGTTCGGGGTTGTCCGGGGGCTTGCCAGCGGGAATAAGAAAACCCCGGTCCGGACGATCGGGGAAAGGCAGGCATGGCTAGCATCCGTTCATCGATTGTCGTTCGGAAAACGTGCTTCGTGGCGTCATGAGGAGGCCGCGTCCCCGTACCATGATCTGGATTGCCACGGCGTTGTTGCTGTTCGCCGTGCTCGCGATACTGGCCAGCCAGTGGGCGGATCAGCGGGCGCGGCGCGAAACGGTCAGCGCCGCGCAACAGGCAGCCATGTCCCGTGCCGGATTGCTGACCAGCGAGTTGCAGAAATTCCAGCTCCTGCCGGTGGTACTTCCCGAATATCCCGATGTGCGTGCCGCGCTGGCCCGGCCCGATCCGAAAATCCTTACCCGGCTGGACGACACGCTCGGTTTTCTTGCTGCCCGCACTGATGCCGCCGCCATCTATCTCATCGACCGGAAGGGCAAAACCATCGCGGCAAGCAACTGGCAGGAACAGGACAGTTTCATCGGGCAGGATTACAGTTTCCGTCCCTATTTCCGGCAGGCATTGCGCAACGGCAGCGCCCAGTTGTTCGCGCTGGGAACCGTCAGCGGCAAGCCGGGTCTGTATATCTCCCGCCGGGTCGAACAAGGCGGCAAGGTACTGGGCGTGCTGGTCGTGAAAGTGGAATTCGATTCTCTGGAACAGGTCTGGGCAACCCAATCGGGCATTACCGCCGTGGCGGACGAACATGGCGTTATTATCATCACCAGCAGGCCCGACTGGCGTTTCCATTCTCTCGCACCATTATCGTCGGCCACCCGGCAGGCGCTGCAACGCACCCTGCAATTCGGACAGGGGCTGGTCCAGCCGCTCGATGTGAACCATATGAAGGCGGGCGAATACCGGATCGGCAAGGCCGATTATCTGGCGAGTTCCACATCGGTCCCCCTGCTGCATGCGCGGCTCATCAATTTTCAGCCCGCCGGTCCTGATCGCCGGGCTGCACATGCGCTGGTCCGCATGGTTCTGGCCATTGCCTTCGTCCTGTTCCTGCTGGTGCTCGGCCTGATCTTTCGTGCGCGCGAGCGCCGTGCCATGCAGATCGCCGCGCGCAAGGCGCTGGAGGAGGAAGTGGCGCTGCGCACCGCGGAATTGCGCACCACCAACGAACGCTTGCGGGCTGAGTCTCAGGAACGCGCGCTTGCCGACAACCGCTATCGCCGCGCACGCGAAGAACTGGCGCAGGCCAATCGTCTCGGCTCGATCGGCCAGATCACCGCAGGCGTAGCGCATGAAATCAACCAGCCGGTTGCTGCCATCCGCACCTTTGCGGAAAATGCCGGACGGTTTCTGGAACGCGGCGCCGATGACAAGGCACGGACCAATCTGACCCATATTGTCGGCCTGACAGAACGGATCGGCGCCATCACCGCCGAACTGCGCGCGTTCGCCCGTCGCGGCACACCGGCAATCGGCGCGGTGGAACTGAGCGAGGTGATCGACGGCACCCTGTTGCTGATCGGCGACCGCATCCATGCCGCCAATATCCGGCTTGAACGGATTGATGCCGACGCACCGATACAGGTGGCCGCGGACCGGGTGAGACTAGAGCAGATACTGGTCAATCTGCTTCAGAACGCCATTCAGGCACTCGAACGGACGCATGAGCCGGTGATCCGCATCAGCTCGACCAACGCGGCAACCATCGTCATCGCCGATAACGGGCCGGGCATCGACCCTGCGATTGCGCGCGACCTGTTCACGCCGTTCATCACCAGCAAGCCGGACGGGCTGGGACTGGGGCTGGGCATCGCGCGGGACATCGCCCGCGAATTCGGCGGCGAACTAACCACCATTGCCTCCCCCCTTGGCGGCGCGGCATTCGAACTCAGGTTGAAACGGGTATGAGTGAAACGGAAACCGAAACCGACGGCATCATCTTTTTCGTCGATGACAATGCCGAACTGCGCGAAGCCAATGTGCAGGCGCTGGACCTGGAAGGGTTGCCTGCCCGCGCCTTTGCCGACGCCCAAAGCGCACTGAACGCGATCGACATCGACTTTCCCGGCATCGTCGTTACCGATGTGCGGATGCCGGGTATGGACGGGCTGGAGTTTTTCGGTCGTGTACGCGAAATCGACCCGGAAATTCCGGTCATCCTGATCACCGGCCATGCCGATGTACCGATGGCGATCGGCGCGATGCGCAACGGCGCGTTCGAATTTCTGACCAAACCCTTCGCCGCAGATCATCTCGCGGCGGCGGCGCGGCGGGCGCTGAAAACCCGGCGGCTGGTGGTGGAAAACCGGCAGCTTCGCCAGACCGTCGATCATACCGACAGCCCCCTGATCGGGGAAAGCCCGCAGATGGTACGCCTGCGCGAAACCATCGGACAACTGGCGCGCGCCGATCTCGATGTGCTGATCGAGGGCGAAACCGGCACCGGCAAGGAACTGGTGGCGATCCTGCTCCACCGTCAGGGACGCAGGCGCGGCCGCCCTTTCGTGGCGGTCAATTGCGGCGCACTGCCCGAAGCCATCGCCGAGGCGGAACTGTTCGGCCATGAACAGGGCGCGGTCCCGCACGGCAGGCTGGAGCGCAAGGGGCATATCGAACGCTCCGGCGGCGGGACGCTGTTTCTCGACGAAATCGACAGTATGAGCCCCGCCGTACAGGCAAAGATGCTGCGCGTGCTGGAAGAGCGGGAGGTGATGCCGCTGGGTGCCGGCGCACCGACCAGTATCGACCTGCGGGTCGTTGCCGCCGCCAAGGGGGACAGCATGGCGCTGGTCGAATCCGGCCGGCTGCGCGAAGACCTGTTCTATCGCCTCAACGTCACGCGGCTGCGTATCCCGCCGCTGCGCGAACGGCGGGAGGATATCCCGCTGCTGTTCGCCCATTTCGTCGAAGCGGCGATCGAGCAGACCGGTCAGGAAAGCTTTGAGATGACCGACGCGATACGCCGCTATCTGATCGAACATGACTGGCCCGGAAATGTACGCGAGCTGCGCAACTTTGCCTTTAACGCGGTGCTTGGTCTCTGGGCGGAAGGCGGCATGGATCAGGAAAGTACGGAGCTTTCGCTTGCTGACCGGGTGGAACGGTTTGAGGCATCGCTGATCCGCGAAACGCTCGATCATAGCGACGGCGATATCCGCACCGTCATGGCGGCGCTGAAGCTGCCGCGCAAAACCCTGTACGACAAGATGCGCCGCCATGGCATCGATCCGGACGCGTATCGCCGCAAGAACGGCAGCGCATAAAAAAGGGGCGCCGCCAACGCGACGCCCCAGGGAGTTTGACCCGGGAGAGGCCTAAAAGGAAATCTGGCTGCGGACGCCGATGGAATCGCCGGTATCGCGTCCCTTGTAAGAACCCACATGATTGTCGGTCCGCCAATGGACATAGTTCAGCATCAGCCGGGCCCAGTTGTTGAGATACCAGTTCACGCCCAGCGTCCAGGAATCGCCCCAGCCGCCGCGCGGAGAATCGGTGAAGTCATATTTGTCATAGCGCCCGTTGAGCGAGATCGCGCCATGGCCGCCGTCGGTGACGGGATCATTGACCTTGGTCGTCCCCCAGATTCCCGACCGCGTTGAAAAGCCCGGCCGCTCGCCGGTGATGAACCAGCCGCCATAGACCGAATATCCCACCTGATGCGCACTCGGGTCGTCGGTCGCGCTGATATAGCGATTGGCATATTCGCCGAACGCATACAGGTTGTGAAACACACCGCCCAGTTCGCCACCCCAGGCATGATCGCCGACGGTGCCATCGATGCGCGTCGCGGAAACGCGGATATTGTCGTTGAAATGCTGCACCAGATGCGGAACTTCGTTGATGCTGTCGGCATCGGCGGCAAGGCGCTCCGCCCAGCCCCACAGGCCGACATGGACGAAACCGCCCTGCCCCTTGATCGGGTTCCAGTGTGCGCGGCCGAACACCGCATAGCTGTCGCTGTAATCGCCGCCATTGCCGATCGAATCGCCGCTGAAGGATACCGATACGTGCCAGGTCGGGCCGTACAGCTTAAACTGCGGGCCGAGGTTGAAATAGCCGATATCCGGCGCACCGACCGCTGAAGCGGCATTGCGTTCCATGAACGGCAGGCGGCGCTTGGTCGTCGACCCGTCGATAGAACGGTCTTCGAGCTTCTGCCCCAGAAACAGTTCGGCTGCGCGCGGCCCCGACTTGAAAAAGTCGTAGGAGATATAGGCCTCCTTCACATGGACCGAATTGTCCTCAAAGCCGATATCGACCTTGTATCCCACTTTTCCGACATTGCCCTGCGCGCCCAGCCGGATGTCGCGCACCTCCGTCCCGGTCAGATTGCGATCATCATAGCGCGAGCCGCTGGTAGTCGAAAAATCGAGCATGAAGTCGCCGCGCGGACGGAAGGTGAAGAACCCGTTCGACGAGCGGAATTCCGGTCCGCCATTCCTCCAGCGCACATCGACACCACGCTTGTTGTTGGCGGCAAGCTGCGCGACCTGCGCCTGAAGCGAGGCAAGCTCGCTCGACTTGCTGTCCTGAATGGCGTTTTGCACCTGCGCGTCGACGGCGGCCTGCTGTGTTTGTTGCGCGGTCTGCGGCACTGGCGACGGTGCCGGTGCGGAGGCTGCCGAAGCGGTCTGCTGCTGCTGCGCCTCCAGCTTGTCCAGCCGCGCCTGCAATTCGGCAAGCTGTTTCGCCTGTTGCTTGACCAGCTTGAGCAGTTCCGCAGTATCCGGCGTTTGCTGCGCCGAAGCCGGTGCCGCGCTCATCACCAGTGCCACGGCGCTTACCGCACCCGCCAGTCCCCATTTCCTCCCGGTTCGCATCTTAATTATCCTCATCATCCTGTGTGTTTTCGGCAGGCTTCGGCGCCGGCGCCCCGGCAAAGCCGTTATGTTTCGCCCATGCGGTGAACAGACGCGGCCATGCTGCGGGAAGCGTTCCCGGCACGCCCAGGCCAAAGCCATGGCCGCCCGCCTGGAACATGTGCAGTTCTGCTGGCACTTTCGCCTTTTGCAGCGCATTGAACATGATGATGCTGTTCTGCGGATTGGCGATCGGATCGTCGGCAGCCTGCGCCAGAAAGGTCGGCGGTGTCCGCTTCGTCACATGGTCCTGCGGCGAATAGGCGCTGAGCGTTGCCGGATCGGTCGTGTCGCCGACAATCTCCCGCTTCGACCGCGTGGTGTCATAGGGCGGTTTGAACGTAATGACCGGAAAGATCAGCGCCGCGAAATCGGGACGGGACGAAAGCTTGTCCGCTGCATCGACCGGCTGATACCAGGCATGGCGAAAGCGCGTTTCGGTCATCGCGGCCAGATGGCCACCGGCCGAAAAGCCCATCACGCCGATCTTGTCGGGGTCGATCCCGAATTCCGATGCCCGCGACCGCAACAGGCGCATGGCGCGCTGCGCATCCTGAAAGGGGGCATCGCGTTGCCAGCCGTCGGCGGGCATACGATAATAAAGGACGACCGGCGTGACGCCCAGTGCCAGCAACCAGCGTGCCGCAGGATCGGACTCATGTCCGATCTGGATACGGAAATAACCGCCGCCACCCATGATCAGCACCGCCGTACCGTTCGGATTGGCAGGCCGGTAAATCTTCATGCGCGGGGTCGAGATATTCGCCACCGCGCCCAGTCCGGCGCCTTCACGCCCCACCCGTTCGGGACCGCTGGGCTTACCGCTTCCCGGCGGCGAACCGGGCCAGAGATTGACGACCGTCGGCGTACCGACGCTGTCGGACCTGACCTGTGCCAGCACGGGCGATGCGGCGACCGTCGCGGCCAATGCCGCGCACCCGGCCAGAAAATGTCTCCTGAACACCTTTCATCCTTCCTTTGCTTATTCGTTGGCGCTGGCGGTTTTGCGCGCGAGGGCGAGGCGCAACCGGTCGCGGTCGAGCGCATTTTCCCAGCGCGCCACCACGACGCACGCGACCGCATTGCCGACAAAATTGGTCAGGCTGCGACATTCGCTCATGAACCGGTCGACGCCGAGGATCAGCGCCATGCCCGCAACCGGCAGCGAGGGGACCACCGACAGGGTGGCCGCCAGCGTGATGAATCCGGCTCCGGTAACGCCCGCCGCGCCTTTCGAACTCAGCATCGCCACCGCCAGCAGCAGTAATTCCTCACCCAGCGACAGATGGATACCCGTCGCCTGCGCGATGAACAGCGATGCGAGCGTCATGTAGATATTGGTGCCGTCGAGATTGAACGAATAGCCGGTGGGAACGACCAGACCGACCACGGACCGGCTGCACCCGGCCTCTTCCATCTTCTCCATCAGCGCGGGCAGCGCGGCTTCGGACGAAGAGGTGCCGAGCACCAGCAACAGTTCCGCCTTCAGATAGGCAAGCAGAGAAAAGATGGAGAAGCCCGCCAGCCGCGCAACCGTGCCCAGCACAAGGATCACGAACAGCAATGCCGTCAGGTAGAAAGTGCCGACCAGTGCGGCGAGGCCGACCAGCGATCCGATACCGTATTTGCCGATGGTGAAGGCAATGGCGCCGAACGCCCCGATGGGGGCTGCCTTCATCAGAATATGAACGAGCCGGAAGATGGCGGCGGTTGCGGATTCGAGCACCGTCAGCACCGGCCTGCCCTGCTCGCCGATCAGCGCCAGCGCGATCCCGAACAGGATGGCGACGAACAGCACTTGCAGAATACTGCCCTCGGTCAGCCCGCTCAGCAGGGTGGTAGGAATGATGTTGAGCACGAAGCCGGTGATCGATTGGTTGTGCGCTTCCGTTGCATAATGCGCGATCGCACCGCTATCGAGCGTCGCAGGGTCGATATGCATCGACGCGCCGGGCTGAATCACTTCGCCGACGATCAGTCCGATGATGAGTGCAAGCGTGGAGAAGAAGAGAAAATATCCGAACGCCTTGGCGGCGACGCGGCCGACGCTGCGCAATTCACCCATCCCCGCGATGCCGGTAACCACCGTCAGGAAAATGATCGGCGCGATCACCATCTTCACCAACTTGATGAAGCCGTCGCCCAGCGGCTTCAACGATGCGCCGGTATCGGGCCAGAAATAGCCGATCAGCGCACCAAGCACGATTGCGACCAGCACCTGGGCATATAAATGCCGGTACCAGGGCATGCGCCTGACAGGGGTTGCGTCTCCGGATACGCTGATGCTCGCCATATACTCCTCTCCCGATCGACATAGCCCTGTTCGGGCTCGTCGCGGTTCACGCTAAATGGCGCTGGGAGCAGGAGAAAATCATCAATAGTGCGTTGTTTTTATTGAATTTTTAATGAAATCTTCCTCTGATATGTGCGAAAGACCGGACACCGGTGATGCGAAATGGCCGTAACTCCGCACATCAGACGCCCCATCCGTCGCGCATCCTGCTGCTGTAAAAATCCTATTTCAGCCGATACTTGCCGGTGAATCAGAAAACCGGACAAACGCGCCGACAGGGTCGAGCACGCTGCAGCGCACAGCATCACGCTACGCGCCAGCGGGCAGCCCTCATCCCCCTTGTGGCAACGTCTCAATAAAGCTGATTCAGCCGATGAAGCGTTTCGCGTCATCGCGGATTGCCTCGATAGTCTTGCCGGATTTGTAGAGGGCGGAACCGATACCGAAGCCGTCTGCGCCGGCATCGCGCCAGGGTTGCATATTGTCCGAGGAGATACCGCCGACCACCAGCTTGCGCGTACCCTTTGGCAGCACCGCCGACTGGGCTTTCAGCACGGACGGGCTTGCCGCTTCCGCGGGGAACAGCTTCAGTGCGTCAGCACCTGCCGCCAGTGCCGCAAACGCCTCGGACGGCGTAAAATAGCCCGGCAGCGAGGTCAGGCCCTGCGCCCTGGTTGCACGAATGACCTCAGTATTTACGTTGGGGGAGACGATGATCCGACCGCCCGCTCCGGCAACTGCTTCCACCTCTTCGACATTCAGCACGGTGCCTGCGCCGACCATAGCCCGGTCGCCCACCGCCTCTGCCAGCAGCCCGATGGACCTGATCGGTTCGGGCGAATTGAGCGGCACCTCGATCAGCGTAAATCCCGCCTCGACCAGCACCATGCCCACCTGCACCACCTCATCGGGATGTACCCCGCGCAGGATGGCGACCAGCGGACACCGGGCAAAGGCGGTCGCAAAATCGCGGGACGTCGTCATAAAGCTCTCCATATTGCGGTGATGCCCGCCACGAATGCCGTATGGCTGTCGGCGATCCTGCCGGTGCCGCCGCACAGTTCGATTGCCGTGGCATACAGGCCGCCGAGTTCAGGATCGGCAAGGATGGTAACGGGACGGTCCAGCGGTCGCGCAGCGACATCGGCGCCGATCAGCAGGCCGCTGGCATAGGACGCACTTTCTTCGGCATCGCGCTTACCCAGCAATACGCCCGCGCGCACGCCGAACAGATTGGCGAGCAGGTCGCCGCGACGTGCCTGCGCGACACCATGACGAAACGCCTCGCCATCGGTGACCGTACCGGCGATCGTGCCGGACAATATGCTGTCACGACGCAGCAGCGCGAACAGTTCGCCGGTCATGGCAGTGGTAAAAGCAGCGATGCGCCCCATGGCCATCTCCACCCATTTGCAATGCGTTCCCGGCTGGCAGAGCAGCGCATCGGGTTCGGCCATACCGGCCTGCACCGCCCCCAGCACCTGCACCTCCTCACCGCGCATCACATCTGCACGTTCGCCGCTGTCGAAAGAAACCCCCGGCACGATGCCGGTACGCCCCGGCTCCATCCAGCAAATGCTTTCGGCAAGCTCGGCAATCCCGGCAGGACAGCTGCGATAGGCCGCCTCCCGCCATCCGCGGTTCGCCCCCGCCATGCCCGCGATCAGGACCGGCAAGTCGCCATACCGCCCCCGCAGCACATCCAGTTCGGCGCCGTAATCGCGTCCTTCCATGGCCAGCATGCCGCGATCGTCGCGATCCGTGGCCAGTACAGCCCCGTTCGCGTCCAGCACATATACCCGCCGGTTGGTGGTGCCCCAGTCAATCGCCAGCAATTGCGCCATCCTACCTCACCACCATGTCGCATAAAGCGCGATCAAAACCAGAATCACACCCAGCGCCGCAATATTGAATGACGTCCGGGTATGATAGTCGACATCGCCAAAATAAGTGCCGCGAAAATGACGATCAGGATGCGCCGCACTCGCTCGACCGCGATCAGCTCATGATAGCCCATCGATCATGGATTGCCTCAACCCGATCGATTTTGAACGAAGCTCGGCCAACCTGATTCAGCCTATCCCGACCTCCTTCAGGCGGCAGCAGGGCTGACTGCTTCGATCACAATGGTATCGATGGTGAACGAGCCATCTTCCTCGATTGCAAAATGGCTGCTGACGTCGCTGCTGGCCAGATTCTGTAAGATACGGATGGCTGCGGCACGATCTTCGGACGTGCGCATGCGCGCGGTCCAGTCACGAAACTCCATGCGCAGACGGCCTTTGCCGACAGCGCCTGTGACAAATCCTGCGCGCTCCAGCATCGCGCTCCATTCCGCTTCGCTATAGTCCCGTACATGCGATGGGTCGCGCAGCAGTTCGACCGCCTGAAGATGCGTATCGGCGGCCGCAGGAGGCGGCGCGATCACATCGGCAAATATCGCCTGCCCGCCGGGGCGCAACACCCGCCGTGCTTCATTCAGGCCGGCAGGCACATCATGCCAGTGATGGGCGGAAAAACGGCACGCCACCATATCAAAACTCGCATCGGCGAAAGGCAACGCTTCGGCCGGGGCGCAGATGGTGCGGATATTGCTCAGGCCGCGCCGTGCCGCCTCTGTCTCTACCACCGCCAGCATTTCAGGGGACAGATCAGTCGCGGTTACCTCCTCCGCATGAGGCGCCATGGCATAGGCGACATGTCCTCCACCACACCCAAGATCAAGCGCATGGCGTGGTCGATGGATCGCGGCGACAGCGGCTATCCGCTGAAGGTCGGCGCCCTGAGCATGAGCGGTGCTGGTGACATAATCGGTCGCCCCTGCACCAAACTGGCTTCGCACGATACTGTTGTGTTTGCGGGTCATCGGGTTCTCCTTGCCCGACTCTGTGCGTCGCCACTTACCCTGTTACAATAGACATTTTTATCCTGTTATAATGTATTCCATGCTGGATGAGTCTCGCCGCAAAACACTGGGTAGCTTTGTGCGTGCCCGAAGGGAAAGCATCGCACCTGATATGCCAGGCCGCCGTCGCCGCACGCCCGGGCTGCGTCGCGAGGAACTGGCGGCACGCGCCGGTATCGGGACGACGTGGGTGGCATGGATCGAGCAGGGACGAGAGGTGCGGCCATCGGCTGAAACGGTCGCGCGGCTTGCCGATGGACTTACCCTGACGCGAGCGGAACGGTCCTATCTTTTCACTCTGGCCGGGCGTCACGATCCCGCCGATCCCTTTTCGAAAGCGACGACCGATGCGCCCCCGGCGATTATCGCGCTGGTGCAGGGGCTGAGCTGGCCCGCCTACGGGCTGGATGCGGCATGGACGATATGCTGCGCCAATGCGGCAGCGCGACGTCTGTTCGTCGGGCTGTTCGACGAAGGTGACCAGCCTAATCTGCTGCGCTACATCTTTACCCGTCCGCAGGCGCGCACTCTTTTGCCTGACTGGACCGACCGCTGCATCCGTGTTCTGGCGGAATTCCGCCGCGACTATGGCCGCGTTCTGAACGATCCGCGCGTGACCGGCATCGTGGCATGGCTCCGTGCCAACAGCGAGGATTTTGACAGTGCATGGGAGCGCCAGACCGTGCTTGCGCGCGAAGGTGGTTTGCGACGGTTCGAACACCCCGATGACGGGCCGCTATGTTTTACGCAGCATACGGTGAGCGAAGTCGAACGCGGGGATTTCAGACTGGTCGCACTGGAGCCGACGGATGCGGCATGAACCGTATTTTTCCGAAGACCGTCAGGAATCCCCGCGTTTATGGGAGCCAACGATGCCTTCTGATTGTGGGCAATCGTGCTACGTCCAAGCGGTGCCGAACTTTAACGCTGACCTGATCCCCGCTTCCGTTCCAACCGCATCCTAATTTCATACCACGCCATTGCCATTGGTCGCCCGACAGGCGATGGAGCCGCCATGGATCGCGACGCGCAGGACGGTCTCGGCAGAATATTGCTCGACAACAGGATGCGGCTGATCCGTTTCCTGACCGCGCGCGGTGCGGGCGATGAAGCCGAAGATCTGGTTCAGGAACTGTGGCAACGTATCCACGCGCTTCCCGGCGGGCCGGTACAGGAACCCCTTTCCTATCTCTATCGTGCCGCCGAAAATCTGATGCGCGACCGGTATCGCGCACGCACCAGCCGGGTGCGGCGCGAACAGGACTGGCAGGACGGACCCGGCGCCGCTGATGCAGCGCCCGGGGGCGAGCAATTGCTGATCGCGCGGGAAAGACTGCGTCAGGCGGAAGCCACGCTTTCTGCGCTGGGGCCGCGCGTGGAAACCGTGTTTCGCCGCTTCCGGATCGACGGTGTTACCCAGGCGCATATCGCGAGCGAACTGGGTATCAGCGTGAGTACCGTGGAGAAGGATTTGCAGAAGGCCTATCGCGCGCTTGCCCGGCTTCAGGAGAAATTCGATGCGGAATAGGCGCCACGGCTTCGTCCTGTCAGAGCAACCACGATGAGCAACGTTTTCTCCCCTGATGCCCTGGAGGCCGCCCGGCACTGGGCGATCCGTCTGCGCGATCCCGATTTCGCGGACTGGGACGGTTTTACCGAATGGCTGGAAAGCGATCCTCAGCACAGCGCTGCTTATGATGCCACGTGCGACATGGATGAGGATATCGGCGCGCTGTTCGCCGTTCCGGCCGAACCGGTTCCCGACCTCCAGCCATATCAGCAAGAGCACCCGCGACGCGGCGTGCTGCGCTGGATTGGCGCGGCGGGAGCGGTCGCGGCCTGCGCTGCGCTGGCCGTCGGGATCGGCCGGTTCGAACAGGCTCCCGCAACCCGCCTCGTCGAAACCGGCCCCGGCAAGCACCGCACCGTCCAGCTTGCCGACGGCACCCGCATTGCGCTCAACGGCGGAACAAGGCTGACGGTCAGCGCCGATTCCCGCACCGTGACGATCGAACGGGGCGAAGCACTGTTCCGCGTGCATCACGACGCTGCTCGGCCCTTTACGGTTCAGGCCGGGAATGCCCGCCTTGTCGATATCGGTACGGTATTCGACGTGGTGAAGGACAAAGGCCCCCTGCGCGTGTCGGTTGCCAGCGGAGCGGTGATGTACGACCCCGGAGGGCAGGCGATCCGCGTCGATGCGGGCCATGCGCTCACCGTTAGCGACAGCCGGGCAATCCTGAGCAGCGTCACCGGCGATTCGGTGGGAAGCTGGCGACATGGCACGCTGGTCTTCAATAACGCATCGCTGCAACGCGTCGCACAGGATATGGCACGCAGTCTGGGCACGCCGATCCAGGTCGATCCGACGCTGGCCGACAGCCGCTTTACCGGCACACTTGCCATAAACGGCGACGCTGCAACGATCGTACCGCGCGTCGCACCGCTGCTCGGAGTGCGGGCGCTGCATACGGACAATGGCTGGAATCTGGTACGCGCGGACCATGCGGCACCCTGACCCGACGCTCCTGGCCATTGCTGCACTAGCCATGGCATCGCCCGCGCTGGCCCGCGAACGTCAACCCGCCGTGCAAGTGTCCACCACCCGGCTTGATCAGGCGATCCTCGCAATCGGGCGGCAGACGGGCACGAGCATCGGACTGCGCGACCAGCGGCTTGCCGGAATGCGGGTACACGCGCTTTCAGGAAACTTGAGCGCGCATCAGGCGCTTGTCCGGCTGCTACGCGGTACGGGAGCCCGCATTCGACAAACCGGTCCCGGAACATTCCTCATAGAGGCTGCGCCGAAGCCGGTGCGTCCTATGACGACTGTTCGCCAGCGCCTCTCCCCTGCACCCGTTCAACCGGCACGGGAAATCATCGTCACCGCCACGAAACGCGCTATCCCGCTGTCCGATTATGACGGTAGCGCCACTATTATTTCGGGCGACTCGCTGAACTTTGCCGATAGCGCGCGGGGGACCGATGCGATTTTGACGAAGAGCGCCAGCCTGAGTTCGACCCATCTGGGGCCGGGTCGCAACAAGCTGTTCATTCGCGGCATTGCGGATTCCAGCTTTACCGGACCGACCCAGAGCACAGTCGGCGAATATTGGGGCGATATGCGCATCACCTATAGCGCCCCCGACCCGGATCTGCGGCTGTATGATGTAAAGCGCGTAGAGGTGCTGCAAGGGCCGCAGGGCACGCTTTACGGCGCTGGAGCACTGGGCGGTATAGTGCGTATCGTGCCCCGGCCGCCCGACCTAGATCACAGCGGCGGACAGGGCTGGACCGGCGCTTCGTTTACGCAGCATGGCGCCCCGGGTGGGGACGGCGGTGCAATCGTCAATCTGCCGATCGTTGAGGACCGGCTTGCCGTTCGCGCGGTTGGGTATGCAGGAATCGACGGCGGTTATATCGACGACCCCCTGCGCGGAAAGCATGACGTCAATCAGGTACGTACCGTCGGCGGTCGCGCCAGCCTGCGCTTCGATCCGGTGCCTGACTGGTCGATCACGCTGGAAGGCACGTTCCAGCATATCCGGGGACGCGATGCGCAATATGCGGACCGCGACGGCGACGGCCTGAGCCGTGCCAGCGGCCTCGCCCAGCCCTATCGCAATGACTATGCGTCCGGTTCGATCACGATTTCGGGAGAAATCGGGTCGGCGCAACTGACCTCCACCACCGGCATCGTCGATCAGTATCTGACCGAGCGGTTCGACGCGACGACCACGCTCAATGGTGAAGCGCTAAAGACGCCGCATCTCTCCTTCGCCGCGCTGGCGCTGAGCGCCTATGACGAGAGCCAGCGCATTCATCTGGTCAATTCGGAAACGCGGCTGTCGCACAGCAATGACGATGGTAGCGGCTGGGTGGTCGGGATCAACGGCATGACCGCCATCAGCCGTGTCCATCGCAACGTCACCGATGACAGCCGGGTGGCGCCGCTGGCCGGAATCCGCAATCGGGTGGATGAAGTAACGCTTTATGCACAGGCAAGCGCGGCACCGTTCGACGGTCTGCTGATCACCGGCGGCGGACGGCTCACCTGGACCCGGTTGTCGGGGCAGGCGCAGGATATTCAGCCTGTCTTTGCCCTGCGCATCGATCCGGACGCGCAGGCAAGTCGTACGGAAACCCGTGCCCTGCCCTCTTTCGGCCTGCACTACCGGCTCGTTCAAGGCATGTCGGTCTTCGCCCGCTATGCCGAAGGATATCGTCCCGGCGGACTGGCCCTGCATCGCGATTATGTTCAGCGTTTCCGCGGCGACCGGGTGGGCACCTGGGAGGCAGGAATGCGCTGGCAGGGCGGCGACCACGCACCGTTCGACATTTCCGCCTCAATCGCCCTGACGCGGTGGGACGATATTCAGGCGGATATCATCAACGGCCTGGGATTTCCGGCAACCGCCAATATCGGAAACGGACGGGTGCATTCACTGGGCGTTGCCGCATCATGGCGCCCGGTATCCGGCCTGACGGTCGGCGGCGCCCTCTACCTGAACGACAGCAAGGTAACGATTCCCGACCCGCTGCTGATGAGCGTGCTGATAACGGATATCAGCCGTTCGAGTACGCTGCCCAATGTCGCGGACGTGAGTGGCACGACACATATCGAATATAGCCGTGCAATGGGCAATGGCCGGACACTGCAGGTCAGCGGCTATGGCCGGTATATGGGTAAATCGGTACTGGGCGTCGGCCCCGGCCTCAGCCAGCCGCAGGGCAATTATTTCGACACCGGTGTGGATATACGATTCGGCACGCAGCGCTGGGGCGTGTCGGCCAGCCTGACCAATCTCTTCGATTCGCGGGGCAACCGCTTTGCACTGGGCAGCCCCTTTCAGGTTCGCGACGGCGACCAGATCACGCCATTGCGTCCCCGGACGCTGCGTATCGGCACCGACATCAGCTTCTGAGATTTTCTTTTACGGGTTTGTACGCAGCACTCCGTCTCGTTCCCGAAACCATGTTCGAGGAGCGAGATGCGTACCCTGCTTTGCACCACCAGCCTTACCTCTGTCCTGATGCTCGCGGCGCTGCCCGCGGCCGCGCAGACAACGATCGACACCAAGGTTACGACACCCGTCGCAACCGCCACGGCCAATGACGGTGCCCAGGACGATATCAAGATCACTGCCGATGGATCGGTAGTACCGACCAGCGGCAGTGCGGTCACACTCAACAGCCACAACGACGTCGATAATGAGGGTACGATCCAGATTACCGACGCCGATGGCGCCGTCGGGATAGAGGCCACGGCAGCCGGATCGGGAACGATCACCAATGGCGGCAACATCATTCTGGATGAAAGCTACACGCCGACCGACAATGATGATGACGGCGATCTGGACGGCCCGTTCGCCGAGGGCAGCGATCGCTTCGGTATCCGCACCGACACGGGCTTTACCGGCAGCATCGTAAACACCGGCTCGATCACCGTAAACGGCAATGACTCCGGCGGAATTGCGCTGGGCGGCCCGCTTACCGGCTCGATCAACAGCAGCGGCACCATCACCGTCACCGGCGACAACGGCTATGGCGTCCATACCGGCGATGTATCGGGCGACGTGAAAATCAGCGGTGCGGTTACGGTTCAGGGCAAGGACTCGGTGGGCGTCGCCGTGGACGGCGACGTCGGCGGTGCCGTCGTGCTGCAGGGAAGTGTCGGGGCGACCGGTTTTCGCTATACCACGCCTCCTTCCGATACCAGCACGCTTGACGATGACGACCTGCTGATCGGCGGACCGGCCGTCCGGATCGCCGGCAATGTCGCCGGCGGCGTGCTCCTCGATATTCCTCCGACCGATACCGACTCCGACAATGATGACGAGGATGGCGACGGCATTCCGGATTCGGACGAAGGCAGCGCTGCAATCGTGTCCTATGGTTCAGCACCGGCACTGGAAATCGGTGCCGCGAACAAGGATATCACCCTCGGCGCGGTCGACGGCGATGACGGCGGCCATGGACTGGTGGTGCGTGGTTCGATCACCGCCAGCGGCGTATATGACGGCATCAACGCAACGGCACTTCAGGTCGGCGGTACCGGAGGAAATGTCGACCTTTCGGGTGGGCTGTCCGTCTCCGGCACGGTTCAGGCAAGCAGTGCGGCCAATGCAACGGCAATTCACTTCGGCGATGGAGCGATTGCGCCCGACATCACTAACAGCGGCACCATCACGGCATCGGGCGGTGGCGATGCCGCCGACGTCGCCACTGCAATCCTGATCGATGCAGGCGCGCAATCCGGCAACCTTTCCAACAGCGGCACCATTCAGGCCGGCGTCGACACCGATGCAACCGCCATCGCGATTAACGACGAATCCGGCACGCTGACCAGTCTCACCAACAGCGGTGCCATCACCGCTCAGGGAGGCAACAGCGATTCCAGTCAGGCCATTGCCATCGACCTCAGCCACAACGGCAATGGTGTGACGGTGCAGCAGGTGGCACCCGATGCAGACGACGCGTCGGCACCGGTGATCCGCGGCGAGGTTCGGTTCGGCAGCGGCGCAGACACGTTCGATATCGCCGCCGGCAGCGTCAACGGCGCCGTCGATTTCGGCGGCGGCGACAACCAGCTTGCCCTTTCGGGTAACGGCAAACTCAACGGCAGCGTATCCTTCGGCAGCGGAGCCGATACGCTTACACTTTCCGACAGTGCGCAGATGCAGTCCGATGTCGATTTCGGCGGCGGGGCCGATACCCTGATGCTGGGCAAGGGCACCGTGCTGCAGGGCAAGATTACCGGTAGCAGCGGCCTGAACGCGACCGTTTCGGGGACGCTGGACGCCACGAACAGCGGCACCGTCGCACTGAACAGCCTGAATGTCAGCGGGACCGGCATGATCGGGGTCACCATCGACGGCGCCAACGACACCAACACCCTATACCATGTCACCGGAAACGCCGGCTTCTCCGACGGTGCCAAGGTGCTCGTCCACCTGACCAACATTGCCGATTCGCTGGGCGATCATGTGATCGTTCAGGCGGGATCGATCACCGGAGGCGACGCGCTGAGCAGCACCGGCGCCGTCCTGCCCTATCTGTTCAAGAGCAGCGTTTCGGCCGACGCCGATGCCGGCACCGTCACCTTGTCCATCCTGCGGAAAAGCGCGACCGAACTGGGCATGAACAAGGCGGAAAGCGCCGCCTATGACGCAATATTCAATGTGCTGGACAAGGATCAAAACATCGCCGGAACCTTCCTGTCGATAACCGATGGCGAAACCTTCCTGCATGACTATCGCCAATTCCTTCCCGAACAGGCGGGCGGCCTGTTCGAATCGGTGACGCTTGCGGCACGCGCCGGTGCCCGGTTCCTGACCGACAGGGTTCCGGCCAACGAGGAAGCCGGGCACTGGAACATATGGGGCCAGTCGATCGGCTGGGGCACCTCTAAGGGGCTTGGCGATACCGCCACCTATTCGGTCGGCGGCTGGGGTGCCAGCGCGGGCGCCGAGCATAAGGTCGGCGGGCTGGGCTATATCGGCGGTATGCTCTCCTTTGCGCTGGGTCTCGATCATGACAATTCGTCAAACGACGAAGTGTCGATCGGGCAATATGAAGCGGCGATCCACTGGCGCGCGCGGTTCGGCGGCCTGGGTCTGGCTGCGCGTGGCGGTATCGCGCGGCTGGATTTCGACGGCACGCGTCGGTTCGATACCGACAGTTATAGCCGCGTCGCCGACTCCAAATGGCACGGCATGCTTTATTCGTTGATCGGGTCGATGTCCTATGACCTGCAACTGACGAAGCGAATCGGCATTCGTCCCACCGGCGGCATCCAGTATTTCCGGATGCACGAAGAAGCCCATAGCGACAGCGGCGGCGGCGATGCGTATGACCTGAGCGTGGATGCACGCACCAGCGATGAACTTGCCGCCTCGGGCACCATGACCCTGCGCTACGATCTGGGCAGCCTCAACCCCCAGGAAACATGGCTGCGGCTGGAAGTCGAGGGCGGTCGCCGCGAAATCGTCGGCGGTGCCATCGCCGACACTACCGCCGCCTTCACGACCGGCGACAGCTTCACCATTCCCGGCGGCACGCGTGACAGCGGCTGGCTGGGCCGGATTCGGCTGACCGGCGGCCAGGACCAGTTCAGTCTCGGCGGAGAACTCGGCGCCGAGCAGCAACAAGGGCGCGCCGCCGTCTCGGGCCGGGTCACCGCCAGTTTCGGCTGGTAGCCCTCAAGGCCAGCCGAACCGGCCGCCGGTGATCCCCCCCACCGGCGGCCACCATCCCAGTCAAAAACCGCCAGACTCAGCCAACATTAAAGCATCGTCTCCGAGTGAAGATGCTCGGCAATGCCATCATTGGTGGCAAGCACGCGAAAAAGATCGCTCCCGTCGTCCGGAGCCTGATCGAAGCTGTTCACGTCAGCAACGACCCGCAAGCACCCGACCATGCCCGCATCGAAATCACCGGCAGCCTCGCCACCGTTCTAAAGCCGGCATCTGGAAAACGTCCGACATAATCCACCCGGACTATACAAGTGGTAGCGGAGGAGCGTTGCCATCGTTACCCCCGCACCGTTGACGGCAGCGATGCCATCCAACTTATCCAAGCATATATGGCTGATTTGGGCCGTTTTGAAACCCGAAAGCGGGACCGAAAATAGATTGCGCCGTGCCGATGGTGGGCGCGGCGCGATCATCTTCCCATTTGAATTATCAGATAATTGGCTGATAGGTAGCGCCCGACGCTGAACCGGTTGATCGCAGTTGAGGCACTAGCGCTGCCGACGAGACAAAACCAATGTTTGAAATCGCCGCAACCTGATCTGACGTGAATCCTCTGCGGTCATCGGACACGATGCTTGAAATTGCGGCGTTCATTTTTCCCTGATGAAAAGCATCGAAGTTAGCGCTGTCGCCACCCGTTCCACGCCAGAGCTGCACAGAGCTGCGTGGATTGACCAAAGCATCGTCGCCTTGCCAGCTCAAAACCGCATCTGTCACAATAACCGGGTTGCGTCCTTTAATGGCGGCGCTGACAGCCGTTTCCGAAATACAATGCGAGGACACAGCTCCCATCAGAATGGTGTTGTCAACGTCTCCCATGTATTCCGCAAGCGTCTTGCCGCCTGTAAAATAGGTGTCGAACGCCTCTCCGCATTCAGCCGCCAATGCATTCTGGTAATCTGGTCTGCCTTCCGCGTCCGCACGCTCGACAAGAGCGCTTTTGACCGATTTCACGGAAACTGCTTCGTCGGTTCTCGGTCCGAAATTCGTGATGAAATCGCGGAAAATCTCGCTGTTTTCGTGATCTGCGTCGATGCCGTGAAAACCCATTTCGCGAAGTTGGTCGAGATTGCGAACCTGCGGCGCGCTATCCGATGCGCTAGGGGTCGGCTCGTAGAGTTGAGCGTCTTTCCGCATGGTGACCCATGTGACTGGAACACCGCTCTCGCGAAGCGCCGTTAAGTTGCTTGCGAGATGCTCGGCATAGTTTCGCGCATCTGCCGCATCCATGCGAGCGAAATCCTGCACGTCAATGACCAAAGCCATTGTGTTGGATGAAGCCGCATCGCCTGTTGCCATTAAAGAACTTGCTGAATTGAACTCTGAATTTCTTACTGCCATCATTTCACCTTCTTGGAAAATGATACAGCAAGCCTTTACAATATGGAAAATTGTTGCCAATTTTCTTCATTATATCATTTGCTTAGTTAGCTTTGCGCTTCACCATTCGCAGATGAAGCGCGCCGTGCCGATGATGGGCACGGCGCTCCGCGTTTTTTAGGCGGTCACAAGCTGAACAAGTCGCCTTGCCTGCTGGCTTCAACGTAGGCCTGCCATTTCCGCGAGCGCGCCTGCGCGTCTAGCTGGGCGACGACCTGCGCCACGATTTCGCGACCATCTGGTACAGTCGGCTCGGACTGCGATTCAGGCACAAGGTAGCAGCACAGATAGCCCGTATCGGTGATTGGCAGCGGGGCGCGAGCGGGATTGACGCTCTTGATTTCCAGACAATCGACAACGCTCCATTTGCGGGGCGTGTAAATCGCTTCGATCTCGATGCCCTGCCATGTGAAGGAAAATGTGTCAGGTTCCATGCTCGTCACCCCGCGAACACATGGATGGAATCCCAAGCGGTCTGAACTGTGAACACGTCACCGCTCATTTCCGCGTCGCGAGCCATCGCCTGCCAGTCGATATAGTAGGCAAGCGCCTGCGGTATCGTGATGGAGTCCTCCGTTACCTCCTGCGCATAGTCGGCAAGGCTCGAATAGGTGCCGATATAGCGATCTTCCAAGGCCTCGCGAGCCTCCTCGATCTCGCCGCTGTAGTGTTCCAGTAGGCAAAGGCCCAATTCGCCATGCTCCGCGATAAAGGCGGCAAGTTCGCTCACATAGGCAAACCCCGCGTATTCAGAGATACGGACATTGCCGAACCCCTCATAGTCATGGATGGCCCATTCCTCGGCCTCCGTGATTGGCGAGGCAGCGAGCATCGCCTTAACATCGTCATAGATGGCCCAAGCATCCTGCGCGGCATCAATCCAGCGCCCATGCAAATAGCCGTTATTGTAGGCGGCAAGGCAGGCCACATAGATGCGGGGGTTTTCGGTTTTCGTGATTGCGATTGCTTCTCCCATTTCAATTCTCCGTCATGTTTGGGTTTCAGGTTGCGTTTCTGAAACCCTGCCCATGCGGCGAGCATCGGGGGGCAAGCGGAGTGGGCACGTTCGCGGGGAACCTGCTGCACGAAAACGTCAGTGTAGGAAGCTGGGCGGAACGTGATCCGAAGCGCGCTGGGGGCAGCGCCCTAGACTTCACCCGTTCGTGATCGTCACCCGAATGGGCCGAGACCTTTCAAAGGCTCGGTGCGCCCATGCGCATAGAGCGTAGGCCGGTAGGCAACGGCAAAACAGAACATTTGGCAAACCGCATACGAACGTATGCCGCTTCACTGGCGATGATTTTCTGGCGGACGATTTCCACAAGGCCAGTCAGACCTCTTTCCTCCCCCATATCTTTTCAAGCGCCCATCAAAGCGCGCTTATCTCCCAGAACCTTACTTCGTAGCCAGCCATAGGGATGCAAGGCGTAAAGCCTGCTCCGGCAACCTTCGCTTCCGATAACTGCGTGCGGAATGCATCACGACTGACATAGCGAAATGAGGCTCCTCCCGAACGCGGCCCATGCCGGGCTGCGAAATGACATGAAGGAGGAGACGATGTTCTACCTGACACGCGAAAATCTAAGCATAAAATCCAACGCGCAGCTCCGCGATCTGTTCGCCCAAGCCCTGCGTTGCCAAGCCAAGGCACCTTGCCGCTCGGCATTCAACGATGCGTCATTCACAATCCGCATCATCGGTGACGAACTCGCCAGACGCGGAATCGCGCCGCGCTAGAATGAGCTTACATGAAACACCGCTGTCTGATAGCATCTTACGCGGCAGCGCCGTCCGGCGCAGCGTTGTCCCCAAGTACGGAGCGGAGCGCAGTCATTTCGACATCCATAGGCTGAATGTCAGCGGCACGCTTCACAGAAAGGTGGCCTTTTAGAATCATGCCTTCAAGCCATTTAGGTTCGTTCTCAACCCCACCTTGGAGAACACCTGCTGCGAGATAGTAGGCCCCCATCGTTTGGTAATCGCGAAGAAAGCGAGTGAGGTTCACATCGTTGTCAGGCGTGTTTTCCAAACATCGACTAGCCAAAACGAACGATTGACCGGGAACCATTGCATCGAGGTTAGGAGGCGCAGAAGCAATCTGTATGATGTAATGTGAAGGGTTGCTCGCATCATGGCTGCGGATGATCGCGACACGAATTTCATTTTCGCGATCTGCTGGACCAACGCGCTCATGCCAGCGAGCAAAAATAGCGCGTGCCGCCTCTTCATTCTCAAACAACAAAGCCATAACAGGGGGATATTCGGGATCGAACCGCATGTACCCGGCGCCTCGCCACTTTGCTTGGTCCCAAGCATGAACATCTATGACAGAGTGAACCTTAATTTGCTTGTGGCTGTCGACAATCGGACGCTCATATTTCACCTCCCTCGGTTCGCGGGGTACGCTATCATCAGGCTTGTCCTCGAACTGTATGATTTTGATTTTTGGCCGGATACGACACTCATACTTAGTGCGCATATGTTCGCTCCAGTCGTCCAACCGGGCCAGATGCTTATCGGTGAACCGATGGTAACTATTTCCAACAGCTAAGACCATCGCCATGCGTTCCTGCACGCCGTCGTCGGCAAATAGGGCTTCGGCGAAGCCAGAAAGATCATCAAGGATGAAGTTCCGCGAGAGCGTCTTTACCGCGACTTCCATCAGTATTTCGCGCCCTATCGCTTGGTTGGAGTATGCATGAAGTTCCAAGCTGGCAGGCCATACGAGTTCCCCTATCGACGACAATTTGGAAATCTCGAAGGTCGGTTCGTCGATTTGTTCGCTGACTGACACCCGAATGGTAAATTCCTCGGTATGAGGAATTATATCCTGTTGAAGAGCAGTCGCAAAAAAGGCTTCAAGCGACGCAGCGACGAGTTCACCGACCTGCATGGACACTTCATCTGCGATTGAAACATCAATCCTAACAGCTATGCCCATGACGTTGGTAGCGATCATTTCGGGAGGATCGTTGAAGATGAACTTTGCCGCTGCCTGCCTCGCTACAGGCTGGCTCGCCACGACGCTCATCATGTCGCGAAGGGACTCGATTGACTCCGATTCAGGGACGCTGCCATCTGACAAAAGTGTGTCCTCGTGACCGAGGACATAAAGCAGACTCATTCGCGCCGTCATAAGGCCAAGAGCCTCAAGAAGATCAGGGAGATTTTCAAGTCGCGCCAAATCGGCGTCGGAAGCATTCAGAAGGATAGAACCTAGTGCGATGTCTAGCTCCTGAATATCTTTGCTCAACTTCTCCTTTGACTGGTCACTGAGCGGCAGAGTTGCCAAGCTCGCGTTCAACATTTGAAGAGAATAAATTGTGTCAGGAAGGTGCCCGAGTTCCAAAGAAATCCATGCCAGAATCTTCATGGTTGGTACGAAGCTGACGGGAATCTGCCCATCTTCTTCACCCTCGATTATGAGTGCGGCGGCGACAAAAATGCAGCTCGCACGCGCAGCCCATAGCAAATCCGCTTTGCGATATGCGATAGTAAGTAGCTGCAATGCCCGTGCTAGCTCGGCAGTGTACTCCTTCTTGGTCAGTCGCGTCGTAGCGCGGCCAGCAAGCCGGATGATGTCAAAGTGACTGTCCAGATCGAGCTTGTTTGCACGGTTGAGAAGGATGACGCCGGACCGCCCCTCACTTTCCCGTTTGCCGATAAAGTCCGCGAGCTTCTCGACAAGAGCGTTATATTCGCTGTCATTGCCTGCGACATTGCCCGCCATCTCGATGAGACGAGCGAGGCGTTCAGCTGGAAATTCGCCTAGTCCCTCCGCTTGGTCGAGTATATCCCCATAGCCCTTCCAGATTTCTTGCAAATCTGACGTATCGCCGTCGACCATCACGTAGTTGAGTCGTAGCAACAGAAGGGAACTTTGTGCTTCCAAGCTGTTGTTTGGACGGTCACGCTCTTCTGCCATTGACTGCAACGCTGCACGCACCTTTTCGGCGCGCTCATCCAAGCGGCAATCTTCGCGGGAAGCGTGGTCCAAGAGAACACTATTGAAAAGAAGCTGCAAGATGTTGGTTAGCAGCTCCATGTTACGCATATGCGAGGATTGAAGCGCCAATTCCTCAAATTCGTCATATTTGGAAAGTAGGTATGGAAGATCATCGAAGTACCAATAGGCTGTCCAGATGGCTTCGTACTTGGCAGAAAGCTCTTGTCGATAATCACCATCCTGCTCGGCCAAACGCACGGCGCGAGCAAATCGCCCATCAGTCTCAATTCTCGGACGTTCAAGGTTGCGCGATAATTTCGCGGCGACTAACGCTTCAGTCACCTGCTGCCGCTCAATTCCCGCGTAAGCATCAGGGTCTGCCAAATTTTTCTCGATCTCGTCGAGTTCCCTCGACCGCGAATAATCGGTTGACCCCAAGCGAAGGGGGTCATTGTTTTCTTGACCAATTCCCAGATAGTGAAAGGCGAGATCGGCACGATCGTTGTTTACTATCTGGTCAATGATCCATGATCGGTCGAGGATGGTCACTGCAAAACCGTATTCGTCGGCTAGCTTCTGCTCTAGGTCAGCGCGAGTTTTCGCTTTGGCATAGCGGCTGGTTACGCAATAGACTCGGTCATATTGGCGACCAGTCTCTGCAATCCCTTTGACGTCAGAGCGGACCTTATCCTGCCATTTTTGCTTTGCGCTGAATGCGAAGCCCCAGCGCTCACTACCGTTTGGCTCACCAGAATAGCTCAAATTCGCGACTTCAGCGGCGACTACGATTGTTTCTGTATCTGTCTTACCATCACCGCCTCCGTCTGGGCCGGAGTTGGGACGAAGATGAGGGCAAATCACGCGCTCGCATAGTTTTCGACAAAAAACCTCAAATTCATGGGTTTCATTCCGAGATGTCAGCGACTCTAGGAAATAATCTAACGTCGGGGCATCAACGCTGTAGATGACACGAGTTTCTGTGTCCGAATACAATTCGGGACGCAATTTGCGCATATATTCCGAAGGTGTGGGGTGCTTACGTGCAGGCCTTTCGCCGTCGGGCTGATTGAGGTTTTGCGGCATAGAACATAAATAGTACAGAGTTGCGGATTCGTCTAGCTTTCGCGCCGAGTTATTCCTTGGCGACGACCGTATCGTAGAGGCCGTAATGGGTCAGGCCATCATGGCTTTCGATGCCAGTGTATCGGAGCGATGCGTCCTCGTAGCGGCGGAAAGCAAAGACCGCTTCGTTCATTCGCTCGGTGTTGAAAACCTTGAGCCGCACGAGAAGGTGGAAATCGGCAACGGTTAGGCCTGTCACCGCGTGGAACAGGTCAGGCTCCAATTTCGTGATAACGTCCTGCAAGGTGTTCTCGCGAAAATCAGTCAGATACATGAAGGCCGGGATGCGCGTGGCGAATTTTATCAGCTTCTCCTGAACGAGCTTCCGCTTGGATTTGTATTCCTTTTCCTCGTCAGTCAGCTCCTTCTTCTCTTTGGCTGTCAGCTCGCCGCCTTTCTCCTTGGCCTTGTTCTTGAGGTCTTTGACCGCCTCGCTCTTGTTAATGATGGTTTCGATGACGTTGTCACCTAGTGCGCGCCACCCCTCGATACGCCCAACTGCCGCCATCGCTTCCTCATTGTCGAGAACGCGGCGCAACGTGTCGTTGTCCACGTTGACAAGCAATGCGGACTCCCATTTGCGAGCGAGCAGCGTCGCGGAAGTCCCTGCCATCGCAATGTCGAGAACGCCGCCCGCGTCGATCTGCGTCATGTTCGCACCATCATAGGCGAGAACGGGTAGGAACGAGACTAGCTCGCGCACCGCATTTTCCGGGTTCGGCTCGCCGGGGGAGAGGCCAATCCCATATTCCGACAACTGACGAAGCGCCCGCGTCGGTGCAAAATCGAACACGAAACAGACGGGCTTGAGGATTTCTTCCTCGTTGGGATTGTCGCCGTTCGGATTCTTGATCGACCACGGCGATTGCACGCGGAACGCCGCCTGAAAGTATGTTTCAGGGGATTTCAGGTTGCGCAGCATAAGGATGGACGACCACTGCGCGACCGTCACGCCAGTGGTCAGCTTGCCGCACGATAGAGTGATGGTCTTGGTGTCGAACCCGCTGCCAACCGCCTTGCGAACTGGCGGCAAGGCTTCCAAGCCGATGCCTGCTGTCGCACCAGCCGAGACGATCACCTTGTAGTCGTGCCAAAAGACGTTGTGCTTTTCGGCAAGCAGGTTCGCCATCGCATGGCAGGCCGCGACATTCGGCAAGAACCAGAACGAATGTTGGAGATAGGGTAGCAGCCGCACATCGGAATAGGGGAAAGGCGGGCGTGTTCCTGTTTTCAGGCTCTCAACGGTCTGCTGGGCATATCCGCCCCGGATAATGTCCAACCATTTTTGCACATCGGTCTTGTGCTTGAACTCTGCCGCGTCTTCCGTGCCGGTCGCCGCGAAGAATGCGTTGAGATCGAACTCATCAAACTCCCCCGCACTGGCGATAGCCAGAAGCTCATCGGGCATCTGGTAAGTAAGCAAGCGCATTTGCGGAAGCGCGCCGTATGGATTTCGTTTGCCGGGGTTCTTTGCTGCAAACTCGGCCTTTGCCCTTTGCTCGTCGGTGTAGGTCCAGTTGAAAATCTGCTCTTCGATAAACTCGCCTGTGGCGAGCGCCTTGAAAGGCGTGCCGGACAGGTAAAGGTAGGCTCGCGTCGTGATCGGGAGAAACTCGGTTTCGCTTTCGGAGAGAACGCCCAAATCCTCGTTCACATTCTCAAGATCGGACGCATATTCGAGGCTTTCCTCCTTCTTGGCGACTGCCGCATCTTCGCCCTCGAAAAGCTCCTTCGCCGTGTCACGCCATGCGCCGAAATGGTATTCGTCAAACACGACCAAATCCCAGTTGATAGTATGAATCCACTCATTGCGCGGCTTGATATTGCCCGCCTTGTCGCGGCCTAGAAGGTCTTGGAATGAGCCAAAATATACCAGCGGCGTATCGGCGGAAACGTCGCGAGGGTCGCCCCCGGCATTCCGCGACAGGTAGCGCCAGCCGTCGAAATCGACGTGATTTTCAAGGTCCGACTGCCATGCATCTTCAACAGCGGGCTTGAAAGTCAGGACCAAAACCCGCTTTGCGTCCAGCTTCTTGGCAAGCTGGTAGCTGGTGAAGGTCTTTCCAAAACGCATTTTCGCGTTCCAAAGAAAGCGCGGAACGGCCTTGTCGTCTTCCTGCCAGCGGGATTGATAGTAGTCGTAGGTCTGCTGAACGGCACGCGCCTGCTCGTCACGCGGGGGAAAATCCTCGTGGTGCGTGCCTGTGAAAATCTGCCCCGTGCGAAGCTCTGCAAGGACCGTTTTCACGTCCGCGACGGAGCATTCCATCCATTCGAGCTGGGAATTGGCAAATCCTTTGCGCTTGAGCGCATCACGCACAGCATGATCGGTGATGATGCCCCCGTCATCACGTTCTGCGCATTCGTCCAGCTCAATGGTATAATTGGTGATCGCAGCGGTCTTAAGCTGCTCGGCAATGCGCTGCTTTACGTCGCGGGCAGTCTGTCCGACCTTGAGCATCCCAGCGTGCGCATCGTCCGCAATCGCGTAAGCGTATATTCGCGGGCGAGCTTCGGGCTTCGGCGTGAGAATTTGCTCGATGGTGGGCTTAATCATTGCCACCCGCCATCGGACGAATCATGCTGTCGATGAATGCAATCTCTTCGTCAGTGATGCCGTATTTGTCGTAGAGCAATTCGTCTGTCCAAGTCGTATCCCATGATTGTGCGGGAACCCACGAGTAGGTCGAGCGCAATGCGTCCTGCGTGATCTTGCGAAGCGACACAAGGAAACGGAAAAGTCGAGTGCGATAGTAGCTGGCGAAACTTTGAGCTTCCCGCTCGGAGGCGAAGGGTGAAACCACGAGATAAGTTTGTGTGCAAGCCGATGGAGGCGGGGCAACAATCTCTTTGCCTAAGATTTGGTGAGGGAAAGACTCCCCAGCGCCATAGGCTTTGGGAACCAAGACTTTCCAAACGTCTAAGGCAGTGACATTCTTCCGAACACCTGCGCGGTCCATATAACCAACAGATCGTTTACTCTTGTTTATCAAGTGCAGAGGGATTTTGCCTGCACGCGGCTTTTCATCCCAATCTCGGAAGTTCGTAGCAATACCAAAAGGGGTGTCGCCAGAAATTAGATCAAGAATAGAAGGCTCTTTCTTCGCAATCACTTTGCGCAAAATACCAAGAGCGCGTTCGTCACGGATGAAAACATCAAATTCGCCGAGCATTCTACCTTTTTGGATATACTCGACACCCTCCGCAATTCGCGTAACTTCGCAACTACCTTCGTGATCGCGGTCCCACAGGAAATAGCAAATTCCACCCTTGATCTGAACGCCGGGAAAGGCAGTGCTAGAGTCTGGGAAGTCAGTCAAACTGCGGATATGACCGCTGTTCAGCATCTCGGCTCGAAACTCATCCAAGCCGCGCCCACCTGCCATCCAGCGCGATGGCACAACCATACTGACAAAGCGTGGCTCCAGATTGAAAGCCTGCTGCACGAACAGATGATAAATCGAAGAGTCACTAGTTCCACCCGCACCACCAGTCATTTGATATGGTGGATTTCCAATGATGACGTCAAACTGCATATCTGCTCCGAACAGCTCGCCAATTCGAGCTTTTATTTGGTTGGTGTGTATGAATGCATAGGCATAATTTTCAAGCTGATCTTCTCGATCAAAAAGCGCACGAGGCGCGCCGCAAAACGAACATTTGGCATTTTCCCAACTATGCTCTGTGCGCTCAAACCAAATATTTCCTTCATCGCTCTCAAGGTTTTGCGCTACGGAATGTTCTCCGTTTGCATGTTTCGAGCAATAAAGGCTGCGTCGAGCCAACAGGCTTGTGAGTCTGGTAATGCCAATACCAAAGACCTGATTTATCAGGATGTGGTCAACCCTCTCTTGTAGGTCTGGAATTTCATCAGCCAAACCCGCGATCAATCGCTTTGTGATCTCGCGAAGGAACACTCCTGACTTCGTGAAGGGATCAAGGAATTTTGCCGATGGGTCTGCCCAGATGATTGCACCTTCGTGCCGAGCAGCCCAAGTCTCAGCCAACGTATCCAGCATTCTGTTTGCGAACTCTGGCGGTGTAAAAACCTCATCGTTGGAAAGATTTGCAATGCAGGTCAAAACATCGGGGTTCCGACCCCGCAACGAAAATCCCGCTTGGTCGATCATGCCGCCTCCCCAGTCTCACCGTTGGCGAATTGCGCCAATTCATTCACCGTCACTGGTGAATAGACACGGGTGGGTGTAAAAATCTCGTGCTTCCCAAGGCTAGCAAATAATGAACCTTCCGCACTAAAGCTCGCCATGCCAGTAAGAACGTCCAGCCGAAAATCTCGGCGTTGGAACTTGCCTTTGCCTAAGTAACCCCATTCGACCACGGCGATGGGCGAGCCGTCAGTGTCGCGCATTGTCATCGCGTCACCGTGAATGAGATTGAGCGACAGAACGAACGAGGCTGCGCGATAAAGGTCACTTGCCTCGTTCAAGCCAAGATACTCGGCAAACACCTCCAACATATTAGCGCGGCATTCGGCTATGTTGTCGTCCAGCAGCTCAATGCCATAGCAACACATTAGGCCAGCAAGAGCATAGTGCCGCTTCTCGAAATCAGACTTGCCAAATTTGACCTCCACGGCGGCGAGCTTGCGCTGCAAGATCGGAACAAGGAAATTTCCGCTGCCGCACGCTGGCTCCAAAAAGCGTGCATCAATCCGCTCCGTCTCGCCCTGAACGAGATCGAGCATTTTCTCCACCAGCCATGGCGGGGTGAACACTTCCCCGTGATCGGCAACGCGCTTCTTGGATTTAATTAGATTCATAGCGCGAAAACGATACCCCGTTCGATGAATGTTCTCAATTACTTGCTGAGGAAATCTCGCGATTCATTCACAGCCCGTTCCCAAGGGATGCCCTATGGGCTGCATCGCGCCAAGCGGCATGAAGCTGCAAAGCCATCAGGACCTGTGGTTTGACGCTTCCCGTCAGTCTGAAAAAATCTCCGCATCGCGGGTCATTTCGAGGCGGGCTTCCTCGTCCAACTGATCGAAAGGCGGGAAGCCTGAACGAACCGCTGTCGGAATCATCCAGTGATCGACAAACATCCTAAGCGCGTCATCCAACGATTCCGGCCCTCGGTCGCGTTCGAGTCGCACGACCATTTTGCTCAAGCCCCCCTCGCTGAACAGGAAGCCCTTTTCGTCATACCAATCCAGATGCAGCCAATAAAAGCGTTCGAGGGTCACTTCCAACGGCTGACCGTCGCCATCGGCGTATTGCCGTTGCTCCCAATCCGCTGCGTCATACTCCGGCGTTGGGTGCAGGAAATCATCGGTCATGGCTTGGCCCCTTCTTGTCTGAGGCGGAGCGTTCCGTCGATGCGGCGTTTTCCTTCCGCACTTGGTCCAACGCCTTGGCGGCGCGATTGAACACAGCGCGGTTTTCAGATTTGGTTTCCTGCATCGGTGCGAAGGAAACGCCACGCGCCCCGGCTTTGCCCTTTCCGACACGCGAGCGGATACGGGCAATCCCCTCTGACAGGCGCGCAGCCATGGGGCCAAAGAGCGTGCCAAGTCGCTCTTTGACGGAACGCGCCACATGGCGGGTTTTGCCCAATCGCGTGGCGAGCGAGCGCGCATAGCGCTGCACAGCATTTTCCGATGCGGCCTCTGTCATGTCGCGCTTGGCCTTTCCTCGGACGCGATCAGCCGCTTGCGATGGTGCGTTTTGAGCGACCCGCTCAAATTCCTTGGTCCCGTTGGCGGGTTTTTCCACCTTCTGTTCGGCACGCTGCGCGGTTTCCGGCTGCTGCACGGCCTTTTCAAATTCGGTCTTGACCTTGTCCTTTTGCGCATTGCGCGCCTGTTCAGAGCTACGCGCATCGTGGACGAGCTGCTTGGCCTGCTCGACGTTGGGCAACTCGCCCGCGTTCAGCGGCTCCATGAATTTCCGCAGCTCTTTGGTGCGGACACCCTCAATGCAGCGGGGTAGCGCGTAAACCTGCCCGGATTTGTCGAGAATGACAAAATCGCGGCGGTCGCCAACCGCCAAGGTGTAGCCGGCGTGCGCAAGCGACGCCGCAAAACCCTTGGCTCCGTCAGACTGACGGAATAGCTCCGTGACCTGTGCAATCCGCTCTTCCTTGGTGAGGCCGGAACGCGCCTCCTGATGGCGCTCGTGATCTGGGGCAGTCTGCTTATCGCGGGATTGCTCTTTCGGCTCGACGTGCTTTCCCGGAACCAGCTCATGACCGAATTTCTGCTCAAGGTGACGGGCCGCCCTTTCATGGGCGATATAGTTCCAGCTATCGGGAACGAGGATGAGCCGTTCCTTGTCGGTTCGCTGGAACACGATATGGGCATGGGTGCGTGTGCCGCCCTGCCCATCTGCTTTTTCATGCAGGACGATGGCACGCGGCTGCTCATGCAGCTTAAGCTGCTTCGCCAGAACATCAGCCGCATAAAGCCATTGCTCCTCGTTCAACGCATATCCCGGTTGGGGAGAGATGACGGCGTGATATAGCCCTTTGACCCCCCGCTGCCCTCGGTCGGTGATCTCCTGCATTTCGATCAGGGCTTGGGTCAAATCATCGGTCGCCATGCCGGATATATCCAGCACGCGGACCTCCTCGTTGACTTCCATCGAGAGAAGGTATGCGCCAAGCTGGACGCCGTTGGAGCGGCTTTTTCCTTTAACGATCATATCCCAGCACCTCCCGGATATGAGCGTTGGTGCGCCAGACCGCTTGCAGCGCAATCTCGGTCTGAAGCACCAAGTTTGAAGCGGGGTCTTCGATTGCGGCAAAGGATTTGGCGAGGTGTTGCAGGCTACTTGCGACCTCCCCCAAATCCATCTTGATGCGCCGCAATTCGTCCCGGTCAGCGAAGGTGATCGGGGCGGCGGAAGAGGCGAGGCGCTGGCGAAGGCCAGCAGCGCGAAGGAAAGCGGGAAGCGATGTCTGACGGGAAGCAGCTAAGGCTTCCAGTGCGGTGCGCTCCTCTTCGGAGAGCCGCACGCCGATCAGATATTGCCGCTTTCGTTTGTCCGATGCCACTTCCTCTACACCTCCCCGCGAAAACAAAAATGCGGGTCCAGGGACGCATGTTCTCTGGCCGTGATGCACCGCCGGATACGGTGCGATTGACCGTCACGAACTCAATGTTCGGGGCGGACAACCAGCCGGGGATTGTCAACGGGGGCGGCGCTTAAGCCCCCTTGACCAAGACAGTTGCGGTTAACCGCAACATGGCTTGCAAACGTCCATAACCCATTGTCTCACGCTACTTTGGGACGTGGCAAAACACCTGCAATAGGCGCTTGTTTTTATTGGATTTCTGTTTCCATGCAATGGCCCTAATATTTCCTGAAAATTAGCCATATGCATGTCTCTTTAGCCGATACGAGGCGGAGCGGATTGCTCTCAAGGCACGGTTTCAAGGCAGCATGAGGTTACATCTTTGATTTTTCGTTCGTAGATATATCCTTGGTTTATGTATGATGGATTTTCCAAAGAGGCAGATGGCTCAGCCCTTGCTTTTCTTTGTTTTTTATGCCATAGATATATTATGAGTATATCTCGATCAGAAAAAATAAAGAGTCTTATGGATCAGTGGCGACCGCACACGGTCGTCACTTCCGTGCGTCTGAATGAGCTGGGCATATCGCCTCAAGATACCCAAAATTACCTCTCCAGCCGCTGGCTGGAGCCGTTAGGGCGCGGCGCATACAAGCGTCCTGTTGAGACGGTGACGTGGCAGGGCGCTCTCTGGACTATCCAGACCCAGCTCAAGCTGGACGTGCATGTTGCCGCACGCACCGCATTGGAGATGACGGGCAAAGCGCACTATCTCCGCTTTGCAGAACAGACCGTTTTTCTGTTTTCTCCGCCTAAGGTCGCGCTACCTGCATGGTTCAAGACCTATGATTGGTCGGTGGACATACGCCATACGCAAACGAAATTTCTGCCCCCCGATCTTGGGCTGGCTGACCTTGAGGCAGTTGAGGGCTTCAAGCTGCGCGCTTCCAGCCCCGAACGGGCGATATTGGAAACGCTGCACCTGACACCGCAAGCGGTCGATCTTGTTGAAGCCGCGCAGCTCACCGAAGGGCTGGTCACTTTGCGCCCAAAGCTTATGCAGGAGCTTCTTGAGGCCTGCAATTCGGTCAAGGTCAAACGCCTGTTTCTCTATCTGGCGGAACGGGCCGATCTTCCCGTTACGCGCCACCTCAATCCCGATGTGATCGACCTTGGCACAGGTGATCGAAGTCTTGTGCCTAAGGGCAAGTATGTCGCCAAATATGGCCTTCTCCTCCCATCCGAACTGGTGAACCCCGATGCGTGAGGCCTATCACTCCCAAGTTGATCTGTTGCTCGATGTCCTGCCCTTGGTCGGGCAGGAAGAGGGGCTTGCTCTCAAGGGAGGCACGGCGATCAACCTGTTCGTGCGGGATATGCCGCGCCTTTCGGTCGATATTGACCTCACATGGCTCAATGCCGGTGAACGTGCTGACGACCTCCAAGGGATTGCTGCGGCTCTTGACCGCATCAGGGCAAAGGTCGAGGCGACATATCCTGACACGCGCTGTCGTCCGTCCGGCAGCGCGAGCGCGCCCGAAGTCAAACTGCTTTGTGAACGGCAAGGCACGCAAATCAAAATTGAGGTCAACGCGGTTCTCCGTGGTCATCTGCAACCCCCGCGCATGATGGCCTGCTCTGACAGGGTTCAGGACGAATTCGGGAAATTCGTCGAAGTCCCTGTCATTGCGCATGGCGAACTCTTCGGCGGGAAGATTTGCGCTGCGCTTGATCGCCAGCACCCACGCGATCTATTCGACGTGCGCGACCTGCTCGATACGGAAGGTTTCAGCGACGATGTTCGTTTGGGCTTCATCGCAGCGCTGGTCAGCCACAACCGCCCGATAGCGGAACTCCTGAAACCCAACCGCCTCGATCAACGCGAAACCTTCGCAAAGCAATTCGCGGGCATGGCATTCGAAGAATTTACCTATGACGATCACGAGGCCACGATGGACCGCCTCATCGGGGCAGTCCATCGTGGCCTCGCCCCGGATGATCGCTCATTCCTCCGTAGTTTCGATGCCTGCGAACCTGACTGGTCCCTTTATCCGCTTGCAGGGCTGGCTGATCTACCCGGCCCGCGCTGGAAACTTCAAAACTTGCGCAAGCTGAAAGAGCAAAACCCAAGCGGCTGGGCTGCCAATCTGGAAGCCCTCGAAGATGCTCTTGGCGGCGAATGACGCCGCCGGACGGCGGGGCTATTGCCCCGCCTCGCGGTTGATCGGGAAGATGTAGAAGCCGTCCGTGACAACCTGACTGCCGACAAGGCGGCAAAACATCGAGCCGTTATCGCGGGTCCAGACAACTCCGATCTGCTCGAAGCGAGCTTTCTCTCCACTTCCTTTGCGGACCTTTACGGCGAACTCAGGGCGCTTGTTAGCGGTGGGATTTTGCGTTGCTGTGGTCATGTGGAAATCTCCTGTGTCGAGGGTTTCAAGTTTTATCGCGACTGGCTCTTCCAGCCGACGCAAGCCCATTAAGCGGTCGGAAGACCGGCAAGGTGCATGGGGAACACGGGAGGGCGGGAACCGCCCGAATGGAGCGGGCAGCCCATTGCAGCAGGCCAAGCGAAGCGCAGGTTGGTTGCCGGGCCGATAGCTATGCGGCTTGTCTTACATGAGGCAGGAAGGCCGAGGCGCGGGCTGATAAACCTGTGCCGGGAGTGTGAAGCATCACAGATGCAAAATGCCCGCTGCATGGCTACCATGCAGCGGGCAATAGGTTTTCGGCTTAAGCGGTCAGGCCGCGATGAGTGTAGTCGGTGTGGCCCCGATGATTTGAAGATAGGCGTCGATGACGACGAGCTTGCCGTGTGTCGTCATGCGACCATTCTCAAAGTTCGCAAGATCGCGTGCCGAAAGTCCGTTCGGTTCGGGAATGCACGTTCCGTCTGGAAACTTCACATGAAGGCGCTTGGCTGCGACGGTGCGGCAGATTGTGTAGGAAAGCGTCGGATTTCCGACCCCAAGAGCGGCCTTGCGGTCAAGAAAGCGCGCACGGATCGCATCACGCTCTGCCAACGTATATTCAAACGGTATCGCAATCGCGGCGGCTTGGGGAATCTCTGCCATTTCCTCCGAATCTCCTTCTGCTTGGTTGCAGATGGAAGATGCGGACGATTACAGATTATGTCAACAGTAACGTCATACGTTTGGCGTTATTGTTTTCCGTCCTTGTCGCGTCGGGTCAGGAGTCCGACGACCCGATGGCACTCATCGACGGTGAAGTAGCGGCGCTTGAGGAAGCGATCATTCGCCTCCTTCTGCGTCGGCACGTGAACGTCATCTGGCAGCCTGTTGGCACGCTGCCAGTTCATTAGGGCGTCATACGCCTTATCGTCGTGCGCCTTGAGAAGGGGCTTCGTCAGCAGGCGCTTGCCAATCCACTCACCCCAGACGGATTTCAGAAAATCCAAAATCTGGTCCTTGCGTGGCGTGAAGCGTTGCTCTGGCACAGGGGGCGGATTGGCCTCGTCGTGACGCTCGAAATAGGCCTGCGCGAATTGACGCAGCTCTGCGGCAAATTCATCCGTCGCCATGCGACGGCTCATCAATTCTCGCGCAAGCGGCGCAACGGCGTCCGACAATTTCTGACGCACCTGACGTTCGGCGTCATCGACGGACATTGGCCCGTCACCGATCACCCCAAGGATATCGGCATCCTTCATGGAAAGCAGGGCGGAATCCGGCTTGATCTCTGCACCAGTCCATTTGCCAAAAAGCACGCGGTCGCCCGCCCTCACGTCCTGAGGCGAGGGAGATTTCGCGGGCTTTCCAGTTGCCTTGCCGTCATCCGGCTTCGTCTTGGACAATTCCGGGAGGGTCGGCTTGCGCCAGCGTTTTGGCGATGCTTTGACGGTCTCACCGTCACTCGGCTTGATCTTGGCGGAGTCCGGGATGATGATTCCGCCGTGAGTCTTTTCGGTGGAGGCTTTTGGCTTCCTCGGAGAAGCTGACGAGTCTTTCTTTCGGGCCATCTGAATTACCATAACCTGTATCGTTTAACGTCACTGTAACGGCATCAGGTCGAATTTCAAGAAAATCACGCCCGCCCTTTGGGCGCTCCTGGTCAGAAACTTTCCAGCTACCTACACATGAATGCTCGCCTCGTGTCCCGGCAGGCGTGCATCATGTGCGCAAACCTCCGAGGCATATCCTGTTCCGTGCAACTCCGCACATTGAGGAACATGACATGACCCAAAAACCGGGCGGAAATGCCCCAATGCCGCCGTCTGCGGCACCTTCTCCACGTCCACCCCTGCAATCCCTGCCGCTGCCACGTTCGCGTGGCAGCGGGCTGGTGCGCTTCATGCTCATGCTGGGCGGTCAGAGCGTCATTCTTGCGGCCCTCTTGGGCGGGGCACAAGTTCTCGCGCCTGACGCTTACAAGCCTGCAACGCTGGTCGGCACCGCAATCGGCACGGTCGAAGCGGAAGCCGCCAAGGCGCAGATGGACGAACAGGCAGACTTTGAAAGGGCCGTCGCGCAGGCTCGTGCAGAGGGTGAGCGCGATGCCGAGTTGGCTTACCAAGAGCAAATCAAGGCGCTCGACTACCAATACCAGTCGCAGCTCCAAGTCCTGCAAGGACAAGTCACTTCGTCGGTCGCGGCATATCAAAATCTCTATGACCGGGCGACGCAAATCCAGCAGGTGGCAATGAGCCTCGAAGGCTATGTGATGCAGCAGCGGTCTGAGACAGTTCGCGGCACGCAGGTTGGACGAACCATCCTTGCAAACGTTTTGGACGTAGCCTGTGCCTTTGATCGCCAATCATGCAGCGCGGCGGACGATCTGCGTTACGAGCTGATTGATGAGGTGAATGAAGCCAGCCAGACGGGCTACGGCACAATTCTCCGGCAAACGATGCAGGGCATCCCTGACCCCGCAACCCTCAAGGCCCAACTTGGCAATCCCTAAAACCAATGGCCTTGCCCCAACTTCGCCCCGCACGAGGCCATCCCTTGTGCGGGGCTTTTTTCTGTCAGCTTGGGAGAACGTCCCGTGAAGAAATTGCCGGGCAAGAGTGAAATGAGCGTATCGCCGGATTTCAAAAAGGCAGCTTCTGAAAACGCCGCACGGCAGGATACGCCAAAGGCAAAAGAGTCAGCGAAGGTCGATCATGCTCCGGCGGGAAGCCTTGCGCCCCAGCCAAAGGGCATGGGCGAAAATAGCGTCAATCGACAGGTTCACGCGGCAAGGCAATCCCGCCTTGTGGGCGCGACAAAAGAGACGAAAAATCAAAACCAGAACAATCAGGTAGAGGCAAACCGTGCGAGGCGCGCATTCGATATGGCAAGATCGAAAAATGGAGCCGGTAAAGATAACCCCCGCGAGCGCTAACCCCGTCTATTCGTATGAGAAGCGCTACAGTCAGCGCGTCATAAAGCTACCAGACGGCGCTCGTCTCCACCACGTCATGCATGACGGATATTGGGCGCGGTTCGATTGGCTTGCCAGCCAATATCCGACCATTGATAAGACGATCATTTCCTTCGCATGGGACCATGCTTATGCGTTCTGCCCGGAACGAGCTGCCGATTTGTTCGGCTGGACGTTTCCGTTCGAGATCACAATGACGCTGACCGAGATTCAGACTGCGGAACGTGGCGCAGCGAATGATTGGCTCGATGGGCTTTATGCATCGCATGAAACCCACCTCGGCTTCTTCGATTTCCCAACACCGCTTTCCTATCGGCGCGTCTATTCCGAAATTCCGCGCCGCATCCTCTATCAGTCGTAGCGTCCCTGAAAGATGGCGTCTTCGTAGTAGGGGGTGCGGCTCACGGCATAAGGCCCATAACCGCCCAAAAACGCGATCAATCTGCCCTCCGAGCGGTCAAAATAGCTGGCGATTTCCTGCGCACTCATCAGCGGCACGGCCTGAGTCCGCCTGTTCGTCGTTTCACCATCAGCCGTGCTGTTCGATTCAGAGTCCGTTTGGCTGGTGCCATTTGTCTCGGAAGTTGACTGCGACGAGCTGCGGCCCCAATTTGTCGCAACCGTTTTGGATGCGCGCCGTAGGAACATATCCATAATGCTCCTGCCGCCTTGAACGGTCGCCATTTCACTCATCGGGGCCATGTCAGAGGCTCCCTCGCTCGCACCTTCCTGTGACGTTGCCCCGGCGCTGGTCGATGTTCCGCTTTGTGTGGACGTGCCTTGGCTGTGCGTGCGGCTCGTCGATGTATCGACGATGGTTATTTCGGTTTGGCCCATTCGTTTGGTCAGCCATTCGAGCGTGGTCAAGTCCGTGTTTCCAAAAAAGGTGAGCGTGCCCGCGTTGCCGAGAAAGGTTTCCCAGCTTTCTCGATAATGCCGCTTCAACTGCGTGAGATCTTGCAGAATGGGCCAAAGTTTGATGCCGTATCCAGCCATGAGGCCAGCGGCTTTTTCAATGGCCTCCATATGCCCAAGGGTGGCAAACTCATCCAAGATGAAAAGAACGGGATGCCCGCAAGCGGGTGTAGCGAGTCCGACCGCCTCCATCTGGAATAGAAGTTGGTTCACGATCAGGCGAAGGAAACGTGCATGGCTAGCCAGATATCGGGCCGGAAGGCACAGATAGAGGGTAACGCCGCCCTTGTGCAGCTTGAGGTCTTCGAGCGCAAAGCTCGTGGAGCCAAGCACCTTCTGAATCCGTGGCGTTGCAAGAAAGCGGGTATTCCTGCGTGCCGTGCTAAGGACGCTGCCCCGCTCGGCCTCGCCCATCGCCCGGATGGTTTCAGCCGCGCCAATGATGATATCCCTGACATTCTGATTTTCGGCTTCGGAAGTCGCCATGTGGAGCCAAAGGGCTTGGAATCCGTTCATCTGCGGCGGTTCCTCGCCCGCCGATATGGCTTCTTCATCAATCTGCGCTGAAAATTCGGCGTCGCCGCGCATAAGAAGCTGATAAAGACGGGCCAGAGAGCGGCGCTCGCCGCATGGCTCGATTTCGCAAATATGCAGTAGAAGCGCCTCGATCAGTTGCTTTGCGGACTCATCCCAATGCGCATCTTTGTCATTGCTGCGCATGACAATCGCACTCGCAAGCGCGCCTGAAAGGTCGATTGCCTCATCGGTGGCGGCGTCGATCAGATCAAGCGGATTGTAAGCGCCGTGCAATTCGTCTGCGACGCCGGATTCCTGAAAGGGGTCGAGAACGATAACGCGATGATCGGGCAAAGTGGCGCGATAGCGCGCCGTGCAAGCCGCGTTTTCCCCCTTGGGGTCGATGACGACCGCACTACCGGGCCAAAGGCATAAGTTCGGAATGATGAGCGATGTGCCTTTGCCAGCTCGGCTTCCCGCCACAGTGACGATATGCCTGTTGTCATCGACGCCCACCGCCTCTCCATCAGAGTTACGTCCAAGCCACAACTGCCCAAGGGCATAGTGCTGGTCTGCCTGAAGCCAGACTGAAGTGCCTGTCTGGCCTTCGATGGCTTGCAATGGGTTGGTGCCGCGTGGGAATGGCTTTGTCGCCGCGATCTTTGGTTTCGTATCCATGCTGCCTCTGTGCGGCTTTACCTCATGACTTTTCCAGTCATGCGCCGTGCAATGGAAGTGCCACGGCAATGTCAGCGCGTTAGCCAGCCTTTGCCCCTGCTTGGCTAATCCGTAGCCCTCCAACGGCTTGGCAATGGAGCGCGATTCAAGAGCAATGGGGAGGCCTCAAGCGCCGACAAAATGTCGGCGCGCAATGGAGGCTCGTATGAAAAAATCAGCGATTGCGGCGCTGGTGATCGCCGCGCTCATATCTTCTCATCCCGCGCAAGCGCGCACCGTCACGATGGATTGCGCAGGAGCGCCTCTCCAATCGGACGGCACTATCCCACCCAATGCGGCGGAAGGGCGGATTAGCCTTTCCGCCGTCATGGACACCGTTCGCGGCACAATCACGGTCTTGAGCGTCAATGGCACAGGCATGATTCCGGTGGGTAGCCCGCTGCTATTCAACACCAAGACCAAAGACGGCCCTGCCGCTCGCAGTGTTTGGGAAGCGCCCGATGGGCGCCGCTTCATTGGCATTCAACTCATGGAGGCAGGAACAATCCTGTTTGCTGGCTACGTGGTATCGGCACAGTGTCAGCCCGGAGGAAATGCAACCTGCAATCGCCAGATGCCGGGAACGGTCGAATACTATCAGGCAAGGTGCATACCGCGACGCTAGAGGCGCGACCAATGCGAGAACTTAAAGCGGGGCCAGCGGCTCCGCTTTTTTTGTCTGAAGGCATGATGGACCGCGACGCCAGCTTTCATGCGGGTTTGCGAATATAGGTTAAAATCTGGTTAACCTTTTTCTGATCTAATTGAAGAGTGAGCGTTTTTTGCTCGAAAGCGTTGCCAGATATGCGGTGACATAAATTTCGATGCAGTTCGTTTCACAAGCGTTGGTCGGTCTGGGTTTGGAGAAACGATGATTGAAGTCCGAGAGTAGTTCGTATGCGGTCATGGCAAGGTGTCGAGATTACCCTGCAAAGCATGATTCCTTCGGCTCGAAGTCAAATTCGGGCGAAGGCAAATTGTCATGCGGAAACGCGATGAAAACAAGGGAAGACTAAAAGCTGATTTTGATGCGAAAAACGCGGAAAAGTCTTTGATTTCCTTGGTCAGAATGCTTGCAAGGCACGCCGCTAGGTGCGATTATGAGGTATATATCAAAACCCATCGCCAACCTGAAAAAGACGCGCCATGACCCGCATTGCAATTTACGCCCGCTATTCAAGCGAACTTCAAAAAGAATCCTCGATTGAAGACCAGCTCCGCGTTTGCCGTGAATACGCCGAAAAGCAGGGGTGGGAGATTGTCCAAACCTACGCGGACAAGGAAGAATCTGGGGCAAGTCTCCTGCGGCCCGGCATCCAATCGCTTTTTGAAGATGCGCAATCGGGCAGTTTCGAGTTGGTGCTTTCGGAAGCGCTAGACCGCATTTCCCGCGATCAGGCCGACATTGCGATAGTCTATCGCGATATGACCTTTCAGGAAATCCGCCTGCATACATTGTCGGAAGGGGCTATCGACCAATTACATGTCGGCCTCAAAGGCACGATGAACGCTCTGTTCCTCAAAGACCTCAAGCTGAAAATCCGACGCGGGATGCGCGGTCGCATTGAGAACGGGAAATCGGGCGGCGGCATTGGCTACGGCTATGCCGTCCTCAAACAGTTTGATGCGAATGGCGAGCCTATCCGTGGTGATCGAACCATCAAGGAAGATGAGGCTGCGATCATTCGTCGGATTTTCGATGAATACGGCGCAGGCATGTCGCCTCGCGAGATTGCCAAGCGGCTGAACGCGGAAGGCGTGAAAGCGCCACGCGGCGATGCGTGGTCCCCAAGCTCAATCAATGGCAACCGTCTGCGTGGGGCAGGCATCATCAACAATGAACTCTATGTCGGTCGGCTTGTTTGGAATCGCCAGAAATTCATCAAAGACCCGAAAACTGGCAAGCGCATTACCCGCTATAATCCTCAAAGTGAGTGGGTCATTCACGATGTGCCTGAATTGCGCATTGTGACCGATGAGCAGTGGGAGAAGGTTAGAGAGCGCCAAGGCAGCCTCGATCTACTCACAGAGGATAGCATCCGCGAGCGTGCCAGCGAGCGCGCACGCCGCCCTAAGTATCTCCTGACAGGCCTCGCCAAGTGCGGCTGCTGCGGCTCCGCCTATGTCGTCAAGAATGCGACGCAAATCGGATGCGCCAACTATTTCGACAAGGGCCAATGCCGCAACAGTATGCGGGTGAAGCGCCAAGAGGTCGAAGAAATGGTGCTTGAAGGCCTCCGCACGCGCCTCATGGAGCCTGCCATGTATGAGGAATTTTGCCGCGAATACACGCGCAGCTTCAACGCCCTACAGACAGAAAAAACACGAGCGCGAGCCTCGAAAGAGGCCGAACTCGAACGCAATCGCCGCCGCGTCAAGCAGATGGTCGATGCGATCTGCGAAGGTATGCCCGCATTGCCCATGAAAGATGAAATGGTCGCTCTGGAAGCGCGTAGGGAGGTTCTCGAAGCTGAATTGGCGGTAAAGGATGAGCCTGTCCCGATGCTCCATCCAAGCCTTGCCATCCGCTATCGTGATGAACTGGAAAAACTGCACACGGGCCTAACCAGCGAAGAGAATCGCACGGAGGCATTCGACGTGATTCGAGGGCTGATTGATCGCGTGATTGTCCAGCCGCAAGAGGATGGCTATTCGGTAACCCTAGAGGGTGATCTTTGCGCAATCCTCAATCTGGCCGGGGATAAAGACCTTTGCCGTGTGCTACCCTTATCGGGGGTAACGATGGTAGCGGAGGAGGGACTTGAACCCCCGACACCCGGATTATGATTCCGGTGCTCTAACCAGCTGAGCTACTCCGCCACACCATCATTCGCCGGCGGGTACCGCCGTGGGCGAGCGGGCGACATAGGGCGGGTTTCGCCCTCGGTCAAGCAAACATATGTCGGGAAATCGCTTCCCAGGGACCGCCGCGATAATACCATGCAGCCAGGCCTGTAAGACGCACCTGCCATGGTATGAAACCGGCCTGCAATTGCGCCAGCAATCTACGCGCATCGACCGGGGCGACCTTGTTCTGAATGGTAATGTGCGGACGCCATCCGGCGCTGTCCTGCGGCGTCAGCATCGGCGCGAAGGCATCTGCAAGCCGGTCGCGTATGTCCTCCAGCCCTTCCGATTCGATGCGGAACGCGACGCCGCGCCCCAGATTGAGCAATCCCGCAATTCTGCATGGCGGTGCCGCCTGCCCACGCGTTTCCGCATTCAGCCGCTGTTTGAGTTCGGGCAGCAAGGTCGGCGGTAAATGATGGAACAGCGTCAGATGTGCGTCGAGAAAATTGCGTTCCGGCGGGAAATGCGCGCGCCGTAGCCGGTCGAACATCGCCTGATCTTCGCCACCGAACAAAGCGGTGACGATGATCGGTACAGATTCGGTCAAATCTCGACCTGACTACCCAGTTCGACCACGCGATTGGTGGGCAGACGGAAGAACTCCATTGCGCTTTCGGCGTTGCGCAGCATCCAGGCGAACAGCTTTTCCCGCCAGAGCATCATGCCTGGTCGCTCGGCAGGAAGCAGTGTCTGGCGCGCCAGGAAGAAGCTGGTGTCCATCATCTTGAACTCCGCGCCACAGCTATGCACCCGTTTCAGCGCAGCCGGAACGTCCGCATCCTGCATAAAGCCATAGCGGATCACCATGCGGTGGAAACCCTGTCCCAGATCCTCGACTTTCGCGCGATTATCATCGGAAACGAACGGGGCATCGCTGATCTTCACGGTCAGCAGGATCACACGTTCGTGCAGCACCTTGTTATGCTTCAGATTATGCAGCAACGCATGCGGCACACCCTCCGGCGTGGAGGTCATGAACACCGCCGTGCCGGGAACGCGGGTTGCGGAATTGGCCGCCGACTGAATGAACACCTTGATCGGCATCGCCGCTTCGCGCATGCGGTCGAGCATCAGCTTGCGGCCCTTGGCCCAGGTCGTCAGCATTGCGAAGATGATGAAGCCGACCATCAGCGGGAACCAGCCGCCATCCGGGATCTTCGTCAGGTTGGCGGTGAAATAGGCACCGTCCACGATGAAGAAGAGCACCAGCAGCGGAATGGCGTAGCGCTTCTTCCAGTGCCACAGCTTGAACAGCGCAACCCCCAGCAGACAGGTATCGATCAACATCGCCCCCGTCACCGCAATGCCATAGGCCGAGGTCAGGTTCGATGTGTTCTGGAAGGTCAGCACCAGCAGGATGACCATGCCCATCAACAGCCAGTTGACGAGCGGGATATAAATTTGCCCAGCCGTTGATGCGCTGGTGTGATCGATGCGGAGACGCGGAATGAAGCCGAGTTGAATCGCCTGCTGCGTGACCGAGAATGCGCCTGAAATGACCGCCTGACTGGCGATAATGGCAGCCGCCGTAGCGATCAGCACCAGCGGGAGGCGAAAGGAATCAGGTGCCAGCAGATAGAAGGGACTTTCCAACGCCAGCACGCCGTCGCGCATCAAAAGCGCGCCCTGCCCCATATAGTTGCACATCAGCGCGGGCAGCACGAACCACAGCCAGGAAACGCGGATCGGCGGACGGCCGAAATGCCCCATATCGGCATAAAGCGCCTCGGCGCCCGTTACTGCCAGCACCACCGAACCCAGCGCGAAAAAGGCCGGCAACGGGCTGATCAGGAAAAACTCAATCGCATGATGTGGCGACAGGGCAGCCAGCACCTGCGGCGTTTTGACGATGCTGATGACACCCAGGACAGCGATCACGGAAAAATAGACCAGCATGATCGGCCCGAAAAAGGCGCCGACCCGCGATGTGCCGTTACGCTGAATCGAAAACAGGAAGACCAGAATGACGACCGCGATCGGCACGATCAGCCCGCCAAAGCCGGGAGCTGCAACGGCAAGCCCCTCCACCGCGCCCAGCACGGATACGGCGGGCGTAATCATCGAGTCGCCGTAAAACAACGCGGTTGCGAACACGCCCAGCAGGATGATTCCGCGCGACCAGCGCTGGCTTTTCGTCTTACCGGAAACCAGCGCCAGCAGGGCAAGGCTGCCGCCCTCCCCCTTATTGTCCGCACGCATGATGATAGTGACGTATTTCAGCGTCACCACCACCATCATCGACCAGAACATCAGACTGATAACGCCCATGATATGGGCGGTATCGAGCGTCAGCTTGTGATGACCGTCAAAGGTTTCCTTGAATGCGTAAAGCGGGCTGGTGCCGATATCGCCGAACACCACGCCGATCGCGGCGATCGACAGTTTCCACAGCTTCTGGTCGCCATGACCGTGATGGCCATGGTCGCCGGCCGGGCGGTCCGCCGGCTCCAACGGTGTTTCTTCAGAAGATGTCACAGGCAGAACAGTGCCCGATATGCTTTTGGACGGGTCATCAGACCGATATGCTCGTCATCATTTTTCCGACCGGCGGCGCGGTAGCACGGGCCGTCGCCCTCCGCAATGGCGTGCCTTAAACCCCGATGAACGAGCGTGCCCATATACGGCCCTTATCCCACATCCCCGATCAGTGCATCCACTTCCTTGCGAGTGGGCACTTCGCGGAGCACGAAGCTGGAGGAGATGGTCACGACATTCGGCAGACGGCCCAGATGTTCGCGGTGCAGACGTTCATAATCGTCCAGATCGCGACACAGCAATTTCAGCCGGTAATCCTGCGCCCCGGACACCAGTGCGCATTCAATCACGCCGTCGATTTCGGCAATCGCGCGCTCAAAGGCCGCCAGATCCTCCTCCACCTGCGTATTGAGCGAAATATCGACGAGCGCCACGAGTCGAAACCCCAGCGCCCGCCGCCCCAGCCGGGCAGCATAGCCGGTGATTCGGCCCGACGACTCAAGTGCCTGAATGCGCCGCGTGCACGCGGATTGCGACAAGCCGGCCAGGGCAGCGATATCGCTGACACTGGCGCGACCATTCAGGGCAAGCGCTCGCAATATTTTCCGGTCTATCTTGTCTATATGCATGATTATTCTGCCATATATCAAAATAACAGGCAAAGCATGCGCATTTTCACTGCGCCGGAGCAAAGTTTGCACAGATTCGTTGGCCCTCCGAATGATATAGCAGCGTGACAACATTCAAAGGACGAGGGTGAATCATGCGCATCGGTGTTCCCAAGGAAATCAAGAATCACGAATATCGCGTCGGCCTGACCCCGCCATCGGTTTCGGAACTGGTGCGCGCGGGCCATGAAGTGATTGTCGAAACCCATGCAGGCGACGGCATCGATTTCGAAGATCAGGATTATATCGACGCGGGCGCCCGCATTGCTCCTGATGCCAAAAGCGTGTTTGCCGACGCCGAGATGATCGTGAAGGTGAAGGAACCGCAGCCTTCCGAAATTGCGATGCTGGAACCCCGGCACCTGCTGTTCACCTATCTCCACCTTGCCGCCGACCGCGCGCAGACCGAAGGTTTGCTGAAGTCCGGCGCGACCTGTATCGCCTATGAAACCGTAACGTCGGATTCCCGCAACCTGCCGCTGCTCAAACCGATGAGCGAGGTTGCCGGCCGCATGTCGGTTCAGGTCGGTGCGCACTATCTGGAAAAGGAACAGGGCGGTCGCGGCGTCCTGCTGGGCGGCGTACCCGGCGTGGCGCCTGCGCGCGTCGCGATCCTGGGCGGCGGCGTTGCAGGCATCAACGCCGCGCAGATGGCAACCGGCCTGCGCGCCGATGTCACCATTTACGACATCAACAACGATCGGCTGGCCGAACTGGATCTGCATTTCGGTAGCCAGATCAAGACAGCCTATGCCTCCAAACCCGCCATCGAAGCGGCGCTGTCGCGCGCGCATCTCGTCATCGGCGCGGTACTGATTCCCGGCGCAGCAGCGCCCAAGCTCGTCACCCGAGACATGCTGAAACTGATGAAGCGCGGCAGCGTGCTGGTCGATATCGCCATCGATCAGGGCGGTTGTTTCGAGACGTCACGTGCCACCACGCATGACGATCCGGTCTATGAAATCGACGGCGTGACGCATTATTGCGTGGCGAACATGCCGGGCGCCGTCGCCCGCACCTCCGCCTTCGCGCTCAACAACGCCACCCTGCCCTTCGTATTGAAGCTCGCCAACAAGGGCGCGGAAAAGGCGATGCGCGACGACCGCCATCTCGCCAACGGCCTGAACGTATCGGAAGGCAAGATTCGCCATTCCGCCGTTGCCGAAGCGTTCGATATGGCGTTCGAGCCCTGGAATCCCGGCAACTGAGCCGGTGAGCCGTTACCGGCGCGGGCCTTCTTCCCCCTCCCTCGCCCGCGTCGGTAACGGATTTACAAAAGCGCTTCGATATCGGCAGCGACCGCTTCCGGCTTCGTGTTCGGTGCGTATCGATTGACCACCCGCCCCTCGCGATCGACCAGGAATTTGGTGAAATTCCATTTGATCGCCTTCGACCCCAGCAACCCCGGCGCCGCTTTCTTCAAAGCGGTATAAAGCGGCGCGGCATGCGTGCCGTTGACGTCGATCTTCGCGAACAGCGGAAAGGTCACGTCATAGTTTAGCGAGCAGAAATTCGAGATTTCCTCCGCATTTCCCGGCTCCTGTTTTCCAAATTGATTACAGGGAAACCCCAGCACCGCGAAGCCGCGATCCCGATAGTCCCGGTACAACGCCTCCAGCCCTTCATATTGCGGAGTGAACCCGCATTTCGATGCGGTGTTGACGATCAGCAGCACCTGTCCCCGCCATGCCGACAGGTCGGTAGCGCCGCCGTCCGCAGCGGTTACGGGAATATCGAACAGACCAGCCATGCCTCGCTCCTATCGTCCAGCGACAGGAGCATAAGGCGAAAACAGCCCCATTCCCAAGCCGGGTTTATTACAGCACGCCCTCATGCAGGCGCACCACCCGGTCCATCTGGCGCGCCAGCCGCTCGTTATGGGTGGCGACCAGTGCGGCGGACCCCTCATGACGGACCAGGCGCAGAAACTCATTCAGCACGACATCCGCGGTCTTTTCATCGAGATTGCCGGTGGGCTCGTCCGCCAGAACGATCGCCGGACGATTGGCCAGCGCACGCGCCACCGCCACGCGCTGCTGCTCGCCGCCCGACAACTGGCTGGGCCGGTGTTCCAGCCGCTCGCCAAGCCCCAGCGCCGTCAACAGGCTGGTCGCGCGATCCACCGATTCGGGCCGGGTCTTGCCCTGAATAAGCTGGGGCAGCACGACATTCTCGATCGCGTTAAAATCGGGCAGCAGATGGTGGAACTGATAGACGAAGCCCAGCGCATCGCGTCGCAATTCGGTGCGTCCCGAATTGCTCAGCCGTGCGGCCTCTTTGCCCTCGATGCGGATCGAGCCTTCGAAGCCGCCTTCAAGCAGCCCTACCGCCTGAAGCAGCGTCGATTTACCCGAACCCGACGGGCCGAGCAGTCCGACAATCTCCCCCGGCGCAACCGACAGGTTGACGCCGCGCAGCACATCGATCCTCGCACGCCCCTGAACAAAGGTGCGGCACAGATCGCTGGTGGCAAGAACGGGCTCACTCATAGCGCAGCACCTGTACGGGGTCGGTGCTCGCAGCCTTAAGCGCCGGATAAAGCGTGGCAAGGATCGAGAACACCATCGCCATCACCACGATGCCGAGCACCTCCACCGGATCGGTCCTGGCAGGCAGCGTCGTCAGATAGCGCATCGAGGGATCCCATATCTGCTGCCCGCTGACGAAGCCGATGAAGTTCACCACCCCCTGCCGGAAATAGATGAAGACAAACCCCAGCACGAGTCCCGCGCCGATGCCCAGCGCGCCGATGGTCGTGCCGACGGTCATGAAAATCTTGACCAGACTCTTTCTGGGCGCGCCCATGGTTCGCAGGATCGCAATGTCCCGCGTCTTCGCGCGCACCAGCATGATGAGCGACGACAGGATGTTGAACACCGCAACCAGAATGATGATCGACAGAACGGTAAAGGTGACGAGGCGGTCGACCTTCAGCGCCTCGAACAATTGCCGGTTCATCATCTTCCAGGTCGTCACCTGCGCGACATCGGCATATTTCTGCGCAAGGGGCGCGAGAATCTGCTCCACCTTGTCGGGGTTGGTGGTGTTGACCTCCACCATGCCGACCGAATTGCCCATCAGCAGCAGCGTCTGGGCATCCTGCATCGGCATCAGCACGAACGCCTTGTCGTAATCATAGACGCCGACCTCGAATATCGCGCCCACCCGGTAGGAAACAATTCTGGGCACCGTCCCGAACGGCGTCGCATGCCCCTCGACACTGATCAGCGATACCTGACTACCCACCGTCGCACCCAGCGCCTCCGCCAGCCGGGACCCGATGGCGATCGTCTTGTTGCCGGGCTTCAGGGAGGCAAGGCTGCCCTGCTTGATATTGTCGCGAATAGTGGCGTTTTTTTCGATGTCCTCCATTCGCATGCCGCGCAACAGCACCGCCTCCGTACGCCCCTGAAATGCCGCAAAAAGGGGCTTTTCGATGAGCGGGATGGCGGTCGTCACGCCCCTGGTCTTGCGCGCGTCCTGCACAATCTCCTGCCAGTCGCGCAACTGGCCGTTATAACCCTGCACCACGGCATGTCCGTTCAGCCCGACAATCTTGTCGAACAGGTCGACGCGAAAGCCGTTCATCACGCTCATCACCACCACCAGCGCGGCAACGCCCAGCATGACCGCGACCAGACTGATCGAGGCGACGAGGAAGATGAATGCCTCCCCCCTGCCGGGCAGCAGATAGCGGCGGGCGATCATCCGCTCATAGCGTGTCAGGAACATGGGCGTGAAATTTTCCCGGACCGAGGAATGGGTTGCCGTCCTGTATAGGGCAGTGCGTCAGCTTGCAATCTGTGCTGTTGCCAAATGAACACAGGCTTAAGCGAATATGGTGCGGACACCGTGAATCCCCATGACAAAGCCATGCGACATGCGTAGCAAAAGAATCACGAAACGATGGCAAAGGCCGTGGTTCGGGGAGGCTTATCGCCCCGCCTGTAGATAAACAAACACAGGCGTTTTGAGGCGGAGCCACCAAGGGGGCTGACGAGCATTCGTCACGCGGACGCCCGGGTTGAAAAATCAGCCCGGGCGTTTCGCATTTCAAGAATCACCCGCCAGCCCCGATAGGGAGCATTATGACGATCCGGATAGACCGGCTTTATGTCCGGTTTATTTCAAACGCCGGCCCGAAGTCAGACTCAGCCCTTACCTGGCCTTGAAAAACAAACCGTGCATTCCAAAATCTGTGACGTGAGCGGTGCCGCAGGAACGCGGGTCGCTTACGATCCCGGCATCGCGCACTTCTGCGGATGATCGGACAAAGACGTCACTATTGCTCAATGGAGGATTTTGAAATGCGTCAAGTTGACCTGACCCCCTTCCGTCGTTCGGCCATCGGCTTTGACCGGCTGTTCGACATGCTGGAAACCAGCGCACGCCAGAATGCGGGCGACAATTATCCGCCCTTCAATCTGGAACGTGTTGCCGAAGACCGCTACCGCATCACGCTTGCCGTGGCCGGATTCAAAACCGGTGAGATCGATATCACCGCCCAGCAGAACCTTTTGGTGATCTCCGGCAGGAAAACCGAAAGCGAGAAGGACGAAAACCATTCCTTCCTGCATGTCGGCATCGCCAACCGCAGCTTCGAACGCCGTTTCGAACTTGCCGACTTCATCCGCGTGGAAGATGCAACGCTTGCCGATGGTCTGCTGACCGTCGAACTGGTTCGTGAAATTCCCGAGGCGATGAAGCCCAAAAAGATTGCGGTGAAGACCAGCGAACCGTCCGACGCGATCGAACATCGCGCAGCGAACGCGGCCTGATATCGCACTGAATTGGACGCGGCGGCTTGCTCCCTTTCGCGTCGCGCCAGGGGCGCCCGGACACCGGTTCGGGCGCCTTTCGCGTGGCATCCCTACCGGGCCGGAAAATCAGGCAGCGTGAAATCGTCCTGCACACTGTTCCCCAGCAACAATTTTGCAGCTCCCGGCAAAGCCAGCATGCGTGCGGCCAGATTGCGCGTCCATAAGGCCAGCCGGGTTTTGGGAGCAAAGCTGCCCGCAAACTGTCGCGCCGATCGCTGCTTGGTACGCAGAAACGGCTGAAGCTGGCGATCATACTGACTGAAAGCGCTTCGATAGTCATCGCCATGCGCCAAAGCGGCGGCGAGCACATAGGCTTTGGTCATGCCCAGCCCCGTCCCTTCACCGGCCAGCAAGGACGCACAGGCGGCGGCGTCCCCGATCAGCGCCACCCGGCCCTTTGTCCATGTCGGCATTTCGATTTGACTCACCCGGTCGAAATACAAATCTCCGGCACGGTCCATGGCCGACAATATCGCTGCCGTTTCCCAACCCGCACCTTCAAACACCTGACGAATCGCCTGTTTCCGTGCTGTGTCCGTTTGGGGAAAAGGCTGCTGCAAGCATTCGCGCGCCATCACGAACAGCAACAATGTAGTGCCGTCCCGTAGAGCAAAGCGCGAGATACTGCGTCCCGGCCATGCTCGCATGACATACACATCCTCATCGCGGGGCGTATAATCCGGCGCATTGAACGCAGCGACGACATACCCCAGATCGCGTTCAAAATCGGACTGAGGGCCGAATGCGAGCGACCGAACCTTCGAATGCAGTCCGTCCGCACCCACCAGCAAATCGACGTCGCGCGTTTCTCCGCTCTCCAGCGTCAGGTGGATGCCGTCTGCATGTTCTTCCATAGCGGCGATACTGTCGCCGAATCGCGTTTCGGTGTTGGCCCGTATGGTGTCGAAGATCGTGCCGGCCAGATCGCCGCGCGGCAGGCTGGTGAACCTGCCCTGCGTCATGTCGGCGAGGACGTCGACCGGAAACCCGCTCACCCGCCTGCCATCATCGCCGACGAAGCGCACCTCCTGCACCTGATAGCCATGGGCAAGGACAGCATCGATCACGCCCATCTTTTCGGCAATCTGGTATCCCAGTCCCCAAAAATCGATGACATAACCGCCGGTCCGCAATTCGGACGCTTTCTCGATCAGGAATGGCTCGTGCCCGCCCTTGCGAAGCCAGTATGCGAGCGTTGGTCCTGCCACCCCGGCGCCACTGATCGCAATCCGCATCGATGATCTCCTGCATAAATGGGCTGCGCCAATCGGATATGGCGCTCGACTCGACTTTCATGCTATTATGACTGACCAGTCAGTCATAATAAAGGATGGTTATTGGCGTGAGCCCGAAAATGGTCGATCGAGCAGAGCGTCAGCGCAGTATCCTGTCGGCGTCAGCGAACGTGTTTGCCGCACGCGGCTATCGCAATGCCACGATGGATGAGATTGCGGCTGCGGCCGGGATTGCCAAGGGAACGCTGTACCTGAGCTATGACAGCAAGGAGGCGCTGTTCTTCGCCTTGTTTGAGAGTTTTGCCGATACGGCGACTCTGGAACCGGATGCTCTGTCCGGCCATACTGACGCACTTGAACAGATTGTGGAGGTCCTCTGCGCCATCGGGGCGAAGCTGGACGCCGATGCGCTGATCGTGCCGCTGACGCTGGAATTCTGGTCGGCTTCCGGTGTCGAGGCCACCGGTGAGCGGTTTGGCGAACGCTATCGTGCGATGCTGGATATGTTCAGTACACAGATCGTCGGTATTCTGCGATCAGGGCAGCAAGCCGGGACCGTCACGCAGAACCAGCCGCTGGAAGCGATCACCTCCAGCCTGCTGGCCATTATCGACGGGCTGATCGTCCAGCGCTGGGTAAATCCGAGCCTGTCGATTGAGGCGCAGCTCCGTGACGCACTGCCGCCTCTGCTGGCGGGGCTGAGGCCCTAAACCAGCCGGCTCTGGCGCACTGCTGCGGCGATGAAGCTCGCGAACAGCGGGTGCGGGTCGAACGGTTTCGACTTCAGTTCGGGATGGAACTGTACGCCGACGAACCAGGGATGGTCAGGCCGCTCGACGATTTCAGGAAGCGTGCCGTCCGGGGACATACCCGAAAAGACCAGGCCGCCCTTTTCCAGCGCATCGCGATAGCCGGTATTGACCTCATAGCGATGGCGATGCCGTTCCGAAATCTCGGTCGTGCCGTAGATGGAGGAAACCACACTGTTGCCATCCAGCGTTGCCGGATAGGCGCCCAGCCGCATCGTGCCGCCCAGATCGCCGCCCTCTTCGCGCTTCTCCAGCCCCTGTTCGCTCATCCATTCGGTGATGATGCCGACCACCGGTTCGTCGGTGGGGCCGAACTCGGTCGAAGAGGCCTTGGCGATGCCCGCCGTATCGCGGGCACCCTCGATACAGGCCATCTGCATTCCGAAACAGATGCCGAAATAGGGCACGTTGCGCTCACGTGCGAAGCGGACGCTGGCGATCTTGCCCTCCGCCCCGCGCGATCCGAACGCGCCGGGCACCAGAATCGCATGGCACGGCTCCAGCGCGGCCGCGACTTCGCCTTCGTCCTTTTCGAACAGTTCCGCGTCGATCCAGCGGATATTGACCTTCACCCTGTTGGCGATACCACCATGGACCAGCGCTTCGTTCAGCGATTTATAGGCATCGGGCAGGCCGACATATTTGCCGACGACACCGATTGTCACTTCCCCTTCGGGATGAGTCTGGCGATCGACGATCTCCGTCCAGCGCGACAGATCGGGGGAGCCTTCCGGCTCGATGCCAAAGGCGCTCAGCACCTCCGTATCGATTCCCTCCGCATGATATTGCAGCGGCACCGCATAGATGCTCGATGCGTCGAGTGCGGGAATCACCGCGGACTTGGGCACGTTGCAGAACAGCGCGATCTTGGCGCGTTCGCTTTCCGGCAGCGGCCGTTCGCAGCGGCATACCAGCACGTCCGGCTGCACACCCAGCGCGGCGAGTTCGCGTACCGAATGCTGGGTCGGCTTGGTCTTCAGCTCTCCAGCCGCGGAAATAAACGGCACCAGCGTCACATGAATGCTGATCGACTGCCCCCGCCCCAGCTCATTGCGAAGCTGACGAATCGCCTCGATAAACGGCAGCGATTCGATATCGCCGACCGTGCCGCCGATTTCGCACAGCACGAAATCCAGATCCTCCGTATCGGCGGTCGCGAATTCCTTGATGGCGTCGGTCACGTGCGGAATCACCTGCACGGTCGCGCCCAGATAGTCGCCGCGACGTTCGCGTTGAATGATCTGGCTGTAGATCCTGCCCGAGGTCACATTGTCCGACTGACGCGCGGAGACGCCGGTGAAGCGTTCATAATGGCCGAGATCGAGGTCGGTTTCCGCCCCGTCATCGGTCACATAGACCTCACCATGCTGATAGGGGGACATGGTGCCGGGGTCGACGTTCAGATAGGGGTCGAACTTGCGGATGCGCACGCGATAGCCGCGCGCCTGCAACAACGCGGCAAGGCTTGCCGCCATAAGACCTTTACCGAGCGAGGAGACCACGCCGCCGGTGATGAATATATACCGCGCCATGGGAGTATATGCCTAGCTTCAAGAGGGAGGGTTCGGCAAGCGCCCGAATCCGCCTGCCGTCAAAAAAATGCGTCAAGCGGTGATTTACTGCGCCAGCGGAACCGAACTGTTGGAGTCGGTGGCCGCCGCATTAGCGGGGGTTGCCGCAGCCGCGTTATCGGTAGGCGCGCCCGTCTGCTGCGGGGCCGGTGCACTGGTCACGGCACCCGACTGACCGGCAAGCGATGTATCGATCGTCGTTGATTCGCGCGTCGCCGCCAGCACCGCGAGCAAAATGCTCATCGCCACGAACAGGGTAGCCAGCACTGCTGTCGACCGCGTCAGAAAATCGGCCGCACCGCGTGCCGACATCAGGCCGCTGGGGCTGCCCCCGGACGTCAGGCCACCGCCTTCGGACTTCTGCATCAGGATCACGGTCACGAGCAGCGCCGCGATAATTGCCTGGACGACGAGAAGAAAGGTGAACAGCATGAACGATCAAAACCAATTTGCAGCGGAAAGCGGCGACATAGGCGAGCCTGCCTTCCCAATCAACCGCCCAAATCCCATTGCGCCCGAAAAGTCCCGGCAAACAATCCGCGCCCTTTCTGAAACCTCCGCCGTTCGCACGCGTTGAGCCTTTATAAGACGGTCTTTGCGTTGCTGTAACGATGGCCGAATAATGATGGTATGAGTAGGTAATGTGACTGCAATTGCAGAAAAACCGCTGTTCAACTGGATGGCTACGCTGGTCGATTATGTTCGCTCCGGCGAACCCGATCTGACAAATCGCCAGATGGCGCTTCTGATGCTCGTCTACCTTGAACCCGGCCCCCATACGGTGCGCGGACTCGCGCGCGCCTTGAACGTTTCCAAGCCCGTGGTAACTCGTGCCTTGAATAGACTTGGTGCGCTCGGCTATCTCCGCCGCCAGCGTGACGATACCGATAAGCGTAACATCTTTATTGCACGCACCACGGAAGGGGCAGAGTTTCTTGCAGAGTTCGGGCATTTCGTCGCCGGCGACGTCCAGCAATCCAGTATCCGACGGTCCAACGCCGGACCGTTTCGCACTGACCGGGCGCTCGACGCCCATTGACGCGCGGCGCGATGCCGCCCGCCGCGACCTCGCCGATGTCCGTCTGGCAAGCCGGGTTTTCGCCCCGCATTACGCCGCAGCCGTGTATCGCACCCTTTCCCGTTCCGCGCCGTTGCGGGATGGAACGGGAGCAGAGGCCCCCATTCTGTCCGAAGTGCTTTGCGGTGAAGGATTTGAACTGCTGGAACTGGTCGGTGACCAGGCATGGGGCATTGCACAGGTAGATCGCAGCGTCGGCTATATTCCCGCCGACGCTTTGCAGGACCCAATTGCCGCGACGCATATCGTCATACAGCCAAACGCACATGTGAATGCCGCCGATGGCTCCGTCATCCATACTCTGCCGATGGGTGCGCGCGTTGCCGCCGAAATCAACGGCGCCCAGGCAATGTTGCAGGATGGCGGCGTCATGGAGTCGAAGGCGCTGACCTCGCTGACCGGGAAACGCAGCGGCGACTATGTTGCCGTCGCCGAATCGCTGGTCGGCATCTCCGGAAAGACGGGCGGACGTTCCGGCGAAGGCGTGAATTGCACCGGTCTCGTTTTCCTCGCGCTCGAAATAGCTGGAATTTCGGCACCGCGCTTTTGCGACGTACAAGCGGCGGAACTGGGCATTCCGCTTGAGGAGGGTACTGCCCTGCAACGCGGTGACCTGATTTTCTTCGCCAATCACGTCGTCATGCTGACCGACTCTGATCACGTCATACACGCCGTTGCGGATAGCTTGCCGGTCACGATCGAATCGATCGATGCGGTGATCGGTTCAGGGCGGTTCGGCCCGGTTGTCGCGCAGCGGAGGATCGGCGCGTGAAGCAGAGCGTTTTCATCGATGGCGGTGTCGGTACCACCGGGCTGGAAATCGTCGAGCGGCTGACGCGCCATGGCGGCTTCGAAATCGTGCGGCTGGATGAGGCGCGGCGCAAGGACGCCGATGCCCGCAAAGAGGCACTGAACGACGCCGATTTCGTCATTCTCTGCCTGCCGGACGATGCCGCGCGTGAGGCGGTGACGATGATCGACAACGATAAAACACGGGTAATCGATGCCTCCACCGCGCACCGGGTTGCCGAAGGATGGGTCTATGGCCTGCCCGAACTGGAACCGGATCAGGCGGATCGGATCGCCGGCGCATCGCGGGTCGCAAATCCGGGCTGCTACCCGACCGGCTTTCTGGCACTGGTGCGCCCGCTGATCCGCTTGGGCCTGATCCCCGCCGACTGGCCGCTCAGCGTTAATGCGACGTCGGGCTATTCGGGCGGCGGTCGGTCGATGATCGCGGAATTCGAAGGCGAAGGCGGGCCACCATCCGCTTTTCGCAATTACGGCCTGTCGCTGGCGCACAAGCATGTGCCGGAAATGCAAAAACATGCGCGGCTGGAACATCCGCCGATCTTTCAGCCTGCCGTCGCCGACACGTATCGCGGCATGCTGGTGGAGGTGCCCCTTGCGCTCCACGCCCTGCCCCGCAAGCCGTCGCTCGCTGCCTGCGAAAAGGCACTGACCGACGCCTATGCCGGTTCGGCGCTTGTCCACGTAGAACCGTCCGAAGGCGTGAGCGCCATCATGATCGAGGCCGATGCCGGTACCGATCGTATGACATTACGTGTGTTCGGGAATGAGGAACGTGGTCAGGCACGCCTGATCGCCACGCTCGACAATCTGGGCAAGGGCGCGGCGGGGGCGGCAGTGCAAAATCTCAACCTGATGGCGGGACTCGATCCGGCTACCGGCCTGACGCTATAATATATGTTCGATACAGTCGTCCGCGACGGCTGAAATCGAATGCATCGCCCTGCCCCGTTGCCATTTGGGGCAAGCTTGCCTAGGGCCGGAGCGATCCGCAAACCGAAAGGAAAAACGCGCATATGGGCCAACCCGCGAGCAAGCTGCTGCTGTTCGGTGCGACCGGCGATCTGGCCCGGCGCATGTTGCTTCCCTCGCTCTATGGCCTGCATGCCGATGGCCTGCTTCTCGACACGCTGACGATTACCGGTACGGCGCGATCGGAACTGGACGACGAAGCCTATCGCAATTTCGCGAAGGAAGCGCTCGACACGTTTTTGCCGGAAGACCGCAAGGACGCGGCCGCTATTTCCGCCTTTCTGAAACGACTGCAGTACCAGCCGCTTGATGCATCGACGCTGGAAGGGTTTGACGATCTGGCGACCAAGCTGGGGGATATTTCCGGCGGACTTGCCATTTTCCTGTCGACCGCTCCATCGCTGTTCGGCCCCACGATCAAGGGGCTGGAATCGGCGGGGCTTGCCGGTCCCGAAGTGCGCATCAGCCTGGAAAAGCCGCTGGGCCACGATCTGGAATCGAGCTGCGAGATCAACGATATCGTCGCGGAAGCCTTTCCGGAGGAGCGCACTTTCCGCATCGACCATTATCTCGGCAAGGAAACCGTTCAGAACATTCTCGCGCTGCGCTTCGGCAATACGATGTTCGAGCCGGTCTGGAATGCGGGCGGCATCGATCATGTCCAGATCACCATTTCCGAAACCGTCGGGCTGGAAGGCCGTGCGGGCTATTATGACGATTCCGGCGCGCTGCGCGACATGGTCCAGAACCATGTGCTGCAACTGCTTGCACTGATCGCGATGGAACCGCCCGCCCGCTTCGACGGCACGTCGATCCGCGACGAAAAGGTGAAGGTGCTGCGTTCGCTGCGTCCGATCACCCCGCAGGAAGCACCGCATTTCACCGTCACCGGCCAATATCGTTCAGGCGCGGTGTCGGGGGAGCTGGTCAACGGCTATGATGACGAGTTGGGCCGCGATTCCGACACTGAAACCTTTGTCGCGCTGAAGGCGCATGTCGATAACTGGCGCTGGCAGGGCGTGCCCTTTTACCTGCGCACCGGCAAGCGTCTGCCCGTCCGGCATTCCGAAATCGTCATTCAGTTCAAGCCGGTGCCGCATTCGATTTTCGCTGAGCGTGGCGGCATGCTGCAACCCAATACGCTGGTTATACGCCTTCAGCCGGAGGAATATGTCCGCCTGCTGGTGATGGCGAAGGAGCCCGGCCTCGACCGCGAAGGTATCCGCCTGCGTGAAGTGCCGCTCGACCTGTCGCTCGACACCGCCTTTGCGGGTACCCGGCGGCGCATTGCTTATGAGCGCCTGTTGCTCGACCTGATCGAAGGCGATCCGACGCTGTTCGTCCGCCGCGATGAGGTGGAGGCGCAATGGCGCTGGATCGACGGCATCCGCGAAGGCTGGCGCGCCAATGCGACAAAGCCCAAAACCTATCCTTCGGGAAGCTGGGGACCGTCTTCGGCAATCGCGCTGACCGAACGCGACGGCGTCACCTGGCAGGAATAAACCGCCCGCAGCGGCGGATCATGGCAGGGGCTGAACCGTTGCCCCTGCATCACCATATATAGGACAAGGAGCCGGCATGACCGACGAAATCGAATGGTGGGACTATGACGATACGTCCGAAATGGCAGAGGCCGTTGCGGGCGATATCCGCTTCATCATCGAAAGCGCTCTGGATGCCCGTGGCGGTGCCGTCATCGCGCTGCCGGGCGGCAAGACACCCATCCCCATTTACGAGCGGCTTGCGGAAGCCAAGATCAACTGGAAGCATGTGACGATCATCCCCGGCGACGACCGGATCGTGCCGATGGGCGACGACCTGTCGAACGTCACCATGCTGGGAAAGACCTTCATCCCGCTGGGCGCGCGCGTCATCCCGATCATCAGCGAGGCAGCGGAGGATTACAAGGCCGCGGGCCGTGCCGCCGATGCACGGTTGCAGGATTTTCACTGGCCGCTCGACCTGTGCCTGCTGGGTGTCGGCGGTGACGGACACACCGCCTCGATCTTCCCCGGCCCCGATTTCGACGAAGCAATCAACGGCCCGAAGGAACGCCGCGCGCTGGGCGTCATGCCCGATCCGCTGCCGCCCGAAGCTCCGGTCGCCCGCGTTACCCTGTCGCTTGCCGCAATCACCGCTTCCGCCGCGCTGATGATCGCCGTCACCGGCCAGAAGAAACGCGATGTGATCGAGGAAGCGATCGCGCAGGGGGCAGGATCGCCCTACCCCATCGGTCGCGTCCTCGCCGCCGCCGAACTTCCCGTCGATATTCACTGGAGTGCCTGACATGCCCGTCCACGCCGAAATCGCCGCCGTCACCGACCGCGTGATCGAAGCGTCGAAGAAAAGCCGCAAGGCCTATCTCGACCTGATCCGCCGGGAACGTGAATCGGGCGTGGACCGGCCGCGTCTCGGTTGCGCCAATCTCGCCCATGGTTTTGCGGGCACCGACGAACAGCGCGATTCGATGAAGGACGGTCGCCGCATGAATGTCGGTATCGTTACTGCCTATAACGACATGCTGTCGGCCCATGCGACCTATTACCGCTACCCGGAAAAGATGAAGCTCTGGGCGCTGGAAGCGGGCATTACCGCTCAGGTGGCGGGCGGTGTTCCCGCGATGTGCGACGGCGTGACACAGGGCTTTCCGGGCATGGAATTGTCGCTGTTCAGCCGCGATACCATCGCCATGTCGACGGCGGTGGCACTGAGCCACGGTATGTTCGAAGGGGCCGCCCTGCTCGGCATTTGCGACAAGATCGTTCCCGGCCTGCTGATCGGCGCGCTCCGGTTCGGGCACCTGCCGATGGTGATGATTCCCGGCGGCCCCATGCGTTCGGGCCTGCCCAACAAGGAAAAGGCGCAGGTTCGCGAACGCTATGCCGAGGGCAAGGCGACGCGCGAGGAACTGCTCGAAGCCGAAATCGCCGCCTATCATTCGAAAGGCACCTGCACTTTTTACGGCACCGCCAATTCCAATCAGATGATGATGGAGGCCATGGGCCTGCATATGCCGGGTGCGGCCTTCGCCAATCCGGGCACCAAGCTGCGTCAGGAACTGACGCGTTCGGCGATGCACCGGCTTGCCGAAATCGGCTGGGACGGCAATGACTATCGCCCCGTCGGCCATTGCGTCGATGAAAAGGCGATCATCAATGCGGCCATCGTGCTGCTCGCTACCGGCGGATCGACCAACCACCTGATCCATCTGCCCGCCATTGCGCGTTCGGCAGGCATCGTCCTCGACTGGGAGGATTTCGACCGGCTGTCGAAGGTCGTACCGCTGCTTACCCGCGTTTATCCCAACGGGTCGGCCGACGTGAACATGTTCGAAGATGCCGGTGGCCCCTCCTTCGTCATCCGCGAGCTGATCAACGGCAGGCTGATCCATTCCGATATCCTGACGGTCGCGGACAAGGGTTTCCCCGCCTATGCGACCAAGCCGACGATCAAGGACGATATGCTGGTCTGGAATGCGCATCCGAAGGAAAGCGGCGATGACAAGATCGTACGCACCGTCGACCGCCCCTTCTCGGCCGAAGGCGGTTTCCGCATCCTGATCGGAAATCTGGGCCGCGCCTGCATCAAGACAAGCGCGGTCGAGGAAGATCGCTGGGTGATCGAGGCACCGGCACGCGTTTTTTCCGATCAGGCATCGGTGCAGGCAGCGTTCAAGGCGGGAGAGCTCGACCGCGATGTCGTGGTCGTCGTCCGCTTTCAGGGACCGAAAGCCAATGGCATGCCCGAACTCCACAAGCTGACGCCACCGCTCAGTGTGCTGCAAAACCGGGGCTTTCGCGTCGCGCTGGTCACCGACGGCCGGATGTCGGGTGCCAGCGGCAAGGTGCCGTGCGCCATTCATCTCAGCCCCGAAGCACTGGGCGGCGGTCCGATCGCGAAGATCCGCGACGGCGATATCATCCGCCTCGACGCCGAAGCCGGGACGCTGGATGCCAAAGTCGATCCAGCCGAATGGGCGCAGCGCGAACTGGCAAAAGCACCGCCGCCTGCAACCGGCACAGGCCGTGAACTGTTTGCCCTGATGCGTGGTGCCGCCGATGAAGCCGAAAAGGGCGCTTCGGCAATATTGGCGTCGGCAGAACTGTAAGGAGAAAATGGCATGGAAGTGGTCGCAGCCGATATTGGCGGAACCCATGCGCGCTTCGCCATCGCGGAGGTGGAGGACGGCAAAGTCCTATCGCTCGGCGATCCGGTCACGCTGAAAACGCATGAGCATGCCAGCCTGCAACTCGCCTGGCAGGCGGCGGGAAAGCAATTCGGTCGCGACCTGCCCCGCGCGATCAGCATCGCCATCGCCTCGCCGATCAACGATACGCTGATCAAGATGACCAACAATCCTTGGATCATTCGTCCGCCGCTCATCAACTCGCGGCTGAACGTCGACACCTGGACGCTGGTCAACGATTTCGGGGCAGTGGGTCATGCCGTTGCGCAACTAGACGACGATTATTTCATTCACCTCTGCGGTGCCGAAGCACCGCTGCCCGATCATGGCTCGATCACCATTTGCGGCCCAGGAACCGGACTGGGCGTTGCGCAGGTACTGCGTGTCAGGAACGGCTATCATGTCATTGAAACCGAAGGCGGGCATATGGACTTTTCGCCGCTCGACGGGATTGAGGACCAGCTACTGAAGCGGCTGCGCAACACCTATACCCGCGTTTCCGTCGAGCGCGTGTGCTCCGGCCCGGCAATTGTCGGCATATACGAAACGCTGGCGGCGCTGGAGGGCGAGCGCGTCTCGTTTCAGGATGACCGCGCGATCTGGGAAGCAGCGTTCAAGGGGGAAGACAAGCTGGCGGTGGCGGCACTCGACCGCTTCTGTCTGGCGCTGGGTGCGGTTGCAGGCGATCTGGCGCTTGCGCACGGCCCGACCGCCGTGGTGATTGCCGGTGGGCTTGGCCTTCGCCTCAAAGACAATCTGCTCGAATCCGGCTTTGGTCAGCGGTTCGCGGCCAAGGGCCGGTTCCAGTCGCTGATGCAGTCCATCCCCGTAAAACTCATCACCCATCCGCAACCCGGCCTGTTCGGCGCGGCAGCGGCCTTTGCACAGGAACATACGCAATGAGCATCGAAACGATCATGCGCACCAGCCCCGTCATCCCCGTGCTGGCGGTCCATGATGCGGCACAGGCCAAACCGCTTGCCGAAGCCCTCGTCGCGGGCGGTCTGCGCGTGCTGGAAGTGACACTGCGTACCCCGGTCGCGATGGATGTGATCGCGGAGATGAAAAAGGTACCGGGCGCGATTGTCGGAGCGGGCACGGTGATCAATGCCGAACAGGCGCAACAGGTGATCGACGCAGGCGTCGAATTCATCGTCTCTCCAGGCCTGACCGAAGCGGTGGTAAAGCCCATTCAGGCAGCGGGCACGCCGTTTCTGCCCGGTATCGCCAATGCCGGTGACCTGATGCGCGGGCTTGACCTCGGCCTGACGCATTTCAAATTCTTCCCGGCGGAGGCCGCGGGCGGGTTGAAGGCGCTCAAGGCACTCGCCGCGCCCTTCTATCAGTGCAAATTCTGCCCGACCGGGGGCATTACCGAAGCCAGCGCCCCCGAATGGCTCGCTTTCGATCCCGTCCTGTGCGTCGGCGGAAGCTGGGTGACGCCCAAGGACGCAGGCATGGAAGCAGTCGAGGCGAAGGCCCGGGCGGCATCCCGACTTGGAGCCTGAAATCCTGTAACCGACAGAATATCTGAAAACCGGCCTGAATGATTCAGGCCGGGATACGGTCAGATCAGCCTACATCTCACCGCGTTTGCGGCGAATGGCATACCATTTCTGCACATTGGCGTCGTGCTGCTCCAGCGTATTGGAGAAGACATGGCCCCCCGTGCCGTCAGCCACGAAATACAGCGCATCGCTGTCGGCCGGATGCAGCACCGCGTCGATCGACGCACGCCCCGGATTGGCGATCGGACCCGCCGGCAATCCGGGCGAAGCATAGGTATTGTACCCGTTCACCGCTTCCAGTTCCGAACGCAGGATGCGCCGCCCCAGCGGCCTGCCCAGCGTAATCGGATAGATGACAGTCGGATCGGCCTGTAACAACATCCCGAGCCGCAACCGGTTCGAATAGACGGCAGCGATCATCGGACGTTCGGACGGCTTGGCAGTTTCCTTCTCGACGATGGAGGCAAGGATAATCGCCTGACGCGGCGTCTTGACCACCGTGCGCGGCGAGCGCTTTTTCCACGCGGCGGCCAGATAGTCGACCATCGCCTTTTGCATCCGCTGCAATACCTCTTCACGCGTATCGCCTCGTTGATAGCTGTAGCTGTCGGGCAGCACCGTACCCTCGATCGGCACCGGCACCTTCCCGGTCAGTCCCGGCGCTTCCATCAGCTTCTGCTGCACCAACACCGCGGGAAACCCTTCAGGAATCGTGACAAAGCGCTGCAGCGTCTTGCCGCCCTGCATCATCTTCAAAATGTCGGACTGGCTGAGATGCGCGGGGATGCGATATTCCCCGGCACGGATCGGCGCACTCGCCCCCAGCACGCGCGCAAGCACCGTGAAGCGGCGCGCCGACCGGATTGCGCCCGCCTGTTGCAGCGCCTGCGCGGCATCGCTGAGCGTCGCTCCGCGCTTTACCTGCACCGTCGTATTCTGCGGCAACGGCCCCGCCCCACCCCATGCATGGACGACCATGAACAGCCCGGCCAGCACCGCAAGCGCAAGGACCAGACCAAGGCAGCCGATCTTTCGCATGGGAGTCAGGCCCGCGCGATCATGATGCGGCTCACAGCGCCTTCATCACCAGCGAAGCGTTGGTGCCGCCGAAACCGAAGCTGTTGTTGAGGACCGCCTTCACCTTGCGCTCCTTCGCGGTGTGCGGAACGAGGTCGACGCCCGCGCAATTCTCGCTCGGATTGTCGAGGTTCAGCGTCGGCGGCACGATCTGGTCGCGCATGGCAAGGATGCAGAAGATGCTTTCCACCGCACCGGCACCACCCAGCAAGTGACCGATGGCGGATTTGGTCGAGCTCATCGACATTGTGCCGATGGCATCGCCGAACAGGCGGCGAACCGCACCCAGCTCCAGCTCGTCGCCCAGCGGCGTCGAGGTGCCGTGTGCGTTGACATAATCGATATCGGACAGCGACAGGCCGGACTTCTTCATCGCCATTTCCATCGAGCGGAACGCACCCGATCCTTCCGGGTGCGGCGCGGTCACGTGATAGGCATCGCCCGACAGGCCATAGCCGATGACTTCAGCATAGATTTTCGCGCCGCGTGCCTTGGCACGCTCATATTCTTCCAGCACGACGACACCAGCACCTTCGCCCATCACGAAGCCGTCGCGATCGGCATCATAGGGGCGGCTGCCCTTGGTCGGATCGTCGCGAAAGCCGGTGGACAGCGCCCGAGCCTGACCGAAACCCGCAATGCCGATCGGACAGATGGCGCTTTCCGCACCGCCAGCCAGCATCACATCGGCATCGTCCATCGCGATCATCCGCGCGGCATCACCGATTGAGTGCGCACCGGTGGAACAGGCGGTGACAACCGCATGATTCGGCCCCATCAGGCCGTATTTGATCGACACCTGACCGGAGATCAGATTGATCAGGCGGCCATGGACGAAATGCGGACTGACCCGCTTCGGCCCCTTATGCTCCAGCACCAGCGATTCGCTCTCGATGCCCGGCAGACCGCCGATACCCGACCCGATCGAGCAACCGGCGCGATAGCGCTCTTCCTCGGTCATGTCGGTCAGGCCGGCATCTTCGATCGCCTGCCCCGCGGCATCGATGCCGAACACGATGAACGGATCGACCTGGCGCTGGATCTTATGATCGACGCGCCTCCCGGCATCGAAGCCATATTCGTGATCGGCGGGCTTTACTTCGCAGGCATAGTTGCTCTGGAAATCGGTGGCGTCGAAACGTGTGATCGTCGCCGCCCCGGATTTTGAGGCGAGAATATTCTTCCAGCTCGTTTCAACATCGCCACCCAGCGGGGTGACAAGGCCAAGTCCAGTCACGACGACGCGACGCATTGCCATCTCTCCAAAACCATCCATGAAACTGAAACGGCTCCCTAACCCGGTTGTTTCACCCGGGCCGGGGAGCCGTTTTCATGTCACCCGGCCCATATGGGACGGTGATCGTATCGTTCGATCAGCCCTGATGCTCGTCGATATAGGTGATCGCGTCCTTCACGGTCGTGATCTTTTCGGCCGCATCATCGGGGATTTCGACACCGAATTCTTCTTCAAACGCCATCACCAGCTCAACGATGTCGAGGCTGTCAGCGCCCAGATCATCAATGAAGCTTGCGTCTTCGGTCACCTTGTCGGCTTCTACGCCCAGATGCTCGACGACGATCTTGCGTACCCGATCGGCGGTCTCGCTCATTCCCTATTCCTCTTCTGGCAAGGTTTTTCGATTCTGAAACGCACCTAGAGCGGTGCCGAGCCCCTGACAAGGGGGGCACTGCTCTCCGTCATGCACTTCAGCGCAATAAAAAGCCGTCAAATCATGCTGCAACCCGCGATAAAACGCGATTACAGCATTGCCATCCCGCCATTTACATGCAGCGTCTGCCCGGTGACATATCCCGCTTCCTTACTGGCGAGATACACCACGGCAGCACCGATATCGGCGCCGTCGCCCAGATCGCCGGTCGGAATCCTGCCGAGCAGCGCTTCCTTCTGCGCGTCGGGCAGTACGTCGGTCATCGCCGAGCGGATAAAGCCGGGCGCGACGCAATTGACGGTAATCCCGCGGCTGGCCAGTTCCTGTGCCAGCGCTTTCGACATGCCGACCAGCCCCGCTTTCGACGCTGCATAGTTGGCCTGACCGGGATTGCCGGTCGCGCCGACGACCGAGGTGATCGAGATGATACGGCCGAACCGCGCACGCATCATCGGTTTGGCGGCGGCACGCGCAAGCCGGAACGCGGCTTCCAGATTGACGCGGATCACCTGATCCCATTCGTCGTCCTTCATCCGCATGGCAAGGTTGTCGCGCGTGACACCAGCATTGTTGACGAGAATGTCGAGTTTGCCCAGCGCTTCTACCGCCTGCGGCACAAGCTGGTCCACTGCGGCACCGTCGGAAAGGTTGCACGGCAGCGCCACGTGATCGCCGCCCAGTTCCGTGCGAAACGCCTCCAGTTTGTCGATATTGGAACCTGACAGCGCCAGCCGCGCGCCCTGCCCCGCCAGCGACTTCGCAATCGCCGAGCCGATACCGCCCGAAGCGCCCGTCACCAGCGCGGTCATGCCTGTAAGATCGAACATTATTCCTGTCTCCTCAGAGCGCCTTTATCAGCGCCTCGATATCGTCCATCGTCACCACGCTGGTCTGTGTCGTGTCGGGTGCGGTGCGCTTGACCATCGAACTCAGCACCTTGCCGCCCAGCTCGACGAAATCGCCCACACCCGCCTCGACCATTGCCAACACCGATTCGCGCCAGCGCACCATGCCCGTCACCTGCTCGACCAGCAGCGTGCGGATGGTATCCGCATCCGCCACCGGCGCGGCGGTCACATTGGCATAGACGGGCACCAGCGGCGCGCGCAGATCGACCGCCGCCAGCGCCTTTTCCATCGCATCGGCGGCAGGCTGCATCAACGGACAATGGAACGGCGCGGAAACCGGCAGCAGCACCGCCCGGCGCGCGCCCATTTCCTTCGCCAGCGGCACCGCCCGCTCGACCGCCGCCTTCGCACCCGAAATCACCACCTGAGTCGGGTCGTTGTCGTTGGCGACGCTGCAAACTTCGCCCTCGGCAGCGGTATCGGCAATCGCCTGAGCCTTTTCGCGGTCGGCTCCCAGCAGAGCAGCCATCGCGCCTTCGCCTACCGGCACGGCGGCCTGCATCGCCTGTCCGCGCTGCTTCAGCAGTTTCGCGGTGCTGGCAAGATCCAGCGCCCCCGCTGCGCACAGGGCGGTATATTCGCCCAGGCTGTGCCCGGCGACGAAATCGGCCTTGTCGGCAAGGCGGATACCGCCTTCCTTTTCCAGCACACGCAATACGGCAATGGCATTGGCCATGATCGCGGGCTGGGCATTTTCGGTCAGCGTCAACGCATCCTCCGGCCCTTCGGCCATCAGACGCGCAAGATGCTGGCCCAGCGCTTCGTCGACTTCCTCAAACACTTCACGCGCGGCAGGGCTGGCCTCTGCCAGCGCCTTGCCCATGCCGACGGCCTGACTGCCCTGTCCGGGAAAAATAAATGCACGCAATGATCGTCTCCTGCTGCGTATGGGCGCGGCACCTAGGCCGGTTGGACGGGAAGGTCAAAATCTTGCGTCTCTGCTGATACATTTTGCGATCAATTCGCATCATCGCTGACAAAATGTTGGGACAGCCGCTCCCTAGATTGTTCTCATCGCCGGAAAGGACCGGCGCGAAGAGGAGCAAGATCATGAAGACTTTCATCGCTGCCGCCGTCGCCACCTCGATGCTCGCGACGCCCGCTTTCGCCGCAACCCGCGGTCACGACAATGACCGGGGACGCGCCCAGCAGACGAGCCAGTATCACGGCAAGGACCAGCGCAACGTCACCATCAACCGCACGGTTAACCGCAACACCTATCGTGCGCCGCAGAAGGTGACCTATCGTCAGCCTGCCTATCGCAGCCAGACGGTCCGCTATCAGACCCGCAACTGGCAACGCGGCGAACGGTTCGATGCGCGCTATACCAGCAACTATCGGGTGGTGAACAACCCGCGTGCGTACCGCCTCTATAACGCACCCTATGGCTATCACTGGGTTCGTTCGGGCAATGACGCGGTACTGGTCGGCGTTACCAGCGGCATTATCGCCGCGGTACTGGCCAACGCACTGAACTAAGACCCGGCAAAGGACTTGCCAAAACAGGCATTCTGACGCATAGGGCACCGATCCGGGGTGGAGGACATCGTTCCTCCGCCCCTGATTGTTTTGATTGAGACGACAGCCGGAGGGGCGTTGCGCACGGGGCGCACGTCAGCGATCGGCCAAAAGAGAAGGACGTGGACATGGCTCTTTACGAGCATGTGTTCCTTGCGCGCCAGGATCTGGCACAGGCGCAGGTGGACGCACTGGCGGAAACCGCCACCAAGATCATCGAGGACAATGAAGGCAAGGTCGTCAAGACCGAGACCTGGGGTCTTCGCAGCCTCGCCTACAAGATCGCGAAGAACCGCAAGGCGCATTATGTGATGCTCGAAATCGACGGACCGGGTTCGGTCGTCGCCGAGCTGGAGCGCCAGACCGCGATCAACGAAGACGTCATCCGCTACATGACCATCCGCGTCGACGAGCATGAGCAGGGTCCGTCGGTAATGATGCGCAAGAGCGACCGCCGCCGCGGCCGCGATAACGACTGATAGGGAGGCAAGCACATGGCACGACCGTTTTTCCGCCGCCGCAAGAGCTGCCCCTTTTCGGGCAAGAATGCGCCGGTCATCGATTATAAGGATGTTCGCCTGCTGCAGGGTTTCGTATCCGAACGCGGCAAGATCGTCCCGTCGCGCATCACCAGCGTGAGCGCGAAGAAGCAGCGTGAGCTGGCCAAGGCCATCAAGCGCGCCCGCCATCTGGGCCTCCTGCCCTATATTGTGAAGTAAGGAGCAAGACCCATGGACGTCATTCTGCTCGAACGTATCGAGAAGCTGGGCACCATCGGCGATGTCGTTTCCGTAAAGGACGGCTTTGCCCGCAACTTCCTGCTGCCCAACAAAAAGGCGCTGCGCGCCAACGAAGCCAACCGCAAGGTGTTCGAAGCCAATCGCGACCGTATCGAGGCTGAAAATGCCGAGCGTCGCAAGTCGGCCGAGGGCGAGGCCAAGACCATTGACGGTTCGCAGATCACGCTGATCCGTCAGGCATCGAATACCGGCCATCTGTACGGCTCGGTCGCGGTGCGCGACATCGTCGAGGCCCTGGTCGAGGACGGCCACAAGGTCGCGAAGTCGCAGGTCGTTCTCGAAAAGCCGATCAAGGATATCGGCCTGTACGAGGTCAAGGTTGCGCTGCACCCCGAAGTGGCGGTGACGGTGAAGGTCAACGTCGCGCGTTCGCCGGAAGAAGCCGAGCTTCAGGAGCAGGGCATCGACGTGATGGAAGCGATGTTCGAAAAGGACGAAGCCGGATTCACCGAAGAGCGCGATCCCAACCTGGAAGCAGGCGAGATCGAAGCCGAACCGACCGACGAAGAAACGACCGAGACCAGCGAAGCCTGAACCGGCTTCGCGGCTTCGGCCCAGCAAAAAGGCCGTCCGGGCGACCGGGCGGCCTTTTTTGACGTTCTGCGCCTTGCTCCACCGACCTCAAGGGCAGGTCACGCAGGCGCTGACAACAAAAGCAAGCGGAATCAGCGCGAGCGCGATCGGAACAAGCTTGCCAATTTGCGTTTCACTTCGGGTCAACATTCTGTCTTTCAAATATTATTACCGGACTGTTGACGGTAATAATGCGCGACCCACCGCAAAGGTTGCGCGACCATGAATGCAATTGCGGATTGCACGCATACGCCTTCTGCAACCGTGTGGCGCAATTGCGGCAATCGTTTCGGAGACGGCCCTATAACACCCAGCGAAAAGCGCGACGCAGTTCCGCTTCCGCATTGTCCGGATACCACCGGCCGTGCGCGATCAGGATACGTTCGGGCTTCCACGCCAGCATCTGTGTGACCGCGCGGCGCAGATCCTTGCGATGTCGCCAGAAACTGAGCTGCATGTCATAGGGCGCCTTGCCGTCGGGATCGGCTGCGCCGAACAACTGCATCAGCCGGCGCAGCACCGGCGAGCGCACACGCTTCGGCTCAAAATTCTCGATAAGGTCGGTCAGGATCAGCGTGCGCGACGGTCGATGGAAGAAATCGACTTCGGTCAGCAGACTGCCCGGCGCGCGAATCTGGTCGATCGCGCCACCCCAGCCGATGTCGGGACTGGCGGTCAGTGCCTTGTGCGGCGGCAACGGACGGCGCGCGCGTTTGGCCAAGCCTTCCACGACATGCACCCGCGCACCGGGAAAGCGTTCATACCAGTCGGGCAGCCACCAGTAATGCAGGCTGTTGGGCGCGATCAGGTCCGTTACCGGCCCCAGTTGCGCCACCGCGTCCATCAATGCCGGGTCGTTACCACTCGGCGAATGTACCCAGATACCGCCATCGGGTAGCCGGACCAGCGTCATGCGCGTCGGAAAAGGCAGTTTCAGCCCCAGATAGCGCATCCGTATTTCCGGCCCGTCGACAATCCACACATCGGGCGCCACGGGTTTGAGCACGTTGAGCGGCTCGTAGGGAATATAGGCCTGTTTCGGCACCGGATCAACGCTCCCTCATTTCCGCCCGAACAGCTTTTCGACATCGGCCATGCCCAGCTTGACCCAGGTCGGACGACCATGGTTGCACTGGCCCGAATGCGGCGTCGCCTCCATCTCGCGCAGCAACGCGTTCATCTCCGCGACCGAGAGGATGCGCCCTGCGCGCACCGAACCGTGGCACGCCATGGTCGCGGCGACATGATCGAGCCGTTCCTTCAGACTGAGCGCCTCGTCATAGGCGGCGAGTTCGTCGGCCAGATCGGTGACAAGGCCGGTTACATCCCCCTGCCCCAGCATTGCGGGCGTGGCGCGCACCAGCATCGCGCGCGGGCCGAAGCGTTCCAGTTCCAGCCCGAATTCGGCGAGCTCCTCCAGTCGCGCCTCCAGCCGGTCGCACGCCGTCTCGTCGAGTTCGACCACTTCGGGCAACAGCAGCGCCTGAGATCTGACGCCCGAACCGCTCATCGCCGCGCGCATCCGCTCCAGCACCAGCCGTTCATGCGCGGCGTGCTGATCGACGATCACCAGCCCGTCCTGCGCTTCCGCAACGATATAGGTTTTGGCCACCTGCCCGCGTGCGACCCCCAGCGGGAAATCGGTATGTTCGGGCGGCGGCTGATACGCAGGTTCTGCGCGTGCCTGCGGCGGCGGCGTCATGAAGGTCGGTCGCCTGTCCTGTACCGACGAGACTGCGGGACGGTCCATCAGGCCGAGTTCAGGCGCCGCCGAACCCGGTTGCGGCGCGTCCATCGGTTCCTGCTGCCAGGCGGCAAGCGCGGAAGGCGCAGGGCGCTGGACGCTGCGATGCCCCGCCGCATCGAGCGCGCGGCGCAACCCGCCGACGATCAGGCCGCGAACCAGTTGCGGATCGCGAAACCGAACCTCCGTCTTGGCCGGATGGACATTCACGTCCACCGCCTCGGTCGGCACGTCGAGGAACAGCGCAACCACCGCATGCCGGTCCCGCGCCAGCATCTCCGCATAGGCGCCGCGCACCGCACCGGTGAGCAGACGGTCCTTTACCGGACGGCCGTTGACGAACAGATATTGATGGTCGGCAACGCCGCGGTTGAAGGTCGGCAGGCTGGCCACCCCACCCAGCCGGTGCCCTTCGCGTTCATGATCGACACCGACACTGTTTTCCGCCAGCGCCCGGTCGGTCAGCCCTGCCACACGTTCCGGCCCGGTTTCACCCGGCTGGACACTCAATGCGCGCCTGCCGTCATGTTCGACCGAAAACCCGATATCGGGACGCGCCATGGCAAGGCGACGCATCACGTCCATGGCGGCGGCATATTCGCTGCGTGGCGTGCGCAGGAATTTGCGACGCGCGGGCACGCGGGCGAACAGCGATTCGACTCGGACGCGTGTGCCCGGCGGCAGCGCGGCGGGCCCTTCCTCCACCACTTCGCCATTATCGACGACTCGACGCCAGCCTTCATTGCCGCGCACGCGGCTTTCCAGGGTCAGGCGCGCGACACTGGCGATCGAGGGCAAGGCTTCGCCGCGAAAGCCCAGCGTCGTCACCGCCTCGATCGCATCATCGGGCAGTTTGGAGGTGGCGTGGCGTTCCAGCGCCAGCGCCATATCCTCCGTTGTCATGCCGCACCCGTCGTCGGTGACTTCGACCAGATCGATACCGCCCGACGCCAGACGGACGGCAATCCGGGTGGCGCCTGCATCAATGGCGTTCTCGACAAGTTCCTTCAACGCACTGGCGGGGCGTTCCACCACTTCACCGGCTGCGATGCGGTTGACGAGCTGTTCGGGCAATCGGCGTATTGACATACACATCGCTGTAGCCCAAGCGACGCCATCCCGCGACCCGCTTGCGCCAGAATTCCGAAGTCGGCTATCCCGACCCCGGCTGCGTTCGGTCAAGGGATTTGTGCGAATGACCGCGCGCGGGCGCTGGCGCGGAACGGACGGAACGGTAGATGGTGTTTTCCCGACTTTTCAAATTCATGTCGCATGACATGGCAATCGACCTTGGGACCGCGAATACGGTGGTCTATCTGCGCGGCCGCGGTGTCGTGCTCAACGAACCGTCAGTGGTGGCGGTCGAAACGCTGAACGGCGTGCGCAAAGTGCGTGCGGTCGGCGACGACGCCAAGCTGATGATGGGCAAGACCCCCGGCACGATCGAGGCGATCCGTCCCCTGCGCGATGGTGTAATCGCCGACATCGACGTCGCCGAAGGGATGATCAAGCACTTCATCTCCAAGGTGAATGGCGGCAAGCAGCCGATGCCCTGGCGTCATCCGCAAATCGTCATCTGCGTGCCCTCGGGTTCTACCTCGGTCGAACGTCGCGCGATTCGCGATGCGGCATCCAATGCCGGTGCCAGCCAGGTGTTCCTGATCGAGGAGCCGATGGCGGCCGCAATCGGGGCGGATATGCCGGTGACCGAACCGATCGGATCGATGGTCGTCGATATCGGCGGCGGCACCACCGAAGTCGCGGTGCTCAGCCTGCGTGGTCTCGCTTATTCGACCAGCGTGCGCGTCGGCGGTGACAAGATGGACGAAGCCATTGTTTCCTATGTCCGTCGCAACCACAATCTGCTGATCGGCGAATCGACCGCAGAGAGGATCAAGCAGGAAGTCGGCACCGCCAAGCCGCCGGAAGACGGCGTAGGTCAGACCATCCACATCAAGGGCCGCGATCTGGTGAACGGCGTGCCGAAGGAAATCCAGATCAATCAGGGTCAGATTTCCGAAGCGCTGGGCGAACCGGTCGGCACGATTGTCGAAGGTGTGCGCATTGCGCTGGAAAACACCGCTCCCGAACTCGCGGCGGATATCGTCGATCAGGGCATTGTCCTGACCGGCGGTGGCGCCCTGCTCCACGGGATCGATGAAGTTTTGCGCGATGAAACCGGTTTGCCGGTGACGGTGGCGGAAGATCCGCTAACCTGTGTCGCACTGGGAACCGGACGTGCGCTGGAGGATCCGATTTATCGCGGTGTCCTGCTGGCAGTCTGATCGGGACGGATAGCATATGGCGGCGCCACGCAACCGGCGCCCGGGATTTTCGCGGCGGGCGCAATACGGACTGTTTATCTCCTATGTCGTTGCCGGCGTCGGCGCGGTCATTGCGCTCGTCCTGATCCTGCTCGCCCGCTATAATCCACCGGCATATGCCGTGGCGCGCGGGGCAATCCGCGAAGTGACCACGCCCGTGTCGGCCGGGCTCGACAATGTGCGCCGTGGAATCGGCGGCATTCCCGGTGCAATCGGGGCACATTTCCACACCATTTCGGAAAACCGCGCGTTGAAGGCCGAACTGGCGAAGCAGGCTGACCAGATTCAGCGCGCGCGGTCGCTGACGCTCGAAAATCAGCGCCTGCGGATGCTGCTAAAACTACGCGACGGCAACCCTCAAGTGGTCGTTGCCGCAAGAATTGTCAGTTCTTCGGCCACCAGCACACGGCGCTATGCCGTTCTGTACGCCGGATCACGGCAGGGCGTCCGCCCGCGCCAGCCGGTACGCGGCCCGCGCGGCCTGATCGGGCGCGTGCTGGAAACCGGTCCCGATAGCGCTCTGGTGATGCTGGTCCTCGACCCGGAAAGCGTCGTACCCGCGCGGCGTATCCGCGACGGCCTTCCCGTCCTGATTTCCGGGCGCGGCGACGGGCTTGTCGATATCAAGTCCGCTTCAGTGGCCAATGCACCGTTTCTGAAAGGCGATACGTTCGTCACCTCGGGCACCGGTGGCATCTATCCCCCCGACATTCCGGTCGCGCGCGCAGCGGAAAATGGCAAGGACACGGTAGAGGGCCGGGTCTTTGCCAGCCCCGACTCAGTCGATTTCGCACTCGTGCAGCAGGCGTTTCTGCCGCAGCAGATGACCAAAACAGCCACCGATCAGGAAGCACCGCCCGGGGATGTGCCTTGAGCAGCCCGGTCAACAGCACGCTCAATCCACCGCATGTGTCACGGAAATTGCGCTGGGCAATTCCGGTCAGCATTGTCGGCGGTTCGGCGATGACGTTGCTTCCCTTTGTCGCCAGCTTTCCGGTGCTGCCGCCATTCGGTCTGATGATGCTGATGGCATGGCGCCTGCTCAAACCCGAACGCTTTCGTCCATGGTCGCCGCTGGCCTATGGTTTTTTCGACGATCTGATCAGCGGGCAGCCAATGGGCAGCGCGATGTTCTGCTGGACAATCTGTTTTCTGGTGGCCGATATGATCGATCACAGGCTGGTCTATCGCGACTTTCTCCTTGACTGGATGATCGCGGGCGGTGCGATTGCATTCTCCCTTATTTTCGGAAGGCTTGTCGCGACCCCATTGGGTACCCATGTTGACACTTTACTGCTGCTCCAGATTGTCGTGTCGATTTTGCTGTTTCCGCTTGTCTTTTCGCTTTGCGTCCGGCTTGACCGGCGGGGTGTCCGGCGATGAAGCGTCCTTTCAAGATTGTTACGGAAGCAGCTCAATCCTTTAGCTTTTCTCGTCGAGCCACTTTTCTGGGCATAGGTCAGGGGCTGATCGGTACGGTGCTCGTCGGTCGCATGGCCTGGCTGTCGGTTGCGGAAAACCAGCATTACAAGTTGTTGTCCGAAAGCAACCGGGTGAACACCACCCTGATCCCGCCCCGTCGCGGCTGGATCGTCGACAGGAACGGCGCGCCGATCGCCGACAACCGCACCGATTTCCGTGTCGACGTCATACCGAACCAGATGCAGGACAAGGATCGCGAGCTGGGGGTGCTGCACGATCTGCTGGCGTTGACCCCCGACGATATGGACCGCATCCATACCGACCTGAAACGCTCCGCGCGCTATCAGCCGGTACAGATCGCCGAAAATCTCGACTGGAACCGGTTCGCCACCGTGTCGCTGCGCATTCCCGAATTACCCGGCGTTGCCCCGACGCGCGGTTTTGCGCGCAATTATCCGCTGGGCGCGGCGGTGGCGCACCTTACCGGCTATGTCGGCACTGCGTCGGCCGAACAATATCAGAAAGACCATGATCCCCTGCTCGTCACGCCGGGCTTCAAGCTGGGCAAGGACGGGCTGGAAAAGGCGCTCGACAAGCGGCTGCGCGGCAAACCCGGCGCCAAGCGCGTCGAGGTGACGGCGCGCGGCAAGCCGGTGCGCGAACTGGCCACCAAACCCGACACACCCGGTCAGACGGTGCGCCTGACCATCGATGCGGGGTTGCAGGAATATGCCGCCCGCCGCCTCGCCACCAATTCAGGATCGCTGGTGGCACTGGACGTGCTGACCGGCGACATGCTGGCGATGGTGTCGATGCCGGCCTATGATCCCAACAGCTTTTCCGAAGGCATCGGCAAGCTGGAATGGAAGATGCTGTCGGAAAACGACCATGTTCCGTTGATGAACAAGGTTCTGCAGGGTCTCTATCCTCCCGGTTCCACGGTCAAGCCGATGCACGCGCTGGCGCTGCTGCAAAATGGCGTCGACCCGGAACATACGGTCGATTGCCGCGGCGTATTGCAGGTTGGTACAGGGCGCTTCCACTGCTGGAAACGCGGCGGCCATGGCCCGATTACGATGCGCCGGGCGATTGCACAAAGCTGCGACATCTATTTCTTCGAAATGGCACGCGAGCTTGGTTATGACCGCTTTGCACCGACTGCGCGCGAAATGGGGTTGGGAGCACGCTACGACCTGCCTTTCCTCTCGCAATATTACGGTACCGTGCCCGACAGCGCGTGGAAGGAGAAGAAATACCACAAGCGCTGGACCGTGGCCGATTCGATGAACGCGGCGATCGGTCAGGGCTATGTACTGGTCAATCCGATGCAGCTCGCGGTGATGGCCGCGCGCATCGCCAGCGGACGGATGGTGGTGCCACGCATCCTGCTTGACAGCCCGCACCGCCCCGCCGCGATGCTCGATATCTCACCGGAGAAACTCCAGATCGTTCATGAAGGCATGTGGGCGGTGGTGAACGGCGGCGGCACCGGCGGGGTGGCGCGCATGAACCTTGACGGTATTCAGCTTGCCGGGAAGACCGGCACAGCCCAGGTGCGAAGGATCACCCGATCCGAACGCGCAACGGGGGTGCGCAGCAATGCGTCGCTGCCGTTCAAGCTGCGCGACCATGCCCTGTTCGTCTGCTATGCCCCGGCCGATAATCCACGTTATGCGATTTCGGTGGTGCTGGAACATGGCGGTCACATTATTCGCGATCAGGACGCTGCCCCGATTGCACGCGATACCATGACCTATCTGTTCGACCGCGAACGCGCGCTGAAAAAGCTGGCAGAGCTGGAACCGACCTGGGGCGGCGATATCACAACCCGTATGAAGGCACAGCGCGAAGCCTTTATGGTAGCACAGAAAACGCCTGTCCCGCCGCCTCCGCTGGACGTGGAAGGCGCGCAGAATAATGTGGTCGAAGCCGCCGCCACCGCAGATCGCACCGCCGAAACCGATGCGGCGGAATCGCGGGATCGCCCTGAATGAACCGGCCCGGTATTATCCCCGCGCCGATTGCTCAACTTCCCTGGTTCGTCATTCTGCTGGTGATGGCAATCGGCGGGTTCGGACTGGTCGTGCTCTATTCGGCCGCGGGGGGCAGCATGACGCCCTGGGCCGCGCGTCAGGGCTTCACCTTCTGCGTATTCCTGTTCATGGCAATCCTGTTGTCCTGGGTGCCGGTACGCTTCTGGGCCAATATCGCCCTTCCGGTTTATGGCGGACTGCTCCTCCTGCTGGTGTTGGTCGAACTGCTGGGCGCGGTGCGTGGCGGTGCGCAGCGCTGGCTCGATCTCGGCTTTATCCGGCTGCAACCATCGGAACTGATGAAGCCGGCAATCGTCCTCGCGATAGCGCGCTTCTATGACTATCTTCCTGCCAGTCAGACGCGCAGTTTCAATGCCCTATGGCCTGCGGCCATCCTGATCGGCTTACCGGCCGGGCTGGTCATGCTGCAACCCGATCTCGGCACTGCGTTGATGATTACCTTTGGCGGGCTGACCGTCATGTTTCTGGCGGGCGTTCCTCTGCGTCTGTTTGTCGGCGGCGGGCTGGCTGCTGCGGTCGCAATCCCGCTTGCCGTCAATTTCCTGCTGCATGGCTATCAACGTAACCGCGTGCTGATCTTCCTCAATCCCGAAAGCGATCCGCTGGGCGCGGGCTATCATATCAGCCAGTCGAAGATCGCGATCGGTTCCGGCGGCATTCTCGGCAAGGGGTTCCTGCACGGTACTCAAAGCCATCTCGATTATCTGCCCGAAGGCCATACCGACTTCGTGTTCGCCACCATGGCAGAAGAATGGGGGTTGATCGGCGGCGGGTTGCTGATCCTCGCCTTCTTCCTCATCATCGGTTGGGGCATCAATGTCAGCCTGAATGCCAAAGGCAAGTTCGCGCGGCTGACCGCAGCGGGGTTGTCCACAACGATCTTCTTCTATGTGGCGATCAACCTGGCCATGGTGATGGGGCTGGCACCGGTGGTGGGTATTCCCCTGCCCCTGTTCAGCTATGGCGGGTCTGCGCAGATGACGGTTCTGCTGTGTCTCGGCATGCTGATGTCGATCGACCGGGCGAACCGCAAACCAGGCAAAGCGCCATAGGTGCAGTTTTTCGAAAATCGGGGGTTTACAAGGCCGGCATCCCGGTGCTAACCGCGCCGCTCTTGATCGCGGCAACGGCATCGACGACCGTCCCCGCGCCCCGGATGGACGCATAGCTCAGTTGGTAGAGCAGCTGACTCTTAATCAGCGGGTCCTAGGTTCGAGCCCTAGTGCGTCCACCATTTCCCCTGTTGTTTGACCTCTTCACCCGGAACAGTCATTTTGTCCGGTCGAGATCCCCGGTCTCAGATTGTTATAATGATCTGAAATGACTTCCATACGATGTTCGACGCAGTTTGTTTGAGTGGGGCGTTGTCCATGCTGCCGTTCGCTCCGAACTGTTCCGAGCAAATCGACTGATCAGAAAAACCTTCCGCCTGATTGGCGCTTGTCTCTTTTCCCAACCTGCACCGGACTATCCGGCGGCGGTGGTGGCCGGGATCGGTGCGTCACCACCATAAGCGCGTCCCCGCACCATCGCCATCGCTTCGAACAGAATGTCGCGTGCAAACACGGCCAGCCAGCCAAAATACAGCGCTGCGCCGCTCGTCACCAGAATGGCAAGCCGGGGCGGCGCAGACATCGGCGGCAACAGCGAGTCGATCAGAAGAACCACGATCCCCATAGCCGCCGCAGCAATAATCGGCGGCAGGATCGCACGACCCAGCGTTCCCGCCGAAAGGCCGATCACCGGCAAGGCGCGAATGGCGGTATAGATCAGGTAAATCGCATATCCGAAGAACCAGGAGGCAGCGAGCCCCTGAACGCCCCAGAACAGGCCAATCGCAAAGCACATCGTCATCAGGACGGCACCGACACCGCCGATTTTCGCGACCAGACCGGGGCGCCCCATCGCGCTGCACGCGGGACTTGCCAGCACCTGCAACGTCATCATCGGCATCGCCAGCGCCAGCAAACGGACGATCGGTCCGGCCGCAATCCATTTCGGGCCGAGCACCGTCGCGACCAGCGGGTCGGCAGTAACCGCCAGACCGATATAGAATGGCATCGCCACCAGCATTACCATGCGCGATGATCGCGCAAAGCCGACTGCCACTGCCTCACGATCGTCCTGCATGCGTGCATAGACGGAAAAGGCGACGTCGTTGATCGCGGGGACGAACTTGGAAACCAGAATCTGCGTCAGAAACAAGCCCGTCGTATATAGCCCCAGCGTGGATGGGGTCAGTACACGCCCGGCGATGAACACATCGGCCTGACTTTGCAGCACCCAGAAAAGCTGCCCTGCCGCCATCAATCCGCCGAACTTTGCCAGGGCGCCCGCACCGCGGAAATTGAACAGCGGTCGATATCGGTGCCCTGAGGCCCATGTCATGCCGACCGCACGGGTGGTGAACAGCACTGCGGGCGCGAGAATCAGCGTCCAGACACCAAATCCCGCAAGCGCGCCGCACAGTGCCGCAACAGCACCGGTGATCGAAGAAAGGAAATAGACCTTGGCCTGTGGCTTGAAATCGATCGCACGCGCAAGCAGCGCATAAGGAAAGGCGACAAAGGGCGTGGTGAAATAAAGGAAGGATTGTACCCGCAGCAGGTCGGCGACGATCGGCTGACGGAAATAGGCGGCGACCAGCGGCGCAGTCGCGAACTGGACGATACCCAGCCCGAAATTCAGGACGATCAGCATACCATATAGCTGGCGGATAGAGCGTTCGTCAGCTTCAGGCTTCTGAATCAATCCACTCGCGAGACCGGCACCGTTAAGCATGTTAAGCAGGCTCATCACCACCTGAGTCATCGCGAAGAGGCCGTAATCATGCGGATCGAGAATCCGGATTACCAGGAAGGTCGCGCTCCAGGTGATGATCTGACCGGCAATCTGGGAGCCCGCGCGCCAGATAACCGCCTGACGGGCAATAGCGAATATGCCGCCCTGTCGATCATCCGATTTTTCCACGCGGCCCTGAAGCATCGTCGCCTAATATCCGGAACATCCTTAAAAGCGTGTAAAACTTCCCGCACAGGATCGATATATTTCGAAGCGAAACACCGAAAAAGCCGACTCCAGACGCCCCGTTTCAACGCGTCACTTGTCACCAATTTTTTTACGCAAACGGAACGGTCTCCGTATTCCCCCACCCTGCAAATCGACATCGGAAGGCCTGTCGGTCGCACTGCGAAAGCGAAGGTTGGGAAATTGTAACCCCATCGCGACCGTACCCCAATCTATAGGGCACTATTCCCGTTCACGTGCTCTGCACAAATTCCAACGGAGAACCCTCGTGAACAAGTTTATGCAAATCCTTCCCGTCGCCGCGATCGCGGCCGCGCTTCCCTTTGCTGCGCAAGCGCATCCCGCGGCCAGAATCACCAAGGCTCAGGCAGAGCGCATTGCGCTGAAGGCCGCGCCGGGCAAAGTGCTCGAAGCCGATTATGAAAAGGAAAATGGCGCATGGCGTTATTCCTTCGACATCAGGCAAGGCAATCGGGTTCATGAAATCGGCGTCGATGCCAATAGCGGCAAGATTGTCGAAAGCAGCTATGAAACCGCAGGTGAGAAGGACTGATATCGCCCGATGCGCATCCTGATCGCAGAGGATGACAAGGAAACGGCCGGGTTCGTCGAGCGAGGGCTCGGCGAACTTGGCCATAATGTCGTTGTCGCTCGCGATGGTGAAGATGCGCTCCATCTTGGCCTGACCGAGCAATTCGATCTTCTGGTGCTGGACCGTATGATGCCCGGACTGGACGGGCTGTCGGTACTCAAGCGGCTGCGTACTGCCGATATTACGACCCCTGCGCTGATGCTTACCGCGCTAGGCCGGATTGAGGATCGCGTCGCCGGACTGGACGCCGGGGCGGATGATTATCTGGTCAAGCCCTTCGCTTTCAGCGAGCTTGCCGCGCGCGTGCATGCGCTGGGCAGGCGCAGCGCGCCGCAGGCGGTCGCAACGCGCCTGAACACGCCGTCTCTGGAAATGGATCTGCTGGCACGTGAGGTTCGTCGCGACGGCGCACTGGTGTTGTTGCAGCCCAAGGAGTTTCGCCTGCTGGAGGAACTGATGCGTCATGCAGGCGAGTTTGTGACGCGCACCATGCTGCTGGAACGGGTATGGGATTTCCATTTCGATCCGCAGACCAAGATCGTCGAAACGCATATCAGCCGGTTGCGCACCAAGCTGAACGAGGGCGGTCTGCCCGACCTGATCGAAACCGAACGCGGCGTGGGATATCGGATCAGGGCCGCATGAAGACGCTGGTCAACAGCGCGGCCTATCGCATCGCATTCGCCTCGTCGCTGGCCTTTGCGCTGGCGACGCTGCTGATCGGCATAGCGGTTTTCTACGCCGCCCATGTCGCCTTTGCCCGGCAGATGGACGCCAATATCGAACAGGCGAGCAGTGCAATTACCGCCGAGCTGTATGACGAAGGGATGCGCGGTGTGATGGATGCGGTTCGAGGCAGGGAAAGCGGCGGCCCGGATGCGCTGGGATATGCCGTGTTCGCGTCGACCGGCAAACGCGTGGCGGGTGCTCTCGATACACCGATGCCGCCACTGGGATGGCACGATATTGTGTTTCGCGATCCGCGCGAAGGACCGGACAGGGCACGGGCCAGAACGGTCGGGCTTCCCGGCGGATATCGCCTGACGGTCGCGGCCGACAAGGAGTCGCTGGAACAGATCGACGCGACGATCCTGACCATCTTCGGCATCGCTTTCATTGTCGTGCTGTGTATCGGCGTTGCCGGGGCGTTGATTCTGGGCGCCTATCTGCGGCGCAGGCTGGCGCGGATCGAAACGACCGCAGGCGCTATCGCGGGTGGCGATCTCAGCCGCCGCATGATCGTCGGGCCGCATGACGATGAATTCGACCGCGTGGCGGCGTCGCTCAATGCCATGCTCGACCGGATCGTCGGCCTGATCGCCAATTTGCGGCAGGTGACGAGCGACCTCGCCCACGACCTGCGCACGCCGCTGATGCGACTGCGCAACCGGCTGGAAGCGTTGCACGAACCGGCCCCGGATGATCAGTGGGCGGTACGGATCGACGATGCTGTCGACAATGCCGACGACGTGCTCCGTCTGTTCGATGCGATCCTGCGCATCTCCGAACTGGAGGAAGGAAGTCTGCGCCGAAATTTCGGCCCGGTGGATCTCGAAACGCTGGTCACCGACATTGCCGAATCGCACGAACCGCTGGCCGAGGATGCGGGCAAGAGGCTGAGCGTGCGTATCGATGCCCCTGCACGTGTAGAGGGCGACCGCGAATTGCTGGCGCAGGCTCTGATCAACCTGATTGAAAATGCCTTGCGCCATACCCCGGAAGGCAGCGCTATCGTCATCGGTATCGGCCATGAGGGCGGGCGCCCTGCCGTCTATGTCGCCGATACCGGCCCCGGCATTCCCGCCGACCAGCGTGATCGGGTGGTGCAACGTTTCGTCCGGCTGGAAACGTCACGATCGACCCCCGGCCATGGCCTTGGCCTGAGTCTGGTTTCGGCCATCGCCGCCGCACATCGGGCGCGCCTTGCGCTGCGCGATCGCGCGCCGGGACTGGAAGCCGTCATCTTCTTTCCCGAGGAGACCCTATGATCCTGCGCAAGGGCGCGATCCCGCTGGCGTTGCTCCTGTCGGGCTGCGCAACCTACACCTCGCGTCCGCTGGACGATGCGGGAACGGCCCTGACGCCGCCCGTTCCTTCGGTTCTCGAAGCAAAGGCAAATGCGATTCAGCGGCCATGGCTAAAGCCGGTAACGCTCGACCTTTCCAAGCCGCTGACGCCCGACGCGATTGCGACGATTGCGGTCATCAATAATCCCGACCTGAAGGCTCAGCGCGTTCGCGCCGGTGTCACCGACGCGCAGGTTTTTGCCGCCGGACTGTTGCCCGATCCCAGCGTCAGTCTGGGCGCGAACAAGGTGATTACCGGTCCCGATCCTTTTCTCGACCTTGCCAGCGCGCTGGGGCTGGACATCAATGCGCTGCGCACCCGTGGCGTCACGCGCGCCAGGGCGGAAGCAGACGCCCGGCAGGTCCGGCTCGACCTCGCCTGGGCGGAATGGCAGACCGCCGGGCAGGCGCGGATACAGGCCGCCCGGATCGAAGGGCTGACCGAAATTGTCGCACTTGCGCAAAAGAGCCAGACGGTTGCGCAATCGCTGCTCACCCGTATCCAGCGGGCCACTGCACGCGGCGATGTTGCCGATGACCGGTTGCAGGCGGCGCGCCTGTCCGAACTGAATGCCGCGCAAACGCTGCGAACGGCGCAGGGCAACCTCGCCGCCGCACGCGAGGAACTGGATAAGCTGCTCGGCTTTCCGCCGGGTACGCGTTTCGCGCTGGCGCCGGTCGCGCTGCCGCCCGCCCCGCCTGCGGTCGCAACACTGTTCGCGGTGGCGCGTAAGGATCGCACCGACCTTGCCGCATTGCGTGCGGGCTATCAGTCGCAGGAAGCATCGGTGCACAAGGCGGTGCTCGACCAGTTTCCCAACCTGACCCTGACGATCAATGCCAATCGCGATTCGGCGGGCAACTTCATGGTCGGTCCTGCCGTCGATTTCACCCTGCCGCTATGGAACCGTAACCGCGGCGGGATTGCAGTCGCTCGCGCCACGCGTGCGGCGCTGAAGGCCGAATATGACGCCCGGCTGTTTCAGACCCGCGCCGATATCGGTGCTGCGGTCGCCGGAATCCGGGTGGCGATGCGCCAGCGCGCGGACGCGTTAAAGGGGCTTCCCGAGGTTCGCCATTATGCGCAGGCATCGCGCCGCGCCGAAGCGCATGGCGACCTATCGCTGGAAAGCGCGCTCAATGCCGAACAGGCGCTGCGCGACCGGCGGATGCTGATCGCGCAGAGCGACACCGACATCGTCCAGCAAATGATTGCGCTCGAACTGTTGACGGGCGCGCCGAGGGAGACCTGGCCGCAATGATCCGACCCTTTGTGTTTGCCTGTCTGATTAGCCTGTCCGCCTGTTCCGGCGGCGGTGCGCAGGACAATTCCCCCACGCCTGTCGCGCTGGTGTCGCTGGGCACTGCGCAGAAGCAGGCGGTGGCGCAAAGCATGACGCTGTATGGCAGCGTCGAAACCGGGGCCGAGGCGCAATATACGCTGTCCGCCCCGGTGGAAGCGATTGTCGCCGCTATCGCTGCCCCGGTCGGTACGCCGGTGCACCGGGGTCAGCTAGTCGTCCGCCTGCGGCCCAGCCCGACGACACAGGCCCAGTTGATTCAGGCACGCAGCGATGCGCAGACGGCGAGCGAAGCGCTTGCCCGCGCGCAACGACTGCGCAGCGACGGACTGGCCAGCGATGCGGATGTCGAAAGCGCACGCAAGGCTGCTCAGAGCGCACAGGCCATGCTCGCCAGCCTGACCAGCCAGACAAACGGTCTCGCACTGCGCGCGCCGGGGGCCGGGTTCGTGCAGTCGGTCACAGCTAATCCCGGAAATCTCGTCTCGGCAGGTACGACCATTGCAACGATATCGCGACGCGGGACGCTGCGTGCGCGGTTCGGGGTTTCGCCTGCGGTCGCGGGCAAGCTGTCGCCCGGTACGGTACTCACGATCCGGGCGAGCGACGGCAGCCCGCCCTTCGACGCGCCGATACTGTCGGTCGATCCGACGGTCGACCCGCAAACCCGGTTGGCATCGGTCTATATCCGGGTTCCGCAAGCCCTGCATTTCGGGCCAGGCCAGACGCTGACCGCCACCGTACCGGTTACCCAGGCAGGCAGCGACGTGACCGTGCCCTATGCCGCGCTGCTCAACGATGGCGGGCAGGCATATGTCTATGTCGTACGCAACGGCATCGCGCATCGCCATGATGTACAAACCGGTGCAAGCGGGCCGAAACGGGTCGCAATCCTGAGCGGCGTGGCGGCTGGCGACAAAGTGGTGATTGCCGGTGGTACAGGCGTCGAAGACGGAATGAAGGTGCGCACCAGATGAAGTCGCACCTGTCCCGCCATGCCCGCGCGCTCTGGCTCGCGATGATACTGCTGACTCTCGGCGGCGTCTTCGGCGCGCTCAAGCTACCGGTCAGCCTGTTTCCGCAGATTGCCTATCCGCGCGTCATCGTTTCGATCGATGCGGGCGAACGCGATGCCGCGCAAATGGAGGCGGCGATCACGCGCCCGATGGAAATCGCGCTGCGGGCGGTGCCGGGCGTCACCCGCATCCGCTCCACCACCAGCCGCGGATCGGCGGAGATCCAGCTTAATTTCGACTGGGGTCATAACATGCCTCAGGCGCTGCTGGCGGTGCAGGGAGCGCTATCGACGATTCAACCTGATTTGCCCAGCGGCACGCGCTATGACGCCTGGCGCGCCGACCCAACCGTCTTTCCGGTCTATGGCATCGCGCTGACCTCCCCCACACTGGATCAGGAAGCGCTGCGACAGCTTGCCACGCTTCGCATCCGTCCGGCGCTGACCGGTATTACCGGGGTGGCCGCCGTCAACATTCTCGGCGGATCGCCACGCACGTTCGAGGTCGATATCGACCCCGGCAAGCTGAACGCACTGGGGATCAGCCCCGACGATGTCAGCGCAGCACTGAGCAAAGCCAATGTCGTGCGCGGTGCAGGGCGGTTACAGGACCGCCACCGCCTGTACCTTTTGCTGGTGCAGAACCGGCTGAAAAACGCCGCGGACATTGCCGCCACGCCGATCCGCGCGGGTAATTCCGCCGGTGGAGGGCTGGTAACCGTTGGCGGCGTTGCGACCGTGCGGTCATCGGTCGTTCCCAATTACACGCTCGTCACCTCGAACGGGCAGAATGCGGTGCTGGTCAATGTTCGTCAGACCTATAGCGGCGACACGGTGCAGGTCGCGCACGATGTTGCGGCAAAGATGAAAGCGCTCGGCCTGCCGCCCAGCGTGAAGGTCACGCCTTTTTACGACCAGTCGCAACTGGTCACCGGCGCCGCCAATGCGGTGCGCGATGCCATTCTGCTGGGCGCTGTGCTGGCCGGGCTGGTCCTGTTTGTATTCCTTCGCTCTGCGCGGCTGATGGCGATTACGGCAGCGGTGTTGCCCGCCGTCCTGGCGGGCACCTGCGTCATCCTGTTCGCGCTGGGGATGCATTTCGACATGATGACGCTGGGCGGCATGGCTGCAGCGGTCGGCCTGATCATCGACGACGCGGTGGTGATGCTGGAACATATGATGCGCCGGATGCAGGAGGGCGTGGCCACCGATCCGCCCGGTCTGCTCCATGCCGCGGCCGAGATGGGCAAACCGCTGTTCGGGTCGACCGGCGCGACGATCGTGGTGTTCCTCCCCCTCGCCTTCATTTCCGGGGTGACGGGCGGTTTCTTCAAGGCGCTGGCGATTACCATGGTCGCCGCACTTGCTATATCCCTGCTGTATGCGCGTTTCCTGATCCCGCTGGTGGCCGCATACTGGCTGCGCCCCAAGGATGCCGAGGCGGCGGAGAATGCGGGCGGGTTCATGGGACGCCTCACCCATGGCTATGAACGCGCCTTCGACCGGACATTCGGGCGACCTGCGCTGATCGTGGCGATCGTCGCCATCGTGCTCGCGGTCGGCGGTTTCTATTCCTACAGGCATGTACCGTCGGGTTTCATGCCAAAAATGGATGAGGGCGGCTTCATCCTCGACTATAGGGCGCAGCCGGGTGCTGCGCTCAGCGATACCAACCGTCTGCTCAAGCAAGTCGAACAGATCATTCAGGCAAACCCGGCGGTGGAAAGCTATTCGCGGCGGACCGGCCTGCAACTGGGCGGCGGCCTGACCGAAGCGGATGAGGGCGATTATTTCATCCGTCTGAAAAGCGGTTCGCGCAAACCCATCTGGCAGGTGATGAGCGATATCCGCAACCAGATTCAGGCAAAGGTGCCCGGACTGGACATCGAAACCGCACAGTTGATGGAAGACCTGATCGGCGATCTGACGGCGGTTCCCCAGCCGATCGAGATCAAGCTGTTCGGCGACAACCCGACCCAGCTTGCCGATGCTGCAAAGAAAGTCGGCGCCGCGATCGGCAAGATCAACGGCGTGGGGGAGGTTGTCGACGGGTTGCGTGTTGCGGGTGACGCCATTGGCGTAAAGGTCGATCCGGGGGCAGCACTGCAACAGGGGCTGGACCCGGACGCGGTCGCGACCCAGTTGGAAGCGCTGGTCGGCGGCACACAATCGACGCGCATCCGTGTGGGCGAACAGATGATCGACGTGCGTGTGCGCGGCCCCGGCGATCTGCGTCAGCGCGCCAGCGAGATTGCCGACCTGCCGATTACCGCGCCTGACGGGCATAGCGTGCGGGTCGCCCAGATTGCGAAGGTATCGATCCTCGCCGGGCAAAAACAATTGACGCGCGAGGATCTGGCCCCGTTCATCGACGTGACCGCGCGGCTGGAAGGGCGCGATCTGGGATCGGGCATGAAAGACGTCCGCAAAACGGTTGCGGGCCTGAACCTCCCACGTTCGATCCGCGTCGAATATGGCGGCATGTATGCGCAACAGCAAAAGAGCTTCACCGATCTGGCAATCGTCTTTGCAGCCGCGCTGCTGCTATCGGCGCTGTTGCTGACCTTCCTCTACGAACGGATCATCTGGACCGTTGCCGCGCTGGTGACGGTGCTGCTGTCGGCGGCGACGGTGTTGTGCGGACTTTGGATCACCGGCATCGAACTCGATATTTCCGCGCTGATGGGACTGACCATGGTGGTCGGCATGGTCACCGAACTGATTGTTTTCTTCTTTGCCGAAATGGATGTCGCTCGCCCGGTGGATTTCGTCCTCTTGAAAGAAGCGGGAATGAAGCGGCTCAGGCCGATCCTGATGTCGGCCCTGATCGCGATCCTGACGCTCAGCCCGCTGGCACTCGGCATCAGTCGCGGGGCGGGGCTGCAACGCCCGCTTGCCACTGCGATCATCTTTGGTCTGACTGCCGCCGTGCCGCTGGTACTACTGTTCCTGCCCGCGCTGATGATGGTACTGACCGGGCGCAGGCAGGAAGACTGACACTGGTGCGTGGGGAAACCGGCTGAAATCGATATCCTGGTACAGTAACAACGATGCCGTCAATCAGGCCCGCTTATGCTCCGGCCGGCGGCAAAGTTTGCCAGACTTCGGCCATGGCGGAGATCATAGCCCTGCGTGTAATCTCGTCGCCGAACCAATAAACCATTCGACGGGCCAGGCTGTTATAGTCTTGCAGCGTATAATCCGGGGCGATCGCCCTCAGCCGCATCAGGGTGGCACGCGCCTCTTCGGTCTGACCCGCCACGGCCTGGGCAGCGGCCAGCGTCACCAGATTAAGGCTGTAACCGGGGTTACGCTGCTCCCCATCCCGATAGGCATGGATCGCCTGCTCGACATGCCCGAGCCTGATTTCGCAATGCCCGCGATAATGGGCCCATACCGAAAAGCGCGGATGGTTCGGCGCGCGTTCCTCTGCGGTTTTGATCATCCGCAGGCCTTCTTCCCCGCCGGTCAGCCAGCATTGTTGCCAGCCCAGCACGGCCAGCGTGTGTGCGTTGTTGGGATCCTGCTCCATCGCAGCACGCAAATGACGCACGGCAAGCCGTGCATTGCCCATCATCGTGGCGGTTATTCCCGCAGCCGCCAGGACGTCCGGATCGTGCGGTGAAAGGGCAAGCCCGGTATCGATATGACGCTTGGCCAGCGAAAAAGTCTCCGCCGGCGCGTCGCAGAACTTACTGGTGACGTTCTGCGTATGCTGCACCGCAAGTGCGGCATGTACGGCACCGTCATTGGGATCGATTTCCAGCGCCTGTTCCAACAGGCCGACAATTTCCTGCGCTGCCTCCCGATTATAGTGAAGACGCAACGCCTCGGCGCGCTGGACGAGTTCATAGGCATTGAGCTGAAACGGCCTGCGCTGCTGAAGCGCCGCAGCATGCGACAGGTGAAGCGCGGAGGAAAGCGAGGTCGAGACGTCGAGCACGATCCTGTCCTGAACCGAAAAGAACTGATCCAGTCTGGCGTCGATCCGCTGTGCCCATAGCTGGGCGTCATCGACTCCGTCCATCAGCGCCACGCGAAGCTGGAAATTCTCCCCCTGCCGCGCAAGCGAGCCGGAAACGAGGTAGCGAACGTCAAGACGGCTGGAAATGGCTGGCGCCCGAATGTCCCCTTCGCGTACGGTCTGGGCCGAACTATACGCCGCAACCCGCAGCCGTGGGACGCGTGAGAGCAACATTGTCAGATCACGCGTTAAACCATCGGCAAGAAAACCGTCGCCTTCCGCGATTGATTGCCGGCGGAACGGCAACACCGCCACCGCAAATTCATCTTCAAGCGACGGTGCCTGATAGCAGACCGGAAGACGGCGCCTCGGCACCAGCGGCGCTACAGGAGCAGTTAATCTATACCCGCGTTTCCACGCTGTTTCGATATAGTTTCCCGCTTCCGGGTCATGCCGGAATATCCGGCGAAGCAGAGAAATCGCGCGTGTCAGGCTCTCATCGGCATAGGGATTGAAAAACCAGACATGCTCAATCAATTCGTCGCGGGAAACCGTTTCTCCGGCACGGCCTGCCAGAAAGCACAAGACGTCCATCACCAAGGGCTCGACGGCGTGGCGGACGCCCAGACATTCCAGCAGGTTGCCAGTTGGATCGACAACGAATGCCCCGATACGGAAGCGATCCGGAGGAATTCGGGGAGCGCCCGGCATCGCCCGGGCCTCATGAGCCCCATCTCCTGCCGAAAAAGTCATTTTGCCCGCCGCATCTGTCTCTCCCCCCAAGAGAAACCAATATGCTGTGCAGAAATTATGCCCGAATATGACAAATAATCAATGTGGCACTCCATAAGGTGTAGCTACATCACCTTTCCATCAGGATTTATCCTTTTGCCTCTGTCAGGAAAAGGGCTGCGGCGCGCAGTGCTGTGGCCGCGACAACAGGGGAATTGTCATGAATTGGAAGCATCTGGCCCTGCCGGTACTGGCAGCAGTGTCCGTAACATCGCTGTCCAGCCCGGCGGCGGCCCAAATGGAACTCTACAAGGATTATGAACCGGGGCCGCAGGTCATCGAAATGACCACCGTCAACGTCGACGAGGGGCAGTTCGAAACCTATCTGCAAGGTCTCAAGTCAACCTGGATCGGCAGCAGCGAAATCGCCAAAAAGCTGGGAATTATTCAGGACTATCATATCTACTGGAACACGGCACCGACCGATCACAGCTTCGATCTGGTGCTGGAAATCGTGTATCCGTCGGTCGAGGCATGGGCGGGAAACAAAGCCCAATATATGAAATTCCTCGACGCCTATGGTAAAACCAGTCTCGACAAGGACAATGAGACGGTGCTGAAACTTTACAACAAGATTCGCCACATCTCCGGAACCTATGTCATGCGCGAAGTCATCGTGCATTGACCTGAATACGGTCTGGGAGCGGCGGCGTCGCCCTTGCGATCCCGCCGCTCTAATGCCGTGAAGATGCGACAGGTCGCGGATCAGTCAGTAATAAGCGCAAAGGCCGTTTGCCCTGCATTCAGAACCCCACGGCAAAACCGGCATACGCTTTGCGGTCGCGTGCTGGTTCGAGACCGTTCAGAAACACCCGGTCATAATATTTCCGGTCGCCGATATTGGAAACGCCCGCCAGCAGCCGCAGTTTCTTTGTGAGATAAACGTCGGCGGCGATATCGAACACGGCATAGGCGGGGATTCTCGCGGGGATATAGCTGTCGCCTGACCCGGTCGGCGCGTTCGAGTCCTGCCAATATTGCGAACTGACACTGATGCCGGTGACACTGACATCGAAACGGCGATCGCGACGGAAGGTAATCCCGTATTTGGCGATCAGGCCGGGCGCGTAAGCGGGTGTCTTGCCGACCTGTCCGGCGATATCGCTTTTGACGAAGGTCGCATCCAGCAGGCTGAGATTGCCGAAAGCGATCAGATGCGTATCGCCGCCACGATGCGCGAGAAAATCATACGAGACCTGGCCTTCGAATCCGCGATGGCGGGTGTCGCCGCTATTGACGTTGACAAGATCGGTATTGTTGAGCGCAACCGTCTCAATCCGGTTGCGAAAGTTGATCCAGAACAGGCTGATATCATAAAACAATCCTGTTACCGGAGTGCCATGCACCCCGACCTCCCAGGAAAGCGATTTCTGGGGATCGGCAACATTACCCGGGCCGACATTGGAGAAGGGCGATGCGACGTCGAAGAACCGCAGCGGCCGATAGCCGTTGCTGACGCTGAAATAGGTCTCGTTCTGATGCCCGAAATCGAAGCCGAGCCCCAGCCCGAACAACGGCACCACGCGTGAGGCATGCTCCTTGATCAGTGGGCGCGTCAGGAACGGTGGTCGAACGCTTTCATCGATGTCGATGACTTCATGCTCCAACCGTACCGAAGGTACGACATGCCACCGATGGGGAAGCCGAAACACATTCTCGACAAACACAGCCTGATACGCGGTGTAGCGCTGCTGATCGAGCCGCGGCGTACCATCGTTAAGGTCGCGCGGTGCCGTGATATCGGTACTGGTCCATTCGCGGAAAGGCGCATCGTCGTGATAGACGACCGATCCGATCGTGAGCGCATTGCCGCGCCCCCAATGCTTAACCGCCCGCACATCCAGACCCTGACTGTGAAACTGCTCGTCCTCGATCGTTGTGGTGGCCGGCGGCGGAGCACCAGGCGCCTGATTGGCGGCGGCGCGGGTGTGGATTGTCTGCCATGCCGCCCAGCCCTTCGCCTCCAGCTTCCAGCCGTTGCCAAGGTCGCTCTCATTTCCAAGCGTGATCGACGTGCGCCGGATCCAGTCATGATTGAACGGCGTCGGCGAATAGTCCGCATCGGTCAGGAATTGCGGATAGCCGATCCGGCCGGGATCGCCTGCGCTGACATTATGGTACTGGAAATCGGCATACCACAGAGAACCGCCATCGGGACGATAAGCCAGATAGGTCCGCACCTGATCGAGGTCGGACGCGGAATTCTGGCGCTGCCCGCCGTCATGAACGTGGCCATAGCTGGCGCGGAATTCGACCTTGCCGACCGATCCTTCAATGGCGTTGAAGCTTGAAAACAGGTCGTCGCTGCCAAAACTGTTCTCGCTATAGGCGCCGATCGGTTCACCGGCGCGCGGCCGTTTGAGCACGAAATTGACCGCCGGTGCCGGATTGGGACCGTACATCAGGCTGGACCCGCCCCGGATCAGTTCGATTTTGGCGACTTCCTGCGGCAAGGGTTCGTAATAAAGCGTCGGAAAACCGATCCAGTCGGTCGAGATCGGCAGACCGTTCTGCAGCGCCAGAATAAACTCCGACTCCTGCGGATTGCCGAGGCCGCGATAGTTCAGATTATACTGGGTGGGCGTCTGCTGGTCCGTAACCAACAGGCCCGGTGAGCGCACGAACAACTGTTTCTGGTTATTGTCGATAACGGTCGGCTGCAGATTCAATTTGGTGACGGTCGTCTTTTTGGTGACAGTGATCTTCGTCCCGTCCACCTCCGACATGATATGGTCGAGCTTGGCCGGTGCATCCTCGACCGGCTGGCCGATAACAACGATATCATACGGCCCCTGCGGCGCACCGGGCGGTGGCCCGGCATCCTGATCCTGGGCGAATGCGGGTGCCTGCATAAGGGCTATTGCGGTACCGGCTGCAAGCGCCAGTCTGGTTCGATCAAGCACAAATTTCCCCCGATCAGACGGCGCGCGGCACGGCCGGCCGCGCGCCGGTCAATCAATCCGCGTCCGCCTCGGCATAATCGAAGCCCTCGCTTTCCTCGCGGTCGGGCGCCCGCATATCGGCAGCGGGCAACACCGTCATCAAAGGCTTCTGCCCTTTGGCGACGAGCAGCTTGTTGAACGCAGGCACATCGGTCGACATGACCGTGTCATAGTGTTGCGTTGCCTTGGCGAGCTGCTGTTCCAGCCCGTCGAGAAGCGGCGGTGTGGTGTCGGTCGGGCCATAGCCCTCTCCGCCCGCGACATCGCCCGCACCCGAGCCGATCTCCGCATTGAGCCACAACAGGTTGTAATAGATCTTCCAGACCGAGACATAATATTTGTCGTCGCTGGCGGCGAGCGCCTTCTGGAACATCTGATACTCGACCGACTTCAGCTTGGCGTCCATCGCGTCGATTTGTGCCGGTGACAGCCCGCCACCGCCTTTGGCGCGCAATTCCTCAAGTTCATGGCGCTGATGCTCGATCAGGTTGACCATTTTCGAGACGCTGTCGACATCCTTACGGATGCGCAGTTGCAGGTCGAGCGACTTTTGCAGGTCGCTCTGCGATCCCGGCGCACTCGGGTCGGGCAGGATGGTAAGCGGCTGTTCGAACGTCTTGCCGTCGACATTGACCGATACCTTGTATTGACCCGGTACGATCAGCGGTCCCGGCTGATAGCTCGGCATTCCCCAATGCGTGATCGGCCGCCACTTTTTGCCCTTGAAGCGGGCATCGTCCCAGATGTGCGGGTTTTCGGGCGGGATCGTCCGCAACCGGATGGTGACCAGCGGATCGTAATGCATGTTCCAGTCGACACGATTCATGCCGCCCGTCACATCGGTGTGCAGCGTGCGAACCGGCGTACCGTCCGCCTTGGCAATGGTCACCGTGGCATCGCCCTTCGCACCCTTGGGCAGCCAATAGGTGAAATAGGCCTTTTCATTGCGCAGCAGATATGTGTTGCGCGGCTTGAAGAAGGTTGCGGCCGTCGGTCGGCCGTTCTTCGCCATCGCTTCCAGCGGCGAAATATCGTCGAGGATATAGATGCCCCGGCCATAGGTGGAGATCACAAGATCGTGGAACCGCTTCTGCGTGACCGTCCAGGTAACGGGTGACGGCGGCAGGCCGGTACGCAGATGTGTCCAGTGCGCACCGTCGTCGAGCGAATAGTAGAAAGCATGCCCGGTGCCTGCGAACAGCAGCCCCTTCGCATTCGGATCTTCCGAGACGTTGCGAACATAGTCGAGCGGCGAGGATGTCGGCAGGTCGCCGTTGATCAGCGTCCACGTCTTTCCGTAATCGGTCGTCCTGACGATATAGGGCCTGCCATCGTCGTTATAGAGATGGGAATCGAAGCTGGCATAGGCCGTCCCCGGATCGAAAGGGGATGGCTCGATGCTGGTGACGGTGGCGAGTTCGGGCACGCCGGTGCCCTTCAGCCCTGCCGTCACGTCGACCCATTTGCCGCCGCCATCGGGCGTGTACCAGATTTTGCCGTCGTCGGTGCCTGCCCAGACCAGCCCCTGCCTGATCTTCGACGGAGCAATCGCGAACACGACCTCTGGTGCAAACTGGCCCAGATTGTCGGCAACGATACCGCCCGACGAGTGGATATATTTCGGATCGCGATGCGACAGGTCGGGGCTGACGACTTTCCAGCTTTGTCCCTTGTCGGTCGTCTTGAAGATCACCTGACAGCCATAATAAACCGTGTCGGCATCGAAGGGGTCGATCGCCAGCGGCGGCGTCCAGTGACAGCGATAGGGCACCTTGTCCGGCTCGGCATCCATGGTGTGCAGCCACGGGCTGACCGACCGCGCGCGATCGGTTTTGGCATCCCACACCGTCACTTCATTGGCATAGCAGGATGCCCAGACGGTATTCGGGTCACCCGGCGCGGGCAGCGTAAAGCCGCTTTCGCATCCGCCCATATGGTGGTCCCAACCCTTGTCCGACGGATATCCGTTGACCGGAATACTCGGCCCCCGCATCGTCGAATTGTCCTGCATGTTGGTATAGACTTCATAGGGTATCTGGTCATCGACCGCGACGTGATACATCTGCCCGATCGGGAAAGTGATCTTGCGCGTGCTGATGCCGCCGTTCACCGTCAGGTTGATGCCGCCGTCATCGGTGACGACGAAATGTTTCGCATCCTTCGGGTCCCACCAGATGTCATGCGAGTCCCCGCCCCAGGGGCGGATCTTGAAGGTCTTGCCGCCGTCGGTCGATTCGCTGACCGAGCTGTTGGCGACAATGATCCGATCGGCATCGGCCGGCGAAACCATCAAATGGATATAATAGCCGCCGCGCCCGGTCAGCTTGCGGTCCCACGACACCGTTTTCCAATTCCGTCCGCCATCGTCCGAACGCCATAACGAGCCGAGGCCGTTGGTTTGAATCAGCGCATAGACGCGGCTGGAATCGGTCGGAGCCACCGCCACGTCGATCTTGCCGACCGGCGACGTCGGCAAGCCATGGCCGACAATATGCTGCCAGTGCGCACCGCCGTCATGCGTTACATAGACGCCGCTGCCGGGGCCGCCGCTATATTCGCCCCAGGTGTTCATCTTCACCTGCCAGGTGCCGGCGAAGATCGTCTTTGGGTCATGCGCGTCCATCGACAGACCGGAACAGCCGGTGTTGGCATCGACGAACAATTGCCGTTTCCAGGTCTTGCCGCCATCCGAACTGTGGAACACACCCCGCTGTTGCTGCGGCGCGGGCAGTCGACCTAGTGCGCAGGCCCAGACACTGTCTGGATTGTTCGGATCGACCAGAATGCGGCCGATCCGCCCGCTATTGTCCAACCCGATATGCTGCCAGGTCTTACCGGCATCGGTGGATTTGTACATGCCGTTGCCGATCACATCGATGTCACGGATCGCCCAGGCCTCGCCCGTACCGGCATAGATGACCCTGGGGTTGGACGGTGCCACCGCCAGCGCGCCGATCGCAGCGACATTCTGCTTGTCGAAAATCGGCTTCCAGCTCGCGCCGCCATCTTCGGACTTGAAGATGCCGCCCGAGGATGAACCGGCATAATAGACAAGATGATCGCCCGGCGCCGCGGCAAAGGAAGCAACCCGGTTGCCGACCACCGGCCCCAGAAAGCGAAAACCGAACGATCCGGCGTTCGCATCATGATCCTGCGCCTGCGCCGTCGAGCCCAGCGGGATCAACTGCCCCGCCAGCAATATGGCCAGTCCGAATGCACGTACCCGCATTAGTCCCTCCCTTGCGACCTGTTGGTATATCGTATACTTAATATCGAGCAATCCTCAAGCCTACTGCGTTTTTTTGAGGAAATTTCATCAACCCGCACGGCTTCGGAGCCACCGGTTCAGTACGCCTGACCGCACCTGCCGCAGCCAATTTCCCAACGATCAGAGGCCTGTCGATGATCAATGACCCGTCGCCGTTCCTGTCCTTCGGACAACTTGAGGATCTTTCACGCAGCATCCTGCGTCACCGTGGCTTGTCGCCCGACCATGTCGAGGCGGTGACCCGAACGATCGTCGCTGGGGAACGCGACGGCTGTGCAAGCCACGGCGCCTATCGACTGATCGTCTGTGCGGCGACTCTTGCTACCGGCAAGGTCGTTGCCGACGCCGAACCGATGGCAACCAGCCTTACCCCCGCCCTGACGCGTGTCGATGCGCGCGGCGGCTATGCGCAGCTCGCCTTTGAACGCGGGCTGCCGCTGCTGATCGAAAAGACCCGCGCCTGCGGCATCGGCGCGATGGCGATCAGCAACTGCGTGCATTTCGCCGCACTATGGCCGGAAATCGAAGCGATAGTCGCGCAAGGGCTGGTTGCGCTGGCCTGCACGCCCAGCCATGCCTGGGTGGCACCGGCAGGGGGAACCAGGCCGTTGTTCGGCACCAATCCGATTGCGTTCGGCTGGCCAAGGCCGGGTCCATGGCCGTTCGTCTTCGATTTCGCGACCAGCGCCGTCGCACGCGGAGAGATTGAGCTGCACCGCCGCGCGGGCAAGCCGATTCCCGAAGGATGGGGTGTCGATACAAATGGCGAGCCGACCACTGACCCCGCCGCCGCGATGGCGGGCGCAATGCTGACCTTTGGCGGGCATAAAGGTTCCGCGCTTTCGGCGATGATCGAGCTGATTGCGGGGCCGCTTATCGGCGACATGACCAGCGCGGAATCGCTCGCGGCTGATGACGGCGCCGGCTCGTCGCCCATCGGCGGCGAACTGATCATCGCGATCGATCCGGCTGGGTTTCTGGGTGACGCCACCGCCACCCATTTGCAACGGGCCGAAGCATTGTTCTCGGGCATTACCGGACAAGGTGCCCGCCTGCCGTCGCAACGCCGCTTCGAAGCGCGTGAGAGGTCGCTTGAACGCGGCGGTGTCACATTGCCAAAAGCGCTTTATGCAGACTTGCTGGCGCTGCTCGACTGACCTCGACCAGCCGATTGCAACGGCTCCCCCGACAGCAAAAGGATCATCCGTCAGCGCCCTGTCGCACCTACGCCCGATAACGCCATTGACATTAGTATACGATATACATCAATCTTGAAACATGCGGCGCATTCGCCCGCGTGCGACGATCTTCGGGGGAGATGGTACGATGAAATGGGGCATGGCGTCCTTGCTGACTGGTTCAGCGTCTCTAACGGTAATCGCCCTGACGTGCGCGATCGCCGCACCGCCCCCGCAAAAACCGGTGGCGCAGCGCGACACACCCCTCCTCTCCTCTTTCCAATACCGCAATATCGGGCCGTTCCGGATGAGCGCGCGGGTCTCCGACATCGCGGTACCCGACAGCCCGGCAAAGGCCCATCGCAACACCATCTATGTCAGCTTCTGGACCGGCGGGCTGTGGAAGACGACGGACCACGGTACGACCTTCACGCCATTATTCGACAAACAGAACAAGCTGACGATCGGTGCCATCGCGCTGGCTCATTCCAATCCTCGCGACATATGGGTCGGCACCGGCGATGCCTTCACCTCCCGCAGTTCGTTCGCGGGCGACGGCATCTACAGGTCGCTCGACGCAGGCAGGACATGGCAGCATATGGGCCTGACCGACACACAGCATATCGCGCGTATCCGCATCGATCCGCGCGATCCGAACAATGTGTATGTCGCAGCGATGGGGCATCTCTATTCGGATAATGCCGAACGCGGGGTGTTCCACACCACCGATGGCGGCAGGACGTGGAAGAAGGTGCTCTATATCAACGATCACATCGGGGTGATCGATCTGATAATGGACCCGAAGAACCCGGACGTCCTCTACGCCGCCACCTATGAAAAAACGCGCCTGCCCTGGCAGTTGGTGGAGGGCGGCCCCGGCAGCGGCATCTATAAAACCAGCGATGGCGGCAAAACCTGGCACCGGCTCGCGGGCGGCCTGCCGGGCGGGAGGATCGGCCGCATCGGCCTGTCGCTCTATCCGAAAAATCCGAACATCGTCTATGCGGTGATCGACAACGCCAACACCACCAAACCAATCGGCCCAGACGACAAGGTTTCGACAATGGGCGAAATCTATCGCACCGACGACGGGGGCGCGCACTGGCGCAAGATGAACCCGCCCGACGTCAATGTGATGCCGAAAGGCCCCTATTATTTCACCCAGATCCGCGTCGATCCGAACAACCCCGATCACATCATCGTCACCGGCGAGCCGTTCAAGCAATCGTTCGACGGCGGCAAAACCTGGCATGGTCCGATCATGGAGAAGATGTTCGGCGATTTCCGCACGCTATGGTTCGATCCGGAAAATTCGAAACATATGCTGACCGGCAGCGACGGCGGGCTGGCGGTCTCTTATGACGGCGGCAAGACCAGCAAGGCGTACAACACCATCCCGGTGAACGAGATCTACACAATCAGCGTCGATAACGACCGGCCCTATAATATCTACGCGGGCATTCAGGACCATGAGCACTGGCGCGGGCCGTCACAGAGCCCGATGCGCTTCGGCGTTTCCCCGCGCGACTGGCAGGCGCTGAGCGACGGGGACGGCGAATGGATTACAGTCGATCCCACCGACAGCCGCTGGGTTTATATGACGCGCGAATATGGCGGCCACACCCGGCTCGATCAGAAGCTCGGCTATGAGACCAATATCCAGCCCAGGGCACCCAGGGGGCAGCCGCCCTATCGCTTCTTATGGACACCGCCGATGGTGTTGTCGCCGCACGATCCGAAGACGCTTTACACCGGCGGGCAGATGCTGCTGCGCTCGACCGATCGCGGCAATAGCTGGCAGGCGATCAGCCCCGATCTCAGCACCCATCCCGCCGACAGGATCATGCGCGAATCCGAAGCGGGCCTGCCCGGCGGGATTCCGTGGTTCGCCATTTCCACCATCTCTGAATCGCCGGTGAAGGCAGGGGTGATCTGGGCCGGCACCGCCGACGGGAATGTGCAGATGACGCCCGACGACGGTGGTCACTGGATCGACATGACGGCGAAGCTGACCGCGCTCGGCGCGCGCCGCGACGGCTATGTCACCCGCGTTCAGGCATCGCATTTCGTCGCCGGGCGCGCCTATGTATCGAAAAGCGGGTACAAGTTCGACGACTTCCACCCCTATCTCTACCGCACCGACGATTATGGAAAGACCTGGCGCTCTATCGCCGATACCCTGCCCGACGCGCCGATCGATGTGGTCTATGAAGACCCGTTCAATCCCGACCTGATCTTCGTCGGCAACGATCAGGGCGTGTTTGTCTCCCGCACCGGCGGCGGCCATTGGGCGAAGATGAACAACAATATGCCGAATATTCCGGTTTTCGACATCAAGGTGCAGCATCGCAGCCACGATCTGGTCCTCGGCTCCTATGGCCGCGGCATCTGGATCACCAATATCGACGCGCTGGAGCAACTCACGCCTGAAGTTGCGGCCAGCAATGCCCATCTGTTCGACACCCGCCCCGCCACCCAGCGCATCCACTGGTGCTTCGGTGCAAACGACTATCTGTTCGGCGACAACCATCTCGTCACGCCGAATCCGCCCTCGGCGATGATGATCCGTTATTATCTGAAGGTGCCCGCCCCGTCCGGCGCAGCGCTGATAATTAAGGACGCAAACGGTAAAACGGTCGCCAACCTGAAAGGACCGGGCAAGGCAGGTATCAACACCGTTGCCTGGGACATGCGCAAAGCGCCGCCCACTCCGGACGAGAGCAACTGCACCGCCTATGGCGACAAGCCGGTGCCTCCGATTGTCGACCAGATCGAACCGCCGGGACGCTATGCGCTGACGGTCGATGTTGCGGGCCGTCATTTTGCGCAGACCGTGGAGATCGCAGGACGGCAAGGCTGGGCGTTAGGCCCTTCCCCTCAACCGATCCCGTGAAGCTGGCCTGGCCTGCCGGAACCATCCGGCAGGCATATTGAGACAGTTCGTGACTGACCTTCAGCCGAACGGCCGGTCGATCGACGGAGACGGCTCGGTAAACCATTGCGCGCCGGTCTCCGTCACGTGGAAATGGTCCTCCAGCCGCACCCCGAACCGGTCCGGCACGACGATCATCGGTTCGTTGGAAAAGCACATGCCCGGTGCCAGTGGCGTAGTGTCTCCGCGCACCAGATAGGCCGGTTCATGAATCGCAAGGCCAATGCCATGGCCGGTACGATGCGGCAGGCCGGGAAGCTGATAATCCGGTCCCAGCCCCGCCTTTTCAATCACCGCACGCGCGGCGGCATCGACCGCTTCGCACGGCTTACCCGGCTCGACCGCTTCGAACGCGGCATATTGGGCCTCGCGCTCCAGTTCCCATATCGTGCGCTGCTCGTCGGTCGGCGTTCCGAACGCATAGGTGCGGGTGATATCCGAGTGATAGCCATGCACCCGGCAGCCGGTGTCGATCAGCACCAGATCGTCCTCGGCCAGTTCCCCGTCACCGGGCAGGCCATGCGGATAGGCGGTGGCGCGCCCGAACTGCACGATCACAAAGCTGTTGCCGCCCGGCGCACCGATGGCACGATGCGCGGCGTCCAGAAACCGCGCGACCTCGCTCGCACGAATGCCGGGCCGAAGGATTTTTGCCGCGCGGCGATGCACCTCCAGCGTCATCGACTTGGCCTGTTGCAGCAATGCCAGCTCGACCGACGACTTGAACATCCGGCATCCGTCGATCACCGGACCCGCAGCGCATACCGAACAGGAGGGTGCTGCCCGCGCGATCCTGTCCACGAACAGAAAGCTCATCGCCGGATCGATCGCCAGCGTATCGGCCCCGATATCGCCAAGCGCGGCCGCGATCATCGCAGCGGGATTTTCATCCTCTTCCCACAGGCGCAAGTCCGCTTCGATCGCAAGGTCGGCCTCCAGCGTGCCGCGTTCGAAATTCGGTGCGAACAGGATCGGCGTTCCGGTCACCGGCAGCAACATCGCCACCAGCCGCTCCGTTTCCCCCCAGGGAATCCCGGTAAAATAGCGCAGACTCTCCCCCGCGCCGACCAGCACTGCGTCAGCCCCGCAATCGCGTGTCAGTTGCCGCGCGCGCTCCATGCGCGCAGCATATTCCTGCTCGTCAGGAGCCGGAGCGCAGTCCGTCCAAGGGCGAATTTCCGACAGTTCGCGTTCCGCGCTCGATCCACCGATCCCGTGTATCATTCAATCTCCTCATATCCGCAAATTCTGCGGGCTTTACGATTGCGTTCAAAAACCTATTGTCGAGGTCAATCTTATATCGTATACGAAAGTCAGATTCAACGGAGGGCATCATTACATGAGTGCGGCAAAGGCATTGTGGACGGGGGTATACCCCGCCGCAACCACCCAGTTTGCGGAAGATGGTTCGATCGACACCGATGCGACCCAGAAAATTCAGACGGCGCTGGTCGATGACGGCGTCGACGGCCTGATCCTGCTCGGCACCTGTGGCGAGAATAATTCGCTCAGTGCTGAGGAAAAGCGCGTGGTGCTGAGCGGTGCGGTCGAAGCGCTGAAGGGCCGTGCGCCGCTGGTCGCCGGCGTATCCGAATTTACGACCGAATCCGCGATTGCCTATGCCCGCGACGCCGAAAAAATCGGCGTGGATGCGCTAATGCTGCTGCCCGGCATGGTTTATGTGCCGAAACCGGAGGAACTGGCCGCCCATTTCCGCATGGTGGCGGAAGCGACCGGCCTTCCCATCATGCTCTACAACAATCCGCCCGCCTATCGCGTCAATGTCGATTTCGATACGCTCGACGCGCTGTCCGATGTCAGCAACATCGTCGCCGTAAAGGAAAGCGCGCCCGATACGCGCCGCTTCACAGACCTCCTCAACCGGTTCGGCGACCGTTATGCGGTGATGGCCGGGCTGGATGATGTCGCACTGGAAGGGCTGATGTTGGGGGCAAGCGGCTGGGTTTCCGGCCTGACCAGCGCATTCCCGCAGGAATCGGTACGTCTGGTCGCAGCCGCCGATGCCGGTAACTGGGAAGAGGCGCGCGAAATCTATCGCTGGTTCATGCCGTTGCTGCACCTCGATGCCGAGCATGATCTTGTGCAATCGATCAAGCTGGCCGAAACCATCATGGGACGCGGCAGTGAGCGCGTGCGCATGCCGCGGATGCCGCTGACCGGCGAACGTCGCGCCGAAGTCACCCGGATGGTCGAGCAATGCCGGGCCACCCAGCCAAGCAAAAGACAGACTGAGATGGTCTGACTCCGATGCGCCACCTGTTTTTCTGCATCGACGGCCACACCGCGGGTAACCCGGTTCGGCTGGTCGCCGGTGGTGCGCCGTTGCTGCACGGGGCCAATATGGCCGAGCGACGGCAGGATTTCATGGCCCGGTTCGACTGGATTCGAACCGGGCTGTGCTTCGAGCCGCGCGGACATGACATGATGTCGGGTGGATTTCTGTATCCGCCCAGCGAGCCGGATTCGGATATCGGCATCCTGTTCATCGAAACCTCCGGCTGCCTGCCGATGTGCGGGCATGGCACCATCGGTATGGTGACGTTCGGCCTGGAAAACGGACTGATCTCCCCGCGCGAGCCGGGACGTCTGCGCATTGAGACGCCAGCAGGCATTCTGGATGCAGAATATACGACCGAGGGCAATCGGGTGCGCTCCGTGCGATTCCGCAACGTCGCGTCCTATCTCGCCGAACAGGACGTGGAAATCGACGTGCCCGGACTGGGCCCGCTGACCGTCGATGTCGCCTATGGCGGGAATTTCTACGCAATCGTCGAACCGCAGGGCAATTATACCGGACTCGACGCCTTCAGCGCGGCCGACCTGATCGCACTCAGTCGCGTCGTTCGCGAACGCATGCGCGAAGCCGTCGAGCCGATACACCCTGTCGATCCGCGCATTCGCGGCGTCAGTCATGTGATGTGGACCGACCGCCCCTCCAATGCCGACGCCGATGGCCGCAATGCCGTCTTCTATGGCGACAACGCCATCGACCGCAGCCCGTGCGGCACCGGCACCTCCGCCCGCATGGCGCAACTGGTGGCACGCGGCAGGCTCGCGGTCGGTGATCGCTTCGTCCATGCCAGCTATATCGGCAGCCGGTTTACCGGGCGGGTGGAAGAAGCAACCGAACTGGGCGGCAAATTCGCGATCATTCCGTCGATTGAGGGTTCTGCAATCGCCACCGGATTCAACACCATCTGGATCGACCGCGAGGACGCATTCTGGAAAGGCTTTTCCGTAAGCTGATTAACGATACCACCGCCAAAGGGAGGGTGACACATTGGGGATATTGGGTCCGGTTAAACCGATTGAATATGGCGGGCAGGTCGATACCGAACATCGTCTCCGTCCCACGCTGAGCTGGCCACATCTGATAGCACTGGGCGTCGGCGCCATCGTCGGCACCGGTATTTATACCCTGACAGGGGTCGGCGCCGATCGTGCGGGGCCGGCGGTCATTCTGTCCTTTCTGGTCGCAGGCGTGGTATGCGCCTGTGCAGCGCTCGCTTATGCTGAACTGGCGACCCTGATCCCACGAGCGGGCAGCGCCTATACCTACACCTATTCGGTAGCCGGAGAAACGGTCGCATGGGTCGTCGGCTGGAGTCTGATCCTCGAATATTCGCTTGCCTGCTCGACCGTCGCGGTCGGCTGGTCCGGCTATCTGGTCGGCTGGTTGCAGGAGATGGGTATTTCGCTTCCTCATCTCCTGCTCGCCGGACCACATGCAGGCGGCATCATCAACCTGCCCGCCGTTCTGGTCGCACTGGCCATCGCCGGCATGCTGATGGCCGGAACCCGCGAAAGCGCGACGCTCAACATCATTCTGGTGATCATCAAGCTGACCGCGCTCGCGGCATTTGTGGCGCTGACCCTGCCCGCGTTCAAAGCATCCAATTTCCATCCCTTCATGCCCTATGGCTTCGGCAGTCACGTCATTAACGGAGAGACGCGCGGCGTCATGGCGGCAGCAGCGATTGTGTTCTTCGCCTTTTACGGGTTCGATGCGGTGGCAACCTCTGCCGAAGAAGCGCGCAATCCCGGTCGCGACCTGAAGATCGGCATTGTCGGGTCGATGCTGATATGCACCTCCATCTATATTCTGGTCGCCTTTGCCGCAGTCGGTGCGATTTCCTATGTCGAACTCGGCGGGTCGGCGGAACCGCTGGCGCTCGTCCTGCGCGTGCTTGACCATCCGGTCGCCGCCTATCTGGTCGCGGGCGCCGCGCTGGTCGCCCTACCCTCGGTCATCCTTGTCATGATGTACGGGCAGAGCCGGATTTTCTTCGTGATGGCACGCGACGGGCTGTTGCCGCGCCGTCTGGCAAAGGTATCGAAACGCACCGGGTCGCCTGTCCTGATTACCGCGATGACCGGTCTGTTCGTTGCGGTGGTAGCAGGCTTTTTCAGCCTGGGCGAAATTGCGGAACTCGCCAATGCCGGAACCCTACTCGCCTTTATTGCCGTCGGGGCCTGCATGATGGCGCTGCGCCGAAACGCACCGGAACTGGAACGCGTGTTCCGTTGTCCGGCCCCCTATGTGGTCGGCACGCTGGCGATACTGGGATGCCTGTATCTGCTGATCAGCCTGCCGGAGAAAACGCTGGTACGCTTCGTCATCTGGAATATCGGAGGGCTGATCCTCTATTTCCTTTATGGGCGTTCGCGCAGTCAACTTGCGCGCGATATCGTCGACGCGGCGGGATAAGCGAGCGGTGTCGGAAGCAGGCACAGGACAGGGAATAAAGAAATCCTCCTGTCCGGCAACGGCGATCGTCATCGGGGACGGACTGGTCGGACTTGCCTGTGCGATCGAGCTTCAGCAACGCGGCATCACGACGCGGTTGATTGCGCCGGAGCAACCCTGGCGCGGTGCATCATGGGGTAATGCCGGGCATCTCGCCGTCGAACAGACGGCCCCGCTGGCATCGCTGGCCACATTGCACAGCCTGCCCCGACGGTTGTTCAGCTTCGGCGGAGCTGCGTCCTTTCCTCGACGCGCGATCAAATACTGGCTGCCCTTTTCCCTGCGGCTGCTTCGACGCAGTACCCCGAGCCGGTTCCGCTCTGGCAAGGCAGCCCTTGCCGAAGCATTGGCTACCGCCATTCCCGCATGGCAAAGGCTGCTTGAACAGGCGGGGGGGCGATCCCTACTGCGCCTCGACGGGCATTTCATTGTTTGGGAAGATAAGGCGAGCGCTGCCAAGGGCATGGCGCACTGGCTGAATAGCGACGTCGGCACCGCGCATGTCCGGCGTGTCACCGCCAGTGAAATGGCGGACCTGCAAGCGCTGACATCCACTTCACTGGCCGGCGCTGTGCGGGTCGAAGGCAGCGGGCAGATCGCCGACATGACCGCGCTGGGGGAATACCTGCACCGATATTACAGGCAATGCGGCGGAACCCGTATTTCAGCGAAAGTCGTGCAAATTGAAGGTGAAGGAAGTCAGGGCGTCGCAACGCTGGAAACGGGCGAAGTGCTTCGCGCCGACATCCTTGTCGTCGCGGCCGGCACTGCCTGTCGTGACCTGCTCGCACCACTGGGCATCCATGCGCCGGTGATTGCCGAACGCGGCTATCATATTCAGTCCGATGCAACCGCATGGCCGCCCGCTATGCCGCCAGTGGTTTTCGAGGACAGGGCAATGATCGTGACCCGTTTCGCCGATTCCGTCCGCGCAGCGAGTTTCGTTGAATTTTCCGGTGCAGACTGCCCGCCCGACCCTCGCAAATGGGCGCGACTGCGTTCGCATGTCAAAGCACTGGAATTGCCCGTCGGGACTGCGATCAGCGAGTGGATGGGCATCCGGCCGACTCTGCCCGACTATCTGCCGGCCATCGGACGGGATGCAGAACGCCCCTGGCTTGCCTATGCCTTCGGGCATCAGCATCTCGGTCTCACCCTGTCCGCCACCAGCGGTCAGGCGCTGGGCGCCCTGCTCTGCGGAGACAGGCCCGATTTCGACCTGAAACCCTTTTCGCTCAGCCGGTTCGGATGAAGGGCACCCTCGACGCGACGGTATGGCTGGGGTATCGGCCTTTTGGTAAGAAAGATACCGTATAATGGCGCTCAAACTCACCAAGGCTCGAAATACCATGAACAGCATCGTCATCCGGAACCTGTCGGATCAACTCGTCGATCTGGTGCGCGATCGCATTCTCGCAGGGCAAGTGCCGGTCGATCAGGCTATTCGACAGGACGCGCTCGCATCCGAACTGGGCGTCAGCAAGATCCCGCTGCGTGAGGCGCTGACACGTTTGGAACAGGAAGGGCTGGTTCGGTCTCAGGCAAACCGGGGCTTCTTCGTACGCCCCCTGTCCTCTGATGAGGCCGAGGAAGTCTATGCCCTGCGCCTGAAACTGGAACCCGATGCCGCAGCGCTTGCTGCTGCCAACGCCACCGATGAGGAACGCGCACAGGCGGTCGCCGCGCTGGAAGCCATCGACACCATGTCGCCCAATGGCGACGGCGTCGGCGCGCTGAACCGCGCCTTTCACCTTGCACTGATCCGTCCGGCGGGGCAGTCGATCACCACCCAGTTGCTGGAACGCCTGCACGTGATGAGCGACCGCTATGTGCGCAAGCATCTCGAACCGCTGGGTCGCGACGAGCGCGCCAATGCGGAACATGACGAACTGCTGAAACTCTGGCTCGATCGCGACAAGAAGGGCGTCGCCAAGAGCATGCACGCCCATATCAAGAAAACCATCGTCGACCTGCGCCGCCAGCTCGCCTCCACGGCGGACTGACGGCGCCCGGGGCTACTCGCCCGGCAATGTCCCGTCCGCCGGTACATCGTCCGGCAGCGCATTCCAGTCCGGCGTCGCCTCTCCCTTCAGATAGCGGACGAAAAAGGCGAATTGTCGCCGCTCGGCATAATAGACCGGCCCGGTCGAACGTCCGGTCGTATGTTCTCCGCCGGGCACTTCCAGCAGGTCGAAATCCTTGTGCGCCTTGATCAGCGCATTGACGAGCTGCAGCGACGAGGAGGGATCGACATTGCTGTCCTGTTCCCCGAAAATCATCAGCAGCCGCCCCTTGAGCCGCGACGCATTGACCACGTCGGAGGCACGCAGATAGCTGTCATCGACCGGCCAGCCGAGCCATTGTTCGTTCCAGCTTATCTTGTCCATGCGATTGTCGTAGCACCCGGCATAGGCGACCCCGACCTTGTAGAAATCGGGATGGAACAACAGGCCCGATACCGTGCTCTGCCCGCCCGCCGAGCCGCCATAAATGCCGACGCCATGGCTGATATCATACCATGGGAATTTCGCAGCCGCCGCCTTGTGCCAGAGGATACGATCGGGAAAACCCGAATCCTCCAGATTTTTCCACGCCACGTCCTGAAATGCCTTGGATCGGTTGGCGGTCCCCATGCCGTCGATCTGGACGACGATGAAGCCCATGTCCGCCAGTTCCTGCATGCCGATGACCTTGTCGCCGCCGGAATGATAGCCGAAGGGCCAGAAGGTCTTGGGCACGAAACTGTCATGCGGCCCGGCATAGATATTCTCGATCACCGGATACTTCTTGTGCGGATCGAAATGCTGCGGCTTGACGATCAGGCCCCAGATATTCGTCTTGCCGTCGCGTCCCTTTGCCACAAACGGTTGCGGGAATTTGTAGCCTGCTGCGGTCAGGCGGGAGATATCCCCCTTTGCGATGGTACGGACCAGCGAACCGTCGGCGCGGTGCAATTCGGCGATATTGGGCAGGTCCACCCGCGAATAGGTATCGACATAATATTTGCCGTCGGAGGAGAAGCTGACGTCATGATCGGCCCGGACGGGGGTTAACGGGGTCAGTCCGGTTCCGTCGAAATTGATCCGATAATAATGTACGAAATAAGGGTCTTCGCCCTTGTTCATACCACCGGCTGCGAACCAGATCTGACGCTTGTCGTCATCGACGCGAATGACCTGCCGCACCGGCCAGTCGCCCTTCGTAATCTTGTTTTCGACCTTCCCGGTCACGCCGTTGTAAAGGTAGAGATGGGCCCAGCCGTCGCGTTCCGACAGCCAGATCAGTTCCTTGCCGTCATTATGGACGTCATGCCAATAGCCGCGATCCTGCCAGATAAAGGTCTTTGCCGATTCCGAAACGACTGCCCGTGCGTTGCCGGTATCGGCATTCACCGCGATGATCCGCGCCTGCTGATGTCCACGCCGTGTATATTCGAATGCCAGGGTCGCACTGTCCGCGCGCCAGTGCATATCGGTGAGCTGATAGGGATTGGGAAACAGCGCGTTGGAAATATCAATCTGACTCGATGTGCCGTCAGGGGCGACATGGAACAGTACCGGCTGGTCAAGATCGATGGCATCGCCGGGCTTGGGATAAAGCTGTTTGCGAATTTCGGGCTGTAGCCGATCCTTGGGAGACGACAGCACCCGCGTCACATAGCGCGCAAAACCCGGCCTCACCCGGTCGATGACGATCTTGCGCGAATCCGGTGCCCAGTGAAGGGTTTCGGGATCGTAGAAATCACCCTGTGTCCCGTCCCGGCTGAGGATTTTTACGGGGCCGCCGCCGACCGGACGGATGACAAGGTTAAAGCCCTGTACCAGCGCTTCCCATTTTCCATCGGGCGATACATGCGGCGTGTTGTTGGCGGGTACGCGCAGGTCGCGCACAACCCCGAAACCGCGCGGCCGGTCTTTTTCCTCCACCGCCGCGCACCCGCCGCCGGTCAGCGAACAGCGCCAGGGATCGTAATGGATGTCGAACAGGATCGCCTTGCCGTCGTCGCTATACGTAAAATCGCTGAACGGCAGGCGTAATGCCGTATAATGCTTATCAGTCGCTTTGCTCAGTTCGACCGCGACCACCGCCTGGTCGAACGCTGCTTCACTCTTACCCGTATCGGCATTCTCCCGGACAAAAGCGAAGCCGCCTGCCACCGTTTTGCGAAAGGTGAAGTCATGGGTATCCGCAAGCCAGCTTGCCGGAAAAGCAACGTCGCGGGTCAGATATTCCCATCGATCGCGCAGCGTCAGCGCATCATGATATTGTTTCGCATCGGGTGCCGCAGCGATCGCCGACGGTGCCTGCACCATCGTAAAAGTAAGCGCGCCGCCAAGCGCAACGGACATGATTGAACGCCGGGACATTCGTTGTCATTCCCCCTTGAAAATCAACATTGATTATACGGTATACAAAACAAGAGTCGTTTGTATAGTGTGCCCAAACAGGCATCGGGGGAAGACGGGCATGTATTCTGGTTGGCGTTCGGTTCGAAAAGTCGGCTTTGCGGTTGCAGCGTCCGCCCTGCTGCCCGGCGCTGCCTCTCCCCGCAATGAGTCGACGATACATATCGTCACGCCCGGCTTCACGGTGCAGCTCGACCCGCAGACCCAGACATTGGTGTCGCTGGTGCCCAAATCGGCGAAGAATTTCGATTTCGCGCCGTTCGATCAGGAGTCGAAGCGACGCGGTAACGGCTATTATCATCTCGGCGATATCGATCTGCGCCTGCGCATCGCGACGGGTACGTGGCGCGATTATTCAAGCGCCTTTCGCAAAGGCACGGTCACCCGCCTGCCGACCGGCGGCAATGTGCTGGCGGCGGCGGATCTTGCCCCCTCCTTCCCCAGCGACATGCCGCTGACTGTACAGCGCCGCTGGATGCTGTCAGACGGGACGCTGGCCCTGCAATTCCGCCTTACAAACCGCACGCGACAGCCGGTCGAAGTGGGCGGGCTGGGCCTGCCGATGATCTTCAACAATATCCTGACCGGCCATACGCTGGAGCAGGCGCATGAACAGCTAAGCTTCGCCGATCCTTATATCGGGCGCGATGCGGGCTATCTTCAGGTTACACGGCTCAACGGCAAGGGACCGGCGCTGCTGGTCCTACCCGAACGCCATACCCCGTTCGAAGCCTATAAGCCGATCCTTGACAAGACCGGGCCCAACGGTGCGCCGACCCTGTTGAACGATCCGACAAAGCGCGGCACGACGTTCGAAGGCTTTTACGACTGGATGGTCGCTTCGCGCGGGTTCGCCGACAAGGAATGGAAGGGTGTACGCGAATGGAACCGTCCCACCGCCTTCACCCTTGCGCCGGGGCAAAGCCGGAATATCGGCGTGCGCTTCGTATTGTCGCCGACGATCCGCGCCATCGAAGCGACGTTGAGCAGGCATAAACGCCCGGTTGCGGTAGGCATTCCCGGCTATGTCGTGCCGACCGACCTGCCCGCCGACCTGTTCCTGAAAGCGCCGAACCGCGTTGTGGGCATGAACGTCGACCCGGCCGGCGCGCTTTCGGTCACGCCTGCGCTCCCGCGCAAGGGATGGGCCCATTTCAAAGTGGCGGGAAAGCAATGGGGCCGTGCCCGCCTGACCGTGCGCTATGCCGATGGCGAAGCGCAGACGATCTCTTATTTCGTCACCAGACCCGAACGGCAGGCAGTTGCCGATCTTGGCCATTTCCTGTTCACCCGGCAATGGTTCGACCGGGCGAGCGACCCGTTCCACCGCGCGCCGTCGATCATCAGCTACGACCATGATGCCGGGCATCAGGTGTTGCAGGATCAGCGCGTCTGGATCGCGGGGCTGAGCGACGAAGGCGGCGCCGGATCATGGCTCGCCGCGATCATGAAACAGCTTGATGATCCCGACCCGGCAGAGATCGCCAAGTTCGAGCAGTTCGTCACGCAGACGCTCGACGGGCGGCTTCAGGTCAATACGGGCGCAGAACGCTATGGCGTGCGCAAAAGCCTGTTCTATTACGATCCGAAGGCGCTTCCCGGCTTTCGTTACGATCCGTCGATCGACTGGCACACATGGTCCGCCTGGGACAGGAAACAGGCTTATTCGGTCGGGCGGTCGTTCAACTACGTCCATGTCGCGGCGGCCTATTGGGTGCTGTACCGGCTGGCGCGCTATCACCAGGGGCTGGTCCATGCCCATGACTGGCGCTGGTATCTGAACCATGCCGCAGAAACCGCTGTCGCCATGCAACGTCTGGCACCCGAATATGCGAAGTTCGGCCAGATGGAGGGCAATGTTTTCGTCAACATCCTCCGCGACCTGAAACGCGAAGGAATGACGGCCGAAGCAGGGCGCGTCGACCGGGTCATGCGCGCACGCGCCGATCGCTGGGCGCACGAGCCCTATCCGTTCGGCAGTGAAATGCCCTGGGATTCCACCGGCCAGCCGGAAGTTTATGCGTGGATGCACTATTATGGCGATACCGCCAAGGCCGATCAGACGCGTGAAGTCATCCTGGGCTACGACCCGACGATCCCAAGCTGGGGCTATAACGGCAGTGCGCGGCGATACTGGGACTTCAACTATGCCGGAAAGACCCGGCGGATCGAGCGACAGCTTCATCATTACGGGTCGTCGAATAACGCCCTGCCGCTGTTCGACGCTTATCGCCGCAACCCGTCCGATTTCCACCTGTTGCGCGTCGCCTATGGCGGACTGATGGGACCGCTGACCAATATCGCGCAGGACGGGTTCGGTTCGGCCGCATTCCACTCCTTTCCCGACATGATGCGCTTCGATGGCTATAGCGGCGACTATGGCACCAATTTCTTTGGCGTCAGTTTCGGCATGGCAAGTTATCTGGTCGATCACCCGACCTTCGGATGGGTCGGTTTCGGCGGCATCGTGTCACATCAGGGCGATACCGTCACCATGGTACCGCGCGACAGCGCCCGGTCGCGAATCTTCATCGCGCCCGCCGGATTGTGGCTGACGCTACGGGCCGGCACTTTCGAAAAGGTGGAATATGACACCCGAACCGGCGTTGTGCGCCTGCACCTTGTGCCCCGCGACCGTCATACCGCCGATGCGATCCTGACCGCGACGACGACTACCCGTGACGGCAAGCCCTACCACCCGGCATCCGCCCTGACGCAGGAGGCAGGTGGTTGGAAAATCCCGCTTTCCGACCAAGGCTCGGTTGTCGAACTACGCCCCGGAGAAGCGCAATGAACCGCCGCGATTTCCTGAAATCTTCGGCCCTCGGTGCGAGCATCGCCGCAAGCGGCATTGTCACGATGCCGGGCGCCGATGCCATGCCGAGGCTGTCGCCGCTGCCCGGCAATGCGTTGAACGGCCATGCGCGCGTCGCCGGGTTCAGCGCGCACGGCCGGAACTGGACCGTGTGGGACGACCTGCGTTCCGGCGACGGCATGATGACGCTGGTGGCCGACGGCAAGGCACTCTCCCTGTCGAAACGCACCGAGCCGACCTATGCCACCGCCAAGCCACCCTATCTGGGGCTGAAGCTGCGGGATATCGCGCAGGCGGGGGCGGACCTGCTCGCCGAAAAACTGCTGGCGCACGGTGACGATCCGGATGAGGAGGAGGTGCGCCTTGCCGCCCCTCCCTGCGCCTCCGATTTCGATCCGCGCGAAATCGGCTCGCGCCTTCCCTGGACCACGCTGATCGGTACCGTACAGGCAGGCGACACCATGCCGATCTTCCCGAATGGCCGGGACCGGTGTTTCCGCCCTGCGCATGTATTTCCGGAACTGCGCGGCGACGAAATCGCGAAGAAGCGTAATGAAGGGCTGCTAGGCGGCTGGCTGCCCGCGATTCACAAGGTCATCCCCATGGAGGACGGACGCTGGTACGACCTGCTGGTCTTCGCCGATGTCGAGGCTACCGATCCGCTGATCGTCCAGACCTGGCACCGCACGATCGAGGTGAAGGACGGCAAGCCGCTGAAAACCTCTTACGGGCACAGCTATAGCCCCTACCCGCCGCGCCGGACGCTGCCCGATGCACAGCAGTTCTATACCGCACTGCTTGCCTTTGTTTCTGCATGGCAGACGGCGCTGGGCGACATGGCGCCTGTGACGCTGCCCGGACAGGACTGGGCGGATATGGCCCGCCATGCCTTTGCCAAGGAACTTATCGTCCGGCCCGGCGGCACCTATCCCAAATATGGCGCGGTCGACCGGGACTATTTCGGCCCGGAATATGACGGGTTTCAGGACATTTTCACCAGCTCGCTCTACGCCAATCTGGAATGGGGCCGCTTTGCGCAGGCCCGCGCGGTACTCGACAATTATTTCAGCGAGTTCGTGTTCGACAACGGCATGGTCAATATGCGCGGACCCGAAACCGGACAATACGGCCTGACGCTCAGCCTGCTCGCGCGCTATCTGCGCTATACCGGCGATGCCGCGATCTTACGCAAATATCGCGACAGGATCGCCGCGACGGTGGCGGTGCTGACGGACCTGCACGATGAAAGCCTGAATCTGCCGAAAAGCGATCGCGGCTATGGCCTGATTCATGGCTGGAGCGAGTCCGACGCCTGCCTTCACCCCGACCCGACGATGTGGTGGAAACCCTATTACGGCAACAGCGCCTTTGCGGTCCGGGGATGGCGTGACATTGCCGCGGTGTGGACGCAGATCGATCCGATGGGTGCGTCAGCGGCGAAAGACTGGCAAGCCCGTGCAATACGCCTGCAGGCGCGCCTGATCGAGAGCATGAACGCCAATATCCGCCGCGACCTGACACCGCCTTATATCGGCCCGTTGCCGGGGACGAGCGATACCTTTCGTGAAGCATTGGCAGGACATCGCGAGACCGAACAGGGCTGGGCGCATCGTGTGTATTGCGAATTGCTGCAGGCCGATGTGCTGCCCGACGATCTTGCCAATCTGACGGTCGATTGCCTGCGCCAGCATGGCGGGACGGTGCTGGGCGTGGTCGCCAATTTCAGCCCCGCCAACGATACCCATCGCGACCTGCTGGGCTTCATCACCTATGGCTATGCGCAGCAATTGCTGCGGCTCGACCGGATCGAGGAATATCTGCTGTTCCTCTATGCGCACCGCCATCATGCCCACAATCCGGGTAGCTGGGTTGCCGCAGAGGTGGCCGGGATCGGTGGTGACCTGCCGTTATTTTGCATCCCCGCCCAGCTTACCATTCCGCTGCTGGTACGCTGGATGCTGGTGTTCGAAGATTCCGACGCCGACCGCCTGCATCTCGGCCGGGCGATCCCGCGGGACTGGCTGGGTTCAGGCAAACCCATCGCGATCGAGGGGGCACCGACGCGCTGGGGTCGGGTGGACTTCACGCTTCAGGCAAACCCGGCGCGCAAAAGCGTACATGCCGAAGTGCACCTGTCCAAGGGCAATGTTCCGGCCGAAACCCATGTTCGGCTGCGTCTGCCGAAAGAACACCGCCTGCGCAGCGCAACTGTAAACGGCGACAAGGCACGACTGACCGGAAAGGACCGTGACACCGTGCTGCTGCGGGGTGCCGACGGTCCCGTCTTCCGGATTGCCGCGACCTATACCTGACGATCGTCCGGCTTCTTCGGCGTGAAGATACGCACGCCGAAGACCGGCCCCGCCGTCTTGTCGGGTTCGGGCACGAATTTGACCTGCACCGACTGCTTGCCCCTGGTCAGTTTCTCCGGAATCGGATAATCGACATCGAAGAATTCGCCGGGTTTGTCGGCTTCCAGCGTCTGGGTCGCGATCGGCGTACCGTCGATCAGGATATGGAATTTACGCTTGCGCTCGCCGCCCCAATAGGTCGCTTCCAACACCAGCGGACCGGGTCGCACCTTCATCGTGAACTCGAAATAGCCGCCGCTGCGCGCATCGCGTCCGTTCCGCCCGCGATACACGACCGGATAGGAAATATCGGCCTGTAGCTTATGGTCGCGTTCGGCCTGCATCTCGCCCAGATGCATGACATCGACCGAGCGGGCGGCAAGGTCGCGTAACCGCTCCTGCTCCGCACGATAGGCGATTTGCGCCTTTGCCCAGCCCGCATCGGTGAAGCGACGGAAATAGACCGCGCTGCGTCGCTCATAATGGCCGTAAAAGGGCGTAAACGTCATGTCCGCCGGGCGCCCGATGCCCTGCGTCCGATAACTGACCTCTGCGGTCGAAACGGACTGAAACGCGCCGGTCAGATCGCTGCCGACCAGAGCCGGAGCGTCCCCTTCCCAATCCTTGTCCGCGGGGCCGAGATCGGCCGCCAGCACCATCGGCCCGCGCAATGCGGCAATCACCTCGTCATTGCCCTGTGTCGGCTCCAGCCGCAGATCGAGCGGAATATCCATCGTCACGACATCACCCGTCCGCCAGCTGCGACGGATGACCGCATAGCCCTTGTTACGCAACATCGATGCAGGCTTGCCGTTCACCAGCACCTTCGTTTGCGGTGCCCAGGCAGGAATGCGCAATGCTATCGCAAAGGGTTTACGACTGCCGATCCTGCTGGCGGTCAGGCTCACCGCACCGTCATAGGGATAGCGGGTGTCGAGTGTGAAATCGGCGTCCTGTGCACGCCAGTGCGCGGTTGCGGGAATAAACAGGTTCACGAAGAAGGTATCGCCCCCCTTCCCTTCCCAGAAGATTGAATCGCCATGTTTGGAATGGCTTTCCATGCCGGTACAGACGCAGCACCAGAAATCATTGAACGGCGACGACCAGTCTCGCTTCGTTCCCGACATCATCGGCGTCATATAGGTGAACATGCTCGTCGCCGGATTCTGCTGGGCGAGGATGTGGTTGAGGTGCGTGCGCTCATAATAGTCGAACACCGCGCCATCGGGCTGCCAGGCAAAGATATGGCGGCTGAGCTTCAGCATATTGTAGCTTGAACAGCCCTCACAGGTCTGTTCGGTGATGTGCTGCGCGATCGCATCGGGTTCGAAGAAATATTCGCGGTCGCCGTTACCGCCGATCACGAAACTGTGATGGTGGACCACCGTGTCCCAGAAGAAGCGCGGTGCGATGCCCGCGCGCGCATCGCCGGTTGCCTCATGATAGCGGGCGACCCCGATGACCTTCGGGATCTGCGTGTTCGAATGCAGATTGGGCAGGATATCCTTGCGCGCGGTCAGCGGGTCGAGCACTGCCTTGTGATAGAACCGTTCCGACAGCCGCTTCCAGCGCGGGTCGCCGGTACGCGCATACATGTCGGCGAAGCTTTCGTTGATCCCGCCGAACTCGCACGCCAGCACCTCCTGCATCTGCGCGGGCGTCAGGCCACCGGTCACATGGTCGATATAGGCCCCGAATTTGACCGCAATCTCCAGCGCCTGCTTGCGCCCGACATGCTTATGCACGTCGAGGAGACCGGCAAAGACCTTGTGCAGGTTATAAAATGGCGACCACGCACCGTTGAGGTCGAAACCCGTGGAGCGGATCTCGCCCGCCATGATCTCGGGAAAGATCTCCTTCCCGTCGACAATCGTCCCGTCCTTACGCTTGCGCATAAAGCCTGCAACATAACCGTCGCCCTGCGCCTGCTGCACTTCGTCCATCTGAGCCAGGATATAGTCGATGCGGGTCACTGCTTCCGTATCGCCGGTTTGCGCATGGAGAAGCGCCAGCGCGCTAAGATAATGGCCCAGCGCCTCCCCCGCGATCGTTTCGCTTTCCCAGCCGCCATATAATGCGCCCTTGGGTTTCAGCCCGGCGAAGCGCCGATAATTATGGAGCAGGCGATCCGGTTCCAGCCGCATCAGATAGGTGCGATTGGCGTTTACCGCATCCAGATAGGCCGACGGCCGCAACCGTACAGTATCCATCGGCAGCGCCGCAGCGGCGCCGGGCAGAATCCGGGCTTCAGCCGCTTTCGCCGCCATTTCGGGAAAACCGGCACTGACCGCAAGCATTCCCGCTCCAGCCAGCAATCGCCGTCGGTCAAGCCGCATCGCCAAACTCATTTCCGCATCTCCATCCTAGTAACGGACATATCATTATACGGTATACGTATCACAGGCAAATGGCTTGCTTACCGCCTCTGATACAGCCGATTCGCTGTGTCCATCCTGCCACAAAAAACAGTCACAGGCTTCCTTTTGTCTGATTTTTGTCCATGACCGAACTCGTAACCCGCTGGAAACATTTATGTAAAAAATATCATCTGAATATCGTATAAAATATTTGATAATCTGTTCGAAGCATGTTTTTCTTACCACGTCACCAAACAGCAGGATCAAGGGGGACATCAGATGAAGGGGATTCTCCACAGTCGCGGAAGGTTGCTTGCGAGCGCCGGACTAGCGCTGGTTACCACCGCACTATCGGCCGCTCCGGCCTTTGCCCAACAAACCGATTCGTCCGCGACGCCCGTCGTGGGGACAGCCACCGCCAGTGACACCACTACAGACACAGCGGCGCAGGACATTGTCGTTACCGGATCGCTGATCCGGCGTCCCAATCTGGAAAGCAGCAGCCCGATCACGGCTGTCGACAGCAAAGAATTCAAATATCAGGGATCGACCGCGGTCGAAGATACCCTCAATCAGTTACCGCAATTCACGCCGGATGCGAACAGCAACGTATCGAACGGTTCCGACGGCACCGCCAACATCAATCTGCGCGATCTGGGATCGAACCGCGTTCTTATTCTCCTGAACGGCAAGCGCCTGCTGCCGACACAGGCGGTCGACCTGAACTTCGTCCCGACCTTTCTCGTCGACCGTGTGGATGTTCTGACCGGCGGCGCTTCGGCAGTGTACGGTGCCGATGCCGTTTCGGGCGTGGTCAACTTCGTTCTGAAAGACGACCTGAACGGCGTCCGGGTCAACAGCACCTACAGCTTCTTTCAGCACAACAATAGCGACACGTCCTTACGCAACCTCATTTCGAGCAGCGGATACGATAATGCTCCGAAAAGTGTGGCAGACGGCGGCACCTATGAAATCGGCGCAGCGATCGGCACCAATTTTGCCGACGATCGCGGCAACGTAACGTTCTTCATGGGCAATCGACATTCCAATCCCATCCTGGAATCGTCACGCGACGTGTCCGCCTGCGCACTGAACCCAGGCGATGCCGCCAACAGCACACTGTCCTGCGGCGGGTCGAGCAACAACCAATATGGTCTGTTCACGCTGCTGACCGGCCCGAACAAGGGCATGACTCTCAACAATATGAAGGACGGCAGCAAGACCTGGGTGCCGTATGACAGTTCCTTCGCCTATAACTATGCGCCGACCAACTATTTCCAGCGGTCGGATAACCGCTACACGGCAGGCGCGTTCGCGCATTACGATCTGTCCGACATGTTCACGCTGTACGGCAGCTTCATGTTCATGGACGATCACACCTGGTCGCAGGTGGCGCCTTCGGCGATATGGCAGGGCACGACCTTCACCATCAACTGCGACAATCCGCTGATGAGCGCGCAGCAGGCGAATCTTCTGTGCGGAAGTTCTGCCGGCACATCGCAGACCGAAAACGTGTTTATCGGCTATCGTCCGACTTCGCCGGGCAGCGCGCCGCGCCGTGACGATCTGCGCCATACCGACTATCGCTTCACCGTCGGCCTTAAGGGCGAGATCGCGCCGGGCTTCACCTATGATTTCAGCGCGCTTCGGTCCGCTGTGATCTTCGATGAAAGCTACAAGAACGACATCGACCAGAATAATGCCGCCAATGGCCTTCAGGTCGTCAATGTCGACGGCACGCCGACTTGTGAAGCAGTGATCAGCGGCACCGACCCGAACTGCGTACCCGTCGACGTATTCGGATACGGCACCATTTCCGATGCCGGGTATAGCTATCTCTATGTCCCGAGCTACACGCACGGCGTGAACCGTGAACTGGTACTCAACAGCACGGTGAACGGCGACCTGACCAGCTATGGCGTCGTCAGCCCCTGGGCGACGCAGGGTCTGGCTTTTGCGGTCGGTGCGGAACATCGTGACGAGTATCTGGACTTTCAGGCCGATACCGTTGCCCAGTCAAAGGGCACCAGCGACGCGCACGGCACGATCAACGTGACCGAGGTCTTCACCGAACTCGACCTGCCCATCATTCAGGATATGCCCTTCGCCTATCGGCTGGGCATCGACGGTGGTTTCCGCTATTCGCGCTATACCAACAAAGGAGTGGGCGATCAGCAGTCGGAGTATAAAACTTCGACCTACAAGGCGGAAATCGCCTATGCGCCGGTCCGCGACATTCGTTTCCGCGCCAGTTACAACCGGGCGGTACGTTCACCCAACATCAGCGAACTGTTCGGCACGCAAGGGCTCGGCAATGTCAGCGCCGACGACCCCTGTGCAGGAAGCGACCCTGTAGCAAGCCTGTCGGCCTGCGAAGCGAGCGGCGTTACGGCGGCGCAATATGGCAGCATCCCGCAATGTCCCGCCGATGTCTGCGTCAGCCAATATGGCGGCAACCCGGACGTTAAGCCTGAAAAGGCCGACACCTATACGATCGGTGCGGTATTCACGCCCAGCTTTGCGCCGTCATTGTCGCTGTCGGTCGACTATTACAGCATCAAGGTGAAGGACTATATCAGCTCGATCGATGCGGCCCTGACGATCAGCCAGTGCATTCAGTCGGGCAACCCCTTCTTCTGCGACCTCTTCCATCGCGATCCGAATTCGGGCGTTCTGTTCGGTACCGACGGTTATGTCGTCGGAACGACGCAGAATACCGGCTATCTCAAAACCGACGGGATCGATTTCAACGGCAATTACACCTTCGATCTCTCTGGTCTGGGGATGAGCAATGCGGGCAAGCTGAATTTCAGCCTGGTCGGCACCTATCTGGCCCATCAGATTACGGAACCGCTGCCGGGCCTCGGCACCTATGACTGCGCGGGCCTGTATGGTCCCACCTGTGGGCAGCCCAGCCCGCACTGGCGACACAGCCTGCGCACGACTTGGGAAATGCCGTGGTCGCATGCAACGCTTTCGCTCAACTGGCGGTATAAGGGCCCGGTCGACCTGACCAACAATCAGAGCAACCCGTTCCTTTCCGGCACCACCTTCGTCTACGGCGCAAGGATCAAGGCATATAGCTACTTCGATCTGGCCGGGACCGTGAACGTGATGAAACACTTCACGCTGCGTGCAGGCATCAACAATATCTTCGATAAGGATCCGCCCGCCCTGTATACGGCGGTGCTGTCATCCTTCGGCAACGGCAACACCTTCCCGGGCGTGTATGATCCGCTGGGTCGCAAGATCTTCGTCAGCCTGACCGCCGATTTCTAAGAGGCGCATCGGTATCCTGCCGATATACTGGGGGCCGCCAATTGTGCGGCCCCTTCTTTTTTCCAGCGCCCGAAATGCATGGAGGCTTGCCATGAAAAGACCATCAATTGCAGCGCTGGCCTGCGGCCTGTTCCTGAGCGCGCATCCATCCGCGATACTATCGGCGCACCCCGCCACCGCCCCGGCCAGTGCCGCCACGATGCCGCGCTTCGTCCGGCAGGATAATGGCCGCTTTTCGCTGATGGTCGACGGCAAGCCTTATTTCATCCTTGCAGCACAGCTCCACAATTCGAGCGCCTGGCCGAAACGGCTCGACGATGCCTGGCAGGCGGTCGAAGCGCTGCACGCAAATACCGTCGAAGCGCCGATCTACTGGGAACAGTTCGAACCCCGGCCGGGAAAGTTCGACACCACCAATATCGACGCCCTGATCGCCAAGGCACGCGCCACCGACAAGCGACTCGTCCTGCTCTGGTTCGGCACATGGAAGAACGGGCAGATGCAATATGCGCCCGAATGGATCAAAACCGATCCCGCGACCTATCGCCGCCAACGCAATGCGCATGGCAAGCCGATGGACGACCTTTCGACCTTCGCCCCCGCCAATCTTCGTGCCGACAGCACCGCCTTTGCCGCCCTGATGGCGCATCTCAGGAAAGTCGACGGCACCCGCCATACGGTCATTCTGGTTCAGGTGGAAAACGAGCCCGGCACTTTCGGTACCGTGCGCGACCATGATCCGGCGGCCGACGCTGCGTTCGACGGACAGGTGCCGGATGCCGTACTTCGGCGCGTCAAACACGCTCCCGGCACCTGGCGAGAAGTATTCGGACCGAATGCCGAGGAAATGTTCAACGCCTGGGCCACCGCACGCTATATCAATGCCGTCGCCGAGGCCGGAAAGCGCGTCTATCCGCTGCCGATGTATGTGAATTGCTGGCTGCGCTACAAGGACAAGAAATATCCCGGCATGGATTATCCCAGCGGCGGTGCGACCTATAATGTCTTTGACGTCTGGCGGTCGGTCAGCCCGGCAATCGATTTCGTCGGCACCGACCTCTACACCACCGACGAAGCCGAATTCCGCAAGGTCGTGGGACAATATGACCGGCCCGACAATCCGGCATGGATATCGGAAACCGGGTTCGACCCCAAAACCGCGAAATTACTCTATTATATTCTGGCACATGGCGGCATCGGCTTTTCGATCTTCGGCATCGACAATCCGCCTTCGAAAACCCAAACCGAAACGATCGCCGCCCATGCCCGCAATTACAAGTTGCTAGGTTCCATCGACACCCGGATCGCCGAAGCCCTGGCGCAGAAGCGATTGCAGGCGGCGGTGGAAACCCCCGGCCAGCCGCGCCAGACGCTCGATTTCGGCGACTGGAAAGTAACGCTGGAGTTCGGACCACCCGCCTGGGGCACTACGCCGGCCATCATTCCAAACTCCCCCGACATGGACGGCCGTGCCTTCGTGATCCGAACCGATGCACAGCATTTTCTGGTCAGCGGAACCGATGTCCGCGTCTCTTTTCAACGAACCGCAAAGGACAGGAAACACGGCCAGCTATTGCGCGTCGAAGAAGGCGGCTATCACGACGGGGCATGGCAGGCCGATCGCTGGCTGAACGGCGATGAAGTCGATTACGGAATCAATTTCCACAAGGAATCCCGGCTCATCCGTGTCAAAGTCGGTGCCTATTGAACGACGGCAGAGCCAAACCGCGCACCGGGTTGATGTCGTCGGTTATACGATATACGGATGGGGTCGCAAGAAATGGGGCAAGTCTTGAAACGCACAATCGTCGCAACAACCATGGGAGCCGTCATTATGGCCATGACACTCGCCGGGGCATCGCCTGCTCTGGCGCAAGACCAACCAAGCTGCGCATGTGCCAAGACCAGAACAGATAGCCCGGAAGATGTCCGGTTCAAAAAGCTCTACACGTCCGAATGGGAGTGGCGACAGCATCAGTTCGCCGATGACGAAGACAGCAACAAGGCGCATATCAGCCCCGATCTGCCCGATGTGTCCGAAGCGGCGCAGAAGCAGCGGCTGGCGCGCTGGGAAAGCGTCGATCAGCAACTCGATGCCATGGATCGCGCGAAACTGTCGCCTGCCAATCAGGTCAATTACGATGTCTACAAGGCGCAGATTGCGGTTCTGATCAATCAGCAGAAGTTCAAGGATTATCAGCGTCCGGTAAATTCCGACACCAGCTTCTGGGGCAATCTCGCCGGCACTGCCCGCGGGACGTTCAGCAGCGAGGAGGATTATCGCAACTATATCCACCAGTTGAACGAGTTTCCGCGTTATTTCGGTCAGCAGATCGCCAATATGCGCGCCGGACTTGCCCGGGGTTTCACGCCGCCCAGGATCACGCTGAAGGGCCGTGACGATACCGTGACGTCGGTGATCGACATCGCCAAGCCGCAGGACAGCATCTTCTACAAACCTTTCACAAAGATGCCCGACACCATCCCTGCCGCAACGCAGGCGGAGTTACGTGCGGCTGCCGTGAAAGCGATCGAAGATTCCGTGATCCCGGCGCACAGGACGTTGCTGACCTTTTTGCGCACCGACTATATCCCGCATGCGCAACCCTCGATCCACGCCTATGACCTTCCCGACGGCAAGGCCTATTACCAGGCGAAGATCAAGGAGTTCACCACGCTTGATCTGACGCCCGAACAGATTCACAAGATCGGGCTGGAACAGGTCGCAAAGATCCACGCGGAAATGCTTCAGACGATGAAGGATTCGGGGTTCAAGGGCACGTTCCCCGAATTTCTGAAATTCCTGCGTACCGATCCGCAATTCTATGCCAAGACTCCTCAGGATCTCCTCAAGGACGCAGCCTGGATCGCCAAGGAATTTGACGGTGTCGCAGGCAAATGGTTCGGCCATCTACCGCGCAGGCGCTTCGCGATCATCCCCGTTCCCGCCGATATCGCGCCTTATTACACCAGCGGGCGCGGCGGACCGGGGGTCTATCTGGTCAACACCTATGACCTGCCTTCACGCCCGCTCTACGCCCTTCCTGCTCTGACCCTGCATGAAAGCGCGCCGGGCCATGCGTTCCAGATGCCGCTGGCGGCAGAAAACAAGAGCCTGCCGGAATTCCGTCAGGACACCTATATCTCCGCCTATGGCGAAGGCTGGGCGCTCTATTGCGAGAAGCTGGGCGACGAAATGGGTATCTATAAAACGCCCTATCAGCGGTTCGGGATGCTGAGCTATCAGATGTGGCGTGCCGCACGTCTGGTCGTCGATACCGGCATCCATTCAATGGGCTGGACCCGCAAACAGGCGCAGCAATATCTGCACGACAACACCGCGCTTGCCGATCATGAGATCGAGACCGAGGTGGACCGCTACATCTCCTGGCCGGGACAGGCGCTGTCCTATTATCTCGGCGAGATGGCGATCCTGAAGGATCGGGACAAAGCGGAAAAAGCCTTGGGTCCGAAATTCAACATCCGCGCCTTTCACGACACGGTACTGCAAATGGGCTCGGTCCCGCTTCCCGTCCTCAATGCCCGCATCGACAAGTTCATCGCCGATGGCGGCGTCGGCCCCTACCCCGACGAAGAGTAAGGCAATCATCATGACCGTTGGCAGTCGCTGCCGCCAAAAGAGCGGCGACTGTCGGCTGTTCGCTGCAGCAGGCAAAAGGCTATTTTGAATCCCAGACTGCTGACGCAACACGAAATTAATTTTGAAGCATCCCTGTGGGGCATACAGCCAACAGATCGACGCCCCCTGTCCGGCATCATCTGTCACGATGAAGTCGGGAGTTTTGCGTTCTCATCGACCTGCGCCATGAAACTCCCCGGCGCAGGACACAAAAACGCATTAAATCATTGGAGAAATGCTTTTCAGCATTTTGCAGTATGAACCGCCTTGGGTTTGCCGGAGGCCGTTGGAAGTGAGTGACGCTGCCATATCGATGTTGTCCACGGCAGCATAATATTATTCTTCGGCTTCGGCGGGCAGCATGTTGCCGATGGGTTCCAGCAGCCGGCGGTGGTTGAGCCAGTCGCCCCACTCGAGCGTCGCGTATTCGACGGCCTCGAAGCCGCGCCACCGTGCAGCAGACGATAGTCAATCGTACACCAGTCCTGACACGCCAACCCGGTACTGTTGCTGGGTATCGTGGCTATGCTGAACAGAGGTGGCCGGGTTGGTCTGAACAGGGATCGGCGCTCGATAAGTGGATCGTCTGCGGGTGGTTTCGTGGAATTGCCGATATGGGGCGTCATGC
>NZ_JACIJI010000001.1 GCF_014199335.1 Stakelama sediminis | reverse complement strand
TCGCCACCCGATACGATCAGCTGGCCAACAGCTTCCTCGGCATGGTCCATCTCGCCACCGCTCGATACTGGCTCAAATTTGTCCACGCTGCCTAGGACAAGCCTATCCCCCAACCGGCCGCTTGAGAATGGGAAGAATGGAAGTTTCTTCACGGCCCTGCGTAGTTGTCTGTCACAACCATATGTACCGGCTAGGGATATCCGGGTAAACGCGCGTCGGGAGGGTCAGGAAATCTCCCCCTCATCCGACATCGCCAATCTGCTACGCCGGCTTGAACAGTGTTGCCCAATCCTGCCCGTGCGTCCGGGCCCATGCGACATTCTGCAATCGCACCGCACCGAGACTGCTGGCGGCGGCGATGGAACGGAGGGTTTATACCGCCTGAAGCGCTGCGGCGATGGGTTCCGCTTCCTCGACAATCAGGTGAACGGTGTTGCCGGGCCGGGCGATCATATGAACGCCCAGAGGCTCCAGGGCTGCTTCGTTGATCTGCTCATTGTCGTTCAGTCGCAGCCAGAGGCGACTGGAGGCCGATCCGATTTCCGCGATATTGTCGCGCCCGCCAAGGGCGGCGAACCAGGGCGAGGCGTCAACCGTCGGCGGCGGGGTGCTGGCTTCCTCTGCCGGTTCGGAACGGATGGCGGAAAGCGGCCCCGCGGCGTTGCGCATTTCCATTGCCACGGCATCGGCGATGGGGCCGAGCACCACCTGAAGCCCGTGGGCCGAGGGACGGATCATGCCCGCCGCCCCCAATGCCTTCAGCCGCGCCTCATTCACCTTTTGCTGATCATGGACGACCAGCCGCAATCGCGTCGTGCAGGCGTCGATGCTTGCAAGGTTTCCGGCACCGCCCAGCGCGGCGATGAAGGCGGGACCGCGCTCGCCGGGGGCATCGGCGATTTCCTCCCCGACCGGATCGGCTTCGCGTCCCGGCGTCTTGAGGTCGAAACGCAGGATGGCATAGCGGAAGGTGCCGTAATAGATGGCGAAATAGGCGATGCCGACCGGCAGCAGCAGCAAGGGCCGGGTCGCCTTGGTAAAGTTCAGCGCATAGTCGAGGAACCCCGCGGAAAAGCCGAAGCCCAGCTTTACGCCCAGCAGGTTCATCACGACCATCGCCACGCCGGTCAGCACCGCGTGCAGTGCATAGAGCGCCGGCGCAAGGAACATGAAGCTGAATTCGATCGGTTCCGTCACGCCGGTCAGGAATGCGGTCAGCGCCATGGAAAGCAGCATGCCGCCGACCGCCTTGCGCCGTTCGGGCAGCGCGGAACGATACATGGCAAGGCAGGCGGCGGGCAGGCCGAACATCATCACCGGGAAAAAGCCCGACATGAAGGCGCCCGCGCTGGGATCGCCCGCGAAAAAGCGGTTCAGGTCGCCGGTGGTGCCGTGATAATCGCCGACGATGAACCAGGCGACATTGTTGAGGATATGGTGCAGCCCGGTCACGATCAGCAGCCGGTTGAGCACGCCATAGAGGAACAGGCCGACATTGCCCGACCCGATCACCAGCGTCGACAGGGTGTTCATGCCGGTATTGATCGCGCCGTACAGCCCGCCGAACACCAGCGCGAGGCCGAGTCCCGCAAGGCCCGACAGGATCGGCACGAAGCGCCGCCCGCCGAAAAAGGCGAGATAGTCGGGCAGCCTGATCGTTGCATAGCGATTATAGCACCCCCCGGCGATCAGGCCGGAAAGGATGCCGATCGGTACCGACAGCTTGGCAATCGCCTTGGTCCGCCAGGCGGCGTCGGCGAGCGCGGCGAGATCGCTCGCCATGCCGGTCACGGTGGAGGGCGGGACGGTGAGCAGCGTTTCCCCACCCTTGGTGGCGACGAGATAGCAGACCAGCCCCGCCAGCCCGGCCGCGCCGTTATTGTCCTTTGCCAGCCCGACACCGATGCCGAGCGCGAACAACAGGCCCAGATTGTCGAAAATCGCCGCTCCGGCCGCTGCCACAAAGGGAATGTCGAGCAGGTCGGGCTGACCCAGCCGCAGCAGCAGCCCCGCAATGGGCAGGACCGCGATCGGCAGCATGAGCGCACGGCCCAGCGGCTGAAAGGATTGCAGCGAGAGCTTCATGCGGCCTGCTCCAGAAGCGGTTCAACAAGGGCACGGACGGCGGCGGCGTCGGTGGCGGTGAGCGCCCGCGCCGCAAGGGTACGACAATAATTAAGGTCGAGGGTGCGGATCAGCGCCTTGATCTCCGCCACTGCGGCGGCAGGCACCGACAATTCGGTAACGCCCAGACCGATCAGGATCGGAACCGCTTCCGGCACCGCCGCCAGCCCGCCGCACACGCCGGTCCAGCGGTCATGGGCGCGGCCGCCCCGCACCGTGGCGTCGATCAGCCGCAGCACCGCCGGATGCAGCCCGTCCAGCCCGGCAGCGACGGCGGGGTTGGTGCGGTCGCGCGCCAGCGCATATTGACTGAGATCGTTGCTTCCGATGGAGAAAAAAACGGCCTCCCGCGCCAGTGTTTCGGCAGTCAGCGCAGCCGCCGGGGTTTCGACCATAATGCCGAGTTCGGGCGCGCTGACGCCGCGTTCCCCGGCCAGCCGGTGCAGCAGCGCATGCGCCTCGCGCAGTTCATCGGCGGCCGCGACCATCGGCAGCATAATTCTCAGCCGTCCGCGCGCCTCAACCCCCAGCAGCGCCCGGAACTGGGTTTCCAGCAGGTCGCGCCGTGCGAGTTGCAGACGGATACCGCGCAGACCGAGCGCGGGATTTTCCTCGTCGGCCATCGGCAGCCAGGGGGCAGGCTTGTCGGCGCCGATGTCGAGCGTGCGGACGATCAGGGGGCGTTCGCCCAGCGTATCGGCGATTTGCTGATAGGTGGCGCGCTGTTCGGCTTCATCGGGGGGTGCCGCGCGGTCGAGAAACAGAAATTCGGTGCGCAGCAGGCCGCACCCTTCCGCGCCCTCGCTGACTGCGGACTGCGCATCCGCGACAGAGCCGAGATTGGCCACCACTTCAATCCGCGTGCCATCGGTGGTGACGGCGGATTCGTCAGCACGGGCGCGGGCGGCCCGGCGCCGCGCAGCGCGGGCAGCCGAAGCGGCGCGGGCTCGGTCGATCGCTACCTTGCCCGGTGCGATATGCAGCGTGCCGTCGGTCAGGATCAGGTCGGTGCCGTCTTCAACCAGGCCAAGCGCGGGGCCGAGAGCGGCAAGGAGCGGCAGCCCCAGCCCGGCGGCGATGATCGCGACATGCGACGTCGCGCCACCCTGCGCCGTGGCGATGCCGGAAAGTCCGGCATCGGCCAGCGCCATCAATTGCGAAGGGTAGAGCGTTTCGGCGACCAGAATAGCGCCCTCAGGCGGTCGTGTCGGCTGGGCCGCTTCGCCCAGCAGCGCGACCTGTACCCGGTGTTCGAGATCGGCGAGATCGTCGAGCCGTTCGGCAAAGCGTTTATTGCCGGTCGAGCGCAGCGGCCGGGCGGCGCGGTCGATAGCCTGACGCCATGCGAACCCGGCGCTTTTCCCGGCGGCGATCACGGAGCGGGCCGCTTCGTCCAGCGTCGGATCGTCGAGCAGCGCGCCATGGGCGGCGGCGATTTCGGCCTGCGGACCATCTCCTGCCGCTTCCGTCTCCAGCGCAGCCCGAACCTGCGCTTTCGCCGCCTCCAGCTTCCGGGTTTCGCCAGCAGGATTTTCGCCGGTTTCGGGTACGGCAATCGCTTCGGTGTTCAGGCGAAAGGCGGGGCCGATCGCCATGCCGGGTGCGGCAACCACCCCGGTGAGGGTATCGGGCAGGGCAGGTACGGGGCGGGGTTGGGCGACGGCAGTACCGACGGGCAGCAACTCGCCCATGCCGCTTTCGATCAATGCAACGATGGCGTTGACGGCAGCGCCGGCATCGGGGCCGGTGGCACGCAGGGAGACGGACGCGCCGTGCGTGAGCGCCAGTCCCAGCATCGCCACCGAAGAGCGGGCGGAGGCGCTATGGCCGCCCTCGGCACATAGTGCGATATCCGCATCGAAATCGCTCGCCAGTTTCGCAATGCGCGCAGCCGGGCGGGCATGGAGACCCTGTGCAAGCGGCAGCGCTATCGTCTGTTCGATCTGTGGACCGGATGTGGTGGCGCGGTATTTGGCCGGTTCGCCGGTGGCAACGGCCTCCAGCGTCAGCAATGGTGCGCCGGGTGCGACCACCCCTTCGCCGGTGCGGGAGACGATCCGGAACGCTTCACCATTGGTGACGATGACGGGCGTGATCAGACTGCGTGCGGTGCGGGCAAGCTGATCGAGGTCGAAGCGTATGAGCGTGTCCCCGGCGGCGACGCGCTGTCCCTCCGTCACCAGCGGGCTGAACCCCGCCCCGCCCAGTCCGACCGTATCCAGACCGATATGCATCAGCAGTACCGGGCCGCTGTCAAGGGTCAGGGTGACGGCATGGCCTGCGGGGTGGATGTTCGTCACCACACCGTTGCCGGGAGCGGTTAATTGTCCCTCGACCGGATCGATGGCGATGCCGTCGCCCAGCATCCGGTCACTGAATACGGGATCGGGCACCTTGTCGAGCGGCGTCGCCCAACCGGCAAGCGGACTGGCGATGGGAACCGTCATCGGACCAGCGTCAGTCGGTCGAGCACCCAGAAAGGATCGGGACCGTTCTGGGTAAAGGTCATGCACAGGTCGTGGACTCCGCTTTGATGGGGGATCGTGGCGGAAACGGTGGTGTCGCCCGACGTGGCGGTTGCCGGTGCCAGCGGGACGCTGACGATGACCGGGCCGTCACAGCTGTCGCGACGGACCACCAGTTCCCCCGCGGGCGTGGCCGGTTTGTCGTATTTGATTTTGTCGATGTCCTTGCCGATCGCGAAGTTGAAGGGCAGGCGCCCGACTTCGGCGCTGATCTTCGTCACCCCGTCCAGCGGCGCGCCGGACCATTTCCAGCAGGGATGCATGATATCCACCCAATGTACCTTGCGCACGCCATCGGTCGGCCCGTCATCTTCGAGGCGTAGCGGGATCGACTGGCTGCACAGCGTCATCGCGCTTGCGGTACGGGTGCGCAGCAGTTCCGGGGCCATCAGCCAGTGTTCCGGCAACCCAAGGCCCGTTTTCCCGGCAAAGGCCTGTGCGACAAGGGCGGTGCCGGGCGTCAGCGTCAGGGGTTTGGCATAAGCGGGCGATTGCGGCGAAGGGGAGGTGCCGTCGGTGGTATAGCGGATCGTGCCGATATCGGCGGGCTGGCGCAGTGCAACTGTGATGGCTTCGTCGCTGCCGCTGAATGCCGCTTCCGGTTCCAGCGGTGTCCGGTCATAGCCTGCGCCCATGCTGTTCCAGCGCTGCATGGCCGCCACCAGCCGTCGGGAAAAGCCCGCCCAGTCCTTTTTCGGGTTCGACCATGCCAGTTCGGCAAGAATGGCCGCACGCGGCCACAACATGCGGTCGGCATAGGCGGTGGTGCGGACATGCTCGGTCCATAAATTGGCCTGGATGCCGAGAATATGGCGACGTTCCCCGGACGTGAGGGCGGCAGGGGCGGGATCGAAGCCATAGAATTGCCGCCAGTCGATCACCGCGCCGCGTCCGGGCGGTTCATTGCCCGAATCGCTTTGAATATGGTCGAGATAGAAGATCGGCGACGGCGCCAGAATCGCGTCATGTCCGGCTTTTGCTGCGGTGACCGCTCCGTCGATCCCATGCCACGACATGACCGTGGCATCGGCGGGCACCTTGCCCTCCAATATTTCGTCCCAGCCGATCAGCCGCCGTCCGTGCCGTTCCAGATAGGTGCCCAGCTTTGCGGTAAACCAGCCCTGCAAGGCGTTTGCGTCCTTCAGGCCGAGTTGCCGGATCTGCGCCTGAATCGCTGGATTGGCGTTCCACTGGTTCTTCACCGCCTCGTCGCCGCCGATATGGATGTAGCGGCCGGGGAACAGCGCCATCACCTCGTCGAGCACATTTTCGACGAAGGTGAAGGTCGCCGGGTCGGGGTTCAGCAGATTGGGCAGGACGCCCCATTGATTGCTCGGCGCTGTGGGCGGGTTGGGGACCGAAGCCAGCTTCGGATAGGCGGCAACCATCGCAGTCGCGTGTCCGGGCATGTCGATTTCCGGCACGATGGTGACATGATGCGCGCGGGCATAGGCGACCACGGCGCGTATCTGTTGCTGCGTATAATATCCGCAGCTTTGAACGGGCTTGCCGGTTGCGTCGAAGCCGGCCGCTCCGGCATCCTGACGACAGCCGCCGATGGCGGTGAGGCGGGGATAGCGTTTGATCTGAATGCGCCAGCCCTGATCGTCGGTCAGATGCCAGTGCAGCGTGTTGAGCTTGGCCATCGCCATCCGGTCGATCAGCGTTTCGACATAGGATACCGGCTGGAAATGGCGCGCCGAATCCAGCATCAGGCCGCGCCAGCCAAAGGCCGGTTTGTCGTTGATCGTAACCGCTGGAATCCGCCCCTGCTTGCTGGTGGCGATCATCTGCCACAGGGTTTCGGCGCCGTAATAGAGACCGGCATCGGAGGATGCGGAAATGGTGACCGCCCGCGGCGTTACGATCAGGCGATAGGCTTCCTTGCCGGTAATCGCTGCGTCGCGAACGAAGCGAATTGTGCCTTTGGCGGACATGGGCAATCGCGGGCCACCCGTGCGCGCAACCAGATCGCGCAGGCGGGCAGCAGCCGATCCGGCGCCATCGCCTTTGACCATGACTGCCGCATGGCGGGTATCGAACGTGCCAGCCTGCGGACGCAAGGATGTGGGCATCGGCAGCAGAGGAAATGGCGTTTCGGCCTGTGCCGCTGCCGGTGCGGCCAGGGACAGCATGGCAAAGACCAGGATCGTGCGCATCGAAACCCCTTTTAAACTGACATTGCTGACCCGGGTCATACTGCGAAACAAACAATCGTCGTCAATCGGCGGGCGGTTTCGTTGGCATTGCCGGGGCGTTTGCTCCTGCCGTCGACGGACGAAAAGGGCGGCATCACGTTAACGGTGCGATACCGCCCGTTCGATCAGAAGTTCACGTTGATCGTTGCCATGAACTTCCGCCCGCTCTTGTAAACACCGCGCGGAAGCAGCGGCGTATTGGCATAGGAATAATAGGTGCTGTCGGTCAGATTCATACCGGACAGCGTTACGCCCAGATATTTGGTGAAATTATAGGTTGCTGAAACATCGACATTGGCGCTGTCGCGAACGAACAGATTATCGCCACGATCGATGCCGGTGAAATATTTCGACCGCCAGGTATAGGTTCCGCGGACCGACACAGGCCCCCTCTCAAAATACGGGCTGACACTGACCTGATGCTTCGAATTATAAGGAAGCGGCGCGTTGTCGCGGCCATGGGCATCGGAATAGGTATAGTTTGCAAGGATCCCGAACCCAAAGGGAAGCACCTGCTGATAGGCGACGGCGAAACCGCGCGAGGTCGCCGACCCGGCATTATAGGGACGACTGATCTGATAGGTCGTTACCTCTCCCTGAGACTGGTTATAGTAATCCTCGGGCCGCGTTTCGTTGAGGATATAGTTGCCGATATCCTTGTAAAACAGTTCCGCCGACAGAATCGAGCGTGGGGAGAAATACCATTCGAGCGAGGCATCGTAATTGGTCGCTTCATAGGGATTGAGTTCGGGGTTCCCGCCGCCACCGGTCAGAATCTGGTCGGAAAGCCAGAAATAGCTGGTCATGTCGGCATAGTTGGGGCGCGCAATGACTTCCGATCCTGCGAACCGGAAGATCAGGTTCGGTTCCAGATTGATGGCGACGTTCACTGCGGGAAGAACGTTTTGATAGTGCTTCTTGGTGGTCTGCCAGCTCCAGTCGCCCTCGCTGTTGCACGGTGCGCCGGGATTGCAGACATAGCCCGCGCTCGCACTGTGCGTATCGACATAGCGCACGCCGATATTACCGCGCAGCGCACCCTGTTCGAAATTGGCCTGCACATAGGCGGCATTGATGTCTTCCCTGACATCCCAGTTACCTGCGGTGAATTCAGCTGCGGCGAATTTCGACGGCACGGGAAAGGCGGTGCCCGCAGGCAGCCACGACCCGCCCTCGACATAATCGACCATCGATGCGCCACTGATTTTGAAACGACCCGTCATCTGATCGTTCAGTCCGTCAAAACCGCTCAGATAATTACTATTGACCTGACTGGGATCGAACAGCGACGTCGGCGCGCTGACTCCGGCTATGGTAACGCCCGCATATTGCTCGCTTGTTTCATGATGGCGCCATTTATAGCCGATCTGGATGCTTTTCAGCGAGCTGTGGAATTTCAGCGTCAGGTCGCCCTGGGCATAACGCTCCTTGTCCTGGGTTGGCTTGTCGACCAGATTGCCGCTCCAGCCCGGATCGGTGGCGAACGCGCTGGGATCACCCAGAACATCCGTGGGATAGCTGATCGTGCCCGGCACCTTTGGCGCACCGCTGATATCGACGGTATAGTCGGACCAGTTGAGGAATTCGAGGAACACCTGATGCTTGGTACCGCCATCGGCGTTGGAGGTGCCGCCCTCAACGCTCAATGACCAGTCATCATCGTCCCAGAACGCCTTGCCGTGGAAGGTCTGCGAATGCATTTCGGCCACGCGATATTGCGCGTCATAGACCGACAGTGCGTTATGGAAGCTGGCACTGGCGACGATGCCGTCCTTGACGGTCAGCCCCGTCAGCGCTCCTGCACTGTTCCAGGTGTTTCCGGCGAATGAATATTGAGACTGGTTGAAATTGTCGTAGTTTGCGTCGACGCGCAGCCAGTCGGCGGTCAGCGTCAGCTTGTCGACCGGCTTCCACTGCAGCGTCGCCGAATAAGTTTTACGCTCACGGCCCTGCTCGAAATAGCTGGTGCCGAAGGAATTGGGAAATACTGCATCCGGATTGTTGAGCAATGTCGTGGCACAATCGCCGGTACAATTACCGGTCGTGATCGAACTGATCCCGCCATCGTTGTTACCGTTCCAGAAATCGGCCGGAATCGTACCGTAGCTTTCCAGACCGTCGCGGCGCAGCCGGTCCTTCCAGCGCTGGAAGGATACCAGCACGCCCAGCGTATCGGACGGGTTATGCCATGCAACCAGCGCAGAACCCTCAATATCGCCTTTTTTCGACCGGTCATTATACAGATAGCCCAGCGATCCGGCGACGGTAAACGGCTTCATGTCGAGCGGACGACGCGTGATGACGTTGACGGTGCCGCCGATCGAACCTTCGTCGATTTTAGCTTCAGGCGACTTGTAAACGTCGACCCGGTCAACCAGCTGTGGCGCGAGCAGGGCGTAGTTGAAGGTGCGCCCCGGCGAATCGAGAATGAACCAGTCCGCAGAAGCAACCGTCTGCCCGTTGAGCAACGTGCGATTGAGCGCCGGGTCAGTGCCTAGGATGGAGACCTTCTCCCCCTGGCCGAACTGACGATCGACGGTGACGCCGGGAACCAAAGTCAGCGCCTCTGCGACATTGGTATTGGGGAATTTGCCGACATCTTCGGCTGACACCGAATCAATGATCGCGTTGGCGTTGCGTTTGGCCTCCAGCGCGGTTTCCAGCGCGGCACGAATGCCGGTAACAACGATGTCCTTCGACTGATCCGCGGTACTGCCATAGGTCTGGTCGCTGCTTTGGCCGGAGGGCGTGCTCTTTTGCGACGTGCTGCTATTACTGCTCTTCACGTCCTGGGCATGAACCGGCATGGAGGACGCCAGGGCAAGGGCACTGACCGTGCCGATAATGGCGGTTTTACGAAGGTTGATCGGAGTCTGGAACATGGTCTTCCCCCATTTTTGCAGCCCTGTATTTGGACAGGACCAAAATATAACCAACAGGCTTTGGATCGTCCTTATTTATGGCTTCGAACCGAAAGTTGGTGATTCTGAATGCTAATAACAGTCAATTTTTGATATAATGCAATACCAAAAATGATGCCAATATACATTTTTTGCTTTTTGGTATTGTAAAGGCATTATCATTGCTTCTATGACAATGGGGCGCACAGGGGGTTTCTATGTTCGTCGATCGTATTGGAAAGCTGGAAGAAGAGGGCGGTGCGCCGCTTTACATGCAGCTACAGCGAGTCTTGCGATCCGCCATCGAGCGGCAGGTTCTGGCGCCCGACGAAGCGCTGCCCCCCGAACGTGACCTTGCCGAGGCTTACAACATCTCTCGCGTTACGGTTCGAAAGGCGCTCGACGGGCTGGTCGACGCCAGATTGCTGATGCGCCGCCGGGGTGCCGGAACGTTTGTCGCCTCACGCGTCGAGAAGAATTTTGCGACGATTTCGTCGTTTACGGAGGATATGCTGTCGCGCGGGCGCCAGCCGCACAGCGAATGGCTGGCGCGCTCCGAAGGAACGGTCACGCCGGAAGAGGCGATGGCGCTGGGGCTGGGGCCGGGCAGCCCGGTCTATCGCTTCACCCGCATCCGCTATGCCGACGGTCAATCCATGGCGCTGGAATATGCGACCGTACCGGCGCAGGCGCTGGCATCCCTGAATGCAGTGGATGAGTCGCTGTACGATGCGCTGGGGGACGCACGGCCGATGCGGGTGCTGCAGCGTTTCCGGGCGACCCTGTTCACGCCGGAACAAACCGATCTGCTGGGTATTCCGGCGGGAATGCCGGGACTGGAGATCGAACGTCGCGGCTTTGCTGCCGACGGGCGCACGGTGGAATTCACCAAATCCTATTATCGCGGCGATGCCTATGATTTCGTTGCCGAACTCAGCGTCGCCCCCCAATGATGCATCAGGAGAATTTGTGTTGAACACCATCGCGTCGCCAGAACGCACGTTGATGTTCCGGGAAGCGGCGGAGTCGGGAGATGTCGTGCGTCGACAGCGGACGACCAACGCGGCAACGCTTACGGCACTTGGCGGGCAGTTGCGCGATACGCCGCCTCGTGCCCTTGTCACCTTGGGACGCGGCAGTTCCGACAATGCCGCTACTTTCGCCCGCTATCTGGTCGAACGGCGGCTGGGGGTGCTGACCGGTTCGGCGGCGCCGTCGGTCGCCTCTGTCTATGAAACCGCGCCGGATATGCGCGACGTTCTGGTGCTGGCGATATCGCAGTCGGGCCGCAGCCCCGATTTGCTGACTGCCGTGGAAAAGGCTCGCGATCGGGGTGCCAGGATCGTTGCGCTGGTGAATGATGAAACGTCCCCGCTCGCAGCGCAGGCGGATACGTGTCTGCCGCTGGCGGCCGGACCGGAGCGAAGCGTCGCCGCCACGAAAAGCTTCATTGCGACCTTGTCCGCGATCCTCGATTTCATTGCGGCATGGGCGGATGACCAGAAGCTTGCGGCGGCGCTTGATTCCCTGCCCGACCTGCTCGACCGGGCCTGGAATCTGGACTGGGCGGCTGCCGTTCCCGCCCTGAAAAACGCGCATGACCTGTATGTGGTCGGCCGGGGACACGGGTTTGGCATCGCGCAGGAAGCGGCGCTCAAGATCAAGGAAACCTGCGGCTTTCACGCCGAAGCATTCAGTGCCGCGGAAATCCGCCATGGCCCAATGTCGCTGGTGGGCAATGGTTTTCCCGTGCTGCTGTTCGGGCAACAGGATGCGACGCTGGACAGCGTCGCCGAACTGGCAAGGGAATTTGCAGGTCGCGGGGCCGAACTGATGCGGGCGGGCGTGCCCGGCGACACCGGCATATCCCTGCCGACCATCGATACCGATCCGCTGATCGCACCGGTTGCGGCCATCCTGAGTTTTTATCGCATGGCGAATGCGCTCGCGGTGGCGCGCGGACATGATCCCGATCATCCCCCCCATCTGGCCAAAGTGACAGAGACCGTCTGATGACCATCGCGTTCGTGAACGGGCAAATCATGTTGCCTGCCGGATTTCGGGACGATGTGTGCGTCGTGCTCGACAATGGCAGGATTTGCGATATTGCCGCTACGGCACCTGCAGGTGCCCGGATCGTTGACCTTGCGGGCAAGAAGCTATTGCCCGGATTTCTGGACGTTCAGGTCAATGGCGGGGGCGGCAGGCTGTTCAACGACGATCCGTCCGTCGACACCATCGCTGCGATCGCGGCCGCGCATCGGCGTTTCGGCACCACCAATATCCTGCCGACGCTGATCAGCGACGATCTGGACGTGGTCGAACGGGGCATCCGTGCGGTCGATGCAGCGATAGAGGCAGGGGTGCCCGGTATCCTCGGCATTCATATCGAGGGACCGTTCCTCAGCAAGGAGCGGCACGGTATTCATCTGGAGTCAAAGATACGCGCCCTTGAAGACCGGTTCGTCGACCTGCTGACCTCTGCGAAACATGGCCGTACCCTCGTTACGCTGGCACCGGACAATGCGACGCCGACGCAAATCGAGCGTCTGGTCGCAGCGGGGGTGATCGTGTCGGCGGGACATTCCAATGCCGCTTACGAGGTCGTGCAGGAAGCGTTTCGTGCCGGAGTTACCGGCGTGACGCACCTGTTCAACGCGATGTCGCAACTCGTCAACCGGGCACCTGGAATGGTCGGCGCCGCGCTTGAAAGCGATCAGGTATATGCGGGGATTATCGTGGATGGCCATCATGTCCACCCCGCATCCTTGCGGGTCGCCTTGCGCGCAAAAGGCCCCCGGCGGCTGATGCTGGTAACCGATGCGATGCCCAGCGTGGGATCCGATCAGGCCGATTTCCTGCTTCAGGGACGGCGCATTCACCGCGACGGCGACATGCTGAAGGATGGGGACGGGGTATTGGCAGGCTCCACGCTCACCATGGCACGGGCGGTCGCCAACCTGGTCGATCAGACCGGCATCGCCCTTGATCAGGCGGTTACGATGGCTTCGGCGGTCCCGGCCGAATTTCTTGGCCTGGCGGGAGAAACGGGATCGATTGCCATCGGCCACCGCGCAGACCTGATTGCCGTTACGGACGATTTCACGGTCAGCGAGAGCTGGATCGGTGGCGTGCCGACCGGCATCGATGCCGATAGCACTGCGATTCCGGGCTGATGGCATAGGATATTTTCGCGCGATAGGGGGCGTCTGGCAGCCAACTCCTCCATTGCATTATCAAAAATGTACGCGGGTTCGATTCTCGGATGCCGACTCCAAAGCTGGATTCGGCTGATTCACAAATCAATTTTCTTCCTGTTTGAATGCCGGTCTGGCTATTTCTAAAACGACCCGAAACAGCCCCTTCAGGGCGACACGCTGGAATAGAGGATGTGTCTGACAGCAAGTTGGCGAATCAGCCATGCGCTCTGCTGGTCGATGACCCTGCGCTCCGTGCCGCTCATCTACGGATGCGGGTCTCCGAAATCCGTTTTTCGAAAGACGAGATCATCATATCCGGCCCGAAGGCTATTTTCGAAAATGGTGCTGCCTGTGGCGTGCCCCGGCCAGAGGGGAAGGTGCCGATCTTTGACCGGAAATGGTGCCCAGAAGAAATGTAGAATCTTATTCTCATGCAATATCAGGGCATCCCCACCTACACTGTAAAACGAACAATTTTTGTTGCATGATGTTCGCGGTCGGTCGCCCTGATTTGCCTGAATTTGGCATAAAGTGTGGGAATAATTGTGGGATCATTTCTTGCCTGAAAGTGTGGGAACGGACTCCGAAAATTCCCAATAGGGACTCGAACCAATGGCACTTACAGCATTGAAGGTGAAGAACGCGAAGCCGGGCCGGCATACGGATGGCCGGGGCTTGTGTCTGTTAGTGAAGCCGAGCGGCTCGCGGACATGGTTACTGCGTATGCAGAAAGACGGCAGGCGACGGGATTATGGGCTGGGATCGGCTATAGACGTGTCGCTAGCCGAAGCACGGGAAGCCGCGATAGCCTTGCGCCGAAAGGTGCGGGAAGGTTGCGATCCGGTCGCCGAGCGGCGCAAGACCCGCAAAGTCGTTCCAAATTTTGAGAAGGCCGCGCGTGACTGTTACGAAGCATTGAAGGAGGGCTGGAAGAATCGGCGCCATGCCAACTGGATTTCCAGCCTTGAGAACCATGTCTTTCCGGTGATCGGCAAGAAGCCAGTCGATCAGGTGGACAGCGCCGCCGTTGTAGGAGTGCTGTCGCCCATCTGGCTTGAGATACCAGAGACCGCCCGGAAAATCCTGCAACGGATTGGCGCGGTGCTGGACTTCGCGCACATCAAAGGATGGCTTCCGGGCGAGGTATCGTTGCGCTCCGTTCGCAAGGGGCTTCCCCGTCAGATCGCCAAGGGCGGGCATCTGGAGGCCATGCCCTATGTCGATGTTCCGGCCATCATGCAGAAGATCGCGGCAGCATCACCGACGACCGGCCGTGATGCCTTGCGCTTCACTGTTTACAATGCCGTTCGGTCGAACGAGACGCGCTTTGCCGTGTGGACCGAGTTCGACCTTGAGAATGCTATCTGGACCATTCCAGGCGAGCGCATGAAAGCGCGAGAAACTCATGTCGTGCCGTTGTCCGCGCCTGCCGTGGCATTGCTCCGCAAACGGTGGGAGCAACGCGCCAGCGACACCTGCTTCGTGTTCTCCGCGGACGGCAAAAGGCCGATCAGCGACATGACCATGACGAAGGCGCTACGCGATGAAGGCGTCACAGGCGCAACCGTTCACGGCTTCCGTTCCACCTTCACCGATTGGGCAGCGGAAACCACGAACTTTCCCAAGGAGGTTGCAGACAAGGCGCTGGCACACAAGCTGCCCAATCAGGTTGAAGCTGCCTATCGCCGCACCGACTTCTTCGACAAGCGGCGCGGCCTCATGGCGCTATGGGCGGAGTATCTGGACAAGGTGCCTACGAAGGACGGTGAGGACGCCGCCGCCACGGCGCCCGATCCTATCCCGCTTCGCGCTGCCGCCTGATAAGATCATGCAGGCTGGCAGTGGTGATGCGGGTGGATTTACCGAGCTTCACCATCTCGACTTCACCGGCCGCGATCAGCTCGTAGAGCTTGGTGCGGCCGACGCCGATCATGCGAGCAGCATCGTTGACGCGAACGCAGATCGGATCAGGGGGTCGAGCCGCCTTCATGGCGCGGCCCTTTCGCTGTCATCGGCGCGGTAGCCTGCCGGATCGGCAACCCAGCGATTGACAGCCGATTCATGCCACCCGGCACCGTGGATGCTGATAGACACCTGCCGGGGAAATGTCCCGTCGGCGATCTTGCGATAGAGGGTGGAGCGGGAAAGGCCGGTGCGATGAAGCACCGTCTTGAGGCGAATGATCCTTTCGGGGTTGGGCATTGAGGCAACTTTCGGTTAGTAGCGGTTGATAAAGCTCCCCTGCGAATAGAATTGGCGACCTTGATGCTGCCTGCAAGAGCGTCGTGGTCGCCATGTGGTGAAGATGTGTCTTACGGCGGTACAAATTTAGGTATCTGCGGCGAACTGCGGCGAACTTCTGGAAACGGCGGCGTATGGCGGTGGGCGGCGAAGGTAGGCGATGATCGGCAGTCTATACTTGGACGTTTCTTTAATGACTGTGACCAATAAGCTACACAATTCCCCGATTTGCAGGGACGGGAAGCACCTCGACGAACGCCGCTGGATTCCGATTCGCACAACATGACGGACCTTTCATCTGCTGGTCCGCCCGCCACACTGCCATGCTGTATCGCTTTGTCCCGCCGGGCAAGAGGCGAGGCACTACATTGCCGCTCGCGGCCAACTTAGTTGCAGCAGCGCCAACATAATCATTTTCGGCAAGCGCGCGCACGGAGCGTTGGCGTTGAACTATAACGCTATGTGTTATATATAAACCGCGAGGCAGGAGAATCGGCCATCACGCGCATCTTCAAAAATGGCTGGTTCGAGCGCTTTTCGCGCAAGGAACGAATTGACGATTCGGTGCTTCGCGACGCCGTGCAGCGGGCCGAAAGCGGGCTGGTGGACGCCGACCTTGGCGGTGGCGTCATCAAGCAGCGCATCGCGCGGCCGGGAAAGGGAAAGTCGGGCGGCTATCGCACGCTGATCCTGTTCCGGCACGGTGACCGGGCGATATTCGCTTTCGGTTTCGCCAAGAGCGCGCAGGCGAACATATCGAAGGCGGATTTGGCATTGTTGCGTGAAGCGGCGACCGAGGCACTGGAATGGAGCGGCGAGGAACTGGACCGGCTGGTAGCGTCAGAAACGCTGGTGGAGATTGAAAATGGCAAGGACGGCTAAGGATAAGGGCTATCGCAGCGAGATCGCGGGCGCGATCCATGAGATGATGAGCGACGCGCACGACGCGGGCGTGGTGTCGCGCGCGACCTTGCGCACCTTTGACGAAGCGTGCCTTGCCCCGGTGCCGACGCTGGCGGGCGATGAAATCCGCGCGATCCGCGAGCGCGAGCATGTGTCGCAGCCGGTGTTCGCCGCCTATCTCAACGTGTCGCGCAATCTAGTGTCGGATTGGGAACGCGGTGTGAAGCGTCCAGGCGGCCCTGCCCTGCGGTTACTCTCCATCATTCAGCGCAAGGGATTGCAGGCCGTCGCGTAAAGCGAGCTTATTCCTTCGGAGGTTCGGGCTTCTCGCGGCGCTGCAATTCGTTCTCGACCGCTTCGCGGATGAACAGCGCCAGTCGCCGATTGCCGACCAGCGCCTCGATACGGCGGATCGTGTCGGTTGATAGCCTGATTGTCGTCGGCTTCATTCCAAGCGGCGGGCGTCCCATCGTCTCGTCGCTATCGGCCATGCCCACAATCTCCAAGTCAAACACGTTGACGCCACCGTTTAATTGAATATACGACATCGTTTATGTGATAAACGGTGTCGTATATTGCTGCAATGGCCCTTCGTTAATCCGGCCACCGGCAATCCGACAGCGCGAATCGCGGAAGTGTCGGGACCGTGCCGCATCCGCCCATCGCTTTCGTCCCCCTGCCAAGGATGCGGAACGGAGGTGCATATGGGCCGCGACATCCCCACCACATCACGCCGCACGCTGTTGCGCACATTGATTGCCGCGCCGGTCGCGGTTCCGGCTGTCGCCTCGCTCCATGCGGAGTATGATGACGAACCGGCCATGCTTGTTCGATCCAAGGCTGGACGGAGCCTGAGCCGTTGGCGCTACCATCGAGCAGAGGGCTTCTTTCCCGACAATGAACCGAGATCGATCGGCGGCTGGCATAGCTTCCTCTACTTCTCCGGGATCACCGCACAGCTCGGCTTGTCGGCCTATCTGCTCGATGTGGGATTCCCCGACGAATGGAATGCCCGCCATATCGGTCTGCGCGTCGCAAAGTCGCTCGCCTATGCCAATGCGACCGGATTGGGCCACGACTGCCCCGATATGGCGCGGCTGGCGGCGGTCCTCACGCCTTATTGGCGATGGAACCAGGTGCGGCTGTTCGGGGAGCAGGAACCCGATGACGATGGACTGACAGCCCCGCAGGTTCGGGAATCGCTCCGCGCCTTGCTGGATCGTGTGCGGGACGTAACCGGCCATCCCCGCCCGCGCGGACGGCGCAGGTGACGGCACAGCGATGACGGAGGAGCGGCGCGACAGGAAGGAGGTGGCTGGTTCCTTGCTGATTTCGGCGCTCGCGCACGTTGCGCTGTTGGTCCCGCTCTCGGTTCCCGATTGCGCGATTTCTCGGCCATCGGAGGATCAACCCGAACGGCCGAAGGAGAGTGACGTTTTGACGGTCGATGTATAGGACGAGGTTCCGCCCCTGCCGCACAAGCCGCCCCGTCTAGGGGGCGAGATATGCGACCCGAACGCGCCTCCCGAATATCATTACTTCGACATCAAGCCCGGCCCAGCAATCGACCGGATATATCACGCCGCGCGCCCTCACTTTGGCGAGATAATCATGGCAACGGATAGCTTGACGGGAAAGCGGTCACGCGCCTTGCGCGGCTGGTTCAGGCCGATGGATGCCGTGCGCCTGCTGGCGGGCGACGCGGGTCTATGCGTGATCGATCTGAGGGAAGGGATTGGCGTGAATTATTGCCACGGATCGAATGTGCCTTTCAGCAGAACCCATGAAGCATGGGTGCGGCAGGAATGGGAGCCGCGCGATTGCACGACGCCAGAGCCCGTGCCTATGGCCGATGCAATCGCCGCCTAGCGCGATTTCTCGCGGGCTTCCTGTTCCGCCTCGAACGCGCGCTTGCCTTTACGCTGCCATAGGGCAAGTGCGTTACCGCCTTCCTCGCTTCGCAACCTATCCGCGACCGTGAGGAATGCTCCGTAGATCGTTGCGCGATCGTCGTCGGTCAGTTCGACCAGCCCGGCTTTGACGACGAGTCCGCCCAATTCGATGAGCGTGCGCGTTCGCTCGCGCCGCTTGGCCTGCCAATCGCGCATGTCGCTTCGCGCCTTCGCTGCCTCAAGCCGACGCCGCATCGCCGTCGCGCGGCGCAGCGCCTTCGTCGTGGCGGCTAGGTCGCGGCACAGACTTGCGGGCCGAGCGCTGAAAGAACCCGGCGCCCGCGCGGCGCCACGCCTCCTTCGTGCTCGCATCCTTGTTCGTAGCAGCGCCGAGCAAGACACCGGCGAGCATGTCGGCATCGAGCGTATCGGCGCCGGTCGCGATGACGAGTTCGCCAAGCTGGCGAACGCGGCGTTCCTTGAGCAGCTTCGCCTTGTCGGCAAGCGCTTTCAATTCCGAATCAAAATCGCGTGGTTTGCGCATCGTAAAGTCTCCATCCTTGTTCGATGAAGCGATTCTAGGTTATCGTCTCGCGTAATGCAGTAGAGTCGCCGGGACAGTCTGACACCACCTAGTCCCGCACGAGAATTTATTCGAGAAGGGCGCGCTTATACGTCGTGCCGACGTGCGCTTCGCAGTGTAGCTGGTATATCGCAATGGCGATATTCCACTTCTCTGTCCAAGTCATTGGGCGCACTTCGGGCCGCAGCGCGGTCGGCGCAGCCGCCTATCGCGCGGGCGAGCGCCTGCACGACGACCGCCTCGACCGCGATCATGATTTCCGCGCCCGCTCCGGGGTTGAGCATAGCGAAATCATGTTGCCGGAGAATGCGCCCGAACGCTTCTCGGATCGCGAAGCATTGTGGAACGCGGTCGAGGCGGTCGAAGTGCGCAAGGACGCGCAGCTTGCACGCGAGGTCGAGTTCGCCATCCCCCGCGAGATGACCAAGGCGCAGGGCATCGAGCTTGCCCGCGACTTCGTGCAATCCGAATTTGTCGACTGCGGCATGATCGCCGACTTGGATGTCCATTGGGACATCGGCGCCGACGGCATGGCGAAACCCCACGCCCATGTCATGCTCACCATGCGCGAGGTCGGCGAAGACGGGTTCGGGGCGAAGGTGCGCGAGTGGAACGAACACGCGCATGTCGGCCAGTGGCGCGAACGCTGGGAGAGCCATGTCAACGCGCGGCTGGCCGAACTCGACATCGATGCGCGCATCGATCACCGGTCGCTGGAAGCGCAGGGCATCGCGCTCGAACCGCAAGACAAGATCGGCGGCCCCGCGCAGCGCATGGAGCGTGAGGGCCAGCTTGCCGACCGCGCCGAAATCCACCGCGAGATCGCGCGCGAGAACGGGACGCGCATCATCGCCAATCCCGGCATCGCGCTCGACGCCATCACCCACGGGCAGGCGACGTTCACGAGCCGCGACATGGCCATGTTCGCGCATCGGCACAGCGATGGGCGCGAACAGTTCGATGCTGTGCTCAGCGCGGTGCGGTCATCGCCCGACCTGATCGCGCTCGGCAAGGACGGACGCGGCGAGGATCGCTTTACCAGTCGCGAGATGATCGAGACCGAGCAGCGGTTGAGCCGCGCATCGGAATTGATGGCGGAGCGCGAGCGGCATCGCGTGTCGGAGACCGACCGGAAAGGCGCACTGGCACACGCGGCGGAGCGCGGCTTGGAACTGTCGGGCGAGCAGCGCGCGGCGTTCGACCATGTGACCGACAAGCACGGCCTGAGCGTCGTTGTCGGCTATGCCGGGACCGGCAAGAGCGCGATGCTCGGCGTCGCACGCGAGGCGTGGGAGGATGCTGGGTTCCGGGTGCGCGGTGCCGCACTGTCGGGCATCGCCGCCGAGGGTCTGGAGAATGGTTCGGGCATCGCGTCGCGCACGATCGCGAGCCTCGAACATGGCTGGTCGCAGGGACGCGACTTGCTCGGCCCACGCGATGTGCTCGTCATCGACGAGGCGGGCATGGTCGGCACGCAGCAGATGGAGCGCGTGTTGGGCCACGCCGCTGACGCAGGCGCCAAGGTCGTGCTGGTCGGCGATCCGCAGCAGTTGCAGGCGATCGAGGCGGGCGCGGCGTTCCGCGCGATCCACGAACGGCATGGCGGCGTCGAAATCACCGGAGTGCGCCGCCAGCATGAAGGCTGGCAGCAGGATGCGACCCGGCACCTTGCAACCGGGCGCACCGGCGAAGCGATCGGCGCCTACGCCGAGCGCGACATGGTTCATGCTGCCGAGACGCGCGAGGCGGCGCGTGGCGAACTGATCGAACGCTGGGATCGCGACCGGCGGGCGGCCCCAGATGCCAGCCGGATCATCCTCACCCACACCAATGCCGAGGTGCGTGAACTCAACGACACGGCACGCGAGCGGATGCAAGCGGCGGGCGAGCTGGGCAGCGATGTTCGCATCGAGACCGAACACGGTGATCGGGATTTTGCTTCCGGCGACCGCATCATGTTCCTGCGCAACGAGCGTAGCCTGGAGGTGAAGAACGGCACGCTCGGCACGGTCGAGCACGTCAGCGAAAGCAGCATGGTGGTGCGCACCGACGACGGGCGTTCGGTTGTGTTCGATATCAAAGACTATCGCGATCTCGATCATGGCTACGCCGCGACGATCCACAAGGCGCAGGGCATGACGGTGGACCGGGCGCATGTGCTGGCGACGCCGGGCATGGATCGCCACGGTGCCTATGTCGCGATGTCGCGTCACCGTAACGGGGTGGCGCTCCACTACGGCCGCGACGACTTCAAGGATCAGAGCAGGCTCGTCAGCACGCTATCGCGCGAGCGGCCCAAGGATATGGCGAGCGATTACGAGCGCTGCGATCCGGCGCGGGACTTCGCCGAGCGGCGCGGCATCAGCTTCCGCGAGCGGGTCGCCGAGATCGTCAAGGCCATCCCCGAGAAGGCGCGCGGGATCTTCGACAATTTCCGGCCCACGGCCGAACCGCCGCGCGAACGGGATATGTTCGCAAGCTTTCGGCCAGCGCCGCGACCACACGTACCGGAACGGAGCGACCAGCTCGCGCGCAGCCCGCAGCCCGCTTCCGCCAGCGGGTTGCGCGGCGCGGCGGAGCGCTACGCAAGGGCGCTCGACGCCGTGCGGCAGACTCGCGCACAGGGTCTCGACCCGATGCCACACCAGCGCGTCGCGCTGGATCGGGCGAAGGATACGCTCGACGCGATCCGGCCAAATGCTTCCACCGATCTTGGTGCCGCGTTCGAGCGCCAGCCGGAGCTTGTCCGCGAGGCGGCCGCAGGGCGCGGCCAAACCACGCTCCGGGCAATGCAGATTGAGGCCGAAATCCGCATCGACCCGTTCCAGCGCGCTGACCGCTTCGTCGAGGGCTGGCAGCAGTTGCAGCGTCAGCGGGAAGAGCTTGTGCGCGACGGGGATTCCCGGGGTGCGAAGCGCATATCCCAGCAAATGGCGGGCATGGCGAAAAGACTCGAACGAGACGCCCAGCTCGAATCGGTGCTGGGCGGGCGCAGCCGCGAGCTTGGGCTTGAGATCAGCCGCGACATGAGCCGCAGTCTATCGCGTGAGCTCGCGAACTCCATCCCCCTCGATCACGTCCGCGACCTTGGGCGCGGCATGGGCATCGGTCATTAGCCAGGAGAAGATGATATGGACGAACAAGGATTGCCGACGAACACGCCGGAGCCCCAACCCCGCGCGGAAACCGCAGCCGAAGCGTTCGCGCGGCTCGACGATCGAGTGGCGGAACTCGACGGACGCATCGCGCTCATGGTTCGCGCTGTCGAGCATATGGCGGCCGAGCGGTTGAACATCGAAATCCCCGACTATAACCCGACACTGGAAAAGGCGAACGCGCACCTCGCCGCGATCCACAAGCGGATGAAGGCAATTGAGGATGCGCCTGCGCTCGACATGACCCCGGAGGACATAGGCGCGCGCATTGCTGCAGCGGCGCACAAGGCCCGCGAAGCCGACCGGGCCAGCGTGCAGCAAGTCCGGCAGAGTCAGGCCGATGCCGTTCAGGCGTTGCATCAGATCATCGGCAACGCTCGCACGCGCGAGCAGCAGCGCGAGCATCTATGGTGGAGCATCGGCGGTGGCGCCCTTGCCGGGTGCCTGCTTTGGTCCGTTCTTCCCGGCATGATTGCTCGCGCCATGCCGGAGGACTGGCGTTGGCCTGAGCGCATCGCGCGACGCACGATTGGTGAGCCGAGCCTATGGGATGCCGGAAGCCGAATGATGCGCGCCGACAATCCCGAATCCTGGCGAGCCATCGTCGATGCCGCCGAAATGCGGCGTCAGAATCGAGAAGCCATTGACGCCTGTGAAAAAGGGGCTGCCAAGGCCAAGCGATCGGTGAAGTGCATTATCAAGGTCGAGGCGCGGCAGATGGTCCAGCCATAATAGCCGAGTTGGTGTTCGCTGCCTGCTCGTTCAGATATTGCCGCTGAACGGCATCCTTCTGCGTGGTGACAGCGAGCCAGATTGCCAGAAGGACGATTCCGACCTGAAAGCAGGTTGAGAGCTTTATCCGCATGGCTGTTCGCTGTGCCGCGCCCGCTGGTCAGGAGGCGGCCGCAGGGCCATAGAGCGCTGCAGCGAAGATGCAGGCCATTGCAGCGCCGATGAGGATGCTGCGCCGGTCCTTGATCGCGAAAGCGACCGGATCACCCTCGACCTGGCCGCGCCGCGCCATCATCCAGATGCGATTCATCCAGTAGATGAGCGGCAGGCAGAGCAGCCAAAGCAGTTCGGGATTGGCATAGTGGGCAGCGGTCGTGGGGTCATGAGCGAACAGGGCGAGTACCAGTATCGCAACCATTCCCGCCGATACCCCCGACATCATCACCACATCGATGTCGTCTCCGACATAGCCGCGACCGCTCAGCAGGCGATCCGGCTCGATCGCGTCGCGCATTTCGACATAGCGCTTGAGGTAAGCGAGACTGAGGAACAGGAAGACCGAAAAGAGCAGCAGCCAGAAGCTCAGGGATACCCCGATCGCGACGCCGCCGATCCACAGGCGAATGGTATAAAGCGACGCGAGGACGATGGCGTCGCCGACCATCACTGCCTTCAGCCGGAAGGAATAGGCGGTCGTGATCGCCATATAGGCAAGCAGCCAGAGCGTGAGCGCAGGCCCGCCGAGCAACCAGCCTCCGGTCAGGCCGATGCCGGCCAGCGCCAGAGACAAACCGAGCGCGGCAGGAATGGAAAGGTCGCCGTGGGCGAGCGGTCGCTTCCATTTGGTGCGGTGCGCGCGATCGGAATCCATGTCCAGCAGATCGTTGAGCAGATAGATGGACGAGGCGATCAGCGACATGAGCAGCGCGGCGACCACTGCCGTCAGCAGGACGGCCGGCTTGATGAACTGCCCGGACGTGAAGGCGGGTACGATCACAAGCGCATTTTTGGCCCATTGATGTGGTCGCATCGCCTTGATCGCCGATCGGGCAAAGCCGGCGCGGGTATCGCCGAGGCGCTCGACAGCCGATCGCGGCGGCACATAGCCGACCGACCAGCTTCGCCGCGCTTCGCGCCACAGGCAGGTATCGGCGCGACTGTCTCCGACATAATCGAACGGTGTGCCGGGACCGATGCGCTCGCGGATAGCGGTGAGTTTGGCACGACCCTTGAGGTTGGCGCGACCGCGTGTCGCGATGATCGGAGCCGAAAGCCCCAGATGATCGGCGATACGGCGAATATGCCGCCAGTGACTCGCGCTCGCCAATATGACGGGACGGCCAGCGGCCCTTGCAGTTTCGATCAGGCCCAGCACCTCCTGCCGATAGGGGAGCAGCGCAGGGTCGATGCGATCGTGCCGCGCCGCCATGGTCTTGGCGGCGGCGCGGCCTGCGGCAAGCCACAAAAGAAGAGCCGCGAGCGCGGCCATGCCGGATCGTGCAATCCGCACGAAGCTTTCGAGCGAAATGTCGGCTCGTGTCAGCGTGCCGTCAACGTCGACGAACAGCGGCACGGCTTCGCTGACGGTGGCGTCGCGCTCAAGCAGCATGTCGCACGGTCCGTCGCGTTGTTAACTGTTCGAGCCAGGCCGCGACCGGAATGGCGCCCATGACGATCAGCAGCGGGATCGCCGGGTCGCGGTAGCGCGTAATGATATAAGCGGCAGCGTGGATCAGCCAGAAACCGGCGATCATCGCGGCGAATATCCACCTGCCGTCGCTCGCGATCAGCCGCGAGCGGAAAGCCGCGAAGCCGAACAGAAGAATCAGCGCATATTGTATGACTTCGAACAACCGGATCGAAGCGACGGCCTTCGACGCGCTGAAATCCTCCGCATCCGGAAGGTTGGGTTGCCAGAAAAAGGCGAGTTTAAGCATCGCCAGTTCCGCCGCCCGACCTGGATTCTCGCCGATCCAGCGCAGCGCTTCGGCCTGCAGGCGATCGGCGTTGCCGACTTCGCCCAGACGCAGGCGTGTCACCTCCCAATCCCGTCCCATCGGCGTATCGGAGATGCTCACGAATTTGCCCGTCGCTGCGGGATTATTGCCGAGATAGAGGTTGAAGGCGGCGTTGGTAGTGAGGACCGGGCGACCCACCATCTGGTCCGTCGCGTAGAGCCACGGTGTCAGTATCAGTGCAGCGCCAGCGATGAAGCATAGCCCCCCGGCGAAAGCCGGTGCGAAATTGCCACGCACACGCCATAACATCAGCAGTGCGACGGCGACGCCGGCACAAAGCAGCAGTGCCGAGCCGCCCGTCACCAGCGCCCCCCCCCATAGCAGTCCCCCGACCAGCGCCGTCCCCATCGGGCGTTCGCCACGCGCGATACCGATCGCGCAGAGAGCAATGCCGAGCAGCAACGGCGTCGAGAGATTTTCCTTCGCCAGCATTGTCGCATTCCAGAGGCCGGGAAACCAGAGGGCGTAGACTGTGGCAGCGAGCAGGCCCGCCCCGCGATTGCGGGACAGTGCCAAGGCGAGCCTGTAGATGAGCCATGTGCTGACAGCGCAGAGCAGCATATTGACGGATAGCGCTACGCTAACCGAACTCCCCAGCACCATGAAGAAGGGGGCGAGCAGCAGCGGATAGCCTGCGCTGTAGAAGGCTTGCTGGCCATATATATCGAGCAGTTCCCCTCGCTCCGCCAGACCCTGCGCCATCGTGAAATAGGAGAGCGAATCGCTCTCAAGCGGCTGGTTCAAGACCCATACGCCCGCCAATCGCAGCGTGACGGCGAATATTGCGATCCCTGTGAGCAGCAGCCGGCAGGCGCTGTCCGAGAGGCGCGGCGCCTCAAAGCCATTGGCGATGGTCGTTCGAGTCACGCGATCCTCCCGAAATACGGCGCCATCTCAGGCCGAGCGCGCCACCAGCACGCAGCCGGTCGCGATCAGAAGAGTGCCGGCGATCCGGGCGAAGCTCAGGCTCTCGTTCAACCAGAAGGCGCCGGCGAGCATCGTCAGGATGAAACCCATGCCCACGAAGGGATAGGCGAACGACAAGGGCACACGGCCGAGAACGAACAGCCACAAGAGTGCGCCAACACCATAGAGACCGAGGCCGACGATTATCATCGGCGATTGTGCGAGGCTTCCCATTTCCCCACCGATCCCCGCCGATCGGGTGCCGATGGCGGCTGTCGTGCCGATCTTGAGCGCGAGTTGAGCGAGCGCCGACAGGCTCACGCTGGCGAGGATGAGAAGGAAGAGGCGCAAGGTCATCAACAAAATTCCGGTCAATCAGCAGTTTGCGTATAGCTGCACCCGTTCAAGATAAGGTTAAGACATGAGAAGAATTCGAACCGGCCTATCGGTGAGAAGGGCCGGTTCGAAATGAAGATTACGAGATCGCCGGGTTGTGCGCCGCCTGCAGATATTTGAACCAGGTCGTACCCGCCCCATTGGCGCCAAGTGCTTCCTCTTCGCTCTTCTTCTGGTTCCGCCAGGAGGTTGCCGTCGTTTCGGCTGTCGTCAGATCGCTGCCACTCTGGCCGAGATGTATCCGCAGAACCGATGGGCCGGCGATCAACTGATCCATCGCCTGTCCGTCGCGCGAATAACTGTTTCCGTCATAGTCGAACACGTCCCATGTCGCTGCATCGCCGTTTTGCGTTGCAATCGCGGCGTATGTTTGTGGGAGCGAGGCGACATTGCCGCTAGCGGCTATGATCGCACTCTCCTCCCACAGGTGGAACAGATAAGGTTCGCCGCCGCCGGGATTGGCACGAGGGGCGTCGTTGATGCGACCGACAACCCGTTTGCGATGCTGCGCGATCAGCCAGTCCAGCACAGCGCCGGCCTTGGTCGATGTCGATCGCACGGCTGCATTGAAACCGATCCGTTCGGCAATCCCCAAGGCGGTCTGCCAGTATCCGATATAAAAATCATGCTGCGCGAGGACTGTTCCGTCGCGCCAGCCGCACACGCCGAAGCGGTCCGCCCCGGCATAGACAACGAGATTCTCATCGATATTGCCAGCAGTCATGACGTTGGACGGCGGATTGTCGAAACCCGGTGTCGCCGTTTTGTGAGTATCGCTGAACGTCTCGAAATCCTGAACGACATAGGACAGGATATCATCGCGCGAGTAGAGCCGATCCGATGTTCGCGAGGCGGTCTTCCACACCAACGCGCAATGGAGGAATTGCCAGGCCGCGCCGCGTTCCGCAAAATCCGATGCACTGCCGAACCCGCTCGCGAGTATCCAGTTTTCATAGAGGCGGCCCTGGTCGCTGAGCTTATGGCCAATAAAGGCGAACTCAGGCGTCTTCCACAGCAACGAGCCCCAATGCGGGAACTGGTGCGCGTGGGGCAGATCGATTTCGTTAGTGCCGAAATAGGGCTTGCGAATCGCGGTGCCACCGTAGGGCACTTTCGCCGTCCACGGACTATAGCTGTCGGCCATCTCATAGGGACGGCCACCGTGGAGATACCATGACCGGTCGGCAGGCCGCGAGGCGTCACCGTAGCCGTAATAGTGATTGCGAAGGCCGATGTCGCGATTGGCGTTGGCACCCTTGAACAGCGGGACGCAGCGGCCGCCCTCGAAGGCATGGTAGGGATCGCTGACATAGGCAGTCACATAGTCAATCGCGATCGTCGCCCAAGGCTTCGCATCATGAGGCCGAGTCGCAGTGATGTCATACATATACTGACCGACTGGCTCGGCGAATGCGGCGCGATCGTCACGGACTCCGCCCGGTCCCGTGATCGGCGAACGGCCACACTGATTGAATGGCGTGTATTGGAGCCAGATCGAAGCGACGGCTGCGAGCGAGCTGAAATTGTAGAGCGAGCCCTTCCACGGGTCCAAGGTGACGCCGACAAGCGGCGTCAGTGTTTCATAGTTGGTCGGATCATAGGGCATGACCCGCGTGTTTCCGAATCCGTTCGAGCTATCGCCGCCCCAGAGCCGCCCGTCGAAGCCGTTGTTCGAATAATGCGTGTGCGACGCATAGCCGATCGTTACGTCATAACGCGGGAGATTGGTGTTGATGAAGGTCTGGTCATAGGATGGCGGCGTTTCCGACCGCCAGATCACGCCCGCACGCACCGTTCCGCGCGGATACCATTTGTCCGTGCTGTTGGTGATCGCAACGCCATAGCCGTCATAGCTGCCTTCGAATATACCCGGAATATCCGTTCCGTTGAGCGGGCCGCCATCGGGGCGTTCGACCGTGGCGATGACGTTGCTGTCCTTGTCCTCGATCCGCCACTTGTGCGGCACCATATAGCTTTCCTTGCCGCTGGAATCTCCAAACGGATTGGCGGGCATGGTGGCCGTGGTCCAGTCGTAGCCGAATTGGAATTGCACATAGTTGCCGATGCGGATCGCCTCGCAATAATAGGCGATGTCGGAAATGACCGGAACGGCACCCTGGGGCAGACACTCCATCCAGCGCGGTTGGTTCGCGCGCAGTGTCTCATCCTCGAATTGGCAATTCTGCCGCGCGGGCTTGGTCATCACCAGCACATTGGAATGATCGACAGGCGATCCCGTCGACCAGTCTTCCAATATCGCTCGATAGCCAACGCCGGCAGGCACGTCGATCGGCCCGATAATGACGCTGACTGTCGAGGCGGCTCCGCCGCCCGACGGTGCGTAGGACACGACCTTTGCAGGTTGCGGGGTCGAAACGCTCAGTGCATCGACATAGATCTGTTCCAGGTCTGTCGCGCTGATCGTTCCCGAGGATACCGGCGTGAACGACTCCACGTTGGCCAGCACCTCCAGTTTGACCGAGATTTCCTGGACCTGCAGGTTGACGGAATTGGTGGTGTTGCCGAGCGAGGCGTTGCATTCCAACACCGCTTCCGGCGTGATCTTCGGCTTGAACCCGACCGCTTGCGGGGAGCCGAAGGCAACGCCCCCGCGCAGGAAAGTGATCGTGCCTCCTGCGCCATTTGGGTCATCATCATAGCGGACAGCGATGTCCTCGTCTGCCGTACTGGAGAGGCCGGTGTCGCTGTAGAAAACGGCCCTCTGCCCTTCACGCTCAAGGATGACCTTCACCTGGCCGGGCTGCCAATAGCCGTAAAGGGAAAATTCAGCGTGCGAATAGTGGTAAAGCGATACCAATGGCGCTTCGGCCTGCGGCACGATACCTTTGAACCCCACCGTGATAGACTGCGGTGCTTGGGTGGTGTCAGGGTCTGACGTGGTTGGCAGGGAAATCCCGATCGCGTCTGCCGACAAATAGGTGCCGGCCGGAAGGTTAAGGCGCCCGCTCGAATAGTTCGCGCCCGTTCCCACGATCGCGAGATCGTTGGCCGTGACGCCGCCATTGGCCTGCGCTGGCGCATAGGAAGCCGCGAGAGCGGTGATGGTGTAGGTTGAGCTTTCCGTTTCCGGTGTAGGCGTGACGTCCCGCTTCACGAGCGACAGACCCGATGGCACCGTCAGGTCATAGTTGCCGCTTGCTCCCGCCATGTCGAGGCCAAGCGGAAAGCGGGTGCCGGGATCGCCATAAACGGTGAGATCAGTCGGATCGGGCGGCGCAGGCTGACTCGATTCGGTTACGCTGACCGAGATTTGCTTGGCCTTCTGCAACGCCGAGTTGGACGTATTGCCGAGCGAGGCATTGCATTCAAGATCAGTGTCGGGCGTGATCCTCACCTTGAACGCGATATGGTTGCGGCGGGCCGAAGGCCTCTCCGTCACGCAAGAAGGTGATCGTGCCGCCCGCGCCATCGGGATCATCATCCCAGCGCACGCCGACCGTTTCCTCGTTGGTCATCGACAAGCCGCCAATGCTGTCGAGATAGGTGTCCGTTCCGCTGCGCTCGATGCGCACGCGAAGCTTGCCGGGATCCCAATGCGCTGTCAGCTCAAATCGCGCTTCCGCCCACTCGAACATCGAAACGAGCGGAGATTCTGCGGCAGGAAGGATGCCAACCCATGTCAGGGTCATCGCGGCTGGGGTTTGCGTCAGCGCAGGATCGCTGTCCGTGGGCAGCGTTATCCCCAATGCACCCGCATCCAGATAGCAATCGGCCGGGAGATTGAGATATCCGCCACTGTAGCTTGCACCCGATCCGTTTATCGCCAGACTCTGCGTCGTCGCGCCGCCGTTGGTCTGCGTCGGCGCAAACGGCCCTGTCGCATTCCCAAAATCATAAGTTGAGATGACAGGATCGGACATTGGCTTTCTCTTCGTGACAGCAGGTGGCTGGGAAATTAAATGTATACGAATGATTCGCAACAAGATATCCCTGCAATATTAAAGAATTGCGTCCATTGTGGTTCTGTCCGAGTTTATTATAGGCGCATGGATGGGAAGCGTGTGTAACGCGGTCCCATAGAATCAGGGCGGATGGAGCCGCCGAGCGATGGCGAGCGCCTGAACGGGCATTCGTCCCATAAAGGTTCGACGTTGCCACCTAAGTCCCACGCGAAATGTGGGAACGTATGTGGGCTCGATCTTTTCGGAATGCCCTTTTATCATGCAAAATCAGCGGGATAAAAGGGTTGACTGGTGCCCAGAAGAGGACTCGAACCTCCACGGGGTTGCCCCCGCCAGCACCTGAAGCTGGTGCGTCTACCAATTCCGCCATCTGGGCACGCAACGGTAGGGCGCGGCCTCTAGGGGAAGGGGCGGGGGGTTGTCAATCACTTGTTGCAACGAAAAGTCAGTGCTTGCCGTTTGAGCCGTGAACAGGCATTTGCGGTTGCGCCAGCTAGGGATGATCGGACCATGAAAAACAAGCTTGTGACGCTTTTCGGCGGCGGTGGATTTGTCGGGCGCTATGTCACTCAGGCGCTGCTCGAAGCCGGTGCACGCGTGCGCATTGCCGAGCGCGATCCGCGCGATGCGTGGTTTTTGCGACCGCTTGGCGGTTTGGGCCAGACCCAGTTCATGGCCGCCGACATCACGAAGCCGGAAACCGTTGCGCGCGCGGTTGAAGGTGCGGACTGCGTCGTCAATCTGGTCGGCATCCTGAGCGGCGATTTTGAAAAGCTGCACGTCGAAGGCGCCGCCAATGTGGCAAAGGCTGCGGCCGATGCGGGCGTTTCCGCGCTGGTGCATATGTCGGCGATCGGTGCCGATCCCGAATCGCCTTCCGCCTACGGCCGGTCGAAGGCGCAAGGCGAAGAAGCGGTGCGTGCGGCCTTCCCGACGGCGACCATCGTGCGTCCGTCGATCATTTTCGGGCGTGAGGACGATTTCATCAACCGCTTTGCGCGGATGATCGCCGGTGCGCCCGTTATTCCCGTGCTGCGTTCGGAAGTGCGGTTCCAGCCGGTCTATGTCGTCGATGTCGCCGATGCGATCGTCGCGGCGCTGGGCAATCCCGGCGAATTTGGCGGCAAGACATTCGAACTGGGCGGCCCCGATGTGCTGACCATGGGTGAGCTGATTCGCTGGATCGCCAAAACGATCGGCCGCGATCGCGCAATTACCGACATTCCGGATTCGCTTGGCGCATTGCTGGCGGCCTTGCCCGGCACGCCCATTACCGGCGATCAGTGGCGGATGTTGCAGCTCGACAATGTGGTCAGCAAGGATATGCCGGGCATTGCGGCGCTGGGAATTACGCCTACCCCGCTTGCGACCGTAGCACCCGGATGGCTGGTGCTGTATCGCAAACATGGCCGCTTCGGATTGAAGAGCGCCGCCTGATTCCTTTATCGGTTGCCGCCGGACCCCCATTCCAGTCTTCCCACCTTCATCCGGGGAATTGCCATGCCGTTGCTGCTTACCGCCATCCTGCTTGGCATCGTCGAGGGGCTGACCGAGTTCCTGCCGGTGTCGTCGACCGGCCACCTGATCCTTGCCAGTGAGATTTTCGGCTATCAGGCAGATCAATGGGCGGCGTTCAATATCATTATCCAGCTCGGCGCCATTCTGGCCGTGGTCGTGCTGTACTGGCGTACCTTCTGGGCGGTGGCGCAGGGAATGCTGAAAGGCGAAAAGATTTCCTGGCGATTCGCGATGAACATCCTCATCGCTTTCATGCCCGCGGCGATTATCGGGCTGGCGTTGCACAGCTATATCGAGGTTTTGCTGGGGGCTCCGGAGGTGGTTGCGGTGGCACTGGTGCTGGGTGGGATTGCCATTCTGGTGCTGGAACGGATCATCAAGGATCATGATGTTGTCGGTGTTGCGGAAATTCCAGCCGGCCGGGCGGTCGCAATCGGCTTCATCCAGTGCCTGGCGATGATTCCCGGCGTCAGCCGCTCAGGGGCGTCGATCATGGGCGCACTGGCACTGGGCGTCGAGCGGCGCACGGCGGCTGAATTCAGTTTCTTCCTCGCCATCCCCACCATGCTCGGTGCAACGACCGTTGAGATGTGGAAGAACAAGACCGCGCTCGCGACGTCGCAGGTCGGCTGGGGCCTGATCGCGGTCGGATTTGTCGTGTCGTTCATCGTCGCACTGGTGGTGATCCGCTGGTTCGTCGGGATCGTCAGCCGCCACGGCTTTCAGCCCTTTGCATGGTATCGGATCATCTTCGGCAGCCTGGCGCTGATCTGGCTGCTGGCACGATAGGACCGAAACGGCCATTAATTTTATTATAAACTGCCAGTATGAAGCGAATTTCGAGCGAATAACAGAATTAATAGGTCATCATTGCTGTCATAAATGGCGGTTTCCGCGTGACTCTGCGGGAATTTTGCCGTATCGGGCGCACGACACTCATGCGAGGGGATGTTCGTGGCCGATAATCCGATGCTGAAATTCGTGGGAACGGGGCAGTCTTATCCGCCCAAGCGGGAACCAGATTCCCGCCGCACCGACTTTCAGGAAATTGCGGAACGCTACGCCGTTACCGGCGCCGAGGAGCAGGCATCGCGCTGCTCGCAATGCGGCGTGCCCTATTGTTCGGTCCATTGCCCGTTGCACAACCATATTCCCGACTGGTTGCGGCTGACTGCCGAAGGGCGGCTGCGGGAGGCCTATCAGCTCTCCAACATGACCTCGACCATGCCCGAAATCTGCGGTCGTATCTGTCCGCAGGATCGGCTGTGCGAGGGTAATTGCGTGATCGAATTTTCCGGCCATGGCGCGGTGACGATCGGTTCGGTCGAGAAATTCATCACCGACACCGCCTGGGAAAAAGGCTGGGTGGAACCGCTGGTGCCGGGGCCGGAGCGCGGCCAGTCGGTCGGCGTGATCGGCGCAGGCCCGGCCGGGCTGGCAGCGGCGGAATATATGCGCCGCTACGGCTATAGCGTGCATGTCTATGACCGGCATGATCGCGCCGGGGGCCTGCTGACCTATGGAATTCCCGGCTTCAAGCTGGAAAAGGAAGTGGTGATGCGCCGCGTCCAGCGGCTCAAGGACGGCGGGATCGTCTTTCATGAAGGGTTCGAGGTCGGACACGACGCAACGCTCGACGAACTGCGCGACCGCCATGATGCGCTGCTGATCGCCACGGGGGTGTACAAGCCGCGCGCGATCAAGGCGCCGGGGGTCGGCGCTGAAGGGGTGGTCGAATCGCTCGATTTTCTGACCGCTTCGAATCGCAAGGGGTTCGGCGACACCGTGCCCGCGTTCGAGAACGGCAGCCTGAATGCATCCGGCAAGCATGTCGTGGTCGTCGGCGGCGGCGATACCGCGATGGACTGCGTGCGCACCGCCGTGCGTCAGGGCGCGAAGTCGGTAAAGTGCCTCTATCGCCGCGATCGCGACAATATGCCGGGTTCACAACGCGAAGTCGCCAATGCCGAGGAGGAAGGCGTCGAATTCGTCTGGCTGTCGGCACCGCAATCGTTCGAAGCGACAGGCGAGGGGGCGGGAACCGTGTCGGCGGTGCGTGCCAGTAGGATGCGGCTGGGAACCCCCGACGCCAGCGGTCGCCGCGCCCCGGAAGTCGATCCGGGCAAGGATTTCACGGTCGACGCCGATCTGGTCATCAAGGCGCTGGGTTTCGATGCCGAAGACCTGCCGACGCTGTTCGGTTCGTCCGATCTGGGCGTCACCCGCTGGGGCACGTTGCGCGTCGATCATTCGACGCTGATGACCAGCCTCGACGGCGTGTTCGCCGCCGGCGACATTGTGCGCGGGGCGAGCCTGGTCGTGTGGGCAATCCGCGACGGGCGCGACGTGGCCGAACATATGCACGGCTGGCTGAAGCAAAAGGCGAAGACGGGAAGGAAAGCGGCATGATTGCTCTGGGATATGCGCTTTCCGTGGCGGTGATAGCTCCGCAGGCGCAGGCGGCTACACAAACGGCCCCGACGGCGAAGGCGGAGGGTGCGGATGCCACCCCTGCCGCTGCGCCGGTGGATCCGGCCCGGCTGGCGGCTGCACGGCCGGTTGTCGATCAGATATGGCCGTTGGGCACCTATGCGCGGATCATGCACGCAACGATGAACACCATCATCAAAAGCAGCCTCGCATCCATGTATGACATCAAGCCGTCTGACATCGATCCCGATGCGGAGAAGAAGGCCGGGGATGACAAGAGTATCGGTGAACTGGCCACCGACAAGGATCCGGCGTTCAAGAAACGAATGGATATCACCATGAAGGTGATGTTCGATGAGATGGCCAAGCTGATGACAGAGATAGAGCCGCAGGTGCGTGTGGCTTTGGCCCATGCCTATGCCCGTAAATTCAGCGTTGCCCAGCTTGACGATCTGCATCGATTCTTCGCGACGCCCACAGGGGCTGTCTATGCTCACGATTCCATGACGATGATGATGGGCCCGGACATGATGCAGGCGATGAAATCCTTCACGCCCAGACTGATCAAGCAAATGCCCGAAATTATGAAAAAGGTCGAAGCGGCGACCAAGGATCTGCCGCCCCCGGCCAAGGAAACCAAGCAATGAACGAATCCGAACGCGAACGCCTTGCCCGTGAGGGCATGTACCGTCCCGAGTTTGAATCGGATGCCTGTGGCGTCGGGCTGGTAGCGGCCACCGACGGCAAGCCTTCGCGCCGGGTCGTGCAGTCGGCGATCGACGCCCTGCGCGCGGTGTGGCACCGCGGCGCGGTGGATGCCGATGGCAAGACCGGCGACGGGGCGGGGATTCATGTCGACCTGCCGCATCGGTTCTTCGACGACGCCATCGACAAGTCGGGCCATACGGTGCTGCCCAACCGCCTGGCGGTCGGCATGGTCTTTCTGCCGCGCACCGACCTGAATGCGCAGGAAACCTGCCGCACCATCGTCGAAAGCGAGCTGATCGACGCGGGCTATACCATTTACGGCTGGCGGCAGGTGCCGGTCGATGTCTCGGTCATCGGCCAGAAGGCACAGGCGACGCGCCCCGAAATCGAACAGATCATGATCGCCGGCCCGATGCCGGAGGATATGGACGCCGCCGAGTTCGAAAAGGAACTCTACCTCGTCCGCCGTCGGATCGAACGGCAGGTGATCGCGGCCCAGATTCACGGCTTCTACATTTGCAGCCTGTCGTGCCGTTCGATCATCTACAAGGGACTGTTCCTCGCCGAAAGCCTGTCGGACTTCTATCCCGACCTGACCGATGCGCGTTTCGAAAGCCGGGTGGCGATTTTCCATCAGCGCTATTCGACCAACACCTTCCCGCAATGGTGGCTGGCCCAGCCGTTCCGCTGCCTTGCCCATAATGGGGAGGTCAATACGATCCGCGGCAACAAGAACTGGATGCTCAGCCACGAGATCAAGATGGCGAGCCTGGCGTTCGGCGAGCATTCGGAGGATATCAAGCCGGTCATTCCGGCCGGCGCCAGCGATACCGCCGCGCTGGATGCCGTGTTCGAGGCGATTTGCCGCTCCGGCAAGGACGCGCCCTCGACCAAGCTGATGCTGGTGCCCGAAGCATGGGGCTCCAACACCGATATGCCGCCCGAACATCTGGCGATGTATCAGTATATGGCGAGCGTCATGGAGCCGTGGGACGGCCCCGCCGCGCTGGCGATGACCGATGGCCGCTGGGCGGTGGCGGGCATGGACCGCAACGCGCTGCGTCCGCTGCGCTATACCTGCACCAATGACGGGCTGCTGATCGTCGGATCGGAAGCGGGCATGGTCGTGGTGCCGGAGAGCGCGGTGCGCGAAAAGGGGCGGCTCGGCCCCGGCCAGATGATCGCCGTCGACCTTGACGAGGGCGTTGTCTTCCATGATCGCGAGCTGAAGGACCGTATCGCGGGCGAGCGCGATTACGCCGCGATGATCGGCAGCTTCCTGACCGTCGAAGATCTGCCGCCTGCGCCCTCCTATGCCACGGTGCGGTTCGATCGCGCCGAATTGTCGCGTCGTCAGGTCGCGGCGGGGCAGACGCTGGAGGATATGGAGCTGATCCTCGCGCCGATGGTGGAAACCGCCAAGGAAGCGATCGGGTCGATGGGCGACGATACGCCGCTTGCGGTGATTTCGGACAAGCCGCGCCTGATCAGCCAGTTCTTCCGCCAGAATTTCTCTCAGGTGACGAACCCGCCGATCGATCCCTTGCGCGAACGCCATGTCATGTCGCTCAAGACGCGATTCGGCAATCTGGGCAATATCCTGCAATCCGAAGCACGATCGGGCAAAGTGCTGGTGCTCGATTCCCCCGTGCTGACCGGGGCCGAATGGACCCGGCTCAAGGCGCATTTCGAGGGGCAGGCTGCGGAAATCGACTGTACGTTCGAAACCGGCGGCGGCGCAGAATCGCTGCGCAGCGCAATCCGGCGCATCCGTGCGCAGGCGGAGCAGGCCGTGCGCGAGGGGCGTTCGGAACTGTTCCTGACCGACGAACATATCGGCAGTGACCGGGTGGCGATTCCCGGCGTGCTGAGCGCGGCTGCGGTGCACACGCATCTCGTGCGCAAGGGGCTGCGTTCCTATTCCTCGGTCAATGTGCGCACTGCCGAATGTCTGGACACGCATTATTATGCGGTGCTGATCGGCGTCGGCGCGACCACGGTGAACGCCTATCTGGCCGAAGCGGCGATTTTCGACCGGCATGAGCGCGGGCTGTTCGGTGACTTCAGTCTCGACACATGTCTGGAACGGCATCGCACCGCGATCAACGAAGGACTGCTCAAGATCCTGTCGAAAATGGGCATCGCGGTTATTTCCAGCTATCGTGGCGGCTATAATTTCGAAGCGGTGGGGTTGAGCCGCGCGCTGGTCAACGATCTGTTCCCCGGCATGCCGGCAAAGATTTCGGGCGAAGGCTATGCCTCGCTCTACGTCAATGCCAGCGACCGGCACGATCTGGCCTTCGATCAGGCGGTGGCGACGCTGCCCATCGGCGGATTCTATCGCCAGCGCGACGGCGGCGAAGCACATGCCTATTCCGCGCAATTGATGCACCTGTTGCAGACCGCGGTCGGCACCGACAGCTATTCCAGCTATCTGCAATATTCGCGAGGGGTACGCGATCTGCCGCCCATCTATCTGCGCGACCTGATGGAATTCAACTATCCGGACGAGGGCGTACCGATCGATCAGGTCGAGGCGATCACTGCGATCCGAAAGCGCTTCGTCACGCCGGGCATGAGTCTGGGCGCGCTGTCGCCGGAAGCGCATGAGACGCTGGCGATCGCGATGAACCGCATCGGCGCCAAAGCGGTGTCGGGCGAGGGTGGCGAGGACAAATCGCGCTACACCCCCTATGAAAATGGCGACAACGCCAATTCCGTCATCAAGCAGGTGGCCTCCGGCCGGTTCGGCGTGACGGCGGAATATCTCAACGCCTGTGAAGAGATCGAGATCAAGGTCGCGCAGGGTGCCAAGCCCGGTGAGGGCGGCCAGTTGCCCGGTTTCAAGGTGACGGAGTTCATCGCCAGGCTGCGCCATGCCACGCCCGGCGTGACGCTGATTTCGCCGCCGCCGCATCACGACATCTATTCGATCGAGGATCTGGCGCAGCTCATCTATGACCTGAAGCAGATCAACCCGAAGGCGCGGGTGTGCGTAAAGCTGGTGAGTTCGGCCGGGATCGGCACGGTTGCGGCGGGTGTCGCCAAGGCGCATGCCGATGTTATCCTGGTCGCGGGCAATACCGGCGGCACCGGAGCCAGCCCACAGACCAGCATCAAATATGCCGGGACGCCGTGGGAAATGGGACTGTCGGAGGTCAATCAGACGCTGACGCTCAACAGCCTGCGCGGTCGTGTGAAACTGCGCACCGATGGCGGGCTGAAGACCGGACGCGACATTGTGATCGCCGCCATTCTGGGCGCGGAGGAGTTCGGCATCGGCACGCTGTCGCTGGTGGCCATGGGCTGCATCATGGTGCGGCAATGCCATTCGAACACCTGTCCGGTGGGCGTGTGCGTGCAGGATGAGCGGCTGCGCGCCAAATTCACCGGCACGCCGGAGAAGGTCATCAACCTGATGACCTTCATTGCCGAGGAAGTGCGTGAGATTCTCGCACGGCTTGGCGTCCGCAGTCTCGACGAGGTGGTCGGCCGCACCGAATTGCTGCGTCAGGTCAGCCGCGGGGCTGAACATCTCGACGATCTCGACCTCAACCCGATCCTTGCCAAGGTCGATGCGGATGAAAGCCAGCGGCGTTTCTCGCTCAGTACCTTCCGCAATGAGGTACCCGACAGCCTGGATGCGCAAATGATACAGGATGCGGCCGCGGTGTTCAGTCGCGGGGAAAAGATGCAGCTCACCTATTCGGTGCGCAACACGCATCGCGCGGTCGGCACGCGCCTGTCGAGCGAGATCACCCGGCGCTTCGGGATGCGCAAGCTGGCCGACGACCATGTCCATATCCGCCTGCGCGGATCGGCGGGGCAGTCGCTGGGCGCGTTCCTGTGCAAGGGGATCACGCTGGAGGTGTTCGGCGATTCGAACGACTATGTCGGCAAGGGATTGTCGGGCGGCACGATCATCGTGCGGCCGATGGTGTCCTCTCCGCTGGTCAGTCAGGACAATACGATCGTCGGCAATACCGTGTTATATGGTGCGACGGCGGGCAGGCTGTTCGCGGCGGGACAGGCGGGCGAACGCTTCGCGGTGCGCAATTCGGGTGCCGAAGTGGTGGTCGAAGGCTGCGGCGCCAATGGCTGCGAATATATGACCGGCGGCACGGCAGTCGTACTGGGGCCTGTGGGGGCGAATTTCGGTGCGGGCATGACCGGCGGCATGGCGTTCGTCTATGACGCCGACGATAGTTTCGACCGGCGCGCCAATGGCGACAATATCGTCTGGCGCAGGCTGTCGTCCCGGCATTGGGAAGCGGTGTTGCGCAATCTGGTCGAAGCGCATTGGCGCGCGACCGACAGCAAATGGTCGGGCGAGCTGCTGGAGGACTGGGACCGGATTCGCGACCGGTTCTGGCAGGTCGTGCCGAAGGAAATGCTGGGCCGTCTTTCGCATCCGCTTGACGATGCGGAAGAAATGGTAGCGGCAGAGTGAATGGGGCCTGACCCTATAACGCGCTCCGGGGGCGGCAAGCCGCTTCCCCCGGAGTCGCACGCGCGCTAAGAGTTTGGCCATGTGGCTGCTCTATCAATATCCGCTTTGTCCTTTTTCCCGGAAAGTGCGGCTTCTCCTCGGTGAAAAGGGTGTGCCCTACGAACCGGTGCGCGAATCGCCCTGGTTGCGGCGCGACGAGTTTCTCGACATGAATCCGGCCGGGCAGACGCCGGTGATGGTCAATAGCGACCGGCCCGAAGCGCTGCCGCTGATCGATTCGATGGCGATCTGCGAATATATCGAGGAAACGGTCGAAAAGTCGGCGATGATCAGCGGGACAGCCGCCAATCGTGCGGAAATCCGGCGGCTCGTCACCTGGTTCGACACGCATTTCTATCGCGATATCACTGCGCCGCTGTTGCGCGAGCGTATGGAAAAGCGACTGGTCCACCGCGCCGCGCCCGACGCAAAATTGCTGCGCGAAGCGATGAAGGCAGCGGTCGCGCATCTCGATTATGTCGATTATCTGCTCGATAATCGTGCCTGGCTGGCGGGATCGACGATGAGCCTTGCCGATCTGGCGGCGGCAGCCCAGATTTCGGTGGCGGATTACCTCGGCGGAATCGACTGGAAGAGCCATGAACAGGCGAAACGCTGGTATGTCGGCATGAAGAGCCGTCCCAGCTTCCGTCCGTTGCTGGCCGAGCGGATGGAGGTCATCAGCCCGCCCGCCGATTACGAGAAACTGGACCTGTAAAAACGGGGGGATCGCATCATGCTTGAACATGTCCCCCGCTGGCTGGGTCAGGCGATGAGCGGATTGCGGGCGGGTGCCGACAAGCTGGTGATCGTTCGCCCCGAACTGGGCAGTTTCAACGCGATCCGGCTGATGAGTCCCGCCTTTGCCAATGGCGCCCGATTGCCCGACCGCTTCACCGCCGACGGAGCGGGAGTGTCGCCGCCGCTATTCTGGACCGGCGTTCCTGACGAAGCCACCTGCCTTGCCCTGATCGTCGAGGATGCGGATGCGCCGGCACGCAAGCCGCTGGTCCATGCGGTGGTGTGGAATCTGCCGGGTGAGGATGGCGAACTGAAGGAGGGGATGATCCGGCCGGACGGTGCGGGAAGCGCCGAAACCGGGGATGTCGGCCGGAACAGCTATTTTGGGGAAGGCTGGCTGCCGCCCGATCCGCCGCCGGGCCATGGCGTCCATCATTATGCGTTTCAGCTATTTGCGCTGGGCGAATGTCCCGATCCGGGGAGCAATCCCCGCCGCTCTGCCCTGGTGCGCGCGATGGCGGGCAGGGTGCTGGCGGCGGGTATATTGACCGGAACCTATTCCCGCGGCGATGCGGCTTCTGCGGGGATGGCAGGAGCCGTTGCGGCGCATCGTGGAGTGTAGGGCTGGAGTGAGAGGAAAACGTTGGTCAGGCGCCGGGGGTCAGGCGATGATCCCCGGACCCTGAGCGGCGGCACCCAGCACCATGACGGCGGTGAGGCCGAACGAAACCAGGCCGATGACGAAAGAACGCAGCATGATCAGTCTCCTGTTTGCAATTCGCCGGTTCAGGCGATGTGAAGGATGGGGGTGGCGGCAGCGACCAGCACGGCGGTGGTGAATACGGCGCCTGCGAAAGCAACGGCCGAACGCTGAACGATTTCGAAGCTGATATTCATGAGTGTATTCCCTGCTTATAGTGCCTTGCCGGACCATCCGGCGGCGATGCCCAAAGGGTTTGCAGGGGGCGTGCCAATTTCGAAAAAGCACGAAAAAAGGCGGGTTTCACCGCCCTAGAAAATTGAAAATGGCAATTTTCACCATTAACGCTGGATGAATAACACCATTACTTGGCGTTTTCTACGGTTACGCGGTTTCGCCCTTCCTCCTTGGCGATATAGAGCAGGCTATCGGCGCGACGATAGACGTCGTCCCATGCCTCGCCGGGCTGGGCCGGGGTCAGTCCGGCCGAAAAAGTGACTTCGCCCAGCGGCGCATCGGTTTCGCGAAGGCGATAGCGCTTGGCGGCTACTTTCTCGCGGGCGCGTTCCATGATGATCTTCGCCTGCGCCAGATCGACGCCTGACAGAAGGATTGCAAATTCTTCGCCGCCGTAGCGCGCGACCACATGGCCGTCGCATTCCTCTTTCAGGACTCCGGCAATAGCCTTCAGTACGCGGTCGCCGACAGCATGGCCGAAGCGATCGTTGACGGTCTTGAAATAGTCGATGTCGCAAATTGCCAGCCAGACCTCCTGATCCTGCTGCGACGTTTGCGCATAGGCATTCTCGATCGCGCGGCGATTGGGCAGGCAGGTCAACGGATCGTGCGTCGCGTCGGCGCGCGCTTCTTCGAGCTTTGCCCGTAACTCCTGCGCTTCGCGGGTGGCGACTTCCATCCGGGCTTCGGCCCGATCGACACGCTTGATCATCTTGGCCGTCAGTTGCGCGATTTCATTCAGGCTGGGACTTTCCGCCTCTCCCATGGCCGCCGCGCTCTCCTGCAGATCACGACCGAAATGGCTGGTTTCGCGATGCATCGACCCGACCATGTCCATAAAGCCTTCGACCCGCATCTGGGTTTCCGCCATCAACCCTTCGGCCGCGATGCTGTCGCGCTGGGCCGGTCGGTTGGGATCGACGGTATGGCCCAGCGATTCGACATCCCGCTGGCTCAGTCGGATCCCGTCATCCGTCATCGCCCGGACGGCACATGCCAGCCCGCCATCGGGGTCGACGTGAATGGCGTAGGCGAAGGTGTAGTTCGCCGGATTGGGTTCCAGATGCTGGGCTTCAAGAAACAGGCCGATCTGCTCATACAGGCCGACCGCCCGTGCCTTTGTGGATTGTGTACCAGTCTTGCCGGCAAACATGCATCATCACCCATCGCTGTCGCCGGCTTTTCGCAACGCCGGCTAATCCCTCCGGCAAACAGATATCCTCAATCTGCTAATATCGGGTGAGCACGCATTTTACCTTTGGGAAAGGATGATCGGAATGTTTGTCGCAGTCTATTGGTGGCGCGTTCACCCGGGGAAGGAAGCGCAGTTTCGCAATGCCTGGCGGCGCGGCACGGAATTGATCCGCGAACGCTATGGCTCGTTCGGGTCGCGCCTCCATCGCGAACGGGACGGCCGATTTGTCGGCTATGCCGAATGGCCGGACGAGGCGACATGGCAGGCGGCTTATGATGCCAAAATGGTCTATGACGAACCCGAAACCCGTGCGGCGTTCGTGGATGCCGTTGCGCAAGTGCCGCCGGACAATCGGCCCGCCTTCACGATGACCGTCACCGACGACCTGCTCGATCGTCCCGGGCTTTGAGGTCGAAACCGGTCAATTTCGCAATCGTGGCAGAGGCTGCAGGAACTGGCCTGGGTCGGATCGATCCTGGCTGCGATCGTCTGGCAGCGGCGGCGTACCACCGCGCGCTATGGCTTGCACGGCACGACGGATCGGTCCACACGAACCGCAATGCACGTCCTGTCTTTTTCCAGCGCGCCTGATGTCGTCGGCCCGGCCCTGTTTTTGCGCCAGAGCGCTCTGTCATGACCACGGTACGCGCACGCTATGACGCGCTGGTCGCGGCGGGCGAGCTGCGGCCCGATACCGAACAGGCCGCCGCCGCCGACCGGCTGGACCTGCTGCAACAGGAGTTGCAGGCATCCCCCCGGCGCGGCAGCGTGTTGTGGCGTGCGCTGGGCCGTCGGCCGGAGGCACCGCGCGGCGTCTATCTGTGGGGCGATGTCGGGCGCGGCAAATCGATGCTGATGGATCTGTTCTTCGACTGTTTGACGATCCAGCGCAAACGCCGCGTGCATTTTCATGAATTCATGCTGGAAGTGCACGACCGGCTGCGCGTCGAACGGCAAAAGGAAATCGGCAATCCGATTTTGCCGGTCGCAGCCGCGATGACGGAGAATGTTCGCCTGCTTGCCTTTGACGAGATGGTGATCAACAACACCGCCGATGCCGCGGTGCTGTCGCGGCTGTTCACCGAAATGCTGGCCGACGGGCTGACCGTGGTGGCGACGTCGAACCGCCCGCCCGCCGATCTTTACAAGGAAGGGATCAACCGCGACCTGTTTCTGCCGTTCATCGACCTGATCGAGGCAAAGCTCGACGTGCTGCCGCTCAACGGCCCGGTCGATTATCGGCTCGACCGGCTGGGACGGATGGACACCTGGCTGGTACCCAATGGGACGGAAGCGACCGAAAAGCTGTCGGCGGCGTTCTTTCGCCTGACCGATTATCCGGTTGAGGACCGCGCGCACGTTCCCTCGGAAGATATCCCCGTGCATGGCGGGCGGACCCTCCATGTGCCCAAGGCACTGAAAGGCGTCGCGGTGTTCAGTTTCAAGCGATTGTGCGCGGAGGCGCGCGGGGCGCCCGATTATCTGGCGATCGCGCGGCGATTCCACACCGTCATCATCGTCGGCATCCCGAAGCTGGGGCCGGAAAACCGCAATGAGGCGGCGCGGTTCGTGACACTGATCGATGCCCTCTACGAGCATAAGGTGAAACTGCTCGCCGCCGCCGATGCCGAGCCGGAACGTCTGTATGAAAAGGGCGACGGCAGTTTTGAGTTCGAGCGCACCGTATCGCGACTCAATGAAATGCGTTCCGAAGACTATCTGGCCGAAGGGCACGGCAAGGGCGAACAGGCAATCGACCCCTAGGACGGATCGCCATTCAGAAGATGATGTGGCGGAATCGCAGACGTTCGTAGAACAATATGTTGGATTTTCGTGACCCGGCGCGCAGCGTACTTTCAGTACATCAGCACCGGAAGCGCGGAAAGCCGCCTTTTGCAGGCCATCAGGGCTGAATGCCGATCCGTCCTAGACCTTGATAGCGGTACCGCTTAGGGTCTGCCCCAAAATAGAGGGGATGGACTGATGGCGTGGCTGTACCGGCTCTTGATCTGGTTGGGCGTGAGCAGCCTGTTCGTGACCGGCGTTGCGTCCGCCCGACCGGACGAGTCCGCGCCTCCACCCCCACCACCACGGGTCCATCCCGTTCTGGTCTCAGCCGATATGCGCCCGTCGCTCGATCTGTCCGGCCCCTGGCATATGTCGATCGATCCCTATCGCGACGGTGTGGCGGGGTTTCATGGCGGCGATCCGGGGCTGAGCAGCCGCCGCTATGCCGATATCGATATCGCCACGACCGAAAAGCGTGACGGCAATGCGCTGTTCGAACAGGATCCGGCACGCTCGCCGATCGTCACGCTGCCCTCTTCCTGGCTGACGCAATCGCCCGAAATGCGGCATTATGTTGGACTGGTCTGGTATCAGCGGCATTTCACGGCCCATAAACGGCCCGGTAAACGGGTGTTTCTGCGCTTCGGTGCGGCCAATTACGCAGCGCATGTCTATCTGAACGGTAAACATGTGGGCGAGCATCGCGGCGGGTTCACGCCGTTTGCCTTTGACGTGACGAAGCTGCTGCACGACGGCGACAACCAGATCACCGTGGGCGTGGATTCGCAGCGCACCGATCAGGATATTCCGCCGCCGGTCACCGACTGGGAAACCTATGGCGGCATTACCCGCGCCATCACGCTGATCGCTGTTCCCGATACCTATATCGACGATGCCTGGATACGGCTGACGCACGACGGGCATATCCGCGCGAGCGGCAGGCTGGATGGCCCGGCGGCTGCGAACATGCCGGTCCGCGTGACGATCGCCGGGCTGGGCCTGACTCTTGATGCCCGCACCGATGCGCATGGCGACTGGCAGGCGGCGGTGCCCGCGCCTGCATCGCTGAAGCGCTGGTCACCGGACAGTCCGACGCTCTACGACGTCGCGGTAAAAGCCGGTGACGATACGCTGCACGACCGGATCGGGTTTCGCACCGTGTCGGTGGACGGCGACCGCATTCTGCTCAACGGCAAACCGATCTTTCTGCGCGGAATCAGCCTGCATGCGGAGGAATTCGGGGTCGATCCCAGCCATGTCATCACGCCCGAAGCCGCGCGCGCGTTACTGGAGGAGGCAAAATACGGCCTGCACGCCAATTATGTCCGGCTTGCCCATTACCCGCACCCCGAAGTGATGTTGCGCACGGCCGACAAAATGGGGCTGCTCGTATGGAGCGAGATCCCCGTCTATTGGCGCGTCGATTTCTCCAATCCGGATACGCTGTCGCAGGCGCGGCAGATGCTGGCGGAAAATATCACGCGCGACCGCAACCGCGCGTCGATCATGCTGTGGAGCGTCGGCAATGAAACGCCGGTCAGCCCGGCGCGTAACCGGTTTTTGCAGACGCTGGCGGCGGACGCGCACCGTCTGGACGATACGCGGCTGGTCTCGGCGGCGCTGCTCAGCCATCGGGAAAAGCGCAATGGCGTCGATACGGTGGTGATCGACGACCCGCTGATCCCCTCGCTCGATGTGATGGCGATCAACACCTATAACGGCTGGTACGGCAATGACTCGCTGGCTTCGCTGCCGTCGATCGCCTGGGCGTCGAAATATCACAAGCCGCTGATATTCTCCGAACTCGGAGCCGGTGCGAAGGCGGGGGTACACGATTCCACGGGCACGCATAAATTCTCCGAAGAATATCAGGCCGAATATTATCGCCAGACGCTGGCGATGGCCGCGAAAATTCCTTTCCTGCGCGGCATGTCGCCCTGGATATTAAAGGACTTTCGCTCGCCGCGTCGTCAGCATCCGGTGTATCAGCAGGGGTGGAACCGCAAGGGGCTGGAGTCCGAAACCGGCGTGCGCAAGGAAGCGTTCTTCGTACTTGCACGGCAATATGCGCGTTGGGCGAAGCAGCCGCCGGGATCGCCAAAGTGAAACCCACCCACACTATTGCACTTGCGAATGAATTGCAAAGAAAGCTTTTAACCTTTTTGCCTTAGCGGTTGCCCTTGCCGGTCAAAGCGCCTAAGTCGCGGGCGTTTCGCGCGCTGAAAGGGCCGATTCCCGAGTCCCCGCTGCGCCCGACTGGTTGAGGAGAAGTCATGGCTCGCAAGAAGATTGCGCTCATTGGCGCCGGCATGATCGGCGGCACGCTCGCGCACCTCGCCGCGATGAAGGAACTGGGCGATATCGTCCTGTTCGACATCGCCGAAGGAATGCCGCAGGGCAAGGCCCTCGACCTGTCGCAGGCGGGGCCGCCCGAAGGCTTCGACGCCAATCTGAAGGGCGCCAATTCCTATGAGGAAATCGCAGGTGCCGACGTCTGCATCGTAACTGCCGGTGTGCCGCGCAAGCCGGGCATGAGCCGCGACGACCTGCTGGGCATCAACCTGAAGGTCATGAAGGCGGTCGGCGAAGGCATCGGCCAGCACGCCCCTGACGCGTTCGTCATCTGCATCACCAACCCGCTCGACGCGATGGTGTGGGCGCTGCGTGAATTTTCCGGCCTGCCGCATCAGAAGGTCGTCGGCATGGCGGGCGTGCTCGATTCGAGCCGCTTCCGCCATTTCCTCGCCGAGGAATTCGATGTGTCGGTCGAGGACGTCACCGCGTTCGTGCTGGGCGGCCATGGCGACACGATGGTACCGGTGGTCGAATATTCGACCGTCGCGGGCATCCCCGTTCCCGACCTGATCAAAATGGGCTGGTCGACGCAGGAGAAGATCGACGCGATCGTCGAGCGCACGCGCAAGGGCGGCGGCGAGATTGTCGGCCTGCTGAAGACCGGCAGCGCCTTCTATGCGCCTGCGACCAGCGCCATCGTGATGGCCGAAAGCTATCTGAAGGACAAGAAGCGGCTGCTGCCCTGCGCCGCGCATCTGACCGGCCAGTATGGCGTTGACGATCTGTATGTCGGCGTGCCGATCGTGATCGGTGCCAACGGCGTCGAACGCGTCGTCGAAATCGCGCTGAACGAGGAGGCCAAGGCGGGCTTCGACAAGTCGGTCGGCGCGGTCAAGGAACTGGTCGCCGCCTGCAAGGGCATCGACGGATCGCTCGGCTGACCGATTTAGGTGCTTCGCTTATGAGCTACGATTTAGTGGTTTTCGACCCTGACGTGGCCCCTCGTGAGCGGGGCGCCTTCAATGCGTGGTTTGCTGCACAACTCGAATGGGCGGAAGATCGCGACTATAGTGATCCGGCTGGTACGCATGCCAATCTCTTACGATTCTATCAGGAGATGCGGAAACACTATCCCGCAATGAACGGGCCGGATGCTACGCAGGATGATGATGAGATCGACCGATCGGCTGATTATTGTATCGGCATGAGCTTTATATACGCTACTTTTCCCTGGTCTTTGGCGGAGGATATCTACCCTGTCTTCCGTAACCTTTCAGTCGAATGCGGTGTCGGTTTTTACGATGTCAGCGGAGATGAGGGGGATGGTGAAATTCATTTTCCGGGGGATGCCTTACGGCCGCCCTCGCGAGGAGCATGGCGGGACGTCGCGGCCCAGTTTCGCGATCTCCAAAACGGACAATAACGGACTAATGGAGCGAGAATGAGCATCCTCGTCGACAAGAATACCAAGGTCATCGTTCAGGGCATGACGGGTGCGACCGGCACCTTTCATACCGAACAGGCGCTTGAGTACGGCACGCAGATGGTGGCCGGCGTCACGCCGGGCAAGGGCGGCACCGATCATATCGGCCTGCCCGTCTACAACACCGTGGAAGAGGCGGTCGCGAAGACCGGCGCCACGGCGAGCGTGATCTATGTCCCGCCGCCATTTGCCGCGGACTCGATCCTTGAGGCGATCGACGCCGAAGTGCCGCTGATCGTTGCGATTACCGAGGGCATTCCGGTGCTCGACATGGTCAAGGTGAAGCGCGCGCTGTCGGGTTCGAAATCGCGCCTGATCGGTCCGAACTGCCCCGGCGTGCTGACGCCCGGCGAATGCAAGATCGGCATCATGCCCGGCAAGATCTTTTCCAAGGGGTCGGTCGGCGTCGTGTCGCGTTCGGGCACGCTGACCTATGAAGCGGTGTTCCAGACGACCAATGCCGGTCTGGGCCAGACCACGGCGGTCGGTATCGGCGGCGATCCGGTCAACGGCACCAACTTCATCGACGTGCTGGAACTGTTCCTCGCCGACGACGCCACCGAATCGATCATCATGATCGGTGAAATCGGCGGATCGGCAGAGGAAGAGGCCGCACAGTTCCTGAAGGACGAGGCAAAGAAGGGCCGCAAGAAGCCGATGGTCGGTTTCATCGCGGGCCGTACCGCGCCTCCGGGACGCCGCATGGGCCATGCCGGTGCAATCGTCAGCGGCGGCCAGGGCGGTGCCGAGGACAAGATCGCGGCGATGGAAGAAGCCGGCATCCGCGTCTCCCCCAGCCCCTCGCTGCTTGGCGAGACGCTGGTCGACGTGCTGAAGGGCTGACAAGGGAGCCTGCGCCCCACTCCCTGCGTTCGTATCCGAATGAACGCGACTGGGGCGCAATTACCGTTTGCGGCGAGAGCCGGGACGATCAAACTGACGGGTGACGGCCATGGGTTATGAAGGCCTCGATTTCGCGGATATTGCAGGCGGCGTAAGCCCCGCCTTTGTCGAAACGCTGTACGACAAGTACAAGCGCGATCCCGGTTCGGTGGAACCGGGCTGGCGCGAATGGTTCGACGGGCTGGAAAACACGGCGCAGGGTCCAAGCTGGGCGAATCCGGCCTGGCCGCCGAAGGATACCGACGCGCTGACCGCGGCGCTCGACCCCACCCAGATGGAGCCTGCGCCCAAAGCACCGCGCAAGGGCAAGGAGGCCGCACCCGCTGCTGCACCGTCTTCGGACGCGATCAAGAAAGCGGCGGGCGATTCGATCCGCGCAATGATGCTGATCCGCACCTATCGCGTGCGCGGGCATCTGGCGGCGCATCTCGATCCGCTGGGTCTTTCCGATCAGGAATTGCCGGAGGATCTGCGCACCGAATATCACGGTTTTCCCGACAGTGATATCGACCGTCCGATCTATCTGGGCGGTGTGCTGGGCTTCGAAACCGCGACGATCCGCGAACTCGTCAACACGTTGCGCGCCAATTATTGCGGCAATGTCGGCCTTGAATATATGCACATCGCCGATGTCGAGGAGCGCCGTTTCCTGCAGGAGCGCATGGAAGGGCAGGACAAGGCGATCGAATTCACGCCGGAGGGCAAGAAGGCGATCCTGTCCAAGGTGATTGAGGCCGAGCAGTGGGAAAAATTCCTCGGCAAGAAATATGTCGGTACCAAGCGGTTCGGCCTCGACGGCGGGGAATCGATGATCCCGGCGCTGGAAGCGGTCATCAAATATGGCGGCCAGTATGGCGTGCGCGAAATCGTCTATGGCATGGCGCATCGCGGTCGCCTGAACGTACTGGCCAATGTGCTGGCAAAGCCGTTCCGCGTGATCTTCCACGAATTTTCCGGCGGCTCGGCCAATCCGGAGGATGTCGGCGGGTCGGGTGACGTCAAATATCACCTCGGCACCAGCACCGACCGCGAATTCGACGGCATCAACGTGCATATGTCGCTCGTCGCCAACCCGTCGCATCTGGAAGCGGTGGACCCGGTGGTACTGGGCAAGGTGCGCGCGGTGCAGACCTATCGCGACGATCTGGGCGAGCATGAACAGGCGCTGCCGGTGCTGATCCATGGCGACGCAGCCTTTGCCGGTCAGGGGATCGTCTGGGAAACGCTCGGTTTTTCGGGCATTCGCGGCTATAATACCGGCGGCTGCATCCACTTTGTCATCAACAACCAGATCGGGTTCACCACCAGCCCGCAATTCGCGCGCTCCTCGCCCTATCCGTCTGATGTGGCGAAGGGCGTGCAAGCGCCGATCTTCCATGTGAACGGTGACGATCCCGAAGCGGTGACCTTTGCCTGCAAGATGGCGATCGAGTTCCGTCAGCGGTTCAAGCGCGATATCGTCATCGACATGTGGTGCTATCGCCGGTTCGGCCATAACGAAGGCGACGAGCCCAGCTTTACCCAGCCGCTGATGTACGCCGCGATCAGGAAGCATCCGGGCGTCAGCAAGGTCTATGGCGACCGGTTGATCGCGCAGGGCGTGATCGATCAGGCGTTTATCGATGAAAAGGTGAAGCAGTTCACGCTGCTGCTCGACGACGAGTTTGACGCGGGCAACGACTATCTGCCCAACAAGGCGGACTGGTTCGCCGGGCGCTGGTCGGGGCTGGGCGCGCCCGCCGATACCGAACAGGCGCGGCGCAATGTCGAAACCGGCATCGACCGCAAGCTGTTCGATTCGCTCGGCCGCACGCTGACGGAGGTTCCCGAAAGCCTGCAACTGCACAAGACGCTGGGCCGCATTCTCGATGCCAAGCGGCAGATGTTCGAAACCGGCGCAGGATTCGACTGGGCGACCGGTGAAGCGCTGGCGTTCGGGTCGCTGTTGTCCGAAGGGCATGGCGTGCGCCTTTCGGGGCAGGATTCGGGACGCGGCACCTTTTCGCAGCGCCATGCCGTGTGGGTCGATCAGAAGGACGGGCATCGTTATGTCCCGCTGGAAGAAATCCCGCATGGCCGGTTTGAGGTGCTCGACAGCCCCTTGAGCGAATATGGCGTGCTGGGCTTCGAATATGGCTATGCGCTGGCCGACCCGAAGACGCTGGTGTTGTGGGAAGCGCAGTTCGGCGATTTCGCCAACGGTGCGCAGATCATGATTGATCAGTTCATCGCCGCGGGCGAAGCCAAATGGCTGCGCGCCAACGGACTCGTCATGCTGTTGCCGCACGGCTATGAAGGGCAGGGGCCGGAGCACAGCTCGGCACGGCTCGAACGCTATCTGCAACTGTGCGCGCAGGATAATATGCAGGTCGCGAACTGCACCACGCCTGCCAATTATTTCCACCTGCTGCGTCGCCAGATGCATCGCAATTTCCGCAAGCCGCTGATCATCATGACGCCGAAGTCGCTGCTGCGGCACAAGATGGCGGTGTCGGCGACCGAGGACTTTGTCGGCGAAAGCCACTTCCGTCGCCTGCTCTCCGACCCTTCGGCACCTGCCGACAAGGATACGAAGCGCGTCGTGCTGTGTTCGGGCAAGGTCGCCTATGACCTGATCGAAGCACGCGATGCGGCGGGCGACACGAATACCCAGATCATCCGCGTCGAGCAGATCTATCCCTTCCCTGGCGACCCGCTGACCGTGCGTTTGAAGAAGATGCCCAATCTCGAAGACGTGGTCTGGTGTCAGGAAGAGCCGCAGAATAACGGCGCATGGTTCTTCGTAGAACCGCTGATCGAACAGTGCCTGACCGATGCAGGCGTCAAACCGAAGCGCGCCCGCTATGCCGGACGCGCGGCGGCGGCGTCGCCCGCCACCGGGCTGATGAAGCGGCATCAGGCAGAACAGGGCGCGCTGGTGGCCGATGCACTGGGCCACAGCGTGCGTGAAGAAATCCGTCGAACCCGGAAAGGCTGAATATGGCAACCGAAGTCAAAGTCCCGACACTGGGCGAATCGATCACCGAGGCTACGGTCGGTGAATGGCTGAAGCAGCCGGGCGAGGCGGTCGCCGCCGATGAACCCATTGCCAGCCTGGAAACCGACAAGGTGTCGGTCGAAGTACCCTCCCCGGTCGCGGGGGTGATGGGCGAACATGCGGTTGCCGTGGGTGACACGGTGGAGGTCGGCGCGCTGATCGCGACGATCGAAGCCGGTGACGGTGCGCCCGCCGCGGCTCCGGCCCCCGCGCCCGAAGCAAAGGCTTCTACCCCCGATACGGCTGGCCAGCAGGCTCCGGCAGAGGGCGACGAACCGGCTGCGCTGTCGCCGTCGGTCCGTCGTGCGGTGCTGGAAACCGGTGTCGATCCCTCGACGATCAAGGGCAGCGGCAAGGATGGCCGCATCACCAAGGAAGACGTGATGGCCGCCGCCGAGGGCAAGGGGCAGGCAGCGCCCGCTCCGGCCCCGACGCCCGCTGCTGCTCCAGCCCCGGCTGCCGCCGGCGAGCGCAAGGAAGAACGCGTGCGCATGACGCGCCTGCGTCAGACCATCGCCAAGCGGCTGAAGAGCGCGCAGGATACCGCGGCACTGCTCACCACGTTCAACGATGTCGATATGACGGCGGTGATCGAGGCACGGACCAAATACAAGGAACTGTTCGAGAAGAAGCACGGCGTCCGCCTTGGTTTCATGGGCTTTTTCGTGAAGGCGGCGTGTATGGCGCTGAAGGACGTGCCCAGCGTCAATGCGCAGATCGACGGCGATGAAATCGTCTATCACGACTATGCCGATATTTCGGTTGCGGTCTCCGCGCCGCAGGGTCTGGTCGTGCCGGTCATCCGCAGCGCCGACCAGATGAGCGTGGCCGAGGTCGAAAAGACCATCGGCGATTTCGGCAAGCGCGCCAAATCGGGCGACCTGAAGATGGAAGAGATGAAGGGCGGTACCTTCACCATCTCCAACGGCGGCGTGTTCGGATCGCTGATGTCGACCCCGATCATCAACCCGCCACAGTCGGCGGTGCTCGGCCTGCACCGGATCGAGGATCGCCCGGTCGTGCGCAACGGCGAAGTGGTCGTCCGCCCGATGATGTATCTGGCGCTCAGCTATGACCATCGCCTGATTGACGGGCGTGAGGCGGTGACCTTCCTCGTCGCGCTGAAAAACGCGATCGAAGACCCGACCCGCATTTTGATCGACCTGTAAGTATTGACCGTCATGCCAGCGGAAGCTGGCATCTCTGGCCGTGGAAAGCCGCGCGAGACCCCAGCTTCCGCTGGGGTGACGTTGGAGGAAAAGATGGCAGACGAATTCGACTATGACGTTCTGGTAATCGGCGCTGGCCCCGGCGGCTATGTCGCGGCGATCCGTGCGGCACAGCTGGGGCTGAAGACCGCGTGCGCCGAATCGCGCGAGACGCTGGGCGGCACCTGCCTCAATGTCGGCTGCATCCCGTCCAAGGCGATGCTGCACGCGTCGGAATATTTCGACGCCGCCGCCAATGGCGCGATGGCGAAGATGGGCATCAAGGTGACGCCCGAGCTCGACCTCGACACCATGCACGGCCAGCGCAAGGATGCGGTCAAGCAACTTACCGGCGGCATCGAATTCCTGTTCAAGAAGAACAAGGTCACCTGGCTGAAGGGCCGCGCGAGCTTTGAGGACGCGCACAAGGTGACGGTCGGCGGGGAAACCGTCACCGCGAAGAACATCGTCATCGCCACCGGCTCCAGCGTCACCCCGCTGCCGGGCGTCGAAATCGACCAGAAGGTCGTGGTGGATTCCACCGGCGCGCTCGAACTGCCCAAGGTGCCCAGGCACATGGTCGTCATCGGCGGCGGCGTGATCGGACTGGAACTGGGCAGTGTCTGGCGGCGGCTGGGTGCCGAGGTGACCTGCGTTGAATTTCTCGACCAGATCCTCCCCGGCTTCGACGGCGATGTCCGCAAGGAAGCGAACAAGATCTTCAAGAAACAGGGGATCACCTTCAAACTCGGCACCAAGGTGACGGGTGTCGCGGTGAAGGGCGACAAGGCGACGCTGACGCTCGAACCCGCCAAGGGGGGCGATGCCGAGACGATCGAAGCCGATTGCGTACTGGTGTCGATCGGCCGCAAGCCGAATACCGATGGTCTAGGCCTCGACAAGATCGGGCTGGAACCCAATCAGCGCGGTCAGATCGAGATCGATCACGATTTCCGCACCAAGGTCGACGGCGTCTGGGCGATCGGCGATGTCGTGCCCGGTCCGATGCTGGCGCACAAGGCCGAGGATGAGGGCATTGCGGTTGCGGAGAATATCGCGGGCCAGACGGGCATTGTAAATCACGACGTCATCCCGTCGGTCGTCTATACCTGGCCCGAAATCGCGGGCGTCGGCCTGACCGAGGAAGCTGCGAAGGAACGCGGCGAGGTGAAGGTCGGTAAATTCCCGATGCTCGCCAACAGCCGTGCCAAGACCAACCATGAACCCGACGGCTTCGTAAAGATCATCGCCGACGCAAAATCGGACCGCGTGCTGGGCGTATGGATCATCGCCAGTGTCGCCGGTACGATGATCGCGCAAGCCGCGCAGGCGATGGAATTCGGCTCGACGAGCGAGGATATCGCCTATACCTGCCACGCCCATCCGACGCATAGCGAGGCGATCAAGGAAGCGGCGATGGCGGTGACCGGCAAGCCGATTCACATCTGAGGCGCATCGAAGGCGCGCCCGACCGGCGGGGCTGCCAGCCCCGTCCGACGGCGGGTCTTCGCGGGCCCGTGTGGAGGGCGGTAAAGTCGTCCCGCACGGATTTGCATATACGCCACGGCTCCTGCCTGCGCAGGAGCACATCTTCGTGATTCAGGGCGGATCGACATTCAGAAGATGATGTGACGAAAATGGTGAATTTCCGTGACCCGGCGCGCAGCGTACTTTCAGTACGTGAGCACCGGAAGCACGGAAAGCCGCCATTTGCAGGCCATCAGGGCTGAATGACGATCCGCCCTAGGACGCCTTTCCCGATTGCGTGCGCCCCCGATCCGCGCGAAACTGCTGCCATGGCGCTTCCTCATCGCATCGCGGCACGGCTGGCCCGCCTCTATTGGCGGGTACGGCGGCCGCGTACGCTGGGCGTTCGGGCGCTGGTCATCGATCAGCACGACCATGTCGCGTTGATCCGGCACACCTATATCACGCACTGGTATCTCCCCGGCGGCGGGGTGAAGAAGGGCGAGAGCTTTGCCGATGCCCTGATCCGCGAACTGGCGGAGGAGGTTGCGCTCCACCCTGTCACGGTCGAACGCGTGCTGGGCGTCTATACCAATCGCAGCGAATATAAGGACGATCATGTCACGGTGTTCGTCGTCCGCATCGAGCGCCCGGCCGATGCGCCGCTAATGGCTGCGGATAGCTGGGAAATCGAGGCGGCGGGATGGTTTCCGCTCGACGCGCTGCCCGAAGACGTTTCTCCCGCAACGCTGCGCCGGATCACCGAATATCGCGACGGCCGCAACGGCAACTACGGAGACTGGTAGAGACGACTCAGCGTTCGAGCAGGCCCCAGCGCGCCATGGTTCCGATCACTACCGTCAGCACCGCCGCACCCAATGCGGCGTACCAGAAGCTGGTGTCGGTGGTATGGAGATAGACATTGGCGCCCAGCGTCACGCCGCCCAGAAAGCCCAGCCACAGCAGCAGATCCTTGATCCACGCGAATCCCGTGCTCTTTCCCATCAGCGCGGCGGCAAGCCGCTGTCCGAACCGGACCAGCGTGCCGGTCATGTAGGTCAGGCCGATCTTCACCGTGCCGTCGCGGCCGAACACACCGTTTTCCGCGCCCATCGCACCGGCCAGGCACAGGATGGCGATCCGGTCGAAGCCGAACATCTTGAACCCGGCGGCGATGCACAACAGCGCGGTGACCAGCAGCATCGCAGCGGCCTCGGCATGGCGCGCCACCGCATCGCAGGCGATGGCCGACAGGATGATGCCGGTGATGAACGACAGGATCAGCGACCCGGCGATGAACGCGTCATGACTGTTGTGCGCGCCCAGCCCGATACCGAGCCGGGTGGTGTTGCCGCTCATGAACGAGGCGAAGAAACCGCCCAGGCTGCTATAAGCAAGGGCATCGACGAACCCGGCCAGCGCTGCCAGCAGCAGTGCCGCACCAAGCAGGGGAGCGGGAGTGCGTTGCATGGGCTGCTATGTACGCTTCTGAAGCGCAGTTTCCAGCCCCCCGATGTGACTTTCTTGCTGCATATGCGAATGTTTCTTCCCACGGCGATTCAAACGGAACGCAGCGAGACGGTTTGGGCTTTGCCGGGACGCGCCGCGGGAGTAAGGCGCGCGCCATGACTCCTCCCGTCGCCTGGCAATTCGGGCCGCTGCTGCCCTGGCTCGACCTGATCGCGATCGCGCTGTTTGCGGCGACCGGCGCGCTGGCCGCGACGCGGTCGGGGCAGACCTTCGTCACCGCCGCCTTTTTCGCGCTGGTGACGGGCGTGGGCGGCGGCACGATGCGCGACCTGCTGATCGGCGCGCCGGTATTCTGGGTGCATGACCGCATGGTGGCGGGCATGTGCGTGCTGGCGGCATTGCTGGTGTGGATCGCCCCGCAACGCTGGTGGAGCGGGGTGGCGCTGGCATGGATCGACGCGATGGGGCTGGCCGCCTATGCGGTGTTCGGCGCGGCAAAGTCGCTCGGTTTCGGTGTGCCGCCTATCCCGGCGATGGTGATGGGCGTGGTGACGGCGTGTCTGGGCGGGATCATCCGCGACATGCTGGCGGGAACCCCGTCGATCCTGATGCGCCCCGAACTCTATGTGACGGCGGCGGCGCTGGCCTCTGCGCTCTATGTCGTGCTGCGCCTCGTCGAGACACCCTCTTTCCTTGCCGCGCTGTTGGCGACGGGCGCGGGGTTCGGGCTGCGTGCGGCGGCAATCCACTGGAACCTCGGCCTTCCGGCCTATCGCGGGAAGCGCTGAATCCGTCGAAAACCGGCTTGCGCAAACCTCAAAAGCGTTCATCCTGCGCATATGGACGGGACGAGTCGCATAGCCCGTGAAATGGCGCAGGGCGAAGAGGCACGGCGTACAGGCCGGCTGGAAGAGGCGCGCGCCTGTTTTGCCGAAGCGATCACCGCCGCGCGCGATGAAGTCGATCCCCTTCTGGAAGCACAGGCGCTGGAGGCGCAGGCACGCGTGGCGCAGGACGGCGGCAATATCGAATGGGCGCTGCACGACCAGCAGGAGGCGATCCAGCTCTATCGGCTGGCAGGCGATGGCCCGTCGCTGGCCGCGGCCTTGTGCGAGGCGGGTAATCTGTTCCTGGAGCAGCAGCAGCTTGCCCATGCCGCCAACAGCCTGTGCGAGGCACTGGACCTGTATCGCGCGACCCCGGATGCATCGCCGCTCGCCGTGGCGAATGCCGTGCGCAGTACCGCGCGGCTTGCCGAAGCGCTGGGCGAGAGGGAGGAGGCGTGCCGATACTGGCAGGATGCGCGTGAACGCTATGCCGCGCTGGGCGACCCGCTTTCCATCGAACAGGCCGATGCGGCGGAAATCCGGCTGGTGCAACTGGCGGGCTGAACCGCCGCTCCTTCAGTGCACTTTCAGCGGCGTGCCCCGGAATGGTGTCGGCCGGCACCCCAGCAGCGCATCGAACCGTGCCGACCGGCTGGCGACCAGCGGGACATAGGCGGTCACCGTCTTCGTCGCGGGATCGTCCTTCAGCCGGATCGGCGCCATGCCCGGCTCGTAATCGGAATAGCAGCTTTTCAGCGGCCGCCCCTCGATATAGCGGCAACCGCAGGCGACGCGCGCGGCATAGCCGACGCCGAGCTGCAGCTTCGGCGTCATCGACCGGGCATAGACGAACGCCGAGAGCGCAAGCAGCGCCAGCACGATCAGTCCACCCCAAAGGAAGCGTCTTGCCATCATCAGCCATGAGCTTAGGCTCATGCCGATGACGCGCAAGTCCTTCCTCGCCGCGCTGATCGCGCTGACGCCGCTGGCGATGGCGCACGCCGACACGCCCCGCGCGCTGCCCTTCCGTGCAGCGGTGCAGGGCTGTGGCGATGTCGATGTCGCGCGGGTGCAGCCGCTGCTCGACGGGCTGTTCACTCAAACCCCGGAAACGCGCGGGGTGCTGCTGCTGGTCAATGGCTGTCCGGCGTATAAGGCATATGAGCAGGGTTATTCGGACGCCAACCGGATGATCAGCTGGTCGATGGCGAAGACGGTGACGGCGATGCTGGTCGGTGCGCTGGTGGCGGACGGCAAACTCGATCCGAATGCGCCCGCGCCGATTGCCGAATGGCACAGGCCCGGCGATCCGCGCGCGCGCATCACGCTGGCCGACCTGCTGCACATGGCGTCGGGCCTGCGCCATATTGAGGTCGGCGATCCCATCGAAAAGTCCGACACCAATCAGGTGCTGTTCGTCACCGGTACGCAGGACATGGCCGCGCGCGCCATCGCCCAGCCGCTGGTCCACCCGCCGGGCACGCATTTCGAATATAGCTCGCTCACCACCATCATCCTGTCGGAAATCATCACCCGCACTCTGACCGACAGCCATGACCCGCGCGTGCGGGCGCAGGCCTATCGGCAATTCGCGCAATCCCGGCTGTTCGGCCCGGTGGGGGTGAAGAGCGCGTTTCTAGAGTTTGACGGCGCGGGTACGCAGATCGGCGGATCGCTGATCTATATGACGCTCGACGACTGGGGCCGGATGGGCACGTTGCTGCTCAAAGGGCAGAGCCGTGACGGCAAACAGGTGGTCGCTCCGCGCTGGCTTGCCTTCATGAAGCGCCCGTCGGAGGCTTATGCAGGCTATGGCGGGCAGACCTGGCTCAACCATCAGCCAAAAGGGCAGGAGCCGGGGTTGTTCACCAGCAAGGGACCGCGCAATGCGGTGGGGATGAAGGGCCATCTCGGCCAGTTCGTCATGGCGGGCAGCGGCACCGCCCCCGACGGCACCGCGCGCAGCATCGTGCTGGTGCGGCTGGGCCATACCGATGAGGGCAAAATGCAACCGATCCTCAGCCGCATGGGCGATGTGTTCGACGCGCTGCTGAAGGCGGATTAAGCGCTAGGACGGATCGCCATTCAGCCCTGATGGCCTGCAAAAGGCGGCTTTCCGCGCTTCCGGTGCTCACGTACTGAAAGTACGCTGCGCGCCGGGTCACGAAAATCCACCATTTTCGTCACATCATCTTCTGAATGGCGATCCGTCCTGGACAATCGACCGTTACCCCGGCGAAGGCTGGGGTCTATCGTTGCTGCAATCTGCGTTCGGTCGAGAGCGATAGACGTGGATGCCAGCCTGCGCTGGCATGACGGGATTGGGCATGGGAGCTGTCCTGTGAACCTCGTCATGCTGAACCCTTTTACTGCGCTCAGGACAGGCCCGTTTCAGCATTCAGGCGCGCCAGTCGCGTCCGATGACCTGCGGCTTCCCATCCCGACCGACACAAATTTTTTGGGGTGGCTGTCGGCATGGGGCGCTCCTAGGCCGTAAACCCATAAACGGCACCATCGCGGTTTGAGTCAAAATGGCGTGGTGCAAGGAGGAAAGGCGCAGGAATATGTCAATATTTTCAGACTTTTCGACGCTGCACCGGGCCATTTTGGCCAAATCCCGCAGGGACGTCCAAATGGCTTCCATCTCGAACCGAACGCCGCTTGCAAAGGCAAAGAGCCTTTGCCGCGCGTCGTTCGGCCCGATCTGTTCGCCATTTGGGCGCCTCGACGATGCCGTTTATGGGTTTACGGCCTAGGCTTCGGCGGTATGAACACACCGAACGAACAGGGTGTCGGCGCGCTTAGCGAGAAGGAGAAGCAGACGCTGCGCCTGATCGTGCGCGGCTATGACGCGAAGTCGACGGCGCGTCGGCTGGGTCTTTCGGTGCATACGATCAACGAACGACTGCGCGGCGCGCGGCGCAAGATGATGGTGTCGAGCAGTCGCGAGGCGGCGCGCCTGCTGCTTGAGGCCGAACAGGGCAATGCGATGCCGCCGACCCCCGAATCCTTTGGGGACAAACAATTGGGGGAAGACGCGGGCGCCCCGACCGCCGATCACCAAGCCACGCCGATCCGCGGCGCGGGAAAGGGCAGACGCCGTTTCCCGATCATTATCGGAGGGCTTTGTATGACATTCGTTCTTGGATTTCTGGCGCTGGCCGCCTTGCCGCAGAGCGGTTCCGCGCCGACGGCGACCCCCACCGCTGCCGCCACGACCGTCAATCCGCAGGCGCTGGCCATGGCGCGCCACTGGCTCGAACTGCTCGATCGGGGCGACTGGAAGGCGAGCTATGCGCAAACCACCGCCTCGTTTCAAAAGCACAACACGCTTCAGGCATGGACGAAGGCGTCGGAACGGGCACGCGTACCGCTCGGCGCAATGCAGTCGCGTACGCTGCTCAGCGCGGACGATATGCCTGCCCCGCCCCACGGCTATACCGTGCTGAAATTCAAAATCGATTATGCGAACAGGCCCGATGCTGTCGTAACCCTCTCGCTGGATCGCGAAGACGGCAACTGGCGCGTGGCCGGGGTCTATATCGAATAACCGATCAGGGTCAGCCGGATTGCGGCACCGGCCTGTGCGAATGCCCGGCCGCCCGACGGCAATAAACCGCGGGTAACCGGGCGGGGGAAATTGATCGGGGCGGGTGCGGCCGATTGCGCCGACCCGCCCCGTATCGCTTACATGCCGTCCAGTCCCTTGCTGACGAGCACGTTCACCGAAACGCGGCGGTTCTGGGCCTTGCCGCTGGCGGTGGCATTGCTGGCCACGGGATCGGCCTCGGCCATGCCGGTCGGCGTCAGCATGCGATAGGGTTTCCAGCCGCAGGTCTGTTGCAGGTAATTGACGACGCGGCTGGCGCGCTTTTCGCTCAGCTTCTGGTTCAGTTCCTGGCTGCCGGTGGAATCGGTATAACCGACGACCAGCAACAGCGCGTTGTCCATGCCCTGTGCCTGACTGGCGGTGGAGCACAGCTCCTGCTTCGCCTCGGACGACAGCACCGCCTTGCCGGTGTCGAAATTCACATTGGTCGTCGCCTTGACATTATACTGGTCCAGATCGCCGAACCGGCCGCGCAGCGCTTCGGTGTCGGAGGCGTTCTGCTGAATCGCCGCACCCTGCTGGGCAAAGCGCTGATCGGTGCCGTTGCGGATCATCGCGGCGGTCTTGTAATCCTTGGTCTTGAGCTTGATCTGGCTGGCGATCAGGCCCTGCTGACCCCATTCAACCGTTTTCACCTCCACCGGCAGACCGTTGAGCAGCGCGTCTGAAGCCAGCTTGTGCTTGGCGAGGCCCAGAAAGCCGCCGCTCGATTTGATTTCGGTGGCGTCCCCGATATTGACCGCCTTTTGCGTGCCGTCGGGGGTCGTGATCTGCACCTGATTGCCGTTGCGCGCGGAGATGATGCCGTCGACCTCCGGCCCTTCGGGCATGTCGGAGATGTCGCTCGGCACCTGACCGTAAACAGTCGCTTCGCTGTCGGCCGGCGGCTTCAGCGAAGAGGAATCCGTCTGTAGCGCAGGATCGGCCTGCTGTGCGGATACGCTGCCGATGGCGGGCGCGGCCAGCAGGGTGAACATCAGGCAATATTTCGAACTTTTGGAAATAAGACTCATCGCGTAGCTCCTCCAGACTCGACCGACCCGCGCTGCCTGATTGCAGCTTCCTGTCCGCTTCACCGACGCCGAAATGGCGTCTCCGGCTGTCGCGACCGGGTCCGTCGTGCTTCAAAAAACGCATGGGCCAAAAGACCCCGTGAATACTAAGGCGGACGGGGGTGTGGGGGGGAACATTACGGCCGGATGAACATATGCCGCCGACGGGCCATTGCGCGGGTGATACGGGCAGGGTCTGCGATGAGCCGACGTTCCGGACCCGGCTCTGAGGCCTCGGGAATCGACTCTTTTGACCGCGGCGGCGGGGTTAGAACGCTTGACCATGCTCGCGACGGCGGCCTACCGCCCATCGTTCTTGTTCCACGCAACCCGTGCGATGCCGCATCGCACATAATGGCCGAATCAATGTTTCAGACTTTCATCGATCTGATGGGCAAGGCAGGCTATTTGGGCATCGCGATCATGATGTTTCTGGAAAGCCTGTTTCCGGTCTTTTCCTCCGAACTGATCCTGTCCTCTGCCGGATATAGTGCCGGACAGGGCAGGCTGAACCTGATCGGTGTCATCGCGGCGGGGACCATCGGATCGCTGGCCGGGGCGGTGTTCTGGTACGGCGTGGCCCGGCGGATCGGCTATGTACGGCTGAAACGCTGGGTGGGACGGCACGGTCGCTGGCTGACCATCCGTCCGCGCGATCTGGAGCGCCTGAACCGCTATTTCGACACGCACTCGCGCAGCGTGGTGCTGTTCGGAAGGCTGTTTCCACCCGTCGGCACGCTGATCTGCATTCCAGCCGGGTTCGCCGCGATGCGGGTGCCGCGCTTCGTCCTTTTCGTGACGGTCGGAACCGCGCTGTGGGTGACGTTGCTGACCATGGCCGGATATTATCTTCAGGGATTTCATGACCGTATCGTGGCATGGCTCGATCCGCTTGCCGCCATCGTCCTGTCGGTGCTGGTGCTCACCTATCTGTATCGTGTGGTGACCTGGCGGTGCGACGACGCCTAGGCGGCGCGGCTGCGAAGCGATGATTTGCCGCGATGAACTGCGGTTCGCGCCTGCGGTGTCGTCATAGGATTGATGTATACCACCGATGATCATGCGCCGGCATTTCCGCTACGCAAGCTGCCCGTTGCACGGTCCCGAGGCAAAGTCGTACTGGCAACCATCGGCAGCCTTGGCGACGTGTTTCCCTTCGTCGCGATTGGAAAAATCCTCAAAGCCCGCGGTTTCGATGTGCTTTTGTGCGTTCCCGCCAGCCATCTGGACATGGTGCGTAGTGCAGGGCTGGATGGTGTCGCCATCATGCCCGCCTTCGACGAAATCTGGCAGGCGATGGGACTGACCGAAGCCGAAGCGGTACGAAAGATTGTCGAGGATCAGGACTTCATGATCCGCGATATCGCCATTCCGGCCATGGAAGCGAGCCTCTTGCCGCTGAAAAGGGCGTGTGCCGATGCCGACCTCATCGTCGCCAGCCTGTTTGCGCTCGCGGCACCGCTGGTTGCCGAAATCCTCGACATTCCGCTGATCCCGGCGCTGTTGCAGCCGATGACGCTCTTTTCGGCCTACGACCCGCCGATCGGGCAGAAATTCGGAACGATCGCGACACAGGGCGGCAATCGCTGGACCCGCGTCTGGAACCGCACCTGTTTCGGCGTGATCCGCACCGAAATGCGGCGGCGATACGGACGACCGATCAATCGCATTCGCCGGGAGAACGGGCTGGCCCCGCAGCGATCGACCCCCATTCTGGATCAGGAAGTGGAGCCGATGCTGCGGCTCGGCCTGTATCCGGCATTTCTCGCGCCCTCCCAGCCCGATTTTCCGGCCAATTTCGTGCATACCGGCTTTCCCGCGTTCGACGGCACCTGCGAAACGGCGCTGAGCCGTGAGGTGGAGGCGTTTCTGTCCGCCGGGCCCGCACCGCTGGTATTCACGCTGGGCAGCCTCGTCACCGGAGCACCGGAAAAATTCTATGGAGAAAGCATTGCGCTGGCACGACGGCTGGGCATGCGCGCGCTGCTGCTGGGAAGCGATATTCCCGCGCCGAAGGACAAGGGCATTTGCTCCATCGCCTATGCGCCGCACTCGCTGATCTTTCCGCGTGCGGCGGCGATCGTCCATCATGGCGGCATCGGCACCACCGGGCAGGCGCTCAGGGCCGCCCGCCCGCAACTGATCGTTCCGCGGCTGGCCGATCAGCGCGACAATGGCGCGCGTCTGGAACGGCTGGGTATCGGCCGGGTGCTGTCATGGAAGCGCTACAGCGCCGCGAATGCCGCGCCGGTGGTGACGGCATTGCTGGAAAATCCCGACGTGGAACGCCGTGCGGTCATTCTGGGCGCGGAATTGCGCGCCCAGAACGGTGCCGCCAGTGCCGTCGATGCCATTGAATCGGCGCTGGCGGGAAGCCACGCATCGCCGCAGCCAAGCCATCTGTCGATGGTGTGACGGTCGCCCGTCTATGCCAGCAGCAGCGACCCCTCGATCACGGTGACGCAGCGCCCTTCCAGAATCACCCGGTCGCCGTCGAGCGTGCAGCCCAGCCAGCCGCCGCGCGCGCTTGCCTGATAGGCGGTGAAGTGCTCGCGCCCCAGCTTTGCCGTCCAATAGGGGGTGAGGACCGCATGGGCGGAGCCGGTTACCGGGTCTTCGTCGATCCCCGCACCGCAGGCAAAGGCGCGGCTGACCACATCGGCGGCGCTTCCCTGCGCGCTGACGATCACCACGACATCGTCAAGCTCGCCGAGCGCGCGGAAATCGGGGCGCAGGTTGCGTACCTCCGACTCGCGGTCGACGATGATCAGCGTATAGCCCGATGCGGCGTGGCGCAGCGATTCGACCGCATGGTCGAGCCCCAGCGCCGCGACCGTGCCCGGCATCGCCGCGCGGGTCGCCTCCCATGCGGGTAGCGACATGGTATAGCCGGTCTCGCTCCGCGCGACGGTAAGAACGCCCGACTGGCGCGTGCGGAAACGGACTTCGGACAGCGCGGCATCGCTTCCCAGCACATAATGGCCGCTTGCCAGCGTGGCATGGCCGCACAGTCGGACCTCGGTGGTCGGCGTGAACCAGCGCAGCTCATAGTCCGCCTTCGCGCTTTTGTCGGGGACCAGAAAGGCCGTTTCCGACAGATTATTCTCCATCGCGATCTGCTGGAGCAGATGGTCGTCAAGCCAGTGGTCGAGCGGTACGACGGCGGCCGGATTACCGGTGAACGGCCGGTCGGCAAAGGCATCGATCTGATAGAGCGGCAGGGGGGTCATGCGGGTTTGGCTTCGCCGTGTTCGTCGTCCAGTGCGGTGACCTCATCGACTTTGGCGAAACGCGCGCCTTCATCGACCAGCCCTTCGGGGTCGACATGGATCAGCACTTCGGTTTCGGGAAATTCCTTTGCCAGCAAGGCCTCGATCGAATCCATGATGTCATGCGCCTCGCGCACCGTGGCATGGGGGGCGACCCAGATATGGAACTGGACGAAGTCGCGGTCGCCGCTGGTCCGCGTGCGCAGATCGTGCATCCCCTTCAGCTCGGGATGGCGGCTGGCGACCTCGATGAAATGGCGGCGCTTTTCCTCCGGCCATTCGCGGTCCATCAGCTCGTTGATGGCGTGCACCGACGCGCTCCATGCGCCGTAGAGCAGCCACAGCGCGATGGCGATGCCGAGCACCGGATCGGCACCCGTCAGCCCGGCATATTGTTCGAGCACCAGCGCCAGGATCACCGACAGGTTGAGGAACAGGTCGGATTTGTAATGCAGGTTGTCGGTGCCGATCGCCAGCGAGGTGGTGCGGCTGAGCACATAGGCCTGATAGCGGGTGAGCGCGAGCGTCACGACAATGGCGATCACCGAAACCGCGATGCCATATTCCGCGTCCGCGCTGACCGCGCCCTCGCTGAATCGCTGCACCGCGCGGATCAGGATGAAGATGGCCGATCCGGTGATGATCATCACCTGAAACAGCGCGGCCAGCGCCTCCGCCTTGCCATGGCCGAAGCGGTGATCGTCGTCGGCGGGCTGGGACGCGACATGAACTCCGAACAGCGTGACCAGCGAGGCGACCAGGTCCAGCCCGCTGTCGGCGAGCGAGGCGAGCATCGCGATCGAGCCGGTTTTCCACGCCGCCACCGCTTTCAATATGCCCAGAAACAGCGCGGTCGCGACGCTGGCCGTCGCGGCGCGGCGTTTCAGCGTGGCGGCCTGTGCGTTCACGGGTAGAGCATGCCTTCGCTCCAGCCGGTGCCGGTGCGGGTATAGACATGGCGTTCGTGCAGGCGATGGGGCCGGTCCTGCCAGAATTCGATGCGCTCCGGCGTCACGCGATAGCCGCCCCAGTGCGGCGGGCGGGGAACCTCGCTGCCGTCGAAGCGCTTGCGCACCTCCTCGAACCGTGCTTCGAAAGTGGCGCGGCTGTCGAGCGGCTGCGACTGGTCGGATGCCCAGGCGCCAAGCTGCGAATCGCGGCTGCGCGACGCGAAATACGCGTCCGATTCAGCCGCCGATACCGGTGCGACCGGTCCTTCGATGCGAATTTGCCGCCTGAGCGACTTCCAGTGGAAGAGCAGGGCGACATGCGGATTGGCGGAAAGCTCGCCTGCCTTGCGGCTATGCTGGTTGGTATAGAATACGAAACCGTCGGGTCCGTGCCCCTTCAGCAACACCATGCGCACCGATGGATGGCCGCGGGCATCGGCGGTTGCCAGCGCCATGGCGTTCGAATCATTGGGCTCGCTGGCACGGGCCTCGCCAAACCACTGGTCGAACAGGGCAAAAGGGTCGTCGTTCGTCATCATGCCAGCATGTACGGCCTCCCCGGCGTCAAGTCGAGCATCCGCTTGTCCCCGAATGGCCGGGTGCGGACGGCGATAATCTGTATTGCGCGGCTGGTTCGAATGTGGTGACAGTCGCGCGCATGATGCCGGATGAAATCGCCATGACTGGGACATCGGTTGGCTAGCCGGGCAGAAACCGGGCTGTTCGACGCCGCGACGATCGCCGATCGCTGGATTGCGGAGTATCGCGCCCACGCTCCTTCGGGCGACATTCTGGCGGTTGGTGGACAGGCGGAGCAGGCTGCCTGGCGCGCGATGTTCGAAGAACTGGCGACGCATTCGGGCGACGCGCTGGATCACGCCGCCGAACGTGCGCAGCGACAGGCCGATGATATCGGCACCGGCTTTCGCATTCCCGGCGAGAGCGAGGAACGGCCCTGGCCGTTATCGCCGATTCCGCTGATGCTCGATGAAGCGGGCTGGCACGGTATCGCCGAAGGCATCGTTCAGCGTGCCGAGCTGATGGAAACGGTGCTCAGCGATCTGTACGGCCCCGCCCGGCTGGTCGAGCAGGGCTATCTGCCCGCCGCGCTGGTCACCGGCAGCCCCTATTTTCTGCGCCCGATGGTACATATCGACCCGCCCGGCGGGTATCAGGTGCAATTCTTCGCCGCCGATCTGTGCCGTGGGCCGGACGGCGAATGGCGGGTGCTGGCCGACCATATGCGTGCGCCGGTCGGGGCGGGCTATGCGCTGGAAAACCGCATCGCGGTCGCGCGCGCGCTGGGCGGCCTGCAGACGCGCCTCAATATCGAGCGTCATGCGCCTTTCTTCGCGGCGCTGCGCGACGGGATGGCGGCGGTGTGCCGTCGCGCCGATCCGCGGATCGCCCTGCTGACCGCCGGACGCTATAATCCCAGCTACGCCGAACAGGCGCATCTGGCGCGCTATCTGGGCCTGTTGCTGGTCGAGGGTGCCGATCTGGCGGTGCTGGACGACCATGTCTATGTCCGCACCATCGCGGGGATGAAGCGGATCGACGCGCTGTGGCGGCGACTCGATCCGCGCCTGCTCGACCCGCTGGCGTTCGATTCGACGTCCGCCATCGGCGTGCCGGGGCTGGCCGATGCGATGGCGGCGGGCAATGTCGTGGTGTCGAACGCGCCCGGCGCAGGCGCGATCGAATCGAACGCCTTCGCTGCATTTCTGCCTAAGCTGGCGCTGCGCCTGACGGGGGAGGAGCTGAAGCTTCCCAATATCGCGACCTGGTGGTGCGGACAGCCGGCGGAATGCGCCTATGTGCGCGACAATCTCGACCGGCTGGTGATCGCGCCCGCCTTCGGCGCTTCGCCGCTGGGCCTGCCGGGCGGGGCGGCGATGCTGGGTGCCGCGCTGGACACGGCGCAGCGTGCCGCCCTGCTCGCCGATATGGAGCGCCGCCCGGAGGATTATGTCGGGCAGGAGATCGTCCGGCTGTCGACTACGCCGGTGGTCAGCGGGGGCGCTCTGGTACCGCGCCCCTTCATGCTGCGGGTGTTCGCGGCGCGCGGCGCGGACGGCGAATGGGTGGTGCTGCCCGGCGGCTTCGCGCGCATCAGCGACCATCCCGATCCGCGCGCGGCGGTGATGGGCGAAGGAAGCTGGTCCGCCGATGTCTGCATCTACGGTGCCAGTGCGGTGGAGCCGGTGACGTTGCTGCCCGCGCCCGACGATGTGCGGTTGCGCCGCAATCCCGGCACGCTGCCCAGCCGGGTGGCGGACAATCTGTTCTGGCTCGGCCGCTATCTGGAACGGGGCGAGGCGTTGCTGTCGGTGATCCGTGTCTTGCTGGGCAATTCGATCGGTGCGGATACCGGTGCGGCGCTGGCGGCGGCGACGGTGCGGCGGCTGATCGGCCTGATCCTGTCGAGCGGTGCGGCCACCGCCCCCGATACCACCCGGCGAACCGACCTGCTGGCGTTTGCGCGCACCGCGCTTGAATCGGAAACGACCAACAGCGTCCGGCACATCAATGCGCAGGCGCGTAAGATCGGCGATATCTCGCGCGAGCGGCTGGCCGCCGACATGGTTCGCCTGCTCGAAGCGCCGTTCCCGACCAAGGGCGGCATTCTCGACCGTGCGGGCACGCTGCAACGGCGCTATGCCGCGCTGGCGGGGCTTGCGGGTGAGCATATGGCGCGCACCGACGCCTGGCGCTTTCACGATCTGGGCCGCCGGATCGAGCGCGGCATGGCGGTGGTGCAGGTGGCGCGCGCCTTTCTCGATCCGCAGGCGACCACCGACGACCTCTCGACGCTGCTTGATCTCGCCGACAGCCAGATCAGCTATCGCCAGCGCTACCTGACCGGCATGGCGCGCGTGGCGGTTGCCGATCTGGTGGTGTTCGACCCCGGCAATCCGCGCTCGCTCGCCTTTCAGGTGGAGGCGATCGCTGCCCATCTTCATGCTTTGCCGGTTCTGTCCGACGACGGGCTGGACGAACCGCAACAGGCGATTGCCGCGGAACTGTCGGCGCTTTTGAAGACCGCGCGCGCCGTTGATCTGGATCTCGACCGGCTGAACGCGCTGGACCGGCATCTGGCGGCGCTGTCCGACGCCATCGCGCATCGCTATTTCCTGCAGGGCGCGGAACCGTTGCGCGCCGACGGGTTCACGCTTGCCTGATCCGATGCACTACGCAATCCGCCATGTGACGCGGTTCGACTATGCCGAGCCTGCCGGGTTTGCGCGCTGCAACCTGCGGCTGAAGCCGATTGCCTGGTCGGGGCAGGCGCTGGAGGACTATCATCTGTCGGTGGAGCCGGGCGGGCATTTCGTGCCCGCGCGCGCGCCGTCGGGGCTGGCCAATGTGTTGCGGCTGGTCATTGATCAGCCGACCCGGACGCTGACGATCGAGAGCACGGCGCGCGTCACCGTTGACCGGCCCGTGCCGATACCGTCGTCCGACGACCCGACACTCGCGGATGTCGCGCGCATGGCGCTGAACAGCCGCGATCTGTCGCCGGCCGGACCCGCCGCCTATCTGTTTCCCTCGCCGCGCATTCCGCTGGACCCGGCGATTGCACAATGGTGCGCGCAGGAACTGGCGCCCGATCGCGGCGCGCCGGAAGCCGCCATCGCGCTGGCCCGGCGCATCCAGAGCGAGTTTCATTTCGATCCCACCGCGACGCTGGTGGATACGCCGCCTGCCGAGGCGTTCGCAAAGCGCGGTGGCGTGTGTCAGGATTTTGCCCAGATCATGATTTCGGGCATGCGCGCGGCGGGACTGCCGGCCGCCTATGTCTCCGGCTATCTGCGCACGCTGCCGCCGCCGGGGCAGGAGCGGCTGGTCGGCGCGGATGCCACCCATGCCTGGGTATTGTTGTGGTGCGGGCCGGATCATGGCTGGATCGGTGTCGATCCGACCAATGGCATCTGGATGGCGGGCGATCATGTAGTGATGGCGATCGGCCGCGATTATGCCGACATCGCCCCCATTGACGGGGTGATGCTGGGTTCGGGCGCGCAGCATATGGAGGTTTCGGTCGATGTCGAGCCGCTGGAGGGCGCTCAATAATCGCCCGGCCCTTGCACCTTTTGCGAACGAAGCCGATGTAGCGGTAAAGTTTTGAACAACCGGGAAGACGATGGCCGATCCATATGCAACGCTGGGGGTAGCGCGCGGAGCGAGCGAGGCTGAGATCAAGAAAGCCTATCGCACGCTGGCGAAGGAACTGCACCCCGACCGCAACAAGGACAATCCCAAAGCCGCCGAACGTTTCAGCCAGGTGACGCAGGCCTATGACCTGCTGACCGACAAGGACAAGCGCGCGCGGTTCGACCGTGGGGAGATTGACGCCGACGGCAACCCGACCTCGCCCTTCGGCTATGGCGCGGGTTCGGCGGGCGGTGGTCCGCGCGGCGGTTTCGGACAGGGTGGTGCGCAGTTCGATTTCGGTGGCGATGCCGCGGATCTGGGCGATGTATTCGCGGACCTGTTCGGCGGGCGGCAGCAAAGCGGCGGCTTTCGCAGCGGGTTCGGCGGTTTCGGGCGCAAATCCCAGCCGCAGCCCAAGGGCGCGAACGTCGCCTATCGCCTGCGCGTGCCGTTCGTCGATGCTGCATCGCTGGCGACGCAGCGCATTACGCTTGCCGACGGCAAGACCATCGACCTGAAACTGCCCGCGGGTGTCGAGGACGGCACCCAGATGCGCCTGACCGGCAAGGGGCAGCAGGGACCGGGCGGTGCAGGCGACGGCATCGTCACCATCGAGGTGCAGCCGCATGCGTTCTTCACCCGCGACGGCGATAATGTCCGTCTCGACCTGCCGATCAGCCTCAAAGAGGCGGTACTGGGCGGCAAGGTGCGCGTGCCGACGGTCGAAGGCGCGGTGATGCTGAGCGTGCCTGCGGGTTCCTCTTCGGGCAAAACCCTGCGCCTGAAAGGGCGGGGGTTCCACAAGAAGGACGGCACGCGCGGCGATCAGCTTGTCACGCTGATGGTCGATCTGCCTGCCAATAACGATGCGCTGCGCGATTTCGTGCGCGACTGGGACGACAAGGGGCATGATCCGCGCGCGGACATGGGTGGTTGAGGATTGCTTGATCCCGATGCGATTTCGCCTGAATCGCCCGAGGCGCGGCGCCTCGGGGTGGGCGGGCGTGTGCATCGGCGGCTCGGCGATCTGGGACTCAGCGACCGGGCGATAGAGATTATCAGGCGCGTGGCGATGGGCGTCTGGTCGGAAGGGTTCGTCCATGCCGGAAACCTTGCCTATCTGTCGCTGCTGACCCTGTTTCCCTTTTTCATCGTGGCCGCCGCCTTCGCCCGGCTGTTCGGGCGCACCGGCGACGGGATTCAGGCGGTGAATACGTTTTTGCGCACGGTGCCGCCCAATGTCGCCGATGTGCTGCGCAAGCCGATAGAGGATGTGCTGGCCGCGCGATCGGGGTCGCTGCTCTGGCTGGGTGCGCTGATCGGGCTGTGGACGACGGCGAGTTTCATCGAAACCGTGCGGTCGATCCTGCGCGGCGCATATGGCACGACCAGCAACCGCCCGTTCTGGAAGAACCGACTGACCTCGATCGGGCTGATCATCGTGTCGGTGATCCTGGTGATGGTGGCGTTCAGTGCGCAGGTGATATTGACGGGTGCGGAACAGTTCATCGTGCGCGTGCTGCCGTTCGCCACCGACTGGGCGCAATTCCTGTCGCTGACCCGAATTGCCCCGGCGGTCGCGCTCTATGTCGCGCTTTACATCCTGTTCTACACGCTGACGCCGGGACGCTATCGCAACAGCAGGTCGCCCAAATGGCCCGGTGCTTTCATGACGGCAAGCTGGTGGCTGGCGACGACGCTGCTGCTGCCGCTGGTGCTGAACTTGCTGGGTGGTTACGACCTGACCTATGGCAGTCTGGCGGGCGTGATGATTGCGCTCATTTTCTTCTTCGTGGTCGGGCTGGGTGTGGTTATCGGGGCGGAGTTGAACGCGGCACTGGCGGAAGACCTGCCGGACCGTTTAGAGGACGAACCGCGGAGCGACCCGCGGGATAAAGAGGAGATACAGGCGTCGTGACCGGATTGATGCAGGGCAAGCGCGGGCTGATCATGGGCCTCGCCAACGACAAGTCGCTGGCATGGGGCATTGCGCAGAAGCTCGCCGAACAGGGCGCGGAAATGGCCTTCACCTATCAGGGGGAGGCGCTGGCCAAGCGCGTGCGCCCGCTGGCCGAACAACTGGGTAGCGATAAACTGATCGAATGCGACGTATCCGACATGGACAATCTGGATGCGGCCTTCGCGACGCTGGCAAAGGACTGGCCGACCATCGATTTCGTCGTCCACGCCATCGGCTTTTCCGACAAGTCGCAGCTTCGCGGGCGCTATTACGATACCACGCTCGACAATTTCCTGATGACCATGAACATCTCGGTCTACAGCTTTACCGCCGTGGCAAAGCGCGCGCAGGCGATGATGCCCAATGGCGGATCGCTGCTGACGCTGACCTATTACGGCTCCGAAAAAGTGGTGCCGCACTATAATGTCATGGGCGTGGCGAAATCGGCGCTCGACACCTCGGTCCAGTATCTCGCGGTCGATCTGGGCCGCGACAATATCCGCGTGAATGCGATTTCGGCCGGCCCGATCCGCACGCTGGCGGCCAGCGGCATCGGCGATTTCCGCTACATCCTCAAATGGAACGAGCTGAATTCCCCGCTCAAGCGCAACGTCACCATCGAGGATGTCGGCGGTGCCGGGCTGTACCTGCTCAGCGACCTGTCGAACGGCGTTACCGGCGAAATCCATCATGTCGATGCGGGCTATAACGTCATCGGCATGAAGGCCGAGGACGCGCCCGACATCGCGCTGTCGTGAAAGGTTTTCATGGTTCAAGTGTTAAAAGAAGTTGGTTTGCACCGATCGAGCAAAGATTCTATCTGGTTACAGTGGTGTGACTATTCTGAGAATACGGATAACTCTGAAACGGGCTATCGGTTTATTTGGAAAGATCCAGAAGGTAAAATGCAGCCGCACCGCGGGCAGGCGCGCATTCCGAACTTATACTTGGCCGATGCCCTAATTTCTAAAGCGCGTTTGCAAGGGTGGGGGCATGAGTTGGCAGCGGACGCTCACGACTGGACATGACCATCGCCATCGAACGCGCGGCGCCGAAGGATGCGTACGATATCGACGATATTCTGACCGCCTGTTTCCCCCGCCCCGCCGAGGCGCGGCTGGTGAAGCAGCTCGCGATCGACGGCGATCTGGTGCTCGCACTGATCGCACGCGATGAGGATACGCAGGCGGCCACCGGCATGGTGGCGCTCAGCAAGATGCACGTCGCCATCGGCGGCGATCCGGCACCTGCGGTCGCACTGGCGCCGCTTGCCGTGCTGCCCGACTATCGCCGCACCGGCGTTGCGGAGGCGCTGGTGACGGCGGCGATCGACGAGATGCGGCAGGCGGGTGCGCTGCTGATGTTCGTACTGGGCGAACCCGGTTTCTACACTCGGTTCGGCTTCACACCCGAAAGCGCCGAAGGGTTCGACAGCCCCTATGCCGGACCCTATTTCATGGCGCTGGAATTGCAGGGCGGCCTGCCCTGCGGCCCGCGCGGACTGGCCGATCACGCCCCCGCATTCGCGGCATTATCGGAGGACGCATGAGCTACAACAGTTTCGGGCGCGTGTTCCGTTTCACCACCTGGGGCGAAAGCCACGGGCCTGCACTGGGTGCCGTCGTCGACGGGTGCCCGCCGGGGATCGCGCTTAGCGAAACCGACATCCAGCCCTTTCTCGACGCGCGCCGTCCCGGTCAGTCGCGATTCACCACGCAGCGGCGTGAGCCGGATCAGGTCCGCATCCTGTCGGGTGTGTTCGATGGGCGGACCACCGGCACGCCGATCAGCCTGATGATCGAGAATGTCGACCAGCGCTCGAAAGACTATTCGGAGGTCGCAAAAGCCTATCGCCCCGGTCATGCCGACTATGCCTATGACGCCAAATACGGATTTCGCGACTATCGCGGCGGCGGGCGGTCGTCGGCGCGCGAAACGGCGGCACGGGTCGCGGCGGGCGCGGTGGCGCGGCAGCTGGTGTCCGAAGTAACCATCACCGCCTGGGTAGAGGCGATCGGCGGCGATGCCATCGACCCGGCGAATTTCGATGCGCAGGAGATCGGCAACAATCCCTTTTTCTGCCCGGACGCAGCAGCAGCGCAGCGCTGGGAAAAGCTGGTCGATGACGCGCGCAAGGCGGGGTCGTCGCTGGGCGCGGTGGTGGCGTGCGAAGCGACCGGTCTGCCCGCCGGATGGGGGGCGCCGCTCTATGCCAAGCTCGATAGCGAACTGGCGGCGGCGTGCATGAGCATCAACGCGGTGAAGGGCGTGGAAATCGGTGACGGTTTTGCCGCTGCTGCGGCTTCGGGAGAGGCGAATGCCGATCCGATGCGCCCCGGCAATGACGGCCCCGTCTTCCTCGCCAATCACGCAGGCGGCATTGCGGGCGGCATTTCGACCGGGCAGCCGCTCACCCTGCGCGTCGCGTTCAAGCCGACCAGCTCGATCCTGACCCCGGTCGAGACCGTCACCCGCGACGGCGAAGCCACCGAAATCGCCACCAGGGGCCGCCACGATCCGTGCGTCGGCATTCGCGGCGTGCCGGTGGTGGAGGCGATGGTTGCGCTGGTACTGGCCGATCAGAAATTGCTTCATCGCGCGCAGTGCGGTTGAGATCGGCTGAACCTTCGCCGCCGCCCGCGCCTATTATGGTGGCATAACAGGGGCACCCACCCTACCTAGCCCTCAGCATAAATGGAGACAGCGATGACGACACCCGACTGGTCCGCAATCGAAGCCCTGCCCCAGGTACGGCTGGAGGAATTGTTCGATAGCGATCCCCAGCGGGTGGATCTGCTCAGCCTCGATGTCGCGGGCATCCATTTCGACTGGTCGAAAACGCATCTGACCGCGGACGCGCTGGACGCGTTCATGGCGCTGGCGAGTGCGGCCGATCTCGCCGGGCGGCGCGATGCGATGTTTTCGGGCAAGGAAATCAACGTCACCGAAGGGCGCGCGGTCGAACACACCGCCGAACGCTATGAAGGTGCACCCGAAAGCGTCGCGCGGGCACGCGGCTTTCACGAACGGATGCGCGCGCTGATCGATGCGATAGAGGCCGATGCACTCGGCCCCATTCGTCATATCCTGCACGTCGGCATTGGCGGGTCGGCGCTGGGACCGGACCTGCTGGTCGATGCGCTGGGCCGCGATACGGACCGTTATGACGTCGCCATCGTCTCCAATGTCGATGGCGTGGCGCTGGAAGATGTCATGGATCGTTTCGATCCGCAGGCGACGTTGCTGGTCGTCGCGTCGAAGACCTTCACCACCACCGAAACCATGCTCAACGCCAACAGCGCGATTTCCTGGATGGTCGAAGGCGGGGTGGAAGACCCTTATGGCCATGTCGTCGCGCTGACCGCATCGCCCGACAAGGCGGTCGAATGGGGTGTCGACGAAACCCGCATCCTGCCTTTTTCCGAAAGCGTCGGCGGGCGCTATTCGCTATGGTCGTCGATCGGCTTTCCCGCTGCACTCGGCCTCGGCTGGGACGAGTTTGCGGAGTTGCTGGAAGGGGCCGCCGAAATGGATCGCCATTTCCGCCTGACCAACCTCAACGCCAATGCGCCGGTGCTCGCCGCCTTTGCCGACCTTTATTACACGCAGGTCCGCCGGGCGGAGACGCGCGCGGTATTCGCTTATGACGAGCGGCTGCGGTTGCTGCCCGACTATCTTCAGCAGCTTGAGATGGAATCGAACGGCAAGGGCGTGACCGCCGACGGCAAGCCGGTCGACCGCCCGACCGCGCCGATCACCTGGGGCGGCGTGGGCACCGATGCCCAGCATGCGGTGTTCCAGTTGCTGCATCAGGGGACGCATCTGGTGCCGGTCGAATTTCTTGCGGTGATTGAGGCCGGGGATTCGCTCGACCCCGACCATCATCGTCAGTTGCTGCTCAACGCCTTTGCCCAGGGGGCCGCGCTGATGAAGGGGCGCGCCAATGACGATCCGGCGCGCGCCTATCCCGGCGACCGGCCGTCCTCGACGCTGCTGCTCGACCGGCTCGATGCCCGCACGCTGGGCGCGCTCATTGCCTTTTACGAACATCGCACCTTTGTGCGCGGCACCCTGCTCGGCATCAATTCCTTCGATCAGTTCGGCGTCGAACTCGGCAAGGAAATGGCCAAGGCCGCCGATAAGGGCGGGCAGGATTTCGACGCCTCGACCAACGACCTGATCGCCCGCGCCTTCGGCTGAGGCGCCAACGGAGTATTCCATGGCTACCTATGACTATGACCTGTTCGTCATCGGCGCGGGCTCGGGCGGCGTGCGCGCGGCGCGGGTATCGGCGGCGCATGGCGCGAAAGTGGCGATTGCGGAGGAATATCGCGTCGGCGGCACCTGTGTCATTCGCGGCTGCGTGCCCAAAAAGCTGCTCGTCTATGGTGCGCATTTCGCCGAGGATCTGAAGGATGCCAGCCGGTTCGGCTGGGACGTGCCCGAACCGTGCGAATTTCACTGGAACCGGCTGCGCGACAATGTGCTGGCCGATGTCGATCGGCTCAACAAGGCCTATACCAATACGCTCGAAAGCCATGGGGTCGAAATCATCAACAGCCGCGCGACCATTGCCGGGCCGCATGAAGTGGCGCTGGCGGGTGGCCGCACCGTCACCGCGAAGGTGATCCTGATCGCGGTCGGCGCACGGCCGCATGTGCCGCAATGTCCGGGCCACGAATATGGCATCACGTCGAACGAGGCGTTTCATCTGCCCGAACTGCCCCGGCGCATCCTGATTGCTGGGGCGGGCTATATCGCCAATGAATTCGCCGGTATCTTCAACGAGTTCGGGACGAAGGTGACGCTCATCAACCGGTCCGACGTCATCCTGCGCGGCTATGATGAATCGATTCGCGACCGGCTGCTTCAGATTTCGATAATGAAGGGGATCGATTTCCGCTTTCACGCCGAATTTCGCGGAATTGAAAAGGGTGAGGACGGGTGCCTGACCGTATCGATGACCAATCACGAACCGATCACCGTCGATTGCGTGCTGTTCGCCACCGGGCGCGTGCCCAATAGCGGCGGGCTGACGCTGGAAAATGCCGGGGTTGAAGTCGACGACAAGGGCGCGATCAAAGTCGACGCATATAACCGCTCGACCTGCGACAGCATTTATGCGGTGGGCGATGTCACCAATCGCGTGCAACTGACGCCCGTCGCGATCCGCGAAGGACAGGCCTTTGCCGATACGGTGTTCGGGGACAAGCCGACCACGGTCGATTATGGCTGTATCCCCAGCGCGGTGTTCAGCCATCCGCCGATGGCGGGCGTCGGGATGACCGAGGGCGAGGCGAAGGAAAAGCTTGGCGCGGTGAAGGTCTACACCTCCGATTTCCGGGCGATGAAGAATGTGCTCGCCGAACGTAATGAGCGCGCACTCTACAAGATGGTGTGCGATGCCGCTGACAATCGTGTGGTCGGCCTGCACATGATCGGCCCGGATGCGCCGGAAATCCTGCAGGCGGCGGCCGTCGCGGTGAAGGCAGGGCTGACCAAGGATGCGTTCGACCAGACGGTGGCGCTGCACCCCAGCATGGCCGAGGAACTGGTGCTGTTGAAATAGGGGGAGCGGGCCGGGGCCGATTTCTCAAACCGACTCTACCTCAATCCCGGTTCGCGAACCTTCTGGCGAAAAACCGCGCCAGTATCGGCCCGGCGATGATGACCGCGACAAAGCGCAGCACCTGCAACGCCATGACGAACGGGCGGTCGACATGGACCGATGCGGCGATGATCGCGACGGAGTCCATCCCGCCGGGGCTGACCGCCAGATAGGCGGTCAGCAGGTCGATATGGAGCAGCGCCGACAGTGCCAGCGCGATCAGGAACGCGAAGCCGAGCAGCACGCTGACCGCCGCCAGCACGCGCCAGAACGCCTTGCCCGCAATGGCCATGATTTCCGGGGTGAAGGTCAGGCCGATCCGCCACCCGACCACCGCATAGCCCAGCGCGAGCAGCCAGCCGGGAAGCGTGACGGTGAAAATCCCGGTGACGTTCAGGATCGCCGCCAGCGTCAGCGATCCGGTCAGCGCGCCTGCGGGCATCCCGATCGCCACGCCCGCAATGCCGCCGACAGCGGCGATGGCAAGGCTGATCGCCGCAGTTTTCCAGGGAACCGGCGCGATCATTTCCGCCAGCATGCTGGTGCTGCCATGGCCGGTCAGCAGCACCGCCAGCAAGGACGCGACGGCGGCGACGCACACCACGCGCATATAGCTCATAAAGGCAACCAGCCGTGCATCGGCGCCAAAGGAATCGGCGAGCAGCATCATCGCCGACGCCGCACCCGGCATCGATCCCCATATGGCGGTGGTGTCGGGCAGCACCTGCCAGCGGCTGAGCAGATAGCCCAGGATTGCGCTCGCCGTCAGCGTCGCTGCGGTCGCGCCCAGAAATATCGGCCAGTCCTTCAGCAGGGTCGCGGCGATACCGGCGGTGATCGATTGCGCGATCAGGCATCCGACCATTGTCTGGGCGGACTGGAATATCCGCACCGGGACTTTCAGCCCGGCTCCGCGCAGTGCAAAGACGACTGCCGCGATCATCGGCCCCAGCAACATTCCCGCCGACAGGCCGATGGCCTCCAGCAGACCGGCAAGCAGGGCCGATACGACCATCAGCGCCGCCCAGCGCAGCGCTGTCGTGCGGCTCACGCCTGCGATTCCAGAATCGCATCCGCTTCGCTGTGTTCGCCGCTGATCCGCCGCGCGGCGACGGTGGTGACGGCGACGTCCATCATCACATTGCCGATGGTGCGGACCAGATCGGGCATCGTCTCCACCGCGACCAGCAACGCCAGCGGCTCGATCGGCACGCCCATGGCGATGGCGATGGGCGCGATCGAACTGACATAGCTGATCTGGCCGGGCAGGCTCACCGCGCCCATGGTGGTGATCGCGGCGGCCGCAATGCCCGCCATATATTGCGCGGGGCCGAGATGGATGCCGAAAACATGCGCGATATAGATGACCACCGCGATATTCATCACCGGCCCGGTAAAGCGGAAAATCGCCACCGCCATCGGCAGCACCACGCCCGCCGTCGATACCGACAGCCCGGCGCGCTCCGTCCCCTGCAACATCGCGGGCAGCGAGGCGAGCGAGGACTGGGTGGAGATCGCCACCGCCTGCGATGGTGCGGTGGCGCGCGCGAACCGGCCCAGCGGCACGCCCCCGCCGAACATCGCCAGCGGATAGGCGAGCAGGGATGCGACCGCGCCGACGCCCGCGACGATCAGGATATAGTGGATCAGCGCGCCGACCGCCGCCGTCCCCGCCTTCGCGCCGACGACATAGGCCAGCGCGATGACGCCGACGGGCGCCAGCCACAGCACCCAGTTGATCACCACCAGCATCGCATCGGCCACCGCCTGAAAGAACGCGATCAGCGTTTCGCGCGGCTTTTCCGGCAGGCGGGTGACGGCAAAGGCAAAGACGACGGTGAAGATGATCAGCGGCAGGAAATCGTCATTCGCCGCCGAATGAATGACGTTGGTCGGGATCATCTGTTGCAGGAATTGGGAAAATGCGGGCACGTCGCCGACCGGCTTCGCACCCGCAAAGGCGTCGCGCAGCGCCGACAGCGAGGAGGGCGCGAGCGGGAACCAGTCGAGCGCCAGCGGCGTCAGCAGCGCCCCCAGCCCGGCGGAAATCCACAGGAGCACGATAAACAGCAGAATCGACCGCGTGGCGAGCCTGCTGGCGCGCGCCGCCGCCGCCGTCGCGCCGATGCCGGTGACGAGCAGCGCCACGACGAGCGGCACGATCGTCATGCGCAGCGCATTGAGCCAGGCGGTGCCGACCGGCTGGACATAGCTGATGGCCGCCTGTGCGGTGTCGGGGGCGGTGGCGGCCAGCCCGACGCCGATGGCAAGACCAAGGATCAGCGACAGAAGAATACGGGTTGCTTGGGACATGCTCGCTCTTTTGGGTTTGCGGCGCTATCACACGCCCCGGACAGTCCGCACAACGTGAACACAGGTTCGGTAATGGCAAGAAAATATTTCGGCACTGACGGGATTCGCGGCGCAACCAACCGCCATCCGATGACGGCGGCGATGGCGATGAAGGTCGGCATGGCGGCGGGCGCGCATTTCCGGCGCGGCGACCATCGCCATCGCGTGGTGATCGGAAAGGATACGCGGCTTTCGGGCTATATGCTCGAAAACGCGATGGTCGCGGGGTTTACCAGCGTCGGTATGGACGTGGTGCTGGTCGGGCCGATGCCGACGCCCGCTATCGGGATGCTGACACAATCGATGCGCGCCGATCTGGGCGTGATGATTTCGGCCAGCCACAATCCCTATGTCGATAACGGTATCAAGCTGTTCGGGCCGGACGGATACAAGCTGTCGGACGCCGACGAACTGGCGATCGAAGCGCTGATCGACGGCGAACTGGCGCTGGCGGCGTCCAGCGAGATCGGCCGCGCGCGCCGGGTGGAGGATGCGCGCGGCCGCTATATCCACGCTGCCAAGATGACCTTTCCCGACGATCTGACGCTCGACGGGCTGAAAATCGTCGTCGATTGCGCCAATGGTGCCGCCTATCAGGTCGCGCCATCGGCACTGTGGGAACTGGGTGCGCAGGTGATCGCGATCGGCGTCGAACCGAACGGCAAGAATATCAACGACCGGGTCGGCTCCACCGCGCCGGAGGTGATGTGCGAAACCGTGGTGACGACGGGCGCGCATCTCGGCATCGCGCTCGACGGCGATGCCGACCGGCTGATCATCGCGGACGAAACCGGCACCGTGGTCGATGGCGATCAGTTGATGGCGGTGATCGCGGAGGGCTGGGGCCGCGCCGGGCGGCTGAGCCGCGACGGGCTGGTGGCGACGGTGATGTCCAATCTGGGGCTGGAACGCCATCTGGCGTCCAAGGGGCTGGAACTGATCCGTACCAGGGTCGGTGACCGCTATGTGCTGGAGGCGATGCGCGGGCAGGGGCATAATATCGGCGGCGAACAGTCGGGGCACATCATCCTGTCCGACTATGCCACCACCGGCGACGGGCTGATCGCCGCCTTGCAGGTGCTGGCCGAGCTGGTGCGCGCAGGCGCACCGGCGAGCGACGTGCTCCATCGCTTCGAACCCGTGCCGCAACTGCTCAAGAATGTCCGTTTTTCCGAAGGCAAGCCGCTGGACGATCCGCGCGTTCAGGACGTGATCGCGAAGGCGGAAGAAGAACTCAACGGCACCGGCCGCCTCGTAATCCGCCCCTCGGGCACCGAACCCGTCATCCGCGTCATGGCCGAAGGCGATGACAGGGCACAGGTCGAGCGCGTGGTCGACACCATCTGCGACGCCGTCCGCGAAGCAGCGGGGTAGGGATGTGTTGTGCATCGCCAGAGGTCGTCGGGGCTGTCCTACTGCGGCCCTTGTCTGCTAACGCTGGTGCATGTCGCCATGCTGTTCCCTTTCCTTTCATGCATGCGTTCGCATCGCGGGCAGGGGGAGTCAGGGGGGACGTAGCCTCAACTTCCGCAACTTCCGGGCGCGCGCATGACGGCGCCGCGCATCCTGATCGTCGCCGGGTCCGATTCGGGCGGCGGCGCGGGAATTCAGGCGGATATCAAGACCGCGACGATGCTGGGCGCGCACGCGATGACGGCGATCACCGCGATCACCGCGCAGAATACGCTGGGCGTCGCCGCCGTCCAGCCGATCCCTGCCCGGATGGTGCTGGCGCAGATCGACGCGGTGCTCGACGATATCGGCGTGGACGCGATCAAGATCGGCATGATCGGCGATTTCCGCACCGCCCAGATGCTGGCCGAGCGGCTGGAAAGCCTGCCCGATCTGCCCATCGTCTTCGACCCCGTGATGGTGGCGAGCAGCGGCGCGACGCTCGCCGATGATGCGACGGTGGCGGCGTTCGAGCGGCTGATGCGGATCGCAACGGTCACCACGCCCAACCTGCCCGAACTCAAGGTGCTGGCCGGGATGGGCGTCGGCGATACGCAGGCGGTACGCCGCGCGGCACAGGCGCTGGTCGAACGCCATGGCCGCGCGGTGCTGGTCAAGGGCGGGCATGCGGGCGGCGGGGATGTCACCGACCGATTGTTCAATGTCGATCCGGCTTTGCCGCCCGAATGCGACTGGACCGGCCCGCGTATCGACAGCGAGGCCACCCACGGCACCGGCTGCACGCTGTCCACCGCGATCGCCACCGAACTCGCCAAGGACTGGAGCCTGTCCGAGGCGATCGGGCGGGCGCGCAGTTTTGTGCGGCTGGCGATGCTGAACGCGGGCGATCTCGGCGCGGGGCACGGCCCGATGGCGCAACAGGCGGTGCGTCTCGACCTCAACCAGTCGCGCTGGGCACCGATGCTCAATCAGGTCACGGTCCCGGCAAAGGATTTCGCCGCGTCGGAGCATTTTTACCGCCTGCTCGGCCTGCGCCAGATCGTCCGCTCACCGCCGCGCTATGCCCGGTTCGAAAGCGAAGGGGGTGCCACCTTTTCCATCGAAGCAGCGGAGGAAGTGGCGGGGCGCCCGGTCGTCTATTTCGAATGCGGCGATCTGGATGTGACGGTGGAGACGCTCAAACTGCTCGGCCTGACCTTTGAATCCGATCCCGCCGACCGGAAATGGGGATGGCGCGAGGCGCGGGTGAAAGACCCGGCGGGCAACACGGTCTGCCTCTATCAGGCCGGAGAGATGCGCCGCTATCCGCCATGGCGGCTCGACGATGCCTGACGATTTTCCATCGACCCGTGCTCCTGCGCAGGCAGGAGCCCTGGCCGTCTTTCCGTACCGCAGAACAGCCAAAGCTCCTGCCTGCGCAGGAGCACGGAGCGTACGACATGCCTGACCGCAGCCATGAAAAGGGGCTGCCCGGCCCGGTTGCCGGGGTGGATGAGGCCGGACGCGGGCCGCTGGCCGGGCCGGTGGTCGCGGCGGCCGTGATCCTGCCCGAACGCGGCGGGCCGCGCGGGCTGGACGATTCGAAAAAGCTGACCGCGAAAAAACGTGCCGATCTCTATCCCCGGATTATGGACTGCGCGGCGGTCGGCGTCGGCATTGTCGAAGCGGACGAGATCGATCGGCTCAACATCTATTGGGCGACGATGAAGGCGATGACGCTGGCGGTCGATGCGCTGGCGCGCGAACTGGGGCATGCCCCCGGCCATGTGCTGGTCGACGGCAACCGCCTGCCGCGCTGGACCTATGCCGCGACCGCGCTGGTCGGCGGCGATGCTAAAAGCGTGTCGATCGCCGCCGCCTCGATCATCGCGAAGGAAACCCGCGACGCGATCATGATCGCCCATGCCGACACCTGGCCGCATTATGGCTGGGCCTCCAACAAGGGTTATGGCAGCGCCGCGCATCTGGCCGCGTTACGCGACCATGGCCCCACGCCGCAGCACCGGCGCAGCTTCGCACCCGTCGCACAGGTTGAATTACCGTTTACTACGACCGGGTGAGTCTTTTGCGCCACACCACCATCCCTTGGGTCGGGGGATTCCTGCCGGACTCAATATCTGCCTTTTTCGGCGCATTTGCGGGATAGTTAATGTTTTTTAAGGCTTTTGCGTTAACCATTCTCTGCTTGACGGACCCGTTCCGATCCGCAGGGATCGTCGGCCACCACGAAGGGGGATAGGGTTAGCAATGGCGGTTCTGGAAAAGGTTGCGGTGCAACCGGCGGCAAAAACGGTGCAGGACACACTGCCGCTCGATACGATTCTGATGGACGACTGCATCGACGCGATGCGCTCGCTTCCGGCGAAATCGGTCGACATGATCTTCGCCGACCCGCCCTATAATCTTCAGCTTGGTGGCGATCTGCTGCGTCCCGACGGCAGTCAGGTCGATGCGGTGGACGATGACTGGGACAAGTTCGATACCTTCGCCGCCTATGACAAATTCACCCGCGACTGGCTGGCTGAGGCACGCCGTATCCTGAAGGACAACGGTTCGATCTGGGTGATCGGCAGCTATCACAACATCTTCCGCGTCGGCACGGCGGTGCAGGATCTGGGCTTCTGGATCCTGAACGACATCATCTGGCGCAAGGCCAATCCGATGCCCAATTTCCGCGGCACGCGCTTCACCAACGCGCATGAGACGCTGATCTGGGCGTCGATGGGCGAAAAGGCGAAATACACCTTCAACTATCGCAGCATGAAGACGCTGAACGATGAGTTGCAGATGCGCTCCGACTGGGAATTTCCCATTTGCGGCGGGCCGGAGCGGCTGAAAAAGGACGGCACCAAGGTGCATCCGACGCAAAAGCCCGAAGCATTGCTCTATCGCGTGATGCTGGCGGCGTCGAAACCCGGCGACGTGATCCTCGATCCGTTTTTCGGCACCGGTACGACGGGCGCGGTGGCGAAGCGGCTGGGTCGTCGCTGGATCGGGATCGAGCGTGAGAGCAAGTATGTCGCCGCCGCGCGCGAACGGATTCAGGCGGCGCTGCCGCTCGACGAATCGCAGCTTCGCACGATGCAGGCGAACACGAAGAAACCGCCGCGCGTGGCGTTCGGCCAGCTCGTCGAAAACGGCTATCTCGCCCCCGGTACGGTGCTGGCGGATGCCAGACATCGCTGGCAGGCGGTGGTCGGTGCCGACGGCTCGCTGACATGCGAGGGGCAGGCCGGGTCGATTCACAAGCTCGGCTCGCTGGTGCAGGAACGCGAATCGTGCAACGGCTGGACCTTCTGGCATTATGAGGTGGACGGCGCATGGAAGCCCATCGACACGCTGCGCCAGACCTATCTGCTCGCAACCCAGCCCTGATGGCTGCGTCACCCTCGTCATTGCGAGCGCAGCGAAGCAATCCATGGCGCTCGAAAATTGCTGGATTGCGTCGCAGCTTCGCTGCTCGCAATGACGTCGGCTTGAAATCCGCCGAATGATCGACCCCGCCACCATCCCCGCCGACGCGACGCTGTACCTGCAACCGGTGCAATTCGTGGATTCGCCGATCGGACGCGATGGGAGGGTGGCGCGGCTGGCGGGCGGGTTGCTGTGGTTCGCCGCCTATCAACTGATTGCGGTGGAGGACGGCAGGCGTGTGGCGCAGGCGGATGTGCCGGTCGCGGACTTTCCCGCGCTGTGCGATGCCTTGCCGGAGGCGCAGGCGGCACGGCTGACGCTGCTGGCGGAACGGATTTCGGCGCCGCGTGCGCCGATCCACGCGGGTGAGCGTGTGCTGCGTTTCGATCAGCCGATGGTGATGGCCATCCTCAACTGCACGCCCGACAGCTTTTCCGACGGCGGCAGGCATATGGACGATGCCGGTGCTGCCGCACAGGCGGGGTTTGACATGGGCGCGGCGGGCGCGGCGATCATCGATATCGGCGGCGAATCGACCCGTCCCGGTGCGCAGACCGTGTGGGAAGGCGATGAGATCAAACGCGTCGTACCGGTGATCGAGCGGCTGGCGAAAAGCGGCACGCCGGTTTCGGTCGATACCCGCAAGGCGGCGGTGATGGAGGCGGCGCTGGCGGCGGGCGCGCATCTCGTCAACGATGTCGCGGCGCTGCGCTGGGACGACCGCGCCCCGGAAGTGGTGGCGAAGGCCGGATGCCCGGTGGTGCTGATGCACTCGCCCGCGCCTGAAAGCGGGCCGCATGGCGGGTCGGGCTATGGCGACGCGCTGATTGAGGTGTTTGCCTGGCTGGAGGCACGCGTCGAGGCGGTGGTCGCCGCCGGGGTGGAGCGCGCGAATATTCTGGTCGATCCCGGCATCGGCTTCGGCAAGGCGCTGGCCGACAGTCTGGCGTTGCTCAACGGGCTGGCGATGTTCCACGCGCTCGGTTGTCCGGTCGTGCTGGGCGCGAGCCGCAAGCGGATCGTCGGCGCGCTGTCGAACGAAGCACCGGTCGAAGAGCGGCTGGGCGGCAGCATTGCGCTGGCGCTCAAAGGGGCGGAGATGGGCGCGCAGGTGTTGCGCGTGCACGATGTCGCCGAAACGGTGCAGGCGCTGCGCGTCTGGCGCGGGATGAAGGATGCGGCGCTGATCGCCGGTGGGTTTACGGCCTAGGAGTGGTGTGAAGCCTTCCACTTGCGCACGGCGGCGAGCGTATTGGCGACATGGTCGACCGGGCTCATCGCGGTATAGCTGTAGAGGATGGTGCCGTCGGGCGCGATGACATAGCTGGTGCGGTCGGTGATCGCGCGCTCAACCCCTTCCGGTGTCTTGATCGTGCGGCCCAGCGACACGTCATATTCCTTGATGACGGCCGGGCTGGCGGTCGCGACCGGGAATTTGCTGTTGCAATGCGTGGTCGAGAATTTGGTGAGCTGAGCAACCGAATCCGCCGACATGCCGATCACGGTCGCGCCTTCCGCCCTGAACTTGGGCATCGCCGCGGCAAAGGCCTTCGCCTCTGCATTGCAACCCGAAGTGAAGGCGGCGGGGAAGAAATACAGGACCACCGGGCCTTTTTTCAGTTGTGTGTCGAGGTTCAGGTGAAACGGCTTTCCGGCGAGTGCGCCATTGGTGGTGAATTCGGGAGCCTTCGCCCCTTCCTTCAGCGCGGCAAAAGCGGGGGTGGCAAGCGCCATGGTGACGGCGGCAGTGACGAGAGCAAGACGACGCATGATATTCTCTCCCAAGCGGTTAGTGTGCCATGATAGCCGGTAAACACCTGGCCGAACAGATGGCGTGCAATGTGCGGCGATGGGGCATTGCCTGTAGCGCTGGCGGATCGTCGGGGACTGCGCTAGGCACGCCAATATGGCGTTAAATGACGATGACATTGCCCTTGCCGGGCGGCTGGCGGATGCTGCCCGCACCGTGATCCGTCCCTATTTCCGGGCCGAACACGGGCTGGAGACCAAGGCCGATGATTCGCCGGTAACGCGCGCCGATCGGGAGGCGGAGGCAGCCATGCGTCGCCTGATCATCGCCGAACGACCGATGGATGCGATCATCGGTGAAGAAGAAGGTGTGCGGGAGGGCAGCAGCGGGCGAAGCTGGGTGCTCGACCCTATCGACGGCACGCGCGCGTTCATCGCCGGGCGGCCGATCTTCGGTACGCTGATCGCGCTGATCGAGGATGGCTGGCCGATATTGGGCGTGATCGATCAGCCGATTCTGGGCGAACGCTGGCTGGGGGCGACCGGACGTCCGACGACGCTGAACGGTAAGCCTGCGCGCACGCGGGCCTGTCGCGCGCTCGATCAGGCATTGCTGGCGACCACTTCGCCTGCGCTGTTTACCGATGATCAGCTTCATGCCTTCGAACATCTCGACGCGCGGGTGCGCAGCACGGTGCTGGGCGGAGATTGCTATAATTACGCCTGTCTGGCGTCAGGGCATCTCGACATTGTGGTCGAGGCGGAGCTGAAACTGCACGATTTCGCCGCGCTGGTGCCAGTGGTGGAAGGTGCGGGCGGGCGGATGTGCGACTGGTCCGGCGATCCGCTGCACGGCGACAGCAAGGGCGAGGTGATCGCCGCGGGTGATGCGGCGCGCATCGACGACATATTGGAAGCGCTGGCCTGCCGCGGCCATTAGAGCCTGCCGCTATAATGGAAAGTAGCTTATGAAAATAACAGATAGGCAGCGGCACTTAATTATTTTGGCCTCTTTGACCCCAATTTTTTTCATAATTACATATTTTTTTGATGCAACAAAAGGAGAGGTAATACTCTCTTTTGTATATGCATTTTACGGCTGCATTTACTTTTTAAGTGATAAAAATATCTCAATTTACGTATATTTAATATCTTTCATTTTTCTAATATTGGAGTCTTTCTTTGTATTAGATATAAATATAAATTCTTCCTTACATGGCGGTTATCCGGTGGCCATGGGTATTTTTGTAATAGAGTTTTCTATTCTATACATATTTATAATGATGGTATCTAAGCTTATAATGTTCATTTCCAAATTAAAATAATAGTATTCCGTTATCGTATAGCGAGCCGGATGTCCGCTACAGCTAGACCTTACCGGCAATATGCTGAGCGCGAGCCAGCGCGGGAATGCCAAGCAATCAAGCCGCCAGCGCGGATTGCGCGCGTTCGGTTTCGGCGATCCAGCCACCGCCCAGCACCCGGTCACCGGCATAGAGTACGGCTGCCTGACCCGGCGCGACGCCATATTCGGGCTGGTCGAACACCAGCCGGTCGCCGTCGAGCCGCGCAGGGACTGGCTTGGCCAGTGACCGCACCTTGGCGGTCAGCGGCCCGGTATGGTTGCCGCCGATCCAGTTGATGTCGGTAATGCGTGCCGCCGCCACGGCCAGCGCACGCTTCGGGCCGACCACCACCTGCCGCGTGGCGGCATCCAGGCGCAGCACGTAAAGCGGTTCGGCCTGTCCGCCGATTTCCAGTCCGCGCCGCTGCCCCACGGTGAAGTGGATCAGCCCCTTATGCTCCCCCAGCTTGCTGCCTGCCTCATCGACAATATCGCCCGCAGTATCGGCGGTTGGACGCAGCTTTTTCACCAGCGAGGCATAATCGCCATCGGGCACGAAGCAGATATCCTGACTGTCGGGCTTTCCCGCCACAAGGAGGCCAAGTTCGGCAGCGATTTCGCGCACCCGCGGCTTGGGCATTCCGCCCAGCGGAAAGCGCAGGAAATCGAGCTGTTCGGATGTGGTCGCGAACAGGAAATAGCTCTGATCGCGCGCAGGATCGGCGGCACGATGCAGTTCCGCGCCCTCCGCGCCCATGACGCGACGGACATAATGGCCGGTGGCGAGGCAGTCCGCGCCCAGATCGCGGGCAAGCCGGAACAGGTCGGTAAACTTCACCCCCATATTGCACTTCACGCAGGGGATGGGGGTACGCCCGGCCAGATATTCGTCGGCGAAATCGTCGATCACCGATTCCCGGAACCGGCTTTCATGGTCGAAAACATAATGTGCGATCCCCAGCCGGTCGCACACCGCGCGCGCATCGCGGATGTCGCGGCCTGCGCAACATGCGCCCTTGCGCCCGGTCGCTTCGCCGTGATCGTAAAGCTGAAGCGTGACGCCGATGGTTTCGGCACCCGTGCGTGCCGCGAGCGCGGCCACGACCGAGCTGTCGACGCCGCCCGACATGGCAACGACGATACGGCGCGCGGAAACCGGCGCGGAAAGTTGAAAATCACCTGAAGTCATGATCGCTGCCAAATAGACGCGGACGACGGCGATTGCAAAAATTGCGATGAAGTGAACCGCTCTTTTACCGGACCTTCAACTTTATTGCCTAGAAAAGCTGTTCGACCACAATTGGAGTAGAGCGTTTCGTGGATCTCAGCTTTGCCAGCAATACCCAGGGTCCGGTGGCGGTACCGCTGTCGCCGGCACTTGCGGTGATCCTGGCGCGTGCGAGTGGTCGGCAATCGGCCGGCCGCACGGCAATGCTGGCTACACGGATGGCGGCTCCGGCAGGTCGGATAGAATTGCTTTGCCCGTCGCACGGCGCTTTTCATGCACGCGTGGCCGCAATGCTAACCGATTGGCAAGGGTCATGAAGACGATGTTTACCGAGCCGTTTTATGGGATGTTCAAATCCCGATGGCATCAGTCGGAAAAGGATATGAGAGGGGGCCCCCGCCCCGATCGAGGAAGGTAATGATAGAAAATCAGAAGATCCGCCCCGACAAGGTAATCGGTCCGCTCGGCGAGCCATTGACCCTGGACACCCTGCCGCCCGCCAACACCACCCGCTGGGTGGTCCGGCGCAAGGCCGAAGTGGTGGCCGCGGTGAATGGCGGATTGCTGTCCGTGGACGAAGCCTGCGCGCGCTATGGATTGACGGTGGAGGAATTCGCCGGCTGGCAACGCGCGATCGACCGGTCGGGAATGCCGGGCCTGCGCGTGACGCGAATCCAGCAATATCGTGAACTATACGAACGTCAGCAGAAATATTGAGACGCCGCCAAACGACGATGGCCAGTAAAGGTTCCGAAGTACGCACGCGGAACAATTAGCGGATTTGCGAGTCTTTTCGTTAGGTGCCCGGCCCCATTCCGGGCGAATAACGGAGGGACATGGTCATGAGTCTCGTAGGTATTATCGTATGGCTTGTCATCGGCGGCATCGTCGGCTGGCTCGCCAGTCTCGTTATGCGCACGGATGCGCAACAGGGTATTCTGCTGAACATTGTCGTCGGCATTGTCGGTGGTTTTATCGGCGGTCTGCTGTTCGGCGGATCGATCAACAACGGCATTTCGGTAATGACGTTCATCACCTCGCTGGTGGGTGCGATCATTCTGCTGGCGATCGTTAATCTGGTGCGTCGCGGCAGCGTGCGGTAAACGCCGAAACGAATTCAGCTTCAAAAAAGGCCGCGCCCGCGCATGGGGTGCGGCCTTTTTCATATCATTGCAGCAGGAAGGTGACGTTGAGCGTGACCGTGACATCCTGTTCCCCCGGCGCAATCTGCGTCGAGCTGTCCTTTGCCATGGCGGCCATTCGGACCATCGGCATCGGCGGGTTGGGGGACGAACTGCCCTGTTCGCTGATCGACAGGATGCGGTCGACCTTCAATCCGGCGGCAGCGGCGTAGAGCGCGGCACGCGCCCGCGCCTTTTGCACGGCATCGCGCCGCGCGGCGTCGAGCGCGCTGTCCTCATCGGCGATTGACAGGTTCGGCCCTTGAATCTGATTGGCACCCTGTTTCACCAGCGCGTCGAGAATGCCGCCACTCTTGTCGATATCGCGAAAGCGGATCGAAACGGTGTTCGACGCCTGATAGCCGTTGATCGTCGGCGGTTCGTCCTTGGTGTACTGATATTGCGGGTTAAGCGAGACCGAGGAGGTCTGGATATCGCGATCGGCGATCCCTGCCTTTTTCAGCGCTGCCAGCACCGCGTTCATCCGCTGCGAATTTTGCGCAAGCGCGGCTTGCGCAGTTTGCGCCTGAGTCACGACACCGGCGCGGATGGTGGCCAGATCGGGCACCTCGCTCACCTTGCCCTCGGCGATGATGTTCAGCATCGTCTTGCCCGCCGGGATAGCGGCGGAATTAGGACTGTCCTGAGCGAAGGCCGGGGTCGCCGCAATCACCGCGGTGGTGAGCGCGATGGCTGAAAGGTACGGACGCATTGCAAATTCCTCCATCATTTGGATGCACTGTCTGTAACGTCGGCAACCGGAATTGCGCCTGAACGACCTTATCCCACCCGGCGTGCGGCAATCAGGCGGTACAACACCAACAGTGCGATGGCGCCGATCACCGCTGCCGCATAGGATGGCCATGTGTCCTGACGCCCGATGCCGAGTGCGCCGGCAATGAACCCGCCCAGCAATGCCCCGGCAATGCCGATCAACAGGGTGACGAAAATCCCCCCCGGCCTGGTAATCCGGCTGAGCGCGCCGACTATAAGCCCGATGAGCAGCCATGCGAGTATCGCACGTTCCGGCATCGCCTTTTCCCCTTACCGAATATTCATTGTGGCGACCGAAGATCGCGACAGCGCTGCGCGGATGCAAGCTTTGTGTTGCGGCACCGTACGATATAGGCGTTTCGTCCGCCTGCTTCAGCGGTATAATGAGCAGCAACTCCGGCGCTTGTCGGAAGTGATATATTTGTATAATACAGTAAGGCAATTGATTTAGGGGCGGGGCAGGACGTTGGCCGACATGAATTACGAAACGGGTTCGCTGACAGGGGAAGAGCATCGCTATCTTCCTGATCCCGACGCGCAGCGTTCACGCCGCCGCCTGTGGATTGTCGTGGTCATCCTTGCGCTGGTGCTGGCTGGTGCGGCCGCCTATTTCATGACGCGTTCCAAGGGTGGCGTGCCTGCGCCCGACGCGGCCAGTTCGGACAGCAGTTCGCAGATCCCGACGATTACCGTCGGTGTGCCGGGGCGTTCGGTGGTGACGACCGACGTATCGGGTACCGGATCGCTGGCTGCTCGTGTGCAGATGCCGATCGGTGTGGCCGGTGAAGGCGGACGAGTGACGAACGTGCTCGTGCAGCCGGGCGACTGGGTAAAGGCCGGGCAGGTACTGGCGACCGTCGACCGTTCGGTGCAGACGCAAACGGCAGACTCGCTGGCCGGGCAGGTGCGTGCGGCGCAGGCGGATGCAAAGCTGGCCCAGTCGGAACTCGATCGCGCCGAAAAGCTGGTTGATGACGGCTTCATTTCAAAGGCGACGCTGGATCAGAAAACCGCAACGCGGGACGCGGCACTGGCCAAGGTACGCGTCGCACAGGCGCAACTGCGCGAGACGCAGGCGCGCAATGCGCGTCTCGATATCCGGGCGCCTGCGGCGGGGCTGGTGCTCACGCGCAATGTCGAGCCCGGTCAGATCGTCAGTTCCGGCAGCGGCGTGCTGTTTCAGGTGGCGAAGGGCGGCGCAATGGAGATGCTCGCGCAGCTGAGCGAGGGTGATCTGGCGCAGGTGCATGTCGGTGCGCAGGCAACCGTTACGCCGGTCGGCACCAATGACAGCTTTACCGGTCAGGTGTGGCAGGTGTCGCCGGTTATCGACCCGCAGACACGGCAGGGAATCGCACGCATCGCGCTGTCCTATAATCGTGCGTTGCGCCCTGGCGGCTTTGCTTCCGCGACGATCAAGGCGGGTGCCCATGACCTGCCGATGCTGCCTGAATCGGCGGTGCTCAGCGACAATGACGGCAATTACGTGTATATCATCAACGACAGGAATGAGGTGGTGCGTCGCCCTGTCAAGGTCGGTCAGGTTTCGGATACCGGGGCCTCGATCGCATCGGGCCTGAACGGGACCGAACGGGTCGTGCTGAACGCCGGAGCCTTCCTGAATCCGGGGCAAAAGGTGAATCCGGTGCTGAAGGCGCTTAAAAACCAGAAAGCCGGATCATGAGTTTCCGCAGAATATCCGCCTGGGCGATTCGCAACCCCGTTCCGCCGATTGTCTTGTTCCTGGCGCTGACCATTGCCGGATTGGTCAGCTTTTCGCGCATGGACGTCAATCAGGATCCGGATATCGAATTTCCCATCGTCTGGATTTCGATCAGCCAGCCGGGCGCTGCGCCCAGCGAGCTGGAAACCCAGGTGACGCGCCGGGTAGAGGCGGCGGTGCGCAACCTGCAGGGGATTGATGAGATCAATTCCACCGTCACCGAAGGCAATTCGCAGACCATCGTCCAGCTCGATATCGGTACGCCGATCGACCGGGCGGTCAACGATGTGCGTGAGGCGATCAGCCAGATTCGCGGTGAACTGCCCGATGGAATCCTGGAGCCGCGAATCGGCCGCGCGAACACCACCGACAACGATATTGCCAGCTTTACCGCCAGCACCAGCAACATGACGCTGGAGCAGTTGAGCTGGTACGTCGACAATTCGGTATCGAAAGACCTGCTGGCGATTCCCGGCATGTCGTCGGTGGACCGTATCGGCGGCGTGGATCGTGAAATCAGGGTGATCCTCGACCCCGCCAAGCTGCAGGCCTATGGTTTGACCGCCAATCAGGTGAATTCACAGCTTCGTCAGGTCAATCTGAACGCCACCGGCGGTCGCGCCGAAATCGGCGGATCGGAACAGGCTGTGCGCGTTCTGGGCAATGCCAAGGATGCGCGCACGCTGGGCCAGACCGAAATCGCCATCGGCGGCGGTCGGACTGTGCGGCTCGATACGATTGCACAGGTCAAGGATCTGTACGCGGAGAAGCGTTCGTCGGCGAAGTATGACGGGCGCGAAGTGCTTGCCTTCGACATCAGCCGAACCAAGGGCGCATCGGATGTCACCGTATTCCACGCCGCGCAGAAAAAGCTTCAGGAACTGGAAAAACGCAATCCGGAAGTGAAATTCCATCTGCTCTTCAACGAGAGCAAATATGCCGAGGAGCAATATCATACCGCCATCGATGCGCTGATCGAAGGCGCGGTGCTGGCGGTGCTGGTCGTCTTCCTGTTCCTGCGCGACTGGCGTGCGACGGTGATCGCGGCTCTGGCGATCCCGTTATCGGCGATCCCGACCTTCTGGTTCATGGACATGCTGGGCTTTACGCTCAATCAGATGACGCTGCTGGCGCTCAGTCTGGTCGCGGGTGTGCTGGTCGATGACGCGATCGTCGAGATCGAGAATATCGTGCGCCATATGCGCATGGGCAAATCGGCCTATCAGGCGTCGATCGATGCTGCCGATGAGATTGGCGTGGCGGTGCTGGCGACCACGATGGCGATTGTCGCGGTGTTCCTTCCGGTCGGCCTGATGCCCGGTATTTCGGGGCAATTCTTCAAGAATTTCGGACTGACGGTGGTCGCGGCAGTGCTGATGAGTCTTGCGGTGGCGCGCCTGATAACACCGATGATCGCCGCCTATTTCCTGAAAGCGCACGGCCATAGCGAACATGACGGCCCCGTCACCCGCTGGTATGTCAACGTGCTGCGCTGGACGCTGCGCCATCGCTGGGCGGCGGTGCTGGGCGGTGTGCTTGCCTTTGCGGCGACGATTGCCTGTTTCATGGGCCTCAACATGACGTTCCAGCCCAATCAGGACCGCGACAATTCGACTGCGATGATCGAAATGGTGCCGGGCACAACCTTGCAGGAAACGCAGAAGGTCGTCGACCGGGTCGCAGCCCTGCTTTCCAAACAACCCGAAGTGACCCACACCTATGAGCGTGCCTATGTCGGTAATGGCCGGGTGGTGGCGTTGCTGGCCGATAAGCGCGGGGTTACGAGCACCGAGTTCGAACGTCGCCTGGCGCCGCAACTGACCAAAATACCCGATGCGCGCGTAACCTTTCGCTCGCAAAATGGCTGGGGGTCGAGCGGACGCGACCTGACGATTACGCTGGGTGGTGAGGATCCCAAGGAATTGCAGGATGCCGCCGTCAGGCTGGTCAGGGAAATGGCGCAGCTTAAAACCATCGTCGCGCCCCGGATCGGCGGCGATTTGCAGCGGCCGGAAATCGTCATCAAGCCGCATATGGACCTTGCGGCCAATCTCGGTGTGACGACGGCGGCACTGTCCAATGCGATCCGCGTGGCGACGATGGGCGATATCGACCAGAATAGTGCACGTTTCTCGCTGAGCGACCGTCAGATTCCGATTCGTGTGGCGATGCAGGAAAATGCGCGCACGCGACTGGCCACCATCGAAAACCTGCCGGTGCCTACATCCAATGGCGGTTCGGTGCCGTTGAAGGTGGTGGCGGATATCGGTTTCGGCGCAGGTCCGACCAAGATCGAGCGGACCAATCTTGAGCGCAAACTGGTGATCGGTGCCGACTTGGCGCCCGGTGTGGTGTCGGGCGAAGCGATGAAGCAGATCAACAATCTTCCCGAGATGAAGAATTTGCCCAATGGCGTGCATCAGATGACGCTGGGACAGGCCAAGTGGCAGGCGGAGATGCTGCGCAACTTCTTCATCGCGGTGGTGTCGGGCATCCTGTTGCTGTTTGCGGTGCTGGTGCTGCTCTACAAGCGGGTGATGCCGCCATTCGTCAATCTGGGGTCTTTGCTGCTCGCTCCGCTGGGCGGCGCGCTGGCGCTGCTGGTAACGGGTAATCCGCTGTCGCTGCCGGTGTTTATCGGCTTGCTGATGCTGCTTGGCATTGTCGCCAAAAACTCGATCCTGCTCGTCGATTTCGCGCTGGAGGAAATGGGTAAGGGCGTGCCGAAGGAAGCGGCGATCCTCGATGCCGGGCACAAGCGAATGCAGCCGATCATCATGACCACGGTGGCGATGGTCGCCGGAATGGTGCCCACCGCGCTGTCGTTGCAGGGCGATGCGTCCTGGCGCGCGCCGATGGGGCTGGTGGTGATCGGCGGCTTGTCGCTGTCGACTATCCTCACCTTGCTGCTGGTGCCCGCGATCTTCAGCCTCGCCATCGGGCTGGAACGCTGGATCGGACCGCGGATTTCGCGGCGGCTGCTGACCTATCGTCCCGGCGACGAGGGCGATGGCGGGCCGACCATCGAACATCGTCCGGGCGGTCATATCGGCTATGACGGCAAGGCACCTGATCCGGCGGAGTGAACCATAACCCGGTTTCGTCTATTGTTCCGGGCATGACACGGAAATCGGGCATAGACGGTGCGACAAATGACGGTGCTGCCGCCTATCGCCGGATGCGGCGGGTGGCAGCGGCGCTGCTGGTCGCGATGGCGATACTGTTCCTGATCGCGCGGCTGCTGGCCGATCGCCATCCCGCCTGGGGATTTGTGCAGGCATTTGCCGAAGCGGCGATGGTCGGCGGGCTGGCCGACTGGTTCGCGGTGACGGCGCTGTTCCGCCATCCGCTCGGCCTGCCCATCCCGCATACCGCGATCATTCCGCGCAATAAGGACCGGATCGGCACGACGCTGGCGACATTTCTGCGCGACAATTTCCTGACCCCTGCGGTGGTCGCGCGGCGCATGGCGCATGTCGATGTGGCGAGCGCGATGGGGCGGTTTCTGGCCGCGCCGCCCGCGCGGGGACGGTTGTGGAAAGGCGCGTCCCGGCTCGCTGCCGATGTGCTTGAGTCGCTCGATCAGGAACGGCTGGGCGGGATGGTGAAGACCGCGCTGGCGCAGCGGTTGCGGGAGGTCAATGTTGCGCCGATGCTGGGACAGGCACTGACCGCGGCGATGGCCGAAGGGCGCCATGCGCCGCTGCTCGACGGCATCGTCCGCTGGGCCGGGCGCACACTTGACGCCAATACCGCGCTGATCCATGCCATGATCCACGAACGCTCCGGCGCGCTGATGCGCTGGACCGGGCTGGACGCGACGCTGGCCGACAAGATCATCGAGGGTCTGGACAAGCTGCTCAATGAGATGATCGAGCAGCCCGACCATCCGTTGCGCGTCAAGGCGGAAGAAGGGCTGGCGCGGCTGGCCGAGGATTTGCAGCACGACCCCGTGATGCGCGAGCGGGTCCAGTCGGTGAAGGCGGAGATTCTCGACAATCCGGCGGTCGAGCAATGGTGGCTGGGCATGTGGGAGCAGATCCGCGCCGGGTTGCTGCGCATGGTGCGCGATCCCGGCGATGCGATCAGCGGCAAGCTGGGCGAGGCGCTGCGGCAACTGGGCGAGACGTTGCAGCACGATGTCATGCTGCAACGCACGATCAACCGTTTCGCGCGTCGTGCTGCGGTGGGCATCGCCGACGACTATGGCGACGGCATTGTCCGGCTGGTGTCGGACACGATTCAGGGCTGGGATGCCGCCACAGTGACGTTGCGGCTGGAAAATGCGGTCGGGCGCGACCTGCAATATATCCGTATCAACGGCACGCTGGTGGGGGGGCTGGTCGGCCTGCTCATCCACCTGATCGACGTGGCGTTGTAGCGGCTGTCACCGACTTATCGTCGCCACCTCGTCATGGCGGTACCTGTCCGCCACCCTATTGCGACAGTGCGTCCACCTGTTCGGCGAGTTCCAGCCAGCGCAGTTCGGCGGCGTCCTTCTCATCGCGTGCCTTGGCAATCGCCTCGGTCAGTTTGGCAAACGTTGCCGGATCGCGAGTGTAGAGATCGGGATCGGCCAGTGCCGCCTCATCGCGTTCGATGGTCGCGTCCAGTTCCTCGATCCTGCCGGGCAGCAGATCGTAATCGCGCTGATCCTTGTAGCTGAGTTTCGTCGGCTTTTGCTTCGGCGGTTCCGACGCCCCCCCCTTGCCGCCCGGCTTGCGCTGCTTTTCCGGGCGCGGGGACCGGCGCTTGCGTTCCCAGTCGGCATAGCCGCCCGCGATCACATCGACCGTGCCCGATCCGTCGAGACCCAGTGTTACCGTCACCGTCTTGTCGAGAAAGTCGCGGTCATGGCTGACGATCAGGACCGTGCCATCATAGTCGGCGATCACTTCCTGTAACAGGTCGAGCGTTTCGAGATCGAGATCGTTGGTCGGTTCGTCGAGCACCAGCAGGTTGGACGAGCGGGCGAATTCGCGTGCCAGCAACAGGCGCGATCGTTCGCCGCCCGAGAGCGTGCCGACCTTCGCATCGACCAGCGAGGGTTCGAACAGAAAGTCCTTCAGATAGCCCTGAATATGCTTGCGCTCACCGCGCACGTCGATCCAGTCGCCGCCATCGGCCAGCACGTCGCGTACCTGCTTGTCGGGCGCCATCAGGCTGCGTTGCTGGTCGATGATGACGCCGTCCAGCGTTTTCGCCAGCGTCACCGTGCCGCTGTCGGGCGCAAGCTCGCCGGTCAGCATCCTGATGAGCGTGGTCTTGCCCGCGCCGTTCGCGCCGACGATGCCGATCCGGTCGCCGCGCTGAATCCTGAGCGAGAAATTGCGGATGATCGTGCGTTCGCCATAGGATTTCGTCACATCCTCGGCAGCGATGACGATCTTCGTCTTGGTATCGTCGGCTTCGACCGCCAGCTTCGCCGTGCCCGTCGGTCCCAGCATGGAGGCGCGTTGCGCGCGCATCTGGTTGAGCTTTTCCAGCCGCCCCTGATTGCGCTTGCGTCGCGCGGTGACGCCGCGTTGCAGCCAGTGGAGTTCAAGTTTCAGCTTGGCATCGAGTTTTTCCGCCGCACGCGCTTCCTCGGCATAGACCTGTTCGGTCCAGGCATCGAACCCGCCGAAACCGATCTCATTGCGGCGCAGCGATCCCCGGTCGAGCCACAGCGTCTGGCGCGTCAGCCGCGTGAGGAACGTGCGGTCGTGGCTGATTACTACGAATGCGCCGGTAAACCGTCCCAGCCAGTCCTCCAGCCAGTCGATCGCACCCAGATCGAGATGGTTGGTCGGTTCGTCGAGCAACAGCACGTCCGGCGCCTGTGCCAGTGCCCGTGCGATGGCCGCGCGCCGCCGTTCACCGCCGCTGGCGGTCGCGGCGCTGCGCGACAGCTCGATGCCGAGCTGATCGGCGATGGCCTCCGCCTCATGCTGCGGCGGCGCGTCATCGCCCGACAGCACGAAATCGAGCAGTGTGTCGCAGCCCGTCATGCGCGGTTCCTGTTCCAGGATCACGACATTGATGCCGGGCTGGATCGTGCGGCGGCCCTCATCGGCCTCGATCCTGTCGGCAATCAGCTTCAGCAGCGTCGTCTTGCCCGCACCATTGCGCCCGATCAGCGCCAGCCGGTCGCGCGCGCCGATGAACAGGTTCAGATCGCGAAACAACCAGCCGGTGCCCTGAATCAGGCCCAGATTTTCATATGCCAGAACGGGTGCAGCCATGGGGAACGCGACCTAGGTGCGGTTTTCCTGTCGCGCAAGCGTCCAATCGCGGGATTGCCCCAAACTGACTTTTGTATTCACAGGCTGTTCAACGCGCCCCCGCTATGCCACGGTTCATGCGAATGTTCGTACCACTCCTGTTGACTACGGGCGCATTGCTTGCGTCTGCCGCGCCTGATGCCGCTGCCCAGAATCGGCGGTCGAATCAGGATATGGTATTGCAGGCGCGTCAGCAGGGTCGGATTCTGCCGATCCGAATTATCGAACGCCGCGTCGTGCCAACCATGCACGGGGCGCAATATCTTGGCTTCGATTTCGATTCGGGTTCCGGCATCTATACCTTGAAGTTTTTGCGTGACGGCGCGGTCATCTGGGTGGATGTGGATGGCCGCACCGGACAGATCATCCGCAGGACCGGCGGCTGATGCGCCGATCATTGCCAGAGAGGGGAGACTTATGCGCGTTCTGATTGTCGAGGACGAACCCAATCTTCGTCAGCAACTGCAATCGACGCTGGAAGGCGCCGGATATGCGGTGGATACGGCGGGCGATGGCGAGGAAGGGCATTTTCTCGGCTCGACCGAAAGCTATGATGCGATCGTTCTCGATCTCGGCCTGCCCGAAATCGACGGACTGACCGTGCTCGACCGCTGGCGCAAGGAAGGCAAGTCGACACCGGTGCTGGTGCTGACCGCACGCGACAGCTGGTCGGACAAGGTGGCGGGGCTGGACGCGGGTGCCGACGATTATGTGGCCAAACCGTTCCAGACCGAGGAACTGATCGCCCGGCTGCGCGCGCTGATCCGGCGGGCGTCGGGCAATGCCTCGGCCGAACTGACGGCGGGCGACATCCGCCTCGACACGCGTTCGGGCAAGGTCACCAAGGATGGCGCTCCGGTCAAGCTGACCGCGCAGGAATATAAGCTGCTTTCCTATCTGCTCCATCACAAGGGCAAGGTGGTCAGCCGCACCGAACTGATCGAACATATTTACGATCAGGATTTCGACCGCGATTCGAACACGATTGAGGTGTTCGTGACGCGCATCCGCAAGAAACTGGGGGCCGACACCATCACCACGATCCGCGGGCTGGGCTATAGCCTGGAAGATGATGAGGCAGCGACGGCGGCCGACTGATCGGCCGGGCGCGGGACAGGGCATGACGCAAGCATGAGCGACGCCGACCTGCAGCCGCGCCCCTATGTCCGGGCGACCGGATCGCTCAGCCGCCGGATGATCCTGATCGCGGCGGTGTGGATATTGGTGCTGCTGGCGGGCGGTGGGTTCGCGCTCGACCGGGTACTGACCAGTGCGGTCACCCGCAATTTCGACGATCAGCTCGAATATCTGCTCAATTCGATGATCGTGTCGGCGGAAATCGATTCGAACGGCGCGGTAATGTTCAACCGCGAGCTGGCCGATCAGCGTTTTCTGGAGCCGGGGTCGGGATTATACTGGCAGGTGACGGGCAAGGGGTTCGAACCCTTTCCGTCGCGATCGCTATGGGACCGGTTGCTGAAGGTCGATCCCCATTATCGCGGTACCGCCATCCATATCTACGACAGCAAGCAGTTTTCCGACGAAAAGCTGCGCATCGTCGAACGCAATCTGAAGCTGCCGGGATCGTCGACCATATGGCGGTTTCAGGTGGCCGAGGATCGCGGCTCGCTGGATGCACAGATCGATGCGCTGCGCCGCACGCTGGTGCGCAGTTTCGCGCTGCTGGGGCTGGGGTTGCTGGTGATGGCGGCATTGCAGACCTGGTACGGGCTGCTGCCGCTCAAGAAACTGCGGCTGGAGATTGCGCGATTGCGATCAGGGCATTCGACCCGGATCGAAGGCGAGATGCCGGAGGAAATCGCGCCGATGGTCGAGGAACTGAACGCGCTGGTCGCGCATAACGACCGGCAGGCGGAGGAGGCGCGGCGCCATGCCGGCAATCTGGCCCATGCGCTGAAAACCCCGCTGACCGTCATCATGAACGCCGCCAGCGCGCAATCCGGGCCATTGTCCGAAACCGTGGTGCGCGAGGCGCGGACGATGCGGCGGCAGGTCGATCACCATCTGGCACGCGCACGCGCGGTCGGACGGCGCGGGTCGGCGCATAGCCGGGCGGAGGTCTGGCCCTCGATCGAGGCGGTCGAGCGCGCAGTCTCCCGGCTCTATCCGCAGGTGCGGATCGATGCCTCCGGCCCGCACGATCTCGTCGCGCATATCGAGCGACAGGATCTGGAGGAAATCGTCGGTAATCTGGTCGAAAACGCCGCCAAATATGGCGGAGGCAGCGTGTTCGTCACGGTGCAGGCGGAGGCCGGTTTCGTCGAAATTCTGGTCGAGGACGACGGACCGGGCATCGCTGAGGCGGATCGTCAGCGTCTGTTCGAACGTGGCGTGCGGCTCGATACCGGCAAGCCGGGAACGGGGCTTGGCCTCGCCATTGTCCGCGACGTGGCGGAAATCTACGAAGGCACCGCCAGTCTGGAAGAGAGTGAGGATCTGGGCGGCCTGCTGGTACGGTTGCGGTTACCGGCGGCCGGTTAAGCCGGTTCCTTCAGATTCTGCATTACCTCTGCCGCAATCGTGACCGAGCGTTCGCGCGCCTGCGGATCGAACATCGCGCTGGTCAGCATCAGTTCGTCGGCCCGTGTCCGCTCCAGAAACGCTTCGATCTGGCGCGCCACGGTGTCGCGGCTGCCGATTGCCGAGCATTCGAGCACCTGATCGAGGATCGCATTGCCTTGCGCCCCCAATTGCTCGCGATAGCCCTGTACCGGCGGCGGTAATCGGATCGCCTGACCGGTACGAATGGCGACAAATGCCTGTTGCTGCGAACTGGCAAGATACACAGCCTCTTCATCGGTATCGGCGGCAAAGACGTTGAAACCCAGCATGACATGCGGCTTGTCGAGCTGCGCCGAGGGGCGGAAGTCGCGACGGTAGATGGCGATGGCCTGATCCAGTGCCGCGGGGGCAAAATGCGAGGCAAAGGCATAGGGCAGGCCGAGCGCGGCGGCGAGCTGCGCGCCGAACAGGCTGGACCCCAATATCCAGATCGGCACGGCTGCACCGCCGCCGGGTACGGCGCGGATACCGGTTTCGCCGGTGTCTGCGAAATAGCTTTGCAGCTCCATCACGTCGCGCGGAAACTGGTTGGGGTCGGTGGCGAGCGTGCGGCGCAATGCGCGGGCAACCTTCTGGTCCGATCCGGGCGCGCGGCCCAGCCCCAGGTCGATCCGGCCGGGATAGAGAGCGGCCAGCGTGCCGAACTGTTCGGCAATCACCAGCGGCGCGTGATTGGGCAGCATGATGCCGCCCGCTCCGACGCGGATGCTTTGGGTGGCGCCTGCGATATGACCGATCACCACCGAGGTCGCGGCGCTGGCGATGCCCGGCATGCCATGATGTTCGGCCACCCAATAGCGGGTATAGCCGTGCTGCTCGGCTGCGCGCGCAAGGCTGGCGGCATTGGCGAGCGCGGTCGTGGCGTCACCGCCTTCGACAATGGGAACGAGATCGAGCAGCGAATATCCGGTCATGGGGAGACAGATGGGGAAGCCGTCATCGGTTCGCTACCCCGGTTGCGATTCAAAACGCAGTGTTGAAGCGTATCGCCGCGCCCAGATCGTCCGGAAGAGTCGCGAAATTGCCCGGATTGCTGCGGCGGAACAGGTTGGTGCTGAGCGTAGCACCAGCCAGCGGCAGGAAATAACTCAGTTCAGTCACCACTTCGCGCCCCGTCGGCGCGAGGTTCAGGCGCTGCACCGACCAGCCATCGACGCTCTCGCTGGCATAGTCCCAATGGCTGGGCATATTGAGGTTGAGCCCGCCGGTCGCCACGCGCAGCGGCTGGCTGACGCGCAGGCCCAGCCGGTCGCCGCGCACGAACCAGCTTTCCCTGCCGATATCGGCGGCATAACCGGTGGTGTGGATTATCCCGCCGCCGCTAATGCCGCTGCGCAGCACCGCACCGGTCCAGCCCTGCCGCGTCGAGGCGCCCAGCGACCAGCCATTGCCCAGCCACAGCCGCGCGCCCGCATCGACGAAGTTGGTGGATGCCCGTGCCGCGCCCAGTGCACCGTCGAAATGTGCGCCCAGGACGGTATTAGCCTCGTCGAGACGGGTATAGGCCAGTCGCGCCGACAGCGGTCCGAAGCGGCGATCGGCGGCCAGCGTCATGCGCGCATAGCCATAGCGATCCCACGGCGTACGCGTACTGGCATAAGGCAGGGTGCCGCGGACCAGCACAGCCCCGCTTTCCATCGCCGCGGTCAGTCCCCAGCGACCGAATTGCCGCCGTACCGCTGCTGCACCGTCGATATCGGCATCGAAGCCGGTCGAGCGGGTGGGATCGCGCGCGACGAGGAAGGCGGGCTGCGACTGCCCCGACAGGCGTGCGGCCAGTGCGCCTCCAGTCTCCGACGAGGCGAAGGCGAAAGTGCTTCGATCACCCAGCCGCGCGGTGACGCTGGCGGCGAGTGTCCGTGCTTGCTGCGCTTCGGAAAAAGGCAGCGTCATGCGTTCAGGCTGCGCACCCTGCGGTCCTTCGGCAATGGTGACGGCGATGCCGATATCGGGGGTGGAAACGGACAGGTTGCGTTGCCCGCCGGTAAGCAGTCCGGCCAGGGTCCGCCCCGGCCCGGTGTGGTTGAGCGTGCGGGCAAGATCGATCGCAAAGGCACGGCTATAGCCGTCGAGGATCACGGTGCCGAGCTGCCCGGTCCCGGCATCGCCCATCGGTGCGGACAGCGTGCCGTTGACGCTGGTCGAGATCGGGGTGCTGGTCCCTGCAACCGTCTGCGTGCCCTGCGGCTGAAATGCCTCGGTCAGGTCGAGAATGCCGTTGCCGTAGATCGAATCGCGTCCCGTCGCGCCCGCATCACGTGCGGTCGAAAACAGCAGGTCGACGATCTGCTGACCGGTCAGGTTGGGAAATGCCTGCGCCAGCAGTGCGACCGCACCCGAAATCTGCGGCGCGGCAAAGGAGGTGCCCGACCACAGGCAGACGCTGGTATCGTCGCACGGAGCACGCACATCCTCACCCACGGCGGCGAGATAATAGGCGGCACTGGTGCCGGCGCGATTGCTGAAGTCGGAAATCCGGTCCTGGCTGTTCACTGACCCGGCGATGATGATCAGGCCGCGTGATACTGCGCTGTTATTGGCCGGGTTGGCGGCAAAGGCGTCCGGGTTGGACGCCTTGCTGGGATCGTCGCCGTCATTACCGGCGGCAATGACGATGATGATCCCCGCCTGCGTGGCGCGATTGATCGCCTGAAGAAGCTGGCTGTCCGGCGCACTTCCGCCCAGCGACAGGTTGATGACCTTGGCGCCGCCCTGCCGTGCCGCATCGATTCCTGCAGCGATCGAACTGTCGGAAAAAGAGCAACTGTCGTCGCTGCTGTCAGAACTCGTGTCGGCGCAGCTGCCCGGCGTGTCGGCGCGGGCGATGAACAGGGTCGCATCGAATGCCACCCCTTGCGAGCCGACGCCGTTTCGCATCCCGGCCAGCGTGAAAGCGACGGCGGTGCCGTGGCCGTCCTCGTCATCGGTCGTGGTGCCGCCCGCGACGTTTTTCGATCCCGATGCGATGCGGCCGGGAAACTGGTCCGTACCGGCGTCTATGCCGGTATCGACAATACCGGCGGTAATCGATTTGCCCGTCGCTCCCGCCTGATAGGCGGCAAGCGCGTTCATCGATACCGGGCCGACCGAATCGCGATATTCCTGCGTGTCGCAATCATTGCACGGGACCAGCGGTGCGGTCGTGGGCGTCGGTGTCGGAACCGGCGTTGGGGTAGGTGTCGAGGGCGGGGTAGGCGTTGACGACACGCCTCCGCCCCCACCGCCGCTGCATGCAGCGATCATCAGAAATCCACCGAAAGCGGCAGATTGAAACAATAGTTTCCTGTTGGACCCGATCATCCTTACGCACCCCCACGCGTTTCGAAAGCCATGATAAGTTTCATGCCTTTCCGGTAGCTTAACCGGTTCGTGTCGCTGAACGCTTGTCCCCTGACCCGGCTGCCCCTAAAGCCCCGGCCACGATGCTGGACCGGCTTTCCCATATCCGCAACTGGATTTTCGATCTCGACAACACGCTCTATCCGGCGAGCGCGGACCTGTTTGCGCAGATCGACCGGCGCATGACGGCGTTCGTCGGCACGTTGTTGCAGGTCGATGCCGCCGAAGCGTTTCGTGTGCAAAAGGCGTATTTTCATGAACACGGCACCACGCTGGCGGGGCTGATCGCCAATCACGGGGTCGATCCGCACGAATTCCTGCACTATGCGCATGATGTCGAAATGGACGTGCTGGAAGAGAACGCCCCGCTTGCCGCTGCGATCGCACGCCTGCCGGGGCGCAAGCTGGTCTTCACCAACGGCGACGCCGCCTATGCCGCGCGCGTGCTCGACCGGCTGGGGCTGGGCGACAGTTTTGAGGCCGTACACGATATTCACGCGACCAATTACCGGCCCAAGCCCGATCCGCTGGTCTATCGCGGCTTTTGCGACGCCTATGCCGTCGATCCCGAACAGTCGCTGTTCGTCGAGGATATGGCACGCAACCTGAAACCGGCCAAGGATATCGGCATGGCTACGGTCTGGGTCGATAACGGATCGGAACAGGCGGGCGAAGAGGCTCGCGATTTCATTGATTTCACCACCCACGATATTCGCCACTGGCTCGAATCGATACAGGAGCAGCACTGATGTCCGACGACCTGAAAACCACGCTCGATGCCGCCTGGGAAGATCGCGCATCGATATCCGTATCGACGCAGGGAGAAATCCGCGAAGCCGTGGCGGAGGCGCTGAACCTGCTCGATTCGGGCGAACGGCGTGTGGCCGAACCCGATGGACAGGGCGGCTGGACGGTCAACCAGTGGCTGAAAAAGGCGGTGCTGCTGTCGTTCCGGCTGAACGACATGGTGGTGATGCCGGGCGGGCCGGACGGTGCCAACTGGTGGGACAAGGTGCCGAGCAAGTTCGCGGGCTGGGGCGATAACGCCTTTCGCGCGGCCGGATTTCGCGCGGTTCCCGGATCGATCGCGCGCCACGGCAGCTTTATCGGCAAGGGCGCGGTGCTGATGCCCAGCTTCGTCAATATCGGTGCCTATGTCGGTGAAGGCACGATGGTCGATACCTGGGCGACGGTGGGAAGCTGTGCACAGATCGGCAAGAATGTGCACCTGTCGGGTGGCGCGGGTATCGGCGGCGTACTGGAGCCGCTTCAGGCCGATCCGGTGATTATCGGTGACGGCGCGTTTATCGGCGCGCGCGCGGAAGTCGCGGAGGGCGTACGCGTCGGCGAAGGCGCGGTGCTGTCGATGGGCGTGTATCTCGGCAAGTCGACCAAGATCGTCAATCGCGAAACCGGCGAAGTTACGCGCGGCGAAGTGCCGCCCTATGCGGTGGTGGTGCCCGGATCGCTGGGCGGTGGCGACGGCAAGCCTGCGCTCTATTGCGCGGTCATCATCAAGCAGGTCGATGAAGGCACGCGCGCCAAGACCAGCATCAACGAACTGCTGCGCGATTGATGCAGCGTTCCCGGTCGTTCACGCGACCGGAGCGATCCCCAGCCGGGGGATTTCGATCTTCGGACAGCGGTCCATCACGACCTTCAGCCCCGCCGCTTCGGCGCGTGCGGCGGCGGCTTCGTTGATGACGCCAAGCTGCATCCACACGGCCTTTGCACCCGCTGCGATCGCCTGATCCACCACTTCTCCGGCGGCTTCGGAATTGCGGAAGATGTCGACCATATCGACCTGTTCGATCTGCGACAGGTCGCGGAACACGAACTCGCCATGAATGTGCTCGCCGGTAATCTGCGGATTGACCGGGATGACGCGATAGCCCTGATCCTGAAGGAACTTCATCACCTGATTGGAAGCGCGCTGCGGCCGATCAGATGCGCCGACCATGGCGATGGTGCGCACGCTTTCGAGCAGTTCGCGAATTTCCGTGTCGGTTTCCAGTGGCATATTGCGCTCCCGATGATCTTTGGTTGCCTTGCAGGCCGCCTACCCATCCAGCCAGTCGGCGACCTTTTGTGCAATCGAATCGAACGCGCCTGCCTGCGGCCCGTTCCCGGCGGCCGGCGGTTCGCCGGCATCCGAACGCACGCGGATGTCGATGGCCAGCGGGATGCGACCGAGGAACGGGATGCCCAGTTCGGCCGCTGCGCTTTCCGCGCCGCCGCTGCCGAAGGGATCGGACACCGCGCCGCATTCGGGACAGGCATAGCCCGCCATATTTTCAACAAGGCCGATGACCGGCACGCCGGTCTTCACGAAGAAATCGAGTGCGCGCTTTGCATCGATCAGCGCCAGGTCCTGCGGCGTGCAGACGATCACCGCCCCGGCGGGCTTGTGCTTCTGCACCATCGTCAACTGCACATCGCCGGTGCCCGGCGGCATGTCGAGGACCAGCGTATCGGCACTACCCCAGTCGGCTTCCAGCATCTGCACCAGCGCATTGCCCGCCATCGGCCCGCGCCATGCAATGGCCTGATCGGGCGCGGCAAGCTGTCCCATGGAGAGCAGCGGCACGCCATAGGGAGTCGCGACGGGCAGCAGCGTCTTGTCGCGCGCCTGTGGTTTCGTGCCTTCCACCCCCATCAGCTTGGGCTGGGAGGGGCCATAGATATCGGCATCGACCAGTCCGACCTTTTTATTCAGCCGTGCGAGCGCGATCGCCAGATTGGCCGATACGGTCGATTTGCCGACCCCGCCCTTGCCGCTGGCGACGGCGATCAGGCGGCGTTGCACGCGTTCGCTGGTTTGCAGGATGCGAACTTCGTCCACGCCTTCCACGGCGGTTGCGGCGACCCGGATATCTTCTTCGAGTGCCGCGCGCACCGATTCGGCAAGGCCGGTCACGTCCAGCATGATGTCGGCGCGTCCGTCGCGCAATCGGGTCGTGGTGCGGCCTGCGGACACAGGGGCGAGGGCGGCGTCAAGGGCAGTCTGATCTGTCATGAGCGTCCAGATAGGACGAAAAGCGTGTATCGCCACTGTAAATCGCCGCGCGCCTGCCTATAAAGGGGACCATGGCAAGATTCACGGGGTGGATAACGCGCGCCGGCGCGATCCTGAACAATGATGGCAAAGGCCCCTGGGGGGGCGGCAATGGTGGCGATGACGGCGACGGCGGTCCGCGCAATCCCTGGCAGGTGCCGCCGCAGGGCCGGCGTGCGCGCGGCGTGACCTCGCTCGACGAGTTTCTCAAACGTGCGCGTGGCGGCGGCGGTGGAAATGGCGGCGGTGGCGGCGGCGGATTTCAGGCGCCGGGCGGACGCAGCCTGTGGCTGATCGGCGTCGTGCTGATCGTGCTGGTCTGGCTTCTCTTCACCAGCTTTCATACCATCGGGCCGCAGCAACAGGGCGTGGTGACGACATTCGGCCGCTATTCGCGCACGTTGCCGCCGGGGGTTCAGTTCACGCTGCCTGCACCGATCAACAGTGTACAGAAGGTCGATGTCCAGCGCATTCGCGAGGATGATTTTCCCAAGGGGTCGAATGAAAATCTGGTGCTGACCGGCGATCAGAATATCGTCGACCTCAGCTATCAGGTGCGCTGGAACGTCTCCAACCCGCAGGATTTCCTGTTCCAGATTCGCGATCCGCAGGAAACCGTGCGCGCAGTCGCCGAAAGCGCGATGCGCGAAGTGATGGCGGAAACGACGCTGGACGAAGCGATCGGCGCCGGACGTTCGGAGATCGAGGCGAAGGTCGCGCAGCATATGCAGCAACTGCTCAACGAATATCAGTCGGGCATCGCTATTCAGGGCGTCGCGATCAAGAATTCCAGCCCGCCTGCGGAAGTCGACGAAGCCTTCAAGAAGGTGACGGCGGCGCAGCAGGGAGCGCAGGCCAATATCAATCAGGCGCGCGCCTATGCGCAGCAAATTCTCGCGAGCGCGCAGGGTGAGGCGGCCGAGTTCGACAAGATTTACGAACAATATCGGCTTGCCCCGGACGTGACGCGTCGGCGCCTCTATTACGAGACGATGGAGAAGGTTCTGGCCAATACCGACAAGACGATTGTCGAACCGAAGGGCGTGATGTCCTATCTGCCGCTTAAAGGCGCGCAGCAACTCACGGAGCCTAAGACGACAAGCTCTTCCGATTCCACCGGCAATGGAGGTGGCCAGTGAAGGTGTCGCTGTGGCGCAATCCGATGGTGCTTGCGGTGGTGGCACTGGTCGCGGTGATTATCGCGGCCAACACCTTCGCGATCGTACCCGAAACCAGACAGGCGGTGATTTTCCGCTTTCAGCAGCCCAGATATATCGTCAACCGCTATCAGCCGAATACGCCTCTGGGCAAAAGCGGGGCGGGGCTGATCGCGCGCATTCCCTTTATAGACCGGGTTGTCTGGGTCGATAAACGCGTGCTCGATCTGGAACTCGATAACCAGCCGGTGCTGTCGACCGACCAGCTTCGTCTGGAAGTGGACGCCTTTGCCCGCTTCCGCGTGGTCGACCCGCTGCGTATGGTGGTAACCGCCGGAACGGTCGATGCAGTGCGCACCGCGCTGCGTCCGTTGCTCGGTTCGGCGCTGCGCAACGAACTGGGCAAGCGCGAATTCGCCGCACTGCTAAGCCCCGAGCGCGGGCAGGTGATGGAAAATATCCAGCGCCAGCTCAATCGCGTTGCGCGGCAATATGGCGTGGAGATCGTCGATGTGCGGATCAAGCATGCCGACCTGCCGAGCGGCAGCCCGCTCGACAGCGCGTTCCAGCGGATGCGCACCGCGCGCGAACAGGAAGCGCTGACGATTCGCGCACAGGGGCTGAAGACCGCGCAGATCATCCGCGCCAACGCCGATGCGCAGGCCGCGAAAATCTATGCGCAGAGCTTCGGCAAAGACCCGAAATTCTATAATTTCTGGCGCGCTATGCAGTCTTATCGCCATACCTTCGGTGTCGATGGAACCAATCCGAAGGGTAAAACATCCATCATCCTGTCGCCGAACAACGAATATCTGCAGGAATTCGAAAAGGGCGGCGGCTGAACCGGTTGTTCATATTCAATCGAGGTTCAGCCTCGATGCGGCAGACAGCGCCATATTCGGCCTCAAGTGAATGAGAGGAAAGACATCCGTGCGATACGCTTATGCGATCACTACCGCAGCACTTCTTGGCGGCGCCGCCGCAACCATGGTGCTTCAGCCGCCCGCCGGCGCCCAGACCGCGCAGGAAAACCGCAGCGCGCTGGTGCAGGCGACGCCGCGTCCGGGCGCGCCCGCCAGCTTTGCCGACATGGTGGCAAAGCTGCAGCCCGCGGTGGTCAACATCTCCACCACGCAAAAGGTGAAGGTCGATAACAATCCGTTCGCAGGCACGCCGTTCAGCCAGTTCTTCCAGGGCGGTAAACCGGTCACGCGTGAAGCGGAATCGCTGGGTTCGGGCTTCATCATTTCCTCCGACGGCTATGTCGTTACCAACAACCATGTGATCGCGCCGGGCAGCAGCAATGCCGTGGTGCAGTCGATCACGGTAACGCTGAGCAACAACAAGGAATATAAGGCGAAGGTCGTCGGCCATGACGAATCCTCCGACCTTGCGGTGCTGAAGATCGAGGGCACCAATTTGCCTTATGTCACATTCGGCGATTCCAAGGCGGCGCGTGTCGGCGACTGGATCATCGCCATTGGTGAACCCTATGGTCTGGGCGGCACGGTGACGGCGGGTATCGTCTCGGCGGTGCATCGCGTCACCGGTCAGGGCGCCTATGATCGCTTCATCCAGACCGACGCCTCGATCAACCGCGGTAACTCCGGCGGCCCGATGTTCAACATGCAGGGCCAGGTGATCGGCATCAACTCGCAGATACTGTCGCCCACCGGCGGCAATGTCGGCATCGGCTTCGCGATCCCGGCGGATGAGGCCAAGCCGATCATCGAATCGCTGATGAAGGGCCAGAAGATCGAGCGCGGCTATCTGGGCGTCGGCATTCAGCCGGTGACCGACGATATCGCTTCCGCGCTCGGCATTCCGAAGAATCGCGGCGAGCTGATTTCCAGCGTCGAGCCCGACAGTGCGGCGGCGAAGGCCGGGATCAAACAGGGCGACGTCATCATGCAGGTGAACGGTCAGGATGTGACGCCCGACCAGACGCTCAGCTATCTCGTGGCCAATATCAAACCGGGCGAAACGGTTCCGTTCCAGTTGATCCGCGACGGCAAGACGATGACGGTCAAGGCCACGCTGGCGACGCGTCCGCCCGAATCGCAACTCCGTCAGTTCAGCACCGACCAGGACGATAACGGCATGCCGGATGGCAGCGACCAGAGCGCGAAAAACCCTGCCGAATCGTTGGGGGTCAGTGTCATGCCGCTGACGGCGCGTATTGCGCAGCAATTGGGTATACCTTCCAGCGTCCATGGCGTGGTTGTGCTCGGCACCGATCCGTCGAGCGATGCTGCGCAAAAGGGTCTGCAACGCGGCGACGTCATCGTGTCCGCCAATCGTCAACCCGTGACAACCCCCGAAGAACTGGGACGTGCCGTCAAGCAGGCAAAGGCTGCCGGTCGGGATCAGGTGCTGCTCTATGTCCAGCGCCGCAACATAGGGCGCTATGTCGCCATCGGCATCGAAAACAACAGCGACGAGGGGCAGTAACCTGCCTTTTTGCGGCGTATAAAAGCTGACGCGCCGCATATTTCGCGATACAGCTCCTGTCCGACGGGTTCGGGCAGGAGCTTTTTTATGAGCGGCGAAGACGGCGTTTTCATCGGACTGGGTGGCGGCAAGCGGCAGGAACTGGTGCTCAAACGCGCCAACCGCCACGGACTGATCGCGGGTGCCACCGGCACCGGCAAGACCGTGACGCTTCAGGGCATGGCAGAAAGCTTTTCCGATGCCGGGGTGCCGGTGTTCGTGGCGGATGTGAAGGGCGATCTGTCGGGCCTTGCCATGGCGGGGTCGGCGACCGCGAAAACGCACGAACCCTTTGCGAAGCGCGCTGCCGAGATCGGCTATACCGACTGGGCCTATCGCGAATGCCCGGTGCAGTTCTGGGATCTGTTCGGTGAGCAGGGGCATCCCGTACGTGCGACGATTTCCGAAATGGGACCGCTGCTGCTGTCGCGGCTGATGGACCTCAACGATACGCAGGAAGGGGTGATGACCATCGCCTTCCATGTTGCAGATGAACAAAAGCTGCTGCTGCTCGACCTCGACGATTTGCAGGCGATGCTCGTCTATTGCGCCGAACATGCCGACGAACTGTCGACCCGATACGGCAATGTGTCGAAGGCGAGCGTCGGTGCCATCCAGCGGTCGCTGCTCCAGCTTCGCAGCCAGGGCGGTGACCATTTCTTTGGGGAGCCCGCGCTCGATATCCACGACATGATCGCCACCGATGACAAGGGACGCGGCATCGTCAACGTGCTGGCCGCCGACAAGTTGATGGCCAGCCCGCGGCTCTATGGCACGTTCCTGCTGTGGCTGTTGTCCGAACTGTTCGAAACGCTGCCCGAAGTGGGCGATCCCGACAAGCCGAAGCTGGTATTCTTCTTTGACGAAGCGCACCTGTTGTTTGACGACGCGCCCAAGGCGCTGACCGACAAGATCGAACAGGTGGTGCGCCTGATTCGATCCAAAGGGGTTGGCGTCTATTTCGTCACCCAGAACCCGATCGACGTGCCCGACGATGTGTCGGGGCAACTCGGCAACCGCGTGCAGCATGCGCTGCGTGCCTTCACGCCGAAAGAGCAGAAGGCGATTCATGCCGCCGCGCAGACATTCCGCGCCAATCCCGGCGTCGATGTCGAAACCGTCATCACCGAGCTGAAGGTAGGTGAGGCGCTGGTGTCGCTGTTGCAGGCGGATGGTGCGCCGACGCCGGTCGAACGCACGCTGGTCAAACCGCCCGCAAGCCGGGTGGGGCCGGTGACGCCGGACGAACGCGAAACGCTGATCCGTACCGATGCGGTGGGGACCAAATACGATACCGCAATCGACCGGGAGTCGGCCGCCGAACTGCTCGATGCGAAGGCGAAGGAAGCCGCCGCTGCCGCTGTCGCCGCCAAGGCGAAGGACGATGCAGAAAAGGCCGAGGCCGAACGCGCCAAGGTCGAGGCCCGGCAGGCCAAGGAGGCCGAGCGTCAGCGCATTACAGAAGAGCGCAAGGCCGCCAATTCGCCCTGGTCGAAAGCGGCGCAGTCGGCGGTGCGTTCGGCCTCCTCCTCAATCGGGCGACAGGTGGCAAACGAACTGGGGCGGCAGATTTTCGGCACGTCGAGCCGCAGGCGCGGATCGCAGTCGCTGGGCGCGAAGCTGGTGCGCGGTGTGCTCGGCGGCCTGTTCAAAGGCTAAGGCCGGTCGGGACTGCCGCGTCGCTATGCTCCTCGCGGTGACGGCAAGGGGCGGATTCGCGCTTATCAGGCCGCGTGACAGCACCGGAAACGCATGGAAAGTGGCGGCGCGGGCGTTTCCCCGTCGCCCGCGCCGCCGGTCGTCAGCCTGCCATTCCGCCCGCAAGGGCAGCGAGCAGCAGCAGGGCAACGATATTCGTGATCTTGATCATGGGATTAACCGCGGGACCGGCCGTGTCCTTGTACGGATCGCCCACGGTGTCGCCGGTGACGGCGGCCTTGTGCGCTTCCGATCCCTTGCCGCCGTGATTGCCGTCCTCGATATATTTCTTGGCATTGTCCCATGCGCCGCCGCCCGATGTCATCGACAGCGCGACGAACAGGCCGGAGACGATCACGCCCAGCAGCATCGCGCCCAGCGAGGCGAAACCGTTCGCCTGACCCGCCACGGCGGTAATCAGGAAATAGACGATGATCGGCGACAATACCGGCAGCAGCGACGGCACGATCATTTCCTTGATCGCGGCGCGGGTGACGATATCGACCGTGCGGGCATAGTTGGGGCGCGTCGTACCCTTCATGATGCCGTCATCGTCGCGGAACTGGGTGCGGACATCCTCTACGACCGACCCCGCTGCCCGGCCGACTGCGGTCATGCCGAACGCCCCGAACAGATAGGGTAACAGCGCACCCAGCAGCAGGCCGACCACGACATAGGGGTTACTCAGCGAGAAATCGACGCGCAGGTCCGGGAAATATTTGCCCAGATCGGTCGTATAGGCGCCGAACAGCACCAGTGCCGCCAGCCCCGCCGAACCGATGGCATAGCCCTTGGTCACTGCCTTGGTGGTGTTGCCCACGGCGTCGAGCGCATCGGTGCGGTCGCGGACATCTTCGGGCAGGCCCGCCATCTCCGCGATGCCGCCTGCATTATCGGTGACGGGGCCATAGGCATCGAGCGCCACCACCATGCCGGTCAGCGCGATCAGCGCCGATGCGGCAAAGGCGATGCCGATGATCCCGGCAAGCTGGAACGCGGCGACGAATGCGATCAGGATGACGATGGTGGGAAGGGCGGTCGCTTCCAGACTGATCGCCAGCCCCTGAATGACGTTGGTGCCGTGGCCGGTGACGCTGGCGCGGGCAATGGATTTGACCGGGCGATAATTGGTGCCGGTATAATATTCGGTGATCCACACCAGCAGGCCGGTCAGCGCCAGCCCGATCATCATGCAGAAGAACAGATCCCAGCCGGTAAAGCTGTGCGCGGCAATGCCTGCGGTCGCTTCCGGCGTCAGTGCGGACGATCCGGCGTCGAGGAAACCGGCGCCGCCGATCACCGCGCCCATATCGCCCACCGCCCAGCGGGTGACGCCGTATATGGCGGGGACGGCAAGGATGACGGTGGTCCAGAATCCCTTATAGAGCGCGCCCATGATCGAGCCCTTGCCCAGCCGCACCATATAGGTGCCGAGGATCGAGGTGAGGATGCACACGCCCCCGACGATCAGCGGCAGCGCCATCAGCCGCATCAGGTCGGGCGCGGACGCCTGTACCAGCAGCGCGATCGAAACCATGGTCAGGCCGATGGTGACGACATAGGTTTCGAACAGGTCGGCGGCCATGCCCGCACAGTCACCGACATTGTCGCCGACATTGTCCGCGATCACCGCGGGGTTGCGCGGATCGTCCTCCGGAATGCCCGCCTCGACCTTGCCGACCAGATCGGCGCCGACATCGGCGGCCTTGGTAAAGATACCGCCGCCCAGCCGTGCGAAGATGGAAATGAGCGACGCGCCAAAGGCAAGCGCGGTCAGCGCCTCGATCACCTCACGCGAATTGGGGGCATGGCCGGCGGGTCCGGTCAGATACCAGAACACCCCGCAGATCGCGAGCAGCCCCAGCCCCGCCACCAGCATCCCGGTGATCGCGCCGGAGCGAAAGGCGAGCGTCAGGCCGCCCTGCATGCTGGTACGCGCGGCCTCTGCGGTGCGGACATTGGCGCGCACCGATATGTTCATGCCGACGAACCCGGCGGCGCCCGAAAGCACCGCGCCGATCAGGAAACAGATGGTCGAAAGCCAGCCCAGCGTGAAGGCAAGGATGATCGCGACGACGATGCCGACGATGGCGATGGTCATATACTGGCGGGAGAGATAGGCCTTTGCGCCTTCCTGAATCGCGGCGGCGATATCCTGCATCTTCGCATCGCCCGCCGGCTGGCGAAGCACCTGGCCGCTGGTGACAAAACCGTAAATGACGGCGATCAGTCCGCAGACGATCGCACAATAGACAATGGGCATCGTATCGACATCCTTCCCCTTTGGATGCGGTCCGTTCCCGATCGTTTACGCGCCGGAATACTCGACCGCGAAGCAACAGGTATATCGGCCAATCGAACGAGCGCAAGCGGCGCTATGCGGGCGGGCGTCAGCGGCGATGCTCGAAGCCGGTCCGATCGGGAAGCGGGATGGGAGCGCCGCCATCGGTCAGGAGCAGGCCGCTGCCGTGGTTGAAACTGCCAACGCGCGTGGCGGGGACGGACGGGCCGGTTCCGGGCGGCAGGGCGAAGAGCAGTTCATAGTCGTCGCCGGCCGTCACCGCCGCCATCCGGCTATCGCGGTTGTCCTTGCGATGGCCGATCAGAGCATCCGACAGCGGCACGGCATCCAGCGCAATGTCGACGGCCAGCCCGCTGGCGACGGCCATGCGCGATGCGTCGATCAACAGGCCGTCGGATACGTCCATCATCGCATGAACGATGGGCGCGAGTGCGCGGCCTTCGGCAAGCCGCGGGACCGGGCGGCGATAGCGGTCCAGTAATGTGTCCGGGCCGGCTTCGCCCTGTGCAATGGCAAGGCCCGCCCCCGCATCGCCGATCGTGCCGGTCACCCACAGGGCATCGCCCGCCTGCGCTCCGGAACGGGCAGGTGCGCTCTCCGCGCGACCGATGGCGGTCAGCGACAGGGTGCGCGCTCCCGTTGCCGCCACCGTGTCGCCACCCAGCAGGGGGCAGTCGAACCGCCGCATCGCACTGTCCAGCCCGGTCAGGAAGGCCGCGTCCCAGCCATTGTCGCCCAGCATATAGCCGAGCAGCACGCCGACCGGCTCCGCCCCTTTCGCGGCCAGGTCCGACAGGTTCACCGCCAGCAGCTTCCACGCCACATCGCCCGGCGGATCGTCGGGCAGGAAATGCACACCCTCGACAATCATGTCCTTGGTCAGCACCAGCGACCCTGCAGGCGCCAGCACCGCCGTATCATCGCCCAGATCCCGCGCCGCCGGATGCAGCGGCAGGCGCTTCAGCGCGGCAATGAACTCGGCTTCGGTCATGTCGGCGGGTTGTAAGCGCGGGCAATGCACACTGCCAAGCGGGTATCCGGTGAAAGCCATCTTAACCGGCATGCAACCATCTTCACCGGGAACCGGGCCTATGCGGATTCGCTTTGTTTGCGTGCGCCAAAGGCAAAGATTTCTGATGGGCGCATTGCCGGAACATACTACAGCGACAGGCGGGGGAGGGCGCGCGACAGCCCAAAGAGAAATAACGGAGTTGCAGCATGGCGAGAATCATTGTGGCCGAAGATGACACGGCGCTGGCCGAGCGATTGCAATCGGCGCTGATGACGGCGGGGCACGGCGTCGGAGTGCTCGACAATGGGGAGGATGCGCTCAAGGTAATTCGCTCCCGCCATCCAGATCTGGTCATTCTCGATTGTCAGATGCCGAAACTGTCGGGCATTCGCGTGCTGGAGGAAATGCGTAAATCGACCGACCTGTGGGATACGCCGGCGATGATGCTGGCCGAACGGCGCGGAGATAATGACGTTGCCCGCGCACTTTATGCGGGCGCTAACGATTTCGTGAAGAAGCCGGTGGATGCCGATGAGTTGGTGTTTCGCGCGGAGGGGCTGCTGGAGCATTCGGGGCGACGCACGAAACGGGCGCGGGAGGCACTACACGTAGCCTAGGGCTGAATGTCGATCCGTCCTAGTCGTCACTGTCCTGATCGGCGGCGTCGCCCTTGCCGCTCGCGCCTACGGGTACGGCCATCAACTGCGCCAGCTTGGCGCGGAATGCGCGCAGGTCACTGCCGGTCAGGCGTTCGGTCGACGACAGGCTGACCGAACGCGGGTTGATCGGGCGACCGTTCTTGCGCAGTTCGAAATGCAGATGCGGCCCGGTCGACAGTCCCGTCGAACCGACATAGCCGATCACATCGCCGCGCTTTACGCGTTCCCCGGCATGCACGGCGATCTTGCGCATATGGCCATAACCGGTGGAATAGCCGTCGCGATATTTCAGCCGGACGAAATTGCCATAGCCGCTGGCGCGTCCCGCAAAGACGATGGTGCCGTCGGTGGCGGCGTGGATGGGCGTACCGCGCGGGGCGGCGATATCGATACCGTCATGCATCCGCATCACATGCAGAAGCGGATGCATCCGCATCCCGAAGCCGGAGGTGATGCGGCCCTGTACGGGCATCATCATCATGCCCGTGGTCTTGCCGATGCCCTTGCTGGAATACCACCTATCCTTGCCGTCATCCTGCCAGCGCAGCAGGCGGACATCCTTTCCGTCATGATCCAGGCCCGCATAGAGCAACTGACCCAGTTGCACTTCGCCGGTGGCGGCGCGTTGCTGCTGAATGATGATGTCGAATGTGTCGTCGGAATCGACCTGCGTCATCGGCACCTTGGCGGCAATCGCCTTGATATAGGCGGCGACCGCACTGGCAGGCGCACCCGCCGCGCGTGCCGAACGATACAGGCTGGAACCGACCACGCCCTGAATCCGCAGCGGCGTATGGTCGATGGCGATCGGGGTGCGGGTGAGCGACAGGCCGCCTTCGCCGCGCGACACTTCCAGCGCCAGATCGAAACGGGCGCGGAAGGATAGTTTTTCAAGCGGACGCGGCTGCGACTTGTCGGCCCGGCGGCCCAGCGTCAGCGCGATCCGCGTCCCCGCTTTCAGGGCATCGTCGCCCAGCGCGTTGGTCACCAGTTGTGCGGCGGTATCGGCGTCGCCTTTACCCACGCCTGCGCGGCGCAGCACGCTTTCGAAATCGTCGCCTTTGCCGATCAGCGCATTGACGTCGATGATCGGGCGTTCGGGCGTATTGGCGAGAGGAGAAACCAGCCGGGTCGGCGCCATATGCGTGCCGGTGGTCGATCCCAGTGCCAGCGGAGAAAGCGTCTGGCTTCGCGCCGCTTCCCAGTCCGTGCCGTGCAGCGGAGCGGTGGTCATCGTGTCGATCGGGCGCATAATGCCGGGCGAAAGCATCAGCGTGACCGCACATAAACCGGTGCAGGTCGCAAGGCCGCGCCACCATTCGGCACTGCCGATCCGCGACCCGAGATCGGGCGTCAGGTCGAAATCGGGAAACCGGTCCTGAAGGCGGTCGGAAAAACTCTGAGGGCGCCGGGGCGCGAGTGCACGGCTGAAGGAAAGGGCACTGCTGCCCCCGCCCTGATCCAGTCCATGTTCGTTGCGCAAAAACACGGTGCGCCATCCCCCGCGAAACTGTGCCGATTGCCCGTCGGCCGACCGAATTCCTGTGCAACAAAAATGCTAAAGTCAAATTAACTTGGGTCTGGTGCCGCCATCGCTGCGATGAACCGTGCCAACCCTCGGACAAATGCTGCGACTCGCTGGAAAACTAAGGATTTTTACGGAACAAAATGCTCGCGCGCGCAATCTGCGGTTGCGCATTGCATTGGCAGACGCGATCTTGTCCGGTGACATGACTCGCTACGCTGACAGTCCGGTCACGGCGGTACTGGGGCCGACCAATACCGGCAAGACGCATCTCGCCGTCGAACGGCTGTGCGGCCATGCCAGCGGCATGATGGGCTTTCCCCTGCGGCTGCTGGCGCGGGAGGTTTATGACCGGGTGGTGGCCGCCAAGGGCGCCGAACAGGTCGGTCTGATTACCGGCGAGGAAAAGATCCTGCCGCCCAAAGCGCGCTGGCTGTTGTGCACGGCGGAGTCGATGCCGCTCGACCGGGATGCGGCGTTCGTTGCCATCGATGAGGCCCAGCTGGGTGCCGACCCCGAACGCGGGCATGTATTTACCGACCGGTTGCTGCGCGCGCGCGGACGCGACGAAACGATGATTCTCGGTTCGGATGCGCTGCGTCCGATGCTGTCGGCGCTGGTGCCGGAGGCGGAAGTGATCGGGCGCCCGCGTTTCTCGACGCTCAGCTATGCCGGAGCGAAGAAGCTGTCGCGCCTGCCGCGCCGGTCGGCGATCGTCGCCTTCTCCGCCGAGGAGGTTTATGCGGTTGCCGAAACACTGCGGCGGCTGCGCGGCGGCGCAGCGGTGGTGATGGGTGCGCTCAGCCCGCATACCCGCAACGCGCAGGTGGCGATGTTTCAGGCGGGCGAGGTCGATTATCTGGTCGCCACCGATGCGATCGGCATGGGGCTGAACCTCGATGTCACGCATGTCGCCTTTGCCGGTCTGTCGAAGTTCGACGGCAAGCGCAGGCGGCGACTGACCGTCGCCGAAATGGCGCAGATTGCGGGGCGCGCGGGGCGGCATCAGCGCGACGGCACCTTCGGCACGCTGGCGGCGGAGGGGCCGGGGGCGTTCACGCCCGAAGAAGTGCATGCGATCGAGGGGCATCACATGCCGCGCCTCGATTTTCTCTACTGGCGCGACGGGGCGCCGGATCTGTCGAGCGTCGATGCGCTGATCGCGGGGCTGGAAGCGAAGCCCGGTCCCGGCGTGTTGCGTGCGGCGCCGCAGGCGGTCGATCTCGCCGTGCTCAAGCGGCTGGCGGAGGAGGACTGGGTACGCGCGCGGGCGCGGACACCTGCGGGCGTGGCAAGGCTGTGGGCGGCCTGCGGCCTGCCCGATTTCCGCAAGCTGGGGGTCGACCCCCATGCGCGCTTCGTCGGGCGCCTGTTCGCCGACCTGACCGAAGGCAATGGCCATATTCCGGCCCACTGGTTCGCCGGCGAAATTGCAAAGCTCGACAATGTGCAGGGCGATGTGGAGACGGTTGCAGGGCGGATCGCGGCGGTGCGAAGCTGGGCCTATATCGCGCATCGCGCCGACTGGCTGGCCGAACCTGCGCACTGGGCGGAGCGCACCCGCGCGATCGAGGAGCGGCTGTCCGATGCGCTCCACCAGCGGCTGACCCAGCGTTTCGTCGACCGGCGTACCTCCGTCCTGCTGAAACAGATCGGCGCGGGCAGCGGCGACCTACCCGTCGAAATCGGGCCGGAAGGAGAGGTGACGGTCGAGGGGCACGCGCTGGGTACGCTGTCGGGGTTTCATTTCACCGTCGCCCCCGATGCGCGTGCAGGCGACAAGCGGATGCTGCTTGCCGCCGCCGAGAAGCGGCTGGGCGGAGAATTGGCACGACGGGCGAAACTGCTTGCTGAAGCGCCGGACAAGGCAATCACCCTGTCTGCCGACGGCGAAAACCTGATCTGGGAAGGCGGACCAGTGGCGCGGCTGGCGGCGGGGCGTGCACTGATACAGCCTGTGCTGACGCTTGCCCGACCGCTGGCGGCGCTTGATCCGGCGGAACGCGATGCAGTGCAGGCGCGGCTCGACCATTGGCTGGCAAGCGCCGTCGGCCGGCATTGTACGGCGCTCGTCCGACTGGAGGCGCTGACCCGCGATGCGCAGGCGGATGCCCCCTTGCGGGCGGTGGCGGCGATGCTGCTCGACCATGGCGGGATCGTGCCGCGCGACGTGCTGGGCGAATCGATCGACGCGCTGGAGGCCGCGCATCGCAAGCAGTTGCGGCGGGCGGGGATTACCATCGGCACGCTCGATCTGTTCGATCCGCGGCTGTTGAAGCCACAGGCGGCGCGCCTGCGTCATGCGCTGTTTGCAGCGCGCGGCGATCCGGTGGGGGCGGTGCCGCCGACCGGGGCGACGGTGCTGGCGCGCGGTGCGCCGGGTGCGAGCGTGGCGATGGGATTTCGGGGCATCGGTGGACAGGCCGTGCGCATCGACCTGATCGAACGCATTGCCCGCACCGCGCACGACCTGCGCAAGGGACGGCTGCCGTTCGCGCCGGACCCTGCGCTCGCCACCTCGATCGGGATGACGCCGGAAACGCTGGGCAAGCTGATGGCGCGGCTGGGCTTTCGCAGCGTCGAGGCACAGGAAGGCAGGCCGCACTGGGCCTGGCGCGGCCGACCGACACCGCGGCGGCGCAAGACAGTCGAGCGGCCCCAACCCGGCAATGCCTTTGCCGCGCTCGCCGATCTGGACCTCGACCATGGATGACCGGACGACGATGCGGATCGACCGCTATCTGTGGTGGGCGCGGATCGCCAAATCCCGTTCTGCGGCACAGGCGATGGCACATTCGGGACTGGTGCGGCTCGACGGGCGCCGGATCGAACGGTCGCACACCCCGGTACGAACCGGCTCGATCCTGGCTTTTGCGCGGCAGGGGCAGGTACGCGTGATTCGCATCCTTGCGCTGCCGCAACGGCGCGGACCACCGGCGGAGGCGATGCGACTCTACGAAGAACTGCATACCAAATCGCCAAACCCCGTTGACGTGTCGGGGGCTGCCGCATAGCAGGAGGCGTTCATTCGCTAGGAGCCATCTTTGTCATGACCTATGTCGTCACCGACGCCTGCATCCGTTGCAAATATATGGATTGCGTCGAAGTCTGCCCGGTCGACTGTTTCTATGAGGGCGAGAATATGCTCGTCATCAATCCCAGCGAATGCATCGATTGCGGCGTGTGCGAACCCGAATGCCCGGCCGAGGCGATTTTGCCCGATACCGAAAACGGGCTGGAAAAGTGGCTGGAACTCAACACCAAGTTTTCCGCGCAATGGCCCAATGTCACGACCAATGCCGGACAGACGCCCGACGATGCCGACGCGCATAAGGGTGAGGAAGGCAAGTTCGAGAAATATTTCTCGGCCGAACCCGGTAAGGGCGACTAAGCTCTAACGGCGTACCACTTATGAACGTTTGACTCGTGGCGGTTACACTGTCGCGATGCGAGACGCTGTGCGCAATTCATGCCAAAGCGCTGGCAATTTTATTACGAGCGTGTTAAACAGGTACGTGACGGAGGCGTTTTTGTCCTCCGCCCGGAGACTCATGACCCTTGCCCCCGGATTGGCGTGTCCGGGCCCGGTTAGCCGAGCCTGTTTGCATGTGCAATAGCCTGGGGCATCGTTTCACGGAAAGGCTTTCCCTCTATGGCTGCCAAGGCGCTGTCCTTCGACGTCGGCGATTATGTCGTTTACCCCAAGCACGGCGTAGGCCGTGTGATCGAGCTGCAAAAACAGGAAATCGCAGGAATGCAGCTCGAACTCTATGTCCTGCGGTTCGAGAAAGAGAAAATGACCCTGCGCGTTCCGACCAACAAGGCGGAAAGCGTCGGTATGCGCAAGCTGTCGTCGGACAAAACGCTGAAGGAGGCGCTCGACACGCTGAAGGGCAAGCCGAAGGTAAAGCGCACCATGTGGTCGCGCCGTGCGCAGGAATATGAAGCGAAGATCAATTCGGGCGACCTGGTGTCGATCGCCGAAGTGGTGCGCGACCTGTTCCGTGCGGACGACCAGCCCGAACAGAGCTATTCCGAACGCCAGATTTTCGAAGCTGCCGCGTCCCGCCTCGCGCGCGAACTCGCCGCGATGGAGGAAGTGGACGAACCGACCGCGCTGGAGAAGATCCTCGACATTCTGCGCGAAGCGGCACCCAAATATAACAAGGAAAAAGACGCGGCCTGATCCGCGGCATTTTCCCTGTCAGGACGAACGGGGCGGTCATTTCGATGGCCGCCCCATTTGTTTTGTCCGAGCTGTTGCGAATGATCCGCATTCAGTGTATTGCGCAAACAATACACGACAGGGGATGCGACGATGCAAAGGTTCGTGATTTCGACATGTGCATGTCTGATGCTGGCAGCCTGTGGCGGCGGCGCACGGCATAGTACCGGCAACGGGGCACATACGGCGTCTTCATCGCAAAGCCGCAGCTTTGCGGAACGCGATTTCACCGCAGTCAATCTCGGCGGCTCCGACGATGTGCAGGTCTCGACCGGCGGCGATTTCAGCGTGACCGCAAAGGGAACGGCAAAGGCGCTTGACGGCCTCGACCTGTCGGTCCGCAACGGCACGCTGTTCATCACGCGCAAGCCCAATCGCGGCTGGAACTGGACCAGTCATAATGCCACCATCTTCGTGACCATGCCTGCCATGCAGGGGGCTACCCTGTCCGGTTCGGGCGATTTCACCATCGACCGGGTTCAGGATAATTTTGCTGGAAAACTCTCCGGTTCGGGCGCGCTGACCATCGGCATGTTGCAGGGGGGCACGGCGGATCTGTCGGTCAGCGGATCGGGCACCTTGTCCGCTGCGGGTCAGGTGGACATGTTGCAGGCCTCGATCAGCGGGTCGGGCGATATCGATGCCGGTCAGTTGAAAGCCCAATCGGCCAGGGTTTCGGTTGGCGGCTCCGGTGACGTGACCGCGACGGTCAACGGCCCGGCGACCGTGTCGCTGAGTGGTTCCGGCGATGTCGATCTGGGGAAGGACGCGCAGTGTACGACGCATAAATCCGGGTCGGGGGAGGTTCACTGCGGTTAGGAAGGGTCGCCATTCAGCCCTGATGGCCTGCAAATGGCTGCTTTCCCCCCTTCCGGTGCTCACCTACTGAAAGTACGCTGCGCGCCGGGTCACGAAAATCCACCACACCAGGGGCCGGACAACGCTATCGCTTGCGTGGCGCGCGCGGGGGTGCGATGCATGGGAAATGATCCGTCTTTTCGCCGCGCTGCTGTTGCTGATGCCGCTGGCAGCCCATGCCGATTCACGCAACATCATGCTGACCGATTTCAGCAGCATCCGGGTGGATGGCCCGTTCCGCGTCACCGTCGCCACCGGCCTTAGTCAGGGCGCCGAAGTCAGCGGCGACCAGCGCGCGATCGACAGGGTCGATGTCCGGGTGCAGGGCACGACCCTGATTATCTCCGCCAGTCCGAACGCATGGGGCGGCTGGCCGGGCAAGCAACATACGCCCGCAACGATTGCGGTAAAGGCGCGCAGCATACGCGAAGCGGCGGTGCGCGGCGGCGGGGTGCTGACCATCGACAGCACCGACGCGCAGCATGTCAATCTGACCGTCACCGGATCGGGCAGCATGACGGTGGGCGCGGTGCATGCCGACAATCTTGCCGTGACGCTGGTCGGCAGCGGCAGTGTGCGCCTTGCCGGAGAGGCGTTGCAGGCGCGCTTCGCCAATAGCGGAACCGGTCGGATCGATGCCGACGGGCTGGACGTGCATGACCTGAAAGTCGTTTCGGAAGGGCCGGGAGAGAGCCGCTTTCACGCCGATCGCAGCGCCGATGTCACGGCGCTGGGACTGGGCAATATTACCGTAAGCGGCGGCGCGGCCTGCACCGTACGTGGTCCCGGCCCGGTGCAATGCGACCATACACAACCCTGAGAGCGATCAGCTCTCGGGTATTCTGCTGCTCCGTTCGGCGATCAGATGTTCGGGCTTCGGCATCAGAAACCGGACCTGCTGATTGGCGAAGTCGATATCGACGCGGCGGAACACGCGTAATGCGTCCATGCCCAGCAGCAGCGCGGGTTCGTCGGTTATGCCCATTGCCGCGAAGGGCGGTGAGGCTCCGAAGCCGATCGGCAGGTCGCGAAACCGCATAGTCCCGATCCGCAACCGGTCGACCTGCGCATATCGTATTTTCGCAGAATCCCCCAGAACGCTTATCATGCTGATTTCACGTTGCTGCCTGCGATGATCGCGGATCAGGTTCAACAGCGCCTGATTGCCGATACTGACCATCGACCCGGTGTCCAGGAACAGGCGGATGCGCCGACTGCCGAAATAAGCGTCGGTCAGGATCAGCCTGCCGCGCAACCGTTTTGCGCTGACCACGATTTCCCCGTCCTCGCGACGGGTCTGCATCTGCCGGCGCGACGATGGCCGGACGGTCATGCGATGATGTTCGAAATCGATCGAAACCGCATAGCCATCGAGGAAATCGAGGCCGAGCAGGCCCCATGCGCCGATATCCGAAGAATTGAGCACTGGCGCAGCGATATTGTATCGCTCCATAAAGGGCGTCACGCGCAGCGACGGTACGCGATAGGTCGGAACGCGTTGCACGCCGGTGCTGGCTCTCAGCAGCACCGAGCTTCGGCCGGACAGGCTGAGCCGTTCGGCAAGCTGGGTGGCGATGACCGACCGTTCGGCACCGGTATCGATCACAAATCCATAGGGGCCGGACCCGGCAACATAGACGGGCACCGTCATGCGCAGATAGCGGGTCAGAAAGGCCAGCCTGCGTGCGGTTTCAGGGTCCAGCGTCGGAACCGGCGCAGGTGCCGGGCGGATGGATTCCCACAAAGCGCGGGATATCTGCGGGCTCTGCGGCGCGGCAACCGGTGCCGGTCCCTGATGGTTTTGCGCAGCAGAGAGTAAGGGGGCGATCGCCAGCAGAAGGGCAAGTCGCGTCATGCAAGAATAATACACCAAAACTTGATTTCGTGCAATTTATGCAAGCCGCAGATGCAAATTTTCTTCGCAGTCAGGCGGCGAGGGGAAAACGCAGCAGCCGATCCTCCAGCGCGACCAGCGCCTGTGCGCCATCGCCCACGGCGCGCAGGATTTCGGGGTGATGCGCGTCCAGCCCGCCCGTCAGTGCCCCGAAAGCAGGCAGGATCAGCTTGGTCGGCGTCGCGACGAAACAGCGCCGGGCAACATGCCGACCGCGCAGGGTCAGCCGCAGCTTGGGGTGGAAATGGCCCGACGCCTCGGGACGCGGATCACCGGCACCGGCTTCGTGCCGCAGGAGGATGCCGTCGACCTCCGCCTCGGCCACCACCTTGCCCCCGCAATCGCCGGACAGGGCGATATCATGGTTCCCGGTGATCCAGGTCCAGCGGGTCCGCGCGGTAAGCGTGTTGAGCAATGCGCGCGCGTCCTGCGGCAGGCGCGCGGTACCGGCGCTGTCGTGAAAACTGTCGCCCAGACACCAGATTTCGTCTGCGCCGGTTGCCGCCACCGCATCGCGCAGCATCGTCAGCGTCGCCAGCGAGTCATAGGGCGGCAGCATCTGCCCGCCCTGCGCATACCAGCTTGCCTTTTCGAAATGCAGGTCGGCGACCAGCAATGCCCGGCGCGCGGGCCAGTAAAGCGCGCCGTCGGTACGCGCGCGAAACTCCTGTCCTGCGAACGAAAACGGAACCATGCGCCCGGCTATCGCGCCGCGCGGCGATCCGGTCAAGCGCCCTGCAACGCCTTTTGCCGCCGCCGCTGGACCGAACTGCCGATGCCCATCGCCTCGCGATATTTGGCGACGGTGCGCCGGGCGATATCGAATCCCTGATCGTTGAGCAGCTTGACCAGCGTATCGTCGGACAGGATTTTCTTCGGCGCCTCGCCCGCGATCAGCGTGCGGATCGCGTTCTTCACCGCTTCGGCCGATACCGCGTCGCCGCCATCCGCCGACTGAATGGCGGAGGTGAAGAAATATTTGAGTTCATACAGGCCGCGCGCACAGCTCAGATATTTGTTGCTGGTCACACGACTGACGGTCGATTCGTGCATGTCGATGGCGTCCGCCACCTGCCGCAGCGTCATCGGTTTCAGATGCGCGACGCCGTGGAGGAAAAAGGCCTCCTGCTGCTTCACGATCTCGCTCGCGACCCTGATGATCGTCCGCTGGCGCTGGTCGAGCGCCTTGATCAGCCAGTTGGCGCTGGCGAGGCAGTCGGCCAGCCAGCTTTTCGACGCCTTGTCCTGCGGTCCCGCGCTCAGTTCGACATAATAAGCGCGGTTGATCAGCACGCGCGGCAGGGTCGCGCTATTGATCTCGATGGCCCAGCCCTGCTTGCGCCGCGCGACGAACAGGTCGGGGACGACTGCCTGCACCGTCTCGCCGCCGAATTGCAGACCGGGTTTGGGGTTGTAGTCGCGCAACTCGCGGATCATGTCGGCCAGATCCTCGTCATCGACGCGGCAGATGCGTTTCAGCCGGGCAAGATCGCCGCGCGCGACCAGATCGAGATGGTTGAGCAGCGCGGCCATGCACGGATCGTAGCGGTCGGCCTCCTTGGCCTGCAGCGTCAGGCATTCGGCCAGATCGCGGGCACCTACGCCGGTGGGATCAAAGGTCTGGATCATGCCCAGTACCGCTTCGACGCGCGCCAGCGGAACGTTCAGCCGGGTGGCAATGTCGAGCAGCGGGACGGTGAGGTAGCCCGCCTCGTCAATCTGGTCGATCAGATGGGTGGCAATGAACTGATCAGCGCGGTCGATGGCGGTTCCGGCCTGTGCGATCAGATGGTCGGCCAGACTTGTGTCACTGGTCGCCATGCTTTCGAAATCGGGACCATCCTCGCCGAAACCGCCGCTGCCCGTTCCCGCAAGGCCGAGGCCGCCGTCCAGCCCGCCGATATTGTCGCTTGCACTGTCATGGTGAAAGGATTCGCTGGCCAGATCGACGTCCAGTTCGGCCTCGCCGGTGCCTGCGCCGTTTGCCAGTAATTCGTCCGATGGTGCGGGTTCGGATGCGGGCTGAAACTCGTCCGCATCGGGTGCGGTGTCGCGATCGGCGTCGGTACCGCCCTCGTCCGGGCGTGCCTCCAGCAGCGGATTTTTCTCCAGCTCTTCGGCCAGGAACGTCTCCACCTCCAGATTGGACAGCGCCAGCAGACGAATCGCCTGCTGAAGCTGCGGCGTCATCACCAGCGATTGCGTCTGCCTGAGGTCGAGGCGGGGGGCGAGGCTCATGGTGCTATAGCGAGAAGCCCTCACCCAGATAGAGGCGGCGGACATTTTCGTCGGCGACCAGTTCGGCGGGCGAGCCGGTGAACAGCACGCGCCCGTCATAGATGATGTACGCCCGGTCGACGATTTCCAGCGTCTCACGGACATTATGGTCGGTAATCAGCACACCGATATCGCGGTTTTTCAGCTCGGCGACCAGATCGCGAATGTCGGCGATGGAGATCGGGTCGATGCCCGCGAACGGTTCGTCGAGCAGCATGATCTTCGGGTCCGCCGCCAGCGCGCGGGCGATTTCGGCGCGCCGCCGCTCGCCGCCCGACAACGCCATGGCGGCTGATTCGCGCAACCGCGTCAGCCCGAATTCGTCGAGCAACTGGTCGAGCCTGCGTTCGCGCGCCGCCTTGTCCGGTTCGGCGAGTTCGAGCACGGCGAGGATGTTCTTTTCCACCGACAGCCCGCGAAAGATCGAGGTTTCCTGCGGCAGATAGCCCAGACCCAGAATCGCACGGCGATACATGGGCAGGCCGGTAATATCGTCGCCGTCGAGCATGATGCGCCCGGCATCGGGCTTCACCAGCCCCATTACCGAATAGAAGCAGGTGGTCTTGCCCGCGCCGTTGGGGCCGAGCAGGCCGATCACCTCCCCGCGCGCGACCGACAGCGATACGTCGGACAATACGCTGCGCTTGTCATAGGATTTGGCGATCGACACCACCGCCAGCCCGCGTTCCGGCGGGTTTTCCGCGATCGGCTCCATCTCGGCCAGGGTTGTCGGTGTGTCCATTATCACCCCATTGGTGCTCGCATCATTCGGTAAATCTGCGGTTACCGAATTTCAATTGGCAGGATTCGTGCATGATTATGCGCCCCGATGAAAGGGGGCTAACGCAAAGTTTCCGCGAAACAGCGGCTACGGGTTTCGTTTCGGCGCAGAAAACGTGCCCGTTACCCGGCCGTTCTGCTGACGTGTCGTGCCGCTGCCATTGCCGACCGCCGAACCGTCCATCGTGGCGAGGCCGCTATCGAGATTGATATGCGCGCGACCGCCGTTCAGCGTGTTGGAGCCCTGCTGCAACCGGACATTGCCCAACAGGGTCACGACGCGGCTGTTGAGGTCGTACACCGCATATTGCGCGCTTGCCCGCTGGCCGGGGCGGACGACGGTGACGCCCCCGGCCGCGTCGAGTCGCGAAATCTGGGGCGACCCGCCGATAATCTGGCCTGTATAATGCACGGTCATGCGTGCGGCATCGAGCGTCATGTTCGCTTGTTTGACGACGACGTCGCCGGACAGAATGGCCTGCTTCGCCTTGTCCTGCAATTCGATATGCGCGGCGGAAAAGTCAATCGGCGCACCGCTGTCATGCGCCGCTTGCGCGGCCATCGCGCCGGTCAGCGCCACGCCCGTAAGCGACAGGCCAAATGCGATCGGCAACAGGATGCGGGTGCGGGTCATGGTTGCCTATTTGCGCGCTTCGGCACAATGCGCAAGCGGGCATTGCCATTCAGGGTCACGGTATGGTCGGCCAGATTGGCCTGCATATGGTCCGCGCTGAAGGTGCCGAGCGGAGTCGTGCCCTGCACTGCGCCGCCGCTTTCCAGCTTGCGGGTCTTGAGATTGACCACCGCGTTGCGCGTGTCGAGCGAATAGCCGCCTGCGCCGCGAAACTCGACCGGTCCCTGAATCGCGATCTTGTCGCTGTCCATGTCATAGCTGCCGTGGTTGGCACGCAGCGTGGCCGGGCCGTCGGCAAGCGTGATTTTCGCCGCCAGGTCGCGCAGTTGCACGATCGGTACCGTCGAACTTTTTTGTATCGCAGAACCGGCCTGCAACTCGAACGGCTGACCCTTGGCGTCTTCGCCGCGATAGCTTGCCTTGCTGATCCGCAGGCGTTCCTTCGCCACGGCGACCCGGTTCTTGTCGAGGACGAAACTGACATCGCCGACGCGGGTCAGCGGGGCAGTGACCAGAAAGGCGGCGAGCACGCCGGTCGCCACCGGCAGTGCCATCTGCGCAATCGCCACCACCCGGTCGTGCCTGCCGCCGGGGGCAGCCCATTGCTGGCGCCGGGACCGGACCTGACGGGCGATCTCAGACATGGCGAACCGGTTTCGGCAGGTCAGGCATGGGCAAAAATGTCCGTTTCCGGCCAGCCCGCCAGATCCAGCGCCGCACGATGGGGAAGGAAGTCGAAACAGGCCTGGGCCAGTTCGGTGCGCCCTTCGCGTGCCAGTCGCTTGTCGAGTTCGGCTTTCATGCCGTGCAGAAACCGCACATCGGACGCGGCATATTCGCGCTGCGCGTCGGAAAGTTCGGGGCCGCCCCAGTCGGACGATTGCTGCTGCTTGGAAATCTCCGCACCGACCAGCTCGCGTGCCAGATCTTTCAGGCCATGCCGGTCGGTATAGGTCCGCACCAGTTTCGACGCGATCTTGGTGCAGTAAACCGGCGCTGCGACGACGCCCAGATAATGCTGGATCGCCGCCAGGTCGAACCGTGCGAAATGATAGAGTTTCAGACGCGCCGGATCGGCCAGCACCGCCTTCAGATTCGGCGCGGCATAATCGCTGTCGGGCGCGAAACGCACCAGATGCTGATCCGGCCCGCCGTCGGAAATCTGGACGACGCACAGCCGGTCGCGCGGGGTGATGAGGCCCATGGTCTCGGTATCGACGGCAAGGGCACCGGGGCCCAGCGCATCGGCGGGCAAGTCTTCTTCGTGAAAATGAACGGCCATTGCGTCCGGTTAGACGGGAAATGCGCGCCGCTCAATGGGAATCGGCTGCATTGCCTGTGCCGTGCCTGCGCGACCGGGTGCGCCGGGCAAGGATGTTCAGGGTCTCGACACCGGCGGAAAAGGCCATCGCGGTGTAGATATAGCCCTTGGGCACATGTACGCCGAACCCGTCGGCGATCAGCACGACACCGATCATCAGCAGAAACCCCAGCGCCAGCATGACCACCGTCGGATTGCGGCCGATGAAATTGGCCAGCGGATCGGCGGCGATCAGCATGATGCCGACCGCGGTGATCACGGCGATGATCATCACCGGCAGCTCATCGGTCATGCCGACCGCGGTCAGGATCGAATCGATCGAAAACACCATGTCGAGCGCGAGAATCTGTGCGATCGCGGATGCGAAGCTGATGCCGACATGGCCTTTTTTGTCGAGCGCGGCGCCCGATGCTTCCGAATCGACATTGTGATGAATTTCGGTCGTCGCCTTCCACACCAGAAACAATCCGCCGCCGATCAGGATCAGGTCGCGCAGCGAAAAGGCGGTTTCGAATGTGGGTTCGCCATGCGGGCCGGGCGCGCCGCTGATGCCCAGATCGAATACCGGTCTGGTCAGCCCGACCAGCCAGGCAATACCGGTCAGCAACAGCAGCCGAAGCCCCAAAGCCAGCACGATTCCGACCTTTCGCGCCCGCTGTTGCTGATGCGCGGGCAGCTTGTTCGACAGGATCGAAATGAAGATCAGATTGTCGATACCCAGCACGACTTCGAGCACGATCAGCGTGACGAGCGCGGCCCAGATGGCGGGATCGGCGAAGAGCGTGAGCAGGTCGGCCATGCGACAAGCTGTGCCGTTTATGCTACGATTACGCAAGTTTCGTCATTAATTCCGGCAAAAAATGGGCGAATTTGTTCGCGATGTGTAATTTTTTCCGCTATGACGAATCGCGAGCAATTATTGTTCGAATGCTCAGGAACCTTCGTTTCTCGTCCGACGGCAGGGTTTTTTGAAGTCTAAAGGGCGAGCGGGAAGACGAACAGGGCAATGAGTTTCGACAGAGGACGCCGCGGGGATCGCGGCGGGCGCGGCAGAGACAAGCGCGACTTTTTCGGCGAAGAAAGCTATCAGGATTTCGGTCAGAGCGGTAGCGGCGGCGGTTTCGATAACCGGCGCAGCGGCGGCTTTGGCGGCGACAATTTCGGTGGTGGCGCAGGCGGCGGTGGCTTTGGTGGTCCCCGCAGCGGCGGCGGCGGTTTTGGCGGTGGCCAGGGCGGCGGCGGTTTCCGTGGCGGCGCAGGCGGCGGCGGTCGCGGTATGCCTCCGCAGGTCGTTGGCGAAGCCACCGGCGTGGTCAAATTCTTCAACGGACAAAAGGGCTTCGGCTTTATCGTTCGCGATGATGGCGGCGACGATGTGTTCGTGCACATTTCCGCCGTTGAGCGCGCGGGTCTGACCGGCCTTGCCGAAGGGCAGCCGCTGGGCTTCACGCTGGTCGATCGCGGCGGCAAGGTTTCGGCAACCGATCTGCAGATCGACGGCGAACCGATGCCGGTCGAAGATCGCGGTCCGCGTCCTGCGGCCGGCGGACCCGGCGGCGGCGGCGGCGGTGGTCCGCAGCGTCAGCTGACCGGCGAAAAGGCTTCCGGAACGGTCAAGTTCTTCAACGCGATGAAGGGCTTCGGCTTTATTCAGCGCGATGATGGCCAGCCCGATGCATTCGTGCATATTTCCGCGGTTGAGCGGGCAGGGATGCCGACGCTCAACGAAGGCGACCGGCTGGAGTTCGAACTCGAAGTCGATCGGCGCGGTAAATATGCCGCGGTAAATCTGCAGCCCGTCCAGTAACCCGGTCGCGGGTTTCTCGGCGCGTGCCGACAGGATTGCATTTGCGAAGCGCGGTGGTGGCTCTGGCTGCCGCCGCGCTTTGTGCATTGCCCGCCGGTTTTTCGCCATCGCTGGCGCAATCCCCGCCGACCGGTGCCGCCGCAACAACTCTGCCACCTGCACCGCCGGTGGTCCGGGCGCAGGTGCTGGCCCGCTTCCCGCATGATTCGGATGCCTTCACCGAAGGGCTGTTCTATCATGACGGTGCGTTGTTTGAGAGCAGCGGGCTGGTCGGGCGATCCGAAATCCGCAAGGTTGACCTGAAGACCGGTAAGGTGCTGCGCAGCGTCAAGCTGCCACCCTCGCTGTTCGGGGAAGGTATTGTCGACTGGAAGGGTGAGATCGTCAGCGTCACCTGGAAAGCGCGTACGGGCTTTCGCTGGCGGATGCGCGATTTCAAACGATTGTCGAAATTCTCCTATCCCGGTGAAGGTTGGGGAATGACGCATAATGCCACCGATCTGATTCTGTCCGACGGCACGGCGGACCTGCGTTTCCTGAACCCCCAAAGCTTTGCGCTGCGCCATCGCCTGCGGGTGACGTATCGCGGCCGTCCGCTGACTCAGCTCAACGAGCTGGAATGGGTGGACGGATCGATCTTCGCCAATGTCTGGCAGCAGAATGCGATCGTGCGGATCGATCCCAAGACCGGCAAGGTCACGCAGGTGATCGATGTCAGCGCCCTGACGGCAGAGGCGGATGCGCACGGCGAAGACCCGGTGCCCAACGGCATCGCCTGGGACGCCAAACACCACCGGCTGTTCGTCACCGGCAAGAACTGGCCCATCCTGTTTCAGATCGCGCTGCCGCCGGCACCCTGATCGTTACCCATGCGCGGACAAAGAAAACCCCCGCAGCGGCTTCGCTACGGGGGTAATTTCTATCATTGCCGGAAACTGTTCAGGCGGGTTGAGGTGATCCGAAGGGACCCTTGGGACGCCGTGTCTTGGGGATCGAGGTGCCGCCCACCGGCACCGGCTTTTCGCTGGGGCCGATCACGTCGCGACCGATATCCTCACCCGCGATCAGGCGCTTGATCTCATCGCCCGACAGCGTCTCATATTCGAGCAGCGCACCGGCCAGATTGTGCAACTGGTCGATATGTTCGGTCAGCACGTCCTTGGCGCGGTCATAGCCCTGTTCGACGATCCGGCGGATTTCGCTGTCGATCGCCTTTGCGGTCTCGTCGGACATAGAGGAGTTCTGCTGACGCGAATAGCCGAGGAACACTTCCTCTTCGCCTTCCGAATACATCAGCGGCCCCATTTTGTCGGACATGCCCCAGCGCGTGACCATGTCGCGCGCCAGTTTCGTCGCATACTGAATGTCGCCGGAAGCGCCCGACGATACCTTGTCGTACCCGAAGATCACTTCCTCGGCGATACGACCGCCCATCGACACCGCCAGATTGGCGTACATCTTGTCACGATGATAGCTGTAGCTGTCGCGTTCGGGCAGGCGCATGACCATACCCAACGCGCGACCGCGCGGAATGATGGTTGCCTTGTGGATCGGATCGGATGCCGGTTCGTGCAGCGCGACGATGGCATGGCCCGCTTCGTGGTAAGCCGTCATGCGCTTTTCGTCGTCGGTCATCACCATCGACTTACGCTCGGACCCCATCATCACCTTGTCCTTGGCCTCTTCGAACTCGGACATGGCGACCAGCCGCTTGCTGCGGCGTGCGGCGATCAGCGCCGCCTCGTTGACGAGATTGGCGAGGTCGGCGCCCGAAAAGCCGGGCGTGCCGCGCGCAATGACGCGGGGATCGACATCGGGAGCCAGCGGCACTTTCTTCATGTGCACTTCAAGGATCTTGACCCGGCCGTCGATATCCGGGCGCGGGACCACGACCTGCCGGTCGAACCGGCCCGGACGCAGCAGCGCGGGATCAAGCACATCGGGGCGGTTGGTCGCGGCGATGATGATGATGCCTTCATTCGCTTCGAACCCGTCCATCTCGACGAGCAACTGGTTGAGCGTCTGTTCGCGCTCGTCATTGCCGTTGCCCAGCCCTGCGCCGCGATGACGACCGACCGCGTCGATTTCGTCGATAAAGACGATGCACGGTGCCGATTTCTTGGCCTGCTCGAACATGTCGCGCACGCGGCTTGCGCCGACGCCGACGAACATTTCGACGAAATCCGAACCGGAAATGGTGAAGAACGGCACGCCCGCTTCACCTGCGATGGCGCGGGCAAGCAGCGTCTTACCCGTACCCGGCGAGCCGACCAGCAGCGCGCCCTTGGGAATCTTGCCGCCCAGCTTGGCGAACTTGGTCGGGTCCTGCAAAAATTCGACGATTTCCTGCAGTTCCTCGCGCGCTTCGTCGATGCCTGCGACATCGTCGAACGTCACCTTGCCTTCTTTCTGAGTCAGCATCCGCGCGCGGCTCTTGCCGAATCCCATCGCCCCGCCGCCGGAGCCTTTCTGCATCTGGCGCAGCACGAAGAAGGCAAGGCCGAGGATCAGCAGGAAGGGCAGCGAGTTGTAGAGCATGATCAGCCAGATCGACGGCGATTCGGCTGGTTTCGCGGTGATCGTCACCCCGGCCTTGCGCAATTCGTTGATCAGCGACGGATCATTGGGGGAATAGGTGCGGAACCGCTCGCCGGACTTCAGCGTGCCGGTGATATCGTCCTGAGAAACATTGACGCTCTGAACCTGACCGCTTTCGACCTGATTGAGGAATGCGGAATAGGATACCGAATCGCCTGCGGGCTGGCTGGAGCGCCCGTCGATCAGGGTCACGAACAATGCCAGACCGACCAGAATGCCGACCCAGATCAGCAGGCTCTTCATCCAGGGATTGCCGCCCCCGCCGCCATTTTCCGGCCCGTCGGGCCGTTTTTCATTGTCGCTCATGAATATCGGTACCTTTCCTACGATCCTAACATAGGACGGGACAGGTTAATGGCAATGGAACAGCCGTGCGATTATGCCGATCAGTGTGATTGGCGCGGCGGGGCAATACGAAATACCCAGCGCCGCCCCGGTCGCGCCGCAATTCCCGCCAGCGTTCCCGCTTTTTCGGCCTCCAGTCCGCGCACCAGCCGGTCAATCCCCGTCCCGCGCCAGGGATCGCGCAGACCTGCTTCGCGGCGCAGATATTCGATCGCGCGCCCGGCCAGACGGCGACGCAGTTCATGCGGCAGGTCGCCCATGTCCACCGATACCGATTCGTGCCGTTCGATCGCGCTGCGGTTGCGCCATTCCTGTTCGGCGGCCCATTCGAGTGCGCTTTCCGCATCGCGCAGGTTGCGCGCCGACATCGCCAGCCGGTCGGCGGGCAGGTCGCCGCTCTCGGCAATCAGCTTGCGGATGCGCGCGCGGTCATATTTGGGATCGCCGTTGGAAGGATCGTGCATCGGCGTCAGACCGCAATCGCGCACCACCGCTGCCAGTTCGGCGCGCGACCAGTCGAGCAGCGGGCGCAGCAACCATGCCGCACCGCGTTCCGGCCCGATCGCGCGCTGCGCCGCCATCGCCGCCAGCCCGCCGACACCCGCGCCGCGCCGTGCCCGCATCAGAAAACCCTCGGCAACGTCATCCTGCTGATGCGCGATGGCGACCCATTCCACCCGCCGGTCGGCACCGAACCCGGCCCAGCGATTGAGCAGCGCATAGCGGGCTTCACGCGCGCGCTCCTGCAGATTGCCGTCATCGGTAATCGGCGTCGTAATCTTCAATGTCTGGTGTGTGATGCCCAGCGTCGCGCAGATATCGGCGACCGCCGCGGCTTCGGTGGTGGCTTCGGGGCGGAGCCCGTGATCGACCGTCACCGCGCGCAATGCGCCCGGATAGGCGGCGTGTGCGAGCAGCAGCAGTGCCAGACTGTCGCCCCCTCCCGAAACCGCGATACCCAGTTGCGCCTGTGCCGTCGGGGCAATGCCGATCAGCCGTTCCAGATCGCTCCGGAACCGGCTGACATGTTTTGTGTCGGGCGGGCTTATCGGGCCCTCACTGACATTTCGCCTCTTTACGGCCCTGTTCGACCTTGTCCTTCAGCGACGCCGAAATCTTGTCGCCATAGACGTCGAGCAACTGGTTATAGGCCTTGCAGGCGTCATCGGGTTTTTTGAGCTGCATCAGCGACTGGCCGAGGAAATACAGGCTGTCGGGCGCACGCTCGCCATTGGGACGCTGCTTGTAATTGTCGTAAAAGGCGATCGAGGCGAGGCTTGGCTTTCCGTCGTCGAGATAGGACCGGCCGAGCAGATTCTGGGCAAAGCTTGCGCGGCGGCTGTCAGGATAGTCCTTCACCACCGATTTAAGCTGCTTTTCCGCCTGAGGATAGAGTTTCGCGGCCCATAGCCGATATCCGTAAATATAGGCGTCTTCGGGCGCATCGCCGGTATCGGGCTTTTCGACGCCCGCGACTTTTTGCGCCTGCGCATCGGGTTTCGCACTGGTTTTGCCCGTGTCGGACCTGACATCCGACGGAGGCGTGAGCACGCCGTTGCCGTGCGCGACCGGCGCCGCACTGTCGTCGCTATCGTTCCCGGTTGCGGCACCGGCGCTGCCGGTCGCGGGCGCGCTACCCGCTTCCAGCGCCTTCAGCCGCGCATCGGTCGCCTGTTTATAGGCGTCGAAAGCGCTTTGAAGCTGCTGCACCTGATACTGGCTCTTTTCGACCTGATTGGTCAGCGAGGTGATCTGGTTTTCCAGCGTGGTCACCCGCGCATCCAGCGTCACCACCGGATTGGCGACCGGGCTGCCCGGGCTTGGCGTATTCGTCTGCGGTGCGGTGATCTGGGGCTGCAGATAACGACCGGCACCATCGGGAAACACCTTGCGCTGAACCGCCTGCAGTTCCTTTTCGATCCGGTTGACCCGGGCTTCCAGCGGGGTCTGCGCCTCGGCAACCGTGGCCGATCCCAGAATGGCGGCGAGGACTATCGCCGGAACGATCACGCGCATGGTAAAATTCTCCGTTCACATCGCGAAGAAAACATAGGGGGTAATCCCGTCAAAGCGCCAGCCTTCCCTGGTTCAGCCCGCGTTATCGGCAGGGCTGGTGGTGCGCGCCCGCAACGCATCGGCGCTGACCGGCACGTCCTTGATGGCCCGTTCGGGTGGCCCCAGCGGCGCGACTGCGGCACCGTTGATCGTAACCTTCAACATGCCTGGCCGACCGACATTGATCATCGGATTGTCGGCATCCTGCGGCACGTCATAGGTCTCGCCCGCGCTCATCGTCTTCATCATCAGCGTCTTGTCCTGGGCGTCATAGATCCGCACCCAGACCTGACCGGTCGCGGTCAGCACCACCTGACCCCCGCTTTGCGGGACCGCGGCACTGGGGCTTGGCGTCGGGGTCGGCGTGGGAGAGGCCTCGGCGACCGGCGTATCGGCCTGACCGCTGTTGCGGAACCAGTCGGTGCCGTACCAGAGCGCGATGCCCAGCAGCACCAGCACCGCCACCGCAACGCCGGTGAACACCACGCCGCGGCCGGGGCCGCGCGGCGGTTCGGGCACTTCATAGGCAATCGACGGGGCAGGGCGTTCATAGCCTGCATCCAGTTCATTGCGCAGATCATGTGCTATCGCCACTTCGTCCATTCCGACAGCGCGCGCATAGGCTTTGGCAAAGCCGAGGGCATAGGTCGGGGCGGGCAGGCTGGAATAGTCGTCGTTTTCGATCGCTTGCAGATGGCGCAGCGGAATGCGTGTACGTTCGGCAATGTCGTCCAGGGCCAGCCCCTCGCGCTCACGGCCCGCGCGCAGACGCTCACCGATAGTATGCGCGGAGTTTCCGGCTTCCTGATCGGCGTCGTTTTCGTTCATCATGCTCTCCGGCGGGGGTGCGACTGGTTTGATGCCCTGCAACACGGTCTCTAACAGGGGCGGTGCGCTGTCAACGGCAAGTGAACGAAATCGACGGAATTTACGCCAGTTCGACCCCGTGTGCTTCGGCCCAGCGGGTCAGCAGCGGGCGCAGGCTGCGCGGCGGGGTCGCCAGCCAGCCGTTCATCTCCGCCATCAGCGCGTCGCGATCGAGCGAGCGCACCATGGCCTTGATCGATCCGACCGCAGCCGGGGTGATCGACAGCCGCTCGATACCAAGGCCCAGCAGCGCCATCGCCTCCAGCGGGCGCCCGCCCATTTCGCCGCACACCGCGACGGGTACGCCCGCGGCGCCTGCCTGCGTCTGGACGCGGCGAATGAAGCGCAGGATGGCCGGGCTGAGCCAGTCATAGCGCAGCGCCAGCTTGGGGTGCGCGCGGTCGGCGGCGAACAGAAACTGGGTCAGGTCGTTGGTGCCGATCGACAGAAAATCGAGCTTCGGCAGGATCATGTCGAGCGTTTCGGCAAGGGCGGGCACTTCCAGCATCACCCCGAACCGCACCTCGGTCGGCAATTTGCGGCCGCGATCGCTCAGCCAGTTGCGCTGCACCTCGAACAATTCCAGCGCTTCGTCGAACTCCCATGGTTCGGACACCATCGGGAACATGACGTTGAGCACGCGCCCCGCACCCGCTTCCAGCAGCGCGCGCGCCTGCGCCTTCATCAGTGCTTCCCGGTCCAGCGCCAGCCGCAGCGCGCGCCAGCCCATTGCCGGGTTTTCCTCCTCGGAATTTTCGTCATGGTCGAGATAGGGCAGCGCCTTGTCGCCGCCGATATCGACGGTTCGGAACACCACCGGCTTGTCGCCTGCCGCGTCGAGGACATCGCGATACAGGCGTTGCTGGCGTTCGCGCTGGGGCAGGGTGGCGGAAACGAGGAACTGAAATTCGGTGCGGAACAGGCCGATGCCGTCCGCGCCCGTCAACTCGATTGCGGCCACATCGTCGCGCAGCCCGGCATTGACCATCACCGTCATGCGATGGCCGTCCTTTGTAACCGGTTCTGCGCCGCGCAACCGGGCAAAGGCGGCACGACGGCGCTGGGTGACCAGCAGCTTCGCATCGAACGCCTCTTCCATTGCCGTGCTGGGACGGATGGTCAGGGACTCTTCTTCGCTGTCGAGGAGCAGCCGGTCGCCCTCCGCCACCAGTTGCTTGATGTCGCGCACGCGGCCCAGCATCGGCACGCCCATCGCGCGGGCGACGATGGTGACATGCGCGGTCAGCGATCCTTCCTCCAGAATCACGCCCTTCAGCCGCCGGCGATCATATTCCAGCAGTTCGGCCGGACCCAGATTGCGCGCGATCAGGATCGAATCCTGCCGCAGCCCCATCTGCGCCGCCGTGCTGAGCTGGCCGGAAACGATACGGATCAGCCGGTTGGACAGATCCTCCAGATCGTGCATCCGGTCGCGCAGCAACGGATCGTCGATCTCGCGCATCCGCATCCGGGTGCGCTGCTGCACGCGCTCGATTGCGGCTTCGGCGGTCAGGCCGCTGTCGATCGCTTCGTTGATGCGCCGTGCCCAGCCTTCGTCATAGGCGAACATCTTGTAGGTTTCGAGAACCTCCTCATGTTCGCCGCCGACGCCGAATTCGGCCTGGCTCGACATACGGTCGATCTGGTCGCGCATCTTGTCGAACGCGGCATAGACGCGGTGCCGCTCGGCCTCGGTATCCTCCGCCACCGTATGTTCGATATGAATGCGCGGCTGGTGGAATACGGCGGCGCCCGCCGCCATGCCGTCGACCAGCTTGAACCCCGTCACCCGCGCTTCCGCGGTCGATTGCGGGCGTGCGACCGGATCGCTGGTCGGGTCGATCAGTCCGGCATTGGCGATCAGCTCGCTCATCACCATCGCCACCGTCTGCAACGCCTCGATCTCGACATCGGCATAACGGCGCGGTTCGCTGTGCTGCACGGCCAGCACGCCGACCGCACGTTCACGCCGGATGATCGGCACACCGGCAAAGCTGTGAAAGCGGTCCTCCCCGGTTTCGGGGCGATAGGCGAAATCGGGATGGGCGGCGGCTTCGGCCAGGTTCAGCGTCTCGACATTGGCGGCGATGGTGCCGACCAGACCTTCGCCCATGGCGAGCCGGGTGACGTGCACCGCCTCCTGATCCAGCCCGCGCGTCGCGAACAGTTCCAGCAGCCCTTCGCGCAGCAGATAGATGGAGCAGACCTCGCTATCCATCGCCTCGCCGATGACATTGACCACCGAATTGAGCTTCGACTGCGCGGGCGCGCGAGAGGCCATCACGTCGTGCAGACGCGTCAGGATTTCACGGGCAGAGGCGGCGGCCGAAACGGGCATATCCTATCGCTACCAGATTGCGGATCGTTTCGCCAATGTGGATAGGCCAAAATGGTTGAAAAAGCTTATCCTTCGGCAGGTGCGCCTGCGACGACCGCGGCCAGACAGGCAATGCCCACCAGCGCCATGAACCCCTGCCAGGCCAGCCCGCCCTTGCCGCGCATCCGGGCGGAAGCGATTCCGATCACGCATTGAAAGGCATAAAACAGCGCGAAGGCCCGGCTGGCGAGCGCGATCACCTGAAACGCGTCGGTCAGCCAGGTGACGAGCAGCGCCAGTCCGCCTGCCAGCGCATAGCCGCTCGCCATCGTAAACCGGCTGCGCGACAATTCGACGACCAGCCCGGTCGACCCGATCGAGTCCGCCACCGCCGCGCTCAACTGGCTGGCCGCCGCCGTCACCAGCACGAACGCGCCCAGAAACGGTGCCACCGACTGCATCACGTCCAGCACGCCTGCCACGCCCTGCGTATCGGCAGCCTGTCCCAGCCGCGGCGTCAGCAGTATCAGAAACAGGATATAGATGACGGACGATATCCATTGCGCGTGGCGCATCGTGCGGATGCGCGTTTCGCGATCATAGCCGGCACCCATATAGCGGGAGGTTTCGAACCCCTGCACGGTAATCAGCAGGCCAAGCAGCAGGAAGATGCTGCTCCAGTGCAGCCGTATCGGGGGCAGCGCATGGCCGCCCGCCTTGCCGCCGATCCAGTCGAGTGCCAGCGCGGCCAGCATCCCGGCGATCAGCCCGAGCTTCAGCGACACGCTGGCATCCGCCACCCGCTCAACCCGGCGCAGCCCGCCGGTAAAGCCGAGGATGGTCAGGATCACGACGATGACCGTGACGATGATATTGGCGTAAAAGCCCGATTCCGTATGCACTGCGCGTAAAGCAAACAACGCCAGCAGCTTGAGGTAATAGGCGACCGACACCGCATAGGCGGCGGCCAGCACGCCCTGTCCGGTTCGCGCGGTCCAGGCGATCGGGTGATGGGTGCCGACCTCCGCCAGCACGGGTTCGGCCTCGGCAATGTTGAAGCGGATGACCGCGCCGACCGCATAGGACAGCAGCAGCAGGACGGCCATTGCCGGTGCCGCCAGCGCGCCGAACTCGCGCGCCAGCAACGGCCCGCAGATCAGGAAACCGCTGCCGATGATCGATGCAAGCGGCGTTACCGTCGCCAGCCATTGTTCACTGCGCCCGAACCGGGTGAAGGCCAGCGCCGCCGTGACGGCCAGCGCCAGCACCACGGCAGCGGCAAGGATGATGGTGTCGCTCATGCGGTCCTTTGCGGCAGGTGAAATCGGTCGCCGGAAAGGACGACGCGATGCTCAACGTCCGTCGGGCGACAATGCTCCGCCGGGTCGGATAGACCGCTTCCTCCCGTTTACATCGCGCGTTTTTCCAGTGCCGCCGCCGCTTCGTCCATCAGCGATGCGATGATGTCGGCGACCGGCTCTTCCTTCTTCACCATGCCGACCGATTGCCCGGCCATGATCGAGCCATGTTCGATATCGCCGTCGATCACCGCACGGCGCAGCGCACCCGCCCAGTAATGTTCGATCTGCAACTGTGCCTCGGCCATTGCTATCTTGCCTTCGTCCAGCGCCTGCGCGACTTCCCGCTGCTTGGCGGTGAACAGTTCGGTCCCGGCATTTTTAAGCGCGCGCACCGGGATGACCGGCAGGCGCGGATCGACCTGCACGCTGGTAACGGCTTCGCGGGCGGAGGCGCGGATGAAGGCCTTTTTGAAATGGGCGTGCGCGATGCTTTCGGTCGCGCAGACGAAGCGCGTGCCGAGCTGTACGCCCGCCGCACCCATGTCGAGATAGCCCGCAATCGCCTCTCCCCGGCCGATGCCGCCCGCGACGAACACCGGGATGTCGGCGGCGACTTCGGGCAGGATTTCCTGCGCCAGCACGCTGGTCGATACCGGGCCGACATGGCCGCCCGCCTCCATCCCTTCGACCACCAGCGCATCGACGCCGGAGCGCATCAGCTTTTTCGCCAGCGCCATTGCCGGGGCAAAGCAGATCAGCTTCGCGCCGCTTGCCTTGATCGCGTCGATGCTGCCCGCCGGGGGAAGCCCGCCCGCCAGCACGACATGGCCGACTGCATGTTTGCGGCACACGTCGATCAGCGCCGTCAGGTCGGGGTGCATGGTGATCAGGTTGACGCCGAACGGCTTGTCGGTCAGCGCCTTCGTGCCGGCAATCTCCGCATCGAGCAGGTCCGGCGTCATCGCGCCGCAGGCGATCACGCCGAACCCCCCGGCATTGGAAATCGCGGCAACCAGATTACGTTCGGAGACCCAGGACATGGCGCCGCCCAGAATGGCGACGTCGGTGCCGAGAAATTCACAGCCCCGCGCCATACGGCGGGAAAGGCGCGCGGCGCCGGTGGATGCTTGTTCGTTCATGACGCCAGCCCTAGCCTCGCCCGATGCATCAGGGCAAGCGCGATGCGAAAGGAGATACCATGCGTCAGACCAGTGCCATCCTGACCGTTGCCACACCGGGGCAGGGGCTGCACGAATGCACCGATCAGGTGGCGGCTTTTGTGGCGGATAGCGGCATGGCCGAAGGGCTGCTGACGCTGTTCGTCCGCCATACATCGGCCTCGCTGCTGATTCAGGAAAATGCCGCGCCCGCCGCGCGCCGCGATCTGGAGCGCTATTTCGCGCGCATCGCCCCGGAAAGCGCCCAGTATGAACATGACGATGAAGGGCCGGACGACATGCCCGCCCATCTGCGCTCGGCACTGACCGCGACCAGCCTGTCGATCCCGGTGATGGGCGGCCGCATGGCGCTGGGCACCTGGCAGGGGATTTACCTGTTCGAACATCGCCATCACGGCCATCGGCGCCGGATTGCCGCGCATCTGATCGGCGAATAGGCGGATGCTGTGCGTCAGCGACAATCATGATTTCCAATAGCGCAAGTAATCCGGGCTTTCCTTCCGCGCGATACTACGCCACTGGCGGGCAATGCGGCGATTCCTGAATGAAAATGCGCGGTTCGTCCGTGACAATGGCCGCTGGATCGGCGGCGGCTTTCTGCTCACCATGTTTTCGTCGTTCGGTCAGACCTTTTTCGTCGGGCTGTCGGGAAACGACCTGCGCACCCAATTCGATCTGTCGGGCGGGGAGTTCGGCGGCCTTTATATGCTCGCCACGCTGGGAAGCGCGCTGACGCTGCCATGGCTGGGGCGCACGCTGGATTTCATGCCGGGGTGGAAGGTGGCACGCTTCGCGCTGCCCGCGCTTGCGCTCGCCTGCCTGCTGGTCGGCACCGCGCCGCATGTCGTGGTGCTGTGTTTCGCGCTCTATCTGCTGCGCCTGTTCGGGCAGGGGATGATGACGGAGATCGCCTATACCGAGATCGGGCGCTGGTTCGCCGCCAACCGCGGGCGCGCGATGGCGCTGGTCGCGCCGGGAATGCAGGCAGGCTATGCGCTGCTGCCGCCGATTTTCGTACTCGTGCATGGCTGGCTGGGCTGGCGCGGCGCGTGGATCGCGTCGGCCGGGCTGGTGCTGCTGATCGGGTTTCCGGCGATTACCGGGCTGCTCAGCGTCGAGCGCGTGCCCCATTCGGCTGAGGCGGGGTATCGCGATCCGCGCACCGCGCGCGACTGGACACGGGCGCAGGTGGTCCGCGATCCGATGCTCTATCTGCTGCTGATCGGCATCCTGGCGCCGCCGTTCATCGGCACGGTGATCTTTTTCCATCAGGGCTATCTGATCGCACTGCGTGGCTATGACCCGCTGGTGTTCGCCGGGGCCTTTCCGGTGATGGCGGTGACCAATGTGGTGTTCGGGCTGGTCTGCGGTCATCTGGTCGACCGCTATGGAGCGCTGCGTCTGTTGCCCTTCTTCCTGATCCCGCTGGCCGTCGCCTCGCTGGCGGTCGGGCTGATTACCCCGGTCTGGGGCGTCTATCTGTTCATGTTCCTGCTCGGCATCAGCAACGGCTTTACCCAGACGCTGCTCGGCGCGCTGTGGCCGGAAGTCTATGGCACCGCCAATCTGGGTGGCATCCGTGCGATCATCGTATCGGTGACGGTGCTGTCGACCGCGATCGGCCCCGGCATTACCGGCGCGCTGATCGATCAGGGCGTCGCACTGCCGACACAGATGCTGGGCTTTGCCGTATGGTGCGTGCTGGCGTCCTTCGCGCTCGCCTTTGCCGCGAACCGCGTGCGCCGTCGCAATGCTGCCGCGGCATAGGCCCTATCGCCGTCCGATCCGGCCCACCATGGTCACGAAGAAGGCGGTGGACCAGCCGAGCAGCAACACACCGTTGATCCCCTCGATCGCCGCCACCAGCCGCCAGGCAATGGCCAGCCCCTGATCGTCATAGCCGATCGTCGCATAGGTGATGGTCGAGAAATAGACGGCATGTTCCAGATCGCCGAGCGCGCCGCCGAACAGATATAGTGCGGCATAGAGCCATATCTCGACGCCGTGCAGCGTGAACAGGCCGAGCACCAGCGCCAGCGTGACGATGAAGCCGCGCGCCGATACATGCATCGCACCCTGGGCGATTTCCTGATGTTCTTCGCGCACTTCCCGGCGCATCAGCCGGGTCAGCACCAGCAACCCCGCACCGTGGATCGCCACGGTCAGCAGCACCATGAGGGTGGCGATGGTCAGTTGCGCGAACATCGCGTGCGATCATTCGCGGACGCAACGATCCGGTCAAGTAGCTTAGAGCACACAGTGCTCCTTAGTCGGCGGGGACAAATTCCGACCCAAATGGAGGGCCGCTGTTAGAAAGCACCGCGAGCATGGCGAACGACAGGAAAGTCGGGGGTTAGTGGACGCTTTATGCGTGCGCTGATCGCCACCATGTTCTGGCGGTTACTCCGCCTGCGAGCACCCCGAGGATGCACATCCAAAATCCGGCAGTTGCATCGATTGCCAGCAACCCAATCAGCGTTACGAGAAACCCAACTGTGGCTCCGATCGATTGGTAGGTGATTGCGCTTTCGGCGCTAAGTAACTTCAAAATCGCGGCAGCAGGCAAGCCGACAAATACGCTAGAAAGGAACACCAATCCGAAAGCCATCAGTAGTGGCAATGTGGCGAGGTATATTGAGCCGAAGATGTCGAGATGTCCGGTTAGCGGCCAGATGAGGTTAACTGCCGCGAGTGGCACAGTGACGATCATGGGTAATGCCGCACCTGCTATCGTCCCTGCCAAAACCGATTTCGCAAATCTCCACATGGGCAGATCTTCGCTGACCTATACCGTTTGCGCAAGGTCAGCCTTGTCGGCGGCTCCGGAAAGTCCGTTTCTGAGGAAAGTTGGCGGATGGCTGACGCTCCCGCCAGGGCGGAATTTATCCACACCGCCTAGGCGATATCGTCGCACGCGCTTCCATGCCCGCATCCGGCAATGGCACTGGAAATGTAGGATTTCCGGTGCTTTATACTGGCGAATGCAACAGGCACGCCTTTCCCCGACCGATCCTTTTCGAACGGCACAGGAAGGAAAGCGAGGGGGGACGTACCCTCAACTTCCTGAACTTTGGAACCGGCGGCATGTCCGGCTCGCAACCGAATCAGGCCGCGTCGTCTTCCGCGTCGAGGCCATAGGCGGTGTGGAGCACGCGCACCGCCAGTTCGCTATAATCCTCTTCGATCAGCACGCTGACCTTGATCTCGCTGGTGGTGATGGCAAGGATATTGATGCCGCGCGCGCCCAGCGTCGTGAACATCTGCGCTGCGACACCGGCATGACTGCGCATGCCGACACCGACGACCGAGATTTTGGCGACACGCGGATCGTGGATCAGCCTGGAATAGCCGATATCGCCGCGCGCTTTGTCGAGCACGTCGAGTGCGCGGGGCAGTTCGGCACGCGGTACCGTGAAGGTGACGTCGGTCGATCCGGTGGTGTGCGCGATATTCTGCACGATCATGTCGACATTGATGTTCGCTTCGGCGAGCGGGCCAAAGATTGCCGCCACCGCGCCGGGACGGTCGGGCACTTCGGCCAGCGTGACCTTCGCCTCGCTCTTGTCATAGGCGACGCCGGTGATGAGCTGTCGTTCCATATCGTCAATCTCCTCCTCGCCGACGATCAGCGTGCCGGGTTCGGGATCGTCGCCGGCTTCGACGAAGGAGGAGAGCACCTGCACGCGCACCCCTTCCTTCATTGCCAGCCCGACCGAACGCGTTTGCAGCACTTTCGCGCCGACGCTCGCCAGTTCGAGCATTTCTTCATAAGTGACGCGCTTCAGCTTGCGGGCACGCGGCACGATGCGCGGGTCGGTGGTATAGACGCCGTCGACATCGGTATAGATGTCGCAGCGGTCGGCCTTCATCGCGGCCGCCATCGCCACCGCGCTGGTATCCGATCCGCCGCGGCCCAGTGTCGCCACCCGCTCGCCCAGCGCCATGCCCTGAAAGCCGGGGATGACGGCGACCTGCCGGTCGGCCAGGCTGGCGTTGAGCGCGGTCGTGTCGATTGCCTCGATCCGGGCCGAACCATGTCCGTCCGACGTGCGGATCGGCAATTGCCAGCCGAGCCAGCTGCGCGCGGGCACGCCGATCGCCTGCAGCGTGATGGCGAGCAGGCCGGAGGTGATCTGCTCGCCCGACGACACCACCACGTCATATTCGCGCGGATCGTAGAGCGCGGACGCTTCCCGGCAGAAATTGACCAGCCGATCGGTCTCGCCCGCCATCGCGGAAACCACCACGGCGACCTCGTTACCCGCTTCCCATTCGTGTTTGACGCGTTCCGCCACAATACGGATGCGTTCGATCCCGGCCATGGAGGTGCCGCCGAACTTCATCACGATACGTGCCATAGCGTCTCAGTCTTTCAATAGCGCTTGGGAGCAACGGGGCGTCCTGATAGGAAGGGGGCATGGCAATGGCAAGCACTACCGTACCGGCGGATCGTTCCGCATCGTCAACCATCGACCCGGCGGAAGCCGCGCATTTCGGCACCCTTGCCGCCGACTGGTGGAATCCGAAAGGGTCGTCGGCGATGCTGCATCGGCTCAATCCGCCGCGGCTGGCCTATCTGCGGCAACGGATCGACGCGCATTGGGACGGCGATCCCGACGGATTTACCCCGCTGGCCGGGAAGACCGCGCTCGATATGGGGTGCGGCGCCGGACTGCTCGCCGAACCGCTGGCGCGGCTGGGGGCAAGCGTGACCGGCGTCGATGCAGCGCCTGAAAATATCGGCGCGGCGCGCGCCCATGCCGAAGCGGGCGGGCTGGCCATCGAGTATCTGCACGGCGGTGTCGAGGCGGTGGCGGGTCGCACATTCGATCTCGTCACCTCGATGGAAGTGGTCGAGCATGTCGTCGATCCGGAAGCCTTTGTAACCGGTCTGGTCGATCTGCTGGCCGAGGACGGATTGCTGGTGCTCTCCACCCCCAATCGTACCGCGCTGTCGCGGCTGGCGATGATTACCATCGGCGAAGGCACCGGCGCGGTGCCGAAGGGCACGCATGACTGGAGCAAGTTCCTGACGCCGGACGAACTGACCGAACTGGTGGAAAAGGCGGGGCTGAAAGTGATCGATATACGCGGCCTGCATTTTTCGCCGGGGGCCGGTTTCGCGCTCTCCGACGATACCAGGCTGGATTATTTCCTGACCGCGTGCCGATAAAAGCGCGGGCGCCGATCACCCAAGAAGAAATTTTCCGATCGGATCGGGCGGCCATATTTCAGGATTGCTACCTATTATTAGGTATGAATAGGAAGAATTTCCGACAAAGTGTTTCGCGACGGGGCGGATTCGATACGAATTAACCCGTATATTGGGATATTCCCTGAACGGTCTTGTTTTAATTACTTAAAATGTACATTTTTCTGTTTTATACCCGCCATCGCAGATGTTGATGACTGAGTTGTTTTAGCATGGGGAGTCCCCGCTTCCCCAGACTCTCGCGGTGAATCCGACGAGGAAAATTCAGGCACGGCAATCTTTGCGCAGATGTTCGGCTCCGGACCGGTCGGAAGAACTGGTCGGACGATCTGGGAGAGGATGCGATGGCGTTGCAGGCGCAGCTTGCACAGAGCAGGGGCGATGAAAATGCGTCCCATATTACTGCGGCCGCATTGAACTGGCTTGCGTGCGAAGAAAACGCGCGGATGTTGGTATCGGGCGCGTTGAAGATAGTATGGGCCAACCCCTGTGCGCTCGACCTGCTTGACGGCAGAACGGGCGTGGAAGACCGCGAGGGGTTCCTGTTTTTCGAGCAGGCGTCGGTACAGCGCGCGTTGCTGACCTTTGCCAGGGGGACGGACAACCCGACGGCGACAATGGTTGCGCAACTGGATGGCGGGAATCTGGTGCTGCATGCCCGCCGGCTGACTGTGGGCGACGGGCAAGTCGTCGGGCTGACCATGATGCATGACAATGGGGGCTTTGTTCCCCGCTATGTCGCACTCGATATAGTGTTCGGGCTGACACCGGCGGAACATGATGTGTTGCAGTCTATCGTGGTCGGCAAGACGGTGGCGACCATCGCCGATGAAGGCGGCATCGCACCGGGCACCGTGCGCAGCCATATCCGCCAGATCTATGCGAAACTGGATGTGTCGTCGCGCGAACAGTTGCTGTTCCGGTTAAGCCCCTATCGCCTGCCCTGACCCTGCCGGTTTGATGCCGCCCCCGCGAGGGATGCTTGCGAAACATCGACCAGCCGGTACAGTCGCGCGCCACAGGGAAAGCGCCGAACGATAAAGGGGTTTCGCAACCATGCGCCATCGCGTCCGATCCACATTTCTTGCCGCCGCCACGCTCGCACTGGTGGGAGCCGCTCCCGTGCCGCAGGAGAGCGCAAAGCAGCTCGCCGCCCAGGTCACACCCGATATGGTGCAGACGGGCACCGACATTCCCGCCGACTGGCAGCAGCCGGAAGATAATTTCGATTATATCAAGAAGGATGTGATGATCCCGATGCGCGACGGGGTGAAGCTGCACACCGTCATCATGATTCCAAAGGGTGCGCACGACCTGCCGATGCTGCTGGAACGCACGCCCTATGACGCCAGCGGATTTGCGCCCAATGACAGCCCGCATATGAAGGATGCGGTGTGGTCTGGCGACCGCGACTGGGCGGACGGCAGCTATATTCTGGTCTGGCAGGATATTCGCGGCAAATACGGTTCCGAAGGCAAGTACGTCATGACCCGCCCGCCGCGCGGGCCGCTCAATCCGACCAGGACCGACGACACCACCGATGCCTGGGACACGATCGACTGGCTGGTGAAGAATGTCAGCCAGTCGAACGGCAAGGTGGGCATGATCGGTTCCTCCTATGACGGCTGGACGGTGGCGATGGCGCTGCTCGACCCGCATCCTGCGTTGAAGGTTGCCGCTCCAGAAAGCCCGATGGTCGATGGCTGGATGGGCGACGACTGGTTCCATTACGGCGCCTTCCGCATCGGCAATCTCGATTATTTCACCGGCCAGATGACGCAGCGCGGCAGCGGTCCGGCCGTGCCGCGCGAAGGCTATGACGATTACAGCAATTTCCTGCATGCGGGCGCCATCGGCACCTTTGCTGAAAAACATGGGTTCAAGCAGCTTCCCTGGTGGAACCGGTTGTCGGCGCACCCTGCCTATGACGCTTTCTGGCAGTTGCAGGCGGTGGACAGGATGGTTGCCGCCCACCCGTCGAACGTTCCGACCATCTGGTTGCAGGGGCTATGGGATCAGGAGGATATCTATGGCGCGGTGCATAGCTGGGAGGCGCTGAAGAAAGCAGGCCATGTCGCCAACAACCATCTGGTGATCGGCCCGTGGTGGCACAGCCAGATCAATCGGGCGGGCTGGAATCTGGGGCCGCTCAAATGGAATGGCGATACCGCCGCCGATTTCCGGCAGAATACGCTCATTCCCTTCTTCAATCACTATCTGCGCGACACACCGATGGCGCAGCCGATGCCGCAGGCGATGATCTATAACCCGGTGGAAAATCACTGGGATCGCTTCGCCGACTGGAAGGTGGCGAGCAATCAGGTGCTGACGCCGATCTATCTGCAGGCGGACAAGGGACTGGGCTTTGAAAAGGCAGCGACGGGATCGGACAGCTATGTTTCTGATCCCGCGCATCCGGTGCCCTATATGCAGCGCCCGATTCCGGCCAGTAACGAGGATCGCTGGCGGACATGGCTGGTGCAGGATCAGCGCTTCGTGTCCGACCGCAAGGATGTTCTGTCCTATCAGACTCCGGTGCTGACGAAGACCGTACGGCTGGAAGGCGCGCCGATCGCCGATATTTTCGCGAAAACGACCGGCACCGACGGCGATTTCGTGGTGAAGGTGATCGATGTCTATCCTTCAACCGACCCGGCCGATCCGAAAATGGGCGGCTATGAACTGCCGATCGCGATGGACATTTTCCGCGGCCGCTATCGCAAGAGCTTCTCAAAACCCTCAGCGATTCCGGCGAACACGGTACAGGAATATAAATTCCGCCTGCCGACGGTGAATTACGAATTCAAGCCGGGCCATCGGATCATGGTGCAGATTCAATCCACCCTGTTCCCGGTCTATGACCGCAACCCGCAGAAATACGTGAAGAATATCTTCTTCGCCCAGCCGTCCGATTATCAGAAGGCGACGATCAGCATCGAACATGGCGGCGCGAACGCCAGTTCGGTGCTGCTGCCCGTGGTCGCGCATTCGACGGCGGAGAAATAAAGATTCGTCCGGCGGGGGCGGCGCGCCGGACGTGCTGTTTCCGCCGAATTCAATCCTGTTCGACGCGCTTGCGCTTGCGGCCGTCGAGCGCGGACAGCACGCCGCGCAGGGTGCGGACTTCCTGCGCGCTCCATCCCGGTTTGGTGAGCAGCGTGCGCAGCGTCCGCCGGGTGGTCGGCGCGCGATCGGGCGGGAAGAAGAAACCGGCTGCTTCCAGCATCCCGTCGAGCTGACCCAGCATCCCGTCCAGCTCGCCCTGCGGCGCGGGCGGGTCGAGATCGGTTTCGGGCGGCGAAGCGAGCGCCTCTCCCTTCGACCATTCGTAGGCGATCAGGATTACTGCCTGAGCAAGGTTCAGGCTGCCGAATTCGGGATTGATCGGCACGGTGACGATCGAGCGGGCAACCGCCACGTCGTCGGTTTCCAGACCGGATCGCTCAGGCCCGAACAGCACCGCCGACTTGCCCGTCTGACCATGGATTTCGCGGCTGGCTTCTGCAGGGTGCAGCACCGGTTTCGTAACGCCGCGCTTGCGCACCGTGGTTGCATAAACGTGCGAACAATCGGCCACGGCGTCGGCCACGCTGGCATAGACTTTCGCCTGTTCGAGCACGATGTCGGCACCGCTCGCCGCAGGTCCCGCTGACGGGTTGGGCCAGCCGTCACGCGGCGCCACCAACCGCATTTCGGTCAGCCCGAAATTCAGCATCGCACGGGCCGCCTTGCCGATATTCTCCCCAAGCTGCGGACGGACCAGAATGATTGCGGGCCGTTCGCCGCGTGAGGGAGATGCCATCGATCAGATATCCATTTGTTTCAGGGCCGCGTTCCAGTTCCGGATGTTGCTGCGCGCTTCCTGCACAAAGGCGGAGCGTTTCGCCATGTTCAGGAAGAAGTCGGCAAACGCCTTGCCCGGATTGCGCAGCGGGCGTTCGAACTGGATCAGCAATACCACGCGTGTTCCCTCGGTGTCGTTCCACACCTCATGGTCATAGGTGTCGTCGAACACAAGCGTTTCGCCCTCCGCCCAGCGCAGGATGCGGTCATCGACGCGCATCCGGACATCGCCGTCGCGCGGCACGATCAGGCCGAGATGACAGGTAATCAGCCCCTTGGTCACGCCCCGATGTGCCGGGATATGCGTGCCCGGCGCAAGGATCGAAAAGAACGCGGTGTTCAGACCGGGAATCTGTTCGACCAGCTTCGCCGTTTGCGGGCACCGGGCGATATTCTCTTCAATCCCGTAGCCATAGCCCCACAGGAAGAAGGAGCGCCATTTATTGACTTCCGCAATCGCACGATGGTCGGGGGAGATGGTGGCGAGCGAGGGTGCGGCATTGCCGACCATCGCGACCCGCCGGGCTTCGTCGCGGATCGTTTGCCAATTGTCGCGCAACACGGTCGTCCATGCGAACTGGCGCATATCGAGCACCGGATCGTTGGGCACCAGTGAGGATCGGCTGATGATGCGGTCGAAGACACCGCGAAGATGCTTGCCGACACGGATGATGAGCGGGCGCTTTCCCGGAGCGGGCTCCGGTTCCCCGGTGCTTTCGCCGGGTGCCCCGGAAACCATCGACAGGCTTGGAAGCTGCACGGCATCCTGGGCGGCGATGGCGGGCTTTTCCGCCTGTTTATCCCTGATCGCTAAACGCACATTATACCTCCTGCCGTGCATCGTCTGTCGGCGTGTTGCGGACAGGACGTGATATTGGTTTCATTTGCGAACCGGTTTGCCGGGTGCCCCTAGAGTTGGGTGCCGCAGCTTAATTTCAAGACCGTATCGTTCACAAATTCATTTGCTGCGCCTGCTAATGCTGCTTTGGGGCCGTAAAATGGCATTTTGGCGGATAGCGTTGCCGCAGTTGGGGCGAACGGTTGGCGCTGGTCGGAAGGCGTTGAAACCGCTAGATTGGCCGGATGCGTATATCGTTTCATGGCGCACGCGCCGCATTGATGCTTGTCACCGGCCTGGTGCTGGCGACCCCCGCTTTCCCGCAGGATAGTACGGCCCCCGCCGGCGATGCAGCGGCGACGATCACCCCCAATACCGCCCCTGATTCGCAAAAGCCCTGGCTGTTCAAGGGCAGCGATATTCCGCCTTATGCGGCATGGCATTTCGGGACGCTGCCCAATGGCGTGCGTTATGCGGTGCGTCGCAACGGCGTGCCGCCGGGGCAGGTGTCGATCCGGGTGCGGATCGGTGTCGGATCGCTGATGGAAAATCCGTCGCAACGTGGCTTTGCGCATCTGCTCGAACATCTGTCGTTCCGCGGATCGGCGGTGGCGGGCGATATGGAATCGAAACGCATCTGGCAGCGGTTGGGTGTGACGTTCGGTTCCGACAGCAACGCGGAAACGACCTTTACCCAGACGGTCTACAAGCTCGACCTGCCCAGTGCGACGACTGCCTCTCTGGATGAAAGCATGCACATCCTTGCCGGGATGATGGAACAGCCCGACCTTGATCAGAAGGCGCTCGATGCAGAACGCCCCGCGGTGCTGGCCGAACGGCGCGAACAACCCGGCCCGCAGGTGAAGATGGCGAATGCTACGCGCGAACTCTATTTCGCCGGACAGCCGCTCGCCGACCGCTCGCCGATCGGCGATGTCAAGGCGCTGGAGGCGGCGACGCCTGCCAGTGTCCGGGCATTCCACGATAAATGGTATCGCCCCGAACGCGCGGTGGTGGTGGTCGCGGGCGACCTCGACCCTGCTCTGTTAGAACAGGCGATTACCAAATATTTCGGGGCGTGGAAGGGGGACGGCGCTTCACCGCAGACCCCTGATTTCGGCCGACCGCAAAAGGATGAGCCGCGCGTCGCGACGATTGCCGAACCGGATTTCCCGCCGGTGGTCTCGATGGCCTATATCCGGCCGTGGACGGTGCGTAACGATACGATCCTGTTCAACCAGCGGCGGATGATCGACATGATCGCAATCCGGCTGGTCAATCGCAGGCTGGAGCGAAAGGCGCGTTCGGGCGGCAGCTTTTTGCAGGCGGGCGTCGACCTGGACGATGTATCGCGCTCGGCCAATGTTACCGGCATTTCAATCGTGCCCGCGGGCAAGGACTGGCAAGCGGCGCTGAAGGATGTGCGCGCGGTGATCGAGGACGCTAAAACTAGTCCGCCAAGCCAGGCCGAAATCGACCGTGAAGTGAGCGAAGTGCTGGCGGGCATGAAGAATTCGGTTGCGACTTCAACGGTGGAGCCCGGCTCGTCGCAGGCGGACATGATGGTGCAGGCGGTCGATATTCACGAAACCGTGGCCTCACCGCAGGTTTCCCTCGCCATTTTTCAGCAGGCGATCGCGAAGAAATTCTTCACTCCCGCCAATGTGCTCGCTGCCTCTAAAAAGGTGTTCGACGGGGTGGCATTGCGGGCTATCGTCAATACCCAGCACCCGGATGCCAAGGCGCCCGCACAGTTGCTCGCCGATCTGGACGCCAATGTGTCGGGGCTGGCGGGCAAGCGCACGGCGCTGGGTAAGGTCAGCTTCGACGACCTGCCGAAACTGGGACCGGCGGGCAAAGTCACCGGCCGTTCGGTCGTGCTGACCAACCCCGAAATCACGAAGGTGGCGTTTGCCAATGGCGTCAACCTGCTGATGTTCCCTAATGCCTCGGAAAAGGGGAAGGTCTATGTGCGGGTGCGCTTCGGCCACGGCTATAACGCCATTCCCGCCGATCATGTCACGCCGGCCTGGGCCGGATCGATCGCGCTGGTGCCGAGCGGTGTAGGCACGCTGAATCAGGAACAACTCGACCAGCTTACCGGCGACCGCCAGATCGGTATGGACTTCGGCATCGACGACGATGCTTTCGAACTGTCGGCTGCCACCACGGCAGGCGATCTGGACGATCAGCTACGCCTGCTCGCGACCAAACTGGCCGATCCGGGCTGGGACCCTAATCCGGTCAAGCGTGCCCGCGCGGTTGCACTGGCGGCTTATGATACGCTGTCCTCCTCGCCGCGCGGCGTGCTGACCCGCGATCTTGACGGGTTATTGCGCGACGGCGACCCCCGCTGGGCGACACCCAGCAAGGCTGAGGTGGAGAAACTGACCCCGCAAGGGTTCCGCGACTTCTGGGCGCCGATCCTCGCCAGCGGGCCGATCGAGGTGCAGGTGTTCGGCGACGCCACCGCCGATCAGATCGTGTCTGCCGTGGGAAAGTCCTTTGGTGCCTTGAAACCGCGTCCGGCCGAAAAGACGGTCGACGCACCGATCCGTTTTCCAACGCACGATACGACGCCGGTGGTGCTGCATCATAATGGTAAGCCGGATCAGGCCGCGGCGTTGATCGCCTGGCCCACCGGCGGCGGGGTGGCCGGTATTGCCCAGGGGCGCGGTCTCGACGTGCTGGCGGCGATCTTTCAGGACCGGCTGTTCGACCAGCTTCGGTCGCAGGCAGGTGCAAGCTATTCGCCCAGCGTCAGCAGCGATTGGCCGGAAGGGCTGCCGACCGGCGGCAAGATCATGGCGGTCGGCATGGTTGCCCCCGACAAGACCGATCTGTTCTTCCGCCTGTCGCGCAAGATCGCGGCGGACCTTGTCGCAACCCCGGTCAGCGATGACGAGCTGCGCCGCGCGGTGGCACCGATCGGCCAGTATCTGATGCGCGCATCGTCGGGCAATCCGTTTTGGATGGAGCAGAGCAAGGGCGGGTCGTTCGATCCTGCGCGGATAGCCGCCATCGATACCATGCCCGATGACTATATGAAGCTGACTCCGGCGGACGTTCAGGCGTTGGCGAAACGCTATCTGGTGCCGTCGAAGGACTGGACGATGGTCATATTGCCACAGAGTCAGGCGAAGGCCGGGAAATAGGGGAGGCTGTCCGCCAGCGCCGCCAATATGGGCTTGCCGCAATCCTGCTTTTCGGGATTGAGGTGGCGATTGCGCTGTTCGTGCATGACCGCTTTGTCCGGCCCTTTCTGGGCGATGTGCTGGCGGTGATGCTGGTTTATGCCGCTGCGCTGACGCTGTTACGACTGCGCCCGGTGATTACGGCGGGAGCCGCGTTCGCCTTTGCTTGTGCCATCGAGATCGGTCAGTATTTTGGGCTGGTCTATCGGCTGGGTCTGGGCGATGTCGCGATTGCGCGCATCGTGCTGGGCACCAGCTTCTCGCCCGGCGACTTTCCGGCCTATGGCGCGGGCGCGGTGCTGGCGCTGGCGGCGGACCGCTACCTGCCCCTGCGCGCGATCTAGCTCTTGTAGAGCGCGCCGAGCCGCTCGCCATAAACTTCGCGCAGCACATGGCGGCGGATTTTCAGCGACGGCGTCAACTGCTGGTTCTCGATGGTGAACGGTTCATCGGCGAGGATGAAGCGGCGCACCTTTTCCGTGACCGACAGGTCGCGATTGACCCGTTCCACCGCCGCACTCAGCGCCGCACGATAGGTGGGGTGTTCAGGCAGTTCTACGGGCGGCACGTCCGGTGCGTTGATCGCGCGCCATTCGGTGGTCCATTCAGGGTCGGGAACGAGGACGGCGACCATATAGGGTCGCTTGTCGCCCGCGATCATCGCCTGCATGATTTCGGGTTGCAGGGTCAACATTCCCTCCACCTTTTGCGGCGCGACATTATCGCCCTTGTCGTTGACGATAATGTCCTTCTTGCGATCGGTGATGCGGATGCGTCCGGCGGCGTCGATCTCCCCGATATCGCCGGTGTGCAGCCAGCCGTCTTTCAGCACGCGTGCGGTTTCGGGTTCGTTGCGCCAATAGCCGTGCATGACCAGTTCGCCGCGTACCAGGATTTCGCCGTCCCCGGCGATCCGCACCTCGGTATTGGCGAGCGGCGGGCCGACCGTGTCCATTTTCAATCCAGCGGATGGCCGGTTACAGGCGATGACGGGGGCGGCCTCGGTCTGACCATAACCCTGCAGGAATGTCAGCCCCAATGCCTGAAAGAAATTGCCTACTTCCGGATTGAGCGGTGCGCCGCCCGACACCATCGCCTTGATCCGCCCGCCGAAACGCTGATCGACCTTCTTGCGCAATGTAGCGTTGACCAGCGCCATCATCGGCCGGTCGGACAGCCGGACCTTCCCGTTACGGCTGCGCTGGGTGATCGTCACCGCCTTGTCGAGCAGCCAGGCCGGAACCTTACCCTGTTTTTCGATGCCTTTGCTGATGCGGGTGCGCAGCACCTCGAACAGGCGCGGCACCACCACCATAATGGTGGGGCGCACCTCCTCGATATTCGACGCCAGCTTGTCGAGGCCTTCGGAATAGTAAATCTGCGCACCCAGCGCGATCGGGAAATGCTGGCCACCGGTATGTTCATAGGCATGGCTGAGCGGCAGGAAGGACAGGAAAATCTCATCGTCCCAGCCGAAATCTTCGGCGATGATCGTCACGCAGCCCGCGCAATTATGCAGGATCGCGCCGTGATGTTGCATGACGCCGCGCGGTGCGCCGCCGGTGCCGCTGGTATAAATGATACACGCGGTATCGTCGCGACCGAAGGAGGCGGCCGCAGCCTCCATATCGGCCGGACTGGCCGGATGATCGGCGATCATTTGGTGCCAGTCATAGAGTTCATAGCCACCCGGCTGGCTGGCGCGGACATCGTCGATACCGATGACGATCTGCGGGATGCTGGCGCGTAAAATCGCGGGCAACAGGGTCTTTGCGAGTTTCGCGGTAGAGACGACCACCGCGCAGGCGCCGGAATTTTCAATGATATGCTGGTGGTCGCGCTCGGTATTGGTGATGTAGGTCGGCACCGTCACGCACCCTGCCGCCATGATCGCCAGGTCGCTGATGCACCATTCGGGACGGTTTTCGCTGACCAGCATCACCCGGTCGCCGGGTTTCAGCCCCTTTGCCTTCAGCGCGGTGGCAAGCGCTGCGACCTGACGCGCAGCATCGGCCCAGCTGAGCGGCCGCCATGCGCCGTCTTCCTTGTGCCATAGAAACGGCGCGTCGCCCTTTTCGCGGGCACGGACAAAGAACATTGAGACCAGATTGGGGAAATGTTCGAGCGTGCGCATCCTCATCCTCAAAGCTTTGCATGGATCGGGCATCTACGCGCCCGTCCGGTATATGGTTGCACTGCTGTGTCGCAGGCGCCGTAGCGTCAGCAGTAGGCGGAGCCGGAACAAACGGCAACGGTCGGGAGTGTGGGACTGAGTTCAGAGCTTTTTTCAGCTATACTGAATCGGCACCGGCCCGCTCCCCCTCCCGGCCACCCAACGGCAGTTTCATATGGGTGGCCGGGAGGGGGAGGGGGCCGGTGCCGTCACTGAAAGCCTAAACCCTGTACGATACGGCGGACAAGGCCGGGCCCCTGAAAGACCAGAGCGGAATAAAGCTGGATCAGGCTCGCACCCGCATCCAGCCGCCGCTGCGCCTCTTGAGGGCTGTCGATACCGCCGACCGAAATCAGGGGCAGCTGACCGCCGGTTTCGGCATGGGCTTCGGCCAGCTTGGTGCGGGCAAGATCGCGCAGGGGGGCACCCGACAGGCCTCCGGTTTGCGCGGCATGGCGTGACCGCAGCGTAGCGGGGCGGCTGATGGTGGTGTTGTTGACGATCAGCGCATCGACTTTGCCGTCGATGGCGGTGCGGACGATGGCGGCAATCTCGCTTCGGTCGAGATCGGGGGCGATCTTCAGGAACAGCGGGCAACGCCGATGCTCGACATGGCGTGCCGCGTTGCAGGCGGCGAGCAGTTCAGCGAGTGCTGCGGGATCCTGAAGGTCGCGCAACCCCGGCGTGTTGGGCGAACTGATATTGATCGTAACGTAATCGGCCAGTTCCGCCGCCTTGGTCACGCTGCCTGCATAATCGGCAATCCGGTCGGTCGAATCCTTGTTTGCGCCGACATTGATGCCCAGCACGCCCGCGCGCTTCGCCCTGCGAACCCGCGCCAATGCCGCGTCGATGCCGCCATTGTTGAAGCCCATGCGGTTGATGATCGCGGCGTCTTCGCTCAGCCGGAACAGACGCGGGCGCGAATTGCCCGGTTGCGGGCGCAGCGTCAGCGTGCCGACCTCCACCGCGCCGAAACCCAGCGCGAACAGCCCGTCGATTGCCTGTGCGTCCTTGTCGAGACCCGCCGCCAGCCCGACCGGATTGGGAAAGGTCAGCCCCGCGATTTCCACCGGATGGCGATGGACGATACCGCCGAGCGGGCCGCCGACGACTCCCCAGCTTTTCAACAATGTAATACCGCCGCTATGGGCAGTTTCAGGATCAAGCGCGAACAGCGCGCGATGAAGCGGCAAGGGCATGAAGGTGCAATGACAGGCAAAGGGTAGCAAGTCAAAACGTAAGTTAGTGACTCAAATGCGTCAGTAAAGTGTCGAATCCATCCAAGACTTTGTCGAAACGAATCGCTAGTAATTTCCATGCGACCCACGGCTCCGGAGAATCGGAGTCGAACTTACGGCCCGACCTTATGGTCGGGCCGCTTTTACTTTAACCATTTGGTCCCTATATTGTTGGCGTGCGGGTCTGGGGGCCGTCACCATGTTGGATAAACTGCAGCTCGAATATCATCTGCCGTCGGACGACCTCACAGGTCATGTCACCGTTTTTTACCATTTCAATGCCCAGCTTCCCCGGTTTGATGATACTGAAAGGGCCGACCATGCCCAGCTTCGTTTCAGACTGACTGCAGGCGGCGGAACCTACCGTTTTCCCGATGGTACGACGCAGGATGCCGGCGATATTCATATTATTGGACCGACCAGCGGTGCGGTTCAGGTCAGCGCTCCCGGCCCGGTCGAACTGATCGGCTGCGGTATCACGCCGGTCGGCTGGGCAGCGATGATTGGAAGTGATGCATCGGCCATGCTGAACCGTGTTCTGGATGGCGAGTCGCTTTTTGGTCCATTGGCGAGACAGACCCTGCAGGCGCTTAAATCGGTCGAAAGCTTTGGCGAAAAGGTAGTAATACTTGAAGATATGATTCGCCGGATAGAAGTTGCGAAGCCGCGCGATCTCGATTTTGCTCGCGTGGTCGATGACTGGCTCGCCGGAACGACGTCTCCGGAAATCGATGTTTTGGTAGAAGCTACCAGTCTGTCGCCGCGCCAGCTTGAACGGCGCTGCAAGGCGTTATACGGCCTGCCTCCAAAAATGCTGGCGCGTAAATACCGTGCCTTGCGGGCGGCAGTGGCTATGATGACGCATGGCGATACGCCGGGTGATGCCGTCGAGCGCGGATTTTACGATCAGTCGCACCTGATCCGTGAAGTGAAGCATTTCACCGGACTGACTCCGGGAAAAATCCGCGAATCGCCGGGCCTGCTCGCGCAACTGACGATTGCCGAGCGCTATGGTCTGGGCGGCAGCGTGCATCGCATCGTCAGCGATACCTGAATCGTGCCTTGACCTCGGCGGCGTGCGGGACCACATGGCAATCGGATTAAATTAGTCTGATTGGAACGGATTCGTGCGGCTGACCGCGCAGGCAGATTATGCAGTGGTGATGCTGACCGCCGCCGCGCGACATTGCGGGGCGACGGGACGGCTCAACGCGCGCCTGCTGGCCGATGAAACCGCGCTGCCCCTGCCGACGGTGCAAAAGCTCATCAGCCGCTTGTCGGCGGCCGGGCTGATCGAATCGGCACGCGGTACCGGCGGCGGCTTTCGACTGTCGCGCCCGCCCGCCGCAATCAGCCTTGCCGATATCGTCGAGGCGATCGAGGGGCCGATTGCGATGACCGCCTGTGTCGATGCCGAACGCCATGACTGCGCCGTGGAGGCGACGTGTCAGGTGAAGCCGCACTGGAATGCGGTCAACGGTGCGGTAAAGGGCGCGCTGGCCGGGGTCACGCTCGCCAGCCTGACAGCAACTATACAGGATGAAGGCCGTATTGCGGCGAAGGGTTAGATATGGCCACGAAGAATGCAGAGGCGCTTGCCGCCGCCAACAAGAAATATGAATGGGGCTTCTCTTCCGAGGTCGAGCAGGACTTTGCGCCCAAGGGCTTGAGCGAAGACACGGTTCGCTTCATCTCCGCTAAAAAGGGCGAGCCGGAATGGATGCTCGACTGGCGGCTGAAGGCGTTTCGCCTTTGGCAGACGATGGAAGCGCCCGACTGGGCAAAGCTCGATATCCCGCCGATCGATTATCAGGACGCCTATTATTACGCGGAGCCGAAGAAGAAGCCGGAGCTGAAAAGCCTCGACGAACTCGATCCCGAAATTCGCCGCACCTATGCAAAGCTGGGCATCCCGATCGAGGAGCAGAAGGTGCTTGCCGGCGTTGAAGGCGCGCGCAAGGTCGCGGTCGATGCGGTGTTCGACAGCGTTTCCGTCGCCACCACTTTCCGCAAGGAACTGGAAGAGGCGGGCGTCATCTTCCTGTCGATCAGCGAGGCGATCAAACAGCATCCCGATCTGGTGAAGAAATGGCTGGGCAAGGTGGTGCCCCAGCGCGACAATTATTTCGCGACGCTCAACTGTGCGGTCTTTTCCGACGGGACGTTCGTGTACGTGCCCAAGGGCGTGCGTTGCCCGATGGAGCTTTCCACCTATTTCCGCATCAATGCCGAAAATACCGGCCAGTTCGAACGTACGCTGATCGTCGCCGACGAAGGTGCGTATGTTTCTTACCTCGAAGGCTGCACCGCGCCGATGCGCGATGAGAACCAGCTTCATGCCGCAGTGGTCGAACTGGTCGCGCTCGACGATGCCGAGATCAAATATTCGACCGTCCAGAACTGGTATCCCGGTGATGAGAACGGCAAGGGCGGCATCTATAATTTCGTGACCAAGCGCGCGCTGTGTCAGGGCAGAAACAGCAAGGTCAGCTGGACACAGGTCGAAACCGGCAGCGCGATCACCTGGAAGTATCCGTCGTGTGTGCTGAACGGCGAAAACAGTGTCGGTGAATTTTATTCGGTCGCGGTCACGAACAATCGCCAACAGGCCGACACCGGCACCAAGATGATCCATAACGGCAAGAACAGCCGCTCGACGATCATTTCCAAGGGCATTTCGGCGGGGCGCAGCGACAATACCTATCGCGGGCTGGTTCGCGTCGGCCCGAATGCGGAGAATGTCCGCAACTTCACCCAGTGCGACAGCCTGTTGCTCGGTGACCGGTGCGGCGCGCATACCGTGCCCTATATCGAGGTGAAGAACCCGTCGGCGCAGATCGAGCATGAGGCGACGACCAGTAAGATCAGCGACGACCAGCTTTTCTACGCGATGCAGCGCGGTCTGGATCAGGAAGCGGCGGTGGCGCTGATCGTCAACGGCTTTGCCAAGGAAGTGCTGAAAGAACTGCCGATGGAATTCGCGGTCGAAGCGCAGAAGCTGCTCGCTATCTCGCTAGAGGGGAGCGTGGGGTGATGCTGCTTGCTGCCCTTCTGCTTGTATCGCAGGCTGCGCCGGTTGCCGCACCTGTTTCGGCTGATCCCGGCGATCTGGTCGTTATGGGTGAAAAGCTGCGGCGGCTGCGGATGAATATCGCGATGGACGGGCCACGCACGATGAAGAGCTGCGCCGTCACGATGTCGAGTGGCGATCCGGCGATCGACAAACAGGCGTGCAGCAGCGCAAGCTATTGCGCGAGCGAGGGGCGCGACCATGACGAGACGATGGCCGATTGCATCGACAATGCGTTGAAGGATTTCGTGCGCCAGCAGAATGATCCCGATATGCCGCCGACGCAGGGAGGCGCGACGCGGTGACGCCGGCGGTGCTCCCCTTGCTGCTGATGGCGCAGGCGGCTCCCGCCGCGACCCCGGTGCCTGTGCAGGAGCCGACCGCGGCGGATGCGGCGCAGGCCGACGATATCGTCGTGCGTGCAAAGGTGGGGCATGTCGTGCTGGTGTTCGACAAGGGCGATGACGGCAGGCTGCATAATTGCCGGGTGTTCCGCTCCAGCGGCGTCGACAAGATCGATGCCAAAGCATGCCGCGATCTGCCCGATTGCGTGACCAGCGAAAAAGGCAGGCAGTTTTGCGGGGATGCGGTGCCGGAAAAGCCGGTGCTGGCGTCGATTTCCGCACCCAGGCCCGAAAAACCCGACCTGTCGATTGGCAAGCTGATCAAGCCTGAAAAACCGAAAACGCCTGCTGTCGGTCCGGTCGGGCAGGTGGCGGTGAATGACGGATCGGACGCACCGCTCGTCAAGCTGCCGCCCTTGCCCAAGGATACGACGCATTCCGCGCCGATCGTCCTTACCGGCGCGGCGCAGAACCAGTCGGACTCCGATACCGATAACGTGCTGCACCGAAATGACGGACCTGATTTTTAAGACCATCGGCCACGCCTTCAAGCGCATGGCCCAGCCAGAAAAAGAAATGGTACTAAATTGATGCTGAAGATTGAAAACCTCCACGCCGAAATCGACGGCAAGGAAATCCTTAAAGGCCTGAGCCTGGAAGTGAACGCAGGTGAGGTCCATGCGATCATGGGACCGAATGGCGCGGGTAAATCGACGCTTGGCTATGTGCTGGGCGGGCGTCCCGGCTATGAAGTGACGGCGGGCAGCGTGACCTTTGCGGGCAAAGACCTGCTCGACATGGAAGCGGACGAACGTGCCGCCGCCGGATTGTTCCTCGGCTTTCAGTACCCGGTCGAAATTCCCGGCATTTCCAACGTGCAGTTTCTGCGCGAGGCGCTGAACGCGCAGCGCAAGGCGCGGGGCGAAGGGCCGGTTTCGGGGGCGGATTTCCTGAAACTCGCGCGTAGTCAGGCCGATCTGCTCGGCATGAATCAGGAGATGCTGAAACGCCCGGTCAATGTCGGCTTTTCGGGCGGTGAGAAGAAGCGCAACGAAATGGTGCAGATGGGCATTCTCGGCCCCAAATTCGCGATCCTCGACGAAACCGATTCCGGCCTCGACATCGACGCGCTGAAGGCGGTGGGGGAAGGGATCAACCGCATCATGCGCGCGCCCGACAAGGCGGTGTTGCTGATCACCCATTATCAGCGCCTGCTCGACTATGTGCAGCCGGACAAGGTGCATGTGCTGGCCGACGGCAGGATCGTGAAGTCGGGCGGGCCCGAACTGGCGGTCGACCTCGAACGCGAAGGCTATGCCGAGGTGGCGGCGTGAGCGAAGTGCTCGACCTTCCCACGACCCGGCAGGAGGGGTGGCGCTGGGCCGATATGGCCACGCTGGAGGCGGCGGCGACATCTGCACCGGCGAGCCCGGCTATCGATCCCAAAACGCTGTTTCTCGATACGCTCGACGGCCCGCGCCTGACCTTTATCGACGGCATATTCGAACCCGCGCACAGCCGCCCCGGCCCTGTTCAGGTGACCGCCATCGGCGAAGCGACGGAGCATCCGCTGGGCAGGCGCGCGGCGGGCGAAGGCTGGCTGCTGTCGCTCGATAAGGGCGCGGCGGTGCCCGGTATCCAGATCGTGCATGTCGGTTCGGGCGGCGAAAACCACGTTCCCGCACGTATCGAACTGGGCGAGGATGCAACCGCAAGCGTCACCGAAACCTTCGCCGGGTCCGGCTGGGCCAATCGCCTGACCCAGATCGTGCTGGCGCGCGGGAGCAGATTGATGCGCTCGGTCCGGTTGCTGCAGACCGACGGCTTCGTCTCGATCCGCGACGAAGCGACGGTGGCGCAGGCGGCAAGCCTTGTATCGGTGTTTCTCGGCGCGGGCGGGATGGGCAGCCGTATCGACGGCGAAATCCGGCTGGCGGGTGAGGGCGCCTATGGCGAGATGGGCGGCGCGCTGCTGACACGCGGCAGTCAGAAACAGGAAGCGGCGGTGGTGCTGCGCCATGCCGAACCCGACGGCACCAGCCGCCAGGTCTGGCGCGCGGTTGCCGCGGATATGTCGACGGCTAGCCTTGCCGCACGTGCCGAAGTCGCCCGCGATGCGCAGCGCACCGATGGCGAACAGTCGCTGCGCGGCCTGTTGCTCAACCGCAGCGCGACGGTGAATCTCAAGCCTGAACTGGAAATCTTCGCCGATGACGTGAAGTGCGCGCATGGCGCGACGGTGGGCGAACTCGATGAGCGCGCGCTCTTTTACCTGCAAAGCCGCGGACTGCCACCAGCGCGTGCGCGTGCGCTGCTCACCCATGCCTTTGTCGGTGACGCGCTCGATCGGATCGGGGAAGAGGCGGTGCGCGAAGCGTTTGCCGCCGACGCCGATACCTGGCTGGAGGAGGCGTTATGACCGTCGCAACCGATACCCGCGCACTCGACGTGCTGGCCGACTTTCCCGCGATTCCCGAAGGCTGGGCCTATCTCGACACCGCGGCGACGGCGCAGAAGCCGAAGCCGGTGCTCGATGTGATCGCCCGTGCCTATGGCGAAACCTATGCCACCGTGCATCGTGGTGTGTATCAGCGCTCGGCCGACATGACGCTGGCCTATGAAGCCGCGCGTCGGCGGGTGGCCGACTTTATCGGCGCCGCATCGCCCGACGAATGCGTATTCGTGCGCGGCGCGACCGAGGGGATCAATCTGGTCGCGCAATGCTGGGCGGGGACGCAGCTTCGCGCAGGCGACCGCATCCTGCTCTCCGCGCTCGAACATCATTCCAACATCGTGCCCTGGCAGATGGTGGCCGAACGCATCGGCGCGCATATCGACGTCGTGCCGCTGACCGACGATCAGTGCATCGATCTCGATGCGATGGCAGCGATGCTGACGGATCAGCACAAGCTGGTGGCGCTTGCCCATGTTTCCAACGTGCTGGGATCGGTGCTGGACGTAAAGCGCGCGGCGCAACTGGCGCACGGCGTCGGTGCGAAAATCCTGATCGACGGCTGTCAGGCGGTGCCGCGTATGGCGGTCGATGTGCGCGATCTCGATTGCGACTTTTACGTTTTTTCGGGGCATAAGCTTTACGGTCCCACCGGCATCGGCGTGCTGTGGGCGCGTGGCGACCTGCTCGACGCGATGCCGCCCTATCAGGGGGGCGGGTCGATGATCGACCGGGTGACGTTCGAAAAGACGAGCTATGCCCCCCCGCCGGGACGGTTCGAGGCGGGAACGCCGCATATCGTCGGTGCGCTGGGGCTTCATGCTGCGATCGATTATGTCGCCGAAATCGGCCTCGACCGCATCCATGCGCATGAAACGGCGCTGGTCGCACAGGCGCGCGAGGCACTGTCGCAGATCAACAGCGTGCGGCTGTACGGACCGGAAGATTCGGCCGGGATCGTCAGTTTTTCGATACAGGGGGTGCATCCCCACGATATCGGCACCATCTTGGATGAAGAGCAGGTCGCGATCCGCGCTGGCCATCATTGCGCTCAGCCGTTGATGGACCTGCTGGACATTCCGGCCACCGCGCGCGCGAGCTTCGGCGTCTATAACAACGCCGCCGATGTCGCCGCGCTGGTCCGGGGAATTGAACGGGTAACGAGGATCTTCGGATGAACGAAGAACGCAATACGATCAGGGTCGAAGAAGTGGACGCGGTGGACAGCCCGCCCAGGGCACGCGTCGAGGACGCGGGACCGCGCGAAACGTTCGAGCGCAAACGCGACTATCTGGAGGGTTTTCTTCAGCAGAAACCGGCGGCGCAGGCCGCGGGTGCTCCGGGCGGAGAACTGTATGAGGCGGTCGTCGATGCGCTGAAGGAAATTTACGACCCCGAAATTCCGGTCAATATCTATGATCTCGGCCTGATCTACGGCGTCGATGTTACGGAAGACGCGCATGTCGCGGTGACGATGACGCTGACGACCCCGCATTGCCCGGTGGCGGAATCGATGCCGGGTGAGGTCGAACTGCGTGTCGGATCGGTGCCGGGCGTCGGCGCGGCGGAGGTCAACCTCGTCTGGGACCCGCCCTGGGACCCGCAGAAAATGTCCGACGAGGCGAAGCTCGAACTGGGAATGCTATAGGCGGTTTCGGCCAAAATATTACTTTGGCCGAGGAAGGAAGACGATCATGGAGACGAAAACTCGCGAACGCCCTGCTGCGGTCAGGCTGACCGAGCGTGCCGAGGCGCGTATCGCAGCGCTGATGGCAAAGGCGCCTGAAGGTGCGATCGGCGTGAAGCTGTCGACGCCGCGCCGCGGTTGTTCCGGCCTTGCCTATTCGGTCGATTATGTGACTGAAGCGAACCCGATGGACGAACGGATCGAAACGCCCGGCGGCATTTTTTTCGTCGATGGCGCCTCGGTGCTCTATCTGATCGGTTCGACGATGGACTGGCGCGAGGACGATTTCACCGCCGGCTTCGTGTTCGAAAACCCCAATGCGACGGGCGCCTGCGGGTGCGGGGAGAGTTTCACCGTCTGATCCACGCGGGGGCGGACCCCGTGTAACAAACACTCCATCTTACTGTCATCGGTCTGTCACACCCGGGCAATGGGCGAGTCATGCGTACTCCCTAGGGGCGGTTGCTGAACGGGGCGAGGGGGCACACCGACTCGCGGCCGCTTCACCGTATCGACGGTCCGGGTCGACGGACCATCCGAGAGATGGAGACTGAACAGCATGCTTAATCGTACTCTGCGCCGCCTGTTGGTGGCGGGTGCTTCACTGGCCGCGCTCAGCGCGTGTAACGGTGCCAACGACGTTGCCTCGCCGGGCAATGGCGGGAACATCACGATCAACAATCCGGCACCCTCGCCGTCCCCCAGCCCAAGCCCGACCCCCACGCCAACGGCGCAAATCACCCCTGCTTCGGGCTGTCCGACGATTGCCGATCCGCAGGGCCTGACCGACAATGGTACGATCACCAACCCGACCACGGGCACCTATCGCGTCTGCGCTCTGCCGACACAGATCAACGCCAGCATCAACCTGCCCTATATTCAGGGTGTGGTGTATGAACTGCCCGGTCGCGTCGATGTCGGAACCGACGGCGGTCCGACCGCATCGAACGCCGATACCGATGTTACGCTCAGCATCGAACCCGGCGTCGTGATTTACGGCGGCACCGGCGTTTCCTGGCTGGCGGTCAATCGCGGCAACAAGATCAATGCTGTCGGCACCGCCGACAAGCCGATCGTTTTCACCAGCCGCGACAATATCCTTGGTCTTAACACCGACAGTTCGTCGGGCCAGTGGGGCGGCGTCGTGCTGATGGGCCGTGCGCAGGTCACCGACTGTCAGGATCCGGCCGCAACGCCTGGCACCACGGCTTGCGAACGGCAGACCGAAGGCGCGGTTGATCCGGCGCTGTATGGCGGCAACACCAATGACGATGACAGTGGCGTGATGGACTATGTCCAGATCCGCTATTCGGGGTATGTGCTGTCGGCCGATAGCGAGCTTCAGTCGCTGACCCCGGAAGGCGTCGGTTCGAAGACCAGGATCGGTCATTTCATGTCGTTCAACAGCTCTGACGACGCCATTGAGATGTTCGGCGGTCATCCGCGCGTCAAGCACATGGTTTCGGTCGGTGCCGAAGACGACAATCTCGACAGCGACACCGGTACCAAGGCGCATCTGCAATATGTGCTGGTCGTTCAGCGTCAGGGCATCGGCGATGCGATGATCGAGGCGGATACCGATAACTCCTCCGACGGCGACACGCCGCGTCAGAATACGAAGCTCGCCAACTTCACCTTTATCGACCGTTCGCCGAACAATTCGGATCAGGCGTCGATCCTGCTGCGCGGCGGCACCGACTACACGATGGTCAACGGCGTATTGTCGAGTGCCGACAATCCCTGTCTGCGCATCAGCCGCACGCAAACCGCATCGACCACGGCCAATGCAGCGATCGACGAAGCCGGTGCGCCGGTCTTCCGGTCAGTGGTGATGACCTGCGGCACGCCGAAATATATCGGCAGCAACGGCGTAACGGCGGCTGAGGTCGAAGCGATCTTCGGTTCGGGCAAGAACAACAACGATGATTCGTTCACGCTCAGCCTGACCAACCTTTTCGTCAACGGCGCCAACGAAAACGCGGTGACACCGTTCGATGCGGCGACCCTGAACGATACCGGCGACACCTTCTTCGAAACCACCGATCATATCGGTGCGGTGAAGGACGCCAACGACACCTGGTATCAGGGCTGGACCTGCTCCAGCGCGACCGTCGACTTCGGCGGTGGCGAAAGCGCGTGCAGCTCGCTGCCGGTTTACGACAGCTAAGGTCACACGATCCGATACGGGGGCGGGGCATGTCACGGCATGGCCCCGCCCTCACTTCAGGCCGATTTCCCAGGGGGTCCGTACCAATGAAAACCATGCCGGCGTTTGTCCGCCTGCTGCTCGCCAGTTCGGCACTGATCGTGCCGGGCGCCGCTTCGGCGCAAACCGGCGACACCGCCCAGACAGGGGGCGCCGTCGTTCCCGGCACCGCCCCTGACGCCACGGCGGATCAGCCGCAGACCGATATCTCCATTCCCGGTGCCGACATTGTCGTGACCGGCCGCCGCAACGCCAATATCGAACGCGACACCGATCAGGTGGTGTCGGTCCTGTCGACCGAAGATATCGCGCGCACGGGTGAAGGCGACATTGCCGGATCGCTGTCGCACGTTTCGGGCCTCAGCGTCGTCGGCAACGGCTATGTCTATGTGCGCGGCCTTGGCGACCGCTATTCGCTGTCGCTGCTCAACGGCCTGCCGCTTCCCAGCCCGGAGCCGCTCAAGCGCGTCGTGCCGCTCGACATCTTTCCGACCAGCGTCATTTCCTCGGCACTGGTGCAGAAAAGCTATTCGCCGAATTTCCCCGGTGAGTTCGGCGGCGGCGTCATCAATCTGACGACCATCGCGGCCCCGGAAAAGAGTTTCCTTTCGATCGACGGCGGCGTCGGCGTGAACAGCGTGACCACCGGGCAGCTCGGCTATACCTATTTCGGCAGCCCCTCCGACTGGACCGGGTTCGATAACGGGCAGCGCGATACACCGCCCGCGCTTCAGGCGTTTCTGAACAGCGGCGATCAGATCGGTTCCTACGCCGATGAACAGGATGTCGCCAAACAACTGGTGCTGCCGCGCATGGCGGTCGTGCAGCGCAACACCGATATCCCGGTCGACTGGAGCGGCAACATCACCGGTGGCACGTCGTTCGACCTTGGCGGTTCGCGCCTCGGCATCATCGCATCGGCGGGTTACAGCAATGAATGGCGCACCCGCGACACGCTCAATCAGACGGCGGATTCCGCCGACCTGTCTACGCTGCGTACCAATTACGAGCGCGTCATCACCGATAACCACGTCGTTGTGAACGGCCTGTTCGGCATGGGGCTGGAGTTCGGCCGCAACAAGATCCGCTGGACCAACCTCTATATTCGCGACACGCTGAAGGATACACGGCTGGCGCAGGGCGACAACAGCTACAATAATTATCACAGCATCATTCAGGACACCGCCTGGTACGAACGCCAGTTGATCGATACGCAGCTTGTCGGCGAGTTCAAATTCGATCCCGTCGATGTCGATATCCGCTTCGGTTATGCCAATTCGAAGCGACGCTCACCCTATGAAACCAGCTTCACCTATACCCGCGTCGATGCGCCGCTGAGCGAGCCGGACAAACAGTCCTGCTACACCGATTATCAGGATGGATGCGGATATGTCGGGTTATATGCCAACGTCCTTGATAACCAGTCTGGTTCGGCATCGGTGGCCTTTTCGCGACTGAATGAAAATCTCTGGTTTGGTGGCGTCGATTTCACGGTCGATGCCGGGCCCGACCTGAAATTCGTAAGCGGCGTTTCCTATACCGATACCCGACGTACTTCGACGCGCCGCGATTTCGGCTTCACGCTGCAGAACCGCACCGCGGACGGGTTCGGCTTCAACATCGCCAATCCCGGTCCGGTCTCGCTGTTCCGGCCCGACTATCTGCTCGAGCCGACGGTCATCGAATATTATGACGTCCGTCTGGTGGAGCGCGATCCGGGTTCCGCCGGATTCGGGGCGAGCCTGACCAACATGGCGGCGTATCTTCAGGGCAAATGGGACGTCAGCGATACGGTCCATGTCGATCTGGGCGTGCGCTATGAAACCGCCAAGCAGACCACGGCGCCGCTCGACGTGTTCACCGTTCCCATCGCCTCGACGCAGGGGAACAAGATCGACCGCGACTACTGGTTGCCCGCCGCAACCGTCACCTGGTCCTTTGCGCCCGATATGCAGTTTCGCCTGAGCGGATCGAAGACGATCGCGCGTCCGCAGTTCCGCGAGTTGCTGTATCAGCGCTATTACGATCCGGCGACCAATCGTACCTATACCGGCAACCCCTATCTGACCGACAGCCAGCTTTATAACGCCGAGGCGCGGTACGAATGGTATTTTGCCAGCGGTCAGCACATCTCGCTTGCCGGTTTCTACAAGCGGCTAGAGCATCCGATCGAGCAATATCTCTACACCGACGGCAACAGCTATTTCTCTAGCTTTGCCAACGCGCCCAAGGCCGATCTGTACGGTGCGGAGATCGACGTCACCAAATATTTCGACCTGTCCGCACTGAGCGATACCGGCTTTTTCGCGGCGCGGCGTATTCGCCTCAATGCCAATTATACCTACACCCATTCGCGGGTGAAGGTGACCGCCGGCGACATGACCTATAACAATACGGGCGCGTATATTCCGTCGACCAACCTGTTCCGCGACGATCGTCCGCTGACCGGGCAGTCCGACCATGTCGCCAATCTGGAATTCGGCATGGAATCGCGCGACGGGCTGTCGCAGCAAAGCTTTATCCTGAACTATGCCAGCAAGCGGCTGACTGCGCGCGGTCCGCTGCCGCAGCCGGATATTTTCGAATATCCCGGCTTTACGCTCGACTTCGTGGCGCGGCAGGGCATTCGCATCGCCGGGATCGAGCTGAAGGCAAAGGTCGCGGTGCGCAACATCACCGGCAATATCTATAAGGAATATCAGCAAAGCGACGACAACCGCGTTTACTGGAACCGCTATCGTCAGGGTACGAGCGCGAAGTTCACGCTCGGCCTGGATTTCTGATCGGAAGAGGGGGCTAACTGAAGGGGGTAATCCCCCTGATCGGGGGCGGGGCTAATGTGCCCCGCCCCGTTTGTCATCTATGCTTCATAGAAACGTCAGCAAAACGTCATTGAACTATGGGAACCGGCTGTATCGGCGGGTGGGGGATTCGCGTGCAGCGTACCATTATCTTGAAGCGGCTGGCCGCGGTACGGCACTGGCTTCCGGCGGACGTTTATTTGTGGCTGAAGGCATTGTTGCTCGCCGTGCTTGCGGTACAGGCGGCGTGGTTGGTGTGGGTGCTGGCGACACCGACAGGACCGTTCGGCGCGTGGCGACCGGCAGCACCGCAGGCGATGGCTCCGGAGATGCAGAGCGCCTTGCTGGCGCGGTTCGATCCGTTTTTCCGGTCGGGTGCGGACAGCGCGGATGACAGCGGCACCGTCACCGACCTCGACCTGCAACTGTTCGGCGTGCAGATCAATCGTGGAGCGGGCACCGGATCGGCGATCATCGCCGGGCCGGACGGTGAACAGCAAAGCTATGGGGTGGGCGAGGAGATCGTCCCCGGTGCGAAGCTGCTTGCCGTGGCGTTCGACCATGTCGTGATCGATCGCGGATCGCGCAGGGAAAGTCTCTATCTCGATCAGTCCACACCGGCACCGGTGGCCGGCGCTTCGGATAGCCCGGCGCCGACGCCCACGCCTGTTTCTGCCGGGTCCGGCAAACCGCCGATCAAGCTGACCCCGACCGCAGTACGGGACGGCATCGCCTTCACGCCGCGCAGCGAGGACGGGAGAGTCAGCGGCCTCGTGCTTGCTCCCAGGGGCGATGGCGCGGTGTTTCGTGCCGCCGGATTTCAGCCCGGTGACATTGCCACCGCCGTGAACGGTCAACGCATTACGTCCGCTGCAGCTCTGGCCGCGCTGCAATCGCAGATCCGGCCGGGCGCGCGGCTTTCCATAACGGTTGAACGGGGCGCTGCGTCCGTTCCCGTTTCCCTCAATCTTGCGAGCGAATAAGCGTGAAGAAACTCCTCCCTCTTGCGGCTTTGGTGATGACCGCCGTCGCGCCGAATGTCGCTATTGCGCAATATTCGCTGAATATGCGCGATGCTGATGTACGAGCCTTCGTGGCCGATGCGGCGCGCGTCATGCACATGACGATGATCGTCGACGGACGCGTCAACGGCAAGATTTCGGTCGTCACTGAACGCCCGCTCAGCCGATCGGAATATTTTGAAGTATTTCTGTCGACCTTGCGTGCCAACGGGCTGGTCGCGATTCCCATTCAGGGCGGCTATCGCATTCAGCCGATCAACGGTGCCGCATCCGAACCGACTCGGATCACGCAGCGCGCCAGGGGCGGCAACCAGTTCGTTACCGAGATTTTCCGGCTGAAAGCGATTGATGCGGCGGGCGCCATCGAAACGCTGCGCCCATTGGTCAGTTCGCAAGGGTCGGTGACGGCCAACCGCGATGCCAATTCGCTGGTCGTCGTCGATTTCGCCGATAATGTCGCGCGCATTCGCCAGCTTCTGGAGCGCATCGACCGGGACAATGCGACCAGCCAGATCGTCTATCTGAAAAATGTCGGCGCGCGCGAGGTGGCGGAATCGCTCACTAATCTCGCGGGCAAAGGCGCCAACGGCTCCGCGCCGCCTGTCACCGTAACGGCCATCGACAGCAGCAATGCGCTGGCGCTGCGCGGTGATACCACCGCCGTTGCACGGTTCGTGGCGATGGCGCAGGGGCTGGATCAGCACGCCGCCGACGGTACGCAAATCCGCGTTTACTGGCTGGAACATGCCGATGCCGAACAGTTGCTGCCGGTGCTGCAACAGCTTCTCGGCCAGCCGGTGACGCAGCCCAGCGAAGCCCCCGGTTTCATCACCAGTTCGAGCGGCAGCGCGTTCGGCAAATCGGGGTCGAGCAGCACCGCCGCCACCTCATCGCCCACGCCCAGTCCGACGCCGACAAGTTCCGGCACCAGTTCGGGCAGCGGAGCCGGGGCCGGAATCGCCACACACGGCCCGGCGGTGGTCACCCGCTATCAGGGGGCGAACGCGATCATCGTCGCCGCGAATTCGGACGTCCAGCGCAAGCTGGGCGAGGTTATTCGCCAGCTCGATACGCGGCGCGAACAGGTGCTGGTCGAAGCGATCATTGTCGAAATCAGCGACAATGCCGCACGCAAGCTGGGGGTACAGTTTCTGCTCGGCGGTAAGAATACGCCCTTTCTGGCCACCAACTATTCCAATGCCGATCCCAATATCCTGACCCTGGGCGGTGCGGCTGCCAATTACCTGCTCGGACGGCAGACCTCCACCAGTTCGGACGGCAGCACCACGACCACCTATGACAATCCGCTGGGCAGCGGCATCACCGATGCGGCGGCGCAGTCGATCCTGAATGCCACCGGCGGCTTTGGCGGTGCAGTGACGGAGATCGGCAAGAATGCGGTATTCGGCGCGATCCTGAACGCGGTGAAGTCCGACACGGAATCGAACGTTCTGTCGACGCCGTCGATCATGACGCTCGATAATCAGCAGGCGCAGTTGCTGGTCGGGCAGGAAATTCCGGTGACCACCGGCGAAGCGCTGTCGAGCAATTTCGACAATGCGTTCCGTACCGTGCAGCGCGAAAATGTCGGCATTCAGCTCGACGTGAAGCCGCAGATCAATTCCTCCGGCTCGATCAAGCTGTATATCCGGCAGGAGGTGTCGAGCATCTCCGGCCCGGTGTCGAGCAACTCCAGCGACCTGATCGTCAACAAGCGCGAATTCAAGACGGTGCTGACCGTCGATGACGGCGACATTCTGGCGATCGGTGGCCTGCTCGACCAGAATGAGCGGCGGACGCTGGAGCGTATCCCGCTGCTCAGCGATATTCCCCTGCTGGGGGAGCTGTTCAAATCGCGCTCGCGCAGCAAGGTGAAGACCAACCTGATGGTCTTTATCCGTCCGACCATCATCCGCTCGGCGGAGGATGCACGCAAGCTGACTGCGCGGCGTTATGGGTATATTCGCGGGCGACAGCTAGCGCGCAATCCGAACGAAGAGCCTTCGATCGACGCGCTGGTGCGCGATTATATGGGCGCGGCTCCGCCTGCCGCGACGCCTCAGCCCGGCGACGTGACGTACGACGGGTCGGCCCCGCCCCCCGCCGGTCCGGAGACCGATCAATGAGCGCAACCGGCGGCGATATCGACGCTGTGGGCGAACCGGCGGTGCCGATGGGCGCGGGTCACGATTTGCCGATGGAATTCGATGCGCCGGTGCATGACGATCTGCCGGTCACTGCCGTGCTCGATATCCCGCACGGTTTTGCCCGCGCACATGGCGTCATCCTGTTGCCGCGCGACGATGGCCGGTTGACCGTGGCGTTGCGTGAAGGCGCCGATCCGGAAGTGCTGATCGAGGTGCGGCGCCATCTTGCCGAGGCTTTCGATATCGCCTTTGTCGATGCCGCGACCTTCGACCGTCATCTGCAGGAGCGCTATACCATCGACGACAGCGCGGCAGGGCTGGCCGGCTCGATCGCGGCGGAGGACGATCTCGACGCGCTGGCGGGCGGCATCCCCAGTGCGGAGGATCTGGTGGGCAGTGCCGATGACGCACCCGCCATCCGCCTGATCAACGGCATCATCGCAGAGGCCGTGCGGCAGGGTGTCAGCGACATTCATATCGAACCCTATGAAAGCGGGCTGACGGTACGGATGCGCATGGACGGCGTGCTGAAGGAAACGCTGCGCATGCCGCCGCATGTCGCGCCCGTGGTGGTCAGCCGCGTGAAGGTGATGGCGCGGCTCGACATCGCCGAACGCCGCATTCCGCAGGATGGCCGAATCGCCATCACGCTGGGGGGCAAGCGCCTCGACGTGCGCGTCTCCACCCTGCCCGGTCGTGCAGGCGAGCGCGTGGTGCTGCGTATCCTCGACAAAGATCAGGCCGGGCTGTCGCTCGACCTGCTGGGGCTGGGCGGTAAGGCGGAAATCGTGCTGCGCGAAGCGCTGGCCGAACCCAACGGCATCATTCTCGTCACCGGCCCCACCGGATCGGGCAAGACGACGACGCTCTATGCCAGCCTGTCGCAGCTTAACGACGGCAGCCGTAATATCCTGACCGTCGAAGACCCGGTCGAATATGCGATTGACGGAGTCGGGCAGACGCAGGTGAATGCAAAGGTCGGGCTGACCTTTGCGGCGGGCTTGCGCGCGATCCTGCGGCAGGATCCGGATGTGGTGATGGTCGGCGAAATCCGCGACCGCGAAACCGCTGAAATCGCGGTACAGGCGTCGCTGACCGGCCATCTGGTGCTGTCCACCGTCCATACCAACGACGCGGTCGGCGCGATCACGCGGATGCGCGATATGAAGGTGGAGCCGTTCCTGCTCGCTTCCACGCTGCGCGCGGTGGTGGCGCAGCGGCTGGTCCGCCGGTTGTGCGACCATTGCCGCAGGCCCGAACAGGCGGATCAGGGCGTGGCGGCGCTGTTGGGATTCGATTCAGGCGCGATCGTCTATCGCCCGGTCGGCTGCAAGGAATGCGGCAATACCGGGTTCAAGGGACGGATCGGCGTGTTTGAGGTGGTGCGCGTCGATACCACCATCCGCAAGCTCATCAATGACGGCGGCGACGAGGCGATGATCGCGCGGCATGCCTTTCTCAACGCGGCCAATCTCGGCTCGGCGGCACGCGCACTGGTGAAGGCCGGCTTGACGACGCCCGAAGAGGCGATCCGCATTTCACGGCGGGAGAGCGAGGACGGCGATGGCTGACTTCGCCTATGTCGCCATCGACGCGCGCGGGCGCGAACGGCGCGGCCATCTGAACGCTGCCAATGACGGTGCGGCACGCGCAACGCTGGCGGCACGCAGGCTGCATGTCGTGCGTATTGCCCCCGGTGCTGCGCCCGCCAAATCGAGTCGGGGACCATCGCTGCTGTCAGCGCTCAACGCGCGCAGGCTCTCGGCCAAGCAACTGACGCTGTTTACCCGCCAGTTCGCGACGATCAGCCAAGTCAGCCCGATCGAGGAATCGCTGCGCACCATTGCCCGGCAGAGCGAGCAGGATCATGTCCGCGCCATTGTCGCGCGTGTCGCCGACGGTGTGGTTGAGGGGCGCAGACTGGCCGATGCGATGGCGCGCGAACCGCGCAGCTTTCCGCCGCTCTATCGCGCGATGGTGTCGGCGGGCGAAAGCTCCGGCACGCTGCCCGACCTGCTCGAACGACTGTCGGCGCTGCTGGAGCGGCAGGCGGAGATGCGCGGCAAGGTGTTTTCCGCGCTTGCCTATCCGGTCGTGCTGACGCTGGTGGCGATCCTCGTCGTCGCGGTGCTGATGATCAAGGTGGTGCCCAAGGTGGTGGAACAGTTCGACAATGTCGGCCAGCAACTGCCGCTGCTTACCCGTCTCGTCATGGGGGTGAGCGGTTTTCTGGCAAGCTGGTGGTGGGCGCTGGCGATCCTTTTTGCGCTGCTGGCGGCGGGGTTTGCACTGCTGATGCGGCGGGAGGATTTTCGTTTGATCGTCGACGGCGCGATGCTGCGTGTGCCGCTGCTGGGTCGGTTGATCCGCGACCTTCATGCCGCGCGCATGGCGCGCACGCTGGCGACGATGGTCGAAAGCCGCCTGCCGCTGATCGACGGCATTCGCCTGACCGGGCAGACGGTGCACAACCGGGTGCTACGCAAGGCAACCGCGGAGATCACCGAGTCGATTCGCGCGGGCGGCAGCCTGTCGGGCGCGCTCGGCCGCGCGGGCGTGTTTCCGCCGTTGCTCGTCTATCTCGCGGCGAGCGGGGAGACGGCGGGACGGCTTGGCCCCATGCTGGCGCGCGCCGCCGACTATCTCGAACGCGAATTCGACAATTTCACCGCGACCGCGCTGTCGATGCTCGAACCGGCGATCATCGTCGTGATGGGCGTCGTCGTGTCGGTCATCATCCTGTCCATCCTGTTGCCCATCCTGCAACTGCAATCGCTGATCGGAGCCTGATTCCATGCGCCTGCCGCATTGTCGCCATCTCAACCGCCTGCGCCGCATCCTTGCCGTACAGCGCCGCCGCGCCACCCGTCATCGCGATCCCGAAGCCGGGTTCACGCTGGTCGAACTGATGGTCGTCATCGTCATCATCGGCCTGCTGGCCACGGTCGTTCTCATCAACGTGCTGCCCAGTCAGGACAAGGCGATGGTGACGAAGGCGCGCGCCGATATTGCCACGCTGGATCAGGCGATGGAGATGTACCGCCTCGACAACATGACCTATCCAAGCGCGGCTGACGGGTTGCAGGCACTGCGCACGCCGCCCGCCGACCTGACCCAGCCGGGCCGCTATCGCCCCGGCGGTTATATCAAATCGCTGCCCAATGATCCCTGGGGGCGTCCCTATCAGTTCAGCGTTCCCGGCAAGGATGGACAGCCTTTCTCCATCTATTCGCTGGGTGCGGATGGTGCTCCCGGCGGCGATGGCCTGAACGCGGACATCTACGCGCAACAAGGCTGAGCAGGGTTTCAGGTCCATGCGGCGCAACGGCTTCACTCTGGTCGAAATGCTCGTCGTCATCACCGTGATGGCGCTGATGGCGGGCGTCGTGGTGATGTCGATCGGCCCGCGCGGCAATGGTCCGGCCACCGCCGCCGACCGGTTTGCCAGCCGTGTCGCCGCCGCGCGCGACGCCGCGATTACCACCGGTGCGCCGGTGGCTGTATGGGTCAGCGCCTCGGGATACGGCTTTGAACGCTATGCCGACCGCCATTGGGAACCGATGACGCAAAAGCCGTTCAGGGGCGATGACTGGGGCAGGGATATGGTCGCGACCATGGACCATGCCGAGCGTGGCCGCATCGCATTCGATACGATCGGCCTGCCCGCAACACCGGTATCGGTGACGCTCAGCGACGGGTCGCGCAAATCGGTGGTGACGGTGCGCGCCGACGGCGATGTCACGGTGCTGTGATGGCGACAATAGCCTATCCTTCTTCCGCCCGCCCGGACGAACAGGGCTTTACCCTGATCGAGATGCTGGTGGCGCTGGCGGTGTTTTCCATCGCCGCGCTCGCGCTGCTGCGGCTCGACGGCTATGCGGTCGCGACCACGGCCGATCTCGACGCGCGCTCGATGGCCGAACTGGTCGTCGATAATCAGGCCGCATTGATCGCTACCGATCCGGCACCACCCGATAAGGGTGATGCAACCCTTCAGGTCACCAATGGCGGGCGCCGCTTCACCGTTCATATCCGCACCGCACCGACGGTCGATCGGCGGCTGGTGCGCGTCGACCTGCTTGCCGTGGAGCAGGGCGGAGTCGGGCGCGCAGGCCGCACGCTGGTAAAGCAGGTGCAATGATGCCGGACGTGCCCGCTTCCCAACGCGGCTTCACGCTGGTCGAGATGCTGGTGGCGCTGGTTGTCTTCGCACTGCTGGCGAGCGCAGGCGTCGGCCTGTTGCGCGCCAGCGTCGACACCCAGTCGGCGGTGGCGCAGCGCCTGAGCGAACGCAAGGGCGTGGAGCGGCTGCGGCTGATGTTCACCACCGATCTGGGGCAGGCCGTCGACCGCCCGACCCGCGATGCGCGCGGTGCCAACGAGCCGGCCTTTGCGGGCGATCAGGGCGGCTTCATGCTGGTGCGCGGCGGCTGGAGCAATGTCGGCGATGCGCCGCGTTCCGATATGCAACGCGTCTATTGGCGCTTTGACGGCGATCATGTCACCCGCGCCGGTCAGGTGACGCTGGACGGATCGCAGCCCCGGCCGCCGATTGCGCTGGCCGATGCGGCATCCGCGACCATGCGCTATCGCGGGGCGGATGGTGTCTGGTATCCGACCTGGCCGGTACAGGGACAAATCCTGCCCGTTGCGGTCGAACTGACGATGCAGGCACAGGGGCAGGCGCCGCTGACCATCATCGCCACCCTGCCGCCGGGGCCACGTCCGGTGGCACCGTTGTCTGCTGAGGCATCGTCATGATCGGGAAGCGGAACGAACGCGGCATGGCACTGCTGACGGTGTTGTTGCTGGTATCGGTGATGGCGGTGATCGCCGCGACCGCGCTCGACCGGCTGACGCTGGCGACGCGGCTGGCGGGTAATGCGGTAACGCTGGGGCAGGCGCGCGCCTGGCTCGGCACCGCGGAACTGCTCACCACCACCCGGCTCGATGATATGCTGGCGGCCAATCTGTCGCAGACGACGCTGGATGCCAGCTGGCTGGGGCAGCCGCGCACCATTGCCCTGCCCGACGGTGCGGTCGTTACGGCGACGCTGACCGATGGCGGCAATTGTTTCAATCTCAACAGTCTGGTCAGCGAAAAGCAGCCCGGTGTCTATGGCACGCGGGCCACTGGCGTTGCCCAGTTTATCGCGCTGATGGAGGCTCTGGGCATCGGGCAGGGGGTAGCCGTCAATGTTGCCGGTGCTGCCGCCGACTGGATCGACAGCGATGACGTTGCAGGGCCATCGGGCGCGGAAGATGCGGCCTATGCCGGGCGGGAAGGGGGCGGACTTGCCGCCAGCCGCCCGATGGCGGACAAGAGCGAATTGCGCGGGGTCGCAGGCGTCACGCCAAAGCTCTACGCAACGCTCGAACCCTGGATATGCGCGCTGCCTGTGACTGACCTGTCGCCGATCAATGTCAACACGCTGCTACCGGCGCAGGCGCCGCTGCTGACCATGCTCGCGCCCGACCAGATCAGTCCCGGTCTGGCGCGCGCGCAGCTTTCCAGCCGTCCGGCCGGAGGCTATGGCAGCGTCTATCGTTTCTGGAATTCGCCGATGCTTGCGCGCCTCGACATTCCCCGCGGCGTTGCCGCACAGGTTCAGGTAAAGACCGACTGGTTCGATCTCGATGCACGTGTCGGATCGGGAGGGCTGGACGTCAGCGAACAGGCGCTGGTCGATGCCCGCAAACAGCCCGTGATGATCGCGCGGCGGCAATGGACGAGTGTACGGTAGCGCATGGCGGAAACGATCCTGATCGCATTGCCTGCCGCACCGGAACAGGCCCCTGCCGAAACGCCCTGGTGGCGGATCGCCGACGGTGCCGTGATCGCGCATGGTGAAGATGCACGCTGGCTGGATGTGCTCGCGGATCCCGCCATAACCGTGGACCTGATCGCGCTCGCCCCGGTTTCCCGTGTGCGGCTTGGGTTCGCGCACAATGCCGACATGCCGGTGCGACAGGCAGTGGCGGTGGCGCGCGTCCGGGCCGGGGAAACCAGTCTTGGCGATCCCGAAACGCTGCACATTGTCGCGGCGGCGATGTCGGGCGCGGACGGGATGATTGCCACGGCTACGGTCGCCAATGACGCGATGCTGGGCTGGCGCGAATGGCTGGACGGACTGGGCTGCAAAACGGCCGCCATCGTGCCTGCCGGGCTTGCCATGCCCTATGGTGAGGACTGGCATCGGGCGAGTCTGGCAGGCGAAACCGTGCTTGCGCGCGGCCGCACTATCTTCCCCGACGAACCCGCGCTGGTACAGGCACTGGCGGCAGGTGCGGCAATCGCCGATGTCGATCCGGCGACGACAGACACCGAACTGGTCGCGCTGGCGCAGACGCGCCCGCTCAACCTGCTGACCGGTCGGTTCGCCATCCGACGCCGCTGGAAGGTCGACCGTCTGCGCTTGCGGGAATTGTTGATTCTGCTGGCGCTGGTTGCGATGCTCGGCTTGTTGATAGCGCTCGCCCAGCTCTGGCGGATCGATCATGCCGCGAACCGGCTCGACGCCGAGGCCGCGCGCGCTGCATCGCAGGCACTGGGTAAGCCGGTCACCATCGACACCGCAGAGGCGGAACTGGATGCGAAAGCCGCGCGCCGGCCCGGAACCGGCGGCGATTTCGCATCGCCCCTTGCCGCGTTGTTCGCGGAAATGGAGGGTAACGCCTCCGTTACTGCCACCGCTATCGGGTGGCAGGGGGACGGAACGCTGACGGCCACGCTCGCCGCGCCGCGCGCAGAAGACATCAACCGCGTCCTGCTCGCATTGCAACGGCAGGGCTGGACCGCCACCGCCGTTTCGCGAAATGCGCCCGATGGCCGGATCATGGCGGATATTACCTTAAGGGCAACACCATGACCGCTTCACTTAGCCAGTGGTGGCTCGGCCGCAGCAGGCGCGAACGCAACCTGCTGTTGTTGATGCTGGCCATCGCGGTGCCGATCCTGCTGTGGCTGCTGGTGGTGCGACCGCTCGACACCGCATTTACCACTGCCCGCCTGTCGCTGAACGAAAGCATCGCCCGCCATGGCCGGATTATTGCGAAGGCCGATGCCCTGATGGCGGCACCTGTGCCGGACGCGCCAAAGGGAAAGCCGCTCGACACGCTGGCGTCGCTTAGCGTGCTGGTGGCCGATGCCGCCAGCCAGATCGGTCTGACGCTCGATAGCGCCAATCCGGTCGGCAGTAACGCCATCGACATCCGTATCGCACAGGCGCGACCGGCTGCCGTTACCGGCATGCTGTCGCACCTTGAGACGCGCGGGCTGAGCGTTGAAAGCATGCGCATGACACCTGCCGGGACGGGCACGGTGTCGGTCAGTGCGCGTCTGGTGCGTAGATGATGAGGCGCGTTCGCTGGCCCCTGTGGATCGCGGGTGTGTTCGTGCTGGCGCTGCTGGCCCTGTTTCCGCTGCGCCCCGCCCTGCAAATTGCGGGGGCGGAGCGATCGGGACTTGCCGCCCGTGCCGTTGCCGGGACGGTATGGAACGGCGCGATGGGCGATGTGCGGCTGCGTCATCTGCGGCTTGGGGATTTTTCCGTTTCGCTCAATCCGCTGGCGCTGCTGACGGGATCGGCCAACCTCCATTTAACCCGTTTCAAGGATAGCGACGGGCCTCTGACAGGGGTGTTGCGAAGCGGGCGCCATACCGGCGGGGTCGCGCATCTGAAAGGGCGGGTCGCCGCCGCCGGTCTGTTCGGACAGGTGCCGCTTGACGCTCTGGAATTTTCCGACACCACGATCCTGTTTCGCGACGGCCATTGTGCGCGGGCGGAAGGTACGATGACCGCGATGCTGGGGCAGGCGCTGGGCGCGCTCGATCTTTCCCCCGATATGCGCGGGCAATGGCGTTGCGACGGTGACAGGGCACGTATCGTGCTGAGCGCTGGAGCGGGTCAGCAGGTCGATTTTTTACTTGCCGCGAGCGGTAGATACCAGATCGAAATGCGCATTGCGTCGCGGAGCGGGGAGCAGCAGGTCGCATTGGGGTTGTTCGGATTTCACCCGCGCGACGGTGCGATGGTGCTGACGACCAACGGGCAGTTGTGAACACGCTTCTTCTCGGTATTTCGCCACTGGTCAGTGCGTCGACCCTTGGCGTGCTGGGCGCGATTTTCGGCAGCTTCCTCGCTACCCTGTGTCTTCGCTGGCCGCGCGGAAAAAGCGTGCTGAAAGGGCGTTCGCAGTGCGATGGCTGCGGTCGCTTCCTGACCGGAATCGACCTGATTCCACTGTTCAGTGCTGTGTTTAGCCGCGGACGGTGCGGACGCTGTGGTGCTCTGATCGCCCCGTTGCACTGGAAGGTCGAACTGACGGCAGCACTTGCCGGGATCATTGCTGCGCTATGCTTTCCTTTTGCACAGGCGGCGGCTCTGGCGGTGCTGGTCTGGCTGGCATTGCCGCTGATCGTGCTCGACTGGCGGCATTTGTGGCTTCCCGACCCGCTGACCTTCCTCCTCGCCCTGGCCGGGTTGGTGCTGGGTGGATTGCTCGGCATTTCCTTCGATGCGCAATTGATCGGGGGCCTGACGGGCTTCGGGATGCTGTGGAGCATGGCGGCCGGCTATCGCCTTTTGCGCGGGCGTGACGGCATGGGGGCGGGCGATACCAAGCTGTTGGGCGCGCTGGGCCTGTGGGCGGGATGGCAGGCCCTGCCGTTCATTCTGTTGCTGGCGGCGCTGGGCGGGCTTGGCATCGCCTTGCTATATCGTACGCAGGAGCGCCTCGACGAGCGTCAGCTTCCCTTCGGTGCCTGCCTTGCCAGCGCAGCGATCACGGTTGCCGCTGCCAATCTTCAATATGGCTGGTGGTAGGAAACGACGTTACCGGCTGTCGGCCTGCAAGGCGTCGAACAGGCGGCTGCGGATGGTGCGGATCGCCGCCATCGCATCCTGTTCGACGGGTTTTTCCTGCCGCTCGGTTTTCAGCAACTGCTGCACCCCGCGAATGGTATAGCCTTCCTTGTTGAGCAGCCGGTGGATACGCCGCACCAGGGCGGCATCTTCGGGCCGGTAATAGCGCCTCTGGCCTGCGCGTTGCAGCGGACGAAGCTGAGGAAAGCGCGTTTCCCAATAGCGTAACCGGTGCTGCGGCAGGTTCAGTTCCTGCGCCAGCTCGCCGATGGTGCGAAAGGCGCCGGACGCCTTGGTCGGTTCCGGCCCGGTCACGCTCAGTCGGCGTCGATAATCCGGTCGCGCAGCATCTGGCTGGCGCGGAAGGTCAACACGCGGCGCGGTGCAATAGGCACTTCCACGCCGGTTTTCGGATTGCGGCCGATGCGTTCGCCCTTGTCGCGCAATACAAAGCTGCCGAAACCGGCAATCTTCACATTCTCACCATCGGCGAGGGCGTTGCACATATGTGCCAGAATCTGTTCGACAAACTCGCCGGAATCCGCACGCGAGAGACCGATCTCGCTATGCAGGGCATCGGCCAGATCTGCTCGGGTCAGCGTACCGGTCATCACATCTCCCCGCTTTCGAGTCCATTTTGAACGAAACAATAGAGTATCATATTGACGAAATTGCGCAAACATCAACCATAACGGCTCCGTTATGATTAGTAGCGTATTACGGATGCGCCCCAGGTGAACCCGCCACCCATCGCTTCCAGTACCAGCAGGTCGCCGCGTTTGATCCGGCCGTCCCGAATCGCAACGTCAAGCGCCAGCGGAACCGATGCTGCGGAGGTATTGGCGTGCCGGTCCACCGTAACCACCACTTTTTCCGGCGAAAGGTTCAGTTTTCGTGCTGTGGCGTCAAGAATCCGGGCATTTGCCTGATGGGGTACCACCCAATTGACGTCATCGGCGGTCAATCCCGCAGCTTCCAGCGCTTCCGACATGACATTGGCAAGGTTCACCACCGCATGCCGGAACACTTCGCGTCCCTTCATGCGCAGTTTGCCGACAGTACCGGTGGTCGACGGGCCGCCATCGACATAGAGCATGTCGTTATGGCGCCCATCGGCGTGCAGGCGGGTTGCCAGAATGCCTGCGTCGCCCTCGCGCGCTTCCAGAATGATTGCACCCGCCCCGTCCCCGAATAGGACACAGGTGCCGCGATCTTCCCAATCGAGGATGCGGCTGAAGGTTTCGGCGCCGATTACCAGTGCCCGATTCGCGGCACCGCTGACGATCATGCTGTCGGCGACCTGCACCGCGTAAAGGAAGCCCGAACACACCGCGGCGACATCGAATGCCACGCAATCGCCAATGCCCAGCGCTGCCTGTACCTTAGTCGCGGTCGATGGAAAGGTCTGGTCGGGCGTGGCCGTCGCCAGCACAATCAGGTCGATATCGTCAGCCGGGATTCCTGCATCCGCCAGCGCCGCTCTTGCTGCATCGGCGGCCAGCGTGCCGGTGGTCTCGTCCGGGCCGGCGATATGGCGAAATCGGATGCCGGTGCGTTCGACAATCCATTCGTCGGACGTGTCCACCGTTTCCGCCAGCTCGGCATTCGATACCCGGCGGGCGGGGAGTGCCGAGCCGGTTCCGGCGATCACGGCGCGACGGGTCATGCGGCCTCCGCTTCGAAATTACGCAGATTGTCGGAGATGCGACGGGTCAGGTCGTCGCGCACCATCTTCGCGGCCACGCCGATCGCGGTAGCCACGCCCAGTTCGTTGGCACCGCCATGGCTTTTGACCACCAGTCCGTTCAGGCCCAGAAACACCGCGCCGTTATGGTTGTTGGGATCGAGCTGGTCGCGCAGCAATTCGGTGGCCGGGCGTGAAATCAGGAATCCGACCTTCGACCGCACGGAACTGCGGAAGGCGCGTTTCAGCAGGTCGGCGACGAACCGCGCGGTGCCTTCGGCGGTCTTGAGCGCGATATTGCCCGAAAACCCGTCGCATACCACGACATCGACTTCACCGCGCGACAACCGGTCACCCTCGATATAGCCGTTGAAGGTCAGCGGCAGATGGGTGGCGGCGCGAAGCTGTGCGGCGGCATCGCGGATGCTTTCGATCCCCTTCTGCTCTTCGGTGCCGATATTGAGCAGCGCGACACGCGGGCTTTCCAGTTCCAGCGCGGTGCGCGCATAGGCAGCACCCATAACGGCGAACTGGACGAGATTGCGGGTGTCGCATTCAGCATTGGCGCCGAGGTCAAGCATGACCAGATCGGTCTCGCCCAGACTGGGCAGCAGTGCCGCAAGCGCCGGTCGATCGATCCCCGGCATGGTGCGCAGCGACAGCTTGGCCATCGCCATTAGTGCGCCGGTATTGCCGGAGGAAACGGCGGCGGCGGCCTCTCCCCGCTTGACCAGATCGACGGCGATTCCCATCGACGTGGTGCGGGCGCGGCGCAGCGCCTGGCTCGGCTTCTCGTCCGAACGCACGACTTCGGCCGCGTGGACGACTTCCGACGCGGCGGACAGGCCGGGATGGTTTTTCAGGCCGCCGCGAATCGCCTCTTCGTCCCCGACGAGCAGGAATTTCGCGTCGTTATATTGGCGCCGCGCGCGCGCGACACCGGCCAGCATGACGGCAAGTCCTTCATCGCCGCCCATCGCATCGACGGCGATCCGGGAGCTTGAAGTCATGTGCGAACCGTCCTGTACCTTAGTGTTCAGCCCTCGACCGAAACGATCTCACGGCCGTTATAATGGCCACAGGCATTGCACATATGGTGCGGGCGCTTCAACTCGCCACAGTTGGGGCATTCCTGAAATGCCTCGACCTTCAGCGAATCATGGGCGCGACGCATGCCACGCTTGGACGGGGTGGTTTTTCTCTTCGGAACGGCCATTTCGGCACCTTCTTCAAAATCTGTTCATGTGTTCGGGTGTCGCGATACGCCGCGCGCGCGATCAAGGCAAGCGGCCACACAGTCCGGCCACTCGCCGGACCGGCAAGCGGCAGGTCACGAAGCGAGCGAGCGCCTATACCGATTTTCCCCGGCATTGCAAGCGTTCGCGCTCCGTGCCACTGGAGGCAACGGCAAACGAAACAGGGGATGCATGGTGCTTACGGTAACATTGGTGACGGCTGGGGCGTGCGCGATCCTCAACCTCTGGCTTGCCTTTCGTGTCGGGCAGGTACGCCGCGGCAAAAAGATCTTCATCGGTGACGGCGGCGATACGCAACTGATCGCACGCATGCGTGCGCAGGCCAATTTCGTTGAATATGCGCCGTTCATCCTGATCCTGATCGGTCTGATCGAATATACGCAGGGGACATCGCTGCTGTTGTGGATTGTGGGCCTTGCCTTCGTGCTCGCCCGTATCCTGCACCCGTTCGGCATGGACGGCTGGATGCCCGGCCGCATGGCGGGCACCGCGATCACGCTGCTGCTGTTGCTGATACTCGGCATCTACGCCGCCACGCTGCCCTTCACCGCAGGCCCGCACAGCAGCGGCACCACCCACGCCGTCGAAGCACTGCCGCGCACGGGGTGAGCGGGAGCGCCTCTTGCTCAACGTCATGCCAGCGCAGCCTGGCATCCATGTCTCTCGCCACACTTAACAGCGCGCACAGTATAGAGACAGACCCCGGCCTGCGCTGGGGTGACGATGGACGGCAGGCGGGGAATGCGTCGCTCCCGCCTACCCCGCCTCCGCGCGGAAACGCGCGACTGCGGTGTCGGAGACGAACGGGTTGCTCTGCCGTTCATGCGCGAAATTGCTCATCGGGCCGTGGCCGGGAATGAAGGCGGTATCGTCGCCCAGCGGCCATAGCCTGCCGGTGATCGCGTTGATCAGCGAGGGATGGTCGCCCAGCGGAAAGTCGGTACGGCCGATCGAGCCCTGAAACAGCACATCGCCGACAATCGCCAGTTTCGACGGTGCATGGTGGAACACGACATGGCCGGGCGTGTGGCCGGGACAGTGATAGACGTCGAGCGTCAGCTCGCTCACCGTTACCCGATCGCCCTGTTCCAGCCAGCGATCGGGTTCGAACACCATGCCGTTGACGCCGTAATTCTTCCCGTCCTCATCCAGTCGGGAGATCCAGAAACGGTCGGCCTCCTGCGGCCCTTCGATCGGCACGCCTAGTTCTTTGGCGAAAGTGCCCGCCTCTCCGCAATGGTCGATATGGCCATGGGTGATCAGGATTTTCTCGATTTCCACGCCATGTTGTTCGGCAGCGGCGCGCAGCCGGTCGAGATCGCCGCCGGGATCGACGAATGCCCCGCGCATCGTCTTTGTGCACCAGATCAGCGAGCAATTCTGCTGAAGCGGGGTGACGGGGATAATAGCGGCGCGCAGCGGTGGGTTTTGCATGGTATCGACATAGGCGGCGCACCGCTTTGCGGCAACACGGGCTTGCCGTTCGCGCGCTTGCGCTGCATGTCGCAAGGCATGACGCGGCTTGATGACGCCAATCCCTTTGTGTTGCTGGACGACGCCCGCCCCGGCGGTGCGCCCGCGCGGCTCTATACCGATCCGGTCGAGCTGGTGGAGGCGTGGAGCGCCGATGCCGTGCCCGCCTGCCTCGACCGCATTCGCGCTGCTGCCCGCGATGGCCTGCACGCTGCCGGCTTCCTCGGCTATGGTGCAGGCGCCGCGTTCGAACCGATAATGCCGACGGAGGGCGATGGCGAAACGCCCCTGCTGTGGTTCGGGCTGTTCCGGAGTTGGGAGGAACTGACGCCGAAGGAAGTGGAGGCACTGCTTCCTGACCCGACCGGGGCGTGGATCGGCAGGCCGCAACCCGATATCGACTTTGCGGCCTACGCCGACCATGCCGAAACCGTGGCCGGGCATATTCGTGACGGGGACATTTATCAGGCGAACCTGACCTTTCAGGCGACGGTGCCTGCCGAGGGGCATGTGCTGGCGGTGTATGCGGCGCTGCGGCGGCGGGCGCGGGCTGGCTATGGCGCGGCGGTGTGGACTGGGCAGAACTGGCTTTTATCCTTCTCTCCCGAACTGTTTTTCGCGCTGGAAGGGGGCAGATTGCGCGTTCGCCCGATGAAGGGCACCGCGCCGCGCGGTACCACGCCGGAGGAGGATAAGGCGCTGGTCGAGGCATTGCGCAGCGATCCCAAGCAGCGCGCGGAAAACCTGATGATCGTCGATCTGATGCGCAACGATCTCAGCCGTATCGCCCGTCCGGGCAGCGTCGCGGTGCCCGAAAAATTCGGGATCGAGACTTATCCGACAGTCCACCAGATGGTGTCCGGCGTGACTGCCGAGCTGGCACCGGGGAAGGATGCCGTCGATGTGCTGGGCGCCCTGTTTCCCTGTGGCTCGATCACCGGCGCCCCTAAAATCCGCGCGATGCAGGTCATTGCCGAGGTGGAACAGGGGGTGCCGCGTGGTCCATATACCGGTGCGATCGGGCGGATCGACGCGGACGGCGATGCGATGTTCAACGTCGCTATCCGTACATTGTGGTCGGGTGAGGGGGGGCGGTTCCGCATCGGTCTCGGCTCCGGCTATGTCGCTGATTCGGAACCGCGGCGCGAATGGGAGGAGTGTCTTGCCAAGGGCGCGTTTCTGAACGCCGGGCAGCGCCCCTTCGACCTGATCGAGACGATGGCGTTCGATCCGCGCACCGGCATCACGCTGCTCGAACGGCATCTGGCACGGATGAAGGAAAGCGCTGCCCGGTTCGGCTTCAGTTTCGACCGCCATGCCGCGCGCAACGAGTTGCAGGCCGCGACCTTCCGCCTGCGTGCGCCCTCGCGGGTGCGGCTGCTGCTCAGCCCCAGCGGTGCGGTGGCGATCGGCATCGACCCCATGCCTGTGCCGCCCGACGAGCCGGTGCTGGTGGCGATCCGTCCGCTGCCGGTGGACAGCAACGACTTCCGATTGCGCCACAAGACCACGGACCGGGCTTTCTATGATGACGCCCGACGTGCAAGCGGTGCGTTCGAGATCGTGTTTACCACCCCCGACGGCGCGTTGACGGAAGGCAGCTTCACCTCAATCTTCGTGCCGCAGGGCGACCGGCTGGCCACACCGCCCATCCGATCCGCCCTGCCGGGCGTGCTGCGCGCAGAACTGCTGGAATCGGGCAGGGCCTTTGAAAAAACACTGAAAGCCGATGACCTCACGCAAGAATTTTACATCGGCAACGCACTTCGTGGCCTGATTCGTGCGCGACTGGTTGCGGAAAGCCCGGCGCGCGGCTAAAGCGCCCGCGCCGTATCCGACAGGGAACCCGATCCATGCAGACTTCGACCGCGCTCGACCGTATCCAGCCCTCTGCCACGCTCGCCATGACCGCGCGCGCCGGCGAGCTGAAACGTCAGGGTGTCGATGTGATCGGCCTGGGTGCGGGCGAACCCGATTTCGACACGCCCGATTTCGTCAAGGAAGCCGCGATCGAGGCGATTCGCGCGGGCAAGACGAAATATACGCCGGTCGACGGCACGCCCGAACTGAAAGAAGCGATCGTCGCCAAGTTCAAGCGCGATAACGGCCTCGATTATGCCACCACGCAGGTCGGCGCACAGGTCGGCGGCAAGCATACGTTGTTCAACGCGATGGTGGCGACGCTGAACCCCGGCGATGAAGTCATCATTCCCGCCCCCTATTGGGTCAGTTATCCCGATGTCGTGCGCTTTTGCGACGGGCAGCCGGTGGTGGTGCAGGCGGGGCCGGAACAGGGCTACAAGCTGACACCCGAACAGCTTGACGCCGCGATCACCGACAAGACCAAGTGGCTGGTACTCAATTCTCCGTCCAACCCGACGGGAGCGGCTTATAGCGCCGATGAACTGCGCGCGCTGGGCGAAGTGCTCGAACGTCACGAACATGTCTGGATCTTCGTCGACGACATGTACGAACATATCACTTATGACGGGTTCGAATTCACGACGCTCGCACAGGTCTGCCCGTCGCTGTATGGCCGCACGCTGACTGTCAACGGCTGTTCGAAAGCCTATGCGATGACCGGCTGGCGGATCGGCTTTGCCGGTGGTCCGCAATGGCTGATCCGCGCGATGGCGAAGCTGCAGTCGCAATCGACCTCCAACCCGACCTCGATTTCGCAGGCCGCTGCCGTCGCGGCGCTGACCGGCGATCAGAGCTTTTTGAAAGAACGCGCCGCTGCGTTTGAAAAGCGCCGCGATCTGGTGGTGTCGATGCTCAACCGGATTGACGGGATGACCTGCCCGCGTCCGCAGGGCGCATTCTATGTCTATCCCGAATTTTCCGGGCTGATCGGCAAGAGTACGCCTGACGGCACGGTGATCGATACCGATCAGGCGATGGTCGGCTATCTGCTCGATCATGCACGCGTGGCGGCGGTGCATGGCGCGGCATTCGGTCTGTCGCCCGCGATGCGGATCAGCTACGCGACCTCGGACGCGCTGCTGGAAGAAGCCTGCAATCGCATTCAGGAAGCCTGCGCTTCGCTTCGCTGAACAGGTTGCTCACCGCAGGTTAACCCCCGCCGGTATATATATACGCACCCTGACAGAAATGTTCGGGAAACTTTTGGGTTGCATTTTACAACGCGCACCCCATTTGTGCACCGCACACAAAACGCAGAACAACAGTAGAATGACGATGAAAAAAGCGACTGGCGCAACCAGCTTTACCAAGCTCTTTCTCTCCGGCTTCGTGCTCGGCACCGCCGGGCTGCTCGCCGCGCATTCGATTACGGCGCAAGCCTCTCCCGCCAACCCTGCGGCGGTGCATTCGACGATCCAGCGTTAAGCCGATGAGGATGCTGCGCCTTTCCGCAGCATTGGCCGGCCTTGGAGCGCTGGCTGTATTTTTCATGCCTGTCGGGCATGCCGAAAAGGCAGTTCCGCTTCCTCCTCCCGCTTTTACCATGGCGCCTCCTGCAAAGATGCAGACGGCGGTACTGGCCGGCGGCTGTTTCTGGGGCATGGAAGCAGTGTTCGAACAGTTGAAGGGCGTCCACAAGGTCACGGCTGGCTATGCTGGCGGCAGGGCGTCGACCGCCACCTATCGTCAGGTCAGCAGCGAAACCACCCGTCATGCCGAAGCTGTCCGGATTACCTATGATCCGCGCCAGATCAGCTATGGCCGGTTGCTGCGCATTTATTTTTCGGTCGCGCATGATCCGACCCAGCTCAACCGTCAGACACCCGATGTCGGCACCAGCTATCGCAGCGCGATTTTTCCGCAAAATGTCGCGCAGAAGCAGGTTGCCCAGCGCTATATTGCACAACTGAACAAGGCAGGCGCTTTTTCGAAACCGATCGTCACCCGGATCGAAGGCGGGCATTTCTATCAGGCCGAAGCCTATCACCAGCATTATTACGACCGGCATCCCGACAGCCCCTATATCGTGCGCTGGGACAAGCCGAAGGTTGCGGCGCTGAAGGCCGCCTATCCCGACTGGGTGCGCTGAGCCTTAGGACGGATCGCCATTCAGCCCTGATGGCCTGCAAAAGGCGGCTTTCCGCGCTTCCAGTGCTCACGTACTGAAAGTACGCTGCGCGCCGGGTCACGAAAATCCACCATATTGTTCTACGAACGTCTGCGACTCCGTCACATCATCTTCTGAATGCTGATCCGTCCTAAAGCAGCGACAGTTCGTTGAGCTTGCCGATCAGCGCCGGCGGCATCGCGGCGACGGCTTCTCCGGCGGCATCGAGATCGGCAGGAGCATCTTTCCCTTCCAGATAGCGCCAGCCCTGATGCGCGCGCTTGGGGTGCGCCTGCACCAGAATCAGGCGGGGTTCGAGATGGATGGCGGTGCGCCCGTTTTCCGCTTCGCTGAACCCCAGGATCGGTGAACGCGCGACCAGTTGATGGCGCAGGATCCAGTAGAGCGACCCGCCCGCCATTTCTTCGTGGCGGCGCGGCAGGTAGCGGGTGACGTGCGTGAAGCCGCCCGCCGCACGACGCGCGGCAATGCGTTCCTCAAACGCTTCCAGACTGTCGATGCCGAACGCGACCTTGGTGATGTGCAACGCCATGACGCGGATGTGGGGCTTCAGCGGACGTGACTCAAGTTCAATGGACGTTGAACAGCGTCGCCAGCCCCAGCAGTGCGAAAAATCCCATGCAATCGGTCATCGTCGTGACGAATACCGTGGAGGTGATAGCCGGGTCGATCCGCAGCCGGTCCAGCCCGATGGGGATCAGCACCCCCGACAGTCCGGCATTGATACTGTTGATGATCATCGCCGCGAACAGGATCAGCGACAGTGCTGTGTCATGATAATAAAGCTGACAGCCGAGCGCCATCAGGAACCCCAGCGCAATACCGTTGGCGATGGAAATCCACCATTCGCGCAGGATCATGCGCCAGGTGTTCGACGTGGTGAGCTGATTGGTGGCAAGCGCGCGTACCGTCACCGCCATCGTCTGAGTCGCGGCGTTGCCGCCCATGCCCGATACGATGGTCATCAGCGCCGACAGGGCGACCAGCTTGGCGATGGTGCCGGAGAAAAAGGCGATGACCGTTGCCGCCAGGATCGCGGTGCCCAGATTGATGAGCAACCAGGTCATCCGCGTCCGGATGGTGCTGGGCAACGGCTCGTTGATGTCGCCTTCGCCTGCACCGGACAGGCGCAGAATGTCCTCGCCCGCTTCCTCGCTGATGATGTGGACGACATCGTCCACCGTGATCATGCCGACCAGCCGCCCCGAGGAATCGACCACAGCCGCGGAGATCAGCGCGTATTTCTGAAAGCGCAGCGCCACTTCTTCCTGATCCAGATCGACCGGGATCAGCGTCTGTTCGCGTTTCATGACGTCGCCGATCGAGACCACGCGCGGCGTGCGCAGAATCCAGGACAGATGGCAGGTGCCGACCGGGCGGTGGCCGGGGTCGACCACGAAGATTTCCCAGAAATCGGTCTGGAGTTCCTCGCTGCCGCGCAGATAATCGAGCACATCGCCGACCGTCCAGTGCTCCGGCACCGCGATCAGCTCGCGCTGCATCAGGCGCCCGGCGGATTCCTCGGGATAGCTCAGCGCTTCTTCGATCGCGGCACGGTCGTCGGGGTCGAGCGCGCGCAGCACCGCGCGCTGATCCGCCTCCTCCATATCCTCGATGATCGCAACGGCATCGTCGGTGTCGAGTTCGGCGGCGAAGCTGGCAACCTGATGCGGGGACAGCGAATCGATCAGCTCTTCGCGGACCCAGTCGTTGAGTTCGCTGATCACTTCGCCGTCGATCTGATCACCGATGGCGGCAATCAGCGCGCGGCGCTGGTCGCCGGGCGTCAGTTCGATCAGGTCGGCGATGTCGGCGGGGTGCAACGGCTCGACAAGGTCGCGCACTTCATCGGTGTCGTCCGCCTCCACCGCATCGAGTACGGCGCGCACGAAATCGTGCTTCAGGCGGTCGTCTTCGTCCAGCTCGCTTTCGGGTTGTTCCACGGGGTCGGAAAGTCGGGTATCGCTCATCCGTCCTCCTTTCCACAAACCGGCCGGAGTGCCCGTCTAGCGCGGCAAGCGCGCGCTGCCAATCGTTCGCATGCGCACAACCGCAATTCGCTGACGGTTGAGGTAGCGCACGCGGCTGGCTAAGGGGAGGGCCACATTGACCGGAGTTGTTTCAAAAATGACCGATACCAATCCCATGCTGCACATGACGCTGGAAAGCGGCGACGTGAAAATCCGCCTGCGGCCCGACCTTGCTCCCAAGCATGTCGAGCGTATTACCAGTCTGGCCGATAAGGGCTTTTACGACGATGTCGTTTTCCACCGCGTCATCGACGGCTTCATGGCGCAGGGCGGCGACCCGACCGGCACCGGCACAGGCGGTTCCGACGAACCCGATCTTCCGGCGGAATTCAGCGACGAACCGCATGTTCGCGGCGTATGTTCGATGGCGCGCACGATGAACCCCAACAGCGCCAACAGCCAGTTTTTCATCTGCTTCGACGATGCGCGTTTCCTCGACGGGCAATATACCGTCTGGGGCGAAGTCGTCGAAGGCATGGAGCATATCGATGCGCTGCCCAAGGGCGAACCGCCGCGCAATCCGGGCAAGATCGTCAAGATGCGTCCTGCCTGACGCTGAAGCCGATCTGCGCGCCGCTTTTCCGCATTATCCGAAAAGCGGCGCGCCAGGATCAGAAATTATTCTTCCGGAACGTCGAACGTTTCGAACAGCCAGTCATGGAACAGTTTGACCGGGCGCTGCGACAGCGCGCGGGGCCGACAGGCGAACCACCAGCTATAGGGGCTTTCGACTTCCATATCGAACAGCCTGACCAGCCGGTCGTCACGGCGCGCGGAAAAATGACTGTCGAGCATCAGCGCGATCCCCAGACCTTGCGCCGCCGCTTCGAAGATCAGCGGGCCTGAGTCGAAATAATCGATCGCGGCAGCCTCCAGATCGGGACGCCCGATGGCGTTGCGCCAGATGCTGAAACTGTCGGGCATGTCGCGATGGACAAGGATCGTCTGGCCGGACAATTGCGCCGGGTCGAGGATGGGATTGTCGCCTTCGGTCAGGCTGCGTGCACCGATGGCGAGCAACTTGCTATGGTCCAGGCGACGGCCATAGAGCGCCGGATCGACATCCTGTGCCAACACGATTGCGGCATCCAGTCCGTCGCCAAGACGCGCCAGCCCATGGCCGCCTGTATCGACGTCGAGATGCAGTTCGGGATGGCGTTTGCGCAGGTCGGGCAGCTTTGGCAACAGCCGCTTTTCCGCGAACAGCGGCATCACGCCGAGCCGAAGTCGCAGAAGGTCGATCGCGCTGGTCATTTCCTCGACCGCATCGGACAGCGTGTCCAGCGCCGGCGCGATCCGACGTAACAACCGGTCGCCGTCTCCGTTCAGGCGCAAGGACTGGTGACGGCGCTCGAACAGCGGCTTGCCGATAAAGCGTTCCAGCGCCTGCACGCGTCGGCTCAGTGCCGGAGACGAGAGCGCAAGCTCATCCGCCGCAGCCTTGATCGACCCCAGCCGGGCGACATGCACGAACGCTTCGATGGCGGTCAGCGGAGGAAGCCGTCTCATTACGGCATTGTGCGATGCGTCATGAGAATTGCAACTACAATGATGAACCGCCTTTGTGCCACGGTCGACCAAATTGCAAAAAACGCAACCAGACCTATTCTTTTCGCACTTGCACAAAATCATGGTGCAGTGCACATAGGACGTGCCTTTCAGGCATCCTCTCCTAAACCTTTCAAGGCCGGTCCATCTGGATCGGCCCTTTTTTTGTCTGCGGCACCCCCTCGATCTTGCGGAACCCCGTTCCTATGTCCTGCCTCCCCCCTTGGGAACGGACAGTGGAAAGGACGGGCCGATGGCCGACGATGAACGTACTCCCAACCGGCTGCAAGTGGCCAACTCCCGCCCGGAAGACAGCGGCAGGGGGCTGGCGCATCTGCCGCGCGCGACGATGGCGGCGATGGGGCTTAGTGAGGGGGCTGCTGTCGAAATCGCCGGAAAACGCGCTACGCCTGCCATCGCGGTCTATCCCTATCCCGAAGATGAAGGGCTGGAAATTATCCGCATCGACGGGCTTCAGCGTGCCAATGCGGGGGTCGGATCGGGCGAGTTCGTCGAAATCCGCAAGGCCGATCCCAAGCCTGCGACTCGGGTTGTCTTCGCACCTGCACAAAAGAATTTACGGCTTCAGGGTTCGTCCGAAGCGCTTAAACGGACCTTTTTCAACCGGCCGTTATGTCAGGGCGATGTCGTCGCCACGGTCGGGCAGCAGCGGGTCGCCGATATCCCGCCGCAGGTCGCCCAGCATTTGCGGGCACCCGCTTATGCGCTGCAGGAAATCCGCCTGACGGTGTTGTCGACCACGCCGAAGGGCGTCGTCCATATCGATGCCGATACCGAAATCGAACTGCGCACCGATTTTGCCGAGCCGCAGGAAAGCCGTCGCGCCGACGTCACTTATGACGATATCGGCGGTATGGCGGGAACGATTGATCAATTGCGTGAGATGGTTGAGCTGCCGCTGCGCTATCCCGAACTGTTTCAGCGGCTTGGCGTCGATCCGCCCAAAGGGGTGCTGCTGCATGGTCCGCCGGGAACCGGCAAGACCCGGCTGGCGCGTGCGGTTGCCAATGAATCGGATGCCGAATTCTTCCTCGTCAACGGGCCTGAGATCATGGGATCGGCCTATGGCGAATCCGAAAAGCGGTTGCGCGAAGTGTTCGAGGAAGCGACGAAGGCCGCGCCCTCCATCGTCTTTATCGACGAAATCGACTCGATTGCGCCCAAACGGGGGCAGGTGTCGGGGGAGGCGGAAAAGCGGCTCGTCGCGCAGCTTCTGACGCTGATGGACGGGCTGGAGGCGCGCGCCAATCTGGTCGTGATCGCCGCGACCAACCGGCCCGAGGCCATCGATGAGGCGCTGCGCCGTCCCGGCCGGTTCGATCGCGAAATCGTTGTCGGTGTGCCCGATGAGCGCGGTCGTCGCGAGATTCTGGGCATTCACACGCGCGGCATGCCGCTGGATGAAGATGTCGATCTGGGTGAGCTGGCCCGCACCACCTATGGCTTTGTCGGGGCGGATATCGCTGCCCTGACGCGCGAAGCCGCGATCGAGGCGGTGCGGCGGATCATGCCGAAGCTCAACCTGTCGGAACAGACGATCCCGCCCGAAGTGCTCGATACGTTGTCGGTTGGCCGCAAGGACTTCCTTGAGGCGCTGAAGCGCGTACAGCCGTCCGCCATGCGGGAGGTGATGGTGCAGGCGCCGCAGGTCCGCTGGGACGATGTCGGCGGGCTGGACGAAGCGCAGATGCGGATGAAGGAGGGCGTCGAACTGCCGCTCAAGGATCCGCAGGCGTTTCGCCGACTGGGGATTCGTCCCGCCAAGGGCTTCCTGCTCTATGGTCCGCCCGGAACCGGCAAGACGTTGCTCGCCAAGGCGGTGGCGCGGGAGGCGGAGGCGAACTTCATCGCCACCAAATCCTCCGACCTGTTAAGCAAATGGTATGGCGAAAGCGAGCAGCAGATCGCCCGGCTGTTCGCCCGTGCGCGGCAGGTCGCACCCTGCGTGATCTTTATCGACGAGCTTGATTCGCTGGTGCCCGCGCGGGGCGGTGGGCTGGGCGAGCCTCAGGTGACGGAACGCGTGGTCAACACCATCCTTGCCGAGATGGACGGGCTGGAAGAATTGCAGTCGGTGGTGGTGATCGGTGCGACCAATCGCCCCAATCTGGTCGATCCGGCGCTGTTGCGGCCCGGACGGTTCGACGAACTCATCTATGTCGGCGTGCCCGATCAGGCGGGACGCGAACGCATCCTGTCTATCCAGACGCAAAAGATGCCGCTGGCGTCCGATGTCGATCTGTCCGTCATCGCCGCGCGGACCGACCGGTTTACCGGTGCGGATCTGGAAGATGTGGTGCGCCGTGCCGGGCTGGTGGCGCTGCGCGAATCGCTGACCAACGATCAGGTGACGATGGCGCATTTCGAAACCGCGCTCAGCGAATCGCGGGCCAGCGTCACGCCGGAGATGGAACGCGAATATCAGGCCATGTCGGCGAAACTGAAGCAGGAGGCGGTGGCGATGCAGCCGATCGGCTTCATTACGCCGGGGATGCTCAAGCGTCGGACTGACGAAGAGTAGTGGTCAATCTATCGCTGGACGATGGCTTTCTGTCTTCGTCCAGCAATAGTCGCGGGTGACGGTGGCGATGGTGACCGTATAGCTGTCGTACCAGCGTTCGCGTCCGGCCTCACGGATACGGATATGATCGGGGTGATCGCGCCAGGCAGCGGCATCGTCGGCGCTGTCCCAGAAGCTGATGGTGATTCCGGTGCCGTCGGGGCTGCGGGCGCTTTCCATGCCGGCAAAACCCCGCTGCGCGGCGGCCAGTGCGGCCATATGTCGGGACGCTGCGGCATAGCCATTTTCGTCCGCGTGCGTGCGGACGGAGGTGAAAATCACCGCAATTTGGCCTTTTCGCGTATCTTCCATAGTCAAGGACTAGCCGTATCTTACAGTGTCGCAAGCCCGGTTCGCAGCAGTTGCGCTTGATTGTTGGCCCCAGTTTTGCGACGTAGCGTCGCCAGTGCGCGCTATCACGGCGCTTCGAATGGGAATTTCATGACCGCTTCTTCCAGTACCGCCGCTCGCAAGGGAGCCCGGCGCGGCCTGCCGCTTTCACCCTGGGCCATGTTTTTTCGCGGGTTCCTGAAGCACCCCGTCATGGTCGGATCGATCATTCCTTCCTCGGGTAAGCTGATCCGCAAGATGCTCGGACCGGTCGACTGGAAGAATACGAAACTGTTCGTCGAATACGGTCCTGGCGTCGGCACCTTCTGCCAGACGGTACTCGACCATATGGAGCCCGATGCGCAATATATCGCCATCGACACCAATCCCGATTTCATCGCCTATCTGCGCAAGAATATCCGCGATTCGCGCTTTTCCGCGGTACATGGTTCGGCCGCCGACGTGGTGCAGATCGTGAAGGATCATGGCCATGACCATGCGGACTATGTGCTGTCCGGCCTGCCCTTTTCGACGTTGCCGCCGGGGGTTGGCGACAAGATCGGCGCCGAAACCGCGCGCGTGCTGCGGGTGGACGGCGCGTTTCTGGTCTATCAGTTCTCGCCCAAGGTGCATGATTTCCTGGCACCGCAGTTCAACGACATCGATCACGCCATGGAATGGTGGAACGTGCCGCCGGCGCAGCTTTACTGGGCGTGGAAACGATAACCGCGGCCACAGTGCAACCGACGGCCACGTTCGGACGTATCTCCCAATAGTTTCCCGCCGGTTGGTTGCGGGCCGGGGAGAAGCATGGACGAACCCATTTGCTGTTTGAACGCGATCGGCACGGCGACGCCATCGCACGATATTCATGACGCTTTCATCGGCTGGGCGCGCGAGCAACTGCCGGCTTCGCGCGACCGGCGGTTGTTCGACCGGATGGCGGCGCGTGCGGGCATCGAGCGGCGCTGGTCGGTGCTGCCCGAAACCGACGGCGGTGGATCCCCGGTGGATTCGGGAGGTTTTTACGGGGCAGAGATGCCCGGTACGGCAGCCCGCATGACGCTCTATGCCGATGCGGCACCCGATCTCGGCATGACGGCGATCGAGCGACTTGCCGAACAGGAATCGCTGAACGGTGTCACCCATTTCGTTGTCGCAAGCTGCACTGGGTTCGTAGCCCCCGGAATCGACCAGATTCTCGCGACGCGGCTGGGGCTTGCGCCTTCGGTCGAGCGGTTGATGATCGGCTTCATGGGTTGTTATGCTGCGGTGGCCGCCCTGCGCAGCGCCCGCCACATAGTCCGCTCCACACCCGGGGCGAAAGTGCTGGTGCTGTGCGTCGAACTCTCCACCCTGCACCTGCAACCCGCCGATACGCTGGAACCGCTGCTGGCGATGCTGCAATTCGGCGACGGCGCCGCGGCGGCACTGGTCAGCGCGCAGCCACAGGGGCTGGCGCTGGAAGCGCCGTTTGCCGCTGCCCTGCCGCAATCGGCCGACCTGATCCGCTGGACCGTCACCGATCAGGGCTTTGCCATGCACCTGTCAGGGGAAGTGCCGGGGCGCATTGCCGATACTCTGGCCGATGCCGATTTCACGCAGGTGCTGACGCGTGGTACGGTTGCTCAGGATATCGACGGATGGGCAGTGCATGCAGGCGGGCGATCGATCCTGGATGCCGTGGAGCGCGGATTGCACCTCGACCCCGCAGCACTGGACGATTCGCGTGCGGTACTGGCGCGCTTTGGCAACATGTCCTCGGCAACGCTGATGTTCGTGCTCGCAACCATGTTGAAGCGACCGGTTGAACGCGGCGTGGCACTTGCGTTCGGACCGGGACTTGCGGCGGAGGGATTCGGGTTCCGGAGCGTGGGATGAATGCGCTTGCCCATCGCCGCATTGCCGAGGAGCAGATGGACGATCCCGATCTGGACCCGGCGATCTATCGCGCGGTGCTGTCCGATCTGGCGCAGGTCAATCACGTGACGATGGCGGCACGGCCCACGCTCGATTTTCTAAAGCGTGTGGCAAAGGGCCGCGACCGGCTGCGCATTCTGGATGTCGGCTATGGTGATGGCGATATGCTGCGTCGGATCGCACGCTGGGCAAAGCGGCGCGACATCGTACTGGATTGCGTCGGCATCGACTGCAATCCGGCGAGCGAAACCGTGGCGCGCGCGCATACGCCGGACGATCTGGCCATCACCTATCGCACCGGCGACTATGCCGGTCTGGCAGGCGAGGGCTGGGATTGCATCCTTTCCAGTCTGGTCGCACACCACATGACCCGGGATCAGTTGATCGCATTCCTGCGCTTCATGAAGGCGGAGGGTCGGTGCGGCTGGCTGATCAACGATCTGCACCGCCACCGCTTCGCCTATCATGGCTATCCGTTGCTTGCGCGCCTGATGCGCTGGCACCGGATCGTGCGGGAGGACGGCACGCTGTCGATTGCACGCTCCTATCGTCCGGTGGAATGGCAACCGCTGCTTGATGCGGCCGGGGTGAAACAGGCCCGCGTGTTTCGCGCCTTTCCCTTTCGCCTGTGCGTCGAATGCGTCCGCTGATCCTCGGCGCCGGTCCGGCGGGTGCCGTGGCGGCGATGACGCTGGCGCGGGGTGGGGACGCTCCGATAATCCTCGAACGCGAACGGGTGACGGGCGACGCGCTTTGCGGCGGATTTCTGAGCTGGCGCACGCTCGCTGCACTCGAACGCCTTGGTGTGGAGCGTTCATCGCTGGGCGATGCGGATGTGAGCAAGGTGCGCCTGTTCGCGGCTGATGTCTGCGCCGAAGCCGCGTTGCCGCATCAGGCAAAAGGCGTGTCGCGCCACCGGCTCGATTCGGTGTTGCTGACACACGCGCTTCAGGCAGGAGCGGCGGTTGAGCGCGGGGTGACAATTCGCGAGGTCTCCGATCGCCGGGTGCGACTTGCCGACGGAGCCGAACTGACCAGTGACGCATTGTTCCTCGCAACGGGCAAGCATGATGTGCGCGGTGCGGCGCGGCCTGCGGCGGCGAAGGGAGCGGACCCGGCCATCGGCCTGCGGATCCGGATCGGCCCGTCGCCTGTCCTGCGCACATTGCTTGCCGGAATGATCGAACTTCACTTGTTCGATCGGGGTTATGCCGGGCTGATGCTGCAGGAGGACGGCAGTACCAATTGCTGCATGGCGGTGCATCGATCCCGATTGCAGGAAGCGGGAAGCCCGCGCGCTCTGCTGGATGCACTGGGCAATGCCTGCCCGCGTCTGGGCGAGCGGCTGTCCTGTGCGAACGGCGGCGATTCGATCGATGCGGTGGCGAACGTCCCTTATGGCTGGCGGGCATCAACGACCGGAGCGGGGTGTTTTCGGCTGGGCGATCAGGCGGGGGTGATTCCATCGCTTGCCGGTGAGGGGATTGCGATTGCAGTGGCGAGCGGGATTCGTTCCGCACGCGCCTATAGTTCCCATGGGCCAGAGGCGGCGCCGGAATTTCAGCGCGAATTCGCTCAGGCGCTGGCGCGGCCGATCGGCATGGCGTCGGTGCTGCGTACTATGGCCGAATCGTCTTTTGCGCCATGGATGGTCCGTGCCTGTGCCGCGTTCCCGTCGCTGGCGGGGCTGGGTGCGCGGCTGACGCGTATCGGATCATCTTGACGACGCGCCTGCGCCGCCACACATTTCCGATATGGAAAAACTGACCCTGTCCGAAAGCGAATGGCGAGAACGCCTGACGCCGGAGCAATATCATGTCCTGCGCGAAGGTGGCACGGAACGCGCCTTTTCCGGGCATTATAACGGCAACAAGGCGGACGGTATCTATCGCTGCGCGGCCTGTGCAACGCCCTTGTTCGACAGCGCCGACAAATATGATTCGGGGTCCGGCTGGCCGAGCTTCACGCAGCCCATCGCCGGGGATCGTGTGGACGAGCATCGCGACACCAGCCACGGCATGGTACGTACCGAGGCGCGCTGTGCCGTCTGTGACGGGCATCTGGGCCATGTTTTTCCTGACGGTCCCCCGCCCACAGGACTGCGCTATTGCATGAATTCGCTGTCACTGAACTTCGTGCCGCGCGCCGATGCGCCGTCCGTCGCATAATGCTTGTCGAAACGGGGATTTGGCCGTAATCCGACCTGCAATCGATGGCACGTTCCCCCAAATCCCGTAAGCGTAAAAAAGGCGGTCTGGTCCGGCGCATTGTCGTCTGGACTTTGGGCATCGGCACGCTCATTGCCTGTTGCGGGCTGATTGCGCTGGTTATCGCGGTCTATACGACCAAGGCATCGCTGCCGAGCTTTGACCAGCTCAAATCCTCACCCAACGGGCAGATGATCCGCGTTCATTCGGCCGACGGCACCGTCATCGCCACGCTTGGCCCCAGCTATGGCCAGTGGATTTCCTACGACCAGATTCCGGTCGATATGCGCCACGCGATGATTTCGATCGAGGACCGCCGGTTCCGTTCGCACATCGGCGTCGATCCGATCGGCATGCTGCGCTCGTTGCGCTTTGCCATCCGGTATCACGGTACCGGGCGGCGCTTGCAGGGTGCCTCGACCATCACGCAGCAGGTGGCGCGTACCATCTTCCTGTCGAACAAATACGATATCAGCCGCAAGATCAGAGAGGCGATTCTGGCGCTCGCGATGGAGCGAAAATTCTCCAAGGACCAGATTCTCGAACTCTATCTGAACAAGGTGTATTTCGGCGGTGGCGCCTATGGCATCGACGCGGCTTCGCGTCTGTTCTTCGGCCATTCCGCGACGCATCTGAGCCTGGGAGAGGCGGCGATCATCGCCGGGCTGGTGAAGGCGCCGTCGCATTATTCGCCGACCGCCGATCCGAAGGCTGCCGTCGACCGCGCGGGTGTGGTGCTGCATGCCATGGTCGAAACCGGTGACATCACCCAGGCACAGGCGGATGCAGCCAATCCGCATGTCGTCAAATTCGCGCCGCAGCCCAAATATAACAGCGTGCGCTATTTCACCGACTGGGCGCTGCCGCAGCTCGAAAGCCTGATCGACGAGACTCAGGCGCCGCTGGAAGTCTGGACGACGCTCAACCTGAAAATGCAGCGCGAGGCAGAGGCGGCGGTGCGTGCCAATGTGCCGAAGGGCGCGCAGGGCGCGCTGGTGTCAATGGATCGCGATGGCGCAGTACGCGCACTGGTCGGCGGCACGGACTATGTCACCTCCACCTATAACCGCGCGACTCAGGCGGAACGCCAGCCGGGGTCGTCCTGGAAACTGTTCGTCTATCTCTCTGCGCTGGAGGCCGGGTATAAGCCGGATGACATGATCGACGACCAGGCGGTCGACATCAACGGCTGGACCCCCAAGAATGACGAAGGCTATTATTTCGGGCCGGTGACGCTGCGCAAGGCGTTTGCGCTGTCGCTCAATGCTTCGGCGGCGGAGATCGGGCAGAAGGTCGGGTTCGGCACGGTGGCCGACATGGCCAAGCGGCTGGGCATTACCACGCCGATCAACACCTATCCGGCAATGGTGCTGGGCACCTCTAACGTGCGCCTCATCGATATGACGCGCGCCTATGCCACCATTTCCAATCAGGGGGTGGCGGTGGTGCCGTTCGGGATCAACCGGGTGACGTCGAACGGGCAGGTTCTGTATCAGCACGAAACCGATACCTCGAACGTGCTGGTTGCGCCCTATATCGCAGCGGAGATGACCGATTTGCTGCAGACCGCGGTCAACACCGGCACCGGTCGCGCGGCGCGGATCGGTCGTCCGGTGGCGGGCAAGACCGGTACCACCACTTCCAACAAGGACGGCTGGTTCATGGGTTTCTCCAGCGGGCTGACCACCGGCGTGTGGATGGGCCGTGACGATGCCAAACCGATCCGGGGGCTGTATGGCGGCACCGCGCCGGCGCGCGCCTTTGCCGCGTTCATGAAGCAGGCGGTGGCCGACCGCCCCGTCGAGCAGTTCCAGACCGCGCTGACGCCGCCCGACTGGCAGACGGAGCCGGACGATCAGTCCTATTTCGGCAGCCCCGATAACGGCATGTTTGTCGATCCGAACGGAATGCCGCTCGGCAACAGTTCCAGCACCTATCCGGGGGGCAGCTATTACAGTCCGCAGGACGCCTATCCCGGCGATCAGCCGGATGGAGGACAGCAGCAGACGCAACAGCCCGTCAATCCTTCGGACACGCCGCCTGCGCCACCGCAGCGGCTGGATCAGGACTGGCTGGACCGCGCCCTGGGACGCAAGCCGGAAGCACAGCCGACGCCGCCTGCCCAGCGTCGTCAGACGCAGCCGCAACCTTCGCCCAGTCCGACGCCGTCTCCTAAAAAGGACGCACCGCAGTCGCTGCTACCGCATCAGTTCGACCGTCCGAACCAGTGAAGCGCTGCGCCGTTGCGGCGTAGCCATGCGCGGGCGATCTTCGGGTCGCTGTCGCTGATCTGCCCGACCAGTGCGTGAAAATCCGGTCCATGGTGCATGTGCACGCGATGCGCCACCTCGTGCGCCACGGTCGCTTGCAGCACGCTGTGCGGTGCCAGAATCAGCCGCCAGCTATAACGGATCGTGCCGCTCGATGAGCAGCTTCCCCAGCGTCCGTGCGGATCGCCTATCGAAACCCGCGCGACCGACACGCCGGCCCGTTCGGCAATGCGGGTGGTTTCCCCGGTCAGCACCGAAAACGCCTGCGCGCGCAACCAGCGTTCGACGCGGCGTTCGAACCCGTCGCGCGGGCCGCCGAAGATCAGCGTCTCGTTGGCGATCCGTCCGGCACGCGGCGCGGAGGCCATCCATTCCAGCGTGAGCACTGCATCGCCGAACGGAATGCTTGCCCCCGGTACGAACGGGCGAGCGGTCGGCAAGGTGGCGCGTTGTCGGGCAATCCAGTCGCGTTGGGATTTCGCCCATTCGAGCGCACGGCGTTCGGAAGCCCGCGGCGGCAGAGTGAGCCGGATCGCGCCGCTGGTCGGATCGACGGAGAGTTTCGCCCGCCGTGCACGCGGATGCCGGACGACCTCTATGTCCCCGGTCACAGGATGCGGTCGACCATATGATGCTCCAGATCGCCCGCATCGGTTTCGGAGATCGTCCAGCCGCGGGTGGATTCGCCCGCGCGGTGCACCGCCTCCCGGTCGCCGCAGACCAGATAATGCCATTCGGGCAGGGGCTGTCCTTCCGCGCGCAGGCGATAGGCGCAGGTCGAAGGCAGCCACCAGACGCTGGACACTGTCCGCGCGGTAAGCCTTACGCAATCGGGTACATGGGCATGGCGGTGGCGATAGTCGCTGCACCGCCCCGCATCGCGATCGAGCAGGCGGCAGGCGACGTTGGTCGCAGCCAGTTCTCCGGTATCGGCATCCTCCAGCTTGTGCAGGCAGCATTTGCCGCAGCCGTCGCACAACGCCTCCCACTGTGCGCGGTCGAGCGCTTCCAGTGGCTGTTCCCAGAACCGGTCGCTCACGATACCCAGCGCCTGAGCGTATCGGCCACCGATTGTGCCGACTCGTCCACCGGCACCAGTGCAATGGGCTTGTTTTCCGGGCTCATCAGATAGGCGACCTGGCTGTGGTTGATCAGATACTGCCCGCTGCCATTTTTCGCGGGCACCTTCTGATAGAAGATGTGATATTCCTTTGCCGTCTTCGCAATCGCCTGATCGCTGCCGGTCAGGCCGACCATGGTCGGGTAGAAGGCGGCGACATATTGCTTCAGCACCGGCGGCGTGTCGCGTTCGGGATCGACGGATACGAAAATCGGCACGACTTTCGCCGCCACGCCGGGATCGCTTTTCGCCAGCATCCGCATCCCCTGTCCCAGATGCTGCATGTCGACGGGGCAGACATCGGGGCAATAGGTATAGCCGAAATACATCACCCGGTATTTGCCCGCGAAGCTGGCGCTGGTGACGGTCTTGCCGTCCTGATCGGTCAGGGTGAAAGGACCGCCGATCGTCGCGCCTTGCAGGGGAGGCGACGAATCCGTCTGACCGGAACTGTTCGCGCCCGAACAACCGGCCAGTGCCACTGCCGCTGCCAGAAGAACCGTATTACGTGAAAACTGATTCATGACAGCGCCATCCTTGATCTGATAGGGAAGCAGTTGCAACCATATCGCCAAATCTGACGGGATTTCACATCATCATGTCCGTTCGCGTGCTTTTTGCTGCCCTTGCCGCCGTCGCACTGGTTCCCGCCAGTGCATCCGCCCAGAATGTTTCGCCGGGCTATAGCTTTCTGAAAGCGGTCAAGGACGGAGATGGAACGAAAGTGACCGACCTGATCGCATCGTCGTCGGGCAGCGTCATCAACGCCACCGACGACAAGGGGGAGGGTGCGCTCGATATCGTGGTCAGGCGGCAGGATGCGACCTATCTGCGTTTTCTGCTCGCCAAGGGGGCGGACCCGAATATTCAGGATGACGCGGGCAACACCCCCGCGATGCTGGCGGTCGAGAATAACTTCCCCGCCGCGATCGATATTCTGTCGCGCTATAATGCCAATTTCAATCTGCCCAATAAGCGTGGGGAAACGCCGCTGATTCGTGCGGTGCAGATGCATCAGGTCATGGTGGTGCGCGACCTGCTGGCGCATGGCGCCAATCCCGACCAGCCGGATAATATCGCCGGCATGTCCGCGCGCGACTATGCCAAGCGCGACCGCCGTTCTCCGGCAATCCTCAAAGCGATCGAGGAAGCGCCGAAAAAGGCGCAGACCGATATTATCGGCCCGACCATGTGAAGAAAAAGGCCCGCTGCCTGTTCAGGCGCGGGCCTTTCTTTTGATCGGGTGCCGGAGGTGCAGAATGTCTCCGGCGGATGCGCGCGTCAGTACACCCGCTTTTTCGGAATGATATAGTCGACATCGTCGGTGAGCGTATAGTCGTGGACCGGGCGATAATCGATATCGACCTTGCCCGCTTTGCCACCCCAGCCGTCGAATGTCGCAATGGTGTGCTTCATCCAGTTGGCGTCGTCGCGATCGGGATAATCCTCATTGACGTGTGCGCCGCGGCTTTCCTTACGATTGGCGGCTGACTGGATCGTCACCATTGCCTGTGCGATCAGGTTGTCGAGTTCCAGCGTCTCGACCAAATCGGTGTTCCAGATCAGCGACTTGTCGGTGACATGGATGTCCTCCATGCCCGCATAGACCTTGTTCATATGGCCGACGCCTTCCTGCATCAGCTCGTCGGTGCGGAACACGGCGCAGTGCTTCTGCATCGTCTTCTGCATGTCGAGGCGGATCTGCGCGGTCGGCGAACTGCCATTGGCGTTGCGGAAATGATCGAGCCGGGTCAGCGCAAATTCTTCCGAACCCTTGGGCAGCGGATCGTGCGGCGTGTTCGGCTTGAGCTGCTCCTTGAGGCGCAGGCCGGTAGCGCGGCCGAACACCACCAGGTCGATCAGCGAGTTGGAGCCGAGTCGGTTGGCGCCATGCACCGACACGCAGGCTGCTTCACCCACCGCGAACAGGCCGGGGACGACCGCATCCGGGTTGCCGTCCTTCAGATGGACAACCTCGCCATGATAATTGGTCGGGATGCCGCCCATATTGTAATGGACGGTCGGCACCACCGGCAGCGGCTGACGGGTCAGGTCCACGCCCGCGAAAATCTTGCCGGTTTCGGTAATGCCGGGCAGGCGTTCATGCAGCACCTTGGGATCGATATGGTCCAGATGCAGCCAGATATGGTCGCCTTCCTTGCCGACGCCGCGGCCTTCGCGGATTTCCATCGCCATCGACCGCGACACGACGTCGCGGCTGGCGAGATCCTTGGCCGACGGCGCATAGCGTTCCATGAAACGCTCACCTTCGGAATTGGTCAGATAGCCGCCTTCGCCGCGTGCGCCCTCGGTAATCAGCACGCCCGCACCGTAAATGCCGGTCGGGTGGAACTGCACGAACTCCATGTCCTGCAATTGCAGGCCCGCGCGCAGCACCATGCCACCACCGTCGCCGGTGCAGGTATGGGCCGAGGTTGCGGAGAAATAGGTGCGGCCATAGCCGCCGGTCGCCAGCACCACGGAATGCGCACGGAATCGGTGAATCGATCCGTCCTCAAGACACAGCGCGATGACGCCGCGACACTTGCCGTCTTCCATGATCAGGTCGAGCGCGAAATATTCGATGAAGAAATCCGCGTCGTATTTCAGGCTCTGCTGGTACAGGGCATGCAGCATGGCATGGCCGGTACGGTCGGCGGCGGCACAGGTACGCTGCACCGGCGGACCTTCGCCCATATTCTGCATATGGCCGCCGAACGGGCGCTGATAGATGGTGCCGTTGTCGTTGCGGCTGAACGGTACGCCGGCATGTTCCAGCTCATAGACGGCGGCGGGTGCCTCACGGCAGAGATATTCGATCGCGTCCTGATCGCCCAGCCAGTCCGACCCCTTCACGGTATCGTACATGTGCCAGGACCAGTGGTCGGGCGTGTTGTTGCCCAGACTGGCGGCGATACCGCCCTGTGCCGCGACGGTGTGGCTGCGCGTCGGGAACACCTTGGAGATGTTTGCCGTCTTCAGCCCCGATTCGGCGATACCCATGGTGGCACGCAGACCGGAACCGCCCGCACCGACGACCACGGCGTCATAGGTGTGGTCGATGATCTTATATGCCTCTTTGGCGTCGGTGGCGGCCATTATGCGGATGCTCCGGTGAATGCGATGCTGAGGACGGAAAAGATGCCGATGGCGGCGCCGACGATGACGAAGGCGTTGAGCAGGATCATCAGCACATAGCGGTTTTCGGAATGGGCATAATCTTCGATCAGCACCTGCAGGCCCAGCCGCGCGTGATAGAAGACGCTGGCGATCAGCAGGATCATCGGGATTGCCACCCATGCCGACTGCATCCAGCCGCTGACGGTAGTCCAGTCATAGCCCGGCAGCCGCGCGATCGAGATCAGGAACCATGTCATCAGGAACAGGTTGGCGGCCGCGGTCAGCCGCTGGTGCCACCAGTGATGCGTGCCTTCATGCGCGCTGCCCAGCGCGCGTACGCGGCCGATGCTCGTTCCGTTGCCCATATTATTTGCCCCAGATCAGATAGGCCCAGAAGGCCGCGGTGGCGAGGATCGAAAAGACGATGGTCAATATCGAATAGCGGCGATTGGCCTTCAACTCATAGCCTGCGCCGACATCCAGGATGAAGTGCCGGATGCCGCTTGCCAGATGCTGAAAGAAGCACAGCGTCAGGCCGATGCCGACGATATAGCCGATCACATTCAACGCGCCGGTATGCAGCGTGAAGACGTTCATGAACGCCGCGTAGCTTGCACTGCCGCCGGAAAGTGCGGCCAGCCACCACACGATCAGAACGGTGCCGACCAGCGCCATCCCGTCGCCGGTAACGCGGTGGAGAATGGATACCAGCATGTTCGCACCCCATTTCCATGCGGTGAGGTGCGGGGACAGGGGGCGGGTGTGTGGAGAAGCGCTAGCCAAGATCGGGTTCCTTTCCGTGAAGCGCTACTTACCGTTCATGCGCAATGTTTCAAGTCAAAGCGGTTGCTTTGGCTAACCGGGCCTTAACTTCTTTCGGCCTAATTGGGGCCCTGCATTATGCGAAATATTCAGGGGCAAGGCATTCGTGAGCACCGCATCGAGCAAAAAAGATTTGCCCGTTATCGGGAAACTGGCTGGTGAAATCGATCTGACAGGGCGGCTTCGTGCCTTCGATGTGGACGGAACTCTGCTGGAACAGGCAAAGGAAGTCTGGGCCGTGCTTCAGGAGGATGAGCGCGCCATTTCGGAAGCCTATTGGCAACAATGGCTGCGATGCTTTTCGGACAACAAAGCCTGGGCACCGCACGAAACCGAAAAAATGATCGATCTGGGCTGCGTGTTTCTGCGCAATCGCTTCCTTGATACGCAAGGACGCGTCTGGGTCGAATCGATCGAACGCTCCGTGGCAGCAGCCTATGCTTCGGATGTCCCCCCGATGGCGCTGTTGTCGATGATCAGCGCCAGCGACCGCGCCGCGCTCGACATTCTGATGCGCAAGATCGATCGCGATGACGATCATCTGGCCGCGCTGATTGACACGCTGATGCGGTTGTCGGCGCTGGAAAGCGATATCACGGTCGCGCTCTACAACTGTTATCGCGAATATAGCGCACATGTTGCGCGTGATCGCCTGACCACGGAATTTCGTGACAGCATTGGCATCACGGTTGAGCGCGCGTCTGGCGAAAGCGCCGAATTGCGGTCGCAGGCGGTGGACACCTCAACCGCCGCGCGCGGTATGCTGGACAAGACCAGCGAGGTCGCGGCGGCGGCGGAACAGTCGGCGATTGCCATGCGCGAAGCCGCGCATACCGCGGCCGGACTGATTCGCGCGATTGAGGATGCGCGCAGCGAGGTGGAAGTCGCAGCGGAAATCGCTAATCGCGCAGGCGTACAGGCCGGCGATGCGGTTGAGACATCGAATGCGCTTTCTGACCATGCGAAGTCGATTGAATCGATTCTGGGCCTGATCCGCGATATTGCCGGGCAGACCAATTTGCTGGCGCTCAATGCGACGATCGAAGCGGCGCGCGCAGGCGATGCCGGACGTGGTTTTGCGGTGGTTGCACAGGAGGTGAAGAGCCTGGCGAGTCAGACCGCACGCGCCACCGACGATATTGCCGCCAAGATCGCCGCGATACAGGCGGCGACCAAATCCACGGTGATGAGCAGCGCTTCGGTCTCGACAACCGTGGCAGAGGTCCGGGAGTCAGCCGGACGTATTCGCAGCGCGATGGAAGCACAGGCGCAGACCGTGACGGCGATCACGGCTGCGGTCGATGAAACCGCGCTTGCCGCCGATTCAATGTCGTCCACGATCGCGGCGATCCGTGAGGATACCGAGGGCGTCGCCAGCGACATCGACAAAGTCGGGCAGGGCTTTGCCACGCTCGATGGGGAATTGAGCAGCCTGAAGAACAGCGCGAGCGACTTCGTCAGCAAAGTCGCCGTGTAAAACGGGATTGGAACCTGAATGGAGAGTGCCGAGGAGGAGTTTCTGGGCGGATGGAGCGGTGGTGATCGTTCCATGCGCGACCGGATTCGTGACTATGACGAAACCGGCGCACTATCCCCGCGCTGCGTAGAAATCCACGACCTGATCGCGGAAGACGCAATATCCGTCGGCGAAGCGTTCTGGCAGCATTATCTGTCGCTGGACGCGGTTGCGCATGTGCGCCCGCATCTGACCGGTGACCGCTTGCGGCGGCGTGTCGAGGCAACGGCTTCCTATATCCTGTTGCGATTCAGAGAGTCGACCGGCGAGGATTGGTTGCGCGCTGCGCAGCAATATGCCCAGCAAGCGAATCGTTCGGCCATTCCCTTGCCGGCGCTGTTCAGCAGCATGGCGCTGGTCAACAGCCAGGTCATTGCCATTTTGATGCGGCGGCTGGAGCCGGGGAGCGCCCATCTTGCCGTGCTGTGCGATGCCGTACAGCGGCTGGGAATGCTGGAGGCGGAGGTCATGGCGACCAGTCTCGGTGCGCAGGATGCGGAGCGCAGCCGCAAGATACGCCGGGTCGGTGCACGGCATTTTCGCGCCAATATCGCTGAAGTGATCGAGGGAACGTCGGTACTCGGCAACCGGATGCGTGATCAGGCGGTGACGGTGTCGCAGGCCGCGCACGGCACGCTGGGCAGGACCAATGAGGTCGCAATGGCGGCGGAACAATCGGCCGCGGCGATGCGCTCGGCGGCGGAAACGGCGGCCGGGCTGATCCGGGCGATCGAAGATGCGCGCAGCGAAGTGGAAGTGTCGGCCGCGATCGCCGATCGGACATCCGATCAGGCGGGACAGGCTGTCCGGGTTTCGCAAACCCTGTCCGAACATGCCGAATCGATCGAATCGATCCTGAAACTGATCCGTGACATTGCCGGACAGACCAATTTGCTGGCGCTCAATGCGACCATCGAGGCGGCACGCGCGGGCGATGCCGGGCGCGGCTTTGCCGTGGTGGCGCAGGAAGTAAAGAATCTCGCCAGTCAGACCGCGCGTGCAACCGACGATATCGCCGCACAGATCGCGTCGATTCAGGACGCAGCGAGAAGCACCGTCATCAGCAACGGGTCGGTTCGCGAATCGGTCGGCGAAGTACGTGAATCGGCACAGCGTATTCGTGCCGCCATGCAGGAACAGGCCGGCACGGTGACGGCCATCACCGCTGCGGTCGATGAAACCGCGCTCGCGGCAAAAACAATGTCGGAGACGATTGCCGCTATCCGGTCCGACACCGAAGGCATGGCCGGCGAAATCGACAGACTGGGCATGGAGTCGAAGGATATCGATGCCAAGCTTATCAAGCTGAAGGCGGCGGCCGACGATTTCGCCTCGCGCGTGGCAGGCTGATCATTGCGCCCTTTGCCTGATCGCGTCCGGCGGGGTAGGGCAGGTGCATGAGCAATACCCATATTTTGCTGACCGGTGCCAGCCGAGGCATTGGCGCGGCGATTGCCGATGCACTCGACAGGCCAGACGTGCGTTTGGTGCGTCATGCCACCGCCAGCCATACCGCCGCCGACTTCACCGATCCTGCAGCCCCCAAAAGCCTGTGGCAGCGCGCGCTTGACGCACTCGATGGCCGGATCGACGTGCTGATCAACAATGCCGGAATTTTCGAGGCTTCCGCGCTCGATCAGCCGCATGAGGACTGGGTGGCTGACTGGCAGCGCACGATGCAGGTCAATCTGACCGCGTCTGCCGAATTGTGCCGCCTCGCGGTACGCCACTGGCAGGAAAACGGGCGCGAAGGGCGGATCGTCAATGTCGCCAGCCGCGCCGCCTATCGCGGCGACAGCCCGAAACACTGGCATTATGCGGCGGCCAAGGCCGGTATGGTAGCGATGACCAAGACGATCGCGCGCGGCTATGGCGGCGAAGGCATCCTTGCCTTCGCCATCTGCCCCGGCTTCACCATGACCGGGATGGCAGAGGACTATCTCGCCAGCCGCGGGGGACCGCAACTGCTTGCCGACATCCCACTGGGTCGGGTCGCCACGCCGGAGGAAATCGCGACCATCGCGCGGTTTTGCGCACTCGAAGCGCCGGGTTCGATGACCGGTGCGGTGATCGACGCCAACGGCGCCAGCTTCGTGCGATAGGGAGGCGGACCGTGGCCGATAGCTGGAAACTGACGCTGCCGTGTACGCGTGCGGAGGCGGAGGCGCTTGCATTCGACCCGCCGGGACTTGCCGCGCTGGAGCCGCCGCCGGTGCTGATGACCAGCGAGCGCGTGGAGGATGATCCTGGCGCCTGGCAGCTTGAGGCTTTTTTCGATGCCGAGCCCGATGCTGCGACGGTCGCCGCGATCAGGGCGCTGGTGCCCAGTGCGGCGCAATCGGATGCGCGGCCCGAACGGATCGCCGAACAGGACTGGGTAACGCTCAGCCAGGCCGGGATCGAGCCGGTGCATGCCGGACGCTTTTATGTGCATACCAGCACCAACAAAGGTGTGGCGCCGGAGGGCGCAAAATCCTTCCTCATCGAGGCGGGGCTTGCCTTCGGCACCGGATCGCATGACACGACCGGCGGCTGCCTGAAGACGCTCGACGCGTTGAAGCGCAGCGGGCATCGGTTCCATAATATCATGGATGTGGGCACTGGCACCGGGCTGCTTGCCTTTGCCGCCATGCATTTATGGCCCGCTGCGTCCGCCACCGCGTCGGATATCGATCCGATGTCGATTACGGTGACGCGTGAGAATGCGGTCGCGAACGGGGTGCCGATGGGCAGCGCGCCGGGGCGGTTGACGCTGGCGGTCGCAGCAGGGCTGGATCATCCCATGCTGATCCGGCGCGCGCCTTATGACCTGCTGATTGCCAATATCCTCGCCGGGCCGCTGATCGAACTGGCGCCGAGCCTGTGTGCAGCGCTGGCGGAAGGCGGGACGCTGATCCTTGCCGGACTGCTCGACCGGCAGGCCGCAACCGTGGCCCGCGCCTATCGCCGTCAGGGGCTGCGGCTGGCCGGATGGATTGACGGCGAGTGGCCCACGCTGCGTTTCGTCAAGCGGGCCCGCCATGGCACGCCGCGCGTCACGCGCTCCGGCCCGGACGGCAGCGGCATCGCGCCGGGTTTCGGTAGCTGGTAGTTACTGGCTGCGGGTCGTACTCATCGAATAGGGTCGTGACGCGGGCGAGGTCGCCCATGTCTTGTTCGGCTGCGCCTGCATGACGAAGTGCAGCGTGCCGCCGTCCATGATCTCCCGATGCGTGATATAGCTGCGGTTGAGCGGCTTTCCGTTCAGCGTCACGCTGCCGACATAGGGGTGCGCGCCGTCCATATGATCGGCGATCACGGTGAAGGTCTTGCCATTGGGCAGGTGCATCGCCGCGCGGTTCACGAAGGGCCGTCCGATGACATATTGCAGGCTGCCCGGTGTCACCGGATAGAAGCCGAGCGAGGTGAAGATCAGCCAGGCCGACATCTGGCCCAGATCGTCATTGCCGGAAAGGCCGTCGGGCGTCGGCTTGTACTGCGTATCGACGATTTGTTTCAGACGACCCTGCGTCTTCCACGGTGCGCCGGCATAGTCATAGAGATAGGCGACATGGTGGCTGGGTTCGTTGCCGTGGATATATTGCCCGATCAGCCCGGCAATGTCCTCGGCATGGCTGTAATCGAGCTTTGAATTGTCATAGTCGAACATCTGGTCGAGCTTGGCGACAACCGCCTTGTCGCCGCCCATCGCCTTGAACAGCGCCGTCTGATCCTGCGGCACGAACCAGCTATATTGCCAGGCATTGCCCTCGGTATAATCCGAGCCATAGTTGATCGCGGTCGGATCGAACGGGGTGCGGAACTGTCCGTCGGATTTCTTCGCACGGACGAAGCCGGTCTTGGGATCGAAGGTGTTTCGCCAATAGCCCGCGCGCTTGTAGAATCGCTGGGCGATGTCCTGCCGCCCCATCGCCTGCGCCATGCGCGCGATCGTCCAGTCGTCATAGGCATATTCGACCGTCTTGGAGGCCGCTTCCGGTTCCTTGTCGATCGGCACATAGCCCATCTTCATATAGTCTTTCAGGTCGCCATAGGGACCATAGGTGGCGCTGGCGACCATCGCTCTCAGCGCCTCGTCGGCGTCGAACCCTTTGATCCCCTTCAGATAGGCATCGGCGATGATCGGCACGGCATGATAGCCGATCATCGTCCACGTCTCGCGCCCCTGAAACTGCCAGACGGGCAGGATGCCGAACGGGCTGTCCTGCTGGCTGACGAGCAGCGAGCGGATGATGTCGGCGTTGACGTCTTCGGGCTGGATCAGCGTCAAGAGCGGCTGTTCGGCGCGAAACGTATCCCATAACGAGAAGGTCGAGCGGAAGGTGTAGCCCTTGGTCCGATGCACCTGATTGTCGGGCCCGCGATAACGCCCGTCGGCATCGCCCGCGACCGAGGGTGCGATCAGCGCATGATAGAGCGCGGTATAGAGGTTGGTGCGTGTCGCCTGTGGCGCGTCGATGTCGATCACGCCAAGCGCCTTTTGCCATTGTGCCTTCGTTTTTGCGCGGATCGTATCGAAATCGCCGGGTTCGCTGGCAAGGTTGTTGAGCGCGCCGGCCTCATCGACCGAGGAGATCGCGACCTTTACTTCCAACGGTTTGGCAAGCTTGCCAAAGTCGAGGCGTGCAACGAGAGCGCGGCCCTGCCTGTATGCAACCGTATCGGTGCCGCGGCCCGGCCCCTGAAAGCCCTTATAGGCGATGTTTTTCTCGGTATCGACAAAGGCATGGCCGGTCAGCGGCTGCGAAAACCGCATGGCGAAGCACAGGATGCGGTCGGGTGCCCAGCCGCGTGTCTGGCGACAACCGGTCAGCGTGTGATCGTCGCGCATCCGTACGGTCGACCAGAGTACCTTACCCGGATAATTGTACATCGACGTGCGCAGGTCGAAGACGAGATGCGCCGCCTTGTCGGCGGGGAAGGTATAGCGATGCACGCCGACACGCGTTCCCGCCGTCATTTCGGCGCGCACATCGTAGTCCGACAGCGTGACGGCGTAATAGCCGGGCGTCGCGACCTCCGTCGAATGGCTGAAGCGCGAGCGATATCCCGAGCCGGGATCGTCGCTGCTGCCGGGTTCCAGTTGCACATCGTCGCCGCTGACCGGCATCACCAGAAAATCGCCAAGATCGGAATGGCCCGCACCCGAAAAATGGGTGTGGCTGAACCCTTGAATCGTTGGATCGGTGTAGCGATAGCCCGCCGCATGGCCATAGCATTTGCGGATCTGGCAGGTCGTATCGGTATCGGGGGAGAGCTGTACCATGCCGAACGGCGCGACCGCACCGGGGAAGGTGTGGCCTTCACCACCGGTTCCGATCATCGGATCGGCCGTGTCATAGGGCGTGGCCTGCCGCGGTTGCGCGATGGCAACGGGAGTCGTGACGAGGCCGATCAGGGCGTTTGACGCGATAATGGTGCGGAGAAGCTGGCGCATAATCCTATCAAAGCAAATTGATTATATAAATGAAAGCGCAATTCTGTCTTGGCAGGGCAGGGCGCGTCGCATGCGTCGGGCGTTGGAACCTTTGTCCTTCAGAGAGGGGAAATGTGCTCATCTGATCGCGGCCGGAGCATTGACAGCCTTAAATTGATCCGCTTTATGAAAGTTGAGTTATTAAATCTCTTGCCTTGATGATGTTTTAACCGGAAACGCGGGCTGACGGGGATTGGTTGCGGTATCAAAGTCGGAGATCGGCCTATATGACGTTCAAGCTTCCCGGCTATGATACCATACAACCGGCCTTAAACGGCAGGGACGCCAGAGACGCTCGACTGACGCTGAGTCTGTCCGGTACCAACCTTGAACGTGCTGGCGATTACAACCAGCGGATCGTGTTGCAGGCAATTCGTCTTGCCGAAGAAACGACGCGCAGCGAACTGGCGCGGGTGACGGGTCTGACGTCGCCGACTATCGCCAATATTACCAAACGCCTGATGGACCTCGGCCTGATCAAACCTGCGGGGCGGTTGCAGGGCAGGCGGGGTCAGCCGGCGATGCGGATCGTCATCAATCCCGATGGTGCGTTTTCGATCGGGCTGAATATCGACCGCGACCATATCACGCTTATCGCGCTCGACCTCGCCGGAAAAATCCGCAGCCGCCAGTCCTGTGAGATCGCCTTTGCCCTTCCCGGTACGGTTGCAGAATATATTCGCAAGGTATTGCCGCAATTGCTTGAGGAAGGGGGACTCGACCGAAGCCGTATTCTCGGTGTCGGGGTCGCGCTTCCCGACGATCTGGGGCAAATTTCTTTGCCGCATCGACCGCAGGAATATGATGCCTGGAACGGGATCGATCTGAGGGAATTGCTGCATGAGGTTATGCCCTGGCCGCTCTATGCCGATAATGATGCGGCGTCGGCTGCTTTGGGCGAGGCCAATCTGGGCAATGGGATTGAATTGCCCAGCTTTTTCTATTTGCTGATCAGTGCAGGTCTGGGCGGGGGGCTGGTCATCGACCGAACCTATGTGCGTGGCGCGGATTCGCGTTCGGGTGAAATCTGGGCAATGCCGGACCCTGCACGCGGCGCAGGGGCGAATGTGCAGGATACCGTGTCGCTTTCGGCAATTTACGCGCGGCTGGAAGCAGCGGGCCATGCGGTTGAGCGGCCCAGTGCCCTGCTGAACGACAGTTCGCCGGAGAAGATGGCAATCATCGAAGAATGGCTGGATGATGCGGCAGCGGCGCTCGTGCAGCCGCTGATTGCCGTGAATTGTCTGATCAACCCTTCGGCGATCGTGATCGGCGGCCGGTTGCCGGGCAGGCTGGCCGATGCACTGGTCGAGCGGCTGAACGACAGGATGGCGACGTTCAGTCTGCCCGCGATCGCACCGGTCCGGCGCGGCGAAACGGCGGATGATGCGTCGGCTATCGGCGCTGCGATCATCCCGTTTCTGGACACGGTTCTGCCGTCGGAATCGATCCTGATGCAGGCGGGGCGTTAACTGCAGCAGGACGAAAACAGCTATGCCGTCATCCGCTCTGCCATGAGATCCAGATCGACGCCGCGCGTTTCGGGGAAAAAGGTGGCAACGACCAGCAGTTGTACGACCATGGCGGCTGCGAAAATGGCAAAGGGGGCACCCGGCGACCACGCCACCAGCACCGGGAAGACTCCTGCGATCAGCGCATTCATCAGCCAGTGCGTACCGGCGCCCAGCGCACTGCCGCGTGCGCGGATCGGGGTAGGAAATATTTCCGAGATATAGACCCAGATCACAGCGCCCTGACTGGTCGCGAAAAAAGCGATGAAACCGATCAATGCCGGCAGCATCACGGCGTTTGCGATGGCACCGAACAGCACGGCCGCAGCAGCACCAAGGCAAAGGACCATCCCCGTGGCCCCGATCAGCAACAGGGTCTTGCGTCCCAGCCGGTCGATCAGTGCCATGCCGACAAGCGTGAAGACCAGATTGGCGATGCCGATCAGGATCGCCTGACGGTCCGGCGAAAGCGAGCCGGCGCGCGCGAAGATGTCGTTGAGATAGTAGAGAACGGCGTTGATGCCCGCGAGCTGATTGAACATCGCCACCGATATGGCGAGCAGAATCGGTTTGCGATGACGATGCCAGGACAGTTTCTCATCGGCGGGATCGCGTTGCAGCGCCTGTTCGATGCGGTGGAGTTCCGCCGCTGCCGCTTCAGGCGTCAACCCGATCCGGGCAAGGGCATCATCGGCTTCGTCGCGCCGCCCCCTGGTCATTAGCCAGCGCGGGCTGTCGGGAATGGCGAACAACAGGATGAAAAAGATTAGCGCGGGTGCGGCGGTGACGCCCAGTTTCCATCGCCACGCCGTGGCGTCGCCGATCAGCCCGGCGATGGCGGCATTGCTGAGATATGCAACCAGAATGCCGATCACGATCATCAACTGGAACAGGCCGACCAGCAGCCCGCGATGCCGCGCCGGTGCGATTTCAGCGATATAGACCGGTGCCAGCACTGAAGAGCCACCGATCGCAAGGCCGCAGATAAAACGGAACACCAGAAATGCCGACCAGTTCGATACCAGCGCGCAACCCAGCCCTGCGACGAAATAAAAGGCGGCGAGGACGCGCAGGCTGTTGCGACTGCCAAAGGAGTCGCCGGGCTTTCCTGCCGATAGTGCGCCGATCAATGTTCCCCAGAGCGCTGCCGAAACCGTGACACCCAGCGTTTCGGGAGTGAGGGCGAACAAGCGAGTCAGATCGCCGGTAACGCCTGCGATAACGGCGGTGTCGAATCCGAACAGCAAGCCGGCAAGCGCCGCCGTTCCGATGGCAGCGGCCAGTATCGTGCCATTGTTCCGCGTGCTTTGTCCCTTTCGGGCGGAATCCCTCTCCTGATCCGTTGCCCCGCGCATGTTTCTCTCCGGCAGATCGCTTTGCGATATGTTTTTCTATGGGTTGCAAATGCCAGACATGCGACAAAAGAACAAATAAATTAAATTTCGTTATTATCTTGACGTTTTTGCGACCGGGCGGCAGGCTTCGGGTTGATAGAATGCGCTGCACCGGAACCGGTGACGGTGCCTCGATATGAACCGCGCGGAAACAACCGGCGGACGAACCGGGAGGAAAACTTGCCTGCAACGCGTCTGGCGACCCATCGTGTCGAAAAGCCCTGGGGGCGTCATCAGCTATGGGGTGCGTTCGCCGAGGCCCCTGCTGACGGTGCGCCGATTGGCGAGATATGGTTTCAGGCCCCCGGCGATGCAGCGCCCGATCTGCTCATCAAATATCTCTTCACCAGCGAGCGGTTGTCGGTGCAGGTGCACCCCGACGATGCACAGGCGCGCGCGCGCGGCCTCCCGCGGGGTAAGGATGAATGCTGGCTGATCCTCGATGCGGACGCGGATTCGACGATTGCGCTGGGAACGAAACAATCGGTCGACAGGGAAACGCTGCGATCGGCGGCGCTGGACGGCAGTATCGAAGATCTGCTCGACTGGAAGCCGGTCCGGGCAGGCGATTTTTTCTATTCAGCGTCCGGTACCGTCCATGCGATCGGCAAGGGCATTACCCTGATCGAGGTGCAGCAGAATTCGGAAACCACCTATCGGCTCTACGATTACGGGCGACCGCGCGAGCTGCATCTCGACGACGGGATAGCGGTGGCCGACGCCCGGCCCTACACCCCGCAAGCAGCGCCGGGACGGATAGCACAGGGGCGCAGCATCCTTGTCGAGGGACCGAAATTCGTGCTCGAAAGGCTGGGTTCGGGCAGCCGCACGCTGACGCATCCGGAGGGGGCCAGCGGCTGGCTGATCCCGATTGCTGGAAAAGGGCAGGCGGATGACCTGAACTTTCACGCAGGCCAATGCCTTTTGCTCGAGGGACGGGTGCAACTGGAAGGAGAGGCGGGCTGCGACCTGTTGCTCGCCTATCCCGGAACCCGACGTAACAACACAATCTGAGTCAATGGAGACGCCTGCGCATCGGGCGTCGGCGCTTGTCGCAGCGAGGACAGGAAGAGAAAGACAATGCAGGATAATCGGACCGGCACCGGCTGGACATTCGCCTATGTCACCATGCTGTTCTTTATCTGGGGAGCGGTGACGGCGGTCAACGACATCCTGATTCCGGCGGTGAAGGCGATCTTTTCGCTGACCGATACCGAGAGTTTCCTGACGCAATTCGCGTTCTTCATGGCGTATGGCATCGTGTCGCTGCCCGCGGCGGCGATCATGGGGCGGCTGGGTGCAGCCAATTCCATCATCGCGGCGCTGGCGACGATGATTCTCGGCTGTCTGCTGATGCCGCTGGCGACCTTCGTCCGTGCCTATCCGCTGGTGCTGGTCGGCCTGTTCGTCATCGCATCGGGAATTACTCTGCTGCAGGTGGCCGCAAACCCGCTCTCTGCATCGCTGGGAAAACCCGAACGGTCGCATTTCCGTCTCGTGCTGAGCCAGGCGTTCAATTCGCTGGGTACCGTGGTCGCCCCGATCCTTGCTGCCCAGACGCTGCTGCAGGGCGGCTTGTTCGACGGCGGGCCGGTAACGGAGGCGAAGATCGCCTATTCGCTGGGACGGATCGACATTGCCTATATCTTCATTGCGGTGGTTATCGGCATCCTGGCGCTGTTTCTCTACCGCGTTCGCCATCGCATTACCGCAGCCGCCCCGTCTGTCGAAGCCGGTACGTCGATCGCCAGCGCCTTTTCCTCGCCATGGGCACTGGCGGGTGCGCTGTCGATCTTCGTCTATGTCGGTGCGGAAGTGACAATCGGCAGCACGATGGTGAACTTTCTGGAACAGCCCGACGTCCTTGCGGTCACCGCGGTCAAGGCGGGCAGTCTCGTCAGCCTGTACTGGCTGGGCGCGATGATCGGCCGGTTCGTGGGATCGGGATTGCTGTACAAACTGCCTGCAGGGCCGCTGCTGACCGGTGCGGCAAGCGTGGCGGCGCTGCTGTGCCTGACGATCAGCCAGATCACCGGACCGGCGGCAGGAATATTGGCGATTTCGGTCGGCCTGTTTAATTCGATCATGTTCCCGGTGATCTTCTCGCTGACGATCGAACGGTCGAGTGCTTCCTCATCGGCCACATCAGGATTGTTGTGCATGGCGATTGTCGGTGGCGCGCTGGTACCCCTTATTTTCGCGCAGGTGGCCGATGCCAGCGGCAGCCGCTTCACCGCCTTTTTCGTACCCATGATCTGCTACGGCATTATTGGATTGTTCGGCTGGCGTGCCGCGCGTTCCCCCGTAACGCAGAGTGACTTGGCGGAAGTATCCCCGCACTGAAGCCGCATTCAGTGCCGCTGCCCGGGCGAATGCAGAGATAATATGCCCGGATAAATTTGACAAACAAATTGGTTTATTTAACGATGCTGCCATAAAAAACAGGGAGGGGCTAATGATGCAGGGCATTTTCACCGCCAAAACAGCACGCCGCATGCCGGGTCCGGTTAGGGCATGCACCCGGTTCTTACCGCCCTTTTTCCTGCTTTCGCTGGGACTGGCACTGGCGTCTGCCTCAGCGCAGGACGGCGGGCGAGGCAATGCCGCCGTCTCTCCTGTTGACCTGGCCAATCCGCTGGTCGGCACCGCGCCGCTGGACAAGCAATCGGTGATCGGCAACGCCCCGCCGCCCGGTGAGCCGGTATATACCGGACAGACCTCGCCGGGCGCGCGCCTGCCGCATTCCTCGGTCGAGGCAGCGCCGATCAACAACAATATCGCGCTATCTTATCCGAACGGCGTGCCGACGCCCTATTATTACACCAATCCGACGATGCTGGGCTTTTCCGGTGGCGGTGGCGCCACCTATGGCGGCAATGCCGAGCCGATTATCCAGCCGGTTGTCGGCGACTGGTCGGCGCCGCCCGCCTATCGCGAATCCTGGTACGACAAGTCGCGTGAAAAGGCGTCGCCGGGCTATTATTCGGTCTATCTCAACACGTTCAAAACAAAGGTCGAGCTGACGGCGACGCAATGGGCGAGCCTGATGCGCTTCACCTTTCCGGCAAGTCCGCGTTCCAACGTGCTGGTCAATTTCCCCGCGCATGGCGGCATGGTCGAGGTGGTGGGGGACCGCACCATCCGCGGCCGCTCCGCCGACAGCGGGGCGATTGACGGTTCCTATTTCGTCGCCGAATTTTCGAAACCGTTCGACAAGGTGGGTACGTTCCGCAAAGCACCGGGAAACGATGCCGGCTGGGGCATCGGCAGTAAGGATGTGGAACCCGGCCAGCGCACCATGTCGGGCAGTTATGCCGGTGCCTATGTGACCTTTCGCACGACCGATGGCGAACAGGTGCTGATGAAGATCGCGCACGGCACCAGCTATGCGCAGGCCGAGGCGCGGTTGAAGGGTGAACTGGCAGGCTGGAATTTCGACCGCGTCCACGCCGCCGCGCGCGACCAATGGGCGAAGCTGCTGGACCGGGTGCAGGTGACCGGTGGTACACCGAAACAACGGATGCTGTTTTATTCGACCCTGTTGCAGTCCTTTTCCTCACCCCGGCTGATCGCGGCGAAGGGAGAGAAATTCACCGACAGCAACGGCAAGGTGCAGACCGCGACGCATGACCGCTACAGCCCGGTGCCGTTCTGGGATACCGGGCGTAACCAGATTGTGCTGCTGGAGCTGCTTCAGCCGGAATTGATGCGCAACGTCATGGCGTCCGAGTTCGATATGGCGCGCGAAAAGGGGTTCATGAACACGTCGTTCCACGGTGACAATGCCGTGTTCATGTATCTGGGCGCGTGGGAACGCGGCATCCCCTTCGACTATAAGGCGGTGTACGAGTATCTGCGCAAGAACGCGACCGATCCCGCGGGTCCGCGCCATTATCTCGCCGAATATCAGAAACAGGGCTGGATTTCGGATGTCATTCCCAACGGCAATCCCAGCCCGCCTTATGCAGGCGGCAAGGCAGGCGCGGCGACCACGCTGGAATATGCCTGGGACGATCATGCGATGGCACAATATGCCAGGCGGCTCGGGAAGATGGACGATTATGCCATGTTCCTGAAACGAGCGCATAATTATCGCAATGTATTCGACACATCGATCGGGTTCGTGCGCGGGCGTACCGCCGACGGGAAATGGATTTCGCCGTTCGATCCGCAGGAGCCCTATTATAATTTCATGATGAAGGAGGCGTCGGGCTGGTCGACGCTGTGGCTGGTTCCGCATGACGTGCAGGGGTTGATGAACCTGCTGGGCGGGCGGGCGAAATTCGACGCGAAGCTCGATCAGTTCTTCACCACGCCTTATACCGCGAAGGGGATTTGCCGCGATTGTACCGGGCTGATCGGGCAATATGTGCAGGGCAACCAGCCCGACCAACAGGTGGCCTATTATTATGACTGGGGCGGCGAGCCGTGGAAAACCCAGCAGCTGACACGCCGGATTCTGGCGGAAACCTATGGCAGCGACGCATCGGGCTATGCCTATCCCGGCATGGACGATCAGGGGGCGACTTCCTCCTGGTATGTTTTCAGCGCAATGGGCTTTTATCCCGTCGACCCGTCCAGCCCCGATTATATCATCGGCAGCCCGGTCTTTGACGACGTGAAGATGCAACTGGGTAACGGCCGGACGCTGGAAGTGGAGGCGAAGAACAATTCGCCGACGAACCCGTACATCCAGTCGGCCACGCTGAACGGCCGGCCCTGGAACAAGCCGTGGTTCAGCCATGACGATATCAGAAACGGCGGAAAGTTCGTCTTTGTCATGGGGCCAAAACCGAACAAGGCATGGGGGGCGAAACCCGCGGATGCGCCCCCGTCCATGTCGCGACCGCATTGAATCGAGCACCCAGCCGTGTGTCCTCCCCCAGTATGCACGGCAACTCGAGTCCCGGACGACTTGTCCAGACGGCGTCCGGGACTCCTTTTCTCAACACGGGCCGGGAAGCGAGCCGTATCATGCGCACCATAAAGATCGTGATGACATGCATTGCTGTGGGAATGGCCCTGACGCAGTCGGCTGCACACCCGGTTGCAAAGCCCGCCTCCGACCATGCCTATACCAGCACGTTGATGACGCGCTGGGGCAGGAAGGTGACGCCGCAAAATGCATGGCGCAGCTATCCGCGCCCCCAGATGCAGCGTGCACGGTGGATGAACCTCAACGGGTTGTGGGACTATGCCATCCGGCCAAAGGCGATTGCCGATCCGAAACGGATGGACGGCAAGATCCTTGTGCCCTTTCCTGTCGAATCGAAATTATCGCGCGTGGCGCGCAAGGTGACGCCGAATGACCGGATCTGGTATCGCCGCAGCTTCACGATCCCGGCCGACTGGCACGACCAGCATGTGATGCTGAACTTCGGTGCGGTGGATTATCAGGCTACGGTACTCGTCAACGGCGCGGTCGTGGGTGCGCACAAGGGCGGGTACGACACGTTCAGCTTCGACATTACCGACTATCTGAAACCGGGGGCGAACCGGCTGACTGTCGAGGTGACCGATCCGACCAGTGCGGGGAATCAGCCGCGCGGCAAGCAGATCCTCGATCCCGATGGCATCTGGTACACAGCGGTCAGCGGCATCTGGCAGACCGTATGGCTGGAGCCGGTATCGCCGCTCCACATCGCTGATATCCGCGCCACGTCCGATATCGACCGGGGCGTGGTTGACGTCGATGTCGCGACCAATCGCGGCACCGACGGGACGGCTGCCGTCCGCCTGACCGCCAGTGCGGGCGGCAAGGTCATTGCGCAGACGATCGTGCGCGCGAACCGGCATGCGACGCTCAACATCCCCGATGCGCATCTCTGGTCGCCGGAAGATCCGTATCTCTATGACCTGAAAGCCGAACTGGTGCGGGTGAAAAATCCCTATAGAGGCGCAAAAGATCCCAGGCATGCCGCCTATGACGCCCGGTTCACGGCGGCTGAGCAGCGGGCTTATGCCGATGCGGCAGTCACGGAAACACCGATGGACACCGTCGACGGCTATTTCGCCATGCGCAAGATTTCGATCGGACCGGGCGGACTGCATGGCCAGCCGGTGATGCTGCTCAATAACAAACCCTATTTCGAAAACGGGACGCTGGATCAGGGCTGGTGGCCCGATGGCCTCTACACGCCGCCGTCGGAAGCGGCGATGAAAAGCGACCTCGTCTTCCTGAAAAAGGCCGGGTTCAATATGGTGCGCAAGCATATCAAGGTGGAACCGGCGCGCTATTATTACGATGCCGATCACCTCGGTATGCTGATCTGGCAGGACATGCCGTCTGCGGGCAGTGACCGGGAGGACCAGTTCGTTACCGGCAGCAGCAAGGTGCAGGCGGTGTTTTCGTCCGACGACATGGACGAGCAGCAGAATGAGCTGGCGCATATGATTGGCGATCTGCGCGCTTTTCCTTCCATCGTCTTGTGGGTGATCAACAATGAAGGCTGGGGACAATATAATTCGGCCATGCTGGCGCGCTATGTGAAGGGTATGGACCCCAGCCGACTGGTCGATGCGGATACCGGCTGGCTGGATGTCGCGCCGGGAGTTTCCGACGTGTTCGATATCCATACCTATGAAGATGTCCCGCACACCCCCGCATTTCACGCAAGGCGGGCGATCGCGCTCGGCGAATATGGCGGTATCGGCTACCCGATCCGCGGGCATCTGTGGCGCGAAAACCAGACCTGGAGCTATCAGGTCGCCGGGACGCCGCAGGATTATCTCGACCGGTTCCGCCGCAAGATGCAGCAGGTAATCAAAGAAGCGAAAGAGGACGGACTCAGCGCTTCCGTCTACACGCAGACGAGTGACGTCGAAGGCGAGATCAATGGTCTCCTGACCTATGACCGGGCGCAGTCGAAGGCGCCACCTGAGGCGCTGGCCAGAATTGCGGCGCCGTTATGGGACGATGATTCGCATCCCTGATTCGTTCTGCACCCGGCAATGTAGCGGGTGAAGCCGGAAGCGGGCGCATCGTACCACTGCAACGCCGTCGAATTTCTGATGGGTTTTTAAGGAGGTTTCGGGCTGCCGCACCTGCATTTCTGTTCATCAAACATTTATTTGACAAATTGCTTTTAATATTCTGAAGTCATGAGGCGACGGGTTGGCGAGCATCGCTGAGAGCCGTCTCAGAATAAAAGCCGGAGCGATAAAGCTCCTAAGAATGGGAGGGATTACATGAAAAGGGCACGACAGGTTTATCTGCCAAAAAGCAATGCGCGCGCACGGTTGATCCGCAGTCTGATGGTGAGCGCGAGCATGGTTGTCGGCTTTTCCGGTGTTGCGCATGCGCAGACGACCACGGCGAAAGACCAGACCAAGACACAGCAATCCACACAATCGACGCAGCCAGCGCAGACGCAGGGCGTCGCCGCGACGCAACAGGGCAACGATATCGTCGTCACCGGGTATCGGCAGTCGATCGAGGCCAGCCTGGAGCAGAAGCGTGAGGCCAATGCCTTTATCGATGTCATCACCGCAGAAGATGTCGGCAAGTTTCCCGACAAGAATGTTGCTGATTCACTACAGCGCGTTCCCGGCGTCATCATTTCGCGCGACGGTGGCGAAGGAAGCAGGGTCAGTATTCGCGGGCTCAGCTCCGACCTCACGCTGACCGAACTTAACGGCAATTTCATTGCATCTGCCGATGACGGCGATCCGTCACGTTCGTTCAATTACCTGTTGCTGCCGTCGAACCTGATCGCCAGCGTCGACGTCTATAAATCGCCCGAAGCGCGGCTGGATGAAGGGGGCGTTGGCGGTGTCATCATCATGCACACCCGCAAGCCGTTCGACCTGAAACCCTGGTCCGGCAATATCTCGGTCGAGGGTACCTATTCGGACGTTACCGATAAGGTGGAACCGCAAATCTCCGGCCTGTTGTCCTGGCACAATGCCGACAAGACCCTCGGCTTCCTTGTCGGTGCTACCTATCAGAAGCGCACCAACCGCTCGCTGGGTGCGAATACCGAAAGCTGGCACTGGTGGGCCGATGATCCCAGTGCGACACCGGCGACGGACGTCAACGGCAACACCTATTCCGACGATAACGCGATTTCCTATTGGGGCGGCGGTGGTACGACCACTCAGGATGGTACGCACTATAATGGCTATTGGGCGCCGCAGTCGGTGGACGAGTCGGTATTTATCCAGCAGCGTAAACGGCTGGGCATTCAGGCGACCGCGCAGATGCGGCCGTTCGACAATCTGACCATCACCGCGAACTATTTCCGGTTCCAGCTCGATGGCGACTACGTCAACAATACCCTCAAAATCCCCGAATGGGGATATGGCAACTTCTTCACCAACGCGACGTTTGATCCAAGCGGCACTATCCTTCAGTCGGCCACGTTTCAGGTGCCCGCAGACGGTACGGGATGCCGGACAGCCACGGCGGACCATCCCAACCCATGTACGATGGAAACGCCGGCGATGCAGAGTTCTTACAGCCGCGAAAAAACCGTCTCCAGCACCTATGACGTACATGGGGAATGGAATGTCGGGCGGCTCGACGTTTCCTTCAAGCTGGGCAAGACCAGGGCCACCGGCGGCCCGTCTTTCCAATTCTTTGCGCAGGCGAAACCGCGCATGGTGACCGGTTCCGGCTTTGACGGAAACGTCAACGGCAATCTGTTGAGCCAGTGGTCGTTCACCAACCAGTCGGTGGCAATGCAGTTTTCGCCGGACCTGCAGCAGAATTTGATGAACGGCATATCGCAGGTCGATCTGGGTTCGACCGGGTCGGGCTATACCAACAGTATCATTCAGCAGCGCTATGCGCAGATCGACATTACCCGCCATTTCGACAGCTTCATCGATTCGATTCAGGTCGGGGCCAAATGGCGTGACGGCTTCGTCCAGCGGACGACCGGTGAATTCGACTGGTATTCGGATGATGCCAATACGCTTCGCTATCAGGACACTGCGGGTGCTGCTGTTACCCAGCCCGGATTTTTTCTGAGCCAGCCGATCGGCAATATTGCCGGGGGCTTTACGACGAACGTCTTCCCGGCGTTCAACATGGACAATTATCTGGCCTATCTGAACCAGACCTATAACGGGCCGGTTCGTGTTCCCCAGCCGCAGAATCGATATGATATCAACGAACGGATCTGGGCCGGATATGCGCAACTCAACTACAAAACGGACAGGTTGCGCGGCAATATTGGCGTTCGCTTCGTCAATACCAAGCAATCGGGTGTTTCCACCGACGTCATCTATTATGAAGACGATTATTGTGTGAACACGAACGGGGATCCGTTTGTGCCGCCGCCGGTGGGTCCGGACGGCAACTGTCTGGTGCTTCCGCAAAGCCAGCGCGAACGGCGTGTGTATAGCCCGAACAGCGAGGCCAAGAGCTATTCTGACATCCTGCCGAGCTTTAACATTTCCTATGACCTGACCCGCAACCTGCTGATCCGCGGTGAAGTTTCCAAGGTGATGTCGCGCCCCGGCTATGGCGATCTTGCCGGATCGCGTAACCTGACCTTCAATTCCGACGCATTCGTCTATGACCGTGCGCAGTTCGGGGCCTTACCGGGCTGGTTCGGAAGCGGCGGAAACTTCGACCTGAAGCCGTTCAAGGCATGGCAGTATGATGTCGGTGTGGAATGGTATTTCCATCCCGGTTCGGTGCTGGGCGGGACCCTGTTCCGCAAGGACGTGTCCGACTTCATCGTGCCGCTTGTACTTGATGTGCAGCAGCAGGTCGCTGGCCAGACGGTTACGATCCAGCAATATTCGACACAGGCGAACGGTTCGAGCGCGGTATCGCAGGGCGTCGAACTTTATGCCCAGCACACCCTGCCTTTCGGTCTGGGCGCGCAGGTTAACTTTACCTATAACGATACCTCCGTCGCCGATATCAGCCTGAACGGTACGAAGGTCGGCACCTCGCCGCTCGTTGGCAGCGCCAAGACGCAGGTCAACGCATCGGTTTTCTATGAAAACAGCAAGCTGTTGCTGCGTGCGTCCTATAACCGGCGCGGCGAAGTGGTCGGTGGCATTCAGTCGGGTTTGAACGTGTATCAGGACCCGTATGAGCAGGTCGACCTGAATGCTTCCTACAACTTCTTCAAGAACCTGCAATTGACGGCGTCGGTGATCAACCTGACCAAGTCGGAACAGCGTTCGCATCTCGGCAACGACACCAAAGACCGGTTCATTTCGAACAGCTATTCGGGTCGTCGCTTCTATATGGGGCTTTCCTTCAAGTTCTGAGGAAGGCGATGGGCGCGGTGTCGGCAATGAGAGGCAACTCCTGTCCGGCCCGGCGCTGCGTCCATGCCCATCGACCCGTTGTTTGCCCAAGAGGTTTCATGAGGACGCTTTGCACGATAGTCTTTGCCGCATGGATGCTGGCGTTGCCCGGCAGTGCATCTGCGAAGAATCCGATCGTGCCCGGCTGGTATGCCGATCCGGAAATCCGCATTTTCGATCATCAATACTGGATCTATCCGACCTATTCCGACGATTGGAAAAAACCGGACGTGTCGGCGCATTTCACGCCCGCACAGATGGCGGCGCGTCGCCGCCATCACGTTCGCCCATCCTATGTGAAACAGACGTTCTTCAATGCCTTTTCCTCCCCGGACCTGGTGCATTGGACGAAGCATGAGCATGTGCTGGATGTCGCCAATGTGCCGTGGGCGGCCTATGCCGTCTGGGCACCTTCAGCGATCGAGGTCGGCGGCAAATATTATCTGTTCTTCGGCGCCAATGATATTCAGAACGACAAGGAAACGGGTGGGATCGGCCTGGCGGTTTCGGATCATCCGGGCGGGCCGTTCAGGGATGCGCTGGGCCATCCGCTGATCGGCGCGTTCCACAATGGCGCGCAGCCGATCGATCCCTTCGTCTATCGCGACGATGACGGGCAGATCTACCTCTATTATGGCGGCTGGGGCCATTGTAACGTGGTGCGGCTTTCGCCCGATTTGCGCCATGTCGAGGAATTTCCCGACGGCTCCATCTACAAGGAGATTACGCCGCCGGGCTATGTCGAGGGTTCATTCCTGATCAAGCGCAAGGGCGTCTATTATCTGATGTGGTCCGAAGGTGCATGGACCGGCCCCGATTACAGCGTCGCCTATGCGATGGGGCCGAGCCCGACCGGGCCGTTCAAGCCGATGGGCAAGATCCTGAAACAGGATTTCAGGATCGCGCGCGGGGCGGGGCATCATTCGGTGGTGAACGTGCCCGGCACCGATGACTGGTATATCGTCTATCATCGCCGCCCGCTTGGCGATGACAAGGGGGAACACCGCCAGCTTGCGATCGACCGGATGCACTTCAATCCCGACGGGACGATTGCGCCCGTCAAGATGACAAACAGGGGCGTCATGCCCAGGCCGCTGCCCGCAGCCGCGGCACGAGGGGGAGTTTCGACGAAATGAAGCTGATTGCATCCACCGCGCTGAATTGCGCCGCCGCCGCTCTGATTGCGACAAGCGCGCTTGCACCGGCGGCTGAGGCCCGGACTGCACAGGCGCAGGCGGCGTCGCCGCAACCGCAACTGGTCGATCTCATCAACCCGTTGATGGGCACCGACAACAGTTACGAATTATCCTATGGCAATGTGTACCCCGCAATTGCGGTGCCGTGGGGGATGAACAGCTGGTCGCCGGTGACGGGGAAGATGGGCAGCGGCTGGGGCTATACCTATGAAACGCACAAGATAAACGGCATCAAACAGACTCATCAGCCCAGCCCGTGGATGAACGACTATGCGGCCTTTGCGCTGTTCGCCGAAACCGGCCCGCTGAAAATCAAGGAAGCGGATCGCGCCTCCTGGTTCAGCCACAAGGCGGAAGTCTCTCACCCCTATGATTACAAGGTCTATCTCGCCGATTATGACGTGACGGCGGAAGTCGCGCCGACCGCGCGCGCGGCGCAGTTTCGCTTCACCTTTCCCAAAAGCGATGACGCCCATATCCTGATTGACGGCTATGCGGGCGGTTCGATGGTGAAGATCGAGCCGGAGAAACGCCGGATCATCGGCTATGTCCGCAACAACCATGGTGGCGTGCCGAAGAACTTCCACAATTATTTCGTTGCGCAGTTCGACCATGATTTCACTGTCACGCGTACCTGGGACGATAATGGGCAGGTGACGGCGGATACGTCGCGCGAAGGCGACCATGTCGGCGCGGTGGTCAGCTTCAGAACCACCAAGGGCGAACAGGTGCATGTCAAGGTTGCCTCGTCGTTCATCAGTCCGGAGCAGGCCGAACGCAATCTCGACCGGGAGATCGGCAGCGACAGTTTCGACACGACCGAGGCAAAGGCCAAGGCGGCCTGGGAAAAACAACTGGCGAAGGTGCGTGTCGATGACCCAAATCTCGACAACCGCCGCACCTTCTATTCCGCGCTGTACCGGATGCTGCAGTTTCCGCGCGAATTCTTTGAATATGATGCGCAGGGAAAGGTGGTGCACTACAGCCCCTATGACGGGAAAGTGCACCCCGGCTACATGTATACCGACAACGGGTTCTGGGACACCTGGCGAGCGGTATTTCCTTTCTTCGCGCTGATGTATCCTGAACGCGACAGCCAGATGATGCAGGGGCTGGTCAACACGTATAAGGAAGGTGGCTGGCTGCCCGAATGGGCAAGTCCCGGCTATCGCGACGTGATGATCGGCTCCAACTCCGCCAACATCATCGCCGACGCCTATATCAACGGCGTGCGCGGGTTCGACGTCAACGCGCTGTATGACGCGATGATCAAGAACGCGACCACCGACAAGGGACGACCGACCGACAAGAAGGGCAATGTCATCAGCGCGGTCGGGCGCGAAGGCGTCGATTGGTACAACAAGCTGGGCTATGTCCCCTATGATGTCGGCATCAACGAAAATGCCGCGCGCACGCTGGAATATGCCACGGCCGATTTTTCGATCTCGCAGCTTGCAAAGGCGCTGGGCAAGACGAAAGACGCGGCATTCTATGCGCAGCATGCCCAGAATTACCGCAAGCTCTATGATCCCGCGAGCGGATGGATGCGCGGGCGTAATCGGGACGGATCGTGGGAAACGCCGTTTAACCCGTTCAAATGGGGCGATGCGTTCACCGAAGGCAATGCATGGCATTATAGCTGGGCGGTGATGCAGGATGTGCAGGGACTGATCAACCTGATGGGCGGTCGGCAGAAGTTCGTCGACCGGCTGGATTCGGTCTTCACCACGCCGCCGGTTTTCGATGACAGCTATTATGGACAGGTCATCCACGAAATCCGCGAAATGCAGATTGTCGATATGGGTCAATATGCCCATGGCAATCAGCCGATCCAGCACATGATCTATCTGTACGACTGGGCAGGCGCGCCGTGGAAAGCGCAATATCATGCGCGCGACGTGATGAAGAAGCTCTATTCGGCGACCCCGGACGGCTATCCGGGGGATGAGGATAATGGGCAGACATCGGCCTGGTATGTCTTTTCCGCGCTGGGTTTCTATCCGGTCACGCCCGCCAGCGGCCAATATGCGATCGGCAGCCCGCTGTTCCGCCATGTCACGCTGACCATGCCGAGCGGCAAGACGCTGACCATCGATGCGCAGAATAACAGCCCGGCCAATGTCTACATTCAGTCGGTGACGCTGAACGGCAAGCCGCATGCCAGGACCTATCTGACCCACGATGCACTGGAACAGGGCGGTGCGCTGACCTTCGTCATGGGGCCGAAGCCGAACAAGCAATGGGGGGCGTCGCCCGCCGACGTGCCCTTTTCGATGAGCGCACCGGCCAAATGAAGAAGAGCGCGATGACCCCCAGCCGACGCGAGATCATGGCCGGAACGGGCGTGCTGACACTCAGCGCAGCCCTGCCGTCGATGGCGCGCGCGGCGGCACGGACCAGCAATCGCCCGCCGCTGGCGAAACGCAACTTCACCAGCCCCGCCATCGAGGCGGAAATTGCGCGGGTGAAGGCGAAGATCGCCGATCCCAAACTCGCATGGATGTTCGAGAATTGTTATCCGAACACGCTCGACACCACGGTCGAGCTGGGCATGGTCGACGGCAAGCCCGATACCTTCGTCATCACCGGCGATATCGACGCGATGTGGCTGCGCGACAGTTCGGCACAGGTGCAGCCCTATGTCCATCTCGCGGCGCGCGACGCGAAGCTGCGGCAGATGTTTCAGGGGCTGATCCAGCGTCAGGCGCGCTGCATCCTGATCGACCCCTATGCCAATGCGTTCATGAAGGATCCCGGCGCCATGTCGAACCTCGACTGGTCGCAAAAGGACAGGACCGACATGAAGCCCGGCGTGGCCGAGCGGAAATGGGAAATCGATTCGCTATGCTATCCGATGCGGCTTGCGCACAGCTATTGGATGCGTACGCGCGACAAGACGCCGTTCGACGACACCTGGAGCCGGGCGGCGAAACTGTCGGTGGAAACCTTTCGGGTGCAGCAGCGCCTGCACGGTCCCGGCCCCTATCATTTCCAGCGCGAGGCGTTTGTCCCGTCCGACAGCCTGATGCTGAGCGGCTATGGCCGTCCGACACGCAAGATCGGGCTGATCCATTCGATGTTTCGCCCCTCCGACGATGCCTGCCTCTATCCCTTTCTGATCCCCTCGAACCTGTTCGCGGTATCGGCGCTGCGCAAGGTCGCGCAGCTTCACCGGGAGACGCGCAGGGACGAACAGGCGGCGGCCGATGCCGAGGCGCTTGCCAAAGAGGTGGAGACGGTGCTGCACGCCCATGCGCTGATTCCCGATGGCCAGGGCGGGCAGGTCTGGGCCTATGAGATTGACGGGTTCGGCAACTGGGTATTCATGGACGATGCCAATGTCCCCAGCCTATCGGGTCTGGCGATCATCGATGCGGTCGATGGCGACGATGCCCTGTTCCGCCGCACCGCCGAACGCGCATGGTCGGACCGCAATCCCTATTTCTTCAGGGGCAAGGCTGCGGAAGGAATAGGCGGGCCGCATATCGGCCTGAACATGATCTGGCCGATGTCGATCATCACCCATGCCATGAATGCAAAGGATGATGCCACCGTCCGGCAATGCCTGCACTGGCTGAAGACGACGGATGGCGGCACCGGCTTCATGCATGAATCGTTCAACAAGGACGATCCCACCGATTTCACACGCAAATGGTTCGCCTGGGCGAATGCCTTGTTTGGCCAGCTCATCGTCGAACTGGCGGATCATCGTCCCGCACTTCTTTCCGGCACGATATGAAAGGGATGGCCATGCTCACCACCAACCGCCGACAGCTTCTTGCAGGCACCGGACTGGCCGCAATCGGTGCGGGCGTGCCGCATCTCGCCCGATCGGCGACCACGCCTGCGTCAGGACGCCCCAACCTCTTTGTCGGCACCGGCGGGCACGGCCATACCTTTCCCGGTGCCAGCCTGCCCTTCGGGATGGCGCAGCTAAGCCCCGACACCAATAATTACGGCTGGGATGCCTGTTCGGGCTATCATCAGGACGATGGCTCGATCATGGGGTTCAGCCACACCCATTTGTCGGGCACCGGTGTTGGCGACATGCTCGACGTGCTGGTAGTGCCGACCCGGCAGAAACTGATGCTGACGCCGGGGCCGAAAGAGCATCCAGAACAGGGTTATCGTCAGCGTTTCAGCCAGGAATATGCCGAACCCGGCTATTATCGCGTGGCGCTGGAATCGGGGGTTCAGGCGGAACTGACCGTTACCGAGCGATGCGGCCTGCATCGCTATCGTTTTGCCGAGGGGCCGGGTCATATCCTGATCGATTTCACCCATGCGGTCGTCGATAAATGGGATGCCGGACAGAAAAATGCACTGGTCGAGAACGCAAGCCTTGCCATCGATCCCGACGGAACGATTACCGGCGGGCGTAAGGTCAATCGCTGGGCCAAGGGGCGGCACATCTATTTCGCGATGCAATTGTCGCGCAAACCCGATCGCATCCGGTTCTATGGCGACGACGACAAGCCGATGTCGGCTGAGGCCACCGATGTCACCGGCAATCGGCTGAAGCTTGCCTTGTTTTTCGACAATGCCGGTGGCGATCCGATCCTGATCAGAACCGGCCTGTCGGCAGTCGATGTGCCGGGCGCGCGTGCAGCGCTGGCCGCGGAAGCGCCGGGCTGGGATTTCGACCGTGCCCATGACAATGCGCGCAAGCGCTGGGGCGGTCTGCTTGACCGTATCCGCGTGTCGGGAGGAACACCGGCGCAACGCACCATCATGGCAAGCGCGCTCTATCATGCGTTTTTGGCACCTACGCTCTTCACCGATCGCGACGGGCGCTATGTCGGGCTGGACCGGCAGGTGCATCAGGCACCGAAGGGCGAAGCGGCATTCAGCACCTATTCGACCTGGGATACCTATCGTGCGTTGCACCCGTTGCTGACGCTGGTGCATCCCGAACAGGCGGCCCTGCTGGTGGGCGATCTGTGTCGTCAGACGGCCGAAAGTCCCTATGGTCCGCCGGTCTGGCCGTTGCAGGGCGTGGAGACCGGCACGATGATCGGCTGGCACGCCGCCTCGATCATGGCGGAGGCGAGCGTCAAGGGGATCAAGGCAGACTATAAGGCGGCATGGCCCAAGATCCGGGCGCGCGCCTTCGACCGCAATTTCAAGGATTCCGACAGCTCGCTGGGGCGCGGTTTCTACTACGATCTCGGCTATATCCCCTGCGACAAGGTGTGGGAATCGGTCAGCCGCACCCAGGAATATGCCTATGACGACTGGGCGATGGCGCACCTTGCCGAAGCCGTCGGCGCCACCGAAGACGCACAGGCGCTGCGTAAGCGTTCGCAGAATTACAGGAATGTGATCGATGCGAAGATCGGCTTTGCCCGGCCGCGTTTTGCCGATGGCCATTGGTGGAAAGACTATGATCCCATTCAGCTCGGCCACGATCCCGACAAGTGGCGCGATTATACCGAAGCGAATGGCTGGCAGGCGACCTTCCTCAACCAGCATGACGTTTATGGCCTGATCGAGCATTTCGGCGGCGACGCCGTGTTCGAGAAAAAGCTCGACGGGCTGTTCAACGCGCCCTCGACGCTGCCGAAAAATGCCCCGCCCGACATTTCCGGTCTGGTCGGCCAATATGCCCATGGCAACGAACCCGACCAGCATGTCGCCTATCTCTATGCCTATTGCGGCGCGCCGTGGAAGACGCAGGCGATGGTCCGGCGCCTGCTGACCAGCATGTACAAGGACGATCCTGACGGCGTGATCGGCAATGACGATTGCGGCCAGATGAGTGCGTGGTTCATCCTGTCCGCGCTCGGTTTCTATCCGGTCGACCCGGTAAGCGCAGTCTATGTATTCGGTTCGCCGCTGTTCGATACGGCTAAGGTCAGCCTGGGCAACGGCAGGTCGCTGACCGTCCGCGCCAACGGCAATGGTCCCGACAGCCCGTATGTTCAGTCGGTACGCTGGAACGGGCAGCGTCGGACGCAGAACTGGATTGCCCATGCCGACCTTGTTGCCGGTGGTGAACTGGTGTTTGAAATGGGAACGAAACCATCGCGTTTCGGAAGCGCAAAACGCGACCGGCCGCCATCGTTCGGGATGAACCGGGGATGAGGGCACCCGGCACCCAGTCCACAGCCGTGGAGGAAAACCGGTCGGTGTTGCCGGGATACAGGGCAGGCACTTTGCGCCTGTCCGGTGCAGTTGATGTAATCCGGTATTGCTCCGGCCCGAGTTGGGGGAAAAATTTTGAACGTTGATGCGACCTGGTCCGCTGGTCGGGAAAGACAGCCCCTTGCCGGTGTCGAACTGGGCGGAACCAAATGTATCTGTACCCTGGCCACCGGTCCGGATGCGATTCTGGATCAGGAAACCATTGCCACCACCACGCCTTGGGAAACCCTGCCGGCCATCGTGGAAACGCTTGAAAACTGGCAGCGATCTTCGGGGTTTTCCGCGCTGGGCATCGCCTCGTTCGGTCCGCTAGACCTGAACGAGAGGTCCGACAGTTTTGGCCACATCCTTGCGACCAACAAGGAGCATTGGCCGAATGCGGACCTGCTTGGTACGTTGAAAGCGCATTTCGATCTTCCGATAGGTTTTGATACCGATGTCAACGGCGCAGCGCTCGCGGAAATTCGATGGGGAAGCGGCGTCGGTATGGACGACTTTGCCTATGTGACGGTGGGCACCGGCGTCGGCGTCGGCCTGATCGTGCATGGGCGACCCACACGGGGGCTTGGGCACAGCGAGATCGGCCATCTTCGCGTGCCGCGTTTTCCCGGCGATGATGCGCGAAGCGTCTGCCGTTATCACGCCGATTGTATCGAGGGGCTGGCGTCGGGTACGGCGTTGAAATCCCGATTGGATGGGCGGGAGATTTCCGACCTTATGCCCGACGATCCGATATGGGATGCGATCGTTCATTATCTGGCGATCATGGCGCATGATCTGGTCTGTGCCACCGGCCCCTTGCGGATTGCGATGGGCGGCGGCGTGGTTTCCGGTCAGCCGCACCTGCTGGGGCGGGTTGATGCAGCGCTGAGGGAAAGCATGGCGGGGTATATGCCCTTGCCCGACGATGGACCGTATATCGTGGCACCAAAGCTGGGAACGATGGCCGGGCCGCTGGGATCGATCGCGCTTGGGCTCGACGCCCTTGATGCTGCGGCGCAACCGCTTCGCCGCGCGGCAGAATAAGCGACAGGACAGCAATGCCGGAGATAGGAATGGTACGCACACTGGGTTTGATTGCGCTTTCGGCGCTGATGCCGATGCAGGTCGTTGGCCATGATGTCGATACCGCCGATCCGGCGGCTGAGGTCAATCCGTTCATCGGCACCACCAATGGCGGCAACCTTTATCCCGGTGCGACGATGCCGTTCGGCATGGTGGCGTTCAGCCCGGAAGAAACGCCGCTTCCCGGCAAGCGGTTTCCGATGGCCGCGCCGGGCGGGTATGAATGGCGCGATAATGGCGTGCGTGGTTTCGCGCTGACTCATCTGTCCGGAACGGGCTGTGCAGGGGCGAGCGGCGACATCCCGATCATGCCGGTCACCGTGCCGATCACGACATCTCCGTCGTCCGTTCAGGCGGGGCTGATGTATGCCAGCATTCTGGAGCATGACAAGGAAAGCGCCAGCCCCGGTGCCTATTCGGTCAAACTCGATAATGGTGTTCAGGCCGATCTTTCGGCAACCGACCGCACGGCGGTGGGGCAGTTCGCCTTCCCGAAGGATAAACCCGCGAACCTGCTCTTCCGGACCTCGGACAGTGAGGTCGGCAGCACCGCCTCCACCATCCATATCGACGCAGCGCATCGCACCGTCACCGGGTCCGTGACCAGCGGCAATTTCTGCGGCTATCTGTCGAAGGACAAGCGCCAGAGCTATTATACGCTGCACTTCGTAGCGGTGTTCGACAAGCCGTTCAAAGCGGGCGGTACCTGGCACGACGATCAGGTCGATACAGGTTCGACCGATGGCTCGGGCGGCACCAGCTATGGTAGCGAGGGGCATCCGCCGCTGGGCAAGGGGGCCGGTGGATGGATCAGCTTCGATCCCGACCGGTCGTCGGTGGTCCATGTCCGTATCGGCATATCCTATGTCGATGCAGCCGGAGCCCGCGCCAATCTGGACAAGGAAAGCCCGGGGGGAACCACACTGGCCGCAACCCGTGCTGCCGCGCGTGCCGCATGGAACCGCGCGCTGGGGCAGGTCCGGATCACCGGTGGCAGCGGCGACAACCGCACCGTCTTTTACACCGCGCTCTATCACACGCTGCTCGAACCCAATCTCTATAGCGACAGCGACGGACGCTATCGCGGCTTTGACGGCAAGGTGCACCAGTTGTCGCCCGGACAGCATGCGCAATATGCGAACTATTCCGGCTGGGACGTCTATCGCTCGCAACTGCAACTGGTCACGCTGCTCGATCCGCAACGCGGGTCCGATATCGCCCAGTCCCTGCTTAATCAGGCCGACCAGAATGGCGGTGTGTGGGACCGCTGGACGCATCTGACCGGCGCCACCAGTGTGATGAACGGCGATCCGTCGCCGCAGTCGCTGGCGGCGGTCTATGCATTCGGCGGGCGCAGCTTCGATCTGAAGCGCGCCTATGCCTCGCTGAAACGTGCGGCAACCGTTCCGACACCCGGCGATCTCAGTCATACGGGATGCCCGGTGCTGTGCGTGGGTCAGCGTCCCGGCCTCGATCAATGGCTGAAGCTGCATTACATGCCGGCCGGTGCCCCCGGCTGGGGCGGTGCGGCGGACACGCTGGAAATGACCGCCGCCGATTTCGGCCTTGCGCAACTGGCGCGCGATGCTGGCGACCGGGCAGGTGAGCGCGCATTCCTTCGGCGCTCCGGCTGGTGGCGAAACCTGTTCAATCCGAAGGCGACAGCGCAAGGCGGCTATATTCAGCAGCGCAACGCCGATGGAAGCTGGACGCAGTTCGATCCGGCGTCGGACGACGGTTTCGTCGAAGGCAGCGGCGCGCAATATCTGTGGATGGTGCCGTTCGACCCGGCCGGTCTGGCAAAGGCGCTGGGCGGCAAGCAGGCGATGGCAGCCCGGCTCGACGCGTTCTTCCGTACTCCCGACGGCAAATGGGCGGTGACCAAATCGGGGCCGTTGCATGCCGAACTGGACAATGAACCGTCGGTCGGTTCGCCCTGGCTCTATAATTTCGTCGGTCAGCCATGGAAGACGCAAGCCACGGTGCGCGCCGCCATGCGGCAGATCTGGACCAACCAGCCGGACGGGATTTCGGGCAATGACGATCTGGGTGAAATGTCCTCCTGGTATGTCTGGTCGGCACTCGGCCTTTATCCGCTCTATCCCGGCCGGGCCGAGCTGATCGTCGGCAGCCCACTCTTTCCTTCCGCAACGATCGATCGCCCCGATGGCCGGATCGAAATTCAGGCCGATGGAGCAGCACCCGATTCGCCGTATGTGCAGGCCCTGAAGGTGAACGGTGCATCGAGCGACCGCGCCTGGTTGCCCGCATCGTTCGTTGCGAAAGGCGGTACGCTGCATTTCACCCTCGGCAAGATGCCCGACAAGCAATGGGGGTCCTCGTTCTTACCGCCGTCTTTTAGCGGCAGTTGAGGGTTCGCTATCGAAGTCGATACAACAGCCTTTGCGGTTATGCGCTGCGCGGCGAAGGCAGGGGGCTGTCGGTCATGCCCCTGCCCGCAGTCTTCATTGCAGTCGATCAGACGCGCTGCATGGAAAGGCTGTCGATATGGGGGGCGAGTTCCACGCCTCTGGCTTCAGCGGCGCGACGTGCCCCCAGCCAGATGGGGGCCGTCATGGTCAGGGCGAGAATCCCCACAAGAAATGCATCCACGATGAGCATCGGCCAGATCAGCCAGTTCGGGCACCCCATCGCACCGTAACCGAGTGCATAGTGCACCACCATCAGCGGCAGAACGCCCGTCACCATGTACACTACCGTACGCCAGAAATAGCCGTTCATAATCGCGACCGAGCGCAGCGGACCGATTGTCGCGTTGCCAAGCGTCCAGGCAATGATCCATGCCGACAGATAGACGCTGAGAATCGACCATCCCCCTGACACGGCGGTTCCGAAATAGGTGCCGACCGATCCCGTCAGCCCAAGCGCTTCGCCCAGCGGCGGTCCGAAAAGAGAATAGAGTGAGAGGGTCAGATTGAGCGTGAAGAGGATCGACCATAAAGCCAGCCCGACCGGTTCGATCCGCCGGGCGGCGTGCGGGTCATTGCCGGCGGCAAGATAGCGGACGAACCAATAGCCGGGCAGCATCAGGGCGATGATCTTGGCTACCGCAAAGGTCATGCGCAGCGGTGAATCCGCCACGGCCCGGGCACTCGCAAGGCTGTGATACATGCCGATATGGATCTCGGCCACATGCTGAGCCATCTCGACAAACACCGGGATCAGAAACAGCAGTGGACAGGCAATCATGAACGTCCATGCGCTGCGATAGATGGATTTAATGTCAGTCCACATCATACTGCCCCCTCTTCCTCATCATCTTCGAACACGATCAGATCGCCCGGCTGGCACTGCAGGACACGGCAGATCGCTTCGAGCGTCGAAAAGCGGATCGCCTTGGCCTTGCCGGTCTTCAATATGGAAAGGTTGGCCAGCGTAATGCCCACGCGTTCGGACAGTTCGGTGAGCGTCATGCGCTGTTGGTGCAGTTGCTCGTCGAGCCTGATCTGCAAGGGCATTATACAGTGCCTTCAAGGTCGTCGCGCATCGCGACACCTTCGGAAAAGATCCGCGCCAGCACGAACAGCAGCAGTGCCAGCAGCCAGCCCATGAGCGAAGGGGTGGATCCTTGCCAGTCGGCGTGCAGGCTACCGGCATAGATGCCAAGCGCTGAAAATATAAGGTCGGCCACCTGCAGGCCGAGAACCAGCCACCCCATCAGACGCAGGCGCTGCGCATTGATCGCGACGAAGGGCGTACCCGCCCGCACTGTTTCGATCATACGCAACAGCATCGCCAAAATCATTCCGACCGGAGCAGCCGTAAGAATGCCAAGGAGAAGCGCCGCTTGCATCAGTTCGCGTATCTCATTCGCTTTACCGGAACCATATTTTGCGCCGAGGATCGACTCGATCCAGTGCGGGCTGACACTCCACCACAGGAGCAGCGCCACAAAAGCAGCGGCGAGAACGATATTCAGCCAGAACAATATACGAACCAGCAAGCGCGATAGCGTGAGAGCATTGAGTTTCATATCGTTCCTCAATGAATGTCTTATTGAATAACGATATGTTTGATCATGCTCGCAGTCAATGATTTTATCGAATCTCGATACATACCAGTCGACGCATCATGACCTGGATATGGATAAAGCGGGATAGCTGCCCGTTTTGATTGCACTTTGGGTCTGGGCTTTGCAGCCGGCATAGCTCCGGGAACGCATGCCTTCTGGCATGGGCCATCCATCAATATGGAGCAGTTCAGCGCTTGTGTGTCGCCGAAATAGCGAAAAGGTCAGCGCATGCTGATGACTTCGAAAGGGAAAAATGGTGCCCAAGGGCGGAATCGAACCACCGACACTGCGATTTTCAGTCGCATGCTCTACCAACTGAGCTACTTGGGCACGCCGACATATCTGCCGGAGAGGGGGCCTCTTAATCGGGCAGGTCGTCGCTGTCCAGCCCGCTTTCGCGATTGAGGTGTGATTGTGCGTCCGCGGTTGTGCCGGGCAGGCGATAGCCTTCGCCCAGCCAGTTCAGCAAATCGCGGTCGCGGCATGCGCGGCTGCAAAAGGGGGCGTGATCCGCCACGGCGGGATCGCCGCACAGCGGGCATTTTTCACGGGAAACGGGCCTGGACATGGCCTGCGGATATGGCAAGTGCCGGATCGGCCCGCAAGACCGCCTGTGCCCCCATTCGCTGTTCCAGCGCCCCGCGCCAGTCGGGAATCGCCTCGATTGCCTCCAGCACCGCCGGATGTGCCGCAAGGATGCGTTCACCGGTCCCGGTGCTGCGCTCCGCCTGTCGCAGCAGTGCGCGGGCGTACCAGCCCTGCGGGTCGCCAGCATGAAGTTCGGGCAGCGACAGGCGCGCGCGCCGCCGCACAATCTGGACGAAGCCGAAACCGTTGACCGCGGTTCGCTCGAACGGTTGCGGCAGGTTGGCGTCGATCGCATCGGCAATCGCGAGCCGCTGTGCCTTGTCGGCGACGGTGGGCAGGTCGATGCCGATCGACCCGCCGATATCGAGGCGCCGGATTGCCCGTGCCGCCGCAGCCGCGCCCGCTTGCGCCAGCTCAAAGGCGGGCAATTCGCCGTCCACATCGAACAGCGTCATGGCAGGCGTCAGCGACAGCGTCAGCCCCCCGCCGGGAAAGGCAATGCTGCGGGTTTCCGCCTCTTCGCATAATTCCGCCCAGCCATGGCCATCGAACAGGGCGCTGTCCTGCCAGGCGAGTATCCGTACCGGCCCGTTCAGACCGGCGAGCGGGTCGGGCCGGCCGCCGGGTTTTGCGTCCGCCGCCGCCGGACGTGCCAGCGCGCGCTTGGGCTTGCCCGGTTCGGGCAGCGGCGGGCGGGTGATTTCGATGGGGAGCGTCGCGCCTTCGGTCACGCTGCGGGGCAGCGGTGACAGCAGCGCTTCGCCATCGGGCCATGCGATAATGCCCTGATTGCGCGCGGGGATGCGCCGGACGAGGCGCGCCTCCAGCACGCTTCCGGCAAGCAGCATCGTGTCGGGAAGGATGCGCGCTTCCGCAATCCTGCCCTGTTCGACCAGCACGGCGCGGGCTTCCCCGATCCCGCGCTCGACCCACCATTCAGCCAAGACGGTATCCGCTTGCTTGCAGCAGCGCGCGCGTTTCGAACAGCGGCAGGCCGACGACACCCGAATGGCTGCCGGATAGGAAGCGTACGAACACTTCGGCGCGGCCCTGAATGGCATAGCCACCCGCCTTGCCCATGCCTTCGCCGCTGGCGGTATACCAGTCGATATCCTGTGCCGTCAGCCGCTTGAACGCGACGACAGTATCGCTCAATCGCACCCGGACGCGACCCTCGCGGTCGATCACGCACACCGCCGACAGGCAATGGTGCCGCCGCCCGGAGAGCAGCGCCAGCATCCGGCGCAGATCGCCTTCATCCTCAGGCTTGCCGAGGATTCTGCGGCCCAGCGCAATGGTGGTGTCGCCGGCCAGCACGATTTCACCCGCGTCGCGCTGCACGGCCTGCGCCTTTTCGCGGGCCATGCGCAGCACATAGTCGCGCGGCCGTTCGCCGTCGTGCGGGTCTTCGTCGATATCGGGGGCGGCAAACCGGTCGGGCGGCGCGCCGATGCGCGTCAGCAGATCGTAGCGGCGGGGGCTGGTGGAGGCGAGGACGAGCCGGACGGGGGTATAGGCCATGGCAGGGGCGCTCCCTGACGCCGGTCCGCGCGGATCACTTGAAGCGATAGGTGATACGCCCCTTGGTCAGATCATAGGGCGTCAGTTCGACGAGCACTTCATCGCCCACCAGCACGCGGATGCGGTTCTTGCGCATCTTACCGGCGGTATGACCAAGAATTTCATGGTCATTTTCCAGCCGGACGCGGAACATCGCGTTGGGCAGCAGCTCAACGACCTGTCCGCGCATTTCAAGCAATTCTTCCTTGGCCAAGAAAACCTCTTCAATATCTGTCAGAAATACGCAGCGGAGCCTTACTCCGACTCCGCCGGAAAGAAAAGCACCGGTCTGTACCGCTTCGGCCATGGCCAAACGGCAGATTGCATGCACCGATGCTGTTTCGAATACCGAGGATATGGGGAGTGATCGGCATTCCGACAATATTGCGCTGCGGCATTGCCTGTCCGGAGCGAATATGTAACATCGTAACATTATTGCGCATCAAGGGAGAACGCAAATGAAGGGGTTCAGGCTGGCATTACTGGGAAGTGCGATGGCGATGGCGATCGCTATTCCGGCACAGGGCGAGGCAAAGGATACGCCGCCGCCTGCGAAGCATGATGAGGCGCATGCCGACGGCCCGCCTTCGCTTTTCAAACCGCACAGTGTTACCAGCAACGGAACCGTCACGGTCGGCGGGCAGCGGATCGATTATCGCGCCGAAGCGGGAACAATTGTCGTGCATCCGAAGGGATGGGATGATTCCGACTGGCGTAGCAAGTCGCCAAAGGATCTTGCCGATAAATCCAATGCTTCTCCCGAAGCGTCGATGTTCTACGTCGCTTATTTCAAGAACGGTGCGCCGTCACCTGATCGTCCGATTACCTTCCTTTATAATGGCGGCCCCGGTTCCTCGACCGTATGGCTGCACATGGGTGCGTTCGGTCCGCGCCGGGTAGTGACAAAGGATGACAGCCACACTCCCGCCGCGCCGTACAGCGTCGTCAACAACTCCGACAGCCTGCTCGATGCGTCTGATCTGGTGTTCATCGATGCGCCGGGTACGGGGTTCAGCCGGATCGCGGGCAAGGACAAGGAAAAGGCATTTTACGGCATCGATGCCGACGCCCATGCTTTTTCCGAATTCGTCAAGGCGTTCCTGACCAAATATAATCGCTGGAACTCGCCCAAATATCTGTTCGGCGAAAGCTATGGTACGCCACGCTCGGCGGTGCTGATCAACGACCTGACGACCGACGATGATATCGATTTCAACGGTGTCATCCTGTTGTCGCAGATTCTCGACTTCCACCTGTTCGCCGGACTTCAGGCGGGCAATCCGGGCGCGGTCGAAGGCTATGTGGTGCAGGTGCCGACCTATGCAGCGACGGCCTGGTACCATAATCTCGTCCCCGGCGGCCGTCCGGCGGAACTGGAACCCTTTCTGAAACAGGCGGAACAGTTTGCGACCACCGAATATGCGGCCGCACTGGCGCAGGGGTCGGAAATCGACCCCGCCACCAAGCAGGCAGTGGCGAAGAAACTCGCCTATTTCAGCGGCCTGCCGGTCGATTACATTCTGAAAGCAGATCTGCGTGTCGACGGACCGGAATATTCAAAGGAACTGCAACAGGCGCGCGGGCTGACCACCGGGCGGCTGGATACGCGCTTTTCCGGCCCTGACATGGACCCGCTGTCCAAAGATGCTGAATATGACCCGCAGTCGGCGGCGCTCAGTTCGGCCTATGTTTCGGCCTTCAACCAATATACGCGCAACAGCCTGCATTATGGCGAGCATCAGGCGTACAAGCCCAGCATCAACGTGTTCCAGTATTGGGACTGGAAACATGATGCGCCGGGCGTGCCGTCGATTCCCGCGATGGGCAGCAGCGTGATGCCGGATCTCGCCACGGCGATGAAATACGATCCGCAGCTCAAGGTGATGGTCAACGGCGGCTATTACGATCTCGCCACGCCCTTCTATCAGGGCTGGTATGAGATGCATCACCTGCCAATCCCCGACAGCCTGCGCGGCAATATCGAATATCATTATTATCAGTCGGGGCACATGGTGTACGCGCACGCCGAGTCGCTCAAGAAACTGCACGACAATGTCGTGGCATTCATTCGCAAAACGGACAATCTGAACAACTGATCCAGACTGACCACTCACGCCGGAGATAAAATGGCACTTTTCACCTATAACAGGTGAAAAGTGCCATTTTTATTTGTGCAGGACTAAGGTGGAATATTTCTAAAATAAGAAACATACAATAAAACAGTAGCTTATAGTGTATGGCATACATAATGCACCAATACGGGGGCGGGCAATGATGCTCGCGACAAAATCTGACCTCGGGAGGTTGTATGTCTGTTTTTGCCCCTTCACTCCGTACCTTGTTTATTGCATCCGCTGCGGCACTTGCCTGTCTGTCGGCGCCCGCGGCCTTCGCGATGGATCGCGGCGACCTCAGTAACCAGCAGACTGCAAAGGTGACTGTCGAGCATCGCGACGGGAAGACGCTTTATTGCGTGACGCAGGAAGCTGTCACCGGTTCGCGCATTCAGCCCCAAACCTGCCTGACGAAGCAGCAATGGGCGGATCGCGGTGCGGTTATCCATGTGCGCGGCAAAGCGCCGGGCGCTGTCGGAGAAAAGTGATTGCGCCTAAGCCGACACCATCCCCGCGTTAGGGGATGGTGTCGGCATACGCCGCGCACAATGCGGTGCCGATTGCGGTGAGCGAGTCCGAAAGTTCCTGCGCCGCCGTGCGCGCGCCATGGAGGATGCCGATGGTTCGCACCGGATCGAACCCCGCCAGCCGCGGCATGGCCACGCCTTCGCCGCAATAGCTTGCGGGCATTACCGTTACCCCCAGTCCCGCCCGCACACAGGCCAGCGCCTGCGTATCGCTGGTAACGCGGGCCGCCATGAACGGTCGCACGCCATGCGCGGTGAAATGGCGGCTGGTCTGGCTCAATACCTCACAGTGGCGCCGGACGATCATCGCATTATCCGCCAGTTCTTCCGGAGCAACGCTTGCACGCTTCGCCAGCGGATGCCCGGGCGGCATGGCGAGTCGATACCCTTCTTCGAACAAGGCGAGGCTGCCGCCGGGGCTATCGGCGCGGACCAGTCCCAGCACCGCATCCAGCCGCCCCCGGTCAAGGTGTGCGAGCAACCGGCGTTCCGCTTCAAACACCACCTCGATCTGTATCGACTGCCCCGATGTCACGTTCAGCGCCCGTTGCACCAGAGCAAGCGGGATCGTCGACAATATGCCCAGTCGCACGATATTCGTCTGCATGGCGCCGCGGGCTGCCTGCTCCGCCAGTGCAAATTCCTGTTCGATCCGGCGGGCATGTTCGGCGAAACGCACGCCTGCTGCGGTCAGTTCGGTGCGCCGGTTGGTGCGAAGGAACAAGGCCTGCCCCACCTCCGTTTCCAGCTTGGCGATGCCGACCGACAGCGTCGGTTGCGATACGCTGCACGCGGACGCCGCGCGGGAGAAATTGCCCTGGTCGATGACGGCGAGGAAATAGCGCAGAAGGTAACGGTCGATCATAGATGATATCTATACAATGCTTTTGCCGACTTCCATTTTTCAATTGATGGCGGATGCGGTAGCAGCGTGGGGAACAAGGAGAGGCTGAATGAACCCCGAACTCGATTTCGCGCTGGGCGAAACCGCCGACATGATCCGTGAAACGACCGCGCGCTTCACCGCCGACAAGATCGCGCCGATCGCTGCAAAGGTCGATGCCGAAGACTGGTTTCCGCGCGACCTGTGGCCCGAAATGGGCGCGCTCGGCTTGCACGGCATCACCGTTGCCGAAGCGGATGGCGGGCTGGGTCTGGGCTATCTGGAACATGTCATCGCGTGCGAGGAAATCAGCCGCGCCTCCGCCTCGGTCGGGCTGTCTTACGGCGCGCATTCGAACCTGTGCGTCAATCAGATCGCACGCTGGGGCAATCCTGAGCAAAAGGCGAAATATCTGCCCAAACTGATTTCGGGCGAGCATGTCGGATCGCTCGCCATGTCGGAGGCCAATGCCGGGTCGGACGTGGTCGGCATGAAGCTGCGCGCCGAAAAGGTGCAGGGCGGCTATGTCCTCAACGGCACCAAATTCTGGATCACCAACGCGCCCTATGCCGATACGCTGGTCGTCTATGCCAAAACGGGTGAGGGGTCGCGCGGCATCACGACCTTCCTGATTGAAAAGGACATGGGCGGCTTCTCCATCGGGCAGAAGATCGAAAAGATGGGAATGCGCGGATCGCCCACTGCCGAACTGGTGTTCGACGATTGCGAGGTGCCCGATGAGAATATCATGGGGCCGGAAAACGGCGGTGTCGCGGTGCTGATGAGCGGCCTCGACTATGAACGCACGGTGCTGGCGGGCATTCAGCTCGGCATCATGCAGGCGTGCCTTGACGTCGTGCTGCCCTATGTTCGTGAGCGCAAGCAGTTCGGCAAACCGATTGGCAGCTTCCAGCTCATGCAGGCGAAGATCGCCGACATGTATGTCGCGCTCAATTCTGCGCGCGCCTATGTCTATGCCGTCGCGCGCGCTTGCGACAGCGGCAAGACCACGCGCTTCGATGCGGCGGGCGCGATCCTGCTGGCCAGCGAAAATGCCTTCCGCGTGGCGGGAGAGGCGGTGCAGGCGCTGGGCGGTGCGGGCTATACAAAAGACTGGCCGGTCGAACGCTATTTGCGCGATGCCAAGCTGCTTGATATCGGGGCGGGCACCAATGAAATCCGCCGGATGCTGATCGGCCGCGAACTGGTGGGGGCGGCCGGGTGAGCGACGTGCAGGCGTATCTCGATGCCCTTCCGTCGGTGACACGCGATTCCATCGACGCGCTTCGTTCCATCGTCAAGGCGGCTGGTCCCGACCTGCACGAATCGATCAAATGGAACGCGCCGAGTTTCGCACTGGACTGCGAAGATCGCATTACCTTAGGCGTTGAGCGCAAGGGCGGTGTACGGGCTGTTCTGCACCGCGGGAGCAAGCGTGTCGAAGATCATTTTACGTTTGACGACCCCGACGGACTGGCAAAATGGCCTTCGCCCGATCGGGGTGTGCTTATCTTTGCGGATGCTTCGGCGGTAAATGCGAATCGGCAATCTTTGAAGATACTTTTCACCCGATGGCTGGAGGCAACCCATTGACCGCCCCTGTTCTCGATACGAAGCTGTCGCCCGACAGCGGCGATTTCCGCGCCAATGCTGCGCACAATAAAGCGCTGGTCGAACGGTTGCGCGCGGATGTCGCGACGGCCGCACTGGGTGGTTCGGAACGCAGCCGCGAACGGCATCTGTCGCGCGGCAAACTGCTGCCCCGCGATCGTGTCGAACGCCTGCTCGACCCCGGTGCGCCGTTTCTGGAAATCGGCCAGCTTGCCGCCTGCGACCTGTATGACGGACAAGTGCCCGGCGCCGGGCTGATCGCCGGTATCGGTCGCGTTTCGGGCCGCATGGTGATGATCGTGTGTAACGACGCCACGGTGAAGGGCGGCACCTATTACCCGATGACGGTGAAGAAGCATTTGCGCGCGCAGGAAATCGCGCAGCAGAACCGCCTGCCGTGCATCTACCTCGTCGATTCGGGCGGCGCCAACCTGCCGCATCAGGCGGACGTGTTTCCCGACCGCGACCATTTCGGGCGCATCTTCTTCAATCAGGCGCAAATGTCGGCACAGGGCATCCCTCAGATCGCCTGTGTCATGGGAAGCTGCACCGCAGGCGGTGCCTATGTCCCCGCCATGTCCGACGAAAGCGTCATCGTGCGCAATCAGGGCACGATTTTCCTTGCCGGACCGCCGCTGGTCAAGGCTGCGACGGGCGAGGAAATCAGCGCCGAGGATCTGGGCGGCGGCGACCTGCACGGGCGTAAATCGGGCGTGGTCGATCACGTCGCCGAAAATGACGAGCATGCGCTGACCATCGTGCGCGATATCGTTTCGACACTGCCTGCCGACCGTACACCGGACATCAACATCGCCGATCCGCGCGCGCCCAGATTCGCCGCGGAAGAGTTGTACGGCATCGTGCCGCAAGACGTCCGCGCGCCCTATGACGTGCATGAAATTATCGCGCGCCTTGTCGACGGCAGCGAATTTCAGGAGTTCAAGGCGCTGTACGGCACCTCGCTGGTGTGCGGTTTCGCGCATATATGGGGGATGCCGGTGGCGATCCTCGCCAATAACGGCGTGTTGTTCAGCGAGGCGGCGGTCAAGGGCGCGCATTTCATCGAACTCGCCTGTCAGCGGCGTATCCCGCTGCTCTTTCTACAGAACATCTCCGGCTTCATGGTCGGCGGCAAATATGAAGCGGAAGGCATTGCCAAGCACGGCGCAAAACTGGTGACGGCGGTTGCCACCGCGACCGTGCCGAAGATCACCGTGCTGATCGGCGGCAGTTTCGGCGCGGGAAATTACGGCATGGCGGGACGCGCCTATTCGCCCAATTTCCTGTTCACCTGGCCCAACAGCCGGATCAGCGTGATGGGCGGCGAGCAGGCCGCGTCCGTGCTGGCCACCGTCCATCGCGACGCCGATAGCTGGACGCCGGAAGAGGCAGAAAGCTTCAAGGCGCCGATCCGCCAGAAGTACGAGGATGAGGGCAATCCCTGGCACGCCACTGCGCGGTTATGGGATGACGGTATCATCGACCCGGCGCAGACGCGCGACGTGCTGGGCCTTGCCTTCGCCGCGACGTTGAACGCGCCGATACCAGAACGCCCGCAATTCGGCGTGTTCCGGATGTGACGGAACAGGTTGCACACCATAGCCCCACCGGCATCGGTGAGGGTGCTGACGGAGTACATCAATGAAACGCTACTTCCTGCTCTCCGCACTGGCGCTTGCAACGCCCGCTTTCGCTCAGAACGGGCCGACCACGCCGGTGCCCCCATTGCCGCCCGCGCATCTGGATGCACCCGCCTTTGCAGGGCCGGAGGTTTCGGCGGTGATGCAGCCGATCAACGCCATGCTGGCAGGGCTGTCGTCAGGCGATGCCGCCGCGATCCGCGCGCAGATCCTGCCCGAAGGCGGCGCCACTGTGGCGCTCGAAAAGACCGGCGGCATCCACACCATCCGGCACATGGGCTGGGATCAGTTTCTCGCTACCGTGAAGCCGGGTGCGCAGAAGCTTCAGGAGACGCTCCACGACCCCGCGGTCGAAATCGACGGCGATATCGCGATGGTCTGGGCGCGCTATACCTTCACCGTCGACGGCAAGCCCGCCCATTGCGGCTATGATCATTTCGATCTGGTGCGTCAGAATGGCGCGTGGAAGGTGCTGAACGTCACCTGGTCGCAGCGCACGACCGGCTGCATGATGGAGGAACGATGACCCGCGACCGCCTTTATCTGCTCGACCGGGAATTTGACGATGCGGTGCTTCCCGGCCGCAGCTTCTATTGCAAGGATTGCGTAACGGTGGAGGGCCTGCTCGCCCTGTTCCCCGAACAGGCAAAGGCGCTCGATGTGATCCGCGTGCCGTATCCCCGCCCGCGCGCGCAAGTCGTGGAGGCGATCGGGGAGGAGAACCAGAACCTGCCCGCATTGGTCTTTGCAGGCGGCGGGTTCGTCAACGAAATCGAAGCATTGCTGGCCGCGCTCCACACGCGCCACGGCTTCCCGGAGCGCCATCCATGATTACCAGGCTGCTGATCGCCAATCGCGGAGAAATTGCCTGTCGCGTCATGCGTACCGCGCGCCGGATGGGGATCGCTACGGTCGCGGTCTATTCGGATGCCGATGCCCATGCGCTGCACGTGCGGCAGGCGGATGAGGCGGTGCATATCGGCCCCAGCCCTGCGCGCGAAAGCTACCTGCAAGGGGACAGGATCATTGCCGCCGCGAAGGAAACGGGCGCGCAAGCCATTCATCCCGGCTATGGCTTCCTGTCCGAAAATGCCGATTTCGCGCAGGCCGTGCTCGATGCGGGGCTGATCTGGATCGGCCCCAAGCCCGACAGCATCCGCGCGATGGGGCTGAAGGACGCGGCAAAGAAGCTGATGCAGGATGCCGGTGTGCCGACCACGCCGGGCTATCTGGGCGAGGATCAGACGCCCGAAACGCTGAAGGAAAAGGCGGACGCAATCGGCTATCCCGTCCTCATCAAGGCAGTCGCGGGCGGCGGCGGCAAGGGGATGCGCCGCGTCGATGCGGCAGGCGATTTCATGGACGCGCTGGCATCGTGCAAACGCGAAGCTGCGTCGAGCTTCGGCGACGACCGCGTGCTGATCGAAAAATATATCCTCTCACCCCGCCATATCGAAGTGCAGGTGTTCGGTGATGCCCATGGCAATGTCGTCCACCTGTTCGAACGCGACTGCTCGCTGCAACGCCGCCATCAGAAGGTGATCGAGGAAGCGCCCGCCCCCGGCATGGACGAAGAGACCCGCGAAAGCGTCTGCGCGGCCGCCGTCCGCGCGGCGAAAGCGGTGGACTATGAAGGCGCGGGCACCATCGAGTTCATCGCCGACGCCAGCGAGGGCCTGCGTTCGGATCGTATCTGGTTCATGGAAATGAACACCCGGTTGCAGGTCGAACATCCGGTGACCGAGGAAATCACCGGCGTCGATCTGGTCGAATGGCAGCTGCGCGTCGCGGCGGGCGAGCCGATTCCGGTGCAGCAGGAAGACCTCTCGATCAACGGCTGGGCAATGGAAGCGCGCCTCTATGCGGAGGACCCGGCCAAGGGATTTCTGCCATCCACTGGAACGCTCGAAAGATTCAACCTGCCGGCTGCAATTCGTCCATTGCGGTATAGAGCGGAACGCAGCGGAACACGTACGCAACTCGACCTTCCCGGAGAGGGTAGAATCGAAACGGGCGTTGAACAGGGGTCGGAAATATCGCCGTTCTATGATCCGATGATCGCTAAGATTGTCTGCCATTCCGATACGCGTCAAGCGGCTGCCTTAGGGCTGGCGCATCTTGTAAGCGATGCGGAAGTCTGGCCGGTGCGAACCAACGCCGGTTTTCTCTGGGCGCTTCTCGTTGATCCTGACTTTATGGGAGGCAAGGTCCACACCGGGTTTATCGATCAGCATCATGACGATGTTGTGTTTGCCATGAATCCTCCAGAGTGGTTGCTTACTCTCGCTGCGCGTCATCAGTTGGCTGATGTCCAGCCCAAACTTGCAGGGTTTCGGTTGAATACTTCGCGCCATACGGACGTGCAGCTAATGGATCGTGACGATAGCTTCACGGCCAACTTTGCCGCCGAGGTAAGCTATGATCAGGAAAATTATCCGGTTCTCCATGCTGACCATAACGCCGTATGGGCAACGTTGAATGGCAAGACTTGGCGTTTCGTGGCTGCTCGTACCGACGGCGGCGGTGCAGGCGCCGCAGGCGACGGCGCGATCCTGTCGCCCATGCCGGGCAAGATCATCGCGGTGGAAGTGGCCGAGGGCGATACCGTCACCAAGGGGCAGAAGCTCGTCACGCTGGAGGCGATGAAGATGGAGCACACGCTGACCGCGCCGTTTGACGGCACCGTCTCCGAACTGCCGGTGGCCAAGGACGGACAGGTCAGCGAAGGCTCCCTGCTGGTGCGGGTGGAAGCTGCTGAGGAGTGATATAGGCGCGTTTTATTGCGCGACCGGGAGCGGATAATGCTGCGACTCTCCCGCTCGCTATTGTCGTCGCCTTGCAATGGGACGAAACGCGATATCGGGAGGGGCGGCCTGCGACCGCTCCTCCCGCATTTACCGACTAGACGTTTTAGCGGCTGGGATAGACCATACGGCCGTCATCCATGGTGACGATCCCGCGCCGGGGGATCATGCTGTCGGGCACGTCAATGCCCTTTTCCGCCATTTCCTTGCGAAAATCCTTGCGGGCGTCGGCAACCTCCGACTTGTATTCGGCATAAGCGTCGATGCGGTCGTCGGCGTCGTGTGCACGGCGCAGGTCGCTGGCAAGTTCACGCCGCGCCTCTGACAGGTCGGTCTTGTAATCGAGATAATGCTTGTTGCTGTCGGTGAAGATGCTCCGCGCATTCGACGGGTTAGCCCGCACCAGCGTGGCGTGCCGTGCAAAAGCGGGACCAGCGGTCAGCATGGCCGCACCGGCGACCGCAACGGCGATCAGGGTCCTGGACATGATACGCACTCCTTTGTTCCTCATTGAACCGGGGCAAAGAACGGGCATCTTGGCCGCCGGGTTGCGTCGGAAGAACATCCGACAGCCCCTCGCGCACGCGTAGGGCGGGGTGGACCGTGCGCCAGAAGCGGTCAGTGGAAATGGCGGAAATGCTGGATTCTTGTGAACCCGAAATGAATGGTGGGACATTCCATGAAAAACGGCACGCGGCTTTGGGGACCGCGTGCCGTTGAAAGGGGACCTTGTGGTCTGTCGGTTCTTATTCGGCCGCGACCCCGGCTCCGGAAAACATGTCTGCACCGCCATCGTCGTCGGGGCCGTCGTCATTGCCCACCTTCGCCTTTTGACGGCGGTCGAAGCTGTCCCATACCTCGTTCCAGTTGCCGCGCGTCGCGGCCTTTGAATATTCGGTGGCGCGGGTTTCAAAGAAATTGGCGTGCTCGACCCCGTTAAGCAACGGCGTCAGCCAGGGCAGCGGATGCTCCTCGATCAGGAAGATCGGTTTCAGCCCGAGCTGCGCCAGCCGCCAGTCGGCGATGTAGCGGATATATTTCTTGATATCCTTGGGCGTCATGCCGTTCACCGGCCCCATTTCAAAGGCCAGATCGATGAACGCATCTTCCAGCTGAATGGTGGTGTGGCACTGATCCATAATGTCCTGCTTGACCGATTTGGTCAGGCAGTCGCGTTCCTGGCAAAAGGCATGGAACAGGCGGGTGATGCCTTCGCAATGCAGGCTTTCGTCGCGCACCGACCAGCTGACGATCTGGCCCATGCCCTTCATCTTGTTGAAGCGCGGGAAGTTCATCAGCATCGCGAAGCTGGCGAACAGCTGCACGCCCTCGGTAAAGCCGCCGAACATGGCGAGCGTGCGGGCGATATCCTCATCATTGTCGACGCCGAATTTCTGAAGGTAATCGTGCTTGTCCTTCATTTCGGCATATTCGAGGAACATGCCATATTCGCTTTCGGGCATGCCGATCGTGTCGAGCAGATGCGAATAGGCGGCGATATGGACCGTTTCCATGTTGGAAAAGGCGGTCAGCATCATCTTGACTTCGGTCGGTTTGAACACGCGGCCGTATTTTTCGTGATAACAGTCCTGCACCTCGACATCGGCCTGGGTGAAGAAGCGGAAAATCTGCGTCAGCAGGTTGCGCTCATGGTCCGACAGCTTCTGCGCCCAGTCGCGGCAATCCTCGCCCAGCGGCACTTCCTCGGGCAGCCAGTGCACCTGTTGCTGACGCTTCCAGAAGTCATAGGCCCAGGGATATTCGAAGGGTTTATATTGTTTGCGGGCTTCGAGAAGAGACATGGTTGTGCCTTTCGGATTAAAACTGAATTGTCTGAATGCCCTGCACCGGGCCGAGCAGGCCGAAGCAAAGCGCGCACAAGAACAGGAAAAATATCGGGGCGATAATCATTTGAAGCCGACCGATCCGACGAATGCGGTCCAGCGGTACGTCGCTACCTTTTACCGACATACCCAAGATATGTTTGCCAGACCATGGATTCGATGTTTTGTGCGCGAACCGCAAGCCATTAGCAAATACACCAATGCTGATCAGCGTACCGATTGCCAGAAAGACACGACCGTCAGTCACGCCACGCCTCCCGCCAGCCGGAAGGCGAGCGCGAAACCGCCGAGCAGCAGGCCGAGCGCGGTCAGCATCATGCCGATAATGCGCAGGGCATAGGTCGTGCGCTCCGGGTCGGCCGCGCCCATCGCGCGGCGCACGCTGTCCGGTCGCGCGAGCAGCGTGCCCCCCGCGAGCAGTGCACACAGCGCCACGCCCGACTGGATGGTCAGCGCCCGCGTCATGCCGCCGCGCTTTCGGGGTGCGCCGATGCATCGTTTGCGGCCATCGCGCGTTGTTGTGGCAGAACTTTACCGACAGGAGGCAGATCATGGCCGATGCAAGTGACATCAAGGAACATATGAATGTGGTCGGCGCCGACGGCGTCCATCTGGGCACCGTCGACCATATGAAGGGCGACCGCATCAAGCTGACCAAGACCGACAGCCCGCAGACCGAGGACGGGAAGGGTGCCAGGCATCACTATATTCCGCTCGGACTGGTCGCCGAAGTCGAAGGCGACACGGTGCGTCTGTCCGCCACCGCGCAAAACGCGCAGGACATGTTCGAAACGGCGGATTGAACCTGCCGAAAGGCAGACGTCCGAACGCAACGTAGCCCCGGCCCGCATCGCGCGGTCCGGGGTTTCGTTCGTTGAGACGTCGTTTACGGCGATCATAGCTTCCACGTTGCTCCCGCAAAACGGGGGCTTTTCACTTGTTTCGCATGCGCCTCCCAAAGTGGAGACACGAACCCTGCCTTGCGCAGGGCACACATTTTACTGACAGGCCAGAGTGTCGGGCACCAAGCCGGTGATGCGGGGCATCACTGGCATGCCAGACACTCATCATAATCGGTGCTGGGCAGTTCATATTTGGGCTTGTCGATCGTGTTGTCGCTTTCGACGCCACCGGCGAAACCGGCGCGCTGCACGCTCTTCGAGCGCAGATAATAAAGCGACTTGATACCCAGTTCCCAGGCGCGGAAATGGAGCATCAGCAGATCCCATTTCTCGACATCCGCCGGAATGAACAGGTTCAGCGACTGCGCCTGATCGATATAGGGCGCACGATCACCCGCCAGTTCGAGCAGCCAGCGCTGGTCGATCTCGAAGCTGGTCTTGTAGCAGTCTTTTTCTTCCTGGCTCAGAAAGTCGAGATGCTGCACCGATCCGCCCTTTTCGAGGATCGAGTTCCAGATGCTGTCGGCATTCTTGGACTTTTTGGTCAGCAGCTTTTCAAGATACGGGTTCTTGACCACGAAGCTGCCCGACAGCGTCTTGTGGGTATAGATATTTGCCGGGATCGGCTCGATACACGCGCTGGTGCCGCCGCAGATGATGCTGATCGACGCGGTCGGCGCGATCGCCATCTTGCAGGAGAAGCGTTCCATCACGCCCATTTCGGCGGCGTCGGGACACGGCCCGCGCTCGACGGCCAACTGCATCGACGCTTCGTTCGCCTGTGCGTTGATATGCTTGAAGATGCGGGTGTTCCACGATTTCGCCATCGCGCCTTCGAACGGCAGGCCGCGTGCCTGCAGGAAGGAGTGGAAGCCCATCACGCCCAGCCCGACCGAGCGTTCGCGCTCAGCCGAATATTTGGCGCGCGCCATTTCGTCGGGTGCACGCTCGATATAATCGGTCAGCACATTGTCGAGGAAGCGCATGACATCCTCGATAAAGCGCTTGTCCTTGTTCCACGCGTCCCAGGTTTCGAGGTTGAGCGACGACAGGCAGCACACCGCAGTACGATCGTTGCCGAGATGGTCGAACCCGGTCGGTAGCGTGATTTCGCTGCACAGGTTCGAGGTCGATACCTTCAGCCCCAGATCGCGATGATGCTTGGGCATGTTGTTGTTCACATGGTCGGCGAAGACGATGTACGGCTCACCGGTCGCCAGCCGGGTTTCGACCAGCTTCTGGAACAGTGCGCGCGCGTCCACCTTGCCGCGCACCGACCCGTCCTTGGGGGATTTCAGCTCCCATTCGGCACCGTCGCGTACCGCTTCCATGAACGCATCGGTCAGCAGCACGCCATGGTGCAGATTCAGCGCCTTGCGGTTGAAATCGCCCGATGGCTTGCGGATTTCGAGGAACTCCTCAATTTCCGGGTGGCTGACGTCGAGATAGCAGGCAGCCGAACCGCGCCGCAGCGAACCCTGCGAAATCGCGAGCGTCAGCGAATCCATCACGCGGACAAAGGGAATGATGCCGCTGGTCTTGCCGTTCAGGCCGACGGGTTCGCCGATGCCGCGGACATGGCCCCAATAGGTGCCGATGCCGCCGCCGCGCGACGCCAGCCAGACATTCTCGTTCCATGTGCCGACAATGCCGTCCAGGCTGTCGGGCACGGAGTTCAGATAGCAGGAAATCGGCAGGCCGCGTCCCGTGCCGCCGTTCGACAACACCGGCGTCGCCGGCATGAACCACAACCGGCTGATATAGTCGTAGAGCCGCTGGGCGTGGTCGGCATCGTCGGCGTAAGCCGACGCCACGCGCACGAACAGATCCTGGTACCCCTCGCCGGGCAGCAGATAGCGGTCCTTCAGCGTCTCCTTGCCGAATTCGGTGAGCAGTGCGTCACGCGAATGATCGACCTCGATCGGATAGGGCTGCGGCGCGACCGATTTCGTATCCTGAACCTTTTCGGTTTTGGATTCGATGGTCGGTTCGGCGATATCTGCGGTCTCGTTCACGTTTGAATCCTGCGTATCCCTGAAATCCATGACGATCCCCGTTTCTGATCCGTTCGACTCGGGGGCAAACCCCGATACTAGCATTCCTGCCGCGGCACGGGGAGAACAAAAGAGGGTCATTTGCCCGGTTCACGGCACAAACGATCCCGTCCCGTGATATAGCATCACAGGTGGTTCATACCAGCGCTTGTGGTTTCCCCCCGAAAGCGACCACTACAGATTGTGCCTAATCGCCACAGGAAGCAATACCGTAAATGCCGTAGTAGGGATTCGGTTCGTCGCTGAAAAGACTCGGTTCGTGGAGGCGCAGGGTGCGCGACGCGTGGACCTTCCTTGGGTGGACGCGCGCGCAAGAGAACGAGCGGGGAACAAAAAATATATTTTGGCGATGCCGGTTGTGCCTGTGCGCGGTGCGGCGCATCCAGACGCGCGAAACGCGTCCGACCGGGCGGCGCAAGGGCGACCCGGTCGGAATACAACAATCAGAAGCGCGCCGTCAGGCGGATGCTGTAGAGCCGGGGTTCGGCGGGAATATAGGTCGGATAGCCGAAGCCGCCGCCGGTATTGCCCGCATCAAGCAGATAGTGGCGGTTGAGCAGATTATGGGCAACGCCCGCAATTTCGAACCGGTCATTGTCGAAGCTGATCCCGGCGCGGATATTGACCAGCGTCACCGGACCCTGGCTGGTGGCTTCGCTGTTCGGCACCTCGAAATAGATTTTCGAGCGATAGGTGATGCTGGGCGTGGCGAAGAGGCGCATGCCGTTGCCCACCGGCTTGTCGACGGTGAGGCCGCCCGCTGCCTGCCATTTGGGCTGAAGCCGGAACTGATCGCCCGCATAAACCCCGTTTTCGGGCTTGTTGTCGATGCCGCCGGAAATGAAGCCCATATTGGCGAACATGCTGAACCAGTCGGTCGGGCGGACATTCAGTTCCGCCTCGACACCCAGATTCTTTGCCGACCCGGCGCTTTGGGTGATGGTGGTGCCGTTGCTCTGAATCACGGACACCTGAAAGTCCTTGTAATCGTCATAATAGACGCCGAGCGAGCCGGAGACGATGCCCGCCGAACCCTTGATGCCCGCTTCATAATTCCACACCGTTTCTTCCGGCACGATGTCGAGCGTCGACAGCGGGCCGGTCAGTTGCACCACCGGCGAGCGGCGGCCCTTTGAAATTGTCGCGTACAGGTTCAGATTGCCGTTAAGGTGATAGAGGGCATTGAAGCGCGGCAGCAGCGCGACGAAGCTGCGCTGTGCCTGTACCGTCTGACCGTCGGTATTGCCCACGGGCAGCAACGGTGCGCCTGCCAGCACGGAATTGGGCTGGGTGGCGGAATAGGTGCTGATCCGCTGTTCGATGATACCGCGCGCTCCGGCGGTCAGTTCCAGCTTCGGCGTCGGAATCCAGGTCATGTCGCCGAACACCGAATAGCTGTCGTTCTTGCCGCCGTTCTCAAAGACGGAGGCATAGGGGAGGACGGTTGCCTGCCCGCCGGTCAGGATGCCGGTTGCCTGCGATGCCGGGACCGAACCGTCGGCGGCGACACAGCCCAGCCCCGGAATCAGGTGCAACGTACATTGCAGATAGGTGCCCTCCTCGGTGGAGAAGGGAACGCGTTGAAAGCCCTGTTCATGGAAGACGTTGAATCCGAATGCGCCGCGAAACGTATCGCTGGTGTAGTTGAAGCGCGTTTCGTGACTTGCCTGCCAGCCCTCGGCGTCCTCGGCGAATTCCAGATACCAGGCGGCCGAGCCGTCGGCATCGAACACTTCATTGTCCAGGAATCGCCGATAGCCGTTGACCATCGTCATCTTCCAGCCGTCGCCCATGTCCCAGTTGATCGTCAGATTGGTGTCATAGACATGGCGACGCAGGCCGAGATGCGGCGCGCCCAGCACCTGTGCCGAATAGGGCGAGCCGCCCAGATCGGCTACATCGCTCAGCGGATCGGCAGGACCGGCGGGCGTGGCGAAGTTGCCGGAGACAAATGCGGTGCCGGGATTGCGCTGACGGTCATAGGTGCCGATCAGGTCGACGGTGACCGCATCCGACGGACGCCAGCGCAGCGACGCGCGGATGCCAAGCTGATTCTGGCCGTTCAGATCGCCCTGATCGGGGGAAAGGTTCTTCACATAGCCGTCGCGTTTTTTCCAGGCGAAGGCGATGCGCCCCGCCAGCGTGTCCGATCCGGCATTGATATAGCCGCGCACCAGCTTCTGATTGTAATTGCCATAGCCGATGGTCAGTTCGCCCGAATAGCCGGGCTGCGGTTTGTTGGAGATGATGCTGATCGCACCGATTGCCGCGGCGGTCCCGAACAGCGTCGCCTGCGGTCCCTTCACCACCTCGATCCGGTTGATGTCGTACAGATCCTGATAGGCGCCGCGTGCACGCGATATATCGACGCCGTTATAATAGACGGTGACGCGCGCCGACTGCTGGGCCGAACCGCTGTCGGAGGTGATGCCGCGAATCACGAAGCCGGGATTGTTGGGGCTTTGATCCTGAATATTCAGGCCGGGAATATAGGCCGAAATGTCGTCGAGATCGGAAATGCCGAGGCGTTCCAGATCCTTGCCGGTCTTGACGCTGATCGTGATCGGTACGTCGATCGCGCGTTGTTCGATCTTTTGCGAGGTGACGATGATGTCGGTGTCGTTGCCGGTCGCCGGCGTGTCGCCAGTACCACCGCCGGTGTCGGGCTGAACGGTTTGGGCAAAGGCGGCGGGAGAGGCGGTGACGAGCAGGAGAGCGGTGAAAGTCCGGGCGACGTGGCGCATGATTGAAATTCCCCTTTGATGGTTCCCACGCCGCCTGCATGATGGTTGTTGCACTGCAACGAAGTTTTGATGACAGTTTGATGTTGGCATTCGGGTCCGGCCCGGAAGGTACGGCTTGGCAGGCGCGCAAAAGCATTTAGGCTGACCGGTTGCAGCTGAACGGGGGGGGGGGGCGATATGCGCATTGCAATGCTATTGGGAACAGCGGTTCTGGCGGCCGGGTTGATGGGCGGCATCAGCGCATCGGCAATCGGACAGGCTGTGCAGGAAGCGCCGGTCGTGCCCGCCGATGTGACCGAACGCTCCATTTCCGAATTGCAGGCGATGCTTGCCGATGGGCAGACCAGCAGTGTCGCACTGGTACGCGCCTATCTGAGCCGGATCGCGGCGATGGATCGTAAAGGCCCCGATCTGCGCAGCATCATCGCGATCAACCCGCAGGCACTGGACGAAGCACGCGAGCTGGATGCCGAGCGCAAGGCGGGCAGGCTGCGCGGGCCGCTGCACGGCATTCCGATCGTCATCAAGGACAATATCGAGCTGGCCGGGCCGTTGCCGACCACGGCGGGAAGCCTGGCCCTGCGCAACAACGTCACCCATCGCGACGCACCGGTGATCGCGCGGCTGAAGGCTGCGGGCGCGATCATCCTCGCCAAGACCAATTTGTCGGAATGGGCGAATATTCGTTCTACCCGTTCGATGAGCGGCTGGAGTGCGGTCGGCGGGCTGGTGCGCAATCCTTATGCGCTCGATCGTACAGCATGTGGTTCCTCAAGCGGGACAGCGGCGGCGGTGGCGGCGAGTTTTGCTGCTGCCGGACTGGGAACCGAAACCGACGGGTCGGTGACCTGTCCTTCCTCAATGAACGGACTGGTGGGCCTGAAACCCACGCTTGGACTGGTCAGCCGTACCCATATCGTGCCGATCAGCCATAGTCAGGACACCGCCGGGCCGATGGGCCGCAGCGTGCGGGACGTGGCGATGCTGTTCTCCGCCATGGTGGGCAGCGACCCTGCCGATCCTGCGACAAAGGATGCCGACCGCTATCGCCAGAATTATGCGGCCGGATTGTCGAAGGACGCGCTGAAAGACGTGCGGATTGCGGTGCTGATGCCGAATGCCTCGCCTGCGCTGATGGCCAAATTCCATGCGCAGCTCGATGTGCTGAAAGCCGCAGGAGCCACGCTGGTGACGGTGAAGGAGCCTGACACGAAGGGATTGAGCGCCGCCGAGTTCAAGGTGCTGCAGATGGAGTTGAAGAGCGATCTCAACGCCTATCTCGCCACCACACCGGATGCGGTGAAGACGCGCACGCTGGCGGATGTGATTGCCTTCGATGACGCGCATAAGAAAGAAGAAATGCCGTTTTTCGGGCAGGAAATCTTTCAGATGGCGGAAAAGACGGGCGGCGCGGACGATCCCGGCTATGCCAGGGCGCTGGCGACGTCACGCGACGGTGCCCGCAAGGCACTGGACACGATGCTGAAAGAGGCGAATGCGACCCTGTTGGTGGAGCCGACGTCGGGCATGGCCTGGCTGTCGGACCCGATTTACGGCGATCAGGCGGAAGGCCCGAGTGCCAGCGGGTTACCGGCAAAGGCTGGCTGGCCGCACCTGACCGTGCCGATGGGACTGGTAAAGGGGTTGCCGGTGGGAATTTCCTTTATCGGCCGTCGCTATCAGGATGCTGCCGTGCTGGATGCGGGCTATGCCTATGAACAGGCGTCACTGGCGCGGATGCCGCCGGGATATCGCGCGCATGTCGATACCGGACCGGCGATCGACGGCTTCCAATAGAAGGTTTGTTGGGCTGGTGCCGATTTCTTAGAACATCGGCATGCGCAGGCGGCGCCAGCGACTGGCGAGCGCTGCCTGCCAGATCATCAGCGTCGGCATCAGCACCAGTTCCAGCACCAGCCCGACCAGGTGACCTGTCGAAGGGGCGCCCACTTCGATCAGCGACCAAAGCCGGGCGAGCCCCCCCGCAATGATGATGGTGCCCAGCAGGCGAAAGCGAGGCCCTTCCGCCTGAATACGGGGAATGCAGCTTAAAAAACCAATGCCGATGGCTAGAAAGATACCCGAAAGATAGCGAAACTGGCTGTCCAGATCGACGGCCACGCCGCCCGGATAGCCCAGCCAGTCCGGCCCCTTGAAAATACTGACCGTCGCGGCCGTCAGCGGCACAAGGGCTGCGAGCGCGATAATCAGTTGTAACAGTCGGCGTTCGCCGTCGAGGTTCATCCGGGACTCCGTTGAAACTGGGTATTGCGCATGTTCAACCCCCGAAACACAGTTTCGGCTGCATCTTCACGGCACGGACTCGAAGATCCGGCGCAAAGACCGGCCTCAGGATTCTGACATCCGCAATAAGCGATCATGCCGGGCTGCAGAGGGCCGGGCCTTGATCAAAACAAGCGGTCGCCGCCGGGAAAAGGAATGTGCGCACGCAAAGCATTGATCCAGATTATGACGTGTCTTGCTCGCCCGCTTCAAGGGGCAATGCGGAGAAGGGAGAATAAATTTCCCGAACCGGCACAGAAATTCAGGTCGGCACGACGCTACGACTCGGTAACTCCTTGCCGCTACACAGCTTGCTATGACCAAACCGATGCCGCTTTCCAGCTTTGAACGTCTATCGCCGGTATATACGGCACAGGTGCGTCCCGGCCTGTCGGGGACGATCGACCATGCGGCGGATGCGGCGCTGCCCGCCTATCGGTTTTTGCGTTATGGATGGTTTGCTGCGGCGCTTGCCGCCTATGGGGGGGAAGCGCGCACCATTACGATCATGCGGGAGGGCGAAGTGATGGCGGCGTTGCCGCTGGTGCGTACCGGGCCGGACTGGCTGGGTATGGCGTCGGTGCCGGGCTGTTACTGGCCGTTTCGCAGCTTTCCGGTCGCCGCGGATGCCGATGCGGGGGTATTCGATACCTTGTTGAAGGCATTGCCGGTGCGCGCGTTGCGGATCGGTCCGGTCTATGACGATGATCCCGCGCTAAATCGATTGCGCGATGCGGCGCGGGCGAAGGGCTGGGCCGTGCTCCCGCGTTTCATTGCCGACAGCTATCTGCTCGACATGGCGGTATTGCGCGAAGCCGGGACCTGGCCGCGCAATTCGACGCTGCGCAAGAACCGGTTTCACGAAAAGCACCTTGGCGAACATGGCGTGCCGGACTGGTCGTTCGTGTCCGGTGCAGAGTGGAACGACGGGATGTTCGATGCCCTTGCCACAGTCGAGGAAAAGAGCTGGATTGCCGCACGTACCGATGGCAGCGACGCCAAATTTACCCGCGCCGGCCATGGTGCCTTCTGGCGTGCTGCAGCAAAAGATCCGGTCATTGCTGATATGCTGTGGGCAGCGGTGCTGCGTATTGACGGTGAACCTTCCGCCTTTTCCTTCGACATCAATGCGGGCGCGCTGAAATACGCCATTGCCAACAGCTATGATCCGAATTTTGCGAAACATTCGCCGGGAAAGTTGCTCTATTATCGCAATCTGGTACGCGCACTGGACGACGGTATGGCACGGGTTGACTGGGGGGCAGGCGACAGCGGGTATAAACGCGTCATCGGCGCCGAAAAGGGACCGGGGATCCGCGACTGGCTTTTTGTGCGTCCGGGGTTGTCGGCAATGGTCGGGCGCCTGTTCGCCAGCCGCTGGCAGGCATCGGGAAATGAAGAAGGCTGAGCGGGACGATCAGGCTTTAATCTTGATCGTAGCTGCGTCGCTCATGCTTGCGGCGATCCGGACCGCTATAGTCGGGGCTGTTGATATGGCGCCGGTCTTTGCCCGAGCGGCGTTCTTCCTGAGGCGGTTGATCTTTCTTGGTATTCGACATGAGTATTCCCTCCTGCCGAAAGGAAAATAACAGCACTTATCGATGAAATGAAATTTATTTTCTTAGATAGCGGAAATACCAGACTTCATGGTTATGGCGGCGGGCCTTGCGTTCATAGCGGGTTTGCGGCCAATCATCCGGGCGGTTCAGGAAATCGGCAGGCGTTTCTGCCAGCCATTTAAAGTCATCGCGTGCTGCCATGACCATCATCGACCAGCGGCAATAGGTCGGGTCATCGGTGCCCAGCCGGAATTCGCAACCGAACTTCAGTTTCTTCGCAATCAGGTCGAGCGGGCCGTGATTCATCATTCGCCGCTTGGCGTGGCGCGCCTTGGGCCATGGGTCGGGGTGGAGCAGATAGATGCGGTCCAGTGAGGCGTCCGGGAGCCGGGCGAGCACTTCCAGCGCATCGCCCATATGCAGCCGGATATTGGTCAGACCATTGTCGCGAATATGGCCAAGCGCGCCGACCACGCCGTTCAGAAACGGTTCGCAGCCGATAAAGCCGTGCTCCGGCCGGGCGGCAGCCTGCGCGGCAAGATGCTCGCCCGCGCCGAAGCCGATTTCGAATTCCAGCGGACGTGGGTCGCCGAACAGGGTTGTTGCGTTCAGGGGGCCTTCCTCCGGTACGCTGAGGCCGGGGAGCATGTCATCGACCAGCGCCTGTTGGCCGGCGCGCAGTTTGTGCCCCTGACGGCGGCCATACAGGCGACGAAGAATGATGGGATCGTTCATGGCCGGGTGCGCATAGGCCGGACGGCGGCACTTCGCAAATGGATGTGTCGGAAATGAAAATGGCGGCAGTCCTCCGACCGCCGCCACTTCATCGTTCGGACAGGGCAATCAGGCGGTGGCTTCCGCCGTCAGCGCAGCCTTCAGATCCTCGACCAGATCGGTGCGTTCCCACGGGAACAGATCGCCGGTCGGCTTGCGCCCGAAATGGCCATAGGCTGCGGTCGTGCTGTAAATCGGCTTGTTGAGGCCCAGATGCGTGCGGATGGCGCGCGGGGTCAGGCCGCCCAGCTTCGGGTTGGCGCGAATCGCATCCTCGATCTTGTCGTCGGCCACGGTGCCGGTGCCGTGCGTGTCGACATAGAGCGACAGCGGCTTCGACACGCCAATGGCATAGGCAAGCTGGATCGTGCAGCGCTTGGCAAGACCGGCTGCGACGATATTCTTGGCCAGATAGCGGGTGATATAGGCCGCCGACCGGTCAACCTTGGTCGGATCCTTGCCGCTGAACGCGCCGCCGCCATGCGGGGCGGCGCCGCCATAGGTGTCGACGATGATCTTGCGCCCGGTAAGGCCCGCGTCACCATCCGGCCCGCCGATTTCGAAGCTGCCGGTGGGGTTGATGTGATATTCGGTGGCGTCCGACAGCAGTTCAGCGGGAAGGATGTCGGCAACGACCTTCTTCACATAGGATTTCAGTTCGGTTTCTTTCTCGCCGCTGTCATAGCCCGGTTTGTGCTGGGTCGAAACGACGATTGCGGTGGCAGCCGCAGGCTTGCCGTTTTCGAAGCGCAGCGTGACCTGACTCTTGGCATCGGGTTCGAGGAAGGGCGCCGTGCCCGAATGACGGTCGGCGGCCATGCGCTGCAGGATCTTGTGGCTGTAGTCCAGCGTTGCGGGCATCAGGTCGGGCGTGTCATCGACGGCATAGCCGAACATGATGCCCTGATCGCCTGCGCCTTCATCCTTGTTGCCGCTGGCATCGACGCCCTGGGCGATATGCGCCGACTGGGCATGCAGGTTGTTTTCAAACTCGAAGGTTTCCCAATGGAAACCGTCCTGCTCATAACCGATACGCTTTACCGTATCGCGCACCGTCTTTTCGATCTCTTCCAGAGCGCCCGGCGCCCATTCACCGTTTTCATATACGCCCTTGCAGCGGATTTCGCCCGCCAGCACGACGAGCTGCGTGGTGGTCAGCGTTTCGCATGCAATGCGCGCCTCGGGGTCTTTGGAAAGGAAAAGGTCGACGATCGCGTCGGAAATCTGGTCGGCGACCTTGTCGGGATGACCTTCGGAAACCGATTCGGATGTGAAGAGGTAGCTTGAACGCATGCGAAACCCTCAAATTGGACATGAAATACCGGACTGCACCGGATATAAAGAATTCCTTATATCGTGCCCTAGCGACTGCGGCGACGGAACGCAACGGCCCCGATAAGGAACAGGACGCCGACGATCAGCGCCATCCGGTTTCCGACCCGCGAAAACAGGGTCGGGGGCTTTTTCGCTGGAATGGGAACGTCGATCGCTCCGGCCACGCCTTGCGGAATATGAGCGACGAGCTTGCCGTCCGCGTCGATTACCGCCGAAATGCCGGTGGGCGTGGAGCGCAGGATCGGCAGGCCTTCCTCAATCGCGCGCATCCGGGCCTGAGCAAGGTGCTCGGGCGGTCCCCATTTGCCGAACCATGCATCGTTCGACGGATTGAAGATCATGTCGGGGCGATGCGCTTCATCGACGACATGGCCGGAAAAGATGATCTCGTAACAAATCTGCATGCCGATATTGCCGAAGCCCGAAACCGCGTAACTTCGCGGGCCGGGGCCGGGTATGAAATCAATGTCCCCCATGACAAGGCGAGCGACCCCCAGTCGGCCGAGCAGCCACCGCATGGGCAGATATTCACCATAAGGAACCAGATGCGCCTTGTCGTACCGTCCCTGCAGCTTCGCGGCGGGATCGACAATGAAGACTGAATTGCCTGCGCCGGTAATCTGTTGCTGCTGATTGAAAAACAGCGCGGTTCCACCCACGAGCGCCATATCGTGCGGGCCGAGTATAGAGGCAATCGCCGCGCGGACGCTGCGCGGATCAATGCCGCCATACCATTCGACCGGATAGCCGTCCTCGATATAATAATTGACCATGCCTTCCGGCCAGACGACGAGACGCGGAACCGGGCCGGGGCGTCCGCTTAGTGCCAGCAGCTTGCGCAACACCCGCCCTGCATAATCGTCTTCATGCACGGCTTGCTGGCCGATATTCGGCTGGACCACGTGGACATGCGGGGCATTGGCGGCGGGCGGTGGAGCGTGCGGAATGATAATGCCACGAACGATCAGCAGGACCATGACGACAGCAGGCAACCGCCATTGTCGATACACGGCGGCAAGAATCGCAGCCGCCACGACGATCGTCACGCCTGACAGCGCATAGGTACCGATCCAGCTCGCCAGATGCGCAACACCGCCGACCGGCAGCCAGATTACCGCCATCGGGTTCCACGGATAGCCGGTGAACAGCGTTCCGCGCAGCCATTCGGTCAATATCCATGCAGCGCCAGCCACCAGCGCGAACCGGGTGCCCGGTACTGGTCCCTCGCGTCCGAACCGCCAGATCAGACCACCTGCAATCGCCGGATAGACGGCGAGATACAGTGCCAGCAGAACGACGGCGATATAGCCCAGCCAGGGCGGCATTTTTTCCTGAAAGTCGAAGGCGTGCTGAATCCAGTTGTCGCCGACGGTAAAAAGCCCGACGCCGAACACCCAGCCGCGCAGCATAGCCGATTTGAGCGTCGCAGCATCGTTGGTCAGCCATAGCCAGACGGTAAGGCAGATGAGCGTGACCGGCCACAGGTTGAGCGGCTCGAACCCGGTGGCGGAGGCAAGCCCGGCGATCAGGGCAATCCAGCAGGGATGGCGTTTCAGAAAAGCGAACATCGTCCGCTGCCTATCGCCGGGATGGCGCACAGAGGCAAGCCGGTGCTATAATCATCGGCATGAACCAGCTTCGCCCCTTTCATCTGGCCTTTCCCGTCCATGATATTGCCGCAGCGCGCCGTTTCTATGCCGACATACTGGGGTGTCGGGAGGGGAGGAGCGCCGAGCACTGGGTCGATTTCGACCTGTCTGGGCATCAGATCGTCGCGCATTATGATGCGAACGCCCGCCCCGTTTCCGTCACCAATGCGGTGGACGGCGATGCGGTGCCGGTGCCGCATTTCGGACTGGTGCTGACGATGGCGGACTGGAAGGCGCTGGCCGAGCGGTTGCGCGGCGCGGGTATCGACTTCGTGATCGAACCGCATATCCGGTTCGCCGGGCAGGCGGGGGAGCAGGCCACGATGTTCTTTTACGACCCCAGCGGCAACGCGCTGGAGTTCAAGGCGTTTGCCGATGACGCTATGTTGTTCGCAACCGATGATGCAGGTGCAAAATGAGCGATCCCGTCGAAGCCGATATTCCCCACAAGCTGGGCCGCGAAGAGGCGAGAGCGCGGATTGACAAGGGCATCGGCAAATTCGGCGAGCTGATCCCCGGCGGCGCGGTCGTCAACCAGACCTGGGAGGACGACCGGTTGCGGTTCACCGTTCAGGCGATGGGCCAGTCGGTCGACAGCACGCTGACCGTATTTGAGGACAGGGTGCATGCGGCGGTGTTTCTGCCGCCGTTCCTTGCGGTTTTTGCGGATAAATTGCGCGCCAAGCTGGCAAAAGAGGGACCGAAACTCCTCGAATAGGGAACCGGCCGGATGTCGTTCCGTTACAAAGGGACACAACAGGACATCCGATGAACCGCAAATTTTTCATGCTCGTCGCAGGAGCGGCAGTGTTTTGTTCCGTTCCGGCAGGCTGGCTGCTCGCCGACAATATAACGGCACATATGCGCCACGATTATGGCGGCGGCTACACGCTTGCCGCCCATAGCAGCCCGGACGGAACGCAACTTGCCGACGGCGACAGCGGCTCCACCTCGGACGGTCCGCTTGCCGACGAGCATTATTATGCGGTCGTCCCGGCCGGTTCGGACCAGAGCGCGAAGACGAGCGACGCGAATTACTGGGTCGAGTGAGGTGCAGGCGTTGCGGCAGATGCTTGTGGCGGTGCGGCTGAACTGACCCGCCAGATGGTGTTGCCGACATCGTCCGCCACCAGCAGCGCACCGGTCGCACTGATCGCCAGCCCAACCGGCCTTCCCTGTGCCTGCCCTTTGGCATTCAGGAACCCGGTGAGCAGGTCGACAGGCTTGGAATTCTTTACCGGAAATCCGTCCCCGGCGAATGGGACATAGACGACCTTGTACCCCGAAGGCGGTCGCCGGTTCCACGACCCATGTTCTGCGACCGCCGCGCCCTGTGCAAAGGAGGGGCCCAGCTTCGCATTTTCGGTAAAGACCAGCCCCAGCGGCGTGACATGCGCGCCCAGTGCATAATCGGGCCGCGCGGTATATTCGAGCAGGTCGGGCCGGAACGGGGTAACCCGGCGATCCTCATAGCCGCCCCAATAGGCCCAGGGCCAGCCGTAGAAATTGCCGAAATCGACCTGCGTCAGGTAATCGGGCGGCATATCCGACCCCATCTTGTCGCGTTCATCGACCACCGCCCACAGATTGCCCGATTGCGGATTGATCGCCATGCCGACGGGATTGCGCATGCCGGTTGCGAACAGCGCATGCTGCCCGGTTTGCGGATCGACCGACCAGATGGCAGCGCGCGTCTTGTCCGCCTCCAGCCCGTTATCGGCGATGTTGGTGCTTGACCCGATTCCGACCAGCAGATGCTTTTCCTTGGGATCGTAGATCAGGCTGCGCGTCCAGTGTTCCCCGCCGGAGGGAAGGGCGGTAAGTTTGCGCGGCTTGGCGGTGATCTGCGTCTCCCCTGTCTTATAGGGAAAGGCGAGCAGGGCGTCGGTATCCGCGACGTACAGCGTGTTGTCGAGCAGAACCATGCCGAAAGGCGAGTTGAGGCCGGTGATGAACGGGGTCTTCAGATCGGCCACTCCGTCACCATTGGTATCGCGCAACAGCGTGATCCGGTTGGCGGAGGGCGTCGCCGCGCCCGCACGCTTTTTCAGGAAGCGTGCGATCATGCCGGTAATTCCGCCGCCCTTGCCCGGCGGGGCATTGGTTTCTGCGACCAGAATATCGCCATCGGGCAAACGATAGATCCAGCGCGGATGGTCCAGACCGGTCGCGAACGCATTGACGTTCAGCCCCTTGGCCGGGATGGGGTGCGCGTCCTTTGCCCAGCCCACTGCCTTTGCAACGTCGACCGTCGGGATCGACTGGTTGCGCGGTCGGGTGAGTTCGGGAACGCGCCCGGCAACGGCATTGACGGAAAGGCGGGCAGTGTCCGGCCAGGCGGCCCAGGCAAGCACCCCGATCAGCACGATGACGAGGATGGTGCCCAGAATCTTCACATGTGTGCGCATGGCCCCTCAATAGGCGGTCGGAGCGAACAGGCAAAGGCGCAATAGTGCGCAGACCCTGATTTGGGGGCCACAGTCCGGATTCGTATTTTCAGCAATATCTGTCTGAGAATCCCGGTCGCGTCGCGGCATAGCCATGGCTGCGGGCCATTCCCTAAATCCTATTCCTCGTGCGCGTCGGCGGGCGGGTGCAGGCGCATCCGGGTGACGCGGCGCGGATCGGCTTCGGTGATTTCCAGCCGCCAGCCGCTGTCATGGTCCAGACATTCGCCCGGTTCGGGTACATGGCCCGCTAGCACGAAGGCCAAGCCGCCCAGCGTATCGACATCCTCCTCAACCTCTGACAGTCGCGGGTCGATCGCCTCGGCAACATCCTCCAGTTCGGCACGCGCATCGGCATCCCACATGCCGTCGTCAAGCGGCACCAGCATGGCAGGCGGTTCCTCGTCATGCTCATCCTCGATCTCGCCGACGATTTCCTCGACCAGATCCTCGATGGTGATCAGCCCCTCGGTACCCGAATATTCGTCTAGCACGATGGCCAGATGGGTATGGCTGGCCTGCATCTGTGCGAGCAGGTCGAGCGTACCCATGGATTGCGGGACATAAAGCGGCTGGCGGATCAGCCCGGCCAGACTGGTCGGGTGCGGTCCGCCTTCTGCCAGGATCGCGAACACGTCCTTGACGTGGATCATTCCGATCACGGTGTCGAGCTTTTCGCGATAGACGGGCAGGCGGCTGTGCCCGGCCTCGGCAAACAGCTTCACCAGGTCGGTAAAGCGCGTTTCCTCCTCCACGGCGATAACGTCGGCGCGCGGTACGCCGACATCGCCAGCATCGCGTTCGCCGAAATGCAGCAGGTTGCGCAACATCTGAAGCTCGATCGGCGACAGGTCGCCCGCCACCGGCGCTTCGGCTTCCTGCTCATGCTCATTAATGGTCGCTTCGATGCGTTCGCGCAGCGTATCCGCGCTTTCGCTGCCCGTGAACAGCGCGCGGATGCCGCGCCAGATACTGCTGCCTTCTCCATTGCCGTTACCGGCGCTACTTCGTCCCTCGTCCATCGGGTCGGTCTAGTCCTCGCATATGGGGTAAGGGTCGTGCAGGCCAAGCGCGGTCATTGCCGCGCGCTCGATATCCTCCATGGCCTCCGCTTCCGCTTCCCCCTGATGATCGAACCCCAATAAATGCAGGCACCCGTGAACAATCAAGTGGCTGGCGTGGTCTGCCACCGAAATTTCCCGTTCTTCGGCTTCTTCAGCGCACACGTCATAGGCAAGCACAATGTCGCCCAGAATGACTTCGCCGTCGTCACTGTTGCAGGTGACGGTTTCCAGCAGGTCGGGTTGAATCATCGGAAAGGAAAGCACGTTGGTCGGCTTGTCCTTGTCACGATACTGGCGGTTGAGCGTCTGTACCTCGCCATTATCGGTCAGCCGGACAGCGATTTCCATCTGCGCGGGATGAGTCAGCCATTCGCCGAAAGGGGTGCGCTCGATCGCGGCGCGCGCAGCCGTGCCCGCCAGATTTTCCCAGTCGATGGTGGATGACCAGGGCGATTCGCGTTGAACGGAAACATCAAGCATCGGACCTCCTTATTTCCGGTGCAGTGTCATGAAAACAGGACGTGAAGGCGAACAACGCATCGGTCCCGCGGTCGATCCGGATGGAAACACCATGTCAGACCGATCCTCCGGTGCCTTCATAGGCATCGACGATGCGCCCGACGATCGGGTGGCGCACGACGTCGGCGGCGGTGAAGCGGCAGACCGCGATACCTTCGACCCCTTCCAGTCGCCCGACCGCATCGGCAAGGCCGGATGCGGTGTCGCCGCCGGGCAGATCGACCTGTTTCGGGTCGCCGCACACCACCATGCGGCTATTCTGGCCGAAACGGGTGAGGAACATTTTCATCTGCGCCGGTGTGGTGTTCTGCGCTTCATCGAGAATGACAAAGGCATCGGCCAGCGTGCGCCCGCGCATGAACGCGATCGGCGCGATCTCGATCTCGCCGGAGGCGATCCGGCGTTCGACCTGTTCGGGCGGCATACAGTCATACAGCGCGTCGTAGAGCGGGCGGAGATAGGGGTCGACCTTCTCCTTCATATCGCCGGGCAGAAAGCCCAGCCGCTCGCCCGCCTCGACCGCAGGGCGCGAAAGAATCAGGCGCTGGACTGAACCGGTGATGAGCTGCGCCACGGCCTGCGCGACGGCCAGATAGGTCTTGCCGGTACCCGCCGGGCCTAGCGCGAAGATCATGTCGTTCGACACCAGCGCCTTCATATAATGGGTCTGGGCGACCGAACGCGGGACGATCGTCTTGCGCCGGGTACGGATCATGATCGACGGCGGTGTCTTTTTTTCCACCTGGATAATGCCGTCCAGCGTCGGCTCCTCGGCCATGGCGATCACCGCGTCGATCAGGCCGGTATCGATTTCCTCGCCGCGAATGACGCGCGATTGCAGTTCCTGAAGCACTTCGCGGGCATGGGCGACCGCCTCAGCAGATCCTTCTATCCCCACCTTGTCGCCACGCGCGGTGATATAGACGCCGAGTCGCTCCTCCAGCGCCAGAAGATTGGCGTCGAATTCCCCGAACAGCCGGGGCAGAAGCTGGGGCCGGTCGAAACTGACTTCGACCCGGCTGCGTTCGCCGGCATGGGCGGCGGCGGTGGGTTTTCGGCTCATGCAATCCTTTCGAACAGGCGTCCGAGACGCGCGGGGCGGGCAACGAAAAAGCGAAAACGGGCGGGATGAGCGACAACAGTGCGCAACGGGCGGGCAAAGGGTCCGCCAAACTCGGTCGAGAGAGCGACAACGGTCATCCGAAACAGACTTTGGCAGAGCAGATGCGCGGAGGACAGCCTGTTTTTTCGCTATACCGCGCTTTGACGGAGATCGTTGCCGCGATGCCGCACCAGAAAAGGGGAGCCTTCGCCCCAGGTTGCTTACCCATTGCTTTCGGGTTGGTTTTTCGTGCGTTCAGAATCGGAGGCGCAAAGTTCGACCCTGTCGCGCGTCGGATGTGCGACAGGTGAGTCGAGCAGGAGAAGTTGAATGCGTATCCCGTTGCTTGCGGCAGTTGCCGCCATTGCCTTGCTTCCCGGAATTGCCAGTGCCCAGAGCGCACGCGAAATACGACACGATCAGAAGGAAGTCCGTCAGGACAAACGCGAGGTTAATCGCGACGTGCGTCGGGGTGACTATCGGGAGGCGCGACAGGATCGCCGCGATCTGCGTCGCGACCGCCGGGAAACGCGGGAGGACTGGCGTGACTATCGCCGGACTCATCGTGATGTGTACCGTCGTCCGGCCTATGTCGGTCCGCACGGCTATCGCTATCGCCCGGTCGCGGTGGGGTATCGTTTCGCAGCGCCTTATTATGCCCGCCGCTACTGGATCAGCGACTGGGCGACCTATCGGCTGCCGCGCCCGGCGGCCTATCATCGCTGGGTCCGCTACGGCAATGATGCGGTACTGGTGAACATGCGCACCGGCCGCGTGTTGCGGGTCTATACCGGGTTTTTCTGGTAAGATTTGCAAGGAAGGGTCCGTGCCGGCATCGCACGGACCTTTCTTTCAGGCGGCTGCCTGCAGAATTTGGATGCCGCCAAGGCTGTTCGGGCCAGCACTTTCGATTTCGACCTCGATCAGATCGCCGACCTGTGCGTCGGTGATGAGGTGCACCGATTGCAGCCAGGGGGACTTGCCGACCATCTGCCCCGGACGACGGCCCTTGCGTTCGATCAGTACGGGACAGCGTTTGCCGACGGTCGCCTGATTGAAGGCAAGCTGATGCCGGTTGAGTGCGGCCTGCAGGCGTTGCAGCCGCTCGTCGGCGACTTCCGCAGCGATGAAGTCCCCGGTCATCGCTGCCGCCGGAGTGCCGGGGCGGGGCGAATATTTGAAGCTGAAACAGTGCGCATAGCCGACTTCCTCGACCAGGCTCAGCGTGTCTTCGAACTCGGCATCGGTTTCGCCGGGAAAACCGACGATGAAGTCGCCTGACAGCGCGATATCGGGTCGTACGGTTCGCACACGATCGAGAATGCGCAGATAAGAATCGCGATTATGGCTGCGGTTCATCGCCTTCAGCACGCGATCATTGCCCGCCTGTACCGGCAGGTGAAGATAGGGCATCAGCTTTTCGACATCGGCATGCGCGTCGATCAGTCCCTGCGTCATGTCGTTGGGATGGCTGGTGGTATAACGGATGCGTGCCAGCCCCTCGATCCGGTCAAGGGCGCGGATCAGGGCGTCCAGTCCGCGCCCGTCGGCATCGGTCCAGGCATTGACGTTCTGTCCCAGCAGGGTGATTTCCTTCGCCCCCGCATCGACCAGCGCCTTCGCCTCATCGACGATCGCGGCAAAGGGGCGCGAAACCTCCGCGCCGCGAGTATAGGGCACGACGCAATAGGTGCAGAATTTGTCGCAACCTTCCTGCACGGTCAGGAACGCCGACGGGGCGACCTTGCGGCGACCCGGCAATGCGCCGAATTTGGAATCGACCGGCATATCGGTATCGAGAGCCGCTTGTCCGGTGACGGCCTTCGCGATCAGCGCGGGCAGATTGTGATAAGCCTGCGGCCCGACCACGACATCCACCTTGGCGCGGCGCACAATCTCCTCACCCTCGGCCTGCGCGACGCAACCGGCCACCGCGACCATCGGTGCGCGGCCGTCCTTGCGTAGCCGCCCGATCTCCGAATAGACTTTCTCGGTCGCCTTTTCGCGAATGTGGCAGGTGTTGAGCACGACCAGATCGGCCGATTCCGCATCGGTCGCGGTCAGGCCCTGCTGAGCCATCAATTCGCCCATGCGCTCGCCGTCATAGACATTCATCTGACAGCCATAGGATTTGACGTGATAGGTCTTGGGAGTGGTCGCCATAATGTTCGCGCTATAGGGATTTGTGTTGTCTGGGTCGAGAGCGGGGTAGCGCTGTTCAGATCAACAAGGCGATTGCGGCGATAATGAACGAGGCAATTGTCATCGCTCGGTAGAGCGTGTTTAACTTTCTGCATTTTGAAGCCGGGAAAATACGACGATGATGGTTGCGAATTGCGGCCGCTTTGCCTGGATAGAATCCGACGTCGGCTGTTTGCGCACTGCCCTTTGAAGACGCATTAATCTCCGAAATCATCCTCACGGTGTTATGGGCGCTCAGTGTCCCGCAAATTACCCCAACAACGGCCAATTGAAGTAATGCAAGTATTTTCCAGTCCACCGATCCACGCCGTCAATAGGGAAAGGGGCGTAGCGGTTCGCCCAGTACCTTGACCAGCGCTTCCTCGATCCGCTTGCGGCTTTCGGCGGCGATGGCTTTGCGACCGGGAAATTCCGATGGGTAGAAGGGTTCGAGATAGTGCACCGTCACCGGGAAGCTGCCCTTGCGCGACAGGACGCGGATGGCGTTGTCCTTGCCCGACTCGATGCCGACCCAGCCGATTTCCTCACCCACTTCGCGCTGATATTCAAGCAGGACCGGCTGCACCATCACGCCGGGCGGCGGGGGTTCGAGCACACGCAGCATCGACGTCTTGAAGCGCAGCAGCGACAGCCCGTCGGTGGTGGTGCCTTCGGGAAAGACGGTCACCGACCAGTTATCCTCCAGCGCGTCGCGAAGCTGGTTGATCTGTTCGGCGACTCCCATCCGGTCTTCCCGTTTCACGAACACGGTGCGGTTGAGCGTCGACAGCCAGCCGACCACGGGGGCGGCGCGAATCTCCGCCTTGGCGACAAAGGCGGTGCCGCTTGCGCCCGCCAGTGCCAGAATGTCGATCCACGACAGATGGTTGGAAATATAGAAGACGTCGCGTTTCAGCGGCACGCCCTTCACCCGGACCCGTGCCCCGGAAATCCGGCCGCAGGCCCGCAGGAACCAGCGCGGCCAGGGCGAGGGCAGGTGCAGCAAGCGCCAGAGATAGTGAAACGGCACGCAGATGAGGACGCACAGGATCATCAGCGCGGCGCGGATAGAGAGGCGGACCCAGCCGATCCTGCTGACCGGCGGCGGATTGCCTGTAGCGGCCTCAGCCCTTGCGGTTGAGCGAGACTCCATACAACTCCATGCGGTGATCGACGAGGCGGAAGCCCAGCCGTTCCGCGATCTGTTTTTGCAGTTGTTCGAGTTCGGGATCGACGAATTCGATCACCTTGCCGGTTTCGACGTCGATCAGATGGTCGTGATGCGCTTCAGGCGCGGGTTCATAGCGCGCGCGGCCGTCGCCGAAATCGTGACGGTCGAGAATACCCGCTTCTTCGAACAGGCGGACGGTGCGATAGACGGTGGCGATGGAGATGCCGGGGTCGATCGCGGAGGCGCGCTCATAAACCTTTTCGACATCAGGGTGATCTTCAGCTTCCGACAGGACTCGCGCAATCACGCGGCGCTGCTCGGTAATGCGCAGCCCCTTTTCCTGACACAGTGCTTCCAGATCGATTTTACGCGGCATTCCCTTCCTTCCTAAACGCCGATGTAGCCATATCGGCCGGGATAGGGAAGCCATTGCATGGCCGGGGGTGGCGCGTGACGCGCTCCCCGGCCTGCGACTTGCGCGATTCAGCGCTTGCGGCGTTTGGTGCCCAGGCCGATCTTCTTCGCAAGATTGCGACGCTGCTCAGCATAATTGGGTGCGACCATCGGATAGTCCGGCGACAAATTCCATTTGGCGCGATATTCTTCCGGCGTCATGTCATAATGCGTCATCAGGTGACGCTTGAGCATCTTCAGCTTCTTGCCGTCTTCGAGGCAGACAATATAGTCCGGTTTCACCGAAGCGCGGATCGAAACAGCAGGCTCCTGCTTGACTTCGGGTTCTTCCGGTTCACCGTTCAGGCCCGAAAGTGCACCATGAACATTCTGAATCAGCAGGGGGAGATCGGAAACCGCAACACTGTTATTGCTGACATGTGCGGCCACGATGTCGGCAGTCAGCGTGACCAGCGTCTCGTGCATGTCCGACTGATTTTCCATTATTTTCCTTTCAAACAACTTATTTGCAACAGGACTTCAACCCCCTGAGGGCGTTGCCTATCCTATTGTTGCGTTATTTATTCAAGGGTAAAGTTGTTCAAAAGGGCTATTCATGCATTAATTTACAGCGGAAACTATGTGCATCGAATAACTTCCCGTTCATCCCACAGTAATATTTGGGACGTTCACCGACTTTTGTGAAACCTTCCCGATGATATAAAGAGGTAGCGGGATTATTGGCGCGCACTTCGAGATGAAGCGTTTCAACGCCACGACTGAGGCAATCCTGAATGACAGACCGCAGCAGTGCACCTCCGACGCCATGGCGACGCATTGCCGGTCGTACCGCCAGCAACAGCAGTTCGGCATCGTCGAAAATTGCCCGGCTGAGCGCGAAGCCCGCAGGCTGATCGTCAAGCACGGCGATTGAAAGCCAGGTGCCGGGTAGCGCCAGAATGCCGGTGCACTGCGACGGCGTCCATGCTTCGCCATATTGCGGGTCGAACGCATCGGCCATGATCTGATTGACCGTCGGAATATCGCCTTCGCCGCCGGGGCGGATATTGGCGATGCGCAGGCGCGTACTCATGGCTTCGGCTTTGCATCGGGTGCACGGCCGTATATCGGGCGCGGCGCCAGCCGGACGAATTCGGTCGGCAGCAACAGCGCATCGACAGCGCGCGGCAAAGCTTCGGTCGCATGCACTGCCGAATCCAGCGCAGTCAGATGGCGCACGCCACTACCGATTGCAGGCAACTCTCCCAGCGTAATAAGCGCGGCGTCGGGACGCTGGGAGGAAAGATCACCGAGCGTCCGGAATGGAGAGGTGGCGAAATGCTGCATGAAGACTTCACCGTGCCCGCCTTCGAGCACAACCGCAAGCGCCTCGCAGTCCGGATGGTTCGAAAAATGCGCTGCCGCCAGCAGGGGAAGCGAAGAATAACCGTGCACCGGCACTTCCCAGCCCAGTCCCAGTCCGCGTGCCGCGGCGATGCCGACCCGCACGCCGGTAAAGCTGCCGGGACCGCAATCCACCAGGATCGCGTCCGCGCGTCCGCTTTCCGCCAATTCAGCGACCATCGGCAACAGATGTTCGGCATGGCCGCGCCCGACAACATCGTGCCGGGCGTCGACAATATGTCCGTCCTCGATCAGCGCGACGGAACAGGCAGCGGTGGCCGTATCAAGGACGAGCGTGCGCAAGGATAATCAGGCGATCCGGTTGAACTTGTCGAATTCGGGACGCGGGCTGCGATCGAAAATGGTCGACGGGTCGCCATAACCCAGCGTCGAGATGAAATTGGTTTTCACATTCGGGGTGTCGGCGAAAAATGCCTTGTTCACCGCATCCGCATCAAAGCCGGACATCGGACCGGTGTCGAGGCCGATCGCGCGCGCAGCAATGATGAAATAGGCGCCCTGAAGCGAAGAGTTACGGAACGCATGGTCCTTGCGCATCGCAAGATTGCCCTCAAACCAGCTCTTCGCATCGGCATGGGGAAACAGCCACGGCAAGTGTTCGTGAAACTCTTCGTCCATGCCGATCACCACAGCGGCGGGGGCCGCACGTATCTTGTCCGGATTATTCCCGCCTGCGCAATCAGCAAGCCTGTTCTTTGCATCGTCGCTCAGGCACCAGACGAATCGCGCTGGTTGCTGATTGGCCGAGGTCGGCCCCATTTTCAGCAGGTCGTAAATCTGCCGGATATCCGCTTCGGTGACCGGCTGATCGGTGTAGCCGTTATAGGTGCGGGCGGTACGGAAAATGGTATCGAGCCCGGTGTCGTCGAGCGGCTTTCCCATAGCGATAATCCTTGTTCGTTTGAGGCCGTGTTATACAGCGCGGACTTCGGTGACTTCCGGGACGTAATATTTCAGCAGTTGCTCGATCCCGTTTTTAAGCGTCGCAGTGGACGACGGGCAGCCCGAGCATGCGCCCTGCATTTGCAGATAAACCTTGCCCTGATCAAAGCCGCGATAGACGATGTCGCCGCCGTCATTGGCGACCGCAGGACGTACGCGCGTGTCGATCAGATCGCGGATTTGCGCGATGATATCGGCGTCTTCGGGATTATCGGCGAATTCCGTTTCCTCGCCCGGTACATTGATCCCGGCGGCGGTGCCGGGTTTGAACAGCGGCATGTTGGCGGAGAAATGGTCGAGCATCGTCGCCAGTACATCGGGTTTGAGCTGCACCCAGTCCACCCCCGGCGCGGCGGTGACCGACACGAAATCCTTGCCGAAGAACACGCCTGTAACATCGCACAGCCCGAACAGGGTTTCGGCAAGCGGAGAGGCTTCGGCCTCTTCGGGTGTCGCGAAATCGCGGGTTCCCGCCTCCATGACCGTACGGCCGGGAAGGAATTTGAGGGTTGCCGGATTCGGCGTGGTCTCGGTTTCGATCAGCATGATCGCCATGTGGGCCGCCGCCTGCGCGGGATCAAGCCTGTATGAGAGAAACGGTTCGTTTCACGTATATGCGAAAGGTACAGTCGGCGCTTTATGCTTCAACATTCAGGGAAAAGAGGCTGACCCTAGGCCGTAAACCCATAAACGGCATCGTCGAAGCGTTCAAAGGGCGAACAGATCGGGCCGAACGACGCGCGGCAAAGGCTCTTTGCCTTTGCAAGCGGCGTTCGGTTCGAGATGGAAGCCATTTGGACGTCCCTGCGGGATTTGGCCAAAACGGCCCGGTGCGGCGTCGAAAATTCTGGAAATATTGACATATTCCTGCGTCTTTTCTCCTTGCACCACGCCATTTTGGCTCAAACCTCGACGATGCCCTTTATGGGTTTACGGCCTAAATACCCGCCGCGCGGACCGGCATTCGGAGCACCATGTCGCTGGAGGTCATATACAGCATCCTGCCGTCGCTGCCGCCGAAACAGCAATTCGCGATTGGTTTTCCGGTGGCGATCAGGCCCAGTTTCGCGCCCTGCGGCGACAGGATGTACATTCCGCCAGGACCGCTGGCGAACAGCCATCCGTCTTTGTGCACCGTCATGCCGTCCGGCAGGCCGGGGGCGCCACTGTCTGCTTCCTGCGCAAAGTTGCGCAATGTGGCCGGCGCACCGGAGGGCAGCCCGTCGGCACCCAGCGGATAGGTGAGGAGGACCGGGCGTTTTTCGTCGGAGACGGAGATGTAGAGCGTCCGCTCATCGGGCGACAGGCCCACGCCGTTCGGTCGGGTCAGCTTGTCGATCAGGGTTACCTGCCCATCGGGCGTCAGGCGATAGACGCCGTTGAAATCCAGTTCCTTGAGCGGGGACTTGTCGCCGTCGGTCAGGCCATAGGGCGGATCAGTGAAATAAATCGCGCCTGTCCGCGACAGCACCAGATCGTTGCAACTGTTGAACCGCTTGCCCTGATAGCGACCGGCCAGAATGGTTTTCTTTTTGGTGGCGAGATCCAGCCGTGCGACCGCGCGTGTCCCGCTGTCCGCCATCAGCACTGTGGTGCCGCCCGCATAATATAGACCGTTCGACCCGGCCTCGCGAACCGTGGGTGGAACGGGACCGGCAAGGCCCGACGGTTGCAGGAACAGCGTGTCGCCACTGCCTTCACTCCACCGCCACATCTGGTTCTTCGGAACGTCCGAATAGAGCAGATAGCCGCCATCGCCGACCCAGGTCGGACCCTCGACCCATTGATGCCCGGTCGTCAGCACTTCGATCGGTGCGGACGCATCGAGGATCGCATCCAGCCGTGGGTCGAAACGCGTTACCTTGCCCGTCGTTTTGTGAGGAGAGCCGGCCAGACCGGCAGCACAGGCGGCAGTGGGGAATGCGGTGGCGGCAGCGAGCAGGGAACGGCGGTTCCACATGGCATGTTTCCTCAAACTACCCGGCCCGCAACCGCGTCGAGCTTGCTTAGCAGGTCGGGATCGCGGACTTGCGATGCGGTGATGAGGGCGGTGTCGAGACAGGTGTCGATGGGGGAGGCAGGGCGCTCTTCCGGCAGCGCGCGCAGCAGGTTGACGACCATCGCGCGCGCTTTTTCGGCGTTGGCGGATAGCTGCGCGATCACCTGTGCCACGTCGACGGCGGCTTCCTCTTCGCGCCAGCAGTCATAGTCGGTGACCATGCCGACCAGCGCATAGGGCAGTTCGGCTTCGCGCGCGAGCCTGGCCTCCGGCATCGCGGTCATGCCGATCAGGTCGCAGCCCCATTGACGATAGAGGTTGCTTTCGGCGCGCGTCGAAAATTGCGGTCCCTCCATGGCCAGATAGGTGCCGCCTTCCTGCACCGTAGCACCCGCATCGCGTGCGGCCTGTGCCGCCAGCGCGGACAGGCGCGGGCAGACCGGATCGGCCATCGAGACATGCGCGACCATGCCGGTGCCGAAAAAGCTCGACGGGCGCCCTTTGGTGCGATCAATGAACTGATCGACGATGGTGAAGGTGCCCGGTGCGCGTTCCTCCGTCAGCCCGCCGACCGAGGAAACCGCCAGCACATCGGTGACGCCCAGCCGCTTGAGCACGTCGATATTGGCGCGTGCGTTGAGGTCCGACGGGCTGATGCGATGGCCGCGCCCGTGGCGGGGAAGGAAGGCGACATGCGCATGGCCGATGCGCCCGGTAAAGATTTCGTCGGATGGCGCGCCCCAGGGGCTGTGCACCTCCACCCATTTGCCGTCCTCGATCCCTTCGACGTCATACAGGCCCGATCCGCCGATAATTCCAATCGTCCAGCCGCCCATTGCCTGCTCCTTTCGGTTCTCGCCAGCGGGGACGCTAACGATTTGCTAACCCTTGTCGTCAATAGGTTGGTCACGGAATTTCGCGCGCGAACAAGGGGAATGCGCTCATGAAGACCAGCATCCGGGCCTATGACGTTGCCAGTCTGCTAGAACAGGTGCCGAGTGAAGTCACCACGCTGTCGCTCGACTGTTTCGATACACTGCTGTGGCGCGATGTGCAGGCACCGCGCGATGTGTTCGCCCGCATCGATCTGGAAGGCGGGGCGGTGGAACCGCGTATGTGGGCCGAACGTGCCGCGCGACAGGCGGCGAAGCTGCACCGCAAGACGGTCGAGGTAACGCTGCCCGAAATTTACACACGGCTGATGCCGGCGGCGGATGAGGATGCCATCGCCGCGGCGGTCGCGCATGAATGCGCACTGGAGGCGCGGCACTGTTTCGCCTTTGCGCCTACGGTCGAGCTGATCCGTCGCGCCCATGCCAGGGGGATGCGCGTCATCATCGTGTCCGACATCTACTTCTCGCACGCCGAACTGGTGGCGCTGCTGAAGGCGGTGGCGGGCGAAGAGGTCGTGGCGATGATCGACCGGGTGTTCGTGTCATCCGAATATGGCATCGGCAAAGGGGATGGCCTGTTCAAGACGGTGATGGCGGAGCTGGGTGCGGCCCCCGAAACCATCCTGCATGTGGGCGACAACAAGGTCGCCGATGTCATTGCGCCACAGGCTGTCGGTATTCATGCCGCGCATCTGGTGCAGTTTGACGAGGAAAGTGTAACGCGGCTGCGGCTCGAATCGGCGGCGGCGACGCTGATCGACCCGGAAGCGCGCGTTGCGGTGCCGGTCAGTCAGAACCATCGCGCGGCGGTGGCGCTGCGGCGCGAGGACAGCGATGTCGCGCGGCTGGGCCATGATGTGCTGGGACCGCTGTTCCACGGTTTTGCGTTGTGGGTACGCGATGAGGTTGCAGCACTGACCGCGCAACACGGCAGGCAGGTCAAGCCGCTGTTCCTGATGCGTGACGGTTTTTTGCCGCTGGAGGTGTTCCGCACCGTCTTTTCCGACGCCGGCGACGCCGCACCGATCGAGATCAGCCGCTATGTGGCGGCCTGTGCCAGCCTGACCGATGCCGAACGGCTGAAGGATTTCGTGACCGAGGCAGTGCATCGCGCGCCGCTGTCGGTGGTCGCGCGCCAGTTGCTGCTGTTCGGGCATGAGGGGGCGAAACTGGCCAAGATGAAGCCCGCGCAATTCTGCAAGGCGGTGCTGGAGCCGAAAATGGCGAAGCGCATCCTCGCACGCTCAGCGAAATTTACCGACCGGGTGCTGGCGCATCTGCGTCAGGCGGGCGTGAACGATGGCGACACCGTGATGTTTGTCGATCTGGGCTATAACGGATCGGTGCAGAATCAGATCGCACCGGTGCTGGCGGAAAAAATGGGGCTGCATGTCGTCGGCCGTTATTTGCTGCTGCGCGAGGAAGTGCGCTCGGGACTGGACAAGAAGGGTTTCTTCGACGTTCGTCATTATGAAACGCGCATGCTGCACGCGCTGTGCACGCAGGTAGCGGTGATCGAACAGCTGGCAACGGTCGCGCAGGGTTCGACCGTCGATTATGAAGAGGACGGCGCGCCCATCCGCAAGGAAGCGGATATCAAGGGTGGCCAGAGCGCGATCCGCGACAAGGTGCAGGCGGCGTGTATCGCCTATGCCCGCGATGCCGAAACCGGTGTGATGCGGGTAACGCAGGTGGAGGATGCCGACGACCGGCGGCGCAGTGCTGCTGCCGCATTGGCGCGGCTGATGTTTTTCCCCAGCGCCGAAGAGGTAACGCTGCTCGAAGCATTCGATCATGATGTCAATCTGGGCACGACCGAAGTGGTCAGGCTGCTCGACCGCGACAATTCGGCCGAGGGGCTGAAACGGCGCGGGCTGTCCTATATCAACGAAACCGACCGGATGTTCGTGCCGGGCGAGTTGCGCGGACACGGTCTGCCGCTCAACCTGTCGCTGCTGGCGTCGACCCGCTTCGCGCTCGATATCCGCAATGCCGATTTTCAGAGCGGTGGAATCGAACTGCCGGTAATTTTGATGAGTGCGCAGGGGCAGGGCGTGCATAATTTCGACGCCTATCCGACCGCGCAGGGATTTTACCGGATCAATATCCCGATGGGGCAGGAACGCTGGACACCGGCAATCCAGTTCGGGGTGCCGTTCGGCTGGGTACAGGTCGAATCGGCGATGTGGCACCGGCTGGCCGATTTCGATGCGAGCGCCCCGGTGTGCGGTGCAAATGCCGTGACCGTTACCGACGGTATGACGGATCATGGTGATGCGCTGTACCAGTGCAGTCCGAGCGGCTTTGTCATGGCACCGCCGCCCAAGGGCGACGAGCCGATGGTGTTGTCGGTGGTATTCCGTCCGGTCGTATGGCGCAAGGAAGCGGGCAGCCGCAAACAGGTTGCATAGCAACCCATAGCGCCCTCTATTCGCTGCTTGTGCGGGAACCGCTGTTGTTCTGAAACATTCGTTCAGGACAACAGGAGGAAATCATGGTTCAGCTACGCAGCGTGGGGATTGCGTTAATTGGGGGTGCCGCACTGTCGCTGATGGCTGCCGGGTGCAGCACAATGGCCGGTGTGCATCCGGCAGATGCCGAAACCACTCCGGCACCGGCAAGCCAGGAAGCGATTGCCACGCTGCGCACCGGCGATGGGGCGCAGGTAGGGACCGCGACGGCCACCGAACTGCCCGATGGCGGCGTTCGGATCGCCATCGATGCGCATGACCTGCCGCCCGGCGTGCATGGCGCGCATGTGCACACGACCGGTCGTTGCGCTCCGCCCGATTTTGCCAGCGCGGGCGGCCACTGGAACCCGACGGGCACGCATCACGGGATCAGTAACCCCGAAAACCCGAAGCCGCATGCGGGCGATATGCCCAATCTGATGATCGGCACGAACGGCGAAGGCTCGCTGGCGGTCAATCTTCCTGCAGGCACCTTTGCCGGGCTGATGGATGCCGACGGTTCGGCGCTGGTCATCCATGCCGGTGCTGACGATCTGAAAAGCGATCCGTCAGGCAACAGCGGTGCGCGAATCGCCTGTGGTGTGTTCATGGCGGCGTGATTCGAATTTTTGGGAATAGAATGGAAATTGCCGGCGTGACGGGCGTTCTCCCTGCGTAAGCAGTAGTGAGGATCAAGGCATGAACAAGGATCAGATCAAGCCGAATATGCGTGTTGTCGATACCCACGACCATGCGGTCGGGACCGTCGACCGGATTGAGGGCGATATTATCGACCTTGCGCGCAAGGATTTCGCGGACGGCCTGCATCACTTCGTACCGCTGGCTGCGGTAAAGCAGGTCGATGGCGATACGGTGATCGTTGAGCCGGGCGTAGCGACCACTGTCGAGGCCGTCACTGCGTCGATAGAATATGCGCATGCGCACCCGGCGGTATCGTCGCGGATCGGTGCGCTGTTCGGAGTCAGCGGCCACGGAACCGGTTTTGGCGGTTCGGGTATCGGCGACTGACCGGGTCGGTATGCTATACCGGTAGTCCGTTGACCATTTCCGGTCGGACGGAAGACAGGTTGAAAAGGCGGGCGCTGGGTGAGGCATCCGCCTTTTTCATTGCGGCGACTGTTTCAACCATGGTGCTGCCCGGGTCCAGAAGAGGATGTCGGCGCCCAGATAATCGGTAGCGAATGCCGTGATTGCCGCACGCGTGAAGGGCTTTCCGGTTTTGGGGTCGGTATAGGTGAGCGTCGGTCCCTGAATGGCCATTGCCACCAGCGGCAGGCGGTCGTGATCGGCGTGGAAGAAGGGATAACTGTTCTTCATCTGCGTCTTGCGCCAGGGCACGACGTCGGGACCACCCAGCCCGATATGATGCTGAATGGCGAAGGCAAAAAGACGGCTCATATAATGGCGGCTGTCATTCCATTCGCAGGGCCAGAAATTGACATATTGAACGACATGACTGTGCGGAAATGCCGCGCGGGCAGCCGCCATGTTCGACAGTTCGGCGTGGAAATAGCCGTCGCAACTGAACCCGGCGGGCGGATGCTTCTCGTCCATATCAAAGGCGGTTTCCGGAAGGTTCAGGCCGTATATTCGCCCGTCGAAGCGCTTGCCGAGAGCCGTCAGGAGGTGTTGAAACCGGTCGCGGACTGCCGGATCCCATTGACGCGTCACCCAGCCATGGCCCACCGGTCTGCCTTCGCCGGCATGATCGGTCTGCGGCGCAAGCCCGCCATGATAGGCGGGGTCGTGCAGCAGATACTCCGGAACGTTGCGTGCGCTGCGGCTGAAGAAACGATCCTGCACCTGCACGAACAGCTTTTTATGCGCGGCGTCGGCGCGCTTCAGATCGGCATCGATCGCCGAAAAATCATAGTGATCCTTTTGGGGTTCAAGCTGCCGCCAGCTATAGACGACCTGAAATCCGACAATGTCCGGGCGCTTCAGCAAATTGCCTGCGCTTGCCAGCCCCTCGCCGCCCAGGAATATGAAATTGACGGGGCGGGCGGCGGCAGAGCCGAGCGACATCAGCCCGGACGCGAACAGCGCACCGCAGGCCAGCAGGCGGAAGACACCCCGGCGCACTATTCGCCGCCCAGCGTGTCTTCTTCCTTGTAGCGGATTTGCAGATAGCGTCCGCGCGTCGCCAGCAGGTCGAGATCGCCCTGCGCCAGTTGTGACGACATCTGGCCTATTTCTTCGTCGATGACTTTCAATCCGTCGACCAGTTGCTGGTCGGGTGTGCGGCCATTGCGTTCGACCCGGCGCAGCGGTTCGGGCACGCGGGCATAGCCCTTCACCAGTTCGGGCAGTTGTTCGCCGACCAGCTTGCGTACCTCGGCGGCGGCGGGCTGGTTTTCGTCGAGCGTGGCAAGTTGCGGCGTCAGGGTTTCCAGCTTCACGCCGATCGAATCGGCCAGCAATTGCGCGGGGGCGGGAAGCGCCGGACGCTGGCGTTCCAGCCATTGTTCGGTTTGCAGCGGTAAGGCTTTGAGCGGAGCTTGTGTCAGCTTTTCCGCCGTGACCTCAGGGGAAAGCGGGAAGATCGCAAACAGCAGTGTCGCGGCGATCAGCGCCGCCATCACCGCCAGCGCGCCGCCCATGCCCAGCGGCACGATCCAGCCGATCACCAGTGCGGCGATGATGATGGCGATATCGGCGGCCGCGATCCGGCCCAGCCGGTGCAGAACCGCATCGCCGCGCCGTTTGCGCGCACGGTCACGCAGCGAGGCGTAGCGCTCACGCGAGCGGTCCAGCACTTCGCTGGAACGCGCAATCTGCCGGTCCACCTCGGTCGCCATGGCGGGTTACAGTGCCTCCAGTTTGAATGTGTCGTCGGCGCTGCCGGTATTTTGCGCAGCCCCTTCGGCCCGCGCGATATAGCCTTTCGACTTTTCGACCTCGTCCGACAGTGTGTTGACGGTGGTCTTCATCGAATCGAGCGCCTTCATCTTGAACGCGTCGATCGAATCCATGGTATCATAGATATTCTGAAACGCACGTTGCAGTGTTTCGACCGGTACCGTCGATCCGGCAGCCTGTTCATGAATGCGCGCGGTATTGTCCTTGAGCAGCTTGCCGGTCGAATCGATGATATTCGCGGTCGTGGTGTTGAGCGCGGTGATCTGATCGAGCACCAGTTTCTGATTGGTCATCGCCTGCGCGACGGTGACGGCAGTACGCAGCGCAGACACGGTGGTGGTGGATGCGCGGTCGACGCCCTTCACCAGCTCGACATTGTTTTTCTTCACCAGATCAAGGGCCAGATAGCCCTGCACCGTCACCGCCATCTGGGTGAGCAGATCCTGCGAACGCTGGCGGACATAGAAAAGCGCGGTTTCGCGGATGGCCTTGGCCTTGGCCGGGTCGGTAGAGTCGAGGTCGTTCGCCTTGTCCTCCAACTTTTTATCCATTTCCTTCGAGATATGGATCATCTGCTCCAGACGCCCCATCGCCGCCCACAGATTCTGCCGCTCCACGTCGATCGCGGCATTGTCCATCAGCAACTCGTCCTTGCCCGACGACAGGCTTTTCAGGATCGAGGCAATGTGCGTTTGCGAGGATTTGTAGCTGTCGAAATAATCGCGCATCTTGTTGCCGAACGGGATGATCCCGAACAGCTTTTTGGGTGCGAGCAGGTTGCCCTTCTTGCCGGGGTCGAGATCCTCGATCGTACGGCGAAGCTGGGCAAGGTCGGCGCCGACGCCCGATTCCTGATCCATCGCCTTGACCGGACGGTCGAGAAAGCGGTTCGACTGTCCGGCTGCGTCGCGGATTTCCTTCTGCCCCATGGCAGTGATCGCATCGACGCGCTTGCCGAATTCGGGACTGTTGACGTCCTGCGCGACCAGATCGTCGATGAACGCATCGACGCGGCTGTCGAGCTGGGTCTTTGTCTTTTCATCGACCGGCACCAGCCCGGCCGCCTTTTCGGGCGAAACAGGGGCCACCGGCTCGGGCGGGGTCAGTGTCAGTTCCTTGTCCGCCGTATCGGTCGCGGTCGTTGCCATGCTTGCCTCCAGAAAAGAGTCCTCCGGTTCAGAATGGAGCGGAATGCCGCCGCCATCAAGTGTATTAATTCAACCATACACATAGGGAATGCCCCCCGTACCATGCAAGGATTCCGAACGAGATCGTGCCGACCTGCGTTCGGCACCCACATTGAGCATGGTCGCGATCAAGGGAGATGTGATGCGTACGCTGTTACTTTCGGCCGGGGTGGCCGCTCTGGCGCTGGCTGCACCATCTGTTGTCGATGCCCAGGCGCATGGTAACGGCCACGGCCAGAGCAACCAGCACGACAATCCCGGCGATCATGGCAAGGGCCAGTCGCACGATAGCGGCAAAAGTCAAAGCCATGCTGCTACCGATCATGGCAAGCCGGCCACGCATGGGAATCCGCATACTTCGCAGTCGCACGGCAACGCCCAGATGCACGGTAATGCCTCTTCGCACGGGAACGGGAATGTCGGGTATGCTACGGATCATACTGAGCAACAGGCCCACGCCCGCGCCGATCAGGCCAAGCAGCAGCAAAAGGCCGATCACGGGCATTCCCAATGGGCCGGACAATCGTCCGACCATGGTCACGCAACGCCATCGCAGGCGCACGCGTCGGCCGACCAGCATGGACGCGCGCAAAACGGGCAGGGGCAGCAGGGCAGGGCGCAGAATCAGCACGGCAAATCCGGTGAGCAAGCTCAGATCCGGACCTATAAAAACCCCGACATCCAGCGGCAGACCGTCTGGAAGGCACGTTCCGACGTGCATTATGACAGCCATAACTCGCGGCAGTATTTCGGGGATCGCGACGTCCGTCGCGTTGATTATGTGCAGGGTTGCCCGCCGGGACTCGCCAAGAAGAATAACGGCTGCACGCCGCCGGGACAGGCGAAGAAACTGCGCGGCTATTCCAACCCCTATCAGAACTGGTACGGCTATGACCGCTATCGCGACAGTAGCGACTGGCGCTATTCCAACGGATATTTCGTTCGTACCCAGCCGACGACCAACCTGATCACTGCCTTCGTGCCGTTGCTGGGCGGCGCGCTTTATGACGGCAATAGCTGGCCGAGCAGCTATTCGGGCTATTCGGTGTCGCCTTATTATGACAGCTATTACGGCTATGACAGCGGCAATTACGATTATCGCTATGCCGATAATGCGATCTTCGCCGTCAATCCGCAGACGCAGAATATTCAGTCGATCGCAGGGCTGCTGACCGGCAATGACTGGACGGTCGGGCAGGCGATGCCCGCAGGGTATGACCTGTACAATGTCCCGCCAGCCTATCGCAGCCAATATTACGATACGCCCAGCGAAATGTATCGGTACAGCGACGGCTATGTCTATCGGGTCGACCCGACGACGCGACTGGTGCAGGCCGCAATTCAGTTGCTCAGCTAAAACAGACAGGAGGTTGCACATGCGCACGATTGCAGTCGCCATGACGGCAGGTTTACTGATGCTCGCGGGATGCAGCGGGAATGATAACGGCAATAGCGCGGCCACCAATAACAGTGCTGCAACGACGGTTCCGTCGGACAATCTGGTGCAGGCACTGGATGGTGCCGACAATCTCGACAGCTTTTCCGATCTGGTCAAAAAGGCCGGACTGGACAAGGCGCTGAGCGGCAATGCGAGCTATACCATTTTCGCGCCCACCGATCAGGCGATCGATGCCCTTCCCAAGGATGAGCGCGATACTCTGAACAGCGATGCCGGACGGCCGAAACTGATCGCATTGCTGCGCCAGCATATCGCCACCGGCTATGTCGAGATGGGAGACCTGCAAAAGGGGCTGTCGTCCGACAAGGGTAAGGTAACGCTGGCGACGATGAGCGGCAATGCGATTACGCTGGACAAGAGCGGCAACGCCATCGCCATCGGATCGGGCAGCGACGCGCCGCAGATCGCCGGTGATCCGATCCGCGCAAGTAACGGCGTGATCTATCCGATCAGCAAGGTCATCCCGCCGCAGGCCGACGCGAATTAATAATATCTGTCGCTATCGTCGGGCGCGTGTGAAACGCGCCCGACGGTTCGGCAATCAGCTTCCCTGTGCGTAGAAACGTTGCAGGTCGAGGCGCATTTCATGGCGCGCCTTCGGGTTCAGATAGATCATGTGACCCGCAGGATAATATTTGAATTCCAGATTCTTATCGAGCGTACGCGGGATCATCATGTGTTTGAGATCGCGTTCGGTGGAGAAGAACGGCGTCGCCATATCGTAATAGCCGTTGAGCGAAAGCACGCGCAGATGCGGGTTGGTGCGCATCGCCTTTGACAGATCCTGTGCGACATCGACCATTTCCTCCTTGCGACCATTCGGGCCGACATGGCTGAAATCCCAGTCGAAATCGCGGGAGTCCCAGACGGACAGGCGATAGTTGAGGTCGGTCTTGTAATCGAATTCGCGCGTTAGCCGATCCATGAAGCCGCTGACATAGGCCTGATTGATGCTTGTGTCGGACGCGTCATAACCGGGGCGTGCACCAACGGAATCGGTGTCGGTGCCGATATAGCGACCGTCGAAACGCCCGACCGTTTCATACTGGTTACGCAGCAGTTCCTTGCGGAAATGGCTGAGCGTCACGCGCAGATTGGCCTGTTTCAGATAGGCGACCGGCAGGCCGATGAAATCGTGCAATTGCTGCGCAATCTGGTCTTCTTCCTGCGGAGAAATGTCCTGTCCTTTGGCCAGCGCAGCAGCATAAGGGCCACTGGCGAACTGGCGCGCCCGTTCGACGAAACCGGCAAGATCCGAGGGCTTGTTGGGCACCATGTTGTGATACCAGGCAACGGCGGCGAAGGTCGGCAGATAGCCGATATAAACCTCGTCATAGCCCGGCTGATCGACACCGTAATTCAGGATGGTCGATTGCAGCATCACCCCGTTGATGGCGACACCCGCATCCTCCAGCGCCAGCGAAAGACCGGCGGCGCGGGTGGTGCCATAGCTTTCGCCATAAATATATTTGGGGTCATTCCAGCGCTTGTTGATGGTCAGATAGCGTTTGATCGCTTTGGTGAAGGACTCGATGTCCGCATCGGTGCCATAGAAATCCTTGGCCGGCGCGTTACCCAGACGGCGCGAATAGCCGGTGCCGACCGCGTCGAGAAACACCATGTCGGTGCTGCCGATCAGCGTGTCGGGGTTGGACTTGATCGGCAGCGGTGCAGGCGGCACCGTCACCGGATCGGTGGTGTTGAGGATTTCCGGCGCGAACGATCCCATGCGCAGCCACAGTGTCGCCGAACCCGGACCACCGTTCCAGAAGAATGTCACCGGACGATGCTTCCCGGGCGAGGTATAAGCGGTGTAGAAAAAGCTCGCTTCGGGCTCACCCTTGGCATTGCGGATGGTCAGCGTTCCGGCGGTCGCGGTATAGGGGATGGTGCGCCCGTCGACGACCGCCTTGCCGGTATGGGTTTTGGTGATTTCCTTGACCGGTGCATTGGCCCAGTGATCGGCAATATCCTTTGCCTGATCCTTGCCGTTGATATCGGACGCGCTGGACGAATCGTGATCCCCTTGTTTCTGCTGCGCCAATGCCGGGCTAGAGAGGGCGAGGCAGGCGGCAAGGGTGATGGCGGCAGAAAGACGCATGGGGGCTCCTTGAGAAGACTTGGGGAAACTGCGTAGGTGACGTTACCATATTACATCAGCGACACAGTGCAAGGCATTCGCGTTGCGTTGCGGCATGGTTTTCGCTAAGGGCACGCTCACGCACCAGAGCGGCAGGGGACGCCGCGGGGCCGTTAAGCCAAGTTTCAGCAGATCAGAGAGTTTTCATGAGCCTCCGCAACGTGGCGATCATCGCCCATGTCGACCACGGCAAGACCACGCTTGTCGACCAGTTGTTCCGTCAGTCCGGCACGTTCCGCGACAATCAGCGCGTCGAGGAACGCGCGATGGATTCGAACGACCTGGAAAAGGAACGCGGGATTACCATTCTCGCCAAATGTACCTCGATTGAATGGACACCCGAGGGCGGTGAGGCGACTCGCATCAATATCGTCGATACGCCCGGCCACGCCGATTTCGGCGGTGAGGTGGAGCGCATCCTGTCGATGGTCGACGGGGTCATTCTGCTGGTCGATGCCGCCGAAGGCGCGATGCCGCAGACCAAGTTCGTCACCGGCAAGGCACTGGCACTAGGGTTGAAGCCCATTGTCGTCGTCAACAAGATCGACCGGTCGGACGCGCGCGCGCAGGAAGTGCTGGACGAGGTATTCGACCTGTTCGTCAATCTGGACGCCAATGAGGAACAGCTCGATTTTCCCGTGCTGTTCGCTTCGGGCCGCAACGGCTATGCCAGCGAGGATGCTGATGCGCGCGAAGGTACGCTGACGCCGTTGTTCGAAAAGATCGTCGGCCATGTGCCTGCGCCGGATGTCGATCCCGATGCCGCGTTCAAGTTCCTTGTCACGCTGCTCGACCGCGACAATTTCGTCGGTCGTATTCTGACCGGCCGAGTCGAGCAGGGCACGGTCAAGATGAACATGCCGATCCATGCGCTCGACGCGTCGGGCAAGGTGGTCGAACAAGGGCGCGCGACGAAGATCATGGCGTTTCGCGGTCTGGAACGTGTGCCGGTGGAAGAGGCGAAGGCCGGCGACATCATCTCAATGGCCGGGCTTGAAGTCGCGACGGTGGCCAACACTATCGCCGATATTTCGGTGCGTGAACCGATCGAGGCGCAGCCGATCGACCCGCCGACACTCAGCATGCGTTTTGCGGTCAACGACTCGCCGATGGCGGGCCGCGAAGGGTCCAAGGTCACCAGCCGGATGATCCGCGACCGCCTGTTCCGTGAAGCGGAATCGAACGTCGCGATTCGCGTTACTGAAAGCGACGACAAGGATAGTTTCGACGTCGCCGGGCGCGGCGAGCTTCAGCTTGGTGTGCTGATTGAAACGATGCGTCGCGAGGGCTTTGAACTGGGCATCAGCCGCCCGCGCGTGCTGTTCCGTGATGGTGAAGGGGGTCGCGAAGAGCCGTATGAAAGTGTCGTTATCGATGTCGATGACGAATTTTCCGGCACGGTCGTCGAGAAGATGAACCTGCGCAAGGCGGAGATGACCGATATGCGCCCGTCGGGTGGCGGCAAGACGCGCATCACCTTTTCCGCGCCGTCACGCGGCCTGATCGGCTATCACGGCGAATTCCTATCCGATACGCGCGGCACCGGCATTATGAACCGCGTGTTCGAGAAATACGGGCCGTACAAGGGCCAGATCGAGGGCCGCAAGAACGGCGTGCTGATTTCCAACGGCAATGGCGAAGCCAATGCCTATGCGCTCAACGCGCTGGAGGATCGCGGCATCCTGATGGTCGGCCCCGGCGAAGCGCTCTATGAGGGCATGGTCATCGGCGAAAATGCCAAGACGGATGACCTGGAAGTCAATCCGATGAAGGCGAAGCAGCTCACCAATATCCGCTCTTCGGGCAAGGATGATGCAATTCGCCTGACCCCGCCGCGCAAGCTGACGCTGGAACAGGCGATCGCCTATATCGACGATGACGAGATGGTCGAGGTGACGCCCAAGACGATTCGGCTGCGCAAGCGCCATCTCGATCCGCATGAGCGTAAGCGCGCCAAGCGAAAGGCCGATGCGGCCTGATCCACTTCATTCAGTGCGGACCATTGCGTATCTTTGCTGTCCATAGGGCATGAAGCTCTCCTGACAGTAAGGAGGAATGGTCATGGTGAAAGACTATACTGAGATCGTCGGTAATATTTCCGAATATGTCGGTGAACTGCGTAAGGCAGAACCGGATGCGCTAAGCGGATTTTACGCAATGGTCGAAGGGGCGTGTGCCGACGGCGCGCTCGACAAGAAGACCAAGGAACTGATGGCGATGGCGATCGCCGTGGCGCTACGGTGCGACGGCTGTATCGGATTTCACGCTAAATCGCTGGTCGAACAGGGCGTGACGCGTGAGGAATTGACCGAAGCGCTGGCGACCTGCGTCTATATGGGCGGCGGTCCGTCGCTGATGTATGCTGCCGATGCCTTACGTGCTTATGACCAGTTTGTTCGGTTGAAGCCCGTACCGGTCTGAGAGTACATCCGAAAAGGGGAAAGTCATGGCGGTCGTTTCGGCGTTGCTGCTTGCACTGGCGCAGGGGGCGGTGAAGCCGTCCTGTTCTCCTGCCCATCTGGAGCAATGTTCAGATACCAACCAGTTGATCTGGTCGGATGCGTTCACGGCCGAACTGAAGGCGTTTCTGGGCGGGATGCGCGGCAGCTATCTCTTCGATGATGCGCCGGTATTCGACCAGCAGCGCGAAGTGCTGGGCGGCCCGCCGGATGTGCCGCAGCGCCTGACCAACGGCGACTGGCTGTTCACCGCCTGCCGCGCCCATAGCTGCGAGGAAAAGGGCGCCGTGGTGCTATCGCCTGAAGGCCATATCCTTGCCACCGGGATGCTGGACTTTCATTGCCATAAGACACCGCCCTATCAGGCCGGATGCGAGCGGGGACCGACGCTGGATGTGTTCGTCGCACATCACGGCGACCACCGGGATGCCGTGGCGGCAATGCGTCGCTGGGCCGAGGCGAAGGCGGTGGAGTTGTATCGTGCCGAGCCGGAGAGTTTTGCGCCGTTTCAGGGGGTGGAGGAACGCGGCGTGCTCGACGAACGGGCGATGCGTGACAAATAGAGCCGGGCCACGGCTTCTTCGTCACAAAACGGATTGCCCGCCATGTTGTGGCGGTACGAGTGTCGCGATCGAAAGCATTTCATATGGCGGGTTGCCGTTGGCGGCCGGAACGCCGATATTGCTGCGCTGCAACACGAGCCGTCGGAGATTATCATGGCATCCCATCGTTCAGGGGCGCATCCCGCCCTCGTTCTGTTTGCGCTTGCCATGGGCGGGTTCGCGATCGGAACGACCGAATTCGCGACGATGAGCCTGTTGCCCTATTTCGCGCCGGATCTGGGCATCGACGCACCGACCGCGGGGCATGTCATCTCCGCCTATGCGCTGGGGGTGGTGGTCGGCGCGCCGTTGCTGGCGGTGGTGTCGGCCCGAATGGGCAGGCGCAAGCTGCTGATCGCGCTGATGGGCCTGTTCGCGCTGGGCAACGGACTGAGCGCAATTGCACCCGATTATCATGCCATGTTGCTGTTCCGCTTTATCAGCGGATTGCCGCATGGCGCCTATTTCGGCATCGCGTCGCTGATGGCTGCATCTCAGGTGTCGGCGGATCGGCGGACATGGGCAGTTTCGCGCGTTATGCTGGGACTGACCGTCGCGACGATCATCGGCGTGCCGCTGGCCGACTGGCTGGGCCAGCTTGCCGGATGGCGCTGGGGCTTCGTCACGGTGTCGGTACTGGCGCTGACCACCGCGCTCCTGATCGCCTTGTTCGCGCCGGCCCAGCCTGCGCAGGAAGGGGCCAGCCCGTTACGCGAACTCAGTGCGCTCAAACGCTCGCAGGTGTGGTGGACGCTGATGGTAGGCGCGATCGGGTTCGGTGGCATGTTCGCGGTCTATACCTATCTGTCTTCGACGCTGCTCAACGTCACCCATGTCTCGCCGTTGATCGTGCCGCTTTATCTCGGCCTGTTCGGGCTGGGCATGACGATCGGCAATCTGGTCGTGCCGGTTTTTGCCGACCGCGCACTCATGCCGACGGCGGCAGGAGTGCTGATATGGAGCATTGTCGCCATGATCCTCTTCGCGCTGGTCGCGGGCATAGCCTGGGCGGTGGCGCTGGCGGTGTTCCTGATCGGGTGCGGCGGCGCGCTGGGGACAGTGTTGCAGACGCGGCTGATGGATGTGGCAGGCGATGCACAGGCGCTGGCGGCAGCACTCAATCACTCGGCATTCAATACGGCCAATGCGCTGGGGCCGCTGCTGGCCGGGATTGCGCTGGCGGCGGGCTATGACTGGCCGTCGGTGGGATGGGTTGGTGCGGCGCTTGGTGGGGGCGGCCTGTTGCTCTGGCTCGGGGCGGTACTCGATACGCGGCGCAAGCATGGCGCTGAAGGGGATGGGGTGACCTGCGAAGCGGCATGAGGCGTATATGGGCCGGCCCGCCGCCCCAATGGGAGCAAAAGCGGCGGGCCGGTAATGCGAACCCCTCCCCCCTGAGGAGTGCTTACAAATCCGACAATAGGACAGAGGATTGAAGCATAGCTAAATCGTCGCCTACGGGTTTTCCGTCAGGTTTCAGCTTTCCGCCATGGCCATGATCTTTTTCCATTCGGTATCTGTGACGGGACTGACCGAAAGCCGCGACTGGCGCAGCGTTGCCATGTCGGCAAGCGCAGGTTCGGCCTTCATGGCTTTCAATGGGACAGCGCGGGGAAGCGGGGAGAGCGGTTTTACTTCAATCGAAACCCAGTTGCCTTCATCGCCATCGGGTTGGGCGGTGCGGCTGACCTCCATGATGCCGACGATCTCCGGACCCTTGCCGCTATGGTAGAAAAAGGCGTGGTCGCCGACCTCCATCGCGCGCAGGTTTTTGGCCGCCGCATGGTTGCGCACGCCCGTCCATTCGGTGCTGTGGTCGCGGATCAGATCGTCCCAGCCATATTCCTCCGGCTCCGATTTCATCAGCCAATACGCCATGATGCACCTTCCTGTTCAGTTCTCGCCAAGTCGAACTTGCCTAAACCATAGCTTAACGCCCAGTTCCGGGGTCGTTCAGATGGGTTTTGCTATACCAATATCAATCGTCGGGTCTTCTGCCTGTTCTTTGGCGAAAGGTTCTTGACGATGGAAGTCAGGAGGACGCCATGAACAGATTGATTACCAGGGCGGCGATGGGGCTTGCGCTCGGCGCGACTGCGCTGACCGTCGCAGCACCTGCAGAAGCCCAGCGCTATCGCCATTACCGTCACCACGACAATGGTGCCGGCACGGCGATCGTTGCGGGGATTGCGGGGCTGGCCATTGGTGCTGCCATCGCATCGTCGAACAATGACCGCCGCTATTATGACAATGGCTATTACGATAACGGATATTATCGGAACGATTATTATCCGCGTGATCGCTATTATAACGATTATCGCTATCGGGACGCCCGCTATTGCTCGGTTCGCCGCGTATGGGATCCCTATCTCCATCGTCACGTAGCGGTCCGCTATTGCCGCTGATGCGGCGATAGCGCCCGCAACGGGCCTGATGAAAAGGACCGGTTTACGCCGGTCCTTTTTCTTTACCCCTTTTCCCCGACGTGATTCTGCGGCAAAGGCCTGCGTCTATGACTGATACGCCCCCCGACCATCTGTCGATCAATCCGCGCAGCCCCCATTTCGATCAGGCCGTCCTCGAACGCGGCATCGGCATCCGCTTCAAGGGCAAGGAGCGCCGCGATGTTGAGGAATATTCGGTATCCGAGGGCTGGATTCGCGTCGCACTGGGCAAGAAGGTGGATCGCCACGGTCAGCCGCTGACGATCAAGCTGAGCGGACCTGTCGAACCCTATTATCAGGACGCTGAAAGCGATACCGGCCCGCAGGACGAAATCGACGAAGCCTGAACGCATTGCAAGATAGTGTCTGTTTGCAGGATTGCGATATTGCAGTTGATAATGTAACGTTATATCATAAGTCCATTGTGGGTTTTGTGAGTGTGGGAGAGAGGCATGGTGCCGTTAATGCTTGGTGTCGCATCAAGCATGTCGATCGCTGCGGGCGGCATCGTTGCCCTGCGTCTTCAGCGGCATCGCGCATTGCTGGTCGCATTCGCGGCCGGTACGATGTTGATGATCGCGCTTCTCGACCTGTTTCCCTCTGCATGGCGGCTGATGTCCGGTACATTATCCCTGCCGTTGCTGGTGGCGATGGCACTGTTCGGGATCGTTGTCGGGTCGCGTTTTGATGAGGGCGGAGCGTCGGGTCGATGGACACCGGGCTGGCTGTTTCTGCACGCCCTGATCGGCGGACTGGCAATTGGTGTCGGCTTTCACATTTCGTGGCAGACCGGTGTTATTCTCGCGGTGGCATCCGCGACGCACGGTCTGGCACATGGTGCCAATGCCGTGGTGCTGAGCGATCCCGCAAACCGCCCGTTAAGCGCCAAAGGCTGGCTGATCGTCAATATCACGGCGCCGGTGCTGGGGGTTTTGCTGTCGCGCGGGATTACGGTACCGCCGACGCTCTTGGCGCTGATGCTGTCCTTTATTGCCGGAGCATTTGTTTCTGTCGCCGTCCGGCATCTTCCCCGGCGCTGGTCGGCGCAGGGCGCGTATCAGTGGCAGGCGGTACTGGTCGGCGCGGTCGCGGTGATCGCTTTTCAGTGGATCATGCCCTGAACGACACCCCATGCGGCGTGCGGGGAGGGCGTCGTAGCGCCGTCCCCCATCCATATCACACGTCCAGATTGGCAACGCTGAGCGCATTGTCCTGAATGAACTCGCGGCGCGGTTCGACGACATCGCCCATCAGCCGGGTGAAGATTTCGTCCGCGACGTCCGCCTGCTGAATCGCAACCCGCAGCATCGAGCGGTTCTGCGGGTCGAGCGTGGTTTCCCAAAGCTGCTCCGCGTTCATCTCGCCCAGCCCCTTGTAGCGCTGGATCGACAGGCCCTTGCGGCCCGCCGCGAGGATCGCGTCGAGAAGCTGCGAGGGACGCGCAATCAGTATTTCGCCCTTGATCGCGGTAGCCGTCTCTTCGCCATCTTCGTCGGTATCCGCCGCCGCTTCCTGCTTCTCTGCTGCCTTGATCGGAATGAGCTTGGCGAGCTTTTGATAGCTGGCGGCCTCTTCGGCGGCGAGGCCGTGGAGCTTGCGCCCCTCGGCAGAAGCCAGGAACGCGGCGTCGATCGCAAAATGGTCGGTCACGCCGCGCCACAACCGTTCGAACCGGAAACCGCCATCTTCGGTCATGCGCGCCGTCCAGCGTGCTTCGCTGTCGGTCATGTCGAGCCGTTCGGCCACCGCCTGCAACCGCGCGGCACGGTCTTCGCGCGTAGCGGTCGGGTCAAGCGCGCCCGCCATGGCCAGTGCCTCGATGATATGAGCATCGTAACGGCGCGGGACATAGCGCATCAGCGTGCGCATCCGCCGCGCATGATCGACCATGGTGCGCAGGTCAGCGCCGGTGCGTGCACCTTCGCTGGTTTCGAGCAGGCTCGATTCGACGCCGTTGACGACCAGATATTCATCGAGCGCGTTGTCGTCTTTCAGATAGACTTCCGAACGCCCGCGCGTTGCCTTGTAGAGCGGCGGCTGTGCGATATAGAGATGCCCCTTCTCGATGATCTCAGGCATCTGGCGATAAAAGAAGGTGAGCAGCAAGGTGCGGATATGCGCGCCATCGACATCGGCGTCGGTCATAATCACGATCTTGTGATAGCGCAGCTTTTCGATGTTGAAATCATCGCGGATGCCGGTTCCCATCGCCTGAATCAGCGTACCGATCTCGCGGCTCGACAGCATCCGGTCGAACCGTGCGCGCTCAACGTTCAGGATCTTGCCGCGCAACGGCAGGATTGCCTGAAAATGCCGGTCGCGGCCCTGTTTCGCTGAACCCCCAGCGGAATCACCCTCGACCAGAAACAGTTCGGACTTGGCCGGATCGCGCTCCTGACAATCGGCGAGCTTGCCGGGCAGTGAGGCGATGTCCATCACGCCCTTGCGCCGGGTCAGCTCGCGCGCCTTTTTCGCTGCTTCGCGTGCGGCGGCGGCGTCGATCACCTTCTGAATGACGACTTTGGCCGCCTGCGGGTTTTCCTCCAGCCATTCGGAAAGCTTGTCCGCCATCAGGCTTTCAAGCGGCTGGCGCACTTCAGAGGAGACCAGCTTGTCTTTGGTCTGTGACGAGAATTTAGGATCGGGCAGCTTGACCGACACGATCGCGGTTAGTCCTTCGCGCATATCGTCGCCGGTCAGGTTGACCTTTTCCTTTTTCAGCGCGCCGGACTTGTCGGCATAGGCGTTGATCGTACGGGTCAGCGCCGCGCGGAACGCGGCCAGATGGGTGCCGCCGTCGCGCTGTGGAATGTTGTTGGTGAAGCACAGCACATTTTCATAATAGCTGTCGTTCCATTCCAGCGCGACTTCGATGGTAACCTCGTCACGGTCGCCGACCACCGCGATCGGTTCGGGGATCAGCGCGGTCTTGTTGCGATCGAGATATTTCACGAAAGCCGCGATACCGCCTTCGTAGAACAGCTCGACCTCACGCGGTTCCTCACTCCGGCTGTCGCGCAGGAAAAGACGCACGCCCGAATTGAGGAAAGCGAGCTCGCGATAGCGATGTTCCAGCTTGTCGAAATCGAACTCGGTAATCTTGAACGTGGTGGGCGAGGGCAGGAAGGTAACCCGCGTTCCCTTCTTGCCGTCGGCGTCACCCGTGACCTTCAGCGGCGCTTCGGCATCGCCGTGACGGAAGCGCATCGAATGTTCCTTGCCGTCGCGCCAGATGACGAGGTCGAGATATTCGGAAAGCGCATTGACCACGCTGACGCCGACACCGTGCAGACCGCCCGAAACCTTGTACGCGTTGCCGTCATTGGTGTTTTCGAACTTACCGCCGGCATGCAGCTGGGTCATGATGACTTCGGCCGCCGACACGCCCTCTTCCTTGTGGATGTCGGTCGGAATGCCGCGGCCATTATCCTCGACCGAAACCGAACCATCGGGGTTGAGTTCGATCAGAATCCGGTCGCAATGCCCCGCCAGCGCTTCGTCGATCGCATTGTCGGAAACTTCGAACACCATGTGGTGCAGGCCCGATCCGTCATCGGTGTCGCCGATATACATGCCGGGACGTTTGCGGACCGCGTCCAGTCCCTTCAGAACCTTGATCGATTCCGCGCCATATTCATTCTTCGCGGGTGTGTTTTCGGGTGTGCTTGCCATGACGAGGATATAGGAATTCGGGCGGGTCAAAGAAAGCAAAAACGCCTTTTTCGACCCGCCCTACTCGCTGTCCGTTTCTCCTGGCCCGTATCGGTGCCGCGCCCTGCCTCCACGCCGGCAACGGCACCGTTTCGTCGGCGCCCGTCGGAACGCCCCCCAGCGTTTCCAAGGTCGCCCTTGCGACAGCCCGCGAGGCTGTCTTCCCCCAGAACCACCTCCCCCCGGAAGCGGTCCATCCTTTCGGGCCGGTATCCGGGGCGCCCCTCAGGCCCCGGTCAACGGTGAGGCAGGTACTACAGCGATTCGCTCTGCGCGAAAATCCGGTCGATTACCTAGGGCGGTCATTAACCATCGTAGGTAGAGGGCGGTTCGGCGCTAAAATGGCGGCGTTGCCACAAATTCGGAGCTGTTTCGGTCCTGTCAGCCCTGTGCATTCGCGTTCGCGCGGCGGTTGTTGCGGCGTCCGCGATTGCCGCGTGGAGCACCGGCGGGCTTGGCCGCATGCGTCTTGCGCGGCGGACGGGGGCCGCGGTCGCGACGCGGTGCGCGCTCATCGCGGCCGGGTTCGATCCGCTTGCGGCTGGTCTGAATGCGTTCTGCTTCGGCAAGGAAGTTGGCGGGCAGGGGCACGACGTCCACCTTTTGCCGCGTCAGCTTTTCGATGCTGCGCAGATAGGGGCGCTCGTCATCCGCACAGAAGGCAAAGGCGACGCCGTCATTGCCCGCACGCGCGGTGCGGCCGATGCGGTGAACATATTGTTCGGCGACATTGGGAAGATCGAAATTGATGACATGGCTGACGCCCGACACGTCGATTCCGCGCGCGGCGATATCGGTGGCGACGAGCAGCTTCACCCGGCCTTCGCGAAAATCGCCCAGCGCCTTTTCGCGCTGCGGCTGGCTCTTGTTACCGTGAATGGCATGGGCGCGGATGCCGTTGCCCGCAAGCAGGCGGACAATGCGGTCGGCACCATGTTTGGTGCGGCTGAAGATCAGCGCGCGATCGATTTCGTTGTTTTCGAGGAACAGCGTCAGCAGCGCCTGCTTTTCCTTGCCGTTGACGAAGGTCACATACTGCTCGACGCGTTCGGCGGTGGAGGCGACCGGCGTGACCTTCACCTCGACCGGATCGGTAAGAAATTTGCCCGCCAGTTCGCGAATCGCCTTGGGCATGGTGGCGGAGAAGAACAGGCTCTGCCGGTCGACGGGCAGCATCGCGACGATCTTCTTCAGCGAGTGAATGAAACCGAGGTCGAGCATCTGATCGGCCTCGTCGAGGACGAGAATTTCGAGATCGGCGAGGCTCAGGCACTTCTGATCGATCAGGTCGAGCAGACGCCCCGGCGTGGCGACGAGAATATCGACGCCCGCGGCAGTGTCGCGGCGGTTGCGATTGATCGGCACACCGCCGAACACGGTCGCGACGCGCAGTTTGGAATAGCGGCCATATTCGGTGGCCGACTGAGCGATCTGGCTGGCCAGTTCGCGCGTCGGCGCGAGCACCAGCATGCGGCAGCGCATCGGCTTTACCCGGTTGTTGGCGGCGACGAGGCGCTGGATCGAGGGCAGCATGAAGGCCGCCGTCTTGCCGGTGCCGGTCTGCGCAATGCCGAGCAGATCGTTGCCGTCGAGCAGCGCGGGAATGGACTGGGCCTGGATCGGTGTCGGCGTTTCATAGCCCTTTTCGGCAAGCGCATCGACGAGCGACCGGTTGAGGCCGAGTTTCTGAAAAGACATGGTTTTCCTGCAATAGATTAGGCGCGCCAGACGCAATCATGGCGCATGGCGGGCGGGGTTGAATGCACCCCGCGTGATATGGGAAGCCTTGAAAAAATGGACGACGCGGAGCCGAGGCCGAAGCCCGATCACGCTGCATGACGCGTCGATTGGGGCGGCAGATGGGCGCGAACGCGGCATTTGTCAAGGAAAAGCGCGAATCGGCGGTGCCGGGGCGATTTGCTGCGCGCCGCGCGAACGCGCAATTTTCGTTCGAAGTTGTGGAAGTTGCGACTACGTCCCCCATGGTTCTCCCTTCCCGCCGATCCGTATGGACGCCTTTTGGGAAGAGGAACGGGTAAGCATGGCGCGACCCTGACAGAAGCGGCGCGTGTAGGACAGGGGGGAGAAGGGTTTGCCAACGGACCATGGGTGCAGCGTTCAAGACAAGCGTTTTGCATCCCGCCAGCGATCCCAGCTTTCGCTGGGATGACGGGTGGGGAGAAGGGGGCGCAAAATACGTCATCCCAGCGCAAGCTGGGATCGTCGGCGACCTGATGCTATGTCAGGAATATGGGCGGCTGGGTCTATATCCTGACCAATAAACGCGATGGTGTTCTGTACATCGGTGTCACCGCCGACCTTGCCGCGCGGATGATGCAGCATCGCAACGGCATCGGTTCTGCCTTTTGCCGACGCTACGGCCTGAAACGCCTCGTCTATGCCGAGCCGCATTCAGATATTGCAGCGGCAATTGTACGCGAAAAAGCGATGAAGGCGTGGAAGCGGGTTTGGAAAATCGAGCTGATCGAGACCAATAATCCGCATTGGGATGACCTGTTCGAAAGGCTCGTGTGACGTCAGCGATCCCAGCTTTCGCTGGGATGACGGGTGTGTATGCAGGTTAGACCGCCCGTGGTTCGCCGTCTTCCAGCACATGGGTGCATAGCTGCGCTTCGGGGCTGTCGCTGTCCTCCAGCGCGGCGACGGTGACCCAGCCTTCGTTGCGCAGGCGGGCCGCCCGTGCCGGGTCGCTGCCCAGCGGCACGAACAGGCGGCGGCGGGCGTCGCTGCCGAAATCGCAATCGACCAGCGTGTCGGCGTAGAGCGAGAAGCCGATGGCGGGTTCCTCCTGCCCGTCGCCGCGCAGGATGGTGTAGCTGCCGCCGCGGCCGATCGCGTCGCGTGCGCCCTGCGCATAGAGCGAGAAGCCGATCCAGCTTTGATATTCGAAGCCGTGGCGTTCGGTGGGGTCGAGGGTCATCGCCACCTTGCCTTGCACCGCCCCGGCAATCGCGGCCAGCCCGTCGAGGCGGCTGGTGAGCGCGTCGCCGGTATGCTCGCGCAGCCGCGCCATCGCCCGGTCGAACGGTCCCGCCGCCTCGATCAGCGGGAGATATTGCGGGGCGATTTCCGCGACGCCACCGGCATCCTTGGCATCCAGCCGTTCGCGCAACAGCGCCAGCCGGTCGGGGGAGAGGGTGTCGCCCGCCAGCGTATCGATCAGGTCGGGCAGGGTGAAGTCGATCGACACGCCGGGGACGCCCGCTGCGTCGAGCGCCTCGATCGCCACGGTGACGACTTCGCGCGCCGCCGCGACGCTGTCGAGGCCGATCAGCTCGACGCCGATCTGGCGCGCGGCGCGTTCGGGGTGGAGCTGCGACGCGCTGAGTTTGAGCACCGGCCCGGCATAGGACAGGCGCACCGGGCGCGGATGGTGCGCCATGCGGGTCGCCGCGATCCGCCCGACCTGCGCCGTAATGTCGGGACGGATGGCGAGCGTGCGCTGCGACACGGGATCGACGAAACGCACGGCATTGTGCGCGCTGCCCGCCTTCAGCCGCCCGGCAAGCGCGTCGACATATTCGGCAAGCGGCGGATCGACGCGTTCATAGCCATGCGCATAGGCGCTGGCGAGCACGCGGCGTTCCAGCCGCGCCGCGGCATCGGCCACGGGCGGCAGACGGTCATGAAAGCCCTCGGGCAGGAGTCCGGTCGTCATGTCCGGCCTCCTAGCCCGATCAGAACGCAAGTGCCATGGCGGTTTTCACGCCCGGCAGCGCCTTGACCTTGTTGAGCAGGTCGGGACCGGCATTGTCGTCGATCGACAGCAGCAGCACGGCCTCTCCGCCCGCGGCGCGGCGGCCGAGGTGGAAGGTGCCGATATTGATGCCTTCCTCGCCCAGCAGCGAGCCGAGGCTGCCGATGAAACCGGGCCGGTCTTCGTTGACGACATAGAGCATATGACCAACCAGATCGGCCTCCACCTTGATGCCGAACAGTTCGATCAGGCGCGGGGCGGCGTCGCTGAACAACGTGCCCGCGACCGAGCGGTCGCCCTCGTCCGTGTTGACGGTGACGCGGATCATCGTGTGGTAATCGCCTTCGCGGTCATGGCGCACCTCGCGCACGTCGAGGCCGCGTTCCTTTGCCAGAAAGGGGGCGTTGACCATGTTCACCGTGTCCGAATAGGAACGCATCAGCCCGGCGAGCACGGCGCCGGTGATCGGCTTCTGGTTGAGTTCGGCGGCCGCGCCCTCGGTCTCGATCGCCACCGATTTGAGCGGGCCATGGGCAAGCTGGCCGACCAGCGAACCGAGCTTTTCGGCCAATGCCATATAGGGTTTGAGGCGCGGTGCCTCTTCCGCCGACAGGCTGGGCATGTTGAGCGCGTTGGTGACGCCGCCCGAGACCAGATAGTCGCTCATCTGTTCCGCGACCTGAATGGCGACATTGACCTGCGCCTCGGTCGTCGACGCGCCCAGATGCGGGGTGGAGATGAAGTTGGGCGTGCCGAACAGCGCATTTTCCTTCGCCGGTTCGGTGGCGTACACGTCGAGTGCAGCACCGGCGATATGGCCGGATTCGAGGCCCTGCTTCAGCGCCGCCTCGTCGATCAGGCCGCCGCGCGCGCAGTTGATGATGCGCACGCCCTTTTTCGTCTTGGCGAGATTTTCCGCCGACAGGATGTTGCGTGTCTGATCGGTGAGCGGGGTGTGCAGGGTGATGAAATCGGCCCGCGCCAGCAGGGTTTCGAGATTGACCTTCTCCACGCCCAGTTCGATCGCGCGTTCCTCTGTCAGGAAGGGATCATAGGCGATGACCTTCATGCGCAGGCCGAGCGCGCGTTCGGCGACGATACCGCCGATATTGCCCGCGCCGATCAGGCCCAGCGTCTTGGCGGTCAGCTCGACGCCCATGAATTTCGACTTTTCCCACTTGCCCGCCTGGGTCGAGGCATCGGCCTGCGGCAGTTGGCGGGCGAGCGCGAACATCAGCGCGATGGCGTGTTCGGCGGTGGTGATCGAGTTGCCGAACGGGGTGTTCATGACGACCACGCCCTTGGCCGAGGCAGCGGGGATGTCGATATTGTCAACGCCGATGCCGGCGCGGCCGATCACCTTCATATTGGTGGCGGCGTCGAGAATTTCCTGCGTCACCCTGGTCGAGGAGCGGATGGCGAGGCCGTCATACTCGCCGATGATCGCTTTCAGTTCTTCCGGCGTCTTGCCGGTGATTTCATCCACCTCAACCCCGCGGGCGCGGAAGATTTCGGCGGCTTTCGGGTCCATCTTGTCGGAAATAAGTACCTTGGGCATGGGTGTTTATCCTTCGTCATCCCGGCACAAGCCGGGATCTCGTGCCGCAAAGGGCACAGAAATTGGGAAACGACCCCGGCTTTCGCCGGGGTGACGCGCGAAAGGGATTAAGCGGGTTTGACCTGTTCCCAGGCCCAGTCGAGCCAGGGGCCGAGCGCTTCGATATCGCCGGTGTCGACGGTGGCGCCGCACCAGATGCGCAGGCCCGGCGGCGCGTCGCGATAGCCCGCAATGTCGTATGCCGCGTCTTCGACTTCGAGCAGCGAGGCCATTTTCTTGACCATCGCGGCCTGTGCGTCGGCATCGGCGTCGGTGACGAGCTTCAGGCAGACGCTGGTGTTCGAGCGGATGGCGGGATCGGCGGGCAGATGGTCGAGCCAGTCGCGCGCCTGCACGATGCGGTCGAGCGCGGTGGCGTTCGCCGTCGAGCGGGAGATCAGCGCGTTGAGGCCGCCGATTTCCTGCGCCCATTCGAGCGCGAAGAGATAGTCTTCGACCGCCAGCATCGAAGGCGTGTTGATCGTCGCACCTTCGAAAATGCCCTCGATCAGTTTGCCGCTTTTGGTCATGCGGAAAATCTTGGGCAGGGGCCGGTCGGGCGTGAAGCTTTCCAGCCGCTCGACCGCGCGGGGGCCGAGGATCAGGACGCCATGGCCGCCTTCGCCGCCCATCACCTTCTGCCAGGAGAAGGTGGTGACGTCGAGCTTGTCCCAGGGCAGTTCCATCGCGAACACCGCGCTGGTCGCGTCGGCGAAGGTCAGTCCTTCGCGGTCGTCGCGAATCCAGTCGCCATTGGGGACGCGCACACCGCTGGTCGTGCCGTTCCAGGTGAAGATCACGTCATGGCTCTGATCGACGCTCGCCAGATCGACGATTGCGCCATAGTCGGCGGTCAGTACCGTGGGGTCGATCTTCAACTGCTTGACGGCATCGGTCACCCAGCCCTGACCGAAGCTTTCCCAGGCAAGCGTGGTGACGGGGCGCGCGCCCAGCATCGACCACATCGCCATTTCGACGGCGCCGGTGTCGGACGCGGGCACGATGCCGATGCGATGCGTATCGGGAATGCCCAGCACGTCGCGGGTCAGGTCGATCGCGCGTTTCAGCCGGCCCTTGCCGAGCTTCGAACGGTGCGAGCGGCCGAGCGAATCGAGAAACAGTTTTTCAGGGGACCAGCCGGGCGGCTTTGCGCAGGGACCGGAGGAAAAATGGGGACGCGCCGGTTTGATGGCGGGTTTGGCAGGCGCAACCGTAGCGCCGGGTACAGTCGTATCAGTCATATAGACTCTCCTTACAGAGAGCACGCGCGGCGTTGGGACCGCGTGGCCCGCCGACGGCCCTAGCGATGCGGGCCACGCTGTCAAGCGAAGATCGGCGGGCGGAGAGCGGAAACGTCGTCAGTCGGTATTGCCGCGGCGCGCCCGCAGTTCGTCGCGGATTTCGCGCAACAGCACGACATCGGTCGGCTCTGCGGCGGGAACTTCGGGCTTCTTCTCTTCGAATTCGGCCAGCATCTTGTTCACGCCGCGCACGATCAGGAAGACGATGAAAGCGAGGATCAGGAAGTTGATGGTGACGGTGATGAACTCGCCATAGCCGAACAGCGGCACGCCCGCTTCCTTCAGCGCGGCATAGTTGGTGTGCGATCCCTTATAGGTGGCGGGAATCGGGCCGAGGCGAATGAAATAGCTGGAAAAGTCGAATCCGCCGAACAGCCAGCCGACGACCGGCATGATGATGTCATTCGTCAGCGATTTGGTGATGGTGGTGAAGGCGCCGCCGATAATCACCGCCACCGCCAGATCGAGCACGTTGCCGCGCATGATGAACTTCTTGAAATCCTGCCACATGAGAACACCTCCTTTTCACGGCATGGCCGAGCCTGTGCGAATGGGTTCGCAAAACGATCTTTGCGTCGTTACAAGGGAGCAAAGCAAGGTCTGGAGGACGATCGAGATGCGGATTCGTGCGATTCTGGGGGTGATGCTGGCGATGACGCTCGCCGGGTGCGGGCTGAACAGCGTGCCCACCGCGCAGGAAAATGTGAAGGCGAAATGGGGCGAGGTACAAAACCAGTATCAACGCCGGGCCGACCTGATCCCCAATCTGGTGGCGACGGTAAAGGGCTATGCCAAGCAGGAAAATCAGGTGTTGACCAATGTGACCGAGGCGCGAGCGCGCGCGACGTCGATCAACGTCACCACCGACGACCTGTCGAATCCCGAACGGCTGAAACAGTTTTCCAGCGCGCAGAACCAGCTGACTCAGGCGCTGGGCCAGTTGCGCACGGTGGTGGAAAGCTATCCCGACCTGAAATCGAACACCAATTTCCTGGCGCTGCAATCGCAGCTTGAAGGCACCGAGAATCGCATCGCGATCGCGCGGCGCGACTATAATCAGGCGGTACAGGCGTATAACACGCGCATCCGCACCTTCCCCGACGCGATCGGCGCGAAGGTGTTCTATGGCGCCAAGCCGATGACCCCGTTCGAGGCACAGGCGGGAGCCGACAAGGCCCCGACCGTCAATTTCGGTAGCTGATCGTCATGGCGATGCTGCGCCGCTTTTTCCTGATCTGCCTGTTGTCGCTCGTCGCCCTGCCGGCGAGCGCGCAGACATTCCCCAAGCTGACGGGCTTCGTCGTCGATGCCGCCAACGTCCTGCCGCCGCAGGTCAAGGCGGACCTGACCGCGAAGCTCGACAAGCTGCAACAGACCACGCACCGGCAACTGATCGTCGCGACGATTCCCAGCCTGCAGGGCTATCCGATCGAGGATTACGGCTATCGCATGGGGCGCGCCTGGGGGGTCGGGCTGAAAGGGGCGGACAACGGCGCGATCCTGTTCATCGCACCCAATGAAAAACCCGGCCATCGCGGCCCGCGTATCGAGGTGGGATACGGGCTGGAACCGGTGCTGACCGATGCGCTGTCGAGCGTCATCATCAATCGCGACATGATGCCGAAATTGCGTGCGGGCGACATTCCCGGCGCGATAGAGGCGGGCACGGACGCGATCATCAAACAGCTCAGCGCATCGCCGGAAGAGGCACGCGCGGCGACGCAGGCGGCGGTGGCCGAATATGACAAGACGCACAAGCGCAGCAGCAAGGGCGGTGGCGGCGTGCCGGTCGGGCTGATCTTCTGGCTGGGCATATTGTTCTTCTTCTTCATCCTGCCGATGCTGCGGCACCGGCGCGCGCGGCGCGGGCCGTGGGGGCGGCGCTATCGTCGCCACGGCATTCTGGGCGATATCCTGTTGTGGAGCGCGATCGACGCGATGAGCAGCGGATCGCGCGGCGGATCGTCCTGGGGCGGCGGTGGCGGCTGGGGCGGGGGTTCGTCCGGCGGTGGCGGCGGCTGGGGCGGCGGCGGTTTCACCGGCGGCGGTGGCGGATCGTTCGGCGGCGGCGGCGCGACCGGGGGATGGTGATGCAGATCAGCGCACAGGATCGTCAGCGCGTGTCCGAGGCCGTGACCGCGGCGGAGCGCGACACCGATGGCGAAATCGTCACCATCGTCGCGCGGCAGTCCGACGGCTATACCGATGTCGCCTTGCACTGGGCGGTGCTGGCGAGCTTTTTCGTCGGCGCGCTGGCCGCCTGGTATTATCCGGTGATCGAGTGGCTCTATGCGCCGTTTGCGGATCGCTGGGCCAGTTCGGTGCCGCTCGACGGGTTGCTGACCACGCTATTGTTGCTGATGGCGCTCGTTTTCCTGCTGATGCGTGTGGCGATGGTGTCGATGGCGGTGCGGCTGGCGCTGACGCCGGGCTTTATCGAGGAGCGGCGCGTGCGGGCAAAGGCGCTGGCGCTGTTCCGTACCTCGGCCGAACAGCGCACGGCGGCATCGACGGGCGTGCTCCTATATGTCTCGCTGGCCGAACGGCGGGCGGAGATCGTCGCCGAAGCAGGGATTCACGAACGCGTGGCAGAGGATGTCTGGGGCGAGGCGATGGCGGCGCTGGTCACGGCGATGAAGGACGGCAGGCCGGGCGACGGCATGGCCGATGCGGTGACGCAGATCGGCGCGGTGCTGGCCGAGCATTTCCCCAAAAGCGACGGCAACCCCAATGAACTACCGGATCGCCTGATCGAATTATGAGCAACCATGACAGCGACAAGCCCGTCGAGACCCTGTGGGCCGGCGACTGGCTGACGATGAAGCGGCAGGGCCGGTGGGAATATGTTTCACGCGCACGCGGGATTCGCGCCGCCGTCATTCTGGCGGTGGTCGATGGCGACGTGCTGCTGGTCGATCAGTATCGCGCACCGTTGCAGCGCCGATGCCTCGAACTGCCCGCCGGGCTGGTCGGCGATCAGGATGCGGGGGAAACTGCCCTTGCGAGCGCGGCACGCGAGCTGGAGGAGGAAACCGGCTATCGCGCGGCGCAGGTCGAATCGCTGGGCGAGTTTTTCTCCTCCCCCGGCATGGCGTCGGAAGGCTTCACGCTGGTCCGTGCCACCGGCCTGACGCGGGTGAGCGAAGGCGGCGGGGTGGAGGATGAGGATATCCGCGTCCATCGCGTGCCGCTGTCCGGCATCGCCGACTATGTCGCCGCGCGCCGTGCCGAAGGGATGGCGATGGACGTCAAATTACTGCTGTTGCTGGGCGCGGGGATATTGGCGGAAAAGCCGTAATCCGCCTTCACCAACTCAACGGAAATTGTCGGCGTAGGCCTGCAGCTTCAGCTTGCGTTCGGGGGCGGGGACGACGTGGTAGCTGTGCCCTTCGCGGTCGCAATAGGCCTGTGCGGCCTCCAGCGTCGGGAACAGCATCCGCACCTGAGCGGCGGTGTTGCCGTGCCCGGCCCAGCCGGTCAGCGGATCGGGTTCCTGCCGTTCGGTCTGCTCGAACTCGACGACCCAGCGGTCGGTGCGCGCACGGCCCGACTGCATTGCGTTTTTGGGGCGTTGATAGATTCGCGCGACAGCCACGGTGTTCCTTTCCAAAGTTGCGCCTGATCGAGTCCCTCTAGCCATTTTTTTGCGCGCGTGCATCTGCCTTTTTCGTGCGCAGTGTCGGGGCGGCGTTCGCGGGATCGTCGGGCCAGGGATGTTTGGGATAGCGGCCGCGCATTTCCTTTGCCACCGCCTGCCAGCTTCCCGCCCAGAAACCGGGCAGGTCGCGCGTGGTCTGAATCGGGCGTCCGGCGGGGGAGGTGAGGCTGAGCACCAGCGGCACGGCACCGCGCGCGACGGTGGGATGGGTGGCGAGGCCGAACAGCGACTGCACGCGCAGCTCGACCTTCGGCCCGCCCTCCGCGCCATAGTCGATGGCATGGCCGGACCCGGCGGGGGTGGTGAAGCGTGCGGGGGCGAGGCGGTTGAGCGCCTGCATCCCGTTCCAGCCGAGCAACCCCTCCAGCGCCGTCGTCAGCGCGGGAGCGCGAATCGCATCGAGCCGCCGCGCGCTGGCCAGTAGCGGTTCGAGCCATGCATCGGCACGTTCCAGCAGGGCGGCATCGTCGAGCGCGACCTCCGGCCCGCCATGACCGGCGGCGAACGCGGCGCGGGCGCGCAGGGCCAGCGCTTCGGCGGGCCATGGCAACAGGTCCAGCCCATGGTCGCGCACGCCCGCCAGCAGCGCGGCGGCGATTTCGGCTTGCGAGGCGTCGCTGTCGGGACCGCCGGCCAGCCGGATCGCGCCCAGCCGCTTTTCGCGCGCCGCCGTCACCGCGCCGGTAGCAGAGTCGAAACGGACATGGCGCTGCGTGGCGATGCGGTCGGCGAACCAGCGTTCGACGGCCTCGGCAGGGATGGGTGCCGCCGACAGGATGCGCGCGCTCGCCGCCGCGCCCTGCGTCTCCGCCACCGCCAGCCATTCGTGCCGGGCAAGGCTGGAGGCGGGATCGAGCCGGAAGCGTCGCCCGCTTGCCGCCGTCCAGCGTTCGCCGTTGCTGTCCTGTCGCCGGGCGATCCGGTCGGGAAAGGCAAGGGCGACCGCCTGCGCCACCGCGTCGGGATCGGGCGCGCCGGATTGCGGTTCCGCGCCGACCGATCCGGCCCAGCGCGCGGCGAGCCTGCGCGCGGCGTCGGCGCGGCGTCCGCGTTCGCTGCCCCAGCGGCGCAACCGGTGTTCGAGGTCGGCGTCATTGCCGCCCAGCCCGCGCTCGCCGAGCAGCACCGCGACCTGCGCAGCAGTGCCCGCAAAGCCCCGCTCGGCGGCGCGCAACAGCATATGGCCCAGCCGGGGCGGCAGCGGCAGGCGGGCTATCGCTTCGCCATGCGAAGTCGGGCGGCCGCTGTCATCGAGCGCATCGAGCCGTTCGAGCCGGGTGCGCGCTTCGGCAATCCCGGCGGCGGGCGGCGGATCGAGCCAGCGCAGGCTCTGCGGATCGGTGACGCCCCAGCGCGCGCAGTCGAGCACCAGCGGCGACAGGTCGGATTCGAGGATTTCGGGCGGGTCGAAACGCGGCAGCCCCTTGGTCGCCGCTTCCTCCCACAGGCGATAGGCGGTGCCCGGCCCCTGCCGCGCGGCACGGCCCGCGCGCTGCGTCACCGCCGCCTGACTGGCGCGTTCGGTGACGAGGCGGGTCATCCCGGCGGCGCGGTCGTAGCGGGGCCTGCGCGCCAGTCCCGAATCGACCACCACGCGAATGCCGTCGAGGGTGAGCGAGGTTTCGGCAATCGAGGTGGCGAGGACCAGCTTGCGCCGCCCGTCGGGATCGGGGGCGATGGCCGCGCGCTGGGCAGCGGGGTCGAGGCTGCCGTGCAGGCGGTGGAGGGCGATGTCGTCCCGTAACCCCGTCAGCCGTTCGGCGGTGCGCTCAATCTCCGCCACGCCGGGCAGGAAGGCGAGGATGCCCCCGGTTTCTTCGCGCAGCGCGGTGCGAATCGCGCCTGCCATGGCATCCTCGATCCGCTTTTCGGGGCTGGTGCCGATATGGCGCAGGGTGAGCGGGTGGCTGCGCCCTGCGCTCTCGATCACGGGGGCATCGTCCATCAGCCCGGAAAAGCGCGCGCCGTCGAGCGTCGCCGACATGGCGATCAGCCGCAGGTCAGGCCGCAGCGCGCCCTGTACGTCGAGCGCCAGCGCCAGCCCGAAATCGCTGTCGAGGCTGCGTTCATGCACTTCGTCGAACAGCACGGCAGAGACGCCCGCCAGTTCGGGGTCGGACTGGATACGGTTGACGAAAATCCCCTCGGTCAGCACCGTCACGCGCGTCGCGGACGAGCGTTTGCTGTCCATCCGCGTCGCATAGCCGAAGTGCTGCCCCACCGGTTCGCCCGCCAGTGCCGCCATGCGTTCGGCCGCCGCGCGTGCCGCCAGCCTGCGCGGGGAGAGCAGCAGCACTTCGCCCGTGCACCAGGCGCGGTCGAGCAGGGCCGGGGCGACCGCAGTGGTCTTGCCCGCGCCCGGCGGCGCGACCAGCACCGCGCTGGCCCGCGCATCGAGCGTGGCGAGCAGGTCCGGCAGGACGGCGTGGATGGGAAGGCGCTCAACCATGGCTCGCGGCTTTAGGGTCACGACCGCGCAATTAATGGGTCTTGACCCTGGCGGCGCATGGCGGGTGCGCTCAATAGGCGCGCGCGACCGCGAACTCGACCGCTTCGATCATCGCGCGCTTGGCGGCACCGTCGGCAAAGCCGCCGATCGCGTCGATCGCGCGCTGGCCGTAATGGCGCGCGCGAGCCAGCGTATCGTCGACCGCGCGGCTGTCGCGGACAAGGGCGACGGCGTGCATGAAGTCGTCATCGCTGATCCGGCGTCCGGCGACTGCTTCTTTCCAGAAGGCGCGGGCGTCGTCATTGCCGCGCGCATAGGCGAGGATGACAGGCAGCGTCATCTTGCCCTCGCGGAAATCGTCGCCGGCATCCTTGCCCATCGTGCCCGCGTCGGAAACATAGTCGATGGCGTCATCGACAAGCTGGAAGGCGATGCCGAGATTGCGGCCATAGGCGTCGAGCGCCATTTCCTCCGACTGGTCGCGTTCGGCCACTACGGCGGCGATCCGGCAGGCGGCGGCGAACAGCGCGGCGGTTTTTGCGCCGATGATTTCGAGATAGCGCTCCTCGCCGATATCGATGCGGCGCGCGGCGGTGAGCTGATTGACCTCGCCCTCGGCAATGATCGCGCTGGCTTCGGAGAGGATTTTCAGCACCTTCAGGCTGCCGTCCTCGACCATCAGTTCGAACGAGCGGGAGAAGAGGAAGTCGCCGACCAGCACGCTGGCCGGATTGCCCCAGATGATATTGGCGGTGCGTCGCCCGCGCCGCAGGTCGGAGCCGTCGACGACATCGTCATGGAGCAGAGTCGCGGTGTGGATGAACTCGACCGAGGCGGCGAGTTTGTGATGGCGCGTGCCTTCATACCCCAGCAGCTTTGCGCTGGCGAGCGTCAGCATCGGGCGCAATCGCTTGCCCCCACCCGCGATCAGGTGTCCGGCAAGCTCGGGAATCAGCGGAATTTGCGACTGCATGCGGTCGAGGATCACGCTGTTGACGAGGTTGAGATCCTGCGCGACCAGCGCCATGAGCGGGTCGAGCGACGGGGTGCCGTGCGGGTTCAGCCGGTGGACAGTTGCGGTCATCGTGACGCGATGTGGCCGTCTGCGCGTCCGGACGCAAGTGTTTTGCGGGTTGCATGGAGTGAAAGGGCAGGCGAGAAGCCGAATCGACCGGGCAAATGGAGGGCTGAATGGCCGACGACATGCTGGCGCGTTATCGCCAGAGCATCGACAATATCGACGCGGCGCTGATCCACATGCTCGCCGAACGGTTCAAGATTACGCAGGAAGTGGGCCGCTACAAGGCGGAAACCGGGCTGGCGCCCGCCGATCCGGGGCGCGAGGCACGACAGATCGCGCGGCTGCGGCAACTGGCGCAGGATGCCGATCTGGACCCTGAATTTTCAGAGAAATTCCTGCGGTTCATCATCGATGAGGTCATCCGCCATCACGAACGGCTGCGCGACGGCGAATAAGCGCCGATTTCAGCGGCTGGCGACCAGCGGCGATTCGACGAAACCGGGCGAATCCGCCTGAATCATTGTGGTGGCAGCGACCTGATTGCGACCCTGATGCTTCGCGGCATACAGCGCTTCGTCCGCCTGTTGATAGAGCGTGCGAAAATCGGCCGCACCGTTCATCCGGGCAATGCCGATACTGACCGTGATTATAACATCTGCACCGAGAGTCGCGCTATGGTCGCAGGCAGCGATTTCGCGGCGGACATTTTCGGCGAAATGGGCAAGGGCGATCGGTTCGAGGTCGGGTAGCATCACGGCAAATTCCTCTCCGCCCAGCCGCGCGACGGTGCACAATTCGCCTTCCCACTGTTTGAGTCGCAAGGCGATGGTGGTCAGCACCTGATCGCCGGCATCATGACCATATTGATCGTTGACTCGCTTGAACCGATCGACGTCGAGCAGGATCAGCGCGACCGCTGTTCCGTTCGCTGCCGATTGTTCGAGCATCGGCGTCACCGCCTCCATGAACCCGCGCCGGTTGCGCAGGCCGGTCAGCGGATCGCGCCGCGCAAGTTCATGCGCCTGCGCCTCGGCACGCAGGGCATGGTCGCGCTCTATGCGCAGGCGCCCATAGGTGAACGACACCGCAATCGATAGCCAGATCGTCTGCCATGCGGCGGCAAACAGCACCAGAAGCTGCGAACCGCCGCCCCAGAACAGGTGATCGGTCGAAATGAACGTCGTCGAGGCCAGCACGATCATCGGCAATGCCCAGGCGCCGGCAAAGCTGCGCGCTTCGGAACTCCCCGCCCGCCAGGCCAAGGTCAGGCAAACGGCGACCGCGATCAGATCGGCCAGAATCAGCAGGCTGAGGAATGTATCCATCAGCATGATCGGACCGGTACGCATGAAAGACAGGGGAATGCCGAGGATGCCGATCGCTATACCCATCAGCAACGTCGTCCGCCGGAGAAGCGCGGGAACATGGTCGCGCTTCAGTGCGGTGACCGCGCTCATGGTGGCAAGCGTGATCGCCAGACACGAAAGGCCGGTACAGAGCTGGGCGGAAAAACTGCCCGCCAGCGACGGGAAAAGAAACAGGTGCAATTGCGCCCATACCGCGCCCCAGATGAACAGGCAGGCCGCCCATGCGCTTTGCCATGCCGAAAAAGGCGCACGAATGGCGATGGCCAGCGACGCGTTATAGATGGCGCCGATCAGCAGCAGCATGAGCGCAGCGCCGACCGCCGTGGCCAGCGCCGCGAATTGCACGTCGCTTGTGCCATTGTCGGCCAGCCGGATACGCAGCAGGTCGGCACTGGCGAGCCGGTCGAACCGCAAGGTGATTGCCGTCAGAGGAACGTCGCGCTTCGGCACCTGAAAGGCGATCTGGCCGCCCGGTCGCCAGTAGGAACCGAAATCACCGCCCCGCACCTGTTCCTGTCGCACCTGGCCGTCGGCATAGGAAAAACGCACGGCCAGACGGTCAAAACGTGAATTGCCGACCACCAGCGTCAGGTCGCGCAGGTTCAGTCCCAGCCGCTGCGGGTCGACGCGCAGCCACAGGCTGCCATGCTGATACCCCGTCGGCTTGCCATGGCATTGAAAGGCGCTGTCCGGCGGAACTTCCGCCGATATCGTACTGACCGCATGACAGAAATCGCCGTCCAGCCAGCGCTGATGCGCGGCGGCGAGCGCAGGGCAGCCGACGCACAGCAGGGCGGCAAAAAGCACCAGCCCCCTGATACGCAGTCGAACAATTCCCCACTTACCGGTCATGGCACAGTATGTGCCACATCATGCCTTCCAGAAAGTTACCGGCGGGCAGTTCCGCAAGCGGTTTTTGCGAGGCCGGTCAGGCGCGCTATTCCGCTGCCAGTAAATCTTCCGCGCCGCCCAGATCGACCGAGACGAGGCGGCTGACCCCGCGTTCGACCATGGTGACGCCGAACAGCCGGTGCATCCGGCTCATCGTCGCGGCATTGTGGGTGACGATCAGATAGCGGGTTTCGGTTTCGCGCGTCATCCGGTCGAGCAGGTCGCAGAAGCGGTCGATATTGGCGTCGTCGAGCGGTGCGTCGACTTCATCGAGCACGCAGATCGGTGCCGGGTTGGTGAGGAACAGCGCGAAGATCAGCGCCACCGCCGTCAATGCCTGTTCACCGCCCGAAAGCAGGGTGAGCGATTGCAGCTTCTTGCCCGGCGGCTGCGCCATGATTTCCAGCCCCGCCTCCAGCGGGTCGTCCGAATCGATCATTTCCAGATGGGCCGCGCCACCATTGAACAGGGTTGAAAACAGCCGCTGAAAATGCCGGTCCACCGCCTTGAACGCGGCGAGCAGACGCTGACGGCCTTCGCGATTCAGCGTGCCGATCGATCCGCGCAGCCGGTTGACCGCCTGACCCAGTTCCTCGCGCTCGGCGGCGTTGGTGGCACCCGCGTGTTCCAGTTCCTCCAGTTCACGCTCGGCAATCAGGTTGACCGGGCCGATGCGTTCACGGTCGAGCACCAGCTTTTCATGCTGGCGCGATTCGCCCTCCGGCGTGCCGACGCCATCGCTTTCGAACCCCGCCTTTTTGGGCAGGACCGGCGGCGGGCATTCGAAACGTTCGCCCGCGACGCGGCCCATTTCGATGCGGCGGGCATCCTGATTTTCGGCACGCGCATTGGCACCGGCACGCGCTTCACGCGCCTGAGCCAGCGCCTCGGCAGTGGTGCGCACCGCCTCTTCGGTTCTGCGCAATGCCGCTTCAGCCTCCGCCTCTTTCGCCTGTGCCGCGTCGGCGGTTGCGCGGCTGGTGATCTGCGCGGTTTCCGCGGCGGCGATGGCGGTTGCGAGCGTGTCGGGGCGCTCGCGGATCGTTTCGGCTTCGGCGTCGATGGCGGCGGCACGCTTGTCCATATCGGTGATGCGGCGCGCGGCCTCTCCGGCGCGGGCCTTCCAGTTCCGAACCTCGGTAGCGACAGCGGCGGCGCGTTCGCGATCCTGCGCAATCTGGCGATCGAGCGTGGTACGGTCGGCGCGTGCTGTGGCGGCTGCCGCCCGGCGCGCTTCGGCGGTCTGGCCCAGCGTTTCCACGCGCGCGCCGGTCTGCGTATCGTCGGGCAGTGCGGCGGCATTGGCCTGTGCCACGGTCAGTTCGGCCTGTGCGGCGTCATGATCTTCGCGCACGCGGGCCAGCCGCTGTTCGAGGTCGCTGCGTTGCGCGGCAATGCGCTCCAGCGCGGCAGCGGCGCGGTCCTCGGCACGGATCGCATCGCGCAGTTGGGTTTCGGCCGTGGCGATAGCGTGGCGATGGCGCTCGATCGCCTGACGCGCGGCGGCAATCGCCTGGCCGATCGTCTCCAGCGCGGAATCGGCGGTTTCGAGCGCCTGTTGCGCGGCGGGGCGTGCCTTTTCGAGCGCGGTCAGCCGGTTGCGGCGTTCGAGCCGTTCGGCGGCGGCGGCACCGCCCGATCTGGCGACATAGCCGTCCCAGCGGCGCAGCGACCCCGCCAAAGTCACCAGCCGTTGCCCGACCGCGAGCGGCTGGCCGTCATCGGTTTCGGCGACCACGATCTGCCGCAGCCGCCGGGTCAGCAGGGCAGGAGCATCGACATGCTCGGCCAGCATGGTCAGGCCGGGCGGCGGAGCGGGGTCGTCGGGGCGCGGCTGGGTCATGGCCCAGAAGCGTTCGGCGGTGCTGTCCTGTCCGGCCTCCAGATCGTCGCCCAGCGCGGCCGCAAGCGCGCGTTCATAGCCCGGCTCCGCGGTCAGCGCGTCGAGCAGCTTGTCGCCGCCTGCGGTGCGGTGCAGTGCTTTTTCGAGCGCTCTGGCTTCGCTGTCGAGGGCCGCGAGTTCGGCATGGGCGGCGGCACGGGCCGATTGCGCGGTCGATTGCTCCGCCACGGCGGTTTCGCGGGCCTGTTCGGCCTGTTCGAGGGCGCTCTGGGCGGCGGCGATCCGGGTTTCGGCATCGGTGCGTGCCTGCCGGGCGCCGGTCAGTTCGGTTTCGAGCGGACCCGGCTGGGCCAGTGCATCGAGTTCCGCCGTGCTGCGCGCCAGATCGCGGTCGGCGCGGTCGAGGCGCGCGCGCGCGGCGGTGAGCGCTGCTTCGGCGACGCGCTTTTCGGCGGCTTCCCTTGCCTGTTCGGCCAATGCCTGTGCCAGTGCAACCTCGGCATCGCGTGAGGCGCTTTCGGCGGCGGCCAGTGCCTGATCGAGGTCCGGGATACGCGCCGATGCCTCATCGATCCGCCGGGTGAGCGCTGTGCCCTCTTCCTCCAGCCGGGCGATTGCCGCCGCCGCATCGCTGGCCAGTTCGCCCTCACGCGTGCGGTCGTCGGCCAGCCGTTCGCGGCTCGAGTGCAGATCGGCGATGCGGCGCGTGAGCGTATCCTGCTCGGTGCGCAGCGTTTGCAGTGTGTGGGCGCTTTCCGCCGCGGCGTCACGGGCCGCCAGCGCGGCGCTGCGTGCTTCGCCCAGCGTCTGCGTTGCCGCATGCTGATGGGCGACCGCCGCGCGTTCGGCCTCGGCGCGTTCGAGCACCCGTTCCTCAGCCTCTGCGGCTTCGCGTTTTGCGATTTCAGCCGCAGCGGCGGCATCGCGCCAGCGGGCATAGATCATGCGTGCTTCGGCCACGCGAATGTCGTCGGTCAGGCGGCGATAGCGCTCCGCCTGCCGCGCCTGCCGCTTGAGGGCTGCGGCGCGTGCCTCCTGATCGGCGATGACCTCGTCGAGGCGGGCAAGATTGGCTTCGGTTGCGCGCAGCCGTTGCTCGGCATCCCTGCGCCGGACGTGCAGGCCGGAAATTCCGGCGGCTTCTTCCAGCATCTGCCGCCGTTCACCGGGTTTGGCGGCGATGACGGCGCTGATCCTGCCCTGGCTGACCAGCGCGGGCGAATGCGCGCCGGTGGCGGCGTCGGCGAAGAGCAGCGCCACGTCCTTCGCACGAACGTCGCGTCCGTTGATGCGATAGGCGGAACCGGCGCCGCGTTCGATGCGGCGGACGACCTCCAGTTCCTCATCCTCCTCGCCGCCGGTTTGTTCGGCGAGAATCTGGACTTCGGCGAAATCGCGGCGCGGGCGGCTTTCGGTGCCCGCGAAGATGACGTCCTCCATGCCGGCGCCGCGCATCGACTTGGGCGAGTTTTCGCCCATTGCCCAGCGCAGCGCCTCCAGCAGGTTGGACTTGCCGCAGCCATTGGGGCCGACAATGCCGGTCAGTCCCGGCTCGATGCGCAGATCGGCGGCGTCGACGAAGCTTTTGAAGCCCGCCAGTCTCAGCCGTTTGATCCGCACCCGATGTCAGCCCCCCATGACGCGATCAGGCGCCCGCGCGTTGCAGGGCGGCGCGGATGTCTTCCCAGTTGATCGCGTTCTTCACCTGTTCGCCGTTGATGAAGAAGCTGGGCGTGCCGGAAACACCCGCCTGAGTCGCCTTTTCCATCCGGTCGGAAATCTTCTGGAACTTGGCCGGATCGTTGATGCACGACTTCGCCTTGTCCTCGGTCATGCCATGCTGCTTCATAAAGTCGATAATGCCCATTTTCTGGCCGAGCATCAGCGCCATCTGGGTCGGCTTCATCGACTGCATCTGCTGCTGCTCCGCCCTGGACATTCCATCGAGCTTTTTGAGGAAATCGGGCTGGGCGTCGAACATGTCTTCCAGAATCGGGAAGAAGGCCTGATCCGATACGCATTCGCCCAGCATGGTGGGGGCGATGTCGATCGGACCATGGACCAGGAAGTCGCGGAATTCGAGGCTGACCTTGCCGCTGTCGACATAGTCGTTGATCAGCGGTTTATAGCCCGTCTGTTCGAAATGACGGCAGGCCGGGCACAGGCGTGAGCCATATTCGACCAGCTTGATCGGTGCGTTCGGGTTGCCCATCACATGCCCGCCCTCCGGCGTGGCCGATACGACGTCGCTCCATTGCTTGCCGGCAGGCGGTTTCACGCTTGCAACGGGGGTTGCCGAGGAACCGTTACCGATGGCGGAACCGTTGCCGCCGGAACAGGCCGCCAGCAACAGCGCCGGGAACAGGAGTAACAGAAAACGCATCGGGGATATCCTTATCATCTGAAAATCGTGGGGGAATGAATGCGGGTTCAGGCACCGGCCTGTTGCAGCTTCGGCTGCAATTCCTGCCAGTCGAGCGATGTCACGGGCTTGTCGTTGATGGCAAAGGAAGGGGTGCCCTTGATAATCGACCATGCCTTTTTGGTCTGTGCCTTTACCTGATTGAGCAACGCCGCGTCGCTGTAGCAGCGGTTGATCGCGGCATCATCCATTCCGGCCGCTTTTGCAAAGACCGACAGATCGGTATTTTCGGCCATGCTGCGAACGTCCTTCAACGTAAGCTGATCGGGCCTGATCTTCAGCGCAGGCAGCATTTCGGCCTGATACAGCAGCCCCTCTTGCGACTCCATCAGGGCGACATGCGTGGACAGCAGCGCATTGTGCGGGACGCAGCGCACCAGCATCGCCGCCGCGAAATCGAGCGCGTCGCGCGTGGCCGCGTGCATTTCTATCTGCACCTTGCCGTCGCGGACCAGTGTGCCGACCAGATCGGTTTCGGATTCGTTGGTGAAATGCGCGCAGTGCGGACAGGTATACGACAGATATTCGGCCAGCTTCACCGGCGCGGCGGGGTTGCCGACCAGAATCGTGCCCTGCGTATTGATCGAAATGTCGGTGCGCCAGTCCTTTGCCTCGTTCGCGGATAATGCGCTGGCTATGCCGAGCGTCGCCAACAGTGCAAATACCGCAAACACCAGACGCTTCATCAACGAACCTTTCCGATTTTCGGGACGTCCTGTCCCTCTATGCTGGAAGCAAGCGCACCCAGTACCGCGCGCAGTTCAGGATCGGCAATGGCGCGCAGTTCCTTTGGCGAGGCGTCCGCTTCCGTCGGGCGCACGGGGGCGGAGCGTGTCTGCGGCGTCTTGCGGCGCGCGACCTCCCCCTGCCGGAACTGCACGCGCGCAACGGCCGGATAGCCGAAGAAGCGGTTGACGCGTTCGATGATTTCAGGGGCGATATGCTGCATCATCGTGCCGTGCGCGCCCGCGACCGTCAGGGTCAGCACCCCCTGCGACCGTTCCCCGTGCGGAAAGCGCAGCGATTCGGGGGCTGAGACGCGGGCATAGCGTTCGCCGACGATTTCCGCCCAGCGGCTGACCACCGCGCTTTGCACGAAGCCGAAGCGCCGGAATGCCGCGCGCCCGACATTGGGCAGCAGTTCGGAAACCGAGCGGGCATGACCGATCCGGCGGGATTCTTCCGCCTTTGATGGAGTCGATGCGCGCGGGGCTTTCGTCATTGCCGTCCTCCATGCCATAGGCAGTGCGTGCCCGCCAAGCTTCCTTTGACAATCGCATCCGACCTGCTCGCCTGGTATGACGTTCATGCCCGGCAATTGCCCTGGCGCGCGCCACCGGGAACGCCCGCGCCCGACCCTTATCGGGTGTGGCTGTCGGAGGTGATGCTGCAACAGACGCAGGTTGCCACCGTCATCCCCTATTTCGAGGCATTTACGCGCCGCTGGCCCGATTTCCGGGCGCTGGCGGCGGTCGAGGACGGCGAGCTGATGGCCGCATGGGCGGGGCTGGGCTATTATGCCCGCGCGCGCAACCTGCTTGCCTGTGCCCGCGTCGTGGCGAACGATTATGGCGGGGCATTGCCCGATACCGAAGAAGCGCTGCGGAAACTGCCGGGAATCGGCGCTTATACCGCCGCTGCCATCGCCGCGATCGCGTTCGGCAGGCGCGCGGTGGTGGTCGATGCCAATGTCGAGCGCGTGGTCGCGCGGCTGGCAGTGCTCGACACGCCGCTGCCCGCCGCCAAGCCGGAGATTGCGGCGCTGACCGATGGCATCACGCCGGACGATCGGGCGGGCGATTTCGCGCAGGCGATGATGGATCTGGGCGCGACGATCTGCACCGCGCGCGCACCCCGCTGCATGCTGTGTCCGGTACGCGGAGAGTGCGCTGCCTTTGCCCGTGGCGCGCCCGAACAATGGCCCCAAAAGGCACCCCGCCGGGTCAAGCCGCAGCGATACGGGACGATGTTCTGGATCGAGGCGGAGGGCCATGTGCTGCTGGTGCGCCGACCGGACAAGGGGATGCTGGGCGGAATGCTGGCGCTGCCCACCGGGCCATGGGAAGAGGCGCCGCCGGGATTGACGGACGCGCCGATAGAGGCGGACTGGCAGATTGCCGATACGGTGGTTCGTCACGTCTTTACCCACTTCGCACTGGATTGCGCCCTTGCAGAGACGCGGCTGGACCGGCAAACCGATGCTGTTGCGGACGGGCAGTGGTGGCCCCTCCGGGAGATGGATGCGGCGGGCCTGCCGACCCTTTTTGCCAAGGCCGTCGCGAAAATGGAGAAGTAATATGCGTTTCAGCGCGCGAGCCGGTCTGGTTGCATTGATGCTGGCGGGCGCGACCTGTGGTACGGTTGCGAACGCGGCACAGGCGGATCAGGGCTCGCCTGCGGGCGGACCGGACAAGGCGGTCGAGCTGCCGCGCACGGCGGCCTTTGCCAAACAGTTCGTCAATGACGGGCGCGCACCGGGTATCGTCATCGCCGTGGGCAAGGACGATTCGGCGCCGACCTTCATCGCCGACGGTACGCTGGCGCAGAACGGCAAGACGCGGGTGAATGCCGACAGCCTGTGGCGCGTCTATTCGATGACCAAGCCGGTCACCGCGATGGCGGCGATGCTGCTGATTCAGGACGGCAAGCTGAAGCTGGACGAGCCGGTGAGCGATTTCATCCCCGGCTTCAAACAGATGCAGGTGCTCGATACGCCCGACAGCGATTCGCTGGCCAGCCATCCGGCAAAGCACCAGATCACCATTCGCATGCTGATGACGCATACGGCGGGGCTGGGGTACAGCATCATCACCAAGGGGGCGCTGCTGAAAGCCTATGAGCAGAAAGGTATTCTGCCCGGCGCGGTGAATGCGCAGGTCGAGACGAAGATGCGCGCGGTCCGGCCCAAATCGCTGAAAGACTTTGCCGACCGGGTGGCGACCCTGCCGCTGATTGCCGAGCCGGGGACCAAATGGAGCTATTCGATCGGTCTCGACGTGCTGGCACGCGTGGTAGAGGTGGCGAGCGGGGAGCCGTTCGAACAGTTTGTGAAAACGCGCCTGCTCACCCCGCTGAAGATGGAATCGACCTATTGGACGGTGCCCGAGGCACAGGTCGGCCGCCTGACCACCAACTATATGTGGATGGGCGATACGATGGTGCCGATGGACCCGGCGGCGACCTCGGTCTATCTGCAGCCGCCCAGCTTTCCCTATGGCGGCGCGGGGCTGGTGATGTCGGCGCGCGATTACGACCGGTTCCTGCACATGCTGGAAAATGGAGGTACGCTGGACGGGGTGCAGGTGATGAAGCCGGAAACGGTGAAGCTGGCCATGTCCAACCTGTTGCCGCCGGGCGTGACGTTCGATCAGGTGCCGGGGGGAACCGGTGGCGGTGCCGACGCGCCGAAAATGGGTTTCGGCGCGGGCGGTTCGGTCTATCTGCAGGATGTGCCGGGCGGGCCGGGCAAGGGCACCTATGGCTGGGGTGGTGCGGCGGGTACGATCGCCTGGGTCGATCCCGAACATAAGGTGCGCGGCACGGTGATGGTCAATTATTTCCCCGCCGACAAATGGCCGCTGCGGCAGGAAGTGGTGAAGGCGGTTTATGCCGACCTTGCCAAGTGAAGCAGCCCGGCTTTACCGGCGGCACGCTGGATCGCGCCGACCGCCTGCGCCATGACGCCGATGCGCTGGCCGCGGCGATCGCCGACCCGCGTGCCCGATTGCTGAAACTGACGGCGTTCGAGCCGGAGCTGGATGGCGAAGGGCGGCTGGTGTGGTTGCCGATGGACGCGGTGCCGCAAGGAGCGGAACTGGCGCTGCTGGGGCTGGAGGGAGAGGAACCGCGCTTTGCCGCGCGCCTGCCCGATGATCCGGCAGCGGGGCCGCGCACGCCCGAACTGTTCGCGATGCTGGCGGCGATACGCGCGGAGGATGCGGCGCATTATGCCGCCGCGCGCAGCCTGCTCGACTGGCATGCGCGCCATCGTTTCTGCGCCAATTGCGGGTCGATGACGCAGCCGTTCCGCGCGGGCTGGGGACGGCATTGCGGGCAGTGCGGCGCGGAGCATTTCGGCCGGGTCGATCCGGTCGTCATCATGATTGCCGAACATGACGGGCGCGCCCTGCTGGGACGTCAGCCGAGCTGGCCCGCCGGGCGCTATTCGGCGCTCGCCGGGTTTCTGGAGGTCGGCGAATCGATCGAGGAAGCGGTCGCGCGCGAGATCGAGGAGGAAGCGGGCGTGCGGGTCGACAATGTCCGCTATATCGCCAGCCAGCCCTGGCCGTTTCCTTCGTCGCTGATGATCGCCTGCGTCGCGCAGGCCGAGGGCGATGCGATCACGATCGACGCGCATGAGCTGGAAGATGCCCGCTGGTTCACCCGCGATGCCGTGCGCGCGGCGCTGGCCAAAGACCCGGATGCGCCGTTCGGGGCGCCGCCGTCTTACGCCATTGCCCACACGCTGCTGAGCGCATGGGCGGAGGAAGGGGTTGGTGCCGAGAGCGAGCCGGTAGCATAGCGCGCGGGTTCAGGCGCTGGCACCCGCCTCATACCAGCGGCGGGTGCCTTTGACGATCGACACCACCGACAGCATCACCGGCACTTCGACCAGCACGCCGACCACGGTTGCCAGCGCCGCACCCGAATGGAGGCCGAACAGCGAAATCGCCGCCGCGACCGCCAGTTCGAAGAAATTGGACGCGCCGATCAGTGCCGCCGGGGCGGCAACGCACCAGGCGACGCCGAACCGCCGCGACAGCCAATAGGCCAGTCCCGCGTTCAGATAGACCTGCACGATGATCGGCACTGCGATCAGCGCGATGACCAGCGGTTGCCGGAGGATCTGCTCGCCCTGAAACCCGAACAGCAGCACCAGCGTCGCGAGCAGGGCAACGAGCGACACCGGCCCGAAGCGGTGCAGCAGGCGGTCGAGCGCGGGCTGACCGCCGGAGCGCAGCAGTACGCTTCGCAGGATCTGCGCGGCGATGACGGGGATGACGATGTAGAGCGCGACCGACAGCAGCAGGGTGTTCCACGGCACCGTGATGGAGGCGACGCCCAGCAGCAGCGCGACCAGCGGCGCGAACAGGAAGACCATCAGGACATCGTTAAGCGCGACCTGGCTGAGCGTATAGGCGGGGTCGCCGTCGCACAGGCCGGACCACACGAAGACCATCGCGGTGCAGGGTGCCGCGGCAAGCAGGATCAGTCCGGCGATGTAGGAAGTGGCCTGCCCGCCGGGCAGCAGGGGCGCGAACCACCAGCCCAGGAACAGCGTGCCCAGCGCCGCCATCGAAAAGGGCTTCACCGCCCAGTTGACGAACAGGGTGACGCCGACACCCTTCCAGTGCCGGCGTACTGCCCCCAATGCACGGAAGTCGATCTTCAGCAACATGGGGATGATCATCAGCCAGATGAGCACCGCGACGATCAGATTGACGTTGGCGACTTGCGTCGCGGCGATGGTGGCGAAGACACCGGGCAACAGATGGCCAAGTCCGATTCCGGCGATGATGCACAGTACGACCCACACGGTCAGATAGCGTTCGAAAGTGCCGATGGCGGGGCGTTGCGGTTCGGTTGCGAGCGTCGCCATCAGCCTATCCGCTGCCCGACGGTGTCGATCACGGCCTGGCCATCCTCTTTAGTGAAGGCGCCCTGTTGCGGTGTGGGCAGAATGTCGAGCACCTGCTCCGACGGGCGGCAGAGGCGCACGCCGAGCGGCGAAACCACCAGCGGGCGGTTGATCAGGATCGGATGCGCCATCATCGCGTCGATCAGTGCCGTGTCGTCGAGGCTTTCGTCGTCGAGGCCGAGTTCGGCATAGGGCGTGCCCTTTACGCGCAGCAACCGGCGCGGGGTCAGCCCGGAACGCTCGATCAGTTGCAGCAGCATCGCGCGTGTCGGCGGGGTCTTCAGATATTCGATGATGTGCGGCTCGATCCCAGCATTGCGGATCATCGCCAGCGTGTTGCGTGACGTGCCGCATGCGGGATTGTGATAGAGGATGATGTCCATGGCTTGCTCCGTTCAGCAGGCAAGGTCGGCGAGCAGGGGCTCGCACAGGTCGGCGCGCCCCTGACAGCAATCCGTCGCCAGAAACAGGATGAGCGCACGCAATGTGTCGATATCGGCGCATTGAAGATGATGGCGCCCCTGTTTGTGCGAGCGGACCAGCCCGGCCTTTGCCAGCACGGCAAGATGGGTGGAGAAAGTGCTCTGGCTCAGCCCCGTCGCTTCGACCAGTTCACCCGTGGTGCAGCCCTTCGGTGCGTGGCGAACCAGCATACGAAAAGTGTCGAGCCGTGTCGGATGCGACAGCGCGGCAAGGGCGGTGAGAGCCTGTTCCTGATCCATGCATCGGAAATATCCGATGTATTCCGGCCGGTCAATTCCCATCGGAAATTGCCGATGGATTGAGAGGCCGTGGAGTCTATCCGCGTTTACGGGCCTGCGGATAGCTGCCGAGGAGGCGGAGCCATTTGGTCTGGAAGGCGAGTTCCTCCAGCGCCTGATCGACGGCCGGGTCGCCCGGCTTGCCCTCGATATCGCAATAGAATTCGCTGGCCGCGAAGCTGCCCTCACGCTGATAGCTTTCGAGCTTGGTCAGGTTGACGCCGTTGGTCGCAAAGCCGCCCAGCGCCTTGTAGAGAGCGGCAGGCACGTTCTTCACCGCGAACATCAGCGTCGTCATCATCGGGCCGTCATGGTCCTGCCCGGCGGCTTCTCGCGCCAGCACGACGAAGCGGGTGGTGTTGTGGTCGGCATCGGCAATGTCGGTTTCGAACAGCGTCAGGCCGTACAGTTCGGCGGCCTTTGGCGGGGCGAGGGCGGCAATGGCCGGGTCGTTCAGTTCGCGGACCCGTGCCGCGGCCCCCGCCGTATCGGGATAGGTCAGCGGCCCGATCCCCTGTTCGGCGAGCCAGTGGCGGCACTGGCCCAGCGCCTGCGGATGGCTCATCGCCTGACGGATGGCGGCGCGGTCGCCCACGCCCATCAGCGCATGGCGGATCGGCAGGAAGTGCTCACCGGTGATGACCAGACCCGATTCGGGCAGCAGGAAGTGCATGTCGGCGACGCGGCCATGCTGCGAATTCTCGATCGGGATGATCGCGCAGTCGGCGCGTCCTTCGCGTACCGCGTCGATGGCATCGCCGAATCCGAAACAGGGCAAGGGCAGGCCGTCGGGAAAGGCTTCCGCGGCGGCGATGTGCGAATTGGCGCCGGGCGCGCCCTGAAAGGCGACGGCACGATGGGGAGCATCGGCGGCGGCTTTGCTCATGCGCTCGATCAGGGGGCGCGCGGGGGCGGGAAATTCCTGCATGGAAGCGGGCGCTTACCCCCGCTGACCCGTTCAGGCAAGCGTGGCTTGCGATGCGCGGATCGTGCCTCTAAAGGAAATAGTCATAATAAAACAGGACGGGATGATCGGCGGGGGCAATGGACAACCGGACCAATACGATCGCAGGGTGGATTCTGGCGGCTTGTGTGGCGGCCCTGGGCCTTTCCATCGCCAGTGGCATGATCTTCCACGAAGAAAAGCCCGAAAAGATGGGCTATCCCGTCAAATCCGCCGAACCCGAAGGCGGCGGTGCGGCCGCGCCTGAAGTGCCGTTCGCGACGCTGCTCGCCAGTGCCGACCCCGACAAAGGCAAGCAGGTTTTCAACAAATGCGCGGCCTGTCACACGATCAATCAGGGCGGTCCCAACGGCATCGGTCCCAATCTCTATGCCACGGTCGGCGACCCGATCGGGCATGGCAAGCGCGGTTTCGCCTTTTCGGACGCGCTGAAGAACAAGGGTGGAAACTGGACGTTCGACCAGTTGAACGAATGGCTGACCAGTCCGCGCAAGTTCGCGCCCGGCACGAAGATGACCTTTGCCGGATTGCCCAAGGCGCAGGACCGCGCCGACGTCATCGCTTATCTGAATGCGCAGGGATCGAACCTGCCGCTGCCCAAGGCACCCGAAAAGGCGATTGCGGGGGCCGACAATGCCGATGCCCCGGCCAATGATTCGGGGCCGTTGCCGACGGCGGGAATCCAGAACCGGGCGACACTGGCACCCGGCGCGCCGTCCAACGACCCGCAGGCAGCGGTGCAGGCGGCCAAACATCCCGGCGATTGAGGGGGCCTGATCCCCAGCAGCGCGGACCGATTCCGAAATCGGAAACGGTGTGTTCTCGCGGCCATGCGGGCGGAATGCAGACTTTCCGCTAACGTCAAACTTGTGGGCGATAACTAGACGCCGCATTGCGTACTCGGTTGGCATACGCGAGGTACTGATGGCATCTAAGTTTGTGAGGGCGACTAATAGGCCTGTTCTAATCGCGGCTGGAATGGCATTTCTATTTCTTGCCATACGTGACGCACGTGTAGCTATGACGTTCGCCAGACTCTATCGGATCCCATTGCCCATGGTCGCAGGGGCGGTCGTGAAAGATGTCATTTTAGGGGTGGCGCTTCTTTTTGTTTCGATTGGCAGAAGCCAATTCGCAGGTGTTACAGCCGTCATCGCTGCAACTATCTTGATCTTCAGCGTTACACTTAAAATCTTCATTTCACTGATGGTCGAGGGAGGAATTCCTTTATCTTGGTGGAACGGAATTTATCTGGCGCTCGCATTCGCCATGTTGTGGCCTTCGTTTTTTCCTTGGAGCCGCAGTGCTAACAAGCCGGCGCTCTTTTGGATGGCAATGACATTCGGGTTGCTCACGGTTCTTTTGGGCGGCCTCGCCCTTCTTGCGAGGTTATAAGAAAGGGTCCGGAAAAACCCCTGTTCTGTACCACTAACGCTGGCGGCACGATTTTTTGCGCGACTATGCCGCCGCTCGGAAGAACGGTATTGTTATTGGCGAGGGCTTAGCCGAGGTCGATTTCGCCCTTGCGGTTGCGATAGAAGTCCTGGATGATTTCCCAGCCTTCCTCTGCCGTTTCGACGAAGGTGATGAGGTTCAGGTCGCGCGGGCTGATGACGCCTTCGTCGCACAGTGCCTCGAAATTGACGACGCGGTTCCAGAAGTCCTTACCGTAGAACAGCACCGGCATGGGATCGATCTTGCCGGTCTGAATCAGCGTCAGCAGCTCGAAACTCTCATCGAACGTGCCGAAGCCGCCGGGGAACACCGCCACCGCGCGCGCGTGCAGCAGGAAGTGCATCTTGCGCAGCGCGAAGTAATGGAACTGCATGCTCAGCCCCGGCGTGACATAGGGGTTGGGCGCCTGTTCATGCGGCAGGACGATGTTGAGGCCGACCGATTCGGCACCGACATCGGCGGCGCCGCGATTGGCGGCTTCCATGATCGACGGGCCGCCGCCCGAACACACGACGAAATGCCGCTTGCCCGCTTCGTCGAGCGGGAAGTGGCTGGCCAGTTGCGCGAGCTTGCGGGCGACATCGTAATATTTCGACTTGGCGACCAGATTTTCGGCGATCCGCTTGCCCTGATCGTCCTCGGCCATGTCGAGCAGCGCCTGCGCCTTGTCCGGTTCCGGGATGCGGGCCGATCCGTACATTACCAGCGTCGAGGCGATGTGCGCTTCATCGAGGATCAGTTGCGGTTTGAGCAGTTCAAGCTGGAAACGGACGGGGCGCAGATCTTCGCGCAACAGGAAGTCCATGTCCTGAAAGGCGAGGCGATAGGCCGGATCTTCGGTCTGCGGAGTCTGGAGCTGGGTCCGCGCGGTTTCCGCTTCCTGCTGGGCAGGGCGGAAGAGGCGGGACGGAACACGGGTTTCAGTCATTTGCGAGGGGCTTAGCGATTCTCGCCAAAGGTGCAAGCGTCGCGGTGCACGAAGCGGGTCAGCGGCAGAACTTTCCCGGCCCCATGTCAAGGTGCAGATGGTTGTGATGCGCGGCGTTGTAATCGGGGCTGAGGACCGTATCGAAATCGTTGCAGGCGGCGGCATGGATGGTGGTGAGGAAGGCGCGTTCGTTGCCGTCGGACGACCGCCATCCCTGTTCGACGGTGATTCGCCTGCCGTCGCGCAGGACGAAGCCGGAAACGTCGACGGCATTGGCAAAGGCATGTTGCGAAAGGCGACGGGCCGAAGCTGCGCTGCCGCCGATAATGCCGCGACAGGCATAGGTGCCGAAGGTTTCGACACGGGCCACGTCGCTGCCGAAATAGCGTTGCGCGGCCGGGCGCACGGTCTGATTGACCCAGTCGGCAAAAGCAGCGGCGAGCGGGCAGCGCATGGCTTTCAGTCCTGTCACCGGCACCCCGATGTCGAGCAGTTGCACCGCCCCGCGAATCTGGCAGCCGCCGGGATAATCGCGATCCGGCAGCGGCCGGAAGCTGTATCCCGCCCGGGAGAGGTTGGCATAGCATTGGCGCGTCTGGGCGGTAGTGGGCGTCAGGCCGGACTGTGGCGCACGGCGTTCGGGGATCACCCGGCCGCCGCCGAATATACAGCCCGCCAGCAACAGGATCGCCAGCAACGGCGGTATGATCCGGAGCTGTCGGATCATGGCCATGATGCGATCAGGCCGCCGCGCGTTCATCGGCCAGCGCGTCGGCCAGCGTGGTTCCGTCGAGAATGCGTGCGGTTTCGTCGCGCACGCGCGCCATGCTGATGCGGATCGCGCAGCTTGTCTCATCCCTGCAATCCTTGCAGGGCTTGTAGGCGGTGCGGCTGACACAGGGGACCAGCGCCAGCGGCCCTTCGATCACGCGGATCACTTCGCCCAGAGAAATCAGCCCGGTGTCGCGCGACAGGCAGTATCCGCCCGCCTTGCCGCGATGCGAGTGGATCAGGTCGGCGTCGCGCAGATCGGCGAGAATGAGTTCGAGGAATTTGCGCGGAACATTGGCGCTCGCCGCGATCCGGTGCATCGGCACGGGCGGGCCGCCCGCGGGCTGTTCGGCCAGATGCAGCATTGCGCGGAGCGCATAGCGGGAACGCTGGGTCAGCATCGACTGTAGCACCTGCCAGTGAATGTTGCCGATGGGAAGGGCCGCAACCGCTTTTATTTTTGTGCCGGATCCCTATATGCGGTTGTGCCGGTTCGTCCGGCTATGGCGATAAACTGCGGCGTGCAATAGGCGCAGCGGACCCGGGGGCAGTACCCGGCGGCTCCACCACCATCCGCCCGTCCGGCGGTTGATGACGGGGCCGAACCAGGATCGACGTGTGTTGAAAAGCGCAGCTTTCGCCCGGAATGGGACCACCGCAAATGGCCCATATTCACAAGTGCCAACGATAACGAGGCGCTCGCGATTGCGGCCTAATCCAAGACCTCACGGTCTAGATTAGAACGACAAAAGCGCGGTTGGACCACACCGGGCAACAGAAGTGGATTCCAGCGGTTCGGAGGGCACCGGGCAACAGAAGCCCTCCACTTTCGTCAGGGTCGGTCCGCCCTAAATCGGTTACATGCGCGTGCGTTCTGCCGATTGCACGATTGCCGCGCGTCGGCCCGATAGTATTCCAAAACGATATTTTTACTTCCTGTTGCCATAGTCTTCGGCGGACCAAAAGGAAGTTTGATGGCGGACATGCAGACGATGCGCGACTTCGCCCCGACATTGTCGGGCGGAGGTAGCGGTAGCAGCGGAATGGAGGTGCCCGCGGATGCGGCGCGTCCGGCCGTCGCAGCGGCTGATCCCATCGGCATCGTCACCGATGTGGCAGGTGCGTCCAGCCGCGTGGTGCTGAGCCGTGAGCGGATCGAAGCTTTTGCCGATCATGCCGATGACATGCTCGTCAATGCCGGGCGCGTCGGCTCGTTGCTCAAGATGCGCAGCGGGGGCGTCTGGTTGATCGCCAATATCCGCACGCTCAAAATGGCGGAAGGGTGCGATGACCGCATCATCGCCGATATCGATTTTCTGGGCGAAGGGGATGAGGAACGACTGACCGGCAAACTCTACCGCTTCCGCCGCGGTGTTACCCGCTATCCAGTGCCCGGCGCAGAGGTGTATCCGCTCGCCACCGGCGATATGCAGCAGATGTACGCTGCCGACGGGCGGGCGAATGTCGAGATCGGCACCGTCTATCCGACCCGCGACATCCGTGCGGGGCTGTATGTCGATGCCATGCTGGGCAAGCATTTCGCGCTGCTGGGATCGACGGGTACGGGTAAGTCGACGGCGGCGGCGCTGCTGCTGCATCGTATTTGCGACATGGCACCGCGCGGGCATGTGGTGATGATCGACCCGCACGGCGAATATGCCGCCGCGTTCAGCGAAAACGGGGCGCTGTATAATGTCGATAACCTCGCCATGCCCTATTGGCTGATGAATTTCGAGGAACATTGCGAGGTGTTCCTGACCACCAGCGGCGCCACGCGACAATCGGATGCCGATATTCTCGCCAAATGCCTGCTCGCCGCGCGGGCGAAGAACCGGCTGGCGCAGGAGATCGGCAAGCTGACGGTCGATGCGCCGGTGCCCTATCTGTTGTCGGACCTGCTCAACATCCTGACCAATGAAATGGGTCAGATGAACAAGGCGACCGACACCGCCCCCTATCTGCGGATCAAGAGCAAGGTTGAGGAAATCAAGGCCGATCCGCGCTTTTCCTTCATGTTCTCCGGTATGCTGGTCGGCGATACGATGGCGACCTTCCTGTCGCGGATTTTCCGGATGCCGGGGGACGGCAAGCCGATATCGGTGATCGACGTATCCGGCGTGCCGTCCGAAATCACCTCCGTAGTGGTGGCGGTGCTGAGCCGGATGGTGTTCGACTTCGCGATCTGGTCGCGCAACGAACCGCAACACCCCATCCTGCTGGTGTGCGAGGAAGCGCACCGCTATGTTCCCAACGAACGCAACGCCGATAAATCCTCGGTCGGGCGCATCCTCAGCCGGATTGCGAAGGAAGGCCGCAAATATGGCGTTTCTCTCGGCCTGATTACCCAGCGGCCCAGCGATCTGGCCGAAGGCGTGCTGTCGCAATGCGGCACCATCCTTGCCATGCGCCTGAACAACGACCGCGACCAGGCGCATGTCCGTGCGGCCATGCCCGAAGGTGCGCGCGGGTTCCTCGACACCATTCCGGCGCTGCGCAACCGGGAGTGTATCGTCTGCGGCGAAGGTGTGGCGACCCCGGTCCGGGTGAGTTTCGATACGCTGGAAGAATCGCGCCGACCCGCTTCGAGCGACCCGCTCTTCTCCGACTTGTGGCGTCAGGGCGGCGGTGAGGAGCAGATCATCGAACGCACGGTCAAGCGCTGGCGCGCGCAGGGGCGCTAGGACGGATCGCCATTCAGCCCTGATGGCCTGCAAAAGGCGGCTTTCCGTGCTTCCGGTGCTCACCTACTGAAAGTACGCTGCGCGCCGGGTCACGAAAATTCACCATATTGTTCTACGAACGTCTGCGACTCCGTCACATCATCTTCTGAATGTCGATCCGTCTTAAACCGTCCGCCTCTGTTTCTTTCAGGAGCGTTTCGACCCGCCCCGCCAGTCAAGACAGGTCCAGCCGCGTTCGCCCGCGAGCCGTTTCAGCGGGTCATGCGCGTTGACGGCAAAGGCTTCATCCGCCCATGCCAGTGCCGGTGCATCGGACACATGGTCGCTGTAAAAGCGGATATGGGCGTTCGCCCGGTCGATCCCTTCCGCTGCCATCCAGTCGCGGATCATCGCCAGCTTGGCATGGCCATAGCAATTTTCGCCCTCGATCTTCGGCAGGAGGTCGCCGTCGGGCGCGTAGCGCGATTCGGTGGCGACCACGTCGTCGAAGCCCAGCCGTGCAGCGATTTCCGCCGCGTAAAAGCGGTAGGATGCGGTTGCCAGTACCAGCCGGTATCCCGCCGCGCGATCGGCACGAATACGGTCCAGCGCACCGGCCAGAATGCCTTTTTCCATGACCGTATCGGCGAAAGCGCGGGCAAGCGCCTGACGATCCTCCGGGCCAATCCGGCCGCCGACGATCAGCCGTTGCGTGATCTGCTTGAGCCGTGCCCGGTCAATGACCTTCAGCATATAGCCGGCGCTTGCCAGCATCGCCATCGGCAGCAGCGCCAGCCGCCAGGGCGCGCGGGCGCGGGCGGTATGGATCAGAAACGGCGTCCAGGTGGGCGCGCGCGTGATCGTCTTGTCCATATCGTAAATGGCGAGTTTGACGGACGGCATGGCGGTGCTGATCACGGGTTTCGCGGATATTGTCCAGTGCTGCGAAGCGGAAAATAAACGCTTCCGTTTCGCTATCGTCTTGCTGTCGCGACGTAAATGCCCGATGGAGGGCGACGATGACCGCAATGGCCGACTTTCAGATCGACGGGAGCGTGCTGCGTTTCAGCGGCGACGTGTCGCTCGCGCATATCGGCGATTTGCCGGAACGGCTGAATGCCGTCGATTCGCCGATCGAGAGTATCGACCTGAGTTCGACACAGCGACTGGATACGGTCGGCGCATGGGTGATCCACCGGTTCGCCGAGCAGCATCAGGCACGAATCGAAGGGCTGGAGCCGGATCAGGAACACCTGATGGCACAGGTGGTGAAAGCCGATCAGCCGGTGGTGAAGCCCCGAAACGAGCTGCCCCCGTTTCTGCGCGTCCTAGATGAGATCGGTGAGGCAACCGCAACCGCGCTCAAAACACTGGTCGGGCTATTGGGCTTTATGGGCGCTACGGTGCTCGCGTTCCTGAACGTCTTGAGGCACCCCAGCCGTTTTCGATTCAACGCCACGGTACAGCGATTCGAGGTCGTCGGCGTGTCGGCGCTGGGCATTATCGGGCTGATGAGTTTCCTGATCGGTATCGTGATTGCGCAGCAGGGCGCGGTGCAGCTTCGCCAGTTCGGTGCCGAGGCGCTGACGATCAATCTGGTCGGACGGATTACCCTGCGGGAACTGGGCGTGCTGATGACCGCGATCATGGTTGCCGGGCGTTCGGGATCGGCCTTTGCGGCCCAGCTCGGCACGATGAAGCTGACCGAGGAAATCGACGCGATGCGTACGATCGGCGTGTCGCCGATGGAGGCGCTGGTGGTGCCCCGTACGCTGGCGGCGGTGCTGATGATGCCGTTGCTGGGCTTTTACGCCTCGGTCATCGCGATTATCGGCGGCGGGGTGCTGTGCTGGGTGTCGCTGGGAATCCCGCCGGTCACTTTTGTCCAGCGGCTGCATGAGGTGGTGCCGATCACTGACCTGTATGTCGGACTGGTCAAGGCACCGGTATTCGGTGCGATCATCGCCATCGCCGGTTGTTTTCAGGGCATGCAGGTCGAAGCTGACGCGGAACAGGTCGGCAACCGCACGACTTCTGCGGTGGTGCAGGCCATCTTCCTCGTCATCGTGCTCGACGCGTTCTTCGCCGTTTTCTTTACATGGATCGGCTGGATATGAGCGACGATATCGTCATTTCGGTGCGCGGCCTGAAAAACGCGTTCGGCGAGCAGGTCGTGCATGAAAATCTCGACCTTGACGTCCATCGTGGCGAAATTCTGGGCGTCGTCGGCGGATCGGGCACCGGTAAATCGGTGCTGATGCGTTCGATTATCGGGTTGCAGCCGCCGGTCGAAGGCGAGATTTCGGTGTTCGGCGAACCGATGGCCCACCTGTCCGAAAGTGAGGCACTGGAGATTCGCAAACGCTGGGGCGTGCTGTTTCAGGGCGGAGCGTTGTTTTCGACGCTGACGGTGGCCGAAAATGTGCAGGTGCCGCTGCGCGAATTCTATCCGAAACTCGATCTGGCACTGATGGACGAAATCGCCGCGTACAAGATCATCATGGCCGGCCTGCCCGCAGATGCGGGGCCGAAATTCCCGGCAGAACTGTCGGGTGGGATGAAGAAACGTGCAGGCATCGCACGCGCGCTGGCGCTCGACCCGGAACTGCTGTTTCTCGACGAGCCGACGGCGGGGCTGGACCCCATCGGTGCCGCCGGATTCGACGAACTGACCAAATCGTTGCAGAAGACACTGGGGCTGACGGTGTTTCTGATCACCCATGATCTCGATACACTCTATGCGATTTGTGACCGGGTAGCGGTGCTGGCCGACAAAAGAGTGATTGCGGTGGGGACCATCGACGAACTTCTTGCGTTGGATCACCCGTGGATCGAACAATATTTCAAGGGGCCACGCGGACGCGCAGCCGTGGCCGCTGCGCACGCCGGAGGATAGACAGGGATGGAAACAAGATCGAACCATGTGCTGGTCGGCGCGGTCGTTCTGATCCTGCTGGCGATGCTGGCATTGTTCACCGTATGGATGGCGCGCCTGAACGGGCCGTCCGCCAGCGATTATGACATCTTCTTCAAACAGTCGGTCGACGGCCTCGCCAAGGGGTCGACGGTCACCTATTCGGGCGTTCCTGCCGGACAGGTGAAACAGATCGCGCTGTTCAAGCAGGATCCGCAATTCGTGCGGGTGCGGATCAGCATCAACGACGATATCCCGATTTTGCGGGGCACGACCGCGACCGTGCAAAGTTCCTTTACCGGCACAAGCACGATCGAGCTGGATGGTGCAGTGAAGGGAGCGCCGCCGATTGTCTGCCCCCAACAGAACAGACACGCGGCCTGCCCGCTGGGCGTTCCGGTCATTCCGACCAAGGTCAGCGGATTCGGGGCGGTGCTGAACTCCGCGCCAAAGCTGTTCGAGCGGCTGACGTCGCTGACCGAGCGGCTGACCGAATTGCTATCGGATAAGAATCAGGCGTCGATTGCGGGGATTCTCGAAAACACCGACCGGTTGACCAAGGCGCTGGCCGATCGCGGCCCTGAAATCGCCGCAACGCTGGCGCAGACCCGCATCGCGGTTAAGCAGGCGGGCGATGCCGCGGAGAAGATCGGCGATCTGGCGCAGACCACCAATGGTGTGTTGTCGAGCGATGTGAAGCCCGCCATGGCCAATCTGAACAAGGCCATTCAATCCGCCCAAAAAAGCATGGATACGCTGAACGGCACGATTCAGGATGCGCGGCCGGGCGTGAAGACCTTCTCCGACCGTACCGTTCCGGAGATCAACCAGCTTGTGCATGATCTGCGCGAAACTTCCGAATCGCTGAAATCGATTGCGCAAAAGGTCAATCAGGGCGGCGCCACCTCTATATTGGGGCCGCAGAAGCTGCCGGACTACAAGCCGAAGGATTCGAAACAGTGAGCATCGCCACCAAGACTCTGCCCGCGCTTGCCCTGCTCGCCCTGCTGGGCGGGTGCGTCAAATTCGGCAGCAATCCTCCGCCGTCGCTGCTGACGCTCGACAGCGCCGCCCAGACGCCGGTGGGGCAGGTGCGCAGTTCAGGATCCAGTCCGACGATCGTCGTCGATGTGCCGACCGTGTCGCAGGAACTGGCGGTGCAGCGCGTGCCGGTGCGGGCGACCGACACCTCGATCGCCTATATCAAGGATGCGCAATGGGTGGAGCCGCCCGCGCAACTGTTCGCGACGCTGCTGGGCGACACGATTTCGGCACGCACCGGGCACGTCGTGCTGGGGTCGTCGCAATCGGCGATTGTGCCGGGCGAGGAACTGGCCGGGTCGCTGCGCGACTTCGGGATCGATGCCGCCAGCAAGGAAGCGGTGGTGACCTATGACGCGGCGCTGATGCACAGCAGCCCGCAAAGCGTCGAGAAGCGCCGCTTTCAGGCACGGGTGCCGGTGAACACTATCGATGCGGCGGATGCCGGTCGTGCGCTCAATCAGGCCGCCAATCAGGTTGCAACACAGGTCGCCGACTGGATCGGGAAGTAACGCTTTATCCGGGCGTCCTGCGGGTCTCAAGCGGCACGTTGCACAGATCGGCACCTCCCGCGGGCACGGTAAAGAACGGCGGCTGCCGGTTTTCACGCGCCCTGATATAAGCGGCGAAGCGGGGATTGTCGGTCGCGCGATACTGATAGTGCGGCTGTTCCGCCGCCGGCAGGTCGGTGCCGAGCCGGACGCTGACGATCTTCACCCGCCGTTTCGGATCGGCATAGAAGCCCATTTCCCCTTTGCCGCGCGGTAAGGCCGACAGATTGTCCATCCCGTCGATGACGCGTCCCACCAGCGCGATATTGCGATCCAGATGACGCGGCGCATGGCCGATCACGGTATAGAGGTCGCCGCCGCTGCCCGTGCTGGGGGCCAGATCGCGCGCGACGCCGACCATGCCATAGCAATGGGTCAGCCATTGTTCCGTGCCATTGCTCGCCAGCGGCCAGCCATCGGCGCTGAACCCGTCGATCGCGGCATAGGGATCGCGCCGCGACATGCGCGCGGCAAGCGGTCTGGCAGGCCATTCATATTCGGCCGGGGGATTGGCGATGACCCCGGCGGGCAGCGGTTTCTTCTCAGTCGCGTCGCCCCATTGGGTGACGTAGTTATCCTGCACCCGATAGACGGTTTCGCCGTCCCACCAGTGCGCGTGGGCAAGCTTGCGGATATTGGTGACATGCGCGGGCGCATATTCCGGCGCGAGTCGGATGACCACGCGACCCCCGTCCGCCAGCGTCATTACCAGCAGATTGTTCTCCGGAATCGCATGCCAGTCGGATGCAATCGGTGCGTCGGCTTTGGGCGCGGCGGTGGCCGGAGCGGGCAGGAGCGCGAGCAGCGCAAGGATAGAGGTCAGCATGGAAAAGATGCTGGCACGTGCCTTGTTGCAAGGCAATCGTTCAGCACGCTTGCACAAGCGGACATCAGGCCTTAGTGGAAGCGCCCTTCCAGTGCATGCGGAGCGGTGGCCGAGTGGTCGAAGGCGCTCGCCTGGAAAGTGAGTATACGGCAAAACCGTATCGAGGGTTCGAATCCCTCCCGCTCCGCCATTTATGGATATAAATCAGTTGCTTATCCGGATAAGCCTGGTGCCGGTCACCTTAAATTAGCGCTTAATAGGCTATGGGAAGCTTCAACGCGCGAACCTCGTCGATCAACTGGCCAACAGCTTCTTCGGTATGGCCCATTTCGCCACCGCCGGATATTGGCTCAAATTTGTCCACGCGGCCCAGGCGGCACCCCGCGCCGCCGACCACATGTCCAAGTTATTGAAAAGGTGGTGAGCCCTGCTGGGTTCGAACCAGCGACCTACTGATTAAAAGTCAGTTGCTCTACCGACTGAGCTAAGGGCCCCCATGGGAAGGGTGCAGGTAAGGCCGCTTTGCGCTGCGGTCAACCGTGTCTGCGCCGATTGGCGAGTTGTTTGATGGTCCGGTGGGTGATCGGGTCGCGCCAGGCCGGGGCGATGGCGTTCAGCGGGTCGAGTACGAAACGCCGTTCGCGAAAAGCGGGATGGGGGATGACGAGGCCGCGTCCTTCCCAGCACCCCTCCGACCACAGGATGATGTCGAGATCGAGCGGGCGCGTGCCCCAGCGCTGTCCGCGCCGCCTGCCGAAGTGACGTTCCATGGCTTTGAGCCGGTCGAGCATTTCCGGTGGCGACAGGGCACTTTCGATCAGCACCGCGGCATTGGCGAAGCGACGGACAGACGGGCCGAGCGGGGCGCTGTCGATGATCGGCGAAACCGCCGTCACGCCTTCCAGCATGGCCATTGCGGCGCGCAGCGTGGCGCGCGGCGTACCATAGCGGGTAGCCCGGTTCGATCCCAGCGCGATGGCATAGCTTGCGGCCGTCATGTCCACCTCCTATCCCGCCGGGATGTTTGCAGCCAGCCCCATTCCCGATACCGAGCCACCGCACGATTGTCCGCTGTGCCCGCGCCTTGTCGGGCTGAGGGAGGAATTGCGCGGTGCATATCCCGACTGGTGGAATGCGCCGGTCAATGCCTTTGGCGATCCGCAGGGCTGGCTGGCGATTATCGGGCTGGCGCCGGGCAAGCATGGGGCGAACCGGACCGGCAGGCCGTTTACCGGCGACTATGCGGGCGACCTGCTGTTCGCGACGCTGGACAAGGCGGGCTTGTCGGAAGGGCGTTATGACAGCCGCGCCGATGACGGGCTGCGCCTCAAGGGTGTGATCATCATCAATGCGGTCAAATGCCTGCCGCCGCAGAACAAGCCGACGCCGGAGGAAATCCGTACCTGTCGGCCGTTTCTGGAAAGGCAGGCAGCGGTGCTGCCGAACGTGCGGGTGTTTGTCGCGCTGGGGCGGATTGCGCATGATTCGGCACTGCGGGTGTTCGGGGCAAAGCCGTCACAGGCGAAGTTCGGGCATCTCGCCGAACACCGCCTGCCCGATGGCCGGGTGCTGATCGACAGCTATCACTGCTCCCGGTACAACACCAATACCGGGCGCCTGACGCCTGAAATGTTCGAAGCGGTGTTCGAACGCGCAAGGGCAGTCCGGGAAGCGGGTTGACGCTCAGACGTCCTGCGCCAGCCGTCCGTACAGGTCCGGGCGGCGATCCCGGAAAAATCCCATTCCCGCCCGGTGCCTGCGCGCGCGATCGAGGTCGAGCGTCGCGGTGATGATGCCGGTTTCCCCGCGCCCCAGCTCGGCAACGACGTCACCCCATTCGTCGGTGATGAAGCTGGTGCCGTAAAATGTCTGGTCGCCCTCGGTGCCGATGCGGTTGGCGGCGACCACCGGCACGGTGTTGGATACCGCATGGCCCTGCATCGCGCGGCGCCACATGCGTGCGGTATCGAGTTCGGCGTCATAGGGTTCGCTGCCGATCGCGGTGGGATAGAACAGGATCTGCGCGCCCATCAGCATCATCGCGCGCGCGGTTTCGGGATACCATTGGTCCCAGCAGATGCCGACGCCCAGCGTGGTGTCGGCGGCATTCCAGACCCTGAATCCCGTATTGCCGGGGCGGAAATAGAATTTCTCCTCATAGCCCGGCCCATCGGGAATATGGCTCTTGCGATAGACGCCCGCGACCCTGCCGTCAGGACCGACCATGGCGAGGCTGTTATAATGGTGCGGGCCATCGGCCTCGAAAAAGCTGGTCGGAATCCAGATACCCAGTTCGCTCGCCAGCGCACGCATCGCCAGCACTGCCGGATGCGCGTCGGTGGGTTTTGCCTGCGCGAACAGCGCCTCATCCTCCACCCGGCAGAAATATTCGCCCTCGAACAGTTCGGGCGGCAGCACGACCTGCGCGCCCCTGTCGGCCGCCTGTCGCACAAGATCGGACACATGGGCGATATTGGCGTCGGTATCGGTCGAGAAAGCAAGTTGCAGCGCGGCGACGGTGATCTGGGTCATAACCGGCTATCTAGGCCCTGTGGCAGCGAACGGCAATCAGCCGGGCGCAGCGGCGGACCCGGCGAGCAGGCCGCCGTCGATATTGAATTCCGCGCCGGTGACGTAGGTGGCTTCGTCGCTGGCCAGCATTACCGCGACCGCCGCGACCTCTTCGGGCGTGCCGAAGCGTTTGAGCGGGGTGTCGGCAACCAGTGCGGCCATGCGGTCTTCGCGATCCTCACCGGTCCCCAGCATCGGTTCCCATATCGGGGTGAGGATGGCGGCAGGGTGGATCGAATTGCAGCGGATTTTCCATCCCTGCTGCGCGCAATAGAGCGCGACCGACTTGCTATGGTTGCGCACCGCCGCCTTGGACGCGGCATAGGCGGCGGCGAGCGGGATGCCGACCAGCCCGGAACGCGAGGAGATGTTGATGATCGAGCCTGCGCCCTTCGCCTTCATCGCACCAATGGCATAGCGGCAGCCGAGAAACGTACCGTCGAGATTGACGCGATGCACCGCGCGCCAGTCCTCCAGCGCGGCATGTTCGGGATCGTGCGCGACCGGGCCGTCCTCGAAACCCGTGATGCCGGCATTGTTGACGACGACATCGGCGGTCGGAAAGCTGTCTGCCAGCGCCGCCCAGTCCGCTTCCCGCGTCACGTCGAGCGGATGGAAGGTGCAGCCGATATCCTCGGCAGTGCGCGTGCCGGTTTCCCTGTCCTTGTCGGTGACAAGCACGGTTGCACCCTCTGCATGAAAGGCGCGGGCGATGGCTTCCCCGATGCCGCGTGCGGCGCCGGTGACGATGCAGGTCTTTCCCGTCAGTCGGTTCATCCGGCTCCCCCTGTCGGCGCCAGATGGCACCCGTCTTAAATGCCGATCGCGTCGGCTTTCACGATCCGCGCGATATTAGGCAGGATGCGCTCAATCGCAAAATCGTGCAGGTCGGCGGCGCGCGACGTGCAGCCGTCTTCGACCACGACCATGTCATAGGACAGTTCCCAGCCAGATCGCACCGTCGATTCCACCCCGAAATTGGTGGCGATCCCGGCGACGACCAGCGTGCGGATGCCGCGGCGGCGCAGTTGCAGGTCGAGGTCGGTGCCGATGAACGCGCCCCAATGATGTTTGAGGACGACGATATCGCCCTCCTGCTCCAGCCCGTCGACCAGCTTGGCAAAGGCGGGCGGCGTACCGTCGGCAGGCAGAGAGGCGGTATCCGCGTTCAGGCTAGGCAGTTCGTCCTTTTTGAAGCCGACATGGACGAGGACGACCGGCGCACCGGCCTTGCGGAAACGATCGGCCAGTGCCTTGCAGGTGGCGACGACTTCGGTGCCGGAGCGCGGCCCCTTGTCACCGGCGACGATGCCGTCCTGCAGATCGATGAGGATGAGAGCGGTGGTGTGTGGATCGAAATCGGGCATGTCGCACTAACCTTGAAGCAGGGCCGGGAGTTCCGGACGTATCCGGGTTTCAGCGCAATTTGGGGATTTGCTGGCTGATACAATGGAAGCTGCCGCCGCCGGTCAGGATATGATCGGCGCGCAGGCCCACCACCTCGCGGTTCGGAAACAGTTTCTCGATCGCCGCGACCGCCGCCATGTCGGCGGGCATGCCATAGATCGGCACGACCACGGCGGCATTGCCGATATAGAAATTCATGTAGCTGGCGGGCACCACGTCCCTGTTACGGTCGAGATAGCGGCCGGGCGAGGGGATACGCACCACGTCGCACCCGAACGCCTCCGCCGTGCGCGCTGCCGCCTGATAGATCTGCCAGTTGGGATCATTGTCGGCGGCCATGGGAATGGCGATTCGGTTTTCGCCGACGAAGCGCGCCAGATTGTCGACATGGCCGTCGGTATGATCGTTGACCAGCCCGTCGGCGAGCCACAGCACCCGGTCGAAGCCAAGGTCGCGATAGAGCCAGTCCTCCACCGTCGAGCGGGTGACGAAGCCGTTGCGATTGGTGTTGAGCACGCATTGCTGCGTCGTCACGACCAGCCCGGTGCCGTCGCCGTCGAGCGCGCCGCCCTCCAGCACCCAGTCATGGTCGGCAACCTTCATCCGTTTGCGTTTCGCGAGCCGGATGCCGACATCTTCATCACCGGGGAAATCGTATTTGCCGCCCCAGCCGTTGAACTGAAAATCATGGGCAACGCCGTCGCCGTCGATAATGACGCCGGTATCGCGCAGCCAGACATCGCCGAAATCCTCCCGCACGATGGTGATGCCGGGATCGACGCGCATCCGCGCCGCGCGCTCCGCCTCCTCATCCGCGACGACAAGCAGCACGGTTTCGCCGCGACCGTCCGCATGGACGGCATCGGCGAATGCGGCGGTTTCATCGCGCGCAATTTCGAAATCCGGGCCCCAGATTTCGGAATGGCTGGGAAAGCCGATCCAGACGGCGCGGTGGGGCGCCCATTCAGGCGGCGGTGGGGTGGGCGCGGTTGCCATAGCCATGCCGATTAGCGCGTTGCGGCGCGTCCGAAAAGACGGTTCGCGCCGCCTTGCCGCACAGTCATCCCTTCAGACCGCATCGGCCATCGCGGCTGCGCCCGTGATCTCCGCCGGATTGCCATGTCCCGTCGTACCGGAAGGTGTTACTTGCCCGCACCGTCCGGATCGAGTTCCTTGTTGAGATAGACGGTCACCAGTGCGGCGCGCTTTGCGTCTTCGACGCGGTCGGCACCGGCGGCATGGCCGCCTTCGGGATTTTCATAATAATAGAATTTGTCGCCATACTGCTCCAGCCGGGCGGCGAATTTGCGCGCATGGCCGGGATCGACGCGGTCATCCTCGGTCGAGGTATAGATGAACGGCACCGGATAGTGCACGCCGCGCTTCAGATTCTGATAGGGCGAATATTTGGAAATGAATGCCCAGTCGGAGGGCTTGTCCGGGTCGCCATATTCACCGATCCACGATGCGCCCGCCAGCAGGTGCGAATAGCGCTTCATATCGAGCAGCGGCGATCCCATCACCACCGCGCCGTACATTTGCGGGTGCTGCTCCATGCCCGCGCCGACCAGCAGGCCGCCGTTGGAGCGCCCGGAAATCGCGACGTCGCCTTTTTTCGTCACGCCGCGCTTCACCAGATCCTGCGCTACTGCAAACTGATCGTCAAAGGCGTTCTGGTGCTTTTCACGCATCGCACCCTTGTGCCAGCGCGGCCCGTATTCGCCGCCGCCGCGGATATTGGCGAGCACATAGACATTGCCTTCCTGCACCCAGAACAGCGCCGCCGGGCCGGAACGATAGGGTTCGGTGACCAGATAGCTGGGCGTCTGCGCGTCCGCGAACCCGCCATAGGCATGGAGCAGTACGGGGCGCGGGCCGGTCACGCCCTTCTTGCGCACCTCGAAATAGGGGATTTTGGTGCCGTCCTTCGACGTCGCGAAATGCTGTTCGACGACCATGTCCGACGCATTGAAACGAGTGGGGCCGGTTTCGAGCTTTACGGGCGTAGTGTCGGGCCGCGCGGCATAGAGGGTCGGCGGATTGAGGAAACCCTCTACCGTCGCGAAGGCGAGATTGCTCTCGTGCGAGACCGAATTGAGGTGGATCGTCGCCTTGTCGGGCAGCGTCATCGGATGCGCCTGCCAGTGTCCGTCCCCCTGATGCGTCAGCGCGACGAGGCGGCCCGACACGTCATCGAGCAGCTTCACCCACAGCACCGAACGGCTGGCCATCACCTGTTCGACCGCCTGATGCCGATTGGGTGCGAACACCAGCGACACCCTGGGCTGCTTACCCGCCAGCGCGTCGGCCATGGGATAGGAGACCACCGACCCGGCGGTCAGCCCTTTCCAGTCGCTGACCAGCGTGGCGATCAACTGCCCGTCGAGCACATCGTCGATCTTTGCGTCGCTGGGCAGCGGCAGCGGAATCAGATGGCCGTCGGGCGCGATCAGATTGCGTTTCGAATGGAAGAAATCGGTTGCCTGATCGAGGATCGGATAGCGCTTGGCGCCTTCGGTCAGCACGCGGACATCGACGGCGACATCGGTCATCTTGCCGGTGGCGATCGTCTTTGCCGAGGACAGGGGCGTTCCGCGCCGCCACAGTTTGACAATGCGTGGGTAGCCGGAATTGGTCATCGACCCCTTGCCGAAATCGGTGCCGACATAGAGCGCGTCATTCCCGGCCCAGCTCGTCTCGCTCTTCGCGGTCGGCAGGGTGAAGCCGCCGGTGACGAAGGTGCCGGTGTTCAGGTTGAATTCGCGCTGGATCACCGCGTCGCCGCCGCCGTTCGACAGCGACACCATGCACAGGTCATGGTCGGGTGAGTTGCAGTCCGCACCCTTCCACACCCAGCTCTTGCCCTCCTGCTTGCCCAGTGCGTCGATATTGATCAGCGTATGCCATTGGGGCTTGCCCGAAGCGAAAGATTCAAGCGTCGTCATCCGCCACAGTCCGCGCGGATTGGCCTTGTCGCGCCACAGGTTGAGGACATGATCGCCCACCACCTGATCGGGCGTCGAAAGCTGATGGTCGTTCTGAAGAAGCTGCAGCGCACGCTGCTGATAGCTTTTGAAACCGGGCAGTGCCTCCAGCGCGTCGAGGCTGCGGGTGTTCCAGCGCTTTACCGTCGCCAGCGCGCGGGCACCGTGGATATTTTCAAGATAGAGATTGGGGTCGGGTTTAACGGGCTGCGCGGCAATCAGAAGGGGGGCGGCCAGGATAGCGGCCATCGGCAGCAGCGAACGCATTGCGACATCTCCAATGGTATAAAGTTACGTCGCATATACAGTAGTGACGTCAGAACGCCAGAAGGGGTACGTATTTATGCCTATTCCGGCCGGTGCCCGCAGGACACCGACCGGAAATGCGCATTTGCGTTACATTCCCGCGCGGCTCTTGTCGCGCACGGCGCGGAATTCGGCGCCCTTATACCAGTTGGGCCACATCGTGCCGTTGGCAAGCTCGCGACCGAGATCGTAATAGATGGTCAGATCGGCGACCGCGCCCGACCAGTCCCAGTCGGGATTATATTCGTCCTGCGGCTTGTGATAGCGATGCTCGGTATAGTCGCGCGACGCGGCTTCGCCTGCTGCGACACCGCCCTTGACCAGATCGTTGCCGCTGGTCGCATCGAGCATCGGCACCCCCAGCTTGGCGAAGCTGAAATGATCGGAACGGAAATAGCCGCCCGCTTCCGGATGCGGTTCGGGTTTGATCACCCGGCCTTCCGCTGCCACAAAGGGCTTCACCATATCCTCAAGCTGCGACTTGCCTGCGCCGGTGATGACGAAATCGCGTGCCTTTCCGTTGACGTTGAGCACGTCCATATTGACGCCGCCGACTGTATTCGCGAGCGGATAGATCGGGTGTGCGGCATAATAGGCCGACCCCAGCAGCCCCGATTCCTCCGCCGTCACCGCCAGATAGACCTGGCTGCGTCGGGTCGGCCCCGCTTCGTGATTGGCCTTGGCAAGCGCTACCAGACCCGCAACGCCGCTGGCATTATCGACCGCACCGTTGCAGATGCCGTCGCCATCGACCGGGTCGCAATGGCCCAGATGATCCCAGTGCGCGGAAAACAGCACCACGTCCTGCGGCGCGGTGGTGCCGGGCAGGATGCCGACGACATTGTGTGATTTCTGGCGACGGATAGTGTTGGTGAACTGCGTCGAGGCTTTCAGGTCGAGCGGGACAGCGTGGAAGCCCTTGTGCTTCGCGGCTTCCAGCAGCTTCGCATAATCCTTGCCCGCTGCGGCGAAGAGCTGCTGCGCGGCGTCCTGCTGAATCCAGCCGATCACCTTGGACTGGTCCATATGATCGCCCGGCGCATCGGGTTCGAGCTGCGGCCCGGTCCAGCTCGACTGCACCACGCCCCAGCCATAGGCGGCGGGTTCGGTGTCGTGAATGATGATCGCGGCCGCCGCGCCCTGCCTTGCCGCCTCTTCATATTTATAGGTCCAGCGACCGTAATAGGTCATTTCGCGACCGTTGAAGAGGCCCTTGCGCGCCATGGTCTGCCAGTCGGGGTCGTTGACCAGAATGATGACCGTCTTGCCCTTCACATCGACGCCGGCATAGTCGTTCCAGCCGCGTTCGGGTGCGTTGATGCCGTATCCGACGAACACCACGTCGCTGTTCTTCAGGTCGATCTGCGGCGTGACGCGATAAGTGCCGACGACCATGTCCTTGCGATAGTCGAAGGACAGTGGCGTTTTCCCACCGGTAAAGGTCAGCGGCTGGACATCGTTGGCGGTAATCTGGACCAGCGGTACTTCCTGAGTCCACTTGCCATGATTGCCCGGTTGCAGCCCGGCAGCCTTGAACTGCTGAATGATGTAATCGACCGTCTTCGGTTCCGCGGGCGTCGCGGGTGCGCGCCCTTCGAACGCATCGGACGACAATGTCTTCGTCACGGTCTTCAGCGTCGCAACGGAAATGTCGGGTTTTGGTATCGCGGTCTGGGCAAGCGCCGGTGTGGCAGTGATCGCGGCAATTCCTGCAAGCAGACATAAACGCATTCATATTCCCCCTGATATGCACATGGTACCGGGGCAGCAGCCCCCATGCGCTGGCCAGCTTGCACGAAAAAGGGCGACCCTGCAAAGGGCCGCCCTCTTGATTTCGTAAATGGTGTGTCCGCCGGATCAGCGCGAATAGAATTCGACGACCAGGTTCGGTTCCATCTTCACCGGATAGGGTACTTCGTCCAGCGTCGGTACGCGGGTGAAGGTCACCTTCGCAGCACCGTCGGGAGCGACATAATCGGGAATGTCGCGTTCCGGCAGGCTCTGCGCTTCCATGACCAGCGCCATTTCCTGCGCCTTCGAACCCAGCGTGACTTCGTCGCCCGGCTTTACGCGGCGCGATGCGACGTTGCACTTCACGCCGTTGACGATGACGTGGCCGTGGCTGACGAGCTGACGCGCGGCGAAGATCGTCGGCGCGAACTTGGCGCGATAGACGACCATGTCGAGACGCTGTTCAAGGATGCCGATCAGGTTCTGGCTGGTGTCGCCTTTCATCCGCGACGCTTCTTCATAGGCGCGCTTGAACTGCTTTTCGGTGACGTCGCCATAATAGCCCTTCAGCTTCTGCTTGGCGCGAAGCTGGATGCCGAAGTCCGACATCTTGCCCTTGCGGCGCTGGCCGTGCTGGCCGGGGCCATAGGGGCGCTTGTTGACGGGGCTTTTCGGGCGACCCCAGATGTTTTCACCCATCCGGCGGTCGAGTTTGTACTTGGCGCTGGAGCGCTTAGACATGCGATATTCCTTTGCAAATTGCCAACAACGTTGACCCGGCAGCGTTCGGACTGCCTGATCGCGGTCCCGGTCATCGCCTGTAAAAAACAGGGCCGCCGCTTCACCGGGGTGCGGAGCCGAAATGCGAAGCATGGGCCGTTAGCGACGGGCAGGGGCAGAGTCAAGGCGGAGGGGCGGTCGGAAAAGCAATCTGGACAGCCGCAGCGCCGCGCGGCACTAGGCGGGCATGACGAATATTCTCGATCCTGAAGCCTGTACGACGATGCCGGAAGTACGCGCGGGCGTTGACGATGTTGACCGGCAACTGGTGGCGCTGCTGATACGGCGTTTCGGCTATATGGATGCGGCGGCCCGGATCAAGCCGGAGCGCGGCCATGTGCGTGACGAGGGGCGCAAGGCGGAGGTGATCGCCAATGCCATGGCCCATGCCCGCAAAGGCGGCATTCCGGACAGCGTGGTCGGCGACATCTGGGAAACGCTGGTCGAAGGCTCGATCGCCTATGAGCTGGAGGCGTTCGACAACCGATAAGTCGGCGGCAATCCCGCGATGTTCGGGTGACGTGGATTGCTTCGCTACGCTCGCAATGACGCCGCACCAGGCCATTTTGGCCAAATCCCGCAGGGACGCCCAAATGGCTTCCATCTCGAACCGAACACCGCTTGCAAAGGCAAAGAGCCTTTGCCGCGCGTCGTTCAGCCCGATCTGTTCGCCATTTGGACGCCTCGACGGTGCCGTTTATGGGTTTACGGCCTAGTCCTTTTTGTCGGGAATGCGCAGCGCCTCGGCAAGCGAGGTGGTGCCGCTGCCGCGCTTTGCGGGCTTGGGCTGCGACGGGGCAGGTGCCCAGCCGGTCAGCGTGACGATTTCGAAACGCTCGGTCGTGCGGCCTTCGGTATCGGCCATCTCGGCAAAGGCGGCACCGGTGCGCAGCCATGCCGCCCGCGACAATGGATGGCGATCTTTCATCAGGTTGGTGGCCGCCATTGCGCGCAGGTCGCGCACCAGCCCCATGATCGAGCCATAGCGTACGCTGATCGTTTCCCCGTCCGCGACCGGCAGGGCAAAGCCCGCGCGGACCAGCAAATCGCCCGCCGACCGTACGTCGATTTGCGGGTGCATTCTGGCGACCGGGCGCTCGGCTTCTCCGCGCAGCAACGCCGTGCGCAGGCCGGGCAGGCTTCCCGCGCCCAGAAACGCGGCAAGGAACAGCCCGTCGGGCTTCAGTGCACGCCGCGCCAGCGTCAGTGCGCCGGGCAGGTCGTTGACGCTGTCGAGTACGCCCACCGACACCACCAGATCGAAACTTTCTGGCGCGAAGGGCAGGCGATCCTCTTCGCATTGGGTGCCACCAGCCAGCGTTGCGAACTGTTCACCCGCGTCGACCCGCGTCACCGAGGCACCGGCCGGAGCAGGAAAGCGCCCGTCCCAGCAACCGATGTCGAGCATGGCGGTGAAGTCGCGCTTCACCATCGACAGCCGGTCGGTGACGCTGTCGAGCATCAGGCCGTGGAGAAAGCCGTGTTCGGCAAAACTGGCGGCAGCACGGTCGCGGCGCAGGCCGCGCAGATTGCGGTCGAAAAGATCGGGTACACTCACGGCGGCGCTTGTGCCGCCTTCGCGCCTCGGCGACAAGAGGGACAATGCCGTTGCTCACCGCCCCCCTGCGTGCCGTTGCCGATTATGCGTTGCCGCCGCGCTGCCCGTCGTGCGGGGCGATTACGCAGGGCGATCACCGGTTGTGCGCGCCGTGCTGGGGTGCGCTGACCTTTCTTGGCGATCCGGCCTGTGCGGCATGCCGCCTGCCGTTCGAATATGACCGGGGGGAGGGAGCGTGGTGCGCGATGTGCATGGCCGATCCGCCGCTTCATGCCGGGATCCATGCCGCGGTCGCCTATGACGATGTGGCGGCGGCGATGATCCTGAAGTTGAAATATGGTGGCCGCATGGCGATTGCCGATACCGTGGCGCGGCTGATCCGCCCGCATGTGCCGGACGATATCGACCTGATCGTGCCGGTGCCGCTCCATCGTCGCCGTATCTGGTCGCGCGGGTTCAATCAGGCGGCGCTGATCGCGGGCGCTCTGGGCAAGGCAAACGGCGTGTCGGTCGCACTCGATATACTGCGCCGGACACGCGCGACGCCGGTGTTGCGCGGCATGGCGGCGCGGGCGCGGGCCAAGGCGCTGGCGGGCGCGTTCGCACTGGCTCCGGCGGCTGCAGAGCGGGTAAAGGGCAGACGCCTGTTGCTGGTCGATGACGTCTATACCAGCGGCGCGACCACCAATGCCTGTATCCGGGTGTTGCGGCGTGCGGGCGCGCAGAGCGTGGCGATTGCCGCCTGGGCCCGGGTGCTGCCCGATACCGGCGGTGATTGACATTCGCCTTCGGACGCCACACCTCACAGCTATGGCAAAAGTCGAAATCTACACCAAGGCGTTCTGCCCTTATTGTTCGCGCGCGAAGATGCTGCTCGATCAGAAAGGCGCGGATTATGCCGAATATGACATCACCATGGATGCACCCAAGCGTGCCGAGATGATCGAGCGATCGAACGGCGGCATGACAGTGCCGCAGATTTTTATCGACGACCGGCATATCGGCGGATCGGACGACATGGCCGCGATGGAGCGTCAGGGTAAGCTGGACGCGTTGCTCGGCTGATATGCGCGCCGCCCTCCTGCAAATGACGAGCGGGATCGACCCTGCGGCCAATGCGGCGGTGCTGACCGACGCAGTAGAGCAGTCGGCGGCGCAGGGCGCGGCAATGCTGTTCACGCCGGAAATGTCGGGCGCGCTGGACCGTGACCGCAAGCGCGCCGAGGGCAATCTGCACGAAGAGGGCAGCGACCCGGTGCTGGCGGCGGTGCGCGACGCGGCGGCGAAACACGGCATCTGGGTATCGCTCGGTTCGCTGGCCCTTGCGCGTGGCGATGGCAGGCGCGCCAACCGGGCGTTCGTGATCGACGATACCGGCGCGATCCGGGCGCGCTATGACAAGCTGCACCTGTTCGATGTCGATCTGGCAAGCGGTGAAAGCTGGCGCGAATCGGCGGTCTATGCACCCGGCGAAAGCGCGGTGGTGGTGGCGACGCCGCTGGGCAGGCTGGGTCTTTCCATCTGCTACGACATTCGTTTTCCCGACCTGTATCGCGCGCTGAGCGATGCCGGTGCGGAGCTGTTCGCGATTCCCGCCGCCTTTACCCGGCCGACCGGGCGTGCGCACTGGGACGTGCTGTTGCGCGCCCGTGCGATCGAGGCAGGTGCTTTCGTGCTCGCCGCCGCGCAGACCGGCGAGCATGAGGATGGCCGTGCGACCTGGGGCCATTCGATGGCGGTCGATCCCTGGGGAGAGGTGCTGCTCGACATGGGAGAGGCGCCGGGCATCGGCTTTGTCGAGATCGATCCGGCACGGCTGACCGAGGCGCGCGGACGGGTGCCGGTGCTGAATCACCGTCGACCGATCCCGGCGGTGGAGACAGTGGCATGATCGTGTTCGACCTGCGCTGTGGGGCGGGCCATGTGTTCGAGGCATGGTTCGGATCCAGCAGCGCCTATGAGGAGCAGCGCAAGCAGGGATATGTCGCCTGCCCGCATTGCGGCGATAGTGATGTGGCCAAGGCGGTGATGGCGCCCAATGTCGGGGCCAAGGGCAACCGGCGACAGGACGTCACCCCGGCGCGCGCCGCCGACAAACAGCCGGATGGCGATGCGCCACCGCCCCCCGAAGCGGTGAAACAGGCGATGGCCGCACTCGCCAAAGCGCAGGAAAAGGCACTGGAAGGATCGCAATGGGTCGGTACCGCCTTTACCGACCGTGCCCGTGCGATGCATCACGGCGAGGAAAAAGCCGCGCCCATCCATGGTCAGGCGAGCATCGAGGATGCCAAGGCGCTCCACGAGGAGGGCGTGGCGGTCGCGCCGCTCCCCTTTCCGGTCGTACCGCCCGACATGCGCAATTGACCGGCCGCGGGCCAGCCGATACCACCGCCCGCAGGCGCCCGTAGCTCAGCAGGATAGAGCATCAGATTCCTAATCTGGGGGCCACTGGTTCGAATCCAGTCGGGCGCACCAATCACATCCCCACTGAACTGTCGTATCGGCGGTCGATGCATGCTTGTGGCTGACGCCATGCGCGAATGCCCCTATGTAAGGGGAATGAACACCCCTTCTCGCGATACCGCAACGGGCGTGCGAGTTGCCGCGCTGTACCGTTTTACGCCGTTCGAAGATTGCATCGCTTTGCAGACGCCGCTGGAACGGGTCTGCCGCGAGCAGAATATCCGCGGTACGCTGTTGCTGGCGTCCGAAGGAATTAACGGCACGATTGCCGGACCTGCCGATGGCATCGATACGGTGTTGCGGCATATCCGCAGCCTGCCCGGCTGCACCGAACTGGACGTCAAGTTTTCCGAAGCGTCGCACCAGCCCTTTCACCGGATGAAAGTCCGCCTGAAAAAAGAGATTGTGACGATGGGGCAGCCGGACATCGACCCGCGCAAGAGCGTCGGCACCTATATCGATCCGCAGGACTGGAACGCGCTGATTTCCGATCCCGACACCATCGTCATCGATACCCGCAACGATTACGAAGTCGCGGTGGGCAGCTTTGACGGCGCGATCAATCCGAAGACGGCTAGCTTTCGCGACTTTCCCGATTGGTTTCGGGCACAGCGCGACCAGATACTGGGCACCGGCGCGGCACCAAAGGTCGCGATGTTCTGCACCGGCGGCATCCGGTGCGAGAAATCGACGGCATTCCTGAAACAGGAAGGGGTGGAGGATGTCTTCCACCTGAAGGGCGGCATCCTGAAATATCTGGAGACCGTGCCGGAGGAGGAAAGCCTGTGGCACGGCGAATGTTTCGTATTTGACCAGCGGGTGACGGTCGGCCACGGGCTGGTCGAGGGCAGCTATGGTCTGTGCTTTGCCTGCCGCGCGCCGATCAGCGCAGAAGACCGGCAATCGCCGCTGTTCGAGGAGGGGGTGAGTTGTCCCGCCTGCCATGCCCGGCGTAGCGAGGAACAACGCAAATCCTATCGCGAACGCCATCGGCAGGAAGCGCTGGCGGCGCAGCGCGGACAGGCGCATGTCGGTGCGGTGCTGGCCGGGACGGTGGATGACTGACGCGCGGTTGCCGGTTCTCTACAGCTTTCGCCGCTGTCCCTATGCCATGCGCGCGAGACTGGCGCTGGCGATCAGCGGAACGCAGTGCGAACTGCGTGAGGTGAAGCTGTCGGCCAAGCCGGAAGCGATGCTGGCCGCTTCCCCCAAGGGTACGGTGCCGGTGCTGGTGCTGCCCGAGGGGCAGGTGCTGGAGGAAAGCCTCGACATCATGCGCAGGGCCCTGTCGAGGCACGATCCCGAAGGCTGGCTGGAGCGCGATGACGCCGACCTGATTGCGGCCAATGACGGTCCGTTCAAACAGGATCTCGACCGCTATAAATATCCCGATCGCCATGGATCGGATGCGCTGGAGCACCGGCAAAGGGCAGTCGGGTTTTTACGCAGGCTTGATGAGAGGCTGGCCGGGCAGGGGCAGTTGTGCGGGACGGAGAGAGGGCTTGCCGATGCGGCGATATTTCCCTTTATCCGCCAGTTTGCAGCGGTCGATCGCGACTGGTTCGATGCCGGCGACTGGCCGCATCTGCGCGACTGGCTGGCGGAGCATCTGGCATCGCCGTTATTCGCCGATATCATGATCCGGGTACCGCCCTGGAACGCGCAGGAAAGGCCGGTCCTTTGGGGCGGGACAGAACCATAAGGGGCCGCTGACAAGACAGCGCGGCGCTATATTGCCGCCGAAATGGTCGTGAAAAGGCTTGACCGCTGCCCCTTCCCCGCTCTTTTAATGGGGGGAGGGGTGGTCAAATAGATGTGTAAAATCATGGTCATGGTGCTTGGGCTCGCCTTGGCGGCCTGCACGGCGCCATCGCATGGCAAGGATGCGGCGGACGGCAATCTGTCGGGTGCGGATGCCATTTCTGCGGCGACAGGCGTATTGGACAACACATCATCGACCTCGGCGCAGGGGTGGCATTATTCCACGCCGGTGGACTCAATGGCGCACAGTGCGTCGATCAATGCGACTCAGGCACTCCACCTTCCCTTTCCTTATGGCGTAACGATGCCGAAGCTGAACATTCGGGAGAGCACCAGATCCGGCTTCGACATCACCATCACCAGCGACGGGCAGCCCTTGTGCAGAAGCTATGACCATGAAACGCTTACGATCCGGTTCGACGCCGGACCGGTGCAGGAATATCGTTGCACAGAGGCTGCGGACGGATCGCCGGGCATCGTCTATTTCAGCAATCCGCAGGCCGTGTTGAAAAAGATACGCACGGCCGACCGGATGACCGTCGACATCAGCTATTTCGATGCGGGCCGCAAACAGCTTGTCTTCCCCGTCAAGGGGTTGCGCTGGAACTAAGCATGTGCATCGGTTCCGGCCTGTCGTGCCGGAACCGATGATGCTTATGCTACTGACAGGTTATGTCGGGTGAGGCGACGCTCTTGATCTGAATGCCTGAAATGTCGATGCCCAGCGGTCCGGTACTGGTCAGGACGAAGCTTTGTCCGACCGCCTTCATATCCGCCCCTGCGGCGGCGAAACAGCGCAGCGGTACCGCCAGGGTGCGCCATGCACCGGTCTCTGTACCCAGTTTCTGCGTTACCGGCACCATGCCCGCTTTGCCGCTGCCCGATAGGCCCAGCGATACCGCACCGGCGGGCGCGCTGGTCAGGCGATAGTCCATCACCAGACTGAGATCGCCATTGGTTTCGCGCGTCAGGTCGATGGGTTCGGCCTGATCGATCGCCACGGTTCCGGTGCCGGTGAAGGTGGCACGCAGGCTGTCTTCCTGCGCATTGCGATCGGTACGGCTGACCTGCACGGCGCCATCGGGGGTAACGCGCGCGCCGCCCGCCACTTTGCCCCGCACGAAAATCGCGTTCCGGTCGCCAGCGATATTGGTCGGATGGGTTTCATCGAGATGCGGGACCGTGACATCGCTGGCATAGGTCAGGCCATAGCCGAACGGGAATAGCGGGTTGTAGGGCTTTTCGCCGATGTTGAGATCGTACTGGTCGAAACGACGCGGCCAGGAGAAGCTCAGCTTGCCGTGGAAGTCATAGTCTGGCTTGCCATCCGGCCTGGCGATCAGCACGTCGGCCACGCCCTCGCCCTCAGTGCCGGGCAGGAACGCCGCGACAAAGGCGTCGGAGGCGTTAATCTCCCGGTTGACCCAGAGCGGACGCCCCGACAGGAACACCGATACCACCGGAATGCCCGCAGCTTTCAGCCTGTGGAGCAATTTCAGATTGCTGTCGTCGTCGGGCGAGAATTCCAGCGTCGGCCGATCCCCGTTGAACTCGGCATAAGGATGCTCGCCGAACACCACGATCGCGACATCGGGCTTCGTCGTATAGCTGCCGTCGGTCGACAGAGTGGCGGTGCCGCCCGTGGCGTCGACGGCATCCCTGATCCCCGCCCAGATGGATTCGCCATTGGGGAAATCTTTGTTGGTGGTGCCCGTGCCCTGCCAGGTCAGCGACCAGCCGCCCGACTGCATCGCGATATTGTTCGCGCCGTCTCCTGCCACCAGCACATTGGCACCGGGTTTGACGGGCAGAACATGGTCGTTGTTCTTCAGCAGGACGAGCGATTCCCGTACCGCCTGCCGCGCAATGGCGCGATGCGCAGGGGAGCCGACGATGCTGAAATCGCCGGCGGTCTTGTGCGCGGACGGGCGCCCGCGATCGAGCGCGCCGGACAGGATCTTGACGCGCAGGATGCGGCGCACCGCATCGTCGAGGCGCGTCATCGGGATGACGCCGGTCTGCACCTCGCGCAGGGTATTGGCGTAAAGCTGTTTCCAGTGGTTGCCCGAATACATGAACATGTCGAGCCCGGCATTGATCGCCTGCGGACAATCCTCGTTCGTGCAGCCGGGAACCTGTCCATGGGCGTTCCAGTCGCCGACCACGATCCCCTGAAACCCCCAGCGCTTCACCAGCACACCGGTTATCAGGCTCTTGTTGCCGGTCATCTTCTCACCATTCCAGCTTGAGAACGACACCATGACCGTCAGCGCACCGGCTTTCAGTGCGGGCGGATAGCCGGCACCATGGATGTCGCGCAGCCCCGCCTCTGAAATGCGGGTATCGCCCTGATCGTGACCGCCGGTGCCGCCATCGCCGAGAAAGTGCTTCACGGTAGCGATCACATGGCCGGGCGTCATGAAATTCTGGCCGATCGTGCCCTGCAATCCCCGCACCATTGCACCCGAATAGGAGGCGACCACGGCAGGGTCTTCGGAATAGCTCTCATAGGTGCGTCCCCAGCGATCATCGCGTGACACCGCGACGGTGGGGGCGAAGCTCCAGTTGATGCCGGTCGCGGCGGTTTCGGCCGCCGTCACCTGCCCGATCTTTTCGACCAGTGCCGCATCGCGCATCGCGCCCAGCCCGATATTGTGCGGAAACAACGTGGCGCCGACGACATTATTGTCGCCATGCACGGCATCGGTGCCCCAGATCACCGGAATGGCGGGACGGCCGTCGCTGCGTTTCATCGAGGCGTCGTAAAAGGCATCGGCCAGCTTCAGCCAGGCCGCAGGCGGCGCGAACGCCTTGCCACCGGGAGCGGAGTTGCCGCCGTTCAGCACGGAGCCGATCTTGAACGTCTCCAGATCCTTCGGGGTGATCGAGGCGATATCGACCTGAATCAGCTGCCCCACCTTATCCTTCAGCGACATGCGCTTCATGATCGCGGTAATCCGCGCCTCAACCTTCGGATCAAGCTTCGGCGCGGTCGCGATTTTCGGCCACAGGTCGGGATGGGCGATGGAGGCCGCAGGCTGTTGCATGTGCGATTGTGCGATGACGGGCGTCGTTCCGGCAATACCGACCATGGCCAGCGTCAGAGCACTGGCCCCAATATACCCGAATTTCATGCGATTCCTCCCCTGTTATTCCAGCCGTACATATATGTCGGCGATTGATGCGAGATGCGCTTAGCCCAGCCGATATCGCCCGATACCCCAAGGATATGCCATAATCCGTTTGCCCGTTGTACGTTACCTGGTTCATGATGGAAGAAACGATTTCGAACACGTAAAAAAGGATGGGACGATGAACATGCGCGCGGTGCTTGGTAGCGCTATAGCGATGATCGCTCTGGCAGGGCTGACCAGCGGGGCATTCGCCGAAACGAAAGTCCCCGGCGATCCCCATGCCGACGACCCCGTGGGCATCATGGCCGACCCGTGTCCGCATCCGCTTTATACCCCCGGCAAAGACTACAACATGTGGAGCATCCACATGCTGACCCGCGATTTCGGGCAGCTTTGCCGGTACAAACAGGCCAATCGCGCGCTTGCCGGAAAGAAGGTGCGCGTCGTCTTCATGGGCGATTCGATCACGGACAACTGGGACGATTCGGTTCCCGATTTCTTCAAGGACGGGTTGGTGGACCGCGGGATCAGCGGCCAGACCACGCCGCAGATGGTGGTGCGGTTCCGGCAGGACGTGATCGACCTGCACCCGCAAGCCGTGCACATCATGGCCGGAACCAACGATATTGCAGGCAATACCGGCGCCGCGACGATGGCGACGGTGGAGGGCAATATCAAAACCATGGCCGAGCTGGCGAAGGCGCATGGGATCAAGGTCATTCTGGCCTCGATTCCCCCGGCGATAGCCTTCCCCTGGCAAAAGGGGATCAAGCCCGCGCCGCAAATTGCCGAAATGAATCGCTGGCTGAAACATTATGCGGCGAAGAACGGCTTCACCTATGTCGATTATTACGACGTACTGGCAACGCCCGATGGCGCGATGAAGAAGGGCATGTCGATCGACGGGGTGCATCCCACGCCCGCCGGTTATGCGCTGATGGAGCCGCTGACCCTTGCCGCGATTACGAAGACGCTGGGCGGAAAATAACTGCTGATTAGCGTAATCTTTTAACGGCTGCATCAGACCGGTTCCCGATTTCAACCGGATTGCGCTGCCGAAGGCGAGGGCGGCTCCGAAGGGAGCGAGGCGCTTTCGACCCCGATTGCCGGCGAGGCGGTTGAGGTTCGCTCGATCAGGCGGACGGGAACCACGACCGGCTCTTCCGGTGGTTTCTGTCCGCGACGGTCGGCGATGATGAGTTCGACGGCGCGGGCGGTGACTTCGGCGATCGGCTGCTGAATGGCGGTCAATGGCGGCTGCGCAAAGCGGACGACCGGCGTGTCGTCGAAACTGAGGATCGACAGGTCGTCGGGAATGATCAGCCCGCGCTGCTTCGCCACGTCGAGTGCGGCGCGGGTCATCTGATCGTTGCTGACGATGATCGCGGTGGCCGGATCCGGCTGGTCGAGCAGTGCCGCGGTTGCCGTCAGCCCCGATTCATAGCTGAAATCGCCTTCCGCCAGCAGGCCTTCGCTGTCCAGCCCCGCATCCGCCATTGCCGCGCACCATCCGTCGATGCGCCAGCCGCTCAGTTCATAATCGCGCGCCCCCGCGATCAGGCCGATCCGCCGGTGTCCCAGCGCGGCAAGATGTTCCGTGGCGAGACGGGCTGCCCCTTCATCATCCATGGTCAGCGAAAAGCCCGGTCCTTCCTTCAATGAACCGATCCGGGCGATGGAGATATTATGCTTGTCGAGAATTCGGGTGATGACCGGATTTTGCGAATGCGGCGGGGTCAGGATCACACCATCGGGCTGAATCGCGGCAATGGCCGCGAGCAGTTCGCGTTCGACATGATCGCTATGCGTGTCGATCAGCTCGACGATCATGCGATAGCCGTGCTCTGCGCATTTCAGCATCCCGCCCAGCAGCATCTGATCGACCCAGTCGGTACCATGCTGGTCGCGCCAGTCGGCAATGGTACGCTCGCGGTCGTTCAGCGCCATGATCAGATAGGATCGCGACCCGCTCATCCGCTGGGCGGCAATCGAGGGGACATAGCCCAGTTTCTCGATCGAATCGCGCACCCGTTTCTGCATTTCCGGGCGGACATTGGGTTCGTTGTTGATGACACGGCTGACGGTTTGCAGGGAAACCCCTGCATCGGCCGCGACATGCTTGATGGTTACGGATTGCCGTCGTCTTGCCATGGACGTCCGTTCAGACCGGTTCGGCGCGTTTGGCGCCGCAATAGCGTGAGACATACTCGCCATGCGGCGGAAGCGAGCCGACCGTGCGGCGGACATCGTCGCGCAGGCCGGAGAGCAGACGATCCAGTTCCTCGTCAGGCAGTTTTTCCGCAATCGGGTGATGGCTTTGCGGCATAATTCCCTGACCCATCATCACCTGCACCCAGCTATTTTCGGCAAAAAGTTCTTCATTCTTGCGGAATACCCGGCCGGTTTCGCGGAACAGTTCGATCTTTTGTTGCAGCGTGTCGGGAATGTCCATCGTCGCGCATTGGCGCCAGAAGGCGCTGTCGCGTCGATCCGTCGCCTTGTAGTGGAGGATCAGGAAGTCGCGGATCTGTTCCATGTCGGTGAACTGCTGATCGTTGAACTCGGCCACGTCGCGCGCGCTGATATGGGTGAGCGGCATCATCCGGATCAGGCGCAGCACCGCCCGCTGGATCAGGTGGATGCTGGTCGATTCCAGCGGCTCCATGAAACCGCCCGACAGGCCGATGGCGACGCAGTTGCGATACCATTGCCGCCGCCGCGCGCCGGTGGTGAAGCGCAGCATGTTGGGCTTGGTCCGCATATCGCCCTCGATATTGCCGAGCAGGCGTTCGAGGGCCGATTCCTGATCCAGATAGCGGCTGCAATAGACCAGTCCGTTGCCGGTGCGATGCTGGAGCGGAATGCGCCATTGCCAGCCCGCATCATGCGCGATCGAACGGGTATAGGGCGGCGGCGGGCCGACATTTTCGGTCTGTACCGCAATCGCGGAGTCACAGGGGAGCCAGTGGGTCCAGTCGTCGAACCCGGCATGGAGCGCCCCTTCGATCAGCAGCGCGCGAAAGCCGGTACAGTCGAGGAACAGGTCGCCTTCGATCCGTTGTCCCGATTCCAGTTCGAGTGCGGTTATATTGCCGCTCTCACCATCCAGATCGACCTGCGCGATCCTGCCCTCGACCCGCTTCGTGCCGTTCTTTTCGGCGAGGGTGCGCAACAGCTTCGCATAGAGCGTGGAATCGAGGTGATAGGCATAGTTCATGCGGTTGTCGGGCAAGTGCGCGAACTTGCCGTCCAGTGCCGCGACCAGTTCCAGGCAGTAATCGTCATAGGGCCGGTCATGCCCGCGTTGCAGGCCGCTGAGCCAGAAATGCTGAAACCCCGCCGACCAGTGATCGCGCCCGGTCAGTCCGAAAGAGTGGAAATAGCGGTCGTGCCCGTTCTTCCATCCGTCGAACAGGATGCCGAGTTTGAACGTCGCCTGCGTCGCGCGCATGAAATCGGCTTCGTCGAGGTTGACGATCCGGTTGAAGGTGACGAGCGGCGGGATCGTTGCCTCACCGACGCCGACCGTGCCGATGGCTTCGGATTCGACCAGCGTCAGATCGACGACATCGCCCAGCGTATTGGCAATTGCCGCCGCCGCCATCCATCCGGCGGTGCCGCCACCGGCGATGACCACCCGGCGCAGGCGGGGTTGCGTCGGCGCGTTCACTGGCTGAGCTGCCGCAGGAGGAAGGCACGCAGGCGGCTGGCGCCTTCCGCCGTCATCGGATCGAGTATGCCGCGGGTTCCCTCCGGAATATGGTCGATGACCGAGCCGTCATTGTGAAAGACATAATGGTCGAACAGATCGCGCCAATAGGCTTTTTCGGCGTCAGGCAGATCGCGGATCGCCATGATCGCGAGGTTCAGCGCATTTTGCGGTTGCCCCAGCCAGCGCGGCGTGTCGCGCCACCAGAAATTGACCAGCACGTTGAATGCCGACAGTCCTTCGACATGATGCCACCAGGATGACGGGATATAGAGCGCGTCGCCCGGTTCCATTTCCGCGACCTGTGCATGGTCGAGTGCCTCGCGGAAGCGCGGGAAACGCTCGAAATCGGGGTCGTGGAAATCGACCATGCTGATCGCCCGCCCGGCCGGCGTGTTGTCGATCGGGCCGAGATAGAGGTTGCGGAACTGTTCGGGCGGAAACAGCGTGAAACGGCGGCGACCGACCGCGACACAGGCCAGATTGTCGGGAAAGTCGTTATGCGCGGCAACCCGCGTCGCGGTGCCGATCCAGATACCGTCCAGCGTCTTGCGATCGCCGAGGTCGACATGGTTTGCGTCGTAGAGTCCGTCGAAGAACCGGTGCATGTCGAGCGACTGAAGATAGACGGGGTTGGCGTCGGGGCGGTTCTCTCCCGCATCCATGCGTGCAAAGATTTCGGGCAGTTTCGCCTGCAGCGTGCGGAAATTCATTCCCATCTGATCGGTATAGAACATGCGGCCATCGGCACCGGGCGGGCCGACCGAGACGGTAAAGTTCATCGCGCGGGCATGATCGAGCAGATAGCGGCGTACCGCGCGCGGCGATTCATGGCCGAGTGCGACCAGCGGCCAGTCCTTCACCAGAGAGCGCACGATGAAGGGACGGTCGGCGTCGCGCAGCCCGGCATCCAGCGCCGTGGCATCGGCAAAGCTGCGTTCGGGAACGCTCGCCAGCGTCCGGAAAAGGCCGGGATCGGCTTCAGCCATCGCGCATCCGTTCGTTCTTGCGCCGGATCAGCGCGCTGACATTGGACAGCGAGGCCAGCGCCATGAACACGGGCATCAGATGTCCGCCGCCATGCAGATCGGCCAGCGCATCGGCATCCAGCGCCTGCAACCGTTCCTCATGGATTCCGTGAAAGCCGACAAACCGGTTGACCGAACCGTCGACCAGCGGAATCTCGACCGACAGCGGTTCGAGCAGATCGTGGCGGCGCAACGCAGCAAAAAAAGCCGGGGAGGATTGATAGCCTGCGTCGAGTTCGCCGAGTTGTCCGATAACCCGCCGGAGATAGTCGGTCGGCTGTCCTTCGTCGTCGAAAATGGCGGTGCCGCCGCTTTGTGCGATCCGCTGGCTCGCCATGTCGATATGGACCTGACCTTCGCTGGAGTCAGGGGAGGAACGACCGATCAGGAAGGGCTGAATGTCCATCGCCAGGGGACGATAGCGGGCGTTCCAGCGGCCATCCTCCACAAACAGATTTTCGCCGTTTTCAAAACCGAACAATGCGAATGCAACGAACTCGTCGCGTTCGATATTCAGGCGGAAGAGGATGGGATATTCGTTCTGGACCCGCCGGAATTCGCTCGGCACCGTGACGCAGCACATCACCGCATCGCCATAATCGGCACCATATTCGGTGTGGACGTGCAGGTCTTTATGGGTTTGGGGCGTCAGAGCGGCGTGATCGGACATGATGTGCAGATAAACCTGTATTCAGTAAATGCGCAGGGCGAAGGGGCCGGGGACGCCGGGGCGAGCCGGCATCATGGCACAAAGGGCACCCCCTTTCGAGAGTGCCCTTTGCTGATTCCGTTCACCGCGCCTTCGATCAGAAGGTGAAGCGGATACCGGCCGAATAGCGGGCATAGCCGGGTGAAATAGAGGTCACATAGGCATCTGACCGGCGATGAGCACGACGACTTGCTCCGGTCAGGTTGATCACCTGTCCATAGAGCGACAGTCCGTGCATGAACTCGAAGCTGCCGCTGAGGTCGACCTGCCCATAGGGTTCGATATAGGTCGGGTTCGGTCCCGAAGCCTGCAGGAACTGATCGCGCCAGTTATAGGCGACCCGGAACTGGATCGGCCCCTTGTCATAGAAGGCAACGGCATTGGCACTGTTGCTCAACCCGGTCAGTGCGAACTGCGTGACGTCGAAGGGCAGAGTATTGTTGTATTTGGCGGACCCGTCGACGATCGTATAGTTCAGGATGACGCCGAACCCGGTGTTCCAGAAATTATGCTGGATCGCGAATTCCCAGCCGTCGATGGTTGCGGTCTGATCGCTGTTGACCGGTGTGGTGATCTGATAAATCAACGGATCATCGTCCGGTGTGCCGGGGATGATAAGCTGCGGGGAATCACCGCCGGTATAATAGACGGCATCGGGGTAATTTGTTGCGATATAGTTGCGGATCGCAGTGGACGTGGGCGGAACACCGGGATTCGCAGCAGAAAGCGCGGCAATCGCGGCGCGGGTGAGCGGGCCCGAGCTTGGGTTGGTCAGATTCGATACGGTGTTGAACCGCGTGCTGCCGATAAAGTTGGAAATGTCCTTATGGAAATACCCCACCGAGATGTAGCTTGACGGCCCGTAATACCATTCCGCCGACAGGTCGATATTCTTCGACTTATACGGTAACAGACCGGGGTTGCCCTGGCTGCCGGTGGCCGGTGCGTCGACCCGGAACAACTGATCGATGGTTCGCCCGCCCTGAAGATCCGCATAGTTCGGCCGGGTAATGGTATGGCTATAGGCGGCGCGCAATTTGACGTTATGGAGCGGCTCCATGTCGAAATTGAACGCAGGCAGCCAGTTCTGATAATGGCCTTTCAGAGTGTCGGTGGTGTTGCCTGAAAAGGTGATGTTCAGTTCGTTGGCCGAATTCCATGAGGTAGCCGCGGGAAATAATACCACGCCCGAGGACCGGATGGTCGTGGTTTCGTAGCGTACGCCCAGAACCAGATGGGCCGGATTGCCGAACAGGTCGAACTTGTTCGCGACCTGAATATAGGGCGCGATGGTGCGTTCATCGAACTGGCGGTCGGTCGTATAGGGGGAACGGCAACTGCCGTCCCCGCCGCAAATCCCGAATTTCTGATCGAGCAACGGCACCAGTTTGTTGAAATCGAACGTGTAGAACTGCGAAATCATGCCGTCCTGGCCGACACCGTTCAGGCCCGGGAATTTATCGTTGATGCTTTCCAGGGTAAACAGATTGTCGGGAATATCGTCCGGCGTGCCGAGACCGCCCCAGGTGTCGTTCTGAATATAGCCATAGGCCGAACGCACCTTGTTATCGACATAGTCTACACCCCAGTCGATGCTGTCGAGGAAGCTGCCTTCATTGTCATAATGGCCCATCAGGCGGATCTGGTTGATCCGATCCTTGAAATAGGAATTGCGGAAGACATTGCCGGTTGCGTGAATTTGCCCGGCATCCAGCGGATCGATGCCCGGATAGAAAGAGGTCGAGATGATCGGGAAATCATGCTGGAAATTGATCGACTGATTATCGATTCCGAAAATCGCCGTGGTGACTGAATTGCTGTTTCCATAAGGGCTGTCGGGTTTCGATTCAGCGGTCGAATGGTGCGCGTCCAGAGTAATGGTCACGCCCTGCGGCGCTTCCCATTTCAGGTTGAAGCCGAGCGATTTATTCTCGTTCAGAGTTTTGGTGAGCGAACCGGAATAGGTGTAATCCTTGTTCTCGCTCTGCTGGAAATGCTCTGAATAGAATATCGGATCGGCGATCGGGCCGTCCGTCCACGCGCTGGAGGTATCGGCGTGGTTGTAATAAATGCCGACGCTGCTGTCGTGCGTTTCGATCGTGTAGCGCGAATAGGTGTAATCGAGCGTCGCCGTCAGCGAGTCGACGGGGCGGAACTGCAACACCGCCTGACCATTGATGCGTTCGCGATTGGTGTCGACGATATCGTAAGAGGCGTTCTGCGCCACCGCATAGACATCGTTGGGACCGGGGCGGTTGGTGATGTTGGCCGCCCGGGGGTCCGGCGCCATCGGTAGTGCACCCCAGTTATTATCGGGGGAGTAGGAACCCAGATAACCGTCACGCCAGCCGACATTGGCACTGTTGTTGCTGCGTTCGATCTTGGAATAATCGCCGATCAGCATGATGCCGATACGGTTGTCGGCGAAGGTGTCGCTGATGATACCGGAGATTTCCGGCGTAATCGGCTTTTTGCCGTTGCGCGACGAATCCAGAATGCCCTTGACCGAAAAACTGCCGTGCAGGCCGGGACGGTCGAGCGGACGCGGGGTGATGATATTGATGGTCGAACCGATGCCGCCCGATTCAAGCGTGGCTTCACCCGATTTATAGACTTCGAGCGCCTTCACGCCTTCGGAGGCGAGGTTGGCGAAGTCGAACGAGCGCGACGAAGGCGCACTAACCCCGTCGCCGATCGTCGAGGTCGGCATCTGGCGACCATTGAGCAGGACGAGGTTGAAGGACGGACCGAAGCCCCGCACCGTGACGGTGGAACCCTCACCGTTTGAACGGTCGATCGACACACCGGTAATACGCTGCAGCGATTCGGCGAGGTTGGTGTCGGGGAACTTGCCGATATCCTCGGCGGAAATCGCATCGACAACGCCGATCGCGTTGCGCTTGATGTTCATCGAGCTGCGAAGGCTGGCGCGGATACCGGTGACGACAATGTCCTGGGCGGTGTCGGCGACAACGGCCGGGGACTGGCTGCCCTGAGCGGAGGGCGTCGGCGTCGGTGCTGTCTGAGTTGAGTCGGCCTGCGTGTTCTGCGTAGTGCCGGTTTGCGCGAGAGCGGTTGCCGGTGCGGCAGCAATCGCCAGGGTCGAAACGCCGATTACCCAGCGTGAAAGCGAGCGAGCAGCGGAGCTGCGCATAATCATCCCTCCCCAAATCTATATGGCGCGGTACCATCCGCGCTCAATTGAGAACGTTCACTTGCGCGCTTCAATTTGCTCTGTCAAGTAATCCCCTGAAGCAGAATCCGGTTCGCCGTTGCGCCTGTGGCATGCGGGCAACAGTGGTCAGACCGGACCTGGGAGAAAATCATACAGACCGTATCCGGGCGGTCGAAGAGGAGGGGTGATCGTGTCTATTCGATTGAAAACACTTTTTATTGCGTCTTGCACTGTGCTGGCCATTACCGCACCGACCGTCGATGCGCGGCCGGCAACGCAGGCCGCAAGTCATCATACCGATGCCCGAGCACGCGCCGCAGCACTGGTCGCGCGCATGACGCTGGATGAGAAGATTGCGCTGGTCCACGGGTTGTTTCCGCCAATGGCCAGGGGCAAGACGAAACATGAGCTGATTCCGTCTGCCGGGCATATCGACGGCATCCCCCGGCTCGGGGTTCCGCTGGTGCGCGAAACCGATGCGTCGCTAGGTGTCGCCAACCAGGTCAACCAGCGCAAGGGCGATGTCGCGACCGCGCTTCCGGCGGGGCTGGCGACGGCGGCGAGCTTCGACCCCGAGATTGCTCATGAAGGCGGCGCGATGATCGGTTCGGAAGCGCGCGCCAAGCGGTTTAACGTGATGCTGGCGGGCGGGGTCAACCTGACGCGCGATCCGTGGGGCGGGCGCGATTTCGAATATCTGGGTGAAGACCCGCTGCTCGCCGGGCGCATGGCGGGTGCGCATATTGCGGGGGTGCAGTCGAACCATATCGTTTCGACGGTCAAGCATTTCGTCCTGAATTCTCAGGAAACCGGGCGCATGGTGTCGGATGCACGGATCGGGGAGGCGGCGCTGCGCGAGAGCGATCTGCTCGCCTTTGAAATTGCGATCGAACAGGGCAATCCCGGTTCGGTCATGTGTTCCTACAACATGGTCAATGGCGACCATGCCTGTGAAAGCCATCATCTGCTGACCGATGTGCTGAAGCATGACTGGGGCTATCAGGGCTGGGTGATGAGCGACTGGGGCGCGGTGCATTCCACGGTCAAGGCGGCGAATGCCGGGCTGGATCAGGAATCGGGCCAGGAACTCGACAGCGAAATCTTCTTCGGCAAGCGGCTGAAAGCGGCGGTCGAGGCGGGCAAGGTGTCGATGGCGCGGCTCGACGATATGGTGACGCGCTATCTGACCGGGCTGATCGAAACCGGTGCGTTCGACACACCGGAACCGAAAACGCCGCAGCCGATCGATTATGCTGCCCATGCCAAGGTCGCTCAGGCCGCCGAGGAGGCGGGACTGGTGCTGCTGAAGAATGAAAACAATATCCTGCCGCTCGCGGCAAAGGCGCGCAATATCGTACTGATCGGCGGCCATGCCGATGTCGGCGTATTGTCCGGCGGCGGATCGAGCCAGGTGCGTTCGGTCGGCGGCGTGCCGATTGAAATCCCGTTGAAATCGGGGGCGGCGGCGTCGTTTGCGCGCGTCACCTATCACGACTCTTCACCGCTCAAGGCGCTGCGTGCGGCATTGCCCGACGCGCACATCACCTATGTCGACGGCAGCGACCCGGTGGCGGCGGCAAAGGCCGCGAAGGCCGCCGATATCGCCATCGTCTTCGCGACCGAGTGGAGGACCGAGGCGGAGGACGTGCCCAACCTGTCGCTGCCCGATAATCAGGACGCGCTGATCGGCGCCGTGGCGGACGCCCAGCCCAACAGCGTGGTCGTGCTGGAAACCGGCGGTCCGGTGCTGATGCCCTGGCTCGCTAAGGTGCCGGGCGTGATTGAGGCATGGTATCCCGGCCAGCGCGGCGGTCCGGCGATCGCCAATGTGTTGACCGGCATGGTCAATCCGTCGGGGCGTCTGCCGATCACCTTCCCGGCGGCGGCATCACAGGCGCCGAGGCCGAAGCCGGTCGGGCTGGACACGCTCAACAAGCTGGAGGCGCAGGCTGCGGCCAACCCGGCGGATGCGGGCAATCATCCGCTCAAGACCTTTCCCATCGATTATGTCGAAGGCAGCAATGTCGGATATCGCTGGTATGAACTGAAAGGGGAAAAGCCGCTTTTCCCGTTCGGATATGGGCTGAGCTACACCAGCTTCGCCTATCGCAACGCGAAAGTGACGGGCGGCAAACAGCTGACCGTGTCGTTTGATGTCGTAAACACCGGCAAACGGGCTGGTGCGGACGTCGCGCAAATCTATGTCACGCGCAAGGGGTCGGGCACGCCGATGCGGCTGGCCGGGTTCAAACGGGTCGAACTGAAACCGGGTGAATCGCGCCATGTCACGCTGGTCGCGGCGCCGCGCATCGTCGCCGATTACGATACGAAGCTGCCGGGCTGGCGGATTGCGGGCGGCGCGTATGAAGTGGCGCTCGCCCGCGATGCGAGCGACCGTTCGCAGACCTTTACCGTCAATCTTGACCCGGCCACAATGAAGCCCTGACGCACCGGTTCGCCCGGTAGGACAATCTTGCGCTTGCCGCCCGATGTCCTACCGGGCATCCCCTGTGGAATGGTTGGGGATGCTGCATCGTCAGAGAGCGGAGAGGCCGGGGTGCCGGAGCGGCGTTCGTTTGCCTTCCTGCTGATATACGGCATCGCCAATATCGGCGGGGTCGTCGCCTATATGCCGCTTTTATCCCTGCTGCTGCCGGTCAAGGTAGAGGCGATTGCGGGCGCCGGGCGGCTTGGGGTGTTCACCGCCTGTGTGGTGGCGGGCGGTGTCGCCGCGGCACTGTCCAATATTCTGTTCGGCTGGCTGAGCGACAGGTCGCTGGCGCATGGAAAGGGGCGGCGGCGCTGGATGCTGGCGGGGCTGGTCGCGCTTGCTGCTGCCCTGACGGGTATTGTCGCCGCTGCGTCGCCCTATGCAATCGTTGCGGCGATCGTGGCGTTTCAGATCGCGGTCAATATTCTGCTCGCGCCGTTGCTGGCGATCATGGCGGATGAGATTCCCGACGCGCAAAAGGGGGTGGCGAGCGGTCTGTTGTCGCTCGGGCGCCCTGTTGCCGCTGCGCTTTCGGCGGCATTGGTTGCGCTGCCGCTGATCGGGGAGGGCGCGCGCCTGTTGCTGGTCTTGCTGGCGGTGATCGTTTGCGTGCTGCCGCTGATGCTGGTGCCCGCGCGCCGCGTGGAATCGGCAGTGCCGGTTGCGGAGCAGCGGTATTTGCTGCGCTACGACCTGACCATGGCCTGGGGCGCGCGTTTTCTGATTCAGGTCGCCGGTGCGGTGCTGTCGGTCTATCTGCTTTATTATTTTCAGAGCCTGTCGAACGAACCGGCGGAAACGATGGCGGCGCGCGTCGGCAACGTGTTTACCATTGCCTATCTGTTGCCGGTGCCGATTGCTTTGGCGATCGGGCGCGCCTCGGACCGGATCGGGCGGCGTAAGCCGTTCCTGCTGGCCACCGCCGCTGTGGCAGCGATCGGGCTCGGTGGTATGGCGCTGGCGCAGGACTGGATAGCGGGCGCGGTCGCCTTTTGCGTCTATGCCAGCGGTGCGGAAGCGTTTCTGGCGCTGCATGCCGGCTTTGCGATGCAGTTGCTGCCCGATCCGCGCCATCGCGGCCGTGACCTGGGCATATTGAATCTGACCAACACGCTGCCTTCGGTGCTTGGACCGGTGATCCCCTGGTTATTGGCAACCCCGCACGATTTTGACAGTGCGATGCTGGCGCTGGCGGCCTGTGCACTGGCGGGTGGCCTGTTGATCCTGACCGTGCGGGGAAGGCGTTAGTTCTTCCCGGTGCTGTGCTGATTCAACGTACCCGAATCACAGGCCTAGTCCTTCGGCTTCGCTTTCCAGTAGCGGACGTAATCGACGGTCATGCGCTGCGGCATCGCCTGGTCATCAATGCCTTCCTTGCCACCCCAGTCGCCGCCGATCGCGAGGTTCAGAATCATCTGAAAGGGTCGGGTGAAGGGCCATGCGCCGTGTCCGCCCGGCTGATCGTTGTTGACGCGCATATAGCCGTGATCGTCCACGCCGATGGTGATGCTGTGCGGTTGCCAGTCGAGCTGATAGCGGTGGAAGACGGTGCAACTGGTCGGTACCAGCGTTTCGGCACCGCGCTGGGTATTGAGGCGATGGTTGAACAGCTTCGTATGCAGCGTGGCATGCACCACATGCGGATCCCAGCCGACCATTTCCATGATATCGATTTCGCCCTCGTCGGGCCATGTGCCACTGGAAGGAAGCATCCAGATGGCGGGCCAGGTGCCGCGTGCACAGGGCAGTTTCGCGCGGATTTCGTAAAAGCCGTAGCCCATCGATTTGCGGCTCACCAGCTTTGCCGAAGTGTAGTGTTGTCCGCCCCAATCGGGATATTTCGCTTTCGACAGCGTTTCGTGCCGCGCCTCGATCACCAGCGCGCCGTTCTCGATCCGTGAATTTTGCGGCCGGTCATCGGCATAATATTGTTTTTCATGGTTGAACCAGCCGGTTGCATTGCGGCTGGTGTCGAAGCGCCATTTTCTGCGGTCGACCGATAGCTTGTTGAATTCGTCGGCAAAGGTCGGCGCGGTTTGCGGCGCGTGCAGCGCCACCTCTACGGAATAATTATCGGCACCCAGCGACGTCGCCTGTGCCAGCAGCAATGCCAGAATCATGAAATTAGGGTCTCCCTGTTTGCACAATATGCCGCGCGTCCCATCCGGCAGGCAAGGCTTGCGTGATGACTGACCTGTTGTCGGCTGATATCGCACAGGGGAGCGAACGGAGGATGGATATGACCGAGGCCGTACAGGGCGTGAAACTGCATTCAAGCTGGCTGAACCCGCTTCGCGGGGAATTCGACAGTCCCTATATGGCGGCGCTCAAACAGTTTCTGGTCGCGGAAAAAGCCGCGGGCAAGGCGGTCTTTCCGGCCGGGAGTGAGTGGTTTCGTGCGCTCGACCTGACACCGCTGGAGGAGGTGCGCGTGGTGATATTGGGACAGGATCCCTATCACGGCGCGGGACAGGCGCATGGCCTGTGCTTTTCGGTACGTCCGGGCGTGCGCACGCCGCCCAGCCTCGTCAATATCTACAAGGAACTGAATGCCGATCTGGGCATCGCGCCGCCGCGCCACGGCTTTCTGGAACATTGGGCGAAGCAGGGGGTATTGCTGCTCAATTCGGTGCTGACCGTCGAAATGGGCCGCGCCGCCTCGCACCGCGAAAAGGGGTGGGAGAAGTTCACCGATGCGGTGATCCGCGAAGTTGCGACAAAGGAAGAGCCGGTCGTGTTCATGCTGTGGGGCAGCTATGCCCAGCGCAAGGCGGCGTTCATCCCGTCGGTGGAAAAGGGCGGACGGCACCTGGTGCTGAAGGCGCCGCACCCCTCCCCGCTATCGGCGCATACCGGCTTTCTGGGCTGCCGCCATTTTTCGAAGTGCAACGCGTTTCTGGAACAGGCGGGCAGGGGAGTGATCGACTGGGCACTGCCACCGGTCGAACAGCCCACCTGAGGTCAGTGCCGATGTCGGAGAACCCGGCGCATAGCTATGCCGCGTGGCGGCGCACGAATCCTTCGAAATCGGCTTTCAGGTTCGGATCGCTGATCGGTGCGATCAGTGCCATAAGGGCTTCATTCGGTGTGCCCGCGCCGGAAAGCGATCCGGCATCCTGAAACCCCATCGCCCACTCGGCGAAGATGCGCTCTGCGACGTGGCGGCGGCTCAATATCACGGGGGCAACGTGACGATGGTCGGTAGAAATGCGACGATAGGTTTTTTCGACCGCCGCTTCAGGACCTTCCAGAACCTGTAAAAAGCGTTTGCCCCCGGCGACTAAAAGGCCGGAAACACCCGCCGCGGCATTGTTGCGACGCGACGCGCGGAGGATGGGGTCCAGCACAGATGAGGCATGCGCCTGGCGTGCAGTGCTGATGTACAGCAGTCGAATCACGGTAAGACTCTTTCCGTCAGAAGAAGGTCAAGGATATGGAATATAAACCAAAATACCGTTAACTCGCCGCCGTTGCCTCGCGTCCCCGCCGCGGGGAGTTCCGCCTCAGAACGGCACGTCGTCGTCGAGATCGTCGGGGAACCCGCCGAAATCATTGCCGCCCGAGCGCACATTGCCCGACTGACCGCCGCCTGAATTGAAACCGCCGCCGCGACCGCCCGATGAACCGCCGCCGAAATCGTCACCGCCCGCGCCCCAGCCGTCATTACTGCGCCCCGCGCCCTGACCCTGACCGCCGCCGGGCGAATCGAGCATCGTCAGTACCGAGTTGAAGCCTTGCAGCACGACCTCCGTCGAATAACGGTCCTGACCGTTCTGATCCTGCCATTTTCGGGTCTGAAGCTGGCCCTCGATATAGACTTTCGAACCCTTGCGCAGATAGCGTTCGGCAACGTTGGCCAGCCCTTCATTGAAGATCGCGACCGAATGCCATTCGGTCTTTTCCTTGCGTTCGCCGCTATTGCGATCCTTCCACGTTTCACTGGTCGCGATGCGCAGATTGACCACCTTGCCGCCGTTCTGAAAACTGCGGCTTTCGGGATCGCGGCCCAGATTGCCGACCAGAATTACCTTGTTCACGCTGCCGGCCATGATCCGCTCCTTATCCCTACAAACCGATTGCCACGGCGATCCAGTATGTCGCCCCTGCTGCGATGTAGGCGAGTGCGAACAAATAGCCAACCATGAAGGCAGGCCATTTCCATCCATTCGTCTCTCGTCGGGTGATCGCGATGGTCGAAATACATTGCGGCGCGAACACGAACCACATCAGAAAGGCAAGCGCGGTGGGCAGCGTCCAGTGGGTGCGCAGATTCTGGATCAGGTTGCGTTCACCCGCAGGCTGATCGGGATTGTCGATGGCATAGACGGTGCCGATTGCCGCCACTGCCACTTCGCGCGCCGACATGGCGGGCAGCAGGGCGAGTGAAATATCGCGGTTGAACCCGATGGGGGCGACGACCTTTTCGATGCCATGACCGATCCGGCCCGCAATCGAATAATCGACCGGAGAGACGGTGCTGCCGATCGGTGGCTTGGGAAAGCTGAGCAGCAGCCAAAGCACGATGGTCGTTGAAGCGATAATCGTGCCCGCGCGTTTCAGGAAGATCAGCGCACGTTGCCACAGCCCCAGCAGCAAATCCTTCGGATGCGGCCACTGATATTTGGGCATCTCCATCAGAAAGCCCGATGATGCCCCCTTGGTGACGGTTTTGCGCAGGATCAGCGCGGCGAAAAACGCACCGATAATCCCCGCGACGTAAAGGCTAAACAGCACCAGCCCCTGCAATCCCACACCGGGCAGCACGTCGCGGGCGGGAATGAAGGCGCCGATCATGATCGAATAAACCGGCAGGCGCGCCGAACAGGTCATCAGCGGGGCGATCAGGATCGTGGTCAGCCGGTCCTTTTCATCGTCGATGGTGCGCGTCGCCATGATGCCCGGTACCGCGCAGGCGAAGGACGACAGCAGCGGGATGAAGGCGCGGCCGGAAAGCCCGACACTCGCCATCAGCCGGTCCATCAGGAAGGCCGCGCGGACCATATAGCCCGATGCCTCCAGCGTCAGGATGAAGGCGAAGAGGATGAGGATCTGCGGCAGGAACACCACCACTGCACCGACGCCCGCGATCAGCCCGTCGACCAGCAGCGAGCGGATGAAACCTGGGGGCAGGGCGGCGGATACCGCACCACCCAGCGCATCCATGCCGCCCTGAATCCAGTCGATCGGCGCCTGCGACCATGCGAACACCGCCTGAAACATCACGAACAGGATGGCGAGCAACAGCAAGGTGCCGAACACCGGATGCAGCGCGACCGCGTCCAGGCGATGCGTCCAGCGCCGCACGGCGGTTTCGGAGACGGTTGCTTTTTCCGACAGCGCGCGCGCCCGGCGCTGCAGCGTGACGATATCCTCCGCAACCGGATGATCGCTGGGCCGGATCGGATGCGCCGGTCCCTGTTGCAGCACGGTTGCAAGCGCTTCCTTCAGCGCATCCAGCCCGCGCCGCCGCACCGCGACGGTGGGAAGCACCGGAACGCCCAGTTCCTGCGCAAGGACATTGGGATCGAGTGTCAGCCCGTCGCGCTCGGCCAGATCGATCATGTTGAGCGCGACCACTACCGGCAGGCCCAGCGCGACGAGTTGCAGCGTGAAGCGCAGATGGTTGTCGAGATTGGCGGCATCGACCACCACGACAATGGCATCGGGCAGGCGCTCGCCCGTCTGCGTGCCGGTCACGACGTCGCGTGTCACCTGTTCGTCCGGGCTGGACGGGTCGAGGCTGTAGGCGCCGGGCAGGTCGACCAGTTCGACCGGGCGGCCATCGGGCAGCGCCATTCGTCCGGAATGCCGCTCCACCGTGACGCCGGGATAGTTGCCCACTTTTTGCCGCGCGCCGGTCAGTGCGTTGAACAGGGCGCTTTTACCGGCATTCGGGTTGCCGACCAGCGCGACGAGGGGGGCGGGGTTCATGATGTTCAGGCGGCAGGAATAACGTCGATGGCACCTGCGATATGGCGGCGCAGCGCGACCGTCATGCGTCCGATGCGGCAGGCAATCGGGCCGCGGCCAAAGGCCGAGCGATGGAGCAGTTCGATGCGGACGCCTTCATCCAGTCCCAGTTCCCGCAACCGGCGTGCCTCTGGCGGAGACAGCGTATCCCAATGCACATCGGCCACCCGCGCCTGTTGATGGCGGGGCATGTTCGACAGGGCGACTCGCTGATCTACGGCATGGGGGGCGTTCATATTGCGACTAAGTATCAATAACGGTATCGAATGGCCAGCGAAATATCCCTTTGGTGCGTGCAGATCAGATTGCGGGGTGGCGCAACCGCCCGATGAAGCGGCTGAGGCTGAGCTTGTGGTCGCCCTGCATCCGGCCGGTCAGCTTTGCCTTCGCCTTTTCGAACCGCATGATGCCGTCGATCCGGCGGGCGAGAAAGGCGCGCGTTTCGGCCCAATCCTCCGATTCGTCGTCGAGAAAGACGCTCAGCGTCGCGGCATAGATGCCCGCCAGCATCGTCCGCTTGGTATAGTGGTTGTAATCGGTCGCGGTGTCGCCCGCGAGCCGCCACATCCTGTCCGCCGCCCGCCAGCCGAGTTTGGTCGCGGCGGGGATATTCTGCGGCATGGCAAGGATGGCGAGCGCACGGCGCAGTGCTTCGCGTTCCGGGGCGAGCGTAGTGAGTCGCTGTTCGACCAGGGCGGTGATGCGTTCGCGGATTTTCATCGTCGCGAGCTTTTCGGCCGGCAGCGCGCGTGCCATTTCCGCATCGACATAGGCGAACCATGCGTCGATCCGATCGACCGCACCGTCTGGAAAGGCAAGCGCGGCAACGTCCGGATCGACGCCCGCACTGTCGGCCGCTGCCGTCACCGCTTTCGCGGTCCAGCCGTCAAATGCGGCGTTCTTCGGCAGTTCGGGGGCCAGCCCGGCGCGGATTTCGTCCAGCGTGGCATCTTCGGCAATCGCGGCCATCGGTGCATCTCCTTCGCGACCGATTTAATGCCCCGGCGCAAAGGCACAAGCATCGTCGCAGGAAATCGCCCCTGTTTCCCGGCCCCAAGTTTTTCTTGTTGCAGCGCACTCGTATGAATCGGGGCGGCACCTTATCTGGTTTCCATCTGAAACTGTTTTGAGGGAGACCTGCCCATGCCCAGCCTGTTCGATCCTATCCAGCTTGGTGCGATTGCCGCGCCCAACCGTATCCTGATGGCGCCGCTGACGCGCGGACGTGCGACCGAAGGCCATGTGCCGACGCCGATCATGGCCGAATATTATGCCCAGCGGGCGGGCGCGGGTCTCATCATCTCCGAAGCCACGGGCATCAGCCGTGAAGGGCTGGGCTGGCCCTATGCGCCGGGATTGTGGACCGACGAACAGACCGAGGCATGGAAGCCGGTGACCGACGCGGTGCATAAGGCCGGTGGACGCATTGTCGCGCAGCTCTGGCACATGGGCCGCATCGTCCATCCCAGCTTTCTGGACGGGGCAGCGCCGCTTTCCTCCTCTGCGACCACCGCACCGGGGCAGGCGCACACCTATGCGGGCAGGCAGGATTATGCCGAAGCGCGCGCAGCAACCACCGATGATATTGCGCGGGTGCTCGACGATTATTCGAATGCCGCGCGCAATGCGAAGCGGGCCGGGTTCGATGGAGTGCAGTTGCATGCCGCCAATGGCTATCTGATCGACCAGTTTCTGCGCGACGGCGCCAATTTCCGCGATGACGATTATGGCGGCAGCCCGGAAAACCGCGCGCGTTTGCTGCGAGAGGCGACGGAAAGGCTGATCGCCGAAGTCGGCGCGGATCGTACCGCCGTCCGTTTCTCGCCCAATGGGGATACGCAAGGCGTACAGGACAGCAATCCAGAGGCCGTTTATGTGCCCGCGGCAAAATGGCTGGCGGAGCAGAAAATCGCATTTCTCGAACTGCGGGAGCCGGGGCCGGAAGGCACGTTCGGCAGTACCGACCAGCCGCGTATTTCGCCTGCCATCCGGCCGGTGTTCGACCGCCCGCTGGTGCTTAATCAGGACTATGGGTTCGATCAGGCGCAGGCCGAACTGGATGCCGGTTTGTGCGATGCGATTGCGTTCGGACGTCCTTTCCTCGCCAATCCCGACCTGCCGGTACGCTTTGAAAAAGGGGCGCCGCTCAACGAGTGGAATATGGCGACCTGGTATGCGCGCGGGCCGGAAGGCTATGTCGATTATCCGACGCTGGCAGAGGTGGAAGCGGCCTGAGGTTCAGGCCTCCGGTCTTGTCCAGATCCAGATCCCGCTGGCGCACATTGCTGCCAGCGGGAACAGCATCCACGGCATTTTGAGCCAGTAAAGCGTGGCGGCGATGCTGATCGCAAAGGTCACTGTCGCCGCCCATTTCCCACGCCGGGAAATCGACCCGCTTTCGCGCCATGCGACGATATGCGGGCCGAAGCGGGGGTGGTCGAGCAGCCAGCGTTCCAGTCGGGGGCTGCTGCGCGCGAAGCAATAAGCGGCAAGGATCATGAACGGCACCGTCGGCAGCAGCGGCAGGAAGATGCCGACCACGCCCAGTGCGACTGCAATCCAGCCCGCGACGTGAAACAATGCGCGGCGCATCAGGTGTCCGTGCGGACTTGTCGCCTCGCCCGCCAGTCCGATGCGCTTTGCCCCCATTTGTTGACGGGCATATCCTGCAAGGGCGCAGGCAGACGGGTCGGTTCCAGCCGTTGCGAACCGAGGCGCGCGGCAAGGACGGCAGAGCGATGGTTGTCGGGCGCGATGACGTGGATGATGTCGTTCCAGCCGAGCATGTCGACCGCGAAATCGATCGCCGCGCTTGCCGCTTCAAAGGCATAGCCGGTGCCTTCGAAACCCCGTGCGACGCCCCAGCCGATTTCGGTGCCCGGCCAGCCATCGGGTTGCCAGGGGCCGATACGCCCGACCCAGCGGCCGCTGTCGCGTTCGATCACGGAAAACATCGCAAAACCCCGAATGGCCCATGCACCGCGCATCGCACACAGTCCGCGCCATGCTTCGCTGCGCGTCTGGACGCCGCCCAGATGCTGCATGGTTTGTGCATCGGCGTGGAAGTCGGCCCAGGCGTCCAGGTCATCGGCCTGCGGCAGGCGCAGCATCAGCCGGGGCGTGAAGAGCACCGGCTCCGCCATGGTTACTGACCGGGCCAGCGCTGGGTGAGGTCGAACATGGCGACGGCAGCCTTTGCCGCTTCGCCGCCCTTGTCCTTTTCATCCGGCCTGGCGCGGGTCAGCGCCTGCGCTTCGTTTTCGACCGTCAGGATGCCGTTGCCGATGGCGATCCCGTCCATGGCCAGCGCCATCAGTCCGCGTGCGCTTTCGTTCGAGACAATCTCGAAATGATAGGTTTCGCCGCGGATCACCACGCCCAGCGCGACAAAACCGTCATAGCGCCCGGTTTCCGCCGCTATGGCGACCGCGCCGGGGATTTCCAGTGCGCCCGGCACCGTGACCGTTTCATGGGCGTGCCCGGCTTCTTCCAGCGCGGCACGTGCGCCTTCCAGCAGCAGGTCGTTCAGATGGCCGTAGAAACGTGCCTCTACGATCAGGAATTTTGCCATGGGAATATTCTCCTCAGTCGATCGGTCGTTCGCCGACGATCGACAGGCCATAGCCGTCCAGCCCGATCAGCGTGTGGTGGGTGTTGGTGAGCAGGATCATCTCCTCGACGCCCAGCTCGTTCAGGATCATCGCGCCAACGCCATAATCGCGTAATTCGTCCATGTCGCCGGGTTTCAGCGCGCCTGCGCGCGCCTGCACCGCCATGGTGAAGGCATCGCTGCGCTGTTTGTTGATGACAACGACGACACCGGCGCCTTCCTTTGCGATGATTTCCATCGCACGTCGCAACAGGCTGCCGCGCGGACCGCCTTCCCCGAAAATGTCGGTGAAGGGGGAAAGGGCGTGCATGCGCACCAGGGTCGGCTTCGTGGGATCGACCCTGCCCTTCACCAGCGCGATCTGTTCGGTGCCGGTAGCGGTGTTCCAGAAGGTGATGGCGCGCCAGTCGCCGCCCCATTCGCTTTCGAAGCGCACCTCGGCCCGCTGTTCGACCAGATGGTCGTAGCGACGGCGATAGGCGATCAGGTCGCGGATCGTGCCGATTTTCAGATTATGATACTGCGCGAAGGTGACGAGATCGTCCATGCGCGCCATCGTCCCGTCATCCTTCATGATCTCACAGATCACGCCGGACGGATTGAGGCCCGCCAGACGGGCGACATCGACGGCAGCCTCGGTATGGCCGGCACGCACCAGCACGCCGCCTTCGCGTGCGACAAGCGGGAAGACATGGCCGGGGGTAACGATATCTTCGTTGTCCTTGGCCGCGTCGATGGCAACGGCGACCGTGCGCGCGCGATCAGCGGCGGAAATGCCGGTGGTCACGCCGTCCTTCGCCTCGATCGAGACGGTGAAGGCGGTTTCGTGCCGGGTGCCGTTGTGGCGGCTCATCAGGTCAAGGCCGAGTGCGTCCACTCGGCTCTTCGTCATGGCAAGGCAGATCAGGCCGCGACCATATTTCGCCATGAAGTTGATCGCATCGGGCGTCGCCATCTGGGCGGGAATCACCAGATCGCCCTCATTTTCCCGATCTTCGTCATCGACCAGAATGAACATCCGGCCGTTGCGCGCTTCGTCGATGATTTCTTCCGGGCTGGACAGGAACCCGTGGCGCAGCCGCGCCAGTTCAGGCTTTTGCACGATAGTGCTCCATGCGTTGCAGATAACGGGCGAGCACGTCGATCTCCAGATTGACGGCCTGCCCCGGTGCCAGCGTGGCGAATGTCGTCACGGCGGCGGTATGCGGGATGATGTTCAGGCCGAAATGGGTGCCGTCGGCGACATCTTCAACATGATTGACGGTCAGCGATACGCCATCGACCGTCACCGATCCCTTGGCGGCGAGATAGGGCGCGATTTCCGGCCCGGCGGCGATGACGACGCGGTGCGATCCGCCTTCTTCCGTCACCGAGACGACGGTGCCGATGCCGTCGACATGGCCGGTGACGATATGCCCGCCCAGTTCGTCGCCGATCTTCAATGCGCGTTCGAGGTTGAGGCGTCGCCCCGCCTCCCACATGCCTTGTGCGGTGCGCGATACGGTTTCGCCCGAAACATCGACGGCGAACCAGCCCGCGCCCTTGCCCACCACGGTCAGGCAGACGCCGGAACACGCAATCGACGCGCCCATGTCGATGGTGGTGGTGTCATAGCCGCAGGCGATGCGGACACGCAGGTCGCCCTGCGGCTCGACGGCATCGATCGTGCCGATATCGGTGATGATTCCAGTAAACATATTCAGCCTCGCACGCGCTCGTAGCTTTCCATGCGGTCGCTGCCAAGCATCCGCGTATCGGTGAGACGCCAGCGGCCATGCGCGTCGGCCAGATGCGCCAGCCCGATATCGCCCAGAGCATGCCGGCCATCGCCGATCAGGATCGGTGCGCGGTAAAGCAGCATGCGGTCGACAAGGTCAGCGGCCAGAAAGGCGGAAGCCGTTTTCGCGCCGCCTTCGATCAGCAGGTGATTGGTCTGCTCCAGTCCGACGACCGCGGCGGGATCGGGAAGGACGCGCCAGCCGGGTGGCGGCGCGACGGTGCCGGAAAGCAGCAGCCGCTGCGGACTTCTGTCGCGCAGCCCCTCCAGCCGGACATCGAGTTGCGGCCGGTCGGCTTCAAAGGTGCCGCGTCCGACCAGAATGGCGTCGTGGCGCGCGCGTTCGAGATGGGCATGGGCGCGCGCCGGTGCGCCGGTGATCCAGCGGCTTTCGCCGTTGGCGCGGGCAATGCAGCCGTCGAGCGAGGTGGCGAGCTTGAGCGTCACCTGCGGGCGGTTGAGTGCGATCCGGCTGAGAAAGCCGGACATGCTCGCGCGCGCCTCCGCTGCGCCGATGCCGCTGACGACCTCTATGCCTGAGTCACGGAGCAGCGCGATGCCCCGGCCATTGGTACGCGGATCGGGATCGGTCAGCGCGATAACAGCGCGGGCAATCCCCGTCTTTGCCAGCGTCGGCGCGCAGGCGGGGCCGCGCGGCGACGGATGTGCACAGGGTTCGAGCGAGACATAGGCGGTGGCACCGCGTGCGGCTTCTCCCGCCTGTGCGAGGGCCATCGCCTCGGCATGGGGGCGCCCGCCGGGCTGTGTCCAGCCACGGCCGACGACGCGGCCATCGCGGACCAGGATGCAACCGACATTGGGATTGGGGGCGGTGCGGCCCCGCCCGCGCTCGCCCAGCGCAATGGCGGCGGCCATCCAGCGCCGGTCGCTCAAAGCCAGGGCGCCAGCTTGTTGTTCAGCGCCTCAAATTCTTCCTGATTCTTTTTGCGCAGCTTGGCGAGTTTGGCGTCCTCGACCTTTTTCTCCGCCATGGATTTCTTCTGATCGGCGAGAATTTGCGCTTCAGTACGGTTCAGCGGCCAGCTTTTGGCATAAATGATCGTCGGCGGCTGATAAGGCGGCGTGACATGCGCATCATGCGCAAAAGCGACGATGATCAGCGTGGTTACGGCCACGGAAGCGGCCATGAACCACAGTTCATGCTTGCGCCGCTGACCCATAAAGGCACGCAGGTCGCGAATGGCGCGCAGCGGCGACAGGAATCGGAAGAACGAAAACATCGCGCTAAAGATAGGGATACGAAGGGCTGACGGCCAGCCCCTCCCATCCGGGGGGTAATCGGTCGCGTGGAACGAAGCACAGTGTCATCGTTTTCCGGTTTTTTCTAATAGTGCCGCCGTGCGTGACGGGGTGACCGGCGCCATAGCCGTGGCGCTGCGCGGGTCGATGCCCCGGTGTCCGACATATCTGTCCGGTGTCGGGGATGCCGTGGCTTGCGGTATAGAAAGAAAAGGCCGTGGCGAATCAGATCGCCACGGCCGTATTTCCAGATCGTCAGTAAGGTCAGCGGGTATAGATGGCCTTCGCATCATTGCGGAACGCTGCGCCGCTGTCGTCGCGGGTGTAGAACATGTGTCCGCCCGGGAAGATGTCGAGATGGATGCGGTCCGCAACGCCATAGCCCGGCATCTGTTCGATCAGCAGCTTCGATCCGAAGAAGGGGCAGGACAGATCGTTCCAGCCATGCGCGATGATCACCTGCATCTTGGGATCGTTGGCGATTGCCTTGCGCAGATCCTCAACCGGCTTGTCGTCGGGCGTGCCGCGATCCCAGGCCTCGTTCACCGCATAGGACAGAGCCTCATAATGGCGGCCCTTCACATCCCAGCCTACCGTGCGGGTGATGAAATCGACCATCGCGCTGGTCGTCGGGGCAAGGATCGCGTTGAGGATCGGGTCGTTCGACTTGCGCTCCGCCGAACCGGGGAACGGATCGAAGGCGGTGACATTGCTGTCATAGACGCTGCCGATCTTCTTTTGCGCCCGATGCCCTTCGCGCAGGAAGGTGCCGATGTCGATGCGGCCGTTCAGTTTTGCCACCAGCGCATGATCGAGACCGGTCAGTTCCGCGACCTTGTTGACCAGCCGGTCGGTCGCGACCTTGTCTTTCGGTCCGGCGAAAAAGTCCGTGACGAACTGCGTCTGGGTATAGTTTTCGATCGGCGCCATGTTGGCGGCGGTCAGCTTGCCCTCGCGTTCCAGCTTGGCAGCCGCCATCGACGGCAGGTTGATCATCCACGGCAGGGGCGACAGGCCGTTGTCGCCACTGACCGAGGCCGGATCGAGATAGGGCGACACCATGACAAGGCCCGATACGCCGACCCCCATCTGCGTTTGCAGTTCGTAGGCGATGCGCGGTGCGCGATAGCCGCCATAGCTTTCGCCGATGACATATTTGGGGGAACGCAGCCGCTGATTCTGGACCAGCCAGTCATAGACGATGCGCGACAGATATTTGATGTCGGGATCGTTGGCGTAGAAATCCTTCTTGGTTTTGTCCTTGTCCTCCAGGCTGCGGCTGTAGCCGGTGCCGACGGGGTCGATGAAAACCAGATCGGTAAAGTCGAGCCAGCTATGCGGATTGTCGCTCAGCACCGGCGCGTCGGAGGGGCTGTCGCCCGCATCGCCGAAGCGCACCCGTTTCGGGCCGATCGCGCCGAGATTGAGATAGACCGAGGATGCGCCGGGGCCGCCGTTAAAGGCAAAGGTCACCGGGCGCGACGGGCTGGCACCCGGCACGGTATAGGCGGTATAAACGACCTCGGCGATGATCTTGCCGTCGGAATTGCGTACCGGCAGCTTGCCGACCGTTGCCTTGTAATGAAGACTCTTGCCCGCGATGACCGTGGTCTGGTCAACGCTCTTGTCGGCGGGAAGCGGCGGCAGCTTGCTGGAATCGTCCTGTGGATCGCTCTTCTGCTCGCTTTTCGCATGGTCCTTGGGCGGGTGCGCATAGGCTGGAGTGATAGTGGCTGCAGCAAACAGAGTTGCGGCCATGGTCAATAGCCTGAAGCGCATGAAATTCTCCCGGTGGACGTTTGAGCGCGTTTTGTGCCCGGATCGGCGCACTCATGCAAGGTAATAATATTATATACGATGAATGGATTATGTCAGGCGGACAGGCGTTCGATGGCGCGTTCCCGGCCGATGAGCGGCAACAGCGCCGCCATGTCGGGGCCATGGTCGAGACCCGTCAGCGCGCGACGGAGGGGCAGGAACAGGGCGCGCCCCTTGCGTCCGGTGCGTTCCTTCAACGCGCCCGTCAACGCGTGCCAGGGATCGTCCGACCAGTCGATTTCGGATGCGACCTCAGCCGCAATCTCCAGATACTCATTTTCTTCGCTCAGATCGCCGGTTTCGACGGGCCCTTCGATAATGCGCCACCAGTCGGCAGATTCGCGCACGGTGGAAAGGTTGGGCCGCACCGTTTCCCACGCTTCGCCTCCCATGCCGGAGGGCAACCGGTCGGCCACCCTATCATAGGGGAGTTGATGCACGATTTTCGCGTTCAGCGTCGCCAGTTCGCTTTCGTCGAATCGGGCGGGTGCGCGTCCGAAGCGGGCAAAGTCCATCGTCGCGGCAAGTCTGCCGGCGTCCGGTTCCGGTTCGACCGGATCGCTGGTGCCGATGCGTGCGAGCAGGGCAACCAGCGCCTGCGGCTCGATGCCGGCTTCGCGAAAATGCGCGATACCCAGCGACCCCAGCCGCTTCGACAGCTTGCCTTCGCTGCCGGTCAGCAGTGCCTCATGCGCGAAGGCGGGCGGGGTCGCTCCCAGCGCTTCGAACATCTGAATCTGCACGGCGGTGTTGGACACATGATCCTCACCGCGCACGACATCGGTGATGCCCATATCGATGTCGTCGATGACCGATGGCAGCAGATAGAGCCAGGAACCGTCCTCGCGCCGGATAACCGGATCGCTCATCCGCGACGGGTCGAACCGCTGTTCGCCACGTATATGGTCGGTCCAGCCGATCGGCGCGTCATGATTGAGGCGGAAGCGCCAGTGCGGGCGGCGGCCCCCGGCTTCGAGTGCCGCGCGCGCATCGTCGGTGAGGTGCAGGGCGGCGCGATCATAGACCGGCGGCAGGCCGCGACCCAGCAGCACCTTGCGCTTGAGGTCGAGTTCCTGCGGCGTTTCATAGGCGGGATAGACCCGGCCGGCCTCGCGCAGCGCCTGAAACTGTGCCTCATACCTGTCGAAGCGTGCCGATTGCCGTTCCTCGCCGTCATAGCCAAGTCCCAGCCAGTCCAGATCGGCGCGGATGCCGTCGACAAATTCCTCACGCGACCGTTCGGCATCGGTGTCGTCGATGCGCAGCAGGAAACGGCCGCCCTGTTTGCGCGCCCACATCCAGTTGTGCAGCGCGGTGCGCAGATTGCCGACATGCATATGGCCGGTCGGGCTGGGGGCGAAACGTGTAATAACCATGACTGCGCTGTAGAAAGCGGCGGGAAAGGGGGCAATGCCCCTTTTCGCATCGGCATGTCGGCTTTATGAGCCTTTTGACATCGAAACCGCATAGCGCAGAAATCAAGGAAACGGGGCGGGCATGAAGCTTTTGGTCGGAAATTCGAATCTGCCGCTGGGCGATGCCATTGCCAGCTATCTGGAAATCCCCAAGACCAGCGCCAGCATCCGCCGGTTCGCGGATGAAGAAATTTTCGTCGAGATTCTGGAAAATGTGCGCGGCGAAGATGTGTTCATGCTGCAATCGACCTCCTATCCGGCCAATGACAATCTGATGGAATTGCTGATCGGTATCGATGCGCTGAAGCGTGCGTCGGCACGGCGCATCACGGCGGTTATCCCGTATTTCGGCTATGCCCGGCAGGATCGCAAGCCGGGGCCGCGCACGCCGATTTCGGCCAAGCTGGTCGCCAATCTGATCGCCGGTGCAGGTGCCGACCGCGTGCTTTCGGTTGATCTGCATGCAGGCCAGATTCAGGGCTTTTTCGATATTCCGACCGACAATCTCTATGCCGCACCGGTGATGAGCGAGGATATCAAGGCGCGCTTCTTCGACAAGAATCTGATGGTGGTTTCCCCCGATGTGGGTGGTGTGGTGCGTGCGCGGGCACTGGCGAAGCGGCTCGACAATGCACCGCTGGCCATTGTCGACAAGCGACGCGAACGGCCCGGCGAATCGGAAGTCATGAACATCATCGGCGATGTGTCGGGGCGGTTTTGCATCCTGATTGACGATATCGTCGATTCGGCCGGTACGTTATGCAACGCCGCCGCTGCGTTGAAGGAAGCGGGCGCGGAAGGGGTCGTTGCCTATTGTACGCACGGCGTGCTTTCGGGCGGCGCAGTGGCGCGGGTCGAAAAATCGGCGCTGGAGGAACTGGTCATCACCGATTCGATCGGCAATCACGACGTTATCGCCAAGGCGGATCATATCCGCCACCTGACGATTGCGCCGCTGCTCGCCGAGGCAATCCGCCGCATTGCTGAAGAAGCATCGGTTTCCAGCCTGTTCGACTGATTTTTTCCACATCGTTTGCAATTCGCTAACCCTGTTCCGCTAGCGTCTGGGGCATGGGCGCAATTGATTTGAAATTCGGTGCGGATTCGCATGATGATATGCGGCAATTCCCGCGCGAGCCGGTGGCGATGCAGGCCATGCTGCGCGGACCGCGCAGCCTGCGTTTCCGGATCGATGTGCTGGATATGTCGGTGAGCGGTTTTCGCGCGACGGCGGCGCCCAATCTGGAACCTGGCGATACGATCTGGCTGCAGATTCCCGACATGGCCGGGCAGGAGGCGCAGGTCGTCTGGCGGCGGCATTTCTGCTACGGTTTCGTCTTTCGCCAGCCGCTCTATCCGGCCGTTCTAGATCGTATCAAGGCCATGTATCCCGGAACCTGACGGATTCGTAAGGGGAATTATGCGACGGGATTTTCGCCGCGCGGCGCCCGTATCCCATGCCTGCCGCTGTCGCGAAGCGCTGCCTTCAGTTTTTCCGGCGCCGGTGCCCAGAGAAATCCGAAACTGACCGTGCCGTGCTTCGTCTCCACCGCGTGATGGAGACGATGGGCCTGCATGATGCGCTTCATATAGGCTGAGCGCGGGACATGGCGATGGCCGATCCGGCGATGGACCAGAATGTCGTGAAAGCCGAAATAGATCGCGCCATAGGCGGCAATGCCCGCACCGATCCAGGTGCAGCCGGGCCACCAGCCCCATCGCACGCCGCCCGCCAGCAGGACGATCGACGGAATCGCGAAGATCACCGCATAAAGGTCATTCCATTCCCAGTTGCCGGTGCGCGGGCGGTGATGGCTGGCATGCAGGAACCAGCCCGGCCCATGCATCACCCAGCGGTGCATGGCATAGGCAAAGCCTTCCATACCGATCACGGTGGCGACGAACAGCCCGATTGCGAGGGTCCAGTGCATGACGCATGCTATAGCGCCTCGGGTGACGAAGGCGAATAGCCGATTACCCGGCGCAATGCCGTTCCCCGCAATTATTGTTGTTGCAAATCAATAGCGATAAACGGGCGCGCTATTCTGATTCAGGGGGTGGATTCCTCGCTTCGCTTGTGCGAAAGGCGCAAGCAACTCCCATGGTCATCGAGAAAGTCGAGATTGCCCCATGAATATTCATGAATATCAGGCCAAGGAACTGCTGGCCAAATTCGGCGTCCCCGTTCCCGCAGGGTTTGCTGCCCTGTCCGTCGAGGAAGCGGTGGAAGCGTCGAAAAAGCTCCCTGGGCCGCTCTATGTCGTCAAGGCGCAGATTCACGCCGGCGGCCGCGGCAAGGGCAAGTTCAAGGAACTCGGCCCCGATGCCAAGGGCGGTGTCCGCCTCGCCAGGACTGAGGAAGAGGTTCGCGCTGCGGCGGCCGACATGCTGGGCAACACGCTGGTTACCGTCCAGACGGGCGAAGCGGGCAAGCAGGTCAATCGCCTGTACGTCACCGACGGCGTCGATATCGACAAGGAATTCTATCTCGCGTTGCTCGTCAACCGCGCGACGGGCCGCATCTCCATGGTCGCTTCGACCGAAGGCGGCATGGATATCGAGGAAGTGGCGCATTCCACGCCTGAAAAGATCCACACCATCGATATCGATCCGGCGACCGGCTTCATGCCGCATCATGGCCGTTCGGTGGCGGCGGCGCTGGAACTGACCGGCGACCTTGCCAAGCAGGCGGCGTTCACGGCGTCGAAGCTGTATGATGCGTTTCTGGGCACCGATGCCGCGCAGATCGAGGTCAATCCGCTGGCGGTGACCGGCGACGGCAAACTGATGGTGCTCGACGCCAAGGTCGGGTTCGATTCGAACGCGATGTTCCGCCACAAGAATCTGGCCGAGCTGCGCGACGAGACCGAAGAAGACCCGATGGAGCTGGAAGCGAGCAAGTACGACCTCGCCTATATCAAGCTCGATGGCGATATCGGCTGCATGGTGAACGGCGCGGGTCTGGCCATGGCGACGATGGACATCATCAAGCTGAACGGCATGTTCCCGGCCAACTTCCTCGACGTTGGCGGCGGCGCGAACAAGGAGAAGGTCACGGCGGCGTTCAAGATCATCCTGAGCGATCCGGCGGTGAAGGGCATCCTCGTCAACATCTTCGGCGGCATCATGCGCTGCGACATCATTGCCGACGGCATCGTCGCGGCGGCGAAGGAAGTGAACCTTTCGGTGCCGCTGGTCGTTCGACTGGAAGGAACCAATGTACAGCAGGGCAAGGACATTCTTGCCAATTCCGGCCTGCCGATCGTGGCCGCGAACGATCTGGGCGATGCCGCCCAGAAGATCGTGGCAGAGGTCAAGCAGGTCGCCTGATTGCACACCTTGCACAGGTAGCAAACGGGGTTCCGGCGACTGGTCGGGGCCCCGTTTTGCATTCGGGAGTGTAATCAGGGAAATATCGGCGTGATGATGAAAAGAGGGCCATACCGTACTTGCGAAAGCAACGGAAAAACGCCATGTCACGCCAGACTGAACATGCAAAACCCGCTTTTCGGCGGATAGTTGGGAAGGGAAGCATATGAAGGTGCTGGTGCCGGTCAAGCGCGTGCTTGACTATAATGTCAAACCACGGGTGAAGGCGGACGGGTCGGGTGTCGACCTCGCCAATGTCAAGATGAGCATGAACCCGTTCGACGAAATTGCGGTCGAGGAAGCCATCCGTCTGAAGGAAAAGGGCGTGGCGAGCGAAATCATCGCGGTTTCGATCGGCGAACACAAATGCCAGGAAACGCTGCGTACCGCGCTCGCCATGGGTGCCGATCGCGCGATCCTGATCCAGACCGATGACAAGGTCGAGCCGCTGGGCGTCGCCAAGCTGCTTGCCAAGGTGGTCGAGGAGGAAAGCCCCGAACTGGTGATCCTCGGCAAACAGGCGATTGATGATGACAATAACCAGACCGGCCAGATGCTGGCCGCACTGCTGGGCTGGGGACAGGGTACGTTCGCATCCAAGGTCGAGATCGCGGACGGCACGGCGAGCGTGACCCGTGAAGTCGATGGCGGGCTGGAAACCGATGCTCTCAAGCTTCCGGCAATCGTCACCACCGATTTGCGCCTCAATGAGCCGCGCTATGCTTCGCTGCCCAACATCATGAAAGCGAAGTCGAAGCCGCTCGCGCAGAAGACGGTTGCCGATTACGGCGTCGATGTCGCGCCGCGCCTGACAGTCACCAACGTGTCCGAACCGCCCAAGCGGACGGCGGGCGTGAAGGTCGCCGATGTCGATGAACTGGTGGCGAAACTCAAGGCAATGGGAGTTGCGGCATGAAGACGCTGGTCTGGGTCGAACATGACAACAAGGACATGAAGGACGCGACGCTGGCCACCGTGACGGCGGCATCCAAGCTGGGTGAGGTGCATCTGCTGGTCGCGGGCGAAAATTGCGGCGGCGTGGCTGAGGCCGCGGCGAAAATCGCCGGTGTGGGCAAGGTGCATGTTGCCGACGATGCGGCCTATGCGCACGCGCTCGCCGAAAATGTGGCGCCGCTGATCGTCGACCTGATGGGACATCACGATGCGTTCCTGGTTCCCGCGACAACGACGGGCAAGAATATCGCGCCGCGCGTCGCCGCGCTGCTCGACGTCATGCAGATTTCCGACATTCTGTCGGTTGAGGGTGAGGACACGTTCACGCGTCCGATCTATGCCGGCAACGCAATCGCGACGGTCAAAACGAGCGACAAAAAGCTGGTTATCACCGTGCGCGGCACCGCGTTCGAAAAGGCGGCTGCCGAAGGCGGTTCGGCCGAGATCGAGAATGTTGCCGCGGCAGGCGACAAGGGGCTTTCAAGCTTTGTCGGTCAGGAAATCGCCGAGAGTGAGCGTCCTGAACTGACTAGCGCGAAGATTGTCGTTTCGGGCGGCCGCGCGCTGCAGAACAGCGAGAATTTCCACACCATCATCGAACCGCTTGCCGACAAGCTGGGTGCCGCCGTCGGCGCATCGCGTGCGGCGGTCGATGCGGGCTATGTCCCCAACGACTATCAGGTCGGTCAGACCGGCAAGATCGTCGCGCCGGAAGTGTATATCGCCATCGGTATTTCGGGCGCGATCCAGCATCTTGCGGGGATGAAGGATTCGAAAACCATCGTCGCGATCAACAAGGATGAGGATGCACCGATCTTTCAGGTCGCCGATCTCGGCCTTGTCGCCGATCTTTACAAGGCGGTGCCGGAGCTGACTGAAAAGCTCTGAACGATAGCGCCGTATAGCAAGAAGGGCCGGGAAGCGATCTGCTTCCCGGCCCTTTTCGTTACGGGTCCGCCGAAACGGAGGAGCTCGACGGACCCGCGTATCGCCGCCCTCAGGGCAAAAGCGGCGATACTAGTGGAGACGGATCAGGCGTCAGGGCATCATCACGGTGTCGATGACATGCACCACGCCGTTCGACTGCATTACATCGGGCATGGTGATGTTGGCGTGATGGCCCTGGGCATCGGTCAGCATCCAGCCGGACGGTCCTTTGGATACGGTCAGGTCTTCGCCCTCCACCGTCTTCAGCATCGCCTTGCCGCCATGCGCCTTGGCGTCCGCAGCCAGCGTCGTTGCGGTCAGTCTGCCGGGTACGACATGATAGGTAAGAATCTTGGTCAGCTTTGCCTTGTTCTCCGGTTTGAGCAGGGTCTGCACGGTGCCCGCAGGCAGCTTGTCAAACGCAGCGTTGGTCGGCGCGAACACGGTGAACGGACCGGAGCCGCTCAGCGTTTCGGCAAGGCCCGCTGCCTTGACCGCTGCGACCAGCGTGGTGAGGTTCTTTGCCTGTGCGGCGTTCTGAACGATGGTCTTGGTCGGATACATCGGCGCACCGCCGACCATCGGAACGTGCTGGGCGATCGCATAGGAGCCGGAGACGGTAAGCGCAGCGGCAGCGACGGCCATGGGCAGGCGCTTCAGGGAAAATTTCTTCATCGGGCATTCCTTTCCTCGCGCACCCGATTTGCGGGTGCTGTCGAAGCTACGGAGGCATCCGGCATACGGATGCAGCCCGAATTTTCAGATCGTCGCTATTTTGCCACTGGCCACCGGCGCGCTGCTGGGCGCGGCGTGCGGGGCGCCTGCTGCCGGTTCCATCGTCACCGCCAGCGTTGCTCCGTCGCGCAGCATCGCGCGCATCGGGACGGGGACGTGCATGTGCATGCGCCCGGTGCGCGCAACCAGTCCGAGCGAATGCGGGGTACCGTCTGCCGGAATGACCCAGAGTTCAGGCGCAAGCCCTTCGCGCGGAACGTCCTGCGAATCGACCACCATGCCACCGGTCTGACGGTTGATGCGTGCGATAAAACTGGGTCCGTTGTCGCTTCCCGTGAGCTGGGCCACGGTAACGAGCGATGCCGGTCTGGGGGCGGGAATGGTGCGGTTCGGTTGCTGCCAGGTGAAGGTCAGGAAGATCAGCAGGATGGCGGCGACCGCCGCGCTGGTGATCGCGCCGCGCTGCCACCAGCGAAGGCGCTGCCGGAGCGTTTGAGCGTCATTGTCGTTGGCGGCGCCATGCAGGGCGGCGGCGATCCGTTGCCAGTGCCCCGGCGGTGCGGGCACCGGTGCAATTTCATCGAACAGCGGCGCGAAACGCTCTTCCCACGCGACCACCTCGGCTGCGAAAGCGGGATCGTTCCGCTGCAACTGCAGGGCCTGTTCGCGCGTCTCTCCTTCCGGCAGGCCAAGGGCCAGTTCGGCGGCCAGCGCCTCCCATTCGTCACGGGGGATCTCGGGCTCAGCCATGTTCGATACACGCCTTGAGTCGTTGAAAACTGCGGCGCATCCAGCTTTTCATGGTGCCCAGCGGCACGTCTGCACGCCGGGCCAGTTCGGCATAGGTGAAGCCTCCGAAAAAGGCCGCGCGAATGGCGCTGCGCGGGCGTTCGTCGAGTTCGTCCAGACAGTGATGCAGCCGCTCGCTCGCCTGGCTCTGTTCGATGAGCATATCGGCGGCCGGCCGATCGTCGGCAATCCCGGTGGCGGCGTCCTCAGTATCTGCGGACAGGTGGCGGCTGTTCGCGCGCCGCCAGTCGATCGCCGTATTGCGTGCGATCGTCGCCAGCCAGGTAATCGGGCTGGCGCGAGTGGGGTCGAACCGCTCCGCCCGATCCCAGATTTTCAGATACACGTTTTGCAAGATGTCCTCTGCTGCCTGTCGCTCACCGGAGATACGCAGGCAAATGCCGAACAGTTTCGCCGAGGTGCGTTCATGCAGCCTGTGCAACGCCTCCTGATCCTTGCGCGCGACGTCGGCGAGCACGCCCGTCAGATAGGCTCTGTCGGCCGATGCCGTATCGGAATCAGACGACCCGGCCATGGTCAGGACAGCCTATTCGGGATCATGCGGCATGCCCTTCAGAGGTGGTGTTTTTCTGTGGCGCGAACCGCAGGATACAATATCCCGCCAGCGCCGACAGGATCGAGCCGGAAAGCACCCCGATCTTCACCTCGTCGACCAGCAATTCGTTACCGGGAAAGGCCAGGCCGCCGATGAACAGGCTCATGGTGAAACCAATACCCGCCAGCAGCGACACGCCATAGGCCTGCCGCCAGGTGGCACCGCCGGGTGTTTTCGCAAAACCGGTTTTTGCTGCCAGCCAGATACTGCCGAGAATGCCGATCTGCTTGCCGAGGAACAGGCCGAGCGCAATCGCCAGCGGCAGCGTGTTGAACAGGATCATCGGGGTCAGCCCCTTGAAAGATACACCCGCATTGGCAAAGGCAAACAAGGGGACGATCACGAATGCCACCCAGTTTTCCAGCGAATGTTCCAGCCGGTGCAGTGGTGAGTCGGCATCATCCGGTGCAGCGGGCGATTTGGTGATCGGAATCATCATCGCCGCCAGCACACCGGCAATGGTTGCGTGCACCCCCGACAGAAAGACGAAATACCACAGTACCGCCGCCAAGATCAGATAGGGCCAAAGTACCTGCACATGGCTCTTGTTAAGGACATACATGACGAGCAGCACCAGGGCCGCCAGCGCCAGCGCGATGCTCGAGAGATGCGCGGTATAGGCCAGCGCTATGATCGCCACCGCGCCCATATCGTCGACGATGGCGACGGTGGTAAGGAACAGCTTCATCGACGCAGGCACGCGCGATCCCAGCAGCGCGAGCACGCCGATCGCGAAAGCGATGTCGGTAGCGGCGGGGATGGCCCAGCCCGATTGCAGTTCGGGACGGCCCCAGGTGATGCCGAGATAGATCAGCGCGGGAAACACCATGCCCGCGGCCGCCGCGATGACCGGCAGCCGCCGCCTTTCCCATGTCGCCAGCCGTCCGTCGACAAACTCGCGCTTGATCTCCAGCCCGACGAAGAGGAAGAAAACCGCCATCAGTCCGTCATTGATCCACAGATGGATCGTCATCGGATGGCCGGGTTTGAAGGTCGGACCGAGTTCGGCATGCAACAGGTGGAAATATTCTTCCGAGATGCCGGGGATGTTGGCGACGACCATCGCCGCGATGGCTGCGACGATCAGGACGATACCTCCCGCCGCTTCGCTTCTCAGAAAGCTGCGAAGTGCCGATTGAATCCTGACGGGTTCGTCTGCGGCCATGAATGCCCCCTTGCTGTTATCCGTTGCGCCATTCCTATCGGCTGGAGGTGCCGAGGCAAAGCCCAAGCGGATCGCAAAAGCTGCAAATCCGATTTGGCACGCGGAAAAAATGGGCTAGATCGCTGCGAATGAGTAGTTCTGCCGGTATCGTTTCCCGCAACCCCATTCTTTCCTGGTGGTATGATCATGTCATCGCCACGGTCGATCATGTCCGCGTGGTGGACAAGGTTCAGGCAGAGCTGGGCTGGAGTGGCCGCTACGCCTTTATGACGCTGATGTCGGCGGGCATCGCGGTGCTGGGCCTGTTGCTGTCTTCGCCGGCGGTCGTGATCGGTGCGATGCTGATCTCGCCGCTGATGGGGCCGATCATCGGGCTGGGCTTCGGTCTGGCGACCTTCGACACCGCACAGATCCGGCAGGCCTCGTTCGCGCTGGCGATGGGCGTGGTGCTGGCGGTGCTGTTCACCGCGCTGGTGGTGATGCTGTCGCCGTTGCAGAATGTGACGCCGGAAATCGCGGCGCGCACGCGTCCCAATCTGTTCGATCTGATGGTGGCGCTGTTTTCGGCGCTTGCCGGTGCCTATGCGATGATCCGGGGGCGCGAAGGCACGGTGGTCGGCGTGGCCATCGCCACCGCGTTGATGCCGCCGCTTGCGGTGGTCGGGTTCGGGCTGGCGACGCTGAACTGGACGGTGTTCGGTGGCGCGGTCCTGCTGTTCTTTACCAACCTGATGACGATTGCGCTGCTGGCGGCGGTGATGGCGCGTCTCTATGGCTTCGGGTCGAACCTGTCGCCGCAGCATACGATGTTGCAAAGCGTTGTCGGCTTCGTGGTGCTGGTGGCGCTGGCCATTCCGCTGGGGATTTCGCTCTATAACATCGCCTGGGAAGCACGTGCCTCGCGGCAGGCGCAGGATGTGATTCAGGCACAGTTCGCAAGTGACGCGCGGCTGAGCCAGATGGACGTTTCCTATGGCACCAAGCCGCTGCGGATCAGTGCAACGGTGCTGACACCGCAATTCCGGCCCAATGCCGAGCGCGATGCCAAACGTACGCTGACCCAGTTGCTGGGCAAACCGGTGGAAGTGGCGCTGGAGCAATATCGCGTGGGCACCAGTCAGGCGGCGGAAGCGGCGCAGATTGCTTCGGCCCAGGCCAATGCGCGGCAGGTGGCGGCGGACCGGGTGGCGGTGCGCACTACCGAACAGCTTGCGCTGGTCGCGGGGGTCGACCCCAGTGCGGTATTGCTGGACCGCGATCAGCAGCGCGCGCTGGTGACGGCGAAAGTGCTGCCGGGGGCCGGGTTGCAGGCCTATCGCACCTTGGAGCAGCGCGTGGCGAATGTCGCGACCGGCTGGACCGTTGAACTGATCCCGCCCGCGGCCGACCTGCCCGATGTCTCCTTCGAGCCTCCCCCACCCAAGGAGAAGTCGGCCAAGGCGAAACCGGCATCGTCCTCCGGCGACCAGAGCCAGCAGGCGCCCGCCGATACCGGTCCGGTGCCAGACGCTGCGGGCAAGCAGGCGATTGCGACTGCCATCTGGGGTGCCAGGCGGCTGAACGTGCCGATCGGCGTGTCCGGTAACAAGGATAAGGTCGCCGTGGTGGTGAAGGCGCTGACCGACGGCGGGGTGCATGCCCAGGCGGTGACGGGTGCGGGCGGCCGGGGCGGCGCCGTGCGCCTGACCTGGCTGCCGCCCGATGCAACGCCGGATGCCGACGCGACTGGGTAATAGCAGCCCGCGCCATCACCCCCCTTGACCCGGACGAATGAGCCGACTATCTGCGCCCCCTCTTTGCCCCGTCGTCTAATGGCAAGACTACGGACTCTGACTCCGTCAATCGTGGTTCGAATCCACGCGGGGCATCCAGCATTTGAATGGCGATAGCGGCGCAGTCGCCTGCACTACCCCTTGCGATAGACATGCCCATTCGGATGAGGCACTGCCCTTGTCGGGAACCGGTTTGCTTGTCTTCGCACCGGCCACTCTGCGCCGCCTGTCGATACCGTTGCGGCATAAACCCGGCGCCTTCATTCGTGCGACTCGTGCTGTAAGGCCGGAATACGCCCCCCCATCCTGTCGGATGAAGCTCTACCTCCAAAGTATTACTATCTGAAATTTCTAATATTTCCCGATTTTGTCCCGTAAAGTGACACTTATCGGCACACCCCTCTTTTCGAGCCTCCTACCACAAATTGCAGATGCCAAGGCCGCTTCGGACTCGTTAACGTAAGATTAACAAGTCGGCGAATCGTGAGTCGTTCGTCGATTAAGAGAGGATGAGGCAGGGGGACATATGACTGCTCGAAACTCGGTGCGTACCCGGTTGATACGGGGGATGTCGGTGGCGGTTACATCGACCATGGCGATCGGTTTTTCCGCAGCGCCGGCGATGGCGCAGGACATGGTCTATACGCCGATCGATCCCTCCTTTGGGGGTAATCCGTTCAACTCAAGCCATCTGCTCGGCATCGCGAATGCGCAGAACCAGTATAAGGATCCTTCGTCGAGCAGCAGCAGCAATTCGCAGGCGGATATTTTCGCCCGACAGTTGCAATCGCGCCTGCTTTCGGCACTGTCTTCGCAAATTGTCGACGCGATTTTCGGCGATAATCCGCAGCAGCACGGCACGATTTCCTTTGGTGGTCAGACCATCGAGTTCGACCGCGGGCTGGATGAGGTGACGCTGACCATCACCGATGACGGGACGGGCGAAATCACCACGATCGTTATTCCGACCTTTGTCGACGTCAACTGATCATGCGCCGTTATCTTGCCATGATTGGCGCACTGTTCGTGCTGTCCGCCTGCACCACGCTGGGCGATGACGGGCGGGCATTCATTCCCGAAACCACCAGTCTGGCCTATTATCCGCAGACCACGCAGACCCAGCGCGAGTTGCAGGCGATCCCGCCACCTGCGCGACCGGTGGCGATTGCGGTCTATGGCTTTGGCGATCAGACCGGGCAGTTCAAACCCACCGATACCGGCCAGACATTGTCACGCGCGCTGTCGCAGGGGAGTGCGGCGATGCTGGTCAAATCGCTGCAGGATGCGGGCAACCGCAAATGGTTCACCATCGTCGAGCGGGAATCGCTGAAAAACCTGCTGAGCGAGCGCCAGATCATCCGCGAGATGCGTGAACGCTATCTGGGCGAGAAAAATCTCGACCCCAAGGCGCTGCCCGCACTGCTGTTTGCCGGTGTCCTGCTGGAAGGCGGAGTGATCGGGTTCGATTCCAACACCGTCACCGGCGGTGCGGGGGCGGCATTTCTGGGCATCGGCGCGCATGGCGAATATCGTCAGGATACGGTGACGGTGTATCTGCGCGCGGTATCGGTGCGCACCGGTGAGGTGCTGACCACCGTTACCGCGTCCAAGACGATCGCGTCCAAGGCGATCAGCGCCAACGCCTTTCGCTATGTCGCGTTCAAGGAATTGCTGCAGGCCGAAACCGGCATCACCACCAACGAACCGAAACAACTCGCCCTGCAACAGGCGATCGACAAGGCGGTCTATGGCCTGGTGATGGAAGGGGTCGACCTGAAGCTGTGGCAGTTCGCCGATTACAAGGAAGGCTGGCCGATGCTCTGGCGCTACCGTCAGGAGCGCGCCGGGGTGTTTGCCGCCGATGAGGTCCGCGACGCGATGAAGCAATCCGGCGAACTCGCACCCAGGGCGGTGAAGCCCAAGGCAAGCGAGGTGCCGCCGCCTCCATCGCAGGAGGCGCGTGTGAATATCGCGAAGCCGCGAGCGTTTTGAAGAGCTTCCGGGGTTGCCGCCCCGGTGGAACCAGTCCGGTGAGATGCCTGCGCTCGACCGGAACGAAAAAAGCAGGAGGGACCCCGCTTTGAACAGGTCGTCGGGGGACTGAAAAATCGTGCGCCCGAGTTGCCGCTCAAGCGCACGAGGATTTGCAGATGCTGATTTTCATGTCGGCCCCTCTTCGATGGGGGCGGCGTGGTTATCAGTCCTACAGGAAGGAATGACAACCATGAAACGCACACTATTGTTTTCGGTATCGGCTGCGGCGCTGTTCATCGCCGCCCCGGTTTCGGCGCAATCGAACAACTCGACGATCACCCAGACCAACCAGTATAACGACGCCAGCGTGACGCAGGACGGCACCAATGGCATGTCGCTGGTTACGCAGTCGGGGGACGGCACCAGCGACGAACGCAAGAACCAGGTCAAGGTCATGCAGTCGGGCGACGGCGCCGATTCCGAGGTCGAGCAACTGGGCAGCGACCGCAATGAGGTCGAGGTCGTCCAGAACGGCGCCAGCACCTCCTATGTCCGGCAGGAAGGTACCTCCCAAGGCGCGGAAGTACGTCAGACCGGCGATGGCAACGACTCGACGGTGCTGCAGCACGGCAATAGCAACCAGGTCGGCAATGCGCTGAACGGTTCCTCCGCCGGGGTTCAGCAATATGGCAATAACAACTCGTCGATGGTCGATCAGGACCCGGCGAGCTATAGTGCGGCCAATGTGTTGCAGGACGGCGATTACAACATGTCGACCGTCAAGCAGGAAGTACGTGGCGGTGCGGGCGCGAACCGCAGCGACGCGACGGTGGTCCAGACCGCAAATTACAACAATGCGACCATCAATCAGACGACCGACCTGCAACCGGCACGCGTCAGTGCATCGATCACCCAGACCGATGACGGCAACACCGCCCAGATCGATCAGACAGCGCAGGACGCCACCGGCGACATCGTCCAGTCGGGCCAGAGCAACAATGCCATGCTGACGCAGGGACGCCCTGAACCGACCAATTATCAGACGAATTCCCAGAGTGCGCTGATTGTTCAGGGCGGCAATAACAACCAGCTATGGGCCGTACAGTCGGGCTCGCACGGCAGCCTGAATGCCTCCCAGTCCGGCGATCATAACATGGCTGATATCAATCAGCCGGGTTTCAACAACTCTTCCGGCGACGCGGATGATCTTAATGACGTGGGGGTCGATCAGAGCGGTTCGTATAACCAGGCCTATGTCACGCAGGCAGCCCAGAACTCGTCCGCCTATGTCGATCAGATCGGCGACGGCAATATGGGTACGATCAACCAGACCAATGGTGGCCCGAGTGATACGCGCACGCGTAACATGAGCGCCAGCATCACGCAGGGCGGCAATAATAACGAAAGCACGATCAATCAGACGAACGATTTCGTCGTGACGGATTATGCCTCGAACGATGCCAGCTCGAATCAGGCGGGCGATCACAACCAGTCGACCATCACCCAGAATGGCGAACTGAACCTTGCGTCGGTCAGCCAGGACGGAAGCTACAACCAGAGCATGATCATGCAGACGGGCACGAGTAACTCCGCCATGGTTGGTCAGGGGTCCGACGGCAACACGTCAACAGTCACCCAGACCGGCGACAATAACTCCGCCACGATCATGCAGGGTGCCAGCATCGCGCCGCCGCCCGCATTCTAATCAACCCGTTCATTTGCGGCGATGGCCCGGCCATCGCCGTAATAGGGGCGGGTGTTGAATACAGGAAATACCCGCCTTCTATCAGGAGGTTATCATGAAAAACATTCTGTTTATCACTGTATCGGCCGCAGCACTCGCCATTGGCGCTCCCGCGGTTGCCCAGACCAACAACTCGACGGTTAACCAGACCGGCACGATGAACGATGCCAGCGTCAGTCAGGGCGGTTCCAACAACACGGCGACTGTTGATCAGGATGGTGTCGGGACGAACGATGCAACCGGCAAGTCGAATACTGCCACGGCCGTCCAGAACGGCAGCAACAGCAGCATCGACCTTGACCAGACCGGGCATAACAATGCCACGCTGCGTCAGCTTGCCGGAACGGCGGACAGCACGATGAAAGTGTCGCAGGAAACCGTGCCGGACAACAATAATGGCGGAAACGCCACCAATGCCACGCAGGACGGAGCCGTCAACAGCTCGCTGGACGTGACGCAGTTCGGGCGTTCGCAATCGGTATTCAGCGAACAGACGGGCACGGATTCGACCTCTCTCGTCATCCAGACCGACCCGGAAGATCCCGCGGTTGCGCCTTATACGCAGGCCAATCGCGCCGAAATCCGCCAGTCGGGAACCGGTGCGGACTCGGAAATCTATCAATATGGTAATTTCCAGCAGGCCGAACTGCGTCAGGATGGCGACAGCACATCGTTCATCAGCCAGACCGGAACGCGCAACGCCGCTGCGGTCGACCAGTCGGGGGACGGAAACGACTCCAGCGTGATCCAGAACGGTAATTTCAACTCTGCCGGCACGCCGAATGGTCCCAGCGCCTTCACCAACAATGTCGGCGTTTCGCAGACCGGCAACAACAACAGCTCGACGCTGCTTCAGCAGGGCAATCAGGCCGATGCCATGATTACCCAGACGGGCGACGGCAACATGGTGGATGCCACCCAGGGTTCGCCCAACCGGACGACCGACAACCAATCGCTGACGGTGGTGCAGACGGGCAACGACAATATGTCGCGCTCGACCCAATATGGCAGCCGCGGTACGATCGATCTGCTTCAGCAGGGTAATGAGAACCTGTCGGAAATCGATCAGGGCGGTCTGGAAAATACCGCTGCCCAGATCAGCCAGATCTCCGATTCGAGCGAAAGCTACATCACCCAGAGCAGCAATTTCGCAACCGCATCGGTCAGTCAGGCGGGTATGGACCAGATCAGCACGATCAACCAGACCGGCCGTGCCAACTTCGCCAATGCCGTGGTGGATCAGAGCGGGGACAGCAATACCAGCATGATCGAGCAGTTCGCTGCTGCACCTGCCGACGGCGGTCCAGCCGCCAATCTGGACGCAAAAGTCACGCAGTCGGGCACGGGCAATGACAGCACGGTGTCGCAGACCAACACCTTTGGCGATCCGGCGGATTCGAGCAACTATGCCGAGGTCAACCAGCATGGTTCCTTCGGCATGTCGTCGATCGATCAGGATGGTCACAACAATGATGCGATGCTGACCCAGTATGGCGTCGGCAACAACAGCATGATCATGCAGTCGGGCAGCGACCTGAGTGCGTCCGTCAGCCAGTATTCCGACGGGAATATGTCGACGGTCGATCAGAGCGGTACGATGAACTCGACCACGGTCGTGCAGGGTACGCCCTCCAGCTGAGGTGGAGCCTGAATTGCGGCGCCCCAATCACGGGGTGCCGCATTTTTCCCCGGACGGTAGCGACAGTTGCAATAGCCGGGATGGAGAAGTTCAATGCGCACCAAAATCGTCACGACGACATGCCTGGCATTCGCGATCGCCCACGCCCCGCTTCATGCCCAGACCAATGGAGGCACCACGACGGTATCCGGCGGGCAGCAGGCGCAGACGCTGGAAGTGCCGCGCCCCGATGTGGTGCGCAATACCGCCTATATTGCCCAGATCGGTGACGGCAACCGCGCCACCATTCTTCAGTCGGCGACCAATGCCGATGCCAGTATTCGCCAGACCGGGAACCGCAATGTCGCGCAGGTCGCGCAGCAACAGGATGCCGCAAGCTATGCCGACCTGAAACAGGACGGCGACGATAACGATGCCGGGGTCACGCAGCAGGGAAGTGTGGGCAATGCCGCCTATCTGACCCAGACCGGCGACCGCAATATTGCGCGCGCCACGCAGACATCCGGTGCTGCCGGTGAAAACGGCGCGATCCTGATGCAGCAGGGTTCGGATAATCTGATGGCGCTGACCCAGGATGGCGGCGACAATCAGGCGCTCTTGACGCAGACCGGTGACGGGAACAGCATGACTGCGCGTCAGGAAAACGGCGCCAATCGCCTGATCTGGCAGCAGACGGGAAATAATCTCAGCGACCTGCAGATCACGCAGAGCGGTGGTGCCGCGATGCAGATTACGCAGTCAAACTAGGCCGTAAACCCATAAACGGCACCATCGCGTTTGGGCCAAAATGGCGTGGTGCAAGGAGGAAAGGCGCAGGAATATGTCAATATTTCCAGACTTTTCGACGCCGCACCGGGCCATTTTGGCCAAATCCCGCAGGGACGCCCAAATAGCTTCCATCTCGAACCGAACGCCGCTTGCAAAGGCAAAGAGCCTTTGCCGCGCGTCGTTCGGCCCGATCTGTTCGCCATTTGGGTGCCTCGACGGTGCCGTTTATGGGTTTACGGCCCAGGCTGTGCGGGAGATGGAGTGATGGCAGGCATCGGCATCGGATCATCTTTTCAACCGGCCCTTGTCCCGGCGGTTGCGTTGGTCCTCATATCGGTCATAGCAACCGGTGCGACGGCGCAGGAGCGTGCGGAAAAGCGCCATGATCTGACCAGCGTTACCCAGATTGCGCCGATCCTCAGTACCGATCCGGATGATGATATCGTCCAGCAGGTCGATACGAATACACGATCCGGTCCCCAGGCTGTTGTCGAAACGCAGCTTGGGCCGCAGGGGCGGTCCGCCGATGCCGGTCCGCAACTGGTCAGCGGTAAGCCGACCGCACATGCCCCGACTCCGCTTTCGCGACCGGAGGACGGTCGTGCGCAGCAGCTTGTGCGAGTGGAGGGTAAGGATCGTTGCGATACGGCGAATGACGCTGCACGCAAGAACCCCGATTGTGCCCACGTCATCGAGACCCGGTCGGCCGACTATGCCAGACCGAATCCCGTTACCCTGTCGCCCGAACAGCGCCTGCTGATGTATCAGGGCGCGGATGAAGACGGCACCGGTGTCTCTCGCGCGATCCGCCGGGTCGGCAGCCAAAGCCTCGACCCCAACGATCCCGATGCGCAGTCCGTGGCCTCCGTCGTCCTGCCGCAGGATCAGACGGATCAGACCGCCAGTCCGGACAAGAAGAATCCGGACACACCGTCTGCCGCCGATCAGCTCGTTGTCGATATCTTGCAGGCGATTGCGCAACAACAAGGGCAGCAACCATGAAGGAAGGAGGCACGCAATGGCGATGGTTCCCACGATTGTCTTCGCGGCGGGACTGGCGACGATGACCATGACTGCATCCGCAGATGATGAAACCGGCCGCCCGATCACCCTGCTCGTCAGCCAGCAGCAGGACAGTGTTGAATTGCGGGTGGTCGGCCAGTCGCCCGAAGCCGTCCAGGCGCATTACACGCTGGAAGTGAGCGGCGGCGACAAGAGCAACAGCAACCGGACCGTGCAGCGCGGATCGGCCCGGTTGAAACCGGATCAGGCGGTTGTGCTGATGACCCTGAAGCTGGGAGCGGCCGGCGGCCGGCACTGGCACGCGGTGCTGAAGGTGGAGCCGGAACACGGCAAGGCGTACGAACTCAGCGAAGGTCGGTAAGGCGGTCTGACACTGCCGAAGCCCGCCGGATTGCGGACGGGGCGTTGGGTTGCTTCGTACCTTCGGCGCTCGCACTGACGTTCGGTTTCTCGCCACGCAGCGTTTCATCGATATGGCTGTTGGTGCCCTATTCGTGGCGCAGAGCCTCGATCGGATCGAGGGCGGCGGCGCGCTGAGCGGGGAAATAGCCGAAGACCACCCCGATCAGCGCCGAAAAGCCGAAGGCGACGATGTTGATCATGGGATCAAAGGCGAACGGCACCTTCGCCGCGCTGGTGATCGCCAGCGACAGGCCCAGCGCCAGCACCATGCCGACCATTCCGCCGAGACAGCACAGCACCACCGCTTCGGTCAGGAACTGCATCCGCACTTCGCGGGCAAGCGCACCGATGGCGAGCCGGATGCCGATCTCCCGCGTGCGTTCGGTCACCGACACCAGCATGATGTTCATGATGCCGACGCCGCCGACGATCAGCGAAATCGCCGCGACGGCCGCCAGAAAGGCGGTGATGACGCTTAACGACCCGGTGACGGCGGCGGTGATCTGCGCAGTGTCGATGATGTTGAAATCATTCTCCGCTGCATCCGACAGGTGGCGCCGGTCGCGCAACAGCTTGACCAGCTGGTTCTGGATCGAGGTGCTGTCATACTGTCCGTCATAGGCGACAACGATGGTCTGAATATCCGGCGAGCCGGTGAAGCGCCGCTGCACGGTTTTCAGCGGCATTACGACCATATTGTCCTGATCCTGCCCGCCGCCGCCCTGGCCGCGTTCCTTCAGCACGCCGATGACGGTGCACGATACGGTATCGAGGCGCATCCGCTGACCCAGCGGACTGGTATCGGCCTGAAAGATGTTCGACTGTACCTTGCTGCCGATGATGCAGACGCTTTTGCCCGCTTCCTGTTCGGTATCCGAAAAGATGCGGCCCGACGACAATTCCATGTTGCGCGCAACGAGAAACGTGTCGTTTGCGCCATTGACCGTAGTGGCCCAGTTCTGGCCGTTATGAATGGCGGTCACGCTTTGCGAAACCTGACCGGCGACGGTCTTCACGCCCGCGATCTGCGTCCGGATCGCCTCGATATCCGACGATTTGAACTGCCGTGGCGTACCCGACCGGTCGCCGCGGGTGGGGAAGACCATCAGCACGTTGGTACCCAGCGAACTGATCTGGTCCTCGACGCTTTTCGACACGCCGTTGCCCAGCGTCACCATGGTGATGACGGCGGCGACGCCGATAATGATGCCCAGCGTGGTCAGAAAGGACCGCAGCAGGTGACGGCGAATCTCGCGAAAGGCGAGCAGCAGCGTGGTTCCGAACATCAGTCCTTGCCCTCCACCACGACATCGGGCGGTGCGACCCCGTCGACCGGCTGGCCCGGACGATGGTTGCGTTCGATCCGTTCGACCAGCCCGTCGCGGAAATGTACGACCGTATGCGCAAAGGCCGCCATTTCCGGCTCATGCGTTACGAGCAGGATAGTGATGCCGCTGTTGCGGTTGAGATCGGTCAGCAATTCCATGATCTCGACCGAGCGTTCGGTATCCAGATTGCCGGTCGGTTCGTCGGCAAGCAGCACGTCGGGATTGGTGACGATGGCGCGTGCGATTGCTACGCGCTGTTGCTGCCCGCCCGACAGTTCGGCGGGGGTGTGGGTGGCCCAGGGTGCAAGTCCCACCTTGTCGAGCGCCGCCATTGCGGCCTCGCGCCGGGCAGCCTTGGATTCACCGCGATAGAGGAGAGGCAGTTCGACATTTTCCAGCGCACTGGTGCGCGCCAGCAAGTTAAATCCCTGAAACACGAAGCCGAGATATTGCCGCCGGAGCAGCGAGCGCTGATCGCGATTAAGCGACTGCACCGGGACATCGCGAAAGGTGAAGGTGCCGCTGGTCGGTATGTCGAGACAGCCGAGAATGTTCATCGTCGTCGACTTGCCCGATCCCGACGGTCCCATCACCGCCATGAAGTCGCCGCGCATGATGTCGAGGTCGACGCCCTTCAGTGCCTGAAAGGCTGCGGTTCCCTTGCCGAACGTCTTGGTGATGCCCGACAGCCGGATGAGCGGCGCGTCGGTCATTTCTTCGAAGCCCGAACCCCGGTGATGACCTGCTGGCCTGCCTTCAGCTTGGTATCCTTGACCACCGTCTGCTCGCCGTCGCTCTGACCGGTAACGACGCTGACCGCTTCAGGCTGCTGTTTAGCATTCAGGATATAGACGGTCTGCTTGCTGCCGACGCCGATGCTTGCCTGCTGTTCCTTGTTCAGGCCGAACCGCTGCGGACCCATGTGGAACCCGCCGCTGCTGCTGCTTGTCGTACTCGGTGTGAAGCGCAGGGCACCATTGGGCACCAGCAATTGCTCGCCGGTCTGATCGGTCTGGATCGTCGCGGTCGCGGTCATGCCGGGGCGCAGCACGCCGTCAGGGTTCTGCACATCCAGAATGGCGGTGTAGGATACGACGCCGCTGGTACTGCTCGAACTGCTGCTGCTGGAGGAACTGCTCGAACTCGAACTGCTTGAGGCGATACTGGTGGAGGCCAGATCAACCCGGTTGATCGTCGCCGGGAAATTGCGGCCCGGATAGGCATCTACGGTAAAGGTTGCCTTTTGGCCCGCATGGACCTGTCCGACATCGGCTTCGTCGATCGACACTTCAAGCTGCATCGACGTCAGATCCTGCGCCAGCACGAACAGGGTCGGGGTGCTGAACGATGCCGCGACGGTCTGCCCCGGTTCGACTTCGCGTGCCAGCACGACGCCGGAAATCGGCGAGACGATCACGGCACGCGAACGGTTGGTCAGATAGGTCGATAGCTGTGCCTGATTCGCGGCGACATTGGCCTGCGCCGACTGTACCGCGGCCTTATCGCGTGCGACATTGGCGATGGCGGTATCCATTTCGGTCTTCGACGGCACCTTGCCGCCGGACAGTTTCTGCACCTGCTGCAACCGGTTGAGCGATGCCTGGTCGCCCTGCAACGTCGCCTTTGCCTGCGCGACCGAGGCTTGGGCGGCGGACAGGTTGGCACGGCCCTGCTTGATCTGATCGTTGACGACATCGGTGTTGATGACGGCCAGCACCTGTCCCTTGGTGACATGATCGTTGACGTCGACCATCACCTTGTCGATCCGGCCGGACACTTCGGAACCGACATCCACCTGATTGGTGGGTTTCAGGTTACCCGTCGCGGTAACCGAAATGTCGAGCGAGCCTTTTTTTACGGGCTGGGTGATATAGCCCGATTGCTCCTTTCCCCCGAAACAGCGCGAAACCAGCAGGGCGAGCAGGATCACGCCGATACCGATGGCGATCCATTTCACCCAGCGCCGCCAGCGGGGCGTCGGCCTGGCACCAAGAAACTCGTCGAGTTGGGCCTGATCCTGCTCGGCCATTTAGCGTTTCCCGTTGGTTGTTGTCTGGTCAAGCGGCGTGGTGGGCGCGGTATCGGATTGCCAGCCGCCGCCCAGCGCGCCGTAAAGCTGAATCAGTGCGTTGGCGCGGTCGGCACGCGCCTGTGACAGGCTGTTGGCTGCGCTCAGCAACGCGCTTTCCGCCTGATTGAGAGTGGTGAAGTCGGTCAGGCCCGCGCGATACTGGCTGCGTGACAGGATCGCGGCGTTGTTCGCAGCGTTCAGGGCAGTCGTGTAATCGCGCTCGCGCTGTTCGGCGGTGTCGAGCGCGGTGATGCCGTTTTCGACATCTTCCAGCGCGCTGAGTACCGTTTGTTTATAGTTGTAAAACGCGCCCTGTGCGGCGGCTTCGTTCGACCGCACCTGCGCACGCTGACGACCGCCGTCGAAGATGGTCTGGGCAATGGTGGCGAACAGCCGGCCGGTGATGATGTTGGTCAGGCTCGACAGCGCATTGGCGCTGGAATCGATGCTGCCGCCGATATTGAATTGCGGAAAAAGCTGCGCCTTTGCGACACCGATCTGCGCGGTGGCGGCGGCAAGATCACGTTCGGCGGCGCGAACATCGGGGCGCTGGCGCAGCGTATCGGCAGGGATGCCGACCGCGATATCGGACGGTCCTTGCGGAATCGGCTCCTTCTTTTCCATTTCGGTCTTGAGCGCGCCCGGCGCCTGGCCGGTCAGCACGCCAAGCCGCGATACCGCCTGATTATAGCTGTTTTCCAGCGACGGGATGGTTGCGGCGGTCTGTGCGCGTTGTTGACGCGCCTGTTCCTGATCGAGCGAGGAAACCAGACCGGCCTGCACCCGCCATTGCGCGATCTGGAGATTGTCATCCTGAATCGACAATGCATTGCGGGCATTGGTGAGCTGCGCCTGATAGAGGCGGGCGAGGATATAGTTGCGGGCGATTTCGCCCTGTACGGTGATCAGCACGTCGGCATAATTATATCCCGAGGCGGCCAGGCTGGCGCGCGCCGCCTGCACGCTGCGCAGGTTGCCGCCGAACAGATCGGCCTGATAGCTGGCGTCCGCGCCGATCGAGAAGCTGGTCGAATTGCCCGTGGTGATCGATGTCACCGTGCCGTCGGGCAGGGTATAGGTGCTGGTGCCGCCGCGCAGATTCTGGTTGCGCGATACCGTGCCCGACGCGCTGAGCGAGGGCAGCAGCGATGCACGCGACTGTACCAGCGATTCGCGTGCCTGACGCAATCGGGTCAGCGCCTGCGCGACATCGAGGTTGGTGGCTTCGGCCGAGCCGACAAGTTGTGTCAGCAAGGGATCGTTGAAGCTGGTCCACCAATGGGTGAGGTCCGCGCGCGGCTGTTCATCGGCCGCCACAGAATATTGCTGCGGGACGCCCAGCGATGCTCCGGACTGCGGATGATAGTCGGGGCCGACTGCGCAGCCTGACAGAAGCAGCATCGCCGGCGCGCTAACGGCCCAAATCCGTTTTACATCCATAGAACACTTAAATGCGAAATTGGTTGGCATTCGTCCACTAGTTTTTTGTCGCAAACTGTATCAGCGCCACAATAAAGTTTCCCGCATATGTCTGAGCACGGCTTGCACGTCGCCGGGCATACCCCCACAAAAGAGGGCAAGGAGAGCATCTATGTCGGAACCGCAAGTCTATCCCGTCCCCGAAGCATGGAAACGGCGCGCGCGTGTCGATGCGAAAGGGTATGAAACCCTGCACGGCCGTTCGATCGCTGACCCCGGCAGCTTCTGGCTGGAACAGGCGCGGCGGCTGGACTGGATCAAGCGGCCCGAGCTGGCGGGCGACTGGTCGTTCGACGAAAATGATTTTCACATCAACTGGTTCGCCGACGGCAAGCTGAACGTCGCGGCCAACTGTATCGACCGGCATCTGAAGGATCGCGCGGCCGCCACCGCGATCATCTGGGAGCCCGACGACCCGGAAGAGCCTGCGCGACGCTATACCTATCTGGAACTGCATCGCGAGGTGTGCCGCTTTGCCAATGTCCTGAAAGCGCAGGGGGTGCGCAAGGGCGACCGGGTGACGATCTATATGCCGATGATCCCGGAAGCCGCCTTTGCGGTGCTGGCCTGCGCGCGGCTGGGTGCGATCCATTCAGTGGTGTTTGCCGGTTTTTCGCCCGAGGCGCTGGCGGGGCGGATTACCGATTGTGATTCAGCGGTGCTGATTACCGCTGACGAAGGGCGGCGCGGCGGCAAGCGGGTGCCGCTGAAAGCCAATGCCGATGCGGCGGCGAAGCATGCCCCGGCGCTGGAAAAAATGATCGTGGTCAAAGCGACCGGCGCCGATATCGCGATGCAGGACGGGCGCGATATCTGGTATCATGAAGCATCTGCAGAGGTTTCCGAAGACTGCCCCGCCGAGGCGATGGATGCCGAGGACCCGCTGTTCATCCTCTATACCTCCGGCTCGACCGGCAAGCCGAAGGGCGTGCTGCATACGTCGGGCGGTTATCTGCTCTGGGCCAGCTATACGCATGAACTCGCCTTCGACTATCGTGAGGGCGAGGTGTTCTGGTGCGCCGCCGATATCGGCTGGGTGACGGGGCACAGCTATATCCTCTATGGTCCGCTCGCCAACGGGGCGACCACGCTGATGTACGAAGGCGTGCCGAACTGGCCCGATTCCAGCCGGATGTGGCAGGTGGTCGACAAGCATCAGGTGACGTCGCTCTATACCGCACCGACGGCGCTGCGTGCGCTGATGGCGGAGGGCGACGAACCGGTAAAAGCGACCAGCCGTGCCTCGCTGCGCGTGCTGGGCAGCGTCGGCGAGCCGATCAACCCCGAGGCCTGGCGCTGGTATTATGAAGTGGTGGGCGACAGCCGGTGCCCGATCATCGATACCTGGTGGCAGACCGAAACCGGCGGGCACATGATCGCGCCGCTGCCCGGCGCCACCGCACTCAAGCCCGGTTCCGCGACGCTGCCCATGCCGGGGGTGGACCCGCAGATCGTCGATGCCGAAGGCCAGATCCTGCATGGTGCGACCGAAGGCAATCTGGTGATCGCGAAAAGCTGGCCGGGGCAGATGCGCACCGTATGGGGCGATCATGACCGCTTCTTCCAGACCTATTTCAGTACCTATCCCGGTAAATATTTTACCGGCGACGGCTGCCGCCGCGATGCGGACGGCTATTACTGGATCACGGGGCGGGTCGATGACGTGATCAACGTATCGGGACATCGCATGGGCACCGCAGAGGTCGAGTCCGCGCTGGTCGCCCATCCGCATGTGGCCGAAGCCGCCGTGGTCGGACGTCCGCATGACGTGAAGGGGCAGGGTATCTATGCCTATGTCACGCTCAACGCCAACGATGAACCGACGGAGGAATTGCGGCGGGAACTGCGCCAATGGGTGCGCAGCGAAATCGGACCGATCGCCACGCCCGATGCGATCCAGTTCGCGCCCGGGCTGCCCAAGACGCGTTCGGGCAAGATCATGCGCCGTATCCTGCGCAAGATCGCGGAGGGCGATACCTCCAGCCTTGGCGATACCTCGACCCTGGCCGATCCGGCCGTGGTCGATGACCTGATCGCCAACCGGGTGGCGTGACGCGGCTTGCCGTCGATAGCGCGCTGCTGGCTGACGCTTATGCAGATTGGTTGGTCAACAGATGAAAGATCACGTCACCGTGACCGGCACGCTGACCCGCGATGGCGGCGGCTTTGTGCTCAAGCGCGATGATGGCGGGCGTTTGCCGCTGCGGCTGGCGCGTACGCCGGTCGATCATGTCGAAAAGCGGGTGCGCCTGTCGGGTGAGATGATGGGGGCGGTGCTGGAAGTCACCGCCATCGCCCGCGAATAGGCTTTAACCGATCCAGCGCCATATTCCGGCGGGCCATCCGGCGAGCGGCATATGCGCCCAGCTTGCGATCAGCCATAGTGCGATGCCGCCCAGCGTAACGCCGGTGCCGGGCCAGGCGGCGGCCCATTGCGCGCGGCCTTCCCGCAAGGCAACGAAGGGCCAGAAAGAGGTAACGCCTTCCCAGCGTTCCCAAAAGCGCGGTTCCAACCGCTCTTTCTTGCGGTCCTGCAACGCCGCGCCGACCAGCGACAGGATGGCGATGGCGAGCGCCAGCACGATGTTGGACGCAATCGGCAGCACCAGAATATGGGCGAGCGACCACAGTGCGAAGGACCACAGCATCGGATGCCGGGTAACCGCGAACACGCCGCGCGGTGCGGGTGGGCGGCTGGTCGTCTTCGGCGTCGGGTCGGGCAGGGCAGGGTTCCCGATCAGCGACCCGACCAGCAGAATGCTCGCCACCAGCATGATGAGCGTCGCCAGCGCCCATAAGGCGGTACCGACATGCCAGTAATAGGGCTGCATCGGCACGGCGCGATAGGCGACCACCATCCAGCCCAGTGTGATGAAGGATATGAGCGAATAAAGCCCCAGAAAGCCGCGCTCACCCATCCGAGCGACCAGCGTCGCGCGCAGCGGATGGGAGAGGAGGAAATGCGTTCCGACAAAGGCGGCGCACGCCAGTATCAGGTTGAACATTTCCTCCTCCCTTCAGCGGCTCGGATCAGCGCGTTTCCGTGCTGGTGTTGAAGCCTGCGGCCTCCGGCTCGGCAAGCTCGCCTTGTCCGGCCAGCGGATCGTCCCGAAGCGTGTCGAGATGCGACAGTTTCTTCACCAGCGGTGCGATCACCATCACGAACACGCCGATAGCGACCGTGATCCAGCCGATATCGGAGTAAATGGCGAGGATCGATTGTTTGGTCGCCTCGCCCCCATCGCTGCCGGTGGCTTCACCGATCTTGCCCGCGACGAAATTGCCGCCCGCGGTGCCAAAGAACCACGCCGCCATGATGAGGCTGGCCATATGTTTGGGCGACAGCCGGTTCATCGCGCTCAGCCCCACCGGCGACAGCGACAGTTCGCCGATCGTGTGGAACAGATAGATGAGGAAGATGAACAGCACCGGCGTCGCCACCATCATGCCCGCGCCATGCGCCCCCCAGTTGAGCACCAGGAAGCCCAGACCCAGCAGCACCAGGCCGATACCGAACTTGGCAGGTGTGGAGGGTTCGAGTCCGCGCTTGCCCAGCTTCGTCCACAGCATCGCCATCAGAGGGCCGAAGATGATGATGTAGATCGGGTTGACCGACTGGAACAATGAAGCGTCGATGCCCGCCCGGTCGACATAGCGGTCGGTGAACAGGCTGAGCGAACCGCCCGCCTGTTCGAACAGGCCCCAGAAGACCGGTTGCAACAGGATCAGGAAGATGATCGCGAAGATACGATCGCGCGAATGCGCATCCAGCCGGAATGCCTCTATCAGCATATAGCCGAGCAGGATGACGCCGCACACCAGCATCAGCCAGCCGATCACGTCCTGATACTGGATCAAGGCCCAGATGATCGCGATCGAGGCGATGCCCGCGATATAGATCAGCCATTCCAGCTTGATGCCCGCCACCGGCTTTGCCAGCGCAACGGGATCGGGGGATTCGCCCTGACCCAGCAGCAGCGGCCGGAACACGACGAACACGATCAGGCCCAGCAACATGCCGACACCGGCCGCGCCGAAGCCCCAGCTCCAGCCCCATTGCTGACCCAGCCAGCCGGCGATGATCGTACCGACCGCCGCACCGACGTTAATCCCCATGTAGAAGATGGTGTATGCACCGTCACGGCGCACATCGGTGCGCGGATAAAGCTGGCCGACGATCACCGAGATATTGGCCTTCAGGAAGCCCGAACCGACGATGATGAAGGACAGCGCCAGCCAGAAGATGTTGATCGTCGCATCGCCCTGTCCGCCGGTTCCTTCGAACGCCATCAGGAAATGGCCGCCGGTAAGAATGATCGCGCCGAACAGCACCGCCTTGCGCTGACCAAGCCATTTATCGGCAAGATAGCCGCCCAGAACCGGCGTAATATAGACCAGTGAGGTATAGGCGCCGTAGATCAGCGTCGCCTTTGCGTCGGTGAATTTCCAGTGCATCGTCAGATAGAAGATCAGCAGCGCGCGCATCCCGTAATAGGAAAAACGCTCCCACATCTCCGCGAAGAACAGGACGTACAGTCCCTTGGGATGGCCCAGAAATTCCGGTTGCGGTCGGGTGACGGCATAGGCGCCGCCCAGCAGGAAGAGCACGAGTACCGCGATCCCTCCCACCAAAATCATGTCGTTGAAACTCACCGGCAAAACCCTTTTGCAATTCTCTTGTCGCCCGTCGCATCTGCGGGGCGTTTCATGACGGGGGAACGTAACGACAGAAACCGGCTTGCCAAGCGCATTGTTACTTTGCGGATGACGACCTACATCGCGCCGCATGACGTTCAACGACCGCACCACCCCGCTTTCGCTGCTTTCAACCCGTCGTTCGGGCAAGCCGCGCGACCTTATTGCGCCTGGCCCTGACATGGATGCACTGCGTTCGATGGTTGCCGTCGCCGGCCGGACTCCCGATCACGGTAAACTGGCGCCCTGGCGGTTCGTGATCGTCCCGGACGACCGCCGCGCAGCGCTGGCCGAACTGTTGAAGAGCGCGTATCTGGCCGGGAAACCTGATGCCGGAAGGCTGGAGCTGGAAGCGGCGGAACAGTTTGCCCATCAGGCACCCGCGCTGGTCGTGGTGCTTTATTCTCCCCGGACGGAGAGCAAAACTCCCTTATGGGAGCAGGAATTATCGGCAGGCGCCGCGTGTATGAACCTGCTCCATGCCGCACACGCCATGGGCTATGCGGGTGGCTGGCTGACCGGCTGGGCCGCGTTCGACGACCGGGTGCGCGACGCGTTCGGCGCTGCGCCCGAGCGGATCGCCGGTTTCATATTCCTCGGCACGCCCGGCAAGGAACTGTCCGAACGCCCGCGTCCCGAACTGGATCAGGTGTTGAGCGTATGGGACGAATAGGGCTGGCTTTTTTACGTGGTTGCTGTATTAAAGCAGCATGACGGCACTGGAGCATGAGGACGGCCCGGTTTACCTGCGGCTGAGGGCGATCGTCGCGGCAGCGATCCTTCGCGGGGAATATGGCGCTGGCGATCAGCTTCCCTCGGTACGCGCGTTTGCGGCTGAACAGGGCGCCAATCCGCTGACCGTCGCCAAGGCCTATCAAAGCTTTCAGGACGACGGTTATGTCGAGGTGCGCCGCGGCGTCGGCATGTTCGTGCTGCCCGGCGCAGTGGAACGACTGCGGGTGGCGGAGCGCGAGCGCTTCCTCACCGGGTATTGGCCGCGCGTGTGCGAACATATTGCCTTGCTGGGTCTTAACACGGCCGAATTGCTGGATTGCGAAACCGCCTGAACGCGGGATACGATTTGTAATCATACGCAACTATCTTTTGGACAGTACGGCATCCTTCATAGGGATTATGCCATAAGGCGTACTGATGGCTGGACCGTCTCCGGTCTCGCCGAGCGTGACCAATAGGGCTTAGGCCGCCCTTTTTCCCGCATCTGAAAAAGCCGCCGACCCCGGCGATTCGGCCCTTTGACAAGTGGTAAAATACCGTTGCATTGCAGCAACAGTGTGCCTTGTCGGACCGGCTGTAGCAGCTTATCGTCGGAACAAAACGGGTCGTCGCGCGCTTTTTCTCTTCACAAGTCAGGGAGTGTGGACATGTACCAGTTCAAGCAGCCCGTCGTCCCCGGTCGAACCGGATATCGCGTCGGCTATCGCATGCATGAGGTCAATCATTGCCCCGGTTGCGGCAACACCCAATGGGTGATCGGACGCACCACTGCGGAATGCGCATTCTGCGCCACCGCGCTGCCGATCAATGGCGGTGGGGTGCGCGGCTTCGGCCTGTTCCGCAGTCATGGCGGCAAGCAGGTGGAGCCGCTCGCCGCGTAAACCTTATGCGGCGAATGTTTCCGGCTCCACCGCATAGAGCGGTGCCGCCGGTGCCATTGCTGCGGCCTTGAGACCAAGCGCCTCCGGCACGATCTGTTCGCCATAGAAGCGCGTTGCGGCGCGTTTCATTGCGACAAAGGGCGAATCCGGCAGTTCGGCCGCAATCCGCCCCTCTCGTTCCAGCAGCCAGCCGCAGGTCGCGACCGACAGCATGGTCAGGAACGGGCTGCTGGCCGCCAGTCGATCCTCGATATCGCTGGCGAGCAGATTGCGAGCCACGTCTTCGCAAGCATCTATCAGCGTCAGAAGCGCCTCGCCCTGCGCCTCACCGCGCATATCGGCAAGCAGCGAGGTGAGCGTTGCGCCATTGTCCATCGACAATTTGCGCCCGACCAGATCGGCGGCCTGAATGCCATTGGTGCCTTCATAGATGCGGGTGACGCGTACATCGCGGAAATGCTGGGCGGCGCCCGTTTCCTCGATATAGCCCATGCCGCCATGCACCTGAATAGCGATGTCGGCGACTTCGGCGCCCAGATCGGTGCCGTGCGCCTTCGCCAGCGGAGTCAGCAGGTCGAGCCGCTTCTTCGCCTCCGTATCGCCCAGATTGGCATGATCGACCTGCGACGCAGCGTAATAGAGCAGGGCGCGTGCAGCCATGGTCTGAGCCTTCATGCGCATCAGCATCCGCCGGACATCGGGATGTTCGATGATCGCCACCGGTTCCCGGCTACCCGATCCGGCGCGCGCCGACTGGATACGTTCGCGGGCATAGGCGACGGCGCGCTGCGTTGCGCGTTCGGCGGTCTGCACCCCCTGTAGTCCAACATTGAGGCGGGCATTGTTCATCATCGTAAACATCGCCGCGATGCCGCCGCCTTCCGCGCCGATCAGTTCGCCGATGCAATCGCCATGGTCGCCGAAGCTCAGCACGCAGGTGGGAGAGCCGTGCAGTCCCATCTTGTGCTCGATCGACACCACGCGAACATCGTTGATGTCGCCGGGATTGCCGTCGGCGTCGAGGCGGTATTTGGGCACCAGGAACAGTGACAGCCCCTTCGTACCTTCCGGTGCGCCGGGAGTGCGCGCGAGCACCAGATGGACGATATTGTCCGTCATGTCGTGATCACCGAAGGAGATGAAGATCTTCGTGCCCCGGATCGACCAGCGCCCGTCGTCGCGCGGCTCCGCCTTCGTCTTGAGCGCGCCGACATCGGAGCCTGCCTGCGGCTCGGTCAGGTTCATCGTGCCGGTCCATTCTCCGGTCGAGAGTTTCGGCAGGTACGCCGCCTGCTGCTCCGGCGTGCCGTGATGGGTGAGCGCCTCGATTGCGCCCACGGTCAGCGTCGGTGCCAGTGCAAAGGCCATATTGGCGGACCCCAGCGTATCCAGCACGGCAGTCGCCAGCACGAAGGGCAGGCCCTGTCCGCCGAATGCTTCCGGTGAGCCTATCGTACCCCAACCGCCTTCGACATACGCCTGATAGGCGGCGCGGAAGCCGTCGGGCATCACCACACCGTCTTCGGTCCAGCGCGCGCCCACCGTGTCGCCGATACGGTCGAGCGGCGCCCATTCGCCGGCGGCGAACTGGCCGATTCCTTCCAGTACGGCATCCACCAGATCGGGCGAGGCGGCGGCGAAACGCGGTGTGTCGGCAAGCGTGTCGAGACGGGCGATATGATCGAGTACGAAACGCTGTTCGGTGACGGGGGCGGTAAAGTCCATGATCCTCTCTTGTGCCTTTTCCGAACTGGCTATAGCCCCGCTTTCGTGCCCGATTCAAATGCCCCGATGCTCACGCGAACCTTACCCTACGGCGAGGCCGGACTGGTGGAGGCCGCGCATGTGATCGCGGCGGGCGGATGCGTCGCGGTACCGACCGAGACAGTGTACGGGCTGGCCGCCGACGCCACCGATTCGCGCGCGGTGGCGGGCATCTATGCGGCCAAGGGGCGACCGAGTTTCAACCCGCTGATCGTGCATGTCGCCGACTTGGCGATGGCGCAAGCGATCGGGGAGTTCAACGATGCGGCGCTGGCGCTCGTCGAACGCTGGTGGCCGGGGCCGCTGACGCTGGTGGTGCCGCTGGCAGAGGGGGCGCCGGTGGCCAGCTTGGTGACGGCAGGCCTGCCGACGGTCGCGATCCGTTGTCCGGCGCACCGCGCGATGCAGGGGTTGATCCGGGCGACGGGCAAGCCGCTCGCCGCGCCGTCCGCCAATGCCAGCGGGTCGATCAGCCCGACGCGGGCCGAGCATGTCGTTGCCAGCCTGAACGGGCATATTTCCCTGATCCTCGACGACGGGCCGACGGAACGCGGGCTGGAATCGACCATCGTTGCGCCGGGACCGCCGCCGCGCCTGCTGCGTCCCGGTCCGGTTACGGCGGAGGCGATCGAGGCTGTGCTGGGGGAGCCATTGCAGGGCGCGGGTGGCGGGATCAGTGCACCGGGCCAGCTTGCCAGCCATTATGCGCCGGTAAAGCCGGTGCGGCTGAATGCGATGGCGGCGCGCGTCGGGGAGTGGCTGATCGGGTTCGGCGATGTGCGCGGGAACGATACGCTGTCGGCGTCGGGCGACGCGATGGAAGCGGCGGCGCGGCTGTTCGACTGTCTCCACCGCGCCGATGCGTCGTCGGGGCAAGCGATTGCGGTGGCACCGGTGCCGATGGCGGGGGTCGGTGCGGCCATTAACGACCGCCTGTCGCGCGCGGCGGTACCGCCCGAACGCGGCTGATAAGGGCGGCTGGGAACAATAGTTGCATCGTGCCGGTGCGTCGGTCAGCATGACCGGATAGCTGCTGGAGACCCATAATGTTCCGTCGAACCTTTCTCGCTTCGCTGCCCGCCACCGCATTGGCCACCAAATTGCTTACCCGAAAGGCCGACGCACGTGCAGCATCGACCGGTGCGGGAACGGGCGGTGCGGCACCGGAGGCGGGTCCGCAACAGGCGGCGGACAAGCCGAAATTCTGGCCGAAGGGCAAAGACCGGTTCGTGCGCTATGACGTTCGGGCGGGCGACCGGCCGGTCGGCGCGACCTTCGCCTCTCGCACGGCAGTGTACGGGACGTCGGGAGCGTGCGGATCGGCGCATCCCTATGCGACCATGGCGGGCCTCGACATTCTGAAGAAAGGCGGGTCGGCGGTCGATGCCGCGGTTGCGATCAACGCCTGTCTGGGTTTTCTGGAACCCACATCCAGCGGCATCGGCGGCGACTGTTTCGCGATGGTATGGGATCCCAAGGTGGGGAAACTGGCCGGGCTGGCAGGGTCGGGCGGATCACCGATGGGACTGAGCCTCGAAACGGTGCGTCGACATGCCAAAAACGGTGCGATTCCGGCGCTGGGCCCTATTGCCGTATCGGTGCCCGGCGCGCTCGACGCCTGGTGGACGCTGCATCAGCGTTACGGCAAGCTGCCCTGGGCAGAGGTGCTGCAACCCGCGATCGACTATGCCGAAAACGGCGTGCCGGTGCCGGATGTGATCGCCTATTATATCCGCCGCAACATGGCGATTTTCAAACAGCGCAAGGCCGAGATCGGCGAAATCGAAAACGCCTTCAAAACCTATGCCCCCAACGGCGTCGGCCCGGCGACCGGCGGGATGTTCCGCAATCCCGATCTGGCCCGCACGTATCGCATGATCGCCAGGGGCGGCCGCGATGCCTTTTACGACGGGCCGATCGCCGACACGATCGACGCCTATTTCCGGCGCATCGGCGGCTGGCTGCGAAAGTCCGACCTGCAGGCGATGCACAGCGAATGGGTACAGCCCTATACCACCGATTATCGCGGGGTGACGGTGCATGCGCTGGGCGCCAATACGCAGGGGATCGCAACCTTGCAGATGCTCAACATGCTGGAGCATTTCGACCTGCGCGGGGAAGGGTTCCAGTCGCCGCGCTCTATCCACTTGCAGGTCGAGGCAAAGCGCCTCGCCTATGAAGACCGCGCGCGCTATTATGCCGATCCGCACTTTTCGAAAGTGCCGGTCGAATGGCTGATTTCCAAGGAATATGCCGCCAAACGCGCCGCGCTCATCAAACCTGACAGCATCCTGACGCCGGTCTATCCCGGCCATGCGCCCGATCATGCCGAAACCACCTATTTCAGCGCCGCCGACAAGGACGGGATGATGGTGTCGATGATCCAGTCCAATTTCCGCGGCATGGGGTCGGGGCTGGTTGCCGACGGGCTGGGCTTCATGTTTCAGGATCGCGGGCAGCTCTTCTCGCTGAAGGACGGGCATCCCAACATCTATGCGCCGGGCAAGCGGCCGTTCCAGACGATCATTCCCGGTTTTGCCAGCATCAAAGGCGTGCCGTGGATGGCGTTCGGCGTGATGGGCGGCGACATGCAGCCGCAGGGCCAGACGCAGATCATCGTCAATCGCAAGGATTATGGGCTGGAAATCCAGTCCGCCGCCGACAGTCCGCGCTGGCACCATGAAGGCTCTTCACAATCGATGGGGGAAGACGCACCGGGCCTGCCCAAAACCGGGCTTTTGCGGCTGGAAACCGGCATTCCGGCGGCAACGCGGTCTGCGCTGGCCGATATGGGCTGGACGATCGGCGAGCCGGACGGCGGGTTCGGCCGCTATGAATGCGTCGAAAACCGGCATGAGGGCGACACGCGCATCTACGCTGCCGCCAGCGAGATGCGCGCCGATGGCTGCGCGCTGGCCTATTGAGAGGAGGCATAAAAGGCCGTCATTGCGAGTCCGGCATAAACCGGGCGAAGCAATCCAGCGCGCGTTGGGCCGGGGCTGGATTGCCGCGCGCCTTTGGCGCTCGCAATGACGATGGAGCAGGGGTGTTCAGGCTTCCGCCGTTGCCGCTTTCGACCGTTCGGCAAAACTCTTGCGCAGTTTGGCGAGCTTGGGCGGAATGACGGCCATGCAATAGGGATTGCGCTGTCCTTCGCCTTCCCAATATTCCTGATGATAGTCCTCGGCCGGCCACCATTCATTCGACTGTTCGATAGTGGTCACGATGGGCTGGGGCCAGTTCACCTGATTACGTTCGATCGCCATCATCGCCTGATGGCTCTGCTCTGGCGTTTGTGGGAAAATGGCGGAGCGATACTGTGTGCCGACATCGTTGCCCTGCCGGTTGAGCTGCGTCGGATCGTGAGTCGCGAAGAAAATGTCGAGCAGATCGGCATAGCGGACCTGATCGGGGTCGAAGGTTACCCGGATCGCTTCGGCATGGCCGGTATTGCCGTCGCAAACCTCGCGATAGGTGGGATTGGGCTTCGTGCCGCCGATATAGCCGCTTTCGACGCTGTTGACGCCGATAATATCCTTGAACACGGCTTCGGTGCACCAGAAACACCCGCCCGCAAAAATCGCGGTTTCGCTTGCCATTGTAACACTCCTTCTGTTTGACAGTCATGTAGGAAGCATCGAGCGAAAGGGAAACCGCATGGCCAGCAAGGGATGCGTGATGGTAACCGGCGGGGCAGGCTATATCGGTAGCCATGCCGTGCTGGCGCTGCTCGATGCCGACTGGGACGTGGTGGTCATCGACAACCTCGTCACCGGCTTTGCCTGGGCGGTGGACGATCGCGCGACGCTGGTCGAGGCGAATGTCGCCGATGATGATGCGGTGCGCGCAGCGATGCGCGATTATGATGTGGTCGCGGTGATGCACTTCGCCGGATCGGTCGTAGTGCCCGAATCGGTGAGCGATCCGCTCAAATATTATCGCAACAATACCGCCGCCAGCCGCGCGCTGATCGAAAGTGCGGTGGCATGCGGGGTGAAGCATTTCATCTTTTCCTCGACGGCGGCGACCTATGGCATTCCCGACGTCGTGCCGGTGCGTGAGGATTCGCCCAAACAGCCGATCAACCCCTATGGCATGTCGAAGCTGATGACGGAGATCATGCTGAAGGACACGGCGGCAGCGCACCCGATCAATTATTGCGCGCTGCGGTATTTCAACGTCGCGGGTGCCGATCCGCAGGGGCGCAGCGGGCAATCGACTGCCGGAGCGACCCACCTGATCAAGGTCGCGGTTGAGGCGGCGATCGGCAAGCGCGATGGGGTGAGCGTGTTCGGCACCGATTTCGACACGCCCGACGGCACCGGGGTACGCGACTATATCCATGTCAGCGATCTGGCGGCGGCGCATGTCGATGCGCTCGACCTGCTGATCGCAAAGCCCGATGAGAGTCATACGCTCAATTGCGGCTATGGCCGGGGCTATTCGGTGCTGGAGGTGCTGGATGCGGTCGATCGGGTGACGAATATGAAGATCGACCGGCGGATGGAGGGGCGCCGTGCGGGCGATCCCGATGCGCTGGTGGCCGACAACGCCGCGATCCTCAAAGCGCTGCCCTGGCGTCCGAAGCGCGATGACCTTGACGGCATCGTACGCGATGCCCTTGGCTGGGAACGCAGGCTCGCTGAGCGCTAGACAAGCCTGTCCCCCTTCATCAAAGGCCCATAATGCTGATTTCGTCTCCCACCGATTATCGTGAAGCGGCCCGTCGGCGGCTTCCGCCTTTTCTGTTCCACTATATCGACGGCGGCGCCTATGCCGAGCAGACACTGCACCGCAATGTCGCTGACCTGTCAGATATCGAATTGCGCCAGCGGGTGCTGAAGAATGTCGAAAACCTCGACCTGACGACGGAAGTTCTCGGCACGCAGCTTGCCATGCCGGTGGGGCTGGCGCCGGTCGGGCTGACGGGCATGTATGCTCGCCGCGGCGAGGTTCAGGCGGCGTGCGCAGCGGCGGGGTTCGGCGTTCCCTTTACCCTGTCGACCGTATCGGTGTGCCCGATTGCCGAGGTGCAGGCGGCATCTTCCGCACCGATCTGGTTCCAGCTTTACGTGCTGAAGGATCGCGGTTTCATGCGCGACGCGCTGGAACGCGCGCAGGCAGCGGGGATCAAAACGCTGGTCTTTACCGTCGATATGCCGACGCCGGGTGCACGCTATCGCGATGTGCATTCGGGCATGTCGGGGCCGAATGCGGCGTTGCGCAGGATGGCGCAGGCGGTGCTGCACCCGGTATGGGCATGGGATGTGGGATTGCGCGGACGCCCGCACGATCTGGGCAATATTTCCGCCTATCGCGGCGAGGCGACGAAGCTGGAAGATTATATCGGCTGGCTTGCCAATAATTTCGATCCGTCGATTTCCTGGCGCGATCTGGAGTGGATTCGCGACTTCTGGAAGGGGCCGATGGTCATCAAGGGCATATTGGACCCGGAAGATGCGCGTGATGCGGTGCGCTTCGGTGCGGACGGCGTGGTCGTTTCCAACCATGGCGGCAGGCAGTTGGATGGCGTGCGTTCCACCGCACGCGCCTTGCCGCTGATTGCCGATGCGGTCGGCGGCGATATGAAGGTGCTGGTCGATTCGGGCGTGCGCTCCGGGCTGGATGTGGTGCGGATGCTGGCGCTGGGTGCCGATATGGTGCTGCTGGGCCGTGCTTTCATCTATGCGCTGGCCGCAGAAGGGGAGGCGGGGGTGCGCAACCTACTCGACCTGTTCGCGAAGGAAATGCGGGTCGCCATGACGCTGACGGGCGTGCGTTCGATTGCCGAAATCGATCGCTCGATCCTCGCGAGTGAAGTGTTCGCCGCCGCCAAAGCCTGATTCGGCGGCTACCCGGCTTCGTCGATCAGCTTGCGAGCCTTGGCGCTGGTCCAGTCCATACCGCCGCTGACCCGCCAGACTTCCTTGCCCTGCGCGTTGAACAGGATGGTGGTGGGCAGATTGACCGCATAGAGGGTCGACAGCGCGATCTTCGGGTCGAGATAGGGCTGAAGCGTCCTGAACTGCTTCTTTTTGAAATAGGGGGCGACGACCTTCGTGCCCTCCAGATCCTGGCTGACGGTCAGCACCTGCACCTTGCCTTTCAGATCGCTCGCCAGCGTGTCGAGCGTCGGCATCTCCGCGACACAGGGCGGGCACCAGGTCGCCCACAGGTTGAGCAGCACCGGCTTGCCGCGAAAATCGGCGAGCGTCACCTGTTTGCCGTCGGGCGCGGTGAACGGGGTGTCGGGTTCGGCTTCCCCGGCATGGCTGCGGTCCACTTTCGCGGCGGTCGGCTGCGTGATGCTACCATTGCTATCGGCATTGGTAGCGGCTGTTGCTTGCTCCGGGGCGGGGGATTGCCTATCGCAACCCGCGATTCCAACGGTGACGAGCAGGAGAAGCGCGATTCCTGAGCGCAAGGCAGACTCCAATCAGATGTGGGGCGGGCGGTTCGCCGAAGGCCCCTCGGCGGTTATGCGGGTGATAAATGCCTCCATCCCGTTCGACAAGCGGATGTGGCGGCAGGACATTGCCGGATCGAAAGCGCATGTCGCGATGCTGGGCAAACAGGGAATCGTCGCTGCCGGGGATGCGCAAACGATTGCCGATGGGCTGGACGCGGTCGCGGTGGACTATGAACGCGACGGCGTGCCGGAGGATCTGGCGCTCGAAGACATTCATATGGTCACCGAAAATGCGTTGGCCGAAAAGATCGGCGCGGTGGCGGGGCGGCTGCATACCGCGCGGTCGCGCAACGATCAGGTGGCGACCGATTTCAAATTGTGGGTGCGTGCAGCGATCGATGAAGTCGATGCCGGGCTTGCGGCACTGCAGACCGCGCTGCTCGACCGGGCGGAGGAACATGCCGACAGCGTGATGCCGGGCTTTACCCATTTGCAATCGGCGCAGCCGGTGACGCTGGGCCATCATCTGATGGCGTATCACGCGATGATCGCGCGCGACCGGGGGCGGTTTCGCGATGCGCGGGCACGGCTGAATCAATGCCCGCTGGGCGCGGCGGCACTCGCCGGAACCGGTTTTCCTATTGACCGGGAGGCAACGGCGGCGGCGCTGGGGTTCGACGGCCCGACGACCAATTCGCTCGACAGCGTGTCGGATCGCGACTTTGCGCTCGAATATCTGACCGCTGCGACGCAATGTTCGCTGCATCTGTCGCGACTGGCCGAGGAATTCGTGATCTGGGCGTCGCAGCCCTTCGGCTTCGTATCGCTTAGCGATCAGTGGTCCACGGGCAGTTCGATCATGCCGCAAAAGCGCAACCCCGATGCCGCCGAACTGGTGCGCGGCCATGCCGGGCGGATCATGGGCTGCATGACCGGCCTGATGATGACGATGAAGGGCCTGCCGCTCGCCTATTCTAAGGATATGCAGGACGATAAGCCGCCGGTGTTCGAAGCGCACGACCTTTTCGGCCTGACCATCGCGGCGATGACCGGCATGGTGGAAAGCGCGACGTTCCGCACCGAGAGGATGCGGGCGCTGGCCGAAAGCGGCTTTGCCACTGCTACCGATCTTGCCGACTGGCTGGTGCGCGAGGCTGGTCTGCCGTTTCGCGAGGCGCACCATGTCACGGGTCGTGCGGTCAAGGCGGCCGAGGATGCGGGCGTGCGGCTGGATCAGCTACCGCTGGAAACGCTGCGTGCGATTGATGACCGGATCGGCGAAGGCGTGTATGACGTGCTGAGCGTCGATGCCTCGGTCAACAGCCGCCGCAGCTTTGGCGGAACCGCGCCCGAACGGGTGCGTGAGGCGATTGCGGCGGCGCGTCGGGAGAATGGGTGATGCGTAGGGCAATGCTGGCCGCTGTGGCGCTCGTCGCGCTGGCCGGGTGCGGGTCGCGCAAGGAACTGGCGCCGCCCGCCAAGGAGCCACTGCCCGTCAAGCCCTATGGCGCGGCCGCCACGCCGACGCCCCAGCAGTTGCTCGAACCCCGCCCGGAAGCGCGTCCGACGCGCAACGATGAACTGCTGAAGGAATCGAAGGAGCGTCCTGAGGACCCCTTCGACATTCCCCCCAAGAACTGAAGGCCCACCGCTCATGGATCATTTTACGCTGCGCGACGGGCGCATGTTTTGCGAAGACGTGCCGCTGGAACGCATTGCCGAAGAAGTCGGCACCCCCGTTTATGTCTATTCGCAGGCGACGCTGGAACGCCATGCGCAGGTGTTTCGCGATGGCCTGAAAGACATTCCCAGCGTTCACATCGCCTTCGCTATCAAGGCCAATCCCAATCTGGGCGTGCTGCGGGTGCTCGCCGATCAGGGCTATGGTGCCGATGTGGTGTCGGGCGGAGAGATGGCGCGCGCGCTTGCAGCGGGCGTTCCTGCCGATGGTATCCTGTTTTCGGGCGTGGGTAAGACCCCTGCCGAACTGAAGGCCGGACTGGAAGCGGGTATCGGCCAGTTCAATCTGGAGCATGAACCCGAAGGCATGGCGCTGGCTGAAATCGCCGCGGCGATGGGTAAGCGTGCGCCCGCCGTGCTGCGCGTCAACCCGGACGTCGATGCGCACACCCATGCGAAAATCTCCACCGGTCGCGCGGAGAACAAGTTCGGTATCCCCATCCATGAAGCGCGTGCGATGTTCGCGCGACTGGCGGCGCAACCCGGTCTCGACCTGCGCGGAGTTGCGATCCATATCGGTAGTCAGCTTGGCGACCTGGCTCCGCTGGAGGCCGCCTATACCCGCATTGGCGAACTGGTGCGCGAACTGCGCGCCGATGGCCATAAAATCACCCATGTCGATCTGGGCGGCGGGCTGGGCGTGCCCTATCGCGCCGACGACGTGATGCCCAGCCCGGCGGAGTTCGGGGCGATGGCCGCACGGGTGACGCGCGACTGGGATGTCGAACTGATGTTCGAACCCGGCCGGGTGATCGCGGGCAATGCGGGCGTGCTGCTGACCAAGGTGATCTGGGTGAAGCCGGGGGTGCAGAATCCCTATGTCATCGTCGATGCGGCGATGAACGACCTCGCTCGCCCGGTATTGTACGATGCCTATCATGATTTTGCCGCCGTCCGGCCGACGGGCGAAACGATGATGGCGAATATCGCAGGACCGGTGTGCGAGACGGGCGATACGTTCGCCATGAACCGCGAAATCGATGCGGTAGAGCCGGGCGATCTGGGCATTTTCAGGACCGCCGGGGCCTATGGCGCAACCATGGCATCGACCTATAACAGCCGCCCGCTGGTACCCGAAGTGCTGGTGTCGGGCGATCGCTATGCGGTGGTGGCCGACCGAATCGCGGCAGGTACGATCATGGCTGCCGAGCGCGTGCCCGAATGGCTGAAATGATCCGCTGATGCGCGATGCCGGCCTGCCCCTGTTGCTGCGTGTGGCGGACAGGCCGGTGATCCTGTTGGGCGACGGTCCGGCGGCGGAAGCGAAACGGCGCATATTGGAGCGGGCCGGAGCGCGGGTCGTGGGGGAAGCGGATGATATGGCGCGGATCGCCGTCGTAGCCGTTGCCGAAGAACGGGCAGCGCAGGATGCGGTGGCGAGGCTGAAGGCGCGCGGTATCCTCGTCAATGCCGTTGATCGTCCGGCGTTGTGCGATTTCACGCTGCCCGCCGTCATCGACCGGTCGCCGGTGTTGATCGCGATTTCGACCGGCGGCGTTTCGGCGGGGCTGGCGGCGGCGTTGCGACAACGGCTGGAGGCGATCCTTCCGCAATCGCTGGGCAGGCTGGCGGTGGCACTCGGACAGGCGCGCGCAGCGATCCGCGCGCGCTGGCCCGACGGCGCGGTTCGGCGGCGTGCACTGGGCGAAGCATTGTCGGAGGGCGGCAGGCTGGACCCGGTCGCCGTGCATGAGGAAAATGTCGTTGCACAATGGCTTGCATCGTCCGAAACGCTGGAGCAGGCTGATCGGATGGAGCATATCCGGTTGCGCAGCGACGATCCCGACGACCTGACCCTGCGAGAGGCACGCTGGCTGGCGCAGGCGGATCGCGTATATTATGCCGTCGACGTCCCTTCATTGATTTTGAACCGTGCACGTGCCGATGCCGGGCGCATCCTTTGCGACACGCCGCCCACCCGGTTGGAGCCGGGGCTGTCGGTGATGGTGAAGGGCGTGTGATGAACGGCTTTGCGATCCGGGTGAAAAATCATCTGGCGGAGAAGATTCCGCTGGAGCAGGCACTGAAATGCGATGCCGAACTGGTCTGGGTGCATCTCGCTTCGAATGATGAGGCAGTGCAGCGCTGGCTGCGTGAAGAAGCGCACCTGAGCGAATATCTCACTGACATGCTGACCGCGACGGAAACGCGTCCGCGCTGTGATGCGGCGCCCGATGGCGGGGCGCTGATCAACATGCGCGGTCTTTCCGATGATGAGATGGAGCCTGCCGATCCGCTGGCGTCGATCCGTATCTATGCCCATGCCGGCCATGTCTATTCGGTCAGCCGCAAACGCTTGCATGCGGTGGGAGAAGTGCGTGACGAAGTGATGGCCCGGGCGGAAATCGACGATCCCGGCGATCTGATCGCTGAATTTGCCAGCGCGATTACCGAAGAACTTGATCCCAATGTTGCTGATCTGGGCGACCTGCTCGACGATTGCGAGGAGCGGTTAAGCGCCGATCAGGCGTTCGAGATGCGCCGTCGGGTCAATCAGGTGCGGATCAAGGCAATCGGCTATCGTCGGTTCCTGAACCCGCAGCGATCGGCGCTGGAGAAGCTGGCGACGCTGAATGTCGACTGGCTGGAGGATGACGACCGGCTGCATCTCGCGGCGGCGGCCGACCGGGCGGCGCGTATGTCGGAAGAACTGGATTCCATCCGCGAACGCAGTGCGCTGATCCATGAAACGCTGACCGATCTGCGGGCCGAGCAGATCGACCAGCGCTCGCTGATCATCGCAATCGTGGCGATGGTGTTCCTGCCGCTGACTTTCCTCACCGGTCTGCTGGGCATGAATGTGGAGGGGATTCCCTATGCCAGGGAGCCCTGGGCATTTGACGGCGTGCTGCTGGTATGCGCGCTGATGGCGGCGGGGATCACCATCTTTTTTCTCTACCGCCACTGGTTCGCCAAATAAGGCGAGGCTGCTTCAGTTTCGTACGCTGTTCCAGGCAGCGGCGACTTCCGAAAGGTCGTTGGCGGCGTTGCGAAAGGGGGCGGGGTCGCTGCCGATGCTGGCCGCTACGATCTGCTCGCGTATGCCACGATACAGCGTTGCGAGCGTGCGCGACACCTGACCGCCCTTTTCGAAGTCGAGGCCCGATTCAAGCGCGAACAATACGGCGATTGCACGCGTAACCCGTTCGCTTTTCGTCTTGAACTGATTGTTTTCAGTCGCCCAGGCGGCTGTACGAAGCGCGCGAACCGCCTCTTCGTAGAGCAGACCGACGAGCTGATGCGGGTCGGCGCCACCGATCCGCGATGTCATGTCGATCTGCTGATAAGTGTGCGCCGGATCGCAGGCCAGGGCGCTTGCATAGCGTGTCATTGACGTTAGCCGTTACTGCTCGAATTCCAGGCGTTGATTTGCTGGGTAAGGAAGGTCTGCGTCGATTTATACGCAGCAACCTTTGAATCCATGCTGGCGAATTGCTGGGTCAGGCGCGTGCGCATCGCATCGGCATCGCTTGCCGCCTGAGTCTGTTCATCCGTGATATGCTGCTTCTGCGTGGTATAGGACGCTGCACTGGCACCAAGACCGTACACCACGCTGGTCGCGCGGGTGGTGATCGAATCGAGCGCCGCCGACAAGCCGTCCCCGGTGGACAGCAGGCCGGGGGAAAACATCTTTTCCACCGCACGCGGGAAGTTGCTGAGCGCGGAATCGAGTTGATCGGTGTTGACGCTCAGCGAACCGTCACGATTGGTGGATATCCCGATTTCCGCCAGCGTCTGCGGTGAGCCGCTGGGTTCGTCATTGACGAGGTTGGTCAGCGTCAGTTGCGACAGCGCCGATTGCAGGGCGCGTGCCGCCGTGTCGGTGCTCAGCGGCCCCGTTTTTGAATCGGTATCGGTCTGCAACGTCGACATCACCTGATTATAGGTGTCGACAAAATCATTGACCGCATTGCGCAGATTGTCGGTCTGGGCCTGGCTGCCGATCTGGACGGTGGTGCCGGGGCTGGCCGAAACGAGGTTGAGGGTAACGCCGTCGATCAGGTCGCTGATCTGATTGCTGGAGCGTTTGACCGAAACGCCATCGACCGCGACGACCGCATCCTGTGCGGCGGTGCCGATGGTGGTGTTGCCGGCACCGACGCCGACATCGAGCGCCGACAGGCCGGGAGCGCTGCTGTCTTCGGTGGCGGAGAGGGTGAATGCCTGATCCGCGCCGGTGGCGCTTTTCAGTACGAGCCGCGCACCGTCGGAGTCGCTCAGCACGCTGGCCGTAACCCCTGCTCCGGCAGCATTGATGGCCTTGGCAATACCGTCGAGGCTGTTGTTGGTGCTGTCGATGGTGATGTTGACCGGCGTGCCGCTGCCTGCGGTGAAGCTGGTCATCTGACCGTTGGAAACGCTGGCCGTGCCCAGTGTGATGGTCAGCGTGCCGGTGCCGATCGCGCTGGTGCTGTCGGCAAAGGGCGTGGTGTTGGCAACCTGCGATGCAGCAAGTTGCTGCACCTGAATCGATGCCGAAAGGCCGGACAGGTTCGCGGTCGAACCGCTGGTCGCCTTGGCAGTCACAATGCCGGTGTTGCTGCTCGTCGGCTGGGTATTGAGCGTGCCGCCCTTGACCAGTTGTTTGAGCGCGGTGTTGAAGCTGCTGATTGCGCTCTTGATATCGGAAACGGCCGAAATCTTGGTATCGAGCGCGTCCGACTGATTGCTGAGCTGGGTGTTTTTCGCATCGAACTGCGCAGTAACGAGCTGATCGACCAGCGCGGTCGTGTCGATCCCCGAACCGGTACCCAGTGTTTTGGCGATCGACTCAACGGCCATGCGTGTTTCCCTTCTTCCCCATCAAACGACCGTACAGCCCAAATCTTTACGACATCTGACGACCATTTTCGTCGAAACGAGCGGTTGCCGGAACGTCGATATGCGGCAAGGTGCCGCCGGCCTGCGCATTGACGTTGAAAACAAAGGCAAGAACGGTTGCGATCGAACGATACAGGTCGTCGCGAATTTCCTGTCCTTCGCGGCTGGTATAATAAACCGCACGGGCGAGCGCGGGCGATTCCAGCGTCGTGATCTCCAGCTCCTTCGCCAGCTCACGAATGGCAAACGCGGTTTCGCCGCGGCCCTTTGCCACCACCACCGGCACCTGATCGCGGCCCGTCTGATAGCGCAGCGCCACTGCGAAATGGGTCGGGTTGGTAAGCACGACATGCGCCTCTGCCACCGCCTTGCGGAAGGAGCGTTTCATCACCTCGCGCTGCTTGCCGCGAATGGCCTGTTTCGATTCGGGCGAGCCTTCGCTTTCCTTGTGCTCGTCGCGCACTTCCTGCTTGGTCATCATCAGCTTGTTTTTCAGGCGATAGGCGGCGATCGGCACGTCGATCGCGGCGATGGCCGCAAGTCCCGCCGCCATGGCGAACAAAAGGATGGTGAAGTCGCTGCTCAGAACGCCGACCGCGCCCTCCAGATCAGAGGAGAGCAGCCCCATCGAATGGTGCGCGGCCTGACTGAGCAGGACATAGCCGATGCTGCCGAGCAGGATGACCTTCAGCAGCGACTTGCCCATTTCGATCCAGCCCTGCGGGCCGAAAATACGCTTGATCCCGGAAGCGGGATTGATGCGTGACGGCTTTGGTGCGAGCAGCTTCGCGTTGAAGCTGAACGCGCCCAGTCCGACCTGGCTGAGGATCGCGGCAAGGAACACCAGCGCCAGCAACGTGCCCATCGGGACGAAGAGGCGGGTTCCCGCCTCGATCAGCGGGCGCATCGGTTCGAAATCGTCAACATCGGCGCGGCCGAAGGTCAGGCTGGCGGCCATTATGCCCTGCACCGCGCGAACCATCGAGCCGCCGAACATCGCAATCCAGCCACACCCGAACAACACGACGATCGCCGCCGCGAAGTCCTTGGAGCGCAGGATATTGCCCTCGTCCCGCGCCTTTTTGAGGCGCTTGGCTGTCGGGGCTTCTGTTTTGTCCTGACCGCTTTCCGACATTATCCCAGTACCAGCCTTTGTGTCGCGTCCAGGCCGTCGCGGATAATGATGAACATATAGTCACTCATCGCCGGCATCGCGACGAACAGTGCAATCACCCCGACCATCAGGCTGGCGGGAAGGCCGACCGCGAACAAATTGAGGGCAGGTGCGGAGCGCGACACCATGCCGACGACCAGATTGAGGCACAGCAGCAGAAAGCCGACCGGCAGCGCCAGCATCAGTCCGGCCATGAACGCATAGCCGCCGAAAAACGCGATATTCTTGAGCTGTTCGGCACCCAGCCATGCGCCCGGAGGAAGCAGCGTGTAGCTTTTGACGATCAGTTGAACGAGGATCAGATGGCCGTTCACCGACAGGAACAGCAGCGTCAGCAGAATCGACAGGAAATTGCCGAGCGCAGGCGTCGAGGCACCGCGCTGCGGGTCCATCATTGTCGCGAAGCCAAGCCCCATGGTGATGCCGATCGCCTCACTCGCCACCATCGGCGCAGCAAAGGCGATTTGCAGGATAAAGCCGAGCGCGAGACCGATCAGCGCTTCCCCCGCCACCGACAGGAAGGTGACAAGCGAGAAGACCTGCTCGGGCGGATGAATATGCGCGACGTTCATCGCGAGGACCGCGATTGCGCCGGAGAGCGTGATGCGCACGGGCAGCGGCACGGTTATCGCACCGAATACCGGCGCCGCGATAAAGGCGGCGCCGACGCGCACCATCGTGAAGATGAGCGTCCAGAGCTGTGGCTCGATCGAGACGCCGAAACCCAGCATCGGCTATTTCACAAGGTCGGGGATACGGTTGAAAATCTGCACCGTGAAATCGCTCAGAAGACCGAACATCATGCCGCCGAAAATGACCAGCGAGATGGCGACGACGATCAGTTTCGGTACGAAGCTCAGCGTTTGTTCGTTGATCGAGGTTGCCGCCTGGATCATGCCGAGAATCAGGCCCGACAGCAGCGCCGGGATCAGCACCGGCGCAGACACCAGCGCCAGCACCCACAGGGCCTGTCTGGCGACGGAGAGGAAATAATCGGCGTCCATGATGCAAATTCCGGGTCGGGATTGAGAAGAAAGCGGTGGTGGTAGGGTTCGGCTAGGTGACGAAGCTGTTGGCGAGGCTGCCCATGGTCAGTGCCCAGCCGTCGACCAGCACGAACAGTAACAGCTTGAACGGCAGCGATATGATCGTCGGCGACAACATCATCATGCCGAGCGACATCAGCACGGTCGCGACGACGAGGTCGATGACGATGAACGGCAGGAAGATCAGGAAACCGATCTGGAATGCGGTTTTCAGCTCGCTGGTGACGAAAGCGGGAAGCAGTACCGAATAGGGCACGTCTTCGGGGCGGGCATAGGGACCGCTCTTGGCCATTTCCGCGAACATGGTGAGGTCGCGGGTGCGCGTCTGCTTGATCATGAAGGCGTGCAGCGGACGGCCGCCCTGCTTGATCATCTCGGTCGCGCCGATCTTGCCCGCGGCATAGGGCTGGATCGCGGTCTGGTTGATCTGGTTGATGGTCGGCGCCATCACGAAGAAGCTGAGGAACAGCGACAGACCGATCAGCACCTGATTGGGCGGTGTCTGTTGCAGGCCCAGCGCCTGACGCAGCACCGCCAGCACGATGACGATGCGGGTGAAGCTGGTCATCATCAGCAGAATGCCCGGCAGAACCGTGAGCAGCCCCATGATGATGAGGATTTGCAGCGACAGGCTGAGCGGGGCATTGCCGCCGCCAAGGTCGCCCAGCGCACGGTCGATCGCGTCGCCCGTGCCCGGCGTTGCCGCAGGTGCGGTCTGTGCGAACGCAGGATGTGCGAGGATCAGGGCAATCAGAATGGCGCCCAGCGCGAAGAGGATGCGCCGGGGCGGAAACGAAATCGTCATTGCCCTGCCTTGTCGATCAGCGTGACTCCACCCCGGCTGACCGAGACGAGCAGGCGCTTTCCTTCGAATTCGATGACCGCCAGACGAGTGCCGGTGCCGACCATCATGGTTTCGCGGACATGGATCAGTTTCTCGCCCTGATTGCCGGGCAGGCGTGCCTCAAGCTTGCGCCATGCCCACAGGCAGGCGATCAGCAGACCGCAGACCAGCGGCAGCAGGATCACCAGTTTCAGGACATAAGCCCACATCATTTGCCAGCGACCCGCTTTTCCGGGCTGACCAGTTCGGTCATGCGCACTCCGAAACGTTCGCCGACGGTGACGACCTCGCCACGGCCGATCAGCGTGCCGTTGACGAACACGTCGAGCAGTTCATTGGCCGCGCGGTCGAGTTCGATCACGCTCGATTCCCCCAGCGCCAGCAGTTCGCGCAGCGTGAGTTCGGTCGAGCCGATCTCTACCGTCAGCTTCACATCGACGTCCTGAAGCAGCCGGAAATTGGCCGCGACAGCTCCGTCCACGGGCAGGCCGCCGTTCGTCATATCGTTCATTGGAAGTCCTCTTCTTCAATTCGTTCGAGGCTGTGGAGCCTGATTGCCGCGCGTCCGTTGGCGGTGCCGACGGTGCCGGTGCCCAGCCGGTTGCGACCGACCATGACAGGGACATAGGTGCCGAAGCTGATCGGCAGGACGTCCCCTTCCTTCAGCTCCATCAATTTGCCCAGCGACACCACCGGCTCGGCAAGCACCGACCGGACGGGGAATTTCACGCTCATGGTCGAGCGGGTCAGATTATGCTGCCATTTCGGATCGGCCTCTGCCGTGCGGCCATGTACCTTGGCGGTCAGCGACGGCGCATGCGGTTTCAGGTCGGCAACCGGATAGATGATGTCGATGAAGACCGGATCTTCCTTGTCGCCCGCCAGCCCGAAGCGGGTGACGACCATCGGATCGTCGCCGTCGAGCGAGGAGAACATGGCCGGATTGATCTCGACATGGCGCGGATCGAAGGTGAGGCGGGCGATCGGCTCCCACGCATTGTGGAGCGAATCGAGCATCATCGTCGCCAGCCGCTGCACCATTGCTTCGGCGGACGGAGAAAATTCACCGGGCAGGTTGTGCGGCGCTTCGCCGTTGCCGCCGAAGAACAGGTCGAGCAGTTCAAGCACGAAGCGACCGTCCATCACCAGCAGGGCATGCCCGCCTGTCGGCTGTATCTCCATGGGAAGCCAGGCGGTCAGCCCGTCGCCGCGCTCCACCCGGTAATCGGCAAAACGTTGTACGCTGACCGGCTCCGCCCAGCTTCGCAGTGCTTTGTGCTGCAACGGTTCGAATACCCCGCGCAGCGACCGCGCCAGACGCGCGGACAGGTGCTGCAACGTGTGCAGATCCCCGAACGGATTACGATTCGGGTCGCCAAACAGTGGCGCGTGGCCGACGCCCACGGTGCCCCGTGTGCGTTCGCGCCTGTCCTGCCGCTCCTGCGGGGCTTCTGGTGAATCAGCGTTAACCATGCAAGTTCACTGAACAACAAAATTGGTAAAGTAGACGTTACTAACGCCACCGAATCCTTCTTTTTGCTGGAGCACCTGATTGATGGTTTTCACCAGTCGCTGTTGCAGTTTGCGCTTGCCCTCGACTGAGAAAACCTGATCCTCATCGGTCTGGCCCAGCGTCATCAGGATCGCGGAACGTACTGCAATCTCATGAGTTTTCAGGTTTTCGAGCACCCGGTCGTCATAGGGCGTGGAGACCGCCAGACCGACCTGGATGAAGTGCACGCTGTCGAGAAGGTTCGACGTGAACTCTTTATCCATCACAAAATAATTTGAGGCATATTTATCGCCGCCCTGACCGGCGGGCGTGGGCAGGCCGCCATGGCTGCCGCCTGAATCGCCGCCGCCTTCGCCATGGCCGCCGTCGCCGTCACCGCCGAGCGAGGCGCGTTTTTCTTCCGATTTGGGGACCAGATGCGGCACGTCGGGGGCAGGGGCGGCATGGGCCTTTGCCCCGCCGCCGCCAAGCAGGCCGGACTGGGCGGCGTAAATACCCGCTCCGGCTCCGCCGCCGCCAAGCACCAGCACGCCGCCGACGAGCAGGAGCATCTTGCCCATGCCGCCCTTTTTCTTCTTGCCGTCCTTAGCGTCGTCCTTGTCGTCTTTCTTACTCATTCCAGTTCCCCGTTAAGCGATTCGAGCGTCGGCGATTCCGGATTCGGAATCATCGGCCGCCGATGTTGGCGCGAAATTGCGGATATTCGGTTGCTGCTGCCCTTGCGGTTGCTGCTGATTCGATTGATAGCCCTGACCGGCAGCGCCTGAATCGACCGTGGTATTGCCGAGTTTCAGGCCGCGTGCGTCCGCCATTTCGGCAAGGCGCGGCTGCGCGTCGTGCAACAATGTGCGGGCAGCCAGCGTATCGGTGGTGAAGTGCACATGCGTTTGCGCACCGTCGTGACGCACCGTCACCTGCACATTGCCAAGCGCATCGGGCGCCAGCCGGATGCGGGCGTCGTTCGCGCCCTTTCCGGCATCGCGCAGCGCGGCGATGCGGTCGATCATCTGCTCCATGCCCTGCTGCTGTTTCAGGTCGAGCGCGGTGCCGTCCTGGCCTGTGGCACCTGAAAGCGCGGTGGCGGTGGTTTGCCCTGCGGCCGCACCATGCGACAGCAGCATGGAAATCTGACCGTCGCCGGACGAATCGCTCGCGGGTGTCAGCGGTACGTTTCGGCGTGTCGCGCTCTGACCGGCGAGCTGCGCGGCGAATTGTGCCGGCAGGGCGGATGTCATGGCAAGTGTCGCGCGGATGACGGCGGGTGGTGGCGCGGTTGTCGTGAACTGAATATCGACAGGCGACTTGCCGAGTATATCAGTGTGCGCGGCGCTGGGCGTTGGCGCAGACGACGCGGTGCCCGATACCGGCGTTGCGGATTGAATCGCTGCCTTGAGCGCCAGCGATTCAAGCTTGTCCGGTTGGGGAGCCGCCTGCGTATGTGCCTGAGCGGTCGCCTGCTGATTGGCGGCAATCGCCGTATTGCCGATGTCCTTTGAAAGTGCCGGACCTTGTCCGGTTACAGGCTGCGCCGCATGCGCGACCGGGGCGGCGGTATTACCAGTCGCGGGGGTAGTGCCCGCCGACGGATTGAACGGAGCCTGCCAGGCAAAGGCGAGTGTCGGAGCCACCTTTCGGGGTGTCGGCGCATCCCCTTTTGTCGTCGATGCTCCGTCTCCATGACCGGTATCATCGGCTTTTGCGGAAGCCGAACGGGCGACCCCGCTCGCTGCCGGCGTATCCGAAGCGACTGCTGCAACGATGGCAGCGGCGGCGCTGTCTGTCGCTGTCGGGCGCGATGCAGATGTCTTGCTCTTTTCGGGAGCCTTCTTTGCAGTCTGTGCGACGGCTTTATCGCCGGTCCCGGTGTCAGGTCCGGCCTGCGCCGTCATGTTCGCATCATTGCCATCGGCGATGTCGGCGGCGGTGGGATCGGTGATTGTGACCGTTGCGTCGGCTGTACCTCTGGTCGGCTGTGCGCGATGCTTTGTGGGTGTCGTTGCAGGCTGGCTGCCCTGATGTGAGACCGACGCCGTCAAACTCGGTACCGTTGGGGATGTCGCATCCAAAGCATCGTCGGCGGTCACTATCGTTTTTGCAGTCGACACGGGAGCGGATGTTTTGGTGTCGGTGGCAGACTGTGCCTGTGCGGTCGTGTCGGCTTCGCCTGATGCGTCGGCGCCTTTTGCATTTTTCGCAACCGGCAAGATTTTGCCGGGCGTGGCGGAGGTTTGCCGCTTTGCGCCACCGGCCGTTTGCGTGGTCTTTTCTGTAGTCTTGAGTTTGGAATCAGGAAGGCGTGCTTTCGCCGGAAGCGCCTTGTCCTGAGCAACAATCGTGTCGGCTGAAACCCGCTTTGCGGTGCCGCTACCCTTGATTGCATCGGCAAGGGCAGGGGCAAAGTCCTTTACCCCCTTGCCGCCGGTTTTGGGCGCAGCGCCGGGGGTTCCCGGATTGAGGGAAAGAGGCAGGCTGATCTTCATCATCGCGCTATGTTTCCGAAACCATGCATATCCTGCGTTTAAGCAAGGACCGTGCCGTTTTTGGGGAAACGGCTCTATTCCGGATCGTTGCGGCGCTTGCGCGGTTCGCCGGGCATCGCCTCCAGCGCGCGCATGGCGCGGCGCGCGGCTTCCGCTTCGGCGCGTTCGATCAGCTTTTCCACCGCGGTCTGTTCGCGTTTGGCTTCGCGGGTCGCGCCGCGTGCGGATTGCAATCCGGCCTCGGCCACTTCGATCCGGCGTTCGGCGGCTTCGGCCGACTGGTGGAGGCGGTGACGATAATGGGCAGCGGCAATCAGGCTGCCCGCGCTGGTCGGCGCAGGGGTGGCGACGGGCGCGACCGACTGGCTGAGCCGGTGAATACGGTCGCGCAAATTGGATTCGTCGGATACGCGCTGGGCGGCGCGGGCTTCGTCAGCACGCACGAGATCGAGTTGCAGCGTGCGGACCCGGTGAATGCGGTCGAGGCGCTTTTTGGAGCGTTCAGCCATCGCCGAAGACGCCGGTCAGTTCGGCAATCGCATCGGCCAGCGGCACGACGGCGTCGGAATCCTGGCGGATATATTCAAGCACCGCCGGATGACAGGCAAGCGCCGCGTCGATCGCGGCATCGGTGCCGGGGCGATAGGCACCCATCAGGATCAGGTCGCGATTTTCCTCATAGGTGGCAAGGTGCCGACGCAGCACCCGCGCGGCGGCAACATGCTCTTTCGTGGCGATATCGGTCATCACGCGGCTGACCGACGGGCCAAGATCGATGGCGGGGTAAACCCCCTGTTCGGCAAGCTGGCGCGACAGCACGATATGCCCGTCGAGGATCGAGCGCGCTGAATCGACGACCGGATCGTTACCGTCATCGCCATCGGCCAGCACGGTATAGATGGCGGTAATCGAGCCGCCGGTGGTGACATCGGTGCCCGCGCGTTCGATCAGGCTGGGCAGCATGGCGATGGCCGAGGGCGGATAGCCGCGCGCGGAGGCCGGTTCGCCCAGCGCCAGTCCGATTTCACGGCCCGCATGCGCTACGCGCGTCAGCGAATCCATGATCAGCAGCACCTTCTTTCCTTCCGCGCGGAAGGATTCGGCGATGGCCGTGGCGCGCAGGGCGCCGCGAATACGCAGTACCGGCGAATGGTTGGCGGGCACGGCGACGACGACCGAACGTGTGCGTGCCTCGCCCGAAATCTTGGTTTCGAGAAAGTCGGCGACTTCGCGGCTGCGTTCGCCGATCAGTCCGACGACGACAACATCGGCCTGGGCTGCGCGCACGATCATGCCGAGCAGCACCGATTTACCGACGCCCGAACCGGCCATGATGCCGACACGCTGGCCCTGACCGATGGTCAGCAGGCCGTTGATCGCGCGCACGCCGACATCCATCGGTTTGAGCACGCGGCCGCGATCGAGCGGGTTTTGGATCTTGCCCGCCAGCGGCCAGTGTCCGGCATCGCGGATCGGGCCTTTGCCGTCGATCGGCTTGCCCGCACCATCGACCACGCGGCCGAGCAGGGCGGAGCCGACCTCTGCCTCTCCCGGCGGACCGATGGGCCGCACCGGTGCATTAGGCAGAAGCGCGGCTGGACCGCCGAGATTCATCAGCAACGTCCTGCCGCCGCGAAAGCCGATGACTTCGGCCTCCACCGTACCGCCATTGGCGGTGGAAATCGCGCAGACCGTACCGACCGGCAGCGACAGGCCGACCGCCTCCATCAGCAACCCGTCGAACGAGGACAGACGTCCGGCAACGCGCGGCTGCGGACGAAAATTCGAAAGGTTGAGCGAGCCCAGATAGTCTTCGGCGAACTGATTCAGCATGAAGGCGGTGTCACATGTTCCAGAGCAGCAGTCAGTTGTTCGATCCACAGATCGGGACCGTCCTCAATGACGGTCGATGCCGATTCGATCACGAAATGGCCGCGTTCGACATGGGGATCGCCGACGGGAAAGACGGTTTTGGGCAGCTTGTCCTCGACCATTGCAAGGTCGTCGGGGTTGAGGCGCAGCATCGCCGATTCGGCGCTGTCGCTCAGCATGTCGGCGGCAACTTCCACCCGGTTGGCGAGATAGTCGGGCGCAATGCCGGTTTCGCCGATGATTTTCTGAACCAGCGCCAGCACCGTCTGGCGCAATTGCCGGGCGACGCGTTCGCGATCAAAATGCGACCCTTGTGCCAGCGCCTCGGACAGTCGGGTGACGAGCGCTTCCTCACGGTGCTGTGCCTGCGCCATTTCAGTGCGCGCGGCGGCCAGCCCTTCGGCATAGCCGGCGGTACGAGCCGCTTCGAACGGATCGTGAAAGTCGCTGTCATTTGCCCCCGGAGCGGCGCTTGCCTGCGTCCGCTCTTCGGGATCGGCGGGGCTGAAATGGCGCGGACCTGGCTGGGCGGCGTCGGCTGTGCCGGTATGCCTGCTTTGCGGGCTGAACCCGACCGGGCCGTCGGCTGCCGGTTTCGGACGGGCGTCGCGGATACGGTCGCGAATGTCGATTGCGGAGAACCCTTCGACCGGCGCGAACGCCTTGCGCAGCGCTTCGCCCGCGCGATCGTGGCGGCTGGCGAAACCGGGAGTGAATCCCGGTTCAGGCGCGTCGGGAAAGGCGCGTGCGGCATCAGACATAATCGTCTTCTCCGCCGCCCATCATGATCGTGCCGTCCTTCGCCAGCTGGCGCGCGGTGGTGATGATGACCTTTTGCGATTCGAGCACTTCGGCAAGGCGCATCGGCCCGCGCGATTCCATCTCGTCGACGATGCCGTCGGCGGCGCGTGCGGACATGCAGCCCAGGAAACGACCGCGCACCGTCTCGTCCACGCCCTTGAGCGCGCGCACCAGCGTATCGGTGTCGATATTGCGGATGAGGATGCCGAGATTCTTGTCGTCCATCTCCAGCAGATTTTCGAAGACGAACAATGCCTCCTCAATCTCCTTGGCGACCGCACGGTCGATCTTGGCGAGTTTCGGCATGACGCGGGTTTCGGTCGACTTGCGCGCGCTCGACAGGATTTTGGCGGCATCTTTCGATCCGCCGAGCCTGAGGCCGGTGGACGCCTGTCCCTTGCCGATGCGGCGCGACAATGTGACCTTCAGCGTCTCGATCGCCTCCGGCGTGATCGGGCCGAGACGTGCGACGCGATGCAGGATCTGCGGCTGTACCGCTTCGGGCAGCGTTTCCAGCACCTTGCCCGCCACTGCCGGGTCGAGATTGGCGATCAGAACCGCAGCGATCTGCGGATGTTCATCCTCGATCAGTTGCGCGATTTCGGCCGGCTCCAGCCAGTCGAGCAGGTCGATGGCACAGGCAGCTTCCGGCGGAGTAATACGTGACAGCACGCTTTCCGCCTTTTCAGGGCCGAGCGCGCGATTCATCATCGTTTCGATCTTCGGGCGCGGGTTGAAGCCGATGGCGGTACGTTCGACCGCCTTGTCGATGAAGTTGTCGAGGACGTCGTTGACGTCCATCTCGCTCACATCGGCGACGGCGAACATCGCCCGGCCAAGCTCTCGCACCTCTTCGGGATCAAGCTTTTGCAGGATTGCAGCAGCTTCGTCTTCACCGACGAGCATCATCAGAACGGCGGCGCGTTCGATGCCGGTAAAGCTGCGGGTGGTGGTCGGCGCGTTCATCCTTTTGCATCCGCCTGGATCATGTCACGAACCGCGAGCGCGGCGCGCGAAGGGTTGTCACGGGTGAACCCGCGGACGAGATCGACCCGGTCGCCATAGTTACGCGAGGCGGCGAGCATCTCGACACTGACGGGCGCTTCGCCGGGGGTCTGATTCTCGACCTGACCCGGTCCCGAAGCGCCGGGAAGTGCGGCGATCGCCTTTTCGGCGTCGATTTCTTCCTTCTTCTTCAGCAGCGACTTGGCGAGCGGACGAACGCCCAGCAGCAGCACCAGCAGCGCGATGATAAGCGCGGTGCCGTTGCGGGCGACCATCGGTACCCAGTCGGCCTGATACCAGGCCGGCTTGTCGGCATCGGCAGTGGCATCGGGTGAGAATTTGCGGGCGATGACCGTTACCTGATCGCCGCGTGCCTGCGAATAGCCGACGGCGGCACGCACCAGTTCGGTAATCTGCTGGATATCGGCCTTGCTGCGCGGCTTGCCGGTGGTGGGGTCGCGCAGCAGGACGGCGACGGACAGGCGCTTGACCTCTCCCGGCACCGCGCGGGTGACGGAGATTTCCTTACCATTGGCATAGGTGCGGGCATATTGCTCGCTGGTCTTCTGCGTGGAGTCATCGGTCGATCCCGATGCGGTGCCGGAGGTGGCTCCGGTGGCAGGCGTGCCGTCGGCATTGGTCGCCTTGGGATCGGGCTTCACCAGCTTGGGATCGGCTGGCGGCGTGTTGGAGAGCGCGCCGGGAATGCCTGCGGGCGTCTTGCCGGAGTCCGGATCGCGGGTCCAGTTGCCCTGTTCGGTGCGCAGCACGCCGTCCTTGTCATAGGCTTCGCGGGTCGCCTGCGTCTCATCGAGGTCGACATCGGCCTGCACCTCGGCGGAGAAATTGCCCGCGCCGACCAGCGGGGTCAGCAGCTTGGTGAGTTGCTGGCGATATTTGTCCTCCACCCGGCGCTGGAAATCGATCCGCGCGTCCCCGGCTTCGGAGGCGCTGTCGCTCTTTTCGGGATCGGACAGAAGGTTGCCCATCTGATCGACGATGGTGACGCCGTCGGGCGACATCCCCGGCACTGAAGATGCGACGAGGTTGACGATCGACTGGACCTGCGAATCGCTGAGCGACCGGCCGGGCTGAAGCCGGACGATCACCGAAGCCGAAGGTTTTGAATTGTCGCGGACAAAGGCGGAAGCCTCCGGGGTGGCGAGATGGACGCGGGCGTCGGCGACGGCATCGATCTCCTCGATCGATTCGGCCAGTTCGCTTTCGCGCGCCTGTCGCAGCCGTTCGCCCTCTACCGCACGGCTGACGCCCATCGGCAGATTGTCGAGAATGGCATAACCGCCCGGAGCCGCTTTCGGCAGATCCTGCCCGGCAAGCAGCATCCGCGCCTTGTTATACTGATCTTCCGCGACGGTAACCGATCCGGCACCGTCGAAATGCGTATCGATCCCTGCCTTGTTGAGCGCCTGCGTCACCGCCGCCTTGTCGCTGTCGTCGAGATTGGCGAACAGGATCCGTTGCGAGGGTGTACGCAGCATCGCCCAGGACAGCAGCGCGGCGGCCACCAGACTGACCATGAAGATCAGCGGCAGGCTGCGCTTGATCGCCGGCTGGGTGAGGAAATCCCTGATCTGCGAAAAGGGATTGGCAAAGCTGAAGGGCGCCGCTGCCGGAGCAGAGACGCCGCTGGCCGTCATATTGGCGGCGGGTGTGGGAAGAGCGCTTTCCATGGATTACACCGGCATGTTCATGATGTCTTTGTACGCGGACAACAGCTTGTTCCTGACCTGCATGGTCGCTTCGAAGCCGACGGACGCCTGCTGACGGGCGAGCATCACCTTGGCGATGTCGATCGTTTCGCCGCGTTCATAGGCGGACGACAGTTCGCCCGCTTTCGATTGCGCCTGATTGACGCTTTGCAGCGCATCCTGCAGCGAATCGCTGAAGCTGGGTTGCGAAGCGCCGCTGGTCGCCTGCGCGCCGCCGGTCGCCGCCGTCGAGGCGTCGGCCGTGCCCGCGTTTTTGAGCGCGGCGTTGCGTTCGAGGATCTGCGCACGCAGCGCCATCACCCGATCGACGCCCATGGCGCCGCCGCCGATCCCGCCGACGCCGCTCATGCCGAGATCCGGCGATTGGCGGTGTCGACGATTTCGTCACCCTGTTCGCGGGCCTTGGCGAGACGGTAGCGCAGGGTGCGCTCCGAAATGCCGAGGCGCTTTGCGGTTTCGATGCGGCTGCCGCCACAGGCGGCCAGCGTCTCGCGGATCGCCTGAAATTCCGACATCTGGACGATGTTCGACAGTTTTTCCGGCTGATTGGCGTTGGCCGCCGGGCGCGATGCGCGGTCGAAGACGATGTGATCGGTTTCAATCGTCGCGCCGCTCGAAAGCAACAGCGCGCGCTGAATGACATTTTCCAGCTCGCGGACATTGCCCGGCCAGTCATGCGCGGCGAGCATTGCGATCGCGTCGGCGCTGAGCCAGGGCATCGGTTTTCCGGCCTGGGCATGGCGTACGACCATGGCCGCGGCGAGCACGGTGATGTCGCCGGGCCGTTCGGCCAGCGCGCGGGTTTCGAGCGGAAATACGCTCAGGCGGTAGTACAGGTCGGGACGGAACCGGCCTTCCTCCGCTTCGCGTTGCAGGTCGCGGTTGGCGCAGGCGATGACACGCACGTCCACCGGAATGGCCTCGGTCGCGCCGATGGGAACGACTTCGCGCTCCTGCAATGCACGCAGCAGCTTCGCCTGAAGCTGAAGCGGCATTTCGGCGATTTCGTCGAGCAGCAGCGTGCCGCCATGGGCAGCGCGGAAAAATCCCTCACCGCCCGATGACGCGCCGGTGAATGATCCTTTTTGATGACCGAAGAGCATCGCCTCCAGCATCGTTTCGGGAAGCGCGGCACAGTTAATGGCGATGAAAGGTCCTTCGGCACGCGGCGATGCGTTGTGAATCGCGCGGGCCAGAACTTCCTTGCCTGTGCCGGTGGGGCCATTGATCAAAACGGTGATGTCCGCACCCGCCACGCGTTCGGCCAGCGCCAGCAGGGCAAGGCTTTCGGGGTCGGCCGCAATCGGTGCCTGCGGCCCGCGCAGCATGGCGCTCGCCATGCCGGAAGCGATCGCGACATCGTCGGCCGGATAGGTCAGGCGAGCGGGGTTGCCGTCGCAGAAATGCTGCGCAAATGCTTCGTTGCCCGATTCGAGGATCAGCGTCCGCGCCGCGATCGGCGGCGTCTCCCCCTGGCAGACCAGAAACAGATCGTCCCGCCCGGGTCGGCTGCCCGCTTCGGCGATTCCGAAACCCTGCGCACGCAAGGCCGAGATCAGCATGAAGTGTTCTTCCTGAACCGCACCGGAAAGATGAAGTGAACGCATTGGCATTTCCCCCTGTTGGAAATTCCTATGCCCCGAACAGGGTAAACACTTTGTAAATTTACCCCCCGGTTTTATCCGAAAGCGGCTCCAGTTTTTTGCGCGCGGTTGCGTGTACGCGCGTAAGGGCCCCGATCCGGCGATGATCTTTTTTGTTTAATCCTCTCCGACAGCGGTCGTTCAATGGGTTGGCTACTCCGGCTCCCGCAATCTTAGGGGGGAGGTCGGGAGGAAGCCGGACGTAGAACGGAGACACGGAACATGACTGTTATCGGAACCAATATCGGCTCGATGCGCGCCGCCAATGCCTCGACCTCAGCGAATATGGCGCTGACGGACAGCATGGAGCGCCTGTCGACCGGCAAACGCATCAACTCCGCGAAGGACGACGCCGCCGGCCTCGCCATCGCTTCCTCGATGACCGCACAGATCACGGGTATGAACCAGGCGGTTCGTAACGCCAATGACGGTATCTCGATGGCGCAGACCGCCGACGGCGCGCTGAACGAAGTTACCAACATGCTGCAGCGTATCCGCGAACTGGCCGTGCAGTCGTCTTCGGGCACCTATGGCTCGGACGACCGCGCGAATCTCAACACCGAAGTTACCGCGCTGAAGAGCCAGATCAGCGACATTCTGTCGAACACCGAGTTCAACGGCGTGAAGCTGTTCGACGGTACGGCGGGTTCGGGTGGTTCGGTTTCGATCCAGACCGGCGCAAACAGCGGCAACACCGTTGCGCTGGACCTGAGCAAGGTCGATCTGTCGACCATCACGGGCAGCGGCACGGCGGTTGACACCTCGACCAACGCTTCGACCGCGATCGGCAATGTCGATACCGCGCTGACCACGGTCAACACCAAGCGTGCGACCTATGGTGCGACGCAGAACCGTCTGCAGTCGGTCGTCAACAACCTGACGCAGAACGTCACCAACCTGAGCGACGCGCGTAGCCGGATCGAAGATACCGACTATTCGACGGAAACGACGAACCTCGCCAAGTCGCAGATCCTGGCCCAGGCCTCGACCGCGATGCTGGCGCAGGCCAACCAGAGCCAGCAGGGCGTTCTGAGCCTGCTGCGCTAAGAATGGCGGACGGGCCCGCCGCCGCCCCCCTATAAGGTGGCGGGTTCGGCCCAGCCCTACCCCAACAGGAGGGCAAGCACGGAAGCCCCGATGGTCGCAAGACTATCGGGGTTTTTGTGCGCCCACCCCATGCCGGTCAACGAAATGCCCAGCGCAGGGTGCGCGCCATGCCGGTCGCGCCGATACGGACGAGCGGCGCGGAAAGCGGGCCGGGTGAAAGACCGTGCATCCGTCGCGCCCATTCGGGGAGCAGATCGATACCGGCACGCAGAGTCACGGCATGGAACGGCGCGGCCGCCAGTTGCGGGGAAGGTTGTTTCAGCAGGAAGCGGGCAACGGTGCGCGCGCGGTCGTCGCACACCAGTTCCTTGCGCATCGACTCTATATATAGAGTCGCTTCTGTTCTGCTTTCGGGAATGTCGGTCGCGCCCAGCCGTGCCGCGATCTGTGCGACCTCTTTGAAATAGCGGTCCTGATCCGCCGCGGGCATGTCCGGTTCGCCATAGCGTATCCAGCCGTTCAGGAAGCTGACCGCTTCGGTGACATGCACCCAGGTCAGTAGGTGCGGATCATTGGCATCATACGCTGTGCCGTCCGGCAGCGTGCCGTGCACCCGATCGTGAATCGAGCGCACCCGCGCCAGTGCGGTCTCCGCCTCTTCCCGCCCGCCATAGGTGGTGAGCGCAATGAAGCGCGCGGTGCGGCGCAACCGGCCCAGCGTGTCGTGCCGGAAATCGGAATGATCCCACACGCCTGCCAGCGCACGCGGATGCAGCATCTGGAGCAGCAGCGCCGAAATGCCGCCGATCATCATACTGGTGACATCGGCATGGACACGCCAGGCGACCGAACCGGAACCGAACAGGCCGTCCTCTTTCCGCTGAACGGGTTTTTCCCCACGGGCGGTGTCGTTGAACAGGGCGCGTACCCGGCCGACCAGCAGCTTCTTGACCGGGCGGCTGAAGGGCAGGGCAGGGGGGTGACGCGTTGCCATCCCCTTGAATGTGCGTACGCCGGGAGCGTAGCGCAAGCATCACGGGTGATGAGAGGCAGGTACTATGTACCGTGTGGCTGCGTTGCTACGTTCCTCGCAATGACGAGCGAGAGGAGCTAGCCGAGGCGTTTGTGGAGCAGGTCTTTCAGCCGGTCGTGCGCCGACTTCTTGATCTGGCAGACGCGCGCGGAGCCGACGCCGATCACCTGTCCGATCTCGTCAAGGTTCATTTCCTCGACATAATAGAGCTGGATGACCAGCGCCTCACGTTCGGGCAGGGCAGCAATCGCGCCGATCAGCGCATCGCGCAGGTCGGATTCGGCGAGTTGTTCGAACGGGTCCGGCTCGTCGCTCATGAACCAGGGGCCTTCGTCGGTATAGACGTCGTCGATCGAATCGAAATGCAGCGCTTCTGCCGCAGCATAATCGGTGCGCAGCTTTTCCGGGGTGACTCCCAGATGTTCAGCCACTTCCGCATCCTCCGGCTTGCGATCGAGTTTGACGGTCAGCGATTCGACGGCTTCGCGATACATGCGGCGTCGTTTCATCGCGCCTCGGGTCAGTGTCGCCTGACGCCGAAGCTCGTCGATCATCGCCCCGCGCACGCGCGTCGACAGATATTGTTCGAACGTGACCTGGCCGCGATCTTCGAAAGCGTTGACCGCCTCTACCAGCGCGACCATGCCGATCTGGACGAGATCCTCGACCTCGACGATACCGCTCATCGCGCCATGGATGTGCCAGGCAATGCGGCGGACCAGCGGCAGATGCGTGCGGACCAGCGCTTCGGTGTCGCGTTGCGACTGGCCGGTGCGGCTGTAGGTCAGCGGCCCCTGGGGCGTCAGTTTTCCGGTGGGCATATTCATGCGGGCAGAGCCTCCGGCGCGCCGACAACGGCAACGACCTCAACGGGTTTTTCCTCAGGTACTTCAAAGAAGCTCATCACCGGCGTGTCGGGCAGAACCGAGCGAACGAGCCTGCGGATCGCAAGCCGGATCGAAGGCTGCACGACCAGTGCGAACGGCTTGGCCTCCGCGATCATCGGCTGGGCGGCGCGTTGCAGGGCATCGACGATGCGGCGGCCGAGATCGGGTTCGATGGTGTGGCTGCGCGAGGCATCGCCGCGCACGGCCTGACCCAGCAGCGATTCGAGCTGGCCCTCCAGCGTCATCACGCGTAGCGGTTCGCGTACCGAGCACAGTTTCTGAATGATCAGCGGGCCGAGTTGGGGGCGGATCAGTTCGATGATTTCCTCGGCATCCAGCGTGCGCTGGGCGGCGATGGCGACGGCCGAGGCGATACGGCGGAATTCCTTGAGCGGGATATTTTCCGCCAGCAGGCCGCGCAGCACCTGAGTCAGCGTGGTCAGCGGTACCGGCTGCGGGCAGAGCGAGGCGACGAGCTGGCCGGCGCGCTCCTTCAGCCCGTCGAGCAGCGCCTGTACCTCATCCGGGCCGAGCAGATCGGACGCATTCTGAAGCAGCATGTGATTGAGATGGGTGGCGATTACCGTGCCCGGATCGACGACCAGATAGCCAAGCCCCGTGGCGGCGTCGGCGTCGGATGGGTTGATCCAGATGGCGTCGAGGCCGAAGGTCGGGTCTTTGGCGGGTTTGCCGTTGAGATGCCCCGAAGCCTGACCGGTGTTCAGCGCCAGCACATCGTCGGGCGACACGCTGTCTTCACCGACCACCACGCCGTTGATGCGGATGCGATAGGCATAGGGTTGCAGGTTGATGTCGTCATTGACGCGCGCCTGCGGCACGACGAAGCCGAGGTCTTTCGACAACTGGCGACGGACCCCCGTGATGCGGCCCATCAGTTGCTTGCCCTTGCGCTCGTCGACCAGCGGCACCAGGCCATAGCCGATTTCGATCACCACCTGCATCGCGTCGGTGACTTCATCCCAGCCGATCTTCGACAGGTCGGGCGCGGGTGCTGCCGGTTCGGGCGGCGGCGGACGATTGGCGATCTGATGCAGGCGGTAGGCCGTGAAACCGGCGGCGCCCGCGGCCGGCAGGATCACCAGCATCGGCATGCCGGGCAGGAAGGCGAGGATGCCGAGGATGCCCGCAACCGGCGTCCAGATCTTATGGCTGCCGAACTGGCCGCCGATCTGACCGGCAAGGTCGTCTTCGGATTTGACGCGGGTGACGATGGCGGCAGCGGCGATCGACAGCATCAGCGACGGGATCTGCGCGACCAGCGCGTCACCGATGGCGAGCAGGACATAATTATGCGCGGCATCGCCGATCGACAGGCCATGGCTGACGGTGCCGAGGATCAGACCGCCGATGACGTTGACGCCCAGGATCAGCAGCCCGGCAATGGCATCGCCCTTCACGAATTTCGACGAACCGTCCATCGCGCCGTAGAAATCGGCCTCGGTCGCGACCTCGATCCGGCGCGCGCGCGCTTCGTCCGGGGTGATGAGACCGGCGTTCAGGTCGGCGTCGATCGACATCTGCTTGCCGGGCAGGGCGTCGAGGGTGAAGCGCGCGGATACTTCCGACACGCGGCCCGCGCCCTTGGTCACGACGATCAGGTTGATGATCAGCAGGATCGCGAAGACGAAAATGCCGACGACATAATCGCCGCCGATCAGGAAGGTGCCGAATGCCTCGATCACATGGCCGGCGGCTGCTTCGCCTTCATGGCCATGCACCAGCACGACGCGGGTTGAGGCAACGTTGAGGCCGAGCCGGAAGAGCGTCGCGAACAGCAACACCGTGGGGAAGGCGGAGAAGTCGAGCGGCTTGCGCGCGTTCAGCGCCACCATCAGCACGGCAAGGCTGATCATGATGTTGGTGATGAAGAAGGTGTCGAGCAGGAAGGCCGGTATCGGCACGACCAGCAGCACGATCAGCATCAGGATCGCGAGCGGCAGGGCGCCGCTGCGTGCTAGCGAGGAAAAATCACTACGCGGAAGGAACGGACGCATTCAGTTACGCTCCGAGACTGGCAAGCAACATATAGGCGAGGCGCGCCGTTTCCGGCGTCGGGCGGTACAGCGCGGACTGGACGAGCGTACTCGCGTCATTTCCGGCAATCAGGGTATTGGAGGCGGTCTCGGTCGCGGCGCTGGCGACGCTGTCACCAGTGCGGGTTGCCGAGTTGAGCATGTCGAGCGTCGAGGCAAGCCACGCCTTGTCGCCGTCGATCGCCTTGCTGCCGAGCAGAACCTGAACCCCCTGCATCGTGCCGGGGATGTTCGGGGCGGCACCGTCGAGCGCATCGGAGGCAAGGCCGGTGGCACCGGCGGCACCCGCACCGCTGTCGAGCTTGCCCGCGAACCGCTGATAGATTTCAGACAGCGTCCGAGGCTGGCCGTTGGAGGCATAAAAGACGTTGCGGTTGGCGCGCGCGGCAGCCGGGAACATCGATGCGCCGGTCCGGTCCGGCGAAGACTGCATCGCACTCAGGAAGGAGCGGGCACCGCCCAGTCCCAGAAAATGCGCCATATACAGGTCAGTGCCGGTAACGTTGCGATCCAGCGTGTTTTCCAGCGCGGCCTTGTTATCGGCGGCATGTTCGGCGGCCATGATTGCGGACGTTTGCGGATCGTTGCGCAACGCGAGAATGGATTTGCGCAGCGACGGGTCGCTGACGGTGTAGCGGCCGCCGGACGTCTGGGTGATGCTGTCGGCCGCCCAGCCAAGCCCATGTTCGGCACCATGTTGTTTGATGATGCCAAGCCAGCTCTGGTCAATGAACTGATACAGGCCCGACGCGCTGGACGTCGATGCACGGGCGTCGGGACGCAGGCCGCTTTCGACCTGCGCCTGACCGAGAAGATAGTCGAAATCGATCCCCGTGCGCTTGCTGGCAGCAGCAATCGCCTTTTGAACCGATGTCGTTTCAGTGGGATTGAAGTTTACGGCACCCATCAATCGCTGCTCTCAGTTCCTCCTGTTCAGGAGGCCTATAAGCAAGCGGCGTGCCAATTATGTAGAATGTAGCCCGATCAGAGCAGCAATGCGGATTTTCGCGCGTTTCAGGCCGCGTATGGGCCGGCCTGGTAGGTGCCCATGCCGTGACCGGCAAGATCCTGCAGGCGGCGGCGAACATTTGCCGTCATCAGGTTGACGTAAATGCGCGCGGTTTCGTTCAGGCGATTTGCCTCGGCCGCAAGCGCGCGTATCTCCGCGCTGGGCGGCAGATCGTCGTCATTGGCGGCAATCGTCTGGATATGGCCAAGCTTCGCGGCGGTCACCTGTTCCAGCGCCGCGATATCATTCGCTTTCAGCGCCGCGATTTCGGCATGCAGGCAGTTGATGACCTGCATCAGGGCGTCACGACGGGTCATTCGGATTCCATTGCATTTTCAGCGCGAGCAGACGGTCGGCGACCGTGGCGGGCAGGATCGGAAATCTGCCTTCCTTGACGGCCCGACGTACCTCGGCGACGTGATCGGAATCGATCGGCGCCTTGTCGGCAAGCTTCTTTGCCGCCGTCGCAATCGAATCGCTGCTGCGTGCCTGTTGCGTTGTTGCCTGTTCCGCCTGTACCGACGGTGCCGTGGGCGCGACGGATTTTACGTCGCGAACAGGCGTCGATACGGCTTTCGGGCCAATTGAGTCCACCATGTCTGCAAGTCCTGATTGTTGCCGACACCATGTGGAACGACCCCTTTCGCAAAAGCTTTAGAAAAAATTATTCCGCCCATCCGGGCAGTGTCACCTGACCGGGGCCGACAGCGACGGCCTGGATCGGCGGCTGGCGTTCCCCGACCTTGACGGGAAGGCGCGCACCCTTGACCGCATCGGCCATGGCGATGCCGTCGCGCGTGATCGAAAAGCCCCTGGCGCTGGCTTCGATCGTAACCGGGTCACCGCGCTTGATGACTTTTTCAGGCTTGGCGGCAGGGGCAGCGGCGGCAACCGGTGTCGCGGCAGGGGCCTGCGGCGCGACGTTGACGGGCACGTAAATGCGCCATTGCGGCGACATGCAGCGTACCACCACCGCATCATGAAAGCTGCCGCGCCAGGAAAGCTGGGGCAGCGCGCAACTGGCCAGTTTCAGCCGTGCGTCGACCGCTGCGCGCGCACCGCCGACATCGCCGATGGCCTTGCCGGTAAACTGCTCCACCGCAGTGTCGAGCACCTTGGTATCCTGAAACTGACCCGCCTGCGCTGCCGCCGGAGCGGCGATCAGCAACGCGGGAACCAGAAGGCGCAACATGATATTCTCCCTTGCAAAGAAGTCGGATGAGGCAAAGCAAGCCCCGTGCCGGTTTGACCGGCAAAGCGGCAATGCCGGGCGGCAAATCATTGCCGCTTTCCCCGGAAGCCGATGGTGGCGGTGACCGCGCGCATGCGGGCGGCGGTCATGGATTCAAAGCGGATCTGATCCGGCGCGACGACACCGCGCGCAATCAGCCCGGCAGCCACCGCACGGGCACGGTCAGCGGCCAGAATAGCAGCGCTGCCGCTATCCGCATCGACGTCGGCAGAAGACCCGTCCGTGGCTCCGGACAGGATGATTTCGGTCCGCGGATCGCTTGCCGCGCCACGAGCCCAGTTTGCCAGCGAGTCCAGGGCTGCCGGTGACGGTGTGGCGCTGCCAATTGCAAAACTGCCGATCCGGCCGATATCGACCGGCATTGCCGCCGGCAGGGGTGCGGCCGCCGCCGCTTCTGGCATCGGTGCATCGAACGCGGCGCGGATGCTCTTAGCGATCTTGCCGTGATCGTCGATACCGGTTGCATGGACCAGCACCAGAAAGCCGACCAGCAACAGGCCGAGATCGGCCAGCGTCGTCAGCCAGAGCGGACGGCGTTCGCGCGGGATGGCGTTGAACCGGGCAAGGGCGGCGCTTCTCATGCGGCAGCCTCTTTCAGGCGTGGACGTTCGCGCGCAGCCAGCGCCACCAGCGGAGCGATCAGCCGGGTACGCTCAAGCGCTTCGCTGCGGGCCTGTCTGCGCAGCCGCGTGGCGACGGGCATCGCGATCAGGCTGGCGATCAGGGCACCGTACAGCGTCGTGAGCAATGCCACCGCCATGGCGCCGCCGATCGCGTCGGGGTCCGTCATCACCAGAAACATGCGTACCAGTCCGATCAGCGTCCCGATCATTCCCATGGCAGGGGCGACATCGGCCATGCCCGCCCAGACATCGGCAGTGGCAAGGTGCCGCTCACTGCGTACGAGCTGACGCGTTTCGAGCAGCAGTTCGACCTGTTCCGGGCCTTTGCCGTCGACAATTGCTTCGACTGCACAGGCGATATCGGGGTCGCGGATGATCGAGCGATCAAGCGCCAGTGCGCCATGACGGGCAGCGATGCGAGACAATGCCGTGATCTGTTCCAGCGAGCGGTCGGCCTGCCACCGGCGGCGCGGCAACACCCGCAGTGCTGCCACCGCGCGGCCGAGATCGGCGAGCGGCGTGCGCAGGAACATGGCCAGCACCGTGCCGCCGACGACAATCGCCAGCGCCACGGGGTCGAGAAACGGTGCCATCGCCTGCGCGAAGGCGGGGTCGAACGCAAATCCTGTCATACGGGCCTGTACTGCAAAAGCCGGGCCAAATGCGATGGATGTGTTTCCTGCCGCGATGACTTGCCGGTTGAGGCAGTGCTTTGCCGCCGACCGGCAAGATTTTGCCGCTTGCCGTTGAAAAACCGCCAATTGCGCGGGTTTGGGATTGCCGGAATGCGATAAATTCGAAACTGGCACAGCCTTTGCAAGAATGTCCCACGGAATTTTCGTCGCGCGGATTTCGCGCTTTTGGGAGGCCATTATGGCGCAAGACAGCTTGTTCGGCGTGCACGCGGATGCACTGCTGGTACGCTCAAAGCGTATGGGCGTGCTCGCGTCGAATATCGCCAATTCCTCGACGCCGGGGTTCAAGGCGAAAGATATCGATTTCCAGAAGGCAATGACGGAGATCGAAGGGGCCAACGGGATGGGCGGTACCATGTCCGCCGATCAGGCGATCGACAGTGCGACCGAATATCGCGTGCCGATCCAGCCGTCGATGGACGGCAATACGGTGGACCTTTCGACCGAACAGACCGCCTTTGCCGAAAACGCCGTGGCGTATCGCACCACTTTGTCTTTCCTGAACGGGCGCATCAACACGATCACCCGTGCACTGAAGGGTGAATAAGATGGGGATCGGTCCTTCCAACATCTTTCAGGTCGCAGGCCGTGCCATGTCGGCGCAGCTTGTGCGGATGAACACCACCGCGTCGAACCTGGCCAATGCCGATACGGTTTCGACCACCGAGGCCGGTGCCTATCGTACCATCAAGCCGGTGTTCCAGACGCATATGGACAAGGCCACCGGCCTTTCCACAGTCGATGTCAGCGAGGTCGTGACCGCAGGCGAGCCGCCGGTGAAGCGCTACGATCCGGGCAATCCGCTCGCCGACAAGGACGGCAATGTCTACGCAAGCTCCGTTCAGGAAACGCGCGAGCTGGTCGACATGATGGATGCCGCGCGCAGTTATCAGAACAATGTGGAGGTGATGCAGACGGCCAAGTCGCTGATCCTCGATACCCTCAAGCTGGGACAGTAAGGTATGACGACCACCTCTTCCTTTGATTCAACGCTGACGAGCCTGGGCATTACCAACAGCTCGACCGCGCAGAGCACGTCCAACACGACGGGAAAGACCACGCTCGATCAGGCGGATTTCCTGAAGCTGATGACGGCGCAGTTGCAGAATCAGGATCCGTTCAATCCGGTCGACAACACCCAGATGGTGTCGCAGATGGCGCAGTTCTCCACCCTTTCGGGTCAGACGGAGATGAATTCGACGCTGAAGGCGATCGCCGCCAAGCTGGGCGCGACCAGCACCAGCGACGCGATGTCCTGGGTCGGCAAGAATGTGCTGACCGAAGGCAGTGTCGCCTATCCCAATACCGACGGCACGTTGCAGGCGGCGGTCGACCTTTCCAGTGACGCCACCGACGTCAAGGTAACGATCCAGAACGCCAATGGCGCGACGCTGCGCACGGTGTCGCTGGGTCCGCAATCGGCGGGCACCGTCAATTTCGTCTGGGACGGATCGACCGACAGCGGCGATGCTGCAGGTTCGGGGCCATTCACGATCACCGCGTCGGCCGAAAACGGCACCGACAAGGTGGATGCGCAACCCCTGGTCTGGGCGCCCGTAACATCGGTGCAGATGACCACCGACGGCGACCCCGTCCTCACCCTTCCCGGCATCGGTCAGGTGCCTTCTTCCGCCGTCCGCAGCGTCGGCTGAGTTTTGACTGGAGTATACTGAAAATGTCTTTCTACACTTCGCTCAGCGGCCTTCAGGCGTCGCAGACCGATATGTCGGTGATTTCGAACAACCTGGCCAACGTTTCGACCAACGGGTTCAAGAAGTCGGATGCGTCTTTCGCGGACGTGATGGCATCCAGCCTGTCGACCAGCCCGACCAAGATGATCGGCTCGGGAACGGTTACCAAGTCGATCACCCAGGATTTCGGTCAGGGGTCGATGAAGCAGTCCAGCTCCGCGCTTGATCTCGCGATCACCGGCGATGGCTTCTTCGCAGTCAAACCCAATGCCGACGGTACGCAGGTCAACTTTACCCGCGCCGGCAGCTTTCAGGTCGATGCCAATCGCTATGTCGTCGATTCCAATGGTAGTAATCTTCAGGTTTACCCGGTTGACGGCAGCGGCGCGGTGGTTGCCACCGGTCTCGATCAGACGGTCAACCTGCGCCTGCCGGAAACCAGCGGTACGGCCACCGCGACGAGCAACGTCGCGCTGGGCGTCAACCTGAATTCCAACAGCACGATGCCGAGCGGCAGTTTCGACCGGTTCGATCCGACGACCTATAACCAGTCGACGGCGACCACGATCTACGATTCGAACGGCAACCCGCTGACGATGACAAGCTATTTCGTGCGCAAAACGGCGGCGGACACCACCGATCCGACCAGCACCAGCACCTGGGACGTGTACAACTATGTCGGCGACACCGAACTGACGCCGACCGGCGGCAGCAGCCCGGTGACGATGACATTCGATTCGTCCGGTGCGCTGACGTCGCCGACCACCGCAACCAGCTTTGATCCGTTTACGCCGGGCAGCTCCAGCGCGGCGCAGGGCATTTCGCTCGATCTCGCATCGAGCACGCAGCTTGCTTCGCCTTTCAACGTCGCCAGCCGCACCCAGGATGGTCAGGCCGTCGGCCAGCTTCAGGGCGTGACCGTCAATGACAAGGGCATGGTCGTGGCGAGCTTCTCGAACGGCGATACTCAGGCGCTGGGGCAGGTGGCGCTGGCCAACTTCTCCAACCCCAAGGGACTTCGCCAGTTGGGTAACGGCTATTGGGCTTCGACCGGCGTGTCGGGCAGCCCGACGCTGGGTTCGGCCAATACCAAGGGGTTCGGTTCGCTGTCGTCGGGGATGATCGAGGGCTCGAACGTCGACATTACCGAAGAACTGGTCAATCTGATTGCGGCGCAGCGCAACTTCCAGGCGAATGCCAAGGCGCTCGATACCTCCAACCAGATTTCGCAGACCATCTTCAACCTGCGCAGCTAAGCGTTGAACTGAGGGGGGAACGACCATGGACCGGCTGATCTACACCGCGATGTCAGGGCTGAAGAGCCAGATGGCCGCGCAGGCAGCGATCGCCAACAACATCGCCAACGCATCGACCATCGGCTATCGCGCCGACCGGATCAATTTCGACCGGATGATGGTACAGGGCGACGGGTTCGATTCACGTCAGCCCACCGATGGCGAAGTTGTCGATATGGATCGTTCCGCCGGTACCATGGAATCGACCGGTCGCCCGCTCGACGTGGCGGTCGCCGACGATAGCTGGATCGCGGTCCAGGCAACCGATGGTACAGAAGCCTATACCCGTCGCGGCGACCTGAAGGTCGCGGATTCGGGTGTATTGGAAACCGGCGACGGTTTCCCGGTGATGGGGTCGGGGGGCCCCATCACCGTGCCCCCGTACAAGAAGATCATGATCGCCGATGACGGCACGATTTCGATCGAGCCGCTGGGCGGCCAGCCCGGCGCCGCGCCGCAGGTCATCGGCCAGATCAAGCTGGCCAATGCGGAAGGCAGCGACACCGTAAAAGGTACCGACAACCTGCTGCACGTCAAAGGCGGCGGGGTTCTGCCCCAGAATATGGACGGCAGGGTCGTGTCGGGTTCGCTGGAACAGTCGAACGTCAACCTGACCCAGTCGCTGGTCGACATGATTGAAAACCAGCGCAGCTACGAGGTGCAGGCGAACCTGCTCCGCGATGCAAAGAAAATGGATGAGAGCGGCGCATCGGTGATGCGTCTGCCGAGCTGAAGGAACTGAATCATGGGTAGTGCGGCAATGCATATCGCGCGTACCGGGCTGGATGCCCAGGATATGCGCATGCGGGTCATCTCGAACAACCTGGCCAACGTCAACACGACCGGGTTCAAGAAGGACCGCGCCAATTTCGAGACGCTGGCCTATCAGACGGTGACCGCGCCGGGCGCGCCCAGCACGTCGGAGACCAATTACGCCACCGGCCTGAACCTCGGCACCGGTGTGCGCGTGCAGGGCACGTCGCGCATCGACACGCAGGGGTCGCTCCAGACCACGAACAACAGCCTCGACATGGCGCTGGACGGCGATGGCTATTTTCAGGTCCAGCTTCCCGGCGGCCAGCTCGGCTATACCCGTGCGGGCAATTTCACGCGCTCTGCCGATGGTACGCTGGTCACGTCGGAGGGCTATCAGGTGATGCCGGGCATCACTATTCCCGAGGGCGCGACCTCGATCACGGTCGGCACCGACGGTACGGTTTCCGCAACCGTCGCGGGGCAGACCGATCCGCAGCAGCTCGGCCAGATTCAGGTTGCAAGTTTCCCGAACGCCAGCGGACTGCAGGACAAGGGCGACAACTATCTCATCGAAACCGCCGCTTCGGGCGCCGCCAATCTGGGCATCGCCGGCCAGGACGGTCGCGGCCAGATCCGTCAGGGAATGCTCGAAGGTTCCAATGTCAATGTCGTGGAATCGCTGGTCGACATGATCGAGACCCAGCGCGCTTACGAAGTCAATTCGAAGATGATTTCCGCCACCGATGAGATGCTGAAATATGTCAACCAGAACATCTGATCGCCGCCACACGGCGCGTATTTTCCTTGGCATGGCCGCCGGCGCGATGCTGGCCGCCACGGTCGGCGCACCTGCGCCCGCCCATGCGGGTATCTTCGGCAAGAAGAAAAAGCACGACAGCCCGGAATTTGCGACTGTCCTGCCGTCGCCGCCACCTGCGGCGCCCGCAAACGGCGCCATCTTTCAGGCATCGAACGGCTATGCAGGCCTGTATTCGGGCAATCGCGCGGCTGCCGTCGGCGATCCGGTGACGATCGTGCTGACCGAACGGACCAGCGCGAGCAAATCGGCCGGTTCCAATCTCGACAGTTCCGGCGGAGTTTCGCTCGTGCCGCCGACGACCGGCCTGCTGAACCTGTTCAACAAGACGGACGCGAGTGCCAGCGGCAGCCGCGGGTTCAAGGGTACCGGGACGGCCGATCAGTCGAACGCGCTGACCGGTGAGATCACCGTGACCGTCGCACAGGTTTATCCCAACGGCACCATGCTGGTGCAGGGCCGCAAGAAGGTTACGCTCAATCGCGGCGACGAGTGGCTGGAAATCCGCGGAATCGTTCGTTCCGCCGATATCGACCAGTATAATCGCATTCCGTCGACCCGCGTCGCCGATGCGCAAATCGCTTACACCGGCAAGGGCGATGTCGCCCGTGCCAGCCGTCAGGGCTGGCTGAGCCGGTTCTTCCAGATCATCAGCCCATTCTAACGAGCCGGAACACAAGACCATGCGCTTTCTTCTTTCCCTGATGGCGGCCCTGCTGATCGCGACGCCGGCCATGGCCGACCGGATCAAGGATCTGGGCGAGTTCCAGGGCGTTCGTTCGAACCAGCTTGTCGGCTACGGTATCGTGGTCGGTCTGGCCGGAACGGGTGATGACAATCTGGAATATACCGTCCAGTCGGTACGCGGCGTCGCATCGCGCATGGGACTGCAGCTTCCGGCGGGGATCAACCCGAACCTGAAGAATGCTGCAGCCGTGATGATTACGGCGGATCTTCCTGCCTTTGCCAAGCCGGGACAGCGTATCGACGTGACCGTTTCGGCACTGGGCAAGGCCAAGAGCCTGCGCGGCGGCAGCCTGATCCTCACCCCGCTTCAGGGCGCGAACGGCCAGATTTACGCGATGGCGCAGGGGAATCTGGTCGTCGGCGGTCTGGGCGCGGAAGGCGCGGACGGATCGAAGATCACCGTCAACATTCCGTCTTCGGGCCGTATTCCCGACGGTGCGTCGGTTGAACGCGCGGTCGACACGGGGTTCGAAAACTCTCCCTATCTGACCTTCAACCTGGCGGATGCCGATTTTACTACCGCACAGCGCGTGGCGACGGCGATCAACCGCCGCTTCGGTGCGGGCGCGGCGGATGCTCTGGATGCCGTATCGGTGCGGGTCAACGCGCCGCAGGGCGCGGGCGTTCGCTCCACGCTGATGAGCCAGATCGAGAATCTGGATGTGGATCCTGCGGAGGCGGCTGCAAAGGTAATTGTTAACGCTCGGACGGGTACGGTCGTTATTAATTCTGCGGTGCGTGTGTCGCCGGCTGCCGTGACCCACGGCAAGCTGACGGTCCGCATCAGTGAACAGCCGCGGGTCAGCCAGCCTGCGCCCTTCAGTCAGGGGCAGACGCAGGTGGTGCAGAACAGCGCGGTTGGCGTTGACGAGGAAAAGCGACCGATGTTCCTGTTCAGTCCCGGCCCGAAACTGGCCGACATTGTGAAGGCGGTGAACGCGATCGGTGCTTCGCCGAGCGATCTGGTGGCGATCCTCCAGGCGCTCAAGGAAGCCGGTGCGCTGAAAGCCGATCTGGTGATCCTGTGACGACGCCGGTGACCTCAACCAACGCCGTGGCGTCATCGCCGTCGGGGGTGTCGCAGGACACCAGCCGGCTGGCGACGGCTGCCAACCTGAAAAAGGCGGGGCAGAAGTTTGAGGCGATTTTCGTCAACATGATGCTGAAATCCATGCGTCAGGCAAAGCTGGCGGACTCGCTGTTCGACGACAAGGCGACCCAGCAGTTTCGCGACATGCAGGACCAGCAGCTTGCGCAGAACATGGCAGCGACGACGCCGCTGGGCATCGGCAAGGCGATGACCGACTTTCTGGCCAAGGGCAATCCGACGCTGCTCGACCCGACAACGACGGTCGATCCGCAAACCCAGGCTGAGGCCAAGACAAAATGAGCGACCTGCTGACCATCGCTGCCAGTGGGGTCAATGCGTATCAGAGCGCGCTGACCACCGTGTCGGAGAATATCTCCAACGCGGGCACCGCTGGTTATGTACGGCGGGCAGTCAACCTGACGGAAGTCAGTTCCAGCGGTGGTTCGATCAACGGGCTGACGTCTAGTGTCAGTGGCGTGCGTTATGACGGCGTCGATCGTCAGGCCAATGAATTCCGTTCGGAAGAGGTGCGCACCACCAGTTCCGACCTGTCCCGCTCGTCAAGCGGCGTGACATGGTTGCAGCGGATCGACAGCGCGCTGAACGACAATGGGCTGAGCGATCAGCTCACGGGATTCTTCAACTCGGTACAGGCGGTTGCCGCCGACCCGACCGCGACCGCGCCGCGCGCATCCATGCTGGAGGCCGCGAAAAGCGTCGCCAGTGCTTTTACGATAACGGGCAAGGCGCTGGATACCGCGACTTCGGATATGAAGGCCAGCGTTACCCAGTCGGTCAACCAGTTGAACCAGTTGTCGACGACTCTGGCCACGGTGAACGATGCGCTGGGCCGTTCCAAAGCGGGTTCGTCGGGCCAGGCGGCGTTAATGGATCAGCGCGATCAGGTGCTCGACCAGATGAGCCAGTTGGTGAACATCAACGTCAGCACCGATTCGACGGGCCGCGCGACGGTGCGGGCCGGGGGCGCTTCCGGTCCCTTGCTGGTCGAAGGGAACATTGCCGGTACCGTCGTCGCCGCGCATAACAACACCGGTGTTTTAAGCTTTTCGGTCCATCGTAACGGGCAGACCTCGACGATGACGCCGGGCGGCGGTTCGCTTGCCGGGATGGTCGATAGCGCGCAGAAGATCGCCGACGCGTCCACTGCACTGCAGAGCATGGCGACCGATTTCATGAACGGCGTGAATAGCGTGCAGGCGGGTGGTCAGGATCTGTCGGGCAATGCCGGCCAGCCCATTTTCGCGGCCGGAAGCGGTACCGCCGCCCTGAGCGTCGTGATGGACGATCCACAGGCGATCGCGGCTGCTGCAACCGGCGGCGGAACCCGCGACAACAGTAATATTCAGGCGTTTAATGCGCTCCGCAGCAGCGGCGGGTTCGAACAAAATCTGACCAATATGATTGCCGACAACGGCTCCACGCTGTCCGGACGGCAGCAGGTTGTCGACGCGCAGACTTCCATTCGCGATCAGGCGGTTTCGTCGCGGGATTCGCTTTCAGGCGTCAATCTGGATGAGGAGGCGGTCGACCTGATGCGCTTTCAACAGGCCTATCAGGCGTCGAGCCGCGTCATTCAGGTCGCGCGGGAAACCTTTCAGTCCTTGATCAATATCGGGTGATGTCGATGCGGATTGCCACAAGCCAGTTTTATGATCGCTCGACGAGCCAGATCCAGTCGCTGAATGCCGAGGCGGACAAGCTGCAGACGCAGATTGCCACCGGCAAGAAGCTGACCGGTGCATCCGACGACAGTGTCGCCTGGACCCAGTTGGCGACGCTGAAGCGCGCATCCGCCAACGACACTGCCTATAGTGCCAACATCAAGCTGGCACAGGGCGTCCTGTCGCAGACGGATTCGACGCTGGGCAGCATCAACACCCAGTTGCAACGCGCCAATGAACTGATGGTGCAGGCCAATAGCGGCACCCTGTCTCAGGATCAGTTGCAAAGCGTGGCGTCGTCGCTGGACGGGATCGTCGATGAACTCGTGTCGCTGTCCAACAGCACGGACCTGCGCGGTCAGCCGTTGTTCGGCGGCTCCGATTCCAATGCGCCCTATGTGAAGAATGCGGACGGGACGGTGAGCTATGTCTCCAGCGGAAACGCACCGTCGATTCCGATCGGCGACAGCGATAATGTGCAGGTTTCGGTCAACGGCGCCTCGGTTTTTGGGGGCGACGGCGGCAGCACGCCCGACATGTTCAAGACAATCACCGATTTCGCCGCCGCGATTCGGTCCGGCGGTGACCTGAGCGGTCCGGCATCGACGGCGATCGACGGGATTCAGGCCTCGATCAATTCGGTGACCAATGCGCAGGCCGTGGCCGGTGCGCGCGCCGCACGCGTGGATCAGGCATCGACCCGCATGACCACCACAGCGACGACGCGCGAAACGCTGCGTTCCGGACTGGAAGATACCGATGTCACTTCGGCGATCACCGAACTGCAAAAGACACTGACGGTGTTGCAGGCAACGCAGACGAGTTTTTCGAAACTCTCCGGTCTGTCGTTGTTCAATTATCTGAATTGACAACGATTTGGTAACCAAGATCGGCCAAGGTGAAAGTGCAATCGCATCCGGCGGTTGATGAGTGTTTGTAAGCCGGAGAAATCCGGCCGGGGGGAATTCATACTAGCATGTTTCCGGTAATCGGCCTTGTTGTCCTGCTGGTCATGGTGTTCGGCGGCTTTGCCTTTACCGGCGGCGCGCTGGGCCCGGTCATGCATGCGATTCCGCACGAGATGCTGATTATCGGCGGTGCCGCTGTCGGCGCGCTGATCATGGGCAATTCAGGCAAGGAACTGAAGGCGATCGGCAGCGGCCTCGCCAAGGTGATGAAAGGCCCGAAATACAAGAAACAGGACTATCTCGACACGATTTTCCTGGTGTCGAAGCTGATGAAGATGCTGCGCACCGACGGGCCGATCGCGCTGGAACCGCATGTCGAGGACCCGAAGTCGTCGGATGTGTTTAACGAATATCCCCGGTTGCTGGCGGATCACACGCTGGTCAACCTGATCGCCGATACGCTGCGGCTGGTCGTCGTCTCTTCCGGCACGCTGGACGTTCATGCGGTCGAGGAAGTGATGGATAACGCCATCAAGACCCACCATCATGAGGTGGAGGGACCGCAACACACTCTGCAATCGCTGTCCGACGCACTGCCGGCGCTGGGTATCGTCGCGGCCGTGCTGGGCGTGGTGAAGACGATGGGCTCGATCGACAAGCCGCCGAGCATTCTCGGTGAAATGATCGGGTCGGCGCTGGTCGGCACCTTCATGGGCGTGTTGCTCGCTTATGGTATCGTCGCGCCGCTCGCCAACCGGTTGCAGCAGGTGATCGACGCCGATGCCGCCATCTATCACGTCGTCAAGCAGATCATCATCGCATCGCTGCACGGTCATCCGCAACCGCTGGTCATCGAAGCGGCGCGGTCGGGTATCGCCCATAACAACCAGCCGGGTTTCGGCGAGGTCTTCGACGGCCTGAGAGGGCGTTAATGGGTTTGCTGACGCATTGTCGCGGCACCAGCCCGCTCCCCCACCCGGCCACCCATGAGCGTATCCTGATCGGGTGGCCGGGTGACGGGTATGCCCCGCAAAGTATTACTTTGCGGGGGCCCCGTGGGGGAGCGGGCTGGTGCCGCTTACCCGGAGGGTTCGAATAATGGCCGCGCGCGCTCCGCACGGCTCCAACCAGCCGCCCAAGGTCATTGTCAAAAAAGTCTATATCGAGGGCGGCGGCGGCCATCACGGCGGTGCGTGGAAGGTCGCCTATGCCGACTTCGTGACGGCGATGATGGCGTTTTTCCTGCTGCTGTGGCTGTTGGGCGCGACGACGGAGAAGCAGCGCAAGGCGCTGGCAGACTATTTCTCGCCGACGCTGATCGAGCTGAAGCAGAACAGCGCGGGATCGAACGGCATGTTCGGCGGTTCGTCGATCACCGATGCCGACAATTATCCGCACAAGGCGCAGCAGACCGGGACGCAGGCGATGACCATTCCGGTGGGCGCGCAGGGCGGCAAACGGGTCGGTTCCGGGCAGAAGGGTTCGCTGAAAAGCCGGGAGGCGATTGCGGCGGAAGATCGCAAGAATTTCGAAAAAATTCGTGCCGAGCTGAAGCGGCGTCTCGCCTCCATGCCCGACATGGCGAAACTGTCCAAGCATATCCGGTTCGTGCAGACGCGCGACGGGATGCGGATCGACCTGCTCGACGATGCCAATTATTCGATGTTCGACCTGGGTACGACGCAGCTGGAGCCGAAGGCGGCGAAGCTGGTTGAAATGGTGGGACAGGCGATTGCGCCGATGACCAACCCGATCATGATCCGCGGCCATACCGACAGCCTGTCCTATGGCGATCCCAAGTCGATGAACAACTGGATGCTGTCGAGCAGCCGTGCCGAAGCAACCCGCCGCGCGCTGGCGAAAGCGGGCGTTGCCGAAGGGCGCTTCGAACGGATTGAAGGCGTTGCCGATCGCGAACCGATGATTGCCGATAACCCTGCCGATCCGCGCAACCGCCGGGTTGCAGTGACGCTGCTTTATCGCCGCGCGACCTTCGGGGAATAAGCCAGTCGACTCATGCTGCTAGCCGAGGCTGACGCGACCTCCGGCATGGCGTTCGAGCCGACCCGCAAGTTCCAGTTCCAGCAGAATGGTCTGGACGATGGCGGGCGCATGGCCGGATTGGCGGATCAGTTCGTCGACCGCTACGGGCACCGGGCCGAGCAGGCCGGTAATATCGCTGCGTTCGCGCTCGCTTGCATCGGCGCAGACCGGTGCCGGATCAAAGCCGCTTCCCGGCGAACGCACTGCACGCGGGTCGATCGGACGCAGCATTTCCAGCACGTCGGCTGCATTCTGGATCAGCGTTGCGCCGTCGCGAATCAAAAGATTGCAGCCCTGCGCGCGCGGGTCGAGCGGGCTGCCGGGCACCGCCATGACTTCCCGTCCGGCCTCATTGGCAAGCCTTGCCGTAATCAGCGAACCCGATTTGGGCGCGGCCTCCACCACAACGGTGCCCAGACTAAGCCCGGCAATGATGCGGTTGCGATAGGGGAAATGACGCGCGCGGGGTTCGCTGCCCGGCGGCTGTTCGGCGATCAGCAGGCCGCGCGTCGCCACCGCTTCCTGCAATTCGGCATTTTCGGGCGGGAAGGCGATGTCGATCCCGCTGGCGATCACGCCCACCGTGCCGCCGTCCAGCGCGCCGATATGCGCCTGCGTGTCGATGCCGCGCGCCAGCCCGGAAACCACCGTGACGCCCTGCATGGACAGATCCTGTGCCAGCCCGCGGGCAAAACGGCAGGCGGCGGCCGATGCGTTGCGTGCGCCCACCATGGCCACACACGGGCGCCGGGTCAGCGTCAGGTCGCCGCGAAATGTCAGGGCGGGCGGTGCACTTTCCAGCTCGGCGAGCAGTGGCGGATAGTCCGGGTCGCCCCGGAACAGATAGTGCGCGCCAAGACGGTCGACTGCGGCGATTTCGCGCTCAACCTTTGCGCTGTCGGCGATGACCGGTGCCCGTCCGCCGCCGCGTGCGGCCAGCGCGGGAAGCGCTTCGAGGGCTGCCTCGGCCGAGCCGAAGCGTGCCAGTAGCTGGCGATAGGTCACCGGCCCGACATTGGCGGACCGGATCAGTCGGAGAGGGGCGAGCCGTCGGTCGCTGTCAGGCACGCGATCCGCCGACACGGGGTTCGGAACCGGCCAGCAGGCGGTCGATATTGCTGCGATGCTTCCACAGGACGAGCAGGGCGAGCGCCAGGAACAGCAGGACGAGCTGGAAATGGCCGAACCATGCGGCGCTGAGCGGCGCGCTTGCCGCCGCCAGCATTCCCGCGAGCGAGGAAATGCGCAATGTTCCCAGCACGCCGAGCCAGACCAGCGCATAAATCAGGCCGCACGGCCAGCTTAACGCCAGCACGATGCCCATCATCGTCGCCACGCCCTTGCCGCCGCGAAATTTCAGCCAGACGGGATAGCAATGGCCGATAAAGGCGGCAGCCCCCGCCAGCATCGCGTCACCGGGGAACAGCCAGCCCGCAAGCATCACCGCGGCCCAGCCCTTCAGCAGGTCGAGCAGCAGCGTGGCGGCGGCAATCCCCTTGCGCCCGGTGCGCAGCACATTGGTTGCGCCGATATTGCCCGAACCGATACTCCGCAGGTCGCCTGCGCCTGTCAGCCGTGTCAGGATCAGGCCGAACGGGATGGCGCCGAGCACATAGCCCAGGAGTAAAGCCGCGGTCGGCGCTATCCACAAAATCTCGGTATGCACGTCTCGCCCCCTTGCGGCAGTGAAGCTAGGAGGCGAAAGACAAAAGGGCAACAACCTCCATCAACCGGACCTTTGCACCGCAGCGATGAACGATACCAGACCCATTTTGTTTTTTGATTCCGGCGTCGGCGGATTGTCGGTTCTGGATGAAACGCGAAAGCAGTTGCCGCAAGCGCGTTTCATTTATGCCGCTGACTCGGCAGGCTTTCCCTATGGCGCCAGGCAGGATGCGGAAATTGCCGCGCGGGTTCCGGCGCTGCTGGGGCGGCTGACCGAACGCTATCGCCCGCGGCTGATCGTGATTGCGTGCAACACGGCCTCGACGATTGCGCTGGCGGCGGTGCGCGCCGCGCTCGACCTGCCGATTGTCGGCACGGTGCCGGCCATCAAGCCTGCCGCCGAGCAAAGCCTGTCGCGCGTCATCGGGGTGTTGGGAACCGAAGCGACGGTGCGGCAACGCTATGTCGACGATCTTGCCGCACGCTATGCCGGTGATTGCCGGGTGCTGCGCCACGGTTCGGCGACGCTGGCCGGACTGGCAGAGGCGCGGTTACGCGGAGAGGCCGTGCCGCCATCCGCTTTTCGTGACGCGGTGGTCCCGCTGTTCGAGCAATCGGGCGGCGATTCGATGGATATCGTCGTCAATGCCTGTACGCATTTCCCGCTGGTGACGCCCGATCTGATGGCGGTGATACCGCATCGGGTGCGTTTTATAGACGGTGCGGCAGGGATTGCGCGTCGTGTTGCCTATCTGACCCGCGATCAGCAATGGCCTGACCAGACTGGCGACGATATCGCGGTCTTTACCCGATGGGGAGATAGCGAACGCGCATTGACGCCCGCCCTGAAGCGCCATGGCCTGCACCATTTCGAGTCGATCTGAGGCCATAGTTTCACGCAGGCCGAAAGGTGCTTCGCCGCTGACGGTCGAAAGCCTTCCCCTTCATTCTGTCGGCCTGCGCGATCCCTTATCCGCGCGTGGGTAGTGTCGAACCTATGGTGTCCGGGCTATTGCGTAACGCGTTATAGCGATCTGCCAGCTCCGCATGGGCGCGACGTGCGCCCTCATCATTTGCACGATGCGCGGAGTCGCGTTCCTGCTGCTCGCGTTTTTCCCAATATTGACTGTCTTGCTGGTTAGTCATGTGCGTTCCCAGTCTTTCGCTTACGGAGACGCGTTCAAAAATGCCGCGGATGTGCGAATCCAAACTCCGCGACACAGGCTCTGTATATAGCATATCCGGGGGGTGCCTGCATAACCCACATCAAGAATCCGGGATTAATCGGGGTGAATCGCGCCTTATCCATGGCATGGGACAATTTTACGGGCTTCCCGCACTGGAAATTATCCGCGTCGGGCGCTACCTGCCGTTTTGACATGACTAGCGATACCACGGCTCCACGTCCGGTCGATTATGACCGCGTGTTTTCGCAAGCGATCGATCGGCTCCACGCCGAAGGCCGCTATCGGGTGTTTATCGACATTTTGCGCAACAAGGGGATGTTCCCCAATGCGCGGTGTTTTGCGGGCCATAACGGGCCGAAGCCGATCACCGTATGGTGTTCGAACGACTATCTGGCGATGGGCCAGCATCCGGATGTAATCGCCGCGATGGAAGAGGCGCTGCACGATGTCGGCGCAGGGTCGGGCGGCACGCGCAATATCGGCGGCAACACCCATTATCATATCGACCTGGAAGCTGAGCTGGCGGACCTGCACGGCAAGGAAGGGGCGCTGCTCTTCACCTCCGGCTATGTCTCCAACGAGGCGACGCTGTCGACCATTGCCAAGGTGCTGCCGGGCTGCATCATCTTTTCCGACGAACTGAACCACGCGTCGATGATTGCGGGCATCCGCCATTCGGGATGCGAAAAGCGGGTGTTCCGGCACAATGATCTGGTGCATCTGGAAGAATTGCTGGCCGCCGAAGACCCGAACGTGCCGAAGCTGATCGCGTTCGAAAGCGTCTATTCGATGGATGGCGATGTCGCCCCGATCCACGCGATCTGCGATCTGGCGGACAAATATAACGCGCTGACCTATCTGGATGAGGTGCATGCGGTCGGCATGTACGGCGCACGCGGCGGCGGTATTTCCGAACGCGATGATGCCGCCCACCGCCTGACCATTATCGAGGGCACGCTGGCCAAGGCGGTCGGCGTGATGGGCGGCTATATCGCCGCCGATACCACCATCATCGATGTGATTCGCAGCTATGCGCCGGGGTTCATCTTCACCACCTCGCTGTCACCGGTGCTGGTGGCGGGCGCGCTGGCGAGCATCCGGCACCTCAAATCCTCTTCGGCCGAACGCGACGGGCAACAGGCATCGGCCGCACGGCTGAAGGCGATGTTCCGCGATGCCGGATTGCCGGTGATGGATTCGACCACGCATATCGTGCCGCTGCTGGTCGGCGATCCGGTCAAGGCAAAGCGGATCAGCGACATTCTGCTCGCCGAATATGGCGTCTATGTGCAGCCGATCAATTTCCCGACCGTGCCGCGCGGCAGCGAACGCCTGCGCTTCACGCCGGGACCGACGCATGACGAAGCGATGATGCGCGAACTGACGGACGCACTCGTCGAAATCTGGGACCGGCTTGAATTGCAAAAAGCGGCCTGACCGATCCCGGCATCGCTGTAAGCCGTTGCGCTGATCCGACTTTCTGGTGCACCCTGTCCGACCGGAAGGAAGGGCGATGGGGGAACGCATAATAGGGGGTGGATCGACGCCGGGCAGCACGCTGCGGCCGGAGCGGTTGCATCCGGTGCCTGCGCGCCTGAAACCGGTTATTGCCTTTGTCTGGTATGCGGCGCTGATCGGTCAGGTCGGCGGTTTCTGGCGCTATTCTGTCCAGCTTACGCAAATCGAGCCCCAATTTGCCGCGTTCGGCATGCTTTATGATGCATGGCCCGATGGGGGTATCGTTATCGGCCCGCTCGATACGGCGGCGACGCGGGCGGGTATTCCCGATCAAGCGCGCCTGATCGCCGTCAACGGCAAGCCGGTGGGCGCAGGCGTAAGCGAAGAAGCCGTTGCGCGCCGACTTAAACTTGCCGGACCGCGGATTGTTGTAACGTTCGATGCCGTCGATGGCGCGGTGCGTAAGGTCGGCCTGCAGCGACGACCGCCGCCGGATCTCGCTCAACGATGGGCGCAATCGGGATCTGTGCTTTTTACCCTGCTGCTGTTCGCACCGGCGTCGCTCACCTTGCTCGTCGCCGTGGTGTTGTTGCGCATGCGCCGGAAAGACGATCCGGTCGCGCTGTTGATCTCGCTGGGTTTTCTGTTTGCGGTCGGCGGTCTGTTCATTCCCGACAGGTTTTACGCCTGGGCCGGTGTCGACGGGTTGAGCAGTATTCTGCTTTCCCTCTTTCTCATGTGCATCATGATCGCCTTTCCGGCGTTCCCCGATGGACGATTCCGGCCGCGCTGGGGCGGCTGGGTCGCATTGACCGCCCCGCTTGTCGCACTGCTGACCCTGCTGAATTCCGATGCAACGGACCTTCTGGGCGTTCTGGCGCTGCTGGTCGCCGCGATCCCGCCCCTCATCCGCTATCGGCGGACACCGCCGGGCCTCGACCGGCAACAGCTTAAATGGGCGGCGTTCGGATTTGTCGGCGGCATGCTGAGCATGGGGGTCGCCGCCATCGCCATTCTGGTCGATATGAGCGGAATGTTCGCCGGGGAGACCGCCTTCACGCTTTCCGCCATCGGCGCTGTCGGCATGGCGTGCGCATTTCTTTTCCCGCCAGTGGGAATCATCATCTCGCTGATGCGCTATCGTCTGTGGGATGCCGATCTCGCGATCGGGCGGTCGATCGGCTATGCGTCGATGACGTTGCTGCTGGCCGGTATCTGGGCCGCATGCATGACGCTTTTCAACGAATTGCTGGCAACCAGTGTCGGCGGCAGCAAGCCCCTGATCGCGGCGGTCAGCACGATTATCGCCGCGCTGGTTTTCGGCCCGGCAAGAGAGCGGATCAACGGCTGGGTCGATCAGCGATTTCAGCCCGGCGTGCTTGAGTTGAAAAAGGTGCCGCATCGCCTGAACCTATGGCAGCATGGCGATTTGCCGGAGGTGCTGGGCGGCCATATCGTGGGTGCGGTGATCGACAGCCTGCATGCCCGCCATGCCGCAGTGCTGATTTATGACGGCAACAGCTATCGCACGGTCGGTCGCGAAGGCATTGACGATGTCGCCATTCACAACTGGACGGTCACGCATCTGGGCACCAGCAGTCTGGCGGTGGACAATATCGACCGCCGCGATCACGTCTTTCCCGTGCGTATCACGCTGGATGACGGCGACCAGCCGATCGGCGCGCTGTTGCTCGGTCCGCGCAGCGACGGCAGCATTTACGCCAGACCGGAACGCACCGCGCTTCAGGAGATTGAAAACCCGCTTGCCGCCGCGCTGAATTCGGCCGGGCAACACCGCCGTCGTGCCGATCGCGTCGAAGCGGTTATCGAGTCGCTGGAGAAACGTGTCCGCGACCTGGAAACGCAACTGACGCTCAGGGCGGGCTGAGCCGTCCCTTCCAGGCATAACCGCGATAAAGCGGACGGCAATCGTCATGCAGCGATTGCGCCTGCGCGATGCGGCTGAGCGTCAGCGCCAGTTCGGCGCGTGGCGTTACGTCGAATTTGTCGAGCCAGGCGAACAACCCGCGGCGAAACCAGCGGGGCAGGCGCTCCTGCTGCCCGAAATCGACGATGTGGAGGTTTCCGCCTGCCGCGACAGCGCGGGCTGCGGCGGCGATTGCGTCCTGCCAGCCGGGGATCATCGACAGCGTATAGCTCATGAACACGCGATCGAAACCGGGTAGCCCGAACATCGCCTGCGCGTCGAAATCGGTGGCATCGCCGCGCGCCAGCGTAATCCGGTCGGCAAGTCCTGCGCGCACGATGTTGCGATGGGCGGTTTCCAGCATCGCGCTCGAAATGTCGAAGCCATAGAAGCGCCCGTCGGGCCAGCGTTTCGCCGCCGCGATCAGGTTGCGTGCGGTGCCGCAGCCGACCTCCAGCACGGTGCCGCCTTCGGGTGGATCGAGGTCGCGCAGCAGCGAATCGCGGCCCAGAAGATAATATTTGCGCGTCAGATCGTAAAAATGGCGCTGCGTGGCATAGATGGCATCCATGCGCTCGGCATGACCGGTCGCCACTGCGTTAGTCCTTCAGGACATAGAGATGGACGCCGCCGTAAATGGCCGAACGGTCGCGCTGCGTGAAATCGAGCGATTCCGTTTCGCGATAGTCCCAGCGGTCGAGAATGGCATCGGGCACGCGACCGGGGAGCAGCGTCGGCTTCGCGGCGGTGCGGAACAGCACGCGTGATCCCGGCTTTGCGGTGCGGGTGATCGCGGTCCACAGCCGGGTAAGCTGCGCATCGGTCATCCAGTCCTGCGCATCGAGCAGAATGTAACGGTCGAGCGAATCGTCGGGCATCGCATCGAGATAGTCCGCCATATTGATGTGCCGTACCTCCACCCGCTTCACCCGCGCGATCACATCGTCGTAATTGTCGGATTGGAGATAGGGCGGCAGCGGCGCCGCCGGACCGTCGCCATAGCCGCGCCCGAATGCCTGCCAGGCGAAATAATTGTCGGAAAGATCGAAATCGCAGGCGAGCTTTTCCAGCCGGTGGCGCAGTACCGCGCTGATCCCTTCCGGTTCGTCGCCCGCCAGCACTGCATATTGCGCGGGCGGGATGCCGAGGCCGAACAGCGATGCGGGCTGGTCGATCAGCCAGCGGACGAAACGGCGTTCGAAAAAGGGCGCGAACTTGGCGTCGAAAATCGCGCGCTGTTCCTCCACGCTTTTGGCTTCCAGCAGCACGCGGGGATTGATGCCGTGCAGCTTCGCCAGCAGGTGCGCCGCGCCGATAAACCCGCCCAGCAGCCCCTGACGATAGAAGCCGCGGGCAAAACCGTTGATCCGGCGACGCCCGTTCAGTCCGCGCCCTTCCCAATAGCGCCGGGTGGTATCGTCGAGATGCGGGGCGACGAATTGCCTGTAGGCGGCGATATTCGCCTTGTCGTCGGCGCGCCCGAAAAAGCGGTGAAAACGGTCATAGTCGGGCAGATTGGCCGCCGCCGCCAGCTTCAGCCGGTTGAGTGCGATATGCGCCGTGTTGAGATCGATGGCGGTGATGCGGCGCGGATCGGCGGTGAGGTAGCTCAGCACATTGCATCCGCCGCTGGCGATGGTCACGACATGGCTGTCGGGGGTGATCGCCAGTGCTTCCAGATCGACTGCGGGGTCTTCCCAGATCTGGGCGTAAACCAGCCCGCGAAAGGCGAAGGTGAAGGCGCGTTCCAGCACGCCTTGTCTCGATAGCTGCCCGTGCCGATGCACGGCCCCGCGCACCGCACCGTTGCCCAGCCTGCTCGCCGCTGTTGCCATGATTTCTGTTCCCGCCCGGTTGGTTTCGATCGGGCGGAAGCAATAGGCGGTTTGTATGACGCTACCGCGTCAGCCGTCTTTCAGTTCGATGTCGTGGTGCAGAGAGGAATCAGTCGCGGCAATAGCCTTCGCCGGACTGGACGATCAGGCAATCCTGCTTGTCGGCGAGATATTTCAGGCCGGTTGCCTTGCCGTCTCCGGGGCGCAGAACATGCCTGCCGTCGGGCCGCGTGAACGCGATGCCCTGCGGGGTCGCCCTGCCCTCGAACGTACCGTGATGGTCGAGGTCATATTGCATCTTCAGCGTATAGAGATCGCCGCCCTCGGGCGCTTTTTCGATATCCAGATACATGCCCTCGACGCCCAGCCAGCGCCCGACCCATTTATCATATGGGCCGGGTACGACGGGGCCGACAATCGTATTGCCGGCATCATGAATGGCATTGCCCATGACACCGGCCGCCTGACCGATGGCGTTGCCGGTGTCGTTGGCGGCATTGCGGATGCCGGTGGGATCGTTGCTGCTGCACGCACTGACGGTGCCCGCAAGCATCAGGGCAAGGGTCCGGGTTCGCATTTGATCTCTCCTCCGCTTGGCAAACAGAATCATTCAGGCCAAAGGAGGTTCCATGACGACGATAGCAATCGCATGCGACCATGCTGCCTGGCAGCTGAAGGACGAACTCGCCGCGTGGCTGCGCGATGCAGGGCATGATGTAACCGATCTGGGTACCAATGGCCCGGAAAGCGTGGATTATCCCGATTACGGCTACAGGCTTGGCGAAGCGATTGCGGACGGGCAGGCGGCGTTCGGTGTCGCGCTGTGCGGATCGGGCATCGGCATTTCGATTGCGGTCAATCGTAACCCTGCCTGTCGCGCCGCGTTGGTCAACGAACCGCTGTCGGCCCGGCTTGCGCGCGAACATAACGACGCCAATGTCATTGCCCTGGGCGCGCGGCTGACGGGTATCGAGATGGCGAAGGCCTGTATCGAGACCTTTCTTGCCACCGATTTTCTGGGCGACCGGCATCAGCGACGGGTGGACAAGCTGGGTCAGCCCAAAAACTGACTCTTTTCGTGTCAAGCACGGTGGCAATCGGCGCGGACCGGCGATAGAGAGCGCGTGAGTCCAAATGCCCTTTGCAGAAAGGCTTTGCCATGAGCACCAGCCCGACCCTTCTTCACGATGTTCAGCCCGATGGTTTCTTCACGCGCGGCCTTGCCGATGCCGATCCGGAAGTCTTTGCAGGCGTCGAACATGAACTGAAACGCGAACAGCATCAGATCGAGCTGATCGCGTCCGAAAATATCGTGTCCAAGGCGGTACTGGAGGCGCAGGGTAGCGTCTTCACCAACAAATATGCCGAGGGCTATCCGGGGCGCCGCTATTATCAGGGTTGTGCGCCGTCGGACGAGGTCGAGACGCTGGCCATCGAGCGGGCGAAAAAGCTGTTCGGCTGCAACTTCGCCAATGTCCAGCCGCATTCGGGCGCGCAGGCCAACGGCGCGGTGATGCTGGCGCTGACCAGACCGGGCGACACGATCATGGGCCTCAGCCTCGATGCGGGCGGGCACCTGACCCACGGCGCGAAGGCGGCGATGAGCGGTAAATGGTTCAACGCGGTGCAATATGGCGTGCGCGAAGAAGACCATCTGATCGATTTCGATCAGGTCGAGCGGCTGGCGAAAGAGCATAAGCCGAAGCTGATTATTACCGGCGGATCGGCCTATCCCCGCCAGATCGATTTCGCGAAGTTCCGCGCGATTGCCGATGAGGTCGGCGCGCTGTTCATGGTCGATATGGCGCATTTCGCGGGTATCGTTGCGGGCGGGCTGCACCCCACGCCGTTCGGTCACGCGCATGTCGTCACCACCACCACGCACAAGACGCTGCGCGGTCCGCGCGGCGGCATGGTGATGACCGATGACGAGGCGATTGCGAAGAAGATCAACTCGGCGGTGTTCCCCGGCCTTCAGGGCGGGCCGCTGATGCATGTCATCGCCGCCAAGGCGGTGGCGTTCGGCGAAGCGCTGCGCCCCGATTACAAGCACTATATTCAGGCGGTGGTCGACAATGCGAAGACGCTTGCCGCGACGCTGAAGGAGCGCGGCAGCGATCTGGTCGCGGGCGGCACCGATACGCATGTCGCGCTGGTCGATCTGCGGCCGCTGGGCGTGACCGGGCGCGATGCCGACGAGGCGCTGGAGCGTTCCGCCATCACCTGCAACAAGAACGGCGTGCCCTTCGACCCGCTGCCGCCGATGAAGACCAGCGGTATTCGCGTCGGTTCCCCGGCGGGCACGACACGCGGTTTCGGTGCGGCAGAGTTCCGCGAAATCGGGAATATGGTCGCCGATGTGCTCGACGCGCTGGCCGACAAGGGCGAAAGCGGCGATCCGGCGGTCGAGGCCGATGTGAAGCAGCGCGTCCGGGCACTGTGCGAGCGATTCCCGATTTATGGCGATTTGATGCGTTGAGGCGCACGGCACCGGCCCGCTCCCCCTCCCGGCCACCCAGTCAGGGTATCGTCATGGGTGGCCGGGAGGGGGAGCGGGCCGGTGCCGCCCTCCAACAGGAAACACAGTAATGCGGTGTCCGTTTTGCGCGCATGAAGCGAGTCAGGTGAAGGACAGCCGTCCGACCGAGGACGGCGCGGCGATCCGCAGGCGGCGGCAGTGTGAGGCGTGCGGCGCGCGGTTCACCACGTTCGAACGCATTCAGCTACGCGACCTGACCGTGCTCAAGAATGAGGACAAGCGCGAACCGTTCGACCGGGACAAGCTGGTACGATCGGTCTCGATCGCGTGCCGCAAGCGCCCGATCGCGCCGCAGCAGATCGAGAAACTGATTTCAGGCATTCAGCGGCAGCTGGAAACCGGCGGCGATCCCGAAGTGCCCTCCAAACGCATAGGCGAACTGGTGATGGACGGGCTGAAAGGGCTCGATTCGGTTGCTTATATCCGCTTCGCCAGCGTGTATAAGGATTTCAGCGAGGCCAAGGATTTTGAGGATTTCGCCGGGAATGTGAACGAGGTTGCGGCCAAACAATAGCCGTGATGGCACCCTTGACGGCGTTTCGGCGTTGAAACGATCGCCATGCATGCCTTTGCCGATCTTCTCGACCGCCTGATCTATACCCGTTCGCGCAATGCGAAGCTGAAGCTGATCGGCGAGTATCTGCGCGCCACGCCGGATCCCGATCGCGGCTGGGCGATGGCGGCGCTGACCGGCGACCTCGACCTGCCCGCGGTCAAATCATCGACGATTCGGGCTCTGATCGAGGAGCGCACCGATCCGGTGCTGTTCACGATGAGTCGCGATTTCGTCGGCGATACTGCCGAGACGGTGGCGCTGCTCTGGCCCGAACCTGAACCGCTGCGTGCCGAAGCCTTGCCCGGTTACGATCTGCGCCTGTCGGCGGTGGTCGAGCGGCTGGCCGCGCTGTCGCGTTCGGATGCGCCCGCCGTGCTGGCCGCCATGCTCGACCGGCTGGAGGCGAATGAACGGTTTGCATTGCTCAAGCTGGCGACCGGTGGCTTACGCGTCGGGGTGTCGGCGCGACTGGCCAAGACGGCGCTCGCCAATGCGTTCGATCTGGACGTCGATGCGGTCGAGGAAGTGTGGCACGGTCTGGCACCACCCTATGAACCGATCTTCGCCTGGGGGGAGGGGCGGGGCAAGCAGCCGACACCCGCCGATGTGCCGGTATTCCGCCCCTTCATGCTCGCCCACCCGCTGGAGGACGGGACGGTCGATCTCGACCGGTTCGCGGCGGAATGGAAATGGGACGGCATTCGCGTGCAACTGGTCCATGTCGCGGGCGAGACGCGGCTTTTCAGTCGGGCGGGCGACGATATCACCGGCGCGTTTCCCGAAATCGCCACGCATTTTGCGACGCCCGGCGTGCTCGACGGCGAATTGCTGGTGCGCGGCGAGGCGCAGGGACATGCGCTGGGCGAGGGCGGTGGTGCCGCCAGCTTCAACGCGCTGCAACAACGGCTGGGGCGCAAGACGGTGTCGAAAAAGATGCTGGCCGACTATCCGGCGTTCGTCCGGCTGTACGACCTGTTGTTCGATGCGGAGGCGGACCTGCGCGAACTGCCATGGGAGCAAAGGCGCGGTCGGCTGGAGGCGTTTGCGGCGCGACTGGACCCGGAATATTTCGATGTGTCGGCGCTGATCGAGGCGGCGGATTTCGCAGCACTGGCCGAATTGCGCGAAGGTGCGCGCTCAGCGGCGATTGAGGGGGTAATGCTGAAACGCCGCGATTCGGCCTATGTCGCCGGGCGCCGGGTGGGGCTGTGGTATAAATGGAAGCGCGATCCGCTGACCGCCGATTGCGTGATGATGTATGCCCAGCGCGGTAATGGGCGGCGGTCGAGCTTCTATTCCGACTACACCTTCGGATGCTGGAACGAGGCGGGCGAATTGCTGCCGGTCGGCAAGGCCTATTCGGGCTTTACCGATGAAGAGCTGAAATGGCTCGACCGCTTCGTGCGGGGCAATACCGTCAATCGCTTCGGCCCGGTGCGCGAGGTTGAAAAGACACTGGTGCTGGAGGTCGCGTTCGATTCGGTACACCATTCGAAACGGCACAAATCCGGGCTGGCGATGCGCTTTCCCCGCATCAGCCGTATCCGGCGCGACAAACCGGCAGCGGAGGCCGATACCATCGCAACGCTGGAATCGTTGATTGTGTGACGGTTAGCCGACCAGCCCGAGCATGACGAGCGCGGCGATGAAGAGGATCAGCACGACGCCGATAAATCCGATCAGGACCACCGTGCGCCAGACGGCGGAAAAGGTGCCGAGGCGATAGGCACCCTTTAGCTGGCGATGGATATGCCAGACGGGGATCGCGGTGCCCGCCAGGCTGAGCCAGCCGCTGGTGACGCCAAGCCCGCCCGCAATGGTGATGGCGATGAACAGCAGCGACATGAACGCAATCGAATAGGTCGCGAAGATCGCATGATCATAAAGATGGATGCCGGGTTTCCAGAAGAACAGCAGCCACAGAAAGGGCAGTGACAGCGGGATCAGCAACCAGGAGAATTTATAGCTGTTCGATTGTAGCTTGTAGAGCATCAGGCCCGGATTCTTGCCCCATTTGGCGATGCCGTGGTCGAGCCGGTGCCAGCCGGTATGCACCTTTGTCAGCCCGTCGGCGCTGGGTTGCAGATCCAGCACTTTGCGCACGCCCTTTTCATTTTCGTTCAGGGTGGCGATGCGTGTATCGAGTTCCTTCGCACGCGGATCGCCGGCGGCCAGTTTTGCGCGCTCCGCTACGGCTTCCTTGCGCTGCACGGTCAGTTCGCTTGCCTGCTTGTTCAGTTCCTGCGCAACTTTCGGCGAAGTGTTGACGGTAGCGGGCGGGGCAATACCCATGATCGAAAACACCGCGAACATCGTGAAAATGGAAAACAGGAACAACGCCATGGGCGATACGAAGCGTGCGCGTTCGCCCGCAATATAGCGGCGTGTCAATTCACCGGGGCGCCATGCCAGCATCGGCAGCGTGCGCCATAACTTGCCCTCGAAGTGAAAGACCCCATGTAGAAGGTCGTGACCGATGGCACCGACGGAACGGTGGATATGGCCGGACTGGCCGCAGCGATGGCAATGCGCGCCAATCAGCGCAGTGCCGCAGTTGAGGCAGATGCCGCTATAATGGGGATCGTCCCCGTCTTCGCCATGTGCGGGCTCCAGCGCGCGTCCGATCAGCGCGCCGGTGACGAAATCGCCTGCCCCTTCGATCCCCCCGGTCATCGGGATAGAATATCAGCGTCGTCCGTTGAAATCGAGTAGGATGACGCAAACAACAGGAGACTTTTTGAATGAATGCGACCGTGACGACCCTGACCGAGGTACAGGACCCCAAGGCACTGGTGGCCGATATGGGGGTCCGTGCCCGCAGCGCGGCCAGGACGTTGGCCGCACTGTCGAGCGCGGAAAAGGCAAAGGCGCTGAAATCGGCTGCCGCTGCCATCCGCGCCGATGCCGACGCGATCAAGCAGGCCAATGCGATCGATATGCAACGCGCTGCCGACAAGGGACTGTCGGGCGCGATGCTCGACCGGTTGAAGCTCGACGATGACCGGATCGAGGGAATCGCTTCAGGAATTGAGGCGGTGGCCGGGCTGAACGATCCGGTCGGTGAGGTGATTTCCGAAAGCGAGCGGCCCAACGGGCTGAAGATGCGCCGGGTGCGTATTCCCATCGGCGTCATCGGCATCATTTACGAAAGCCGTCCCAATGTGACCGCCGACGCCGGTGTGCTGTGCGTCATGTCGGGCAATGCGGCGATCCTGCGCGGCGGATCGGAAGCGATCGAGAGCAACCGTGCCATCCATGCCGCATTGACGCGCGGCCTTGCCGAAGGCGGCGTACCCGCAGACGCGGTACAACTGGTGCCGACGACCGACCGTGCGGCGGTGGGCGCAATGCTGACGGCGGCAGGGCTGATCGACATGATCGTGCCGCGCGGCGGCAAGAGTCTGGTAGAGCGCGTGCAGAACGAAGCGCGCGTGCCCGTGCTCGCGCATCTCGACGGTATCAACCACACCTATATCGACGCTGCTGCCGATCCCGATATGGCGCGCGCGGTGGCGGTGAACGCCAAGATGCGCCGCACCGGCGTTTGCGGGGCGATGGAAACCCTGCTGATCGATACCGGTTATGCCGACCCCAGGCAGATTATCGATGCGCTGGCCGATGCCGGGTGCGAAGTGCGCGGCGACGCGAAGGCGCAGGCGCTGGGTGCGGGCATCAAGGCAGCGAACGACGAAGACTGGGACACCGAATATCTGGAACCCATCGTATCGGTGAAATTCGTCGATGGTGTTGACGATGCGATCGAGCATATCGCCGAACATGCATCGGGTCATACCGACGCGATCATCACCGGTGACGAGGCGACGGCCGAAAAATTCCTGAAAACCGTCGATTCGGCGATTGTGATGTGGAACGCCTCCAGCCAGTTCGCCGATGGCGGCGAGTTCGGGCTGGGCGCGGAAATCGGTATTTCCACCGGCCGCCTGCATGCGCGCGGGCCGGTCGCGCTGGAAGGGCTTACCACCTATAAATGGGTGGTGTACGGCACCGGACAGACGCGTCCGTAAACGGAAATTGGCGCTGCGGGCATTGTTCCGGGCACCAGCGCTTCCCATCTGAAAGGGCGTGGCCGGTTCCGGCTGCGCCCTTTTCCTTTCCCCCAAGAATAAGGAGGCATCCCATGCGCTATACCCAACTCGGCAGCACCGGCCTGATGGTATCGGAACTGTGCCTTGGCACGATGACGTTCGGGGGGCAGGGATTCTTCAAGGCGGTGGGCCAGGTCCAGCAGGACGAGGCCGACACCCTGATGGGTGCCGCCATCGATGCGGGCGTCAACTTCATCGATACCGCCAATGTCTATTCCGAAGGCCTGTCGGAAGAAATTACCGGCAAGGCTATCAAGAACCTCGGCCTGAAGCGCGAGGATGTGGTGCTGGCGACCAAGGTGCTGGGTCCGATGGGCGAGGGGCCGAATGCGCGCGGCGCATCGCGCGGACATATCATGGATCAGGTGCGGGCCAGTCTGAAGCGGCTCGGCACCGATCATATCGACCTGTATCAGATTCACGGCTGGGACCCGCTGACGCCGATTGAGGAAACGCTGCGCGCGCTCGACGATCTCGTGCGTGCGGGCGATGTCCGTTATGTCGGGGTGTCGAACTGGGCGGCGTGGCAGATTGCCAAGGCGCTGGGCATTTCCGAACGCGACCGGCTGGCGCGGTTCGAGACGGTGCAGGCCTATTATACGCTGGCGGGCCGCGATCTGGAACGCGAACTGGTGCCGATGATGCGGTCCGAGGGCGTCGGCCTGATGGTCTGGAGCCCGTTGGCGGGCGGGTATCTCAGCGGCAAATATCGCAAGAACGACGCCGAGGGGCGGCGCGCGAATTTCGATTTCCCGCCGGTCGATATGGATCGCGGCGAAACCGTGCTCGACGCGATGGAACCGATTGCGAAGGCGCATGGCGTGTCGATGGCGCAGATTGCGCTGGCCTGGCTGCTGCACCAGCCGCATGTGACCAGCGTCATCATGGGTGCCAAGCGGCTCGACCAGTTGCAGGATAATCTGGCCGCTGCCGATGTGACGCTGAACGACGACCAACTGGCGGCGCTCGACACGGCAAGCGCGTTGCCGGCGGAATATCCGGGCTGGATGATCGAGCGGCAGTCGGAATATCGTAGCGGCGCCGTGGCGGGATCGCCGCCCGCGCAAAAGGACTGACGGACGATTGCGTAAAAAGGGGGTCTATATACGCCGCAACGGCGTCGCGACGCGAATCGGGCTGCTGGGCGGGTCGTTCAATCCCGCCCATGCGGCCCATCGCCATATCTCGATACAGGCGCTGCACGCGCTCGACCTCGACGAGGTCTGGTGGCTGGTGTCGCCGGGCAATCCGCTGAAGGACGATGCGCACGACATGGCGCCGTTCGAGGCACGGCTGGCATCGGCACGGTATCAGGCCCGGCACGCACCCATTCGGGTCAGCGATATCGAGCGGAAGCTGGGTACGCGCTACACCGCCGACACGCTGCGCAAGCTCATCCGGCATTACCCGAAGAAGCGCTTTATCTGGCTGATGGGCAGCGATAATCTCGACCAGTTCCACCGCTGGCGCGACTGGCGGAAAATTGCGCGTGACGTTCCGATTGCGGTTGCCGCCAGACCGGGATATGATGGCGATGCCCTCGCAAGCCCTGCGATGGGCTGGCTGCGGCGCTTCGTGCAGCCCGCAGGCCAGGCGAAGAACTGGACTAAGTGGAGATTGCCGGCCCTCGTGCTGATGCGCTTCCGCCTCGATCCGACTTCGGCGACCCGCATCCGCGCCGCCGACCCTGCCTGGCATCGGCGTTTTGCGCCGCCCCATTTCACGAATTGCACGATGGCTTCGAAAGGCTAGGAAACACCCTTGGCAACGTCACCCAATGCGACTTCCGCGTCCGAACCTCCGCAAGGAGGCGACGCGTTGCATGCACTCGTCCTGGCATCGCTGGACGACGATCAGGCGGTGGAGACGGTATCGATTCCACTCGCCGGTAAAAGCAGCATTGCCGATCATATGGTCATCGCATCCGGTCGTTCGACCCGGCAGGTAGCCTCGATGGCCGCCAAGCTGGCCGAGAAGATCAAGGCGAAGTTCGGCCAGACGCCCCGGATCGAAGGGCTGCCCACCGCCGACTGGGTGCTGATCGACGCCGGCGATGTGATCGTCCATCTGTTCCGCCCGGAAGTGCGCAGCTTCTACAATCTGGAACGGATGTGGTCGTTCGGCGAAACGCCTGACGCTGCCAGCGCCTGACGCTTTTTCCCGGTCGCGCCCATGTTGCTGCATATCGTCGCGCGCGGGCGCATCGGGCGAAGCCCGGAAGGCGAAATTGTCGAGCGCTATCTGAAGCGGCTCGGCTGGCCGTATCGGGTGACGGAACTGCCGGATCGCGGCGGCAAAATCCCCGCGCCCGTAACGCCGATGCGTACGGTGCTGCTCGATGAAAAGGGCAAGGACATGCCCTCCACCCGCTTTGCCGATATTCTGGGCCGCTGGCGTGAGGATGGCGTGCGTGAGGTGCGCTTCATGATCGGCGCGGCGGACGGGTTCGACGATGCCGAACGTGCGGAGGCCGATCTGCTGATCTCGTTCGGACGGCTGACCTGGCCACATATGCTGGCGCGCGCAATGCTGGCCGAACAATTGTGGCGGGCGACGAGCATCCTTGCCAATCACCCCTATCATCGCGAAGGATAGGCGGATGCGACGGGGGCGCATCCTTGGACTGGGTATCTGCGGCGCGGTCATGATGGCCGGAGCCGCCACCATGCTGCCCGCGCAGACTAACAGCGTTGCCGATCAGCAGACCCGGCTGAGCACGGCAAAGCAGGAGGCAAAACAGGCACGGTCGCGTTCGGCGCAACTCGAAAAGGCAGCGAAGGCGGAGCGTAACGAGGCGGCGAAGGCGCAGGCAGAGACCGCGGCCGTCAATGCGCGAATACAGGCGACGCAGGCGGATATCGTCGCGGCGCGTGCGCGGATTGCGATTGTCCGTAACCGGCTGACCGTGCAGCAGCAGCGGCTGGCGCGTGAACAGGGGCCGATCGCGCGGCTGGTCGCGGCGTTGCAATCGATGGCGCGGCGGCCGGAAATCCTCAGCATCGTACAACCGGGCAGCACCGACGATATGGTGCATGTCCGCGCAATGCTGGGCACCATGCTGCCGGTCATCCGTCAGCGCACGGCACAGGTGCGTGGTGAGATCGACCATACGCGTGCGCTGCGAGAACAGGCGCGGCAGGCGGCGGCGGGGCTGATCGACAGTCGGCGCACGTTGGAAAAGGAACGTATGGCGCTGCTCGATCTGGAAGCGCAGCATCGGCTGAAATCGCGCGACCTGAACCGCAATGCGCTGTTCGAATCCGACCGTGCAATCGCGCTGGGCGAACAGGCGCGCGACATTGTCGAGAAGATGGAGGAGATGCATCAGGACAGCACGACGCGTGCCACGCTGGCGACACTGCCGGGGCCATTGCCGCGTCCGTCGAGCGGCGATGCCGATACATCGCCGTCTGCCGGAAAGCCGCCCTATATCCTGCCCGTTCACGGTCGGCTGGTGACCGGGTTGGGCGAACTTTCCGACAATGGCGTGCGCTCTCGCGGGTTGCATTTCGTGACCTGGCCGGGTGCGAAGGTGGTGGCGCCCGCAGCCGGTCGGGTGCGCTTCGCCGGTCCGTTCAAAAGCTATGGTACGATCGTCATCATCGATCATGGCGACGACTGGTCGACGCTGGTGACGGGGCTGGCGTCGACAACGGTTGCGAAGGGCGACACGGTGGCGCAGGGCGCGCCGATCGGCAACGCGCCGTCGGGCAATGATCCGACCATCGGCGTCGAACTGCGTCGGCGTGGTGAGCCGATCGACATCACCGGCCTGCTTGGCGGCTGACGCCGGGGGATACGCTCACCCGCGGTTCAGCCAGGACATGCTTTGATCGCGCGGCTTTTGTCGCTACACCGGCGACCCTACGACACAGGTTTTTGAAAGCGTCTTCATGTTGCGACCCTTGCTTCAGGCCACTGCCATCGTTGGTGCGCTTGCGATTATTCCCGTTTCCACCAGCGCCATGGCCCAGGTCGATACCAAGAGCTATCGCGAACTCGACCTGTTCATGAACGTCTTCAACAAGGTGAAGTCGGATTATGTCGACCCGGTCGACAACAAGACGCTGGTCAAGGGTGCGATCGACGGCATGCTGGCCGCGCTCGACCCGCACAGTTCGTATATCGACGCGCTCGATTATCAGAATATGCAGATCCAGACGCAGGGCAATTACGGCGGGCTGGGCCTGACGGTTACCGCCGAGGACGGGGTCATCAAGGTTATCGCCCCGGCGGAAGACACGCCCGCCGACCGGGCCGGGATCAAGGCGGGCGATTACATCACCAAAATCGACGGCAAGCTGATCTATGGCGACTCGCTCGACAGTTCGATCGAGAAGATGCGCGGCAAGCCGGGGACGAAGGTATCGCTGGAAATCATCCGGCCGGGCCGGGACGAGCCGATCGACGTCACGCTGACGCGTGAGATTATCGTCCAGAAGCCGGTGAAATGGGAAATCAAGGATGATGTCGGCATCCTGAACCTCAACACCTTCTCCGCCACGACGGGTGCGGACACCCGCGCGGCGATTGCGGCGATCGTGAAGAAGCTGGGGCATCAGCCGCTGGGCTATATCATCGATCTGCGCGATAATGGCGGCGGTCTGCTCAGCCAGGCGATTTCAGTGTCCGACACGTTCCTGACGCATGGCGAGATCGTGTCGCAGCGCGGGCGCGGCAACGATATCGAACGCTATTATGCCGAATCCGATGTGCCGGGCGACCTGACCCACGGCCTGCCGCTGATCGTGCTGACCAATGCGGGGACGGCATCGGCGTCGGAGATCGTCGCGGGCGCGTTGCAGGATCAGCATCGCGCGCTGATCATGGGCGAGCGCACGTTCGGCAAGGGATCGGTGCAGACGCTGATCCCGCTCGGCCCCGACAGCGCACTGCGGCTGACCACCGCGCGTTATTACACGCCGTCGGGCCGGTCGGTGCAGGAAGGCGGGATCGAACCCGATATCATCGTGCCGGAGCTTTCCGACCCCGATTACAAGACGCGACCGGTGTTCCGGGAAGTCGATCTGCGCAAGCACCTGATCAACACCAAGAAGGTCGACAACTCGCTGCTGGAAAGCGACGACAAGACCGATCCGCGCTTCGACATGACCGCCGAGCAGTTGAAGAAGGAAGGGATCAAGGACTTCCAGTTGCACTATGCGGTCGAAACGCTGGCGCGGCTGGCGAGCAAACCGGCTGCGGCCAAATAAGGGAGCGTCTCCGGCATGGGATCTGATCGCAATTTCCGGCTGGCGCGCTGGATTGCGCTGCTGCTGCCCGCGGCACTGATGGCAGGTGCGCTGGGGTCGCAATATTGGGGCGGGCTGATCCCGTGTGAAATGTGTCACTGGCAGCGCTGGCCGCACTATGCTGCGATCATACTGGCGCTGCTTGCCTTCGTGGTGCCGGGGCGTGCATTCAGATTGCTGCTGGTGGCACTGGCGGCACTGGCAATCGCGACCAGTGGAGCGATCGGTGTGTTTCATGCTGGTGTCGAATATCACTGGTGGAACGGGATTACGGCGTGCACCGCCAGTTTCACCGCCACGCCGGGCACCAATTATATGGAACAGATCATGCACGCGCCCTGGGTGCGGTGCGATGAGGCGCAATGGCGGCTGTTCGGAATCTCGCTGGCGGGCTATAATGCCATTTTCTCGCTGGGCGGCGCGGCGGTCATCGCGGCGCTGCTGCTGAAACGGAGGCGTCGGGCATGATGCGCTGGAAACCGGGCGATCGGCGTGAGCCGGTGGATTCGATGGTCCGCGTGGATCAGGCGGGTGAGTTCGGCGCGGTGCGCATCTATGCCGGGCAACTGGCGATCATGGGCGACCGCACGCCTGCTGCACGATCGATTGCGGGCATGGCCAATCAGGAAGAGCGCCATCGTGCTTTTTTCGACGCAATGATTGCAAAGCGCGGCGTGCGCCCGACGGTGCTGCAACCCTTCTGGTATCATGCGGGATTTGCGCTGGGGGCGGTCACGGCGACGATAGGCCCGGAAGCCGCGATGGCCTGCACGGCGGCGGTCGAGACGGAGATCGACGCCCATTATCAGGCACAGCTTGACGCATTGGGCGACAGCGACCCGGAACTTTCCGAGGCGGTCGCCCGATTCAGAGAGGAAGAACTGGAGCATCGCGATACCGCGCTGGAACAGGGTGCGGAGAATGCGCCCGCCTATCCGGTACTTGCCGGGTTGATTCGGCTGGGGTGCAAGGCTGCAATCGCGATTTCAAAGCATATATAGGCAAGGCCCGATGGTCGGGCGGGAGTAGCGATATGAAGGCAGGTTGGATTGTATCGGCGGCTGCGGCGGCGTTCGCCCCGCTTGTCTTTGCCGTCCCCGCACAGGCGCAGATGGATAACGGTGTCCTGATCATCTACGGCAACGACAAATGCCCGACGGATGCGAACGGCAATGAAATCGTCGTCTGCTCGCGCCGCCCGGAAGAGGATCGCTATCGCATTCCCAAGGAACTGCGCGACAGCGATATTCCGCCGCAGAAACAGGCATGGTCGCGCAAGGTGGAACGGATCAGCGATACCGGCGCCACCGGTATCGGCAGTTGCTCGACCGTCGGGCCGGGCGGTCAGACCGGATGCCTGTCGCGGATGATCCAGCAGGGATCGGCCGAATCGAAACAGCGGATGGACAAGGACGACGCCATTCCGCCCGAATAAGGCGAAGCGTTCGCCATATACGATCGGGCCGTTTCGACTTGTTTTCGTATCCTGTCGACATGGGCACGAAAAGAACATATAGCGAACATATGGCGCAGCTTGATGTTCAGCAAAAGCTTTCGATTTTGGCCGATGCGGCGAAATATGATGCATCCTGCGCCTCTTCCGGAACGTCGAAACGCGGATCGGCGGGCAGCAAGGCAATCGGCTCGACCGAGGGGATGGGGATTTGCCATGCCTATGCACCCGACGGACGCTGTATCAGCCTGTTGAAAATCCTGTTGACCAACAGCTGCATTTTCGACTGCCATTACTGCATCAACCGCCGCAGTTCGAATGTCCGCCGCGCGCGATTTACGGCGCGGGAAGTCGCTGACCTGACCATGGCGTTCTACAAGCGCAATTATATCGAGGGGCTGTTTCTGTCATCGGGCATCATCCGTTCGTCCGACTATACGATGGAGCAGATTGTCGAAGCGGCGCGGCTGCTGCGCGAAGAGCAAGATTTTCGCGGCTATATCCATCTGAAAACCATTCCCGATGCCGATCCCGATCTTGTGCGGCAGGCAGGGCTGTATGCCGACCGGGTATCGATCAATGTCGAATTGCCGACCGCAGGCGGACTGAAACGGCTGGCACCGGAAAAATCGGGCACCCGGATCGAAGGAGCGATGCGCGATATGCGCCATGCCATCGATGACGGTGACGACGCGCGGCGGCGCTATCGTTCCGCACCGCGCTTCGCACCGGCCGGGCAGTCGACGCAGATGATCGTCGGTGCCGATGCCGCGACCGATGGCGATATCGTACGGCGGGCCTCCGCACTGTACGGCCGGTTCAACCTGCGGCGGGTTTATTATTCGGCGTTCAGCCCGATTCCGCAGCCCAGCGTGGTGCTGCCACTGCGCCGCCCGCCGCTGCTGCGCGAACACCGGCTGTATCAGTCGGACTGGCTGATGCGCTTTTACGCCTATAGCCCCGATGAGGTTGCGGCTGCCGCCGATGCCCGCACCGGCATGTTGCCGCTCGATATCGATCCCAAGCTTGCCTGGGCGCTGAAATTTCGCGACCGTTTTCCCGTCGATGTCAATCGCGCGCCAAGGGAAATGTTGTTGCGGGTGCCCGGGCTGGGGGTGAAAGCGGTGGATGCGATTCTGGCCATCCGGCGCTGGCGACGATTGCGGCTTGCCGATATCGCGCGGCTGACCGTGTCGGTGAAGAAATGCCGTCCGTTCCTGATCGCCGAGGACTGGCGACCGGTAGCACTGGCAGATCGCGCCGACCTGCGCCCGCTGGTCGCGCCACGCGCCGAGCAACTGGAATTGTTTGCGGCGTGATGAACCTTCGCACGCCCTGGCCGGTTATTCCCCTGATTGAACCGCAACAGGAGAATGAAATGGCAGACGCAAGGATTTTCGATGATCTGAAACGCGATCACGATCGGCACCGCAAGCTGCTCGAACGGATCGGGGATACGTCGGGCGACAGTGCGGAACGGCGCAAATATTTCGAGGCGTTCCGCGTCGAAGTGTCCGCCCATGCGGCGGCGGAAGAAGAATCGCTGTACGCCGCGATGCTCGCCGATCCCGATCTGCGCGACGATGCGCGGCATTCGGTTTCGGAGCATAAGGAGATCGACGATTTTCTGGGCGAACTGGCCGATACCGATATGAGCTCCGGCGCATGGCTGACAAAGTTCAAGGAAATGCGTCATCGCTATGAACATCATATCGATGAGGAAGAGGAAGACATGTTCCCCGCCGCCGCCAAGGGGCTGTCCGAGGCGGAGGAGCAGCGCATCACGAAGGTTTTCGAACAGCGCAAACCCAAAGAGCTGGAAATGGCGGAAGATTCCGAATCCGGCGACAGCCGCGAATAAATGAAAGCGGGCGCGGCGACGGCCTGTGTGCGGCTGGCCGCGCCCGACGATTTCGACGGCTGGCGCAACGCCGCGCGCGCTCTTGCCGCAGCCGGGGTGTCGCCTGACGATGTGATGTGGCAGGTGGAAGGCGCGTCCGGCGACCTGTTTGCCCAGCCGCCGACGCCGTTGCCCGACGCTTCAGCGGATACTTCAGCGGATATCCGCGTGTCGCGACGCTTTATCGATCTGGCGCGCAGCGTAGTGCTGCATCGCGATCCCGAACGCTTTGCGCTTGCCTATCGTGCGCTGGTGCGACTGACCGGCGAGCCGCGCCTGCTCGACGATGCAGCCGACCCGCTGGTCCGACGGCTGGAGATCATGGCAAAAGAGGTGCGCCGTGACATTCACAAGATGCGCGCTTTTGTCCGCTTTCGCGAGGTAGCCGACGATGCAGGCGAACGGTTCGTAGCCTGGTTTGAGCCCGAACATCATATCGTAAGGGCCAATGCGGCGTTTTTCGTCAATCGCTTTGCCGGAATGCGCTGGTCGATCCTGACGCCGGAATGCTCGTTGCACTGGGATGGCGCGGCATTGCAGGAAGGGCCGGGGGCGACGCGTGCCGATGCGCCCGACGGCGATCCGGTCGAGGCGGTGTGGAAGACCTATTACGCGTCGATCTTCAACCCCGCGCGGCTGAAGACCGGGGCGATGCTGAAGGAAATGCCGCGCAAATACTGGAAGAACATGCCGGAAACGGCGCTGATCGGCGAATTGATTGCGGGCGCGCGGCAACGTGAAGAACGGATGATCGAAACCGTGGTGCCGCGCAAAGACGGCACCATCGAGGCGGCGTGGACGGCGCTGCGCGACGAAGCGGCGCATTGTACGCGATGTCCGCTGTGTCAGGCCGCAACGCAGACGGTGTTCGGCGAAGGGCCGCTGGATGCGGCGATGATGCTGGTCGGAGAACAGCCCGGCGATCAGGAGGATCTGGCGGGGCGACCCTTTGTCGGTCCGGCGGGGCAGGTGCTCGACGATGCGCTGGCGCAGGCGGGGGTTGACCGGGCGCGGCTTTATGTCACCAACGCAGTCAAGCATTTCAAATTCACGCCGCGCGGCAAGCGGCGGATTCACGCTAAACCGGACAGCGGCGAAATCAGCGCCTGCCGCTGGTGGCTGGAACAGGAAAGCCGGCTTGTCCGCCCGAAACTGACGGTGGCGCTGGGGGCGACGGCGGCGCGCGCGCTGACCGGGCGGACGGTGACGATCGGGCGCGAACGCGGGCGGCCGATTGCCTTGCCCGATGGCGGGGAGGGGTGGATCACGGTCCATCCCAGCTATCTGTTGCGCATACCCGATGCCGGGAAGGTAGCGGAGGAAACGGCGCGCTTTATCGAGGATCTGAAAGCTGCACAGGCGCACGCTGAGCGTTTGTCAGTCGCCTGACGCGCGAACCGGCTGCTTCGCGGCGGCGAAGAACAGCGTCTGGATCAGGCGTCCGTTTTCCGGTGCCGTGCCGAACGCCGCCCCGGCATTGTGGAACATCCACGGGCTGAACAGGATCAGCCGGTTGAACCGCATCGGCACGCGCATCGTGCGTTCCCAGCGCGCGGGCTTTGTCGTGTCGCGGTTCACCACCTCCTCGATCAGGCGGTTGATGTCGGTATAGCCGGTGGCGGCGAGTGCGGTGGCATCCTGCGGAATGCGCTCCAGCCCGGTCGGCTTGTGCCGGAAGAATTCGGTGCCGCCGCGGCAATGTTCGGGCAGGCTGAGATAGAGGATGCCCGAATAGAAGCACGGATCGATATGGACGCCGGTTTTTCCCTTGTCGCTGGCCAGCGTCAGGCGGCAATGCAGATGGGTGGTGCCGGGACATGCCGTCACCGGCACGCCGATCCGCGCGGATACCGCTGCGTCCAGTCCGCCGAGCGGCAGCGCCTCGCCGGACATCAGCCCCGGATAATTGCCCTTTTTAAATGCCGGGTCATAGGTGAGCGCCAGTGCGCGCCGCCGCACCGCATGGGGGTCGCGCAGAAAATCGTCTAGGATTAGGAGCGAAGGCAGCATCGCGCCTTCATGGCAGAGCGAAGGTGTCCCCGGCAATCCCGGTTCAGGGCGTTGTATCGGGCAGGCGGCGGATGGTTTCGTGCAGGCTTGCCACGGTCAGGCCCAGCTTGCGCACCTGCATGATATTGTCGGCGGACTGGCCGTCGGGGGCCAGCGTCAGCCATTGCTGCGTCGGAAACCCGCCCTTCATCGTGAAACGGATGTGCAGGCGGTTGCCGGAAACGTCGGCTTCGACCGGGCCTTTGGCATCGGTCAGCGTGCCCGTGTAGCGACCGGGAGCGACCTTGTGGATGCGCCATTCCCGTTTCGTCGGCTTCTTCCCCTCCTCGAATACCTTCTGATCGAGCACCAGCACGCCATCGGCAGTGACATGGCCACGCCCTTCGACCCGCACCGCATGGGGCGCGGAAAATATCTTGTGCAATGTGGCGTGTCCTTCCGTCCTTCCGGTGAAGAAGGCGATCGGATCGAACACCGGACCACCGGGCGTCGGTTGGGGAACGGGCGGCGTCGATACGCAACCGGCAAGGCCCAGCAGCGCCGCCATCGGAACGGTTTTTTTGATGGTCATGCTGTCCCAACGCGGGCAGAGGCCAAAAGTCCCGATCAGGCCGCGTTCTGATCGATGCCCAGTTCACCCAGCTTGCGATAGAGTGTCGAGCGGCCGATCCCCAGCCTGCGCGCCACTTCCGTCATGCGGCCGCGATAATGGCCGATGGCGAGGCGGATGACATCGGCCTCAATCTCTTCCAGCGCGCGCAGATTCCCGTCGGGATGGAACAGGGTGACGCCCGCATCGCCCATCGAGCGGGTCCGCGTCGTGGTTCCCCCGCTGCCGCGTGCCGCCGATAGTTCGGCGATCTGCGGAAAGTCGGTCATGGTCAGCGCATCGCCCTCGCACAGCACGGCGGCGCGAAACAGCGCATTGTGCAACTGACGGACATTGCCGGGCCAGTCATAGCTGCCGAGCAGCGCAATTGCGTCGTCGGTAATGCCCAGCGGGCGCAGCCCCGGCTGTTCGGCAATCCGCGCCAGCAAGTGTCGCGACAGCGCGGCGATATCGCCCGCACGCTCCCGCAGCGGAGGGATCGTCACCTGCACGACGTTGAGGCGGTAATACAGGTCTTCGCGAAACCGACCGGCCTCCACTTCTTCGGTGAGTTGTTTGTTGGTCGCGGCGATGACGCGGACATCGACTTCATGGATGTGGCGCGCGCCGATCGGCTGGACCTCGCCCGATTGCAGCACACGCAGCAGCTTGACCTGCGCGTCGAGGGGCATTTCGCCGACCTCATCGAGGAACAGCGTGCCGCCATCGGCTTCGCGGAAACGCCCGATCTTGCGTTCGAACGCGCCGGTAAAGGCACCCTTTTCATGGCCGAACAGTTCGGATTCGACCAGATTGGCGGGAATCGCGCCGCAGTTGATCCGCACGATAGGTTTGTTGTGGCGTGGTGAGGCGGCGTGGATGGCATCCGCCACCACTTCCTTGCCGACGCCGCTTTCGCCCTCGATCAGCACGGGCACACGCGCCCTTGCGGCCTTTGCCGCGATGGCAAGTGCGGCGCGAAATTTGGGGGCGGAGCCGACCACTTCGTCGAACCCCAGCGGTTCGGACAGTTTTTCGGAAAGCGGGCGCAACTCGCCTTTCGCCTCGCCCCCGGTCGCGGCCTCCAGCGCGGCGAGCAGGCGTTCGGCGGCAAGCGGCTTGACCAGAAAATCGGTGGCACCGGCGCGCATCGCGGTGACTGCACCCGACACCGATTCATTGGCGGTCAGCATCAGGATCGGCAGTTGCGGGCGGTTGCGCCGCAATTCGATAATCAGCGCGGCGGCATCGGTTTCCGTGCCCCAATGATCGAGAATGATCGCATCGAGCGCCATGCCGTCGGGCGTACCCAGGGTTGCCAGCGCGCGTTCGGCGCTGTCGGCAAAAACCGTGCGCCACCCGCGTCGTGCCGTGATCGCCGCGACCAGCCGACGCTGTGCCGGTTCCTCGTCGATCAGCATCAGCATGCGCTGTCCGTCTCGCGTCATTGCCGAAATGTCCCCGTTGTCCCGATTCTGAACAGCGACCATAGGCACAAGGCGTAAAGGCGAGCTTAAACCATCCCTTGTGGTACTATCTTGAGCGAACGCCTCGCTGTGCTACTATTGTTCGAAAGCAATCAGGTGCAGGGGGATGATGCATGGCCGGTGACGGTGACATCAAGGCGCACGAGCAGACCTATGGGTCGGTCATGTCGATGCTGAAATGGGGCGGCGTCGCCTGTTTCTTCGTCGCGGCGGTCGTCATCTGGCTGATCGCGCCGTGAGATGAAGATTGCGGTTCTGAAAGAACAGACGGCCGGCGAACGCAGGGTCGCCGCGACGCCCGAAACCATCAAGAAATTTGCAGCGCTGGGTGCGGAACTTGCGGTCGAAACGGGCGCGGGCGAAACCGCATCCTGCGCGGACGCCGCCTATGCGGAGGCGGGTGCGACACTGGGATCGCGCGCCGAAGTGCTGGCGGGTGCCGATATCGTGCTGGGCGTGCAGGGGCCGTCGCCCGACAGCCTGACCGGCATGGGCAAGGGGGCATGGCTGGTCGCGGGCCTCAATCCGTTCGGGGAGCGGGAGCGGATCGACCAATATGCCGCGCTGGGTATCGAGGCGCTGGCGATGGAATTCATGCCGCGCATCACGCGTGCGCAGTCGATGGACATATTGTCCTCCCAATCGAACCTGTCGGGATACAAGGCGGTGCTCGACGCGGCGGCCGAATATGGCCGTGCCTTTCCGATGATGATGACCGCGGCCGGTACGGTGTCGGCGGCGCGGGTGTTCGTGATGGGCGTGGGCGTTGCCGGGTTGCAGGCGATTGCCACCGCACGGCGGCTGGGCGCGCAGGTGTCGGCCACCGATGTGCGCGCCGCGACGAAAGAGCAGATTCAGTCGCTGGGCGCGAAGCCGATCTTCGTCGAGGAAGTGAAGGGCATCGAGGGCGAGGGTACCGGCGGCTATGCCACCGAGATGAGCGAGGAGTATAAAAAGGCGCAGGCCGAACTGGTTTCCAGCCACATCGCCAAACAGGATATCGTCATCACCACCGCGCTGATTCCGGGACGCCCCGCGCCGCGCCTGATTTCCGACGCGCAACTGGCGACGATGAAGCCGGGCAGCGTGATCGTCGATCTGGCGGTCGAGCAGGGCGGCAATGTCGAAGGCGCGGTCGCGGGTGAAGTTGTCGAAAAGCATGGCGTGAAGATCGTCGGGCACCGCAATGTGCCCAGCCGCCTCGCCGCCGACACCTCCGCACTGTTCGCGCGCAACCTCTATAACTTCCTCTCCGCCTTCTGGGATGCCGAGGCGAAGCGGCCTGTATTCCCCGATGACGATGAGATCGTGCAGGGCGTCCGCGTGACAAAGGATGGCAAGGTCGTGAACGAGCGGTTGCTGGGGTGACGATATCGCGCGCACTGCATCCTCCCCGGAACGGGGAGGGGGACCATGCGAAGCATGGTGGAGGGGGTGTGCGTGCTGCGTTACGACCCGAAGTTGTAACCGCTCGACAACTAAGGCGCTCTATGACTTTACCGGAGGTAAAGCTCTGGCAGCGTCTGCGGGGTACGAGAACCGGACTGCGGTTCAGGCGGCAGCACCCGCTTGGATCATATGTCGTCGATTTTTGCTGTCTCAATCAGCGCCTGGCTGTTGAAGTGGATGGCGAGGCGCATAGCCGGGGAACTGCACCGGTACGAGACGATCTGCGAGATCGGTTTATGGAAGAGAACGGGTTCCGGGTATTTCGGGTGAGCGCCGTCGACGTCCTTCGTGATGTGGATGCAGTCGTTGAGGCGATTGTATCGTTTGCGGCACTCCCCCTCCACCACGATGCTGCGCATCGCGGTCCCCCTCCCCGTTCCGGGGAGGAATAATGGACTTCATTGCGATCCTGTCGATCTTCGTACTGGCCTGTTTCGTCGGCTATTACGTTGTCTGGTCGGTGACGCCCGCGCTGCACACGCCGTTGATGGCGGTGACCAATGCGATTTCGAGCGTGATTATCGTCGGCGCGCTGATCGCGGCTGCGGCGGCGGGGGAGGCGGTGTCGAAATGGCTGGGGCTGCTGGCAGTGGTGCTGGCGAGCGTCAACATCTTCGGCGGCTTCGCGGTCACGGCGCGGATGCTGGCGATGTACAAGAAGAAGGAACGCCCGGTAGCGGCGAAGAAATAGGCGTCCCCCCGGCGAAGGCCGGGGTCCATGGCTGTCGCGGCGCAAGACGCGGACACGGCATGATCGCAACGGACATGGATGCCAGCCTGCGCTGGCATGACGGTTGAAGGGGAGCGGAACGGAATGGAACATACAGCACCGGTCAATCCCTGGGTGGCGCTGGCCTATCTGATCGCGGGGATATGTTTCATCCTGGCGCTGCGCGGGCTGTCCAGCCCGGAAAGCAGTCGGCGCGGCAACCGGTTCGGCATGATCGGCATGGGCATTGCGATTATCACGACGCTGGTGACGCATGTGCCGCTTGGCGGTTTGAGCGGTGCTCACGGCCCAGCGATTGCGTTGCACGGAGATTTTGTCGATCTGGTTACAGCAGGCGAAATCCTCGTCGCCATTGCCATCGGTGCAACCATCGGCCTGACCATCGCGCGGCGGATTCAGATGACGGCTATGCCGCAACTTGTGGCGGCCTTTCACTCGCTGGTCGGGCTGGCGGCGGTGCTGGTGGCGGGCGCCGCGTTCCTCAATCCCGGTGCGTTCGGCATTGCCGAGGCGGGCGTGATCTTTGTCCAGAGCCGGATCGAGATGGGGCTGGGCGTCGCGATCGGCGCGATCACGTTCAGCGGCTCGATCATCGCCTTTGCCAAGCTGAACGGCAATATGTCGGGTAAGCCGATCCTGCTGCCCGGCCGTCATATCCTCAATCTGGGCGTGCTGGCGGCGATTCTCGCGCTGGTGGCGTACTTCACGCAGGATCAGGCGCCCTGGATATTCTGGACGATCACGGTGCTGGCCTTTGCCATCGGCTTCCTGCTGATCATCCCGATCGGCGGGGCGGACATGCCGGTCGTGGTCAGCATGCTCAACAGCTATTCGGGCTGGGCGGCGGCGGCGATGGGCTTCACGCTGCACAACACGGCGATGATCATCACCGGCGCGCTGGTCGGGTCGTCGGGCGCGATCCTGTCCTACATCATGTGCCGGGCGATGAACCGCAGCTTCATTTCAGTGATCGCGGGCGGGTTCGGCGCGGAGGATGCGGGCGGCGGTGGCGGGGGCGAGAAGATCGACCGCCCGTGGAAGCGCGGTTCGGCGGAGGATGCGGCGTTCCTGATGAAGCAGGCCGAACAGGTCATCATCGTGCCCGGATACGGCATGGCGGTGGCGCAGGCGCAGCATGTCCTGCGCGAAATGGCCGACAAGCTGAAGGAAGAGGGCGTCACGGTGAAATATGCCATCCACCCGGTCGCGGGACGGATGCCGGGGCATATGAACGTGCTGCTTGCCGAGGCGAACGTGCCCTATGACGAGGTGTTCGAGCTGGAGGACATCAACAGCGAATTCGCGCAGACCGATGTCGCCTTCGTCATCGGTGCGAACGACGTCACCAATCCGGCGGCGAAAACCGACAAATCCTCGCCGATCTACGGCATGCCGATCCTGGATGTGGCGAATGCCAAGACGGTGCTGTTCTGCAAACGCTCGATGGGCGGTGTCGGCTATGCGGGCGTCGATAACGAGGTCTTCTATCAGGACAATACCATGATGCTGTTGTCCGACGCCAAGAAGATGGTCGAGGAGATTGTGAAGGCGCTCGACTGATCGCGCATCCGTCCTTGCCGCCTCCGTAAAAACCGATAGTCTGTTGTGATACGGGGCGCAAAAAAGGGGCGGGAGAATATGCTCGATATCGGTGCGGTGATCGGCGCGGGCTTTGAAACGGCACGGTCGAAGCCGAAGGCGCTGGCGATCTGGTTCGGCGTTTACCTGATCCTGACCGTTGCGGTCGGATTGCCGATGATGTCGATAATGCAAAACGACTTCGCTGCGATGGGAACGGGCGCAGATGCCTTTGCGTCCGGAAATTTTGCGGCGGCGATGATGCAGATTTATGGTCTGTATCTGATGCAGTTGATCGTCATGCTGGTGCTGAGTGCCGCGATCTATCGCGCGGTCTTGCGCCCGCAGGAATCGGCGGCCGGCTATTTGCGGCTGGGCATGGACGAACTGCGCCTGCTGGGCCTGTCGATCCTGTTCGGGATTGCGTGGGTTATTCTGCTGGTCGGCATCTCGATCGTAATCGCGCTGGTCGCCGGGGTCGGTGCCGTCGGCATGGGGCTGGGATCGAACGGCAGTGCCGGGCCGGGTGTGCTGGCGATTGTGCTGAGCATCGTGTTGGGACTGGGCAGCCTGGTCCTGATGGCATTTCTGGGCGTGCGGTTCGCGCTTGCCTTTCCGCTGACCGTCTATCGCCGCCGGATCATGATCGGCGAGGCATGGCGGCTGTCGCGCGGCAATTTCTGGGCGATGCTCGCCGCCTTCATCGTCGTTTTCATCATCAATATCGTCGTCATGGTACTGGTCAATGCGATCGGAGGCGCAGGCTATATGGCCAGCCTGTTGCGTGGGATGAGCAACCCCGAACAACTGTCGGCCGCTTCACAGGCGCGTATGGAGATGCTGTCGCATTTCAGCTTTTTCATGATCCTGACTTGGATATTGTCCGCAGTGGCCGGGCTTTTGTGGCTCGTGCTGAACTGTTGCGGTCTGGCCAATGCCGCCCGGCAGCTACTGGGCGATACGCAGGAGGATATCGAAGCCGTCTGGGGCTGAAATTCCGCAATTTACGTGAAGCTCCTCCATAATGGATGGAGTTTGACTGGTCCGATATGGAGATGCCGGGCATGACGCCGGAACAGACCATGAACTATGGGGCGTCTATGCAGAATTACGGGGACAGGGCGGCGGATGCGCGGCGCATGGCGGTCGCGGTGGTGGCGATCGTCGGGGACGATGCGGGCGAAGCAGAGGCGCGCGAGGCGGTGACGCTGGCCGGGGGGCGGCTGGCGGCGGCGGTGCGGTTCGAAGGCGCGGCCGACCGGCTGGCGATGCAGGCGGCGGCGGATATCATCCTGATCGACGCGATGCGGGTTTCGGCGACGCTGCTCGACAGCGCCATCGCGGCGGCGTCGCACCTGGCGGAAGAAACGCAGGCGCGGATCGTCATCTGCTTCGATGAGACGCGAATCGACGCGGTGGCCGCGCAATTGTTCGGACCCGATGTCCAGTTGCTGTGCAATCCGGGGCGAAGCGAACTGGTGGCGGCGCTGGCGCTGGCCGGGCGATCGGGTACGCTCGCGGTCAACGACATTACGCGCGAAAGCGAATCGGACCGGTTGCGGCGGCTGAACGACGAAGTGGCGCGGATCGCGGAAACGCTCGCCCGGCTGACGCAGCATGATGGTGGAGATGGGCAAAACGGCGTTGTGAAGGACCGCGCCCCGGCTTATGGCGCGCCGCCGCCCGCAGCCGGAGCGATGCCGGTCGATGCGGCGACGGTACGCAAGACGATCCGCGCGCGGCGCTTGCGCGATCAGGTTTTCGATGCGGGGCTGTTTGCCGATCCGGCCTGGGACATGCTGCTCGACCTCTATGCGGCGAAGCTGGAACATGCGCGCGTGTCGGTGTCGAGCCTGTGTATCGCCGCTGCGGTGCCGCCGACCACGGCGTTGCGATGGATCACCAGCATGACCGAAGCAGGGCTGTTCGAACGGCAGGCCGACCCGCTGGACCGTCGCCGGGTCTATATCGGGCTGAGCGAAGAGGCATGTGGTGCGATGAACCGTTACTGGACGGATATCGGCAGGGCGGGCCTGATTACGGTGTAGGGTCGGAGCGTAAAATGCAGGCGTAAGGCAATCCTGCGCTTGCGATTTTGCCGCAACCCGATTATCGCCGCGCTTCACGTCCGGGCGGTTAGCTCAGCTGGTAGAGCATCTCGTTTACACCGAGAGGGTCGGCGGTTCGAACCCGTCACCGCCCACCATTTTCCCAAAACGTCTTTTTACAGTTCGCGCACAAGCCGTGCCGCGACAGCGATCCACGGTGCTTCGGCGATAATCACCTGACGCTGGCCCGGTCCGGGCGGCAGCAGTTGCAGGCGACTGCCTTCCACTCCGATCAGGCGACCAAAGGCGAAACGTCCCGCCGGTCGCGGTGCCAATATGTCACGGTTAAGCGCCCGTCCGAACGCATCCGGGGCGAGGCGAAGGCACCATAGCTGATCGCCCGCACGATAGTCGCCGGTCGCGCCGGTCACCCGCACCGCCACCATTTCCGGTTCGACCGCAGGCGGCGGTACGGTTTCGCTGTGTCGCGGGGCCTGTGCACCGCTGCCGTCGAGGGTTGCGGCGACCGACAGGTCGGGGCGTTCAGGCAGCTTGACCAGATCGCTTGCATCGACGCCCAATGCCGCTGCAATCCTGTTGAGCCAGGCGACGGATACCGTCCGGGTGCCGGTTTCCAGCCGCCCGATGGTCTGCGCGGTGGTCGGCGGATCGCAGCGTTGGGCGACATCCTCCAGCGTCAGTTTCTTCGCACGGCGTACATCGCGGATAGCGGTGATCATGACAGCCCCCAATGAACCATATCGGTTTCTTCTGTCCTACAAACGATCCTGCATGGCAAGAGGTTTTGCGAATCGGCATGGGAGAACAGCGATGCGGGCACTGGCAGAACGGGCAATGGTGGATGGCCGGATCACGGATCGGGCGGCGGGCCGCCGGGGGCGCAGCGTTACCGTCAATCTGGCCGAATCGCCGCTGAGCTGGCTGCGTGCGCGCGGCCATGTCGATGCACGCCAGTTCGAGGCGGGCGAGCGGCTGCGCGGCGATTATGAGCGCGCTTCGCTGGGGCCGAGCGTTACTATGCGCTGGGATGCCGCGCCCGCAGCACGCGGACGACGCGGCCCGGCGCAAGCGGATGATCCGACACTGGCGCAGCTATCCGCAAAACGCCGTTTCGATGCTGCGACGCAGGCCGCCGGGCCGGGGCTGAGCGATATTCTGTGGCGTGTGGTGTGTGCGGGCGAAGGATTGCCGACTGCGGAAAAGGGGCTGGGCTGGCCCGCACGGTCGGGCAAGCTGGTGCTCTGCCTCGCGCTCGACCGGGTAGCGACGTTTTACGGTATTCGCTGAGCGCGACCGGGATCAGGATTGCGGCATTTTGTCCTTGGGCGCGACATAGGACGGATCGTGCACGAAGGGCAGGCGGCGTCCTTCGCGCAACGCATCGAGGATTTCGGCAAAGCCCGTTTTGCAGCGAAAGCCCAGCCGCTTTTCGGCATGGCCGGCGTCATAAACCCGCCCGATGGTTGCAGGCAGTGTCCATCCGCGTTTGGCGAAAAGCGCAGGAGCGTCGGGGAAATGTCGCGCGATCACGCTTGCGGCATCGCGTTTCAACAGCGCCGCTTCCTTGCGCGTAAACGGGGTGGGAGCCGACAGGATGAAGGTGTCGAAACCGAGTTCAGGAGCGCGTTCCAGGGCCGCGATATGCGCGTCGGCGGCATCCTCCACCGTCAGGCGGCGATGAAGAAACTCGATGGCCTTCAGATTGTCGCCCGGCGGAGTGCTATGCGTGTCGTCGTCTTCGGGAAAGAAACGCGCGGTACGCAGCACGACACAGGCCAGCCCTCGATCGGCGGCGTAGAGGCGGCACAGCCCCTCGGCGGCAAGCTTTGTCACGCCATAGATATTACGCGGGGCCAGCGGCCCGGTCGATTCGTCCAGCCAGACGGCTTCCTCGCTCGTCTCGTCGCGGATGGCCTGACTGATCATCAGCGAGGTGGTGGAGGTGAAGACGAAGCGGTTATGCCCGGCCCTTGCCGCCGCTTCGAGCAGGTTGCGCGTCCCGGTGACGTTAACGTCGATAAAGGCCTGTTCGGGCATGTGCGCAATGTCGGGTTTGTGCAGTGCGCCCGCATGGATCACCGCGTCGACGCCCATGGCGAAAGCGCGTGCGACCGTGTCCGCGTCGGCGACCGAGCCTACCAGGTCGGTATGCATGCCCGGTGCGATGTCCAGCCCGATGACGCCATGGCCCGCCGCTTTCAGCCCTGGAGCGAGAAACCGGCCCAGCCAGCCCGACGATCCGGTGAGCAATATCCGCATGGCCTTCCCCCTTCGTGTTCGGGCCGCCGTTCATCGGGCCGCGATTGTGAGCGTCTCTATACAGGGTTATACTCGCGCGAAAATACAGGAGAGCGATGCATGGCAACCGTGATGGAAACGCGCCCGGCGGCAATCGATGAGGCGGAATGGGCGGTGCGGGTCGATCTGGCAGCGGCCTATCGACTGGTCGCGCTTTATGGCTGGGACGATCTGATTTTCACGCATCTGTCGGCGCGGGTGCCGGGGCCGGAGCATCACTTCCTGATCAACCCGTACAATCAGATGTTCGGGGAAATCACCGCCTCCAGCCTCGTCAGGATCGATACCAAGGGGTTGCCCGTCGGGGCGAGCGACAGTCCGGTCAATCCGGCCGGCTTCACCATCCATTCGGCGATCCACATGGCGCGCGATGATGCGCAGGCGGTGATGCACCTGCATACGCCGTACGGGCAGGCGGTCTCGGCGATGGAATGCGGGCTGTTGCCGCACACCCAGACGGCGATGATCGCGCAGCACGATCTGGCCTATCACGACTATGAAGGCATCGCGACCGACCATGACGAGCGCGAACGGCTGGTCGCCGATCTGGGCGAACGGCACGCGATGCTGTTGCGCAACCACGGTACGCTGACGGTGGGAGACAGCGTCGCGTCCTGTTTCCTGCGCCTTTATTTTCTGGAGCGCGCCTGCGAGGCGCAGGTACATATGCTGGCCGCCGGGCGCGACGGCCTCAACACCCCGCCGCAGGGCGTGGATCGCAAGGTCGCCGAACAGTCGCCGCCCGCCGGACAGGCGATGCTGGCGAAAGCGCTGGCCTGGCCCGCGCTGCTGCGCAAGCTCGACCGCATCGACCCGTCTTATCGGGAGTGAGGGCGCGCGCGGGATGCCATTCGCCATGTATCGATGCGAAGAGGGGAAGAATGCCGGACATGCGTTTCGATGTCGGAAGACGGCCCCGATGGCTGCGCTGGCTTCATCGTATCGGCTATGTGACAACCGCGCTTATACTGGCAGAAATTCTTCTGGTTACGGTCGTGGCGGGGCGGGAGTGGTATCGCCACCGTCAGGAACGCGCAAAATTAATCGAACAAACCCGGACGCACGATTCGCCATGGGCGTTGAATGATGACCCGTATTTTCGTGAAGAAGCGCGGCCCCTGCTTTCCGTAATGCCGTCGCTGGCCGATCTGCACGGGAACGGACTACGTTTTATTTCCATGCCCGCCCTGAGGGGCGTCAGATACGGTGTCGTCCTGTGGCTTCCTCAGCCAAATGCGAAACAGGCGAACGGCATTTTCGTTATGGCCGATAAGCAACAGGACGGGGCTGTCACACACCAGCGGGCCTTTTTCATGCCCGCACGCGATTTCCGTGCCCTGATGCACCGGATCGATATCCTGACCGATGGGTGGGCGGGAGATGCGGATGGGATATGCCTTGATGGAAACCCTGTGGCGTTCGAGCGTATTCGCGGAACGAAGATCACGTCCGGAGCCGGCAATTGCAGTTCGCATTATGACCGGCTGAAAAAGCTACTGTATCAGGCTGTGCAGCGTTTTGCGCCTGGCAAGGATCTGCCGGGTGGGCCGAACTGGTATCCCCCGGACGAAAGCCAATAGGATCACACCGGCAGCGTCAGCCGCGCGGTCGTGCCCCTGCCGCCGGTCAGCGCGAAATTGCCGTTCAACTGCCCGGCCAGCATGGTGGCGATTTTCAGGCCCAGACTGTCGCTTGCCTCGATATCGAAATCGGGGGGCAGGCCGTGACCGTTGTCGCGCACCTCGATCGCCACCAGTTCGTCACCTTCGCGCGCCAGAATGACTTCGATATGGCCGGTGTCGCGATCGCGGAACCCATGTTCGATGGCGTTGGCAATGGCTTCGGCGACGATCAGCGCCAGCGGGACAGCGGCATCGGACGAAAGCGGGGCGTCATGCTCCACCTGAACGGTGCAGCGAATGCCGTTGCGGCCGCTTGCTTCGAGCACATCGGCGCAAAGCGGTTCGAGAAACTCCTGCATCGTGCGCGTTGCGCCGTCGGCGCTGTAAAGCTGGCGGCTGATCCGGCCGATCAGGCCCAGGCGTCGCGAAGCCTCGTCCAGCGCCAGCCGACCGCGTTCATCGGTGATTTGCCGCTTCTGGATGGCAAGCAACCCGGCCGCGACCTGCAGGTTGTTCGAAACCCGGTGTTGCAGTTCGCGGAACAACAATTGGCGCGTTTCGGCGAGCGCCCGGCTGCGTTCGCGTTCGTTCGCCAGCTTGGTATTGGCACGCTGCATCCAGTGGATGATCACGATATCGGTGACGACGACGAACGTATAAAAGCCAAGCGCGATAAAGCCGCCTGAAACCAGTCGGAAGCTGAATTCGGGCGGGATGAAGAAATACCAGGAGAAGATTCCGCAGATCAGGGCGGCCACACTTCCCCAACGCGCCCCGAACAGAAATGAGGTGACGACGACGGCCGGGAAGAAGGTGACATAGGGAAAGCCGGGGGGGAGACTTTCGGCAGACGCAACCCGCAGAAAGAGCGCAAACGCAACCAGTCCAGCCATCACCAGCGCAGCGATCCACGGACGGTCGCGCGCCAATGGCAGCCGTTCCAGAAATGGCTCGCGATCAGGCGAGCGTGCCGGTGTACGCATGAACCGCGACTGCCCCTTTCTTCTCACCCCTAGGGGTTTTTCCTTAGTCTGTACTTGATCGAGAGCAAGATTATTAATGTCGTAACCGAAACAAAAAAAGGGGAGCCGGTTAAGGCTCCCCTTTCGAACGGATCGGTCTGTTCGCGATCAGTCTTCGGTGATGAAGGACGGCAGGCCGATATCGCCGCCGTCGTCATCCTTCTTTTCCGAACGCTCACCGCGATCGCGACGCGGTCCGCGATCGCGACGGCCGCCGCGATCACCGCGGTCGCCCCGGTCGCGACGGGGACGATCCCCGCGATCGCCACGCGGTTCGCGCGGCGGACGGGTGTCTTCCAGTTCCTCGCCGGTTTCCTGATCAACGACGCGCATCGACAGGCGAACCTTGCCGCGCGGATCGATCTCCAGCACCTTGACCTTGACTTCCTGACCCTCGGACAGTTCGTCGGCAACCTTTTCGACGCGCTCATTCTTGATTTCGGAAACGTGGACGAGACCGTCCTTGCCGCCCATGAAGTTCACGAACGCTCCGAAATCGACCAGATTGACTACCTTGCCGGTGTAGATCTTGCCGACTTCCGGTTCTTCGACGATGCCCTTGATCCAGTTCATCGCCGCTTCGATCTGCGACAGGTCGGACGAGGACACCTTGATGACGCCTTCATCGTCGATATCGACCTTGGCGCCGGTTTCCGCGACGATTTCGCGGATGACCTTGCCGCCCGTGCCGATGACGTCGCGGATCTTCGATTTGTCGATCTGCATCGTTTCGATACGCGGTGCGTGTGCGGACAGCTCTTCACGGGTGTGATCGAGCGCCTTGGCCATTTCGCCGAGGATGTGCGCGCGACCTTCGTTTGCCTGAGCCAGCGCGACCTTCATGATCTCCTCGGTAATACCGGCGACCTTGATGTCCATCTGCAGCGAAGTGATGCCCTCGCTGGTGCCCGCAACCTTGAAGTCCATATCGCCGAGGTGATCCTCGTCGCCGAGAATGTCCGACAGGATGGCGAACTCGTCGCCTTCCAGGATCAGGCCCATGGCGATGCCCGACACCGGACGCTTCAGCGGAACGCCCGCGTCCATCATCGACAGCGAACCGCCGCATACCGTCGCCATCGACGAAGAGCCGTTGGATTCGGTGATGTCGGACAGCACGCGGATGGTATAGGGGAACTCTTCCTTCGACGGCAGCACGCGGTGCAGCGCACGCCACGCCAGCTTGCCATGGCCGATCTCACGACGGCCCGGCGCGCCGAAGCGGCCGACTTCGCCGACCGAATAGGGCGGGAAGTTATAGTGCAGCATGAAGTGCGAATAGGTCAGGCCTTCCAGCCCGTCGATCATCTGCTCGCTGTCCTTGGTACCCAGCGTGGTCGTGCAGATCGCCTGCGTTTCACCGCGGGTGAACAGCGCCGAACCATGGGTGCGCGGCAGGAAGTGGACCATCGCCTCGATCGGGCGGACCTGCTTCGTATTGCGGCCGTCGATACGGCTGCCGTCCTTCAGGATCGCACCGCGGACGATTTCGGCCTCAAGCTTCTTGAGCATCTTGCCGGCGGCCATCTGTTCCTGACCCTCGGCCTCGGCAAAGGCGGTCTTCACCTTGGCGCGGGCTTCGTTCAGCGCGGCCGAACGTTCGGACTTGTCGGTCTTCTTGTAGGCGGCGGCGATGTCGCTGCCGACCAGATCCTTGATCTTCGCCTTCAGCGCCGACTGGTCGCCCTTGTCGGCGATTTCCCACGGCTCCTTGGCGGCCTGTTCGGCGAGGTCGATGATCAGGTTCACGACCTTCTTGATCTCGGCATGCGCGAACATCACGCCGCCCAGCATCACCTCTTCCGACAGCTCATTGGCTTCGGATTCGACCATCATCACGGCATTGCCGGTCCCGGCAACGACGAGGTCGAGATCGCCCTCGGCCGCTTCGGCCATGGTCGGGTTGAGGACATATTCGCCGTCCGCATAGCCGACGCGCGCACCGGCGATCGGACCCATGAACGGCACGCCCGAAATGGTCAGCGCCGCCGACGCCGCGATCATCGCGACGATGTCGGGCTCATTCTCGCCATCATAGGAGAGAACCTGACAGATGACGTTGATTTCGTTGTAGAAACCTTCGGGGAAGAGCGGGCGGACCGGACGGTCGATCAGACGGCTGGTCAGCGTTTCCTTTTCGGTGGCGCCGCGCTCACGCTTGAAGAAGCCACCGGGGATGCGCCCGGCCGACGAGAATTTTTCCTGATAATGGACGGTCAGCGGAAAGAAGTCCTGCCCTTCCTTGACCGACTTGGCGGCGGTGACGGCGCACAGCACGACCGTTTCGCCGAGGGTTGCGAGGACCGCACCATCGGCCTGACGGGCGACGCGGCCGGTTTCCAGAGTGAGGGTCTGTCCGCCCCACTCCATTTCTACCTTTTTCATATTAAACATGGATATTCCTTTTCACCGGCGACCCTATGCCGCCGGGGCAGCTATTTGCGGACTAGCCGGTCCGCACGGTTCGGGGCGCGTCCGGCCCCGGTTGAACGCCAAGGCCGGATTGCCCCCGCGTTCCTGTCTTATGTGCCGATCCGGCCCTGTCGGTGGATCGTAACGGGCGTATCGTGTGTTTATGATACGCACATGAAAGAACGGCCCCGCAGCGGGGGCCGTCCGGTGTTATTTGCGAAGACCCAGCTTCGCGATGAGATCGGAATAGCGACCCGCATCCGTCTTCTTCAGATAGTTGAGAAGGCTGCGGCGCTTGTTGACCAGCATCAGCAGACCGCGACGCGAATGGTTATCCTTGGCGTGGGTCTTGAAATGCTCGGTCAGATTGGCAATGCGCTCGGTCAGGATCGCGACCTGAACTTCGGTGGAACCGGTGTCGCCGTCGGCGCGGCCATGTTCCTTGATCAGCGCTTCCTTGCGCTCCTGCGTAATCGACATGTATTTTCCTTCGACATCATGGCTTATAGATTAAACCCGCGTTCGACCCGGACCTGTCGGTCCTCGACCCGGACAAGCGCGACCGGTACATCGTCCAGCATCGCAAAAGCGGGGCCATCGTCGGCGGCAATCCCGATCAAGACCCGCCCCTGACGGAGCAGCCCTGCCTGATCGGGGGTGACGGGTAGAGCCGGGATGTCGTCCAGCCCCGCCGTCAGCGGCAGAGAAATGTCTTCAAGTGCGCGGGCCTTAGCCATTTCGGCCAGTTTGTCCAGCGAAATCGCAGATTGCAGGTCGAACGGACCCGCCTTGATCCGGCGAAGCATGGTGACATGCCCGACCGTACCCAGCGCCAGCGCGATGTCGCGCGCGAGGCTTCTGATATAGGTGCCCTTGGAGACATGGGCAACCAGCGTGGCTGTTTCCAATTCTTCCCCGGTACGGGGAGGGGGACCAGCCGCAGGCTGGTGGAGGGGGGGCTCGTCAGGTGTATCGCCAAGGGGTAAACCCCCTCCACCACCGCTTCGCGGCTGTTCCCCTCCCCGTGCCGGGGAGGAATGAAGCGAATGTACCGTCACGCGACGCGGTGCCAGTTCGACTGCTTCGCCTTTGCGCGCGAGGTCATAGGCGCGTTTCCCGTCGACTTTCAGCGCGGAAAAGGCGGGCGGCATCTGATCGACGGCACCCGTGAATTGCGACAGAACCTTTTCCACCGCGTCAAAGGTCGGGCGGCTATCGCTGGTTGCGATCACCTGTCCTTCCGTATCCAGCGTATCGGTCTGTTCGCCGAAGCGGATCGTGAATTCGTACACCTTGTCGCTGTCGAGCATCCTGCCCGCCAGCTTCGTCGCCTCGCCCACCGCGACCGGCAGCACGCCCGATGCCAGCGGATCGAGTGTCCCGCCATGGCCGACCTTGCGTTTCGGATAGCCGCCGTCGCGCAGCGCGCGCTTGACCGCGCTTACCGCCTGTGTGGAACCGAGGCCCACCGGCTTGTCGAGAATGATCCAGCCATGCATGGCCGCGGCGCATAGCGGAACCGGAGGCGCATCGGCAACCGGCCCCGCCAGCGAGGTGCGCTATGGAACGATCAGCTCTTTTCTTTCCGGTCCTTGCGGTGGGAGGCAGGCGGCAGCGCGTTGGTCACGCTGATTACCGGGCAGCTCATATGCGGCGGTTCTGTCGAATAGATTTTCGAAAATGGTCCGAACGATCCGGTGGGGCCGGTCGAATAGGCAAGACCGATGCCGATATTGTTCATCATGCACGGCCCGGCCATCTTCACCAGATACCATTTGCCGAAATTGTCCTGAACATAGACGGAACTGTCCGTCGGTCCGGCGGTCCAGCTATACAGGCCCTGCTGACTGGCAAAGGGGATGGTGGTCTCGCGACCGACGACGCGACCGTCCTTGGTTCGGACGATGGCGGGTTTTGCAGCGGACTGCATGGCGGGCGGGGCGGGGGTGGCGGTCGTTGCTGTCGCAGCGGCCGCAAGAAGTAATGCGAGCATGACGACACCTTTCCTTGTTATATCATCTCAACGCATATCTGCCTCGGAATATCCCCCAAGCGCTGCAATAAAATGCTTGCGGCACAGCGCCACATAGCGGTCATTACCGCCGATTTCGGTCTGCGCGCCCTGCGCCACCGCACGGCCTTCGGCATCGACGCGCAGGTTCATCGTCGCCTTGCGCCCGCACCGGCATACCGATTTGAGCTCGACCAGCGCATCGGCAATGGCGAGCAGGCGCGCCGCACCGGGAAATAACGCGCCCTGAAAATCCGTGCGCAGGCCATAGGCGAGCACCGGCACGTTGAGTTCGTCGCAGACGCGCGCAATCTGCGCCACCTGCGCCTCGGTCAGGAACTGGGCTTCATCGACCAGCACGCACCCGACCGGCTCCACCCGGTGCCTTCCGGCGATGGTGTCGAACATATCGGTATCGGGCGCGAAGACATGCGCTTCCGCCGCCAGCCCGATGCGTGAGGCGATGCGGCCGTTGCCCGCCCGGTTGTCGATCGCGGAGGTGAACAGCATCGTCGTCATGCCGCGTTCGCGATAGTTGAAATCCGCCTGTAGCAGCGTGGTCGATTTCCCCGCGTTCATCGACGCATAGTAAAAATAAAGCTTTGCCATCGTCGCCCTTGTCGCCCGGTCCGCACGGCAAATCCAGCCCCGTTGCGCAGCGACCGCCGATTTGCGTCTCTGGCCGAATTATGCACAAGCGCGGGCAAGCACCGGGGGGGCATCGCAATGCCCGACATGCACAGGGAGGTAAAGCGTGAAGCGAATGATGTTCGGAACCAGCCTGGCTATGGTCGCCGTGTTGACGACGTCTCCCGCACAGGCGGATCAGATTCCCGACAAGGTGGCGGCGATGATTCAGGCGGCTGCCGATACCGGCAATGCCGCGACCCTGAAAACGGTTGCCGATCTTGCGAAGAAGACCAACCCGCAATCGGCTGCTGAAATCGATGCGATGGTCGCGTCTATTCAGAACAAGGTGGAGGCCAAACGCCTTGCCAAGCTGCGCAGCCAGAGCTTCTTCGAGGGCTGGAAGGGCCACGGTCAGGCGGGTGGGTCGATCGCCACCGGCAATACCAGCAGCAAGGGCCTGTCGCTGGGGCTGGATCTGACCAAGAACGGCATTCACTGGCGGCATACAATCAACGCGACGTTCGACTATGCCCGGCAAAACGGGCAGACCGCGCAGAAACGCTATTTCGCGTCCTATGAGGCGAATTACAAATTCTCCGACCGCTTCTATGCGCTGGGACTGGTAAGCTGGGAGAATAACAGATTTGCCGGGTTCAACCGCCGGTTCAGCGAGAATATCGGTCTGGGCTACAGTGTCATCAAGCAGCCGGACATGACTCTGGACCTCGAAGGCGGTCCGGCCCTGCGCCAGACCAACTATATTACCGGAGAGTCGCAGAACGAGCTCGCGGGGCGTGCGGCGGTCGATTATTCATGGAAGATCGCCCCTGGCATCACCTTCGGCGAAAACGCGACCTATTACGCGCAGGCGCATGACAGTACGTTGACCTCGACCACGGCGCTGACCATGAAACTGAACGGTGCTCTGTCGCTACAGACATCGTTCCTGATCAATCATGAAACCAATCCGCCGATCGACCTGGAAAAGACCAATACGCTCAGCCGGTTGACGCTGGTGTACGGGTTCTGATCGCCGGAGGGGCGGACGGCTGCTTACTGCCGTCCATCTTCTTTAACGAATATTTTACCCACTTCCTTAACATGTTCACCCTGTCGGTGGGTTCCGATCGACGGGAAGGGAAGTGGAAAGATGACCGATTTGCTGATCCATTCGATGTCCGAATTTTCCGACATCATCCTGCCGGGGCTTGCACTGGCGGAAGCGGGCAATATCGTCGAAATCGGTGCCGAATTCGGGGGCATGACCACACTTCTCGCCAATCATTGCGCCACGCATGACGGGCAACTGGTGTCGATCGACCCGGAACCGAAACCCGAATTTATCGACTGGGTCGCGGAAAATCCGCATGTCCGGCACGTGATGGAACCGAGCCTGGACGCCATTGCGGGAATGAAAGACGTCGATGCCTGGATCATCGACGGCGATCATAACTGGTACACCGTCTATAATGAATTGCGCCAGATACGCGATGTCTGTCGCCGCGACGGCAAGCCCTTTCTGGCCTTTCTGCACGATATCGGCTGGCCCAGCGGACGGCGGGATCAATATTATGCGCCCGACCGTATTCCGCAGGCGTTCCGCCATCCCTTCAGCTATGAAGGCGGGTGCAATCCGGGCAACAGTGCGCTGCGCCCCGACCGAGGATTTCGCGGCATGGGGCATTTCGCCTTTGCCCTGCACGAGGGCGGGCCGCGCAACGGCGTGCTGACCGCGATCGAGGATTTCGCCTCCGACGAGTTCGACGCGGGCGCGGAATATGGCTTTGCCGAGGTACCCGGCGTATTCGGCCTTGGCGTGCTGTTCGATATCGATGCAGGCTGGTCGGCGGCGCTTGCCGAAATGATCGCGCCCTATCATCAGAACAAGCTGCTGCAGACGCTGGAGGATAACCGGCTGCGCAACTATCTTGAGCTTATCGAGCGGCAGGACGCGGCAGCCGCTCAGGCGGCCTGAGCCCGAACCCTATTCGGCGTCGTCGAGGTCTCGCGCCACTTTCGGATCGCGCAGCAGCTGGTCGATGCGGCTGCCTTCCTCAAAGCTTTCATCGGCGAGGAATTTGAGCTTCGCGGCATATTTCATCCGCACGCGATGCGCGACCTCGCGTTGCAGATAGGCGGTGTTGGTTCTGAGTGCCTTCAGCACCGCTTCCTCATCCTCACCCAGCAGCGGTTTCACGAACACCGTTGCATGGCGCAGGTCGGGCGACATGCGCACTTCGGTGATGCTGACCATGTGTTTCGCCAGCGTCTCGTCATGCACATCGCCGCGTTGCAGGATCGCCGACAGCACATGCCGCACCTGCTCGCCCACGCGCAACAGGCGGACGGACTGGGTTTCGGGGGTTTCGTTATTCTGGCGCATATTGAAAATTTAGTGATTCTGCTTTATGTAGGGGTCACTACAGCGGGAGTGTTCGAGCTTCCACCTTCTGAGCCCGGATGCTGCAACATCCGGGCTCAAACTATATTAGGGCCCCGGCGCTGCAACGCCGAGACCCCGTTTGGCATTACTTGTGCTTCAGCTCAATGAGCTTCACCACCAGCGCGAGCAGCGCAACGACGAACGTCGCGAAACTCAATGCCAGTACTACAGCGTTTGCGTTCATAGGCTTCACCTCCTTCCAGCCGCAGTTGCGACCGAAAGGAGGTATAACATACTCGCGAACCAAGGCGAGAACAGAACAAGAACTTACTGAGTTACTTGTTTACAGCGTCCGTTCGCGCATCTCGACCTCGAAGGTTTCGAGATAGTCGCCCGGCTTGATGTCGGTGAAGTTCTGCGTGAACGTCACACCGCATTCCAGCCCTGCGCGAACCTCCGGCACATCGTCCTTGAAGCGACGCAGCGAAGCGATTTCGCCATTGTAGATGATGACATCGTCGCGGGTGATGCGTGCCTTGAGCGCCTTGCGGATCGCGCCTTCGGTGACGAGCAGACCGGCGGCCTTGCCGTGCTTGCCGGCGGAGAAGACTTCCTTGATCTCGGCACGGCCGACGACCGTTTCGAACGCTTCGGGGCCAAGCTCGCCCGCCATGCCCGCACGGATTTCATCGGTCAGGTCGTAGATGACGTCATAATATTTGAGCGCCACATGCTGCCGTTCCGCAATCTCTCGCGCCTTGGCATTGGCGCGCACGTTGAAGCCGATGATCGGTGCACCGCTGGCACCGGCCAGCGTCACGTCGCTTTCGGTGATGCCGCCCACGCCCGAATGCAGGATGCGCACGCGGATCTCGTCGGTGGAGATCTTGTTGAGCGCGCCGATGATCGCCTCGACGGTGCCCTGCGTATCGCCCTTGATCACCAGCGGATATTCGATCGCCTGATTTTCCTTGAGCGCGGAGAACATGCTCTCCAGGCTCGCAGGGGCCTGGGCGGTACGTTTCTCGTTGAGAACGCCCTGACGATATTCGGCGATTTCGCGCGCCTTGGCCTCACCGTCGACGACCTGCAGCGGATCGCCCGCCATCGGCACACCCGACAGGCCGAGCACCTCGACCGGCATAGACGGTCCGGCTTCCCTCACCTGACGACCCTTGTCGTCGATCAGTGCACGGACCTTGCCGCTTTCCGCACCGACGACGAACACATCGCCGACCCGCAGCGTACCGCGGTTGACGAGGATCGTCGCGACCGCGCCGCGGCCCTTGTCGAGCTTCGCCTCGACCACCGTACCTTCGGCATTGCGGTCGGGGTTGGCGGTGAGTTCGAGCAGTTCGGCCTGAAGCTGGATCTTGTCCATCAGGTCGTCGAGGCCGGTCTTCTTGAGCGCCGACACTTCGACATCCTGCACGTCACCCGACATCTCTTCCACGATGACTTCGTGTTCGAGTAGGCGTTCGCGGATCTTCTGCGGATTGGCTTCCGGCTTGTCGCATTTGTTGATCGCCACGATCATCGGCACGCCGGCCGCCTTGGTATGATTGATCGCTTCGATCGTCTGCGGCATCAGCCCGTCATCGGCCGCCACCACCAGCACGACGATATCGGTGACGTTCGCACCGCGCGCGCGCATTTCGGTAAAGGCCTCATGCCCCGGCGTGTCGAGGAAGGTGATCTTCGACTTGTCCTTCAGCGTCACCTGATAGGCACCAATATGCTGAGTGATACCGCCGGCTTCGCCCGATGTGACATCGGTTCCGCGCAGCGCGTCGAGCAGGCTGGTCTTGCCGTGATCGACATGGCCCATGATCGTCACCACCGGCGGGCGGGGCTTCAGATCCTCGTCCGCATCGTCACCGGTATCCAGTTCCAGCTCGATATCCGAGTCCGATACGCGGCGCATATTATGGCCGAATTCGGTGACCAGCAGTTCGGCGGTATCCTGATCGATGGTCTGGTTGACGGTGACCGCCATGCCCATCTTGAACAGCGCCTTCACCAGGTCCGCACCCTTTTCGGCCATACGGTTGGCGAGTTCCTGCACGGTGATCGTTTCGGGCACCTGCACGTCGCGAACCTGCTTTTGCTGCGGTTCGCGTGAGCCGCCGCCGGAATGCGCGCGCCGTTCCTTTTCGCGGGCGCGTTTGAGCGCCGCCAGACTGCGGGCGCGGGCACCCTCATCACCGCCAAGCGCACGGTTGACCGAAAGCTTGCCCGACTGGCGCCGGTCTTTGCGGTCCGGCTTTTCACTGCGCGCAGGCTTATTAGCGGCAGGCGCATCGCCGCTGCGCTTCGGCTGGGACGGAGCGCGTGCAGCCGTCTTGTCCTGCTTTGCAGCGGGTTTCGGCTTGGGCTTGGGCGTTTCGGGCCGCTGCACCGGCGTAAAGGTACGCGGCGCGGGCATCGACGGATCGAGCTTCAACTCGACCGGCTGTGCCGGTTCCGGTGCAGGCGCGGGGGTCGGGGCAGGGGCCGGAGCAGGCGTTTCCTGCGTCGTCTCCGCTTCCGCTTCCTTTACCTCGGCCTTTTTCGCCTTGGCGGTGGTCTTCTTTTCCTCTGCGGCGCGCGCCTTTTCCTCGGCCGCCTGTTTGGCGGCTTCCTCTTCGGCCTTCGCCTTTTCCTCGACGCGGCGGGCTTCGTCCTCGGATGCCTGCTGACGCTCGCGCTCTTCACGGCGGCGCGCTTCTTCCAGCGCGTTCATCCGCGCTTCTTCGGCCTCGCGCAGCAGCTTTTCCTGCAACTCGCGACGCGACTGTGCATCGTCGGCGGCCGGTTTCCTCGGCGCCGGTGCAGGCGTTTGGGGAGCGGGGGCAGGCGCGGGAGCGGCTTCCCTGGCCTCTTCGCGCTGCGGTTCCTCGCCCGGACGGCCGAGCACACGCCGCCGCTTGACCTCCACCACCACGGTGTTGGACCGGCCATGGCTGAAGCTCTGCTTCACCTTGCCCGTTTCCACCGTGCGCTTAAGGCCCAGCTTGCGTGCTCCCAGTTTCGGCTTTTCGTTGTCGGTATCGCTCATCCGGTACTTAAAATCCTTCGTTTTCTTCGCTCGTCGCCCGCGATTCCGGTTCCAACGCGGATGCGCCTTGCGGGCGGGTTTCGCAAGGTGCGTTTACGCGTTCGGGTCCGATAAAGTGCAGCCAGCGGTCAAGTGCTTCACGCACTCGTCTCGCCGCCTGGGCGTCGGTCAGCCCGGCATGTACCACATTTTCGCGGCCGAGGGCCAAAGACAATATGGTGCGTGTGACCGGCAATGCCAATCCCCTAAGTCCCGATCCTTCGCGATCGGACCCGACACGCCAGGCCTGTGCCAGTTTTGCCGCGCCGTCCGCGCCCGCATCCGATGCGTGGAGCAGCAGGCGCAACCGCCCTTCCCGCGCGGCCTGCACGATCCGGTCACTGCCGGTCAGCAGATTGCCCGCGCGCGCTTCCAGTCCCAGCCGGTCGAGCGCGTTGCGTTGCAGCGCCTCCTCGATTCGGGCGGGCAGGTCGTCGGGGATCGTCAGCGTGCCCGTTTTGAAGGCACGGGACAAGGCACCGCGCAACCGCCCTTTGGCGATCGCGGTTTCCAGTTCGTCGCGCGCAACACCGATCCATGCGCCGCGTCCCGGTGCTTTGGCACGGACATCGGGCAGCACCATGCCGTCGGGGGCCAGTGCGAGCCGGATCAGGCCATCACGCGGGGCTTCCTCCCGCGACAGGATACAGGTACGCACAGGCCCGCTCTCCGGCGACGCCTTTGCAGCGCGCGCCGGGTGCGAACCCCTGGCACCCTTCCCGGTACGGGGAAGGGCGGCCTTGCTGTCGGTTACGCCGTCATGCTCATTGGTCGGAGTCCGCAACCGCGTCCTCCACCGCCGGTGCCGGCGTTTCTTCGGCCTGATCCTCGTCCTCGAACCAATGGGCGCGGGCGGCCATGATGATTTCGTTGCCCTGCTCTTCGCTCAGGCCATATTCGGAAAGCACGCCGCCCTTGTCCTCGGAACGCTGCTTGCCGGCATCGCCGCCACGGCGGCGCGGCTCGCTGCGCTTCTTCGCGACCAGTTCGTCGGTGGCGAGGTCGGCGAGATCGTCGAGCGTTTTGATACCCGCCTTGCCCAGCGTAACGAGCATCGCTTCGTTCAGATAGGGCATGGTGGCCAGATCGTCCTCGACGCCCAGCGCGCGGCGTTCCTCGCGATTGGCTTCCTCGCGGCGTTCCAGCGCTTCGGTGGCGCGGCTTTGCAGCTCCTGCGCCAGTTCCTCGTCGAACCCTTCGATGGCGGCCAGTTCGTCCATATCGACATAGGCGACTTCTTCCAGCGCGCCAAAGCCTTCGGCGACCAGCAACTGGGCTAAAGTTTCGTCGACATCGAGTTCCTTCTCGAACATCGAGGAGCGTTCGACGAATTCCTTCTGCCGCTTTTCGCTGGCATCGGCTTCGGTCAGGATGTCGATGCCCTTGCCGGTCAGCTGGCTGGCAAGGCGGACATTCTGGCCGCGACGGCCGATGGCGAGCGACAGCTGATCGTCGGGAACGACGACTTCGATGCGGTCCTCTTCTTCATCCAGCACGACGCGTGCGACGCTGGCGGGTTGCAGCGCGTTGACGACGAAGGTCGCGGTGTCTTCGGACCAGGGGATGATGTCGATCTTCTCACCCTGCATTTCCTGCACGACCGCCTGCACGCGGCTGCCCTTCATGCCGACGCACGCACCGACCGGGTCGATCGATCCGTCATGGCTGATGACGCCGATCTTCGCACGGCTGCCCGGATCGCGGGCAGCGGCCTTGATCTCGATAATGCCATCATAGATTTCGGGGACTTCCTGCGCGAACAGCTTGCGCATGAAATCGGGGTGCGCACGCGACAGGAAAATCTGCGGTCCGCGATTTTCGCGGCGCACGCTCAGGATCAGGCTGCGGATACGGTCGCCGACGCGGACCAGTTCGCGCGGAATCTGCTGATCGCGGCGGATGACGCCCTCGGCGCGGCCAAGGTCGACAACGACATGGCCGAATTCGACGCGCTTGACGACGCCGGTGATGATTTCGCCCGCGCGATCCTTGAACTCTTCATACTGCCGCTCGCGCTCGGCATCGCGCACTTTCTGGAAGATCACCTGCTTGGCGGCCTGTGCGGCGATGCGGCCGAATTCGATCGGCGGCAGCGGATCGACGATATAGTCGCCGATCGCGGCGTCTTTTTTCAGCTTCTGCGCACCCTTCAGGTCGACCTGCTTGAAATAGTCATCGACCTGTTCGACCACTTCGACGACGCGCCACAGGCGCAGGTCGCCCGAATTGGGGTCGAGCTTTGCGCGAATGTCGTTTTCCGCGCCATAGCGGGCACGCGCCGCGCGCTGGATCGCGTCTTCCATCGCCTCGATGACGATGGTCTTGTCGATCAGCTTTTCGCGCGCAACCGCATCGGCGATTGCGAGCAGTTCTGCCTTGTTGGCGGAAATGGCGGTGGCCATAGCCTCGGTTATCCTTCCACTTCGATAATCTCGTCGGCACCGTCCGCCGACAGGGGTTGGGTTGCGGCGATCAGCCGGTCGGTCATCACCAGCTTGGCGTCGGCGATGGCCGCGAACGGCACGCGATATTCGACGCCGTCGGGCGCGGTGATCGTTACCGTCTCCCCCTCCACGGCGCCAAGATCGCCCTTGAACTGTTTGCGCCCGTCGATTTTCTCGGCCAGCGTGATGCGCGCCTCATGGCCCTGCCAGTCGGCATAATCCTTCAGCCGGGTAAGCGGGCGGTCGATGCCGGGCGACGACACCTCCAGCCGATAGGCATGGTCGATGGGATCGCGGCCCTGTTCCTCCAGCGCGTCGAGCCTGTCCGACAGGCGGTGCGACAGCGCGGCGCAATCGTCGATGGTGAGCTGGCCGGTTTCCGGGCGCTCGGCCATGACCTGCAAGGTGGGGTCGGAGGTGCCGCCGAACATCTTCACACGCACCAGTTCAAGCCCGAGCGCCTTCGCTTCGGGTTCGATCAGGGCTGTCAGTCCGGCGATATCCGCCACGCAATTCTCCATCCGGTCATGGCCTTCCCGCGCCGCAGCCGAACCGGCTGCGACCTCGGCAAAGTTACCAATGTCGAGAAAGCAGGTGCGATATACGCTGGCTTGCGCCGGGAAACAAGAGGGGATCAACAACGATTGTAGTTGCGTTACTATCACGATGATGAGGACGGAGGCATGACAATGCGGTTATCACTGATTGCGGGATGCGCATTGCTTGCCGCCTGTTCGCCGGGGGGCGGTAATACGAAACAACAGGCCGATATGACAACCGGCGCAGCCGTGCAGGGCAAGCCGTTCAGCTTCCCCGCTTCTGCGACCGCGCCGTTTACCGTCACGCGCTATGGCAGTTTCGACAATCCTTTCTCGCTGACCTTTCTGCCGGACGGCAGTGCGCTGGTGACGGAAAAGCCGGGCGCGTTGAAATGGTGGCATCCCGACGGCTCGGTCGCCGATGTCGCGGGGGTGCCGAAGGTCGCCTATGGCGGGCAGGGGGGCTTGCTCGACATTGCGCTCGCGCCCGATTTCGCGACCAGCCGCACGGTGTACCTCACCTATGCCGAACCGCGTCCGAACGGGCGCAGCTTGGCGCTTGCCAAGGCGACGTTGCCGCAAGGGGGCAAGCCAGTGCTGAGCGACCTCAACGTGATCTGGCGGGCCGGCTCGGATGGCGATGGCGGTCAGTTCGGCGGCGTCATCGCCTTTGCGCCCGACGGCAGGACGCTGTTCCTGTCGACCGGCGAGCGGATGCGCAAAACGCCCGCGCAAGACCCTGATCAGGCGATCGGCAAGATCATCCACCTGACGCTGGACGGTAAGCCTGCGCCGGATAACCCGATGGTCGCGCAGGGCGGTATGCGTGCCGATATCTGGACGCTCGGTCACCGCAATCCCTATGGGCTGGCGTTCGACAAGGCGGGCAACCTCTGGGAAATCGAGATGGGACCGAAGGGCGGCGATGAGCTGAACCTGATCCTGAAAGGCAAAAATTACGGCTGGCCGGTGGTGTCGAACGGCGACAATTATGACGGATCGCCCATCCCCGATCATGATACGCATCCTCAGTTCGAAGCGCCGAAACTCTGGTGGAATCCGTCGATTTCTCCTGCGGGACTGGTGATCTATTCGGGCAGGGATTTTCCGCAATGGGACGGATCCGCGCTGATGGGGGCGCTTTCCGGGCAGGCGCTGGTACGCGTCGCGCTCAACGGGACGCAGGCGGCCAAGGCCGATCGCTGGGACATGGGTGCACGCATCCGCGACGTGGCGCAGGCACCCGACGGGTCGATCTGGCTGTTGCAGGATGGCGACGATGCCGGGATGCTGAAGCTGACACCGAAGCAGAAACCGTAGGTCAGCCGCGCCCTTCGCGAATGGCGGCGATGGCGCGGGCATAATCGGCGCTGCCGAAAATCGCCGACCCGGCAACGATCACATCCGCGCCCGCGTCGATGCATCCGGCGACGGTGTCGGGGTTTTGCCCGCCATCGACCTCGATATGCGGGGAAAGGCCGCGTTCCTCACACCGCGCGCGCAGAGCGGCGATCTTGGGCAGCATTTCGGGCAGGAACGCCTGTCCGCCGAAACCGGGATTGACCGTCATCACCAGAATGACGTCGACGAGATGCAGGACATGGTCGATCCAGTCGATCGGTGTTGCGGGGTCGAGCACCACGCCGGGACGGCAGCCCAGATCGCGCACCCGGCTGAGTACACGGTGCAGATGGACGGTCGATCCCGGTTCCGCCTGCACCAGCAAATGATCGGCCCCCGCATCGCGATAGCGTTCGAGCACGCGTTCCGGCTCGACGATCATCAGATGCACGTTGAGCGGCTTGTCGGTCGATTTTCGGATCGCCTCGACAATGCCGGGACCGAAGGAGATTTCGGGCACGAAGCGCCCGTCCATGATATCGACGTGAATCCAGTCCGCCCCTGCCGCATCGACCGCGCGTACCTCATCGCCCAGCCGGGTGAAGTCGGCTGCGAGGACCGAGGGCGCGACCTTTACCCGGCGGGACATGCGCGTGCTTCCAGCAATGCGTCGATGGCTTTTGCCACGCCGTCCTCGTCATTCGACGCGGTGACGAAATCGGCTGCGTCCCGGACGCGGGCAGGGGCCTGTCCCATCGCGCCTTTCCAGCGCGCGCGTGCGAACATCGGCAGGTCGTTGGGCATGTCGCCGATCACCAGCGTCGCGTCGAGCGGAATGCCGATAGCCTCGGCAATTGCCGCCACGCCATTGCCCTTGTTCGCAGCAGGCGCGGTAATGTCGCAATAATAATCCTGAGACCGCACGACATTGGCACGGTCGCCCAGCCGGTTGCGCACCCGTTCCTCGATCTTGTCGAGCAGCGCGTAATCGTCGCTGACGCCGACAATCTTGTCGACCTTGTGCGTCAGCCCGGAAAAGTCGTCGCGGACCACCGGCTCCTGATTGGCGGACACCCGTTCGCGCTTGGCATGATCGTTATCGCCTTCATGCGCGTACCAGCAGCCATTGGCGAAGATCCAGTATTCGATTCGGCCTTCGAACAGGTCGATGGTGTCAACGGCGGCATCCTGAGAGAGGTGATGCGCCTCGACCGGCTTCCCGTCCGCGCAAAAGATCGTGCCGCCGTTGAACGCGCCGAACGGACCGTCCAGACCCAGCTTGTCGCCGATCCAGCCGATCCCGCTGGGCGGACGCGCGCTGATCAGGCTCATCGCGATCCCTGCGGCTTTCAGCCGTTCGACCGCTGCGATCGTTGCCGCAGTGAGTTGTTTGTCACCATTGACCAGCGTGCCGTCGACGTCGGATATGAACAACCGGATCTGACCGGCGTCTATTCCCCGAAAACATGCCATTTCCGGCCATCCCTTTCCAATAGAGCATCTGCGGTCGCGGGCCCCGTCGATCCGGCGCGATAGGCGTCGGGCGCGTCCTTTTTCCATGCGTTGAGGATCGGCTGTACCACCGCCCAGGCGGCTTCGATCCCGTCGGCGCGCTGGAACAGCGTCTGGTCGCCGCGCAACAGGTCATAGAGCAGCGTTTCATAGCCGGTGGTGTGGCTGATATCGAAATGATCGGCATAGCGGAACGCCATCGTCACGGGCGTCGTGGCGATGGCCGGGCCGGGCTGTTTGGCCAGAAAGTCGAAGTCGATACCCTCGTCCGGCTGAATCTGGATGACCAGCTTGTTGGCGGGCAGGTCGCCCACTTCCGCATCGCGAAACCCTGCATAGGCGACGGGGCGGAAGGTCAGCACCACCTCGGTATCCTTCTTTCCCAGTGCCTTGCCGGTGCGCAGGTAGAAGGGAACGCCCGCCCAGCGCGGCGTGTCGATCTCCAGCTTCAGCGCGGCATAGGTTTCGGTGGTGCTGTCGGGCGCGACATCGGGAGCTTTGGTATAGGCGACGACCTTCTTTCCATCGACCGTGCCCGCGCCATATTGCCCGCGCACCGCATTGGTCTTCGCCTCTTTGGCGGAGGGAATGCGGATGGCCTTCAGCAGCTTGGATTTTTCGTCGCGGATCGAATCGGCGTCGAAGCGGTTGGGGGCCTCCATCGCCACCATCGACAAGAGCTGAAACAGATGGTTGGGCACCATATCGCGCAGCGCACCGGCATGATCGTAGAAATCGCCGCGCGTGCCGACATCGACGGTTTCCGCCGCGGTGATCTGCACATGGTCGATATAGGTGCGGTTCCACACCGCCTCGGTCATCGCATTGGCGAAACGCGCAACGAGAATGTTCTGGACCGTTTCCTTGCCGAGGAAATGGTCGATCCGGTAAAACTGGCTTTCATCCGCCTGCGCCAGGATGCGCTTGTTGAGCGTTTTGGCCGATTGCAGATCGTGGCCGAACGGTTTTTCGATGGCGACGCGGCGGAACGCGCCGTCTTTTTCCTCCAGCAGGCCCGCCTTACCGAGATGTTCGACGATATCGCCGAAAAAGCGCGGCGCGACTGCCAGATAAAAGGCGACATTGCCGCAGCCCAGTTTGTCGAGCCGTTTCTTTAGCGCTTCATAGCATTCGGCCCTGGTGAAATCGCCTTGTTCGAACAGCACGCGTTTGCGCAGCGACTTCCACGCCTTTTTGGACGCGCTTTCCAGTTTCTCCATGCAGCCGGATTCATCGAAACTGGTGCGCAGTTCCTCGTCGCTTTCCTTCGATCGACCAATGCCGAGCACGCGGAAATTATCGTCGATCAGCCCGGCCGCCGTCATATTGGCGAGCGACGGCATCAGCAATCGATGCGCCAGATCGCCGGTCGCGCCGAAAATGACCAGCGTTGCGGCGGGTGCCGCTTCCACTTTCACGCTCATTGCGGAATCTCGACATGGCCGCCGAAGCCATAGCGCATCGCCGACAACAACTTGTCGCCGAACGTGTGTTCGATCCGGCTGCGATAGCGGGCGTAGAGTGCGGAGGAGAGGACATAGGCGGGCACCGCTTCCTCCATTGCCGCTTCGATCGTCCAGTGCCCTTCGCCGCTGTCGGCGACATCGCCGCGAAACCGGCTGAGTTCAGCGTCCTTTGCGAGCGCCTCCGCACTCAGGTCGAGCAGCCACGAACTGATGACGCTGCCGCGCCGCCAGACCTCCGCCACATCGGGCAGATTCAGGGTGAAGCGTTCCTCCTCCGGCAGCTTGTCGGAGGATTTGTTGGCAAGGATGTCGAACCCTTCCGCATAGGCTTCCATCAGGCCGTATTCGATGCCGTTATGCACCATCTTGACGAAATGGCCCGCGCCGACCGGACCGGCATGGATATAGCCGCGTTCGGCGCGGTCGTCCTTTGAATCGCGTCCCTCGGTGCGCGGGATGCTGCCATATCCGGGCGCCAGCGTGGCAAAGATCGGGTCGAGCCGGTCGATCACCTGCTTTTCGCCGCCGATCATCATGCAATAACCGCGCTCCAGCCCCCAGACGCCGCCCGAGGTGCCGACATCGACATAATGAACCTGCTTTTCGCGCAGCGCCTTTGCGCGGCGGATATCGTCCTTGTAAAAAGTGTTGCCGCCGTCGATCACGGTTTCACCGCCCGACGCCAGTTCGCCCAGTTCCCTGATCGTTTCCTCGGTCGGTTTGCCGGACGGCAGCATCACCCAGAAAATCGCGTCATCGCCCAGCTTTGCGCGCATATCTTTCAGGTCGTTGCTGGCGGTGGCGCCTTCGCCTGCCAGCTTCTGCACGGCGTCGCCGTCGCGGTCATAGACCACGACTGCATGCCCATCCTTCATCAGCCGCCGGGCAATATTGCCCCCCATACGGCCAAGACCGATCACACCGAGTTTCATGCTCTTTTTCCTTATGCTTGATTGGGGGGAGGAAGGGGTCAGGCGGGTTCGGCCTGCCGGACCAGTGCGGACGCCAGCTTGCAGACATGGTCGACCGTGAAGCCGAACTTTTCCTGTACGTCCGGTGCTGGGCCGGATGCGCCGAAGCCGTGCATGGCAAGGATGTCGCCGTCCGGGCCGGTATAGCGGTCCCAGCCGAGCGGGGAGGCGGCCTCTACCGCAAGCCGCGTGGTGACCGTACGGGGCAGCACCTTCTCCCGATAGGCGGCATCCTGTTGCTCGAACAGCGACCAGCACGGCATGGAGACCACCCGCGTCTTTACGCCGCGTTTCGCCAGTTCGACACGCGCATCGAGACACAGCGACACCTCGCTGCCGGTCGCCATCAGGATCAGGTCGGGATCGCCGCCTTCCGCATCGGCGAGGATATAGGCGCCCTTTGCAACGCCTTCGCCCGCATGGTCGCGCGCTTCGTCGAGGATCGGCAGTTTCTGACGCGAGAAGATGAGCGTGGAGGGTGTGCGCGACTGCTGCACTGCGACCTTCCATGCCTCACGCGATTCATGCGCGTCGGCGGGGCGGAAAACGTGCATGTTGGGAATGGCGCGCAGTCCGGCGATCTGTTCGACCGGCTGGTGCGTCGGGCCGTCTTCTCCCACGCCGATCGAATCGTGTGTGAAGATGAAGAGCGTCGGCACTTCCATCAGCGCGGCGAGCCGCATCGGCGGGCGCATATAGTCGGAAAATACCAGAAATGTCGCGGTGAACGGGCGCAGGCCGGATACCGCCATGCCGTTGGCAATGGCGCCCATGGCATGTTCGCGAATGCCGAAATGCATGGTTCGTCCGCCGGGGCTGTCGGCCTCCAGCGCGCCTGCGCCCGGAAAATCGAGTTTGGTCTTGGTGGAAGGAGCAAGGTCCGCCGCACCGCCGACCAGGGTCGGGATCTTCTGCGCCAGCGCCACCAGTACCTCGCCGCCCGCATTGCGCGTGGCGACGGGATCGTCGCTGTCGGTGAAGGAGGGCAGGTCGCTCTCCCAGCCATCGGGCAGCGCGCCGCTTTCCATCGCATCATAGGCGGAGGCGAGGTCGGGGTTGGCCGTGCGCCAGTCCGCCAGCATCGAATCCCAGCGTTCGGTGAGCGGCTTCACCCGTTCCGCCATGGTCCGGTGGAAATGATCGGCCACGCCGTCGGGAACGAGGAACTGCGCGTCTTCGGGCCAGCCATAGGCGCGTTTGGTCGCGCGCACCGCCTCTTCGCCCATCGCGTCGCTGTGCAGTTTCGACGTACCCGCATCGGGCGCGCCGAACCCGATCACGCTGTCGAGCAGGATGAGCGTCGGGGCGTCGTCGCTGGTCTGGAATGTTTCGATGGCATGGGCGATCGCCTCGCAATCCTCGGCATCGGCGACGTGCAAGGTGTTCCAGCCATAGCCGCGAAAGCGCTCTGCCACGTCTTCGCTGAACGCGAGCGGCGTATGCCCTTCGATCGTCACGCTGTTGTTGTCGTAAATCCAGCACAGGTTCGACAGTTTCAGATGCCCGGCGAGCGACGCGGCCTCGCTTGCCACACCCTCCATCATGTCGCCATCGGAGCAGAAGACATAGACATCGCTGTCGAACAGCGTGTCGCTGCCGCGATTGAACCGCGCCGCCTTCCACTTTGCCGCAATCGCCATGCCGACGCTGTTGCCGCACCCCTGACCCAGCGGGCCGGTAGTGGTTTCTACCCCCGTGGTGTGACGATATTCGGGATGGCCGGGCGTCTTTGAATCGAGCTGGCGGAAGTTCTTGATGTCGTCGAGCGAGACGGCGGGTTTGCCGGTCGGCCTGCCGTCCTTGCCGATTTCCTTGACGCCCGACAGGTGGAGCAGCGCGTATAGCAGCATCGAGGCATGGCCGTTGGATAGCACGAAGCGGTCGCGGTTGGGCCAGTCGGGGCGGTCGGGATCGTAGCGCAGGAACCGGCTCCACAGTGTATAGGCAGCGGGTGCCAGCGCCATCGGCGCGCCGGGATGGCCCGAATTGGCTTTCTCCACGGCGTCGATCGCCAGGGTGCGGATCGTGTCGATGGTTTTGCTCGAGAGGGTTTCGTCGGCGGACATTGCTGTCTCCATCCTTTGGGGCATGATTTCGGGGGCGGCCGGGAAAAGTCGCTCTCCCTTGCTGAACACGCGCGGAGGAAAATCGGTTCCGTTCGAAACGGGATTGCCGAAACGATCCCATGTTTCAGCCGCGTTTGCGATGGTCCACACCATCGGGACCGGCGACGGACAGTTCGTCGATCTCGGTCAGGAACAGGCCATGTGCCAGCACGCCGGGAAGGGTCGCCAGCGCGTCCGCCAGCGCCTGCGGGTCGGCCATGTCGGGAAAACGGCAATCGAGGATCGGGTTGCCCTGATCGGTGCGATAGGGCGCGCCATCGGCCATGCGCAGCACCGGCTGTCCGCCCAGCGCCTCGATCCGCGCGGTGACGAAGGCAGTGGCGAAGGGCAGGATTTCGACCGGCAACGCCGCGTGGCCAAGCCGCGCCACCGGCTTACGGTCGTCGGCGATGGCGATCATCCGGGTGGCGGCGGTGGCGATGATTTTTTCGCGCAGCAACGCGCCGCCCGCGCCCTTGATGGCGCGCAGGTCCGGGTCGATCTCGTCCACCCCGTCAATCGCGATGTCGAGCGTAGCCAGCGTCGCGAAGTCCCGCACCACGATGCCCGATGCGCGGGCCAGGTCGGCACTGCGCCCGGAGGTGGCAGCGGCGGTGATGGTCAGTCCGTCGGCCACGCGCCTGCCCAGCGCCTTGATGGCGAAGGCGGCCGTGGTGCCGCTGCCCAGTCCGACCGCCATGCCGTCGCGCACTTGCGCCACCGCCGCTTCGGCCGCCGCGCGCTTGCAAGTATCAATCGGGTCGGCACCGATCATCAGAACATGCGCGATTTCAGGTTGAACAGCACGATCAGCGTGCCGCCGACCATCAGCAGCACGATCATCGTCGAGAACAGGATGAGTTGCAGGTCGTCGCGTGCCGATTTGCGCAGGTCGATATGCAGGAAATAGCGAAAATGCGCGATTATCTGCACCAGCGCCAGCAGATAGATGGCGATCAGGATGCCGGTCGGCGCGGAAAACAGCCGCCAGTGGACGGTTGCGAACGATGCCGCCGTCAGCACCAGTGCCGCGATCAGCCCGATGATATAGCTGCGCAGTTCGCGGCGATATTCGGCGCGGTCTTCCTGATTCATGGCGTCAGCCCCTGCAGATAGACGATGGTGAAGATGCCCACCCAGATAATGTCGAGAAAGTGCCAGAACAGCCCCAGCCGCAGGATCCGGGTCTTGACCGCCGGTGTCACGCCGAACACCGATAGCTGGACCAGCATGACGACGATCCAGATACTGCCGCCCAGCACGTGCAGCCCATGGGTGGAAACCAGCGCGAAGAAGGAGGAGAGAAAGCCGCTGCGTTCCGGCGTGGCGCCTTCGCCGATCATCTTCACGAAGTCGTGCATTTCCATGCCGAGAAAGCCGAGGCCGAGGATCAGCGTCACGGCCAGCCACACCGAAATCCGCGATGCCTTGCCCTCATATTTCATTGCCAGCGAGGCCATGCCGAAGGTGAAGCTGCTCGACAGCAGCAACAGCGTTTCGATGAACGCGCTCTTCATTTCATAGACGTTTTGCGTGCCCGGCCCGCCCGCGGTTCCCGACAGCATCACGCCATAGGTCGCGAACAGCAATGCGAACAACACCGCATCGCTCATCAGGAATACCCAGAAACCGAAAACCCTGCTTTCCGCTTCCTCATGCGTTTTCGGGTCGGTCTGTTGCAGGTTCAGACCGGCATGTTTCAGCTCGCGCGTGCTCATGTGTCGGCCTCCGCCAGGCCGCGATTTTGCGGCGTCATCTCATAATCGCGGTCGACAGCGCGGGTTTCCGAAACTTCTTTCAGAAACGCGCGATGCTGGCGTTCCACTTCGTCGGCCGGGATGATTTGATGCGTCTCGGTGATGAAGCTGCGGAAGATCACCATCCCCCACATGATCAGCACGCCCAGAATCGCCAGCCACCAGATATGCCAGACCAGCCCGAACGCGGCCGCCAGCCCGCCCAGCCCGATCACCGCGCCGGAGGCGTTATCGCGCGGCAGCTCGATATCCTGATATTCAGCCGCGGGCTGATAGGCCTCGCCCTGTTCCTTCCTATGGGTGAAGGCGTCGCGTCCGGTGACTTTGGGCAGGACATGGAAATTATATTCGGGCGGCGGGGCCGCCATCGACCATTCCAGCCCGCGCCCGTCCCACGGATCGCCGATGGGCACGCGATTGGCGTCGCGCTCGCGGATGCTGACCCAAAGCTGGATGAACAGCGTCAGCAGTGCCGCGAGCAGTACCAGCCCGCCGATCCCGGCGACGATCAGCCAGGGCAGATAGCTGGAATGGAACAGTTCCTGGCTGCGGCGCGGCATCCCGTCGGCGCCGAGCACATAGAGCGGCATGAACGCCAGATAGAAGCCCAGCACCCAGCACAGGAAGGACAGTCGCCCCCAGCGTTCGTTGAGGCGGAACCCGAATGCCTTGGGAAACCAGTATTGATAGCCCGCGATCATCCCGTAGAGCAGGCCGGGGATCAGCATGTTGTGGAAATGCGCGACCAGAAACACGGTATTGTGAACCATGAAATCGATGGGTGGCGTCGCCAGCAAAATGCCCGTCACCCCGCCGACGACGAAGGTGATGAGGAAAGCGAGCGAGAACAGCATCGGCACCGAAAACCGTACCCGCCCGCGGAACATCGTCCACATCCAGTCATAGATTTTCACGCCGGTCGGAATGCCGATGGTCATCGTCGCGATGCCGAAAAACGCGTTGATATTGGCGTTTTGCCCCATGGTGAAGAAATGGTGCAGCCAGACGGTGAAGGACAGCACTGCAATCGCCATGGTCGCGATCACCAGCGAGGTATAGCCATAGAGTTTCTTGGCCGAGAATGTGGAGAACACCTCCGAATAGACGCCGAATGCGGGCAGGATCAGGATATAGACTTCCGGATGGCCGAACAGCCAGAACAGGTTGGCGTAGTTCATCAGGTTGCCGCCCATTCCGTTGGTGAAGAAATGGAAGCCCAGATAGCGGTCGAGCGCCAGCATCGCGGTCGCCACCGTCAGCGGCGGCATCGCGAAAATCATCAGGATGGAAGTGCACAATGCCGTCCAGGTGAACAGCGGCATCCGCATCAGGTGCATCCCCTGCGTGCGTTCCTTGTAGATGGTGACGGCGAAGTTGATGCCGGTCATCGTCGTGCCGATCGAACTGAGCGTAACCGCCCAGATCCAGTAATCCGGCCCCTCGCCGGGATTGTAGCTCATCTCCGTATAAGGCGGATATCCGCTCCATCCACCGGTCGAGAATTTTCCCAGTACCAGCGAGATCATGATCAGGATCGCACCCGCCGTGGTCAGCCCCAGGCTGATCGAGTTCATCGTCGGGAAACTGACATCGCGCGCGCCGATCTGCATCGGCATGACGAAGTTGATGAGGCCGGTCAGCAACGGCATCGCCACGAAGAAGATCATGATCGTACCGTGGGTGCTGAACAACTGGCCGAAATGGTCGGGTGCGAGAAAACCCGGCTTGTTGACGGCATCGGCCTGTTGCAGCCGCATCAGCACCGCCTCGATCAGCGCGCGGGTCAGCATCACGCCCGCCAGCACCATGTACATGATGCCGATTTTCTTGTGATCGACGCTGACGACCCAGTTCTTCCATAAGGGGCGCCATGCGCGGTAATATGTCAGCGCCGCGAACAGCGCGACCGCACCGATAACGACGAGTGCCGCAGCACAGGAGCCGATAATCTCACTGACCGTCGGGTCGTGCCATGCGCGCACGAACGCCAGCGAATCCCAGGTCATTCGTCCCAGCAGGATATGCCAGAAACCATGTGCGGGCGCGCTCATTGGGCCTCCTTCGGCTTGGCGGGGACGGAAGGGCCGCCGGGATGGTATTTTGCGATGATGCGCTGAAACAGATCGGGTGCCACGCTGCTGTAGAAGCTGGGTTTATCCGGCACCGATTGCTGGGCGACCTTCTGATATTGCGCGATGGTCAGCGGCTTGCCGTCGGCACGCACCTGCTGCACCCATTGGGTGAACTGGCCGGGCGTGACGGCGCGGGTCAGGAATTTCTGCTTCTGGAAACCGGTGCCGTTATATTGGGTATTCTCGCCGTAGAAATTGCCCGGCCGGCTCGCCATGAAATTGAGCTTCGTGCGCATTCCGGCCATGGCATAAATCTGTCCGGCCAGTTTCGGGACCATGAAGGACTGCATCACCGTATCGGTGGTGAGCTTTAACTCGACCGGGCGATCGACGGGGATGACCAGCCGGTTGACCGTGGCGATGCCCTGATCGGGATAGATGAACAGCCATTTCCAGTCGAGGCCGACGACCTGTACCTCCAGCGGCGGTTTGGCGGACCGGATCGGTTTGTAGGGATCGAGCTTGTGCGTCCAGTGCCACAGCGCGACGCTGAGGATCAGGACGATGACGATCGGGCCGCCCCAGATGAAAAATTCCAGCGGCCACGAAAATTCCCATTTCGGGGCGTAGGTCGCGCGCTTGTTGCCGCGCCGGTACCACCAGGCGATGGCGGGTACGAGGAGGAAGATCGGCACATAGACGGTGGCGAGCAGGATCAGCACGAACCAGAAGGCGTGCGACTGTTCATGGGCGACAGGGCCGGCGGGCGCGAGAAACCCATGCGAATCCGCGCAGCCGCTCAGCGCCAGCAGCACCGCCGTACCGGCAACCGTGCCCAGGCGGCGATATGGGGAGTGGTTTCGGGGCGGGGGGCTGGCGCTGTCAGCGTCGGCAACGCGTGGCGCGTTCGAACAGACATTGCGCTGTCGCAAGATTCCCGATCTCCCTTATTGCGGCTGGTTCCCGGTTCGTCATCCGAACGGGACAAAGCGTGCAGGTTGATCGGCCAACGTACTTTTACTGGAGAGGTTCCGAACGAAAATCGGTTTAGCGCGGCCGGGAGTCGAGGAACGCCGCTACCGTGTCCAGGCGGACGTCGTTCGCGACAAAGGTTTCGCCGATCCCGCGGGCGAGCAGGAAGGGAAGCGACCCGCCCTCCATCTTCTTGTCATGGCGCATATGATCGACCAGTGCTGCGCCGGACGCCGACACACCCGCCGCCGCCAGTCCGTCGGGAAGGCCGCTGGCGCGCAGATGGGCGGCAACCCGCGCGACGTCTTCGGCATGGCAAAGATCCTGTTCCGCCGAAAAGGCAAAGGCCAGCGCTATACCCGCCGCCACTGCCTCACCATGCAGCAGGCGGTCGGAAAAACCGGTATCCGCTTCCAGCGCATGGCCGAAGGTGTGGCCGAGATTGAGGAGCGCGCGACGCCCCTTCGTCTCACGCTCATCCTCACCGACGATACGGGCCTTGGCGGCCACCGAATGCGCGATTGCCTGGGCGCGCGCTTCCGCGTCACCGGCCAGCAACGCCGCACCATGCGCTTCGCACCAGGCGAAGAAATCCGCATCGTCGATCAGGCCGTATTTGACGATTTCGGCATAGCCAGCACCTACTTCGCGCGGGGGCAGCGTATCGAGCGTCGTCGGATCGATCAGCACCCTTGCGGGCTGATGAAAGGCGCCGATCAGATTCTTGCCTGCCCGCGTATTGATCGCGGTCTTGCCGCCGACCGACGAATCGACCTGCGCGAGCAGCGTCGTCGGAATCTGGATGAAGTTGCAGCCGCGTTTCAGGATCGCGGCGGCAAAGCCCGTCAGGTCGCCGATCACGCCGCCGCCCAGTGCAATGATATGACCGGAACGTTCGATGCCCATTTCCAGCAGGCGATCGCAAAGACGTTCCAGCACCCGCCAGCTCTTAGTGGCCTCGCCCGGTTCCAGCACGATGGCTTCGCTGGCGATTCCCGCCGCATCGAGCGACGCGCGCAGCCGGTCGCAATGGTTTGCGACATTGGGATCGGTAACGATCGGCACGACGGCCTGACCGAGAACGGGTGTCAGCATGTCGCCCGCCCGGTCGATCAGTCCGGAGTCGATATATATGGGATAGCTGCGCTCGCCCAGCGCCACCTCAATCGATTTCACAGTCCCAGTGCCTTGATGATTGCCTCCACCGTCACCTCGTGCGGTGCCTTCAGGCTGGGCACGCGGATCGGCGCAAGCGCATAGAGCGGATTGCGCACTTCCGCCAGTTCGGTGAGTACCTCCAGCGGATCGCGGTCGCGCAGCAGGGGGCGGGTGTCGCGGCGGCTGACGCGTTCGGCCAGCACTTCGGGCTGCGCGTCCAGCCATATCGCGATTGCGTCGCTCAGGATGAGGGCGCGGGTCTCCGCGTTCAGGAACGCGCCGCCGCCCGTGGCGATGACCTTTGGCGATCCGTCGATCAGCCGGTGAATCACCCGACGCTCGCCGTCGCGAAAATATTCTTCGCCGAATCGGTCGAAGATTTCGCTGATCGTCATGTCGGCGGCGGTTTCGATTTCCTGATCGGCGTCGGTAAAGGGAATATCGAGGCGGTGGGCCAGCCTGCGCCCCACGGTGGACTTGCCCGCACCCATCAGCCCGATCAGCACGATCGGCCTGCCATTCCAGTGCAGCGATGAATCACGGGTTTGTAACATTGCGGATGGGGCTATACAGCGAGGCCGGGTGTCGGGCAAAAGGCGCGGCACCTTTTATCGTAACGCTTAAATTTGCGGGTCAGGCATGTCGCGATCACTGCTTCTTCTTCTCATCCTTCTCGTCGTCATCGTTGGCGGCATGATCTATCTTGCCGGGCGCAACACGGAACGCCCGCAGACCACCGTTGAAAAGGCCGTGCCGCTTGAAAATCTTCAGAACTAGCGTCGGCCTTGGTGCGGTAGCGGTTGCACTGGCGGCGGCGGGATGGCCGGCGCTGGGGCAGGACGTGCCCGAATCGCTGCTGCCGCCCGGTTTCAATCAGGCACCGTCGCCGACACCGACTCCGCGTCAGGCGCGTCCGGCACCGGCTCCAACCCCGACGCCAGTGCAGGCCACCCCGGTTTCGGGGGCGCCGTCGCCTGCGGCTTTGCCCGGTGGGGAGCCGACGCCCGGTCCGACGCCGACCGATACGCCGACGCCGCTGACCGCGCAGGAACTGCTCAAATATTCGCTGCCGCCTTCGGCGAAACGGTCACTCAATCAGGCCGGTTTCATCACCCGGCGTAACGGGGGCCTGCCCGCCAATGCCTGGGGACGCAGCAACGGATTGTTTCTCGCCGCGCTGATGGGAGAGGTGGACGCGCCGATCGCGTCGCGCTGGCTGGAAATCGGGCTGCGCCGCGCGCTGTCGAGCGCGACGCTGGTGCCGAACAGGATCAATGGCGCCGATTTCGCGGCTGCGCGTGCGACGCTGCTCGCGCGGCTGGGGGAGGCGAATGCCGCGCGCGCCGTGGTGCAGGCGGTCGATACCGACAATTATACCCGCAAACTCTATCGTGCGGCGCTGCTCGCGCATCTCGCCGCCGCCGATCCCGGTGGCCTGTGCGCGTTACAGCCGACCGCGGTGCTGGTGACGGACGCCCCCGGCTGGCAACTGGCTGCGCCGATGTGTGCGGGACTGTCGGGAATGCCGCAAAAGGCCAATGACCTGTTCCGCGATGCGCGGCGCAAGAATGTCGCGCAGGGCATCGACCTGCGGCTTGCCGAAAAGGTGATGGGACTGGGCGCGCAGGGACAGCGTTCCGTCACTGTGGAATGGGGCGGTGTCGGGGAGCTCAACGCGTGGCGCTATGGCCTTGCGACTGCGACTGACACCGACATTCCTGACGACGTACTGGCTGATTCGCCCGAACGTGTTCGGTTGTGGCGGGCGCTTGCGCCGCAGATCAGCGCGTCGAAGCGACTGCCCTATGCCCGGCTGGCCGCTGCGCGCGGTGTGCTGTCGAGTGCGGCGCTGGTCGATGATTATGCCTCGCTGGATGAAGACGGCGATGCCGACAGCGCGGACAGTGCCATCGCCCATGACCTGCGCACTGCCTATGTCGCGCCGACCGCGGCGGAGCGGATCGATACGCTGAAACGGCTGTGGGCCGAACCCAAATCGGAGGACGGCAAGTTTGCGCGGCTGGTGCTGACGGCGCGCGCGTCGAGCGGCATTCCGGCGAATCAGCAGAATGCGGCCGATGCCGAACGGCTGATCGCATCAATGCTGACGGCGGGACTGGACAGCGCGGCGATGCGCTGGCGCAATGTCGTGCAGCGCGGCAGTGCGGGCTGGGCCTTGTTGACCGTGGCCGATCCCGGATCGATCAGGCCGCTCGACCATGGCGATATCGACGCCTTTCGCAAGAATGGCGGTGCGAGCGACCCGTTGAAGGCGCGGATGCTGGTCGCGGCGCTGGCGGGGCTGGGGCGGCTTCGCGATGGCGAGGTGACGAGTATCGCGCAGTCGGTCGACCTTACGCTGGGTACGACCAACCGCTGGACCGAGGCGATCGACAAGGCGGGACAGGCGCGTGAAGCCGGAACGGTGCTGCTGCTTGCCGCCATCGGGATGCAGACCCCGTCGTGGAAGGCGGTGTCGCCGGTTGCGCTGTTCCACATCGTGTCGGCGCTGCGTGCGGCGGGGCAGGAGGGCTATGCCCGGATGATCGCTGCCGAGGCGGTTTCGCGGGTGTGACCTCCGGCGGCGACCGGGCGCTGATCGACCGCTTTCTGGAAATGATGGCGGTCGAATCGGGCGCGGCGCGCAACACCTTGTCCGCCTATGCCACCGATTTGCGGCTGGCATCGGAAGCGCTGGACGGCGGACTGGCGGATGCCGATGCGGCGGCGCTGGCGCGGCTGGCCGATGGCTGGGCGCCGCTGTCGCGCTCGACGGTTGCACGCAAGGCGGCGGCGTTGCGCCGTTTCTATGCCTTTCTTGCCGATGAAGGGCTGCGTGCCGACGATCCCGGACGGCATTTGCCGCGACCGGGAAGCGAGCGCGCATTACCGAAAATCCTGTCCTCGGCGGAGGTCGATTCGCTGTTCGCCGTGATCGAGCGACGGCTGGAGCGGGTGCCCGCCAATCCGCTCGACCTGCGGTTATCCGCGCTGATCGAGCTGCTTTACGGGTCGGGGCTTCGCGCGACCGAACTGGTGTCGATGCCGCGCAATGCAGTGGCACCCGACCGTCCCTTCCTGATTCTGCGCGGCAAGGGCGGGCGCGAGCGGCTGGTGCCGATTTCCGACCGTGCGCGTGCGGCCGTCGGAGCGTGGCGCGACCATGTGCCCGCCGACAAAGCCTGGCTTTTCCCATCGGGAAAAAAGCATCTGACCCGCATCAGGCTCTACCAGATTCTGAAGGAACTGGCGGTCGTTGCCGACATTCCGCCCAACCGGGTCAGCCCGCATGTGCTGCGCCACGCCTTTGCCACCCACCTGCTGGAAGGCGGAGCCGACCTGCGCGCGTTGCAGTCGATGCTGGGCCATGCCGATATCGCGACGACGGAAATCTATACCCATGTCGACAGCCGGCGGCTGGTCGAACTGGTCAACCAGCGTCATCCGCTCGTTGACGTTGCGCGCAGAGGTGCGTAACCGCAATCGCCTGATGACAAGTTTTCTGGACTTTGAAAAACCCATCGCAGAATTGCAGGGCAGGATCGACGAACTGCGCGAAACCGCAGCCGACGGCGCCCTCAATATCGATGCGGATGTAAAGCGGCTTCAGTCCAAATCGGACAAGCTGCTGCGCGATACCTATGCAAAACTGACGCCCTGGCAAAAAACACAGGTGGCGCGACATCCGCAACGCCCGCATTTCAATCATTATGTTTCGGCGTTGATCGACGATTTCATGCCGTTGGGCGGCGACCGCGCCTTTGCCGACGATAATGCCATTCTGGGCGGTTTCGGCCGCTTCCGCGGGCAGCGCGTGATGGTGATCGGCCATGAAAAGGGCGACGATACCGCCAGCCGCCTGAAGCATAATTTCGGCATGGGCAAGCCGGAAGGGTATCGCAAGGCGATCCGCCTGATGCAGCTTGCCGACCGGTTCGGCCTGCCGGTGGTGACGCTGGTCGATACCTCTGGCGCATTTCCCGGCATTCAGGCCGAGGAACGCGGTCAGGCGGAGGCGATTGCCCGTTCCACCGAGCAGTCGCTGGCGCTGGGCGTGCCGATGGTCGCGGCGATTCTGGGCGAGGGCGGTTCCGGCGGCGCGATTGCGCTGGCCAGCGGCAATCGGGTGCTGATGTTCGAACATGCCGTCTATTCGGTGATCTCCCCCGAAGGCTGCGCGTCGATCCTGTGGCGTACCGCCGACAAGGCTGCGGATGCTGCCGAAGCGATGAAGGTAACCGCACAGGATCTGAAAGAGCTGGGGGTGATCGACAGGATCGTTCCCGAACCGCTGGGCGGTGCGCATCGCGACCATGCGGCGGCGATCAGCGCGCTGGGCGATGCTATCGCCGAGTCGCTGGCAGCGATGAAGGAGATGTCCGCGGATGCCCTGCGGCAGGACCGCCGCGCCAAGTTCCTGCAAATGGGCCGTTTATAGGGCGCTGCTTATGCGGCGCGTTGAACGCGTCACTGCGAGGAGCGAAGCGACGCGGCAGTCCGGCCATGCATATGGTGCGCTGGATTGCTTCCCCCGGCACAAAGCCGCTGTCGCAATGACGATAATTGTTCAGTCCGGGGCATCAGGCTTCCACTGCGCAGACTGAGCCATATTCGATCCGGGCAAAGAAAAAGGGCGACGGTGCGCGATGCACCGCCGCCCCTTTGTTCGAAGTCAGCTGGACTTAGCTGGCCTTCAGGTTCGACGACACGTTGTTGAACGTGTGGGTCAGGTTGTTGCCGAGCGTGCTCATCGCGGCAATCGCGGCAACCGCGATCAGCGCTGCGATCAGGCCGTATTCAATGGCCGTGGCACCCTTGGAATTGCGAATGAACTTGCGAATGGTCTGCATACCGATCTCCATCGTTTAAACGAAAACGCTTCAATTACCCGGTCGACCCAGGCAAAGACCCCAGCCGACGGCACCGGTTTATGATGGGAGTATTGATAAAGGTTTAAGCCGCAGACCGTCTCAGCCGGCGACTTCAAGCACTTTCGTGCTGACGAAATTCCACATATCGGTGGTGGCGCCGGCGAACTGAACCAGTGCGCCCATCATTGCGAGCACGACCAGTGACAGAATCAGTCCATATTCCACTGCCGAAGCAGCAGCTTGATTCCGGATCAGACGGACTGTGATATGACGGATCGCCTGCAACACTGTGATCGTTTCCCCAAAGATGCCATGGGAGATAATCGGATAATGCTTAACAAAGCGTCTAATATCGCTCCGAAGCAGAACGATTCGCCGTGGTTTACGGTCGTCGCGGCGGCACTGGTCGATGCCGACGGCCGGGTGCTGGTGCAGCAGCGCCCGCCGGGCAAGCCGATGGCGGGATTGTGGGAATTTGCAGGCGGCAAGCCGGAAGCGGGCGAAACGCCCGAGGCAGCGCTGGTGCGCGAACTCCACGAAGAACTGGGGATCGCAACGGAAGAAAGCTGCCTTGCCCCCGCCGCCTTTGCCAGCGAGCCTCTGGGCGAACGGCACCTGTTGCTGCTGCTCTATGTCCTGCGCAAATGGCAAGGTATTCCGCAGGCACGCCATGCCACCGCGCTGCAATGGCTACGACCGGTGGAACTGCATCGGCTGGACATGCCGCCTGCCGACCGTCCGCTGATCGGCCTGCTCGAAATGATGCTTTAGGCGGAAAGAAAGCCGCTCTTGAGCGGCTGCTCGAAAGGGGACTGGAAGCAGAGGGTGTATGCTACTAGTCTGAATGCTCCACTCTTCGCCCAGCGAGAGGAGCGTCCCATGGATCAAGACTCCAATCCCAAACGCACCGGTGTCACCCGACGCGGGCTGCTGGCCGGCAGCGCCGCGACGGTTGCACTGGCCAATGCACATGCCCTGGCCGACCCGGCGACTCCGTCGCCTGCACCCGCACCCGCGACGGTGCCGGTCAGCCTGAACGTCAACGGTACGAAACACAGCTTGAAACTCGACCCCCGGGTGACGCTGCTCGATGCGCTGCGCGAGCGACTGGGGCTGACGGGTACGAAAAAGGGCTGTGACCATGGCCAGTGCGGCGCGTGTACGGTGCATGTCAACGGTACGCGCATCAACAGTTGCCTGTCGCTGGCGGTGATGCACGAGGGTGACGAAATCACGACGATCGAGGGGCTGGGCCTGCCCGGCAACCTGCACCCCATGCAGGCCGCGTTCGTGAAGCATGACGGCTTTCAGTGCGGATATTGCACGCCGGGGCAAATCTGTTCCTCGGTCGCGATGCTGAAAGAATTCGATCAGGGCGTGCCCAGCAACGTCACCGAAGATCTGGAGAATATCGTATTCTCCGATGAGGAGGTACGCGAGCGGATGAGCGGCAATATCTGTCGCTGCGCCGCCTATCCCAACATCGTCGCGGCGATCCGCGAAGTGCATGGGGGAGGGGTGGCATGAGGGCCTTTACCTATGAACGTGCCGACAGTCCGCAGGCAGCGGCGCAGGCAGTAGCAAGTCATCCCGAAGCGAAGTTCATCGCGGGCGGTACCAATCTGCTCGATCTGATGAAGCTGGAGGTGGAGCGGCCTGCGCATCTGGTCGATGTCACCCGGCTCGACCTGAAAAAGGTCGAACGCACCGGTGACGGAGGTTTGCGGATCGGCGCGCTCGTTACCAACACCGCGATGGCGTCGCATCCGATCGTCAAGCGCCACTATGCGGTGCTGTCGCGTGCGGTGATGGCAGGCGCATCGGGGCAGTTGCGCAACAAGGCGACGACCGGCGGCAATTTGCTCCAGCGGTCGCGCTGCCCCTATTTCTACGACACGTCCAAACCGTGCAACAAGCGCAAGCCCGGCACCGGATGTAGCGCGATCGGCGGGTTCAGCCGCAACCTTGCGATCCTCGGCATCAGTGATGCGTGCATCGCGCAGCATCCGTCCGACATGGCGGTGGCGATGCGGCTGCTCGACGCGAAGGTTGAAACGATCATGCCCGATGGCGGCACGAGAGCGATTCCGATTGCCGATTTCCATCGCGAATGGGGCAATACGCCGAATGTCGAAAATGCGTTGCGGCATGGTGAGTTCATTACCGCGGTAACGCTGCCCAAACCGCTGGGCGGCACACATGTCTATCGTAAGGTGCGCGACCGCGCGTCCTATGCCTTCGCAACCGTGTCGGTGGCGGCGGTGATCGGTGACGGCGTGCAGCGTTTCGCCTTTGGCGGTATCGCCTCCAAACCCTGGCGGGTGGAGGCGGCGGAGAAACTTTCCGGCGCGGATGCCATCGCCAAAGCGGTGCTGGCGGGCGCACGTCCGACCGCACAAAATCGTTTCAAGATTCCGCTGACCCGGCGCACGCTGGCGGCGACGATCGAACAGGCACAGGCATAAGGGAGCGGGACGATGATGAAATTCGATACCCCCGCAGGTCCGAACCCGACCGACAAGCTGAAGGTGCTCGACAAGCCCTATGACCGGATCGACGGTCCGTTGAAGGTGTCGGGACAGGCGCCCTATGCCTATGAATATCAAGATGCCGCACCCAATGCCGCTTATGGCGTGGTGGTGACTTCGACCATCGGCAAGGGGCGGATCGACACGATCGACACCAGCGATGCCGAACGCGCGCCCGGCGTGCTGATGGTGATGACGCATCTCAACGCGCCGAAGCAGAATGACCGCGGATCCCCGCAGCTTCAGGGAGCGGAGATCAAGCAATATGGTCAGGCGGTGGCACTGGTCGTCGCCAATACGTTCGAACAGGCAACGGCCGCCGCACAGATGCTGCATATTGGCTATAGTCAGGAAAAGGGGCGCTTTTCACTCGACCTGCTGAAGGACGGCGAACTGTCCCAGCGTGCAGGCAATGTCGATATGGGCGATTTTGCCGGGGCGTTCGCCGGCGCGCCTGCGAAGGTCGATGTCACCTATACCACGCCGAACCAGAGCCATGCGATGATGGAGCCGCATGCCTCCACCGCGGTATGGCATGGCGACAAGCTGACGCTCTATCTCGCGCACCAGGTGATGCACTGGGTAACGTCGGGCGTGGCGGGTACGATCGGTATTCCCGAAGCCAATATTCGCGCGGTTTCCGCCTATGTCGGCGGCGGTTTCGGGTCGAAGCTGGTGATTTATGCCGATGCGATTCTCGCGTCGCTGGCCGCGCGCAAGCTGGGCCGACCGGTCAAGATCGCGCTGACCCGCGGGCAGATTTTCAATCATACCACCCATCGTGCGCAGACTATGCAGCATCTGCGGCTGGCGGCGGGGCGCGACGGCAAGCTGGTGGCGGTCGGCCATGCCACCTATACCGGCGACCAGCCCGGCGGCGGGGGCGAACATGCGTCGGGCCAGACGAAATTGCTCTATGCGGGCAAGAACCGGCTGATCCAGACCTATCTGGCCGAACTCGACCTGCCAAAGGCGGGGGCGATGCGTGCGCCGGGCGAAGCGGTGGGCCTGCTCGCGCTTGAAAACGCGATGGACGAACTGGCCGAACAGCTCGACATGGACCCCGTCGAGCTGCGCGTCGTCAATGATATCCAGTACGACCCCGAAGTCGGGCCGGACCGTCCTTTCTCCGAACGCAAGCTGGTCCAGTGCCTGCGTACCGGTGCGGAGCGTTTCGGCTGGTCGAAACGCAACCCGAAACCGGGACAGGTGCGCGACGGGCAGTGGCTGGTCGGCATGGGGGTGTCGGCCGGTATTCGCGGTAACCCCGTTACCGCGTCAGGCACGCGGGTGACTCTGCGCCCGGACGGAACCGTGCTGGTCGAAAGCGCGATGACCGATATCGGCACCGGCAGCTATACGATCAACGCGCAGACGGCAGCGGAAATGCTGGGCGTGCCGATGGCCGCGGTCGAGGTACGGCTGGGCGACAGCGCCCTGCCCAGGGCATCCGGGTCAGGCGGTTCCTGGGGCGCCAACAGCTCGACATCGGGCACCTATGCGGCGTGCTGGCTGTTGCGCAGGATGCTGGCCGAAAAGGCGGGATTCGATCCCGAACAGGCGCAGTTTGCCGATGGCGCGATTGCGGCGGGCGACAAGCGTGTCGCGCTGAAAAGCCTTGTCGGCGGGTCGCCGGTTACTGCCGTCGACAGCATCGAATTCGGCGATCTGACGAAGAAATATGCACAGGCGAGTTTCGGTGCGCATTTCGCCGAAGTGGGTGTCGATATGCATACCGGCGAACCGCGCGTGCGCAGGTTGCTGTCGGTCTGTTCGATCGGGCGTGTGCTCAACCCGAAAACCGCGCGCAGCCAGTGTCTGGGCGGGATGACGATGGGCGTCGGTTCCGCACTGATGGAAGACCTGATCGTCGATCCGCGCTTCGGCTATTTCGTCAATCACGACATGGCCGAATATCAGGTGCCGGTGCATGCCGATATTCCCGATCTCGACGTCGTGTTTCTGGAAGGGGAGGATAACAAATCCTCGCCGATGAAGGCGCGCGGCGTGGGGGAACTGGGCATTTGCGGCGTCGGTGCGGCCGTCACCAACGCGATCTACAATGCCTGCGGCGTGCGCGTGCGCGACTATCCGGCGACGATGGACAAGATCCTGGCGGGCCTGATGACCTAGGCCCGTCGCCATTCAGCCCTGATGGCCTGCAAATGGTTGCTTTCCGGGCTTCCGGTGCTCACGTACTGAAAGTACGCTGCGCGCCGGGTCACGAAAATCCACCATATTGTTCTACGAACGTCTGCGACTCCGCCACATCATCTTCTGAATGGCGATCGACCCTAGGGCGGTCAGATAACGCCGAACGTCCAGCCTTCGCCCTGTGCGGCGGCGGGGGTCAGGGCGGTCGGGTTCCAGTACTCGTTGCGCCCGGCATGGCGGCGCAGCCATGCCGAAGTGAGGATTGCGTCGGTGGCATGGTCGTCATAGCGGATCAGCGGTGCATGGGGACGGGAGTCGAACTGCGCGAGTGCCGCGTCCAGCGCCTCCGCCTCCCGCACCTTGCTCCGGCCCTTGCGCATTCCCGCCGCACGCGCGGCGATGGCGGTATAGATTTCGACCACCAGCGCGCCCTTGTCCGGCACCGGGTCGAATGGCCAGACGGGGACATTCTCGCCCAGATGGTGCAGCAGCCGCATCCCGGCAAAGCTGGCCTTTGCCACCTGCGCCGCGCCGATCGCATCATAGACGGTGGAGGGTTTGCCGCCTCCGTTCGCATTGTAATGCGCTTCGCAGCGACGAAAGTGCATGAAGCGCGCCTTCACACCATCCGCTGCGCCGAGATAGAAATGCGTGCCGCGCCGCGCCTCCAGAAAACTGGCGGCACCCAGATCCTCATCCGGGCAATGCGCATCGACATAGGCCCAGAAGCGCCGCGCGGTGGCTGGTGTTTCCTCTCCGGGCAGATAGGCGCTGCGCTCGACAATGGGCGGCGCAAAGCTGAAGTCGAAGCCGATCAGCGTCGGTGTGTCGGCCTGCGCCTCCACCCAGCGCAGTGCATCGGTGCGTGACCAGATGCCGTTCGGCGCTTCGACCAGCACCGGCGCGGCGTCGCCTGCCGCGCACATTGCCACTGCGATGCCGCGATGGCGGCTGCCCTTCGCCCCCGACCAGTCGATCGCGGCAAAACGGGTGAAATGATCAGGGGCGATCACCGAATGCCTCTCGCTGTGCCTTGTCGGCATAATCCCACCAGGCGCGGGTGATCACGATTTCGATCCGTTCCCGCTCCGGAGACGTGTAACGGATCAGCACGGCGGGCCAGCCTTCATAATGCGCGGTCTGCCAGAAGGTGTCGGGGTCGGTTTCGATCAGCACCATCTTTTCGTGCTCCGGGCATCGCACCACGAAGCTGGTATCGGGTTCGTGCCCGACATTCAGAAATGCTTTGCCGTTCACCTTCACCGCGGGCTGGCGATAGGATGTGCCCTTTTCGGCACCGGGCAATGTCAGCGCAAAGGTTACCGCGTCATCAAAGGTCATTGATTACGCTCCCGCCGTTCCTCCCACCAGGCCATGCGTTCGGCGATACGCTTTTCGAAACCGCGATCGACCGGGCGGTAATAGGTTTCGGGCGTCATTTCCTCCGGCCAGTAATTCGACCCGGAAAAGCCGTCGGCGGTGTCATGGTCATAGGCATAGCCCTTGCCATAGCCGATGTCCTTCATCAGTTTTGTCGGCGCGTTGAGGATATTCTGCGGCGGCATCAGCGATCCGGTCGCCTTTGCCGAGCGCCATGCCGCGCCCGCCGCCTTGTACGCCGCATTCGATTTTGGCGCGGTCGCGCAATAAAGGCAGGCCTGCACGATCGCCAGTTCGCCCTCCGGACTGCCGAGGAAATCATAGGCGTCCTTGGCGGCGAGGCACTGAACCAGCGCATTGGGGTCGGCCAGCCCGATATCCTCGCTGGCGAAACGCACGATCCGGCGCAGCACGTAAAGCGGTTCCTCCCCCGCCACCAGCATCCGGGCGAGATAATAGAGCGCTGCCTGCGGATCGCTGCCGCGCAGGGATTTATGCAGCGCGGAGATCAGGTTGTAATGCCCCTCCCGATCCTTGTCGTACACCGCGACCCGGCGCTGGAGCAGCGCCGACAGGCCCGCCGGGTCAAGTGCTGCATCAAGATTGACCGAAAACAGCGTCTCCGCCTGATTGAGCAGGAAGCGCCCGTCGCCGTCCGCGCTGGCGATCAGCGCATCGCGTGCGGCAGTGTCGAGGGGCAGGGGGCGCTCCTCCTCCGTTTCGGCGCGATCGAGCAACTGGCCGAGCGCTGCCGCATCGAGCCGGTGGAGGATCAGCACCTGTGCGCGGCTGAGCAGCGCTGCGTTGAGTTCGAAGGAAGGGTTTTCGGTCGTCGCGCCGACCAGCGTGACCGTGCCGTCCTCGACATAGGGCAGGAAACCGTCCTGCTGTGCGCGGTTGAAGCGGTGAATCTCGTCGACGAACAACAATGTGCGTTTGCCGATCTTCGCATGGTCGCGCGCCTCGGCGAAGACGCGCTTCAGGTCGGCAACACCGGAAAAGACGGCCGAGATGGAGGCGAAGCGCAGCCCGACCGCATCGGCGAGCAGCCGCGCGATCGTCGTCTTGCCGGTGCCGGGCGGGCCCCACAGAATCATCGACGACAGCTTGCCCGCCGCGACCATTCTGCCGATTGCACCTTCGGGACCGGTCAGATGATCCTGTCCCACCACATCGGCCAGCCGTGCAGGTCGCAGCCGGTCGGCAAGCGGGGCATCGGGCGCGACTTCATGCGCCGGTTGCGGTTCGTCGGAAGCGAAAAGATCAGCCATCGCCGCCCGATATAGGCGGTCCAAATCATGAACAACAGCCGGGGACTTGCATAAAAGCACCGACTGCACTATTTCACGTTCGACTCAAGATATATCGGAGATAGATATTATGCGTTTTGGAAAAGGATATGGAGCCTGGACCGATGGGATGGGTATGGGCGGTCACGGGCGTGGTCGCGGCCATGGTTTCGGCGGGCACGGACATGGCCGGCATCATGGCGGCCGCCGTCGCCGGATGTTCGACGGTGACGAGTTACGGCTGTTGCTGCTTGCGCTGATCGCGGAAACACCGCGCCACGGCTATGACCTGATTCGGGAAATCGAAAGCCGCACCGGCGGGCAATATGCGCCCAGCCCCGGCGTGGTCTATCCGACCGTCACCATGCTGACCGAGATGGACCTGATCGCCGAACAGGACAGCGAGGGCGCCAAGAAGACTTTTGGCGTCACCGATGCCGGACGCGCGCATCTGGAAGAGCATGAGGCCGATCTGAAGATGTTGTTCGCGCGGCTCGACCAGCTCGGTTCGATGGGCGCGCGCACCAGCGACGGGCCGGTGCGCCGTGCGATGGGCAATCTGCGCACCGTATTGCAACAAAGGATGAGCGCGGAGGACGTCAAGCCAGAGATGCTGCACGATGTCGCCGACATTCTCGACGATGCCGCGCGGCGGATCGAACGGCTTTGACCGCTTGGCGCCCATGACGAGACTGGAGCTTTTGCGTCGGCGGCTGGGCATCCCCATGTCCCCGCCTGACGCCTGTATTGGAGATGACACTATGACCGCAACTGCCATCGCCGACGTGCCGACCGGCCATGCCAGCCGCTATCTGCAGCAGCTTTGTAAACACTGGCAGCACAGCCTGAACGTCGAGTTCACGCCCGAACACGGCACCATCACCTTCCCGCGCGATGCGCGTGGCGCGAACTGGGACGATGACGGCAAGGCGACGCTGGACGCGAAGGACAAGGCGCTGACCGTCCGCCTTGATGCCAGCAATGCCGACCATCTGGAGGGGCTGAAGGGCGTGCTCGAACGCCATCTCGACCGCTTCGCCTTTCGCGAAGCGCCGCTTAGTTATGACTGGCAGGCGGGTTGATCGGCAGGAAGGGGAAGGGGGCGTCCCTTCCCCTATCTTTTTGCACGCGCGTTCAGCACGTCGAGATAGCCCTGTAGCACCACCTCGTTCACTCGGTCCCAGACATAGGGTTCCGCCGCCTGGTGTCCGGCCTCGCCCATGCGGTCGCGCAGACCCCGTTCCTCGCACAGACGCTGGATCGCATCGGCATAGGCGCCGATGTCGCGCGGAGGGACCAGAAAGCCGGTCACGCCATCCTCCAATATGTCGCGGGCGCCGGTCGCATCGGCGGCGACCACCGGAACCCCTGCGGCAATCGCCTCCAGCGTCACATTGCCGAAGGTTTCGGTCACCGACGGGTTGAACAGCAAATCCATGCTCGCCACTGCGCGACCGAGATCGTCGCCGGCCTGAAACCCCGCAAACACCGCTTCGGGGGCAAGGGCGGCGAAATCGTCGCGTGCCGGTCCCTTGCCGATCACCAGTACCCGGTGCCTGACACCACGCCGTTTCAGTTCCCCGACTACCTCGCCGAAAAACCGCAACCCCTTTTCCAGCACCAGACGGCCGAGAAAACCCACCGCAATCTCGTCATCGCGGATACCCATCGAGCGCCGCCATTCCAGGCTGCGGCGTGCGGGCGTGAAGCGATCATGGTTGCAGCCGCGCGACCAGATGCTGGTCGGCGTCGTCACGCCCCAGTCATGGATGACATCGGCCATCGACTGACCCGGTACGAACACGCGCTCGACACGATTGTAGAATCGCGTCAGCAGCTTCACCAGCATCGGTTCCATGAACCCGATGCCGTAATAGCGCGGATAGGTTTCGAAGCGTGTGTGCAGAGAGGCCACCGGCGCGACATCATGCCGCAACGCCCAGCTGATCGCGCGATGGCCCAGCGTTTCGGGTGAGGAGACATGGACGATATTGGGCGCAAATTCTTTCAGGTCGCGGCGCACCGACGCGGGCAACCCGCGTGCCAGCTTATATTCGCCGCGCCCGCCCGGCAGCGCCAGCCCCGGTACGCTGACCAGATCGCCGGTCGGTTCGAACGCGGGCCTGTCGGTCGTCGGGGAATAGATGCGCACCTGAACCCCGCGGTCGAGCAGATGGCCGACGAGCAGGTTCAGCGCCTGATTCGCGCCATCGCGTGTATAGTTATAGTTGCCGCTGAACAGCGCAACGCGAAGATCCTGTGCGTCCATGCCGCAGCGCCATAGCGCCGACGCAGGCTTTGGCCAATGGAACAGTGTTACGACCTTGAGAATTTACAGGACGATTGGTGAAAGGGCGATCATGTCGAACAGCTATCGCAAGGGCCAGACGGTGACATGGAAATGGGGGCAGGCAACCGCCTGCGGAACCGTAAAGGAGCGGTTCGAACGCCGGGTCCAGCGCACGCTGAAAGGCAGCAGGATCGTCAGGAACGGCAGCAAGGACAATCCCGCCTATCTGATCGAACAGGACGACGGCGACACGGTGTTGAAAGAGGGTTCGGAACTGTCCGCCGGGTAGGCAGCGCGGCTTTTCCACGGTTCGATATTCCCTTTTCGTTCCGCGCGCGCTACCCGTTGCACATGGCCAAACCCCAGAAACGCTATGTCTGTCAGCAATGCGGCTCCGTCTCTTCCAAATGGGCGGGGCAATGCGGCGATTGCGGCGAATGGAACACGCTGGTCGAGGATGGCGGCGCGGTCGTCACTCCGTTTCAGGCGAAGCATAACCTGCAATCGGGCGGACGTGCGATCACGCTGAGCGGGCTGGACACCGATATTCCGCTGCCCGACCGGATGGCGACTGGTATCGCCGAACTCGACCGCGCGCTGGGCGGGGGCTTCGTCACCGGGTCGGCGACGCTGATCGGCGGCGATCCCGGTATCGGCAAATCGACGCTGTTGTTGCAGGCGGCGGCGAAGCTGGCGCAGGCCGGGCGCAGCGTCGCCTATGTGTCGGGGGAGGAGGCCAGCGATCAGGTGCGCCTGCGCGCGCGGCGGCTGGGGCTGGGCAATGCGCCGGTGCAGCTCGCCGCCGCGACATCGGTACGCGATATTCTCACTACGCTGGGGGCAGGCGCGCCGCCCGCGCTGCTGGTGATCGATTCGATCCAGACCATGCATTCCGACCTGATCGAAGGCGCGCCGGGCACGGTCAGTCAGGTACGCGCCAGTGCGCAGGAACTGATCCGCTTTGCCAAGGAACGCGGCACCTCACTGGTGCTGGTCGGGCATGTCACCAAGGACGGGACGATTGCGGGGCCGCGCGTACTCGAACATATGGTCGATACGGTGCTGGCGTTCGAGGGCGAGCGCAGTCACCAGTATCGTATCCTGCGCGCGGTGAAGAACCGCTTTGGCGGCACCGATGAGATCGGCGTGTTCGCGATGGCGGGCGAGGGGTTGAAGGAAGTCGCCAACCCGTCCAGCCTGTTCCTTACCAGCCGCGATGAAAGCGTCAGCGGCACCGTGGTTTTCCCTGCGCTGGAGGGGACGCGGCCCGTACTGGTGGAGGTGCAGGCGCTGACCGTGCGGCTGGCGTCGGGCGCAACGCCGCGCCGGGCGGTGGTCGGCTGGGATTCGGGGCGGCTGGCGATGATTCTGGCGGTGCTGGAGGCACGCTGCGGCCTCAGCTTCTCGACCTCGGAAGTCTATCTCAACATTGCGGGCGGCTATCGCGTGCAGGACCCCGCGGCCGATCTCGCGGTCGCCGCAGCACTCGTGTCGGCCTTGTCCGAACGGCCGGTGCCTACCGATGCGGTGGCGTTCGGTGAGGTGGCGTTGTCGGGGGAAATCCGTCCCGTCGCGCACGGTAATTTGCGGCTGCGCGAGGCGGGCAAGCTGGGCTTCGGTCGCGCTCTGGTGCCGTCCGCGCTGGCACAGGAAAAGGGTGCGGTGCAGCTTTCGGGCTTTGCCGGACTGCCGGGATTCGTTGACCATATGCTCGCACGCGGATAGCGCACGCAGCCATGCTGGGTCTGACCTCTCTCGATATTGTCGTGCTGCTGCTGGTCGGCGGTGCGGCGATTCTGGGCTTTATGCGCGGCTTCGTGACCGAAGTCCTGTCGCTGATCGCGTGGATTTTCATCGTATTTGCGCTCAAGCTGTTCCACACGCCGCTGACCGGGGCGTTGCTGCCCTGGGTCGGCACGCCTTCGGGGGCGGCGGTGCTGTCCTTTGCGATTATCGCGGGGCTGACCTATTTCGGTGGGCGGCTGGTTGCCAACGGCATCGGGTCGCGGGTGCGCACCTCGATCCTCGGGCCGGTCGACCGTGCGCTGGGATTCGGGTTCGGCGCGCTCAAGGGGCTGATCCTCGCCAGTCTGGCCTTTCTGCTGCTGTTGCTGGTGTTCGATACGATCGGCGGCGGTCCGCGCTCTCGCCCGGACTGGATCACCCGTTCGCGCAGCTATCCGATGTTGAATGCGACCAGCGCCAGTATCGCGGATTTCGTCGACCGGCGTCGGCGTGGCGAGCCGCTTTTCCCGAACCATGACGGCAACAAGTCCGCGATTACGCTCAATCTCTCGCGAAAATGAGCGCATGGCCCCTCGCAACTTGGCGTCGGGGGGCCTAAGTAGCGAAAGTGAACGCGCCACTTTACAATACCGAAATCCTGCGGCTTGCCGCGAATATTCCGCATCAGCAACGGCTGGAAGCGCCGATGGCGAGTGTCGAGAAACGCTCCCCCATTTGCGGCAGTCGGGTTACGGTGGACGTGAACCTCGGGCCGGATGGAACGGTAAGCGAGATAGGGATGCTGGTGCGCGCCTGTGCGCTGGGGCAGGCATCCTCTTCGCTGTTCGCCGCCAACGCACTTGGGCGTACACCGGAGGAACTGGCGGCGGCGCGCGATGCGCTGACCGACTGGCTGGCGGGCGGCGACGGGCCGCCGGACTGGCCGGGGCTGGCAATTTTCACGCCTGCCTTGCCGCACACCGCGCGCCACCCCTCGATCCGGCTTGCCTTTGAGGCCGCTGCCGAGGCGGCACAGGACGCGCGCACCCGCGCCATCGCCGACTGATGGAAAGCGGCGGCGTATCGCTGGTGCGCGAAGCGGCACCCCTGCTCGGCTTCGCACTGTTTTTCGTATTGTTCTTCCGCCGTTTCGGTCTGGGTGCCGTACTCGGCTATCTGGTTGCGGGCGTCCTGGTCGGACCGGAGGCGCTCAATCTCGTCGGTGGTGCCGAATCGAAAATGGGCATTGCCGAACTGGGCATCACCCTGCTGCTGTTCCTCGTTGGGCTGGAACTGAGTCCGACGCGATTATGGCGGATGAAGCGCGATATTTTCGGGCTGGGCCTGTTACAGGTCGCGCTGTGCGGAATCGCGTTGACGGTGGTGATCTGGGCAACGGGATTCAGCCTTGGCGCGGCGATTGCGCTGGGGTTGCCGCTGGGTCTGTCCTCGACAGCGCAGGTGTTGCCGATGCTGCAATCGGCGGGGCGATTGCGCACGCCCTTTGGCGAGCGTGCTTTTTCGATCCTGCTGTTTCAGGATCTGTCGATCGTTCCGTTGATTACCATCGTCGCGATCCTGTCGCGCAATCCTGCCGATTCGGCGGGCCCCCCGGGGTGGCTGCTCGCGCTCTACACCGTTCTGGCCGTCGGCGGTCTGGTGCTGGCCGGTCGTTTCCTGTTGCGACCGCTCTTCGCGCTGATCGGTAAATGGGGCGAGCGGGAGATGTTCGTTTTCGCCGGATTGTTCACCGTCATCGCTGCGGCGGCGATTATGGATGCGCTGGGCCTGTCCACCGCACTCGGAGCGTTTATCGCAGGCGTGATGCTGGCCGACAGCCCGTATCGGCATGAACTGGAAGCCGATGTCGAGCCGTTCCGTTCGATCCTGCTCGGCCTGTTCTTCCTGTCGATCGGCATGATGCTCAACATCCATGCGATTATCGACCGGCCGCTGTTCGTGCTGGGCATGGCAGCGGCGCTGATCGTCACTAAGGCCATTGTGATTACGCTGATCGGCCTGGTCTTCCGCATGAAATGGCAACAGGCGCTGGCTCTGGGTCTGCTGCTCAGTCAGGGCGGTGAGTTCGGCTTCGTCCTGTTCGCGCAGGCGCAGCATGCCTATCTGATCGATCCGGTCGCAAGCAGTATTTTCGGCGCGGTCGTTACCCTGTCGATGGCGACCACGCCGTTTCTGATGAAGCTGACGCGGCGAATTCGCAGCGAGAAAAAGCCGCAGGTCGATGGCCTGCAACCGCCCAAGGAAGACGGCGCCAACGCGGTCGTCGTCGGCTATGGCCGCTTCGGTCAGACGGTTGCCCAGATGCTAATGGTGCAGGGTATTTCGGTGACGCTGATCGATACCGATCCTGAAATGATCGAAACTGCCAGAACCTTCGGCATGACGGTTTACTATGGCAATGGCAGGCGGCTGGATATGTTGCGACAGGCGGGGTCGGGCGATGCGCAGCTCATCCTGTTCTGTCAGGATGGCGACGATATGGACCGCGAATTTCTGGAAAGCGTCAACCACAGCTTTCCCGATGCTGCGATTTTCGTCCGCGCCTATGACCGCCGCTCCATGATGCGTATGAACGACGCCCCGGTCGAGGGCATGTTCCGCGAAGTTTATGAGTCCGCGATTTCGATGGCGCGTGCCGCGATGCAATGTGTCGGCGTGGATGAGGGCGAAATCAACCAGACCGAGCAGGACTATCGCGAATTCGACACCAACCGGTTGAAGGCGCAAAAATCGTCAGGCGATATCTATGCCGGGCGCGACAGCGTGCCCGAGGGGCTTAGCCATTTGCGCAGTGCACGCGATGCGCAGGGGGATTGCGGGTAGACGGACGTGGCGCGGCGCGAGAGGAGGATGCGATGAACTGGATCATGATGCTGGCGGCGCTGTCCGGCGCGCTGGCGGTGGCGGCGGGCGCGTTCGGCGCGCATGGTGCCGGCGGCGAAGCGCAGGAATGGCTGAAGACCGGCGGTCATTATCAACTGATCCACGCCATTGCCGCACTGGTCGCGCTGCGTTTCGACGCAAAAGGGCCTGCGATCCTGTTCCTTGTCGGCGGCATGATCTTTGCCGGGACGCTGTACCTGATGGCGCTCGGCCTGCCGCGCTGGCTGGGTGCGATCACGCCGATCGGCGGAACCGCGCTGATCGCAGGCTGGTTGTGGCTGGCATGGATCGGAATGCGCGCGGGCTGACCGCGCATTCGGAAACCGGGAGAGTATCTATGGCCGATTATCAGACCATTCTGTTCGACCTGAGCGAAGATGTCGCCACCATTACCCTGAACCGTCCGGAGCGTCTCAACGCGATTACCGCCGATATGCTGGCGGAAATTCGTGACGCGCTCGACGAAGCGACGGCGGGAGGAGCGCGGGCGTTGCTGCTGAACGGAGACGATCGCGCTTTCTGTTCGGGGGCGGACCTGCAAGCGGCGGCAGCTTCGGGCGGCGGAAGCGATCTGGGCGAGTCGCTGACCCGCGATTATAATCCGACGATTGCGAAGCTGGCGGCGCTCGACATGCCGGTGGTAAGCGCGGTCAGCGGTCTGGCGGCGGGGGCAGGGGCCTCTCTGGCGCTTCATGCCGATTTCACCATCGCGGCGAAGTCGGCTTATTTCCTGCTAGCCTTCGTTAATATCGGACTGGTGCCCGATGCGGGCGCTACCTGGCTTTTCGCGCAGGCAATGGGCCGCACCCGTACACTGGAGGCCGCGATGCTGGGTGAGCGCATCTATGCCGACCGGGCGGAGGAATATGGCCTGATCTATCGGGTGGTTGCCGACAATCATGTCGAAAAGGAAGCGCGCGCGCTGGCAGTGCGCCTCGCGGCCGGGCCGACACTGGCCTATGGCATGATCCGCAAATCGGTCGCGGCGGCACTGACTTCTTCGCTGGAAGAGGTGCTGGCGATCGAGGCAGCGGACCAGCGCCGCGCGGGTCAGAGCGCCGATTGTCGTGAAGGCGTCGCGGCGTTCATTGAAAAGCGTGACGCGGTCTTTACCGGCAAATAGTGGTTTCCCACGGACAGAAAGAAATACCCGCCGAAAGCGTTGCTTCCGGCGGGTACCTTTTCCTCCCCAGGAAAACAGATAATCAGCTATAGGCGCCCAGACGGTGGTACAGCGCCTTGATCCGCGCAAGTTCGTGTTCGTCCTCAATCTGCTTCGCATAAGCGCCAAGCGCGGTGCGCAGCAAGTGAAAATCGGCAGTAGACAAAAGGGCGCGGGCGCGGCCGGGCTGTCCTTGCGGACGGAGCGGGGTTTCGGTTTCGGTTGCGAGTTGCATGGTCAATCTCCTTGGTCAGGGCGCTGCGCTCAGGCAGCTTCCTTCTTGAACTGTGCGGTTTCGGTGGATTCAGCGAGCGCAGTGGTCGAACTGGCACCCCCGGCCAGCGTGGTCGCGACCCTGTCGAAATAGCCGGTTCCCACTTCGCGCTGGTGCCGCGTGGCGGTGTAGCCGTTCTGCTCGGCAGCGAATTCGGCCTGTTGCAATTCCGAATAGGCGGCCATGCCACGATCCCTGTAGCCGCGTGCCAGCTCGAACATGCCGTAATTGAGCTGGTGGAACCCGGCGAGCGTCACGAACTGGAACTTGTACCCCATCGCCCCGATTTCGCGCTGGAATCTGGCGATGTCGTCCTTGTCCAGATTGGCTTCCCAGTTGAAACTGGGCGAGCAGTTATAGGCCAGCATCTTGTTCGGGAATTCCTTCCTGATCGCTTCGGCAAAACGGCGCGCATCGTTCAGGTTCGGCTTCGACGTTTCCCACCACAGCAGGTCGGCATGTTCGGCAAAGGACAGACCGCGTTTGATGCAATGGTCGACGCCGGTGCCTTCCTTCAGGCGGAAAAAGCCTTCGGGCGTACGCTCGCCGGTCAGGAATTCGTGATCGCGTTCGTCTACGTCGCTGGTGATCAGCTTTGCCGATTCCGCATCGGTGCGTGCGCAGATGATCGTCGGCACACCGCTGACATCGGCGGCCAGTCGCGCGGCATCGAGATTGCGGATATGCGCCTGGGTGGGGATCAGCACCTTACCGCCCAGATGGCCGCACTTCTTTTCCGCCGCCAGCTGATCCTCATAATGCACGCCCGCGGCACCCGCGGCGATATACGACTTCATGATTTCATAGCAGTTGAGCGGGCCGCCGAACCCGGCTTCGGCATCGGCGACGATGGGTGCGAACCAGTCGCGCGTGGCGCCGCCTTCCGAATGTTCGATCTGGTCGGCGCGTTGCAGCGTCGCGTTGATCCTGCGCGCCAGTTCCGGCCCGGCATTGGCGGGGTACAGCGACTGGTCGGGATACATCTGTCCCGCCGTATTGGCGTCGGCCGCGACCTGCCAGCCGGACAGATAGATCGCCTTCAGCCCGGCGCGCACCATCTGCATCGCCTGGTTGCCGGAAAGCGCACCCAGCGCGTTGATATAGTCTTCCGACTGCAACAACTCCCACAGCTTGTTCGCGCCCTTGCGCGCCAGCGTGTGTTCGACCGCAACCGATCCGCGCAGCTTTGCCACATCCTCGGCGCTATAGGGGCGCTTGATACCGTCGAACCTGCCTTGCGGGGCGGGGATCAATTCCTCAAAGGTCGTAGCCATTGTGATTTCCTTTACAAACCGTGGTGACCTGTGGCGGCCTCACGCTTTGAAATGTCGAATATTTGCGGGATATAAAAGAAATTCGTTCTGAATTTACGGTCGTGCCGTGCGGATCGAGTCAAGAATATATGTAAAGTAGTAAAATATTTACAATCTTTGTAAGAGCTGGCAGCATAGAGCTTCCAGAGCGAGGGCGGAGCATATGGCCGATTCAAAACTGTTCGCCGGGCATGCCGTGCGACGTCTGCGTCGGGCGTCGGGGCTAACTCAGGCGGCGATGGCGGAATTGCTCGATATCAGCGCCAGCTATCTCAACCTGATCGAGCGTAATCAGCGTCCGCTGTCCGCCACCTTGTTGCTGCGGTTGTCGGAACGGTTCGATTTCGATCCGCGTCAGCTTTCGGCGAGCGAACCCGGCGGGGGTGCCGATGCCCTTCGTCGTCGGCTGGCCGATCCGATATTTGCCGATCTGGAGATCGACCGGGCAGAGATGGAGGAATGGCTGGCGGGCGCACCGGGGGCGGCGGAAGCGTTCGCCCGCGCCTATGACCGGATCGGACAGGGGGTGGCTCCCGTGGCCGCGGGGACGCATGATCCGGTGGCGCCGGTGCGGCGGGAAATCGAACGCTGGCGCAATCATTTCGCCGATCTCGACCGGATGGCGGAGGAAATTGCCGACGAATTGCGGATGGGGGCGGGAGACCTGTATGGCGCAATCGCCGAACGGCTGCGCGTGCGGCACCAGCTTGCCATCCGTATCCTGCCGTTCGATGTGCTGCCGGGAACGCTGCGACGGCTCGACCTGCACGCGCGCCAGTTGCAGCTTTCGGAACTGCTCGATCCGGCATCGCGGACCTTCGCCGCAGCGTTCCAGCTTGCCCAGATCGAGGCGCGCGACGCGATCGAGGCGCTGGTGCGTGCGGGCGGGTTTGAGGAGCGCCCGTCCGAGCGGCTCTATCGCCGCCACCTGACCAGCTATTTCGCCGCCGCGCTGATGATGCCCTATGCGCGATTTCTGCGTGCGTGCGAATCGACGGGCTATGATGTCGAACTGCTGCAACGCCGCTTCGGCGCAGGGTTTGAACAGATTGCGCACCGGCTGACCACACTGCAACGGGTCGGAGCAAGGGGCCTGCCTTTCTTCATGATCCGTATCGACCGCGCCGGGCAGGTTTCCAAACGCTATGCGGGCGCCAGTGGTGCGGCGCTGGTCGAGGCACCGGGGCGTTGCCCGCTATGGGCGCTGCATCACGCATTCGACCGGCCCGGTACGCTGATCCGCCAGATGGTTGAACTCGATGCCGGGTCGGGCGCGCCGGGACAGCGCTGGTTCACGCTGGCGCGCACGGTACAGCCGCCGGGTAGGCGGCAGGGCGATATTCGTGCGGAATTTGCGGTCGGGCTGGGGGTGGAGGCATCGCTGGCCGCGCCGCTGACCGCTGCGCGCGGCATCGATCTGAAGGGGGAAGCGACCCAGGTGGGCCTGGGGTGCCGTGCCTGTCTGCGCGAGGATTGCCCGCAACGTTCCGCACCCCCGGCCGCGCGCGCGCTTCTCATCAACGACCGCGAACGCGGCCTGTCGCCTTTTGCGTTCGTCAGCGATTGATCGGAAACCGCTTCTAGGTTCTGATCCTGGGTTGAAGGAGGCAGGGCCGTGATGACCCTGCCCCTTTCCATCGTTACCAGTTGACGCCCGCCTTCACATACAGCCGACGGCCGTTGAAGCCGAACGGGGAGTAGAAGGGGAAGGCAACCACACCTGCCGCATATCCGGCTGGCGCCGCATCGGGATAGACGTCAAACAGGTTGTCGACGCCCAGACCGAAGTGAAACTGTTTCGCCACATCGAAACGTGCTTCGATATCGGTGATGAACTTGTCGCCGGTATGCAGGTCGGATGCCGCCGTGCTGCCCGGTTCGTTGACATCTCCGTAATATGTGCCGCGCAGGGTAAGGCCAACCGGCCCGGACGACCAGTCGACGGTACCCGTCACCTTGGTTTCCGGGGTCCCGTCCTCCATCGACACGATCCGCTGGCGGCTTACCAGTGTCGGTGCCGGATTAAGCGTCGAAGTCGTCTCGGGAACGCTCAGGACTTTCAGGTCATTGTAATTTCCGGCCAGCGTGAAATTAAACGTGCCGACCGCCATCGTGTCGAGCTTGTAATTGGCAACGACATCGACACCGCGTGTGCGGGTTTTCACGCCGTTGAGGAAGAAACGGGCGGATGCCACGCCATAGGGCGCGAGCAGATCGCTGACAGCCGCGCTGAAACCGGAACTGATATTTTCCGAAAGCGCCAGGCCGTCACGAAGATCGATCCAATAGCCGTCGACGGTGATGTTGAAGCCACCACGCCGGAAGACGAAACCAGCCGAATAGTTGGTCGACTTTTCAGGCTCCAGCGCCTTGCCGCCGAGCGCCTGTGCCACCGGACTGATCGACGGGAAGGTGCCGGTCAGGATGACGTTGCCGCTGTCGATGATCGAGGCGATCGAGGTGAAATATTGCTGTTGCAGGGATGGCGCGCGGAAGCCTGTCTGAACACCGCCGCGCAGCGCAAAGCTGGGGGTGATGTCCCAGCGCGCGGACAGTTTGCCGTTGGCCGTCGTGCCGAAATCGGAATAATGTTCCAGTCGTCCGGCCAGCCCGACGCTCAGCGTCGAGAACTTGCCTTCAAGATCCAGATAGCCGCTGACATTGTCGCGATGGGCATTGACCTCGTTGTCGGGGCTGAACCCGCCGAACCCTTGCGCACCCGCCGACAGCGAACTGTCCGGATCGGTAAAGCCGTCTGAATAGGGGCCGTGATTATAGGACTCCGGTTCGCCAGCGAAGATCGCATAGCTTTCGCGGCGATATTCCGCGCCGAATGCAACCGTCAGGTCGCTGAGTGCGCCAAGCGTATAATCGTGCGAGAAGTCCAGATTGGTGACGAACTGGTCATAGGACATGGCGCCGTCATAAAAGCTGGTCTTTGAATTCGCTCCATAGGTGGAATTGAGCGTGTTGATCGTCGCATAGTCGATCGTGTTCTTGCCATAGGATGCGGTCAGGCTGGTATCCCATGCTCCGATCGCGCCTTTCAGGCCGCCCGTAACCGAGAAGTCGCGCGACTTGGTCTGGATAAGCGGCAGGAAGCCGTCGGGATAAATGGCGGGAACGTTGTTCGTGTTGCTGGGGTTGCGGGGGAATGCTGCCGATTGCGTGCGGCGATACTGATAGCCGCCCCAGCCAACGATTTTCCAGCCGGTCGTTCCGATCGGCAGGCCCAGATTGGCATAGCCGGTATATTGGTGCACGTCCGGGTCGCCGAAACGCGAACGTACGATATAAGGCTTGTCGCGCGGATCGATGTCGCCGCGACTGGTCGGATTGCGGCGCATATATTCGCCGGTCACATCCAGATAGCCGTCATTGGGCAGTGCGATATTCTGCCACAATGATGCGGTGGTGGTGCCGCCGTCATTGACATGGCGTGGGTCCACCGGTGCGGGAACATGTGTGTCATAGCCGCCGAAGGTGACGCTGGCGCCGCCACCGGTGCGTGCCTGCCTCAGGCGCAGGTTGACCACGCCGGCGATGGCATCCGACCCGTAGAGTGCGGATGCGCCGTCGCGTAGCACTTCGATGCTTTCCAGTGCCGCGGTCGGAACCGTGTTGAGGTCGACCGCCGCCGCGCCGCGTCCCACCGACCCGTTGATGTTGAGCAAAGCGGAGGGATGGGCGCGAATGCCGTTGATCAGGACCAGCGTCTGGTCAGGCGACATGCCGCGCAGCGTCGCGGGCCGGATCGCGTCGGTGGCATCGGTTACAGCCGGACGCGGAAAGTCGATCGACGGGGCCACATTGGCCAGCGCCGCGGCGGTTTCGGTCGTGCCCTGATTTTGGAGGGCGGATGCCGACAGCACATCTACCGGAGATATGCTGTCGAGCCGGGTACGGCCCTGCGCGCGCGTTCCGGTAACGATGATGTCGGTTCCGGCAGCGTCCTTGGCATTCTGGTCGCTTGTGGTGGCAGCGGTGGTTGAACTGGTCTGTGCTGCGGCGGGAACTGCCGCGACGACGGCGAGGGCAACGCTGCTGAGCAGCAACGGCTGAAGGCGCATAAATCTGGAACTCCCTGACTGGTATCTGGCTCTCAGTCCGGCGCCCCCCGTCGCTCAACGGCGCGGCGCATCCCCATGCGGCGCCGTCGGAACTCAAAACCGAACAACCGCCTCAACAAATAGTGCACTGCAACATGAGGCAAGAGAGGATAAGCAGGGTGATGCAAAAAACGTCACAGATATGACATATTTGCAACAATGCTTCTTATCGTAGTTTCATTTGAAACTTTATTCCAAAAATAGGCATTTCAGACGATATTGGAAGGCAATAGCCTCCCACCGGCGCTGTTCTCATCGACACACGCCGTACCTCCGAAAGGCGGGAACGGTTTTCTGACCTGCCGGGCGTCAGTCGGTCAGGGCGGGTTGTCCCGCTGCATCCAGCATCGCCAGTTGCGGTTCGGTCAGATGTACGTCCCAGCTTGCGATCAGTTCGTCGAGCTGTTCGACACTGGTGGCGCTGGCGATCGGGGCGGTAACGCCCGGTTGTGCGGCCAGCCATGCCAGCGCGATCTGGGCGAGGCTTGCGCCGGTTTCGTCGGCTACCTTGTCCATGGCTGCAAGCACATCCTGTCCCTTGCCATCCAGCAGCTCGCTCATGCGTCCGCCGCGCACGCTTTTGCCGAGATCCTCCTTGCTGCGATATTTGCCGGTCAGGAAGCCTGATGCGAGGCCGTAATAGGGTGCGACGCCGATATTGTGCTCGATGCACAGATCCTGCAATTCACCCTCGAATTTGGAGCGGCTGACCAGATTATATTCGGGTTGCAGCACGTGATAGTGCGGCAGATCGTTGGCGGTGGCACAGTCGAGCGCAGATTTCAGCCGCATGGCATGGAAATTGGATGCGCCGAGGACGCGTATCTTGCCCGCCTCGATCAGTTTCCCGAAGGCTTCCAGAACCGCTTCCTGCGGGACGTTTTCGTCGTCGCGATGGGCGTAGTAGAGATCAATGCGGTCGGTTCCCAGCCGCTTCAGTGACGCCTCGCACGCCGCGGCGATCCGCGCCGGTTGCAAACCCTCTCCGCCTTCGCCGGGCAGCATCCCGACCTTGGTCGCGATGAGCACCCGATCTCGCTTGCCGGACGTTTTGAGCCATTTACCGATCATGGTTTCGGACTCGCCGCCCGAATGCCCGTCAACCCAGGCCGAATAAACATCGGCGGTGTCGATCATCGTTCCGCCGCGTTCGACGAAGCGGTCGAGCAGCGCGAAGCCGGTTGTTTCATCGGCGGTCCATCCGAACACGTTACCGCCCAGAATCATCGGCGGAGTCTTCAGGTCGGTTGCGCCGAGCGTGCGAATATCAGTCATGAATTGGTCTCCGGTTCGATGCCGACCGCATTGGCCGACACGCTGTTGGCATCAAGCATCGCGGCCGCGTCGTTCAATGTTCTGGCCTGATCGGCGCTGACTCCGCCGGGGGCGGAATCGCTGCCGTCGCCGGAGCCGCCACAGGCGGACAGGGTCATCGGCAGGGCGATCAGGGCAACGACCAGCAGAGATTTGCGCATTACGGGCTTCTCCCAAACGACACGGGGCCGCGTTCATTCCTTCGAACGCGGCCCCGCCCAATTCGATCCTGTGAACCGGTTATTCCGGGTCGGAATCCGTATCGGTGGCGTTGTCCATCGCGTCGGCGGTGTTATCCATCATGTTCTGTGCTGCGCCGAACGCCTGATTGCTGGCTGCGTCAAGGTCGTCCACTGCGTTGCTCATGGTGGAGTTGGCATCGCCGACAACGGTATTGCCGGCGGCCGCACTTTCATCCTTGGCGGATTTGGAACAGGCGGTCAGCGCCAGCGCGCCCACCAGCATGACCGGCAATATCAATCCCTTGCGCATTCACTTTCCCTTTCTTGTGTCAAACACGGCTGCGACGCTAGTCAGCGCATGGTCAAAGTGCAACCGAATGAACGATTCTTCCAGCATTGACCGCATATAAAGAAATCTTTATATCCCGCTTTCATGGCCGATCCACTCGACATTTTCCGCGCCCTGGCGGATGCGACGCGACTGCGCATCCTTGCCCTGTTGCGGCGTATGGAACTGTCGGTGGGCGAACTCGCACAGGTGCTGGGACAAAGCCAGCCGCGCGTATCCCGGCATGTAAAAATTCTGGTCGATGCGGGTCTCGCCGATCGCCGCAAGGAAGGAAGCTGGGTCTTCGTAACGCCGGGGGAGCAGGCGGTCGTGGCACCGATCCTTGCCGCGCTCGATCAATGGGGCACGGACAGCCCCAATCATTGGGAAGTGGCGGATACCGCGCGACTGGCGGCGGTACGTGCGGACCGGACGGCGGCAGCCACTGCGTGGTTCGAGGCGCATGCCGGGGAATGGGACGCGATCCGCTCGCTCCATATCGCCGAAAGCGAGGTTGAGGCCGCGATGGCAGAGGCGCTGGGCGATGCGTCGATCGGACGGCTGCTCGATATCGGAACGGGAACGGGGCGGATGCTCGAACTGTTCGCGCCGCGCGCGGACAGTGCGATCGGCATCGACCGCTCGCCCGAAATGCTGCGGCTGGCGCGCGCCAAGCTGTCGGCGGACGGGCTGAACAATACCGAGTTGCGACAGGCGGACCTCTATGCGCTGCCGCTGGATGCGCAAGAGGCGGACGCGGCGATCCTGCACCATGTGCTGCATTTCGCGCAGCAGCCCGAGGATGCGATTGCCGAGGCGGCACGTGTGCTCAGCCCCGGCGGACGGTTGCTGATCGCCGATTTCGCGCCGCATGAGCGGGAGGAACTGCGCACGCGCGACGCTCATGCGCGGCTGGGCTTTTCGGATGAACAGATTCTCGGCTGGTTCCGCAATACGGGGCTGGTGCCGGTACAGGTGGAAACGCTGGAAGGGGGCGAATTGACGGTGAAGATCTGGCTGGGACGCAAGGCGGACCCGGCGCGTTTGGAGGTGCAGGCGGCATGACGCTTTCGGTCGATCAGTTGGAAGAGGCGCGTCGCGCGCTCGATGCACCGTTATTTGCCGATCTGGCAGGCGATGCCGAGGTGAGTTTCGAATTCTTCCCGCCCAAGACGGAGAAGATGGCGCAAACACTGTGGCAGTCGATCCAGACGCTGGCGCCGCTGGGGCCGCGCTTCGTGTCCGTCACTTATGGCGCGGGCGGGTCGACGCGCGAACGGACGCACGCGACGGTGGCGCGTATTCAGCGAGAAACACCGCTCAATGCCGCTGCGCACCTGACCTGCGTCGAGGCGTCGAAGGACGAGATCAATCAGGTTGCGGAGGAATATTGGGCTGCGGGCGTTCGGCATATCGTTGCCCTGCGCGGCGATCCGCCAAGCGAAGGCGCGAAGTTTCAGGCGCGTCCGGACGGTTATCAGAATGCCGCCGATCTGGTCGCGGGGCTGAAGCGGCTGCACCCGTTCGAAATCTCGGTCGCGGCCTATCCTGAATGCCATCCCGATTCGGCCGATCAGGCGGCTGACCTCGATAATCTCAAGCGCAAGCTGGACGCAGGCGCGAACCGTGCGATCACGCAGTTCTTCTTTTCGCCGGAAGCATTTTTCAACTTTCGCGATGCAGCCGCAGCGGCAGGGATCGATGCGGAAATCGTACCGGGCATCCTGCCCGTTTCGAATGTCGCGCAGACGCGCAAATTCGCCGGAATGTGCGGTGCGCAGATTCCGGCATGGATGGATCGGCTGTTCGACGGCCTCGACGACCATCCCGATGCGCGAAAGCTGATCGCGGCGACGGTGGCGGCGGAAATGGTGCGGAAACTCTATGCGGGCGGCGTGCGGCATTTCCATTTCTACACGCTCAATCGCGCGGAACTGAGCTTTGCGATCTGCCACCTGCTAGGCCTGCGCGCCAACGGCGCAAAGGTGGAAGCAGCGGCGTAGGTCAAATACGCCCCCATCCCCGTTGGTTTCGAGCGAAGTCGAGAAACGGGGCCATGAATTACGATCAACGTGTCTCGATTTTGCTCGACACAAACGGAAGTTTTTGACGATGACCCCACGCGAACAATTTCTGGCGCAGGCGAAAAGCCGTGTCCTCATCACCGACGGGGCGTTCGGCACCGAGATCCAGAATTACAAGCTGTCCGAAGCCGATTATGCGGGCGATCTGGGGCTGGAGAAGGATCAGAAGGGCAATAACGACATCCTCGCGCTGACGAAGCCGGAGGTGCCCGAGGCGATTCACCGCGCCTATTTCGAGGCGGGCGCGGATATTGCCGAAACCAACACCTTTTCCGCCAACCGCATCAGCCAGGCCGATTATGCCGCCGAAGGACTGGTGCGCGAGATCAACGTCGCCAGTGCGGCACTCGCGCGCAAGGTGGCGGACGAATTCACCGCGAAGGACGGTCGCCCGCGCTTCGTCGCAGGGGCGATCGGGCCGACCAACAAGACGCTGTCGCTGAGCCCGGACGTCAACGATCCCGGCTTTCGCGAGATCGATTTCGATTATCTGAAGGATGTGTATCGCGAACAGGTTGATGCGCTGGTCGAGGGCGGAGCGGATTTCATCCTGATCGAAACCGTATTCGACACGCTGAATGCCAAGGCGGGCATCATGGCCGCGATCGAGGCGGGCGAGGTGCTGGGCCGCGACCTGCCGATCATGCTGTCGATGACGCTGACCGACCTGTCGGGGCGCAACCTGTCGGGCCATACGGTCGAGGCGTTCTGGCACGCGGTACGCCACGCGAAGCCGCTGACCATCGGGCTGAACTGCTCGTTCGGCGCGGAGCAGCTGCGCCCGCATGTCGCGACGTTGAGCAAGATCGCCGACACGCTGATCATGGTCTATCCCAATGCCGGATTGCCCAACGAACTGGGCGAATATGACGAAGCGCCCGCGACGACGGCCGGGCTGGTCAGGGGCTGGGCCGATCATGGTCAGGTCAATGTCCTGGGCGGCTGCTGCGGATCGACGCCCGCGCATATCGCCGCGATTGCGAAAGCAGTCGAAGGCGTGGCGCCGCGCGAACTGCCGAGCGTGGAGGTGCGTACGCGCCTTGCCGGGCTGGAGCCGATGATCATGGCGGCCTGATCTTGAAACGTCACCCCAGCGAAAGCCGGGGTCGCGAGCATCTTCATCCGTGCCCTTGCGGCACGCGATCCCGGCTTTCGCCGGGATGACGACATAGGATAATAATGACCAGCAATTCCTCTTCCTTCGTCAATATCGGTGAACGCACCAACGTCACCGGCTCTGCACGCTTCAAGAAGCTGATCATGAACGGCGACTATGAAGCCGCGGTCGAGGTCGCGCGCAGCCAGGTCGAAAACGGCGCGCAGGTGATCGACGTCAATATGGACGAAGGGCTGCTCGACGCGGTCCATGCGATGACGACCTTCCTGAAGCTGATCGCCGCCGAACCCGATATCGCGCGCGTGCCGGTGATGATCGACAGCTCGAAATGGGACGTGATCGAGGCCGGGCTGAAATGCGTGTCGGGCAAGCCCATCGTCAATTCGATCAGCATGAAGGAGGGTGAGGCGCCGTTCCTCGCACACGCCCGCAAGTGCATGAATTACGGCGCGGCGGTTGTCGTCATGGCGTTCGACGAGACCGGGCAGGCGGATACCGAGGACCGCAAGGTCGCCATCTGCGAGCGGGCTTACAAGCTGCTGACCGGCATCGGCTTCCCGCCCGAGGACATCATCTTCGATCCCAATGTGTTCGCGGTCGCGACGGGGATCGAGGAGCATAATAATTACGGCGTCGACTTCATCGAGGCGGTGAAGCGCATTCGCAAATCCTGCCCGCACGTCCATTTTTCGGGCGGGCTGTCGAACCTGTCGTTCAGCTTTCGCGGCAATGAGCCGGTGCGCCGCGCGATGCATTCGGTGTTCCTCTATCACGCGATCCCCGCCGGTCTCGACATGGCGATCGTCAATGCGGGGCAACTCGATATCTATGACGATATCGACCCCGAACTGCGCACCGCCTGCGAGGACGTTATCCTCAACCGCGATTCCGAAGCCGGCGAGCGGCTGGTGGCGCTCGCCGAACGCTATCGCGGCACCGATCCGGTGGCCGAGAAGCAGGCCGCCGAATGGCGCGGCTGGGAAGTCCGCAAACGCCTCGAACATGCGCTGGTCAAGGGCATCGACGCGCATATCGTCGACGATACCGAGGAAGCACGGCAGGCGATCTTCGAAGCGGGCGGACGTCCGATCGAGGTGATCGAGGGGCCGTTGATGGACGGGATGAACGTCGTCGGCGACCTGTTCGGATCGGGCAAGATGTTCCTGCCGCAGGTCGTCAAATCGGCGCGCGTCATGAAGAAAGCAGTCGCGCACCTGCTCCCCTATATCGAGGCGGAGAAGGAACCCGGCGCGAAGGGCAAGGGCAAGGTCGTGATGGCGACCGTCAAGGGCGATGTCCACGATATCGGCAAGAACATCGTCGGCGTCGTCCTGCAATGTAACGGCTTCGACGTGGTCGATCTGGGCGTGATGGTGCCGTGGACCGACATATTGAAGGCCGCGAACGAGAATGATGCCGACATGATCGGCCTGTCGGGGCTGATCACGCCGAGCCTCGACGAAATGGTGACGGTCGCCGAGGAAATGCAGACGGCGGAAATGACGATGCCGCTGCTGATCGGCGGTGCCACCACCTCGAAGGTTCACACTGCGCTCAAGATCGCGCCCGCGTATAAAGGTCCGGTGGTTCATGTTCTCGATGCCAGCCGTGCGGTCGGCGTGGCGACGACGCTGGTCAGCACCACCGGTCGCGATGCCTATGTCCAGAAGGTTGCCAATGACTATGAGGCGGTGCGGATCGCGCGCGCCAATAAGGGGCAGAGCGCGCTCGTCCCGATCGTGGAAGCCCGCGCCAACGGCTTCACCATCGACCCGGCGCTGAAGGCGCCTGCGCCCAGGCAACCCGGTCTGCATGTGTTCAGCGACTGGGATCTGGCCGATCTGCGCGACTATATCGACTGGACGCCGTTCTTCCGCTCATGGGAGCTTGCGGGCACCTATCCGGCGATCCTGACCGATACCGTGGTGGGCGAAAGCGCCTCCAGCCTGTTTGCCGATGCACAGGCAATGCTCGACCGGATCATTGCGGAAAAATGGCTGACCGCGAAGGGAGTCGCTGCCATCTGGCCGTGCCACCGCGACGGCGACGATGTCGTCATTCACCATCACCATGTGCAGGACCGGGTGAGCAAGGACGGTGGCAGCTATGACGGCCATGCCGATATTCCCGATCTCGACCGCACCAATGAAGGCAGCGTCCGCATGCCCTTCCTGCGTCAGCAGATTAAGAAGCGCGAGGGGCGGCATAATATGTGCCTTGCCGATTTTATCACCGAGGATGCGGACTGGATCGGTGGTTTCGCGGTAACGGCAGGGCACGGCATCGACGAACATTCGAAGCGGTTCAGGGCGAACCATGACGATTATTCGGACATCCTGCTGAAAGCGCTGGCCGACCGTCTGGCCGAAGCCTTTGCCGAACGCATGCACCTCCACGTCCGCAAGGAGCTTTGGGGCTATGCCGAGGGGGAACAGCTCACCAACGAGGCGCTGATCAAGGAGGAATATCGCGGCGTCCGGCCCGCACCCGGCTATCCGGCGTGCCCCGATCACAGCGAAAAGCCGATGCTGTTCGACATGCTGAACGCCACCGAACATACCGGTATCACGCTCACCGAAAGCTTTGCGATGTTGCCGACGGCAGCGGTCAGCGGCTTTTATTTCGGCCATCCGCAGGCAAGCTATTTCGGCGTCGCGCGGATCGGCCCGGATCAGGTTGAGGACTATGCGAAACGGCGTGGTGTTTCTATAGAACAGGCTGAGCGCTGGTTGCGACCCAATCTGGACTAAATCGACTATGCGAATTCGACATGCGTTTTTGTTGTTGTTCTGTGCAACGGCCCTGTCCGCGTGCCAGCAGGCACATGAACTGGGCAGCATGACGCAGGTTTCCGGCCGGCCCGATCTGAAATGCCTTGTCCATGTGCTGCACGACCGGTCGCAACAGCCCATCGAGCGCAGCAAATGGCGCCTGCACAAGCGCGCGGCCAATGAGTTCGGCGTAGCGCCCGACACGCTGGCGGAGCAGTTCAGATACTGGCTTCCCGATGACGGGCCGCAGTTCGAACTGACGGTGGTCCCACGCACCGACGGTACCACCGCGGTGATGACCGATATCGGCTGGGCGGGGCCGGACCATTCGCCCGACCGGGTGGCAAGCTATGTCGCCGAACAACAGGCGGTCGAACAGCAGCTTGCAACGCAATGCGGCGTGCATTTCGATCATGCCACGCAAAAGCGCGCCGGTGACGATGTGAAAGCCTATTTCGCGAAGCGCAACGCGTCGTAGGATGCGCCTTAATTTGGCGTGATACAAATATCTGTCGGTCCCAGCGGCGGGCATTTGCCGAGCGACCAGTCGAATACCTGATTCATATGCTGCGCAACACGGTGATGGTGCGCATCGCGGGCGGGATGATAGCGAAAGCGCTTCGTCATCAGCGTGCAGCTCTGCGTATCCAGTGCTGCCGAGCCGCTTGACTGGACGACCGTGCAATTAGCGGGCTTGCCCCCTTTTCGGTTACGCTGTAGCTGACCGTCACGCTGCCCTGTTCGCCCTTTTTGATCGCCGCCCTGGGATAGTCGCTTGAGTGCAGCGATGCGGAGGCCAGTTGCGCGGGCGTTGCGGGTGGTGTTTCCGGCACCGACGCTGAACCGCCCCGGCTTTCCCGGAGGTATTTTCATTTGAGTCATGCGACCATATCGAGGGTCTCAACGGCCGCATAGTAGTTGGCTTCGGCTTCGGCGGGTACGGACGGGGCGAAACAAGGCACCAGATGCCCTCTATCGAAAACCCTTAGCAGCAGCCGACTGAGTTTCTGCGCTGGCATTGGCCTTTGGCTTTATGGGTTCACGACCTAATGCCGCAAGGGCAAGGTCATCGGATCAAACCGGATATTGCCCAAAACACGGGCGGGTGTATCCTGTGCTACATGCCGAATTTGAGCGAGCATTTCATCCATCTTGGGCCGGGCGCTTCGGCCACTGCCGAACCGCCTTTTACCGGTATGGAATGGTATCGGGCCTATGGCGCACGCCATGCCGCCGACGGAGCGGAGGGGCGGCTGGTGTCGCAATATCGCTTCTCCGAAAGCTGGGACAGTTGGGAAGTGCACCCCAATGGCGCGGAGGTGGTGATCTGTATCGAAGGCACGATGACGCTGATTCAGGAATTTGCGGACGGGCGGATGGAACAGGGGACGCTCCATCCCGACGACTATGCGATCAATCCGCCGGGCGTGTGGCACACCGCCGATGTTGCAGATAGCGCGACCGCCATTTTCATCACGCCGGGGCTGGGCACCGAACATCGACCGCGCGCGGACTGACCGAAGCGGGCCGATAGAGCCGATGCGTATGATGGGCGATTGGCATCGACGCACGGTCGGCATGGCGATGATGGCGCTGGCCATCGCCTATGCCGCCATCTGGATCGCGGCACCCGTCGACCCGCGGCTGTTGCGTTCGCTGTGGTTCCTGCCCTGCATCGGGTTGCTGGGTGCGACCATCGCCAATACGTCGGGCACCGGCGGCGGGGTGGTGTTCATTCCGGTGTTCAACATCCTGCGCGAGATGCAGGTCATGACGCTCGACCGCACACAAGTGGTGGCGGCGTCGTTCCTGATCCAGTGTTTCGGCATGTCGATCGGCGCGCTGCGCTGGGCAAGCGGGCTGCACGCACAACCCGCAGAGGCGCGGGAGGCCACGCTCGCCGATTTCTGGCGGGTGGTGGCGATTGTGCTGATGTGCGCGTTGCCGGTCGAACTGACGACACAATGGATGACACGGTTCAATCCCCATGACGTGCTGCTGGCGTTCAAGGGATTTTCGATCCTGCTGGGGCTGGCGGTGATCGTCACGACCTGGACCGTCAATCGCCATCGACCGGCCAATGCGCACGTCCATCCGGTCGATTTCATCGTGCTGGCGCTGATCGGCCTGACCGGAGGATTCGTGACTGCACTATTTTCGGTGGGGGTGGGCGAACTGGTCGCGCTCTATCTGTTCATCCGGCACTATCCCGTGGTGCTGTGCGCGGGTACGGCGGTGGTGATTTCCAGCCTGTCTTGCATTGCGGGTGCATTGTTTCACATCCTGCACGGCAATGTGGTGTGGGAGGTGGTGGTGCTTGCCGTGCCGGGGGCGCTGGTGGGCGGCTGGTTCGCCCGCCCGGTGGCACTTTGGCTGGGGGCGAAACGGCTCAAAACGCTCGACGGCTGCTGGATCGTCGCATCCAGCCTCTATCTGATCGCATTGAATATATAGCGGCGGAACCGGCGCCCGATGTCGCCGTTGAGCCCGATGTCGCCGTTGAGGAGGCGATATTTCCTGCGACGAAAGGATATTTCATGCCGAAGAAAACCGCCAGCGCCCGCTATGAAGGACTGGGCAAGGATGGCCGTGGCCACATCTCCAGCCAGTCGGGTGTGTTGTCCGACACGCCCTATGGCTTCAACACCCGGTTCGGGGACGAAAAGGGCACCAATCCCGAAGAACTGGTGGCGGCTGCGCACGCCTCGTGCTTCACCATGGCACTCAGTTTCGCGCTGGCGAAGGAAGGCTTTGCCGACGGCACGCTGGAAACAAAGGCCGAGGTAACGCTGGACAAGGATGGCGACGGCTTCACCGTGACCAGGTCGGAATTGTCCTTGACCGCCAGCGTGCCGGGAGTCGAGGCGGATCAGTTCGCCGAAATCGCCAGGGGAGCGAAGGAAAACTGCCCGATCTCCAAGCTCCTCAATTGTGAGATTACGCTGACGCATACGCTGCAATAGCAGGGCGCCCTAGCGGGGGCGTGGCGGTGGCGCGTCTTCGATCACCCATGTGTGATTTTCGACCACCGTCACGGCCCGTGGGCGTCCCTGCGCGTTGCGGGAGGGGCGAAAGCGGAAGCGCTTTTCGATCAGGCGGCAGGTCATGTCGTCCAGCGCCGGGTTGCCGCTGGAATGCGTGATCCCGCAATCGGTAACACGCCCGTTCGGTTCGACGGTGAAGGCAACGCTGACCGTGCCGCCGCGGCTACCTGAATCGAGCACCGACTGGGGAATGTCGGAATAGCCGAGCCGTCCCGCGATCTGGCGCGGAGGCGTGCCTCCACCGCCATCGCCGTCACCGCCGAGTCCGCTGCCCGTGCCGTTGCCTTCTCCGCCCGCACCGCTGCCCGGTCCCGGAATATCGGCATTCCCGGCATGGCTGTCGGCGCCCGGTCCCGGTGTGGGCGCGGTAACCACCGGCGGAGGTGGCGGCTTGATCGGAACGATCGGCTTGGGCGCTTCAACTTCGGTCGGCTTGGCGCGCAGATTGGGCGGTGCGGCAGCACCCTCCGGCCTCGGATTGGCCTTCGGCGCCGGTTTGGGCGGTTCCGGCGGCGGTGGCTTTGGCGGAGGTGGTACGTTGAATACCGCCAGTGTCGCCTGTTCGGCCATGGACGGAAGCTGCACGCCCAGCCCGCGCACCAGCGCGAAGCCGATCACGCCCATGGTCAGCGCCGATGCGGCCGCACCTTTTGCCCTGTCCCGTCCACTGGTGGAAAAAGACGCCATGATCGATATTTAGGGTATCGGGCGGGCAGCTTCCACCAACGTGCCACGCCCGCACCCTTTTTATAATTGCCGCCGCGCCATCTTGCGCAGCTTGCCGGGCATCCAGCGCGAGGCGAATTTCAGGCGTCTGGCGGTCTTGCCGACGACATGGTGCAGGCCGTTGTCATGCACCGCGCGCCAGGCGGTGTCGGCAACCTCCTCCACCGGCGTAAACTCCAGCCCCGCCGCCTTGACCCGGTCGCGCACCTGCTCGTTCGATCCGGTGACGCTCTTGTCGAGCAGCGGGGTGTCGATGAAACTCGGCATCAGCGAACGGACCTTAATGGCATCGGCCGCCCATTCGCCGTCCAGCGCCTCGGTCAGTCCGCGCACCGCGAACTTGGTCGCCGAATAGATCGCACCGCCCGAGGTGCCGTACAGCGCCGCCGCCGATGCGGTGTTGAGCAGGCAGGAACCGGGCGTATCTTTCAAAAAGGCGTGCCCGATGCGCGCGCCCAGCACCACACCGGTGAAATTGATCGCGATGATCCGTTCCAGATCGTCCAGCCCGGTCTGCGCGAACGGCCCGCCCAGTGCGATGCCCGCATTGTTGAACAACACGTCCAGCCGCCCGGTGCGTTGGGTAAAGAGCGTCAGTTCCTCATGCCAGCCATCGGGATCGCGCACATCCATGACATGGGTGGAGGCGCAGCCTTCGGGCAGGAGTGCGGCACTTTCCTTCAGCCCCTTCGCGTCAACGTCCGCCAGCCCGACCAGCCAGTCTTCACGCGCAAAGCGCTGCGCCACCGCACGCCCGATGCCTGACGCACCGCCGGTGATGAAAATCGCCTTTGCCTGTTCGTTCGCCATGGCTTCCCCGTCCGACTTGTTTTGACCTTTGCGCCTTCATTCCGCACAATGGCTTGCGATGCCAGCGCAATCGCACTCCGCCGGTCCTTCGGTCACGTTCGACACCGTGACGAAGCGCTATGCCAACGGCACGCTGGCGGTCGACGGCGTGTCTCTGGAGGTGGCGGCGGGCAGTTTCGTCGCGCTGGTCGGCACTTCGGGTTCGGGAAAATCGACGCTGCTGAAAATGGTCAACCGGCTGGTCGAGCCGACGGGCGGCAGTATTGCCATCGGCGGGGAGCCGGTCGATCAGGTGCCCGCCCATCTGCTGCGCCGCCGGATCGGCTATGTCTTTCAGAATATCGGGTTGTTTCCACATCTGACGGTGGGGGAGAATATCGCCATCGGGCTGCGGTTGCGCGGGGAAAAGCACAATGACGCGCGGGTCGCCGAACTGCTCGACCTGATCGAACTGCCGGACGATGTCGCCGGACGCCGCCCCGATGCCCTGTCGGGCGGTCAGCGTCAGCGCGTCGGCGTGGCGCGTGCGCTGGCAATCAAGCCGGGACTGATGCTGATGGACGAACCGTTCGGTGCGCTCGATCCCGTGACCCGCGATACGCTGGGCCATGCGGTCCGGCGACTGCACGGCACGCTGGGCCTGACCACGATCATGGTCACGCACGACATGGCCGAGGCGCTGTTGTTTGCCGACCGGGTGCTGGTGATGCAGCATGGCCGGATTGTCGCCGACGCTACCCCACACGAAATGCTGTCGGGTGCAGGCGGAGAGGCGGCGGACGCGCTGGTCGCGGTGCCGCGTGAACAGGCGCATGCGCTGGCGAAGATTGAGGCGGGCGAATGAACGAAGCGCTTGCCCGCGTCCCCGGTCTGCTGGCGCAGCATGTGCTGTTGTCGGCGGCGGCGCTGCTGCTGGGCCTTGCCATCGCTCTGCCGCTGACCATCTGGTCGGCGCGCAATCAGGCGGTGGCGCGGGTGACGCTGGGCTTTGCCAGTCTGGTCCAGACCATCCCCGCGCTGGCGCTGCTCGCGTTATTCTATCCGGTGCTGCTGTTCTTTTCGGGACTGGTCGGCGGCGGTATTCCGGCGCTGGGCTTTCTGCCCTCGCTGCTGGCGCTGGCGCTCTATGCCCTGCTGCCGATCCTGAGGAACGGCGTCACGGGTCTTGCCAATCTCGATCCCGCGGTGCTTCAGGCTGCCGACGGGGTCGGCATGACCGCGCGGCAGAAGCTGTGGATGGTGGAGGCGCCACTGGTCGCACCGGTGCTGATGGCTGGCATCCGCACGGCGGCGGTATGGACGATCGGCGCGGCGACGCTCTCGACCACGGTGGGACAGCCCAGCCTGGGCGACCTGATCTTCGCAGGGTTGCAAACGCAGAACTGGACGCTGGTCGTCGTCGGCTGTCTTGCCTCGGCCGCGCTGGCGATGGTCGTAGATGCGCTGCTGGGGCTGGCCGAACGGTCGATCGCGGCGCGGCGCAAGGGCCGGTTCTGGACGAGTATCGGCGTGCTGGTCGCGGGCGTGCTGCTGGCGCTGGTTTCGATGCTGCCGGGCAGTGGCGGCAAGCATGTGGTGATCGGCGCAAAGGGGTTTTCGGAGCAGTATATCCTCGCCCGCATGATCGGGCACCGGCTGGAGGCGGCGGGCTATCGCGTCAGCTATCGCGAGGGGCTGGGGTCCGCGGTCGTGTTCAACGCGCTGACGAGCAACGATATCGACGTCTATGTCGATTATTCCGGCACGATCTGGACCAATGAGATGGGGCGCAAGGCAGGGCCTGGCCGTGCGCAGATCGTCAACGGCGTCGCGCAATGGGCGATGCGCACCCACCATGTCCGGCTGCTCGGCGCGCTGGGGTTCGAAAACACCTATGCCTTTGCCATGCGCGGGGACGATGCGAAGCGGCGCGGTATCACGTCGCTGACCGATCTGGCGCGTCAGGCGCCGCAGCTCAATTTCGGCACCGACCTTGAATTTCTCGACCGGCCCGAATGGAAACAGGTGCAGCAGGCCTATGGCATGCACTTCAGGAGCGCACATCCCTATACCCCCAGCTTCATGTATCGTGCGCTTGCCAGCAAGCGGGTGGACGTCATATCCGCATTTTCCTCCGATGGGAGGATTGCGAAACAGCATCTGAAGGTGCTGACCGATCCGAAGCACGCGATTCCCGGCTATGATGCGATCCTGATGGTTTCGCCCGATCATGCCGATGATGCCAAAATGATCGCTGCGCTGAAACCGCTGGTCGGACGCATTCCGATCGGGCTGATGCGGCAGGCCAATTATATGGTGGATCGCAGCACCGACAAGAAGAGCCCGGATGCCGCTGCGCGCTGGCTGGAACACCAAATCCGGTTGCCGCAGGGAAAATAGCGAAAAATGAGAACGCGCCCGGCCTTTGGGGGGGAGGAAAGGCCGGGCGCGATACAGGCAGAACGGATGTCTGGGAAATTGGTTCCGCCTGTTATTGGGCAGCGTCCTTGATAGCGCCCTTACCCATTGCCGAGACCAGGACGTTGCCGGAACCAGTGAAGTTAGAGGCAGGCAGGGTGGCCAGTTTCTTGCCGACCGCGACTTCGACCTGCTGCACCGTGCCATTGGCGGTCGAACGCACATTCTGAACCGTGCCGATCACCTTGCCACCGGCGTTGGTGACGTTCATGCCCGGTGAAACGGCGAAGCTGCCGCTGCTGTTGGCGGCGGCCGATCCGGCCAGCGCCAGGCTGTTCAGCGTGCCCGTCGCGTTCCCTGCAACAGACCCGGCGGCATTCCCGGCGAGCGAGCCGGTGCCGTTCACCGCAGACGCCGCAGTCGAGCGTGCGCCGCTGACCGTATTACGGGCGGTCGTGGCGGCCTGACTGACTGCGCCGCGTGCAGTCGAACCGACGCTGCCGGCGGTATTGCGGACGGTATTGGTACCGACCAGTTGCGCATCGGCGCTGCCCGATGCCGAACCGGAAGTCGATCCGCTGGTGCTGGTATCCGCTGAATTGCCCAGCGTCTTCGTCGCGTCGTTCACCGTCCCGTTCAGGCTGCCATTGGCGGATGCGTCGGCACTGGCCTTGCCGTTCTGTGTATCGACGCTGGGCTGGACGTTCAGGCCGCCATTGCTGCTGGCGGTGGAATTGAGGGTCGAATTGACCGGGCCTGCCGCGCCGTTCAGCGTGCCGCTGACCGCGCCGCCCAACTGGCCGCCGACGACACCGCCAAGACCTGCACCGCCGCCCAGCAACTGGGCCGAAGCCGGGACTGCACCAAAGGTAAGAATTGCAGCACTTGCAAAAAGAATCGTTTTCATGATGGCACCTTTCGAATGTCTGCGCACGGCGGATCGTGCCGCGCTCAGTTCGAAAACGGATGCCGTCGGGGATTTAATCCGGAAAAAATTCTTTAAATAGTCAATTGGTTGTGCATTTTTCGCACAACAGCCCCCGGCCATAGACCGGATCCGGGCCATGGCTCCCCAAATCCTTTGCTTCATGGTCGAGCGCGTTCAGCGCGGCCGGAATATGTGCGGCATCGGGTGCGGCATAGACGGCGGCCAGCCGTGCCGCGACCAAAGGTACGGCGAAAGAGGTGCCGCGTACCCTGACCGCCTTACCCTCGGCATTGGCGGCCCGCATGTCGGCACCCGGCGCGGCGTAATCGAGATGTCCGGCCCGCCCCGCTTCGATCAGCGCGCGGTCATGCCCGTCGACTGCCGTGACTGCGATGACGCCCGGATAGGAGGCCGGATAGGATGGCGGTGCTGCCGGACCATCATTGCCGACGGCGGCGACCAGCACGGTCCCACGCTTGCGCGCCGCCGCGACGACGCGGGCGAGCAGCGGGTTGGCCGGGCCGACGAGACTGACCGAAACGACCGGCACATGATCGGACACCATCCACCCGATGGCGCGGGCAATCGCGGTGGCGCTGCCTCCCGCGGGGTCGCTGCCATAGACATCCGCGACATGCAGATGGACGTTCTGCACAGCACCGCGAATGCCCGATCCTCCTGCGATCAGAGAGGCGACCTCGGTGCCGTGATCGCTGGGACGCGGCGCGCCGGTGGCAAAGCCGCGCTGGTCCAGCCGGGCGGCGATGGCGGCGGCATTCACCCCGCCGTCGATGATCCCGACCGGGGTGAGAGTGTCGCCGGCCGGTGATGCGGGCACTTCCGCGCGCATGGAAGGAGCCATCGCTGCCGCTTCGCCGCTTTCGAAATGCAGCGGATCGGTCGATACGTCGCGGCTCCCCGCCAGCCTGCGCATGCGTTTGAGCGCATGGCGCAGACTGTCTCCCGATGGCGTGGCGAAGCGGGCGAAGCTGATTCCCAGATCGTCGATGCTATCGCGTGCGAGCAGGCGGAAACCGGCGTCGCGCGCCGCAGCGATCAGGGCGTCGTCGGGGTCGGTCACCACCACTTCGCCCGCGCGCACCGGATTACCGTGGCGGTCGAGTTCGATCCGGTCGGGATAGCGCCGGACCAGATTACGCAGCCGCTGCGCCCGCGCATTCACCAGCCGGTGGGCAACACGCGTGATCTGTCGCGTTACCGGCAGATCGCCCGCCAGCCCGTCTACTTGCCCCTCCACCTGCCCCAGCACGCGACCGGGCAGGCCGGGAACCGGCAACTGGACGAGCTGCGCCGCCGCCATGGCGGGCATGGCAACCAGCGTCAGCGCTATCAGGATGCGGGTAAGGCGCATGGCGGTGTCCTAGACCTTTGGAAAAATTCTGTCATGCATATCGGATGAAACGAGTGACCCCATCCGTTTCATCCATGTGAAGGCATTGGGAGAGCGTAGCCCCGTGGCGTTTGAGGACGAGATGCTGGCATTGCTGCCGCGATTGCGGCGGTTCGCCCATGCGCTTGCCCGCAATGCGGCGGATGCCGACGACCTGTGTCAGGCAGCCATCGAACGCGCGCTGAAATCGCGCACGCAATGGCAGCCGGGAACGCGACTGGATAGCTGGATGTATCGGATCATGCGAAACCTATGGATAGACACCGCGCGGGCACGCTCCCGCGCCGCGCAGACCTTCGTTGCCGAAGAAGCGGGCGCGAGCGTGGGCGACCGAGGCGACAAGGCAGTGGAGGCTGCCATTGAACTGGGCAATGTCGGGCGCGCGATGAACCAGCTTCCCGATGAGCAGCGCGAGGCCGTGGCGCTCGTGCTGGTTGAGGGCTTTGCCTATAAGGAGGCCGCCGAGATCCTCGATATCCCGATGGGGACGCTGACATCGCGGCTGGTGCGCGGACGCGAGGCGCTGATGACGAAACTGGGAGAAGCGGCATGAGCATCCCGCCCGAAACGCTGATGGCCTATGCCGATGGCGAACTGGACCCGATTGCCGCGAAGCGCGTCGAAAAGGCGATGGCCGCCGACCCCGATCTGGCACGGCAGGTGGCGGAACATCGCGCATTGGCCGAGCAGCTGCGCGGAACCTTTGCATCGGTTGCAGAGGCACCCGTGCCGGAAAGCCTGCGTGCGCCGTTGGAGGCTTCGGCGAAGGTCGCTTCGCTTGACGAAGCGCGCGCACCTCGCTCCGGACGCAGTACGCATTGGTTTCGTAATGCCGGAGCGCTCGCCGCGATGCTGGTGGTCGGCGTGATGGTCGGGCAACTGGTGCCGCATGATGGCGGGCCGGTGGCCGAGAAACGGGGCGCTCTAGTCGCCTCCGGCACGCTGGCCCATGCGCTCAACACACAGCTTGCGGCGACTCAGCCGGAGGATGCGCCGGTGCGGATGCTGGTCAGCTTTCGCGATCGGCAGGGCGCCTATTGCCGTACCTTTGCCGGCAGCATGGCCAACGGCATCGCCTGTCATCAGGGCGATGGCTGGCGTATCCGGCAGTTACGCGCCGGTCACGCCGAAGCAGCGACCGCCTATCGTCAGGCGGGGTCGGAAGCGGCTGCCGTGCTGGCCGATGCGCAGACAATGATGGCGGGTGCGCCGTTGTCCGCCGATCAGGAAGCGCGCGCGCGCGCCGATCACTGGCGCTGAGAGGCGACTGGCATCAATAGCGGATGCGGCGGGCCTTCAGCCCTTCTTTCTTCAATTGCATCTGCACGCTGTTCGCACCGGCCAGATGGCCCGCGCCGACAGCGATGAATACCGTGCCGGGTTTCGCCATGCGCTGCTTGATCCAGTGCGCCCAGCGAATATTGCGATCCGTGAGCAGGATGCGGGTCAGTTCGGGCTGATCCTCCATTCCTTCGTTCAGCTCCTTGGCCAGATCCTTCGGGTCGCCCTTCGCCCAGTAATCGACCATGCGGTTCATCATGCCCGGCAGCTCGGGCATCTGCTCGATGGTCGACATCAGCATGTCGATCTGCGCCTTTTGCGACAGATGGTCGAAATAGCCGAATTGCTGTTCGGCGGTCTCCAGTCCGACAATCTGCTTGCCGTCCTTTTCGGCGGCGGCGGTCAGCACGGTTTCCGGTCCCTGATCGGGGCGATATCCCAACTTCACCATCGGCAGCATGGTCAGGCTGATGCTGGCAAACCACGGGTCGTATCGGTCGAACGCCGTCGGCGGCAGGCCCAGACCGGTCATCGCATTGGCGTATTCGGTGCGATCCTTGCCCGCCGGAATCTTGTCGGTCAGCGGCGGTCCGTCGGGATCGACCGCCAGCTTCGTCACCAGCGCCTGCATCGCCGCCTGATCGGGCATCTTCATTTCCAGCACCAGCGTGTTGCTGGCGTCGAATGCCTTGCGCACGGCTTCGTCGAACCAGCTCAGACCGGGTTTCAGTACATGGATGGTACCGAACAGATAGATGGTGGTGTCCTTGTCCTTCACCACCCAAAGCGCGGGGTCGGCGTCCCGGATCACCGGAGCAGGCGTTGCCTGTGGCGCTGGCGCAGGGGATGCGCTGTCCTGCGGTGCGGCATGGCCTGCACCCGAAAACCCGATCAGCGCCACTGCCATGGCTGCGCCACATAGGCGTTTGAACATCAAAACCCTCCTTGCCCGGCAACCTGCTACCCCGACCGGGCCAAACGGGCAATCTGATTCAGGGTAAACGCCGGGTAGGGCTTAATTTGGAATATGAGGTATGGGGAAATCTGCGCTCATCGCCCTAAATTTCTGATTATTTCGACTTGCTCTGTGCATCGTCATAGAGTTTCGGTATGGCAAAACCAAAGGATATGAAGGAGAGGGTTTTGGATACCAGCACGCTGTTTCGACTGGATGGCCGGGTGGCGCTTGTCACCGGCGGGTCGCGCGGGATCGGGCGGATGATCGCCGAAGGATATGTCGCGCAAGGGGCGAAAGTCTATATCTCCTCACGGTCGGAGGGTGCGTGCGCGCAGACCGCCGCCGAACTGGGCGACGCCTGTATCGCGCTGCCCCACGATATTTCGACGGTGGAGGGGTGCCGTGCCCTTGCCGCCGATCTGGCGGAGCGGGAGGATCGGCTCGACATCCTCGTCAACAATGCCGGTGCCGCATGGGGCGAACCGTTCGACAGATTCCCCGAAAAAGGCTGGGACAAGGTCATGGACCTGAACGTCAAATCGCCCTTTTTCCTGACTCAGGCGCTGCATGGCCTTTTGAAGGCAGGGGCGGGTGCCGGACATCCGGCAAAGGTCATCAACATCACCTCGATCGACGGGCAGAAGCTCAATGCCTGGGAGACCTACAGCTATCAGGCGTCAAAGGCGGCGCTGATCCACCTCACCCGGCGGATGGCGGCGCGGCTGGTGTCCGATTCCATCTATGTCACTTCGCTGGCGCCGGGAGCCTTTGCCAGCCAGATGAATCGCGCGGCACGCGACCATGGCGACGCGGTAGCCAAGGCTATTCCCGCCGGGCGGATCGGCGAGCCGGAGGACATGGCGGCGGCGGCCATCTACCTCGCCAGCCGTGCGGGCGATTATGTGGTAGGCGAAACGCTTACCGTCGATGGAGGGTTGGTGAACGCCACGATTGCGCATAATATCGACGCCTGACGGGGGATGGCGAAGGGGAACGGGGATGCAGGCAACAGCGGTAATCGGACTGGCGGCGGCGCTGCTCGGCACGGCGGCAATGGGAACGCAGATCACGCCGGGTAAATGGCAATCCATATCCCAGGTGACCGACGTGCAGATGACGATGCCCGAAGGCATGCCGCCCGATATGACCGATCGGATGAAGACGATGATGAACAGCCGTCGTAAGCCGATGGACTATTGCGTCACGCCGGACGACATCGAAAACGCGCCGAAGAAACTGCTCCAGTCGTCCAAGGGGCAATGCAGCTATGACAAATATACGATGGCCAACGGCAAGCTGGACGCCCTCGCGACCTGTCGGATGCAGGGCGGGTACACGATGCAGATGCATCTTGCCGGCAGCTATACGGCTACCAGCATGGACGGGTCGGCGGTGCTGGACGGCAAGGGGCCGATGGGGCCGATGAAGATCACTTCGACCATCCACAGCAAACGTATCGGTGCCTGCGGCTGAACACCCGCACTACGATCCCGTCATTGCGAGATACACAGCAATTCGGACTGTCGCGTTGCTACGTATCTCGCAGTGAGGGATTGGCGCGCGCCTGTAAATCCTACCGCGCGATTTCTCCTGCCGCGAGCACGGCCAGCGTCACCAGTTCGCGCGCGCTCGACGTCATCGGTGCGATTTGTACCGGCTTTTCCATCCCGCTCAGAATCGGCCCAATCATCGAATCGCCGCCCAGTTCGCGCAGCAGCTTTGCCGAGATATTGGCCGATTGCAGCCCCGGCATAATCAGCACATTGGCCGGGCCGGACAGGCGCGCAAAGGGATAGTTGGCAAGCTGTTGCGGGTTCAGCGCGACATCGGCAGCCATTTCGCCTTCGAATTCGAACCCGACCTGGCGATCTTCCAGCACATGTACGGCGGCGCGGATATTGTCGAGCCAGCGTCCCGGCGGATTGCCGAAGGTCGAATAGCTGAGGAACGCGACGCGCGGTTCATGGCCCATGCGGCGCGCGACCTTGGCCGCATGTTCGGCAATGTCGGCCAGTTCCTCGGCATCCGGACGTTCGTTGACGGTGGTGTCGGCGATGAACACCGTATGGCTCTGTCCGACCAGAATATGCGTGCCGAACGGCGTCTGCCCCTCAATCGGATCGATTACCCGGCGGATTTCGCGCATCGTCTGCGCATAGGTGCGCGTGACGCCGGTAATCATCGCATCGCCTTCGCCCAGTTGCAGTAGCAACGCGCCGAAGATGTTGCGGTCCTGATTGACCATGCGCTCGCAATCGCGGCGCAGATAGCCGCGCCGCTGCAGCCGCCCGTACAGGAAATCGACCATTTTCGGGACCAGCGGCGAATGGCGGCTGTTGTGCAGTTCGAAACTGTCGGGATCGTCGATGCCGATTTCCTTCAGCCGGTCGCGCACATCGTCGCGGCCAACCAGTACCGGCGTGCCGTAGCCGCCATCCCGGAACGCGATGGCCGCGCGCAGCACTACTTCCTCTTCGGCCTCGGCGAAGATCACCCGCTTCGGTTTGGCGCGCGCGCCGTCATAGGCAAGGCTGAGCACGGCGTTGGTCGGATTGAGCCGCCCGCGCAGCGTTTCCTTATACGCCTCCATGTCGAGGATCGGCTTGGTCGCAACACCCGAATCCATCGCCGCCTTGGCAACCGCCGGGGGCACGATTTCGATCAGCCGGGGGTCGAACGGGGCGGGGATGATGTAATCGGGGCCGAAACTATGCTGCACGCCATAGGCGGTTGCGACCTCTTCGGGCACCTGTTCGCGCGCCAGCGCCGCCAGTGCTTCGGCCGCGGCGATCTTCATCGCATCGTTGATCGTCGTCGCGCGCACATCGAGCGCACCGCGAAAGATGAAGGGGAAGCCAAGGACATTGTTGACCTGATTGGGATAGTCGGACCGCCCGGTAGCAATGATGACGTCGTCGCGCGTTTCCTTCGCATCGGGCGGGCTGATTTCCGGGTCCGGGTTTGCCATGGCGAAGACGATCGGCCTGTCGGCCATGGTTTTCAGCCATTCGGGTTTCAGTGCGCCCGCGACCGACAGGCCCATGAACACGTCCGCGCCCTTCAGCGCATCCTCCAGCGTCTGCCGGTCGGTCTTAACCGCATGCGCGGATTTCCACTGGTTCAGATCGTCCCGGTCGTCGCGGATGACGCCCTTGGTATCGCACATCAGCAGCTTGTCGTGCGGCAGGCCCATGGCCTTGATCAGTTCCGCGCATGCAATCGCCGCCGCGCCCGCGCCGTTCATCACCACGGTCGTATCCTTGATATCGCGTCCCGTCAGGTGCAGCGCGTTGATCAGGCCCGCCGCGGCGATGATGGCGGTGCCGTGCTGATCGTCATGGAAAACGGGAATGTTCATCCGTTCGCGCAGCGTCTGCTCGATGATGAAACATTCGGGCGCCTTGATATCTTCCAGATTGATGCCGCCGAAGCTCGGTTCCATCAGCTCGACCGCGGCGATGATCTTGTCGACATCCTCGGTCTTGAGTTCGAGGTCGATCGAATCGACATCGGCAAAGCGTTTGAACAGCACCGCCTTGCCTTCCATCACCGGCTTGGATGCCAGCGCGCCGAGATTGCCGAGGCCGAGGATGGCGGTGCCGTTGGAAATGACCGCGACCAGATTGCCCTTGGCGGTATAGTCATAGGCGGTGGCCGGATCGTCGGCGATGGCCTTTACCGGCACCGCGACGCCGGGCGAATAGGCAAGCGCCAGATCGCGCTGGGACGCCAGCGGCTTGGTGGCGACGACCTCGATCTTGCCGGGGCGTCCTTCCGAATGGAACAGCAGCGCCTCGCGATCGGAAAACTGCACCTTTCGTTCATTGGCCATGCTGCACTCCTCATTTCGTCTTTTTCGGTTCCTTAGCGGGGTCGGCCACGCTTTGTCGAAGCCTTGTTGCGGATTTATGCCATCGGCCCTGCCCATTGCCGTTTGCGCGGACAATGCGTAGGCGTTCGCGCATGGCGAAACCCACTCCGATGATGGCCCAGTATCTTGCGTTGAAGGCGGAGGCGCAGGACTGCCTGCTCTTCTATCGCATGGGTGATTTTTTTGAGCTGTTCTTCGACGATGCGAAGGTTGCCGCCGCCTGTCTCGACATCGCGCTGACGGCGCGCGGCGAACATGACGGGGAAAAGGTCGCGATGTGCGGCGTACCCGCGCATGCGGCGGAAAGCTATCTGGCGCGCCTGATCAAGGCGGGGCATCGCGTCGCCATTGCCGACCAGATCGAAATGCCCGAAGAAGCGAAGAAACGCGCCGGGTCCAAGGCGCTGGTCGGGCGCGCGATCGTCCGGGTGGTGACGGCGGGCACGCTGACCGAGGAGGCACTGCTCGATTCGCGCGCCGCCAACTGGTGCGTCGCAATCGGTGAGGCGGCAGGCGGTATCGCGCTGGCTGCGGCGGATATCTCGACCGGTTTGTTCGAGGTGATCGAGACCGACCGGCAGTCGCTGTCGGCGGAAATCGCGCGGCTTGCGCCTGCCGAAATCGTCGCAGCGGAGGATAGCGACGCCGCCGTGCTGGCGACCACGCTGCGTCCGCGCGGCGAGTTCGACAGTGCGAGCGGCGAGGCGCGGCTGAAGAAGCTGCACGGCGTCGCGACGCTGGACGGCTTCGGCCAGTTTTCGCGGGCCGGTCTGGCGGCGGCGGGCGGGCTGGTCGCCTATCTCGATCACACCGCGCGTGGATCGCTGCCGTTCCTGCGCCCGCCGGTCTGTTCGCGCACCGATGCGTGCATGGCGATCGACGCCGCCACGCGGGAGAGTCTGGAACTGACCCAGAGCGTGCAGGGCGCCCGTGCGGGCAGCCTGCTGGGGGCGGTGGACCGCACGGTTTCGGGCGCCGGTGCGCGGCTTCTGGCACAGGATATCGCCGCACCGCTGATGAATCGCGAATCGGTCGAGGCGCGGCTCGATTGCGTTCAGCGTTTGCATGACGATCCCGGTCTGCGCGACGCCACGCGTGCGACCTTGCGTGCGCTGCCCGATATCGGCCGCGCGCTGGGGCGGCTGGCGGCGGGACGCGGCAGTCCGCGTGATCTGGGGCAGCTTCGTGATGGGCTGGACGGCGCATGGCAGCTTGGCGAGCGGCTGGAGGGGATTGCCGACTGCCCGCCGCTGCTGGCCGATCTCGCGCCGCGTCTGCGCGGGCATGGTGCGCTGATCGACCTGTTGCGCCGTGCGCTGGTGCCCGATCCGCCGGTCGACACCGACAAGGGCGGTTATATCGCCGAAGGGTTCGACGCAGCACTTGACGACCTGCGCCGGACCGGGGCGGGGGGCAGGCGCGCCATCGCCGCGCTGGAGGCGAAATATCGCGACGAAACCGGCATCAATGCGCTGAAGGTGCGGCACAATGCCGTGCTCGGCTATCATATCGAGGTGCCGTCGCGGCACGGCGACAAGCTGATGCAGCCGGACAGCGGCTTCACCCACCGCCAGACGCTGGCGGGCGTGGTGCGCTTCAACAGCCCGGAATTGCACGAAACCGCGCTCAAGGTGACACAGGCGGGGGTGCACGCGCTGGCGGCGGAGGCAGCGCATCTGGAAGGTTTGACCGCGACCGCGCTGGACAGCCGGGAGGCGATTGCCGCCACCGCCGACGCACTGGCGCGGATCGACGTGGCGGCGGCACTGGCCGAACGCGCGGCGGAGGGGGGCTGGACCCGACCTGCATTGGTGGATCATGCCTGTTTTGAGGTTTCGGGCGGGCGGCATCCGGTGGTGGAAGCCGCGCTGGCGAAATCGGGCGAGCGCTTCGTCGCCAATGACTGCATATTGTCGGAAAATTCGCGTTTGTGGCTGGTTACTGGCCCGAATATGGGCGGTAAATCCACCTTCCTGCGCCAGAATGCGCTGATCGCGGTGCTGGCGCAGGCTGGAAGCTATGTGCCCGCCGCACAGGCGACGCTGGGGCTGGTGGATCGGCTGTTCAGCCGGGTCGGTGCGTCCGACAACCTTGCGCGGGGACGCTCCACTTTCATGGTCGAGATGGTCGAAACCGCCGCCATTCTGGCGCAGGCGACGCCGCGCAGCTTCGTCATTCTGGATGAGGTCGGGCGCGGCACCTCCACCTATGACGGGCTGGCCATCGCCTGGGCGGTGGTCGAGGCGATTCATGAGGATAATCGCTGCCGCTGCCTGTTCGCGACGCATTATCATGAGCTGACGCGGCTGGCCGAGCGCTGCGACGCGCTCAGCCTCCACCATGTCCGCGCGCGCGAATGGAAGGGCGATCTGGTGTTGCTGCACGAAGTCGCGGACGGACCGGCGGATCGCAGCTATGGCCTTGCCGTGGCGCGGCTGGCCGGGATGGCACCCGCCACCGTCAATCGCGCGAAGGCGGTGCTTGCCAGGCTGGAAGCGGGCCGTGAAAAGACCGGCGGACTGGCTGCCGGTCTCGACGATCTGCCGCTGTTCGCCGCCATGACCGAACCGGAAGCGGAAGAGGGCGACGCCCTGCGCGATGCGCTGGAGGCGCTCGACGTGGACTCGCTCTCGCCGCGCGAAGCCCTCGACAAGCTCTACGCGCTCAAGGCGCTGGCGAACAAATAGCGGCAATTACCCGGCCAGAGGCACGTTACTGCGAGGAGCGTAGCGACGCGGCAGTCCAGCCCAGACGAGATTGAATGATTGCTTCCCCCGACCGGGGTCGGGGTCGCAATGACGGTTATAGGCTGTTTGCGCCTTCGTTTCTGGAAGGAAAAAGCTACGGCAAGTCCATCCAGCCGCCTTCGCCGCCGCCGATCGGGTCGGCGGGCGGGATCGGCACGCTGCGCGGCATGTCGTCGGCCAGCTTCGCACGCTGATCGGCGTCGCGCAGCTTGCGCGACAGGCTCATCGCCCAGACGCGTTCGTCCGCATCGCCTTTCCGCCCGGCCAGTTGTGTGCTCAGATCGGTCAGCTTCTGGTCGATCAGCGCGGCAACCTCCGGCGTTGTTGCCTTGTCCTGCGCGGTCGCGGCGAGGCTGACGATGGTGCGATAGGCGATCCGCCGGGTCAGCGCGTCCATCCTGTCGGGCAGTACCGTCGCAATCAGCCGGTCGAGGATCGTATCGACGCCGGGAATGCCCGCATCCAGCGCGTGCTGGCTGGCGACCCGCGCCAGCCGGGCAGGAGCCAGCAGCGACGCAAGCGTGATCTCGCTCGCGGCATCGGCGGCGACCAGCGGATCGAACAGCGGCCCCTTATGCGACTGGAACACCTCGATATCGAACTGGCGGTTATCGCTGCCGTTACGCGGGATCGACAGCATCGGCACCAGTCGCGCCGGAACGCGCAGTGCATCGGGCGACAGCGTGGCAAGCAGCGCGTCGAGTGCTGCCTTTTGCGCATCGCCCGGCACCGGCACCGCCTGTTCCTTGCCGCCGCCATTAACGGCGTAGTGGAAGGTCGCGCCGCCGATCGCCTTGGCCGCGGCCACAACTTCATAGCGATGGAGCAGCCAGATCGGCACGAAACGACGGCGCAGATCGGCCACCGGTTCACCGGGTGTCAGCGCCTTCAGGCCGAAATTGGCGATGGCTGCCTGCCGCACCTTCATCATCCGGTTGAGTTCGGCGGTGGGGTTGGCTCCATCGTCCCACAATCCGCCCCAGCGTTCCGCCGTGTCGGGCGCGCGGGCATTGTCGTCCTCGACATAGCGCAGGCCCGACGCGACATAATCGCGCGCCATTTTCTTCGCCGCCGCATCGCTTTGCGCGCCGTAGAGCCAGTTGACCGTAGCCATGTCCCATTTGCCGACGCCGACGCCATAGGCATCGGACAGATCGGGCTTGCCGTCGACCAGCGTGATGCGCGGCGGCGGGTAATCCATTACCGAAGCGCGATCCTGTGTGCTGGCCGCGAAATTATGCGCAAAGCCCAGCGTATGTCCGACTTCATGCGCGCCGAGCTGGCGAAGCCGTGCCAGCGCCACCTGTACCGGATCGTCAGGGCCGCCGCTATTGAGCTTGTCCGCACCCACCAGCCCTTCGAAAATCTGAATATCCTGCCGCGCGCGCAGGGAGCCGAGCACGACCATCCCCTTGATGATCTCTCCGGTGCGCGGGTCGACGATTTCCTGACCATAGGACCAGCCGCGTGTGGCGCGGTCGTCCCAGTTGACGATGTTATAGCGCACGTCCATCGGATCGACGCCGGGCGGCAGGGTCTTGACCTCAAAAGCGTCGATATAGCCGGCGGCCGTGAACGCTTTTTTCCACCAGCTTACGCCGTCGATCAGCGCCTGACGGATGGGTTCGGGCGCACGGCTGTCGATATAATAGACAAGCGGCTTTTTCACGCGCGACGGTGCCGGACCGGGATGAATTTTCTCCAGCCGGAAGCGGTTGGCGTAATCGCGCACGACATCACTACCCAGCGGGGCGGCGAAATCCACCACTTGCGTCGCAAAGCCGCCCATGCGCGGATCGAATGTACGCGGGACGAAGCCCGGCGGCGGCAGCTTTACGAAGCTGGAATGGACGGTGAAGCTGACCTGATGCGGATCGGGTGCGATATTCGACACCTCGGCACCCGGATGGTCGGACGTGTAGGTCTGGATCGCGTCAATCTCGATATTGTCGGGAAAGACCTTGACTGAACCGGGCAGTGCCGCGCTCAGTTTTTCATCGCGCTTGAAGCCTTTGCCCGCACCCTGTCCGCCGCCGACGCCGAACGTGTCCGCGCTCTGGTTGAGCGAGGTGGCGATGCCCAGCGTGTCGGCGGTCAGAAAACTGGAAATGTCGACGACGAAACTGCCGTCGGGCAGGGTGGCGGCGATGTCCCCCATCCAGACGGTGGAAACCGCGAAATCCTGGCTGCCGCTCGGGTCCGACTGCGCCGCTCCGGTTGCCCGGAAACGCGGATTTTCGAACTGCAACGCGACCTTTTTCCCGATCCGGCGAAAGGCAACGATCTGCGTCCCGCCGACACGTCCGCGATCAAGGAATGTCGGAGCCGATCCCAGCCCGGTGCGCAGCGAATTGGTGTAGATATAGCGCGCCGAAACGCCGTCCTTGCCAGGCGGCGGGAGGGTGAGGAGGATGCGACCGCCTTGCGTATCGACATGCACCGGCAACAATCCGGCATGGGCCGTGCTGTCCTTGAACACGGTCTGGGGGTTTTGTTGTTTCGCGGGTGTCGCCGCAAGTGCCGGTGTCGCGAGCAAAACCAGTACCGAAAACGCCGAGATATGCCGCATATGTCCCCCTTGTCCTGCCTACGATGGGCAAAAATGCTGCGGCGCGCAAGGCATCACCGAAAGGGGCGAAGGGATCAATAGGGAGGAGCGCGTTTCGCGCGTTGGGTTTTTGCCGCTTCGGTCCACCAGTCCAGATCGTCGGCGAAACGGGCGAAGCTGTTTTCCAGCGCTTCGCCGCCTGCGCCGGTAGGATTGGCATCTGCATCCAGCGTGCTGCCGATCTGTCCGACCGTCAGGGATGAGGAAATCACCACCATGCCCATTTCGCTGAGCGTATTGTGCCAGATGAAGCTTGATCGCGCACCGGCCAGACGTCCGGCGGAATAGCTGGCGATCGCGGCCGGACGCCAGAACCATTCTTCCAGAAAATGATCGGTCAGGTTTTTCAGTCCCGGTTGCGGCCCCCAATTATATTCGCCGGTGACGAAAACGAAGGCATCCGCCGAGCGGATCTTCCCGGCAAGTTCTTCCATTGCCGCAGGCGCCTCACCCGGCCCATATTCCTTATACATCCGGTCGAGTATCGGCAGGTCGACCGCCTTTGCGTCGATCAGTTCGGCGCGCGCGCCGCGCGCGCGTAATTGCGCGACGATATAGTCCGCCAGCCGGATACCCATCCGGTCGCGTCGATAGGAACCGTAAAAGACAAGAATATGGTCGCTCATGCGATCTCCCACGCCATAGTATCTTCTGATCTTAACCCACATTGCTTGGGTTGGTGCCATGAACCTGTTAGAATTGTGCTACAAACGACAATCCGGCCCTGCGCCTTCGGGTGCCTTTATTTGCGTCGTTCGGACGCCCTGCCGGTTCAATACGGTTGCATCGTTTCAGATATTCAGACCGTCAAAAACAAGGGAATCCATGCCCAACGCAACTATTGCCGAACCCGATGAATCGCCCAAGGCAAATATGGATGCCATCTATGTGCAGCCTGATCCACGTGCCTATTTCCGCGAACTCGCGTCGCTGAACTATGTCATTCCCGATCATGCCAAGCCGGTATTTCGGCGCGTGATTGCCGCCCGCCGTGCGCAACAGGCGGAGCAGGCGCTGACGCTGGTCGATCTGGGCTGCTCCTATGGGGTGAATGCGGCGCTGCTCAAATATGATCTCGACATGGCGACGCTGTACGATCGCTGGAGCGACCCGACGCTCGACGGCATGTCCGCCGATGCAGTGATCGCCAACGACCAGCGGTTCTTCGGTGCACTGGGCAACGATGCCGGACTGGAGATTATCGGCATCGATCAGTCGCAACCCGCAATCGCCTATGCCGGGGCCGCGCATCTGCTGGATGACGGCATCGTCGATAATCTGGAAGAACATGCGCTGGATGGGGAGCAGGCGGAGCGTCTCTCTGACGCCGATCTGGTGCTTTCAACCGGGTGCATCGGCTATATCGGGGAGGCAACGTTCGACCATCTCCTGCCTGCGGTGGAACAGGGCAGGCGTCCGTGGTTCGCCAATTTCGTGCTGCGCATGTTTCCGTTCGATGCGATTTCCGACCTGCTCGCCGAGCGTGGCTATGTCACCGAAAAGCTGGAGGGACAGACTTTCGTCCAGCGCGATTTCCTGTCGGAGGAAGAACAGGCGCGCGTGGCGGACGAACTTGCGGCACTGGAGCGTGATCCGTCGGGGATGGAGGCGAACGGGCAATATCACGCGGAGTTTTTCCTCTCGCGTCCCGAAGAAGATGCCCGCGCAGCGCCGATGGAAACGCTGCTGGCGGCGTAGCACGCGCCTGATGAGGATATGAAAAGGGCTGCCGGACCCCGCAGAGCCCGACAGCCCAAAGCATGGTCAGCGGCCGGAAGTTCCAGCCCGGGAGACCATGCGAGCCGCGGATGCCGTCTTTCATCGGGAGCGTTGATTGGGAAGGAATTTTCCCCGGTCCCCCGACAGCGGCATCTTGTTAGCGGCGCGTCTCCCGAACGAACTGAACCGACCCCATTGCTGAACCATGAGACATCGGATCACCTCCTTTCGCTAGTTGAAGAACGTCGTACCGTATCCGGTACATGCGAATCATTGAATCATCCTGACTCGCAGAACAAGTCTTGAATTACGACGCGATTTCCGTAATTATCTTTTGCCTGCTCGAAATGGATTGAAACGCATACGGTAGCGCTCCCGCGCAGACGCTGTTTCGTGCGATATCGGCAGTGTGGACCGGTAAGCGGCTTTAGCGGCAATCCTGTGTCACGCGCAGCACTTCGGCCCATGCGGGTACGACCAGTGTCGGCATTCCCGGTATTTCGACCAGAAACCGCCCGCGGCTATAGCCCATATCGTCGAGCAACCGGTCTTCGGGCTGGATCGCAACCGCCATATAGGGAGGTCTTCCGCCCGTCGGCGCCATGCGCAGCGTGCGGGTCAGCGCGGTGGTGCGAATGGTCGCCATGCTGCCCGACGGCGCCGTGCCCGCGCGCGACAGATAGATGGTGCGGCGTCCCAGATCGCAGCGCAACGTCAGCAGGGCGTTTTCACCGGGTACACCAAACAGCGCAATCGACCCGCGCTTGTCCTGACGATAGGTCCAGGTGCCGGGCGTCAGCGGCCAGTCCCGCCAGTCGCCGGTTATCGGGGTTGGCGTCGGTGTCGGCACCGGCGAGGGTACGGCCACGGGCCTGACCACCGGTTGCGGGGTCGCAGGCTGGGGCTGAACCGGCGCTGCTCCTTGCGGAATACAGCCGGCGACTCCAACCAGTGCAATCAGCGGCAGGGCGGGGAAAAACAAACGACGCATCATGCGGCCTTATGGAGTGCGGTTGCGTCCGGCTCAAGCCCGTTCGCGCCGGAAGCGGTGCATCACGCGGCGATTGCGATAGCCGGTGACGGCAGGCGCAAACGGATCGTCAGCCCCTCCGGTTGCCAGTCCCGGTCGAGCGAGGCGCGCAACTGGCGTACCACGGTCCGTTCGATAAGCGTCGTTCCGAATCCCTCGCTGCGATCCAGTTTCGGGTCGAGGGCCGGGCCGCCGCGTTCGCGCCAGAGAATTTCGATATGGCCGTCCTTGTCGGTGATGTCGACCGAAACCGTTCCGTCCGCCGACGACAGCGCCCCGTATTTCGCGGCGTTGGTCGCGAATTCGTGAAAGATCAGCGCAAAGGGCGTTACCATCGACCCGGGCAGCATCAGCGCCGGGGCGTCGATGTGCAGCCGGCCCCCGTCCGCATATCGATAGGGGGCGACCAGCGTTTCGATCAGTTCGGTCGCATCGATACCCTCGACATCATCCTGCGTCAGGCCGTCGTGATGGATCAGAGCATGGGCATGGCCGAGCGCGGTGACTCTGCGCGACAGATCCTCACGAGGGACATTGCCGTGCGAATCGGCGGAGAAATGGATCAAACCGCCCACCAGCGTGAAAAGATTCTTGATTCGATGGCTGAGTTCGCGGGTAACGAGCAGACGCTGTTCGGATTCCCGGCGGGCATCGATGATCGCCATCACCGCGCTGGCCATCACGTACAGCGCTTCTTCCTGCAATGCGCTGAGGCCGGGACGCGGTTTGTCGTCGATGACGCATAGTGCGCCAAGCGGCACGCCCTCGCGGGTTACCAGCGGCGCCCCGGCGTAAAAGCGGATATGCGGTGCGCCGGTAACCAGCGGATTGTCCTGAAAACGCCGATCCTGCGTCGCGTCGGGCACCACCATGATTGCGGTGCCGCGCATGGCATGGGCGCAGAACGATACGGAACGCGGGGTTTCCTCGGCATCGATGCCGACCTTTGCCAGAAATCGCTGCCGATCGCTTTCGACCAGAGAAACCAGCGAAACGGGGGCTTCGCACAGGCGCGACAGATACGCGACGATCGAATCGAACCGGCCTTCGCCGCACCATTCGACCAATCCGTGTTCGTCGATTGCCGAGGACCGCGCGGCTTCGCTACACGCCACCGGTCCATTGGAATTGCTCGTCATAAATCCCCGCCCGAATCCTTGATACGATACGCAGTTGCGTATGCGGGTGTCGGGCGCCGATCTCCGTAACCGCCCGGTCATTGTGGGGGCGATACGGCATTCAGACAAGGGTTATAGGGCGTAATGCGCCGGAAAGGGGCTATTCAGAGCGTTTTGGTGGTGCGAATGGCGCGCACCATGCCCGGAATCCAATGATCCTTCTTATAGAGCGGAAACGTATTGGTGTAGGCCCAGGCGCAGCTCTGCACGCCGATAGAGGCATAGGCGGCGCTGACCGTGGCGTAATAGTTGATCCGTTGCGCCACCGGCATTTGCGGAATGTCGATTGCCCCGAATTCTCCGACGAACGGCACGCGGCCGGTCCGCTTCATATAGGCTTTCACCTTATCCAGACTGGCGTTCAGCTCGGTAATGTCCTTCTTGCTGCCGAAGGTCGCGCCGATCGGTGGCGGCGTCGGTTTGACCCATTTCGCCCCCTGATGGGTGAAGGGGAACGGATCGTAATAATGGAACGTGGGAACGACATAAGGGTCGTCGGGTAGTTGCAGCGTCGCCAGCGAATCGATGCCCGACCAGTGCCCTCCGCCGATAATGACGGGACGTTTGGGGTTGGTGGCGCGGATCGCCGCCAGAGAGGGGCTGACGGTCGCCAGCAGGTTGGCATTGTCGAACTTGTCATGCGGTTCGTTGATGATCTCGAACCACACCGTATCGGGGGCTGACGCGAACGAAGCCGCGACCTGTTTCCACAGGCCCGCCAGCCGCGCGCTGTTCCCGGCGGGATCGGTCATCAGTGCGTCATAGTTGTGCAGGTCCAGAATGACATTCAGCCCCGCCGCGGTGGCGGTTGAAACGACATGGTGAACACGCGCCATGAAGGCGGGGTCGATGGTATAGGGAGCCGCTTCCTGCGCATGCCCGGCAAAGCGTACCGGCAGGCGGATGGTCGAAAATCCGGCCTGCTTGATGTTGGTGAAATCGGAATCGGCAATCTTGCGGCCCCAGTCACCCTCATTCGGTGCCTCCAGATGATTGCCCATATTGACGCATTTTCCGAGCGGCAGGGAAATGCCGGTCGTCGGTACCGCCGCCGGAGCAGGGGTGTAGAGGCCGGCGGTATCGGGCACCGGGGTCGCCGCGGCGATGGTCATTCCCCCGACTGCAATCGCGGCCGCCGCCGTCAGAAACTTCGTGATCCGCCGATCCGCCATTTTCATCCTCCCCTGGATTATTGTGATCGTTACCATGATCCGGTCGGCGGCAAAGGGCAAGAGGTTGAAAACCTAGCGTCGCCCGCCTCCGAATTTCCGTTGCGTCTTGCCGTAGCGCGTCTTGCGGGTGCCGGGTTTGCCTTCGTTGGAGCGGCCCATGACGGGCGCCTTTTTCTCGGCATCGCTCAGGCCCAGTTCCTCGTTTTCCAGCGCGCGGATTTCGTCGCGCAACCGGCCCGCTTCCTCGAACTCCAGATTGGCGGCGGCTTCGCGCATTTTCTTTTCAAGGTCTTCGATATGGTGGCGCAGATTGTGGCCGACCATGTGCGGCTTGTCGTCGTCGATCTCGACCGTCACCTGATCCTTGCTGGCGACATGGGCGATGATGTCGCCGATATTCTTTTTCACCGTGGCAGGGGTAATGCCGTGTTCGGCGTTGTACGCCTCCTGCTTTTCACGCCGCCGCCCCGTTTCGTTGAGCGCGCGCTCCATGCTGCCGGTCATGCGGTCGGCATAGAGGATGACGCGCCCCTCGACATTGCGCGCGGCGCGCCCGATCGTCTGAATGAGCGAGGTTTCGCTGCGCAGAAAGCCTTCCTTGTCCGCATCGAGGATCGCGACCAGCCCGCATTCGGGAATGTCCAGCCCTTCGCGCAGCAGGTTGATGCCCACCAGCACGTCATAGACGCCCATGCGCAGGTCGCGGATCAGCTCGATACGTTCCAGCGTCTCGACATCCGAATGCATGTAGCGGACCTTGATACCCGCTTCGTGCATATATTCGGTCAGGTCCTCGGCCATCCGCTTGGTCAGCGTCGTGACCAGCGTGCGATAACCCATTTCAGCGGTCTTTTTGCACTCCTGAATCAGGTCCTGCACCTGTTCCTCTACAGGGCGGATCTCGACCGGCGGATCGATCAGCCCGGTCGGGCGGATCACCTGTTCGGTGAACACACCACCGGTCTGCTCCATCTCCCAGCCGCCCGGCGTGGCGGAAACGCACACCGTCTGTGGGCGCATCGCGTCCCATTCGTTGAAGCGCAGCGGGCGGTTGTCGATACAACTCGGCAGGCGAAAGCCATATTCGGCGAGTGTGATCTTGCGGCGGTGGTCGCCGCGCGCCATGCCGCCGACCTGCGGCACCGTCTGGTGGCTTTCATCGACGAATAACAGCGCGTTTTCGGGCAGATATTCGAACAGCGTCGGCGGCGGCTCGCCGGGCAGGCGCCCGGTCAGGAAGCGGCTGTAATTCTCAATGCCGGCGCAGCTTCCCGTCGCGGCGATCATTTCCAGATCGAAATTGGTGCGCTGCTCCAGCCGCTGCGCCTCCAGCAATTTCCCTTCCGCCTGCAACTCCTTCAGCCGCTCGGCCAGTTCGTGCCGGATCGCCCCCATCGCCTGTTTCAGCGTCGGCCCCGGTGTCACATAGTGCGAATTGGCGAACACGCGCACGCGGTCGAGGCTCGCGACCTTACTGCCGGTCAGCGGATCGAACTCGACGATCTCCTCGATCTCGTCACCGAAAAAGCTGACGCGCCAGGCGGTGTCTTCATAGTGCGAGGGGAAGAGTTCCAGACTGTCGCCGCGCACGCGAAACGTGCCGCGCGTGAATGCCCCGTCGTTGCGCTTATACTGAAGCGCGACCAGCTTGCGGATGATTTCGCGCTGATCGACCGTCTCGCCCTTTTTGATGTCGAAGATCATCGCCGAATAGGTTTCGACCGAGCCGATACCGTACAGGCACGACACTGACGCGACGATCAGCACATCGTCGCGTTCGAGCAGCGCGCGGGTGGCCGAATGGCGCATCCGGTCGATCGCCTCATTTACGCTCGACTCTTTCTCGATATAGGTGTCGGAACGCGGGACATAGGCTTCGGGCTGGTAATAATCGTAATAGCTGACGAAATATTCGACCGCGTTTTCGGGAAAGAAACTCTTGAACTCGCCATAAAGCTGCGCGGCGAGAATCTTGTTAGGGGCCAGGATCAGCGCGGGGCGCTGCAACGCCTCGACCACCTTTGCCATGGTGAAGGTCTTGCCCGAACCGGTGACGCCCAGCAGCACCTGATCCTTTTCGCCTGCTTTCGCCGCCGCGACCAGTTCGGCAATCGCCGTCGGCTGGTCGCCCGACGGTTCATAGTCGCTGACAAGTTTGAACGCCTTTCCGCCCTCGGTCTTTTCCGGGCGGTCGGGGCGATGCGGTACGAAGGCCTGTCCGGTTTCGGGTTCGTCCAGGCTGGTGCGAATCTGGATTGCCATAGGGACACGATATGGGACGCCATGCGTTCCCTCGCAACGCGCCCGATAGCAAACAGAGGAGAATGGGGATGCGAAATAATATATCAGTTGAGATTGCCGCACCGGCCCGCTCCCCCTCCCGGAAATTCCAAAGGAATTTTCCGCGCTACAACAAAATTATTCTGGCGGGTGTGCTGCTGCTCGCGGGATGCGGCGGAAAGGGCACCGCCGATAACGGCGCGGTCAGTATGAAGAATGCGAGTGTCGCCGATGTCACCGCAAAGGCCAGGGACCTGCCGAAGCAGCAGCCCGGTGAGTGGAAAACGACCACCCGCATCCTGAAACTGGAAAGTTCGGACATTCCCAAGGGGTCGGCGGTGGCGAAACTGATGCAGGAGCAGATGCAGAAGGAACAGACCGATACGACCTGCGTCACTGCCGACCGGATGCAGCGTCCGCTGTTCGAACGTGCGGTCGATCCCACCGGCAAGTGCCGATATGACCATTTCTCGATGCAGGGCGGGCGGATCGACGCGCAGCTTGAATGTCCCGCCCCGGACGGGCCGGGAACGGTGGTGGTGCAGCATAAGGGCACGTTCGGCGCAACCAGCTTCGACGTGCAAACCACGATGACCCGCAAGGATGCGACGGGCAAGGATACCGGCACCACGACGATGGAGGTGAAGTCGCAACGGATCGGGGATTGCAGCGCCTGAGGGAGGAACCTAGCCTGCGAGAAAAGGGGCGGCCACCTCTGCCGGGACGCGGATCAGGCGCTGGCTTTCGCGGTCGATGATCGCCCAGGTGGTTTTCGCCTCTACCTTCACCGACCCATCCTTGCCGGTAAAGCGCATGTGCCGGTCGAAACGTGCCCCGCGTGGCGGGTCGGGTACCCAGGTTTCGGCCATTACCGTCTCGCCTGCCTTTACATTGCCGCGATAGTCGATCTCATGCCGGGTCACGACCCAGATATAGCGGTCGCGATGTGCGGCCGATGCGACCGCATTCCAGTGTTCGACCGCGACATCCTGAATCCACTGAACCCATACCGCATTGTTGACATGGCCCAGTTCGTCGATGTCATCGGGCCTTGCGGTAATCTGTTTGGTGAAGGTCGACATGCTCGTTCCGTAGCCCAACACCGCGCTGAACGGAACGTTGTTTCCGGTTCATGCAACCCCCCTATACTGCCGCTCGTTGATCGGGTGTAATGAGAAAGGAGAGCAGCATGCGTACCGTATTTTTAAGCGCTGCGGCAGTTGCGCTGGCCATGCCTGTATTGCCTGCGGCAGCCCAGCACCGCGACCATGGCCGTCACGGCTATCATCATGACAATGGCCACCATTATGGTCAGTACAAGCATCATGAGCGCCGCGAACGCCGCCGCGATCGCGCCCGCTGGCACAGATATAATTATAACTATCACCCCGGTTATCGGCATTATTATGCCGACCGCTATTATTCCTCGAACTATCGGCCGGTGCCGGTCTATCGCGGAATGCGGGTCTATCGCGGCTATAATGGTCGTTATTACTGCCGTCGTTCGGACGGTACGACCGGCCTGATTGCGGGTGCAGCGATTGGTGGCCTGCTCGGCAACCGTCTGGGCCGTGGCGATTCAGTCGTCCTGTCCACCGTACTTGGCGGCGCCGCCGGTGCACTCATCGGTCGGGAGATTGATCGCGGGCAGGTGGTCTGCCGCTAACATCCCGGTCTTGCGCAGATTGAGGGAGCGTTTCGGCGCTCCCATTTTTTCTTAACCATATCCCCTCATGCCTTGTTTACCCGCGCGTGAGAGAAACGCTGCATGATCCCTGCACGTCCAAGTCGAATATTTCGCAACCGCTGGTGGGCGGTGCTGTGGGCGGCAGGTGTAATCTGGACTGCGATTTCGATAGCCGGCGTCGCACCCTCCAATCACGGCAAGGCACAGGCCAAGACTCAGGCCAGCCAGTCCGCCACCTCTCCCGACAGTGACAGCAGCAGTCAGTCCGATCAGCAGTCATCGGCGGATCAGGCGGAAATCGCAAAGGCGCTCAAACTGGTCGGCTGAGCCGCGCCTGAACCACCCCTATTTTCCGATTTGCGTACAGGGAAGCGGCGGCGTGTTCGGCGTACTGAACGCGATCTGCTTACCCTTGCCGCGCAATTCATAGCCCTGCGCGCCATAGCGGATGCCCGATCCCGATTCCTGCTGGTCGAGTTTGGCGATACGCTGTTTACCGCGAAACACCATCGCGGTCTGATTGCTGTTGTCGAACACCACGCGCAGCTTGCTGCCGTCGACGCAGGAAAAGCGCGCGGCGACCGTTTGCGGCTGTTCCGGCGGCGTGCTGCTCCCCTGATCCTGCGATCCGGTTTGCGGGCGGGGATTCAGCTCGCTGGCGCTGATATGCCAGCTACGATCCGCCATGGTGGTGCCCGGAATATCGGCGGTGTGGTGCAACGTCATCTGCCCGACCAGACGATAGGGGCCACCGGCGCTCAGCTTCCCGTGCACGGTGACGGGAATGGTGATGTGCCGCTGGCCCGCACCGGCATCGATCCGGCTGGGCGGACCCAGTTCCGCATTGACGCTGTCGAATTTCCGCTGCGCTTTGGCAAATGCCTCTTCGCTCATTCCCGACGATTTTCCGCCATGATCCCAAAGCAGATACGCGTCGCGATATTCGTGATTGGCGAGCAGGGTGAAATAGCGGCGGATGACATTGACCGCATCCTGCGCGCTCACCTCTGCCGTGGGTGTCGGCGAAGCGCCGGGCGCCGGTGCGGGCGTGGCGGTCGGGGAAGGCGTGGGGACGGGCGTGGCAGTCACGATGCCGTTGGGTTCAGGGCCGTCGGGTTCAGGCGTGGCGGTCGGAGCCGCTGTCGGTGTAGCGGTATCGACGGTGTTGGTCGTCGCCATATTGGCGGCGGGCGTCGTCTTCGACCCGCCGCAGCCCGACAGCAGCAGCGCAAGGGTGAGGGTGGGCAGGGCATAGCGCGCGGCTGACAACTTCATGGCGACCTTCGTAGAGATAGTGTTGGAAGACGGGTGAGCCCGATGTCAGGGTTCGATTGCGCGTTCGTCGGCATCGTCCAGGTCATCGCGGTCGATGCTGCCGTCGTCGAATTCGTCCTGTACGTCGTCCTCGGCCATATCCTCGCGACTCTCGCGCCGGTCGTCATCTTCGACGGTGACGCTGCTGTCGGTCATCTCGATATCGTCTTCGTCCTCCTCATCCTCCATGCTGTCGTGCAGATCAGGGTCGAGGTCGGTTACGACCGAGCCGTCATGCGGGCCGGTGCGCGTGGTTTCGAGGATTTCGGCGCGCTGGCTCTCGTCATAGCCGTTTTCGTCATAGCCATCGTCATTGGGGCCTTGTCCCGATACCTGATGCCCGCCCATGATTGCACCTCACTCCTTGGATTGATCGAATATATTCGAAACGGCGAAGGCGCGCGGGCGTTCCCCCGGAAATGCAAAGAAGCGGTCAGGCGGGGCGGAACATACGCCCCCGCTCCGCGATCAGAATAACGATAAAGGCAAGCAACCCGCAGATCAGGAAGCCCGAATAGAGCGGCACGACGGTGCCGTCGAATGCCTGACCAATGATGGCGCCGATCAGCGCGCCGCCCAGCGTTGAAACAAACCCCTGAAGGCTTGACGCCGTACCCGCAATTTCTCCCATATGCTCCATCGCCATCGAGGAGAAGTTGGACGCCGCCAGCCCGAAACAGGCCATCATGCCCGCCTGCAAGACGATGAAGAGGATCAGCGTTTCATGCCCGCTGATCGCTACGGCCAGATGCGCGGAGATGAACAGCACCATGCCGGCCAGCGCCGAATGCGAGATCAGCCGAGTGCCGAACTGCATGACGATGCGTGAATTGAAATAGGAACCGACCGCCATGGTGCTTGCCACGATCGCAAACACCAGCGCGAGCAGATCGGGTGCGTCGAACACCTCCTCCATGATCTGCTGCACCGAGCCGATAAAGCCGAACAGGCCGCCCGATAACAGCGAGGCGGCGAGCGTATAGCCCACCGCATAGCGATCGCGCAGCACGATGCCGTATCCGCGCAGCAGCCGCCTTGCATCGAGCGGCTGGCGGTATTCGGGATGCAGCGTCTCCGGCATCCGCATCATGTACCAAAGGCCGATGATGGCCGCCGCCGCAGCGATGCCGAGAAAGATGACGCGCCAGCTTCCCACCACCAGCATCGCTTCGCCAAAGCTGGGCGCGATGACGGGGGCCGCCATGAACACGATGAAGGCGAGGCTCATCACCCGCGCCATGGCGCGTCCAGCGAAACAGTCGCGCACCAGCGCGATCGTCACCACCCGCGCGCCGGCCACCGCCATACCCGACGCACACCGCGCCGCTAGCATCCATGCGAAGCTGTTGGAAAGTGCAACGCCGAGGTTGGTCAGCGCATAGGCGAACAGCGCGATCAGCAATATCGGCCGCCGTCCGAACCGGTCCGACAACGGGCCATGGGCAAGCTGCGCCACCGCAAACCCGATCAGGAAGGCGGTGATGATGAACTGCCGCTCATTCGCCTCGGTAATGCCCAGCGAATGGCCCATTGCAGGCAGTGCGGGCAACATCGAATCGATGCCGAGTGCGGTCAGCGCCATCATCGCGGCGACAAGGCTGACAAATTCCCGAAAGGGAACCGGTGCGCGATCACTGGACGGACGGGGCGAAAGGGTCATGGCCCGGTCTCCATGGCGCATCGACGCCTGCTCGTCACCCTATTGCTTGCGCGGCATATAAAAGCGGCGTAGTGTGTTGCTATATTAATACAGGAGATTGCAATGCGTTCGTTCTGGATGGTCGTTCCCGCGCTCGCACTGCTTGCCGGGTGCAATAGTAATGAACCGGGCAACGGCACCAGCATCACCATCCAGTCGCAGGACGATAGCGGCAATGCGACGATCGCATCGGTGGATGGCAAAACCGGCAAGGTTTCGGTCAAACTGCCGGGTTTCAGCGGTTCGCTCGACCTGCCCAAGCTGCATCTGGACGGCAGCGACGTCGATATTGAGGGCGTGCATCTCTATCCCGGTTCGAAAGTCACGGGCGTGGATGTGATGGCGAAAGACAATCCCGATAAAGGCGGCGCCAAAATCGCATTCGACAGTCCGGCATCCGTGGATATCGTGCGGCAATGGTTCCGCGGCAAGTTTCAGAATTCCGGGTTCAGCGTGAATGCTGCGGGGCAGGGACTGTCGGGCACGACGAAGGAAGGCAAGGCCTATACGCTGGACCTGTCCGGCGACGGCGGCGATTCGACCAAAGGCGTGCTGAGCGTCTCCGGCTGACCCCTGTTCTAAACAGGGCAAAGCGCGTATCGGGGCTGCACAGAATCGTAGTACCGGACAATTACTTATGCTCGACACAACTCTCGACAAGGTTCCGCTTGTATCGCTGAAACAGGCGGAGACGGATGCGCAGGGATTCGCTGAAGCCTTTGGCGGGTCGTTTCAGCGCTTCGGATTTGCGATGGTTGCCGATCACGGCATCGACGCGGCGCTGATCGACCGCGCATGGCAAATGACGCGCGCATTTTTCGACCTGCCCGAAGCGGAAAAGCGCGGTTATTTCGTCGAAGGCGGCGGCGGTGCGCGCGGCTATACCCCGTATAAGACGGAGATCGCCAAGGGCGCAGAGCATGTCGACCTGAAGGAATTCTGGCATGTCGGGCGCGAGCTGGCCCGGGGGCACCGCTTTGCCGCCGACATGCCCGACAATATCTGGCCCGACCGGCCCGCAGGGTTCCGCGACACCTTTCTGGAACTGTTCGCAGCGTTCGACGCGGCGGGCGACCGGTTGCTGTCGGCGATTGCACGCTATTTGAAGCTGGAGCCGAACTGGTTCGACCCGGCGGTGAAGGACGGCAATTCGGTGCTGCGCCTGCTCCACTATCCGCCGATTGCCGAGGATGCGCCCAATGTGCGGGCCGGCGCGCATGAGGATATCAACCTGATCACCCTGTTGCTTGGCGCCGAGGAGGCGGGGCTGGAACTGCTCGACAAGGACGGCCGCTGGCTGCCGGTCAAGCCGCCGGAAGGCGCGATGGTGGTGAATGTCGGCGATATGCTGCAACGGCTGACCAACCACGTCCTCCCGTCGACGACGCACCGGGTGGTCAACCCACCGGCGGCGCGGCGCGGGCATTCGCGCTATTCGATGCCTTTTTTCCTGCATCCGGCGCCCGATTTCCTGATCAAGTCTTTGCCGTCCTGCGTCAGCGCCGAAAATCCCGACCGCTATCCCGAGCCGATCACCGCGCACGACTATCTGCATCAGCGGCTGGTCGAAATCGGCCTGATCAAGGCGTAGCGGGTCCGGCAGGCCAATCCTCCCCTGCAAAGGGGAGGTGGCGCGAAGCGCCGAAGGGGTGTCACCGTCCGGGAAAGGGCGCGTACTGACCAGCCGCGATACCCCTCCGTCAGGCCTGCGGCCTGCCACCTCCCCTTGCAGGGGAGGATGGATTAGCGCCGGTCTTTGGGAACCTTAGGTGTGGGCACTGCCAAGAAATGCTTTCGTCGGTCGGGCTTGATCCGCGGCGTTTGGCTCGGCAGTAGCGGAGCGATTTGAAACAACGGTAAAGGGCGAAGCGAATGAGCGAACCATTGCGCGTGGCGATTGCGGGGCTGGGCACGGTCGGCGCCGGTGTGATTCGCCTGCTCGACGCCAATGGCGAGCTGATTGCGCGACGCGCGGGACGGCCCATTGAGGTGGTTGCCGTGTCTGCGCGAGACCGCAGCAAGGATCGCGGCGTCGATATCGACCGGTTTGACTGGGTGGACGATCCGACCGCCCTGGCGCGCCATCCCGGGGCGGATGTGGTGGTCGAACTGGTCGGCGGGGCGGATGGTCCGGCACTGGCGCTGGCGCGTGCGGCGTTGGATGCGGGCAAGAGCTTCGTTACCGCCAACAAGGCGATGATTGCCCATCATGGCTTCTCGCTGGCCGAGGCAGCCGAAAAAGCCGATGTCGCCTTGAAATTCGAAGCGGCGGTGGCGGGCGGCATCCCGGTCATCAAGGGGCTGCGCGAAGGGGCGGCGGCGAACGCGATCACGCGCGTTTACGGCATTCTGAACGGCACCTGCAATTACATCCTGTCGAAGATGGAAAGCGACGGCAGCGATTTCGATGCGGTGCTGTCGGAGGCGCAGGCGCTGGGCTATGCGGAGGCGGACCCGTCCTTCGATATCGACGGTGTGGACGCCGCCCACAAACTGTCGATTCTGGCCAGCCTGTCGTTCGGCACCCGGCCAGCCTTTGACGATGTCGCGACCGGCGGGGTGCGCCATGTCGTCGCTGCCGATATCGCGGAGGCCGCGGCGCTCGGCTATCGCGTGCGGCTGGTCGGCATGGCGGAAGCCGATGCGGGCGGGCTGTTCCAGCGCGTTCACCCCTATCTGGTGCCGCTGCGTCACCCGCTCGCGCATGTCAGCGATTCGATCAACGCCGTGGTGGCGGAAGGCAATTATGTCGGACGGCTGTTCTTTCAGGGAGCGGGCGCGGGCGATGGCCCGACCGCCAGCGCGGTGGTCGCGGACCTGATCGACATTGCCCGTGGCGAGTTCGGCCCGGCCTATGCGATGCCGGTCGAATCGCTGACCGCGCAGCCGGTGGCGGACAGCGGCGAACGGCGCGGGCGTGCCTATGTCCGCCTGATGGTGCAGGACCGGGTCGGTGTGCTGGCCGAAATCGCGGCTGCGATGCGCGATGCGGGCGTATCGATCGAAAGCCTGATTCAGCGCGGTGCGGCCGCCGACGGCAGCGTGATGGTGGTGATCGTCACCCATGAAGGGCCGGAACGCTGTGTTGCGCAAGCGCTTGAGAAATTGAGCGGTTCACCCAGCCTGACCGGCGCGCCGATGTGGATGTATATTCTGGGGGAGTAGGTCGCGTGCGGCTCGACAAGCCCGGATCGCTCGCCTATCGCGCTGCGGTACGGCATGGACGAAAGGGGCTGGCTGCATGACTTCGACCTCCAATCAACTCGATCGCGTTCTGGTTCTCGAAATGGTCCGCGTGACCGAAGCGGCGGCAATCGCGGCATCCTCCCTGATCGGGCGCGGCGATGAAAAAGCGGCAGACGCCGCAGCGGTGGAGGCGATGCGCCGCGCGTTCGACCAGCTCTATATGGACGGGACCGTCGTGATCGGCGAAGGCGAGCGCGATGAGGCGCCGATGCTCTATATCGGGGAGAAGGTGGGCGGCGCACCCGGCAAGGGGCCGAAGATCGACATCGCGCTCGACCCGCTGGAGGGCACGACGATCACTGCCAAGGCCGGACCGAATGCGCTGGCCGTGCTGGCGGCGGCGGAAGAAGGCTGCCTGCTCAACGCGCCCGACGTCTATATGCAGAAAATCGCGGTCGGCCCCGGCTATCCCGACGGCGTGATCGACCTGAACAAGAGCCCGACCGAAAATGTCGAGGCAGTGGCGAAAGCCAAGGGCGTGAAGCCCAGCGAGATCATCGCTTGTGTGCTCGATCGCCCGCGCCATGAAAAGATGATCGCCGAACTGCGCGATGTCGGCTGCGGCATCGTGCTGATTCCCGATGGCGATGTGGCGGGCGTGATCGCGACGACCAATCCCGAAACCACCATCGATATCTATATGGGCGCGGGCGGCGCGCCGGAGGGCGTGCTGGCCTGTGCCGCGCTGCGCTGCGTCGGCGGACAGTTTCAGGGCAAGCTGCTGTTCCGCAACGATAACGAGCGGGCGCGGGCGCGCAAATGGGGGATCGAGGATCTCGAACGCGTCTATACCCTCGACGATCTGGCGAAGGGTGACTGCATCTTCGCTGCGACCGGTGTGACCGACGGATCGCTGCTCGCAGGCGTGAAGCGCGTCGGTAAGCGGATGACCACCGACAGCGTGGTGATGCGGGCAAGCTCCGGCACCGTGCGCTGGATCAAGGGCGAACATACCATCGGCTGATCGTCGCTGTCGCCAATCAAGGAGGGGTGCATGCTTGACCATATAGGCCTGACCGTATCTGACCACGCGGCATCGCGCGGTTTCTACGATGCCGTGCTGACGGCGATCGGGATCGATAGGGTGCTGGAAGTCACTGCCGAGCAAACGGGCGCACACGCGCATACCGGCTATGGGAAGGACGGTAAGCCGTTTTTCTGGATCGGCGGCGGTGCGACAGTGTCCGGGCCGATTCACGCCGCTTTCACCGTCGAATCGCGCGCGCATGTTGATGCATTTCACGCGGCCGGACTGGCGGCGGGCGGCACGGATAATGGTGCGCCGGGCCTGCGGCCCTATTATCACCCGGACTATTATGGCGCGTTCATTCTCGATCCCGACGGCAACAATATCGAGGCGGTTTGCCACCAGCCCGCATGATCTGCATCCCGATCATGTGATGTCGGACGTGACGGCGACGCGATGATCCTTGCGATAATTGTGCTGGCGGCATTGCTGGCTTTCTACTGGCTGTTCCTGTTCGGGCGACTGGCGGAGCGGCTGGGCGTGTCGATGGGGCATGGTCCCCAACGGCTGCGCTTCTGGGTAGTGAAAAGCTGGCTGTTGTTCGCACTGCCCAGCCTGACCGTGCTGGCCTTGTTGCAACAATTGAGTGCGGTCGGCCGGTTGCCGGTGCTGCTGGCGCAGGCCGGGCGGGTGTTCGGGATCGTGCCGGGTGCGGCGCGCGGGGACCGGATGTTGCTGGGGGCGGGCGTGGTCGGGCTGCTGATCGGCGCGTTGCTGGGGGCGGGCGTTGCGCGCTGGCGGCGGGGAAAGCGGCAATGGATGCTGGGCGATATCGGTGCGCTGATGCCCGCGCATCGCGGCGAACTGGGTTATGGCGTGGCGATGGCGGTGACGGCGGGTGTGGCGGAGGAGCTGTTCTTTCGGCTGGCACTGCCGCTGGCGATTGCGATGGTGACGGGGAGCGGCTTGGCGGGCTTTGTGCTGTCGGCCCTGCTGTTCATGCTGGCGCATCGCTATCAGGGCGGGCTGGGAATGCTCGCTTCGCTGGGCCTCGCGGCGGTGTTTAGCTGGGCCTATCTCGCCACCGCGAGCCTGTGGGTGGCAATTGTGCTGCACGTCTTTGTCGATCTGAACAGTCTGGTCCTGCGTCCGCTGGCGATGGGAATCCCGCGCGCGCCTGTGCGGCATTGACAGTCGCCGCGCTCTGACGCTTCTGTGCTGCGAACGGGCAGGGGGATTGCGATGCGGGCTGGGATAATCGGTTTGGCGCTGGCGGGAGCGGCGGTTCCGGTAACGGTCGCGGCGCCACAGGCGACGACGGTGCCCGTGCCGCCTGCAAAAGCGCCCTTCACCTTTCAGGAGGTGATGGTGCCGATGCGCGACGGGGCGAAGCTGCAAACGGTGATCCTGCGCCCGACCGGCAAGACGGGGCCGTTGCCCATCCTGCTGCAGCGAACCCCCTATGGCGTGCCGCAATCCGCGCCGTCGCAGGTTCCCGATTCCTACAAGGCGCTGATGAAGGACGGCTATATCTTCGTCTATCAGTCGATGCGCGGGCGGTTCAAATCGGACGGCAGCTTCACCTTTTCCACCGCCGTCCATCCCGACGACCCGAAGGCGGTGGACGAGGCGACGGACGCCTATGACACGATCGACTGGCTGGTGAAGAACGTGGCCGATAACAATGGCAAGGTCGGCATGTGGGGCGTCTCCTATCCCGGCTTCGCCGCAGCGGTCGCATTGGCAGATCCGCATCCGGCGCTGAAGGCGGTCAGCCCCCAGGCGGCATGGGTCGATTACTGGATGAACGACGACCTGCACCGCTATGGCGCGATGCGGCTCTCCTACGCGACCGACTGGCTCTACATGCTTCAGCACGACAAGGCGCAGGATTCGACCTTCGAATATGATCAGTACGACACCTATGACTGGTTCCTGCGCCAGACGCCGGTGGCGAAGATCGATCAGGATTATTTCAAGGGCAGCATCCCGATGTTCACCGCGATGCTCGACCATTCGAACGACGATGCCTTCTGGAAGAAGCAGGACTGGCTGGGTGCGCTGAAAAAGACCACGGTGCCGACGCTCAATGTCGCGGGCTTCTGGGATCAGGAAGACCCGTGGGGAAGCTGGCAGATCTATTACAAGCAGGAACAGAACGACCCCGATCACCTGAACCAGATCGTCGCTGGGCCGTGGAATCACGGCGGTTGGCACGGCAGGGGCGACACAATGGGCCGTATTCCCATCGGCACCGACAGCGGTATCCAGTTCCAGCAACAGATTGAGGCACCGTTCTTTGCCTATTGGCTGCACGGAAAGGGCAAACGCCCCGATTTCGAGGCGCGGATGTTCGAAAGCGGCAGTTTCGTCTGGAAAAGCTACAAGCACTGGCCTCCGCGCGGTGCTGTGGAGAAGTCACTGTACCTTCATGTCGACGGCACCGTATCGTTCGACCGGCCGGACGCGGGAGAGGCATGCCGCAGCTATATCAGCGATCCGGATAATCCTGTGCCGTTTCGCCCGCGCCCGATTTCGCCCACCTATCCCATTCCCGACTGGCGGTTGTGGGAATTCGGCGATCAGCGCTTCGTCGGCGGACGCCCCGATGTGCTGAGCTATAAAAGCGCGCCGCTGGAACATGACCTGACCGTGACCGGAGAACTGGCGGCGACGCTGATGGCTTCGACCAGCGGCACCGACAGCGATTTCGTCGTCAAGCTGATCGATGTGTACCCCGACAATTACGAACAATTGCGGGAAAAGCCGGAACTGGGCGATTATGGTCGCTCGCTCAACGGCTATCAGTTGCCGGTGGCGATGGAGGTGCGGCGCGGGCGCTTTTTGGAAAGCGCAGAGGTGCCGCACGCACTGACCCCGAACAAGGTGATTGCGTGGAACGTGCCGCTGCGCAGCCATGACCATGTGTTCAAAAAAGGCCACCGCATCATGGTGCAGGTGCAATCGAGCTGGTTCCCGGTCATCGACCGCAATCCGCAGAAATTCGTGCCCAATATCTATCGCGCGAGGCCGGAGGATTTTGTCACCGCCAGGCAGCGCGTGTGTGCGGGCAGCAAGATCACGCTGCCGGTCATGGCGGAATAGCAGCGGGATTTTCGAGATTGGTTTAACGCTTTTTTACGTAGTTTTACGCAATGCGGGATCGTCAGCGAAAGGGGGACGATGTTTTCCGCAGAATTGCGCGTAAAGCCGGGAAGCAACCGCAACGGCGCCGTCCATATCCGGACGTCTGCGACGGGTACAATCGCCGGACAGGGGGCGGCCCGCTGTGTCTGTCGTGTGGTGGATATCTGCAAGGGCGGCGTGCAGCTCACGCTTTATGGAGAGGTCGATCGCGACTCCCCGCTCCAGGTGATGCTGCCCGGTGTGCGGGGGCGAAAGGCACGGGTCGTCTGGTCGCAGGGTTTCGAAATAAGTTGCCTGTTCGACACCCCGTTGCGCCAGAAGGAACTGGACCGCCTTGCCGAGCAGCAGGGCTTTACCCTGCCGATGCGCAAGGTAAGCCGGTTGCGCGCGCAAATCAGCTCTTTAGCCGATAACCCGATTTGAAAATCCACGCGATCAGGATCAGGCACAGCGCCATGAACAGGGCGATGAACCCCAGACTCCATGCGACCGACACATCGCCCTTGCTGAAAAAGCTCCAGCGGAACCCGCTGACCAGATAGACGACCGGGTTGAACAGGCTGACCGTGCGCCAGGGCTGGGGCAGCATGTCGATCGAATAGAAGGCACCGCCGAGAAAGGTGAGGGGCGTCACCAGCAGCGCGGGTACGATCGACAATTGTTCAAATCCCTGCGCCCAGACCCCGATAATGAAACCGAACAGGCTGAAGGTCAGCGCGGTCAGGATCAGGAACGCGATCATCGCCAGCGGATGCGCAATCTGAAGGGGGACGAACAGCGTAGAGGTGGCGAGGATGATCAGGCCCAGCGCGACCGATTTTGTCGCCGCCGCACCGACATAGCCGATCACCATTTCCATGGAGGAAATCGGTGCCGACAGCAGTTCGTAGATCGTGCCGGTAAATTTCGGGAAGTAGATGCCGATCGAGGCGTTGGAAATGCTCTGCGTCAACAGGGTGAGCATAATGAGGCCGGGCACAATGAAGCTGCCGTAATTGACGCCGCCGACCTGTTGCATGCGGCTGCCGATCGCGCCGCCGAAGACGACGAAATAGAGCGAGGTGGTGATGACGGGGGTCGCAACAGACTGCCACAAAGTGCGCAGTGCGCGCGCCATTTCAAAGCGATAGATTGCCCAGATACCGTGCAGGTTCATAACGCAGCCTCCTCCTGTTCGCGTTCGGAGACCAGATCGACGAAAATATCCTCCAGCGAGCTTTTCGACGTCTCCAGATCCTTGAACCCGATGTCCAGATCGCCAAGCTTGCGCAACAAGGAGGGGATGCCCGTGCGTTCGGCCTGCGCGTCGAAGGTGTAGCGCAGCTTGTGCCCTTCATCGACCAGTTCCAGATCCCATTCGGACAGGGCGCCGGGCACCGTCGTCATCGGTTCTACCAGCGCGATATCCATTTCGCGCTTGCCGAGCTTCTTCATCAGCGCCGATTTTTCGTCGACGAGCAATAGCCGTCCGTTGTTGATGACGCCCACCCGGTCGGCCATTTCTTCGGCTTCCTCGATATAATGGGTGGTGAGGATGATGGTCACGCCACGCTCACGCAGCCGCCCGATCAGCTTCCACATGTCGCGGCGCAGGGAGACGTCGACACCCGCCGTCGGTTCGTCGAGGAACAGGATGTCGGGTTCGTGACTCAGCGCCTTGGCGATCAGAACGCGCCGCTTCATGCCGCCGGATAGCGCCATGATCTTTGAATCGCGCTTGTCCCACAGCGACAGATCCTTGAGCAGTTGCTCGATATAGCCGTCGTCGGGCGCACGGCCGAACAGTCGGCGGCTGAAACGCGCGGTCGCGATCACTGTTTCGAACATGTCGACCGACAATTCCTGCGGCACCAGCCCGATCATCGCGCGAGCCTTTTTATAGTCACGCACGGCATCGTGCCCGTCGACGGTGATCGTCCCCTCGGACGGATTGACGATCCCGCAGACAATGGAAATCATCGTCGTCTTGCCCGCGCCATTGGGGCCGAGCAGGGCGAAGATTTCGCCCTTGTGAATTTCCAGATCGACGGCTTCGAGCGCACGATGGCCGGATTTGTACGTCTTGCCGACACCGGCAAGCGAGAGAATGGGTTGCACTGGCATGAGCCCCCTTTTCGGCAGAAGCCGAGAGGTAGGGTGCCGCAGGCCGCGCTACAAGCAGCCAGAGTAAAGTCGGTGGTCGTCAGCTTTCGGAACGCGCGGCTGCCACCATTGATTTCAGCGAAGCATAGGGGACTGCCCCCGACACCACCTTGTCCCCGATTACCCAGGATGGCGTGCCGGACATGCCGAGTTGCTGGGCCATGCTCAGATTCTGATCGATTTCATCGGCCGCGGCCTGCGAATTGGCGAACTGTTTCGCCTTTGCCATGTCCAGCCCCGCCTTTTGCGCGGCTGCCTGAATGCTCGCTTCGGTCAGATGGTCGGCGGCGAACAGGGCGTCGTGGAACGGCTGAAACCTGTTCTGCTGCGCGGCGGCCAGACTCCACAACGCTGCCACCCGGCTTTCGGCGCTCAGGACCGGCAGCTCGCGATAGACGATGCGTACGTCCGGAACATTCTTTTCCAGCTTGGCTATCTCAGGCAGGCTGGCGCGGCAGAACACACAGGCATAGTCGGTATAGACGACGACATTGACCTTCGGCTTTTGCGCACCCGACCAGGCACCGGCAAACGGCGTGACGATCTGCTTGCGATTGGCGTCCACCACTTGGGCCACCTGTTTCGCGCGCAGCCGGTCCATCGCCTCGGGCAGGATTTCGGGATGGTCGAGCACATAGTCGTGGACGATCTTTTCGACCTGCGCCTTGTCTCCGGTCGCGCCGGGAAACAGCATCTGCGCCGCTGCGAAAGCCAGCGCGCCGAGCAGGGCGGAGGCAAAGACCAGTGCAGCAAGCGCCAGCGGCGAACGCGCCAGTCGTTCAGTCAAGCTCATATAATGTCACCGATTAGTGTTTCTTGTCGCGCATCGCGTTTTGCGACACCATCAATATGTCCTGCGCGCGCAGCCAGTCGCGCGATCCTTCAGGAAGTCCGGCCATGGCGCGCTTGGCACTGACGGCCGCCATGGGGATGTCGCCGGTAATGTCGGACAGTTCGGCCTTGGCCAGCGCGGCATGCACCTCATCGCCCTGTCGCGTATAGATCGTACCGAGCTGAATCCATGCGAATGGATTGTCGTCGTCGCGGGCGACCGCCTGTTTCAGCACGGTTTCAGCCTCGGCATAATTTTTGGGATCGTCGGTTGAGACCAGCGCGTGGCCGAAGGTAGTGGCGATCAGCGGATTATAATTGCTGAGCTGTGTCGCCTTGCGCAGGGCAGTGAGCGATTCCTGCGGATGTCCGGCTTCCAGAAAAATCTGCCCCTGTAATTCCAGAAAATAGGGATCGTTCGGGTCATCCTTCACCAGAGCAGCCGCTGCTGCATCCGCCTCCTGCGGATAGCCGGCGCGGTGATAGGCATAGGCACGGGCGTAGAGTGCCGGGATCGAAGTGTTGGTCTTGGGATATTGGGTAAGTACGTCATCCAGCGGCTCGATATAGCCCTCCAGTTTGGCCTGAACGCGTTCGAACCGCTTTTCGATTCCCGGACTTTCAGGCTTGTTCCAGGAAGGCGAGCTTTCCAGCGTTTTGGTAAGTGCCGCAATACGGTCTCCGGTCAGCGGATGGCTCTGGTCATAGGCATTGTCCTGCGGAATCGCGAGGCGGTATTCCATGCCCTGAAGCTTTTTGAAGAACTCCAGCATCCCCTTGCCGCTGACACCCGCTTTGTTGAGAAACCGGGCGCCCGCTGCGTCGGCGGAGGCTTCCTGGGTGCGGCTATAGGCCAGATAGCTCCCCATTGCGGCGCGCTGGCCGGCCGACAGAATTCCTGCCCCGGCTTCGCCCGCACCGGCTGCCACCGCAGCAATGCCTAGCAACAGGCTGGCGATGGTGATGCCGGTGGGCGATTTCATCGCGCGACCGCCAAGCGGAACATGGCCGCCGACGATATGGCCCAGTTCGTGGGCGATAACGCCTTGCACTTCATTGGCGTTGTCGGCCGCCTCGATCAGCCCGGAATTGACATAGACCGTCTGCCCACCTGCGACGAAGGCGTTGATCTCCGGATCTTGCAGGATAACGATATTGACGTTTTTCGGGTCCAGCCCCGCAGCCTCGATAATCGGGCGCATCATGTCGTTGAACAGGGCGGTGGTTTCGGCATCCTGTAGCACGGTCTGGGCGCGCGCAGGTACGGCGGCCAGCAGGCAGACCATAGCAAGCAGGCTGAACAGACGCTTCATGCCCGCCATATTCCCGGAAAACATGTCATCAATCAATGTATTCGCAAATCATGTGCCGCCAATCGCGACGAACCGATAACAGATTTTGCATGAACCCGCGCTGAAACAAAAAGGGCCGCCGGATTTTCTCCGACGGCCCGTTTTGTTTTCATCGGTGTGTCAGCCGAAGGTGCGTTGCCACCAGCCGCGGCGCGGCGTTTCATTCTCGCCATTGTCCGCTGTCTCTGCATCGACACTGGCGGGTTCCGGTTCTGTTGCGCCGTTGGTGGCGGGAGCGGGTGCTTCCGCAACAGGTGCCTCTGGCGCTTCGGGAGCACTTTCGCTTGCGGTGTCCACCTTTGGCTCGGCCTTTTTACGGCGCGTGCGTTTCGGTTTCGGCTTTTCTTCCGCAACGGCAGCTTCGTCCGTTGCGGTTGCGGCCTCTGGCGTCGCCTCGGCAGGTTCGGCCGCTTTCTTGCGACGGGTGCGTTTCGGCTTCGGCTTTGCCTCCGCTTCGTCAGTCTCAGCGGGTTCCGCCGCTACAGGTTCGGCTGCCTTGGGTGCATCATCGTCACGCGCCTTCGGGCGACGACGCGTGCGCTTCGGCTTGGGGGCGGGTTCCGGTTCCGGCTCGGCGGTTGTTGCCGCTTCCGGTGCCGCTTCGACAGGGGCGGGTGCTTCCGCCTGCGGTTCAGACCCGGCATCCGTGCTTTCGCCGGATTCGGATGCACTATCCTCGCTGTCGGTATCCGCAGCCTTGTTCCGGCGTCCACCGCGACGACCGCGCCGGCGACGCTTGCGCTTTTCACCACCCTCGCTGTCCTCGGCATTGTCGGATTCATTGGTTTCCGCCGCGTCTTCCGCTTCGTCGGACGAATCCTCGGACGAATCCTCGTCCGTGCTGTCGCCGCTTTCCTGATCCTGCTGCGTATCGCGTCCGCGACCGCGCCGTCCGCGACGGCGACGACGGCGCTTGCGGCCGGAGCCTTCGTTTTCGCTGCGATCGGTTTCTTCCGACGCGTCGAAATCTTCCTCTTCGTCCTCTTCCTCGATCGGCAGGTCGTCGTCGGGATCTTCAATGATCGCATCGAGTTTCGGCGTGTATGCAGGCGGCGGCCCGGAAGCCTCGACCGACATACGTGCGCCCTCAATTTCCCCGTCGGGCGCAACTTCTACCTTCACGCCATAGCGTTCCTCGATCTCGGCAATGTCGGCACGCTTTTTGTTGAGGACGTAGAAGGCCGCTTCCTGGCTGGCACGCAGCAACAGACTGGACCCGCGACCGCGAGCGGCTTCATCCTCGATCAGGCGCAGCGCCGACAGCCCGGCCGACGAGGCGGTGCGCACCAGCCCGGTGCCTTCGCAATGCGGACACTGGCGCGTGGAGGCTTCCAGCACACCGGTACGCAGGCGCTGACGGCTCATCTCCATCAGCCCGAAGGCGGAGATGCGGCCGACCTGAATGCGGGCGCGGTCGGATTTCAGCGCTTCCTTCATCGCCTTTTCGACTTTGCGCACGTTCGATCCGTGGTCCATGTCGATAAAGTCGATGACGACCAGACCCGCCATGTCGCGCAAACGCAACTGACGAGCGATTTCCTGCGCCGCTTCCAGATTGGTCGCGGTCGCGGTCTGTTCGATATTATGCTCCTTGGTCGACCGGCCGGAGTTGATGTCGATCGACACCAGTGCCTCGGTCGGGTTGATGACCAGATAGCCGCCGGATTTAAGCTGCACGACGGGGTGATACATCGCCGCGAGCTGATCCTCGACATGATGGCGCTGGAACAGCGGCACCGCGTCGGAATATTGCTTCACGCGCCGCGCATGCGACGGCATCAGCAGCTTCATGAAGTCCTTGGCGGCGCGATAGCCTTCCTCGCCCTCCACCATCACTTCTTCGATATCGCGATTATAGATGTCGCGGATCGCGCGCTTGATCAGGTCGCTGTCGCCATAGACCAGCGCGGGCGCGGTCGATTTCAGCGTTTCCTCGCGAATGCCGTCCCATAGCCGGGCAAGATAGTCGAAATCGCGCTTGATCTCGGTCTTGGTACGCTTCAGCCCCGCGGTGCGGACGATGCAGCCCATGCTGGGCGGCAGCTTCATGTCCGACATGATCTGCTTCAGGCGCTTGCGGTCGGACGCGTTGGAAATCTTGCGGCTGATCCCGCCGCCATGGGCGGTGTTGGGCATCAGTACGCAATAGCGCCCCGCAAGGCTGAGATAGGTGGTCAGCGCCGCACCCTTGTTGCCGCGCTCTTCCTTGACGACCTGTACCAGCAGCACCTGACGGCGGCGGATGACGTCCTGAATCTTGTAGCGGCGGCGCAGTTCCATGCGGCGCTGGCGCAGCGCATCGGCGGCCTTGTCGGTTTCCCGGCGGCGCTTGCGGCGTCCGCCGGACGGCGTTTCGTCGTTGGCGTCGTCGTCCGCTTCCTCATCGTCGGAAGGGCGTTCGAGCACCTCGACGTCGCCGTCTTCGCCTTCATCCTCATCGACCTCGGCTTCGGCGCGCAGCGCGGCTTCCTCGGCGGCATGCTCGGCCTCTTCGGCGAGCAGCGCGTCGCGGTCTTCCTTCGGAATCTGGTAATAATCGGGATGGATTTCGCTGAACGCCAGGAAACCGTGGCGATTGCCGCCATAATCGACGAACGCCGCCTGCAGCGACGGTTCGACGCGGGTTACTTTTGCCAGATAGATATTGCCCTTGAGCTGTTTACGCTCGGACGATTCGAAATCAAACTCCTCGATACGGTTTCCCTTGACGACGGCGACGCGGGTTTCTTCCCGGTGCCGTGCGTCGATCAACATACGCATGGTCATTTATAGTTCTCCGGGCGCGCCGGGGCGTGAAAGCTCCCGGTGCGCGATGTGCGGGCCGGACGGGCGCGGGCGGTGCCGTCTGCGTCCGACGGGTTTTGCATTCTGCTGTTGCTGCATGGGCACGGCAGGACCGGTGGTCCGGCGCTTCCGCCATCGCGCACCGACCCGGAAAAACCGGGGCTGTGCGGGAAATAGGGGACGGAACTTGCCTCATTGCAGCGTCAACCTGACTGGTCGCGCACGATGGCGCGAAAGATACGGGCCGGCGGATGATGCATCTATCGCATTTTGCGCCGGTTATTGCGGTGCCTAGCACCGGTATGGCGGCGCGGCAACACTATGGCGCAATATTGACGGGTTGCGGCAGGACTTTGCCGCTTTCCGGCAAGACCCTGCCGAATTTCGTAAAGCGGCGATTAACGCTATCGCTTCACCGCTCCTTGGTGGGACCTGTTGCACAGGGGCAGCGTGATGAACGCCGCAAACACCATTCCCGCCATTTTTGGCTGGACCGCAGACGAAGTCGCACGGCATAGCCGTCGCGTGGCCCTTTTACTTGCCTTGCTGGCCGCCTGGTTCGGCGGCGCGCCTGCCTGGGCGGGCGCGATCGAACATGTCAGCGTGCAGCCAGACCGTATCGTCATCCGCTTCGACGGCAGCGTTGCCGATGCCAGCGCTTTCATGCTGGACGGCCCGCGGCGGATTGCGGTCGATGTCAACGGAGCCACTCCCGGCGGCACGGTGACCAAGGCCGGGCCGATCGCGGACGTGCGTCAGGGGATACATGACGGGGGCGCAGCGACGCGCATCGTATTCGACCTGTCTCAGCCTGCGGTGGTGACGAAGGGTGATTTCGGCAAGGACGGGAGCACCCTTACCCTGTCGCTTCGTGCCACCAGCGATTCCGGCTTCGCACAGGCCGCACAGGCGGGGCGGCTGCGTTTTCTTCCCGCCTTTCTTTTCGGGCGCAGGGGGCACGAACATAAATATAGCGTGCGGCTTCCGGTGCCGTCGCGTGCGACCATGATCGGCCTGCCGCACGTCTATGGCGACCCCAGCCGTCCACTGGTGGTGATTGATCCGGGGCATGGCGGGCATGATCCCGGCGCGATCGGCTATCAGGGGCTGGAAGAGAAAAATCTGACCCTGAAAACCGCACTGGCAATTCGCGATGCGCTGATCAAATCGGGGCGGGTGCGTGTGGCACTGACCCGCGACACCGACCGGTTCATTCCGCTGCGCGAACGCTATCGCATTGCCCGAAAGCTGCATGCCGACCTGTTCATCTCGATCCATTGCGACAGTTCGGACAACCCGGACGCGCACGGTGCCACCGCCTATACGTTGTCGGAGGTGGCGTCCGACAAGGAGGCCGCCCGGCTGGCAACGCGGGAGAACAAGGCGGATGTGATCTCCGGTGTCGATCTGGGGCATCAGTCGGCGGATGTTTCGTCGATCCTGATCGATCTGACCCAGCGCCAGACGATGAACGCGTCGTCGAACTTCGCACGGTTGCTGGGACGCGAGGCGAACCCGCTGATCCCCACCAAGTCGGAGTTTCATCGCATGGCGTCGCTGATGGTGCTGAAGGCGCCCGACATGCCGTCGATCCTGTTTGAAACCGGCTATATCTCCAACCCGACGGACGCGGCGTTCCTGAATTCCAATGCGGGTCGCGCAAAGATCGCGGACAGCGTCGAACAGGCAGTCGAAGTTTTCTTCGCCCGCCAATATGCGTCTGAACATAGCGACAGAGATTCGAACGGCTGATCGGGAATGGCTGGCGCGGCAGGCATTTCCTGCTACACCGCCGCACTATGTCCGAAGAAAGCGTATCGAACGTCAATTTACGGCTGAAGCGTGGGGTGGGGGGCCTTAAAGGCGGTTTCGCCAAAGTCCGCACGCGCTGGTGGTTTCGCATCCTTGCCTGGCTGGCGCTGCTGGCGGGGCTGGGTGCCTTTGCGCTGTGGTTGCTGTTTGCCCGCAATCTGCCGTCGGTCGATCAACTGAAATCCTATGAGCCGCCGCTGCCGACCTATGTCCGGTCGATCAGCGGGGAGCCGATCCACAGCTATGCCCGCGAACGCCGGATCGAGCTGTCCTATGACGAATATCCGCCGCTGCTCGTGCGCGCCTATATGTCGGCGGAGGACAAGACGTTTTTCGAACATCACGGCCTCGACTTTCCGGGACTGGTGCGTGCGGCGTTCAAGGGGCTGATTTCGGGGCATACGCCGCACGGCACCTCGACCATCACCCAGCAGGTGGCGAAGAACCTGCTGATCGGTAATCAGGTGACCTATACCCGCAAGATCAAGGAGGCGATCCTTGCCTGGCGGATCGAGGATGCGCTGACCAAGCAGCAGATCATGCAACTGTACCTCAACCAGATATTTCTGGGTCGCAACGCCTATGGCGTGGCGGCGGCGAGCCGCGCCTATTTTGGCAAGGGCCTGGATAAGCTGACACTGGCGCAGATGGCCTATCTGGCGATCCTGCCGAAGGGGCCGGCCAATTACGACCCCGACCGCGATACCCAGCGCGCGCTCGACCGGCGCAACTGGGTGCTGAACGAAATGCGCAAGAACGGGTTCATCAATCAGGCGCAATATCAGGAAGCGGTATCGCAACCGCTGGGCACGGTTGCCAACCCGCCCCCCAAATATCCGCGCGTGGCGGGCTATTTCGTTGAGGCTGTACGGCGGCAACTGATCGACAAATTCGGTGCCACTGCGGAAGATGGCCCGGACAGCGTCTATGCGGGCGGACTGTGGGTGCGTACCTCGCTTGATCCCAAGCTACAGGCCTATGCCGAAAAATCGCTGCGCGACGGGCTGATCCGCTATGACCGGATGCGCGGCGGTACGAGCTGGACCGGACCGATCCGCAAGGTGGAGATTAAGGACGGCGACTGGCGCGGGCCGCTGATCTACAGCAATGCCGGACTGAATTACGAAGACTGGCGCGTGGCGATCGTGGTGTCGAAGGATGGCGATACCGCCACGATCGGCTTTGACAACGGCAAGACGGCGGACCTGCCGCGCTCGGGGGCATCGATGTCGGTGCGCGGCAAGGGCGGCACCGCTTTTTCCGCGCTGGAACCGGGCGACATTATCGCCGTCGCGCCATCGGGTAACAGCTACACGCTCAAGAGCATTCCGCGCGTATCAGGCGGTATGATGGTGGAAGATCCGCGCACCGGCCGGGTGATGGCGATGCAGGGCGGATTCGATTCGCGTATTCAGGCTTTCAATCGTGCCATTCAGGCGGAACGGCAACCGGGATCGACGATCAAGCCGATCATCTATTCCGCCGCGCTGGAACAGGGGATGACACCCGCGACGCTGATTTCGGACGCCACCTATTGCGTCTATCAGGGTGCCGGGCTGGGCCAGAAATGCTTCCGCAACTTTGCCCATGAAGGCGGCACGGGCGAACACACGCTGCGCTGGGCCATCGAACAGTCGCGCAACCTGATGACAGTACGCGCCGCGGCGCAGACCGGCATGAATCATGTGGTCGACATGATCCAGCGGCTGGGGGTCAGCGAAAAGAAATATCCGCCCTATCTTTCCTTCGCGCTGGGTGCCGGGGAAACCACGGTACAGCGCATGGTCAATGCCTATGCGATCCTGGCCAATCATGGTCGCGCACTGACGCCGACGCTGATCGATTATGTGCAGGACCGGCACGGTAAGGTGATCTGGCCCGATAACTGGCGCGCATGCGAAGGCTGCAATGCGCCCGACTGGAACGGCAAGGCGATGCCGCGGCCGGTGGTGCAGAGCAAGCAGCTTGTCGATGCTCAGACGGCCTATCAGATCGTTCATATCATGGAAGGCGTGGTGACGCGCGGCACCGCACGCCGGCTGGCGAGTTTCAACCGGCCGATGATGGGCAAGACCGGTACGACCAGCGGTCCGACCGATGTCTGGTTCATCGGCGGCGTGCCGCAGATGATCGCGGGACTCTATGTCGGCTATGACACACCGCGTCCGCTGGGCCATTATGCGCAGGGCGCGACCATTGCCGTGCCGGTGTTCCAGCAATTCGCTAAACAGGCCTTTGCCGATCTGAAGCATAAGCCGTTTGTCGCGCCGCGCGGTATCCGCATGGTGCGGATCAACCGTGTGACCGGCAAGCCGGTATTCGGCGGCTGGCCCACCGATACCGCCAAGGCACCGGTGATCTGGGAAGCGTTCAAATCCGAAACCGCCGCCCGCACGGCACGACGGCAGGATGAGGCCCCCAAAACGCAAAAACAGCAACAGGCACCGGCGCAACAAGCAAAGCCGCAGAATGACAGCGACTTCCTTCAGCAGCAGGGCGGAATTTACTAGTCGCTACAGACTTCCCTATATCGGCGGTCAACCATCCGTCCGCCGGGCCAATGTCGTGCCCGGTACAGGCGGTGATACAGATTGATGGAGTGAACCATGCGCGCTGAAGCGCAGGCATATGTGGATCAGATCAACGCGGCACTCGAATTGCTGCGGCGTTTTCTCGACTGGGATCGGGCGCTCAGGCGGCTCGACGAACTCAATGCGCGCGTTGAGGACCAGTCGCTATGGGATAATCCGAAGGAAGCGCAGGCGGTCATGCGCGAACGCGGCCATCTGGACGATGCGATAACCGCGACGCGCAACATCGAACGCGAACTCAACGACACCGTCGAACTGATCGAACTCGCCGAAGCCGAAGGCGATGAGGATATGGCGTCGGAAGGTACCGCCGATCTGGCGGCGCTTGCCGCGCGTGCCGAGCGCGACAAGGTGAAGGCGCTGCTGTCGGGCGAAGCGGACGGCAACGACACTTATCTCGAAATCCACGCCGGCGCAGGCGGGACGGAAAGCCAGGACTGGGCGGAAATGCTCCAGCGCATGTATCAGCGCTGGGCCGAACGTCGCGGGTTGAAGGTCGAACTGGTCGATTATCATGCCGGGGAACAGGCGGGCATCAAGTCGGCGACGCTGCTGATGAAAGGCGAAAACGCCTATGGCTATGCCAAGACCGAAAGCGGCGTACACCGGCTGGTGCGCATTTCGCCCTATGACAGTTCGGCACGCCGCCACACCAGCTTTTCCAGCGTCTGGGTCTATCCGGTGATCGACGACGATATCGATATCGATATCAATGAAGGCGATCTGAAGATCGACACCTATCGGGCATCGGGTGCGGGCGGGCAGCACGTCAACACCACCGATTCCGCGGTGCGCATCACGCACGTTCCTACTGGGATCGTCGTTGCCAGCCAGAATGACCGATCCCAGCACAAGAACCGTGCGACCGCGATGGGGATGCTGAAGGCGCGCCTGTACGAAGCCGAATTGCGCAAGCGCGAAGAAGCGGCGATGGATGAACATGCTTCCAAATCCGATATCGGCTGGGGGCATCAGATCCGCTCTTATGTTCTGCAACCCTATCAACTGGTGAAGGATTTGCGCACCGGCGTCACCTCGACCGCGCCTTCGGATGTACTCGACGGCGCACTGGACCCGTTCATGGCGGCTGCGCTATCCCAGCGGGTGACCGGCGAGACGGTCGATGTGGAGGATGTCGACTGATGAAATGGCGCACGCCCTTGCTGGTTCTGGCCGGGGTGTTGTTGCTGGCCGGATGCGACGGTGGTCCGCCCAAGGTGCCGGATCGCAATCATGAGGATGCCGGGCCGTTCCCGGCGGCGGACCGGCCGGTCGCCAATATCGTATCGAGCCGCTGGTCGACCGAGGAAGCGCGCGACCGCCTGAACGAAGCGGGCGAGGTGATGGACAAGTCGGGGATCAGGCCCGGCATGACCGTGGCCGATATCGGGGCGGGGGCAGGCTATTATACCGTGCGCCTGTCGTCGCGCGTCGGGCCGAAGGGGCGCGTGCTGGCGGAGGATATCGTGCCGGAAGTGCGCGATGCGCTTGCCAGACGCGTGGCGCGCGAACGGCTCGATAATGTCAGTGTGCGGCTGGGCAAGCCCGCCGATCCGTTGCTGCCCGCCGACAGTTTCGACCGCATCCTGATGGTGCACATGTATCATGAGATCGAATCGCCCTATGAATTTCTCTGGTACATGCGCCCTTCACTGCGTCCGGATGGAGAGGTGATCGTCGTCGATGCCGACCGGCCGACCCAGTATCACGGTACGCCGCCGGCGCTGCTGAAATGCGAATTTGCAGCCGTCGGCTATACCCTGATCCGCATGGAGCCGATGCCCTCGGCAGGGGGCTATCTGGCGGTATTCAAGGCGCAGGGGCCGCGTCCCGAACCCGCCGATATCCGGCCCTGCCGTCTGGCGCAGCCCGCCGCCACGCCTGCATCCACCCGTCACGCAACGTCATAACAGGCCGAGCGCGCGGAAGCTGGCGCTGGCATCCGGCGTCAGGATCAGGTGGTCGATCAGCGTAATGCCGATCGGAGCGAGCAACCGCACCAGTGCGCGCGTTGCGGTGCAGTCGCCGCGGCTAGGTCGGGCGATGCCGCTGGGGTGGTTATGCGCCATGACCATTTTCGTGGCTCCGAAGCCGAGCGCATCGGTGGTGATGTCGCGCAACGGCAGCTCCGCGCGGTCGATTTCGAGGGATCGTATATGTCGCATTCCCAGCAACCGCATCTGCGCATCGCAATAGGCGAACGCCACCATCTCGACCGGGGCGCAGGCAATGCCAGCGAACCACCGGTCGGCGGGATCGGCTGGTGTCGATGGACCGCGAGGGGCACTCGGCATGGCTGAAATGCTGCCATGATGCGCCGGAGTGCGGCAGCCGGAACCGAATCGGTTTTGGCGCGGCTTTCATCCGATATGGAGCAATCATCCGTGCTTGGCGACAACGACGCCGGACGCTAAGCCTGTCGCCATGCGGCAATATCTCGAACTGATGACACGCGCACTGCATGACGGCGTCGAGCAGCAGGACCGGACCGGCGTGGGAACGCGATCGGTGTTCGGTCACCAGATGCGATTCGATCTGGCGGAAGGGTTTCCGGTACTCACCACCAAGAAGCTACATCTGCGCTCGATCATCGTCGAACTGCTGTGGTTTCTGCGCGGCGACACCAATGTCCGCTGGTTGCAGGAACGCAAGGTGTCGATCTGGGACGAATGGGCCGATGAAAACGGCGATCTCGGCCCCGTATACGGCAAGCAATGGCGCGACTGGGAAGCCGCCGACGGGCGCCATGTCGACCAGATTGCGGAACTGATCGACACGATCCGCACCAACCCGGCGTCGCGGCGTCAGGTGGTGACTGCGTGGAACCCCGGCGAACTGCATGCGATGGCACTCAGCCCGTGCCACTGCCTGTTTCAGACGCATGTCGCGAACGGCAGGCTGAGCCTGCAACTCTATCAGCGTTCGGCGGATATCTTTCTGGGCGTACCGTTCAACATCGCCAGCTATGCGTTGCTCACCCACATGCTGGCACAGCAATGCGATCTGGAGCCGGGTGAGTTCATCTGGACCGGCGGCGACTGCCATCTCTATTCCAACCATATCGAACAGGCACGCGAACAACTGACGCGTGTTCCGGGTCCGCTGCCGACGCTGGAAATCCTGCGCAAGCCCGATTCGATCGACGGCTATGCCTATGAGGATTTTGTGCTGCGCGACTATCAGGCGCAACCGCATATCAAGGCGCCTGTCGCGGTCTGATCCTGAACGACATGCGGTACTTGTGAAGCCGCGCCGGGCGCGGTAACCGCAAACCGCTATGGGATTGGGCGCTTTCCGAACCGGGCTGACGCGCGCGGCGATGCTGATCGCAGCGTTGACGGCGCTTGCCTATACGCTCGCCGTGCCGCCGGGATTCATGACCATGCGCGGCGCCGATGGCGGTGTGCAGATCGTGCTGTGTTCGGGTCATGGTCCGATGACCGCGGCCACGATGGCGATGCCGGGGATGGACATGGGCCATCACGGCAAGGGCGATCAGCATGACAAGGGATCGGACATGCAATGTCCCTTTGCCGGACATGCCGCCCCCTCCATGTCGTCCGGTCCGGCACCTGCGCCGTTCGAAGCACGGATCGCTTACACGCCATGGCCGGTTCTGCCGGTAACCGGTGCGGCACCCGGGCGCGGCATGTCCGCGCCGCCGCCGCCAAGCCGTGCGCCGCCCATTCTCACTGCCTGAAAAATTGTCGCGTCGGGGCTGAACCGCTCCGTCTGAAAAATTGACGACCTTTGCCTGTGGCGAGGGTCTGTCCGGCTATGAGAATGCTATGAACCATCTGGTTTCGCGCGCCGTTGCGCGCCGCCTGCCTTTGCTGGCGGGCACTATGTTTGCCTGTATTTCCGTCTCGCCCGCTTTTGCGCAACAACCGACCGCGTTGCCCGGCGTCGATGTTGCATCGGACAGCACGCCATCCGTCGCATCGGATGATGTCCGGACGCTCACCCGCGAGCAGATTGAGCAGCAATCGTCGCAATCGAGCGACCTTGCCGGTATCCTGACCCGGCTGCCGGGTGTCAGTGCCTATGGTGCGGGCGGCTTTTCCAGCCTGCCCAGCATCCGCGGGCTGGATAATCAACGGATCGGTATCCTGGTCGATGGCGTGCCCATCGACAGCGCATGTCCCAACAATATGAACCCGCCCTTGTCCTATACCGATCCCCATACGGTGGGATCGGTCAGCGTGGTGACGGGAGTTTCGCCGGTCAGCCTGGGCGGTGATACGATAGGCGGCGCGATTCTGGTGCAGACCGCGCCGCCCGAATTCGCACGACAGGGCAGCACGCTGTTCACCGGCCGTGCGTCGGGCTTCTATCGCTCGAACGGCAATGCGGCGGGCGCATCGCTGGCGATGACGGCGGCGACGGATACCCTGAGCCTGACCTATGACGGTTCCTATACCCGTTCGGAAAATTATGACGGCGGGGGCAACGACGGGGTGGTCCGGTCGACCGAATATGAAAAGACCGACCACAGCCTGTCCTTTGCCGCGCAGACCTCCGCGGGGCTGTTCCAGCTTCGCGGCGGCATCCAGCGGGCGCCGTATGAGGGCTTTCCCAATCAATATATGGACATGACGGACAACAGGTCATGGTTCCTGAACGGCAGCTACACCAACTATTTCGACTGGGGCGATGTCGACCTGAAGGTTCATTACCGCGACACCGACCATGCAATGAATTTTCTGGCGGACAAGGGCGGGACCGCCGATGGCGGTATGCCGATGAACACCGAAGATCATGGCGCGGGCTATGTCCTGAAGCTCAGCCTGCTCGCCACGTCGCGCGACACGATCAATATCGGCAGCGAATATCAGCATCAGTGGCTGAACGATTACTGGCCGCCGGTCGCAGGGTCGATGATGATGGGCCCCGACACCTTCATCAACGTCAACCGTGCGCATCGCGACCGGCTGGGCACCTATGCCGAATGGCATGCCGACTGGTCGTCCGCACTGACCACAACGATCGGCGTTCGCAACGATCAGGTGTGGATGAACACCGGCGATGTGCAGCCCTATGGCACAGGCATGATGCAGATGGCCGATGTCGCCGCCGCCAAGGCGTTCAATGCGGTCGGGCACCACCGGCATGACAGCAACTGGAGCGGTAGTGCGCTGATGCGCTATCAGGCCGGGCCGGGCGTCGCGATCGACTTCGGCTATGCGCACAAAGTTCATTCGCCGACGCTGTATGAGCGCTACACCTGGGGTCGCGGATCGATGGCAAGCCGGATGATCGGCTGGTTCGGGGACGGCAACGGCTATGTCGGCAATCTGGACCTGAAACCCGAACGTGCCGATACGATCAGCGGAGCGCTGACCTTCACCAGCGCGAAAAAGGGCGACTGGTCGCTGAAGGTCGCGCCCTACTGGACGCATGTCGCCGACTATATCGACGTGCGCAAGCTGCAGGATCTGACCGATATGATGGGGATGCCCAGCGGGTTCGTGCAGTTGCAGTTCACTAATCGGGAGGCACGTTTTTATGGCGTCGACGTGTCGGGCGACCTGATGCTGTGGCGTGGAATGCATGGGGCGGCAGCGCGTCTGGCCACACAGGCAAGCTGGGTGCATGGCGAAAATCTGAGCGATCACGATGCGCTTTATCACCAGATGCCGGTCCATGCCTCGGTGACGCTGGATTATGCCGACAAGTCCTGGGACGGGCATCTCGGACTGCAGGCGGTGGCTGCCAAAACGCGTGTGGACCTGACCCGAAACGAGCCGGAGACCAGTGGCTATGCGCTGGTTAATCTGGGCGGCGGCTATAGCTGGCACGGGCTTCGGCTGGGCGTCGATGTCACCAACCTGTTCGATACCGCCTATTATCTGCCGCTCGGCGGGATGTCGCTGGGCGATTATGACGCGACGGGCGTGTTGCGACCGGTGCCGGGACGCGGGCGCAGTTTCAATGTCGATCTGAGCGCCAAATTCTGATGGCGATACGGCGGCGCACATGAATGGGTACCGGCCTCCCGCCCGAACCCGCATCGGCGGCATTGCGGTTGCATTGCCGGCGGTCCTGTGCGTCGCCGGCGTGCTGTGGCTGGGGCTGATGCCGCCCCGTCACCGGCTGCACCCGGAATCGGCAATTCTTGCCTATGACATTGCTGTGCCCGCGGCTTCGGACCATGCGGATACGCAGCGCGAGCCGGTCCGCAAGCCGCGTCCGCATAAAAGAACGCCTATGCTGCAATCCGCACCATCCCCGGCACCAGAATCGCCCGTGCCGGATGCGGTTGTTGCGCCAATACCGGTGGTACGCACAGCCCCGCCGGTGAAAACATCAGCGGTTCAAGTGCAGAAACCGGCTCCTGCACCGACACCTGCCGCGCCGGTTCAATCGACGGAGCAACGCCGCAACGCCTATGCCGCCTTGCTGTGGCAACGGATTGCGGCGCGACGGCCGGGAGGAATCCATATGCCCGGCACCGCGACCATTGCGTTCAAGCTCAATGCGGCCGGTGGGATAGTGAGAGCGAACGTGGTGCAGGGCAGCGGTAACCGCATGCTCGACCGTCTGGCATTGCGCACAGTTCGCCGCGCCGCGCCGTTTCCGAAACCGCCGCAGACGCTTGACGGCGCGCTCGATTTCACCATCGCATTTCATTTCGACTGAAGCGCCTGACTGCGACCAGCCGTGCTTCGTCATGGACAAAATGGTGATGATATACCATTGTGGCGAACCACAGGGGCAGCACAGGAGATAATATGCGATCCGGGCGAACGAACAACCCTTCCTTCAAACGCACCATCAGGATCGCGGGCGCCGCAGCGCTTGCGCTTGCTACGGTAACAGGCGGTCCGGCCCTTGCCGCGTCGCCTGCCGCCGCTCCCGCCGTGCATCAGGACGTGACGCGCGCGACGCTGAAAAACGGGCTGCGTGTGGTCATCGTCCGCGACCCGCTGGCGCCGGTGGTGACGACGGAGATGAACTATCTCGCCGGTTCGGACGAAGTGCCGCAGGGCTTTCCCGGCACCGCCCATGCCGTCGAACATATGATGTTTCGCGGCAGCCCCGGCCTGAACAAGGATCAGATTGCGGCGCTCGCTGCCAATATGGGCGGTCAGTTCAACGCTGACACGACCGAGGGCGTGACGCAATATTTCTTCACCGTGCCGGTGCAGGATCTCGGCATCGCGCTGCATATCCATGCGCTGCGGATGCGCGGTGTCGATATGCAGCAGGCGCAATGGGCCAAGGAACGTGGCGCGATAGAGCAGGAAGTGTCGCGCGACATGTCCAACCCGACGTTCAAATTCTATACCCAGTTGCGCGATCGGATGTTCAAGGGCTCCCCCTATGCGCATACGCCGCTGGGGACGCGCGATTCGTTCAACAAGACGACGGCCGCCGCGCTCAAGAAATTCCACGACACCTGGTATGCGCCGAACAACGCGATTCTGGTGATCGCGGGCGATGTCGATCCGCAGACGACGCTGAAGGAAGTGCGGAGCATGTTTTCCGCGATCCCGCGCAAGCAACTGCCGACGCGACCCGATTTCAAATTTCAGCCGGTACAGGCCCATACGATCCAGTTGCCGTCCGACCTGCCCTATGGGCTGGCGCTGATTTCCTATCGCATGCCCAGCCTGCGCGCGAAGGACTATGCGACCGCGCTCGTCCTGTCGCAGGCAATGGGGTCGAAGCGTGGCAAGCTGTTCGAAATGGGGTTGAGCGGCAAAGCGCTTTATGGGGGCTTTTCCGGCGACTTCCTGCCGCATAGCGGCCTTGCCTATGCCGAGGGGGTGTTTCCGCGCGGCGGCAAGTCGGACGGCGTGTTGCAGACGATGCAGGCCATCATGGCCGACACCGCTGCGAATGGCATACCCGCCGATCTGGTCGAAGCGGCCAAGCGTCGTGCGATCGCCGATCTGGAATATCAGAAAAACTCGGTGTCGGGCCTCGCCAACGCCTGGTCGCAAGCGCTTGCATTCGCCGATGCGCAATCGCCCGACAGTGTGAAGGCGGCGATCGAGGCGGTGACGCCTGCACAGGTCGACGCGCTCGCCAAACAGGTCTTCAATCCCGATCACGCCATCACCGCGATCCTGACCCCGCAGGATTCGGGCAAGCCGGTCAGCAGCAAGGGCTTTGGCGGTGCCGAGAATTTCGGTGGTCAGCCCAATGGTCCGGTGACGCTGCCGAGTTGGGCCAGGGCGCAGTTTGCGACCCTGCCGCAGCCGCAATCGGCCATTCACCCGACTGCCTTCACGCTGCCCAACGGGTTGCGGGTGATCGTCCAGCCGGAAAAGGTCAGCAAGACGGTCGAGGTTTTTGGTCGGGTGAAGACCAATCAGGACATGCAGGCGGCGAAGGGGCATGAAGGCGTCGCCGATGTGCTGGACGATATGTTCAGCTTCGGCACCACGCATCTCAACCGGCTGCAATTCCAGGCCGCACTCGATGCAATCAGCGCGCATGAAAGTGCCGGCAAACAGTTCTCGCTGGCAGTGCCGGTGGCCAGCTTTGAAAAAGGCGTTCAGTTGCTGGCGGATAACGAGCTGAACCCGGCCATGCCCGCACAGGCGTTCGCGATCATGCAGAAACGCGAAGCGGCGCAAACCGCAGGTCTGTTGAAGTCACCCGACTTCCTGAACACAATGAGCCTCAACAAGGCACTGCTGCCCGCCGGCGATCCCGAATTGCGCTATCCGACGGTGCAGTCGATCGGTGCGCTGACCCTTGCCGATATCAAATCCTATTACACGCAGACCTATCGCCCCGACATGACCACCATCGTGGTGATCGGGGATGTGACGCCCGAACAGGCGAAACAGGTGATCGGTCAGGCGTTCGGCGGGTGGAAGGCGACGGGACCGAAACCCGAGACCGATTACCCGGCGGTGCCGCTGAACGCATCGGGAAGCCAGTTCAACACTCCGGCGGCGACGGCGGTGCAGGATTCGGTCATGATGGCGCAGCAGGTGGGCATTACCGACCATAGCGAAGCGCGCTATGCGCTGAATGTCGGCAATACCGTGCTGAGCGGCGGCTTTTACGCGGCGCGGCTGACCCGTGACCTGCGCGAAAAGCGCGGGCTGGTCTATACGGTCGGCAGCGGCCTCGACCTCGATCAGAATCGCGGACGCTACAGAGTCTATTTCGGCAGCGACCCCGACAAGGTGGCCGAGGCCCATGACCTGATCGTGCGCGACATGAAGCAGATGCAGGATGCACCGGTGACGGCGGACGAACTGCATCAGGCGAAGGGCATGTTGCTGCGTCAGTTGCCGCTGAGCGAAGCGAGCTTCGGCAGTATCGCCGGGCAGTTGCTGAAACTGTCGCTGGAGAACAAGCCGCTCGACAGCAATCTGATCGCCGCGCAACATTATCGCTCGCTGACCGCGCCGCAGGTGCAGGCGGCGTTCCGGCAGTATATCCGCCCCGATGCTTTTGTGACGGCGGTAAAAGGCCCCGCGCCCAAGGGCGGCTGATCCTGTTGCAGGGCCGGGCGGAGGTGACTCCGTCCGGCCTTATGACAGCCAGGCCGTACTGTTCAGGATCGCGTGGACCAGTTGCGCTTGCCCGCTCACACCGGTTTTTGCATAGATTTTCTTCGAATAATTGCGTGCGGTTTCGATGGTGAGTGACAGGGTTTCGGCGGCTTGTGCGATGGTCGCGCCGGTCGCCAGTTCCATGGCCAGCCGCGCTTCGCTGGGCAGCAGACCGAAACGCTGTGCCAGTTGCGTTGAGCGGTCATGCGTGACGGACCCGGTGCGGATATAGGCAATGACGGTATCGCTGTCGTCCGCCTCTTTTGGTCGGATCAGCAGCATATCCGGCAACACCCCCTGACCCATATCGACCGGAACGGCGCTCTGCCTGCCTGCGCTGACGGTGTTCAGCCCTTCGCGTAGGGCAGTGTCTGTTTTTGCGGAAGCGAGCCGTAGTCTTCCGTCACGGGAAATCTGTACGGCCATATTGGGCATGAGCGCAGCATCGGCCCCTGCGCTATGGTCCAGTACGCGGCCCTGATGGTCGAGGCGGAACCAGCACAGATCGGTACGGTTCAGCAGGTCTTCGGCAATGCCGTTGCGCCGATCGAGCCGGGTCATCGCCGCATAGTTGCGCAGCGCGCGCCGGAAATGCGTGGCCATGCGGCCCAGTATCGCTCCGTCGGCGGCTGACAGAGGATGGCTGTCATGCGCGACGGCAAGCAGCGCCTGCGATCCCTCCGCTTCGGTTATGCGTACGATACGCAGGTCGCGCAGGCCCGGAATGCCGCTCTTTTCCAGTTCCGACGCTGATTTTCCGGGCACCAGAAAATCGACCAGCTCGGCAAGCGCATAGACTCTGCCTTCACGCAGAGCGGGCAGGGAAGCGGTTTCGCCCGATCGGCGCGGCGGCAAAAGGTCGATCAGAACAGCCGGGGAGAGGCCGGTTGCCTGTCCGATCAGAACATCGCCCGGTTCTTCGCTGAGGCGCAGCAGCAAGGTCGCGCCGGTCGCGCGAACGCGCAGCCGCAACTGCTCCAGAAAACCGCCCCAGAGCGGCCGTTCGAACAGCCCGTCATGCACGGCGGTGAGCAGTTCGTCCTCGTCACGGATCGTCAGCATGATCGCTATACTCCCATATGGGAGGTTAAGCGTCCAGACCCGGTTTCTACTTTTGGGCTGCAGTTCGAAAACGATTGTACGAGATGATTTCAGGAGCAGGCATGGATTCCACGCTTACCCATCTTCAGCGGCTGGAGGCCGAAGCCATCCATATTCTGCGCGAGGTTGTCGCGGAAGCCGAAAAGCCGGTCATGCTCTATTCGGTGGGCAAGGATTCCGCTGTTATGCTGCATCTGGCGCGTAAGGCATTTTACCCGTCGCCCCCGCCCTTTCCGCTGCTGCATGTCGATACGACCTGGAAGTTCAAGGCGATGTATGCGCTGCGCGACCGCATGGCGCGCGAAAGCGGCATGGAACTGCTCGTTTATCAGAACCCGGAAGCTGCCGAACGCGGCATCAACCCGTTCGACCACGGCCCGCTCCATACCGATATGTGGAAGACCGAGGGGCTGAAACAGGCGCTCGACCAATATGGTTTCGATGCGGCGTTCGGCGGTGCACGGCGCGATGAGGAAAAAAGCCGGGCAAAGGAGCGCGTCTTTTCCTTCCGCACCGCCAGCCACGGCTGGGACCCGAAAAACCAGCGGCCCGAATTGTGGAACCTCTACAACGCCCGCAAGAACAAGGGGGAGAGCATTCGCGTCTTTCCCATCTCCAACTGGACCGAACTGGATGTCTGGCAGTATATCCAGCTTGAGCAGATCGAGATCGTCCCGCTCTATTTCGCGGAGAAGCGCCCGACCTATATCTGGGACGGCGGATTGTTCATGGCGGACGATCCCGAACGGCTGGAAAAGGTTCTCGGCAAACTTCCCGAAATTACCGAGCGTTCCGTGCGGTTTCGCACACTGGGCTGTTTCCCGCTGACGGGTGCGGTGGAAAGCGAGGCATCGACGCTGAGCGAAGTGATTCAGGAAACGCTGCTCACAACCACCAGCGAGCGACAGGGCCGCGTTATCGACAAGGATGCGGGCGGTGCCGGCATGGAGAAGAAGAAGCAGGAGGGATACTTCTGATGGCGGACACCGATATGCAGGAACCGGTTTACAAAACCGACGCGCTGATCGCTCAGGATATCGACGCCTATCTGGAAACGCATCAGCACAAGACGATGCTGCGCTTCATCACCTGCGGCAGCGTCGATGACGGCAAATCCACGCTGATCGGTCGGCTGCTCTATGATTCGAAGATGATCTTCGAGGATCAGCTTGCGGCGCTGGAGGCGGATTCGAAACGCGTCGGTACCCAAGGACAGGATATCGACTTTGCGCTGCTGGTCGACGGACTGGCGGCCGAGCGGGAACAGGGCATCACCATCGACGTCGCCTATCGGTTCTTCTCGACCGAAAAGCGCAAGTTCATCGTCGCCGATACGCCGGGGCACGAACAATATACCCGCAACATGGTAACCGGCGCATCGACCGCCGATCTGGCGGTCATCCTGATCGACGCGCGCAAGGGCGTGCTGACGCAGACGAAGCGCCATTCCTATCTGGCGCATCTGATCGGCATCCGGAACATCGTGCTGGCCGTCAACAAGATGGATCTGGTCGATTATAGTCAGGCGGCGTTCGACAAGATCGTCGCCGACTATCGCGAATTTGCGCATTCCATCGGCATTGAGAATTTCGTCGCCATGCCGATTTCGGGGTTCAGGGGCGACAATATCACGGCGCTGTCCGACAACACGCCCTGGTATCGCGCGCCTGAATATTTCGGCCGGACGCTGGTCGATCATCTGGAAACGGTGGAGGTCGATGCGACGCGCGACATCGCGAAGCCGTTCCGAATGCCGGTGCAATGGGTCAATCGTCCCAATCTCGATTTTCGAGGCTTTTCAGGATTGATCGCCGGGGGGCGGGTAAAGCCGGGCGATCCGGTGCGCGTGCTGCCGTCGGGCAGGACCAGCACCATCCGCCGGATCGTGACGATGGACGGCGATCTGGAAGAGGCGGTTGCCGGTCAGTCGGTGACGCTATGCCTTGCCGACGAGATTGATTGCAGCCGCGGCAATGTGATCGCCGTATCGGGCAACCCGCCGCAGGTGGCCGACCAGTTTGAAGCAACGGTCGTATGGATGGCGGATGATGAACTGATCCCCGGTCGCGCCTATTGGCTGAAGCTGGGAACGCAGATGGTGCAGGCCACGGTGCAGGCACCCAAATATGTCGTCAACGTCAATACGATGGAGCATCTGGCGGCCAAGACGCTGGACCTGAACGCCATCGGCGTTTGCGAACTGACCACGGACAAGCCGATCGTCTTCGAACCCTATACGGATAATCGCACGCTGGGCGGCTTCATTCTGATCGACCGGATCAGCAACGCGACCGTCGCTGCGGGGATGCTGCATTTCAGCCTGCGCCGCTCGCAGAATGTCCATTGGCAGGCGCTGGATATCAGCCGCAAGGAACGCGCGGACCTGAAGAACCAGAAGCCTGCTGTGCTGTGGTTCACCGGTCTGTCGGGATCGGGCAAGTCGACAATCGCCAATCTGGTCGAAAAGCGGCTTTATCGCATGAACCGTCAGACCTTTTTGCTCGACGGCGATAATGTGCGCCATGGCCTGAACAAGGATCTGGGCTTTACCGAGGCGGACAGGATCGAGAATATCCGCCGCGTGGGTGAAGTGGCGCGGCTGATGACCGATGCCGGGCTGATCGTCATCACCGCCTTTATCTCGCCCTTCCGTGCCGAGCGCGAACTGGTGCGTTCGATGATGGAAGAGGGCGAATTTATCGAGGTGTTCATCGATACGCCGCTCAGCGTTGCCGAGGAACGCGATGTGAAGGGCCTCTATGCCAAGGCACGGTCAGGCGACCTCAAGAATTTCACGGGCATCGACAGCCCCTATGAGATGCCGGTGAACCCGGAAATCCGTATCGATACGACGCAGATGGCACCGGAAGAGGCTGCTGACCTGATCGTCAATATGCTGCTGGGAGACATTATGTGAGCAGGACCGATGCCGATCTCGCCGCGCACCTTGCTGCATGTGCCGGGCGCATCCTGCTGGAGGTGCGCGGCAGCGGGATGTGCGCGGGCAAGGCGCTGGGCAAGGTGGGGGATCAGACCGCCAACCAGTTCCTGATCCACGCAATTCGCGAGCAACGCCCCGAGGACGGGCTGTTGTCGGAGGAAAGCAAGGATACCGAAGAGCGGCTGGGGAACTCGCGGGTGTGGATTGTCGACCCGGTCGACGGCACCCGCGAATATGGCGAGGAACGTACCGACTGGGCCGTGCACGTTGCGCTTGCGGTGGACGGGGTGCCGACGATCGGTGCCGTGGCCCTGCCGGGACTCGATCTGGTGTTGCGGACCGACAAGCCCCAACCCCTCGGTCCCGCAGCGGATCGGCCGCGCATGGTGGTCAGCCGGTCGCGTCCGGCACAGGAAGCGGTTGCGGTGGCCGAGGCGCTGGGCGCGGAACTGGTGCCGATGGGATCGGCAGGGGCCAAGGCGATGGCCGTGGTGCGCGGAGAGGCAGAAATCTACCTCCACACCGGCGGGCAATATGAATGGGACAGTTGCGCGCCCGCCGCGGTGGCGCTGGCGCATGGTCTGCACGCCAGCCGTGTGGACGGCAGCCCGCTCGTCTATAACCGCAGCGACACCTATATGCCCGACCTGCTGATCTGCCGCCCGGAACTGGCGCAGCGCGTGCTCGAACTGGTTCGCACCCTGCCCGAATCCGAAAGCGCATAAGGCTATCCCCCAGGAGGGCATTTGCCGTGGCGCCGGTTGACACGGCACTCCCGTTGGTCGTGGATAGCGGTCAGCAAGCGGGGGAGCGGCAATGACCGGGCAGGTCGATGCCATTGTGGTCGGGGCAGGCGTGATCGGGCTGGCGGTTGCGCGCGCGCTGGCGCTTGCCGGGTACGCACCGATGGTGCTGGAGCGGGAGGGGGCGTTCGGCACCGCGACCAGCAGCCGCAATTCCGAAGTCATCCATGCCGGGATCTACTATCCGCCCGGATCGCTGAAGGCTGAACTGTGTGTCGAGGGCAGGCAGCGGCTGTATGATTTTTGTGCGGCAAGGGGCGTGCCGCACCGGCGCACGGGTAAGCTGATCTTTGCGCATGACATCGCGCAGATGACGGGACTGGACACGATCCTGACCCGCGCACAGGCCGCCGGGGTGTACGATCTGCGTCCGCTCGACCGGGACGAAGTGCTGGAACTGGAACCCGAACTCGACTGTGCGGCCGCGCTGTTGTCGCCATCGACCGGGATCATCGACAGCCATGCCTATATGCTGGCGTTGCTGGGGGAGGCGGAGGCGCATGGCGCGATGCTCGTCACCGGCAGTGCGGTGGAACGAATCGGTCGCCGCGACGGGCTGTGGCAGGTGCATGTGCCGGGGGAGGCGGACGCCGTGGTGGCCGCGCCCCTCCTGATCAATGCGGGCGGGCTGGCGGCGCAGGCGCTGGCGCACGCGACCGAGGGGCTGGACAGCATCCATGTCCCGCCCACCCGCTATGCGCGCGGCGTCTATTTCACCTATGCGGGCAAAGTGCCGTTTCGACACCTGATTTACCCGCTGCCCGAACCGGGCGGGCTGGGCACGCATCTGACGCTCGATCTCGCCGGGCAGGCGCGCTTCGGCCCCGATGTCGAGTGGATCGACGCGGTGGACTATACGGTCGATCCCGCGCGCCATGCGAAATTCGCCGCCGCCGCGCAGCGGATATGGCCCGCGCTCGATCCCGAAAAGCTGTACCCCGGCTATGCGGGGGTGCGGCCGAAACTGTCGGGACGGGGCGAACCGGCGGCGGATTTCGTGATTTCCGGTCCCGCCGACCATGGTTGTGACGGGCTGGTCAACCTGTTCGGCATCGAAAGCCCCGGCCTGACGGCATCGCTGGCGATTGCCGACCGGGTGGTCGCGAAACTGAAGTGATGGTTGGGCGGATGCTGCCGCTGCGCAACAAAACCATCTCTGGACTTTCGCGGGCGGAGAATGTGAAAGAACGCCATGATCGTTTTCGTACTGGCGCGGGCGGATAATGGGGTGATCGGCGTGGATGGCGGCCTGCCATGGCACCTTCCCGCCGATCTGAAGCATTTCAAGGCAATGACCATGGGCAAGCCGATGGTGATGGGCCGAAAGACGTTCGAGAGCTTTCCCTCACCGCTGCCGGGCAGGCGGCATATCGTGCTGACGCGCGACACCGCATGGCAGGCCGACGGCGCGGAAGTGGCGCACAGCCCCACAGCCGCGCTGGCAATGGCGGGGGATGCGCCGGAAATCGCGGTGATCGGCGGGGCGGAAGTGTTTGCGCTGTTTCAGGATAAGGCGGATCGCATCGAACTGACCGAGGTTCACGCCGCCCCCGATGGCGATGCCGTGGTGCAGCCCTTCGACCCCGCCATATGGCACGAAACCGCGCGGGAGGATCATGCTGCGGAGGGCACGCGTCCCGCCTTCAGCTTCGTGACGCTAGAACGCCGAAATACAGGCTCCTGATTGGCAGCGCGGCGCAGCTTGCCTATAGCGCCCCGCATGAAGCGGTTAGACGGTGGCTCGACGGTGCCCGCGCCCTTGCGCGGCGGGATCGTTGCGCTGGGTAATTTCGACGGATTTCATCGCGGGCATCAGGCAGTGGCCGGGCGCGCGATCGCGCAGGCGCACGCAGAGGGTAAGCCCGCCATTATCGCGACCTTCGACCCGCATCCCATGCGATTCTTCCGGCCCGCTACGCCGCCCTTCCGCCTGACGACGCTTGACCAGCGCGAGCGCCTGTTCGGCGCGGCGGGTGCGGATGCGATGCTGGTATTTCACTTCGATGCAGCGCTGGCGGGTATGTCGGCACGCGACTTTGCCGAACATCTTGTCCATGCCATCGGCGTGTCGGGCGTAGTGACGGGACAGGACTTCACCTTCGGCAAGGGGCGGCAGGGCGATACGGAAACCCTGCGTACGCTGGGCGAGGAGCTGGGCTTTACCACCGCCACCGTCGCGCCGGTGGCCGATGGCGGAGAGGTGGTGTCCTCCAGCCGTATCCGCACATTGTTGCAGGCAGGCGATCCGCGCGGCGCGGCGGAATTGCTGACCCGCCCCTTCGCTATGGAGGGCGTCGTCGAACAAGGCGCGAAGCTGGGCCGAACCATCGGCTATCCCACCGCCAATCTGGTTCTGGGGCCGTATCTGCGCCCGCGCTATGGCATTTATGCGGTGCGCGGAAGGTTGCCCGACGGGCGACTGCTCGACGGGGTCGCCAATCTGGGTATCCGGCCGAGTTTCGACCCGCCGGTCGAGCTGCTCGAGCCCTATTTCTTTGAGTTTTCGGGCGATCTCTATGACCAGACGATAGAGGTGCAGTTGATCGACTATCTGCGCGAAGAAGCGAAATATGACAGCCTCGACGCGCTGACCGCACAGATTGCGAAGGATTGCGATGCGGCGCGTGCAGCACTGGCACAGAATCCTGCATGACGAGAAGCGATTCAGCCGCTAATGCATCTGGTTCCTGTTCAGCGGTACCAGCCCGCTCCCCCTCCCGGCCATCCATCCAGAATATGCTATCGGGTGGCCGGGAGGGGGAGCGGGCCGGCGCCGAACAAGCAAAAAAGACTCAATGACAGACGAAACCGAAAAAGACTATCGCGACACCGTTTTCCTGCCGAAGACGGATTTCCCCATGAAGGCCGGGCTTGCGGGCAAGGAGCCGGGTATTCTCGACCGCTGGGCGCGGATCGGGGTCTATGACCGCCTGCGCGAGCAGCGCGCCGGGCGCGAACGCTTCATCCTGCATGACGGTCCGCCCTATGCGAATGGCGATATTCACATGGGCCATGCGATGAACAAGATCCTGAAGGATGTCATCGTGCGCTCGCAGTCGCTGATGGGCAAGGATGCGCCCTATGTGCCCGGCTGGGACTGTCACGGCCTGCCGATCGAATGGAAGATCGAGGAAGCCTATCGCAAGAAGAAGCGGAACAAGGACGAGGTTCCGGCGAAGGAATTCCGTGCCGAATGCCGCGAGTACGCGACCAAATGGGTGGGTGTGCAGCGCGAACAGTTCGAGCGGCTGGGCGTCATGGGAGACTGGGACGATCCGTACCTCACCATGAAGTTCGCCAGCGAGGCGGTGATTGCGGGCGAACTGCTCAAATTCGCCGAGCGCGGGCAGCTTTATCGCGGTGCCAAGCCGGTGATGTGGTCGCCGGTCGAAAAGACCGCGCTGGCCGAAGCCGAGGTCGAATATGAGGACATCACCTCGACCCAGATCGACGTGGCGTTCGAGATCACCGAAACGAAATCCGCCGCAATTCAGCGGTTGCTCGACAAAGGTCATCTCAAGCCGTTTGCAGTAATCTGGACCACCACGCCTTGGACCATTCCCGTAAATCAAGCGCTCGCTTATGGGGCGGACATTGATTACGTGCTGATACCGGATGGAGGCACTGTAAAGAGCTATTTGGTCGCTGAGCCGCTTGCGGCTGAATTTCTCAAGCGTTGCGGTGAGAGAAATCCGGGGATCTTCTCAAATCACGAAAGTGAGTGGGAAGTTATTAAGGGATCGGAACTTCTCGGAACGATAGTCCGCCATCCGATGCACCATCTCGGCGGATTCTTCGCCAAGCCGCGCCCGTTCCTCGACGGATCGCATTTCGTTACCACTGATGCGGGCACGGGTCTCGTCCATATGGCGCCCGATCATGGTGAGGACGACTTCCTGCTGTGCAAGGCGAACGGTCTCGATCCCGTCTTCGCGGTCACCGGTGACGGCAAATATCGCGACGACTGGTTGTGGCTGGGCGGTCAGGGCAGCGTCATCAACAAGAAGTTCGTCGCTTCCGACGGGCCGATCTGCACCGACCTGCGCGAAGCGGGCGCGCTGCTGTCGGCCAGCGACGATTTCGAGCACAGCTATCCGCATAGCTGGCGTTCGAAGGCGAAGATCATCTTCCGCTGCACCCCGCAATGGTTCATCCCGATGGATGCAGCGCTCGACCAGCCGCTGCCCGCCAGCGTGCGCGAAGGCGATGTGCCGCCCGAAGAGGCGCTCGACGCCACCGGGATGCACGTCAACGAGGACGCACCCGTTCCAGCCAGCGCGACCGTCAACCACAATGGCGCAACGCTGCGTGGCACGGCGCTCGATGCGATCGAACACACTCGCTGGGTGCCCGAACGGTCGAAAAACCGCATCCGCTCGATGGTGGAGGGACGGCCCGACTGGGTGATCAGCCGCCAGCGTGCATGGGGCGTGCCGATCACGCTCTACGTCCATCGCCAGACTGGTGATTATCTGCGCGACCCGGCGGTCAACGCGCGCATCCTCGAAGCCTTTCGCGAAGGCGGGGCGGATGCGTGGTTCGGTGCCGACCATCAGGCACTGCTCGGCCCCGATTACAGTCTCGACGAGTATGAGGTCGTCACCGACATTCTCGACGTATGGTTCGATTCGGGCAGCACGCACAGCTTCGTCATCGAACAACGCTATGGCGAGGGCGTGCGCGCGAACCTGTACCTCGAAGGGTCGGATCAGCATCGCGGCTGGTTCCAGTCGAGCCTGCTCGAAAGCTGTGGCACGCGCGGGCGCGCGCCTTATGACGCGGTGCTGACACACGGTTTCGCGCTCGACGGCAATGGCCGGAAGATGTCGAAGAGCCTCGGCAACGTCGTCGATCCGCTGAAGGTCATCGGCGAATCGGGTGCGGACATTCTGCGCCTGTGGGTCGCGCAGACCGATTATTTTGAGGATGTGCGCATCGGCAAGCAGGTGCTGGCCGGCACGTCCGATACCTATCGCAAGCTGCGCAACACCTTCCGCTATCTGCTCGGCGCGCTGGAAGGGTTCAGCGAGGACGAGCGGATCGACGTCCGCAAGATGCCGGAGCTGGAGCTGTATATTCTCCACCGGCTCGGCCAGCTCGATGTCGAACTGCGCAGTGCGGCGGAGAATTTCACCTTCACCCGCTATGTCCGCGCGCTGACCGATTTCGCCAGCGAAGACCTGTCGGCCTTCTTTTTCGATATTCGCAAGGATTGCCTCTATTGCGATGCCGCCGACGATCCGAAGCGGCGGGCGTGCCGGACGGTGCTCGATATCCTGTTCCACGCGCTGGTGCGCTATGCCGCGCCGATCCTGTGCTTCACGGCGGAGGAAGTGTGGCAGGCGCGCTATCCCAGCGAGGACGGGTCGGTGCATTTCCTCGAATGGCCCGAACTGCCGCCGCTGCCCGGTGACGATGCGATCAGCACCAACTGGTCGGACGTGCGGGCGCTGCGCGAGCGCGTGACCGAGGCGATCGAGCCGCTGCGCCGGGAAAAGACGGTGCGCTCCAGCCTGGAAGCCAATGTCACCGTGCCCGATCTGCCCTTGTCGGAAGCGGCGCTCGCGGAAATCTTCATCACCGCGAAGGTCAGCCACGCCGAAGGGCCGGTCACGGTTGCGCGTACCGAGTTTCACAAATGCGGCCGCTGCTGGCGTCACCTGCCCGAGGTTGCCGTGGACGGCGCTTTATGCGACCGCTGCGCCGAGGTGCTCAAGGCATGACAAAGTTTCGTTCTCAGGCGCTGTTGCTGGCGCTCATCATCTTTGCCGTCGATCAGGCGGTGAAATATTATGTGACCGGCATCCTCGGCCTGACCGTGGTCGGGGAATATGTCCGCGTGCTGCCGATCTTCGATTTCCGCTATGTGCAGAATGTCGGGGTTTCGCTGGGCCTGTTGCCCGCCGGCAGCGCCGCCATGCGCTGGGCGCTGGTGGGGCTGACCGCCGCGATTGCGCTGGGCGTCCTGTTCTGGATGTTCCGCGAACGCAACCGGCAGGATCTGCTCGCGCTGGGCCTGGTACTGGGCGGAGCGGCGGGAAATATCCTCGATCGCGTGCGGCTGGGCTATGTCGTCGACTATGCCGATCTGCATTTTGGCGCATGGCGCCCCTTTTTGGTCTTCAATGTCGCCGATGCGGCGATTACCATCGGTGTTCTGATCCTGTTGATCCGCGCGCTGCTGGTGCGCGACAAGAAGAAAGAACGCACCCCTGTGGAGAATGCGAATGCGTAAACTGGTACCCCTTGCCGCCGCCCTGACCGCGGTGGCGCTTCTGTCCGGGTGTGCAAAAAACGGTCTCAATCGTAAAAGCCCCGACGAATTTGCTGTCGCGCGCCAGCCGCCGCTGGTGATTCCGCCCGATTTCTCGATGAAGCCGCCGCAGCCCGGTGCCGTGCGTCCGCAGGACGTCAGCGCCGCGCAGCAGGCACTGGAAGCGATGTTCGGCGGCCCCGCGCCGCGCAGCGCCGTCGGGCAGCAGGCGATCAATGCCGCTGCGGCACAAGGCAATACCGCCGATCCGGGCATCCGCTCGGAAGTCGGCGATGCCGATACCAAGGTCGTCGACAAGGGCACGACGACTCGCGACATCGTGGCTGCTCCGCAAGGCGATGGTCGCGATGCGAGCGTCACCACGCCGCAACAGTAACGGCTTCTACAAGAGACAAAGGGGGCGTGGCGGACTATCCGCTGCGCCCCATTTGCGTGGATGGCGAAGGCGGACAACGTCATTACGAGCGTAGCGAAGCAATCCACTGCGTGACGGCTCGACTGGATTGCGTCGCTGCGCTCGCAATGACGGTTGGACTTTTGTTCATATCAGGAAGGCATCGTTCTCCGATCACTTCCTCCAGCCGCACGCCTCACAAAAAAAGGCGCCGCACCCGAAGCCGGGGCGGCGCCTGATTTTTGTGCCGGTTCAAGCGATCAGAAGGATGCGCCGAGGCTGAAGACGACCGCGCCGTCCGCGCCCAGATCTTCCTTCCAGTTGCTGCCGCTGCCCCGATAGGCGTCATTATAGGCAACGTTCGGCTCGTCGGTGTTTACGTAGGAGACGCCGAAGGTCAGCATCTTGTACGTGGCCGAGGCGCCGATCGAATAGTCCCAGACTTCCCCGCTATAGCCGCCGGGGAAGGAGTCCGACCAAGCGTGACCGGCATGACCGCTCAGCGTAATCGGCGTATTGGGAATCGCGACATCCACTTCGCCGTGCATATAGGTGGATGAAGACTTGGCACCGGCCGGGCGGCTGAAATCGCTTTGATTGCCCAGTGCGTCCTGTTTCCATGCGAAATTGACGCCGACCTTGCCGGTAACCGGTCCATAGGTGCCCGACAGGTTCACATAGGGTTCGAAGAAGTCCGTCGCGTAACGGCCTTTCTTCGGATAGAGATAATAGAGCAGCCCGCCGTCGATCGACAGACCGCCGCCCAGATCGTGCGAATAGCCCGCGAACAGATCGACTTCCGTATTGCCCGCGAAATTGATGCTGGAACCCCAGGTGCCGACATACAGGCCGCTTTCATGCGTCACGGTAATGCCGCCCTGAATGGCTGGATTTTCACCGTTCTGCGTAAAGCCGCGGAAACGGTAATCGCTGACCAGCGTGACGCTGCCCGATACCGTAATCGGCGAAGGCGGTGCAGTATCCTGCGCCATGGCAGGTGTAGCAGTAGCAGCAGCCAGCAGCACGCCGGCGGTTAAAATGGAGAAGCGCATCGTATCCCTTTCATACATGGTCGAAGACGATTCGCTCCTGCGGTCGTCCCGGCGGGCCATCTTTGTTGCGGCCTGTCCACGAACAACAGCATAAGAGTGCCTAATACTGCGTTGCAGCGCAATAAAACTTGTCACGGAAGTGAAAAGAAACCAGCCCCCTGTTGCATTGCAGCAACACGGGGGCGGGGGAATGGATCGTGTCGTCAGGATATCTCGACGATTGCGTCGACTTCCACGGCTGCGCCTAGTGGCAGCACCGCCACGCCGACCGCGCTGCGGGCATGGCGCCCGGCCTCTCCGAACAGCGTTTGCATCAGTTCGGACGCGCCGTTGGCGACTTTCGGCTGATCGGTGAAGTGCGGTGCGCTGTTTACGAACACGCCCAGCTTGACGATGCGTTCGACCTGTTCGAGCGACCCCAGCACTCGCTCCATCTGCGCCACCAGCATCAGCGCGCAGCGGCGGGCGGCTTCTTCGCCATAGGCAAGGTCGCGATCCTCCCCCAGCCGCCCGGTCATGATTTCGCCGTCGCGAAACGGAAGCTGCCCGGAAATATGGAGCAGATTGCCCGACCGCACGACCGGGACATAGGATGCTACCGGCGCAGCCGCTTCGGGCAGGGTCAGGCCCATTTCGGCCAGTTTCTTCTCAATCGTTTCAGACATCGGCGTCCTTCCTGTGTTCGGGATATTCAGTTGATGTGCGGTCCGCACGCCCGGTCAGACGGTCGCTAATCCACGGGACAGCGACGCGCCAGTCATCGATTCGCGCATCCGCCGCCGGTGCCGCGGCGACATGCGGAGCCAGCTCCGGTTCGGATACCATGTGGAGACGGAATACCTCGGGCGCATGGCGGGCGACCGAATCGTGATGCACGGGCAGGTCGTCGACAAACACGGTCGGCGGATTGCCGTGTTCGATCACCAGCCGGGCGACGGGATCGCCCTTGCCGCCCTGATTGCATTCGACCCGGTGGTGGATGCCATGCGCGGCAAGCTGGGCAATGCGATGGTCGCGGCAATGATCGCCGAGATTGGTCAGGATGACGATGTCGGCAATGCGCTCCAGCTCGGCCAGCGCTTCAAGAGCATGGGGTACCGGTGTCTGCCGGTCCATTTCGGCCGGGAAGAAGCCGTTGACGAACTGCCATATTTCTTCCTGACTCAGCAGTGTGTCCGTCGAGCGGCGGCGCATCGCGCGGCTGAAATCGCCGCCTTCGACATGGAAGTCGACATCATGTTCCTCATCCAGCCACACACGGAAGTGGCGGACCATGTGCAACAGCACTTCGTCGCAATCGCAGATCAGCAGGGGGCGCATCGATTCTCCAGTTCGCGCCGTGCCGATAGCATTGCCTGCGGGGTGGTTTCCAGCGCTTGCGTGCATGCGATCAGGTCCGGCTCATGCGCTTCCAGAAAGCCGATCGCGGCGGCCAGCAGTGCCGGATCCTCCAGCCGTGCGCGAAGCCCCGCGGCATCCAGGCCGGTAAGCGCGAGGAACCGGGCCGCCCGGTCGGGAACGGCGACGATCCAGCCAATCGCGCCCAGCGCCAGCGCACCGGCATCATCGCCATTTGTTTCGGGGTCGGACATCGCCTAAACACCTTTATGGACCAGGGAATTGAAGAGGCGGGCGTGGCAAAGAAGGTGCTCGTTGTCGAGGATAACGAACTCAACCTGAAACTGTTTTGCGACCTGTTGCGGGCGCATGACTATGAGACGGAGGCCGTGCGCGACGGACGCGATGCGGTGGCGCGGGCGCGGGAATTTCAGCCCGATCTGGTGATTACCGATATTCAGCTGCCGCATGTCAACGGCGTCGAACTGATCGGGCGGCTGCGCGCCGATTCGCGGCTGGCAAAGGTGCCGATCATGGCAGTGACCGCCTATGTCGGGCGCGAGGACGAGGAACGCGTGCGCTCGGCCGGTGCCAACGCCTATGTTTCCAAACCGATCGCGGTGATGCGCTTCATGGAAGAGGTGCGCGCACTCGCCTGAACGCAAAAAACCAGCGGGCAGGGGGTGCCTGCCGCTGGGTGACGACGCTTTCGCGTCGGCGGTATCGGACTGGCCGATACCGCGATCCGCAAGTGAAGGCGGGACGCGCCCGCCCGCAGCTTACTTGATCTTGGCTTCCTTGAACTCGACGTGCTTGCGCACGATCGGATCATATTTGCGGAAGGTCATCTTCTCGGTCTGGTTGCGGGGATTCTTCTTGGTGACGTAGAAAAATCCGGTGTCCGCCGAGCTGACGAGCTTGATCTTGACGGTGGTCGGCTTGGCCATGACCCAATAGTCCTTCGAAGGTTCGATTAAATACGAAAAGCGGCGCGCATCCTTGCGGCCGCTGTCAGACGCGGGCGCATGGGGCAAAACCGCCCCGTTTGTCAAGCATGCAGACGCTTTTACCGGGCATTAACCATATCGGCGCATGGTGTCCTGCGGGGCAATAGGGGGAACGTTCCGATGGCAAGTACGGCGATGCCCAATCCAATGGTGGTCAAGGAGCTGATGGACCGAATCGACGCTGTCAGTGTGCGGATGTCGGCCGCCCGGCCGTGCGAGATCGCACTGGAGGTGGAAACGATGCGCAGAATGGCGCGGGATAACGGCATTCGACCGGCGCTGACGGTGCTCCACGCAATCGATTCGGCACTGGCGCGCGGCGAACGCGGCGTTCTGGTACGGGGATGGCTCGACATTCTTCGCGATGCCGTGGGCTATGGCGACGATCAGGATGCCGAGACGCTGTTCGCGGCCGCCTGTTCCGTCCGCCTGAACGGCTGACGGCTTTTCATGGATGCACTGGTCCCCGCCGTCATCGCGGCATTGCTGGTGCAGGCCGGGGATCGCCCGCCCTGGCTCGCGGCGATTCTGGCGGACCGGTATCGGGCACCGGTAACGATTTTCATTGCGCAGTTCCTGGCAGTAACGCTGGCGACGGCGCTTGCCGTGGCGGCGGCGATGGCGGTGCGGCCGATCCTCAACCCCAATGCCCGCACGCTGATGCTGGCATTGGCGCTGTTATTTGCGGGCAGTGGTGCGATCTGGCGGCTGCCCAAACCGGACCGGCTGAGCGGCTGGCGAATCGGTGCGTTCCCGACGGCCTTTCTCGGCCTCTTCATCCTCGCGTTCGGAGATTCCACCCAGTTTCTTGCCATGGGCTTTGCGATCGCCGGTGCCTATCCGGTGCTGGCGGGCGTGGGAACCGTGATCGGTGCGATGGTGCCATGCACCGCGGCGATCATGCTGGGCGAGGAACAATGGCGCCGCCTGCCGATGCGCTGGTGGCGGATCGGTACAGGCATTGTCCTGCTGTTCGCGGGCGCCATTGCAGCGTTGCAGGCGCTGCGCCTGATCTAAAAATTCGATAAGCCTGATCGGAGGATTTAGGGCGATGGCGCGGAGCCATTTGCGGTACTGTTCGTTGTTATATCGAATCGAAATTCTGGAAGGGAAAAATCCATGGCAGACACTATTTCCGAACTCGACACACCCACCGATATCGCCAGCAACGAGGCGAAGTCCGTAGCGCAAGCACTGAACGGCATTCTGGCCGACTCCTTCGCGCTGTATCTCAAGACGAAGAACTTTCACTGGCATGTATCGGGTCCGCATTTCCGTGATTACCACCTGATGTTCGACGATCAGGCCGCACAGATACTCGGCACCACCGATGCCATCGCCGAACGCGTTCGCAAGACCGGCAACACGACGCTGCGGTCGATCGGCGACATTGCCCGGCATCAGACGCTGACGGATAATGATGCCGAATTCGTGAAGCCGGCGGACATGCTGAAAGAGCTTCGCGAGGATAATCTGAAGCTCGTCGAAACGCTTCGCAAGGCAAAGGACATTGTTGACGAGGCAAAGGACAATGCCACCAGCGGTATTCTGGACGACTGGACCGACGAAGCGGAAGAGCGGGCATGGTTCCTGTTCGAGGCCAGCCGCCGGGACTGAGCGACAGCTAAAACCGAATAAAGAGCGCGTCCGGTCGCTGGCCGGGCGCGTTTTTTATGGGCAAGACAGGGAACGAAAGCCGGGCACGAGCGCTGAAAACAGCATCATCAACCGGGGTTTATATCATGCTGAAACTTGCATTCCTGTTCCTGATCGTCGGCGTCGTATTCGCCGTGCTGGGCTTTGGCGGGATCGCCGGTGCGTTCATCGGGATTGCCAAAATCCTGTTCTTCATCGCGCTTGCACTATTCCTGATCTTCCTCGTGCTCGGCCTGCTGGCAGGCAAGGCGGTCAAGGATGCGATTGATTAGGGGTAGAAGCGCACAAGCGGCTTGGAAATGACCGTCTGGAACCTATGCGCACAGACCGATCAGGGCGCCGATTGCCGCCATCATAACAATCCCTAGGATCATCCGAATTGTGAGGAGCTGTTGTTTTGGGCGAGTATGCCAGGCGGGTGGCTCGAATTCATCCAAAGAGCGAAGACGTTTTCGATCAGGCATAACAAAGATATCTTCGTTTCAATTTCTTAATGACGGGTTTGTCGCAACACCAGGCACCCATAAGCGGGTCAAAGCTTTGTCGCTTCCTACATCTTCTCCTTAACCCCAGCCCTTACCAGCCACCAGTTGGTCGGATAGGCGGTGGCGAAGCCGCCCAGCATCGCCAGTTGCATCAGGAACCAGAATTCCGGCATTTTCACTTCCGCGATATGGCCATAGGCGGGTTTGAACCACAAAAACTGCCCGATCGCCATCAGGCCGTACATGCCGACCTGCCAGCTGGTGATCGACAGCGTATCGGCCTTGATTGCCGCCCATACCCCTTTTCCGAACGACAGGTCGCGCATCGGAGCGATGGTGAAATACTGAAACACCACGCCGATTGCGAAGGCGAGGATGAAGTCGGGTATCCACACCGCAAAGGTCTTTTCCGCGGTCCAGTGGTGCCAGCCGAAAAACACCGCGATGGCCGGGAACGCGAACGCCGCCCATTCGACGATGATGTCGCCCAGCGTACAGCCAGCGCCGCAATGCGACGCCCCCTTGGCGACCGCGATATGCATCGGCGTCTCGTCGGGCTGTTCGCCGACATTCCTCCCGAAGCGCAGATAGAAGGCCAGCCACAGGACGCTGCCGAACAATGCGGTCAGCGGCCACACCCAGTTCATGATCGGCATCTTCTGCGGATGGCGGATTTCATCTGCCACGATCCACGCCGCACACGCGAATCCCACCGCGATAGAAACAATCGCAACGCTATGGAGCCAAAGGGGAAAATGGGCCATGCTGTCCTCCTGTGCATCGACGAACGCATCGGATGGGGATGAGGTCCGGGCAGAAGGCGGCGCGAAAAGGGGGCTTAATGGAAACGGATTTCGATGCGCGGACACTATTGACGCGGACGTTTGATATGCTGGCGGAGAAGATGGCGCCGGGGTTGGTTGCACTCATCGCCTTGCTGGCTTTGGGGGTGGCGGGGGATTTGTATCGCCCTGATTCCTTTTCGTCCCTGCCGTTCAGTATGGGCGCTATCGCAGCCCAATATTTTGTGGTGCGGCGACTGCTGCCGATGCAGCCCGATTTTCTTTCACATCCGGGAGGATTCGGGACATTTTTCGGTGTCGCGTTGCTTGTCGGGATAGGAACGGCATTGGGAGTGGTTCTGCTGATCCTGCCCGGCCTCTACCTGTGGGTACGCTGGTCCATCGCCGTTCCCGTGGCTATTGCTGAGAGGGAACCCGTCGGCGCAGCGATAGGCGAAAGCTGGCGTCGAACCAATGGGCATGTGATTCCTATCGCGCTCTGCGGTCTGTTGATCTGGGGGCCGATGTTGGTGGGAGCAGGGTTGGTCGGATATTGGGAGGGGCTTGGCCGGGGCGTTTCCATACCGCTGGTGCTGCTGGCCAACATCCTGGCGGTTACGCCGACCGTTCTGGGCTGGTATTTGTCCGTGGCGGTTTACGAACTGCTGAGCGGCCGGACATCGGAACTTGCGGAGGTTTTTGCCTGAAATCGACGCATGGCCGGTTTGCATCGGCTTGACGATTGACTAGATCGCTCTTCATCCTCGCGCGTACGCACATGTAAGGAACGCACGGCACCCCATGCAGCTTGTCATCGTCGAATCGCCCGCCAAGGCGAAAACCATCGAGAAATATCTCGGCAAGGACTTCAAGGTTCTGGCGAGCTATGGCCATGTCCGCGACCTGCCGCCCAAGGACGGGTCGGTCGATCCCGAACACGGCTTCGCGATGGAGTGGGAGCCCTATGCCGACAAGTCGAAGCAGCTCAAGGCGATTGCGGACGCCGCGAAACAGGCCGACCGCCTGATCCTCGCCACCGACCCCGACCGTGAAGGCGAAGCGATTTCCTGGCACGTGCAGGAGGTGCTGGCGAAGAAAAAGGCGCTGCCCGCCGATGTCGAGCGCGTCACCTTCAACGCGATCACCAAAAAGGCCGTGACCGACGCGATGGCGCATCCGCGCGGGCTGGATACCGACCTGATCGACGCATACCGAGCGCGGCGTGCGCTCGACTATCTGGTCGGCTTCACCCTGTCGCCGGTGCTGTGGCGCAAGCTGCCGGGTGCCAAATCGGCGGGACGCGTGCAGTCGGTGGCATTGCGCCTGATCGTTGAGCGGGAGCGCGAGATCGAATCCTTCGTCGCGACCGAATACTGGTCGGTCATCGCGCGCATGGAGCAGGACGGCACGCTGTTCGATGCGCGGCTGGTACGCTTCGACGGCGAAAAGCTAGATCGTCTGTCGATCGGCGATGAAGGCATGGCGATGCGTGCGAAGGAAGCGGTCGAGGCCGGGCGCTTCAGCGTCGTGTCGGTCGAGACCAAGCCGGCGATGCGTAACCCGCCGCCCCCCTTCACCACCTCCACCCTGCAACAGGAAGCGGCGCGCAAGCTGGGCTTTGCCGCCAGCCATACGATGCGGATCGCGCAGGCGCTGTATGAGGATGGCGCGATCACCTATATGCGTACCGACGGCGTGCAGATGGACGGCGGCGCCATTGCGGATGCGCGCAAGGCGATTCAGACGCGTTATGACGGCGGCTATGTCCCCGAAAAACCGCGCCAGTATCAGACCAAGGCGAAGAATGCGCAGGAAGCGCACGAAGCGATTCGCCCCACCGACTTTTCAAAGGATCGCGCCGGGTCGGGCGATCATGCCAGACTGTATGACCTGATCTTCAAGCGCGCGCTGGCGAGCCAGATGGCGTCCGCACGGATGGAGCGCACCACGGTCGAGATGGAGGACGGCACCGGTCGTCACGCGCTGCGCGCGACCGGTCAGGTGGTGCTCTTTCCCGGCTTTCTTGCACTGTACGAGGAAGGGCGCGACGATGCCGATGATGAGGATTCGCGGCGCCTGCCGATGCTGCGCGAGGGCGATTCGCCCGCCAAAAAGGCGGTCGACGCCGAACAGCATTTCACCCAGCCGCCGCCGCGCTTTTCGGAAGCGTCGCTGGTCAAGCGGTTGGAGGAACTGGGCATCGGACGGCCGTCCACCTATGCCTCGATCATTCAGGTGCTCAAGGATCGCGCCTATGTGCGCACCGAAAAGAACCGTTTTTTTGCCGAAGAGACCGGACGCCTGCTGACCGCGTTCCTCGAACGCTTCTTCCAGAAATATGTGAATTACGATTTCACCGCCGGGCTGGAGGAGGAACTGGACGACGTGTCCGGGGGCCGTGCCGCGTGGCAGGCGGTGCTCGAAGACTTTTGGAAGGATTTCAAACCGCGCACCAGCGAGGTGATGGAGTTCAAGCCGTCTGAAGTGACGGCAGAACTGGACAAATTCCTCGAACCCTATCTGTTTCCGCCCAATGCCGACGGGTCCGACCCGCGCCTGTGCCCCAATTGCGGGGAAGGGCGCCTTGCGCTGCGTGGCGGGCGATTCGGCGCGTTCGTGGCCTGCTCCAACTATCCGGAGTGCAAATATACCCGTCGGTTCGCGCAGCCGGGTGGCGATGCGGGAGAGGATACGGGGCCGGAATCGCTGGGTAAAGACCCCGAAACCGGGCTGGAGGTCGAACGCAAATCAGGGCGCTTCGGCCCCTATATCCAGCTTGGTGAGGGCAAGGAGGCGAAGCGCGCTTCGATCCCCAAGGACTTACCGGGCGACCTCGACCTCGAATGGGCACTGAAACTGCTCAGCCTGCCGCGCATGATCGGCAATCATCCCGAAACCGGCGAGCCGATCGAGGCTGCGATCGGGCGCTATGGCCCGTATCTGAAGCATAACGGCAAATATGCCCGACTGGGTTCGACGGAGGAAGTGTTCGAAACCGGCATGAATGCGGCTGTGGTCAAGCTGGCCGAAGCGGCGGAAAAGGGGCCGCGCGCACGCGCCAGTCGTGAACCACTGAAAATCCTCGGCAAGCATCCGCGCACCGACGAAGAAATCAAGCTGATGGAAGGGCGCTACGGCCCTTATGTCACCGACGGCACGACCAATGCGACGCTGCCTAAGACAATCGAGCAGGACAAGCTGTCGCTGGAGGAAGCGGCGCAGCTGATCGACGAAAAGGCCGCCAAGGGCCCGGCGAAAAAGAAAGGCCGCAAAACCGCGGTCAAGAAGCCGGCGGCGAAAAAGAAAGCGCCTGCGAAGAAAAAGGCGGCGGCGAAGAAGGACTGACCTTGCCTTGCCTGGCGCAAGCTACGCGGTAAACGCAGTTTTAACGACCAGCCGGTGCGGTGCGGACACTGTCCGCTTTTTGGCAACGGACAGGGCGGGGCAAAGCTCGCAACGGCCTGTGCCGGGGCGCTTCACGCCGCGCGCGGTTGCGCCATGTGCAGCCAGGCACGCGCCTGTTTCTGCGCTTCGGCGATTTCCGCCGCAGTCATGTCCTCGGCAATTTCCGCGCGCCATTCCTGGGCACGAACGTCACCGTTGACGGCCGCCAGATTGAACCATTTATGCGCTTCGATCAGGTCGATCAGCGCGCCCTGCGCACCGCTCGAATAGATCACGCCCAGTTCGAAACAGGCTTCCATGTCCCCACGTGCCGCGTCGTCGATGCGGCTTTCAATCAGAAATCGTGCGCTCTTGAGGCTGTTCGCCATGACGGATCCCCTTTTGCTGTTCCATCACAGACAGGGTTTGACGTCAGAGCTTCAACAAATGGTTAACGTGGTTAACAGGATTAACCTCTACGCATCATCCCTGACCTCAACGACCACATTGTCGATCAGCCGCGCCGCGCCCATTTTTGCAGCCGCGATGATGCGGGAGGGCTTTTCGGGATTGTGCGGACCGAACGTGTCTTCTTCGACGATATCGACATAATCGACATCGAATCCCGCTTTGGTCAGCGTCTCGCGCGCCTGTTCCAGCGCCGCCGCCACCTCGCCGCCACGCGCAATGTCGCGCGCCGCCACGCCCAGCGCGCGGGGCAGCGTCACCGCCTTGGCGCGTTCCTCCTCCGTCAGATAGATGTTGCGCGACGACAGCGCGAGGCCGTCATCCGCGCGCTGGGTCGGCACGCCCTGGATGGCGATGTCGAAATCCAGATCCTGCGTCATCCGGCGGATCACGCAAAGCTGCTGGTAATCCTTTTCCCCGAACAGTGCCACATCGGGACGGACCTGATTGAACAGCTTGGCCACCACCGTCGCCACGCCATCGAAATGGGTGGGCCGTGATGCGCCGTCATGCGTGGCGGTAATGCCGGCAACATGGATCGAGGTGGCGAAGCCGTCGGGGTACATTGCCTCCACCGCAGGCATCCACAAAATGTCCGTGCCCGCTTCGGTCAACAGCCGCGAATCGGCCTGTTCGCGGCGCGGATACTGATCCAGATCCTCATTCGGGCCGAACTGTGTAGGATTGACGAAGATGGAAACCACCACTTTGTCGGCTGCCCGCTTCGCCGCTTCGACCAGCGCGATGTGGCCTTCATGCAACGCTCCCATGGTCGGGACGAGCGCAATGCGGGCGCCTTCGCCGCGCAATGCGGCGATTGCATCACACAGTGCGGATGGTTGACGGATCGTTTGCACGCTTAAACTGCCTCGGATAAGTAACCTGTGTCGCGCCTTCTATGGTTGGGGGGCGCGGTGATCAACAAGGGAAGTGTGCGTTTTGGGCAACGGATCGAACCGATTGCACGTTATCGTGTTCGCGAACGAAAAGGGGGGCACCGGCAAATCGACGACGGCGGTGCATGTCGCGATTGCGCTTGCGGCCAGAGGGGCACGGGTTTCCGCGCTCGACCTCGATCATCGTCAGCGTACGCTGGGGCGGTATCTCGATAACCGGCAGGCGACGATCCGGCGTACCGGCCATGCCCTGCCGATGCCGCGATACGAAACCCATGACGGCGAAAGCATGGACCGGTTTTCCGAACTGCTGGAGCAGTTGAGCGCCGGTGCTGATTTTCTGGTCATCGATACGCCGGGTCGCGACGATCCGTTTGCACGGATCGCGGTGACCAATGCCGACACGCTGGTCACGCCGATGAACGACAGTTTCGTCGATTTCGACCTGATAGGGCAGGTCGATCCCGATACCTATCGCGTCGTGCGCCCCAGCTTTTACTCCGAACTGATCTGGGATTCGCGCAAGACCCGCGCGAAGGCGGACGGCAGTACCATCGACTGGATCGTGCTGCGGAACCGGATGCAACATATCGAGGCACGAAACATGCGCCGGGTTTCGTCCGCAATCGAACAATTGTCGAAACGTGTCGGATTTCGGGTGATTCCCGGCCTGTCGGAGCGGGTTATCTATCGCGAACTGTTTCCCAAGGGGCTGACCATGCTCGATTCGCGCGAATTCGGCGGTATGGCGCTGGCCCATGTCGCCGCGCGTCAGGAATTACGGGAAATGATGACGGGACTGGCGCTCCCGATGCAGGAGGATGCGCAGATCAGCGCCTGACATGTTCAAACTTCTGCTCCTCGTGGTGATCGGATTTCTCGTCTGGCGCTATCTGCGCAAGGTCGCACGCCCGACCATGCCCAGGGATGAGGCACAGGCTATTTTGGGGGTGAGCGCCGATGCGGATACGGAGACGATTCGCGCCGCCCATCGTCGTCTGGTTTCCGCGGTCCATCCCGACCGTGGGGGATCGGCGGAACTGACCCGGCGCATCAATATTGCCCGCGATACGCTGTTGCGCCGGTAGAGTCTCACGATGACACGCATGCTGATTTTTTGGAACATTATGCCTAAAATGAAGTAGTGTTGCCCGGGCAGGGGAGGAATCCGTCTTTCGGAGTAACCGGCATGGACATGCTGCAATACCCCTTGTGCCTGATCGGCAGGCACAAGCGTTCGGGACACAAGGCGCATTATGAAGCGGATGATGCTGCCCATAGTGTATGCAAAGGCTGTGGTCGGCCCATGGTGAAGCGCAACGGTCGGTGGAAGATTGACGAAACGGCCGAATAACAGGCCGGCGTCGTCAATTTGCTTTCGGACCAACCCTTTCCGGACGCATATCATCCGATTGCGGCATTGAAATTTCACAAATGTTGAACGATGGAACGGTCAACTGAACAGGAGGCTTGCTTGACCCATCGTTTCGATCCGACCTCACTTCGCGAATATGATATCCGGGGAATCGTCGGGCAGACGCTCGGCCCCGATGATGCGCGGGCGATCGGCAAGGGGTTTGCCACCCTGCTGCGGCGTGCGGGCGGCCATCGGGTTGCGGTAGGCCGCGATGGCCGGCTCTCTTCGCCTGAACTGGAAGCGGCACTGGTCGAAGGGTTGACCGCATGCGGTGTCGATGTCGTGAAGACCGGCATGGGGCCGACACCGATGCTCTATTATGCCGAGGCCACCCTAGAGGTGGATGGCGGCATACAGATAACCGGCAGCCATAATCCCGGTAATTATAACGGCTTCAAGATGGTGTTTCAGCACCGGCCCTTTTTTGGCGAGGATATTCAGACCATCGGCACAATGGCGGCCGAGGGGGACTGGGACATTGCCGGGGAAGCCGGGCAGGTCACCGAAGCCGACATCCTCGACGATTATGTCGGCCGGTTGATGGCGGGTTATGCCGGAGGTGCCTATCGCATCGGCTGGGACGCCGGAAACGGTGCCGCCGGCCCGGTGATCGAGAAACTCGTCAAGCTGCTGCCGGGTGAGCACCATACGCTGTTCACCGATGTGGACGGTAATTTTCCCAACCATCATCCCGATCCTACCGAAGAGAAGAATCTGGCCGATCTTCAGCGGCTGGTCGCGGAGAAGAACCTCGATTTCGGACTGGCTTTCGACGGAGACGGCGACCGGATCGGCGCCATTGACGGTCAGGGACGCGTGATCTGGGGCGATCAGCTTTTGTCCATTCTGGCGGAACCTGTTCTGCGTGAGGAGCCGGGGGCGACGATCATCGCGGATGTGAAGGCGTCGCAGATGCTCTATGACCGCATCGCCGAACTGGGCGGCAACCCGGTGATGTGGAAGACCGGCCACAGCCTCATCAAGACGAAGATGAAGGAAACGCATGCGCCGCTGGCTGGTGAAATGTCGGGCCATATCTTCTTCGCCCATGACTATTACGGCTTTGACGATGCGCAATATGCCGCCGTCCGGCTGATCCGTGCGGTGCATATGATCGGCAAGTCACTGACCGAAATCCGCGAAGCGATGCCCGAACTGATCAATACGCCGGAAATGCGCTTTCAGGTCGATGAAAGCCGCAAGTTCGCAATTGTCGAGGAAGTGCTCGATCGGCTGGAAGCCGATGGTGCGGAGGTCAACCGTACCGATGGCGCGCGCGTGAATACGCCTGACGGCTGGTGGCTGTTGCGCGCATCGAATACGCAGGACGTGCTGGTTGCGCGCGCGGAATCGCATAGTCAGGAAGGGCTGGACCGGCTGGTTGCGCAGATCGACGACCAGCTTGCCAAGAGCGGCGTGCAACGCGGGCCGCAGGCCGGTCATTGAGTGGCGTTGCGGTCATTTTACCGCAACCCGCTTTTCATGAACGGATATTTAGCTAAAACCCATCGCGAACGGGAATCCTGCGCGGAAGGCGTGCAGAAGAACGACGACGGGGCGATTGGTGTCATTTCGGTTGAAGTGTCTGATGGGGAAACATGAACGCTCGATGGAGAATGTCCGCAGGATTGACGGCATTCTTCACGGGATATGCGAGCATTGCGGTACGCCGATGCGTCGTGTTTCGCGCGGCAACTGGGTCAAAGCCAAACTTCGGTGAAATCGGTCCGAAGCCCACAAAAACCCGGTTGAGCGCATTTGGGGCTGGCTATTCCTGCCGGCGATGCCCAGTTTAAGGGCCATGTCAGCCCCGCCGATCGTCCGAGTCATCGACCTTGAAACCACAGGTGCCAATCCCGCCACGCACGGGGTGTGCGAAATCGGCTGGCAGGATGTTGCGCTGGCACAGGATGGCCGCTGGGCGCTGACCGACGAATGCGGCTCGATTCTGGTCAATCCGGGTCGTCCGATTCCGCCGGTGACGCAGGCTGTGCATCATATCCTCGATGAACAGGTGGCCGATGCGCCCTGGTGGCACGATGTCGCGCGGCAGGTGCTTGACCCCTGGCCGCGTCGGGTGGCGCTGGCGGCACATCGCGCGGATTTCGAACAGCAATTCTGTACGCCTGCCCTGACCCGCGGGGCCGACTGGATCTGCACCTGGAAATGCGCGATGCGGCTCTGGCCCGATTCACCCGGATTCTCGAACCAGTTGCTGCGATACTGGCGTAAGCCGGACGGGATGATTCACGAACGCGGCCTGCCGGTACATCGCGCCTTTCCCGACGCCTATGTCACTGCCTTCCACCTGCGCGACATGCTGAATGAGGCGAGCATTGCGCAATTAATCGAATGGTCGAACCTGCCGGGACTGTTGCCGCGTGTGCGCACCGGCCCCGATCGCGGCAAGGAATGGCATGAGATCGATGATGAGGTGCTGGCGGGGTTTCTCCACGACCGCGATGTCGATGTGCGCTATACCGCCGGGCAGGAGGTTGCACGGCGGCAGCAGGGCGGTCCGGTCACTCGTACGACCGAGGAATGGCTGCTGCTCTGACATAAGAGGCTTGCATGGAAACGCTGGAAGAACCGCTCGCAGGCGAAGTGATCGCAACCGCGCTGCCGGGCAAATTCGCGACCTTGCTGCGCACTGCCGGACATCGCTGGATCGGGGACGAGGCGGTGGCGCTGGGCGGGCAGGATGACGGGCCGGACCCCTATGCCATGCTGCTGGGCGCGCTGGGGGCGTGTACCGGTATGACCATCCGGTTGGTCGCCGAGCGCGAAGGCATGGCGCTGGACGATGTCGAGGTGCGGCTGCGCCATGATCGCAACCATGCGAAGGATTGCGATCATTGTCTGGAGGAAAAGACCCGTGTCGAGGCGATTTTCCGTACCATCCGTCTGACCGGCGATCTGAACGCGGCGGAACGGGCCCGGCTGATGGAGGTGGCCGATCGCTGTCCGGTGCATCGCACGCTTACCGGTACGCTGCACGTTCATACTACCGTCGAGGAATAGAGCGGCAGCGCTTTGCTTGGGGCTGTGCCTCGCCTATGGCGCGCTACAGGACAGGGTAGGCTGCAGAAGGCAAGGCATATGAACGGCGTGGCTGTGATCACCACCGGCGGGACCATCGGCTCTTTACTGGGAACCGACAAAATCGCCATCGATCCGGGCGGGGAAGCGTTGCAGGCGCGGTTGAAAGCGATGGCACAGGAAACCGGTGTCGATATCCGCCTTTTCCCCGCCGCCAATATGGGGTCGAGCAATTTCGAGCCCGAAGACTGGATCGGCTTTGTCGCACAGATTGAGGCGTGCATGGCGGACGGCTTCGACCGGATCGTGCTGACTCATGGCACCGATACGCTGCATTTCACCGCAGCGTTTCTGGCGCTCCTCTTTCACGACCGCCCGGTGACGCTGTGCCTGACCGGGGCCTTTTATCCGCTGGGGCATCCCGATTCTGACGCCGACCGCAATGTGCGCGCGGCCTTGCGCGCTGCGATCGAGCCGACGTTGCAGCGGGGCGTCTATACCGCCTTTTACGATCCCGACTGTGAAGGGCCGGGGGTCATTCCCGCCACCGATCTGGTGCCGCCGCGTTTTGACGAAGATCGCTTCCGCACGCTGTATTCGGGCCTGCCTGAAGTAACCCATTCGGTTGCAGAGGCGCATTCTATTTTTACCAAGATTGAATGGGGTGCACTGTCGCCCGAGGTGACGGCGGATGGCCTGCGCAATGCCAAGACGCGGATTGCCAGCGCGCTGCTGTTTCCCGGCATCGACATGCGGCTGTATGATGCATTGCCGCAGGGTGGGGTGTTGCTGATCGAGGGGTATCACAGCGGCACCGCGACCGTGCGGGAAGGCGAAACCGGGCTGCTGGCGCTGCACCGGCGGCGGCCGGACCTGACCATCGGGCTGATTTCGGTGCCTTCGCCCAACGTTCCGATTCCCTATGAAGAGTCGGTGACGCTGAAACAGGCAGGGATTCTGGTCTATCGCGACCTGCCGTTGCATCTGTTGCTGGCGGCGGAGCTGATCGGTCTGGCGCAGGGCAAGAGTGGGCGTGAGGCCGTTGCCGCGTTCGACGCCTATCTGATTTAGTCTTTGCGAAGAGCGAAGCGACGCGGCCATCCGGCTTTGGTGTTGCCGCTCTGGATGGGTACCCCCTGCTTTCGCCGGGGTTGCAATGACGATGCGGGCGCGGGGGCAGGCAATCCGCCCCCGCGCCTCGCGCCTCAAACCGCCTTCAGCGCGGCGTCGAAATCGGCGATCAGGTCGTCGGCATCCTCGACGCCGATGGAGATACGCACCAGATTGTCGGTGATGCCCAGCGCCTTTTTACGCGCGTCGGGGACCGAGATATGCGTCATCGCGGCGGGTGCGGACGCCAGCGTTTCGGTGCCGCCCAGACTGACCGCCAGCTTGGCGATCTTCAGCGCATCGAGAAACGCAAACGCCTCCTTCTCGCCCCCCTTCAGATAGAGCGAGAAGGTCGATCCCGCGCCGGTGCAATGGCGCTTGTAGATGTCGTACTGCGCATCGTCCTTCAGAAAGCCCAGATAACCGACCTTCTCCACCTTGGGGTGATCCTTCAGGAAGGCGCACACTTTTGCGGCGTTTTCGCCCGCGCGGCTCATGCGCAGTTCCAGCGTCTCCAGACTGCGGCACAGCATCCACGCTGTGTTGGGATCGCAGATCGTGCCGATGGTGTTGCGCATCGCGCGGATCGGATCGAGCGCCTTGCGCGTGCCCAGCACGCCGCCCGCGACCAGATCCGAATGCCCGCCGGCATATTTGGTCAGCGAATAGACGACGATGTCTGCGCCATGATGCAGCGGCTTTTGCCACAGCGGCCCAAGAAAGGTGTTGTCGATGGCAATCGGCGGTTTTTCTTCCTTGTCCGCGAACACGCTGTCGCGCAGCTTCGCCACCGCCTCGACATCGACCAGTGCGTTGGTCGGGTTGGCCGGGCTTTCGAGATAGATCAGCGCGACACGGCTGTCGCCCGCCTGACGCATGACCTTTTCGATTTCCTCGGGGCTGGCATCGGCGGGGAAGTCGAGGAACTTCACCCCGAACTTGCCGAGGATGCGCGCAATCAGGGTTTCGGTCGCGGCATAGAGCGGCCCGGAATGGATAATCGTGTCGCCGGGATTGACCATGGCGAGGAACAGCGTCGCAATCGCCGACATGCCGGAGGAAAAGGCCAGTGCCTCTTCGGCTTCTTCCCATACGCCGAGACGGTCTTCGAGGATTTCCTGATTCGGCCCATTGAAGCGCGAATAGACCAGACCTTCCGCACCGCCCGGACGCTTGCCGGTAATGCCTTCGAAATGGCGCTTGCCCGCGGCCGCGTTGGGGAAAACAAAGGTGGAGGTGGCGAAGATCGGCTGTTTCAGCGATCCTTCGGACAGCGAGGGGTCGAATCCATGCCCCATCATCAGCGTCGATGGTTTCAGTTTGCGGCCGCCAATCTCCTCGATGTTCGGCTTGGGGCGACGGCGCGGGCTGATGCCGGTCATATCGGCTTCGGTTTCGTCGGTCATGCGCTCTCCTGTGCTATGAATGTACGTCCGGTCTGTCGCCGGACGAGATGGGCAGGTGGTATCAAATGAAACCAGTTGCCGCCAGCGTCGGTTCCCCTTTGCGGCGCGGTTTTTGCCGAATAATCGTCCGCCCGCGAGGTGTATGCTTTGCAAGCGCCCCGCATCATGGGATAGTTCCGATCCCGGTCCTGAGGGAGCGTGCCACCGCCATGCAGTTTGCCTTGCTATGCATAGCCGTCCTTGCGGTTGTCGTGAAACTCGCGGCAACGATCTGGCTGGTACGCCAGCCCGATGCCACCACCGTCACGGCGACCCGTTTCGGCCATGCGATGTATCTGGCGGGAAAGGTCACGCCCGCCCTGTTCGTCGCGGCACTGCTGGCGCGCAGTTGGTTACAGGGCGCACCGTCCGGCTATTTATTGTTCCTCGCCATCGCGCTGGTGGTCGCGATTGTTATGGCCGCCATCGTCATGCGCCAGCGCGCAAGAGGCGAGTGGTACGGTCTGGCACACGATATTCACCAGAAGCGGTGGCGGGATTGAGTGGACTACTATTTTGAAATGGAATTTCAGTCAGTCCTGCAACCCGATAATCGAAATCTGCCTGCCGTAATCGGGTTCGTGCGCATGGGTGCTGCGGCGATAGCTGTAGAAGCGGTCGGCGTCGGTATAGGTGTCTAGCCCCATTGCCTCGACGCGGCCGATGCCCGCCGCGGCCAGCCGGGCGGCGACATAGGCTTCCAGATCGAATTGCGCATGTCCGGGCTTGCCGTCCGCGAAGAAATGCTCATTCGCCGGATCGCTGGCGAGGAAGCGGTGGACGAAGCCGGTATCGACTTCATAGCTGGCGCGCGCGATGCACGGGCCGATGGCAGCGTAGATATGGTCGCGCCGCGCACCCAGCGCGACCATCGCGGCGATGGCCGAATCGGTGACGCCCGCAATCGCGCCCTTCCATCCGGCATGGGCGGCCCCGACCACGCCCGCTTCCCGGTCGGCGAGCAGTACCGGCGCGCAATCGGCGGTCAGGATGCCCAGCGCCAGGCCGGGCCGGTTGGTGACCAGCGCGTCTGCATGGGGGCGCAGCATTTCGGCAAAGGGTTCGGCCACCGTCACTGCATCCGCCGAATGCACCTGATACAGCGTCACCAGCTTTGCACCCGGCAACACCGCTTCGGTCGCACGGACACGGTTTTCGGCCACCACTTCCGGCGCGTCGTCGGAACCGGTGCCGACATTCAGCCCGGCATGGACACCGTTGGAAACCCCGCCGCGCCTGCCCAGAAAGCCATGCGCGACCCCCGCCAGCGTTTCGGCGCGGATGACCTCCACGTCGTTCATAAGGTACATGCCCAGATACGGTCGTCGTCGATCGTCTCACCCACCCGGAATGCATATGTGCCGACTTCGGCAAAGTCATGCCGGGCGTAGAAACGCTGGGCACGGATATTGTCGACGAAAACGCTAAGCACCATCCGGGTAAAGCCTGCTTCGCGCGCGCTGTCCATCGCCCAGCGCATCAATTCGGGTGCGACGCCCGTGCCCTGCCATGGGCCGAGGATGTACAGCTGGTGCAGTTCGATGGTCTGCGCATCCCAGTCACCGGGAAAGAAAACGGGTCCGGTCTTGGCAAAACCGACAATCGCGTCATCCTCGACCGCCAGTTGCACCCGATAGTCGGGATCGCAGAGATGCGAAGGCAGATGCTCGCCGAAGGTTTCGTCGAGAAAAGCGCGCAGATCCTCCATCCGGTACATGCTGCCGAAGGTGTCGGTGAAACAGCGCGCGGCCATGGCGGACAGAGCGGGCCCGTCGGCGGGCACTGCGTCGCGATACACGATCATGCGGTGAAACCGGCAGGCACCGGCCAGCCGGGCGCGGTCACCACGATTGCCTTGAACAACTCGCCCATTTTCTGCGCCCCGATCAGCCGGTCGCGATCCTCGCGGATCATATCGGCGCGCTCGGGGGCTGCCTGCATCAGCGCGTCGGCACGCGGTTCGATGCCCAGCGCGGTCAGCAACGCGCCCTGCGTAATCGGACCGTACACCACCGCTTCTTCCGCGCGCGCGGCTTCCGCCAGCGTGCCGAAATCGACATGCGCGGTCAGGTCCTGCTCGCCGGGCTGATCGAAGGGGTTGGCATAGGCATGACCGCGCACCGCCTGTAATGTGTCGCCGACCGCCGGGCCTTCATAGCCGTAATCGATGATGATCGCCGCGCCGCCCTGTGCCACCAGCCGCTTCGCCAGCGCGCGCATCACCGCCACCGATGCGGGCGAGGTTTCGAGGATCGAGCCGACAGGCGCGCTTGCCAGATGCGGCGGGATCACCGCGTCGAAATTATTGCCGCCCGCTATCGGCAGGAACAGCGTATCCTGACACGCGACCAGCCGCTCGCGCCAGCCTTCGCCGGTTTTCACAAGCTGACGGATGGGCAGTGCATCGAAAAATTCATTGGCGACGGTCAGCAGCGCGCCATCCTCCGGCACGCCGACCAGATCGAGGCACCAGTCGGCGTCGGGCACGCGCTTTTCCTGCTCTTCGCGCAGTCGCGGGCTGGTTTCGACGAAATGCACCGGCGGTTGCAGCCCCACCGTTACCATCGCGCGCAGCGCGTCGGACGCCAGCGTGCCGCGCCCCGGCCCCAGTTCGACATAACGTGCGCGCGGTTGTTCGGCACGGTGCCACAGATCGGTCAGCGCTAGCCCGATCAGTTCGCCGAACATCTGGCTGACTTCTGGCGCGGTGGTGAAATCGCCGCGCGCGCCCAGCGGATCGCGGGTGGCGTAATAATGCGCATTGGCGGCGCCCATGAACTGCGACAGCGGAATCGGCCCGGCCAGCGTGATCGCACGCGCCAGCCGCTCGGCAAGCAGGGGTTCTGCCGGATCGGTCGGTTCTGTCACACTGCCTCCCGCGGGTGGTTCATGCCTCGGCGGCGTCGGTCTCGCTGATCTTGATACCGGCGCGTTCCTGCCGCCCCTTCGCGGTGCGGATCAGGTAAATGCCGCCGATAATCATCGGAATCGTCAGCAACTGGCCCATATGCGTTCCCGGCGTGCCGAGAATGGGGTTGTTGAGATACTGTTCATCCGCCTGACGGAAAAATTCGACAAAATAGCGCGCACAGCCATAGCCGAGCAGGAATGCGCCGACCAGCTTGCCGGGCTGATACCGCGCCTTGGTCCGCCAGAAGAGGAACCACAGAATCGCGAACAGCAACAGCCCTTCCAGCCCCGCCTCATACAACTGGCTGGGATGGCGCGGCGGATTAGGACCGAAGGCAACGGTGTTGGGAAAGATGATCGCCCAGGGGACCGTGGTCGGGCGGCCCCACAGCTCACCGTTGATGAAATTGGCGATACGCCCGAAAAACAGGCCGAACGGCGCGCAGCAGGCGACGTAATCGTGAATGCGCAGCCAGTTCAGTCCGTTCTTGCGCGCGAGATAGATGATCGCGATGCTGACGCCCGCCGCACCGCCATGGAACGACATGCCGCCGTCCCACAGCCGGAACATCTGCAGCGGATGGAGGATCATTTCCGGCGCGTAGAACAGGATATAGCCGATCCGCCCGCCCAGAATGATCCCGATGGTCGCATAAAAGACCAGATCGTCGGCATGGCGCCGTGCCATCGGCGCACCCGGCTGAGCCAGCAGCTTCATCAGATACCACCAGCCAAGCAGGATGCCGGTGATATAAGCGAGCGAATACCAGCGAATATCAAGCTGATGCCCGAAAATATGGAAGGAATAGAGGACGGGGTGCAGGCCGAGTTGCGTAAAGTGCAGATAGTGATGGCCGGCCGCTGCGGCTGCTTGGGAGAGGATCACGGTTTCAGGTCGCTCCGGATGAACTGCGACCGCCTTACCGGCATGATGCGACAAACCCAAGACTTTACTGGCGGGTCGACATGATCGCGCTGGCATGGCGGCGACAGGCGCGATAGAGCAGGCGCGATGGCGGATACCCAAACATCCGGTCGCGGGATCGACCGGCGGAAATTGCTGATCGGGGGCGGGGCCGGGGTCGGCCTGATCGTCGCCTATGCGCTGTGGCCGCGCCACTATATGCCCAACCTGACCGCTGCGCCGGGTGAGACGATCTTCGGCGCATGGCTGAAAATCGGCAAGGACGGCGAAGTGACGGTCGCGGTCCCGCAGGCTGAACTGGGACAGGGGGTCTATACCGCGCTGCCGCAGATTCTGGCCGACGAACTGGGCGCGGACTGGCGTACCGTCGGGGTGGAGGCTGCCCCGCTCAATGCGCTCTACGCCAATGCGCTGGCCGCCGACATTCTGTTTCGCGATGCCTTTGCCAATCTGCCGGAAGGCTTTCGCCGCTCGCATGCGGAACGTACCGCACTGATGCTGACCGCTGCGTCGACCTCGATTCGCGCGTTCGAACCCGATTTGCGGCAGGCGGGGGCCTCGGCCCGTGTGTTGCTGTGCAAGGCGGCGGCGAAGCGGTGGAAGGTCGACTGGCGGTCGTGCAATACGGCTGAAGGCTTCGTCATCCACGGCAACGACCGGCTGCGCTTTGCCGATCTGGCTGCGGATGCCGCGCACCAGTCGCTGCCGCAGGAAATTCCGCTGCGGCAGGAAACGTCGAATCGCCTGTCGGGCAGTTCCGTGCAGCGCCTCGATACTCCGGCAAAGGTTGACGGATCGGCCAATTTCGCTGCCGATGTCCGTCTGCCCGATATGGTGTTCGCGTCGGTGCGGCAGGGCCCGGTGGGCGATACCCGGCTGCTGAGTTCGAATCACGCGGCGGCGAAGAAGGTTCGCGGCGTCCTGAGTATCGTCGAAAACGCTAACTGGGTCGCGGTCGTTGCGGAAAACTGGTGGGCCGCGAACAAGGGGCTCGATGCGCTGGCGCCGCGCTTCGAAACGCGCGGCGCGATCGTCGACAGCGATTCGATCGACGCCGGGCTGAAAGCCGCGATCGACGGCAAGGGCGAGCGCATGGCCAGCGTCGGCAATCTGGAACCGGTGTTCAGGGATGCGCAGATCGTCGCCGCCGATTACAGCGTCGGGCTGGCGCTGCACGCGGCGATAGAGCCGATGACCGCCACCGCGCACTGGACCGACGGACGGCTGCGGCTGTGGGTGCCGACGCAGGCGCCCGGACTGGCGCGTGCGGCGGCGGCAAAGGCCGCGAATGTCTCGGAGGACGCGGTGATCGTCTATCCGATGATGGCGGGCGGTTCGTTCGGCGCGAAGCTGGAAACCGTGGCTGCGGCACAGGCGGCGTTACTGACCCGGAAATTCGGACGGCCGGTGCAACTCACCTGGTCGCGCAGCGAGGAATGTCTGCACGACCGTTATCGTCCGGCAGCGCTTGGCCGGATGAGCGCGCGGCTGGGCCCTGACGGTGCGATACAGGGCTGGCTGTGCAAGATCGCAGCGCCACCGGTCGGGCATGAAGTGGCAAAGCGGCTGCTGGGCGGAGATGTTGCGGCGGCGCTGTCGCAGGCGATTCCCGGCACCGGCATCGGCGATCATGCCGCGGTGGCCGGGGCGACGCCCTTTTACGCCATTCCCAATTATGCGCTCGATCATCACCCTGCGGATATCGGCGTGCCCGTGGGGGAATGGCGTTCCGGCGCGCACAGCTATAGCTGTTTTTTCACCGAATGCTTTCTCGACGAACTGGCGCATGTCGCGGGTGTGGAGGCGCATTCGTTCCGCATTTCGATGCTCGGCGGTCATCCCCGGCTCGCACGCTGCCTGACCACGGTGGCGTCGCTGGGCGCCTGGCAGGGCGGCATCGCGGGCAGCGGGCAGGGCATGGCCTGCCACATGTTTCGCGGCTCCTATATCGCGGTGATGGCCGAAGCGCACGTCGATGAGGATCAGCAGATCCGGGTCGACCGACTGGTGGCGGCGGTCGATTGCGGCCGGATGATCAATCCCGATCTGGTCCGCCAGCAGATAGAGGGCGGGCTGATCTTCGGCGTTGCCGGCGCGCTGGGGGGCAGTACCGGCTTTACCGACAATCTGGCGGATGCCCGAGGGTTTGCCGATCTCAACCTGCCGACGCTTGCCGACAGCCCGGAAATACAGGTTGAGATTATTGAAAGCGGAGCGGACCCCGGCGGTGTCGGCGAACTCGCGGTGCCACCGGTCGCCCCGGCGATCGCCAACGCCATTCAATCGGCGACGGGCGTGCGGCTGCGCGATCTGCCCCTGACAGTTGGAGACGATTCATGAACCGTCCGGCCGATCATCCGCCGATCCCGGCACCGCGTATCGGCGTGCTGCTCATCAATCTCGGTACGCCGGACGCGCCGGAGCCGAAGGCGGTGAAGCGCTATCTTGCCGAATTTCTGTCCGACCGCCGTGTCGTCGAGATTCCGCCGATTGCCTGGCAACCGATCCTGCGCGGCATCATCCTGACCACGCGCCCCAAAAAGTCCGCGCACGCTTATGCGCAGGTCTGGGGCGAGGACGGCTCCCCGCTTGCCGCGATCACGCGCGCACAGGCGGGAGGGTTAAAGGACGCGTTCGGGCCGGACGTGCTGGTCGACTGGGCAATGCGCTACGGTAGTCCGGCAATCGGCGACCGTCTGCGCGCGATGAAGGAAGCCGGATGCGAGCGTATCCTGTTCGCGCCGCTCTATCCGCAATATTGCGCGGCGACGACGGCGACCGCCAACGATGCTGCCTTTGCCGCGCTGGCCGATATGCGCTGGCAACCCGCCATCCGCACCCTGCCGCCTTATTATGACCATCCCGCCTATATCGAGGCATTGCGCGCATCGGTGGAGGCCGGGCTGGCGGCGCTCGACTTCACGCCCGATACGATTGTCGCGAGCTTTCACGGGATGCCGCAGCGGACGCTGGAACTGGGCGATCCCTATCACTGTCATTGCCGGAAGACCGCACGCCTGTTGAGCGAAGCGCTGGGCCGTGAACTGGTGGTCGCATTTCAGTCCCGCTTCGGCCGGGCCAAATGGCTCGAGCCTGCAACCGACAAAGTGCTCGCGGCACTTCCCGGCAAGGGGGGAAAGCGCGTGGCGGTGCTGACCCCCGGTTTTTCCGCCGATTGCGTTGAAACGCTGGAGGAAATCGCGCTGCGCGGGCGGGAGACGTTCATGGAAGCGGGCGGAACCGACTTTGCCTGTCTGCCGTGCCTCAACACCAGCGCACCGGGCATGGAAATGCTGCGCAAAATTCTCGCACAAGAGCTTGCGGGCTGGCTGCCGGATGCGTAGCCTAAGCCTCGCAATTCCCGGCTAATAGGAGAGTCATGCATGGCACGCGTAGCGATCGTCACCGGCGGAACCCGCGGTATTGGAGAGGCGATCAGCCTCGCGCTTAAAGAGGCCGGCATGACGGTTGCCGCCAACTATGCCGGCAATGAAGAGCGCGCCCGTGCTTTTACCGAAAAAACCGGTATCGCCAGCTATAAATGGGACGTCGGCGATTTCGACGCCTGTCAGGAAGGTGTGGCGAAGGTGGAGGCCGAGCTTGGCCCCGTCGACATCATCGTCAACAATGCCGGTGTGACCCGCGACGGTACCATGTCGAAAATGACTCGCGACATGTGGGAAGATGTGATCCGCATCAATCTGGGCGGATGCTTCAACATGGCGAAGGCTGCGTTCGGCGGAATGCGTGAACGTAAATGGGGGCGTATCGTCAATATCGGCTCGATCAACGGGCAGGCCGGACAATATGGTCAGGTCAACTATGCCGCCGCGAAATCGGGCATTCACGGCTTTACCAAGGCATTGGCGCAAGAGGGCGCGCGCCTTGGCATCACCGTCAACGCCATCGCGCCGGGCTATATCGACACCGATATGGTGGCCGCGGTGCCGTCCGAAGTGCTCGAAAAGATCGTTGCGCGCATTCCCGTCGGGCGGCTGGGACAGGCCAGCGAGATCGCCCGCGGCGTTGCATTTCTCTGCTCGGAAGATGCCGGTTTCGTCACCGGGTCGACATTGTCGATCAACGGCGGCCAGCATATGTACTGACCGGCAAAGGGCCGGTCTCCCATACAGAAGACCGGCCCCGCCTTTCGATACGCTACGCGAAAGGACTTGCCGAAGCGGCTCGGCCAGCCGCGGTCGGTCGGTGCAAGTATAAGGACCGGGCTTTAGGTCAGTCTGAACGCGGCCGTCAGCTATTGTTCAGTCGGGGTTTTACCGGAATGCCGCAGCGCCTACAGCGATAGCGATGCGTATCCTGTTGTCGATCCTGCTGATTGTCCTGTTCGTACCGTGCTATTCGGGCGAGGCGCATCGCGACGTTTTCACCTCCCGCCCGCAATTGCGCGCAACCCCGGTTCCGCTTTCGACTGCCGATCCGACCCTGAAGCGGACGGGTGCGCTGACCTATCTCGGCGGTGTCCATCTGACCGACCCCGATCCGGCATTCGGCGGGTTCTCCTCGCTGTATGTACAGGCTGACCGGTTCACGCTGCTGTCCGACTTCGGCACCTTGTTGCGATTTCGTATGGGAGCAGACTGGCGACCGACGGACGTTCGCTTTTCGGAACTGCCGGGTGGGCCGGGGACCGGCTGGACGAAGATTGATCGCGACAGCGAATCGATGGTGCGCGACCCCGGAACCGGGGATTTCCGGGTTGGCTTTGAACAGCATAACGCCATCTGGCGCTATGATGCCGGGTTCGAGCATGTTCGCGGTCATGCCGAACCCGCGGCAATGCGGGACTGGCCCGAAAATGGCGGGCCGGAGGCGATGGCCGATTTGCCCGATGGCAGGTTCGTCGTATTTTCGGAAACCGGCAACTGGCCCCATCACAAGGGACACGCGGCGATCTGCTTCGCAGGCGATCCGATTAAGGCCCCCGACCAAGGCTTTCGCTTTATCTACATGCCGCCTGCGGGAGGATATAATCCTTCAGACGCATTGGCGCTGGCGGACGGGCGCGTACTGGTGCTCAACCGCTCCTTCAGCCTGCGTAAAGGGTTCCGGGCAAAGCTGACCCTGATCCCGGCGGGAGCGATCCGGCCCGGTGCCACGGTACGCGGCAGGGAACTCGCCACGCTGGCCGCGCCGTTGATCCACGACAATTTCGAAGGAATCGCGCTGACGCACGAAAGCGCCGGCACGATCCTGTGGATCGTGTCCGACGACAATCAAAGCTGGTTCGAACGAACGCTGCTGCTCAAATTCCGTATCGATCTGCCGCCCGTGAAGGCGGCAGCGAATTGAAATCAGGCGGCGGCGCTGTCGGCCAGTTTCTTACGAATTTCGCGCTTCAGGCGGCGGGCGCGCAGCGACAGGTCGTCGTCGCGGGTCTTCAGCAGCCAGTTGTCGAGACCGCCGACATGTTCAACCGAGCGCAGGCCGTGGGTCGACACGCGCAGGCGCACCGAACGCTCCAGCGCTTCGGAGATCAGCGTCACATTCTGCAGGTTGGGCAGAAAGGTACGCTTGGTCTTGTTATTGGCGTGGGAAACATTGTGTCCCACCTGCCGGCCCTTGCCGGTCAGCTCGCAAATGCGCGACATGGCTATCAATCCTGGTTTCGGAAGTTTCCGGAAAGTCCGCGCCGATACCGGCTAAGCGGCGTTGCGTCAACCGATTCTGCTATCGGCCGTGCAACTTCCTGTGCGGATGGTACGTTATTACGCTATCGTTTCAAAAGGGAGAGACCTATGCGCGGCCTGCTGGTGCTGATCGGACTGGCGATCATTATCTTTATCATTCTCGTTTCGGTCGGCTGGATCAACATCACCCAGACCCGGCCCGCTCAGGCGCCTGCTTATCAGATGGAAACCGGAACCGTCGATGTCGGCACCGTCAACAAGACGATCAGCGTGCCGACGATTTCCGCGCACAAACCCGCCGACAATCAGGCGGTGACCAACCAGCAATAAGGATGCTATGCACCGTCTGACCGTCTGTGGGCGACGGTTCAGGCGGCGCTGTGTTCCCGGGCGATGATTTCACGCGCAAACGGTGTGCACTGACCGCATTTGGCCTGACGCCCCAGCGCGCGATAGGCCTGGCAAGCGCTGCGTGCGCCGTTGCGAGCCGCATCGCGGACCTGTTCCTCGCGAATAGCATTGCACACGCAAACGACCATAAACGCTCTCCTCGACAGCGTTTATGGAGATAATGAGAACCGTTTGCAATAGTTATTGCGTGTCAGTCGCAACTTTTTGAGTGGCTGACAGGGCTCCGCCGCGCATCGGTTGCCATTGCCGTCGGGCAAGGCTGCGCCACAGCCATTCGAGCGGGCCGTAGCGAAAATGTTCCAGCCAGGGTTTCGACCACAGCAGGATCAGCACCCAGACCGCCAGCACCACCCCGTAAATCTGCGCGCGCGACCAATAGCCGAACCAGCCGAAGCCATAGCCGTAAAACAATGTCGTGCAGATCAGGCTGGTACCGAGATAATTGCTGAACGCCATCCGCCCGGCAGCCGCGAGCCGCTGCGTCAGGGCACCACCGGGGCGCAGGGCAAGTATGATGAGCGCCGCCCAGCCGACGATCATCACGGAGCGGACGGGAACGCTGGCCGCCATCACCGCAATGGCCACCGACATCATGCTGAACTGCTGCGCGACCATCCATGCGCCCAGCGCAGCATAGACCGGGACTCCGATCCCGAAGCCGACCGCCACCCAGCGCCAGTAGCGCCGTCGTTCCCATGCGCCGGTCAGGAAGCCGCTTTTCAGGGCCGCCATGCCGAACAGCATATAGGCAAGCGTTTCCGCGCCGACGAACAACAGGCTGTTGAGCGGCGTGGTGATATTGTTGGCCAGCCGGTCGCTCAGAATGCCCCAATAGCCGCCACGCATCAGCGCCAGTTGCCCGGCAATCCATTGCGCCGACGGCACGCCGAACCCCTGCTGCAACTGTTCCAGCCCGTGACGCGCATCGGCGGTCGCGTCCGGTCGCGCGGCGGCCAGTTCGGTGGCATGCATTCCGATCGGCATCAGAATCATCAGCAGCCATTGGAAACAGAGCAGCAGAATGCCGTGGCCGATCAGGCTGTGCGCGTCCTTGTTGCGAAATGCCCAGGCGATCATGCCGACCATCGCATAGAGCGTCAGAATATCGCCCCACCAGATCAGCCACAGGTGGATCAGGCCGAATATCAGCAACCAGATCATGCGCGAAAAATGCACGCGCGCGGGCGACTGGCCGCTCAGTTCGGCACGTTCGATGACCATCAGCATCGATGCGCCGAACAGAAAGGAGAATAATCCCCGCATCTTGCCGTCGAACAGCACGAAGTTGATCAGATAAGCAGCAAGGTCGGCGCCATGCCAGCCGCCATAGGCGCGCGGGTTCATATAGGCGGTCTGCGGCATCGCAAAGGCGACGATGTTGAGCAACAGGATGCCCAGCACCGCGACTCCGCGAATGGTGTCCAGCGTTCCGATTCGCTCTGGCAGGGTTGCCATGCCCGTTCCCCCAAACCGACGATCGCCGATGCGTCGATCTATTGCGGCGGTGCTACAGCCAGCTTGTGATCGCGTCGAGCGGTTTGCGCAGCGTGGCGTGCACGGGGATGGTTGCATCGGTTGCAGGATGACCCGCCACCACGATCATCACGGGCTTTTCTGTCGCCGGACGTTCGCACAGCGTATTGAGGAACTTCATCGGGTTGGGCGTATGGGTGAGTGTCGCCAGCCCGGCCTGATGCAGGGAAGCGAGCAGCAAGCCGGTCGCCAGCCCGACGCTTTCGGTAACATAATAATTCTGTCGGTCGTCACCCGGTTCGGGACCACCGCGGCGCTGCTCGAAAATGACGATCAGCCAGGGTGCGATTTCCAGATATCCCTTGTCCGCATCGGTGCCGAGCGGTGCGAGCGACTCCAGCCATTCCTGCCCCGCCTTGCCTTCGTAAAAGGCGCGTTCTTCGGCTTCCGCTCCTTCGCGGATCGCCCGCTTTTTATCGGCAGAGGCGACCACCGCGAAATACCAGGGCTGATGATTGGCACCGCTGGGCGCGGTCCCGGCGGTGCGGATTGCCGTTTCGATGATCGCGCGCGGCACCGGCGTATCGGCAAATGCCCGGCACGTCCGCCGCGTCGCCATGGTTTCGTAAAAGCGTTCGGCCGCCGTCAGCCGTTCGGCGTCGGTCATTGCGGGATAGGGGCGCCAGGGCAGGGTGGGATGGGGTTGCATGCGCGCAGGCTAGCATAGCGCCGCCGACACGTCTCCGATCCGTCCTAGCGTTCCTCGCGGTTGATCATCGCGCCGGACATGCGGATGAACGCGCCAAGCATCTGTCGCGCCAGATCGCGGTCGACGCGGGTATCGATCATCGCGCGGCGCATTGCATCGACCCATTGGGCGGCCAGCGGCGCATCAAACTGCATCGCGCGATGCATCGACATGATGCAGGTGCCCTGTCGCTGATCGAACCAGTCGCGCGGGCCGCCCAGCCAGCCGCATAGAAAGCGCGTCAGCGCGACCCGCGTGGGGAACAGGTCGGGGGCGTGAATGGCCCGCAATGCGGTATAGGCGGGATCGAGCGCCATCAGGTCGTAAAATCGCTCGACCAGCGTTCGCACACCTTCTTCACCACCGATCCGGTCGTACATGGACAGGGCGGGAATTTCGGCAAAAGCGGTGCTCATGACAATTCTCTTCCGGGATTGGGGCGGGACAGGCGTGGCGCGCGCCCCGGTTGCATCAACATGCGGCTGACGGTGTTGCGAACGAAGGGCAGGTGCGCGCCCGCGCGCAATACCCGGCGGCGCACCAGTCGCGCGGCAGGGTGGTGATCGGTATAGAGACCGACCAGCATGTTGGTGGCGGTATAGAGCGGACGGCTCGCCAGCCGGTGCCGCATTTCATAGCGGCGCAGCAGCATGGGTGCGGCAATGTCGCGGCCATGCGCCGCTGCGCGTACAATCAGACCGGCGAGTACCGCCTGACTTTGCAGGCCCAGATTGAATCCATGTGCGGTCACGGGGTGCATTCCCACCGCTGCATCGCCGATCAGCGCGGCCCGCTCCGCCGCGAAATGGTGCGACCAGGTGGTTGCCAGCGGATAAGCATGGGGTTCCCCGACGACGCGCATCGCGCCCAGCCGTCCTTCGAATCGCTGCGTCAGTTCTTCGCTCAGCGTTCCGCTATCCGCGGCCATCAGTCGTTCGATCTGTGCCGTCGGCAGCGTCAGTACGGCAGAAGACATCCGGCCGTTGAGCGGCAGCATGGCGATGGTCTGGTCATAGCCGAACCATTCGGTCGCGATGCCGTGATGATCGAGCGGGTGTTCGACCCGGCACACCAGCATCGATTTGCCCAGCCGATTGATCTCCGCCGCGATACCAAGCTGATCTCGTACGGCGGAAAAGCGTGAATCGGCGGCGACCAGCAGGCGTGCCCGCAACGTTCGCCCATCGGTCAGCATCACCTGTGCGTGATCGCGGCCGGTTCGGACGGAACGCATTGCTGTTTCGGTATAGAAATGCAGTTTCGGCTGTTCTTCCACCGCTGTGAACAGCGCGCGGCGGATATAGTGGTTGGGCACCAGATAGCCCAGTTCGGCTTCGCTACCGCCCTTCGGATCGAACGACAGGGCAAAGCGCGACCGCCCATTATAAACCTTCGCCTCGCGCAGGGGCGCAACCTCTTCCGGCGCGATCAGCGACCAGGCACCAAGTTGCTTCAGCGTCGCAACCGACCGGTGCGTCAGCGCAATTTCCCGCCCGTCCGGGGCGGGGTCGGCCAGCGCTGCGTGGGACTGGCGCTCGATAATCGCAATGTCCAGCCCGGTTCCGGCTAGCGATCGGGCAAAGGCCAACCCTGCCGGTCCACCCCCTACGATCAGGACATCGTGCATCGTCGCATCTCCCGCACCCGGAGCGAACGCCCCGATGCAGGATGCTGTGACACGATGTTGACCAGCGCGGTTTGAGCCGGGTCAAACCGACGCGATTCGTCCGGTCAGGCGAGGACGCCGTCGCTGCCGCCCATCAGCTCTGCGAAAAAGCCTTCATGCACGCTGCGTAGTTCGTCGAGCGGGATCACCGCGTCGCTGTCTTCCAGTTCGAACACGATGCGGTCGCGGATCGTCCGGCCCAGCAGGTCGACCACGACATCCGCCGCATCCGCCGCCGCCATGAAGCCCGGCAGCGCGTCGTCGCGCAGGGTGACGACATACAGCCCCTGATCCTCGCCGAAATAGGAACCGGCGACGCCGAAGGGCTGCGGCTCGTTAAGCAGCGCGCCGATACCCGATGCCAGCGCCATTTCGGCAACCGCGACCGCGATGCCGCCATCCGCCACGTCATGGCAGGCAGTGACGCAGCCGTTTTCGATTGCCTTGCGAACGAAATCGCCCGCCTTGCGTTCGGCGCGCAGATCGACGGGCGGCGGCGGTCCTTCCTCGCGCCCATGCACTTCGCGCAGCCACAGCGACTGGCCGAGATGGCCGACCCGGTCGCCGATCACCAGTATCGCGTCGCCCGTCTGCTTGAAGCCGATGGTGCAGCTCTTGCGCCAGTCCTGCATCAGCCCGATCGCGCCGATTGCCGGGGTCGGCAGGATCGCCGAACCGCTGCCGTCGTCATTCTTCGTTTCGTTATACAGGCTGACATTGCCTGACACGATCGGCATGTCGAGCGCTTCGCAGGCCTCCGCCATCCCTTCGATACAGCCGACGAACTGGCCCATGATTTCCGGGCGTTGCGGGTTGCCGAAATTCATGCAGTCGGTGGTGGCCAGCGGCTTAGCACCGACCGCGGAGAGGTTGCGGAACGCCTCGGCAATCGCCTGCTTGCCGCCCTCATGCGGATCGGCATGGCAATAGCGCGGGGTACAGTCGGTGGTGATCGCCAGCGCCTTGTCGGTGCCGTGGACGCGCACCACCGCCGCATCGCCGCCGGGGCGCTGCACCGTGTCGGCGCCGACCATGTGGTCATACTGCTCCCAGATCCAGCGGCGGCTGGCCAGGTCGGGCGATCCCATCAGCTTCAGCAGGTCGGCCCCGATGTCGCTCGATTCGGGAATGTCGCCGGGCATTTCGGGCGGGGTGGTGCGGGTGAACGGCCGGTCATAGCTGGGCGCTTCGTCCGCCAGCGGGCCGAGCGGAATATCGCACACCGTATCGCCCTGCCATTTCAGGACCATCCGCCCGGTATCGGTGACACGGCCGATAACGGCGAAATCCAGTTCCCATTTGCGGAAAATCGCCTCTGCCTCCGCCTCCCGGCCGGGCTTCAGCACCATCAGCATGCGCTCCTGCGATTCGGAGAGCATCATTTCATAGGGCGTCATGCCCTCTTCGCGCTGGGGAACGTCATCCATGACGAGTTCGATGCCGACACCGCCCTTCGACGCCATCTCGACCGAAGAGGAGGTGAGACCGGCGGCACCCATATCCTGAATCGCAACGATCGCGTCGGACGCCATCAATTCCAGACACGCCTCGATCAGCAGTTTTTCGGTGAACGGGTCGCCGACCTGAACGGTGGGACGTTTTTCTTCCGAATCCTCGTCGAAATCGGCGCTGGCCATGGTCGCGCCGTGAATGCCGTCGCGGCCCGTCTTGGAACCGACATAGACGATCGGATTGCCGATGCCCGACGCGGCGGAATAGAATATCTTCGCGGTTTCCGCCACGCCGACGGTCATCGCATTGACCAGGATATTGCCGTCATAGGCGGCGTGGAAATTGGTCTCGCCGCCCACGGTCGGCACGCCGACGCAATTGCCGTACCCGCCGATGCCGTGCACCACGCCGGAAATCAGGTGGCGCATCTTCGGATGGTCGGGCCGTCCGAAGCGCAGTGCGTTCATGTTCGCGACCGGGCGCGCGCCCATGGTGAACACGTCGCGCAGGATGCCGCCGACGCCCGTCGCCGCGCCCTGATAGGGTTCGATGTAGGACGGGTGGTTGTGCGACTCCATCTTGAAGATCGCGGCCTGTCCGTCGCCGATATCGACCACGCCCGCATTCTCGCCGGGGCCGCAAATCACCTGCGGGCCGGTGGTCGGCAGCTTCTTCAGGTGGATACGGCTGGATTTATAGGAACAATGTTCCGACCACATGACCGAAAAGATGCCGAGTTCGGTCAGATTGGGTTCGCGCCCCATGCTGGCGAGGACGCGCTCATATTCCTCGGGGCTCAGGCCGTGTTCGGCGACGATCTGCGGGGTGATCTCACTCATGGCACGGCCTTTAGCGGCGTGTCTTGCGCGATGCTAGGCGCAACCGAACACGAAGGCGATGCAGCAGGCCGGGATTGTGCATCGGTTCGAACATGTCCTGCGGATTTTCGGGGTCCAGCACCTCGTTGTCGGCCAGCCATTGCTCCGCTTCGTTCAGCTCCGGAAAGCGATAGGGGCGCATCCGCCGTCCCGTAGAGCGCAGCGATTCGATGGTGCGGATCAGCGAACCGGTCGCCGCGAATCGCTCGGCTACCAGTGCGGCTTCACACCCCAGATGCTCGGCGATCAGATCATGGGCGATGGCTTCGATTCGGTTGGCGCAAGGGCCGTTGCCGGGATGCTCGGCGTCGATCGTTACATCGCATTCGGTATCGAGGCGCATCGAACGGTTGTTGAAATTCGACGATCCCACGCGCAGTACCCTGCCGTCGATAATGGTGACTTTCGCATGAATATAAATCGGCGTGCCGCCCGCGGTTTCGGCGTGATAGACGCGCAGGCGGTTATGCGTGTCGAGCTTTTGCAATGTCTTCAACAATTGCGCGCGCGCTGAATCCATCGCTTCCTGTTCCAGCCAGCCATCGGCGACCACAGGATTGAGGATGACGATTTCCGGGCCGTTTTCTTCCTGCAATCGCCGGGCAATCGCTTCGGCAATGCGGCGCGAGGCGAAATACTGGCTTTCGGCATAGATCCAGCGTTCGGCACGTTCGATCGCGTCGAGATAGAGCTGCTCGATCTCATGCACCGGCGGCTGGTCGGTCATTGCCGGATAGGTGCGTGAAATCGCAATCGAGCAATCGGTAAACTGCCGGTCGAGGCCGTCGGGCCAGCACGCTGCGGTTTCCGGCGGGGCAGCGATGTGCCGACCCCCGGCACGGTGCCACCGGTCGCGACACAATTCGCCCAGGGCGGCGGCGACCGGCCCGCTCAGCGCGGTGGTGGCATCGTGCCAGGGGGCATAAGGCGCACCGTTCGGCTCCGTCCGGCGCGGATCGTCATCCAGATGCCCGCGCGTGTCCCAGCGGTCGACGGTCATGTCGATGCCGCCGCAAAAAGCGATGCAGTCGTCGATAACGACGATCTTTTGATGATGCGATGCACCCGCCGGGTGAAAACGGTCGAGCTTCAGGTGAATGCGCCGGTGCCGCCACCAGCGCAGCAGCGTGACAAGATTGCGGCCCCGAAACAGCGCTTTCAGCGCCCCCATATCCCAGCGCAGCAGATAGATCTGTAATTCCGGCGTGCGGCGCACCAGCCAGTCGATATAGTTGCCTATGTGTGTCGGGGCGTCATCCGTATCGTCATCGACCAGCTTTATCCGCGCGTCGAAGTCCCAGCCGATCAGCAGAATCTGATGCTTTGCCGTTCGCATCGCCGCGCGCGCGAGGCGAAAATAGTCTTCCGCATCGACGATGACGCTGGCGGCATCGGCGCGTTCGATCCGCCAGCAATTCCGGCCGGGCGTGAGCAATGACGAGTCGGACACGCCGCGCGCTACAGGATTTCGCGTATTTTTTCGGGCGGACGGCCCAGCCGCACGCCCTTTTCGGTTTCGACCAGCGGCCGTTCGATCAGGATCGGATGCTCGGCCATCGCGTCGAGTATTTTGGCATCGTCGGCGTCCTTCAGCCCAAGTTCGACCGCCTGTTTCTCCTTCGAACGCAATCCTTCGCGCGGGGTCATACCGGCGCGCTGATACAGTTTTGCCAGCGTTTCCCGGCTGGGCGGCGTCTTCAGATATTCGATGATCTCGACCGCGATACCGGGCGTATCCTGCACCAGTTTCAGCGTTTCGCGCGATTTCGAACAGCGCGGATTATGCCAGATAGTGGCCTTCATTCGGGTGCATCTCCACAAGTCAGGGTGCCGCGGCTGGCGGCGTTATAATCGTAGTTCGAAGCGCGCAGGCGGTCTGCATCGATTACCCGTACACGCGTATGCGGACCCGCCACGCCGCTTTCGGCAAGCTGATAACAGACATAGTGCGCGAAGTCTTTCGCATCGGCGCTGGCAAAGGCGGGGGTGGCATTCCATTCGTCCAGATGGGCGACATAGACGATGTCGGTAATGCTGGGGTCGCGGCGAAACCGTTGCCTGGCCGCCTGTACCAACATCGCCTGGTCATAGGGGTTTGGTTGCGTGTTTTGTGGCGCGGTCCAGTAGCGATAGCCGAAATATCCCGCGATCAGCACGACCGCCACGATCAGTACCCATGCCCATCGCGGCAGGTGCGGCCACCATCGATTGCGGCGTCGCAGATGAGAAGCGCGAGGGCGGGCAACCGGGGGCCTATGTCCGGATCGCACGCGCCTGCTCTGTGAAATCGACATCGGTGCGTTCGGGGCCAATCCCTGTCCATATCGCGATGAGGATCGCCATCACGCCAGCGACGATCGCCAGCGCCACGCCGTAATTGCCGCCGAAGGATTTGGCGATATCGGCCTGCATCGGCGCATTGATCGACGCGATCAGATTACCCGCCTGATAGGCAAAGCCGGGAAACATGCCGCGGATCAGGCCGGGGGACAGTTCATTGAGGTGTACCGGCACGATACCCCATGCCCCCTGCACCGCGATCTGCACCAGAAACGCGCCCAGCCCCAGCAGCAGCGGGGTCGCGGAAAAAGCCCAGAGCGGAATGAAGGGTAGCGCCAGTAGCGCCGCAACGATAATCGCGCGCTTGCGTCCGATGGTTTCCGACCAGATGCCGAAACTGATGCCGCCGATAATTGCGCCGACATTCATGATAATCGCCAGCGTACCCGTCATATGTGTGCTGAAATGGTGCTGTGTCTGCAGGAATGTGGGATAGAGATCCTGCGTGCCGTGGCTGAAGAAATTGAACGCGGTCATCAGCACGATCATGTAAAGCGCGGTTTTCCAGTGGCGGAACAGTTCGCGCACCGGGTTGACCTTTGGCCCGTCCTTGCGGGCCTCGAACGCCGGGCTTTCCTCGACATGCATGCGGATCAGGATGACCAGAATGGCGGGCAGGATGCCGACCATGAACATGCCGCGCCAGCCGATCGTGTCGAACAGCAGGTAAAAGACCAGACTGGCGAAAAGATAGCCCGACGGATAGCCGCTTTGCAGCAGCCCGGACACCGGCCCGCGCAGTTTCTTCGGAATCGATTCCATCACCAGACTGGCGCCGATGCCCCATTCGCCGCCCATCGCGAAACCGAACAGGATGCGCAGGATCAGCAGCACGGTAAAATCGGGGGCGAAGGCGGACGCCAGTTCGAACAGCGAGAACAGCGTGATGTCCAGCATCAGGATCGGCCGCCTGCCGAACCGGTCGGCCAGATAGCCGAAGAACAGGGCGCCGAAGGGACGCGCCGCCAGCGTCGCGGCCACCGCGAACGAAACTTTTTCCACGCTGTCGCCGAATTCGCTGGCGATGGCGTGGAGCATGAACACCATCAGAAAGAAGTCGAAGGCATCCAGCGTCCAGCCCAGATAGCTCGCCCAGATCGCGCTTTTCTGTGATTTGTCGAGCGCCCTGATATCCGCGATCAATGCCATGGGCGCTCCTTTTTCCGCGTGTTCCGGGCAGGAAGCAGGAACGCGCAGCGCCTGCTCACCGGGTATTTTCCACTATGTCGATAGCGAGGCGACATGGCGGGTGCAACGCGGTTCCGGCGACAAGGTTGCGTGGCGGCGCTGTCGCGAGCGCCGCCGGCCCCGTGCAAAATTCAGGCGAAAGCGAGTTGCTGACCGCCTTCCATTTCGGTCGTCAGCCGCTGTCGCATCACATCGCGTTTCTGGCGAACCATGTCGGGGATCAGCAACAGATCGAGTAGCAGCCAGAAAAAGCCGATCAGAACGAAATAGGATAGAATTTGCAGGATCGCTGAAGCGGGACGCCCCAAATAGAAGCGGTGCGCACTGAGGAGTCCCAGAAAGAACCAGAGTAGATAGGCAACCGGCGTGCTTGGCCCGTCATTGGTGACGCGTTGTTCGATCAGCGTCAGCTCGGAAGTGTTGAGTGGCATGAACTCTCCCCTTTATTTTTATCCGGCGATCATAACTCAATTCCGGACAAATAAAAGGAAGTTGTTGAACGCTGCTGATCTTGGCTTTGCGAAGACGGGATCCAGTTCCTAAGAGGCTTTCCAAAAGTCCATTTTGGGCTTTCCTGTACGCCATTCGGCCAGCGAAACCCGGTATTCGTGCGAAGCCTTTAATCGCTTCATATAACGGATTTTCCGGCGACTGGCGAAGGGCAGGCTGACCTCGCTCAGCGTGCCGCGCGCCCCGCAATAGGCGGAACAGCTTTGCTCGCCGTCGTCGATGCGCAAACGCTTGCCGTCGCGCCGGATGGTGAGGCGGCACGACCGGTTCGATCCCCAATGTGCCGGATCGCGATAGACGAGCCGGTCGCCGGTTGCCTGCGCAACGCCGTAAATGCCGCAGACATGGCCATTGGCGTAATCGAGATGAATGCGGAAATAGGCGGCATCGGCGGCGACGGGCACGATTTCGACGATATCCTCGCCACGGTAATAGGGACCGCCGACCAGCTTGTCGGAAAATTGCCGGTAATAGCGCCCGGCAAGCGCCTGTGCCGGCGATGCGGCGGGAGCAACTGCTCCCAGCGCGATCACCGGCAACAGGGCACGTATCATGGGGTCAGTCCTGGCTTGCCAGCCATTCCTCCAGCCATTTGATCGTATAGTTGCCCGACAGGAAATCGGGCTGGTCGAGCAATGCCTGATGCAGCGGAACGGTGGTCTTCACGCCTTCCACGACAAATTCGTCGAGCGCGCGGCGCAGCCGCATGATGCAGCCTTCGCGCGTGCGCCCGAACACGATCAGCTTGGCGATCATCGAATCATAATAAGGCGGGATGCGATACCCGGCATAGATGCCGCTGTCGACGCGGACATGCATACCGCCCGGCGCGTGATAATAGGTGATCTGGCCGGGCGACGGCGCGAAAGTTTTCGGGTCTTCGGCGTTGATGCGGCATTCGATGGCATGGCCGCGAAATTCGATCTCGTCCTGCGCGACCGACAGCGGCATTCCTTCCGCGACGCGAATCTGTTCGCGCACCAGATCGACGCCGGTAATCATCTCCGTCACCGGATGCTCGACCTGAAGCCGGGTGTTCATTTCGATGAAGTAGAACTTCCCGTCTTCCCACAGAAATTCGATCGTGCCCGCGCCGCGATAGCCCATATCGGCCATCGCTTTGGCGACCACGCCACCCATGCGTGCGCGTTCCTGCGGCGTAATGACGGGGGAGGTGGCTTCCTCCAGCACCTTCTGGTGACGGCGTTGCAGCGAACAATCGCGTTCGCCCAGATGGATGGCGTTACCGTTTCCGTCGCCGAACACCTGAAACTCGATATGGCGCGGATTGCCGAGATACTTCTCCATATAGACGGTGGCGTCGCCGAACGCCGCCTTCGCCTCGGAGCCTGCCTGCTGCATCGCGCTTTCGAGCTGATCCTCGCTCGGCACCACCTTCATGCCGCGCCCGCCGCCGCCCGATGCCGCCTTGATCAGCACCGGATAGCCGACATCGGCTGCCAGCTTCTTCGCTTCTTCCAGGTCGCTGATCGCGCCGTCGGAACCGGGCACCAGCGGCAGGCCGAGCGCACCGGCAGTGCGCTTCGCCTCCACCTTGTCGCCCATGATGCGGATATGCTCCGGCTTGGGGCCGACGAAGATGATGCCGTGGCTTTCGACGATTTCCGCGAACTTGGCGTTTTCCGACAGGAAACCATAGCCGGGGTGGATCGCGTCCGCGCCGGAGATTTCGGCCGCCGAAATGATGTTCGGGATGTTGAGATAGCTCTGGCCCGCGGCTGGCGGACCGATGCAGATGGCTTCATCGGCCAGCCGCACATGCATGGCGTCGGCATCGGCGGTGGAATGGACCGCCACGGTGCGGATACCCATTTCCTTGCACGCGCGGTGGATGCGCAGGGCAATCTCCCCGCGATTGGCGATCAGCAGCTTCTCGATTTTGGCCACGGGCTTACTCGACGACGACGAGCGGCTGGTCGAACTCGACCGGCTGGCCGTCCTCGACCAGAACCGCCTTGACCGTGCCTGCATTGGGCGCGGTGATCGGGTTCATCACTTTCATCGCCTCGACGATCAGCAGCGTGTCGCCGGCCGCGACCTGCTTGCCGATTTCGGCATAGGCTTTGGCACCCGGTTCGGGCGACAGATAGGCGGTGCCGACCATCGGCGATTTGACCGCATTGGCATGGTCGGGCGCGGCAGGCGCGGGGGCCTCCGCAGCCGGAGCGGCCGCAGGCGCGGCGGCAGCCGGTGCGGCGGTCATCGGCGGCGCTGCATAGGATGCGGCGGGCGCTGCGGTCACGGTGCGCGCGACGCGGACCTTGCGATCGCCGTCCTCGACCTCGATCTCGGTCAGATGCGTGTCATCCAGTACGGTGGCAAGCTGACGCACCAGATCGATATCGACCTGCATTACGCCGCTGTGTTTTGTGTCTTCGCTCATGCGATCCCTCAAAAGAATCCAAACCGGCCCTGTGTCAGAGACTGGCCGCGGCTTCAAGCGCCAGAAGATAGGAAAGCGCGCCAAAGCCCGCGATGGTTCCGCGTGCGGCACGGCCTACATAGCTGGTGTGGCGGAATTTTTCGCGCGCATGCGGGTTGGAAAGGTGAATCTCGATTACCGGCGTCGTAATCGCCGCGACGGCATCGTGCAGCGCGACCGAGGTGTGCGTATAGCCGCCGGGATTGAGGATCACCGCCTTTGCATTCGTCGACTGCGCCTCGTGCAGCCAGTCGATCAGATGCCCCTCATGATTGGACTGGCGCATGTCGATTTCGCAGTTCAGCGCGCGGGCGCGATCCTCCAGCCGTCCGCCAATATCGTCCAGCGTGTCGGAGCCGTAGATTTCCGGTTCGCGCGTGCCGAGCAGGTTGAGGTTGGGACCGTTGAGGACGTAAATCGTGTCGGCCAAGCCGGTGCCTTTCGGTTGCGGGCGGGCGCCTGCGCGCCTAAATCGCATCCATCCTTACCCCCACCGGCCGCGGGAAGTCGAGACGCCTTTATCCTGAAGGCGGTTGCTGCACCCGCGCCGGGACGCATGGAGAAGCGGATTTGCATAACGACGGAACCATCACCATCCGGGTCAATGGCGAACATCGCCGCGTCACGGCGGGCCTGACCCTCGCCCAGCTTGCGAGTGAGCTGGGGCTGGAGCCGGAAAAGGTGGCGGTCGAACGCAATCTGGAGGTTGTGCCGCGTTCGACGCTCGGCAGTGTGAAGGTGGAGGATGGCGATGAGCTGGAGATCGTCCACTTCGTCGGCGGCGGCGATCATGCTGCCGGGGTGGAGGAGGATCGCTGGACGGTGGCGGGGCACAGCTTTCGCTCGCGCCTGATCGTCGGTACAGGCAAATACAAGGATTTCGAACAGAATGCCGCCGCGCTCGAAGCATCGGGGGCGGAAATCGTCACGGTCGCGGTGCGCCGGGTTAATGTGTCGGACCCGAAGGCGCCGATGCTGACCGACTATATCGACCCGAAAAAGGTCATGTACCTGCCCAACACCGCCGGATGCTTCACCGCAGAGGACGCGATCCGCACGTTGCGGCTGGCGCGAGAGGCGGGTGGCTGGGACCTGGTCAAGCTGGAGGTGCTGGGGGAGGCGCGCACGCTCTATCCCGACATGGTCGAAACGCTGCGCGCGACCGAGGTGCTGGCGAAGGAAGGCTTCAAGCCGATGGTCTATTGCGTCGACGATCCGATTGCGGCGAAGCGGCTGGAGGATGCAGGCGCGGTGGCGATCATGCCGCTGGGCGCGCCGATCGGGTCCGGCCTTGGTATCCAGAACGAAGTGACGATCCGCCTGATCGTCGAGGGCGCGAGCGTGCCTGTGCTGGTCGATGCGGGCGTCGGCAGTGCATCGGATGCGTCGCGCGCGATGGAGCTTGGCTGTGACGGGGTGCTGATGAACACCGCGATTGCCGAAGCAAAGAACCCGATCATGATGGCGCGCGCCATGAAGCTGGCGATTGAAAGCGGACGGCTTTCCTATCTGGCGGGGCGGATGGGCAAGCGGCGCTATGCCGACCCGTCCAGCCCGCTGGCGGGACTGATCTGACGGTTAAATACGACGAACGGTGTAACGATGCGCCGAGGCGTTTTGCAGCGCGGAACAAAGTCGAGCCTCGCCCGTTGATTTTACGTGATATCCGAATGGTTTGCGCTCATGCAACCTGTTCGAGCTGACACGTGAAGGAGACGTATCATGGGTGAACTGACTGACAAGATCAAAGGCAATGTCAACGAAGCTGCCGGCAAGCTGAAGCAGAAGAGCAACGACCCCGAAACCCGCGCGGAAGGTGCGGAGCAGGAAGGGAAAGGCAAGGTGCAGCAGTTCGTCGGCAAGGTAAAGGGCGCGCTGGGCGACGATATCTGACCCCCGCTCTATCACCCTACGACAAAGCAAGGCCGTTCCGGAATGCCGGGGCGGCCCTTTGCTTTGGATTTCCGAAAGGATTGGCGGATAGGCTCTGGCCCGACGCAATGCCGCGCCGGAGTCATGAATGGACATACGCTTTCGCACCCGGACCCTGACGCCGGAACAGCGTGCTGCTCTGGTAAAGGCGGGTGCGCGTGATTCCGTGGCGCGGGCGCTGGAACCGGGCCGCAGCAATCCGCCTGTGGCAAAGGAAGGCAGCAGCCTCACTCAGGCGCTGAGGGCGGGACAGGCCGACGCCGCGACGACGGAAGCGTTGCAACGCGTGCTGACCGGGCTGGTACAGACTAAGGTGGCGTCCTCCCGTACCGATTCGAAAACACCGTCCAAATCGCAGGCGATGGTGGACGCGGCCTTGACCGGGCAATTTGCTAAGACGCCAAAGTCGACCCTCGCCACGGCCGGTCGCACGTCGCTCGCATCCGCTGCGCCGCCGCAAAACCAGTCCGGAGCGGCAAATGCCCAGCAGTTGCCGTATCTTTCGCTGGCCATGCCCCAATCCGCGATTCAGGGCGATCCAGAGGGCAATCTGCTTTCCGGCATTACTGGCGGCTTGCCGGGGCAGGGGCGCTATTCCGGTCCCGACCTGATTCGTCAGCGCGCCGATATTCCCGTGCCGCTGCCACGTCCTGAAGGCTGGAACCGACGCTGGCAGGCTGTGGCCTTTCTGGGCGGGCTGGCGGTCGTCGCGCTATTCCTGTTGTGGATCCTGCACTGAGGTTCCGTTCCGACCGCGATTGCGGATAGCCTCAATCGTCGTCGCGGCGGTAATCACCTCAATATCGGTCTTGCAATGCAACAGGCGCAGGCCCGTCTGCGCCAGCGCGCGGTCGAGCGCAGGCGCAAATGCGTCTGTCCGTTCCACCGTTTCCGCCCAGCCGCCAAAGGCGCGCGCCAATGCGGCGAAATCGGGATTGTGCAACTGCGTGCCCGACAGGCGGGCTGGATATTCGCGCTCCTGATGCATGCGGATGGTGCCGTATCCGCCGTTGTCGATCAGGATGACGAGCAGGTTCGCGCCATGTTGTACGGCGGTGGCCAGTTCCTGCCCGTTCATCAGGAAATCGCCGTCGCCTGCAACCGCAACTACCGTTTTTTCGGGCTTGCGCAGCGCCGCGGCCACGGCGGCAGGAACGCCATAGCCCATCGCACCAGCGGTCGGCGCAAGCTGCGTCCCATAGGCGCCATAGTGCCAGTAGCGGTGCCACCAGCCGGAATAATTGCCCGCGCCGTTGCAGAGGATCGTGTCATCCGCCGACAGCCGCTCGCGCATCGCCGCGACGCACGGGCCAAGGTCCAGTGTCACGCCCTCACGCGCGCGCGGAGTCGACCATTCGCGCCACTCGGCATGGGCCTCCGCACCGCCGGGGTGCGGCTGCTCGGGCGCATCCAGCCCGGTGAGCATGGCGGCGAAATCGAACACATCGGCCGGTATCGCCATATCGGCGCGATAGACGCGGTTCAGTTCGTTGGCATCCGGGTGGACATGGATCAGCACCTGCCCCGGATGATCGGGCGTGATCAGCGTATAGCCGTCGGTGGTCGCTTCTCCCAGCCGCGCGCCCAGCGTCAGGATCAGGTCGGCGGCTTTGATCCTCTCCACCAGCTTCGGATTGGGGCCGTATCCCAGATTGCCCGCCCAGACCGGCAGGGCGTTGGGCACTGCGTCCTGTCGCCGGAACGCACCGGCCACGGGGATGCCCCAGCGACGGGCGAAATCGCCGAACGCAGCGCCGGTGGCAATGTCCCAGCCCGCCCCGCCGATAATCGCGACCGGCCGTTCGGCAGTGCGCAGCATGTCGGCAAGATCGGTAAAGTCGGCCGGGTCGAGCGCGGCGGAATGCGGTTCGAGCTTCGGCCGGTCCGTCGCCTCCGCCACATCGCACAGCATATCCTCGGGCAGTGCGATCACCACCGGGCCGGGGCGGCCGCTGATCGCGACATTCCATGCCCGCGCGACATATTCGGGGATACGCCGCGCGTCATCGATGCGCAGCGCCAGCTTGGCGAGCGGGCCGAACATCGCGGCGAAATCGACCTCCTGAAACCCTTCCCGGTCGCGCATCGAACGATCGACATCGCCGATGAAATACAGCATCGGGATCGAATCCTGCATTGCCACATGCACGCCGATCGAGCCGTTGGTGGCGCCCGGACCGCGGGTGACGAAACACACGCCCGGCCGCCCGGTCAGCGCGCCGTCGGCACATGCCATGAACGCCGCACCGCCTTCCTGACGACAGGTGACGAGATCGATTTCGGGCGTGTCGTGGAGCGCGTCGAGGACGGCCAGAAAGCTCTCGCCGGGAACGTGGAAAATGCGGTCGCACCCTTGCGCGACCAGATTGTCGACCAGAATGCGGCCGCCGCTGCGTTTGCTTGTCATCGCACCGTCTTAGCGGGGGAGCCGCGGCATCGAAAGCCGTGCGTTATTTGCGTCGCGATCGCATCGAATAGAGCGCGGCGCCCGCCAGCGCGGCCGAGCCGATGCCCAGCCCAAGCGTCGAAAACCGCATCTTGTTGCGATGCGCCGGTTCCGGCGTGGTCGCCTCGGCGGCTTCGCGGCAATGGTTGGCGCTGCGCGCGGTCGCGGTAATCTCGTTTTCCGGTGCGGTATCGTCCGCCATAATCGATCTCCCTTCCACCAGCCAACGCCCGGATGGCGTCAGCGATCCTTTCCGCCCGAAGCATAGCGTGCGCGAAAGGCATTTGCGAAGTCGGATAGTTGCGTATTTGCGATGGCTGCGCGCAGGTCCGCCATCAGTTGCTGGTAGAACCAGATATTGTGTTCGGTCATCAGCATCGCACCCAGAATTTCGCCCGCGCGTACCAGATGATGCAGATAGGCGCGGCTCCAGGTCGCACAGACCGGACAGCCGCATTCGGGGTCGAGCGGGCCGGTATCCTCGGCAAAGCGCGCATTGCGGATGTTGATCGGGCCGAGGCGCGTAAACGCCTGTCCGGTGCGTCCCGACCGGGTGGGCAGCACGCAATCGAACATGTCGACGCCGCGTTCGACCGCACCGACGATATCGTCGGGCTTGCCCACCCCCATCAGATAGCGGGGCCGGTGGGCGGGAAGCTGGCCCGGTGCATAGTCGAGCACGCCGAACATCGCTTCCTGTCCTTCGCCCACGGCCAGCCCGCCGATGGCATAGCCGTCGAAGCCGATGTCGGTCAGCGCCTGTGCCGACTGCTGCCGCAATTCCTCGTCCAGCGCACCCTGCTGAATCCCGAACAGCGCGGCATGTTCGGCATGGTCGCTGCCTGAATCGAACCCGTCGCGGCTGCGCTTCGCCCAGCGCATCGAGCGTTCCATCGCTGCCGCCTGCACATCGCGCGTGGTGTCGGTGGGGACCAGTTCGTCGAACGCCATGACGATGTCGGAGCCGAGCAGCCGCTGGATTTCCATCGAGCGTTCGGGGCTCATCATATGATGCGACCCGTCGAGATGGCTTTTGAACGCGACGCCCTCCTCCGTCACCTTCGCCAGTTCGGACAGGCTCATCACCTGATAGCCGCCCGAATCGGTCAGGATCGGCCGGTCCCAGCCCATGAAGGCGTGCAGTCCGCCCAGCCGGGCCACGCGTTCGGCGGTGGGACGCAGCATCAGGTGATAGGTGTTGCCCAGAATGATGTCGGCCCCGGCGGCACGGACATCACCGGGCTTCATCGCCTTGACGGTGGCGGCGGTGCCGACCGGCATGAAGGCGGGCGTGCGGATATCGCCGCGCCGCATGCTGATCGTGCCGGTGCGTGCCTTGCCGTCGGTGGCGTGAATGTCGAACTGAAATCGCGGTGCCATGATCCGGCTGCCCATGCCGCGTTAAGCGTGTGCTGTCCATCGCATAAGGCGCATGGATCAGCCGCCGTCGCCGGGATAGCGCATCACGCATCGACGCTGTTTTTTGCGCTCGCCCACCTCGCAATAGCGCTGTTTACGCGTCCATTCTCCTACTTTGCCCGATTGCGGATCGGTGGAGAAAACACCGTTTTCCGAAGGGGGAGAGGGACGGTTGGTGCGCCCATAGGCCATGCAGCCGGAAAGCAACGGCATCGTCGCCAGGATCAGCAGGATACGTATCATCCCTTCTCCCTTGATGGACCGCACCGGGCGGGTCGAAGGGACGATACGCTTATTTGATGGATATTGCGCCGATTAATTCGGTTTCGCGTTCGGACGGGCCACGGCGTACATTTCGCGCGCGATTTCTTCTTTCAGGCCGCTGCGGTCCTTGCCGATCCGGTAGAGGTCGAAATGCGTGCGGCCGGGGATGAAGCGGAACTGCACCGGATCGCCCAGCTTGTTGAGCACCGCCTGCAACCGATGCGCGGGACCGTCGAGATAGAAGGTATCCGCGGTGCCGACGATCAGGTGGATCTTGCCCTTCAGGTCGGGGCCGATTTTCGGCCAGTCACGCTGCAGCATATGGGCGATGTCATAATGGTCGATCCAGTAGCGCGCGACCTTCGGGTCGATCGCGCCGGTTGCCCGGTTGAAGACGGGGCAGGGGCGGCCATCGGGGCATTTGGGGGAGAACACCCATTCGAAACTGGCGAACTGCCCGCCATAGGCACCCAGTACGCGTTCCAGTTGCGCGAACTGTTTGACCGTCGCGATCACCTTGCCCTTGTCGCGGATCAGCGGCAGCGCCTTGCCCACCGCATCATGATAGAAATTGCCGTTGGCGGCATACAGGTCGACATTGGTGAAATCGTGGAAATCGCTGGGATCGGGCGCGGTCGGCCAGGTGCCGCCGAAGATTTTGGGATAGGAGACCTGCAACCACAATGCCGACCAGCCGCCCGAACTATGCCCGGTCAGAAACCGGCCGGAGGGCCGCGCATCCATGCGATACTGTTTTTCGAGCGCGGGGATCAGTTCGGTGGTCAGCGCCTCGCCCCAGGGGCCGTTATTGGCCGAATCGGCAAATTCATGCGTGCCCGTGGCGATGTGATGATCCAGCACCACCCAGATCATCGGCGGGATTTTCTTCTGTACCATCATCGCGCGCATCGTCGCGGCGTTCAGCCGTGCGGAGCGCAGCGTGCTGGTGAACCCGCCATCGGTATAGACGGTGGGATAGGTGCCTTTGCCCCCGGCATAGCCTGGCGGCAGCGCCACCCAGCCGCGAATGACGGTCGGCCGTCCCCAGAAGCGGGTCATCACCGGGCTTTGAAAATTGATGGGTTTCAGCGCACGCAAACCGTTCTCGATTTCGGTGCGTTCTGCTTTCGGCGCGCGTGCGAGCAGCGTGTCGAGGCTGGTTGCGGGGACGTTATGGTCCAGCGTGATGGTGGGCACCGGGCCGGGCAGTTGCACCTCCACCACCTTCGACAGCAGATCGCCGGGGCCGCGCCCGTTATAGGCATAGCTGTGATTGCGGTCGAGCACCGCCTGCACCCGATAGGTGCCGGGCGGCAGGTCCGAAAAGGGGGTGGGATAGCTGTCGGTCTCCGCACCGATAATGGCGGGACGGCCGGGGTCGAGATCGCGGACTTCGCGCGCCGCCACCGCCGTTTGCGTGGGGTTGAAGGCGGAGGTGTCGACGCTGTCCGCCGGTTTTTCTCCCGGCGTGACCTTCTTGGCAAAGACCAGCAACCGCCCCGACAGGGCATGGCCCAGATCGGGTGCGACCGTCACCGGAATGCTGACGGGTGTCGGCGCCGGTTCCGGTGCTGCACCGATCAGCAGCAGCGCGGCGGCACCTGCAAGAATGCGTTTCATGGTTGAGGCCCCCTGTTGGTTCTACTTCGTTGATTTCGGCGCGCAGTGATAGACCAGCCGTTCGTCCGGCTGAGCGGGCAGCAGCGAGCGCAGGCTCGACTGGCGTGACGCAAGCTCGGCCAGCACCGCTTCATTGGCGGAACACAGCTTCAGCTTCTTGTCCGGCTCCATCTTGCGCAACTGCGCCATCTGGTCGTCGCTTTCGAAATACAGGTTGCGGGTCAGCGTGCGCGTCACCGGGTCATAGCTGGACAGGGTCGCCGTCTGCGCATTGGCGGGTACGGTCACATGCTCCCAGCTTCCGCGCGTTTCGACATATTGCGCTTTCCCCGCGCAGCCGTTCGCATTCCAGTCAAAGGCAACATCCCTGCCGTCGGACACGGTGATCCGGCTGCGGTCGGGATCCAGCTTGCACACCATCGCACCGGTGGCGGGTTGCGGGGTGGTGCTGTCGCTTCCCTGATCGGGCAGGGTGATTGAATTGGGGTCGAAGTCGGGGCGGAACAGGAACAGCGATATCGCCCCGACCATCAGTAACGCACCGCCCGATGCCGTCCAGATCGCCGGACGCTTGCAGTCACGCGACAGCAGCAGACCGCCGCCCCCGACCGCCAGCGCACCCAGCACCAGCAGCAATGCCGCCCCCGCCATGAAATTGTCGCGGGTATTTTCATTGGCTTGCTGCGCCGCTTCCACCGCCGAATCATGCGCACGCTGCACCTGTAGCTCGCGGTCGCGTACCGCCTGTTGCTGCGCATCGCTTTGCTGTTGCGCCTGCTGTTGTGTTTGCGCCTGATAGTCGGCCATGCTGACACAGGGCCAGGATACGGCGTTGAACGGCTGGTTTGCGGATTTCAGGAATGCCGCCAGTTCATCCTCGGCCACCGCCAGCACGAAGCTGCCGTCGCCGTCCTGCCCGGTCGTCACCGCGCGATTGACCGCGATCACCCGACCGCAATCGTCGAGCAGCGGGCCGCCCGAATTGCCGCGTGCAATCTGGGCGGTGTGTTCGATACCGTCGATGCCGCGCTGGCTGCGATGGCTCGACAAGACGCCGGTCGAACGCACCGGCGCCATGGGGTCGAGCATATCGGTGGGCGTGGTGCCCGTCGCCTGATCGACATTGGCGGGATAGCCCAGCGACACCAGCGCGGTGCCGTCGGGCACCGGGCGGCTGAACAGCGTCAGTGGCGGCAGCGGCGGGCCGTCGAAATGGATGAGCGCCAGATCGCGATCCTCGTCCAGCGTGACCAGTTCGCCCTGATAATGGTCGCTGCCTTCGCTCGGCACGATATTGATGGTGACGATCGAGGGGAATTTCTTCGCCAGTTCGACGACATGCGCGTTGGTGACGATGGTGTTGGGGCCGATCGCAAAGCCGCTGCCATGCGCGCTGCCCAGCGATTCGCCGTTGATCGAGGCGGACAGCACGACCCGCACCACCCCGCGCGCAGCGGCGGAAATGTCGTCGGCATGGGCCGGGCCTGTCAGAATCATCGCCGCCAGCACCGCCAGCAGTCCGCCCGTCCATCGGATCAATGTCATAGCCCTATCGGTTCCTCCGCCCCCTGTGCGCGCTTTTCCGGCATCCGCCGCGGCGTTTCAAGGGGTCAAACGAAGCTGTAGGGATCGATATCGACGGCGACGCGGACCTTGGACGGCCATTCCAGTCCGCCCAGCCAGTCGCGGATCACGTCCTGCACGTCGAGCGTGCGGCGCGCATGGACGAGCAGGCGGAAGCGGTGACGTCCGCGCAGCATGGCGAGCGGCGCGGGCGCGGGGCCGAACACCATCATCCCCTCCACTTCCGGCGCGGTACGGCCGATGCGCCGCGCGATTGCTTCGGCGGTTTCCTTGTCCTCCGACGACACGATGATCGCGGCATAGCGTCCGAAGGGCGGGGCGTCGGCGTCCTGCCGCGCCTCTGTTTCGGCGGCATAGAAGCTGTCGGCATCGCCCTTCACCAGCGCCTGCAGCACCGGTGCGCGGGGGCTGTGCGTCTGGATCAGCACGGTGCCGGGCTTTTCTCCGCGTCCGGCGCGTCCTGCCACCTGCATGATCTGCTGAAACGTCTTTTCCGATGCGCGCAGGTCGCCGCCTTCCAGCCCCAGATCGGCATCGATCACGCCCACCAGCGTCAGTTCGGGAAAGTGATAGCCCTTGGTCACGAGCTGTGTGCCGACGACGATGTCGATATCGCCCGCCTCCATGCGGTGTACGAATTCAGCCGCCTTGGCGGGCGACCAGAGCGTGTCGGAGGTGACGATGGCGATGCGCGCATCGGGCCACAGCATCGCGGCCTCATCGGCGATGCGCTCGACACCGGGGCCACAGGCAACCAGCATGTCCTCCTCATGGCATTCAGGACACGCCTTGGGCGTCGGCATATTATGCCCGCAATGGTGACAGGCGAGGCGGTTGAGCAGTCGGTGCTCGACCATCCAGGCGGTGCAGTTGGGGCACTGGAAGCGGTGCCCGCAATGGCGGCACAGCGTCAGCGGCGCATAGCCGCGCCGGTTGAGGAACAGCAGCACCTGCTCTTTACGTTCCAGCGTTTCTTCAATGGCTTTGACCAGTTTCGGCGCGATCCAGCGGCCGCGCTCGGGCGGTGTCTCGATCAGGTCGATGGCCTCGATCGCCGGAAGCTGCGCCACGCCGTACCGCCCCGGCAGCTTCAATTCGCGATAACGGCCCAGATCGACCTGATGGCGCGTCTCGATCGCCGGGGTGGCAGAGGCCAGCACCACCGGGCATTGTTCGAACAGGCCGCGCATCACCGCCACGTCGCGGGCGTGATAATGGACGCCTTCCTCCTGCTTGAAACTGGTTTCATGCGCCTCATCGACGACGATCAGGCCGAGATCGGGATAGGGCAGGAACAGCGCCGATCGCGCGCCCACCGTCACCCGCGCCTCCCCGGTGGCAATCGCGCGCCATGCGCGGCGGCGCTGCGATTGACGCATTCCCGAATGCCAGGCGATCGGTTCACAGCCGAAACGCGCGGCGAAGCGTTTGAGGAACGGCTCGGTCAGCGCGATTTCGGGGAGCAGCACCAGCGTTTGTCGCCCCGCCGCAATGGCTTCCGCGACGGCTTCGAAATACACTTCCGTCTTGCCCGACCCGGTGACGCCGTCGAGCAGGAAGGGCTGGAATTTGTGCGCATCGACCGCCGCGCGCAGTTCGTCCGACACGCGTTGCTGATCGCCGGACAGGTCGGGCGGTGCGAAATCGGCGCGGGGGACGGGGAAGGGGCTGTCGAGATCGACCTCTACGGCCTCGATCGCACCGGTTTTGACCAGCCCGCGAATCACCCCGTCCGACACGTCGGCGGCAGCGGCGAGTTCGCGGATCAGGCCCTGCCGTTCGCCGATCCGTTCCAGCGCCTGTTCGCGCTGCGGCGTCATCCGGTCGGGCAGCACGCCGGTCGGGCGATATTCGGTGGTGGTCTTGCTCCCCTCCAGCGCGGAGGTGGAGGCAAGCGCCATGCGCAGCACCGCGGCGGGCGCGGCGAGATAATAATCCGACGTCCATTCGATCAGCCGTCGCAGCGGCGCAGGGATCGGCGGCGCGTCCATCACGCCCAGCAGGTTGCGCAGCCGGTTGTCGCTCACTTCCTCGGCGGGAAGCCGGTCCGCCTCCCACACCACCGCGAGCAACTGACGCGGTCCCAGCGGGGCGACGACGATCGACCCCGGTTCCACCGTCATGCCGTGCGGCACCCGGTAATCGAGCGGGCCGAGCGCGGAATTGAGGACCAGACAACGGACACGGGAGGAAGGCATCGCCTGTCTATATCGGGCTTTGGCGGAAGAAACGAAACCCCGGCCGGCATCAACTGCAAATCGCGAATGATTGCGCTACCATCAATCGGGCTGTCATCCGCGTGCGGGCAGGCTATAGCGGCGTGAACGATTCGCGTGGGGCTTCGTTGATTGCGTGTACGCCCCGCCTAAGCAGAAGAGGACAGGTCCATGAAATTCTTTGTCGATACCGCCGATACCAAGGAAATCCGCGAACTGGCGGATACCGGACTGGTGGACGGCGTCACTACCAACCCCTCGCTGGTGCAGAAATCGGGCCGCGAATTCCTCGACGTGGTGAAGGAAATCTGTTCGATCGTGCCCGGCCCGGTGTCGGCCGAAGTGGTCGCGCTCGACCATGAAGGCATGATGAAAGAGGCCGAAGTGCTGCGCAAGATCGCCGACAATGTCACGATCAAGGTGCCGCTGACTATCGACGGCCTGAAAACCTGCAAGGCGCTGACCGAAGACGGCACGATGGTCAATGTCACGCTGTGCTTCTCCGCCAATCAGGCGCTGCTCGCGGCAAAGGCGGGGGCGACCTTTATTTCGCCGTTCGTCGGGCGGCTGGACGATATCGGGCAGGACGGCATGGACCTGATCGCCGATATCCGGCTGATCTATGACAATTACGATTACGACACCGAAATTCTGGTCGCCAGCATCCGCCATCCGCTGCACGTGCTGCAGGCCGCGAAGATCGGCGGCGACGTGATGACCGCCCCGCCCAAGGTCATCAAGCAGCTGTTCAACCACCCGCTGACCGACAAGGGGCTGGAAAGCTTCCTCGCCGACTGGAAAAAGACCGGCCAGACCATCGGGTAAGCGTGGGCGAGGCGCCCCGCTTCGTCATGATTTCGGGATGCTCGGGCGGCGGTAAATCGACTCTGCTGTCCGAGCTGAAGCGGCGCGGGTACCATGTTGTGGCGGAGCCGGGACGACGGATCATCGCCGAAGAACGCGATGGCGACGGCGCGGCATTCCCATGGGTCGATGCCGCCGCGTTTGCGAAGCGCGCGCTGGCAATGTCGATCGCCGATCACGACGCCGCGTCAGGACTGACCTTCTTCGATCGCGGTATTGTCGATGCCGCCGTTGCGATCGGGGCAACACGAGGCGAATTTCCGGCAGCGGAGATCGCCCGCTATCGCTATGACCTGTTGTTCTTCGCCCCGCCATGGCCCGAAATTTACGTCAACGACGATGACCGTCGTCACAGTCTGGAAAAAGCGCTGTCCGATTATGACCGCGTCCGGCAGGCCTATCTCGACGCGGGGTATGACCCGATATACCTGCCCCGCGATACGGTATCGGCCCGCGCTGATTGGATTCTCGAAAGAATTGCGGGTTAGCGTGCATCGGTCCGCTGAGGATAATCTCATTCATAGCTGACTACCTCGAACTCGATACCGTCCCTGTCGAAAAAATAGAAACTGCGTGGGCCAGGCTCATACTGGCTATGACTGAACGGCTTCAGACCTTCGGCAACGATCAGGGCCTCGGCAGCGTCCAGATCCTCTACGGCAATGCCGATATGATTCATCGGCACGCCCTTCACGAAACCGCCGGACACGGACGGATTGGAATAGATTGCGAGATAGCCGGTCTCATTACCGAGGTGGATGGTATGGCCACCGTTCATCGCCGGGCCTTCCCAGCGCCGGTGCCAGCCGGTGAGTTTTTCCAGCAGTGTGGCGGTGCGATCGGCATCCGTGACCGATATGTTGACGTGTTCCAGGCGAGCCGTGGGCATGATTATCTCCTGCGAATCAAAGATGGTGTGAGTGTGCAATCTCAAGTTAACTTGAGGTCAAGGATGAATTTTGCTACGAGATCGACCGATGAAAGCGGGCGACCTTCTGACCATCGGCGAACTGGCCCGACGCACCGGACTGAGCGTGTCGGCGATCCGATTCTATGAAGAGAAGGGGTTGATCGAGGCGCTTCGCACGCGTGGAAACCAGCGCCGCTTCCTGCGTGCCGATATCCGGCGCCTGAGCTTCATCCTCATTGCCCAGCGCCTTGGCCTCAGCTTGAGCGAGATTTCGGAGGCGATGGCACGCCTGCCGCATGGTCGCACGCCCGATGCCCGCGACTGGGAACGGATCAGCGGAACGATCCGCACACGCATCGACGCCGAAATCGCTCGACTTGAAAAGGTTCGCGAAGATCTGGACGGGTGCATCGGCTGCGGATGCCTTAGTCTGAAGAAATGTGCGCTCTACAATGCCGATGATATCTGGGGTGCCACCGGCCCGGGCCCGCGCGTACTGCGTTAGCTCAGCGTCTATGGATGCTGAACTTGGTTCAGCATGACGCAGTTTGATTGACCGCCACCGATCTCACCCGGACATTGCCCGACCGTGCTTCCACGGCGTAGGATCGCACCATGTCCGAACCTGCCCTGCCGCCGCTCTATGCGCAGCATCTTGCCCGTGACCGGCGGCGGTCGGTGCATACGGTGCGCGCCTATCAGGCGACGGCGGAGCGGCTGATCGCGTTTTTGCAGGGCCATTGGGGAAAGGTGGCGGACCGTGCCGCGCTGGCGACGCTGACGGCGGCGGATTTGCGCGCGTTTCTGGCGCATCGCCGGGCGGCGGCCAACCTCACCAATGCCTCGGCTGCACGCGAATTGTCGGCGGTGCGCGGCTTTGTGCGCTTCGTCACAGGGGAAGAGGCACCGCGCCTGAAAGGGCCGCGCGTGAAAAAGGGTGTGCCGCGCCCGATTGCGCCGGATGAGGCGGTCGCGCTCGCCGAGGAGGTGGCGGACGAGGCTGGCGAACCGTGGATCGGCGCGCGTGACTGGGCGGTGCTGCTGCTGCTCTATGGCGCGGGTCTGCGCATCGGGGAGGCGATGGGGCTGACCGGTGCGATCCTGCCCATCGGCGATACGATTGCGGTGACGGGCAAGCGCAGCAAGACGCGCATCGTCCCGATCCTCCCGCCGGTGCGCGCGGCGGTGGAACGCTATGTCGCGCTGACGCCATATGGGGTTGCGCGCAACGAGGTGCTGTTTCGCGGAGCGAAGGGCGGGCCGCTGTCGGCCGCCGTCATCCGGCGTTCGGTGCGTGCGGCGCGGGTGCGGCTGGGGCTGTCGGATCGCACCACGCCACACGCGCTGCGCCACAGTTTCGCCACCCATCTGCTGGGGCGCGGGGCGGACCTGCGCGCGTTGCAGGAACTGCTGGGCCATGCCAGCCTGTCGTCGACGCAAATCTATACGCAGGTCGATGCAGCGCACCTGCTCGACATTTATCGCAACGCCCATCCGCGTGCCTGATCGTCATGCCTGTTGCGCGGTCGGTTTCCAGGTGAAAATGCGATAGAGATACCACAGCACGATCAGTGCGATCGAAGCGATGGTGACCGGGCCGACCACCTTGTCGATTTCGGTGAACTGCCTGCCCAGCGTGTACCCGGCCCAGACGAGGAATGCGTTCCAGATCGCGCTTCCCGCCGCGGTCCACACCACAAAGCGCCAGAACGGCATCGCCACCAGCCCGGCGGGCAGGGAGATCATCGTGCGGAATGTCGGCAGAAAGCGGCAGACGAAGACCATCCAGCCGCCATGTTTGCGGAAAAAGCGATAGGCGCGCTCGACATCGCACCAGTCGACCGTCAGCCACCGGCCCCAGCGGTCGATAAAGGGTTTCAGGCGCTTATAGCCGACCTTGCGCCCGACCCAGTACCAGAAACAGTTGCCGACCACGGTACCGACGGTGCCCGCGATGGTCAGCAGCACCAGATCCATATGCCCGCGCGATGCCGCAATGCCACCCAGCCCCATGATCAGTTCGGAAGGGATGGGCGGGATGATATTTTCCAGCGCCATCAGCAGCGCGATACCCCAATATCCGCCTGCGGCGATCAGTCCGACGATCCAGTGTCCCATGAAAATCGAACGTCCAGACGGGGTTAAGGGTTCATCGCCATGCGGTCAGCCGCCCGATTGTTCGGCCACACGCCGCTCGATTGCGTCCCAGATCATGCCTGCGGTATCGGTGCCGTCGAAATTGTCGATGGCGACGATCCCGGTGGGGGAGGTGACGTTGATTTCCGTCAGCCACTTGCCGCCGATCACGTCGATGCCGACAAAGATCAGCCCGCGCCGTTTCAGTTCCGGGCCGAGTGCGGCACAGATTTCGCGTTCGGTTTCGGTCAGTTCCGTCTTTTCCGCCGATCCGCCGACCGCGAGGTTGGAACGAATCTCCCCCTTGCCCGGCAGGCGGTTGATCGCGCCCGCCACTGCGCCGTCCACCAGCACGATCCGCTTGTCGCCCTGCGCAATGTCGGGAAGGAAGGCCTGCACCATATGCGGCTCGCGCCAGGCGGTGTTGAACACTTCCATCAGCGAAGAGAGATTCTGTCCGTCCGCATCGATCTTGAAAATCGCCTTGCCGCCATTGCCGTGCAGCGGCTTGACCACGATCGAGCCGTGCTTGGCCAGAAACGCCTTTGCCTCTTCATAGCTGCGGGTAATCAGCGTCGGCGGCATGAAGCGCGCATAGTCGAGGACGAAGACCTTTTCGGGTGCATTGCGCACGCTGGCCGGATCGTTGACCACCAGTGTCCGGTCGGCAATCCGCTCCAGCAGGTGGGTGGCGGTGATATAGCCGAGGTCGAAGGGCGGGTCCTGCCGCATCAGCACGACATCGGCCTCTTCGCCCAGATCGAGGCTTTGCGGCTCGCCCAGCGTGAAATGGTCGCCTTTCACGCGCTGCACGCTGACCGGCCATGCCTTTGCCCAGACGCGGCCATCGGCATAGTTGAGCGCTTCCGGCGGATAATAGAACAACCGGTGCCCGCGTGCCTGTGCCGACAGCATCAGCGCAAAGGACGAATCGCCCGCGATGTTGATGCTGTCGAGCGGGTCCATCTGAACGGCGACGGTAAGCGGCATTATGGTCTCCTTTTCCGTCACCCCAGCGAAAGCTGGTGTCTCATGCGGCAAGAGATGCCGACTTTCATCGGCATGACGACTTGAGCGGAGAAGTAGGGACGATCCCTGCGCTTGTCACCCGATCCACGCATTCTCGATATGGCGCGGCGGCATTCCCCGCGCGATCAGGATCACGTCGATCCGCACATCCTCTCCGTTCGGGGCATAGCGCGGGGTCAGGATTTCCGCCGCCGCCGCCACACGCGCCAGTCGCCGCTCGTCGATGGCAAGGTCGAGGGCGCGTTGCGTCGTGCGGGTCTTCACCTCGACAAAAGCAACCAGCCCGCGTTTCTTCGCCACCAGATCGACCTCCCCCGCCGGGGTGCGCACGCGTTTGGCGAGGATGCGCCAGCCTTTCAGCCGCAGGAACCATGCGGCAATATTCTCTCCCTGTCGTCCGCGCCGTTCCGCCGTCTGCCGCCGCACTGTCATTGCTTGAGTTCGAGTGCGCGGGCGTAGAGCGCCTTGCGGTCGAGGCCCAGCGCGCGGGCGACTTCGCCTGCGGCCTTGGAGGCGGGCAGGCGGGTCAGCGCCTCGGTCAGCGCGGCATCGGCATCGGCCTGAGTCGCGGGCGGCGCTTCGCCGGGCGGTCCGACAACGATCACGATCTCGCCTTTGGGCGGTGCATCGGCATAGCGTTCGGCAAGCGTTGCCAGCGTGCCGGTCACGCATTCCTCGAACTTCTTGGTGATTTCACGTGTGACCGCCGCTTCGCGTTCGCCCAGCCCCTCGGCAAGCGCGCCCAGCGTCGCCGCCAGTCGTGGCCCCGATTCATAGAGGACCAGCGTTGCGCGAATCGTGGCGACCTCCGCAATCGCCTGCGCGCGCGCCTGCGCTTTTGCGGGCAGGAAGCCCAGAAAGAAAAACCGGTCGGTCGGCAATCCCGCCAGCGTCAGCGCGGCGATTGCGGCGCACGGGCCGGGAATCGTCGTCACCGCATGGCCCGCCGCACGCGCGTCGCGCACCAGCTTGTAACCGGGGTCGGAGATCAGCGGTGTGCCCGCATCCGACACCAGCACGACAATTTCATGCGCCATGCGGGAGATTAATGCAGGCCGCACCCGTTCCGCATTATGGTCATGATAGGGTGTCATTGGGCGCTTCACACCGATATGGCGGAGCAGACCGGCGGTAACGCGGCTGTCCTCGACGGCGATCACATCGGCCCGCGCCAGCAACGCACTGGCACGTGGGGAAAGATCACCGAGATTGCCGATCGGCGTGGCGACGATATAGAGACCGGGAGTAGGTTCAGCGTGCATAGGGGATTGTCATGGCAGAGGCTGTAGTGAAACCGCAACGGGGCAAACGCGTCCTGCAGGCTCTGGCAGTGGCCGGCGCGATGGTGTTGAGCGGATGTTCGACGCTGATTCCGCGCGGTTCCACCCCGCCGCCACCGCCGCCGCCGAAGCCGACAAAACCCGTACCGGTCGAACCGGGCATTCCGCAGGATCATGACCGCCATCGCGTCGCGCTGCTGGTGCCGCTGTCGGGAACCAATGCCGGGGTGGGGCAAAGCCTCGCCAATGCGACCCAGCTCGCGCTGCTCGATACCAAGGCCACATCGGTGCGAATCACCACCTATGACACCGCGCAGGGGGCCACCAGCGCCGCGCGCAAGGCGATTGCGGACGGCAACGGCCTGATCCTCGGCCCGCTCCTGTCGAAAAATGCAGAGGCCGTGGCACCGATCGCCAGTGCCGCGCATGTCCCGGTGCTCAGCTATTCCAACGATGTGCGCGTGGCGGGCAACGGCACCTTCATCATGGGTTATACGCCGCAGCAATCGATCCGGCGTGTCGTCGATTACGCGACCCAGACCGGGATTACGCAGTTCGCCGCCATCGTTCCGCGCGGCCTGTATGGCGACCGTGCCTCCGATGCGCTGCTGCGTGCGGTGCGCGCCGACAAGGGGCAGGTGGTTTCGATCCAGCCCTATGACCGGTCGCGCGAATCGATTGCTTCGGCGATCAATCGCATTCCCGATACCTCGCCCTATCAGGCGATTCTGGTTGCCGACAGCGCCGATGTCGCGGTGCTGGCAGCACCCGTGATCCGGCAGGGCGCGAGTGCGAGCGCCCGTATTCTCGGCACCGAATTGTGGAACACCGATTCGTCGGTCGGCTCGAACACCGCACTGAACGGCGCCTGGTTCGCCAGCGTTTCCGACGGCCTTTATCGCCAGTATGCGCGCAAATATCATGCGCGTTTCGGCAAGGCACCGTACCGCCTTTCGACCATCGCCTATGATTCGGTGCTGCTGACCGTTCGGCTGGCGCGCGAATGGAAGTTCGGCGCACCGTTCCCGGAAACGATGCTCTACAGCAAGGACGGCTTTGTCGGGCTGGACGGCGCGTTCCGCTTCGATCGCGGCGGCGTTGCACAGCGCGCGCTGGAGGTGCAGGAAATCCGCAACGGTTCGACCGTGGTGGTGTCGCAGGCACCCCGAAGCTTCCAATAGGCGAAAGGCGGGTGGTCATGCCACAGCTTTGGGCGATTGCCGCAGCGGCCGTCAGCGTCTTCTGCATCGTGCGCGGTATTTCGGATTTTCGTGCCAAGCGCTATGTCTGGGCGGTGTTCGGCCTTGTCTGCGGCATCACGATTCTCGCGCTGCCGGTCCCGACCCATGCCGTGAAAATCGACCTGCCGAGACAGGGGCAGCAACCCTGAACGGCTTGAAGGCGGTTTATCTGGACCAGCGTGCGAAGATGGCGGTCGGCAGCGTCAGTCCGCGCGCTTCCTCGCGCACGCCCAGCTCGCCCGCTTCCACCGTCCCCCCCAGCGATGCGGTGGCCTGTGCCAGCAACTCGCCGATGGCAAGCGCCGACATCCGCACGGCATAGACGGTCAGGAACAGGAAGCGTGATTCGCCGTCGAGCAGCCTGACCGCATCGTCGATCAGGCCGGGCAGCGCCTCTTCCAGTTTCCACACCTCGCCATTGGGGCCGCGGCCATATTTGGGCGGGTCCATCAGGATACCGTCATAGCGCCGCCCGCGCCGCACCTCCCGCGCGGTGAATTTCGCCGCATCCTCGACCAGCCAGCGGATCGGCGCGTCGGTCATGCCGGAAAGCGCAGCGTTGCCGCGCGCGGCCTCGACCGATTTCTTGGAGGCATCGACATGCACCATCTGCGCGCCCGTCGCCGCCATCGCCAGCGTGCCGACACCGGTATAGCCGAACAGGTTCATCACCTGCGGCGCGTCGAGATCGGCGACCTGCGCGCGCATCCATTCCCATACCGGGGCCATGTCGGGGAAAAATCCCAGATGGCGAAACGGTGTGGTCTGCGCGGTGAACCGCACCGCATCCCATGCCAGCGGCCAGCCCTCCTCCGGCACCGGCTTGTCGAAATGCCAGCGCCCGCCGCCATCGGCATCGGATGCGGGGACGAATTCGCCATGCGCGTCCCATACGGGCTGTGCGGGCGCCCACATGGCCTGCGGTTCCGGGCGAATGAAGCGATAGGTGCCGTAACGCTCCAGCTTGCGCCCGTGCCCGCTGTCGATCAGGCCGTAATCGCCCCAGGGCTCGCCGATAAGCTGGACGAGTTTCATGCCTTTGGCGTGGCGAGCTCGGCGATATGCGCGGTCACATCGTCGAAGGTCGCATGAACCACGTCATACTTCTCTTCGCGCTCGAACAGATCGCCGATGCGCGACGGCAGGATCGGGCGGGTGCCGGTGGAGCGTTCGACCGCATCGCGGAACTTCGCCGGATGCGCGGTCGCCAGCGTCACCACGGGAATTGCGGGATCGAGATCGACCGACCGCGCCGCCGCCAGACCGATGGCGGTATGCGGATCGACCAGTTCGCCCGACCGTTCCCAGGTCCGGCGCATCGCCAGCGCCATATCGTCGGGGTCGATCCGGGCGCTGGTGAACAGCTTCGCCGCGCCTTCGCGCTGGGCGTTGGTCAGCCGGATTGCCCGAGTTGTCTCGAACGTCTGCATCTGCTCGGCCAGTGCCGCGCCGTCACGCCCGTTCAGGTCGAACAACAGGCGTTCGAAGTTCGAACTGACCTGAATATCCATTGACGGGGCGGCCGTCGGCGTCACCTCTCCCGCGGAATAATCGCCGCTGGTCAGCGCGCGGTGCAGAATGTCGTTGATGTTGGTGGCGACGATCAGCTTCGCGACCGGCAGCCCCATCTTTGCTGCGACATAGCCTGCGAACACATCGCCGAAATTGCCGGTCGGCACGGAAAAGGCGACCGGGCATTCGGGCGCGCCCAGCCGGACGGCGGCGTAGAAATAATAAACGATCTGCGCCATCAGCCGCGCCCAGTTGATCGAATTGACCGCCGACAGGGTGAAGCGCCCGGAAAAGCCGGGATCGTTGAACATCGCTTTCACCAGCGCCTGTGCCTGATCGAAATTGCCGTCGATCGCGATGTTGTGGACATTGGGCGACAGCACCGTGGTCATCTGGCGCCGCTGCACATCCGACACCCGGCCGCGCGGATGCAGCATGAAGATGTCAATCCCTTCACGCCCCGCCACCGCGTCGATAGCCGCCGATCCGGTGTCGCCGCTGGTCGCGCCGATAATCGTCAGATGCTCGTCGCGATGTTGCAGGAAGGTTTCGAACAACAGGCCCAGCAATTGCAGCGCCACATCCTTGAACGCCAGTGTCGGCCCGTGGAACAGTTCCAGCAGCCAGTGCTGGTGGTCGAGTTGCACCAGCGGCGTCACCGCGTCATGCGCGAACCGCCCGGCATAGGCCTGTTCGCACAACCGGGTGAGCGTGTCGCGGTCCAGGCTGTCGCCGACAAACGGCGCCATCACCCGCACCGCGGTTTCGACATAGGACAGCCCCGCCATTTCCGCGATTTCCTCGGCGGTAAAGTGCGGCCATTGTTCGGGCACGTACAGGCCGCCATCGGCCGCCAGCCCCGCCAGCGTCGCGCCCTCGAAATCGAGGACGGGCGCATTCCCCCTGGTACTCACATAGCGCATAGTGCCGAACGCGTTAGCGGCGGGGGAAGCGGGCGGCAAGCCCGGTTTTCCGCAGTTCCCTTTTGTCAGGAACGCTTCGGCCCGTCCGGCATTCGCCAGCGCCGCCGCAGCGCCAGCGCATAGATGACGAGCGCAATCGTGGCGAACAGGAACCACTGCACCGCATAGGACAGATGATTGTTGGGCACCGAACTCAGGTCGGGACCGGGATTGGCGTTCAGCCCCGGCGGCGGCGTCCTGACGACCAGCAGCAGGGGCTGCGGCTGCGGGTGGAGCATCGTTTCGATCAGAAAGCGATGGGTGGGCGCATGGCTGATAAATCCTTCTACCGTGCCGCCGGGCCAGTGCGTCTTAGCCTGCGGATCGTGCGAGGTGCCGAGCTGTACCGTCATTGCGCCGCCCCGTGCGCGTCGGCAATCGGCAAGCATGCGGAACCCCGCATTGCCCGCACCTTCAAGGCGGAAGTTATCCGCTTTGGCGCAGGTCGCATAGGCGGGGCGGAAGAGCGTGCTCTGGTCCGGCCCCTGCGGAAAGGGGATGGGGGATTTATGCTCATTGGCGGCGTAGCGCGCCAGCAGTGCCTCTTTCCAGTGCAGGCGCTGAATCTGCCAGACGCCCAGACCGATCATCAGCCCCACCGCCAGCAATACGGTGATCGTCGAAAAGATCGGGATACGTTTCATGCGTCGGGCGGGGCGATCCGTCCTTCGCGCGCGGCGTTGCGATATTCGAGCGCGAGCAGCAGCGCCTTGGCCATGCGCAGTGACGCGACCACGCCGATCAGCGTCAGCGGAATCCATAGCAGCATATGCACCCAGATCGGCGGGCTGAACACCAGTTCGACCGTAATGGCGCCAATACAGATCAGCGCCCCCCAGATCAGGATCAGAAACGCCGCAGGACCGTCACCGACATTGAAGGCCGAAAAATCAAGGCCGCACGCGCGACATTTCGGTGCAAAGCCGAGAGTCGTGGCGAAAAGGCCGTGCGCGCCGCAACGCGGACACAGCCCCTTCAACGCCACGGCGGCGGGTGTCGGTTCGCTCATCCCCGCCCGGCCGGATCAGCCGGCGTGGACCGGCGCGCCCCAGCCGCCCCAGACATAGATGGAGACGAACAGGAACAGCCAGACGACATCGACGAAATGCCAGTACCAGGCGGCTGCCTCGAACCCGAAATGCTGACGCGGGGTAAAGTCGCCGCGATAGGCGCGGATCAAACAGACGATCAGGAAGATCGTGCCGATAATGACGTGCAGTCCGTGAAACCCCGTCGCCATGAAGAAGACCGAGGCATAGTTGAACGTACCGAACGGGAAGGGCGCATGGGCATATTCATACGCCTGAATGCAGCTGAAGCAGAGGCCCAGTATGATCGTCAGCCACAGGCCCTTTTTCAGCCCGTCATTGGTGCCGACGCCGATCAGGCCCCAGATCCCCTTTCTTTCACCCCCGCGCTGGCCGTGGATCAGCGCATGATGCGCCCACGTCACCGTCGTGCCCGACAATAACAGGATGAAGGTGTTGAGCAGCGGCAGTTCCCAGGGGTTCATCACGATCAGGCCTTTGGGCGGCCATGTCGCCTCCAGCGCGGCGATCTGCGGTGCGCCGTCGACGATCTGCAACGGCGTCGGGAACAGCGCAAAGGCGAACCACGCCCAGAACCAGCCGACGAAGAACATTACTTCGGATGCAATGAACAGGATCATGCCATAGCGGAAATGCAGTTGCACCACCGGCGTATGGTCGCCGCGATGCGCCTCGCGGATCACATCGGCCCACCAGAAGAACATGGTGGCGAGTACCAGCAACAGGCCGATGAAGAATACCGAGGTGCCGAACGCCACCTTGTGCATCCACATGACGCCGCCGGACGTCATTACCAGCGCGCCCATCGACCCCATCAGGGGCCATGGGCTGGGCGCCAATATATGATAGTCGTGATTCTTGGCTCCGGCCATGATGATCCTCGTCCCCTTTTGTCTTTGTCTATGGTTTAACTTGTGCCGCCTTGTGAATCCACCGGATAAAATGTGTAGGAAAGCGTGATTTCCCGTACGTCGTTCGTGTCGGGATCATTGTATAGCTGCGGATCGACATAGAAGATGACCGGCATGCGCACTTTTTCCCGTGCCGCCAGCGTTTGCTGCGTGAAGCAGAAACATTCGATCTTCCTGAAATATTTGCCGACCCGCGCGGGCGTGACATTGAACGTCGCGGTACCCGTCAGCGGCCGGTCGGTCAGGTTCTGCGCGGTGAAGAACACCATGTCGCGCGCGCCGACATCGATATGTTCGCGCCGCTGTTCGGGTTCGAACCGCCAGCGCAGTTTCGGGCTGATATTGGTGTCGAAGGCGACTGCGACCTTCTGTCCCGTGGCGCCGGGGGCGTCGGCGCCGCGCTGCACGGTGCCGTTCAGGCCGGTCACCTGGCAAAAGGCGCGGTAGAGCGGGACGGAAGCAAAGGCCAGCGCAAGCATGGCGACGGCGATGCCGGCAAACAGCCCCGCCGTGCGCTGGTTGCGGGTCACGGCGTACCGGACGCCATTTTCACGATCGAAATCGCGAAGAACAGGACGACCAGCGCGCCCAGCAGCAGTGCCATGACGCGCGCGCGGGACTTTTGCCGGGCACGGATCAGCTTTTGCCGGTCGGGATCGATCATCCCAGCACCCAATGGTCGATCACCAGCGCGCCGAACAGCGCGAAGAGATAGATAATCGAAAAGGCGAAAAGCTGCTTTTCCGGGCGCAACCGGTCTTCCGCCATCGGCGTGCGCAACGCCACCCGTGCGGCCAGTGCGGCGAAGATACCCGTCATCGCCACTGCCGTCACGCCATAGATCGCACCGGTCAGGCCAAGCGGCCATGGCGCAACCGCCGCCGCTGCCATCGGAATAGTGTACAGCCCGATCTGCCGCCGTGTGGTCTGTTCGCCCGCCACCACCGGCAGCATCGGAATGCCCGCATTGGCGTAATCCATCTTCACCCATAGCGACAGCGCCCAGAAATGCGGCGGTGTCCACAGGAAGATGATCGCGAACAGCAGGACCGGCATCAGCGTGATGTTGCCGGTTGCCGCCGCCCAGCCGATCATCGGCGGAAACGCACCCGCAGCGCCGCCGATGACGATATTCTGCGGCGTGCGGGGTTTCAGCCAGGCGGTATAGACGAACACATAGAACAGGATCGACACGGTCAGGATCGCGGCCGCAACCAGATTGACCGCCAGCCCCATCAAAATCACCGAGAAACAAGCCAGCCCGACGCCGAAATGCAGTGCCGATTGCCGATCCATCCGCCCGGCGGGCAGGGGGCGGTCACAGGTGCGGCGCATCTTGGTATCGATATCGGCTTCGTACCACATGTTGAGTGCGCCCGACGCGCCCGCGCCCAGCGCGATGCACAGGATCGCGGTAAAGCCGATCACCGGATGGATCGGCACCGGCGCGATCAGCATCCCGCACAGCGCGGTAAAGATCACCAGCCGCATGACCTTCGGTTTGGTCAGCGCCAGGAAATCCCGCCACTCGGCAGGCAGGGTCAGGGGATTGTCGGCGGTACTCACATGCATCATCGTCTGAACCCCGAACCGGGCGTGGCGGGGCTTCGCGGGCCTTTATCCGCGAAGCGCACCACCCGCAACCGGGTGCCCGCATCGCGGCCCATCCGCCCGATATAGGAAGGCGAAGGGACGCGTGCGAGCATTTGGACTAGTCCACCTGCGGCAGCGTTTCGAACTGGTGATAGGGCGGCGGGCTGGACAGCGTCCATTCCAGCGTCGTCGCGCCTTCGCCCCAGGGATTGTCCGGTGCCTTCTTTCCTGCCGCCAGCGACCAGACCACATTGATGAAGAAAATAATCATCCCCACCGCCATGATCTCATAACCGTGCGTGGCAATGGCGTTCCAATAGGAATAGGCGTCCGGATAGTCGGGGATGCGCCGCGGCATATTCTGCGCGCCCAGGAAATGCATGGGGAAGAACAGCACGTTCACGCCGACGAAGAAGATCCAGAAGTGCAGCTGGCCCAGAACTTCGCTGTACATCTTCCCCGACATTTTGGGGAACCAGTAATAGAATCCGGCGAACAGCGAGAAGACCGCGCCAAGGCTGAGTACATAATGGAAGTGGGCGACGACGAAATAGGTGTCCTGCAGATTGTCGTCGATACCGCCATTGGCCAGCACCACGCCGGTCACGCCGCCGACCGTGAACATGAAGATGAACCCGATCGCCCAGACCATCGGCGTCTTGAAACTGATCGAACCGCCCCACATCGTCGCGATCCAGCTGAAGATCTTGATGCCGGTGGGCACCGCGATCACCATCGTCGCGGCGGTGAAGTACATCTTCACATTCACCGGCAGGCCGGTGGTGTACATATGGTGCGCCCAGACGACGAAGCCGACCACGCCGATCGCGACCATGGCATATGCCATGCCCAGATAGCCGAATACCGGCTTCTTGCTGAACGTCGCGATGATCTGGGAGATCATGCCGAAGCCCGGCAGGATCATGATGTACACTTCCGGATGGCCGAAGAACCAGAACAGATGCTGGTACAGCACCGGATCGCCGCCGCCCGCCGGATCGAAGAAGGTCGTGCCGAAATTACGGTCGGTCAGCAGCATGGTGATCGCCGCCGCCAGTACCGGCAGCGCCAGCAGCAACAGGAACGCGGTGACCAGCACCGACCACACGAACAGCGGCATTTTGTGCAGCGTCATGCCCGGCGCGCGCATGTTGAAGATGGTGGTGATGAAGTTGATCGCACCCAGGATCGACGCCGCACCGGCAAGGTGCAGCGCAAAGATCGCGAAGTCGACCGACATCCCCGGCTCGCCATAGGTCGACAGCGGTGCATAGACCGTCCAGCCCGTACCCGCGCCCGGCCCGGCAAAAGGCGAGATCATCAGCGAACAGAAGCCCGCGACCGTCAGCCAGAAGCTGATATTGTTCATCCGCGGGAACGCCATGTCGGGCGCGCCGATCATGATCGGCACGAACCAGTTGCCGAACCCGCCGATCATCGCGGGCATCACCATGAAGAACACCATGATCAGGCCGTGCGCGGTAATCAGCACGTTCCAGAAATGCAGCGCCTGATCGAGGTTCTCCTTACCGTGGATCATCGACGCCCAATAGGGCAGATACTGGATGCCCGGCTCGGCCAGTTCGGCGCGCATCAGCCCTGAAATCGCACCGCCGATAATCCCCGCGATAATCGCGAAGATCAGATAAAGCGTGCCGATGTCCTTATGGTTGGTGGACATGAACCAGCGCGCGAAGAAACCCGGTTTGTGATCGGCTTCATGCGCATGGTCGTGCGCGCCGTGCGCTTCGAACGCACTGGGGGTGATGGCGGTGTCGGTCATCAGTCAATCGCTCCAACGGCGGGCTGATCGGTCGCATCGGCATTGCCGTTGGCGATCCCCTGAGTCATGTCCTTGGCGGGCGGCAGCACGCCGTCATGGCCAAGCGGCGTGTCGGTGTCGTTCTCTCCGGGCGGCGGCGGGGCGTTCTCGCCCGGCATCTTGCCGCCTTTCGCATGGACCCACTGGGCGAACTCGGCCGGCGGCACTGCTTCGACCGCGATCGGCATGAAGCCGTGCCGTGCGCCGCACAGTTCCGAACATTGCCCGAAATACAGGCCCGGCTTTTCAATCGTGAAGCTGGTTTCGTTCAACCGCCCGGGAATGGCGTCGAGCTTGATCCAGAAGGCGGGCACCGCCCAGCTATGGATCACGTCGGTCGAGGTGGTGAGCAGGCGGATCGGAACCCCGACCGGCAGCACCACGCGATTGTCGACGGCAAGCAGGCGCGGCCCGTCCGCATCGGTGCGGTACCGCTGCCCGGGCTGAACCTCGTCCTTTTCCTTCAGGATGTTCGAGGTGAACTGAATGTCGCCGTTATCGGGATATTCGTAGGACCAGTACCACTGGTTGCCGATCGCCTTCAGCGTGACGGCATTGTCGGGCGCGGGCCGGTATTGATGCGCGAGCAGTCGAATCGACGGGATCGCGATGAACACCAGGATCAGCACCGGGATTACCGTCCACGCTACCTCCAGCACGGTATTGTGCGAGGTCTTGGACGGCACCGGGTTGCGGCCCGCGCGGAAGCGGAAAATCGCCACGGCGAGCAGAACGAAGACCAGCACGGAGATGCCGATGGCCAGCGGCAGCAGGATATTGTTGTTGAACCCGTGCGCTTCGATCCCCGTCGGCGTCACCTGCGGTTGCAGGTCGACGGCGCGCGCGGTCGGCTGACCGATGCCGGGCGTGGCATGGATGATTTCCTGCCCGTCCGCCGTCAGCGTCGGATCGGCCGGAGTCGCGGCCGTTGCCGTTGTCGTGGCTGCCGCGGAAGCGGCCGGTGTGGTTTGTGTCGCCGGTTGTGCTGCGGCGGCGCCGACCCCCATGATCGAAAGTGCGACCGCCAGCAATACGGGCTTCAACCGAAATAGTTGCATCGTTCCCCGTTACCCCTCTCAAAGTCGCGCCGGATTTGTTTTAGGCGCTGTTCTTTGGGCGAAACACTATCCGCCGAATAAAAGCTATACGGTGGGAAACGCTTTGTCTCAAGCACAACAACCGCTTTTTTGCCGCAGTTGCAGTGCACAACGCGGATGCGTATGGAACGCGCGGCCATGCTTGGATGAAGGAGTTGTGATGACGGATGAAGAGATTCTGGCGGAATTTCGGGCTGCCGATGCGCTGCTGGAGGGGCATTTCATCCTGTCGTCGGGCCTGCGCAGTCCCCGTTATCTGCAATGCGCACGCGTGCTGATGAACCCCGCGCGCGGCGGGCGGCTGGCCGAAGCGCTGGTTGCGCGCATTCCCGAATCGCTGCGGAGCGATATTTCGGCGGTGGTGTCGCCCGCCATGGGCGGCGTGATCGCGGGACAGGAAATGGCGCGCGCGCTGGGCGTCGATGCGATGTTCCTCGAACGCCCCACCGGCACCTTCGAACTGCGCCGCGGCTTCCGGCTGGAACCGGGGCAGAAAGTGCTGATGATGGAGGATGTCGTCACCACCGGCCTGTCGTCGCGCGAAGCGATTGCCGCGATTGAGGCGGCAGGCGGGGAAGTGGTCGCCGCCGCGTCGCTGGTCGACCGGTCGGGCGGCAAGGCTGAATTCGCTATGCCCTTCTTCCCGCTGATCCGGCTCGACGTGCCGACCTATGAAGCCGATGCGCTGCCGCCCGAACTCGCCGCCATCCCCGCGATCAAGCCGGGGAGCCGCGCGGCTGAATGAACGAAGCTTTGCGCCTCGGCGTCAATATCGACCATGTCGCCACCGTGCGCAACGCACGCGGATCGGGCTATCCCGACCCGGTGCGCGCGGCGCTGCTCGCGGCTCAGGCGGGGGCGGACGGGATTACCGCGCATCTGCGCGAGGATCGCCGCCATATCACCGATGACGATATCGCGCGGCTGTCCGACCAGTTGACGATCCCGCTCAATCTCGAAATGGCGGCGACGCAGGAGATGCTGGCGATCGCCCTGCGCCATCGTCCGCACGCCGCCTGCATCGTCCCCGAAAAGCGCGAGGAACTGACGACCGAGGGCGGGCTGGACGCGGCGGGACAGTATGACCGCCTTGCCCCGATGTGCGCACAGCTGAGGGAGGCAGGCGTGCGGGTTAGCCTGTTCATCGAACCCGACCCTGCGCAAATCGAGGCGGCGATCCGGCTGGGCGCACCGGTCGTCGAACTGCACACGGGGCGCTACGCCGAACTGGACGGAGCCGATCAGGCGGCGGAACTGAAACGTCTCGCCGATGCTGCGGCGCTGGCTGCGAAAAACGGGATTGAGGTCCATGCCGGGCACGGTCTGACCTTCGACAATGTCGTGCCCATCGCCGCGATCCCGCAGATACGCGAACTCAATATCGGCCATTTTCTGATCGGGCAGGCGATTTTCGACGGCCTTGCCCCGGTGGTGCAGCGGATGCGCGCGTTGATGGATGCGGCGCGCTAATGGTTGGCTCGCTCTCGCTCGCAGACGGCACCGGCCCGCTCCCCCTCCCGGCCACCCATGACAATATCCTGATTGGGTGGCCGGGAGGGGGAGCGGGCCGGTGCCGCAAGGGACGGGCGGATGCCCGTGCCGCACCCACAAAGAATCGTATTTGCGAGACTAAGGAATATGACGGGAGCCATCTTCACCGGGATGCCGCATTCGGAAATGCGTCATGATCATCGGCCTCGGTTCCGACCTGTGTAATATCGACCGGATTGCCCATTCGCTGGACCGGTTCGGCGAGCGCTTCCTCAACCGCGTGTTCACCGATGTCGAGCGGGCAAAGGCGGCGCGGCGGCCGCACACCATCGCCGGCACGCTGGCCAAGCGCTTCGCCGCCAAGGAGGCCTTTTCCAAGGCGGTGGGAACCGGCTTCAAACGCGGTGTGTTCATGCGCGATATCGGTGTGGTAAATGCGCCATCGGGCGCGCCGACGCTGGCCCTGAGCGGCGGTGCGAAGGAACGGCTGATGGCGATGGTGCCCGCCGGACATGAGGTACAGATACACGTGACGCTGACCGACGATCATCCCTGGGCGCAGGCGTTCGTCATCATTGAGGCGTTGCCGATAGCCGGGACAATGCATGACGAGTGAAAAACTGACGTTGGATCAAGCAAATAACGGCGGGAGCGCCGCACGGGAAGAAACTGCGGGTACAGCCAGGAAAAAAACCAACTGGTGGGCGGAGGCGCGCGCGATCCTGCTGCTGATTTTGGCGGTGCTCGCCTTTCACAGCCTCGTCGCAAAGCCCTTCTATATCCCGTCGGAATCGATGCTGCCGACGCTCCGCGTGGGCGACCGGCTGATCGTCACCAAATATCCTTATGGCTATTCGTACATCACCCCGACCTTTCACGTCCTGCCGTTCATGCATGGCCGCCTGTTCGGGCATATGCCGAAGCGCGGTGACATCGTCATCGTCGTCCCGCCGGGTAAGGACACCGATTATATCAAGCGGGTGATCGGCCTGCCGGGCGACCGGATCGGGGTGGCGGGCGGCACCGTCTATCTGAACGGGGTGCCGCTGAAGCAGAAGCGGATGGGCACGCGCGATATTCCGGTCGACGGCAATACGAAATGCAGTCCCGACGAATATCCCGGCATGCGCGTGCGCAATGCACAGGGGAAATGGGTCTGCCGCGTGCCGATCGTGCGCGAATGGCTGCCCAGCGGTCGTTATTACGACACGATTGACCTGGGCTATTCGCCCGGCGACAATTATCCTGAAATTACGGTGCCTAAGGGGAAGGTGTTCCTGATGGGGGATAATCGCGACAACAGCGCCGACAGCCGGTATCCGCTGTCGGAAGACGGACTTGGCGGGCCGGTGCCGTGGGAAAATATCGGCGGCCGGGCGGAGTTCATCACCTTCTCGCTCGACGGTAACGCGACCTGGAATCCGCTGACCTGGATTCACGATTTCCGTCCCGGCCGGACGGGTCTGTCGCTCCACCCCAAACAGGCGAAGCAATGAGCAGCGAGCCCGAACCGGTGCAGCAGCCGGGGCCGAATGAAATGCGCGATCCCGCGACGCGGGCGGAAGTGCGCAGGGCACTGGTCTGGTTTTCGATCGCGGCGGCGATCGCGCTGATCGTGTTGCTGATTCAGCCCCTGCTGATCATTTTCGGCGGGCTGGTCTTTGCCGCGATGCTCGACGGCGGGGTGCGCCTGCTGGGCCGGGTATTGCCGATCCCGCGCGGCTTTCGCCTGCTGATCGTCGTGCTGCTGGCAACCGCTTTTGTGCTCGGCACCTTCTACATGGCAGGCATGCAGATTGCCGCGCAGGCCAGCCAGTTGCGCACAACGCTGGAAACGCAGGCGGACAGGGTCATCGCCTGGGCCGCCAATCTGGGCATCATGCCGCATCGGGAAGATATTACCGGATTGGTACGCGAAGGCATGGGATCGATCGGCAAGCTGACCTCCGCTTTGGGAACGGCGGTCGGCGCGGTGACGACGATGTTCATGATTCTGGTGATCGGCCTGTTCGTCGCGATGGAGCCGCGCATCTATGATCGTGGCCTGCAATGGATGGTGCCGCTCGACCGGCGTGAGGACTTCGCGGTCACGATCGACAACATGGCGCTGACCATGCGCCGCCTGCTTGCCGGGCGGCTGCTCGGCATGGCGTTCGAAGGAACGCTGACCTGGCTGGCGCTGTGGGCGGCGGGCGTGCCGATGGCGCTGCTGCTGGGCATCCTGACCGGCCTGCTCGCCTTCATTCCCAATATCGGCGCGTTTATCAGCGGCATGCTGATGGCGGCGGTGGGGTTCAGCGCGGGCGTGGACACGGGGCTGTGGGCGATTGGCATCTATATCGTCGTGCAGACCTTTGACGGCTATGTCGTCATCCCGATGGTCGCACGCCGCACGGTGGACCTGCCGCCCGCGCTCACTTTGTCGGCGCAGATCCTGACCAGCGCGCTGTTCGGCATCTTGGGGCTGGCGCTGGCCGATCCGATGGTGGCGATGATCAAAGTGGCGCTGGAGCGTAAATCGGAAATTTCAGCGCGTGGAGCGGTGCCGCATGAGTGATCTGCTGCTCTATGACTACTTCCGGTCCTCGGCGGGATACCGGGTGCGCATTGCGCTGGCGATGAAGGGGCTGTCCTATCGCCGCCATCCGGTGCAACTGCTGCCGGGTGAGCAGCGGCAACCCGATTATCTCGCCCGTAATCCGCAGGGGCTGGTGCCCGCGCTCGATATCGGCGGCGCGGTGCTGACGCAAAGTCTGGCGATCCTCGATTGGCTGGACCGGCGCTACCCGGAACCGCGCCTGCTGCCCGATGAGCCGGAGGCGCGCGCGCGACAATATGCCATGGCGCTGGCAATTGCCTGCGACATTCACCCCATCGATAATCTGCGCGTGCTGCAATATCTCGATCGCGAATTGCAGGTCGCAAAGCCCGACCGCGACGCCTGGTATGCGCACTGGATCGTCGAGGGGCTGACCGCGCTCGAACGCATGGCGGGCGACGGGCGGTTTCTGGGCGGGGAAGAGCCGGGGCTTGCCGATATCTGTCTGGTGCCGCAACTCTATAACGCCCGGCGCTTTTCGGTACCGCTCGACGCCTTTCCCAAACTGGTGGCGATCGACGCTGCCGCAACCGCCTTGCCCGCCTTTGCCGCTGCGCATCCGGACCGGTGCGAAGAAGCGTCCGGCGCATGACGCATTGACGGAAATATGACGGAAACCTATCTACCGTTACTGGCGAAGCCGTTGAGATGCGACGCCTTACACGCGAAATCCGCGTGGTAAGCGGCGGCCTGCATCGGTCGGCGCCGTATGACGTCGATAGTCGATTGAGGCCGCAAAAGCGCACGCCATGACCGTATCCGGTTCCCAGACCGACATTAGCGATACCCCGGTAAAGCCGATTCCGTTCGGGTCCGATATCGCGGGACTGGAGCCGGTCGAAAAAATCCGTCGTCGCTGGCCGCTATGGCTGGGCTATGCGCTCAGCATATTGATGGTGATCGGGCTGGCGCGCGAGCTGTTCGACGACGGGCTGACCGGATTGACGCGGATGGTACCGGTCAATCCACTGTTTTATGCGTTCTTTTTCGCCGCCTATATCGCGCCGCCCGCATTCGATTTCCTGATCTTCCGGCGCTTGTGGAAATTGCCCTTTTCCGGATTCGGGGCGCTGGTCCGCAAACGCATCGCGAACGATGTGATCATCGGCTATTCGGGCGATGTCTATTTCTATGTCTGGGCGCGCGAGCGGCTGAAAATGGTCGTCGCCCCATTCGGCGCGATCAAGGACGTGACCATCCTGTCGGGTATTGCCGGAAACGGTATTACCTTGCTGATGGCGGCGTTCGCGCTGCCGCTGGGGCTGGGATTGCTGACCCCGTATCAGTTCCGGGTATTTATCGGATCGGTGGCGATCGTGCTGGCCACCTCCCTGCCGTTTCTGATTTTTTCGCGACGGGTGTTTTCGCTGCCGCGCGGGCAATTGTGGTGGATTTTCGTCATGCACTGCGCGCGCGCGGTTTTCGGCATGGCGATGCTGGCGCTGGCCTGGCATTTTGCGATGCCGATGGTCGCGGTGGGATGGTGGGCATTCCTGGTCGCGGCACGCCTTTTGGTGTCGCGTTTGCCGCTGGTGCCCAACAAAGACCTCCTTTTCGCCAACATCGCGATTATGTTGATCGGGGAGGGCAAGGCGCTGTCGAACCTGATCGCGTTCACCGCTGCGTCAACATTGCTCCTGCATATAGTGCTGGCAGGAGCGTTTGCGCTCCATGCTTTGTTGGAGAAGAAGAATTGATTGGTAAGATTGCATTGATTGCCGCCGCCGGCAGCGCGCTTCTGGCTGCGCCCGCAGCAGCGCAGGCAGGCGCGATCGGTACCGATGCCGCCGCTTGTAACAGTGACAATGGCCCGGCCATCCGCGTCAATGTCGAGGGGCTGAAGGACCGTACGGGCCGTCTGAAGCTGGAACTCTATCCCGCCGACGCGGACGATTTCCTGAAGGACGATCACGATCTGGAACGCGAAGGAAAGGTGTTCCGGCGCGTCTGGGCGAAAACCCCGCAATCGGGGCCGGTAACGATGTGCATCAAGGTGCCGCATCCCGGCACCTATGCGCTGTTTTTCACCCATGATCGCGATGGCCGTAACAAGTTCAATATCTGGAAGGACGGCGCAGGCATTCCCAGCAACGAAAAGCTGGGACGCAGCAAGCCTAAAGTCGGCGAAGCCGAGGTGACGGTCGGTGATGGTGTCGTCACCAAGGATATCCGCGCCCAATATATGCGCGGGATCTTCAGCGGTTTCGGTCCGCTGAAGAACTAAACAGGGCTGAAAAGGGGGGCGGGTCATGCGCGTCGTCGATATCAACGAGTTCTACTCGCCGACCGGCGGGGGTGTTCGGACCTATCTGGAGCGCAAGATGGCGATCATGGCCGAGATGGGCCATGAACTGATCGTCATCGCCCCCGGCAAGGAAGACGGCGTGGAAGAACGCGTCGGCGGCGGCAGGATCTGCTGGGTCAAGTCGTTGCCGATGGTGGTGGACAAGAATTACCGCCTGTTCTGGGCCGAGGCGCCGATCCACCGCCTGCTCGACTCGCTGAAACCCGATATCGTCGAAACCAGTTCGCCCTGGCGTCCGGGCTGGATTCTGGCGAACTGGCAGGGCGATGCACCAAAGGTGTTCTTCGCCCATAACGACAATGTCGCCGCCTATCCGCTGCGCTGGTTCGAACGGCTTGCCTCTCCGAAGAAAATCGAAGAGGCGTTCGGCTGGTACACGCGGCGGATGGACGGTTTCCTGCAACATTACGACGCGTTCGTGACCAACGGGCCGGCGCTGTTCAAACGCTATGCCAAGCGCGGGCTGAAGGTTCATGCGTCGATGGCGCTGGGAATCGAGCGCGGCTTTTTCTCGCCTACCCTCCGCGACGAGAAACTGCGTAGTGCCTTGCTGGAGCAGCTCGACCTGCCGCCGCATGGCCATCTGCTGCTGGGGCTTGGCCGCCATCATCCCGAAAAGCGCTGGCCGATGGTGTTCGACGCGGTCGAAACCGCCGGGCACGACCTGCCGGTGGGCATGATCCTGATCGGGCAGGGGGTGGATCGCCGGCGTCTGGAACGCCGGATCGCGGGCAGCCCGCATATCAAGATGTTCCACCCGGTCTATGATCGCCCGCGTCTGGCGCGGATCATGGCAAGCTGCGACGCGCTGATCCACGGATCGGATGCAGAGCCGTTCGGGCTGGTCGGGCTGGAGGCGGTGGCGTCCGGCCTGCCGCTGGTCGTGCCGGATGAGGGCGGGCTGTTCGAAATTTCCGATCCGCTCTATGCCGAAACCTATCGCGCGCGCGATGCACACAGCGCCGCCGAGGCGATTTTGCGTCTGTTCGGTCGCGATCAGCGCATCCTGAAGGCGGCCGCCAACCACGCCGCCGGACAGGTCCGCACCGACCGCGATCATGTCGTCGACCTGCTCGCTTATTATGAAAGCCTGATCCGTGAAAAGGCAGGCGACGTTCCGCTGCTGGGACGCGGCGCCGCCTGACCGGCAACCGCGTCCGGTCACGTCAGACCTTGTCGGGATAGATGGGCTGAATGTCGACGGGAATGTCGTGCATCGTCGCGATCACGCCCTTGGCATGGTCGTCCAGCACCGCCCATTTCGCCATGAACGCCTTCGTGCCCGCATAATCGCCGGTCGCCTGAAACATCAGGATCTGGTGGAGCAGGTCGCGGATGGCGCTTTCCATCTTCGCATCATCGACGCGATAGCGTTTGTCGGTCGCATCCCATCGGATCGCGCCCTTGGCTTGTAAATAGCGATATTGCATGGCCGCACCCCGGCCGTGCGCTTCCTCGGTCCCGAAGCGGACGGAACGGAAGATGCCCGCGACATAGCTGGCGAACAGTTGCGGCTTTTCGGAAGCCGGCAATACGCCCTTCTTCATCATGAACAGGATGTTCCACACGCCCGCGACATCGGCCTTGGCTTCTTCCAGCGCGGAATTCTGTTCCTTCAATTCGGCATCGACGGTGGTCTGGCGCCCGTCGACGGTGATCGTGCCCGGCCCCAGGCTGTGCGACAATTCGTGGAACAGCGTGTCGAGCTGCATATATTTCTTCACGACCAGCTTGGCCTGATCGGGTTCAAGCACCAGCGGCGCCATCGGCTTCAGGATGCGGTCGTATTTGGCGCCGAGCACATTGGACAGGATCACCTTTTTCGCGCCCTTGGCCTCACGCACGCGCTCGTCATTGGGCAGGTTGAAGGCAATGGTCTGCACGCCCGGCACATTGTCGCCGCCGCCATGCACCTGTTCGGCAACCGCGATCGGGCTGGCAAAGCCGCGCTTGAAATTCTTGTATTCGTCCGGCTCGGGAAGGTTTGCCTCCATATCGCGCAGATAATGTTTATACTTGTCGAGTGCGGCCGATTCCTTGGGGTTTTTCAGCGTCACGAAGCTTTCGAACGCCGCCTTCGCGCCATACAGCCTGTCGGTATAGACCTCATACGGCCCGATCGCGATTTCGATGGGCGTGTTCTTCAGATCCATCCATGCCAGTTCGCTCTGGAAATAGTCATCGGTGCGGAACGCCTTGGCACGCAGCGTCAGGAAATGTTTCAGGCTGGGGTTGCTGGTGATCGACGCCGCCTTCTCCAACAGCTTCGCCGCCGGTTCCAGCCATTGCCGATACTCGACGGAATAGGGCACCGCCTTCAGCGTGTCACCGTCGCGGCGCACGACGGTATAGAGGCTGGTCAGATCATCCTTCTGGCCGGGATGCGCCTTCAGATAGGCGTCGAACTCCGCCTTGGTCATGTCGGTGGGATAGAAATTCGCGCCCGGCGGCATCGGACGGCTACCCCAGAACGGCTTGTTGTCGTTGAGTTCGTCCCATGGCCCGAAATTCAGATCGTACATGTTGAGCAGCAGGTCGCGGTCCCCGCGCTTCGATTTTGCGATCGCCTGCCGGTCCTGCGGATACCAGGGGTCGCGCTGATGCTTGTAGATTTCGCTCATCAGGTCGGATGCCTGGATCAGCAGGTTGACCACCTGCCGCTGCTCACTGGTCAGGAAGCTGGTGTCCGGGTGCATCTGAATAGGCGCGATCTTGGCGCGGTCGGCGGCGAGCGTCTGTGGCGATTCGTCGGTGATCGCCGCAGCGCTGTTGCCGGTGCCCGCCATGCGGTTGCCCGAACCGCCATGGCTGGGGGTGCAGGCGGCAGTGGCCAGCAACAGGGGAAGCAATGTTGTGCGCATCAATATCCTCTCACGGATCAATGGAACGGCTCTCAATGGCCGGGATGATGATTTTGTAGCCATGGTTTGATGCGCTGTCACGAAGACGCAATTTGCCGGGCGCAGGGGGGCATGAACAGAAATACAGGGAGCCGTTCATGACCGTTCGTATCAACCGCCGCTCATTGCTGGCCACCGGCACCTTCGGGCTGGGCGCATTCGCCGTGCCGGGGTTCGCGCAGGCGCCCAATGTTACGCATCAGCAGGGCTTTACCCATTCGGTCGCCAGCGGCGAACCGGCGGCGGATTCGATGCTGCTATGGACGCGCTATGTGCCAAAGGACGGCGGACAGGTCGAACTGAAGGCGGAAATGTCGACCACCCCCGATTTCAAAAAAGTTGCGGCCGGTGGGGCGGTCATTACCGGGCCATGGGCGGACCATTGCGCAAAGCTGACGCTTGCCGGACTGGAGCCGGGAACCCGCTATTATTACCGCTTTATCGCACCCGACGGCTCCATGTCGCCGGTGGGCGAAACGAAGACGCTTCCCGATGGCAGCGCATCGTCGTTCAAAGCGGCGATCTTTTCCTGTGCGAACATGCCGTTCGGCTATTTCAACGCCTATGGCGATGCCGCCGCGCGCGGCGATATCGACCTTGCCATCCATCTCGGCGACTATTTCTATGAATATAAGAAAGGCGGCTATGCGCCCGATGGCGGTGCCGTCGATGGCCGCTGGCCCGAACCGGTGGGCGAACTGATCCATCTTGCCGATTACCGGCTGCGCTATGCCAGCTATCGCGCTGACCCGGATTTGCAGGAACTGCACCGCAGGATGCCGATGATCGTGCAGTGGGACGATCATGAATCCGCGAACGACAGTTGGGAGGGGGGTGCGCAGAATCACCAGCCTGATGAAGGCGACTGGGACAATCGCAAGGATGCCGCAATTCAGGCCTATGACGAATGGATGCCGGTGTCGGACATGCCATGGAAAGCCTATCCGATCGGCGATCTGGCGACGTTGTTCCGTACCGAAACCCGCATTCTGGCCCGTACCAAGCAGCCCGATATCGCGCCGCTGTTCAAGGAAGCCGATCCGGTCAAGGCGCTGATCGCATTTCGCGACGGAAAATGGATGGACCCGGCCGCGACGATGATGGGATCGGATCAGGAAAACTGGCTGTCGCATGCCATGCAGGCGTCGGTGAAACGCGGCGCGAAGTGGCAGATTGTCGGCTTCGGTACGATTATGGGCAAGACGATTGCGCCTGCGAGCGCAATGGACTGGGTTCCCGCCGGCGCACCCGCTCAGGTGCGCGACTATATGCGCGCAGGGATCGTCGCGGGCAAAGTCGGCCTGCCATTCAATTTCGACAATTGGGGCGGCTATCCGGCGGCGCGCGCGCGTTTCCTGCAATCGGCGCAGGAAATGGGGTCCGATCTGATCGTCCTTTCCGGCGACAGCCATAATGGCTGGGCCTATGATCTGGGCCACGACGGCAAGCCTGCGGGCGTCGAATTCGCCGGTCAGTCGGTGACATCTCCGGGGTTCGAACACTATGTCTCCGCCGACCCCAAAACGGTCGCGGCGGCGCTGGTTTCGGCCAATCCAGAGCTCAAATGGTGCGATACGTCCAATCGCGGCTATATGGCGATGACGGTGACGCCGGAGCGGGTCAGCAACGACTGGATCTTCTGCAACTCCATTACCAGCCGTACCTCGCAAGCCCGCGTCGGACACAGCGCAACGGTGGATCGCGGATCGAACATTATGACGGCCTGATCCTCCTGATACTGGAAGTATCGGAAAAACGGATTAGACCGCTACATCCGATCCGCTTTTCCGATGGGTTTGTGCATGACGCTGGAACAGTTGCGTATCTTCGTCGCCGTGGCCGAACGTGAGCATGTCACGCGTGCTGCCGAGGCGCTGAACCTCACCCAGTCGGCGGCGTCGGCGGCGATTGCCGCGCTGGAGGCGGGGCATGATGTGAAACTGTTCCACCGGGCGGGACGCGGCATCGCGCTGACAGAGGCAGGGCGGGCCTTTCTGGATGAGGCGCGCGCCGTCCTTGCACGCGCGCAGGCGGCTCGCGCCGTGCTCGACGATATCGGCACGCTGCGGCGCGGCACGCTGCGGCTGGTCGCCAGCCAGACCATCGCCGGATACTGGCTGCCGCCGCTGGTGGCCCGCTTTAGACGGCTCCACCCGGCGGTGATGCTGAACCTGTCTGTCGGCAATAGCGAGGAGGCCGCCCGCGCGGTTGCGGAGGACGATGCCGAACTGGGTTTTGTCGAAGGGGCGGTTCTGCATCCCGCACTGGCGCGCCGGGTGGTGGCCGAAGACAGGTTGCAGATTGTTACCGCCCGCCCTGCAACCGCCGGGGTGGATCGCGACTGGCTCAGGCAAATCGCATGGGTCGTGCGTGAGCCGGGATCGGGCACGCGGGCAACGCTGGCCGACATGCTGGCCGAAGACGGCATCGCCCTCGACGCGCTTGAAAATGTGCTGGTGCTGCCGTCGAACGAAGCGGTGCGCACCGCGGTGGAACATGGCGCGGGCGCGGCGATGCTTTCCGATGCGGTGGTCGCCGCCTCGGTCGCTGCCGGAACGCTGCATGTCCAGCCCTATCGCCCGGTATCGCGCCCCTTTTACGCGCTGCATCACAAGGAACGCTATCGCAGCAGGGCGGCGCAGGCGTTCGAGGCACTGATCGAGGAGAAGGCGTCGCCCTCCTCCTGAGACTTTACCCCTTCAGGCTGCGCTCGGCCTGTTCGAACATGTCCTTGCTCAGCCCCGGCGTGGCGAGGATGCGTTCCAGTTCGGCGCGCATCTTTTCCGCACGGTCGGCATCGAATCGTCGCCAGCGGCCCAGCGGCGGCAGCAGCTTCGCCGCGGTCTGCGGGTTGAGCTTGTCGAGCGCCAGCAACTGGTCCGCCAGAAAGCGATAGCCGCGCCCCGACGCATCATGGAATGCGCGCTGGTTGACCGAAAAGGCACCGACCAGCGACCGCGCCCGGTTGGGATTGGCAAGCGTGAAATCCTTGTGCCGGGCAAGCTGCTCGACCTGATCCAGCGTATCGTCGCGTCCCGACAGCGCTTGGGTCGAGAACCATTTGTCGAGTACCAGCCCGTTATCCGAATAGCGGTTGTAGAAAATGTCGAGCGCCGCCACCCGCTTGTCCGACGATCCGTTGGCGAGCACGCCCAGCGCGCCCTGCCGGTCGGACATGTTATCCGCCTGCTCGAACTGGAGGAAAGCCAGGCCGGCCGCATCCGGCGCGCCGCCGGCATTGATATAGCCGAGCGAGACCGTGCGCAGCCGCCGTGCACCTTTCGCGGCGGGGGTCAGTTCGAACCGGTCGGCGCGCGAAGCCTCATAGGCTTGCCGCCACAGCCCTTCCAGCGAGCGGCCGAGGTCGCGGCGCAGCGCTTCGCGCACGCGATGGATCGCATCGGGATCGACGGTGGCCATCTGATCGCCGACGAAGTTTTCGGACGGCAGCAATACCGCTTCCGCGATGAATGCGGCGTCGAGCCGTTCGTCGCCCAGCGTATTGGCCACGGCCTCGATCACCGGGGCATGGTCGGTCCGGCCATGCAGCACGCCCGCGATCATCGTGTCGAGCATCAGTTGCTGCATCGCCTCATAGCGGGCGAAGGGATCGTCGTCATGCGCCGACAGAAACGCCAGGTCGGCGGCACTGCGATCGGTTTCGATCACGACCGGCGCGGAAAAGCCGCGATTGATCGACAGGACGGGGCGTTCGCTCACGCCTTCGAACGCGATTTCGGATTCGAGGTCGGACAGCAGCACAAGCTGTTCGGGACCGAAAGCGCTGCCGTCGGTTTCGCTGAACAGCTTGAGCTTCAGCGGCAGCACCATCGGCTGCTTGTCGGGTTGTCCCGGCGTCGCGGGCACGCTCTGGCGCAGCGTCAGCAGCGCGCGGTCGCTGCCCTGTTCGTGGGACAGGCTGGCGGTGACGCGCGGCGTTCCGGCCTGCGAATACCATAGGCGGAACTGCGACAGGTCGATTTCGCCTGCTTCCTCCATACAGCGCACGAAATCCTCGCATGTCGCCGCCGTGCCGTCGAAGCGGCTGAAATACAGGTCGGTGGCGGCCCGGAATTTCTGCGGCCCCAGCATCGTCGCCATCATGCGGATGACTTCGGCGCCCTTGTTATAGATGGTGGCGGTGTAGAAGTTCGAAATCTCGATAAAGCTGTCGGGACGGATCGGATGCGCCAGCGGTCCGGCATCTTCCGGGAACTGGGCGGCGCGCAGGGCACGGACATCCTCGATCCGCTTGACCGCGGCCGATCCCTGATCGGCGGAAAAGCTCTGGTCGCGAAAGACAGTGAAGCCTTCCTTCAGCGATAGCTGGAACCAGTCGCGACAGGTGATGCGGTTGCCCGACCAGTTGTGGAAATATTCATGCGCGACCACGCCTGCGATGGCGTCATAATCCTGATCGGTGGCAGTGTCGGGATCGGCGAGGATGTAGCGGCTGTTGAAGATGTTCAGCCCCTTATTTTCCATCGCGCCGAAATTGAAATCGTCGACCGCGACGATGTTGAACACGTCGAGGTCATATTCGCGGCCATAGACGCGCTCGTCCCACGCCATCGAGGTTTTGAGCGCTTCGAGCGCATGTTCGGTCTTGGCCAGATCCTTTTCGCGCACCCAGATGCCAAGCTGTACCTCGCGTCCCGACCGGGTGGTAAAGGTGCCGCGATTGACCGCAAGGTCGCCCGCCACCAGCGCGAAGAGGTAGCAGGGTTTGGGGAAGGGGTCGTTCCATTCCGCCCAGTGGCGGCCATGGTCGAGGTCGCCCGACGCCACCGGATCGCCGTTGGACAGCAGCACCGGATAGCGGGTCTTGTCCGCCTCCATCCGCACGCGATAGCGCGTCAGCACATCGGGCCGGTCGGGGAAAAAGGTGATGCGGCGAAATCCTTCCGCCTCGCACTGGGTGCACAGATTGCCGCCAGAGGCATAAAGCCCCATCAGTTGCGTGTTGCGTTCCGGCGCGATCCGAACGACCGTTTCGACGTGATGCATCGCCCCGTCCAGCGGCACGACCAGCGTATCACCGTCCATATGATATTCCGCCTCACGCCCGTCGACGCGCACGCTTTCCGGGGTCAGCCCGTCGCCGTCGAGGCGCAGCGGCCCGGCATCGCTGCCGTTGCGTTCGACCTTCAGCACCGCATGCACCGTGGTGACGGCGGCGTCGAGATCGAAATCGAGCGCAATCTCCGGCACCATCCAGTCCGGGGCGCGATAGTCTTCGCGGCGGATCACATGGGGCTGGGCGGTGGTCTGGGCATCGAGCATGAAACAAGCCTAACAACAGGAAAAGGATTAAATCCAGACGCTTTCGCACGCCGGATGGTTGCGTACCGTGGGCTGGCTGCTACTCCGGTCGGTGCATACGTACAAGCTTTGGGGGAAAGTGCGTGTTTCGTTGGACGGTTTTCGTATCGGCGCTGGCGCTGAGCAGCACGGCTTTCGCGCAACAGGCGGAGGCGCCCGCGCGGGTCGCGCAAGGCAAGGACACGGTCGCGGCGCGCAATGCGATCATCAACCGGCCGCTGCCGCCCGCCGAGGCGGCGATGAAGGCGCATGTGATGTTCCTGGCCTCCGATGCGATGCGCGGACGCGATGCGGGCAGCCACGAATATGATATCGCCGCCCACTATGTCGCGGCGCAATTCTATGCCGCCGGCCTGAAACCGGCGGGCGATGCCGGCAGCTATCTTCAGCATGTGCCCCTGATGGCGTACAAGGTCGATGGCAAGGGTGCTTTCACGCTGCGCGTCGGCGACCGGACCATCCCGCTCCGGTTCGGCAAGGACTATCTGCCGTCCCCGAACCCGGCGGCGGTGGATACGAAGGTGTCGGGCGAAATCGTCTATGTCGGGCAAGGGATCGTCGCGCCGCAATATAAGCGCGACGATTATGCCGGGGCCGATGTGCGCGGAAAGGTCGTCGCGCTGCGCACCGGCGCGCCGTCCTCCTTCAACGGGGAGGAGCGCGCCCATTTCGGTAGCATGCGTACCAAGCTGGTCGAGGCGGCGAAGCACGGGGCGGTGGGCGCGGTGATCCTGCTGACGCCCGGCACCACCTTGTCGGGCAGTCGCAATGCCGGGCGTGAACGAGTGACCTGGATGGACAGGCAGGGCAACGGTTTCACGCCCGCGCCGCAGACGCCGCTGCTGGGGGTGCTGGGCGGCGATGCAGTGACGGCGCTGGGCAAGGCGGCGGGGATGCGTGAGAAAAAGCTGGGCAAGGCGCTGTACGGCGACACACCGATCGTCTTTCCCGCCACGCTGTCGGTCGAGATCAGGACGGCGCGGCGCAGGATGGACAGTTCCAATGTCGCGGGCCTGTTGCCGGGCAGCGATCCGGCGCTGAAGGATCAGGTGGTAATCCTGTCCGCGCATCTCGACCATGTCGGCGTGGGCAAGCCCGATGAGACCGGCGACACCATCTATAACGGTGCCGAAGACAATGCCGTGGGTATCGCCTCGCTGATCGAGGAGGCGAAGAAGTTTCAGGCATCGGGCAAGCCGCCGCGCCGCTCGATCCTGTTCCTTGCCGTCACGGCGGAGGAAAAGGGGTTGGTCGGGTCGGAATATTTTGCCCACAATCCGACCCTGCCCAAGGATCATCTGGTCGCCGACGTCAATCTCGACATGCCGATCCTGACCTATCCGTTCGAGGATGTGATCGCGTTCGGCGCGGATCGTTCGACGCTGGGGCCGATCGTGCGGCAGGCGGCGGCAGATGCCGGGGTCGCCTTCTCGCCCGATCCGATGCCGGAAATGGGCCTGTTCGTGCGCTCCGACCATTATCGCTTCGTCCAGCAGGGTATCCCCTCGGTCTTCCTATGGCCGGGCGAAAAGGGGCCGGGCAAGGCGGCGGTCGAACTGTTCTTCGCCGAACATTACCACAAACCCTCGGACGAACTGGGCAAGGACGGGATCGACTGGGCGCAGGGGGTGCGCTTCATCGACGTGAATTATCAGATCGCACGCGCCATCGCCGATGCCGATCAGCGCCCGGCCTGGCACAAGGGCGATTTCTTCGGCACGCTCTATCACGGCTACGGCGCGCAATAGGACGGGGACGATGCGGCTGCTGATCTTCGGGCTGGGCTATACGGCATCGCGGCTGGCGGCGGCGCTGGGCGACCGCGCGGTGGTGCAGGCGACGACCCGCGACGGGCGCGGCGATACGATGGCGTTCGACGATGCCGCGGCAGTGGAGCGCGCGATTGCAGCCGCCACGCACATCCTCTCTTCGGTGCCACCGGGGCAGGGGGGCGACCCCGTGCTGACCCGCTATGGCGCGCGTTTCGGCGATCGGTGGCTCGGCTATCTCTCCTCGACCGGCGTCTATGGCGATGTCGGCGGCGCGTGGGTGGACGAAAGCGCGCCCATCGGCGGCGGACGCCGCGTGGAGCGGGCGGAGGCGGATGCGGCATGGCTCGCACGCGGTGCGCATGTGTTCCGCCTTCCCGGCATTTACGGCCCCGGCCGTTCGCCGCTCGATCGTGTCGCGTCTGGAAAAGCGCACCGTGTCGATATGCCGGGGCAGGTGTTCAGCCGCGTCCATGTCGATGACATCGTGTCGGGCGTCATCGCCGGGTTCGATGCGCCTGCCGGGGCCTATAACCTCTCCGACGACTGCCCCGCGCCGCAGGATGCGGTGATGACCTATGCCGCGCATCTGCTCGGCCTGCCACCGCCGCCGGTGGTGCCGCCGGCCGACCTCTCGCCCGCCGCACAGGGATTTTATGCGGAGAATCGCCGCGTCGCGAACGGCAAGGCGAAACGCGTGCTCGGCTGGCGTCCGGCCTTTGCCGATTACCGGTTCGGTCTGCGCGCCCTCAGCGCCACGACCAGCCCCGCCACCGCCAGCACGCCGCCCGCAATCGCATAGGCCGACCAGCGATAGCCCTCGAACACGGTTGAAAAGCCCATGGCGATGATCGGCACCAGCACGCTGGAATAGGCCGCCTTGGCCGGGCCGATGACCCGGATTACGCCGAAATAGAGCGTGAAATTCACCGCACTCGCAAAAATGCCGAGATAGGCGACACCCGCCCAGAAACCCGGTGAAGCCGATCCCACCGGCGGGCCGAGGGTCGCCCAGGCCAGCGTGCCGTCCAGAACCGCACCGATCAGCATCGCGACCGCCAGCATCGGGATCATCGGATAGCGGCGCGCGGTCTGTGTCGCCTGCATCACGCTGGCCGCCGATGCCGCCAGCATCCCCAGCACCGCCAGCCCGATGCCGAGCCACATCGCGCCGTTCGCGCTGACATCCAGCCGTGCCTCCTGCACGAACAGCAACGCGATGCCCAGCAGCGCGAGCGCCGATCCGGCCAGCAACTGCCCGCCCATCCGCTGCCCCAGAAACAGGCGCGCCAGCAGTGCATTGGGCACCAGAATCAACGCGATGATCGCCGCCACCAGCCCGGAGGTGATGTACTGCTCCGCGCGATAGACGAAATTGAAGTTCAGGCAGAACTGGCTCAGCCCCAGCGCGGCGGCGAACCCCAGCCCGCGCAGGTCGGTCGGAAACCGCTCACGCCGCCACAGCGCCAGCGCGAACATCACCGCGCTCGCCAGCAAAAAGCGATAGGTGACGGACCAGCTTGCCGGAACATCGGCAATCTGCCCGCGAATCACCGTCCAGGTCGATCCCCAGATCAGCGTGACGATGGCAAAGGGGATCAGGACCGCAAGCTGCGTCGAACGCGGCCGTTCGGCCTCTTCGCTCACAAGGCGGCAATCGCATCGGCCAGCGGCCGGACGCTGTCGGCGGTCTGGTCCCACGAAAAGACGAGGCGGATTTCCCCCGGCGCCCAGTCATAGAAATCGAACCCGGCGGCGCGCAGCCCCGCCGCCTCGTCCGCCGACATCTTCACGAACACCTCGTTCGTCTCGACCGGATAGACCAGCCGCTCCGGCCCCGCCGCTTCGGCGACCAGCGCCGCACCGGCATTCGCCGCGCGCGCATTGGCCAGCCACAGATCGTTGTCGAGCATGGCGAGGATTTGCGCCGCGAGATAACGGCCCTTGGAAAACAGCATCCCGGCTCGTTTGCGCCGCCGCGCAACGCCCTTTGCCCGCCCGGTATCGAAAAACACCAGTGCCTCGGCATGCATGCCGCCGTTCTTGACGAAGCCGAAGCTCAGCACATCGACGCCCGCGCGCCAGGTAATATCGGCGGGCGCGCAGCCCAGATGCACCAGCGCATTGGCAAAGCGCGCACCGTCCATATGCATCCCCAGCCCGTGCCTGCGCGCGGTTTCGCCCAGCGCGCCCACTTCATCGGGGGTGTAGGCAAGGCCGTATTCGGTGGCGTTGGTGATCGACAGCGCGTGCGCCTGCACCTGATGCACATCGGGACGGATGCCCGCCAGCAGCGCCTCGACCGCGTCCGGCGTCACCTTGGCACCGGGACCGTCGACCAGCATCAGCCGCGCGCCATGGGTGAAGAATTCGGGTGCACCCGCTTCGTCCATCTGGATATGCGCCTCGCGGTGGCAGACCACGCCGCCGTCTGGCGGGCACAGCGCGGTCAGCGCCAGACAGTTTGCGGCGGTGCCGGTGGGCACCCACAGCGCGCTGACCTGTGTCTCGAACACCTCCGACAGCCTGCCGTCGAGCTGTGCCGACCACCGGTCGCCGTCATAGGCGGTGTCGAGCGTGTTGGCGCGCGCCAGTGCGTCGAGCACCTGCGGGCAGACCGGGGCGGCATTGTCGGAGAAAAAGCGCATGACCCGTGCCTTGCGATCAGCGGGGCCGCGCGTCAACCGCTCTGTTGCGGAGCGCGCTCAATCGCCCTCGTCGCCCGATCCCGGCGCACGCTGGCGGTCGGCGGGCGGTGGTGCGGGGGGAGGGGGCGGCTGGTTGCCGATGCGGATGCTGCCGTCGCGGTCGATACGCAGGTTCAGCCCCAGCCCGTTAAACTCCAGCGGCTTGTTCAGGTGGATGCCGTCCAGCGGGATCACCTTTTCGACGCTGCTATCGTCATCGCTGTCGTCATTGGCCGGAACCGGCGCGCGATAGGCCGAAACGCCCAGCGCGTGCGTCATGAAATCGCGCCAGATCCGCGCCGGCGGGCCGCCGCCGAACAGCCCCGGATTGGGCGTGTTGTCGTCATTGCCCATCCACACTCCCGTCACCAGCCCGCCCGCATAGCCGATGAACAGCGCGTCGCGCCCGTCCTGCGTCGTGCCGGTCTTGCCATAGGTCGGGATCGACAGCGCCGCCCCCCGGCTGGTGCCGTAATCGACCGACGCGGCGAGCAGCTTGCGCATCCCGGCCAGCACGGCGGGATCGAATTGCCGCGTCCCGCCGGAGAATTTGCTCAGCCAGCTTGTATCGGGATCGTCCGTCGCCGCCAGCCCGCGCGGTTTCACCGGCGCCTTGCCCGCCGCGATCGAGGCATAGGCCGCGGTGAGTTCGAGCAGCGAGACATCCGCCGTGCCCAGCGCAATCGTCGCCTCATCGGGGATCGGCGTGGTGATGCCCAGATCACGTGCCGCGCGGATCACCGCGCCCGGCCCCACCTGATTGGTCAGCCGTGCCGCCGCGACGTTGCTGGAAATCGCAAAGGCGCGGGTCAGCGGGATCGGCCCCAGATAGCGTTTCTCCGCATTTTCGGGCGACCATTTGCCGATCGTGACGGGCTTGTCCTCGACAATCGAATCGGGCGTCATTCCCGACCGCAAGGCGGCGAGATAGACGAACAGCTTGAAGGTGGAGCCGGGCTGCCTGCGCGCCTGCACCGCCCGGTTGAACGGGCTTTTATCGTAATTGCGCCCGCCCACCATCGCGACGACTCGGCCATCGGGGCGCATCACCACCATCGCCACCTGCGCCTTGTTCAGGTGCGCGCGCTGTACCGCGCGTTCGGCGGCGCGCTGCAAGCGGCTGTCCAGCGTCGTGCGTACGGTTTCGTCGGTGACGATCTCGCCCGCCCGGTCGCGCGCATCGGGCAATACCCAGTCGGCGAAATAGCCGCCGCTGGGCAGCTCTTTCATCGCATGGACGCGCAGTTTCACGGGCTTTACCGCATCGGCCTCGGCAGTGCTCAGGAACCCCGCCTCCTGCATGGCGTGCACCACCACCGCTTCGCGCGCCCGTGCGCCTTTCAGGTTGCCGGTCGGGGCCAGCCGCGACGGTGCCTTGACCAGTCCCGCCAGCATCGCCGCCTGCCCGGTGGTCAGGTCTTCGGGACTGCGGCTGAAATAATGCTCGGCCGCCGCGCGCAGGCCATAGACATTGTCGCCGAAATAGACGTTCGACAGGTATCGCGACAGGATCTGGTCCTTGGTCAGCCACGCTTCCAGCCAGAAAGCGATCAGCACCTCGCGCAGCTTGCGGGTGACGGTGCGGTCCGAATCGAGAAAGGCGTTCTTGGCAAGCTGCTGGGTGATCGTGCTCGCCCCCTGCAACGATCCGCCGGAAAAGCTGTTGTGCAGGAATGCGCGGACGATACCGCGCGGATCGACGCCCCAATGGCTATAGAAACGCCGGTCCTCGATCGCGATAAAGGCGTTGGTGACGCGCTTGGGCAGGTTCGACGCATCGACCGGCGCGGCGATGATCGCCCCGCGCCGCGCGATCGGCTTGCCCTCCGCCGACAACAGCGTGATCGATGGCGGCGCGAGCGGCTTCAGCGATTTGGACAGCGGCGCCGTCACCGCCAGCCAGATCACCGCGATCACGAACAGGATAATGAACAGCCCCAGCCCGCGCATCAGCCAGCGGAACCAGCGGATACGACGGCGCGGCGGCTCGACCGTATCGTCTTCGTCGAATTCCGGGTCGTAATAGGGCGATCCGCCGGTCAACCCGGTCGGTTCTTCGCCATGCGCCGGCCCGTATTGGTCGGGCTCCGGGGGATCATGTCGCGATACGCGTGGAAACAGCCTCACAAGCGCTGTATTAACCCCATACGACAGTCCCGGCAAGCATCATGCACCACCCTCCCCGGCAAGGGGAGGGTGGGGAGGCCGCATTGGTCATGTTCCGGTAGAGTCTTATAAAATCGGCAGGTCTGTTTACGCCCCCATTGCGGACATTCCTGAGAGCAGTAAGTTAACGGCGTGACCGTAATAGGAACAGCTCTATTGATTGGCGGGCTTATAGGAGCTGTGGCTGGCTTGGTGCCTCGGGCCAAAATCGGCTGCGCCGTCCTTGTCATTATCCCGCTCGTGATGCTCGTCCAAACCTCCATCCAGCTAAACGACGCAAGCCGTCGTCCAGATGCCCTCGATGCACTTCTCTACGTGTTCAATCCACTCTGGCCGAGCCTCGGAGCACTATTAGGCTTCGGACTTGTGAGACTTCTTCGGGCAATGGCCTTGCGCAAAGATCGGAACGGCAGATAACCACCCCACCCCAGACATTGGGGGCAACTCTGAACCGCATAGGGTAGCGAGCGCCACCCAAACCCAAATCCCGCGCTCTAGGACGGATCACCATTCAGAAGATGATGTGGCGGAGTCGCAGACGTTCGTAGAACAACATGGTGGATTTTCGTGACCCGGCGCGCAGCGTACTTTCAGTACGTGAGCACCGGAAGCGCGGAAAGCTGCCTTTTGCAAGCCATCAGGGCTGAATGCCGATCCGCCCTACGCTTCCAGTTCGATGTCCCAATAGAGCCAGTCGTGCCAGCTTTCGTGCAGATAATGCGGCGGGAAGCTGCGGCCGTGTTCCTGTAGCTGCCAGCTTGTCGGGCGGATCGGCTGGACGTGGAGCGGCATCGCGGCCTGTCGGGGCGTGCGCCCGCCTTTTTTCAGGTTGCAGGGCGCGCAGGCGGTGGCGACATTTTCCCAGGTGGTGCGGCCTCCCTGGGCGCGCGGGATGACGTGATCGAAGGTCAGGTCGCGGGAACTGCCGCAATATTGGCAGGCGAATTTGTCGCGGAGGAAGAGGTTGAAGCGGGTGAAGGCGGGGAACTGGGAAGGCTTTACATATTGTTTGAGCGCGATGACCGAAGGAATCTTCAGCCTCGCGCTGGGACTTCGAACCTCCCGGTCGTAATAATTGACGATGTTCACCCGATCGAGGAACACCGCCTTGATCGCGGTCTGCCATGGCCACAGGCTCAGCGGGTAATAGCTGAGCGGTGTATAATCCGCATTCAACACCAGCGACGGACAGCTGTCCGGATGGCGCAGCATATCCGGGTGCCGGATCAGGTCGGGATGATACATGAACCCTCCTCCCCCAAAATTCCCGATGGGCTTTCGCCTGCGGGAATGACAGGCGTATGACAGCATCGCAGCGATAAAGGGTCAAGAGTGCGCGTGAACGATAAATCTCGTTTGGAAAGTGGCGGTGATGCTGCCATTGTCACGCGCTTCGCGCCCAGCCCGACCGGCAGGCTGCACCCCGGCCATGCGCTGTCGGCCATCCTGGCACACGATTTCTCCCGCGCGCGCGGCGGCACGTTCCTGTTGCGGATCGAGGATATCGACGGCGCGCGCAGCCGCCCCGAACATGTTGCCGCGATCCTCGACGATCTGCGCTGGCTCGGCCTCCATTGGGACGGCCCGGTGCTGTACCAGTCGCAGCGGCTGGGCCTGTATGAAGATGCGCTCGACCGGCTGCGCGGGGCGGGGCTGCTCTATCCCTGTTTCTGCACGCGCGCCGACATCGCCCGCGAAATCGCCGCCAGCGGATCGGCACCGCATGGCATGGGGGAGGTCTATCCCGGCATCTGCCGCGATCTGGCGGAGGCGCAGCGCACGCGCCGCATCGTCGCGGGCGAACCCCATGCCTGGCGCATCGACATGGCGGCGGCGGTCGAGCGGGCAGGGGAACTGGTCTGGCGCGACTGCGAGGGTATGGACCATCGCGCCGACCCGCTGGCGCATGGCGATGTCGTGCTCGCGCGCAAGGATGCGCCCGCCAGCTATCACCTCGCGGTGACGGTGGACGATGCCGCCCGGCATATCAGCCATGTGATCCGCGGGGTCGATCTGCTGCCCTTTACCGATATCCACCGGCTGTTGCAGGCGCTGCTCGGCCTGCCGACGCCGGTTTATTGCCATCACGCGCTGCTGACCGACGAATCGGGGCAACGGCTGGCCAAGCGGCACGGCGCGCCGACGCTGGAGGCGCTGCGGCGGGCGGGCGTGGAAGGGCACGCTTTTGCCGACGATCTGCGCGCCGGGCGGATGCCGGTTGGCATCGGCGCTGCAAAGGGATAGACTTGCCTGCATGCAGACGTTTCTCGTCCTCTTGCTGATCGCTTTGATGATCGCGACCGTGGTGGCGCTGATCCGTGGGATCGTCACTTTTCTGAAGACCAGCAGCGACGAACTGAAGGGCGACGGGCCGAGTGCCTCCGCGCTCAAATCCAACCGGATGATGCAGATGCGCATCCTGTTTCAGGCGCTGGCGATTGTGGTCGTGGTGCTGTTGCTGCTCTCCTCCGGCAGAAGCTGATCCTTGGTCCGGCTGAACCGGATTTATACCCGCACGGGCGATACCGGCACGACGGGGCTGGTCGACGGTTCGCGCGTCAGCAAGGCGAATCCCCGGCTCGACGCGATGGGCGATGTCGATGAACTGAACAGCGCCATCGGCGTGGCGCTTGCCGCACTGGGCGACGATGCGCGCGCGGATGTGCTGCGCACCATTCAGAACGACCTGTTCGATCTCGGCGCCGACCTCGCCACGCCGGGAGAGGACTTCGCGCCCGGCGAAATGATGCTGCGCATCGTACCCGAACAGGTCACGCGGCTGGAACGGGAAATCGACGCGCTCAACGCCGATCTGGAGCCGCTGAAAAGCTTCATCCTGCCCGGCGGCAGCGCAAGCGGGGCCGCACTGCATCTTGCCCGTGCGATCGCGCGGCGTGCCGAACGCACCATGGTCGCGGCATCCGAACAGGTGGCGCTGAACCCGCAGGCGCTAACCTATATCAATCGCCTGTCGGATTATCTGTTCGTCGTCGCGCGCCATGTGAACAAAAGCGGCGCCGGGGACGTTCTTTGGGTTCCGGGAGCATCGCGATGATCGCCTGTCGCAGGGACAGCGGCGGTGGCCCCGGCGGATAGCGACCTCATTTTTTTGAGGGGGAGGAGAGAGTCATGTCGGCCATACGCGCAGTGCAGAACAGCCGCGATCCGGCGCTCAGGCATTTCGGCGCGGTTCGCGCACTGACGGAGGCGCTGACCGAGCCGCTGTCCGACGCCGACGCCACCGTGCAGTCGATGGCCGATGCGTCGCCCGCCAAATGGCATCTGGCGCACACGACATGGTTTTTCGAAACCTTCATCCTGCGCGACCATGTGTCCGGCTATGCGCTCCATGACGAGCGCTTCCCCTATCTCTTCAACAGCTATTATGAGGCGGAGGGGGAGCGTCATGTCCGCGCGCGCCGCGGGATGTTGACCCGCCCCACTCTGGCGGAAGTGCGGCAATATCGCGCGCATGTCGATGCGGCACTGGCCGATGCGATGCCCGATCTGCCGCAATCCGCGCGCACCCTGATCGAACTGGGATGCCATCATGAGCAGCAGCATCAGGAACTGTTGCTCACCGATCTGCTGCACCTGTTTTCCTGCAATCCCATCGAACCGGCGGTCTGGCCCGGCCAGCGCAAGGTGCCGGTGCGCTGGCCCGGTGAAATGGGCTGGATCGAACATGACGGCGGACAGGTCGAGATCGGCCATGCCGGTGACGGCTTCGCCTTCGATTGCGAAGGGCCGCGCCATGCCGAACTGCTCCACCCGCATGCGATTGCCGACCGCACCGTCACCAATCGCGAATGGACGGCGTTTATTGAGGACGGCGGCTATGCCGAGCCGCGCCACTGGCTGTCGGACGGCTGGGCCTGGGTGCAGGAAAACGGCATATCCGCGCCGCTCTACTGGGATAAACGCGACGGTGTGTGGACGCGCTTCGGGCTGGACGGCCGCCGTCCGCTCGACCCGGCGGCGCCCGTCACCCATATCAGCTTTTTCGAAGCCGACGCCTATGCAAGCTGGGCAGGCGGGCGCCTGCCGACCGAAGCGGAATGGGAGGCTGCGGCATCCGGCCATGACGCTGCCGACGGCAACCAGCTCGATCGTGCCGGTCCCGTCGAACCGCGCCCCGCCGAAACCGGTCCCGCCTTTTTCGGCGATGTCTGGGAATGGACGGGCAGCGCCTATCGCCCCTATCCGGGCTTCCACCCCGCCGAAGGTGCGGTCGGCGAATATAACGGCAAGTTCATGAGCGGTCAGTTCGTCCTGAAGGGCGGGTCGTGCGCCACCCCGCGCGGCCATGTCCGGGCAAGCTATCGCAACTTCTTCTATCCCCATCAGCGCTGGCAGTTCACCGGCGTGCGACTGGCAAAGGATCTGTAAAGCCTCATGGCAACCACCGCAGAAAAAACCGGCGAGGGCGCCCTCGTCGATCCCGATTTTCGCGCCGATGTGCTGCGCGGGCTGGCCGCGACCCCCCGAGCCATTCCCGCCCGCTGGTTCTATGACCGGCGCGGGTCGGAACTGTTCGAGGAGATCACGGACGTCCCCGAATATTACCCCACCCGCACCGAAGCGGCATTGCTCGACGCCATCGGCCCCGCCGTGGCGCGTGCGACCGGCAAGGGCCGTGCGGTGGTCGAATTCGGTTCCGGCTCCTCGGCAAAGACGCCGCGCCTGTTGAGCGCGATCGCGCCCGCTGCTTATGTCCCCATCGACATTTCGGGCGATTTCCTGCGCGATTCCGCGGCTGAACTGGCACAGGCCTTTCCCGGCCTTGCCGTGCATCCGGTGGAGGCCAATTTCATGGCGCCCGTCCCGCTGCCCGATGCGGTGGCGGACCTGCCGAAACTGGGCTTCTTCCCCGGCTCGACCATCGGCAATATGACCGCGCGCGCGGCGGTGGATCTGTTGCGCACGATGCGCGATTCGCTGGGGGAGGGCGCGCACCTGCTGATCGGCATCGACCGCGTGAAGGAACCGGCGGTGCTGGAGGCCGCCTATGACGACGCGCAGGGCGTGACGGCGGCGTTCAACCTCAACCTGCTCACCCGTATCAACCGCGAACTGAACGGCGACATTCCGGTCGATGCCTTTCGCCATCGCGCGATCTGGAATGCCGATATCGAACGCATCGAAATGCATCTGGAGGCAACCCGCGATATGCGCTTCACGGTAGAGGGCGAACGCTTCTCGATGCAGGCGGGTGAGACGATCCACACCGAAAACAGCCATAAATATACACTGTCGGGCGCGCGCGTGCTGCTGCGCGCAGGCGGCTGGACGGTCCTCGATACATGGAGCGACGCGGACGACCGCTTCGCCCTGTTCCTCGCCGAAGCGCAACCTCATCCCATGGCACCATAAGGCTGCGTCCCGTCATTGCGAAAAGCCGAAGGCGGCGCAGCAATCCGGTGCCTTTTCGATAAGGAGCACCGGTGCATCCTCGCCCCGGTCGTGATAGGGCGCGCACAAAGGTCGGCCCGTATGGAGTCGGCGCACGGAATCGAAGGAGCAAGGCAATGCAGACAGTCGGGGTTATCGGTGCGGGCCAGATGGGTGCGGGGATCGCCCAGGTATCGGCGGCTGCGGGCTATCGCGTGCTGTTGTCCGACCTCGATCTCGACCATGCGCAGGCGGGCAAGGCAAAGATCGCCAAGGGGCTGGACCGCCTCGTCACCAAGGAAAAAATCACTGCCGAAGTGCGCGACGGCACGCTGAAGAATATCGAACCGGTCGGCGACGTTTCGGCGATGGCGCCGTGCGAACTGGTGATCGAAGCCGCGACCGAGCGTGAGGAAATCAAGCGCAAGATCTTCGAAAATGTCGGCAAGGTGTTGTCGGATACGGCGTTGCTTGCCTCCAACACCTCCTCGATCCCGATCACCCGGCTGGCGCAGGCAAGCCATGATCCGGCGCGCTTCATGGGCGTGCATTTCTTCAATCCCGTGCCGGTGATGGGCCTGATCGAACTGATCCGCGGGCTGGCGACCTCCGACGCGACCGTTGCGGCGGTGGAGACGTTCGGCAAGTCGCTGGGCAAGGAAATCGTCCACGCCAACGACGCGCCGGGCTTCATCGTCAACCGCGTGCTGCTGCCGATGCTCAATGAAGCCTGTTTCGCGCTGGGCGAAGGCGTGGCGACGATCCCCGATATCGATACGGCGGTGAAGCTGGGCCTTAATCATCCAATGGGGCCGCTGACGCTTGCCGATTTCATCGGCCTCGATACTTGTCTGGAGATTTGCCGGGTGTTGTTCGAAGGAACCGGCGACCCCAAATTCCGGCCCGCGCCGCTGCTCGTCAAATATGTCGAAGCGGGCTGGTACGGCCGCAAGACGGGCCGGGGCTTTTACGACTATTCGGGCGAGGAACCCGTTCCCACCCGCTGAGACTGATGGACGCGCCATATCGCGACAGACGATATGGCGCGTCGCTTCTCTCACATCATTCCTGCCGGGTCGCGCCTTTTCCTTCCGTCATCCATGCGGGGCCGTCTACCGTGCCGCCCGCGTCGATCCGCGCACGGGTGGCGGTGCTGATGAAATCCCACACCTGTCTGGAAAATCCGGGATCGGCCTGACCTTCCCAGGCTTCCATATCGGCATACATGCGCGCGGTGTTGTTCCACATCTCGGGTTTAGCCACGGCGCTGAACGGTTTCAGCAGCGCGAACCAGTCATCCACGAAAGCCTGTGCCTGTGGCGACATCGGATCGAGCGGCAAAGCCGCTTCGATAAGCGCCGACAATTGCTTCCATTTCCCGCCATAGGCCTCCTGATCGAAACCGGCGGGCACCTTTGCCATCTGTTCTTTCCATTCGCGTTTTTCTTCTGCCGTGAAATAGCGGTCGGTGACTTTGCGCCATTGTTCGGATTCCATCGTTCGTTCTCCGCTTTTGATCAGCGAGCAGAGAGTCGCGACGTCGATCGGCTCGCCTCGATCGATGCGGGACAAAATCGTGTTCAGCACCGTGCGGGCGCTGCCCAGGGCTTTTTCCTGAACCTGAATTGCGGCGATCTGCGCTTCGATCAGGCGATGGAGATCGACCTCGACCCCCGACAGCATCCGGCCGATCTCCGCCACGGAAAACCCGGCGCGTTTCAGCGTGACGATCGCGTTCAGCCGCGCCAGTTCGCCCGGTCCGTATACGCGGCGGCCGCTATCGGTGCGCAGCGGCCGGATCAGCCCGCGCGCCTCGTAAAAACGCAGCGCACGCGGGGTCAGCCCCGTCAGGCGCGCAATGTCTCCGATTTCGTACAGATCATCCATAGCAATCGGGTGTAGCCCCTGACGTTGCGTCAGGAGCAAGCGGTTTTTTGATTTACGCGGTCAGCGCCTTTTTCCGCCGCCAGTGCAGCACGAACGGCAGCAGCAGCGTACATGCCGCGAGTGAAATCAGCGCGTCGGCGGCGAAGGTGCCGGTCATGCCGCCCATGCCGTACGCATGGCCGTCGACCGCCTGCATATAGACGATGGGCAGTGCTGCCGCCGCGCCCAGAAAGGCGAACTGCGTCGACGCCAGCGGATTGCCCTCGCCGATGCTCTGAAACACGATGGTGTTTTCGACCGTGAAGGCGGCCGACTGAAACACATTCTGCCCGATCAGCGCGATGGCATAGACCAGCGGCACGCGCGGCATCCCGATCAGGCTCAGCGTGAACAGCGCGCCGACGCTGCCGATCGTCAGATACAGCAGGCGCGCGGAAATATAGCGGGTGATCTTCGGCACGATCAGGTTGCCGAACACACTGGCGGCCAGCACCGCCGTTCCCGACAGTGTGGCGACGAAGGTTTCCGAGGCATGGAAATCATCGCCCAGCCCGCCGAGCGTGTTGGTCAGCGCAAAGGATGCGGCGGGCAGGCAGAACAGGAACAGCGTGCGCAGCACGATCCGCTGCTTCACCAGCGCGACAAGATCGCGAAACAGGGTGCGGAAACTTTCGTGCAGCAGCATCCGGTCGTTCTGCGGTGCCGGAATGAAGGGCAGCATCGCCAGCGGTGCGATCAGCAACAGCGCGATCAGCACATGGCCCAGCGTGCCCGGCAGCACGCGCAACAGCGTGATGATCGTAATCGCGCCGACCCCGAAACCGCCGGTATTGCCGACCGCGAACCATGCACCCAGCGGGCTCGACAGGTCGTCCGGCACGATGCTCCCGAACCATCCGCCCAGCGCGGTGACGAACATCTGCGAACAGAAAAAGCCCAGGAACAACAGGGTCGATAGCAGCTTGATATCGGTCAGATGCTCCAGCGCGACAAAGCCCAGGATCGCCGCCGCCACGCCCAGCACCAGCGCATAGCTTCGTCGGCTGAAATGCACGTCGAGGATCGGCGCGAGCAGGAAGCAGGTGAAACCGGGGATCATCGCAAAGGAAGTGATGCCCGCAATCACCGTTTCGGGCACATGCCGTGCCTCCAGCAATTGCGGAACGGTAATCAGCGTCAACGCACCGAACATGCCGAAGGGAAGGACCGCGAGGCCGATGAACCAGATGGGCGGCAACGACTTCGTGGACGGCATGGGCTCTCCGGCTTTCGTGTAAAGGAGATGGTGTATCGTCCCTGAATGAACCCAGCCTGACCGCGCCTTTCTACGGGTAAGTGATTATTGCCGATTTTTCGGGCTTTGTGATAGGATTGTACAAAAGCAGAGAAATAGGGGAGGGTGATGTGAATTCAGGAGACGCCAAACGGCTGCATTCGTCACTGGAATTTATCGGCATTCGCACACAGGCGACGGCGGCGGGGCTGTTGCAGCTTTGTCGGGAACTTGCGGGCGCAGGCGTGCTCGACGCAGGCGCGGTCAGCCGCATTCGCGATACCATCGTCAACGATATTGCGCTCGATTGCCCGCGCTCGATGAGCCGCGACCAGTATCAGGCAATGGTGCGCGAACGGCTCGACAGCCTGCTGACCGACCCGGTGGGGAAGAAGCCGCAGGGGTCCGCAGCCCAAATGCTTCAATGAGGGAGCAATAGCCCCGCCAGCGCCGCCGACATCAGGTTGGCAAGGCTGCCCGCCAGCAAGGCGCGGATGCCCAGCTTTGCGATCACCGGGCGCTGATTGGGCGCCAGCCCGCCGGTCACCGCCATCTGGATCGCGATCGAGCTGAAATTGGCGAATCCGCACAGCGCGAAGGTGATGATCGCCTTGCTGCGGATGCTGAGTTCGGTCATCGGGCCGAGATAGGAAAAGGCGACGAATTCGTTGAGCACCAGCTTGGTGCCGAACAGGCCGCCCGCGATCTTCGCTTCGTGCCAGGGGATGTTGAGCAGGTACATGACGGGCGCGAACACCCATCCGACGATCTGCTGAAAGCTCAGGGTCGGATAGCCGAACCAGCCGCCGATCCCGCCCAATATGCCGTTGGCCAGCGCGACCAGCGCGACAAAGGCAAGCACCATCGCGCCCACCGCCACGGCCAGCTTCACGCCCGTCTGCGCGCCCATCGCGGCGGCCATGATGATGTTGGCGGCGCGCTCCTCTTCCTCATGCATCTCGGCGGCGCGGATGGCATCGTCCTCCATCTCCTGCGCGGCGGGTACGGCTTCGCCCGCTTCGTCGGTGACGATTTCGTCCGGCATGATGATCTTCGACATCAACAGCCCGCCGGGGGCCGCCATGAACGACGCGGCGAGCAGGAACGGCAGATACTGGTTGCCGAGGAACGCGGCATAGGCGGCCAGGATCGTGCCCGCGACGCCCGCCATGCCGACCGACATTACCGCGAACAGTTGCGACGGGGTCAGGCGCGCCAGATAGGGTTTGATGACCAGCGGCGATTCGGACTGACCGACAAAGATGTTGGCGGCGGCGCACAGCGATTCGACCTTGGATACGCCGGTGATCTTCTCGATCCCGCCGCCGACCCAGCGGATGATGAACTGCATGATCTTCAGGTGATAGAGCACCGAAATCAGCGCCGCGAAGAAGATGATGACGGGCAGCGCGGAGATCGCAAAACTGTGCCCGCCGACATCGGGACTGGCGATGGGGCCGAAGATGAAATCGGTGCCGTCCTTGGCATAGCCGAGCAGTGCGGCGACGGCCGCCGACATTTCCTGAATCGCGATCTTGCCCCAGGGAACATAGAGGACGAGGACCGCGATACCGACCTGAAGCCCGAACGCCGCGCCGACGACGCGCAGGCGGATGGCACGGCGGTTGGTCGACAGCAGGACCGCGATTGCCAGAATAACGGCGATCCCCGCCAGACCGATCAGAAATTGCGTCATAACAGTATTTGTGCGCCCTTACCCGTGCAACTGACGCAAGGCCCCCCGGCGCATGCGTCCCGCGACAATACACAGGTCAGCGCGCAGGGCTAGGAGCAAATTCCTCCCCTGCAAGGGGAGGTGGCAGGCCAACGGCCTGACGGAGGGGTATGGCATTTGCGATGGCGTCTGTCCTTTGCCCATGGCGACACCCCTCCGGCGCTGCGCGCCACCTCCCCTAGCAGGGGAGGAATATGGATCGCATCGCCGCCGACCATGAAACTGCGCCAAGACGCTTGCCCGCAACGCCCCGATGCCGCTAGCAGTCGGGGATGAACGAACCATCCGCACCGTCGGCGCTTTCGATTCCGCGCTCGCTCTTCTTCCTGTCGATCTTTTACGGCGGCATGGTCTGCATCGCGGGCGTGCTCGGCAACAAACAGGTGACGCTGGGGCCGATCTCCGCCATCGGCACCTGGTTCGGGCTGGGCCCGCTGGCCGTGGAATCGGGGATTTTCGCCTTTCTGCTGCTCGTCATCGTGTCGAGCTCGGTGGCGGAACTGCATGGCCGCGCGACCGCCAACCGGCTGGTGCAGTTCGGCTTCGTGCCGCTGATCGTGTCGATCATCCTGTCGATCGTCGTCCGCGCGCTGCCCGCATCGCCGGACATGCTGCCCGCCAATCGCGACGCTATCCAGCTTGTGCTGGGCGGCACCTGGCGGATCTGGCTGGGCGGCATCATCGCCTATGGGATCAGCCAGACGCTGAACGTCACCATCTTCTCCGCGCTGAAAGGGCAGGAGGGCAGCCACCTGCTCTGGCTGCGGGCGGGTATCGCCAGCGTGCTGAGCCAGATCGTCGACACGCTGATCTTCGTGACGGTGGCGTTCATGGGCGTGTTCCCGATCGGCGAACTGATTGCCGGGCAGATGCTGGCAAAGGTCGTGCTGTCGGCGATCCTCGTGCCGCCGCTCATCTATCTCGTCGTCGGCTTCGGGCGCCGGCTCGACGGCAAGAAAGCCGCCTGATCGACAATGCTGACCGGCCTAATCGATCGTCGCCGTCGCTGTCGTCGCAAAATAATGCCAGTCGTTATCCTCATCCGCGATCATCGACCGGGCGTCTTCGCATAGCGGTGCGCTATTATCGGCATGTTCGGCCAGCATCACGCCGACGATCATGCCGTAATTGACCAATATGGTGTGATCCCATTGCTTCTGGTCGGCCGCGCTCAACCCATCCCAGTTGGTGGGGTGCAGTGCCAGCGTGGCCTCCGTTACCTTTGGCATGTTCATCTTCACACCGTCGCACAGCATTTCGGCAACCGCATGATAGGCGATCAGCGTCAGTTGAGAGGCTTCATGCTCGGGTATCGCCTTGGCCAGATCGGCGCGCATGGCCGTCCATGCTGCATCTTCATAGCCGTTAAATTGCTCAGCGGCCTTTGCATCCGGTGTCGTCTGGGGGCTGGTCTGTCCCGCCGCCATGGGGATTGCGGCGCTAAAGGCGAGCGCCAAACCAATCATGTATCTCTTCATGCTCGCCTCCTGCTCAATGGAATTCGCGACGGGTCCAGTGGGGGCTATAGCCCCGCCCGACCTTGTAGCAGGCGCGTTGATCGCGATAGCAGGTCACGCCCCGCGCGGGGTACCATTGCCGCGGACGATCCCGGAAATCGCGGTAATGGTCGGGATATTGATAGCGGTCCTGACGCTTGGAAGATGCGGCCACCGCAACGGCACCGATCACCAGCGCGCCTGCCAGTACCGCCGCTGCGGTCTTGCCCTTGTCGCTGTGATGGCGCTTGTCATGATGGGATTTGTTGCGGTCGTGATGGTCGCGATGCTGTCCGGTACCCGCCGGATAGGGCGCGGCCTGTGCCGGAATATAGGCAAAGGAAGCTGCGGCAGCACATGTAACCATGATGCCAAGTCTGGATTCTCGCATAACGTTTCTCCTCGGGCGGGAGTGCGTTTCTGGCCGATGCATATCTGTAGCTGCGGCCGACATGGGTGTCGGTACGCGCTGTTCGACCGTTCGGAACATGCAGGGCCTACACTGTGCTGGTCGGCAGTTTCAGGCATTGAAAACGCCTGCACGACGAGTGGGGGGGCATATCGAGCCGACCAGCACCATTTTGAACTGCGAAAATATTTATACCGAAGATTCCGCTGAGTATCCACGTCAATTAGGAGTGGGTAAGTGCAATCGGCAATAGTCGTACTCATTTCGTTGAGAGCGATAAGTATTTTACTTATAAAGTATCGCATTTTACTTGAAGAACAATTCCGTTCGAATCGCTGCCTGCAAGGACGTATCTGAGCTGTGGTCTACAGGAACTGCCCATATGCGTTGGCATTGGTCTCGTGCCGGTACAGGCTATCGGCATACTGATCGTGCCAGCGGTATTGAAAGGCTTTCACCGATCGGAACGTGCGGTTAAAGCGGCTGTGAAATGACCGAGGAATTTTCCGAAACCGCGATGCTGCAAAAGGCGAAGACGCTGACCGAGGCGCTGCCTTATATGCAGCGCTATGCCGGCAAGACCTTTGTGGTGAAATATGGCGGGCACGCCATGGGCGATCCTGCGCTGGCGCGGAACTTCGCTGAGGATGTGGTGCTGCTGAAGGCGGTCGGCATCAACCCGGTGGTCGTGCATGGCGGCGGGCCGCAGATCGGCGCGATGCTCAGACAGCTTGGCGTCGAAAGCGAATTTATCGACGGGCTGCGCGTTACCGATGCCGAAACCGCGAAGGTCGCGGAAATGGTGCTGTCGGGTGCGATCAACAAGGAAATCGTCGGCTGGATCGGGCAGGCGGGCGGCCGTGCGGTCGGCCTGTCGGGCAAGGACGGCGGCTTCGTCCGCGCTGCCAAGGTACGCCGCACCGCGCGCGATCCCGACAGCAATATCGAACGCATCCTCGATCTCGGCTTTGTCGGAGAGCCGGAGGCGATCGACCGCCGGGTCATCGACACCGTGTCCGCCGCCGGGATGATCCCCGTGGTCGCCCCCATCGGCGTCGGTGCGGACGGCCATACCTATAATATCAACGCCGACACCATGGCGGGCGCGATTGCCGGTGCGCTGGAGGCGGCGCGCCTGTTCCTGCTCACCGACGTTCCGGGCGTGCTCGATAAGGACAAGCAGTTGCTGACCGATCTCGATCCCGCTGCGATTGCCCGGCTGCGGGACGACGGCACGATCACCGGCGGCATGATTCCGAAGCTTGAAACCTGCGTTTCGGCGGTCGAGGCGGGGGTGGACGCCGCCGTCATCCTTGACGGACGCGTGCCGCACGCCATGTTGCTGGAAATCTTCACGACGCGCGGCGCCGGTACGCTGGTCCGCGAATAGGCTGTTCATGGTGCAACGCATACTGTATCAGTTGAGTGACACACTGGTTCTTCGGAGAGTTTGATTGACCTCGATTCTGGAAATTCTGCAGTTTCTGCTGGGCCTGTTATGGTGGGTCATCATCATTCAGGCGGTCCTGTCGTGGCTGATCGCGTTCAACGTCATCAACACCTATAATGATTTCGTGCGCGCCATCTGGAACGCGCTCAACGTGATCACCGAACCGATCTACCGTCCGATTCGGCGGATTTTGCCCGATTTCGGTGCGCTGGACCTGTCGCCGCTGGTCGTGCTGATCCTGATCGCGGTCCTCGACATCATCCTGCGTAACCAGATCGCGGCGAGCATGTCGTACGGGATGTGACGTCGGCTGCATGGGCTGAAACGGACGACGGCATCACGCTGGCCTTGCGGGTGACGCCGCGCAGTTCACGCGAATCCATCGGCCCCGGCACCGATATGTTCGTCGTGCGGCTGCGCGCGCCGCCGGTCGATGGCGCCGCCAACAAGGCGCTGGTCGCCTTTCTCGCCAAAAGTTTCGGGGTCGCAAAGCGCGACGTGACCCTGCTTTCGGGCGAAACCGGGCGGCTGAAACGCGTTGCCGTATCGGGCGACACGCAAGCGCTGGCGTCCGTCGCCGCCAGCCTTTATGGCTCCGAATCATGACGGCACAAATCATCGACGGAAAAGCGTTCGCGCTCGGACTGCGCGCGCGGGTGGGGGAACTGGCGGCGGCATTTCGCGGTTCTGCGGGACGGCCTGCCGGGCTGGCCGTGGTGCTGGTCGGCGACGACCCCGCGTCGAACGTCTATGTCCGGTCAAAGGGCAAGGCGACGATCGCCGCCAATATGGAAAGTTTCGAACATCGCCTGCCCGCCGAAACCAGCCAGGACGATCTGCTGGCGCTGGTGGAGCGGCTCAATGCAGATGATCGCGTCGACGGCATTCTGGTGCAGCTTCCGCTGCCCGCCCATATCGATGCGCAGACGATCATCACCCGGATCAGCCCGGACAAGGATGTCGACGGCTTCCACCCGGTCAATGCCGGTCGGCTGATGACCGGCCTGCCGGGTTTCGTGCCTTGCACGCCGCTGGGCTGCCTGATGCTGCTGGAGGATCAGCTCGGCGATCTTTCGGGGCTGGACGCCGTGGTGATCGGCCGTTCCAACATCGTCGGCAAGCCGATGGCCGCGCTGCTCACCGCCAAAAGCGCCACCGTCACCATCGCCCATTCGCGAACCCGCGACCTGTCGAGCGTGGTGCGGCGTGCGGACATCATCGTCGCGGCGGTGGGCCGGGCCGATTTCGTCAAGGGTGAGTGGATCAAGCCCGGCGCCACCGTCATCGATGTCGGCATTAACCGCACCGATGAAGGACTGGTCGGCGATGTCGATTTCGACGGTGCGGCCTCGGTCGCCGGTGCGATCACGCCGGTGCCGGGCGGGGTGGGGCCGATGACCATCGCCTGCCTGTTGCGCAACACGCTGGTCGCCGCGCATCGCAATGCCGGGGTGGCACTGGAAGAAGGGGCGATCTGACCGGCATGCTGTACGAACTGTTCCTGTCGACCTTCATCACCTTTTTCGTGGTGATCGATCCCATCGGCTGCGCGCCGATCTATGCCGGACTCACCTCCGGCGCATCGGCCACCGCGCGCCGCTCGATGGCGATCCGCGCGGTGGTCGTCTCGACGATCATCATTTTCGTATTCGCGCTGTTCGGGGAACAGTTGCTCCACGCGCTCAGCATCAGCCTCAATGCCTTCCGCATTGCCGGCGGCATCATGCTGTTCCTGATCGCGCTCGAAATGGTGTTCGAAAAGCGCACCCAGCGGCGCGAAGACCGCGCACAGATGGTCATGGAATCGCCGGAGATCGAGGATGTTTCGGTCTTCCCCATGGCGATGCCGATGATCGCCGGTCCCGGCTCGATCGCCAGTGTCATGCTGTTGATGGCCGAGAATCAGGGCATTGAGCGGTCGCTGACCATTTTGGCGGCGGTCGGCGTCATCCTGTTGCTGACGCTTGCCGCGCTGCTGGCCGCCGGGCCGATCATGCGCCTGCTCGGCACCCGGATCGAGGCGGTGATTACCCGCCTGCTCGGCGTGCTGCTCTCCGCCTTCGCCATTCAGTTCGTGATCGACGGCGTTCGCGCCAGCTTTATCGGAGCTTGATCCGGAACGCCCGGAAGGGCGATTTTTTGGGCAGCTTGATCGGCGTCAGGAATTTCGGAACCTTGCCGTGCGCCAGCTGGTCGTAGAACCCGCCCGGTGCACGCGCGCGATAATTAGTCGTCTCCGACATGTTCGGGCAGACCAGCAGCACGGTCGCATGGTGCAGGCGCGCGATCCGGCGGAACCGGTCGGGCGATCCCATGAATGCGAAGTGCACGTCCAGAATGGCGTGCCCGTTGCGGTGATAGGGACCGGCAATCGCGTTCAGATCGGTGGTGTCGATCAGCCGCGGCCCCAGATCGACATGGGTGAACACCGTGGTCCCTGCCGGGATATAGCGGTTGAGCTGCAACAGATACGGCAGGCTGGTGCACCGGGCATTGGCGCGATCGATCGTCCGCACCCGCTTTGACGGCGGATCGACCGGGAACCAGTGCAGCAACATGCCGGTGAAGGAGCCGGAGATCACGATGACGGCGACCGCCGCGCCCACTACCCGCACCACTGCCGAACTGCGGGTCAGGAACCAGGGCACCACGATCCACGCCAGCGCGGTAATGCCGGGCAGCGCCAGCAATTGCGCCGCCGGACCGGCGCGCACCTGCCAGAACAGCATGGCGATGGCGAAGGTCACGAACAGCGTCACCGGCACCCATGCGAGCGAGCGCCGCCGCTTCCAGTCGATCCAGGTCGCGACATAGGTGCCGATCAGGCCGATGGCCGGAATCGCACCGATGGGCAGGATATTGCGCAACGGGAATTTATAGATCGGCTTGGCCTCGCGGACATTGTCCAGCCAGATCCGCATCAGTTCGGGCGATGCCTGTTCGGGGCGGCCCAGACATTGCGGAAACACCTTCGCAAACGCGATGCCGATGGCGACACCCGCCACCGCCGACGCGATCAGCCGCACCGTGCGCGTCGTCGGGTTCCACCATGCCAGCACGTACAGCAGCGCGCCCGCCACCAGCATCACCGACAGCCATACCGGCGTCAGCGCGTCGCATCGCATCGCATGGTTGGCATTGGAGGCAAAGGCGGCGAAGCCGATGCCGCAACCGCCCGCCAGCGACAGCGCATAGACTTTCAGCCGCATGACATCGCCGCGATCCCACACCCAGCGCAGCGTGACGATCGCGCCCGCCATCGCGCAATAGGGCAGCATCTCCAGCCCGATATTAAGCGATACCGCGCAGGACAGCCCGATAATCATCCCGCTGCGGATCTGCCTGTTGTCGGCCAGTCCCGCGACGGTCAGCATCAGCATCGCAAGCTGCCAGTTATGATGGTCGATGCGTTCGGGCATGAACATCACCAGCCCGACCGTGCAGCCCAGCATGAAGGCGATGGCGATCGGCCAGGCATAGCGGGAGATCAGCTGACGCACGGTAAAGGACAGCGCGGCGATCACCACCGACAGGGGGATCAGCGGCGCAATGCCCGCCGCCAGCCGCTCTGCCCAGAAATTGGTGGTGAACATGCGGAAAAACAGGATCAGCCCGGCAATCGGCAGATCAACGATGCGCGACCAGTGGATGTTGAACCCGTTGGGCGGGTCCATCCGATACTGGGTCAGGTCATACCAGCTCTGGCCGTTCAGCCAGGCGCGCACCTGCATCATGCGCATATTGTCGTCGGTATCGCCCAGCGCGAACCAGTAGATATAGGGCCATCGCTGCCAGATATAGAAAGCGGTGATCAGAACCCAGGCGAACAGGCTCCAGCGGAGCCAGTGGCGGTCGACTTCCCGGCGCAGCTCGACTTGCATACGCAATACTTTGTTGGGCAAAACTGCTTTCCTCCAGCGCTTGAGCGCATTAGGGCCGGAACCGGGCAAAGAGCAAGGCTGACGTGCAGGCAATGTTGAAACAGGTGGAGACGCTCAGGGCATCGGGCGTGCTCGGCCAGTTGATCCGTTTCGGGATCGCGGGCGGGATTTCCACGGTGATCTATTCCGCCGTGTACCTGCCGCTGGCATATTATGTGTTTCCGAAAGGGCTGGCGGTGGCCGCCGTGCCGATCGCCTTCGCGGTCGCGGTGGTGTGCGGATTTTTCCTCCACAGCTTCTGGAGCTTTCGCGGCCACGGCACGCGCGACAACAGCGGCAGGCAGCATCTGAAATTCCTGATCGTTCAGGGGGTTGGGCTGCTGCTCAACGCCGGGTTCACCTGGGTGCTGACCGGCTGGATGCACAGCCCCACCTGGGTGCCGCTGGTCCCGATCGTGACGATCACGCCGCTCGCCACCTTTGCCCTCAACCGCCAATGGGTTTTCGGGTAAGGGGCGTCGTATGGACCGGATCGTTTATGACCGCATGGCGGCGCATGACAGCACGCACTGGTGGTATCGCGCGCGGCGGGAGGTGCTCGCCGATTACCTGACACGCTATGGCGCGCTGCCGAAGGATGCGCGGATTCTGGAAATCGGCTGCGGCACCGGCCACAACCTGCCGATGCTGGCGCGATTCGGCACGGTCGATGCGATTGAGATCGACTCGGCGGCACGCGCCATCGCGGCTCAGCGGCTGGGCAAGCCGGTGGGGTCGGCACCGCTGCCAGTGCTCGACGGGGTGGAGCGCGCGGCCTACGATCTGATCGCGGTGCTCGACGTGGTCGAACATATCGACGATGACGTCGCCGCCCTGCGCGCGATGGCAGAGTGCCTGAAGCCGGGGGGAAAGATCCTCATCACCGTGCCCGCGCATCCATGGATGTGGAGCGCGCACGACGTCGTCAACCACCATCACCGCCGCTATTCCAAACGCACGCTGGGCAGGGCGATTGCCGATGCCGGGCTGCGCCACAACGGCCTGCGCTGGTTCAACTCGCTGCTGTTCCCCGCCGCCGTCGCCGCGCGCATCGCGGGCAAGCTGACCGGCAAGGACGACAGTGACGACTCGCCGCCCGCAAAGCCGCTCAACACCGCGTTTCAGGCGATCTTCGGCCTCGAACGCCACCTCGTCGGCCGCCTCCCGCTACCCCCCGGCCTGTCGCTCATTACGCTGGCGTCAAAGGGGTAGGGGAAGCCAAGCGACCTGCCCATCCGACCTGCTTGCGCAGGTGGTAATTCAGAGCAGGCGAACAAACGCCGAAACCACAAACGTCCAGTTTCGGGTAGCACTGCTCGTCGCATCGAGCGACGGGAATGTCGGGGATTGCTGCCATCGTGGTCAAGCGGCGAGTACCTCCTGCGCTGCACGGGCGGACGTAGTTACGTTCACCCACAAGCGATGTACAACGAAGTCGTCATCACTCTTGTCGCCTACAACCTTTAACATAGCGTCCAAAGCCTGCTTCACAGCACCGACAGCCGCGACCTCCTGTGGATCGAAGAAAACAACGCCAACGTCACCCTTATCAAAATCATGGTCATCGAAGAAAAAGTGGAACACCTCGTCTATTCCTGATGAGAGACCCTCCTGACGCTCTTGCTGCCAAATCGCGCGAGGGTCATCAGCGGCCAACTCACTGAGATAGCTTCTAAGCTCTTCTCGAAGCTGAGGTGCGGCTAAAGGCGAAACCTTGTCCATAGCCGCATCGTGCCGCCAACTTCGGGTGACTGCAATATTGTCGGAAGCGGATTGTCCGCTTCTGTACCCAACTCGCGAAAAACTGCCGTGGCGACAGTATGCCGAATTCGCCGACGCGATCTGATCCGCACCGGCTCGCCCGCGCGTCAGTTCGCGGGCAAATCTTCCTGATCGACATCGCCCGGCGCGAAGGCGTGGCTCTGTCCGGCGCGATAGCCCAGCGTCGATTGCCCCTTCACCGGTCCCGCCACATCCTGCACTAAATAGAGCGGGCGGCGTTTCGATTCGACGTATAGCCGCCCCAGATATTCGCCGATCATGCCCAGCACGAACATCTGCACCGCGCCCAGCACGACGACCACCAGCATGGTGGAGGTCCAGCCCTGCACCGTCGATCCCGTCACCCAGGCAAAGGCGATATACAGCACCAGCAGCAGCGACAGCCCGGTCAGCACCAGCCCGAAATGGCTGGCGAAACGCAGCGGCGCGGTCGAAAATCCGGTCACGGCGTCCAGCGCGAAGCGAATCATCTTCGCCAGCGGATATTTGGTCTCGCCCGCATGGCGCTCGGCCCGGTCATAGGCGAACGGCACCTGCCGGAAGCCTATCCATGCGACCATGCCGCGAATGAAGCGCGCCTGTTCGGGCAGGGACAGCAGCGCATCCAGCGAGCGCCGGCTCATCAGCCGGAAATCGCCGGTATCGAGCGGGATCGGCGTATCCGTCACCCGGTCGAGCACGCGGTAGAACAGGGCCGCGGTCAGCTTCTTGAAAATCGTCTCGCCCGCGCGTTTGCGCCGCACGGCATAGACCACATCGGCCTCCTGCTCGCGCATCGTCCTACGCATGTCGGTCAGCAGTTCGGGCGGATCCTGCAAATCCGCGTCGATGATCAGGATTTCCTCGCCCGCGCACAGGTCCAGCCCGGCGGTCAGGGCAAGCTGATGCCCGTGATTGCGCGACAGGTTGATCGCGACCAGATGCGGGTCGGCTGCCGCCAGCCGCTGCATGACCGGCCAGCTTCCGTCGCGCGATCCGTCGTTGATGAAAACGATCTCATAGTCCTCGCCCACCGCATCGCGCGCGGCGGCGGAAACCCGGGCGTGGAGGGTGTCGAGACAGCGTTCCTCATTGTAACAGGGAACGACGACGGAAAGACGCGGACGTTGCATGACCGCGCTGTTTAGCGTCGGGATTGACCGCCGTCATCCAATAAGGCGCGTTTAACCCGCTTTCAGGGTGCCGACGAACCCGCGCGTTGCCTGTTTCAGCCGTTCCGCGCTTTCCGACAGCCCGGTGGCCGACGCCATGACGGTATCGGACAGTTTTTCCGTATCGGATGCGACGATTGCAACTTCGGTCATCTGATGCTCGATCAGTTCGGTTCCGTTGGCGGTGTCCTGCGCCGTCGCTTCGATCAGCGCCGCCGTTTCGCGTTGCCGCGCAATCGCTGCCTCGATCATGTCGGCGGTTCCGGCGAGCTTGCCCACCATGTCGACAATTTCATTCAGGGTGACGAACACGTCTTCCGCGCCCTGTTCGACGGTCTGGGCGAGATCGCGAATCTTGCCCGTTGCGCTTCCCGACTGTCCGGCGAGCTGTTTGATTTCGGACGCCACCACGGCAAAGCCCCGACCGACTTCTCCGGCGCGCGCAGCCTCGATCGTGGCGTTGAGCGCTAGCAGGTTGGTGCGTCCGGCAATCGCCTCGATCGAATCGGCGAATCGGGTGATCGCCGCGGTGCGGTCGCGCAGCGCGTCCATCGCGCCGTTGCTGTTGGCCGACCGGCTGCGCGCCACATCGCCCAGCCGCGCCTGTTCGCCGATGCTGCCCGCAATCGTGGCGACGGAAATGCTCAGTTCCTCCAGCCGCTGGGCCAGCGATTTCGCCGCGACGGAGGACTGGCTGGCCGCTTCGGCCGATACCAGCGTTTCCTTGCTGGCTCGCCTTGCCAGATCGTTCAGTGCCCTTGCGGATTTGCTCATGCCGGTGGCGGCGGTGGTGAATTCCTCGACAATAGCCGCGACCGAGGCTTCGAAGCTGTCGGCGAGTTTCAGCATATCGGCGCGCCGCCGCTCGGCCTCGCCGGAACGGATCGCATCGCGCTCGGAACGCTCTTCTGCGGCACGTTTTTCGGCGGCGCGCTGTGCCTTCAGCGCGGTTTCGGCCTCGATCCGCTGGTCATCCGCCTGACGGGCCAGCGTTTCACTGACGCTGCGTGCGGTCGCAAGCGAGGTGATCAGATCGCGCAACCGGACGGACAGATAGCCCAATACCGCACATTGCAGAATGACCGCTGCCGCATGAAACACCACGCGGCCCAGCGTGCCGCCGCCGGTAAACACCCATTCCGGCGCCATATAGTCGAGGATCAGGTGATGGGCCGCGATCAGTCCGGATGCCAGCACGATCGGCCGCCAGTCGTACATCAGCGTCAGCGCCGCCAGCGCCACCATGAAATAAAGGTGCGTATCGAGCTGCCATGTCCGCCCGGCCATCATATAGACGGCAAGCGCGGGCATCGCGGCGGCAAGCGTGCCGACCACCATCCGCGCGGTCAGGTCGTATCGTCCCCGCCATGCCATCCATGCGGGTGCGACATTGACGGCAAAGCCGATCAGCAGAATGTCACGCGCGGTCGGTACTTTCAGGATGATCGCGATCAGCCAGATACCCAGCGCAGAGGCGACGCCCGCGGTCGACAATATCTGCACGCCGCGACGCTGAAGCGTGTCCAGTTCGGTAACATTCATGCGGTTGTTCCTGCAGCAAAGCATCCCGCCGGCGGTGCGGCGATGATCAGGACCGGAAGGCCGGATGTGGCGCGGCGCATGGCGGCATAGTCGGCGTTGACGACCATCGAACCGCGCAACGGGCCGGGACCGATCAACAGGGCGTCGCCATCGATCGCCCGACGCGTCAGCGCCGTTGCCGCGCTGTGGTCCAGCGGCAGCAGGATCATCTTGCCATGCGTCGGCGGATCGAAAGCGAGTACCAGCAGGCCGCCGAGTATAACGGCAACCTGCAGCGCTATGATTGCGTGCCCGCTCTTCCAGAATGCGTACATTGCGTAATCTTGTACGCGCTATTGGTTAAAGCAGGGTTAGGGAGTTTCCGAAATCAGTCGCGGTGCAGAAAGCGCTCGGCCAGGTCTTTCGCGATCCGGCGCGGGCGCTGGGTGGCGGTATCGAGCGCGCACCAGGTGCTTTCGACTTCGGCCAGCACCTCTTCGCCGCGCTTGATCATCGTGCTGAAAAAGGCGCGCGCGCCCTCCACCCTGCGGGCAACGACAGTGGCGATGATGTCGTCTTCCAGAAAGGCCGGGCGGCGATAGGTGATTTCGTGCTTCAGCGCGACCCAAAGGTGATGCGCCACCGCTTCCGACGGCGCGACCTTGCGCCAATATGCGACGACCGCGTCCTGCACCCAGTTCAGATAGACCGCATTATTCACATGCCCCATAAAGTCGATGTCATCGGGGGCGACATGCAAGGGATGGCGATGGGCAGGGGCGGGCAATGATTCCATAGCGACCATTCTACAGGGTACTGACACGGGTGTCGATAACCCCAGGCGGTGAATTGCCGTTTATGGGTTTACGGCCTAAATCCGTTCCGCCGATTCCACCGATTCCGCCGCGCGCAACGAAGCCAGAATCTTCATCAGGTGGCTGGCGTCGCGCACTTCCAGATCGATGGTGTTGAGGTGGAAGGTGGTGTCGCGATTGTCCAGTCGTAGCTCCAGAATATTGGCGCGATGCGTGCCCAGGATGGTCGCGATTACACCCAGCGCGCCGGGTTCGTTTTTCAGGTTGACCGCGATCCGCGCCACCCCGCCTTCCGCCGTGTCGCCCCAGGCAAGGTCGACCCATCGCTCATTTTCCTCGGCGTTCAGCGTGTCGCAACTGATCGTATGCACCTCGATCGCGTCGCCGGGCCGCCGCACGCCGACGATCCGGTCGCCGGGGACGGGGTGGCAGCATTCAGCCAGGCGATAGGCAACGCCCGGTGTCAGCCCCTTGATGGTGATCGCTTCCTGTTGCGGGGGCAGCAGCATTTCCGCCTCCGCGCTTTCGGAAATGCCGGGCATCAGCGCTTCTGCGACCTGCACATCGGTAAGCTGCTGGCGACCGATGGCTTCCATCAGCGCGCGCTCATCGGAAAGGTTGAGGCGTTTCAGCGCATCGGCAAGCGCGTCGTCGCCGATGGTGACCGGCATCCGGCTGACGATTTCGTCGTAAAGCTTGGCACCGATACTGGCCATCTCATCGCGTTCCTTGTGGCGCAGATGGCGGCGGATCGATGCGCGCGCCTTGCCGGTAATCGCGAAGTTCAGCCAGTTGGCCTGGGGCTGCTGCCCCTTGGAGCGCAGAATCTGTACCTGTGCGCCGTTCTGGATTTCGGTTCTGAGCGGTGCCACCCGACCGTCGATCTTCGCCCCCACCGCCTGATCGCCCAGATCGGTGTGGACGGCATAGGCAAAGTCGATCGGCGTCGCGCCCTTGGGAAGCTGGATCAGTTCACCCGCAGGCGTGAAGGCGAATATCCGGTCCTGATACATCGCCATGCGGGTATGTTCGAGCAGTTCCTCCGGGCTTTCGGCATTGTCGAGAATCTCGACAAGATCGCGAATCCACCGGACCTGCGTATCGGGGCGCACCGACGACTGTTTATAGGCCCAGTGCGCGGCGATGCCGTATTCGGCCTGGGCATGCATGTCGTGCGTGCGAATCTGGATTTCGACGCGCTGATTGTCGGCCAGCATGACCGTGGTGTGCAGCGAGCGATAGCCGTTGCGCTTCGGCGTGGAGATATAATCCTTGAACCGGCCCGGCACCATCGGCCAGCGGCGATGAATGATGCCCAGCGTGCGATAACATTCCTCTTCCGTGTCGACGAGCACGCGAAACGCCATCACATCGGACATTTTCTCCATGCTGACATGACGTTCGGTGGTTTTGCGCCAGATCGAATAGGGATGCTTTTGCCGTCCGGAAATCTCGCACGGGATGCCGGAGCGCTCGACCAGCCGTTTCAGGTCCGCCGAAATTTCCGCGATTCGGTCGCCGCCGCCTTCCTCGCGCAGGGTTTCCAGCCGACGGGTAATCGATTCATACGCTTCGGGTTCCAGCTCGCGAAACGCCAGCGTCTGCATCTCGCGCATGAATTCGTACATGCCGATGCGCTCGGCCAGCGGCGCGTAGATGTCCATCGTCTCGCGCGCGATGCGGCGGCGCTTTTCCTCCTTCTTGATGAAGTGCAGCGTGCGCATATTGTGCAACCGGTCCGCCAGCTTGACCAGCAGCACGCGGATATCGTCCGACATGGCGAGCAGGAATTTGCGCAGATTTTCCGCCGCGCGCTCGTTTTCGGACTGGGCATCGATCTTCGACAGCTTGGTCACGCCGTCGACCATGCGTGCCACCGACGGGCCGAATTTGGAGAGGATTTCTTCCGGTGTCGCGACCGTATCCTCGATCGTGTCGTGCAGGATCGCGGTTGCGATCGTTTCGTCGTCGAGGCGCAGATCGGTCAGGATGCCGGCAACCTCGATCGGGTGGCTGAAATACGGATCGCCGGATGCGCGTTTCTGGCTGCCATGCGCCTGCATCGAAAAGACATAGGCACGGTTGAGCAGGCCTTCATCGGCCTCCGGATCGTAGTCCAGGACCCGATCGACAAGTTCATATTGACGCAGCACAGTGCCTAGATGGGGCCGAACAGTGCTGCTTTGCAATATATTCCGTGCGTTATCGTGCGTGCGCGTTGCACGATTTCAACTGTTTGTCGTCGAACGGCTTGCCGTCAGCCTCAAAAGCGTTGAGCGTACCGATCTTGCGCGCGGCGAGGCGGCACATCACCTGATCGCTGCTGCCGCTTTCGGGCGCGGTGCATGCGCCGTCGGCGCAGGACCAGATGGTCGTGCGCGTGATGAATTGCGCATCTTTCGGCTGGCCGGCCGGGGTTGCGCGATAATAGCTGCCACCTGCGGCAAGGGCGGGCGTAGCGGCGGCGGTCAGCAAGAGCGGCAGGGCGAGAAATTTCAGCATGACATTTCTTTCGTCAGATTGGTTTCCGACTGCTACTTACATAAGTGTAAATATTGTTGCAATGCGGAATTTCTGTCCTGCTGCGGGAATCGGATTTTCTTTGGTTTATGCGATATTTGCCCTAAGCTTGCTGATTATGGGGGATAAGGTCGTAACGCCACTGAATCGACTCGCTGCCAAATGCAGCCTTCCCGCCGCATTGGAAGCGGTGGGGGAGCGGTGGTCGTTCCTGATCCTGCGCGCGGCGTTCAACGGACTGTGCCATTTCGAAGAGTTTCAATCCGAACTGGGCATTGCGCGCAACATCCTCGCCAATCGGCTGGCGCGGCTGGTCGAACACGACATTCTGACCCGCCGCCCGATGGCGCGTGACAAGCGCAAGGTCGAATACAGCCTGACGGAAAAGGGGGCGGCGCTGCTGCCGACGATGATTGCGTTGCGGCAATGGGGCGAACGTTGGGAAGCGGGTGAGGGGGCCTGTCCGCTACTGGTCGATGCCCGCGATCACGAACCGCTGGCGAAGGTGGTCGTGCGTGCCCATGACGGACGTATTCTGGGCAGGGACGATCTGTTATGGACCTTGCCGGACGAGGATGAGCCGCAGCCGGCGGGCACGCCCTAGGGCGGATCGTCAGACGCGGATGGCGCGGGATTCGCCATCCGCTCGTTACTCGGGCCGGACCGGTTTTACGGGTCGATTTCCAGTGCAGATATGCCGGAACCGGTGGATGCGCCTGTATCGCCCTCTGCTTCGGACGCACTTTCGTCCGGCAGACGCTGGGTGACATGTCCCCAGCGCACTGTCGCCCAGATACGCTCGTGGAAATAAAACAACACGATCTTGGTGAACACTTCGGTGCCCGCGATCGCGCCTGCGGCACTGGGGTTATGGGTGAACAGGAAGCTCAGCACGAACGTGTCGATGCTGCCGAGCACGCGCCAGCTTACCGCCTTGACGATGGAACGCGGATGGCTCTCCGCGCCGCGGAACAGGAACATAAGAGCTTAGCCCGTATGCGCCACAGGTGCGTTTACACCCATGCTTTGCAGATAGCGTTTCACGTTGCGCGCCGCCTGGCGCAGACGTTGTTCATTTTCTACCATTGCGATCCGTACATAGCCTTCACCATTCTCGCCATAGCCGACGCCGGGCGCGACGGCGACCTTTGCATGGGTGAGTAATTGTTTGGAGAACTCAAGGCTGCCTAAATGCGCAAGCGCGGGCGGTAGCGGCGCCCAGGCGAACATCGATGCGGGCGGGGAGGGGATATCCCATCCCGCCCGACCGAAGGATTCGACCAGCACGTCGCGGCGATGCTTGTAACGCTGACGGGCTTCCTCGACGCAATCCTGCGGTCCGTTGATTGCGGCGACGGCAGCGGCCTGAATGGGGGTGAAGGCACCGTAATCGAGATAGGATTTCACCCGCGACAGCGCCGCGATCAGTTTCTGGTTGCCGACTGCGAAGCCGATGCGCCAGCCCGCCATCGAATAGGTTTTCGACATCGACGTGAACTCTACCGCGACATCTTTCGCGCCCGGTACCTGCAGGATCGACGGGGTCGGCTTGTCATCGTCGAAATAGATTTCCGAATAGGCAAGGTCCGACAGGATCCACAGCCCGTGTTCCTTCGCAAACGCCACGACGCGTTCGTAAAAGGCCAGGTCTACCGTCTCCGCGGTGGGATTGGACGGGTATCCCATCACCAGCACCGACGGGCGCGGCACGGTGAAGTGCATCGCGCGCTCCAGGCTCTCAAAATAATGCTCGTCGGGCGTGGTCGGAACCGAGCGGATCGACGCGCCCGAAATGATGAAGCCGAAGGTGTGGATCGGATAGGACGGATTGGGTGCCAGAATGACATCGCCCGGTGCAGTGATCGCCTGCGCCAGATTGGCCAGCCCTTCCTTCGACCCCAGCGTCACCACCACTTCGCGGTCGGCGTCGATATCGACCCCGAAGCGGCGTCCGTAATAATTCGCCTGCGCCTTGCGCAGGCCGGGAATCCCCTTGGACGCCGAATAGCCGTGCGCGTCGGGTTTGCGCGCGACTTCGGCCAGCTTTTCGATGACGTGCGGCGGCGGCGGCTGATCCGGGTTGCCCATGCCGAGGTCGATAATATCCTCACCCGCCGCCCGTGCCGCCGCGCGCATGCCGTTTACCTCGGCAATGACGTAGGGCGGCAGACGCCGGATGCGGTAAAATTCCTCTGACATATGATAAACCTCCATGCCGCAGGTTCCCTTGTGGCGGCATACCCCGCTATACGAACATGCGGAACGCCGCGCCAGAGGAGAGGTGGAATTGGCCGATACGGATACGCCCGACCAGACCGGGGAGGCTCCCCGCACCGCCACGCTGGACGATCTTCAGCACTGGACATGGGTGCTGGGCAAGGCGCAGCAGATGCTGCTCGAAAACGGCTTCATGACGCTCGATGCCGCCGATCTGAAAGGGTGGAGCGATCCAGGTGCCTTTGCACGCGCAAGCACCGATTTCTGGAGCGACACGATGAAGCTCTGGCAGCGATTTCTCGATCCCGCGCAGGCCGAACCGCTGGTTGAATCGCCGGAACATGCCCGCGACCGCAGGTTCAGGGCACCGCAATGGCGCGAAAACCCCGTCTTCGATTTCATCCGGCAAAGCTATTTCCTGATTGCCGACCATCTGCTGAAGGGGGTCGATGCGATCGAGGGCGTCGACGAAAAGCAGAAGGAGCAGATTCGTTTCGCCACGCGCAGCTTTGTCGATGCGATGAGCCCGTCCAACTTCGCGATGACGAATCCGCTGGTGCTCGAACGCATGATCGAAACGCGCGGTGAAAACCTGTTGCGCGGGCTGGAGAACATGCTCAACGATATCGGCAAGGGGCAGCTGACCCAGACCGATCCGCAGGCGTTCGAGCTGGGACGCAACATCGCGATGACGCCCGGCAAGGTGGTCCGCCGAACGCCGCTTTACGAACTGATCCAGTATTCGCCGACCACCGAAACCGTGTTCGAAACGCCGCTGGTGATCTTTCCGCCATGGATCAACCGCTTCTACATCCTCGACCTGTCGCCCGAAAAAAGCTTCATCAAATGGGCCGTCGATCAGGGGCTGACGGTGTTCGTGGTTTCGTGGAAATCGGCGGACGAATCGATGAAGGACGTCGGCTGGGAAGATTATATCGAACGCGGGCAGATCGATGCCATCGACGCCGTGCGCGACCTGCTGAAGGTCGATTCGGTGCACACCATCGGCTATTGCGTCGCGGGCACGACGCTGGCCGCGACGCTGGCGGTGCTTGCCGCGCGCGGGCAGGCGGACAAGGTGGCCAGCGCGACCTTCTTCACCGCCCAGGTCGATTTCACTCAGGCGGGCGACCTCAACCTGTTCATCGACGATGAGGTGATGAAGCTGATCGATACGCTCAGCGCCGACGGCTATCTGGACGGACGCTATATGGCCGCGACGTTCAACCTGCTGCGCGGGCGCGACCTGATCTGGAACTATGTTACCAACAATTATCTGATGGGGGAGGACTATTCCCCCTTCGACCTGCTGTTCTGGAATTCGGACGTCACCAACCTGCCTGCCAGATGGCATAAAAGCTATCTGAGCGATCTCTATCGCGACAATCTGCTGGTGAAGCCCGGTGCGATGGCGATTGCAGGCACGCCGATCGACCTGACGAAGGTGAAGACGCCCGCTTATGTTCAGGCGGGGCGCGAGGATCATATCGCGCCTGCACAAAGCGTGTGGAAGCTGACCGAATATCTGTCCGGGCCGTTACGTTTCGTGCTGGCCGGGTCCGGCCATATCGCGGGCGTCGTCAATCCGCCCGATGCCAGGAAATATCAGTTCTGGACGAACGAGAAGCAGGCCGCCTCGCTCGACGACTTCCTCGCTCATGCGACCGAGACAAAGGGAAGCTGGTGGCCGGACTGGTCGACCTGGATCGCGCAACGCAACCCGAAAAAAGTCAAGGCGAAGGGCGCCCGCGTCCCCGGTCGCGGCAAGCGCAAAACCTATGGAGACGCTCCTGGAAGCTACGTGCGGACGCGCTGATTACCGTAGCATAATCGCTGCAACATGACAGTCATGTTGCAGTGCACAATTTCCTTGAAATCGCTGCTGATGGGGTGTATATGCTGCGCCGCAGCAATAGTAGCGGGAGTCCGCAAGGATGGCAGACAAGGAAAAAACGACCGGAACTTCTTCCGGTTCCACGCCCAAGGCCGCGCCGCCCAGGCGTGTAGCGAAGCCGAAGGCAACGCGCCGTAGCACCGCCAAGGCTCCGGCGTCGAAACCGGTGGCTGCCAAATCCGCCGCCGTAAAGGCTGCGCCGACCCCGGCGAAGAAAGCTGCACCTGTAAAGGTTCAGGCAAAGCCGGCCCCGGCAACGGCAGCGCCAGCCCCGGCAAAGGCCGCACCGGCTCCTGCCGCGGAAGTCAAAGAAGTGAAGAAGCCCGATCCGGCACCCGCTCCCGCAGCGAAGGTTGTCGAAACGGCGCCGAAGGAAATTGAAAAGACCGTTGAAGCTGCCGCTGCCCCGGCCAAGACGGCAATCGCGCAGAGCGCGACCGCAGTTGAGAAAGCGGTCGCTGAAACATCCAGGGCCGCGGAGTCCGTCGCCGCGTCCACAATCAAGGAAAAGTCCGTTATGACCACCGTTGAAGCTACCATGGAAAAAGGCCAGGCGATGTTCGCCGAAATGAATGAAAAGACCAAGGCTGCGTTCGAAAAGAACGCCAAGATGGTCGAAGAATTCAACGATTTTGCCAAGGGCAATGTCGAAGCGATGGTCGAATCCGGCCGCATCGCTGCCAAGGGCCTTGAAAGCCTGGGTCAGGATGCAGCCGAATATGGCCGCAAGTCGTTCGAAAGCGCGACCGCCGCGATGAAGAGCATGTCGTCGGTCAAGTCGCCCACCGAGCTGCTGAAGCTGCAGGGCGATTTCTTCCGTGGCGCGTTCGACAGCTATGTCGCCGAAGCATCGAAGCAGACCGAAGCGATGCTGAAGCTGGCCGGTGATGCTGCCCAGCCGCTGTCCAACCGCGTTGCGGTTGCCGCTGACAAGGTAAAGACTGTCGCCTGAGCATATCCGGCAGTTTTTACCCGACAGGGCGGTTGCGTATCCACGCAGCCGCCCTTTTTCTATGCAGGCAGCAACTGACTCCTGCCGCTGACCGGGTTCAGCCGGTCGGCATGGTGCCGGGACGCAGATAGGGGAACATGTGGGCGACATAATCCGCCTTGCCCAGTTCGACCCCCTGATTGCGCAGGATGGCATAGGCCGTCATGACGTGGAAATAGAATTGGGGCAGCGTCCAGTCGCGGGCATATTGTTCCGCCGTCATGTCGAAGATCATGCCCATCGGCAGGGCGTGGGCGATCGGCCGCTGCGCATCGCCGTCAAGCGCATCGGGCGCCAGCGCATCGAGCGTCGCAACCGTTTCTTCGATCCTCGCCTTTGCGTCGGCGATGGTGCCGGGCCGCTCGCCTGCCGCACGGCCCTCGTTCAACAGCGTTTCGACCGCCCCGGCAAAGGGTTTATCCTGCAACCGGCCGATCGCTTCCAGGGGCTGCACACAGGCAAAGCGTATCTGTGTCGACAGCGGCAACATGTCGGGCGCGAGCCGCGCGGACAACAGGGCGTCGGCCTTTTCCGGTCCCATCTGGCTTTGCGCCTTGTCCAGCCAGGTCGACACGGTGTTCAGCATCTGGCGGCAGGTCGGGACGAGCAGGCTGGTAAGCGACATGGGGAGACACCTTTTTGCAACGAAAATTCGGGACGAGGACTGTTGGGGTCAGGCCCTAACGCGTACCGCCGGTTTACGCCAGTTGCGCGATGACGGGTATTTTTACCGCGATAGGCTCTTGTCGCGGGCGGGCGGAATGCCATATTTTCTATCGCGTGATGGTTGAGCTTCCCGATTTTACGATCCGTATGAACGATGCGGATGACGATGACGATGGCAACGACAGTTCTGTCGGCCTTGCCACCCGCACGCGCACGCGCACCAAAAAGCCCACGCCCTATCGGGTGCTGATGCTCAATGACGATTACACGCCGATGGAATTCGTCGTGCTGGTGCTGCAACGCTTCTTCCGGATGACGATGGAGGAAGCGACGCAGGTGATGCTCCACGTCCATCAAAAGGGCGTCGGCGTGTGCGGTGTCTTCAGCTATGAAGTCGCAGAGACGAAGGTGGCGCAGGTCACCGACTTCGCGCGCCAGAATCAGCACCCGCTGCAATGCACGCTGGAAAAGGCCTGAGCGTTCGTTTCTTACGTCGCTGGCCAGCGACTTTCTGAACCCGGCATCAAACTCTAAGCCAGCCACCCGGTTCGTCACTGCGAGGAGCGAAGCGACGCGGCAGTCCCGCGCATCGGATCGGGCTGCCTTGCCGCGCACAAGGCCGGCCCCCGATAGCCGCCGGGCCTATCGCGCGGGCAACAGCCAGCCCAGTTGCAGCCCCTGATAGCGATTGACGTAATTGGCGGTACGCGCCAGCGCGGCTTCGTCGGTCAACGTCACCCGGCCGTTTTCGCGACGGATGAACCCTTCTTCCTCCAGTTGCCGCAGCATCCGGTTGACATGCACCGATGTCAGGCCGGTGGCATCCCCGATTTCTTCCTGCGTCAGGCCCAGCGTGAAGCTGTCGGTGATGTTCTTGTCGGTGGTACACAGCCGGTCGCGCATTTCCAGCAGCAGCGCGCCGACGCGGACCTTTGCAGAGGTGCGCCCCAGTATCGCCAGCCGGTCGGTCAGCGCCACGCGCTCGATCTGGCTCAGGATCAGGATCAGCGCGCCCACGCGCGGCTGTTCGGTCAGCAACTCGCTGAGCGCGGAGCGGTCGAACGGGCACACCGTGCAATCCGACAGCGCGCACAGCGTTTCCGGCGCTTCGGTGTAAATCACACCGGGCAGGCCCAGCATGTCGCCGGGAAACAGGAATCGCAGAATCTGGCGGCTGCCGTCGTCGAGCAGCACATAGCTCATCATCAGGCCCTTGCGCAGGATGAACATCTCGCTCGACGGTTCATTCGCGCATTGCAACAGGGTGCCGCGACGGATCTCCCGCTGGCGTTCTTCCAGCCGCTCCACAGCCTGCCGTTCCGCGTCGGTCAGTTTCGCAAACTCGCTCAATACATCTGCGAAACAACTGGCTGATTTGCCCACGCTTTCCCCCTGAACTTAGGATGCTGAAAGAGCAGTGCCGGACGATTTGTGCATTAAAGTCGATCAATCTGCCGCATCATTCGTCGCAGCGGCCCCTTGATCGCATCCGTGCAGGCGATAGAAGCCCGTCAATGGATCGTATTCTCATTCGCGGCGGCAATCGCCTTTCCGGACGCATCGCCATTTCGGGCGCCAAGAACGCTGCGCTGACGTTGATGCCTTGCGCGCTGCTCACCGACGAGCCGCTGACGCTGCGCAACCTGCCGCGTCTCGCCGATGTCGACGGTTTCGGCCACCTGCTCAATCAGCTCGGTGCCTCGACCGCGATCGAGGGCACGCGGCCCGAAGATTTCGGCCGGGTGATGACGATCCGCGCGGGGCGGCTGACATCCACCGAAGCGCCCTATGACATTGTCCGCAAGATGCGGGCCTCGATCCTCGTGCTCGGCCCGCTGATCGGGCGCGCGGGCGAGGCGACGGTCTCGCTGCCCGGCGGCTGTGCGATCGGCAACCGGCCCATCGACCTCCACCTGAAGGCAATGGAGGCACTGGGCGCGGAGATCGAACTGACGGCGGGCTATGTAAAGGCGACGGCGCCGGGCGGGCGCTTGCCGGGCGGACGTGTCAGCTTCCCCATCGTCTCGGTCGGTGCGACCGAAAATGCGGTGATGGCGGCGGTGACGGCAAAGGGCGGTTCGGTCATCGAAAACGCCGCACGCGAACCCGAAATCGTCGATCTGTGCAATCTGCTGGTCGCGATGGGCGCGTCGATTTCCGGTATCGGCACGGAGACGCTGGAGATTGAGGGGAGCGACCGGCTGCACGGCGCGACCTATCGGGTAATGCCCGACCGGATCGAGGCGGGCAGCTATGCCTGCGCCGCGGCGATCACCGGCGGTGCGCTCGATCTGGTCGGGGCCGATGCCGATGCGATGCGCGCGACGCTGAGCGCGTTGCAGGAAGCGGGCGTGACCATCGAGGAGCGCAAGGGCAGTGTCTATGTCGAGGCGTCGAACGGTCTGGCCCCGCTGACGCTGTCGACCGCGCCCTATCCGGGCTTCGCCACCGACATGCAGGCGCAGTTCATGGCGATGCTGTGCAAGGCGGACGGGGCCAGCGTGCTCACCGAAACCATTTTCGAAAACCGCTATATGCACGTCCCCGAACTGGCGCGCATGGGCGCGGATATTCAGGTGCGCGGCCGTGCCGCCGTGGTGCGCGGCGTCGACAGACTGGTCGGCGCGCCGGTGATGGCCACCGACCTGCGCGCCTCGATGAGCCTGATCCTCGCCGGGCTGGCGGCGGAAGGCGAAACCCAGGTCAACCGCGTCTATCACCTCGACCGCGGCTATGAGCGGCTGGAGGAAAAGCTGCAAAAGGTCGGCGCCGATATCGAACGCGTCGGCGACGGGTAGGTACGTCCTCCCTGTTCACGGGGAGGCGGACCATGCACAGCATATTGGAGGAGGCGTGTCACGGCTACGCCGCATTCCTGTATCGGCGATCTCCGGTTCAGGATGTGCCCCGGCATCCCAGCTTGGTGTGCAATTCCTCCGTCATGGCCTCGATATGCTGGCTCAATTGTCTGGTCAGCTCGGTCAGTTCGGTGTTCTGCTGCATCAGTTCGACAAGCTGCGCGGTCTGCAGGGCAGCGACCGACTGGCGTTGTTCGGATGCGGCGGCAAGGTCTTCGCGATGTTTCGCCTCGGCAATCGCATCCAGCTTGTCGCGATCGGCCTGACGCGTCTGGGCGAGCAGGATCAGCGGCGCCGCATAGGCTGCCTGTAAACTGAACATCAGATTCAGCAGGATGAACGGATAGGGATCGAACCGCGTCCAGCCGACCACATTCACCAGTATCCACCCGCCGACGATCACGGTCTGGGCGGTCAGGAATGTCGGTGTTCCGAAAAAGCGCGCGAACGTTTCCGCACGCTGTCCGAACCAGTCGTCGCCGAAAACCGAGGTTGCCCGGTGCGTCGGCCAGTGAAAATGTTTCGCCGGTCCCGATTTGCCCGATGCGGGGCCGCCCGGCCCCTGTTGCGCCCCCGGTTGCTGTTGCGCCGATACCATGTGCCGTCCTTTGCCTGCCGTTGAAAGAGGGGGTAGAGCTATCCTCAATGCCGGATTCTGCGCGATGAAAAGCGCAGACCCGTCCTGCTTTCATACGCCGGGATCGGTTTCGAAGCATCTGATTGCGCATGGGCAGGCATCAAAAATACGGGGGGCGCCGAAACCGCAAAACCCGCACGAAAGGCGTCGAAAAGTTCCAGAGTGCTGTTGGCGGTATGTCTGCGATTCTTCTGCCTTGATGACCCGACCCCCGCCGGGCCTGGGCGGCGCACCTCATGAGAACGGAAAATCACCCACACGCATCGATGCCGCTCGCAATCGCCGCATACACCGCATCCAGTTCGGCCTCGGTGATGCAATAGGGGGGCATGACATAGACGGTGTTGCCCAGCGGGCGCAGCAGCATGCCCTGCGCGCGGAAATGCGCGGCGAGTTTCGGGCCGACGGCGGAGAGATAGGTGCCGTTCGCATCGCCGACCTCCAGCGCGGTGATCGTGCCCGCCTGTCGCGCACCGTGCACCGCCGGGTGCTCTGCCAGTGCCGCCAGCCGCAACGCCTGCCGCTCGGTCAGCGTCGCGATGCGTTCACGCACCGGCTCCTCGCGCCAGATGTCCAGATTGGCGCACGCCGCGGCACAGGCAATCGGATTGGCGGTATAGCTCGACGAATGGAAGAACATGTCCGCCTTGTCGGTGGAATAATGCGCGTCGAAAATTTCCGGCGTCGCAAGCGTCACCGCCAGCGGCACCGCGCCACCGGTAATCCCCTTGGACAGGCAGACGATATCGGGCACCACCCCGGCCTGTTCGCAGGCGAGCAGCGTGCCGGTCCGCCCCCATCCGGTCATCACTTCATCGGCAATGAACAGCACATTGTGGCGCATGCAGATTTCGCGCATCGCCGCCAGCGTCTCCGGCCCGTAAAAGCGCATCCCGCCCGCGCCCAGCACCAGCGGCTCGACAATCAGCGCGGCGAGCGGCTCGTCGCCGGTGCACGCCGCCTCCAGCGCGTCGAGCGTTGCCTGCTCCGCTCCGGCGGCAGGGAAGGGCAGCGCCGTCACATCGAACAGCAGCGGCTGGTACGGCCGGTTATACACGCCCCGCTCGCCCACCGACATGCCGCCGATCGTGTCGCCGTGATAGCTCGACTCCATCACCGCGATCCGGTGGCGCGGCGCGCCGCGATTGACCCAGTATCCCAGCGCCATTTTCAGCGCGACCTCGACACTGGTCGATCCGCTGTCGGAAAAGAACACATGCGCCAGCGGTTCTGGCATCATGGCGATCAGCCCCGCCGCCAGCGTTTCGGCGGGCTCATGCGTGAACCCGGCAAAGATGATCTGGTCCAGCCTGCCCGCCTGTTCGGCAATCGCCGCCATGATGCGCGGATGGCAATGGCCGTGCGTCGTCACCCACCAGGACGAGATGGCGTCGAGGAAATGCGTGCCGTCCTTCGTCCACAGGCTCGCGCCCTCGGCCCGCGCGATCTGCGGGATCGGCTCGCGCAATCCGTGCTGGGTAAAGGGGTGCCAGACAGGGGAGGTCATGCGAAATCGTCCGGGTTGAAATGCTCGGTGAAGGTGGATGCAAGGGCTTCGGGCGTCAGCGGGTTGAGGCGCGGCAGGCGGCCCAGCCGCTTGACGCCCCCGATCTCGCAGATGGTGGCTTCGCTGTCGGGTTCGGGGTCGCCGACGAACGCGATCCCGCGGGTCGGCACGCCCCGGCTGCGCAGCGCCTCGATCGCGGTCAGGCTGTGGCTGATCGTGCCCAGCATGGTGCGCGCGACCAGTACCACCGGCACCTGCCAGCGCGCGAACAGGTCGGCGAACAGCAGGTCGCGGCGCACCGGCACCAGCACCCCGCCAGCGCCCTCCGCGACCAGCGGGCCGGGCGTTTCGGGCAGCGCCAGCGCATCGTCGGCAATCGTCACCCCGTCAATCTCCGCCGCGCGGTGGGGGGAGCACGGCGTGTTGAGGCGATAGGCGGGCGGCAGGATCGTGTCCGCCGGACGGCCCGACAGCCGCGCGACCGCGTGCGAATCCTCCTCATCCTCCAGCCCCGACTGAATCGGCTTCCAATAGTGCGCGCCCAGCGCCCCGGTCAGGGCGGCGGCGAACACCGTCTTGCCGATGCCGGTATCGGTGCCGGTGACGACGATGCGGGTCATGCCATGCTCTCCTTCAGCGCGTCCGCCAGCGCATCGATGGCGGCGCGGTCGATATTGCGGGTGACGGCGATGCGCAGCCGCGCGGTCCCGGCGGGAACGGTCGGCGGGCGAATGCCGCGCACGTCGAACCCGCGCCGCTGCAACGCTTCCGCGACCGCCATGGCGCGGGCATCCTCGCCCAGAATCAGCGGCAGGATCGACGATCCCGATGCCACGGCGCCCAGCGGCTCCAGCCTTTCGCCTGCATAGGCGACCAGTTCCGTCAGTTCGGCCCGCATCGCGTCGCCCCCGGCCACCAGCGCCAGCGACGCGCGCGCCACCGCCGCCATCAGCGGGGAAGGGGCGGTCGAGAAAATGAACCCGCGCGCGCGGTTGACCAGCATGTCGCGCAGCACGGCGGGGAGCAGCAGCAGCGCGCCCTCGCACCCATAGGCCTTGCCCAGCGTCACCAGCCGCACGACCCGCTCCTCGCCCGCCAGCCCCGCGGCCAGCCCGGTGCCGCGCGGCCCGAACACGCCGCCTGCATGGGCCTCGTCGATCGCCAGCATCGCCTCATGGCGGCGGGCGACGGCCAAGAGGTCGGTCAGCGGTGCACGGTCGCCGTCCATGCTGTACAGGCTCTCGACCGCGATCCACGGCGTGCCGGTGCCGCCGTCCCGGCGCCATGCGGCAATCGCCCGGTCGGCGGCGTCGGGGTCGTTATGGGCAAAGCCGGTCGCGGCACAGCGCGCCAGCCGCATCCCGTCATGGCTGCTGGCATGGATCAGCGCGTCGTGGAAAATATGGTCGCCGGTTTGCGGCAGGGTGGCGAGCAGCGCGGCATTGGCGGCGAACCCGCTGCCGAAGAACAATGCGGCCTGCGCCCCGAACAGCGTGGCGGCCTCCGCCTCCAGCGTCGCATGTTCGGGATGGTTGCCGCGCAGCAGCCGCGATCCGCCGGACCCGGTCGGCACCCCGCGCTCCAGCGCCGCGCGCGCCGCGTCGCGCAACGCGTCGCTGTCGGCCAGCGCCAGATAGTCGTTGGACGCGAAATCCAGCCCGGTGCGCGGGTTCAGGCTGCGCAGCCGGGCAATGCGTTTCAGACCGTCCAGATGGTCAGCGTACCGTGACAACAGGGGCATGGCGTGCGCTTAAGCGCTCCATGACTGTCCGGCAACCTGTGCAGTTGCGCACTATGGGGTCAGAGACCGGCATCCTTCGCGATCACCGCGCCGATGCCCGACCAGTCGATATCCTCCCCCTCAATACTACGGCAGGTTTATCAACAAATACGTCTATGACCCTATCGAGCACGGCTACGTGAAAGCGGAACTCGACAAGCTGAATATCACCGATGAGGGCAAGCGCCGTGCACGGTTCCATCAGTGGCTAACTGGCGAGGGCCGAACCATCCTGACTCGCCAGATCGGCAAGGTAGAGGGCATCATGGAAATGTGTGACGACATTGAATACTTCAAGCGGGTTACGTCCCGCCAAAAGGCCATCACAGTGGCTCCATACCTGTTCGACGAGATAAATCGGATTATTGATTAGGCTACTTGCGCCTCTTTGGGCGACGAGAGGGCTTAGGGGCAGGCGGCGTTGGCTCCTGTTCTGTGACGCCTCTGTCGCGCCCAAGAAACATCCCTGTAATTGCAATAAGCGTTGCACCGCCGAGCACAGAACCAGCGATTGGCTGACCTAGCCAAAACGTGAATGCGATCACGGCGAGCATCGCAAAGAGTGCTGTCAGGGAAACCATTGCCCTCGCGTCCGGAGCCCATATTCGCTTTTCACCAAACCGCTTTCCATGGCGTGCCGATGCTTCATATTATCTTCGGCCATGGTGATAATGCGGTCAGCGGCACCGGGACTAATTTCATCATAGTGAGCCAAGTCCTCGGGCGCTGGGAGCGGGCCGCTATGAAATTTATGGAGAACCGTGCCTATCAAGAGCTCAGCTTCCCCCCTCTTTTCGGGGCGGAGAAGTGGCTTAAGCTTAGATACGATTTCTTGAGTTGGTGAATGCATTCCCTCAGACTGAGCGGGGCGGTCTGGATCAGCCACGTTCGTCGGCGTAAACGGTAAGAGCCCTACGCAAATCAGCACCAACCGCGTTCCAATCGTCCGCAATATCGCCCATCTCAATCGACGGCATTGCGCTCCAAAGATTGATCGTCCCAGCTCCTTGCTGGAGCAGGCGGCGCCTACGGAACCTGTTGACGCTCCGGTTAGCCGCCATCAAGCGCTTATCATGGAATGTCATAAATCACCCTTCAGGTATCAGCAGCATAAGTGGCGCTAGACTTTCGGGTTGTCAACGAGCCATCGTCCAAGAACGTTCCTTATAGGGCCGATGTGACCGTTGGGTTAACGAGAACCTATGTGGGTAGCTATTGATATAGGTTCCCCAAAAAAAGCGCCGCCGCCACAATCGGACGACGGCGCGAGGCAAGGAAGCTGTGGCGGTCAGACGAAGCGGTTGATCAGGTTTTCCAACCGCTCCTGACGCCCCGAAACCGGCTTGGGATTCAGGTCGCGTTCGACTGCGAGATCGGCGATTTCGGACAGGTTTTTCTGGCCGATGGCCTGACCCAGCTCGCCGTCCCATCCGGCGTAGCGCTCCTTCTTGAACTGGTCGAGGCGACCGTCCGCGATGATCGCTTCGGCGTTGAGCAGCGCGCGGGCCAGTACGTCGATGGCGCCGACATGGCCGTGGAAGATATCGACCGCATCGACCGACTGGCGGCGCACCTTCGAATCGAAGTTGAAGCCGCCGGTGGTGAAGCCGCCCGCGCGGATCACCTCGATCATCGCCAGCGTCATTTCGGGCACGGAATTGGGGAACTGGTCGGTGTCCCAGCCATTTTGCGGATCGCCGCGATTGGCGTCGATAGAACCGAAAATGCCCAGCGCGTTCGCGGTCGCCAGCTCATGCTCGAACGTGTGGCTGGCCAGCGTCGCGTGGTTCGCCTCGATATTCACACACACTTCGTCCTCTAGGCCATAGCGCTTCAGGAAACCGTACACCGTCGCGGTGTCGAAATCATATTGATGCTTGGTCGGCTCGAACGGCTTGGGTTCGATCAGGATCGTGCCCTTGAACCCGATCTTGTGCTTGTGCTCGACGACCAGCGACAGGAAACGGCCGAAATTGTCCAGCTCGCGCTTCAGGTCGGTATTGTGCAGCGTTTCATAGCCTTCGCGACCGCCCCACAGCACATAATTGGCGCCGCCCAGCCGGTGGGTCGCCTCCAGCGCCGAACGCACCTGAAGCGCCCCCCAGGCATAGACTTCGGGGAAGGGGCTGGTCGCGGCACCGGCGGCATAGCGCGGATCGCTGAACAGGTTGGCGGTGCCCCACAACAGGCCGATGCCGGTTTCGCTCTGAAGCTTTTCCAGATGATCGACTGCTTCGCCGAAATAGCGGTTATATTCGCTGACATTATGGGCCTGCGCCATCACGTCGACATCGTGGAAACAGTAATAGGGCACGCCCAGCCGCTTGACGAAATCGAACCCGACGGTGCGCTTGTCGGCGGCACCTTCCGGCGTGTGGGCATTGGCCAGCCAGGGGCGGTCAAAGGTGCCGGGGCCGAACACATCGCTGCCGGGCCAGCAGAAAGTGTGCCAGAAACACACCGACAAGCGCAGATGGTCCTCCATCCGCTTGCCGAGCACCATCCGGTCCTTGTCATAGAAACGATAGGCAAGCTCATCGGTGGCATCCGGCCCCTGATAGGTAACGGGGCCAATTTCGCTGAAATAATCGGTGGCGGACATCATGAACCTTTCTTGGGCGTAATGCGGGGATAGGCGTCCTTGAACGCCTGTTTCTTTTCGGAAAGCGCGGCGACCAGCGCCGCGTCGGGATCGACGGTGCGGGCCACCGGCGGGGGTGTGCAGACATCGGCGGCGCTGCCGCCGTCGACGGCAATCTGGGCCAGGCGGGCCGCCCCCAGTGCGGGGCCGACTTCGCCGCCTTTCAGATAGACCAGCCGGGTGTCGAACGCGGCCGCCAGGATCGACCCCCAATAGCTGGAGCGCGCACCGCCGCCGATCACGCTCAACTGCTCGACGGTCGTTCCGGCGTCGCGCAGCGCGTCCAGCCCGTCGGCCAGCGCGAAGGCGACGCCCTCCAGCACCGCCTGTGCCAGCCGGGCAGGGTCGGTATCGTTGTCGAGCCGCAGGAACGCGCCGCGCACGCGGGCATCGTTATGCGGCGTGCGCTCGCCGGAGAGATAGGGGAGGAAAAGCTCCGGTCCGCTGGCGACACCGCTCGATTCGGCCAGCGCGAACAGGTCGGCCACGCTGGTCGTGCCGGTCAGCCGCGCCGCCCAGTCGACGCAGGACGCCGCCGACAGATGCACCGACATCTGGTGCCACAGATCGGGCAGGCAGTGGCAAAAGGCATGGACCGCGCGGTCCGGGTTGGGCCGGAATTCCCGCGTGGCGACGAAGATCACGCCCGATGTGCCGAGCGACAATAACGCGTCGCCGTCGCTGACAACGCCGATACCCGCGGCACCGGCGGCATTGTCGCCGCCGCCGCCCGCCACCGGCACGACCGGCACGCCCCAGCTTTCGGCAACCTCCGCGCGCAACTGTCCGGCAATCTCGCTGCCTTCGACAAGGCGCGGCATATTGGCCTCGCTCAGCCCCGTCGCATGAAGCAGCGTGTCGCTCCAGCGCCGCGCCGCGACGTCCAGCCACAGCGTGCCCGCGCTGTCCGACATGTCGGATGCCTTGTCGCCGGTCATGCACAGCCGGACATAATCCTTGGGCAGCAGCACGGTCCTGACCTGCGCGAACACCTCCGGCTCCTGCTTGCGCACCCAGAGCAGCTTGGGCGCGGTAAAGCCCGGCATGGCGATATTGCCCGATATCGCGCGCAGGTCGGGCACCGATGCTTCCAGCTCGGCGCATTCGGTGTCGCTGCGGCCGTCATTCCACAGGATCGCCGGGCGTAGCGGCCGGTCGTCCGCGCCCAGCAGGGTCGCCCCGTGCATTTGCCCGGCCAGCCCGATGCCGCGCACCGACCGCCGCACCTCCGGCGCAATCGCGCGCACCGCGGCGGTCGTCGCCTTCCACCAGGCTTCGGGGTCCTGTTCGGACCATAGCGGCTGCGGACGCTGCACGGTCAGCGCGGCGGTACCCTGTCCCGCGACACTGCCGCGCTCGTCCAGAACGACCGCTTTGACACCCGATGTGCCGATATCGATACCCAGGAACATGGCGCCTCAGTGCGTGAACGGATCGATCGTCTGGATCGTCCCGTCGGGATTGAAGTGCAGTTGCGTCACCTTGACGTTGCGCAGCGAATTCTTGTTCGAAAGCTGGGTGTCCGCATAGAACAGCCACCATTTGCCGTTGTGCTTCACGATCGACTGATGCGTCGTCCAGCCCTGCACCGGCAGCAGGAAATGCCCCTTATAGTGGAAGGGGCCATAGGGGTTGTCGCCGATCGCATAGGCGAGGAAATGGGTGTCGCCGGTCGAATAGGTGAAATAATATTTGCCGTCGCGCTTGAACATCCACGACGCCTCGAAAAAGCGCTTGTCATGCTCGCCGCCGGTCACCGGCTTCCCATCCTTGCCCAGAATGACGACATCGCGCGGTTTTTCGGCGAGATGCTGCATATCCGGTGCCAGCATCGCAACCTTGGCCGTCAGCGCGGGCTTGTCATCCTGATGCAGGTCGGTCGCGGAGCCGTGGGGATTGTATTTCCCCGTCACCCAGCGTTGCAGCTGCCCGCCCCAGATGCCGCCGAAATACATATAGCTCTTGCCGTCGCTATCGGTGAACACCGCCGGGTCGATCGAATAGGCACCGGGGATCGGCTTCGGATCGGCCTTGAACGGTCCCATCGGGTTTTTCGAGGTAGCGACGCCGATGCGGAAAATACCCTGATGGTCGCGCGCCGGGAAATAGAGATAATAGGTCCCGTTCTTGTACGCGGCATCGGGCGCCCACATCTGTTTCGCCGCCCAGGGCACCTGATCGACGTCCAGCGCGACCGGCCCGACCGTCACCTTGCCGCCGACATGGTCCATTTCCAGCACGCGATAGTCGCGCATCGCATATTGGCTGCCCAGATCGTCGTCGGGAATGTTCGTCTTGATGTCATGCGACGGATAAATATAGATTTTTCCGTTGAAGACATGCGCGGACGGATCGGCGGTATAGATGCTCGTGACCAGCGGCTGCGACAGATAATGGCGGCCATTGGGCGCAACCGGTCCGTCCTTGGCCAGCGCGGCGGTGGAAAGAAGCGCGGCCGCAACTGCTGCGTACCGCCATTTGGAACCCGGTTTCATCTGCATCTCCTAAGCCGGATCGATCGGCCTGTATGTTTTTAGGTAGCGCTAACGTTAAATGCTAATCCGACGCGAGGCAAGCCGTTCGGAACACCATGCGCCGCTTGCAGGAAAGCGCCGCATCACGCCCTGCGGCCCATCGCTATCCCGGCGGCGGATCACTGGCTGCGGCATCCGCGCCCCCGGCCCGCGCTTCCCCCGCCGCCAGCCGGTCGAGCCGCCGCAGCACCTCGCGCTTCGCCTCGATCTGGCTTTCATACACGACACAGTCCTGCCGCGTATCCCACGCCCACCATCCCGATCCGTCGCAATCTCCGGCATTGCCCTGCCGCACCGCCTGCGCCGCCAGCCAGGCCTGCGCCACCGGGGAGCGCGGATCGGCGACGCTGCCGTCCGGCGCGATCAGGTCGCCCCACATGCCGGTGGTGAAGTCGGGCACGCGCAGCGCCGCCCCCTGCGCCTCGCCAGCGGGGGCAGGGGCCGCATCCGCCCCCGCACCGGCATCCCCCGCCTCCTCGCGCAGCAGCAACAGCCGCAACAGCGAATCCGAATAGCGCCGCCGCTGCGCCACCACCTTGCCGCCCGAAACGATGGGCTCGTCCCATCCCGTCACCGCCCGGTCATAGGCCGCCTGCTCGATCGTCGGCTGCGCCTTGGCCAGCGCCCGCGTCCATGCACGCGCAAAAGCGGGGGAGGATTTGCGGATGCGATAGGCGCTGGTCGACGATATCCGCGCCCGCTTGCACGCATCGCGCACGCACCCCGTTTCGGACAGCGCGCGCAGGAACAGCTTCTGCCGCGCCGCCGTCCAGCCGTCATGGCGCATGCGATATTGGGGGAGCAGCCGCCGGGCCGCCGCCGCATCGGCCGACCGCCCGGCACAGCGCGCCGCCTTCGCCTCGGCCAGTGCTGCGTCCCAGCGCGCCGCAAAGCCCGGATCGCGCGCCCGACGGCGATAGGCGCTCGCCGCCGTCACCCCCACCGCGCGCGCCGCCGCCCGGACCTCGCCCTGCACGCGCAGGGCTTCGCAAAACCGCGCCGTCAGCGCGTCCGTCCATGGGGAAGGTCTCGGCATGATTCGATGCTCCGCAATCCAAAGGGAGCAGAGCAGCTATCGCAAAAGCACGGCTGTAGGACAGCGGAAAATGGGGGCGGCTGACGACTGCTGTTGGGCCGGGTAGCTTGGGTCGCAGTATCGACCACTACGCCTTAACGGCAAGAGCGAAAATATGAATAACGAAAGGCGATCACTCTATTTCAAAGTCTTGGAACCGAGCGAATTCGCCGCAGTCGATAAGACAGTACCCGGGCAGCACGCACCCGAGAATCGTTGCGCTCACCAATAGCCGCACGAGGAATAAAACCTCTTGCGTTCAACAGTTCAACCATATAGGTTGATTAATACAACCTAACGGTTGACAGATTCTTCAGTTTCAGTTACAATGTTTGAAACTGGGAGAAAGGTAAGGTCATGATCACCGAACTCGGAAAGGAGCTACGCAAAATCAGAATCGATCGTGACGAACGTTTGCTTGATATGGCCGAAAAACTGAAGAAGTCCGCCGCTTTCGTTTCAGCGGTTGAAGTTGGAAAGAAGACACCGCCCAACGGCTTCGAAGAATCGGTTGTTAAGGCATATGGTTTGGCATGGGACGTGGCTGAAAGATTGCGACAGACCGCAGATCGCGCTCGAAAAGCTTTTACGATTGAACCGAATACTATGCTGGGACGCGATACGGCGGGCTTGCTGGCACGCAGAATGAATGGACTGACTGAAGATGAACTCAACAATATCCGGGACATTTTGAACCGGAAGCAGGGATAGGAAAGCAAAGTGAGTGGGCAGAACTTCATCGTTCCAGCAAGAAGCTGGGATAACATTGAGCAAATCGCTCAGGGTTGGCGGTCGAAGTTCGGCTTGGACCAAACCCCGTACACCCCCATCATGGATATGATGGAGCGGGTATTGGATAATGCGCTTAACTACTTCACGTTAATTCCCGTCGAAGCTTCGGAAATGGGGCCGGCGGAAGGTTATACCGACCCGGACGGCACCTGCATCATGCTCCGCGAAGATGTTTATCGTGGAGCATGGGCAGGCGAAGTTCGCGATCGTTTTACAGCCGCACACGAACTGGCCCATTGGGCCATTCACACGAAAATTCCCCTAGCGCGAGCAACTGCCGGCCAAGAGGTCCCTGCATATCGATTGAGCGAACCACAAGCCAATCAGTTTGCGAGCGAATTGCTCATGCCAGCGCGCTTCTTCACTATACTTGATACCGTGCATACTGTCATGGATCGCCACGGCGTAGGCTATAAGGCGGCGAGCAATCGCCTCGAATACCTCAATAGGAAGGGGAAGATTACCGTATAAAAAAAGACCTGAGCAGGGCTCAGGCCTTCATTTTTTCCTATCGGGCTTACAGGGGCTCGCCGGTAGGGAAGCCTCAGATAAGCGCCGAATCGGCCGTGTTGCAACGCCGCGCATATTGCGTTTCGGTCTCCTTGTCAAGGCAGACATCGCCCCTCGGAGACGTGGTATGGCGACGGGTTCACTCCCGCCAGCGCCGCCGGGATACCGCTACATCTTCCGCCCTTGGCGGAAGTGCGCGCGCACCGGCAAGGTGCTCTACGCTAAGGCTTTCGGGCTGAAGGCGTGGCCGATCCTCATTCCGGTTTAACCGATGATGAGGCGACGGTGGGCAGTGATGCCCACCGTCGTAGGAAGACGCCATGCGAACGTCTCGTCGTTCAACTGCTTTATGGAGATTGAAGATGAGTAATCCGAAAGGACCCCGAAAGACCGTATTTCGTGACTCTGGCAGCGGCCAGTTCGTAACCGAACGCTACGCTAATCGTCATCCGAAGACGACCGAACGTGAGCGCGTGATCGATCCGTCGAAGCGCCGGTAATCATAAGGAATGCGCCCCAGATTCGGCTGGGGCGCATTCCGCATAAGGAGTTCGAAATGAGCGACCAATTTAATGTAGGTGACACCGTAGTCTTGAAGTCCGGTGGCCCAAAGATGACGATCACTACGATTCGTGAGAGCGGATATATGGGCGGCGGCCCTATTCACGCATATTGCACGTGGTTCGACGGCAAAGGCGTGAAGACCGGCGATTTCCCCTTGCCCGCTATTGAACATTCTTAACCTATCGTGGGCGGTGTCGCGCCCGCGGTGCCGCCTGTGAATAGCCGAACTTGGAAACTGCACCCAAAGTAATGAGCGTGCTAGCCCGAGTGGTCCCAGCTGAAAGAAATTCTCTAAGTTATTGAATAATAGTTCTTCCAATGAGGATTGAATTCCTGTCTCAGCCTTGCCAAGGATGTGGTTGACGTCGACGATACAAACGGCAGGTTTTGAGCGATCTGATGCTTGTACGGAATGGCAGCTATTAGAGCGCAAACCAGCCATGCTGAAGTTGGCCAAACTCCGTTACGCCTCCACCCCCACCCCCAATCACTCCACCGATACCCCATCAAACCCGACACCACCCACTTCCCCAAACGGCACCCCCTTGCTAAGTGCGCGCACGAATCTCGCATTCGCGAAATTGCTGGCGTGCTCGCGCGGACCTTCCGCTTCCCCGTCGCGTTGGCAGGACAAATGGCAAGGAAGGAAGGGCCTCGATATGACCGCAATTGGCCAGGATACGCTCGGCACCCGCGACACGCTGGATGTCGGGGGAAAGAAATACAGCTATTATTCGCTCGCAAAGGCGGCGGAAAAGCTTGGCGATGTTTCGCGGCTTCCCTTCTCGATGAAGGTGCTGCTCGAAAACATGCTGCGGTTTGAAGACGGCTCCACCGTCACCACCGACGATGCGCAGGCGATTGTCGACTGGCAAAAGGATGCCCGCTCGGACCGCGAAATTCAGTATCGCCCCGCGCGCGTCCTGCTGCAGGATTTTACCGGCGTTCCCTGCGTCGTCGATCTCGCCGCGATGCGCGATGCGATCACGAAGCTCGGCGGCAGCGCCGAAAAGATCAATCCGCAGGTTCCCGTCCATCTCGTCATCGACCATTCGGTCATGGTCGACGAATTCGGCACGCCAAAGGCGTTCGAACAGAATGTCGAGCTGGAATATCAGCGTAACGGCGAACGCTATGAATTCCTGAAATGGGGGTCGAAGGCGCTCGATAAATTCCATGCCGTGCCGCCGGGCACCGGCATCTGCCATCAGGTGAACCTCGAATATATCGGCAAGGGCGTGTGGTCGTCCGAAGGGCCGGACGGACAGCCGGTGGCCTATCCCGACACGCTGGTCGGCACCGACAGCCACACCACGATGATCAACGGCCTCGGCGTGCTGGGCTGGGGCGTCGGCGGGATCGAGGCGGAGGCCGGAATGCTCGGCCAGCCGATTTCGATGCTGGTGCCCGAAGTCGTCGGCTTCAAACTGACCGGCAGGCTCAATGAAGGCATCACCGCCACCGACCTCGTGCTGACGGTGACGCAGATGCTGCGTGCCAAGGGCGTGGTCGGCCGCTTCGTCGAATTTTACGGCCCCGGTCTGGAGGCGCTGACGCTCGCCGACCGTGCGACCATCGCCAATATGGCGCCCGAATACGGCGCCACCTGCGGCTTCTTCCCGATCGATGAAAAGACGCTCGATTATATGCGCCTCACCGGGCGCGACGACGAAACCGTCGCACTGGTAAAGGCCTATTGTCAGGCGCAGGGCATGTGGCATGAGGCGGGGCGCACCGATCCCGTCTTCACCGATACGCTCGAACTCGACATGTCGACCGTCCATGCCAGCCTTGCCGGGCCGAAGCGTCCGCAGGACCGCATCGAACTGCCGCAGGTCGATGATGTATTCAACGGCGACCTTGCCAGCGTGTATAAAAAGGATGCGCCCGCGCGCGTGGCCGTCGATGGCCGCGATCACGATATCGGCGACGGCGATGTTGTCATTGCCGCGATCACATCGTGCACCAACACCTCCAACCCCGCGGTGCTGGTCGCCGCCGGTCTGGTCGCGCGCAAGGCACGGGCAAAGGGTCTGAAGCCAAAGCCCTGGGTAAAGACCTCGCTCGCACCGGGATCGCAGGTCGTGACCGACTATCTCGACAAATCGGGCCTGACCGAGGATCTGAACGCGCTCGGCTTCAACCTGGTCGGCTATGGCTGCACTACCTGTATCGGCAATTCCGGCCCGCTGGCCGAGCCGATTTCAAAGGCGATCAACGGTAACGACATCGTCGCCGCGTCGGTGCTGTCGGGTAACCGCAACTTCGAAGGCCGCGTGTCGCCCGACGTGCGCGCCAACTTCCTCGCTTCCCCGCCGCTCGTCGTCGCCTATGCGCTCAAGGGTACGGTGACCCAGGATATGGAAACCACGCCGATCGGGCAGGATACTGACGGCAACGACGTTTTCCTGAAGGACATCTGGCCGACCAATCAGGAAGTGGCCGACATGGTCGGTGCCAACATCGACGACGACATGTTCCGCGACCGCTACGGCAATGTCTATGCCGGTGACGAACACTGGCGGGCGATCGACGTCGAAGGCTCCGACACCTATTCGTGGAACGCCGGTTCCACCTATGTGCAGAATCCGCCCTATTTCGAAGGGATGCAGATGACGCCCGCCCCGGTCGGCGACATCATCGAGGCAAAGCCGCTGGCGATCCTCGGCGATTCGGTCACCACCGACCACATCTCCCCCGCCGGCAGCATCAAGGCGGACAGTCCCGCCGGAATTTACCTGCAAAATCATCAGGTTAGCCGCAAAGACTTCAATTCCTACGGCTCCCGCCGCGGAAACCACGAAGTCATGATGCGGGGTACTTTCGCGAATATCCGGATTCGCAATGAAATGGTCCCCGGTGTCGAAGGCGGCATGACCAGATATGACGGCGAAACGATGGCCATCTACGACGCCGCCATGCGCCACAAGGCCGACGGCACCCCGCTGGTCGTCGTCGCGGGCAAAGAATACGGCACCGGCTCGTCCCGCGACTGGGCAGCCAAGGGCACCATCCTGCTAGGTGTTCGCGCTGTTATCGCCGAAAGCTTCGAACGTATCCACCGTTCGAACCTGGTCGGGATGGGCGTCCTGCCCTTGCAGTTTCCGGAAGGGGTTTCGCGTCAGACGCTGAAACTCGATGGCGCCGAAAGCTTCACAATACGTGGTGTCGCCGACCTTAGACCGCGCCAGGAGGTTGAGGTGACGGTGACGCGTGCCGACGGCTCAAACGAAACCTTCAAGGCGCTGTGCCGCATCGATACCGCCAATGAGATGGAATATTTCCTGAATGGCGGCATCCTGCAATATGTGCTTCGTAAACTCGCCGCCTGATCGCTCGATCAGCGGCTGAAGCAAAAATGCGCGGGAGGGGTCGTCCTTCCCGCGCATTTTTTTGCGTGTGATATTGTGGCTGCTTCAGCCCGCTTCCGCTGCCGATTCGATCAGCCGGACATGGTCGCTCTTGGTGCCGACGGCAGATTGTTTCAGCATATTGGCACCGACATGGCGCAGCGTGCCGTCCACACGCGCGCCTGTGGCGATAGACAGATTTTCATATTCGACATCGCCAGTGACTTGCGCGCCATGTTCGATCGTCAGATCACGAACCCGCACGCCGCCTTCCACCGTGCCGGCGATACGGGCGCTGTCGGCGCATATTTCGCCTTGCACATGGCTGCCCGCGCCTAGCACCAGAGATTGGCAGGTGACATCGCCCTCGATTCGGCCATCGATATGCAAATCCGCCTGAGCCGACACATTGCCGGCGACGGTTACGTCCGCGCTGAAGATCGAAAATTCCCCCCGCTTTCCGATGCTTGGGATTTCTCGAGTCGGTTTGTCAGTCGATTTGAACATGCGTTGCGCCCTCCCGCGGAATCAATTCTTCGCGGAAAGGCTAACATAATCCAGGTTAAGCGCTACCCCGGCAAAGGGTGAAGCGTTTATTATGGGCAGGTTGTCGTTGGCGGCGTGAGGCGTGACGAGAATACGAGTTGCCGCGATTAGTGCCGCCAGCAGGGCAACGCTGCCAACCGCCGGTGCGCAGGCAAGGGTTTCTGCAAGTGCAAGCCCGAACAGCAGCGCGGGCAGTCGCTCTTTCTGTCGGAGGAGCCATAGGGTGAAGGGAAGGGCCGCCACGATCGACACGAGTCCCATATCCGGCATCGTCATGCCGGGTATGGCGATTGCAAGTATCGCGGCCGCGGCCCGCGCCTTGCCCCCATATGGCGGATTGCGGGCAAGTGCTGCCGTCAGCGCCACCGTTGCTCCGAGCGCCACTGCGATGGCGAGTAATGCAATCGGCGCGTCGGGAGTCAGGGTCTGTGCGAGCGTCCATAATCCGGGAACGGGAATAGGTGGAAGTAGTGTTGCGGCGAAGCCCAGCGTGACACTTGTCATCAGACACGGAAGGGCCATATCATGACGTGTGCGTATGATCCGGTATTGGGGGCTCGGAATAAGGTGCTTCATGGAGTTGCGCTTGTACCCGTAAAGGTATTGACGCTTGCTTGACGTCTCGGCGGATTAGTGCACGGCGCCCCATTGACCCCACACTCTTGCATGGGTATAGGCGCCCGCGTCCCGTAAGGCGTATCCGTCAGGACACGTGTATGGGCTTTGAGCTGAACGTTGCTGAAGACGAAGGCCCGGGGGGTCGGGATGACCGCCGGGGCTTTTTGTATTGCACAGGTAAGGGCTTCAGCAAAGTAACCGCCGGAATTTGCCGGTAACGAAAAAAGGTGAAGGGCTTCATGCCGACGATTAATCAATTGGTCCGCAAGGGCCGTGTTTTGCAAAAGGCCAAGAGCAAGGTTCCTGCAATGGAGCAGAACCCGCAGAAGCGGGGCGTCTGCACTCGCGTGTACACCACCACGCCGAAAAAGCCGAACTCGGCGCTTCGCAAGGTGGCGAAGGTTCGCTTGACGAACCAGCGCGAAGTCATCAGCTACATTCCGGGCGAAGGCCACAACCTGCAGGAGCATAGCGTCGTGCTGATCCGCGGCGGGCGTGTGCGCGACCTTCCCGGTGTGCGCTATCATGTGCTGCGCGGCGTTCTCGACACGCAGGGCGTGAAGGACCGCAAGCAGTCCCGTTCGAAGTACGGCGCGAAGCGTCCGAAGTAATCAGCCAAAGTAAGCCCCGGACAGGGGTTCCGTCGATGGTTCGGCGGAATCCCGGAAGTTCCGGATACGCTGAATTAGACCTAAGGAATCAGAAATGGCTCGTCGTCGTCGTCCCGAAAAACGGGAAATCCTGCCCGATCCCAAATTTGGTGATCTGGTGCTTTCGAAATTCATGAATTCGGTCATGCTGGACGGCAAGAAGGCTGTCGCAGAAGGTATCGTCTATTCCGCGCTCGACACCGTTGAGGCGCGCGCCAAGAAGGATCCGCTGGGAATCTTTCATGAAGCGCTGAACAACATTAAGCCGGGTATCGAAGTTCGCAGCCGCCGCGTCGGTGGTGCGACTTATCAGGTGCCGGTCGAGGTTCGCCCCGACCGTGCGCAGGCGTTGGCGATTCGCTGGCTGATCACTGCTGCTCGTGCGCGTTCGGAAAACACGATGTCGGCACGCCTGTCCGGCGAACTGATGGATGCCGCGAACAATCGCGGCAATGCGGTCAAGAAGCGTGAAGACACGCATCGTATGGCGGAAGCCAACCGCGCCTTCAGTCATTACCGCTGGTAGTTTTTCCCTAAACGCCGGGGATGATCCCCGGCACCGGAGTGTTTACAATGGCTCGCAAAGATCCGCTCAAATCGTATCGCAACATCGGCATCATGGCGCATATCGATGCTGGCAAGACGACGACCACCGAGCGCATCCTTTATTACACCGGCAAGTCCTACAAGATCGGCGAAGTGCATGAAGGCACGGCGACGATGGACTGGATGGAGCAGGAGCAGGAGCGCGGCATCACGATCACGTCGGCCGCGACGACCTGTTTCTGGAACGATCACCGCATCAACATCATCGATACTCCCGGCCACGTCGACTTCACCATCGAGGTGGAGCGTTCGTTGCGCGTGCTCGACGGTGCAGTGGCGTGCTTCGACGGCGTTGCTGGTGTCGAGCCGCAGTCGGAAACGGTGTGGCGTCAGGCGGACAAGTACAAAGTTCCGCGGATGTGCTTCATCAACAAGCTTGACCGCACCGGTGCCAATTTCGAATATTGCGTTCAGTCGATTATCGATCGTCTGGGTGCTACCCCGGCTGTTCTGTACATTCCGATCGGTATCGAAGGCGGACTGATCGGCCTGGTTGATCTGGTCAACAATCGCGGTATCGTATGGAAGAATGACGGACTGGGCGCCGAATTCGAATATACCGATATTCCGGAAGATCTGCAGGATAAGGCGGCTGAGTATCGCCAGAATCTGATCGAATTGGTCGTCGAGCAGGACGACGATGCGATGGAAGCGTATCTGGAAGGCAATGAGCCGGACGCCGACACGCTGAAGGCGCTGATCCGCAAGGGTACGCTTAACCAGTCTTTCGTTCCGGTGCTGTGCGGTTCGGCGTTCAAGAACAAGGGTGTGCAGCCCCTGCTCGACGCAGTCGTCGACTATCTGCCCAGCCCGCTCGATGTTCCGGCGATTAAGGGCGTGCTGCCCGACAGCGATGAGGAGGCGACGCGTCCGTCCTCTGATGACGAGCCGTTTGCCGCGCTGGCCTTCAAGATCATGAACGATCCGTTTGTCGGCTCGCTGACCTTTACCCGCATCTATTCTGGCAAGCTCACCAAGGGTTCGTACCTGAACTCGGTGAAGGACAAGAAGGAAAAGGTCGGTCGTATGCTCCTCATGCACGCGAACTCGCGTGAGGACATCGAGGAGGCCTATGCCGGCGACATCGTTGCGATCGCAGGTCTGAAGGAAACGACGACCGGGGACACGCTGTGCGATCCGGCCAAGCCAATCATTCTGGAGCGCATGGAATTCCCTGATCCGGTGATCGAGCTTTCGGTGGAGCCGAAGACCAAGGCTGACCAGGAAAAGATGGGCGTCGCGCTTAATCGTCTGGCCGCCGAGGATCCGTCGTTCCGCGTTTCGACCGATCATGAATCGGGTCAGACGATCATCAAGGGCATGGGTGAACTTCACCTCGACATTCTCGTCGATCGCATGAAGCGTGAGTTCAAGGTCGAAGCGAATGTCGGTGCGCCACAGGTGGCGTATCGCGAATATCTCGCTAAGCCGGTGGAACTGACCTACACCCATAAGAAGCAGTCGGGTGGTTCGGGCCAGTTCGGTGAAGTGAAGGTGCAGGTCGCACCGGGCGAGCGTGGTTCGGGCTTCCAGTTCTTCGACGAGATCAAGGGCGGCAATATCCCGCGCGAATATATCCCGTCGGTTGAAAAGGGCTTCCGCGAGACCGCCGAGACGGGGCACCTGATCGGCTTCCCGATCATCGACTTCGAGGTCCACCTGGTCGATGGTAAGTATCACGACGTCGACTCGTCGGCGCTGGCGTTTGAAATCTGCGCCCGTGGTGCAATGCGCGAAGTGGCGGCGAAGGCGGGTATCAAGCTGCTGGAGCCGATCATGAAGGTCGAAGTCATCACGCCGGAGGATTATCTCGGCGATGTGATCGGCGACATGAACTCGCGCCGTGGCCAGATCCAGGGTACCGAAAGCCGTGGCAACGCGCAGGCGGTGCTGGCAAATGTGCCGCTGGCCAATATGTTCGGCTATGTGAATCAGTTGCGTTCCTTCACTCAGGGACGTGCTCAATACACGATGCAGTTCTCGCATTACGACGAAGTGCCGCAGAATGTGGCCGACGAAGTGAAGGCGAAGCTGGCATAACCTGAAAGAACTCGTTAAGGGGCGCGCTCTCGTGTCTTCCAAGACGATTCGGAACACGCGTAGATCAGAAGGTAGGAAATAATGGCGAAAGCAAAGTTCGAGCGGACTAAACCGCACCTGAATATCGGCACCATCGGCCACGTCGACCACGGCAAGACGTCGCTGACGGCCGCGATTACGAAGGTCCTGGCCGAAACGGGCGGCGGCACGGCCGTCGACTTCGCAAACATCGACAAGGCACCGGAAGAGCGTGAGCGCGGCATCACTATCTCGACCGCGCACGTCGAGTATGAAACCGACAAGCGTCACTATGCGCATGTCGATTGCCCCGGCCACGCCGACTATGTGAAGAACATGATCACCGGCGCGGCGCAGATGGACGGTGCGATCCTGGTGGTTTCGGCCGCAGACGGCCCGATGCCGCAGACCCGTGAGCACATCCTACTCGCTCGTCAGGTCGGCGTGCCGGCGATGGTCGTGTTCATGAACAAGGTCGACCAGGTTGATGACGAAGAACTGCTCGAGCTGGTCGAGCTGGAAATTCGTGAACTGTTGAGCTCGTACGAGTTCCCGGGCGACGATATTCCGATCGTCAAGGGTTCGGCTCTGGCCGCGCTGGAAGACAGCAACGAGGAAATCGGCAAGAAGGCTGTTCTCGAGCTGATGGCGCAGGTCGACGAATATATCCCTGAGCCGGAGCGTCCGCTCGACAAGCCGTTCATGATGCCGATCGAAGACGTGTTCTCGATCTCGGGTCGCGGTACCGTTGTCACCGGCCGTGTCGAAACCGGTATCATCAAGGTTGGTGAAGAAGTCGAGATCGTCGGCATTCATCCGGAAGTCCGCAAGACGACTGTCACGGGTGTTGAGATGTTCCGCAAGCTGCTCGATCAGGGGCAGGCTGGCGACAATGTCGGCGCGCTGTTGCGCGGTGTCGCTCGTGACGATGTGGAGCGTGGCCAGGTGCTCGCGAAGCCGGGTTCGATCACGCCGCACACCGAGTTCAAGTCGGAAGTGTATGTTCTGTCGAAGGACGAAGGTGGCCGTCACACGCCGTTCTTCGCCAACTATCGACCGCAGTTCTACTTCCGTACGACTGACGTGACGGGTACCATCGAACTGCCGGAAGGCACCGAGATGGTTATGCCCGGCGATAATGTTGCGCTTGGCGTTAAGCTGATCGCACCGATCGCCATGGACGTTGGCCAGCGCTTCACGATCCGCGAAGGCGGTCGTACCGTTGGCGCCGGCGTGGTGAGCTCCATCGACAAGTAAGTTGCGGTAGCTCCTCACGGCGCTGACGAAACGATAAAGACCCGGCTTCCCCATGCGGGAGGCCGGGTTTTTTGCATCTAACGTAACACCGAAGCATTTTTGTTAATGCGAGGGGTCTTCGTCCGACCGCAATGATGACTATTGGGAGTTTAACGATGGTATTCGATAACAATCCAACTATTCTGATCGTCGGTGCATCGCGCGGATTGGGTTATGCCATGGCGGAGGAGTTCGTCACGCGGGGCTGGTCCGTGATCGGTACTATACGCGGGCGTCGTTCCCATTCAGGTCTGCATGACCTCGCTTCTCGGTATCCGCAACAGGTGCGGGTGGAGGTGGTCGATATCGACGACGTCGATACAATTGTCGATCTGCGTAGTCGCTTATCGGATAGACGCCTCGACATATTGTTCGTCAATGCCGGTACGACGACCGGAGACCCGCTGGCGCTCGTCGATCAAGTCAGCGACGCAGAGTTTGTGCGGGTGATGTGTACCAATACGCTTGGCCCGATGCGGGTGATTGAGGCGTTAAAGGATCGCGTACCAGCCGATGGCCTGATTGGTGCCATGTCGTCGGGGCAGGGAAGCATTGCAAATAACGAGAAGGGAACGCGCGAGGTCTATCGTGCCAGTAAGGCAGCACTGAACATGTTGATGCGGTGTTTTGCGGCAAGAGAGCGTGAACAGTCGCGTTCAATCGCCGTGATGGCTCCGGGATGGATACAGACCGATCTTGGCGGCCCAGATGCGCCCTATACCATTGAGGAGGCGGTGCCACCGCTTGTCGATGTGCTACTGGCCAAGCGAACGCGCCCTGGTCTGGAGTATCTCGACCGTTTCGGGGATGCCGTTCCTTGGTAACAGCGAAAAATGTTGCATTGGGGGGGTTGATCCCATCCTCACTCCCCTGTAGAGGCGCGCCTTCAGTTTTTGGTTTGAACAGCAAGAGGTGGCTATCTCCGCCTCGTCATCGGCTCCCTTGGGGTGGATGGCAAGTGGAGCAAGGGCACCCCGCTCTTTCGCATCGGTAGGGACATGGACAACAATATCCGCATTCGCCTGAAGGCGTTCGATCATCGCGTGCTCGATCAGGCGACAGGCGACATCGCTGACACCGCGCGCCGTACCGGCGCTCTTATTCGTGGTCCTATCCCGTTGCCGACGCGCATCGAGAAGTTCACCGTGAACCGTGGGCCGCATATCGACAAGAAGTCGCGCGAGCAGTTCGAGGTTCGCACCTATAAGCGTATGCTGGATATCGTTCAGCCCACGCCGCAGACCGTCGACGCGCTGATGAAGCTCGACCTTGCTGCGGGTGTTGATGTTGAGATTAAACTGGCGTAAGGCCGCGACTTCTCAACGCTAACGCGATTCGGCGGTCTCGACCGGGCATGGCTCGACGCAAGGCCGCAAGTGCCGCATCATTACGGCGCGCAGGAGGGTTCGCCCTCAGCGACATTGGAATACCGCCGGGCTTGCCCGGGTCTGCGTTCCCCGTCTTGCCCGGTTTCGGGCATTTCAGCCCGGACGGGGCTACGCATCAAAAAATCGGGCTGAATACGGGGTTGTCGGGGTATTTCGACGGCGCCGGACACGCCCCCGTAGGATGGGCCTTCGGGGGCCTCTGCAATGGAGTATTTGGATCATGCGCACTGGCGTGATCGCGAAGAAAATGGGGATGACCCGCCTGTTCCAGGATGATGGCCGCCACGTGCCGGTCACTGTTCTGGCACTGGATGGCGTTCAGGTTGTCGCCCGTCGCGAACAAGATAAGGACGGCTATGTCGCGCTGCAGCTCGGCGCTGGCTCGGCCAAGGCAAAGAATGTGGCGAAGCCGCAGCGCGGTCATTTCGGCAAGGCCGAAGTGGAGCCAAAAGCAATTCTCTGCGAATTTCGTGTCGAAGAAGATGGTCTGCTTGACGTCGGTGCCGAACTGGCTGCCGATCATTTCGTTGCAGGGCAGTTTGTCGACGTTTCCGGCCGTACTCAGGGTAAGGGTTTTGCCGGTGCGATGAAGCGCTGGGGTTTCGGCGGTCTGCGCGCGACCCACGGTGTTTCGCTTTCGCACCGTTCGCATGGTTCTACGGGTAACCGTCAGGATCCGGGCCGCGTCTTCAAGAATAAGAAGATGGCTGGTCACATGGGCGACCGTAACCGCACCCAGCAGAATCTTGAGATCGTGCAGACGGATGTCGAGCGCGGTCTGATCTTCGTGAAGGGTTCGGTGCCCGGCCACAAAGGCGCATGGCTGATTGTGCGTGATGCCGTAAAGGTTCCGCGCCACGCTGATGCGCCGTTCCCGGCAGGGCTGAAGGCTGCTGCCAATTCGAATGACGCCGCTCCCGCAGAGACGCCCGCCGAACAGGCTGCGGCTCCGGAAGCGGCCGAAGGCCAGGAGGGCTGATAGATGAAGGTCAAGGTTCAGACCCTCGATGCCAAGGCTAAGGGCGATATCGAGCTCAACGATGCGGTGTTCGCCGTTGAGCCGCGGGCGGATATCCTCCACCGCGTCGTCACCTGGCAGCTCGAGAAGCGTCGCGCTACGGCGCGTCCGACGCGGGAGCGTTCCGATGTTGCGCGTACCGGCAAGAAATGGGGTCGCCAAAAGGGTGGTGGTACTGCCCGTCACGGTGACCGCGCCGCACCGATTTTCATCGGTGGTGGTAAAGCCCACGGTGCCCGCCTTCGCGATTTCGGTCATTCGCTGAACAAGAAGGTTCGCACGCTCGGCCTGAAAATGGCGCTGTCGAGCCATGCCAAGGGTGGTTCGTTGATCATCCTCGATGATCTGTCCGGCGTCGAAAAGACGAAGGCGCTGCAGGGGCAGCTCGAAAAGCTGGGTTTTGGTAAACAGGCGTTGGTGATTGACGGCGAAGCGGTCGAGAACGGTTTCGCGCTGGCGGCCCGTAATCTGGTAGGCATCAACGTCCTGCCGAGCATGGGCGCCAACGTCTATGACATCCTAAAAGCGGATACGCTGGTTCTGACCCGCGCCGCTGTCGAGAAGCTGGAGGCGCGTTTCAATGGCTAAGAAGCCTGTCAAAGCGGTGGACAACCGCCATTATGACGTGGTGCTCGCGCCCCACATCACCGAAAAGTCGACGCTAGTGAGCGAGGCGAATGCGGTGGTGTTCAAGGTGGCCGGCGACGCAAGCAAGCCGGAAATCAAGGCTGCGGTCGAGGCGCTGTTCAACGTCTCTGTGGCGAAGGTGAACACCATCGTTCAGAAGGGTAAGACGAAGCGGTGGAAGGGGGCTCCCTATCGCCGCTCGGACATGAAAAAAGCGATCGTGACGTTGAAAGACGGTGATTCGATCGACGTGACGACGGGGGTCTGAGGCAATGGCACTCAAGAATTACAACCCGACCTCTCCGGCGCGACGTGGACTGATCCTCGTCGACCGGTCTGCGTTGCACAAGGGCGGCCCCGTCAAGGCGCTGACGGAAGGCAAGCGCAAGACCGGTGGCCGTAACAACAAGGGTCATGTGACCTCGCGCGGCATCGCCGGTGGTCACAAGCAGCGCTATCGCTATATCGACTTCAAGCGTCGCAAGTGGGACGTTGAGGGTACGGTTGAACGGATTGAATATGATCCCAACCGCACCGCGTTCATCGCGCTTATCAAGTATGACGATGGCGAGCTGGCCTATATCATCGCACCGCAGCGACTTGCTGTTGGCGACAAGGTAGTTGCGGGCAAGAAGACTGATGTGAAGCCGGGCAACGCCATGGAACTTGGTCAGATGCCGGTCGGCACCATCATCCACAATGTGGAGATGAAGCCGATGAAGGGCGGTCAGATTGCCCGGTCGGCAGGTGCCTATGTGCAGCTCGTCGGTCGCGATCGTGGTATGGTGATCGTTCGCCTGAACTCTGGTGAGCAGCGCTATATCCCCGCTAACTGCATGGGGACGGTCGGCGCGGTGTCGAACCCTGACAACGCCAACCAGAATTTCGCCAAGGCGGGGCGCACCCGTTGGAAGGGCCGTCGTCCGCTGACCCGCGGTGTCGCGAAGAACCCGGTCGATCACCCGCACGGCGGTGGTGAGGGCCGGACCTCGGGCGGTCGCCATCCGGTGACCCCGTGGGGCAAGCCGACCAAGGGCGCGCGTACGCGCAATAACAAGAAGACCGACCGGATGATTATCCGTTCGCGTCATGCGAAGAAGAAGGGCTAAGCGCACATGGCTCGTTCGGTTTGGAAAGGTCCGTTCGTCGACCTCCATCTGCTGAAAAAAGCGGAAGCCGCGCAGGAGGCCGGTGGCCGCGCGCCGATCAAGACCTGGTCGCGTCGCTCCACCATCCTGCCGCAGTTCGTAGGACTGACGTTCAGCGTCTATAACGGCCGCAAGTTCGTGCCGGTGTCGGTGAACGAAGACATGGTCGGCATGAAGCTGGGTGAATTTGCGCCGACGCGCTTCTTCCCCGGTCACGCTGCCGACAAGAAGGGTAAGCGCTGATGAGCAAGCAGGCAGCTCCGCGCCGCGTCGCCGATAATGAGGCGCTTGCGGTGGGTACCACCATTCGCGGTTCCGCGCAGAAGCTCAATCTGGTCGCCGGTCTGATCCGCGGCAAGAAGGCGGGCGATGCGATGAACATTCTCGCTTTCTCCAAGCGGGCAATGGCAGTCGAGGCGCGCAAGGTGCTCGCATCGGCGATCGCCAATGCGGAAAATAACCACAATCTCGACGTCGACGCACTGGTCGTCGCCGAGGCATCGGTCGGCAAGTCGATCACGATGAAGCGGTTCCACACCCGTGGCCGCGGCAAGTCGACGCGCATCCTGAAGCCGTTTTCGAAGCTTCGGATCGTCGTGCGCGAAGAGGAAGAGGCGTAAGTCATGGGTCAGAAGAGCAATCCGATCGGGCTGCGGCTCCAGATCAACCGCACCTGGGACAGCCGCTGGTTCGCCGAAGGTCATGACTATGGGCGTTTGCTCATGGAAGACATCAAGATCCGCAAGTATATCCTGAAGACGGTGCCGCAGGCAGCGATCTCCAAGGTAGTGATCGAGCGTCCTGCCAAGCTGTGTCGCATTTCGATCTATGCTGCGCGTCCCGGCGTCATCATCGGCAAAAAGGGTGCGGACATCGAAAAGCTGCGCCGCACGCTTTCCGACATGACGCAGAGCGATGTGAGCCTGAATATCGTCGAAATCCGCAAACCGGAAATCGACGCCAAGCTCGTTGCTCAGGGTGTTGCCGATCAGCTGGAGCGCCGCATCGCCTTCCGTCGCGCCATGAAGCGCGCGGTGCAGTCGGCGCTGCGTCTGGGTGCGGAAGGTATCCGTATCAATTGCGGCGGTCGTCTGGGCGGCGCGGAAATCGCGCGGACCGAATGGTATCGCGAAGGTCGCGTTCCGCTGCACACGCTGCGCGCGAACGTCGATTATGCCGAGGCCGAAGCGCACACCGCCTACGGCGTTTGCGGCGTGAAGGTCTGGATCTTCAAAGGCGAGATCATGGCGCATGATCCGCTGGCGCAGGACCGCTTGATGATGGAAGCGCAGACTTCGGGCGTTCGCCCGGCGCGCGACGATCGTCGCTAAGGTTGGGATAAGAGAAAATGCTGCAACCGAAACGCACCAAGTTCCGCAAGGCCTTTAAAGGCCGCATCCATGGTGAGGCCAAGGGTGGCACGTCGCTGAACTTCGGCTCTTACGGGCTGAAGGCGATGGAGCCGGAGCGGATCACCGCTCGCCAGATCGAGGCTGCTCGTCGTGCGATCACGCGTCACATTAAGCGTCAGGGACGTTTGTGGATCCGCGTGTTCCCCGATGTGCCGGTATCGAAAAAACCTGCCGAAGTTCGTCAGGGTAAGGGTAAGGGTTCGCCGGAATATTGGGCGGCCCGTGTGAAACCCGGTCGTATTCTGTTCGAGCTGGACGGCGTTGCCGGCCCGCTCGCCGCCGAAGCGTTTGAGCGTGCGGCGATGAAGCTGCCGATCAAGACCAAGGTCGTGGCGCGTCTTGGCGACACGTCGCACCTGGAGGGTTGAGGACAATGACGAAGACCGCTGATCTTCGCGTGAAGAGCGATGACGAACTGGCTACCGAGCTGGGCAACCTGAAGCGTGAGCAGTTCAATCTGCGCTTCCAGGCCGCAACCCAGCAGCTCGAAAAGTCGAGTCGGGTGCAGGAAGTCCGCCGCGACATTGCGCGTATCAAGACGCTGCAGAACGAGCGCGTGCGCTCGGCTGCGAAGTAAGGAGTTCGACAACATGCCGAAGCGCGTGCTGACGGGAGAGATCGTCTCCGACAAAACGGACAAGACCGTGGTGGTCAAGGTAGAGCGCAAGGTGAAGCACCCGCTCTACGGCAAGATCATGCGGCGTTCGAAGAAGTATCACGCCCATGACGAGGCGAATGAGTACAAAGCTGGTGAAACGGTGCGGATCGAAGAGACCAAGCCGATTTCGAAGCTGAAAACCTGGAAGGTCATTGCTCGGGTCAACACCCATGCAACGCCCGAAAAGGCTTCGGCAGAAGGCTGAAACGTGGTTTGGACGGCTGGTCCGTCCGACGATTGAGCAACGGAACTACCGGGCATGTCCCGGCAAGCCTAGTGAGAAGGAATTGGATCGATGATCCAGATGCAATCCAATCTCGACGTCGCCGATAACAGCGGCGCGAAGCGGGTGCAGTGCATCAAGGTGCTGGGCGGCTCGAAGCGCCGCTTTGCCGGCGTGGGCGACATCATCGTCGTCTCCGTCAAGGAAGCAGCACCGCGCGGCCGCGTGAAAAAGGGTGACGTCCACCGCGCGGTGATCGTGCGCACTGCCAAGGACATCCGTCGTCCCGACGGTTCGGTAATCCGCTTCGATTCGAACGCGGCCGTGCTGGTCAGCAAGAACGAGGAGCCGATCGGCACCCGTATCTTTGGCCCGGTGGTCCGCGAACTGCGTGCAAAGAAGCACATGAAGATTATCAGTCTTGCGCCGGAGGTGCTGTAATGGCTGCCGCGAAGATCAAGAAGGGCGATCAGGTCGTCATCCTGTCCGGCAAGGATAAGGGGCGCACCGGTGAGGTCGTCAAGGCGATGCCGCGTGAGGACAAGGTCGTCGTGTCGGGCATCAACGTGATGGCGCGCCATCGCAAGCCGACGCAGGAAAATCCGCAGGGCGGGATCGAGCGCCGTGAAGCGCCGCTCCACATCTCCAAGGTCGCGCATGTGACCAAGGACGGCAAGCCCACTCGCGTCCGCTTCGAAGAGCGTGACGGCAAGAAGGTCCGTGTGGCCGTGAAGTCCGGGGAGGTCATCAATGGCTGACAAATATGTGCCGCGGATGAAGAAGCTGTATGACGATGAAGTCGCCAAGGCGATGCAGTCGAAGTTCGGTTACAAGAACATCATGGAAGTTCCGCGGATCGAAAAGATCGTGCTCAACATGGGTGTCGGCGAAGCCACCCAGGACCGTAAGAAGGTCGAGCAGGCGGTTTCCGAAATGGAACTGATCGCGGGCCAGAAGCCCGTCGTCACCCGTGCCAAGAAGTCCATCGCCCAGTTCCGTCTGCGCGAAGGCATGGCGATCGGTTGCAAGGTCACGCTGCGTCGCGAACGCATGTACGAGTTTCTCGATCGTTTCGTGACGATCGCGATGCCGCGCATCCGCGACTTTCGCGGCCTGAACCCGAAGTCCTTTGACGGTCGTGGCAACTATGCCATGGGCGTGAAGGAACAGATCGTGTTCCCCGAAATCAACTATGACCGCATCGATAAGGTGCGCGGCATGGACGTGATTGTCACCACCACCGCGAAGACCGACGACGAAGCGCGCGAGCTGCTGCGTCTCTTCGGCTTCCCGTTCCCGCAGGATGCGGAAGCGAAGCAGGCGGCATAAGGAAGGAAGAACTTAAGTCATGGCGAAACTGAGTTCGATCAACAAGAACGAACGGCGCAAGAAGCTTGTTAAGAAGTATGCGCCTAAATATGCGAAACTGAAGGCCATCGCGAACGACAAGTCGCTCGATGAGACCGAGCGTCTCATCGCACGGCTCAAGATGGCGGAGATTCCGCGGAACGGTAATCCGACCCGCGTGCGTAATCGCTGCGAGCTCACAGGGCGTCCGCGCGGTTATTACCGTAAGTTCCGTCTGGCGCGCGTGATGCTGCGCGATCTTGCCAACAAGGGCATGATCCCCGGCCTCACCAAGTCGAGCTGGTAAGGATATTCAAAGATGGCATTGACCGATCCTTTGGGTGATATGCTCACCCGCATCCGCAACGGCCAGCGCGCGCGTAAGGACTCTGTCCTGACGCCGGCGTCGAAGCTGCGCACCCGCGTGCTCGACGTTCTGCAGCGTGAAGGTTTCATCCGCGGCTATTCCGAAGAGCAGATGGGGCCGGCAGCCGGCATCCGCATCGAGCTGAAATATTTTGAGGGCCAGCCTGCGATCAAGAAAATCGCGCGCGTCTCGAAGCCCGGCCGTCGCGTCTATTCGGGGTCGAAAGACCTGCCGCGCGTGCGCAACGGCCTGGGCATCACCATCGTTTCGACGCCACGCGGCGTTCTGTCCGACGCTGAGGCGCGTGACCAGAATGTCGGCGGCGAAGTGCTGGCGGAGGTGTTCTGATGAGTCGTACAGGCAAACGGCCGGTCGCGATTCCGGCGGGTGTCACCGCCAATATCGACGGCGACGAAATTTCGGTGAAGGGGCCGAAGGGTGCGCTCACCATGCCGAAGGATCCGCTGGTCTCTTATGAGATGACCGATCGCGGTATCCAGTTGCAGCCGGCGAACGACACCAAGCGCGCACGCTCCTTCTGGGGCATGCAGCGTACGCTGGTGCAGAACCTGGTGACGGGTGTGACCGAGGGCTTTTCGAAGCGGCTTGAGATCAACGGTGTTGGCTATCGTGCCAGTGCGCAGGGCAAGAAGCTTAAGCTTCAGCTCGGTTTCAGCCACGATGTCGATATCGACGTGCCGGAAGGCATCGAGATCAAGACGCCGGACCAGACAACGGTCGAAATCTCCGGCATCGACAAGCAGAAGGTTGGTCAGCTCGCGGCTGAAATCCGGCGCTGGCGTCGTCCCGAGCCCTATAAGGGCAAGGGCATCAAATATGCGGGCGAGTATATCTTCCGCAAGGAAGGGAAGAAGAAGTAATGACCAAGGGTCTTTCCCTCTTCGAGAAGCGGCGTCGCCGCAACCGCAGTGCGCTTCGCGGACGCGCCGGTGGCCGTCCCCGGCTGTCGATCCATCGTTCAGGCAAGCATATCTATGCTCAGGTGATCGACGATCAGGCGGGCAAGACCGTCGCTGCTGCGTCGACACTGGAGAAGGATGTGCGCGGCACCTCCGGCGCCACCATCGACGCTGCCAAGGATGTCGGCACGCGCGTTGCAGAGGCCGCGAAAAAGGCTGGTGTGACGCAGGTCGTGTTCGATCGCGGCGGGTTCCTGTTCCACGGTCGTGTCAAGGCGCTTGCCGATGCGGCGCGTGAAGGCGGATTGGAGTTTTAAGAATGGCTGACGAAAATACGACCGGCCAGGGCAATCAGCCCGAAGCGAAGACTGCGCCCGAAACCACGGCGCAGGATGCCACCCAGCCGCAGCAGAATCGCGGCGGCCGTGGCGGTCGCGGACGCGGCGGTGACCGTGGTGATCGGGGCGGCCGTGGCCGTGGTCGTCGCGACGACCGTCGCAACAATCAGGACGACGGCGAAGAGCTGATCGAAAAGCTGGTGCATATCAACCGCGTCTCCAAGACGGTGAAGGGTGGTAAGCGCTTCGGCTTTGCTGCACTCGTCGTGGTCGGTGACGGCAATGGCCGGGTCGGCTTTGGTCATGGTAAGGCGCGAGAAGTGCCTGAGGCCATCTCCAAGGCGACCGCCTCCGCAAAGAAGAAAATGATTCGCGTGCCGCTGCGCGAAGGCCGGACGTTGCACCATGACGGTCGCGGCACCTTTGGCGCTGGTCGCATTTATGCGCGTTCAGCACCTCCGGGAACCGGCATCATCGCTGGCGGTCCGATGCGTGCGGTGTTCGAGGCGTTGGGCGTTGCGGACGTCGTGACCAAGTCGGTAGGCACGTCGAACCCCTATAACATGATCCGTGCGACCTTTGAGGCACTGGGCGATCAGTCCAGCCCCAAGGCGGTGGCACAGCGTCGCGGCAAGAAGGTCGCCGACCTGCTGGGCCGTGGTGGATCGCAGACCGCCGAGGCCGATGCCGCGGCGATCACGGAGTAAGGCCCCATGGCTGCGAAGAAGAACGCGAAAAAGACGGTGAAGGTTACCCAGACGGGTTCGCCCATTCGCCGTGACAAGAGCCAGCGCGCGACGCTGATCGGTCTGGGCCTCAACAAGATGCACAGGACGGTCGAATTGGAAGATACGCCGGATGTACGCGGCATGATCGCCAAGGTCGCCCATATGGTGTCGGTCGAAGGCTGAACGCCTTTTCGATCGTGACAAACACGGGGTAGGGGGCTAATGGCCCCCTTCCTCTATTTCAGCGCGAACAAAGCGAAAGCGAGTGCATATTATGAAAATCAACGAACTCAAGGACAATGAAGGCGCTCGTAAGGGCCGGATGCGCATCGGGCGCGGGATCGGTTCGGGCAAAGGCAAGACCGGCGGTCGTGGTCAGAAGGGTGCGAAGGCGCGCTCGGGCGTCGCGATCAATGGCTTTGAGGGCGGTCAGATGCCGCTTCACATGCGCCTGCCGAAGCGCGGCTTCAACAACATCTTCGCCAAGGATTATGCCGAAGTGAACCTGGGCGCGGTGCAGAAGGCCGTCGATGCAAAGAAGCTCGATGCCAAGGCCACCGTGGACCATGACGCGCTGAAGGCTGCCGGTCTGGCACGTGGCGGCAAGGACGGTGTGCGTCTGCTGGGCAAGGGGGAACTGTCGGCAAAGCTGAAGTTCGTTGTCGCCGGTGCGTCCAAGTCAGCCAAGGAAGCTGTCGAAAAGGCAGGTGGTTCGGTCGAGGTGATCGAAGTCGTCGCCGCTTCGGAAAAGGCCGCTGCCAAGAAGGGCAAGGGCCAGTCCAGAGGAAAAAAGGCGGACGCTTAATCGGCACGCCGCGCAATCGGGCTTAGACAAGTCGGATTGCATGACTATATGAAGCGGCGGGGGCGGAGGAACCGATCCCGCCGCTTTGTTTATATCGGGATTCAGAAACGATTATGGCAAGTGCTGCCGACCAGATGTCCGCCGGGTTGAGCCTGGCCAATTTCAGCAAGGCGACGGAGCTGAAGAAGCGCCTGTGGTTCACCATCGGTGCGCTGATTATCTTCCGCATGCTGACCTATGTGCCGCTACCCGGAATCGACCCCACCGCACTTGGCGTGCTGGCCGAGCGCACCTCGGGCGGGGTGCTTGATTTCTTCAACAACTTCTCAGGCGGATCGCTCAAGCGGATGAGCATCACTGCGCTTGGCGTGATGCCCTACATCACCGCCTCGATCGTGGTGCAGCTCGCGACATCGCTCAGCCCGCAACTGGCGGCGATCAAGAAGGAGGGCGAATCGGGCCGGATGCGCCTGAATCAATATACGCGCTATGGCACGGTCGCGCTGACCGCGGTGCAGGGCTATGCGCTTGCCGCCGGGCTTGAATCGTTCGGCGCATCGGCAGGCGTGCATGCGGTGGTGCAGCCGGGATGGTTGTTCCGTATCGGCGCAGTCGTCAGCCTGATCGGCGGTACGATGTTCCTGATGTGGCTGGGTGAACAAATCACCAGTCGCGGTGTTGGCAACGGTATCAGCCTGATCATCATGGCGGGTATCGTCGCGCGGCTGCCTATCAGCCTTGCCCAGTTGTTCGAAGGCGGCCGTTCGGGCTCGGTCAATCCGCTGACCGTGGCGGTGCTGATCGCGGCGGTGGCAGCGATCGTACTGTTTATCTGCTTCATGGAACATGCTCAGCGGCGAATTCTGATCCAGTATCCCAAACGCCAGACGGCACGCGGTATGCAGGCGGAGCGCAGCCATCTGCCGCTGAAGATCAACACTTCGGGTGTGATTCCGCCGATCTTCGCGTCGTCGCTGCTGCTGCTGCCGCTGACCATCACGCAGTTCGCGGGCAACCACGTCGCGGGTCAGAGCTGGTGGGGCGATGCCATTATTACGCTCAACCAGTATCTGCAGCACGGGTCGCTCACCTATATGCTGCTTTATGGCGCGGGTATCGTCTTCTTTGCTTTCTTCTACACCGCTGTGGTGTTCAACCCGGAAGAGACTGCGGACAATCTGAAGCGCTATGGCGGGTTTATTCCCGGCATTCGTCCGGGTAAGAATACCGAGGTCTATCTCGATTATGTGCTGACCCGGATTACCGTGATTGGTGCTGCCTATCTGGCGCTGATCTGTCTGGTGCCCGAATATCTGGTTTCGGCGATGGGCATTCCCTTCTACCTTGGTGGGACTAGCCTTCTGATCGTGGTCAACGTAACCATGGACACGGTTGCACAGATTCAGTCGCATCTGCTTGCCCATCAATATGGTGACCTGATCAAGAAGGCCAAGCTGAAGGGCGGCCGCAGGCGCTAAGGCCGGGCTGGCAGACTCAAGACTGACGAGAAACAGGGGGGAAAGCCTGTGAACATCATTCTGCTCGGCCCGCCGGGAGCTGGCAAGGGCACTCAGGCAAGCCGCCTGGAACATGATCGCGGTATGGTCCAGCTATCGACCGGCGACATGCTGCGCGCTGCGGTGAAGGCGGAAACCCCGGTGGGGTTGAAAGCCAAGGCGGTGATGGAGGCGGGCGAACTGGTGTCCGACGATATCGTCTCTGCGATTATCGGCGAACGCCTCGATCAGCCCGATACCGAAAAGGGAGCGATCTTCGACGGCTACCCCCGGACAGCGGCACAGGCGGAGTCGCTTGACGGGCTTCTGGCCGAACGCGGACGCAAACTCGATTATGTCATCGAACTGAAGGTCGATGAGGATGCGCTGGTCGATCGCATCGTCGGTCGTTTCACCTGCGCGAACTGCGGTGAGGGCTATCACGACAAGTATAAGCTGCCGAAGGTTAAAGGCACTTGCGATGTGTGTGGCGGACATGAGTTCAAACGTCGCCCGGACGACAACGCCGAAACCGTACGTACTCGCATGGCTGAATATCGCGCCAAGACTGCGCCGATCCTGCCGATCTACGAAGCGCGTGGTCTGGTTCGTCGAGTCGACGGCATGGCTCAGATCGATACGGTGACTAAAGAAATCGAAGCGGTACTCGACGGCAAGGTCATCTGAATCGGTTCCACGAATGCCGGTGAATCGTCTGCGTCGCAAAGGCGTGGGCCATCTATGCTTTACTGCCCCTTTTCCGCGCGTGGACGGGCGGCTATAGCGGCGGAAACTGTAATGGCGTGGATACTATGTCCGGCAAGCTCCTGTTGATCGAAGACGACGATGCAACCGCGGCCTATATGGCCAAGGGGCTGAAGGAGGCGGGCTTCGTCACCGAGCATTGCGACAACGGCCGAGACGGCCTGAAACTTGCGGGCGAGGGCGTTTTCGACCTGATGATCGTCGACAGGATGCTGCCCGGCATGGACGGCCTGTCGATGATCGGGGCAGCACGGGATTCGGGCAATCGCATTCCGGCGCTTGTTCTGTCGGCGCTGGGAACCGTCGATGACCGGGTCGACGGCCTGCAGGCAGGAGCGGACGACTATCTGACCAAGCCCTTTTCCTTTACCGAATTACTGGCGCGGGTCGAGGCGCTGCTACGGCGCGCGCGGCCTGATGACGAAGCCACCGAACAGGCAAAATTGCGGGTGGGCGATCTGGAAGTCGACTTGCGTGCTCGCCGGGCAACACGGCAAGGGTGCATGATCACGCTGGGTGCACGGGAATTCAGCCTGCTTGAATATCTTGCGCGTAATGCCGAACAGGTAGTGACCCGCACGATGATGCTGGAAAAGGTCTGGAATTATCATTTCGATCCGGGGTCGAATGTCGTCGATGTGCATATCGCGCGCCTGCGCCGCAAGATCGATGACGGTTTCGAACAGCCATTGCTTCATACCGTACGCGGCGCGGGATATATGTTGTCCGTGCAGAATTGATGCGCGTTACGATTACCGCCCGGCTGGCGCTGCTGGCGGTGACGATGACATTGGCGACGAGCCTGTTGCTGATCGGGTTCATCTGGCAGCAAAGCCATGGCGACGCGATTAATGAGCTACGCCGTGATACCATCGAGCAATCCGACACGCTGACAGCGTTGTGGCGGTCGGGCGGAATGCCTGCCCTGCGTCAGACGATATCGAATTCGGTGGGCGCAGGCGACCGGGCAATGATTGCCGAAGTGGTAACTGCACAGGGTCGCCGGATCGCCGGACAGGGACCGCTTGCGCCTTCGGTGCCGCTGACACGGGATCGTTTCCGGATCGGCAAGATCGCGCAATCAGGCCAGTGGTCTGAGCGGGAAGCGGGCGTGGCCATCCAGCCGGTCGGGCAGTTCTGGCTGATCAACGGCCATATGCTCGATGATGTGCAACATGCGCAGCGGACGATCGAGCGTGCGCTGTTGCTGGCACTGGGACTGGCACTGATATTGGGATGCCTGGGCGGATGGGTGTTGACGCGCTACGTCACCCGTCGCCTGAACCGAATTGCCAATGTTGCCGAAGCGGTGACGCAGGGCGCGCTGAGTCATCGGGTCGGTGCGCCGAAACATAGTGCCGATTCATTTGACCGACTTGGTCGGCAGATGGATGGGATGCTGGACAGGGTCAACGCGCTGGTCGCGGAGCTGCGGCTGGTTACCGATAGTCTGGCGCATGATTTGCGTTCGCCGCTCGCTCGCTTACGCACCCACGCTGTAACGGCAGCCAAGGCCGACGACCCACTGGAACGCGATTCGGCGCTTACCGCATTGATCAGCGAAGCCGATATGATGACGCGGCTGTTATCGACCATGATGGAAATCACGCGCTCAGAAGCAGTTCCGGCCGACTCACTGAAGCCTGCCTCTCCATTGTCCGTGGTTCAGGAACTGGCCGATCTCTACGCGCCTGTAGTGGAGGAACATGGCCTGAACTTTGCATTTCACGGTGAAGTGCAAGCCTCCCTGAAAATACCGCTGCATCGCCAGTTGCTGTCACAGGCGCTGGCAAATCTCATCGAGAACGCCATGGTCTATGGCAAATCCGGTGACACGGTCGAACTGACCATCGTGCTGAATGGCGGGGAAGTGCGCATTGAAGTCGGCGATCATGGACCGGGTATTGCGCCCGAAGACCATGACCGAGCCCTCAGCCGGTTCGGGAGGCTGGATGGAGCGCGCACCACGCCGGGGGCGGGGCTGGGGCTGGCACTGGTGGCGGCGGTCGCGCGAATGCATGGTGGCCGATTCGAACTGAGGGATAACATGCCGGGGTTGCGGGCAACGCTCATTTTGCCCGCGGTCGGATGAAAAGCCCGTTGAGCAGTGATTTATATCGCTTGACAGTGCGGGCTTCGCTTGACAACAAAAGCGACCGCCCCTAATTGGGCGCCATTCCGAAACACCGGTGATTCCGGCGGCGCTATTTTGCGCACGCCGCTGTCATGCTTTGTTGTCGGATTGAAACGCGACGAGATGGGGCGAATGCTGCCATGCTGCGCCTCGTGGAGCTGGGAGAATATAATCCATGGCACGTATTGCGGGTGTTAACATCCCGACCAACAAGCGCGTAGTGATCGCGCTTCAGTATATTCACGGCATTGGCCAGGCCAAAGCCAAGGAAATCACGACCAAGCTGAACATCGCGCCGGAGCGCCGGGTTCAGGATCTGACCGATCAGGAAGTGCTGCAGATTCGTGAGGCGATCGATGCCGGTTACACCGTTGAGGGTGACCTGCGCCGTGAAACCGCGATGAACATCAAGCGGCTGATGGATCTGGCCTGCTATCGCGGCCTTCGCCATCGTAAGGGCCTGCCGGTTCGCGGTCAGCGTACGCATACCAATGCGCGCACCCGCAAGGGCAAGGCGAAGCCGATCGCAGGCAAGAAGAAGTAATTCGCGCGACGCGTGAATTACTCCGCCGGAGGCAGGCTTGGGGCTGATCGCCCGCCGGTTTCCGCATAGAGATTTCAGGTCAGGAACACCAAATGGCACGTGAACCACAGCGCATTCGCCGTCGCGAGCGCAAGAATATCACCGCCGGCGTCGCCCATGTGAACGCCAGCTTCAACAACACGATGATCACGATCACGGACGCGCAGGGCAATGCGATTTCTTGGTCGTCGGCCGGGATGATGGGTTTTAAGGGCAGCCGCAAGTCGACGCCTTATGCTGCTCAGGTCGCCGCTGAAGATGCGGGCCGCAAAGCAGCCGATCATGGCGTCCGCACGCTGGAGGTTGAGGTCAAGGGTCCGGGTTCGGGTCGCGAATCCGCCCTTCGCGCGCTGCAGGCGGTCGGATTCCAGATCACCTCGATCCGTGACGTGACGCCGATCCCGCACAATGGCGTGCGTCCGTCCAAGCGTCGCCGCGTCTGATTTTTCGCCGTTCGGCCGTTCCTTCAAGGGGCGGCTTTTCGGATTTTTCGGCGGGAGGTGCCCCTCTTCCCGCCCAACCTAGGGGAAGCCCGTGTCTGTCAACGCAAAGAACTGGCAGGAACTCAAGAAGCCCAACGGCCTCGACAAGAAGCCCGGTGGCGATCCCAAGCGCAAGGCAACGTTCGTCGCGGAGCCGCTGGAACGCGGCTTTGGCCTGACGCTCGGCAATGCGCTGCGTCGCGTGTTGCTGTCGTCGCTTCAGGGCGCGGCCGTAACGTCGGTCAAGATCGAAAATGTCCTGCACGAATTCTCGTCGCTTGCTGGCGTGCGTGAGGATGTCACCGATATCGTCCTGAACGTAAAGCAGATCGCACTGAAGATGGAGGGCGAAGGTGCCCGCCGGCTTCAACTCTCTGCAACCGGTCCCGGTGCGGTAAAGGCCGGTGACATCGCAGTTTCCGGCGATATCGAGGTCATGAATCCCGATCTGGTCATCTGCCACCTTGACGATGGCGCAACGCTGAACATGGAACTGACTGCCGATACCGGCAAGGGCTATGTTCCTGCGGTTGCAAACCGTCCGGCCGATGCGCCGATCGGCCTGATCCCGGTCGATGCGCTGTACTCGCCGGTGCGTCAGGTCAGCTACAAGGTCGATCCGACCCGCGTCGGGCAGGATCTGGACTATGACAAGCTGGCGCTGACCATCGAAACCGACGGAACCGTGGCACCGGAAGATGCGCTGGCCTATGCCGCGCGTATTCTTCAGGACCAGCTCACGCTGTTCGTGCACTTCGACGACTCGGCAATGCCTGCACAGGCACCGGCCGGGCAGGCACAGCAGTCGGGCGAGGGTTCGGGCGATGCCGCTCAGATCAACCGCTATCTGCTCAAGAAGGTCGACGAGCTGGAACTGTCGGTGCGTTCGGCCAACTGCCTGAAAAACGACAACATCATCTATATCGGCGATCTGGTCCAGAAGACCGAGGCCGAGATGCTGCGTACGCCGAACTTCGGCCGCAAGTCGCTCAACGAGATCAAGGAAGTCCTGTCCTCGATGGGTCTGCGCCTTGGCATGGAAATCCCCGGCTGGCCGCCCGAGAATATCGAGGAAATGGCCAAGAAGCTGGAACAGGAAATCCTCGGCTGATAACGCAGGAGCTTATTCTGTCATCCCGATAAAGATTGGGGTCGCTGGCCGTAGTAAATGCGTATGCGGTTGGCGATTCCAGCGTTGGCTGGAATGACGGTTAAGGGTTTGTTGGCGGTGGCCCGAAACACTGCCTGGTCTGGGGTACCTGGGGGGGGGAATTTCCCTCGCGCGGCCCCTTAACGAACGAAGGAATGAACTATGCGTCATCGTTATGGCGGCCGTAAGCTGCAACGTACCTCCGCCCACCGTATTGCGCTGCTGCGCAACCTGTCGGCGGCGCTCATCAAGCATGAGCAGATTACCACGACCGTCGCGAAGGCGAAGGAACTGCGCCCTTACGTCGAAAAGCTGATCACGCTGGCGAAGAAGGGTGGCCTGTCCAACCGTCGTCTCGCCCATGCTCGGCTTCTCGATGACACGCAGCTGGTGAAGCTGTTCGACGTGCTGGCGGAACGCTATGCCGATCGCAACGGCGGCTATACCCGCATCATCAAGGCCGGCATTCGCGCATCCGACGCATCGCCGATGGCGGTGATCGAATTCGTCGACCGCGATGTCGATGCCAAGGGGCAGGACTCCGGTCCGGTCCAGGGCGACGAGGACTTTGAGGACGCGGCCTGATTTCCCCCCAATTGATCAGGTTCGCGATTGCTCGAACGGAAGGCCGCACCTAAGGTGCGGCCTTCTTTGTTTTCGGGGGGAAACCAGTCACCATGCGTCGCCTGAGCCTGATCGCTTTGCCGCTTCTATTCGCTACCGGGCCCGTTTTGGCCCAGGACAAGCAGGAGACAACTGTCACCATGTCCGCACCTCTTTCCTATCCGCAGACCCGCCGCGACGATATTGTCGAGGACCATTTCGGCATCAAAGTCGCCGATCCCTATCGCTGGCTGGAAAACGATGTTCGTACCGACAAGGAAGTCGCCGATTGGGTGGCAGCAGAAAACAAGGTGACGAACACCTATCTGAGCACCTTGCCGGGGCGTGACATTTTCAAGAAGCGCCTGGAAACGCTGATGGATTATGCGCGATCGGGAATGCCGGTGCGCAAGGGCGGGCGCTATTTCTACATGCACAATGCGGGCCTGCAGAATCAGGCGGTGCTGTATGAACGCGACAGCCTGAACGGTGAGGGCCGGGTGCTGATCGACCCGAATACATGGTCGAAGGACGGTGCAACCGCGATGGCGGAATGGGTCCCGTCGGAGGACGGCACGCGCATTGCGTACGGTGTGCAGGACGGCGGCACCGACTGGCGCACGATTCGGGTGCTGGATGTAGCGACAGGCGACGTGCTGCCCGACGAAGTCAAATGGGTGAAGTTCAGCAATATCGCCTGGGTCAAAAACGGCTCGGGCTTTTTCTATTCGCGCTTTCCCGAACCGGCGGCAGATGCGGAATATCAGGCGCTGAACATGAATCAGACCGTCTATTTCCACAAGCTCGGTACCCCGCAATCGAGCGATATCAAGGTCTATGCGACTCCTGATCGGCCAAAACTGGGCCATTTCGGGCAGGTGACGGACGATGGGCACTGGCTGGTCATCACCAGTTCGGAAGGCACCGACAGCCGCTATGAAATCACGCTGATCGACCTGACCGATCCTAAGATGAAGCCGGTGAAGCTGATCCGCGGTCTCGAACATGACTGGCAACTGGCGGGCAATGAAGGCAGCACCTTTTATTTCCTGACCGATCTCGATGCGCCGCGCGGGCGTGTAGTGGCAATCGATGCCTCCAGTTCGGTTCGCAAGATGCAGGAGGTGGTGCCGCAGCAGCAATCAACGCTGCAGGGGGCAAGCATCGTCGATGGCGTGCTGCTGACCAATTATCTGGAAGATGTGAAGTCGGCAGTGAAACGCTACAGCCTTGACGGTAAGCCGCTGGGGGATGTCACGCTGCCGGGTATCGGCACCGCTTCCGGGTTCGGCGGCGAGCCGGGCGACCCCGAAACCTTCTTCGCCTTTACCAGCTTCGCGACGCCGACCACCATCTATCGCTATGATGTGAAGACCGGGGAAGCAAGCATCTGGTCAAAGCCCGATGTCGATTTCGACCCTGCCCAGTATGTGGTTCGCCAGCGTTTCTTCACGTCGAAGGACGGAACGCGCGTGCCGATGTTCATTGTCCATAAAAAGGGCATTACCGAACCTGCACCGACGATCCTGTACGGCTATGGCGGCTTCGACATTTCGCTGACGCCGGGCTATTCCTCCACCCGGCTGGCCTGGATGGAGCAGGGCGGCGTGTTCGTCGTTGCCAACCTGCGTGGCGGCGGAGAATATGGCAAGGCCTGGCACGATGCCGGACGCCTGCATAACAAGCAGAATGTGTTCGACGACTTTATCGCCGCGGCTGAGGATCTGATCGCCGAGGGCGTGACGACGAAACAGCAGCTTGCGATACAGGGAGGGTCGAACGGCGGTCTGCTGGTCGGTGCGGTTACCAATCAGCGGCCTGATCTGTTTGCGGCGGCACTGCCTGAAGTCGGCGTCATGGACATGATCCGTTTCGACAAGTTTACCGCCGGACGCTATTGGGTCGACGATTACGGCTATCCGGAAAAGGAGGACGATTTCAAAGTCCTCTACAGCTATTCGCCCTACCATAATATTCATTCAGGCGAGACCTATCCGGCGATTATGGCACTGACCGCCGATACCGACGACCGCGTGGTGCCGGGTCATACGTTCAAATATACCGCCGCGCTTCAGCATGCGGATATCGGCGACAAGCCGCATATCGTCCGTATCGAGACTCGCGCCGGGCACGGTTCCGGCAAGCCAACCGACAAGATCATCGAGGAATATGCCGATATGTGGGCCTTTGCCGCGCACTGGACCGGTATGAGAGTGAAACCGGTCGAATAGGGCGATTGCCGGTTCGAATGCGGCGGGGCGCGAGGCATTCGCGTCCCGCGCGCTTTACATGCGTGCACAGGCTTCCTATCGCGCGTCCATGAGCGCGCATCCGTCCGATTCCATCCTGATCGTCGATTTCGGCAGCCAGGTGACTCAACTTATCGCCCGTCGCGTGCGCGAAGCGGGTGTCTATAGCGAAATTTCGCCGTTCAGCATGGCCGAAGAGGCGTTTGAGCGGTTGCAGCCCAGGGGGGTGATCCTGTCCGGCAGCCCTGCCTCCGTGCTGGACGAGGACAGTCCACGCGCGCCCGATTGCGTGTTCGAAAGCGGCGTGCCCGTGCTCGGCATCTGCTATGGCCAGCAGACGATGATGGCGCAGCTTGGCGGCGCAGTGCAGTTGGGCGACTCAGGCGAGTTCGGACGCGCCTTCATTTCCATCGACGACCGTTGCGAACTGTTCGACGGGCTGTGGACCGAAAGCGAGACGCATCAGGTCTGGATGAGCCATGGCGATAAGGTGACGGCGCTGGCCGAAGGCTTTCGTGTCGTCGCCACCAGTGAAGGCGCGCCTTATGCCGTGATCGCCGACGACACGCGGCGCTATTACGGGATGCAGTTTCACCCCGAAGTCGTGCACACGCCGGACGGTGGGCGCCTGATCGCCAATTTTGCGCGCCATGTCTGCGGGCTGGCGGGCGACTGGTCGATGGCGGAATTTCGCGACGCGAAGATTGCCGAGATCCGCGAACAGGTTGGTGACGGCCGGGTGATCTGCGGCCTGTCGGGCGGTGTCGATTCAGCGGTCGCTGCGGTGCTGATCCACGAAGCGATCGGCGACCAGCTTACTTGCGTGTTCGTCGACCACGGCCTGATGCGCGCTGGAGAGGCGGAGCAGGTCGTGGGACTGTTCCGCAACAGCTATAATATTCCGCTGGTGCATGTGCAGGCGGAGACGCTGTTCCTGAACGGGTTGAAGGGTGTCACCGATCCTGAGGCCAAGCGCAAGTTCATTGGCAAGACTTTCATCGATGTGTTCGAGGAAGAGGCGAAGAAGATCGGCGGCGCGGAATTTCTGGCGCAAGGCACATTGTACCCCGATGTGATCGAGAGCGTCAGCTTTACCGGCGGTCCGAGCGTGACGATCAAGAGCCACCATAATGTCGGTGGCTTGCCCGAACGCATGAACATGAAGCTGGTCGAGCCGCTGCGTGAGTTGTTCAAGGACGAAGTGCGCGCGCTGGGACAGGAACTGGGGCTGCCCAAGGCATTTGTCGGGCGGCATCCCTTTCCCGGACCGGGACTGGCGATCCGTATTCCCGGCGAGGTGAGCAAGGACCGTTGCGACATTCTGCGCAAGGCCGATAGCATCTATCTGGCGGAAATCCGCAATGCCGGTCTCTATGATGCGATCTGGCAGGCGTTTGCGGTGCTGCTGCCCGTGCGGACAGTGGGCGTGATGGGGGACGGGCGCACCTATGACCATGTCCTCGCCCTGCGCGCGGTAACCTCCACCGACGGCATGACGGCGGAAATATATCCTTTTCCCAGCGAATTTCTGGCGCGGGTCGCGACAAGGATCGTCAATGAGGTGCGCGGCGTGAACCGTGTAGTATATGATTATACGTCGAAACCCCCCGGCACGATCGAGTGGGAATAGGCATAACAAGGGATACAGACATGCAGACGACCAACCCTGTGATTCGCACGGTCCTGTGGCCGGTAACGCTGGCGATCTTCGCGGTTGCCGGGTCGTGGGTGTTCAAATGTGTGACCCCGTTCGTCGCGCTGTCGGTTGCGGCGGCGGTAACGATGGACAAGCGCCGCGGTGCGCTGACCGTACTGGCATGCTGGCTGGCCAATCAGGCGATGGGATATTGCGTTTCGGACTATCCGGTCGACGCCTATTCGATCGGCTGGGGTGCTGCGATTGCGGGCGGGACGATGCTGTCCTATTTCGTCGCACGCAAGGTTGCGGGAGAGAATGCTGCGCTGCCCAAGGTGCTGTTGGCGGCGATTGCGGCATTCATTGCTTATGAAGGTTCGCTCTACATCGTCGCACTGTTCTTTGGTGGCCTTCCGACTTTTGCGCCGCAGATCGTGCTGGGCATTCTGGCCAATGACGCGCTGTGGCTGGCTGTGCTGCTGGCTGCACATGCACTGCTCGCCAGCACGTCGCCGCGCCTGTTCGGTTCGCGCCTCCGCCTCGCCTGATGCAGGGCGCCGGTTCGCGCATCGTTTCCCTGCTCCCCAGCGCGACGGAGATTGCCGTAGCGCTGGGTTTCGGTGACGCGCTGGTCGGACGCAGCCATGAATGCGACTGGCCGGATGGCGTATCGGCACTGCCGCCGGTCACGCGCAGCAAGCTGGAAAAGGGGCTGACATCGCGTGCGATCGAGGATCGGGTGCAGGAAATCGTCGCCAGCGGTCTGTCGGTGTATGAAGTCGATGCGGCTCTATTGCGGAGACTCGACCCGCAGGTCATCCTGACCCAGACACAATGTGCCGTGTGTGCGGTGACGCCCGACGACCTGACCCAGGCGCTGAACGACTGGACCGGTGCAAAGCCGGACTTGGTCAGTCTGGCGCCGGATGATCTTTCTGATGTCTGGGGCGATGTACGGCGGGTGGCCGACGCGCTGGATGCGCCGGAAGCGGGCGAGCGGCTAGTGACAGAGTTACAAGCGCGGCTGGCGAGTGTCGCTGCGGTAGTCGAGGGGCGCTCGCGTCCGAAGGTTGCTGCGATCGAGTGGATGGACCCGTTGATGGTGGCGGGTAACTGGGTGCCCGAACTGATCGATGTAGCAGGGGGCGAGTCGGTCCTGGCGACGCCGGGGCAGCATTCGCCCTGGATTGGCTGGGAAGCGCTGGCCGAAGCCGATCCCGACATGCTGGTGCTGATGCCGTGCGGATACCGGATCGCCCAGACGCTTGCCGAACTGCCGACGCTTGCCGCCGATCCGCGCTGGCAGGACTTGCGCGCGGTGCGTTCAGGGCAGGTTTTCGTCACCGATGGTCAGTATTTCTTCAACAGGCCAGGGCCGCGCCTGATCGAATCGGCCGAGATTCTGGCTGAAATCGCGCACCCCGATATTGCCCGATTCGGACATGAAGGCACGGCGTGGATTCGCGCCTCCAAAACGGTGGAGGCTGCGTCATGCGCGTGACGGTTGTGGCGCTGCTGGCAGGGCCGATGCTGCTCGCCGCCTGCAACAGTTCAACCCGTATGCCCAATAGCGAGCAGAGTGCGACACCTGATGCGAATGTAGAGAGTGCGATGCCGGCCGGTGTCGCCGCCAATAGCACGGCGGAAAACAGCACGGTCGCGACTCTTGCATCGAAGCTGTTACTGAATATCGCCCCGGACGGGCTGACACTTGTCGATCCGCAAAACGGACACAGTCGCCAGTTGCCGTTCGGCACTGCACAGGATGTCGTACTGTCGGCGCTGAGTCAGATAGCAGGCGAGCCGGTGAAACAGGAGCGCAATGGCGAATGTCCCGCAGGCGCGATGGATATCGCTCAATTCGCAAACGGGCTGCGCCTGTCCTTTCAGAATGCGACATTCGTCGGCTGGACAGTGCCGAATGACACCGGAAAGCTGACGACCGCGGCCGGTGTGGGAATCGGTTCCACGCTGAACATGTTGAAATCGGCCTATGACGTGCGGCTTTCGACAAGTTCGCTGGGGCAGGAATTTCGGGCAGGGGATATGGCAGGACTGCTCGGCGGCAGCGGTTCCGATGCAAGGATTACGACATTATGGGCGGGGACGACCTGCATCTTTCGCTGAAGCGCCGAGTATATGGCGCCATGGCGACTGCGCTTCTGATGCTGTGCGCTGCCTGTTCATCCTCGGACAAGGGGGCGGACAATACGACAGATACGGTGGAGCCGCTGAACGTCGTTGGTGCGGCGGCGAAATCCGTGCGTTCTCCCAATGACGATAATGAACCGCCGCTGGTAAAGCCCACTCCGGCCCCGCCGGGCACCGCGATGCCGCCACTACCACCGCGTGAGGGGCATTGGAGCTTTCAGGAGGATAGCAACGGGGCGGTGGCGCTATTTGGCTCGGGCAGTGATGACGCAAGCCTGTCGGTACGCTGTGACCGCGCCGATAATGCCCTGACCTTCAGTCGTCCCGACGAGGAGGCGACCGCTCCGGTGGAAATTCTCAACCTGTCGCTTCCCGCCGGAAGCACGCTGGTGCGGGTGTTTCGGGAAGACGATGGCAAGGAACGGAGCGGGGGCAGTGCGCGCTATTCGGGCAAGATGCCGTTGCGCGCGCCCTGGCTGAGCATCTTGATGCAATCGAGCGGTACACTGGAAACCGACCTCGGCGGGCGAGTGCCGCTGTCGGTGCCGGTGGAGGATGCGCTCAAACAGGTGGTTGCACGCTGCCGCGACGGAGAGAGAGAATGACAATACAGCTTTATGGCATCCCCAATTGCGACACGATGAAGAAGGCGCGGCTGTGGCTGGATGAGAACGGCATTTCCTATACCTTCCATGATTATAAAAAGGAGGGGGCGGATGCGGCGCGGCTGGCGCGCTGGGCCGAAGCGGTGGGCTGGGAAAAGCTGCTCAACCGGGCAGGCATGACCTTTCGCAAACTGCCCGATGCCGACAAGCAGGATATCGATCGCGACAAGGCAATCGCGCTGATGGTCGCCAGTCCGTCGATGATCAAGCGGCCGGTGCTGGAATATCCCGGTGGGGTGCTGGTCGGGTTTTCCATCGACCGCTACGCCGACGCCTTGCTGTAGCGCAGGCTTGCAATTCCCCGGCATTGCGCGAAGATCGCGATACAATTTGGGGGAGAGGTCGAATGGCTTCGCAATTTGAGAAACGGCCGCCGCTGTGGTTCAGCATCGTGGCAATCATCCTGATCGTCTGGAACGCTTTGGGCGTGCTTGCCTTTTATGCCGATGCGATGATGTCGCCCGCTCAGGTGGCGGCAATGCCCGAACCCGATCGCCTCTTGCGCGCATCGATTCCGGTGTGGCTGCACTGGGTTTACGGCATAGCCACCTGGGGCGGCCTGCTGGGCGCGATTATCCTGTTGTTGCGCCGGTGGTACGCCGTGCCGCTGTTCGCGCTGTCCTTTATCGCGGTGGTGTTGCAGTTCGGTTATTTGATCGGTGCGACCGATATTCTCGCGCTGCGCGGCATGGCGTCGGTCATTTTTCCGCTGATCGTCATCCTGATCGCTGCGGGTGAATGGTGGTTTGCCGCCCGGTCGCGCCAGCGCGGCTGGATTCGCTGAGGGCGTATAGACAGGGCCTGGCATTCCAGTTTTGCCCCGAACGCATCGTTTAACGCCAAAATCCCGGCTCATGGTCGGGAATTCCTTGGCGAAGCATGCGGATATTCGCTAGAGCGCGCTGCATGTCCACCACCTATACGATCGACACCGCGACCAGCCGTGCGAATCCGACCCCGGCGCCGATGAAGCGGGTGACGGTGCCCGCGATCCGGCGACGCAAGGCCGGGGCGGAAGCGTGCGGCGAACCGCTGGTGATGCTGACCGCTTATACGGTGCGCATGGCGCAGTTGCTCGATCCGCATTGCGATATGCTGCTGGTCGGCGACAGTCTGGGCCAGGTGATTTACGGTTTGCCGTCGACGGTACCGGTGACGCTGGAGATGATGGCGGCGCATGGCGCGGCGGTGGTGCGCGGCAGCTATCACGCGCTGGTCGTGATCGACATGCCGTTCGGCAGCTATGAAGGTTCACCCGAACAGGCCTTTGCCAGCGCATCCCGGCTGCTCAAGGAAACGGGCGCTGCGGCGGTGAAGATGGAAGGCGGCGAGGCGATGGCCGATACCGTCCGCTTCCTGACCGAACGCGGCATTCCGGTGATGGGCCATGTCGGCCTGACCCCGCAGGCGGTAAACATGCTGGGCGGCTATGGCGCGCGCGGACGCAGCGAGGCCGAGGCGAAGAAGATTGTCGGGGACGCTACAGCAGTGGCGCAGGCAGGTGCTTTTTCGGTGGTGATCGAAGGCGTGGTCGAACCGATCGCGGTGGAGATCACGCAGGCCGTTGATTGCCCGACCATCGGTATCGGTGCATCGGCGCAATGCGACGGGCAGGTGCTGGTGGCGGAAGATATGCTGGGCCTGTTCGAACGTACGCCACGTTTCGTGAAGAAATTCGACGATATGGCTGGCCGTATTTCCGCCGCGGTTGGGCAGTATGCGTCCGATGTGCGCAGCAGGGCCTTTCCGGGTGAGGAACAGATTTACGTTCCGAAAAACTGAACTAGGTTTTCCGGCGGCGCGCGGTTAAGGTCCGGCGCCCTTATCCATGGAGTTTTCGTTTGGCGCAGTCCCCCCAATCCAATGAAGTCTTTTTCCGCGAGGTCGATGAGGAACTTCGCCGCGAGGAACTGGCCGAGTTCGGCAAGCGCTGGGGCTTGTGGATCGCCGTTGCGGTGGTTCTGGCGATTGTGGCCGCCGGTGGCTGGATGTACTGGCAACATCATCACAATACTATCGCCGGCGAGCAGGGGCGCACCTATGACGACGCGCTGAAGCAATTGTCGGGTACCGAGCCGCAAAAAGCCGCACAGCCGCTTGCGAAGCTCGCCGATTCGAAGATTGCGGGCTATCGCGCGATGGCGCTGTTCTCCGAAGGCGACATGCTGCTCGATAAGGGCGACGAGAAAGGCGCAGCCGCCAAGTTCGCGTCCATTGCCGCTGACAACAGCCTGCCGCAGCCGTACCGCGATCTCGCCACCATTCGCGAGACGGCGGTGCAATTCGACACGATGAAGCCGGATGCGATCATTCACCGGCTCAGCCCGCTGGCGACGAAGGGAAGCCCCTGGTTCGGTAGTGCGGGCGAAATGGTTGCCATCGCCTATCTGCGCGCCAATCGCCGCGATCTGGCGGGCAAGATGTTCGGCGATATCGCCGCCGCCGACAAGGTGCCGGACAGTATCCGGCAACGTGCGGTTCAGATGGCGGCCGTATTAGGGGTGGATGCGGTCGACAAATACAAGGGCGCTGACACGGATGCTAAGGACAAGACTGCGGGATGATGAAATTAAGAAGCGGCGCCGCCATCGCGGCGCTCATGGCGCTTAGCGCGTGCGGGATTTTCAAGGCCAAGACGAAGACGACGCCGGTGCTCGGCGCGCGGATTCCGATTCTGGCATCCGAAGACGACATCACCGTCGACAAAACGATCAAGGATGTGCGGGTCACGTTGCCCGCGCCAACGGTCAACCCCAGTTGGGCGCAGCCGGGCGGTAGCGCGGCCAAGTCGGGCGGCAGCTTTGCGCTCAACGACAATCTGACACTTGCCTGGAGCGCGCGCATTCCCGGCAGTACCAATCGTACCCGGCTGGCGGCGGCGCCCGTTGTCGCCGACGGCCATCTGTACGTTATGGATACCGACGGCGTGGTCCATGCCTTTGCGGCCGATACCGGCAAGCAGCTCTGGACCAAGGATACCGACAAGAGCAAGGCGGACAGCCGCGTCGTATTCGGCGGTGGTGTCAGCTACAGCGACGGGCGGCTGTTCGCGACCAACGGCATCGGCGAAGTGATCGCGATGGATGCCAGCGACGGCAAGGAATTGTGGCGTCAGAAGCCGGGTGGCCCGCTGCGCGGTTCGCCGACTGTCGCAGACGGCAATGTCTATGTGCTGAGCCAGGACAACCAGCTCTTCGCGCTTTCCTATGATGACGGGCATGTCGTCTGGACCCAGTCGGGGTCGATCGAATCGCAGGGCGTGTTCGGCGTAGCGGCTCCGGCGGCGGGACGCGGCAGTGTGATCGCGGGCTTCTCCTCCGGCGAGCTCAATGCCTATCGCTATGAGAATGGCCGCAACCTGTGGGGCGACGTATTGGCGCGTACGCGCATGTCGACCTCGGTGTCGTCGCTGGTGGATATCGATGCTGACCCGGTACTCGATAATGATCAGGTCTATGCCATCGGGCAGGGCGGCCGGATGGTTGCGCTCGATATTCTGAGCGGACGCCGTTTGTGGGAACAGAATATCTCCGGCGGATCGACGCCGTGGGTCGCGGGGAACTGGATCTTCGTCGTCACTGACAATGCCAAATTGCTATGTATGGCGCGCGATACCGGCAAGATCCGCTGGATTGCCCAGCTTCCCGAATATCGTAAGCCCAAGAAAAAGAAGGATGCGATCAGTTGGGTAGGTCCGGTACTGGCGGGCAACAAGCTGTTGCTGACCAATAACCTGGGTCAGGTGACCTTTGTCGAACCGACCAAGGGCATGATCGGCAAGACGATGGAGCTGAAGGGCAGCTTTTATCTGCCGCCGGTGGTGGCGAACAATATGCTGTATCTGCTCACTGATAATGGCGACCTGAAGGCCTATCGCTGATAACGAGGTGGGGCGGTCAGGTTTCGCCCCATTATCGCCCATGATCTGAAACCCTGCGCCGTTTGGCCATGACCGTTGATTGGGCGTGGCGAAGCGGCGCGCTTTGGCTATACCCTTTGTTATGCAGCTTCCCACCGTTGCCATTATCGGCCGCCCCAATGTCGGCAAATCGACGCTGTTCAACCGGCTGGTCGGCAAGCGGCTGGCGTTGGTCGACGACCAGCCCGGCGTGACCCGTGATCGGCGGGAGGGCGAGGCGCATCTGCTCGACCTCGATTTCCGGGTGATCGATACCGCAGGCTATGAGGATGAGGACGCCGCCACTCTGCCGGGGCGGATGCGCACGCAGACCGAAGCGGCAGTGCGCGATGCCGATGTCGCGTTGTTCCTGATCGATGCGCGTGCCGGCATTACGCCGCTGGACGAGGAAATCGCCCGCTGGCTGCGCGTCTCGGAAACGCCGGTCGTGCTGGTCGCGAACAAGGCCGAGGGTCGTGCGGGTGAGGCAGGTGTGATCGAGGCGCTGGCGCTGGGCATGGGCGATCCCGTGCAGCTTTCGGCCGAACATGGTGAAGGTGTCGCCGACCTGTTCGAAGCGCTGTTGCCGCATTGCGAGCGCATCGAGCAGGAAAATGCCGAAGCAGAGGAAGACGATTCTCCCGATGCGCCGCTCAAACTGGCGATCGTCGGGCGGCCCAATGCGGGCAAGTCGACGCTGATCAACCGGATGCTGGGGCAGGACCGGCTGATTACCGGGCCGGAAGCCGGAATTACCCGCGATTCGATTGCCATCGACTGGGAATGGCAGGGCAGGCGGGTACGGCTGATCGATACCGCCGGAATGCGCAAACGTGCGCGTGTTCAGGAAAAGCTGGAGAAACTGTCGGTTGCCGACGCCCTGCGCGCGGTGGATTTCGCTGAGGTCGTGGTGCTGCTGCTCGACGCCACCAAGGGGTTGGAGGTACAGGACCTGAAAATCGCCGACACCGTGCTTCGCGAAGGTCGTGCGCTGGTCATCGCACTCAACAAATGGGATGTTGCGGAAAATGCCAGCAGCCTGTTCAACGGGGTGAAAGGCGCGCTTGACGAAGGGCTGGCACAGGTGAAGGGCGTGCCGCTGCTCACCGTGTCGGCAGCGACCGGCAAGGGGATCGACATGCTGATCAAGGTCGCGTTCGAAACGCGCGATGCCTGGTCGCGGCGCGTGTCGACGGGCGCGCTCAACCGCTGGTTCGAGCGTGCGATGGAGGCCAATCCACCGCCTGCACCGGGCGGTAAGCGGATCAAGCCGCGCTATGTCACGCAAGCGAAGACGCGGCCGCCCAGCTTCATCCTGTTCGGCACGCGGGTCGACCTGTTGCCCGAAAGCTATCGTCGCTATCTGATCAACGGCATCCGGCGCGAATTCGGCTTTGGCGCGGTGCCGGTACGGCTGACCGTGCGCGCACCGCGCAACCCCTTTGACCGGGACTGACATGCGGATAGACGCCAGAGGGATGCGTTGCCCCTGGCCCGCGATACGGCTGGCGAAAGCGCTTCGCGAGAATAGCGGCACCGTGGAAATTCTGGCCGATGATCCGGCAGCGGAAAAAGAATTAGCGGCAGTTGCCTCGCAAGCAGAGCGCGAATTCGAGCGGATTGCAGTCGATCGGTTCCGAATAGTGGGCTAGGGTCAGGCCCCATTGATTTCGTGGTCGTGACGGAGGCAGCAAAGTGGTGGAACAAGGCGCGCGTGCAGGCAGATAGCAGCGCTATCTGCCAATCGAGCAACGCCGTCCCGGCGCTTTGCTGCCCCGCCCTTCGGGTGCCGCCCCGCCTTCGGCCATTTTCCTCGCCACAAAACCGCATGGCGATATCACGATCCACGAAGTTAATGGGGCCTGACCCTAAAATCGGATAGCGATATCAATCGGCTGTTTACACTCTTTGCGATACTAAGGGGCCGTGTCCGGTAAAAGTAAGCTTGGAGATTGAGTATTATGAACGGAGCGAGCGCAGAAAGGGGGCTGATCGACTGGACTGCCTTTGCGAGCGCACGTGCCCAGCTCGGCGCCAATTTCGTTCGAATCCTTGGGTATTTCCGGGAAGACGGGACTAAATCGGTCAGCCAGATCGAGCAGGCGATGCGCGCCCAGGACGCTGCGGCGCTGGTCATCCCGGCCCATACGCTGAAGGGCGAATCACGGCAATTTGGGGCCGAGGCGCTGTCGGAACTGGCAGAAACGGTGGAAGTGATTGCGCGTGCCTGTGTCGAACGGCGCGAGCAGCCGGGCGATGCGTTACAGCATGTCGTAAAACTGCGCCCGTTGTTCGAATCTACCTTGTCAGCGCTGGAAAGCGAAGCCAATCCGCTGGTCTCACGTAAATCCGGCGGCTTCGGACGCCGCAACACCGCGATGCATTGATCGCGATAGGCGAGGATTCAGTCCTCGCCTTCTTCCGGTTTGGCGTTGAGCTGAATGTAGTTTTCCAGTCCCATCCGTTCGATCATGTCGAACTGACGCTCCAGCGTGTCGATATGCTCTTCCTCACTGTCCAGAATGCGGCGGAACAGGTCGCGGCTGACATAATCACGCACTTCCTCACAATGGGCGATGGCATCGCGCAGGTCGGTGACCGCTTCCATTTCGAGTGCGAGGTCTGATTTAAGGACTTCCTCGACCGTTTCGCCGATGCGCAACCGCCCGAGCAATTGAAAATTGGGCAGGCCATCCAGAAACAGAATGCGTTCCGACAGCCAGTCGGCATGTTTCATCTCGTCGATCGATTCATGCCGTTCAAATTCGGCGAGCCGTTTGACGCCCCAATGATCGAATAACCGGTGATGCAACCAATATTGGTTGATCGCGGTCAACTCGTTCTTGAGCACGGTGTTGAGAAATTCGATGACGCGATCGTCGCCCTTCATAGATCCTCCTGACGGCAGCCTGTGAGACCCTAGGCTGTGGCGCCGATGGGTTCAATAACGACGGGATCGCAATTGCCTTGGATAGGGGCGCAGTTTAGGCAGTGCGCCATGTTTCCCTTGCCCGACCCCATGCGAGCGGCGCTGGAGGCCGCACAGGCGGCGGCCGATGCCGGTGAAGTGCCGGTCGGTGCAGTGGTGGTGCGCGATGGTGCGATTATCGCGGTTGCGGGAAATGCGCCGCGCAGTCTGTGTGATCCTACCGCTCATGCCGAAATGCGCGCGATTCGGGCGGCCGCGCGCGCGCTGGGGCGTGATCGACTGAACGGATGCGATTTGTGGGTGACGCTGGAACCCTGCGCGATGTGCGCGGGCGCGATCAGTCATGCGCGGATCGACCGGCTTTATTACGGGGCCTCCGATCCGAAGGGCGGGGCGGTCGAGCATGGCCCGCGTTTCTTTGGGCAGTCCACCTGCCATCACCGGCCCGAAGTCTTTTCCGGCATCGGTGAAGGCGAGGCGGCAAAGATGCTGCGCGCCTTCTTTGCCGACCGGCGGTGAAGGCGCGCAGTTTCGTTAGTCGTTAAAGATCAATAGCCGCTTTGTACGTCGCTCCGGCTGATCGGGACCAGCTTGATTTCGACACGGCGGTTTTCCGCACGGCCCTCTTCGGTATCGTTGGATGCGATCGGCTGGGTCTCGCCGAAACCGCGCGTGGCGATCCGCGCGGCCTGTACGCCGTGGCTGGTCAGATAGCCCGCGACCGACTGCGCGCGGCGTTCGGACAATGCCTGATTATATTGGGCCGAGCCGGTTGAATCGGTATGGCCGTACACATCGACATAGGTGTCGGGATATTGTTGCAGCACCTGCGCGACCTGATCCAGCGTTGAGCGGAACTGCGGCTGGATATTGGCGCTGTCGGTGGCGAAGGTGATACCCGACGGCATCCGCAACAGCAGATCGTCGCCCTGGCGAATCACCTGCACGTCGGAACCGGCGGTGCGCTGACGCAGGTCGCGCTCCTGCTTGTCCATATAGGCCCCGATGCCAGCACCGGCGATGCCGCCGATCCCGGCACCGATGATTTTCTCGGTACGGTCATGGCGTCCGCCGACCAGATCGCCGAGCAGATAGCCGCCCACCGCGCCGCCGATGCCGCCGATCGCGGCTTTCGAAATCTTGCGCTGGCCAGTCACCGGATCAGTGACGCAGCCACTGGTGAGCACCAGTGCCGATAAGGCGCCTGCAACGGCCAGTTTAGATGTGAATCGCATCAAAATCCTCCCTTTGTAATCAAAATACTGTCTGGAAACGCTACAATTATACGCTCTGTTCCGCATCCGGCATGAACAGGCGCTTGCCGGATATTGTCGAACCGCCCCGGTTGCGGCTATGGGCAACAAACGCCAATGGACGCGCTTGCTCCCTATCCCTGGTTCGACGTGGTGATCATCCTCGCGCTGATTGCCCTGAACGGACTGTTCGCCATGTCGGAACTGGCGATCGTATCTGCGCGCCGTGCACGGCTGGAGGGTGCGTCGCGCGCGGGCAAGCGCGGGGCCGAAACCGCCATCCGGCTGGCGGAAGACCCCGGCAAGTTTCTGTCCACGGTACAGATCGGCATCACCCTGATCGGCATTCTGGCGGGTGCCTATTCGGGGGCGAGCCTGGGCGAGCCGACGGCGGCACGGTTGCAGGCGATGGGGGTCGCAGCGGATACCGCACAATCGCTCGGCTTTGCGCTGGTGATCGGGGTGACGACCTATGTCTCGCTGATCATCGGTGAATTGGTGCCCAAGCAGTTCGCGCTGCGTTCGCCCGAGCCGATTGCGATGCTGGTGGCGACGCCGATGCTGTGGCTCGCGCGAATCACGGCACCGATCGTCTGGCTGCTCGATTCGACCAGTGCGCTGCTGTTCCGGATCATGGGGCTGAAGCGCGAATCGGAAAACCGGGTGACGGCGGAGGAACTGCAACTGATCGTTGCCGAGGCGACCCGGTCGGGTGTGATCGAAGAGCATGAGCGGTCGATCATCTCCGGCGTTGTGCGGCTGGCCGACCGGCCGGTGCGTGAGGTGATGACACCACGCACCGATGTCGACTGGCTGGACGTTGATCTGGATGCCGACGCGATCCGTGAAGCACTGCTGGCAACGCCGCATACGCGCCTGCCGGTGGCGGAAGGATCGGTCGATTCGGTGATCGGTGTGGTGCAGTCGCGCGATATCGTCGCCGCATTGTTCCGGCATGAGCCGCTCGACCTGCGCGCGCTGATGCGGCCCGCGCCGGTGCTGCCCGATCAGGTCGATGCGATGGATGCGCTCGATGCCTTGCGCGTGGCCGAGGTGCCGATGGGTTTCGTGCATGACGAATACGGCCATTTCGAAGGCATTGTGACGCCTTCCGACCTGCTCGCCGCGATTGCGGGCGAGTTTGCCTCGGACGTCGAGCACGGTGAATCACCGCATGTCGTCGAGCGCGAGGACGGCAGCCTGCTGGTGTCCGGGCAGATGCCCGCCGACGCGCTGGCCGACCGGCTCGACATCGACCTGGACGAGGATCGCGATTACGCCACCGTTGCCGGACTGGCGCTGGCGGTGCTCAAGCACCTGCCCGAAGAGGGCGAGCATTTCGTCGAACAGGGCTGGCGCTTCGAAATTGTCGATCTGGACGGACGCAAGATCGACAAGCTGCTGGTCAGCGCAGCGCGAGACGACGAGGAATAAAGCGTTTTTCCGTGAAATCCGTGGCTGGTTTCAGCCGAGTTTGCCGAATTTCGCTTCAAAACCTTCGCGGTCGCCTTTTGCCAGGAATTCGGCCTGTTCCTGCCAGCGGTCGCGCGCCATCCGTCCTTTGAAGTTGCCAAGCTGCCCATCAAGCGCTGCCGCCTGATCCGGGGTGAGCGTCGCGATCTGCTCAAAGCGGATGATGCCCAGCTCGTTCAGTTTCGTCGCGAGTTTGGGACCGACGCCTTTCAGCATCAGAAGGTCGTCGCCCCCTGACGATGTGGCGGCCTGCGGTTTTGCGGGCGCAGAGGGTTGGGGCGCTGGAGCGGGCGGTGTCGCCGGGGCGGGAGCCTTCGCAACGGTTTCGCTGTCGGCAATGGGCGGCGGGGGAGGGGCTACCGGCGGCGGTGCGGTTTTGATGGGCGGGGGAGGCGGGGCTTTCTCTTGAACGGGCGCATCGGCGTCGGCGCGTTCCAGCCGTTGTTCTTCTTCCAGTTCGTGCAGCGCCTCGTTGTTCTTGCGGCGCATGCGGACGCCCCACCAGATTGCGATGATCACGGCGATGGCAAACAGTGCAATCAGGATGAGATGGGTAATGGTGAACGGCAGCATGTGGTCCGCGACCCCCACTGGCGATTGCGCTTGCTGTTCGTCCATTCGTCATTCTCCCGCAGGCATGGCAACTATGTCTTGCAGTGCTTTTAGCGTGGCTGTCGCGTCAGTCCAATGCGGGATCGGCTGCGCAGTAGCCCTTCGGCACCGTCAGCCTGCTTCGCGTTCCACTTCGCGCCAGCCGATGTCGGTGCGATAGAAGCCGGTGGGGAAATCGACCGCCTCAACTGCCGCATAGGCGTTGCGTTGCGCTTCGGCCACAGTCGCGCCGGTCGCGGTGACGTTGAGGACCCGGCCGCCATTGGCGATTAGTGTGCCGCCTTCTTCGCGGGTACCCGCCTGAAACACTTTCGCGCCGGTGGCTTCGGCCGCGTCGATACCGTCGATCGTACCGCCCTTTTCCGGCGTGCCGGGATAGCCCTTTGCCGCCATGACCACGGTAAGCGCGGTTTCGTCGCGGAATGTCGGGGCGGGCAAATCGGCCAGCGTGCCGCTGGCAGTCGCCAGCATCAGGTCGAGCAGGTCGTCTTCCAGCCGCAGCATCAGCACCTGGCATTCGGGATCACCGAAGCGGACATTATATTCGATCAGCTTCGGACCCAGATCCGTCAGCATCAGCCCGGCATAGAGTACGCCCGAATAGGGCGTTCCGGCATCGGCCAGCGCCTTCACCGTCGGGCGGATGATCCGGTCCATCGCCTCGCGTTCCAGCTTCGGCGTCAGTACGCTCGCGGGGCTATAGGCGCCCATGCCGCCGGTATTGGGGCCGGTATCGCCGTTGCCGACGCGCTTGTGATCCTGCGCCGAACCGATGGCCATGACCGCTTCGCCGTCGGTTAGGACGAACAGGCTGGCCTCTTCGCCGGTCAGGAACTCCTCGATCACCGCCTCGCCGCCCGAACGGTCGAACAGGTCGGCGACCGCGGCTTCGGCCTCTTCGGGCGTATAGGCGATGGTGACGCCCTTGCCCGCAGCCAGCCCGTCCGCCTTGATGACGACCGGCAGACCGAAATCGTTGAGTGCTGCACGCGCGCCCTCAATCGATTCGACGCGGACATAGCCTGCGGTGGGGATTTCCGCTGCCGAGCAGAGATCCTTGGTAAAGCCCTTTGACCCTTCCAGCTGCGCTGCCTCGCGGCCCGGTCCGAACACCGCAATGTTCATGGTACGCAGATTGTCCGCCAGCCCTTCGACCAGCGGTGCTTCCGGCCCGATTACGACAAATTCGATCGAGTTGCGCAGGCAGAAATCGATAATTCCGCGCTGGTCGGTTGCAGAGATGTCGGTACATTCGGCATAATCGGCGATGCCGGGATTGCCCGGTGCCGCATATAGTTTAGTCAGACGGGGCGATTGCGCCAGCTTCCACGCCAGCGCATGTTCGCGCCCTCCCGATCCGATCAGCAGGACGTTCATGCCCGATTCCCCCTTTGATTCCGGTTCGCAGCGACTGGTAGCCGAGAGCCAGCCCGGCGACAACGCCGCAGCCGTCAGTGTCAGCGATTTGTCCAACCGGTTGAAACGCATGGTCGAGGGGGAGTTCGGTCATGTGAAGCTGCGCGGCGAAATTTCCGGGTTCAAACGCGCGGCATCGGGCCATGTCTATATGGCGCTGAAGGACGACAAGGCGGTGATCGACGCGGTGATGTGGCGCGGCACGGCATCGGCGGTGCCCTTTGCACCGCAGGACGGGATCGAGGTGATCGCCACGGGGAAGCTGACCACCTATCCGGGCCGGTCCAAATATCAGATCGTTATCGAACGGATGGAACTGGCGGGCGAAGGCGCGCTGATGGCGCTGTTCGAGAAGCTGAAGGCAAAGCTGGGGGCGGAGGGGCTGTTTGATAGCGAGCGTAAGAAGCCGCTGCCGTTCCTGCCCAGGATGATCGGTGTTGTAACCTCGCCCACCGGCGCGGTGATCCGGGACATTCTCCATCGGCTGGAGGATCGCTGTCCCAGCCATGTCGTATTGTGGCCGGTCAAGGTACAGGGCGAGGGTTCCGCCGAAGAGGTGGCGCGCGCGGTACGCGGTTTTGATGCACTACCGGGCCAAGGAGGGGCGGTGCCGCGCCCCGACCTGCTGATCGTCGCGCGCGGTGGCGGGTCGATCGAGGATTTATGGGCGTTCAATGAGGAAGTGGTGGTGCGCGCCATTGCCGATTGCTCGATTCCCGTCATCTCGGCGGTCGGGCATGAAACCGATACCAGCCTGTCGGACCATGCCGCTGATCTGCGTGCGCCGACGCCGACCGCTGCCGCCGAACTGGCGGTGCCGGTGGTGGCCGAATTGCGTAACGGCATCGCCACTTTCGGCCTGCGCGCGGAACGCTGCGCGCGGCGGTATCACGAGCGTGGACAGGAGCGGCTTTCGGCACTGGTGCGTGTATTGCCCAGGCGGGATGCTCTGCTGGGGCCGCAGCGGCAAAAGGCCGATGATCTGGGCCATCGGCTGGGACTGGCACTGGAACGGCGCGTGGCATTGGCGCGCCGCCAGCTTGACCGCAGCACCGGAGCGTTGCGTCCGGCAATGTTGGAACAGCGATTGAAGGCGGCGCGACAGCGGCTGGACGGGGCGGGGCGGTTGCTGGACTCAGTCCATCCCAACAAGCCGCTGGAACGCGGCTATGCCTGGGTATCGGCGCGTACCACCGGGCAGGTGACGGCCAATGCGCAAGCGGCGCGTTCGGCGGGTGCTCTGACACTGCATTTCAACGATGGCGAGGTCGATGTGCGGGTTGAGCGCAGCGGCACCAAAGCCTATATCCCGGACAAGCCGGAGCAGCCGAAACTGCTTTGATCCCCAGTATCTTCGTATCCACGGGAGCCAATCATGCTGATGTCCAACCGTTCGCGCACCGCGCGGCTTCATTATCTCGCCAACGGATTCCGGGTGCTGTCGCCGGGCGATCATGTGCTGTGCGCGATATCGGGGGAGGCCATTCCGCTGGATGATTTGCGCTATTGGGATGTGCGCTCGCAACAGGCCTATGCGACTGCGGAGATTGCCACCAAAGCGCTGCTCGACCAGTAATGCGGATCATCGGCAAGGAAATCGTCGGCGCGGCGGCACTGGTCCTGCTCGCCGGATGTGCAGTTGTTCCCAACGGGGCTGAGGCGGCGGCGCCTGCGGGCACTCAGGCGCAGGTGCCGGGTGACCGGGTTGCGTCGCCACCGGTGGCGCCCGCCACGCCGGTACAGGCTCCGGTTTCAGAGACATTTACCCTGAACGGTCATTTCGAACAGGGCGGTGCGGTGCTGGGCACGGTACCGACAGGCACGACGACACTGACGTTCGACGGAAAGACGATTCCCGTCGCTTCCGACGGCGAATTCCTGATCGCGTTCGACCGCAATGCCGGGCCGCAGGCAACGCTGGTCGCGACACTGGCGAACGGTGCGCAGCTGACGCGCGATATTAGCGTCGCACCGCGTGCGTGGAAGATTTCGCGCCTCAACCGCCTGCCGAAATATCCTGTGCCTTCCGCCGAGTTCAAACGGCTGCGCCCACCCGAACTGGCGCAGATCCATGCCGCGCGTGCCATGACCACCGATGCACATGGCTGGCGGCAGAAGTTCATCTGGCCCACCACCGGGCGCATCTCTACGCTGTTCGGTGCGCAGCGTATCTATAAGGGCGGACAGAAGGGCTCCTATCATTCCGGTATCGACATCGCGGTGCCGGTCGGGACCCCGGTGCGCGCGCCCGCCGATGGTGTGGTGATTCTGGCCACGGCCAAGCCCTTCACGCTGGAGGGCAATCTGCTGATGGTCGATCACGGTATGGGGCTGAACAGTGCGTTCCTGCACCTGTCGAAAATTCTGGTGCATGTCGGCGATCATGTGAAGCAGGGGCAGGTCATCGCCTATAGCGGTGATACAGGCCGTGCCACCGGCCCGCATCTGCACTGGGGCCTGAAATGGGATGCGGCGCGCATCGACCCGCTGCTGCTGGCGGGGCCGATGCCGCAATAAGTGTGTTTCGTCCCGTCGGGGTCGTTCAGAGCGTTATTTGACGCGCTGAACCCGCATCGAACTGCTGCCCTTGAAGTCGGCAAAATAGCTTCCAAAGGCAGCGGTCTTGATCGTGACCTGCGTGCCGGGACGGACGCCGACGACCACGCGGTCGCCAATCTGATGCCACTTGGCGCCGCCCTTCACGGTGAAGATCATGCGGTTGTTCTGATCGTGCGATATTCCCGTAACAATGGTTGTAATGTGGTCGATCTGATCCTTGTCACCACCGAACAGTTTGATTTTCGGAAGCGAGAAACCGAACAGCGATTTGCGGGCTTTATGCACCTGATCGCGATCGACGATGTAAACCTCGTCCTTCTTTTGGGCCGCATCGAGCGCACCAACGGTGCGGTCGTAACAGGCCAGCCGTTGATCGCTGTCGGCGATCTTTCGACACGCCACTGCCTGATCGAAAAGCTGTGAGCGCTCATCGGACTTATTTTGCGCTGCGGCAAGGTGAGGGCTAAGCAATCCCAATCCCATGACCAGGACGAACGTGTTTCGTATTTGCCTCTGCATGCAGCGCTCCCAAAACCAGTATTTTCTTTACATTCCGCGCTTGGGGGGCGGTGTCAACGGGGTGAATTGTTGCAAACAGGCTACACTCTATAATGAATGCGCCCTGTACGGAGAATTCAGTGTTTACACGCATACGCACAATAGCGCATCGGGGGCACATTCGTCGACATGCTGCTAAAATAGCGTGATTCAGGCGAGGGATTGGCCCGAAAAGGGCCGTCAAAAAAGGGATTAGTATCTTGACCAAGCATCAGCTCATATCCGCGCTGAAGTCGGGCGCTGCGCCGTTCGTTCTCAGCCTTGCTGTCGTGGCTGCGCCTGCGTACGCGCAAACTACGACCGGCAGTACGACTTCCGACCAGGATTCGACCGCCGTCTCATCGCAGGACAGCACGACCGCCACTCCGGCTGCTACTGCTCAAGGCGCTGCAACGCAGGGACAGGACCTGATCGTTACCGGTTCGCGCATTCCTCAGCCGAACCTGACGTCGGTCAGCCCGGTAACCGTGGTTAACAGTCAGGAGTTCAAGCTCACCGGCACGACTCGTACCGAGGATTTGCTGAATTCGCTGCCGCAGGTGTTTGCGGACCAGGGCGGCGGCATCGCCAACGGTGCGACCGGTACTGCAACCGTCAACCTGCGTAACCTTGGTGCCAACCGTACTCTGGTCCTGATCGACGGTCGCCGACTTGTCCCGGGTGACCCGACGGATTCCGCAGCTGACCTTAACTTCATTCCTGCTGCGCTCGTGAAGCGCGTTGACGTGCTGACCGGCGGTGCGTCGTCCACCTATGGTGCGGACGCTGTCGGCGGCGTTGTCAACTTCATCATGGATAAGGATTTTACCGGCTTCAAGATTGATGGCCAGTATAGTTTCTATCAGCATAGCAACAGTGCAAGCAGTGCCATTCGCGATGCTCTGGACGCGCGCAACTTCGGTTACCCCAGCGGTGATGTCGCGGATGGGGGTACCGTTGATACCACCGCAGTAATTGGTGCTGGGTTTGACGATAATCGTGGCCACGTCGTAGCATACGCCGGATATCGTCGGATCAACGCAGTTACGCAGGCCGCGCGCGATTACAGCGCCTGTGCATTGGGGGCTTCTGCATCGGGCTCTCTCAGCTGTGCGGGTTCGTTCAACTCGGCAAACGGTTCCATCGTCTCTTACGGGGACGGCACTCCGGGTTACGTTGATCCGGATAGCGGCCAGGCTCTGCCTTACGGTGATGGTACATCGCTGTCCTATCAGATCGGCCCGAACCAGACCATTATTCCGGGCTATACGCCGTATAACTATGCGCCGTATAACTATTATCAGCGTCCGGACGAACGCTACACGGCCGGCTTCTTCGCGCATTACGATGTCAGCGATCATTTCAAGCCCTATATGTCGGGCATGTTCATGGACGATCGTTCGGTCGCCCAGATCGCGCCGTCGGGCACGTTCGGTAACGTCTATTCGATCAACTGCGATAATCCGCTTCTCAGCGCACAGCAGAAGAGCATTATCTGTTCGCCGGGCAATCTTGTAACGTCCTCGATCGACCCGGTTACCGGCAATCTGGTGCCCCCGCCGATGAATGCTCCGCCGACGACGGTTACGTCGGCTGCTCAGGCAGGCTATGCGCTGACGCCGTATCAGTTCACTGATGCCAGCGGGAACACCTATGAGCGTGGCTTCGCACAAATCTACAAGCGCAATGTCGAAGGTGCGGCGCGTCAGGACGACCTGCAGCATACGGCGTATCGTCTGGTTGTCGGTGCCAAGGGTGATATCAATGACGCATTCACCTATGATGCATACTATCAGTATGGTCGGACCAACTTTTCCGAAACCTATGTGAACGATCTGTCGATCAGTCGTATGCGCAAGTCGCTTGACGTGGTCACCGATCCGAACACCGGTCAGGCGGTTTGTCGTTCGGCTCTGGATGGTTCAGATCCGAACTGTGTTCCGTACAATATCTTCACCGCTGGTGGAGTGTCGCAGGCCGCGCTGAACTACATTACAGCGCCCGGTTTCCAGCGTGGTATCGTGTCGGAACAGGTGGCGTCGGTCAACGTGACCGGCCTGCTCGGCAAATACGGTGTCAAGTCGCCCTGGGCCGAAGACGGTGTGGGTATCAACGTCGGTACGGAGTATCGTCGTGAAGCCCTCGACTTCAAATCGGACCTTGAATACCAGACGGGCGACCTTGCCGGTCAGGGTGCGGCGACGTTGCCGGTCAGCGGTGCGTTCAACGTATATGAAGCCTATGCTGAACTGCGCGTTCCGATCGTGCAGGACAGCTTCTTCTATGACCTGTCATTCGATGGCGGTTACCGTCATTCACGCTATGAAGTTGCAAGCCGCAACTACAGCACTGACACCTATAAGCTGGGTGCGGACTTCGCGCCGATCCGTGCGATCCGCTTCCGCGGTGCATATAATCGTGCGGTTCGCTCGCCGAACATTCAGGAGTTCTTCGCACCGCAGCGTGTTGCTCTGGACGGCAGCACTGATCCCTGTGCGAAGGTTGACAAACAGGGTAACCCGGTTCCGATTACGGCTGCGGATACCGGATGCCTTGCTCAGGGCTTGACCGTGGGTCAGACGGTTGTCGGTAACCCGGCGGCGCAGTATAATGGCCTAATCGGTGGTAACATCAACCTGGAACCGGAAATCGCAGATACCTACACGGCGGGCCTCGTGCTGCAGCCGGGTGATTTGGTGTCAGGCCTGCGTGGTCTCGCTCTGACTGTTGATTATTACAACATCAAGGTGAAGAACACCATTCAGGGTATCGGGGCTGATACGATCGTTCAGAGCTGTACTGCAGATGCAAACTCGCCTCTGTGCGATTATGTGCATCGTGATGCTACCGGATCGCTGTGGCGCTCCTCAAATGGCTATGTGGTCGATCTGACGCAGAACATCGGTAGCGTGAAGACCAGTGGTGTTGATGTCGGTGCCAGCTATTCGCGTGATCTGGGCTTTGCGCAGATCAACATGAATTTCAACGGCACCTATCTCGACAAGTTTGTCACCGACAATGGCGTTTCTACGCCATATGACTGCGCGGGTTACTATGGCGTTCAGTGCGGCACGCCGATGCCGAAATGGCGGCACAAGCTGCGGGTCGGCTTCACACTTCCGAGCGGCATTGGCTTGTCGGGTGCATGGCGCTACTTTAGCGGTGTCGACGTGGACAAGAGCAGCAGCAATCCGTCGCTGGCGGGTAACTACTCTCAGTTTGCTGCGCATCTTCCGGCACAGAGCTATTTCGACCTGACGATGACAGCGAGCATCGCGGATCATTATCGCTTCCGTCTTGGTGTGCAGAATCTGCTGGATCGCCAGCCGCCGATCGTTTCCAGCTCGGGCAGTTTGTCGAGCTGTGCGTCGGTCTATTGTAACGGCAACACCTATCCGGTGGTGTACGATTCGCTGGGTCGTTACATCTTCACCGGCATTACGCTGGACTTCTAATTCAGAAGACAGTGTGGATTTCGGAGGGTCGGCAGAGCATTCTGCCGACCCTTTTTTTATGCAATTCGTAGAACGGCTTGCCTAAGGCCAATTGGGTTTTGGCAACGGCTTTGATAAAGTTTCCGGCACAGTTGCGCGAGGAAGGTGAATGGCAAGCCACAGGCCGGGCTTTAGTGCGAGCGTCATGGCACCGGGCGACTTTGCAGCCCTGGCGTCGCGGGCGCTGCGTGAACAGACCGAAGAACAGGCAATTCCGGTACTGAAAGAGGGCATTCGCCGCTTTCCGAACATCGCCGCGCTGCACCAATGGCTGGCGCTGCTGCATCGCGCGCTGGACCAGAGGGAATCGGCCCTGCGCGCATTTGTGGAGGCCAGGAAACTCTCCCCGACAGATGGTAAAATAGCGCATGGACACGCGCGAACCCTGTTGGAAGCCGGGTTGCCTGCCGTTGATGCTTTTGAAGAGGCCCGGCGACTGACACCGCAGGACGGAAGCGTTGTGCTGGGGCTCGCAGCCGCAAGCTTTGCGGAAGGGGATGTGGAACGCGCCATAGCGCTGGTGGCAGACGCGGTACGCTTTAACCCCGGCTGGCTGGATGGACATGCGCAACTGGCGAGATTGCGTTGGATGGCCGGGCAGCAGGACGACCACATGCAGTCGTTCGAACAGGCGGTAGCAGATGGGAACGATAGTGCTGATCTCTGGCACCTGTGGTTGCTGACGCTGCAACAGGCGGAAGCGTATGAAGATGCCGCTGTCATATCGGGGCGGGCACGAAAGCGGATTGGCGACGTACAGTTTCTCGACGCAACCGACGCGGTTATTGCGTCTGAGACCGGTCATAAGGAACGGGCGGATCAACTATTTGACATGCTCTCGTCATTGGAAGACCCGGCTTTCGATGTGCGCAAGGTCCGGCATTATCTGCGAACCGCACAAATTGAGCGCGCGCTTCCGGTCATTGACAAGGCGCTGGGCGGGACAGGGGCAGCGATCATGTGGCCTTACGCTTCGATCGCATGGCGGCTGTCCGACGACGCCAGAGCGGATTGGCTCGATCGCCCGGAAGCGCTGGTGCAATATTATGATCTGAGAGAATTTCTTCCGCCGCTGGAGGTGTTTACCGATCATCTGCGCGGTCTGCACCAGGCACGCGCGCAGCATCTCGATCAATCGGTTCGGGGCGGTACACAGACCGATGGTGCGCTGTTCGCGCGGATCGAACCGCAAATTCGTACATTGCGCGAAGCAATCGTCAAGGCGGTGCAGCGCTATATCGATGCTTTGCCTTCGCAGGAAGATGGCCACCCGCTGCTGGACGTTCGGCGGGATCGACCGGTGCGGTTCGCCGGGTCATGGTCAGTGCGGCTGGCAGGGAAGGGGCATCACGCCAATCATGTGCATCCCGCCGGCTGGATCAGTTCAGCACTCTATGTCTCGCTTCCGGAAGAGGTGCTCGCATCGCAGGCCGATGGCGACACAAAGGATGGCGCACTTGTTCTTGGTGAACCGCAGAAGGAGCTCGGAATCGCACTGCCGGCATATCGCACTATCCAGCCAAAACCGGGACATCTCGCGCTGTTTCCGTCGACCATGTGGCATGGAACCCGACCTTTCGACACTGGTGAGAGGTTGACAGTTGCGTTCGACGTTGCGCATCCAGCGGCATGACTGCTCCCACCCAAGAAACCAATGCGTCGCTGCTTCGAGCACTTGAAAAATATCAAGCCAGAGATTTGAACGGTGCCCTGAAGATTGCCGAAGAGGCTATCTCATCGGGGGACGATTTCGCGCCCTTATTGTCTTTCGCCGGGTTGGTATCTTGCCAGCTCGGTGATCCCTCCCGCGGTGTCGAATATCTGCGTCCGGCCAGTGCGGCGTTGCCCGAAGACCTTTCCGTTCGCCGTAATCTGGTCACGGCGCTGATAGAAACAGGGCAGTGGGAGAATGCAGAAAAGGAAGCGACGGCTGTTTCCGAGGATATTTCGCTGCGTCGTCTGGCGGCCTATGTGCAGCAGCATCTCGGCAAGCTGACCGATGCGGCAAAATCCTATGAATATGTGCTGGCACAGGCTCAGAACGATTTTCAAAGCTGGAACAACCTGGCCAATATTCGCTCGGCGCTCGGTGATCGAAACGGGGCGATCGACTGCCTCTATAAAGCGATGCGACTGGCCCCGGGAGAAGTCCCGCTGCAAAAGAATCTCGCTTATCTGCTCAACGATGCCGAACGGTTTGAAGAGCGCTTTCAACTGCTGCGCCGAACCCGGGATATGGCACCGCTCGACGCGGAAGTGCTGACGGAGTTTGCGCGTGCTGCGGCCAGCGTGCAGCGACTGGAGCAGGCGGAAAGCGCCTTTGCCGATGCGATTGCTGCGAACAAGCATTATTTGCCCGCATATCTCGAACTCGGCATGTTATTCGAAAATCTCAACCGGTTGGACGCACTGTATCGCCTTGCCGATCTGGCAGAGGAGAATGGCCTGCCGGAAGCGGAAGTGCGTTTCCTCAAAGCATGGGCCTTGTTTCGGCAGGGGCGAGCTGTCGATGCCCTGCCGTTAGCGGAAAATGCTGCGGATACAATCAACCCTGTGCGGCGGTCGCATTTGATTGCCGGGATCGCTGAGCGACTGGGCGACACCGATAAGGCATTCGCCGCCTATAGCGACATGAATCGCGCCGCAGTCGAAGCCAGGCCGCAGGCGCCGTTCCAGGCCGCCGGATATCTGGAAGAGGTGCGGGCCTATACAGCACAGCTTGAACCCAAAAAACTTGCTGGCTGGACGACGGTGAGCGTACCGAAAGAGCCAGCCTCCCCGATCTTCATTGTCGGCTTTCCACGTTCGGGAACGACGCTGCTTGATACTCTGCTGATGAATCTTCCCGACGTGCATGTACTGGAAGAGCAAATGGTGTTGCGCCCGGTGGAAACGATGCTGGGCGATATCGACCGCATCGCAACACTGACGCAGGGCGATATAGTGAAGTTGCGCAATGCCTATTTCGACGCGCTGCGCATTATCGCATCGCCGGAACCGGGCCAGACGGTTATCGATAAATTTCCTCTGCACATGGTAAAGATGCCCCTGATTCATCGCATCTTTCCCGATGCGAAGGTGGTGTTCGTCGAGCGTCATCCCTGTGACGTCGTGCTAAGCTGCTTCATGGCGAATTTTCAGCTCAACCGCGCAATGGCCAATTTTACGACACTCGAAGATGCGGCGCGCCTTTACGATGCGGCGCAAAGCTGTTGGACGCTGGCTGAGCGAAATTTGCCGCTGAACGTGCACCGCATCCGCTATGAGCGGATGGTTTCCGATCTGGAAGGTGAGATGCGGCCGTTGCTGAAATTTCTGGACATCGATTGGGATCCGGCGGTGCTCGATAATCAGGCCAGTGCGGCCCGGCGCGGGCAGATCAAGACGGCCAGCTATTCGCAGGTGACCGAGCCATTATATACCCGCGCCTCCGGGCGATGGGAACGGTATCGCCATCATCTGGAGCCGGTATTGCCGACGCTGAAACCATGGGCAAAAAGCATGGAATATGACCTTTAGGTAAGATGGTCAGCGCAGGTAATCTTCGCGTCATGGCGGTGTGATATTTCTGTTACACATCCCCTAAAAGGGAAGGTGGTGTCGAGCGACCCCTTTACAGTTTCCTGAACCCTCGTTCATTCTGAATACATGTTGGCAACCGGCGCGTGTGGCACGTTGCGTCAAAGCCAGCGGGGGTCTCGCAGAAGCAGTCTGAAAGGATTGCAGCTGTGGATAAACGAGGGAAATAGTACATGAAATCGAACGATAGCCTGACGCGAACGAAGCTTCGTGGAAGTACCGCCTTGCAGGCGTTGGCACTAATTTGCATGGGGAGCGCAATTTCGATTGCTAGTCCGGCTGCAGCGCAAACAAACGATCAGAATGCGTCCGATCAAACGGCGGTTAAGACGCAGCAGGCGCAGCAAAAGCAGGGCAAGGCAGGCGACAACGTCGTCGCACCGGAAACCGATAACGGCGATATTGTTGTGACGGGTTCGCTTATTCGTCGCGATGCGTTTTCAACGATGGAGCCGCTGACTGTCATTACGGCGGATGAAATTACACAGTCCGGATTCGACTCCGCTGCTTCAGCTTTGCAAAGCACTGCGGTCACCCAAGGTGCCAGTCAAATCAACAACTATTTTGGCGGCTATGTCACGAACGGCGGCACGGGTGCGAATACGCTTGGTTTGCGTGGCCTTGGTCCAAACCGCACCCTTATTCTGTTGAATGGCCATCGCTTGGCACCTGCTGGCACGCGCGGTTCGGTCGGTGCGGCCGATCTGAACGTTCTGCCGACTGCATTGATCAAGCGTATTGAAATCCTGAAGGCGGGCGCTTCGTCCATTTATGGTTCCGACGCTATCGCAGGTGTTGTGAACATTATTACCGACACTGAGCTGAACGGACTGGTGCTCGATGGGCAGGTCAACGTTCCTGAAGTTGGAGCAGGTACCTCTTATCGTCTGTCGGCATCCTTTGGTTATTCCGGCGAGCGGTTGAAATTGATCGGTTCGCTTGAATATTACAAGCGGCAGAGTCTTGCCAGAGAAGATGAAAACTTTACCAAATGCCCGATTGGTGGATACCTCTCTGGTGAAGGGACTGCTTTTGGCTCGGGTGATTATATCGACCCTGCCACGGGTAAGCCAAAGTGCTTTACGCTCGACAACGGCGGCGTAACCATCAATACGGTCGCCCTTCCTACGCGTCAGGCCTATGATCGGCTCACGGGTGCTTTGGGTAACTATAACCGGTTTGTTCCGGCCCCGTCCGTTACCGGTGGTCCCACGCCGGGTTTGCTGGGCGTCGATTACTATACCCGTGACAGCTTCGATCCGCGTCAGGAGAAGGAGCAACTCGTAACCCCTGCGGAAATCTACACCGGCTATCTTCAGGCCGGCTATCAGCTTGATATTTTGGGGGATGCCGAGGTTTACGTCGAGCTTCTCGGTAACCAGCGGCATTCATCCAATTTGGGCTATCGTCAGCTTACTCTCGATTATGCGCAGGGTAGTCCGTTACTTCCTGCTGAATATCGCAACGGAGCGCTCTACAATCCAAATGAGATTTCGAACGGCAATATTGTCGCCGCGCGTTCATTCATCGGATATGGTAACCTCAACTCGAAACAAGAAGTCAGCTTTGCTCGCCTCGGTGGCGGGCTTCGCGGCAATTTCTTCTTCTCTGGCTGGAAATATGATTATTTTGCCAGCAAGACATTCAGTGACGGTACGTACGAGACTGAAACGTTCCTGACAGATCGTATCGCGCGGTCTCTTGATGTCGTTTCCGACGGCAACGGCGGGTTTGTCTGTGCTACGACGACGGATCCGAACTGTGTGGCTGCGCCGCCGCTCAATGCCGCGTCGGTTGGTGGTAATCTGTCCGATGCGTACAGGAATTATATCACGAAGAATGTCGTCGGTACGACGAAATATCGTGAATTCCTGACGTCGTTGAACGTCAATGGTCCGATCTTCCACTTGCCGGGCGGTGACGCGCAGCTTGCTCTTGGTCTCGAGTACCGCGATGCCAGTATCAACGATACTCCGCCTCAGGATAGTCAAGATGGAAATCTTTATAACCTGACATCAGCAGCTATCACACGCGGTAGCGACAATGTGTGGGAGGCGTTTGGCGAAGTCTATCTGCCGTTGGCTGCAAATGTGCCATTTGCCTATCGGCTCAACCTGGATGCTTCGGGGCGGTACACCGATTACAAATCCTATGGATCGGGCTGGACGTACAAGGTTTCCGGTGAGTGGCAGCCGGTTCGCGGAGTCGGCTTCCGGGCCAGCTATGGTACGTCCTATCGTGCTCCTGCGCTGTTCGAACAATTCCTGGGTGCGACCAGCGGCTTCTTGTCCAGTTCAACAGACCCGTGCGACGATTACGCGAACTCACAGAATCCGATTATCCAGAAAAACTGCGCGGCGATCGGCCTTCCGGCCGATTTCCAACAAACTAGTGGTGTTACAGTACTTAGCGCAGGTGGTCGAGAATCAGGGCTGAAAGCGGAAACCTCCACCAACTTCTCAGGTGGGATTGTATTGCAGCCGGTATTGCCGCAGTCCGTGGGTTCTTTCTCTCTGTCGGTTGATTATTTCAGAATTGAAGTAAGTAACGGCGTTAACCGCGCTGGCGCAGCGAATATTCTGAACTTGTGCTACGGCGATACTAATTTTCAGCCAGGCCAAGGCTATTGTCGATTGGTTAATCGAGACAATAACAACGCTCTAACGGTCAATAATAACTACATCAACCTGTCGACCGATATTCGACGGGGTGTCGAAGCGAATATCCGTTACTCGCGTGACATCGGCCCCGGCCGCTTTATCCTGAACGGAAACGTAATCCATTATCTGGAGCAGTCGAGCAAATTGTTTCCGGATGATCCGCTTGAGGATGCGAATGGAACAATTACGACACCGGATTGGGTCGGGAGTTTCAATGCGAGCTATCGCATTGATCAAGTAACCTTCCACTATGGCCTAGATTGGATCACTGGAGACAAGAATGCGACCTATAATTACTTTTCATTAAATCCAGATGGTACGATTGATCAGGATTATAAGCAGTTCCTTAAGGACAATTACTACTTTGAAGTTCCTGACTATTTTCTTCACAATGCGTCTGTACAAATTTCTCTTAAAAAATTCCAGATTACTGCTGGTGTGCGTAACCTGTTCAATGCAAAGCTGCCCCGCATTACTGCTGGGGGCTATAATATGGTAGGAAATACCCCGCTTTATTCGGGATATGATTATGTTGGTCGTACGTTCTTTGTGAATACAACCGCAAAGTTCTGATTTAATATGAAATTAAGGGGGTTCCAGAAAACTGGAGCCCCCTTTTTTAATTTACTCTCAGCGCCAACGACCCATCACCTTCGTCGATCTTAACCGTGGCGCCGTCCTTGACCTCGCCTTTCAGGATCAGGTCGGCGAGCGGGTCCTGCAGATATTTCTGCACCGCGCGTTTCAACGGACGGGCGCCGTAGACGGGATCGTAGCCGACCCGGCCCAGCCAGGCGCGTGCCGCGTCGGTCAGGTCGAGGCTGATCTTGCGATCGGCCAGCAGCTTTGCAACGCGGTTGACCTGAATATCGACGATCGGTGCCATATGCTCCGCACCCAGCCGGTGGAACAGGATGACCTCATCCAGCCGGTTGAGAAATTCCGGTCGGAAATGTGCACGTACGATATCCATGACCTGCGGCTCGACCGACTCCACGCTCTCGCCGTCGCCCAGATTGGTCAGCAACTGGCTGCCCAGATTGGAGGTCAGGATGATGATCGTGTTGGAGAAATCGACCACGCGGCCCTGACCGTCGGTCAGGCGACCATCGTCGAGTACCTGCAACAGCACGTTGAACACGTCGCCATGGGCTTTCTCGACCTCGTCGAACAACACGACCTGATAGGGGCGGCGGCGAACGGCCTCGGTCAGCACGCCGCCTTCTTCATAGCCGACATAGCCCGGAGGCGCGCCGATCAGCCGCGCGACCGCGTGCTTTTCCATGAACTCGCTCATGTCGATGCGGACCATGGCGTTTGAATCGTCGAACAGAAATTCGGCGAGCGCCTTGGTCAGTTCGGTCTTGCCGACGCCGGTGGGGCCCAGGAACAGGAAGCTGCCCAGCGGCCGGTTCGGATCCTGCAACCCGGCCCTTGCGCGGCGCACCGCGGTGGAGACGGCCCTGACCGCATCGGCCTGACCGATGACGCGCTTGCCCAGCTGATCCTCCATATGGAGCAGCTTTTCGCGTTCGCCTTCCAGCATCCTGTCGACGGGCACGCCGGTCCAGCGGCTGACCACGGACGCAATGTCGTCGGCGGTCACCTCTTCACGCAGCATTGCGCCTTCGGTCGCGCCATGCGCCTCAGAGAGCTGCTTTTCGAGCTCGGGAATGGTGCCATAGGACAGCTCGCCGGCACGCCCCAGATCGCCTGCGCGCTGCGCCTGTTCCAGTTCGATGCGTGCGGCGTCAAGCTGCTGCTTGAGCGTTGCTTCGGACTGAATCTTCACCTTTTCCGCTTGCCAGCGTTCGGTGAGCGCAGCCGATTCCGCTTCCAGTCCGGCAAGTTCGTCCTCAAGCCGTTCCAGCCGATCGCGCGATGCGTCGTCGGTTTCTCGACTCAGCGCTTCGCGTTCGATCTTGAGCTGGATGATGCGGCGATCCAGCGCCTCGATCTCCTCCGGCTTGGATTCCACTTCCATGCGGATGCGCGAGGCGGCTTCGTCCATCAGGTCGATGGCCTTGTCGGGCAGGAAGCGGTCAGTGATGTAGCGGTTGGACAACGTTGCCGCAGAAACGATTGCGCCGTCGGTGATCCGCACGCCATGGTGCAGTTCGTATTTCTCCTTCAGCCCGCGCAGGATCGAGATGGTGTCCTCGACCGTCGGTTCGCCGACGAACACCGGCTGGAACCGCCGCTGAAGTGCCGCATCCTTTTCGACATATTTGCGATATTCGTCGAGTGTCGTCGCGCCGATACAATGGAGTTCGCCGCGGGCTAGGGCGGGCTTGAGCAAATTGCCCGCATCCATCGCGCCCTCGCTTTTGCCCGCACCGATCAGGGTGTGCATCTCGTCGATGAACAGGATGATCTGACCCTCGGCACCTTTCACTTCGTCGAGCACGCCTTTCAGCCGTTCCTCGAACTCGCCGCGATATTTGGCACCGGCGATCAGGCTGCCCATGTCGAGCGCCATCAGCTGCCGGTCTTTCAGATTGTCGGGCACGTCGCCATTGGCGATGCGCAGCGCCAGCCCCTCGGCAATCGCGGTCTTGCCGACGCCGGGTTCGCCGATCAGTACGGGGTTGTTCTTGGTGCGCCGCGCGAGAATCTGGACGGTGCGACGAATTTCCTCATCACGCCCGATTACGGGGTCCAGCTTGCCGTCGCGCGCTGCCTCGGTCAGGTCGCGGGCGAATTTCTTGAGTGCGTCATAGCGATCCTCGGCGCTGGCGGTGTCGGCGGTACGGCCGCCGCGCAGATCGTTGATCGCGGTATTGAGCGCTTCGGCGGTGACGCCGGCATCCTTCAGCGCCTTACCGGCGGCAGTGTTCTGCGACAGCGCGAGTGCCAGCAACAGCCGTTCGACAGTAACATAGCTGTCCCCCGCCTTTTGCGCGACCTGCTCAGCCTGATCCAGCACGCGCACGGCATCATTGTCGAGACCCGGCGTCTGCTGCGCGCCGGAGCCGGACACAGACGGCACTTTGGCCAGTGCCAGATCGATATCGGACTGCGCGCGTTTGGGATCGCCGCCTGCCTTTTGAATCAGGCCGGACGCCATGCCCTCATTGTCTTCGAGCAGTGCTTTCAGCAGATGCTCGGGTGAAATCCGCTGATGCGACATGCGGATGGCAACGGTTTGCGCCGATTGAAGAAAACCCTTGGCGCGATCAGTAAATTTTTCGAGATTCATGGTGATTCCCTGCTACGCTTTGATCCAAGAGATAGTGTTGTAAATTTACAACACAAGGGGGTGTTCGACATTTCGACTATCTGTGTTGTCGCGGTGTGGGATGCAATCGGTACGGGGGAGGAAAACTATGCGTCGGGTGTGGCGGATCGGCGGCGGAATATTCGTTTTGGTGCTGCTGGTCGCGATCGGGTTGATGGTGTGGGAGCCGCTCACGGCGCATCGCGCATCGCCCCCGCCGCAGCATCGGTACGATGTTGTCATCAAGCGTGACACATTCGGTGTGCCGCATATCTTCGGAAAGACCGATGCCGGTGTCGCCTATGGCATTGCCTATGCCCATGCCGAGGATGATTTTCCGACCTTGCAGGAAGTCATGGCGGCGACACGCGGGCGGCTGGGGGCGCTGACCGGAGAGGACGGTGCCAGAACCGATTATATCGTCCACCTGCTCGATGTGCGCGGTACGGTGGCACGGCATTATGACGAGCAGCCCGCCGATGTCTGGGCGCTGCTCGACGGCTATGCGGCGGGCCTGAACCATTATGCCGATACCCATCATGACGAGGTGAAACTGTCCCGCCTGTTCCCGATCGACGGGCGGGATGTAGCGGCTGCCTTTGTACTGCGCTCTCCCTTTTTCTTCGGACTGGGCGATCAGTTGAAGGCATTGAGCGGCGGCGATCCCTTGCCGAAGGAAAGCGCAGGCGCGATGCCGCAGGCACCGAACATCACGCCGGGCGGTCCGCCCGAAGTGCGCAACGGCTCCAATGCCTTTGCCGTGGCACCCGGCCGCTCCGGCACCGGCGTGACACGGCTGGTGTCGAACTCCCACCAGCCATGGAGCGGTGCGGTCGCCTGGTACGAACTGGTCGTGCATTCCGGGCAGGGATGGGACTTTGCCGGGGCAACCTTTCCCGGCGCGCCTTATCCGTTGCTGGGGCATAACAGGACGCTGGGCTGGACCAACACCGTCAACCGCCCGGACCTGACCGATATCTACAAGCTGGTGCTCGACAAGGCGGGCGACAAATATCGTTTCGACGGAGTGTGGCGGCCGCTTGAAAAGCATCGCGTCTGGTTACGGGTCAGGATGGGGCCGTTCGTGCTGCCGGTGCCGAAAATGGTCTATCGCGCGGTGCAGGGACCGGTGATCGAGAACGCAAAGGGCGCCTTCGCCATCCGCTATGCCGGGATGGATGAATTGCGCATGGTCGAGCAATATTATCGCCTGAACAAGGCGCGCAACTGGACCGAATGGAACCGGGCGATGGCGTTGCAGGGGGTGCCCGCCACCAATTTCATCTATGCCGATGCGGCGGGCAATATCGGCCTGATCTACAATGCGATGTTTCCAAAGCGGAAGCCGGGATATGATTACAGCAAGATCCTGCCCGGCGATACGTCAAAGGATTACGAGCCCGGCACCGTGCCCTGGTCGATGGTGCCGAAAAACATGAATCCCAAATCGGGGTTCATCATCAACGCCAACGATACGCCTTATCTGGCGGCGGGGAAGGGCAGCGAGCTTGATCCGAAGGATTTCTCGCCCTTGCTGGGCATCGAGACCGATCTGACCAACCGCGCGGTGCGTGCGGTCGAGCTGATGGAGGGAGCGCCCGAAATTACCGAGCAGGCGCTGGAAAATATCAAGTTCGACACCGGGGTGAGTCGGCAAAGCTGGGCCTATGGCTGGATGCGGTCGGTGCAGGCGGTCGACCCGAAGGGCGACCCCCTGTTGCAGCGCGCGCACGACGTGCTGGCACGCTGGGACTGGAACTTTGACGGACATGGTCCCGCCGATGCGCTTGCCGCGATGGTGATGCGCGACGGCGTTGTGCGGAACTATCCGCGCAAGCCGCTCGGCAACCCGCGGACGGCGCTGCGCAAGGCGGCGGAGCATTTGCAGAATTATTTCGGCAGGCTCGATCCTCCGCTGGGGCAGGTGCTGCGCCTGCACCATGGCAAGGTGGATTTGCCGCTCGACGGCGGGCCGGATGTGCTGCGGGCGATGGGGCGCTGGGAATCCGGTCCCAATGGTCGCCTGAAGGTGGTGCACGGCGACAGTTTCATCATGTTCATGATCTGGGACCGGAACGGCAAGGTGCATTCGAAATCGATCGTGCCCTATGGCGCGGCGACGAGCCGACCCGACTCCCCGCATTATTCGGATCAGGCGCCGCTTTTCGTCGCTCATCGATTCAAGCCGGTTTTATTTACCTCAGATGAACTAAAGGGGCATGTGGAAAAAAGTTACAGACCCTGAAAAACAAACTTCTATTTCATTTTATCGCGAATCACGCACAAATTCCGATGATATGCCCGGATCGGTAGATGGAAGACGCAAGGAGCGGAGCCGGAATGGGATCGAATTAAATGCGATGCGGTTTATTTCCTCGTGAACTGACTGAAAGAGTTTCAGTCCTTACATGGAGAGAATAATGCGTATCAGTTCAATTTCTTTCGCTGGAGCAGCTCTTTTGGCACTGCCGATGGCTGCGCAGGCGCAGGCGCCACAAACCACGCCTCCGGCACAGCCCGGCATGACGACCCCGGGGGCACCGATGCAGACAACGCCGCCGCAAACTCCGCAAACCATGCCGGAAACGACGCCCCCTCCATCGGCAACCCCGAACAGCGACGACGATACCGACAACAGCATGGCGCCGGATACGAATACGACGCCTGATGCCAACAGTTCGGACGATGCGGACACTTCCAACAGCATGGCGCCGTCCGACCCCCATTCCACCCCGAATACGGACGAACCGCACCTGTAATATCCGTTTCTGTCCTACGGAAAATACCCGCATCGTTTTCGGTGCGGGTATTAGGCCGTAAACCCATAAACGGCACCGTTGAGTCGCCCAAATGGCGAACAGATCGGGCCGAACGACGCGCGGCAAAGGCTCTTTGCCTTTGCAAGCGGCGTTCGGTTCGAGATGGAAGCCATTTTGGCCCAAACCGCGATGGTGCCGTTTATAGGTTTACGGCTTAGTGTGTCCGGATGTTACAACAGCCCCATGGCACGCAGGCTGCTATGTCCCTGCGTGCCGATGATGATGTGATCATGGACGGCGATTTCCAGCCGCTTACCCGCTTCGATGATGGCGCGGGTAATATCGATGTCCGCGCGGCTGGGGGAGGGGTCGCCGCTGGGGTGGTTGTGGACGAGAATGATCGCGGCTGAGCCGATATCGATCGCGCGGCGGATGACTTCACGGACATAGACGGCGGCTTGATCGATCGAGCCCTCACTCATCAATTCGTCGCGAATCAGCATGTTGCGGGTGTTGAGATGCAGCACGCGCACTCGTTCAATCGGCGAATGCGCCATCTCGGCACGCAGATAGTCGAGCAGTGCCTGCCAGTTGGAAAGAACCGGCCGCTCGGCAACTTCGGCACGCAGCAGGCGGATGGCGGCGACATGCGCGATTTTGACCGCCGCTATTGCGCTTTCGCCCATGCCCGGCACGCGTTGAATTGCGTCGGAATCTGCGGTCAGCAGGCCCGCCAGCCCGCCGAATTCGCGTAACAATGCCTTGGCCAGCGACTTGGTGTCGCGGCGCGGGATGGCCAGCGTCAGCAAATATTCAACTAACTCATGATCTAGTAGCGCATCGCCGCCGGTGCCCAGCAGGCGCTGGCGAAGCCGGGCGCGATGGCCGGCATTGTCTTCGACGGAACCTGCCATGGTTCAGACGATTAAGGCGAAGTGGCGATAGACGCAATCGCAATGGCTTGACCTTGGGCCGGGCAAAAGCAAGGTAACGGGACGGGTCGTGTGAAAGGGTGGCGTGACAGCGGAAATCGAACAGGATGACGATTCCGCAGGCGCGCCCCGACGGGTCCGCCGCCTGATACCCGCGTCAGTCATCGGTCGGGTGCTCGCGGTTTTCGCGCTCATCCTGCTGATCATCGTCCTGTTCATCTGGATTCAGCGCAAGCCGATTGCCAACGGCTATATTCAGCGCGCACTGGCCAAGCGCGGCGTCACCGCACGCTATCATATTGCCGATCTGGGCATTTCGACCCAGCGCCTCACCAATGTCGTGATCGGAAATCCCAATCATCCCGATCTGGTTGCCGACTGGGTGGAGGTCGGTACGCATGTTTCGCTGAACGGAGTCAGCGTGCAGGCCATTCGCGCCGGTCATGTGCGAATTCGCGGCAAGCTGGTGAACGGGAAGCTGTCATTGGGGGAGATCGACCGCCTGATGCCGCCGTCGACCGGCAAGCCATTTGCGTTGCCTACGATCGATGCAGACATACAGGACGCCCGGATGCATCTGGAAACGCCTTACGGCACGGTGGGTCTGAAACTGACCGGCAGCGGCGAACTGGACGATGGTTTTTCGGGTGTGCTGGCGGCGGTGACATCGAAGCTGACGGTCGCGGGATGCAGTTTTGACCGTGCTTCGGCCAAGTTGCGGATCGCGGTGTCGGATACCCAGCCGCTGATCAAGGGGCCGCTGGGTGCGCAGCAAATCCGTTGCGGCAATGTCGCGCTCGACCACCCTGCCTTACAGGTCAATGCGCTGTTGAACGGGGCGCTTGACCGGTGGAAGGGGCAGGCAGGGTTGAATGTGCGGACGATGGAAAGTGCGGCGGGACGCGCACAGTCTCTGTCGGGTGCCGTCCATTTCAATGGCGGCCCGGAGCGCACGACCGGAACGGTGGATCTGAACGGCCAGTCCTTCGCGACGAAGAGCGCCAGTGGCGGCGTTTTTGCGCTGGACGGAAATTATACCGCAGGCAGCGCGGGTAACAGTTTCGACGGCACCGTTGCGGCGCATAATGCACAACTCGCCCCCGCCATGATGGCGTCGTTCATCCGGGTGCTGCACGGCACCCAGGGCACACCGGTTGGCCCACTCGCCGCTAAGCTGGGTAGTGCGGCATTGCGTGCGGCGCGGGATGCCGATCTGAACGCGCAGCTTGCGGTCGATATGAACAGCCGGATTGTTGCGGTATCGCGGCTGAACCTGACTGCGGCAAGCGGCGCGCAGGTGGCGATTTCGGGCAATCAGGGCGCGCGATATCGCTGGTCGGACGGCGCGCTGACGCTCAACGGGCTGGTGTCCACCAGTGGTGGTGGCCTGCCCGAAACGGCGATTCGCCTTGCACAGGAGGCCCCGGACGGTGCTGTGACCGGCACCGCGATCATGCGCCCCTATCAGGCGGGAAGCGCACGGCTGGCGCTGACTCCGGTCAGGTTCAGTGCAGGGGGCGGCGACAGTACCCGCATTTCAACACAAGTCACCCTGTCCGGGCCGCTGGGTAATGGCGCGGTCGACCGGATCAGCATGCCGGTCGATGCGCGTTGGAACGGGGCCGGGCGACTGGACATCAATCGCGGCTGTGCGCCGCTTACTTTTCGGAAGCTGGCGGTGTCGGGGCTGGTCCTTGATCCGGCGAAGCTGCTGGTCTGTCCCCAAAGCGGAGCGCTGCTGACGGTGCAGAAGGGGCGCATGCGCGGTGGTGCGCAGATCGCTGCCCCGCAATTGAGCGGCCATATCGGCAGCACACCGCTGACGCTCGCTGCCAAGGGTTCGGAATTCCGTTTCGCCGATAACGGCTTTCACCTCGCCGATGTCGCCGCGCGACTGGGCAGTGCGGATAGCATGACGCGGCTGGACATCGGATCGCTCGACGGGAAAATTCAGGGCGGAAGCGTCGGCGGCAGCTTTGCCGATTCCGCCGGACAGATCGGCAATGTACCGCTGCTGATGTCGAAGGCCGCAGGCGACTGGAAATTGATCAATGGAGCGCTGACGCTTGATGGCGGGCTTCAGATCGCGGATGCGCAGACCGACAGCCCGCGCTTCAAGCCGCTTGTCAGCGACGATTTTCACCTCAAGCTGGTGTCGAGCGACATTACCGCCGGTGGAACGCTGAAGACGCCGCAGCGCGGTGCGCTGGTGACAAAGGTGGCGATTACCCACGATCTGGCCACCGGTACGGGACATGCCGACCTCGACGTGCCGGGAATATCCTTCAAGACCGACGGCCTTCAACCCGACGATGTGACGCCGCTGACCTATGGTGTGATCGCCAATGTCGACGGGACGGTATCGGGGCAGGGGCATATCGCCTGGAATGCGAAGGGGGTGACCAGCAACGGCGATTTCAAGACGACGGGCACCAACCTTGCCGCAGCCTTCGGCACGGTGACCGGGCTTTCGACCACGGTGCATTTTACCGATCTGCTCGGCATGGTGTCCTCACCCGACGAAGTGGCAACAGTGGCGGAGGTGAATCCCGGCATCGCGGTTGAGAACGGCGTGGTGCATTATAGTCTGCCGGGCGATCAGCGGGTGAAGGTTGCCGGTGCGCAATGGCCCTTTGCCGGCGGGCAGCTCGTGCTGGAACCGACGCTTCTCGATTTCCATGCACATCAGGAACGGCACATGACCTTTCGGGTCAGCGCGCTGGATGCGGCGCAGTTTCTGCAACAGTTCGATTTTGACAATCTGAACGCTACCGGCACGTTTGACGGTATCCTGCCGATGGTATTCGACGATAATGGAGGCCGGATCGTCGACGGGCATCTTGAATCACAGGGTGGCGGAACGCTCGCCTATGTCGGATCGGTCAGCCAGAAAGATCTCGGCACATGGGGCAATATGGCGTTTCAGGCGCTCAAATCGCTCAAATATCGTAACCTGAATATCACCATGAACGGGCCGTTATCGGGTGAAATGGTCACCAGGGTCCGGTTCGGCGGCGTGAAGCAGGGCAAGGGAACGAAGAGCAATTTCCTGCTCAAGCGCCTGACGAAGCTGCCGATCGTGTTCAACGTGACGATTCGCGCGCCCTTCCGCCAACTGATCGATTCGGTCCGTTCCTATTACGACCCCACCACAATGATGCAGCAGAACCTCCCCGCCCTGATCGAGGCGGAAAAAGCCAAGGACGAGAAGAATGCGGCTGAAAGCAAAACAGCGCCTGACGCGAGCGTTCAGCCCCCGGAAAGCAGGAATATGCCATGATCGAAACAATGTTGATTAACCGGGTGCGGCAGGCAATGATTGCACCCATGTGGAGAAAGACGGCCCTTGGCGTACTGATGTCCGGTATGGTTGCATTGACCGGGTGCGTTACGATCAATGCACCGACAAAACCGATCCAGATCGACCTGAATATCAATATTTCTCAGGAAGTGGTCTATAAGCTGGACAAGGACGCAAAGAGTCTCATCAAGGATAATCCGGGTATTTTCTGATGAAAATGATGACCAAAAAAATGCTGATGGCGCTGGGCGCGGTGGCGATGCTGGGTGGCGTTGCAAGCGCGGCCTATGCGCAGCGTGATCCTGCCTATTCTGCTGCGAAGGCCAAGGGATTGGTCGGCGAACAGCCCGATGGGTATCTGGGGATTGTCGGCTCCGCAACGCCGGAGCTGCGCAAGATGGTGAATAACATCAATATTCAGCGCAAGGCGGTCTATACCCAGAAGGCGCAGGCTACCGGCTCTACGGTCGAGCAGATGGCCTTCACCACCGGGTGTAACCTGATCGCCAACCTGTCGGCGGGCGAAAAATATCAGACGCCGTCGGGTCAGTGGAAAACCATGACCTCGGCCCCGCCGGAGCGGGACGCGCGCTGCGTGTAATCAGACAAATCGTAAGCGACTGAACGCCTTGCCGTAGTCGACTCTCAAGGTTGACTTGGCGGGGCGCGCTTTTTAAACGGGCCAGCAATCGGGGGCATAAGTCCGCGATGGTGTATGTATGTCGCCGCCCGATTGGTGTGGCGGCATTTTCATATCAGGATTGAACCTTGTCTGACGACCGCCGAAACGGCCAGGATGATCTCGAACGCCGCATCGCCGATGCGAAAGCCCGTAACACCCACAAGGTGCACGGGCCGCAGGAAGGCGTGTCGGAAAACCGCGGCTGGGCGGTCGGCATCGAATTTGTCGGCTCCGTACTGGTCGGTGCCGTTGTCGGCCTGCTGCTCGACAAGTGGCTGGGCACCGCGCCATGGATCATGATCGTGCTGCTGCTGCTCGGCTTTGTTGCCGGGCTTCGCCGCGCAATCACCATGTCGAAACAGTTCGACACCGATTTCACGAACGACAAGCAATAGGCCGTAAAGACCATGTCCTCCGCCACCAACCCGATGGAACAGTTCGCGATCACGACGATCCACCCGTTGAGCGTCTTCGGGCAGAACGTGTCGTTCACCAATTCCGCGCTGTGGATGCTGATCGCGCTGGGTATCGTCGCGACCTTCCTGATCGTCGGCACGATGAAGCCGCAAATGGTGCCGGGCCGCTGGCAGGCGGCGGTCGAATATATGTACGATTTCGTGCTGGGCGTGGTGGATGAGAATATCGGACCGAAGGGCAAGGCATACGTCCCGCTGATTTTTTCGGTCTTCGTGTTCGTGCTCGCCTGCAACCTGCTCGGCATGATCCCCTGGGTGGGGTCGTTCACGCCGACCAGCCATATCGCGGTGACACTTGCACTGGCGCTGATCGTTTTCGCGATCGTGCTGGTGGTCGGTTTCGTGAAGCACGGGCTGCACTTCCTGACCTTTTTCTGGCCGAAGGGCATGGCCTGGCCGCTGGCGCTGTTCATCATGCCGATCGAGGTGGTGAGCTTCTTCGTACGGCCCTTCACTCTGGCCATTCGACTTTTTGCCAATATGACGGCGGGTCACGTTCTGCTGAAGGTGTTCGGTACCTTCGTCGTGGCGCTGGGGTCGTTCGGCGCGCTGCCCTATGTCTTCGGTGTGGTGCCGCTGGCGGTGAACGTGGCGCTGTCCGCGCTCGAACTGCTGATCGCGCTGATTCAGGCTTATGTTTTCGCACTGCTCGCTTCGATCTATCTGAACGACGCGATCAACCTTCACTGATTTTTTCAGCACTATATTTGACCAAAAAGGGTATCTGAAATGGACGCAGAAGCAGCAAAATATATTGGCGCCGGTCTTGCCGCCATGGGTGCGGGTCTCGCCGGTATCGGTGTCGGCTACATCTTCGGTTCGCACCTGCTCGGCGCGTTCCGCAACCCCGATGCAGAGCCGCGCATTGCCGGTCGTCTGTTCCTCGGCTTCGCCGTGGTCGAGGCTCTGGGCCTGATCGCTGCGGTTGTCGCGCTGTACCTCGCCTTCGCGGGCTGAACCTGAAATCCGGCGCTTGTCGGGAGTTTGACCAATGCCTCAGTTTGAACCGGGTAATTTCATCCCCCAGATGGCGTGGCTCGTCGTCGCGTTCGCGATCCTGTATTTCGTGATCGTGCGTTCGACTCTGCCGCGTCTGGGGCGGACGATCGATGCCCGCACCAATCAGATATTGGGAGACCTCGACAGCGCCCAGCAGGCGAAGACCGAGGCCGACCGCATGCAGGCCGAATATGATGCCGGTGTCGCGTCGGCGCAGGACAAGGCACGTGCCCGGCTGGCCGAAGCACGCACCGGGTCTGCCAAGGTGATTGAGGCGAAACTCGCCGAATCCAATGCGGTTCTTCACGACAAGGCGGAAGCCGCGCAGGCGTCGCTCGACGCCGCGCGTGCCAAGGCGGTCGGAGAGATTGAGGCCATTGCTGCCGACGCCGCTGCCGGGATCGTCGAAAAGCTGACGGGCACCCGCCCGGCAGACAGCGATGCGACATCGGCTGCCCGGGCGGCATTGGGCTGACGATGATGATGGTCAATACGGAACATGTGGTGGACGCAATCGACGCACATCAGACAGTAGGACACGGAGCGCACGGACCCGAACTGCTGGGTCTGAGCGCCGAGGGCTGGGTCTATGTCGGGATCACGATCTTCCTGATCCTGGCGTTCACCAAGTTCAAATTTCATCGCCTGATCGCGGATGCGCTGGACAAGCGCATTGCCGAGGCGAAGCAGCAGCTTGAAGAAGCCAAGGCTATCCGAGCCGAGGCCGAGAAGCTGCTTGCCGATGCCAGGGCGCGTCATGCCGCGAGTGCTGGCGATGCCGATGCGATCATCGCCCATGCCGAGGAAGAGGCGAAGGCGATGCTGGCCAAGGCCGAAAAGGACGCCGCTGAGCTGACTGTCCGGCGCGCCAAGATGGCCGAGGACAAGATCGAGGCTGCCGAGCGTCAGGCGTTGGCGGAAGTACGCGCGACCGCCGCCGAAGCCGCCGCCAAGGCCGCCGGGACGATCATCGCGCAGAAACACGGTGCCGACGCCGACAAGGCGCTGGTCGACCGCACCATTGCGGGGCTGAACCGCCTCAATTAATTTTCCGGGGCGTTTCATGCCCCGTTGCCTATCAGCCGCTCGCCCTTCGGCGGGCGGCTTCTTTATTGATTGATTAGCTGCACGGAGCCGCTTGCATGGCCTGGATCATATTGGGAATCGCCGTATTCACCGAAATCAGCTGGGCACTGAGCCTCAAATGGGCATCGACGGCAGGGAACTGGATGGTGTCGATCGTGCCCATCGTCCTGTCTTTCGTGAATATGGGGCTGCTGGCGCTTGCCATGCGCGGAATCCCGGCGGGCACCGCTTATGCGGTCTGGACCGGGCTGGGAGCGGTCGGCGTGATTATCGGCGGCGCGGTGCTGTTCGGTGATAAGGTGTCGGGTGTACAGGCGCTGTTCCTCGCGCTCATCGTGATCGGCGTGGTGGGTGCCAAACTGACCTCGGCGAGTTAGGCCGTACGGTCTTTGTGCACGCAATTTATGGGAACTGCCCCTCGATTACCCCGTAATATCTGAATCGTTGCCGCATGGAGCGATACAATGCCGTGCTGCCGACTGTGCGATGTCGGCATAGGGCAAGCAGTGCGACAACGATCAGGCGGATGGATGCGGGCAGTTGATGGAATGGCGGCACGGGGCCGACGGTCGGGCGCGCCATATGTTGTGCTTTCTGTCCGATGACCCGGCCGCCGCTTCTTCCGCTGGAGTCGCCGCTCGATATGCCGGGACAGGTGTCGCAGGTGATGGCCGAAGCATATCGGCCGCCCCGATATCTGATCGTGCGGCGGGCGGCGTTGCTGGGCATCGCGTTGGTGCTGGCAATAGCGGCAACATCGGCATTCGCTATCGCCTTGCTCCGTGACGGGTGGCAGGTTGGGGATGTCGCCCTTCCGGCCCTGTTTTTCCCGCTGTTCGCCGGTGCCGGGTTCGGTTGTGCCGAGGCACTGGCCGGATTTGTGACGATGGTTGCTCAGGGCAAGCATCCCGCCTTTGTGCCGTTGCTGCGGCCACGCGGCGATCTGGTGGCACGGACGGCGGTGCTGGTTTCGATCTGCGATCAGGATGCTGATGCGGTGTTTACCCGGATCGCCGCGATGATCCGGTCACTGTCGCGCGCGCAGGGGTATGACAGTTTCTGCTTTTTCGTTTTAAGCGAATCTACCGATGAAAAGGATGCGGCGGAGCGGGGCGCATGGGAAAAACTGGCGGTGCGTTCCCCCGTGCCGGTCTATTATCGTAAGCACTCGCCAACGTTATCCGATTCAGTCGACGGTATCACGGCATGGGTGCGCAGCTTCGGCGGCGGTTACGATCATATGCTGATACTCGACGCCGATAGCCTGATGAGCGGGCGGGCCATGATCGGTCTGGCCGCGATCATGCAGGAACGGCCATCGATCGGATTGTTGCAGACCGTGCCGACGATCATCGAGGGGCGCACCCTGTTCCAGCGATGGCAGCAGTTCGCCGATCGTCTTTATGCTCCCCTGAGCACGGCGGGAATATTGTGGTGGTCGGGACAGGAGGCAGCCTTTCAGGGTACCAATGCGATGATCCGTACCCGTGCCTATGCCCAAAGTTGCGGCGCATCGCTTCCGGCGGCGACGGGTAAATTGCGCTTCGAAAGGACTGCAAGCAGCAGCGATCCGGCGGTGGCATCCTTATTGCGCTGGCGCGGCTGGGAAACGCATATAGTGGTGATGGACGGCAGCTATCGTGAATGGTCGCCGACCATGCCCGATCAGGCCGTATTCGATCGCCAGAAGCTGACGGGACGACTGGCACTGTTCCGGCTGTCCGATGCGCCGGGCTTCAGTGTTTCAGGCAGTATGCCGATGTTGCGGACGATGGCAGCCTATGGGGCGTCACTGCTGTGGCTGGCGACGCTGGGTATGGTCTGGATCAGCGCGATGGTCCGGCGCAACATGCCGATGGGAACGTTGCTATGGATGACCATATCGTTGCTGCTTCTGCTATGGTTGCCAAAGGTTCTGGCCACTGTCTGGACGATGGTTTCGGGCGAACGGCGCGGCCAGTTTGGTGGCGGCCGTGCGACCCTGCGATCCCTGTCGGCTGAATGGTGCCTGTCCCTTCTGTCGGCGCCTGTATGGATGGTAAGCCGGGCCATCGATCTGGCCGAAACGTTACTATCCGAATTCTGCCGAAAGCAGGGCGATCACAAACCGCCGATGGGAGAGGTGATGGCGCAATATCGCTGGTATCTCGCATTCGGGCTGTTGCTGCTTACCCTGATCCCGCGCGCGCCGATACTGGCGGCATGGCTGTCGCCGGTGATGCTGAGCCTGATATGCGCTCCGTGGCTCGTGAAGTGGACTGCCGACCCGGCGCTGGGCGTCCGGGCGGGGCGCGCGGGGCTTTTCATCGGTATGGCACTGCCGGGAAGCCGGATTTCCGCCGACAATCTCAGCCCGATTTACAAGTAGTGTCATTGCGGCTTTGCCGTGGAACCTTTGGCGGGCTAAAAGCGGTTTGTGGTTGCCGCGCCCCGCGTGCGGTTTGTTGAGAGTATATGGTTATGAAGTTGTTTGTCGTCTTGCCGTTACTGATGGCCGTTACCACGGTGCCCGCCTTTGCTCAGGATGCTGCGCAAAAGCCCGCAAAGACCCCTGAATCCGCCGATGCCGGATTTCAGATGTCGCTGTTTACGCTGGATACGCCCATCGAGACGCTGATCGCGGACAAGCGGTCGCGAGCGGTGCTCGACAAGGATTTGCCGGGGCTGAGCACCGACGAAAATCTCGACAAGTTCAAGGCTATGAGCCTGCGCAAGTTTCAGCCTATGACCGGCGGTCAGCTTACCGATGCAATGATGCATAAGGTTGCGAAGGATCTGGCCGCGATCCAGTAATTGCGTGGCTGGCGGGTGGTGCACGGCTTCCCGCCGATGATGCTTGCCATTACATAGTTTTCATGCCGCCCAGTAAAGCCGACCGCCCCGATCTGCCCAACGCTGCCTCCCGCTTCAATGAGGAGAAGCAGACCTATACCGTGCGCGGGTCGGAGCAGCCCGATCTGGAAGCCGGGGTGGCGGCAATCCGCAATGTACTGAACACGCTGCCCGCGCGGCCCGGCGTCTATCGGATGCTCGATGCGCGGGGTGACGTGCTGTATGTCGGCAAGGCGCGGGCGCTGAAAAACCGCGTCACCAACTATGTACAGGTCAATCGCCTGCCGAAGCGGTTGCAGCGCATGGTCGCGCAGACCCGCGACATGACCATCGTCACAACGAACAATGAGGCGGAGGCGCTACTGCTGGAGGCGCAGCTTATCAAGCGCTACCGCCCCGCCTACAACGTACTGCTGCGCGACGATAAAAGTTTCCCCTTCATCCTGTTGCGTGCCGATCATGATTTTCCGCGCATCCAGAAACATCGCGGCGCGCGGCGGGCGAAGGGTAATTATTACGGCCCGTTCGCCAGCGCCGGATCGGTCAACAACACGCTGAATGCCTTGCAGAAACTGTTCCTGTTGCGGTCGTGCACCGACAGCTTCTTCAACAATCGCGACCGGCCCTGCCTGCTCTATCAGATCAAGCGTTGCTCGGCACCGTGCGTCGGGCGGATCGATGCGGCGGGGTATGCCGAGCTGGTCAGCGATGCGAAGGACTTCCTCGCGGGGAAATCGACCAGCGTGCAGGAAAAGCTGGGCGCGCAGATGGAGGCGGCGGCTGAAAACCTTGATTTCGAACATGCCGCGATTCTGCGCGACCGGCTGAAGGCGCTGACCTTCATTCAGGGCAGTCAGGCGATCAATGCCGAGGGAGTGGGGGACGCCGATATTTTCGCCATGGCGATGAAGGAAGGCGCGACCGGCATTCAGGCGTTTTTCATTCGCGGCGGGCAGAATTGGGGACATCGCAGCTTCTTTCCGCGCCATGCCGGCGATGTGCCGGAGGAAGAGGTGCTGCAAAGCTTCCTCACCCAGTTTTATGAGGAGGTGCCGCCGCCGCGCACGCTCCTGCTCGACCGCATCCTGAGCGACGGCGACCTGCTGGCCGAAGCGCTGGGCGAGCGTGCGGGACACAAGGTGGCGATTTCGGTGCCGCAGCGCGGGAGTCGCCGCAAGCTGATCGATCAGGCGACCCGCAACGCGGTGGAGGCGCTCGACCGGCGGTTGGCGGAAAGCACGACACAGGCGAAATTGCTGCGCGAGGTGGCGGACCTGTTCGAACTGGACGGCCCTCCCGACCGGATAGAGGTATACGACAACAGCCATATTCAGGGTACGAATGCACTGGGCGCGATGGTGGTCGCGGGGCCGGAAGGGTTTCGCAAGGGCCAGTATCGCAAGTTCAATATCAAACGGAAGGAAACCGAACCCGGCGACGATTATGCGATGATGCGGGAGGTGTTCGAACGCCGCTTCGCGCGCGCACAGGCGGAAGACCCGGATCGCGACCGCGGCGACTGGCCCGATCTGGTGCTGATCGACGGCGGACGCGGGCAGTTGAACGCGGTGATGGGCGTGCTGGAGGAAATTGGGATCGAGGACGTCAATCTGGTCGGCGTGGCCAAGGGACCGCATCACGGACGCGAGGGGCGGGAGATATTTCACCTGATGGACGGGCGCGAACTGACGCTGCCGGTCAATTCGCCGGTGCTGTTCTATCTGCAACGATTACGCGACGAGGTGCACCGCTTCGCCATCGGCGCGCATCGGCAGAAACGGGCAAAGGCGATGGGCGCGTCCCCGCTCGATGAGGTGCCCGGCATCGGCCCGGCACGCAAGAAAGCACTGCTGATGCATTTCGGCACCGCGCGCGCGGTGCGTAACGCCAGTCTCGACGATCTGCAACGCGCGCCGGGCGTCAGCAAAGGTGTGGCACAGCAGGTCTATGATTTCTATCATGCGCGGTAGGATGCGGCTTTCTGGCAGCGTGCAACCGTTGCCTTCGGCAGTCATGATTTCTCAATTGATTCTGCACAGGCTTTTCACTTGCCTGATCGCAGCGGCGCGATAGGCTGTGCTGAAAATACGGGGAGCAGTATATGTTGTTGAGGGGTTTGGCGGTCACCACCATGTTGGTCAGTGCGACCGCCGCCTGGGCCGGAGAAAAGCCGGTCTATGCACCAGCGCCGAAATGGGTGAAACCGGCGCCGCCGATCGACAGCACGAAGCTGACCGATGCATCCCCCATCCTGTTGCGCAGCGATCAGCAGCAGCGGCTGGAGAAGGGGGAGGTCTGGTCCTATACCGACACCGCAATCCGCATCGCCAGCAATCAGGTGCTGACTCAGGTCGGTACGCTGACCCTGCCGTGGAAGCCGGATTCGGGCGACCTGATCATTCACAAGGTCGAAATCCTGCGCGACGGCAAACACATCAACGTGCTGGACAACGGCAGCAAGTTCACGGTGCTGCGCCGTGAACAGCAACTGGAACGATACGAACTCACCGGCATCCTGACCGCGACCATGCCGGTACAGGGTCTGCGTGTCGGGGACGTGCTGCATGTCGTCGCGTCGATCACCGTCAAAGACCCGGCGCTGAAAGGCAATGTCCAGACGGCGGTGCCGCTGATTTCAAAGCCGGTGCGCGTCGGTTTTGCCCGCGCCATCCTGTCCTGGCCGAAGGGGGAGGCGATCCACTGGAAGTTGCAGGACAAAGACCAGCATCCTCAGGTCGTCGACGATAACGGCTATTCGACGGTGCAGGTGCAACTGCCGCTCGACAAGGCGCCGGAACTGCCGGACGATGTGCCGCAGCGGTATCAGCGGCTGCCGATCCTTGAGGCGGGCAGTTTCGCCGACTGGCAATCGGTGTCGAAGGTGATGGCACCGCTCTACAAGACCGACGGGCTGATCGCACCCGATGGCCCGATTGCTGCCGAGGTTGCGGCAATCGAGAAGAAAACGACCGACCAGAAAGTGCGCGCCGCCATGGCACTGCGCGTGGTGCAGGACAATATCCGCTATCTTTTCAACGGCATGGCCGGCGGCAATTACGTGCCGCAGACCCCGGCGGACACCTGGAAGCTGCGCTATGGCGATTGCAAGGCGAAGACGCTGCTGCTGCTTGCCATGTTGCGCGATATGGGGATCGAGGCCGAACCTGTGATGGCCAGCAGCAAGCTGGGCGGTACGCTGGTCGAGCGGCTGCCCGATCCGCTGGCGTTCGATCATGTGCTGGTGCGTGCGACCATTGACGGGCAATCGCTGTGGCTCGACGGCACGCGCACCGGAGACCGGCTGGCCGATATCATGGACACACCCGATTTTCATGAGGTGCTGCCCATTCGCCCCGATGGCGCGAAACTGATGCCGATCCCGATGCGGGTGCCGGGACGGCCATCGGTGAAGGTGGCGATGACGCTGGACGAGACGGCGGGGATCAATCTGCCGAGCCTCTACACGATGGACATGACGCTGCATGGGTCGATCGCGGAAATGCTGACGACCGCATGGAATCAGGCGGATGCTGATCACAAGGACAAGATGGTCGGGTCGTTGATCGACAGCTATCTCGGCACCAATTACCGGACTGGCAGCGCGCTGACCCCCAATGACGATGCCGGAACGGTCACACTGCATGTCACCGGCATTGCCGATCCCGACTGGAACAAGAGCGACGACCGGTATCGCACGACGCTGGATCAGGCGGTGTCGTCGATCAGCTTTTCGCCCGACCGCACACGGGTGGCATGGCGCGATATTCCGGTGGCGCTGGGCGATCCCGACGGTCGCGTAGTGGAGACGAAGGTCATTCTGCCCGATGGCGGGAAGGGCTTTACGCTGGACGGCGATACCACGCTGCCCGCGCAACTTGCCGGATATACGCTCAATCGCCAGACCAGCCTGAAGGACGGGGTGCTGACGGTCACCGACAGCGCCTTCACCAAGGGCGGAGAAATTCCGGCGGCGGATATTGCCGATACACGTTCAAAGGTTGCACTGGCCAAGACCCGGCTGCTGCGCGGGGTGGCCCCTGCCGATTATCCGGCGCTGTGGAAGCAGGTGATGGCGGACAAGAGCGGCCATCGTCTGGAGCCGTTGCGTGCCGCCTTTACGAAGCGGATTGCGCAGGCCGACAGCGATGACAAGGCCAACCGTTATACCGAGCGCGCGCAATTCTTCATTCGTGTCTATGACTGGCAGGACGCGCTGACGGACATCAACAAGGTGATCGAACTGTCACCCGACGCCGATAACTATCAGTGGCGGTCGCGCTTGCTGGCCAACATGGGCGAACGGCAAAAGGCACTGGCCGACCTGTTGAAGGCGCAACAGCTCAATCCCGGTTCCGCCAGTATCGAATCCGAGCTTGTGGCGCTTTATTCCGACCTCAATCAGCCGGACAAGGCGTTGGAGATCGCCGATCAGCGGATTGCGCTGGGCGGCAAGGACAAGCGGCAGTTCGTGATGGCGAAGGCCGATGTGCTGGCGCGCGACGGCAAGGTGGATGACGCCCTGTCGGCGCTGGATGGAGAGATCAAGACCAATCCCGGCAATCCGGCGCTGCTCAACGAACGTTGCTGGCTGAAGGGCACGATGAAGGTCGAACTGCCATCGGCACTGAAGGACTGTACCAAGTCGATCGAGCTGGCCGACAGCCCGGCCGCCGCGCTCGACAGCCGGGCGATGGTCTATTTCCGCATGGGGCGGATGAGCGATGCGCTCGCCGACCTGAATGCGGCAATCAACATCGCACCGGACCATTCCGCCAGCCGGTACATGCGCGGTGTCATCCGCATGCAGCAGGGCGATGCCAAAGCGGCGAAAACCGATCTGGAAGCGGCGCGGATGATTCAGCCGACCATCGATACGAAATATGCCCGCTGGGGGATCAAACCCTGAATTTCGGGTGAGCCTTTCCCGCGAAAGCGGGGAGGCTCGCTTTCACCGGGCCAGACCCTACGGACCGTCTTTGCAATCTGTTCATGTCCTGCCGGTATGAACGGGGCCGATGGCAAAGGCATTTTTCACGATCGACACCGAACTGGCGTGGCGGCATCATGCCGCCAACCTGCCGCTGGAGGAGATTGTCGAACGCTCTCTGGAACCGGCGGGGGTGGGGGTTTCCTGGCAGTTGGAAAAGCTGGCCGAACATGATCTGAAAGCGACCTTCTTCGTCGATCCGATGCCGGCGCTTCTCTACGGTCTGGAGCCGATTCGACAGATTGTCGAAACCATTCTCGACGCCGGGCAGGAGGTGCAGCTTCACCTCCATGCCAATTGGGGCGGTGCAAAAGTCGGCGATGGCGGAGCGGCGCATGGGGCCTTCGAACTGACCGAACTGAACTATGAGGAACAACGCAATCTGATTGCGGGTGCGACGGAGCTGCTGGTGGCAGCGGGTGCCCCGCAACCCATCGCGTTCCGGTCGGGAAGCTATTCGGCGAATGACGACACGCTGGCCGCGTTGTCCGATCTCGGTTTTGACTATGACAGCTCGCACAACGGATCGGAACATCCATGGCCCAGTGCCATCGATCTGCCGCCCGAACAGGTTGCGCCCGTCGAACATCATGGCGTTGCTGAGGTGCCGGTAACGGTGATTGAGGATCGGCCCGGCAGGCTGCGCCATTTCCAGATCTGCGCCCTGTCGGCACGCGAAATGCGCGCAGCACTGGACCATGCGATTGCGGAGAATCATGCCACGACGACCATCGTCGGCCATGGCTTTGAGCTCGCCAACCGGGCGGGCACCCGCGCCAATAAAATCCATGTGCGGCGGTTCGAATCGCTGTGCCGGATGCTGTCTGATCGGCGTGACACGATACCCACGACGCATTTCACGGATTTGTCGAGGCTTCGGCTGGGCAGCGATGACAAGCCGCTGGGGCCGAGCATGTTGCGCACCGGCTGGCGTCAGGCAGAACAGCTTTGGTCGAACCTCGTGGAGGAACGCCCGGCATGAGTGTCGCGGTACGCTGGCCGTTGAAGTTTCAGATTGGCGCGAGGACGCTGTGGTCGGTACGCCGGGAACTGATCCGCGTGCCGCTCTCGCTGAACGAGGCGCTCGGCGAAGCGGCACCGGTGCTGCCGCCTTTGCCGCGCGCGGGACACGGCTATTTGTTGACATCCCTGCCTGATCGCATGTTGCCGTCGTTGATCGCCTCATCCGCCGGAATGGTGGCGTTCACACGGCAGCGATATACGCGCTATTATATCGATCTGACATCCGGGTTCGACGCGTGGTTCAGCGGTTTGTCGGGCAACACCCGGTCGCAGATTCGCCGTAAGGAAAAGCGTATCAGGGCCGCTGATGGCGGAATACTCGACGTGCGCCGGTTTGATACGCCCGACGGCATGATGGAATTTCATCAGGCGGCACGCAAAGTCGCCGTGCACACTTATCAGGAACGGCTATTGGGAGCGGGCCTGCCGGACACGCCTGAATTCGTCGCAAACATGCTGGCACAGGCGGCGGCCGGACACGTGCGGGCATGGCTACTCTGTCTGGACGGGGAGCCTGTGGCGTATCTTTATTGCCCGATTCATGGCGGTACGGTGCTGTATGAATATCTGGGCCACGACCCGGCCCATAGCGATCTGTCGCCCGGGACCGTGCTGCAGGTCGAAGCATTGCGATCGCTGTTCGCTGAGGACGGACTGAACCGGTTCGATTTTACCGAAGGTGAAGGGCAGCATAAGCGGCAGATGGCGTCGGCCGGGATCGATTGCGTCGACCTGTTGCTGTTGAAACCGACGCTGGGCAACCGTTGTGTCGTTCTGGCGCTTGCCGGATTTGACGGTGCCGTGCACGCGGCCAAGCGGATGGTCCGGCAACTCGGCCTCGGCCGTATGGCGAAGCGGTTGCGCCGCGGCTGAGCGGATCAGGCCAGACGCGCCCCATTCGGTGTGCCGTGTTCGACACCGGCAAGCAGGTGATGGCGGGCTTATGCGCTTCGGGAAAGGGCAGGCCTTCACGGATCATCCCGGCGCGAATGTCGACCTTCAGAAAGGCATCGAATGCGATTTCGTCGGCGGTCGGGCTGTCAGGGTCGTGAGTCAGGTGCATGAAGATGTTCCCTTTTCGACAACAGGCAGAAGATATGGCGGTAATTCCCCTGCTACCCGCTTTGTTCTAGCAAGGGTGCATGTATCTCCGCGCGCCTGCCATCATCCTGTCGGTTCGTCCGCATGGCGAGAACGGCGCGATCGTGCGTGCACTGACCGAGGAATCGGGGGTGCAGCCGGGCTATGTCCGCGGGGGGCATTCGCGCCGTTTTCGACCCGTTTTGCAACCGGCCAACAGCGTGCTGGGCGAATGGCGCGCACGCCACGAAGGCCAGTTACCCGCACTGACGGTCGAACTGACCGCCAGCCGTGCACCGCTTTACGGCGAACCGCTGGCGGCGGTGGCGCTGGACTGGGTAACGGTTCTGACGGCGGCGGCACTTCCCGAAGGACAGCCCTATCCCGCGCTCTATGCCGCGCTCGACGGCGTGATCGGCGCGGTCGAGGCAGCACCGGCGGCACGCGGCTGGGCAGTGGCGCTGGTGCGCTATGAACTGCTGATGCTTTCGGTGCTGGGGTTCGGGCTTGACTTGTCACGCTGTGCGGTGACGCAGGGGGCGAACGACCTGGCCTGGGTCAGCCCGAAAAGCGGGCGTGCGGTCAGCCGGGCGGCCGGGCAGGGCTATGCCGACCGGCTGCTTCCCTATCCGACGTTTTTGCAGGAAGGCGGCGGAGCGGACTGGGGAGATATTCTCGACGGGTTACGGCTGACGGGCCATTTCCTCGCACGCGATTTGCTGACCGACCGCCAGAAGTCGGCACTTGCCGCGCGCGAACGACTGGTCGAGCGGTTGAAAAGGGCGGTTGCCTAACGCAGGTTCGCTGGGGCATGGCGTGCGGCGAGCACCGACCAGCATGAAGGGAATGCGAATGCCATTGATCGCCATCTTGCCGGGGGACGGTATCGGCCCCGAAGTGACCGCCGCGGCGCGCCGGGTGCTGGAAGCGGTGGCGAGTGACCTGGAATTTGCCGAAGCGCCGGTTGGCGGTGCCGCGTATGAGGCGAAGGGGCATCCCTTGCCCGAAAGCACGCTCGACCTCGCGCGAAAGGCCGATGCGATCCTGTTCGGCGCGGTCGGTGACTTCCGCTTCGACACGCTGGAACGTGCCCTCAGGCCCGAAGCAGCGATTCTGGGCCTGCGCAAGGAATTGTCGCTGTTCGCGAACCTGCGCCCCGCAGTGTTGTTTGAGGGGCTGGAGGATGCCTCCGCGCTGCGTCCTGAAGTGGCGCGCTCGATCGACCTGATGATCGTGCGCGAACTGAACGGCGATGTCTATTTCGGGGAAAAGGGACGCGGCACCACTGCCGATGGCCTGCGCGAAGGGCATGACCTGATGCGCTATGATGAGGGCGAGGTCCGCCGGATCGCACGCGTCGGGTTCGAAACCGCACGCGCGCGCAACGGCAAGCTGTGTTCGGTGGACAAGGCCAATGTGCTGGAAACCTCTCAATTGTGGCGCGACGTGGTGATCGAGGTCGCGGCCGACTATCCCGATATCGAACTCAGCCATCTCTATGTCGACAATGCCGCGATGCAGCTGGTGCGCGATCCGGGCCAGTTCGACGTGATCGTCACCGGCAACCTGTTCGGCGATATCCTGTCGGATCAGGCCAGCATGTGCGCCGGGTCGATCGGCATGTTGCCGTCCGCCGCGCTGGGTGCCGACGGGAAGAAGGGCATGTTCGAGCCGATCCACGGCAGCGCGCCCGACATTGCCGGTCAGGGCAAGGCGAACCCGTGCGCGGCGATCCTGTCGGCGGCAATGCTCCTGCGCTATTCGCTGGGACGTGGAGAGGCTGCGGACCGGGTGGAACAGGCGGTGCGCGGCGCGATTGCCGATGGTGCGCGTACCCCCGATCTGGGCGGGTCGCTGTCGACGGACGCCATGGCGGAACAGGTGCTGGAGCGGCTGGGGTGAACGCCGCGCTTGAGCTTGCGATCGTTATTCCCGTTTTCAACGAACGGGCCAATGTGCCCGTGCTGATCGACAAGCTCGACGCCGCGCTGAAGGGCCGCGCCTGGGAAGCCATTTTCGTCGATGACGACAGCCCCGACGGCACCGCCGATGCCGCGCGCGAACTGGCGCGGATCGACTCGCGCGTGCGGGTGATTCAGCGGATCGGCAGGCGCGGGCTTTCCACCGCGTGCATTGAGGGGATGTGCGCGACCGCCGCGCCGATGGTGGCGATCATCGACGGCGATTTGCAGCATGACGAAACCCTGTTGCCGAAGATGCTCGATGCGCTGGAGGACGATGCCGCGCTCGATCTCGTCATCGGATCGCGGTTCATGGAGGGCGGCGGCACCGGCGAATGGGATCGTGATCGGGTGGCTAAGTCCGCCTTTGCCACGCGGCTGTCGCGACAGGTGCTGAAGGCCGATCTCAGTGACCCGATGAGCGGTTTTTTCATGATCCGCAGCCGCATTGTGCGCAATCTGGTGCCGCGCTTGTCGGGGATCGGGTTCAAGATCCTGCTCGACATCATGACCGCCAGCCCGAAGCCGTTGCGCTTTACTGAACTGCCCTATGTTTTCCGCACGCGCGAGCAGGGACAGAGCAAGCTGGATCATGTCGTCGCGCTCGAATATCTGATCGCGCTGTATGACCGGATGTTCGGGCGGATCGTGCCGGTGCGCTTTGCCATGTTCTCGGTGATCGGGGCGCTGGGCGCGGTGGTGCATCTTAGCGTGGTGGCGACGCTGTTCCTGCTGGCGGGAATGACCTTTGTCGCTGCGACGATCATCGCTGCGGTATCGGCGATGACCTTCAACTTCTTCCTGAACAATGCGCTGACCTATCGTGACCGGCGGTTGAAGGGCGCGCGTGAACTGATCGACGGCTGGATATCCTTTTGTATCGTCTGTTCGGTGGGGGTGATCGCCAATGTCGGCGTCGCGTCGTTCAGCCACAATGTCGAAAATGGCGGCTGGGCCTTTTCCTCGCTGCTGGGGATCGTTGTCGCAGCGGTGTGGAATTTCGCGCTGTCATCGCGCTTCACCTGGGGCCGCTATGGTCGCAAGGTGGTGGTGTAGTTACCGCCAGCTCATAAACCAGGTCCAGTGTGCGAACGCCATCCTGCCCGCAAGCGGTCCGGCGGACAGTACCGGATAGAAATAGATGAACAGGCCGAGCGCCAGTATCGCGAACCACTCGTCCGCTTCCTTCCATCGGCCCTTGCCGAAATGGTTGAAGGCCGCCGGGATGGCGAGGCACAGGAATATCCCCGATAAATAATAATAGTAATAAAAACCCAGCGATTTGGGGATGATCGCCCAGACGGCGAGCGATGCAACCCAGAGCAGGACGATGGCAAGCTGGCGAAGCCCGCCGCCGCGCCACCAGGCGATCAGGCAGGCGATCAGCGCCGGCAACCCGCCCCACATGATCGCCGGATTGCCGAGCAGGATCACGCCGCGCCAGCTTCCCATATCCTGATCGTAAAAATACCAGATCGGCCGCAGCATCAGCGGCCAGCTCCACCATTGCGACTGATAGGGATGGGCGGCCAGAACTTCGGTCTGAAGCTTCCACATCTCAATTTGAAAGGGCAGAAGCGTGGCGATGGTCAGCGGCTGGTGCGCGTAGAAAAAGGCAGGTGCGAACGTCACGAAATAAACGGCGATGCTGACCAGCCCGACGATCAGCAGTGCCGGGATTGTTGCGATCTCCGGCCAATGCGGCTGATTGCGGCTGGACAGGACGCTTGCCCATCCTTTCCCGCTTAGCCGGGCATTGCGTAATCGCACGACTATCATCGCCATACCGGCAAAAGCGACATAGGGCACGGCAGTCCATTTGACGCCGACCGCAAGCCCCAGCAGCACTCCGGTCAGCACCAGCCGCCATCGTGTCTGCCTTCCCGTGCGCGCCCGCATCGCCCAGAGCATCGCTGCCATGGCAAGGATGGTGAAGGCGCCCATAAACCCGTCGAGCATGGCGATACGCGCCTGAATGAACACCATCTGGTTGACGATGACCAGAAGCGCGCCGAATGCGGCGGTGCGCAGCCGTCCGAAGGTCAGCCACAGGATTGCGAACACGCCGGCCACCGTCGCGGTCCCGGCCAGTGTCGCAAAGAATCGCCAGCCCCAAGGCTTGTCCCCGAACAGCGCGATTCCGGCGGCGATAATCTCTTTCGCCAGCAGGGGGTGTTCCTGATTGACCGGGTGGTCGAGCGTCAGCAGCACCCGCGCGGCGGGTACATAATGCACCTCGTCGAACATCAGCACATCGGGACGGCCGAGATGCACCATGAACAGGATTTGCGCCGTCAGCGCGATCAGCAGGGCCGCAAGCCAGGGACGATCGCGAAAACGGTCGAGCATGGCGGGCAGGTGTAGAACCAAAGGCAGCGATTGAAAAAGGCTAATCTCGTCCGGTTAACGGCGTTGCGGCTTCACAGGCTTTCGGTAAGGTGCGCGACCATGCGTATGAAAACCCTGCTCGTTTCCGCCCTTCCCCTGATCGCGCTAGCCGCTCCGGCCGCTGCTCAGGACAAACCCGACCCGGTCCGGATGAAAGCGACGGTGGAGAAGCTGGTCAGCTTCGGCACCCGCCATACGCTGTCGGACCCGGATAATCCGACGCGCGGGATCGGCGCGGCCCGACGCTGGGCAGCGGCGCAGCTTACCCATATTTCGGATGCGTGCGATGGCTGCATCACAGTGTCGAATATCGGCCGTGGTTTTACCGGCAGACGCTCGCCCAAACCGGTGCAGGTCGTCGATGTACTGGGGTTTCAGCAGGGGCGCGATCCCAAGCGGCTGGTGATCGTCATGGGCCATATCGACAGCCGTGCGACCGATGTGATGAATTCGACCGGTGACGCGCCGGGCGCGAACGATGACGGGTCGGGCGTGGCACTGGTGCTGGAGGCGGCGCGCATTTTGTCGAAGCAGAAATTCGATGCGACCATCCTCTATGCCATCACCTCCGGCGAGGAGCAGGGGCTGTGGGGCGGACAGTTGCTGGCCGATACCGCGAAGCAGAAGGGCTGGGACGTTACGGCGGTTCTCAACAACGATATCGTCGGGAACAGCGTCGGACAGGACGGGCGCGTGGTCGCCGACAAGGTGCGCGTCTTTTCCGAAGGCATCCGCGCCTCCGAAGACCTGAAGCAGCAGATGGAACGCCGCGCCGACGGTGGGGAGGATGACGGGCCGAGCCGCGCGCTTGCCAAGGCCGTGGACAATGTTGCCGAAACCATTCCCGGCGGGTTGAAGGTGGAGATGATCCGGCGCCCGGACCGATTCGGGCGCGGTGGCGATCAGTTGCCGTTCCTGCAACTGGGCTATCCGGCGGTGCGCTTCACCTCCGGCGTGGAGAATTACCGCCGCCAGCATCAGGATCCGCGCGTCGAAAACGGCGTGACCTATGGTGACACGGTTGAAGGCATGGACTTCGACTATCTGGCGAAGGTCGCGGCGATCAATATCGATACCATCGCGCGGCTCGCCTCCGCACCGCCCGCGCCCGATGGCGTGTCGGTGGCAGGCGCGGTTTCGACCGACAGCACCGTGCGCTGGCAGCCGGTTTCCGGTGCCGCGGGTTATCGCGTGTTCTGGCGCCCGACCGACGCCCAGAACTGGACCGAACATCGCGATCTGCCCGCCGATGCGACCTCTGCCGTGCTGAAGGGCGTGATTGTCGACGACAATTTCTTCGGCGTCGCGACGCTGTCGCCCAAGGGCGCGCAAAGCCTCGTTACCTTCGCCGGTCGCGCGCGCAGATGACGTGATCTCCGGAAGGGTTACGGCCTAGCGGTTGCGGCGCAGGCGCTTGTCATGGCGGGGAACCAGCTTGCCCTTGCGGCGGATCAGCTTGGTGTGAACCCGGCGTTTCACTGGCACATATTCGACCCATTTCTTCGTCACCGATTTGGTGGCGCAGCTATCGCAGGAATCGACGGTGATCACCGTGGTCGTCGTCGGCGGGTAGTAATAGCCGCCCGCGACATAGCCGGGCTGGGTAATCTGCTGCCGCACATGCACACCATGGTCACCGCAATCGCCGCTGCACGTCACCTGTGGCGGTGCATATCCCGGCGGTGGTGCGTAGCCGGGAGGCGGAGGCATGTCGTTCATCGCAACCGGTGGCGGCGCATAATCCGGTTCCGGCGCAGCATAAGGCGCACCATAGCGATCCTCATAATCGCCCGGACGATCCCAGTTCACATCGTTCTGCCAGTCGCAGACATCGCCGCTCGCATCGACGAGGACCGCGTCGTCATAATAGCGAACCCAGTGATAGCCGGCGGGCGGCACTGAAAGGCCCCAGTCGCGATAGTCGGAAAGGGCGTAGCGTTCGCTCATCCATCGCGCAGGCAGACGCTCGCCACGCTGTAACGGGCGATACCCCTGACGCTCGCCATGGTGGCGATGGTGCCAGCGGCCGGCCTGTTGCGCCACAGGAGCCGCTTGTGCAACGGGCGCGGGCGGTGCGGGTACAGCGGGAGGCGGCGGAGCGGGCGGCGCAGCCGCGACCGACGGTTTCTGCTCGATGCCGGGGGCGGGTCGGCTTTCATTCGAGAAAGCGGGTTTCGGTGGCGGAGCGGCGGCGGAGGGCAGCGGTTGCACCACTGCCCTAGGTGCGGCGAAAGTTACGCCCGGGCTGACATCGGCAGACGGGCCCGGCGGCGCAGGGGCAGGGGTGACGGCTGCTGGTGCTGGAGCGGGGGTATCTGCGGGCGGAGGTGGCGGCACGTCGGGGGCGACCGGCGGTTCGGGCGCGACCGGTGCAGGCGTCGCGGTCGGCGGCGTCTGATCTACCCAGCGGCCGTTTTCAATCTGCGCGCTTGCCGGTTGCGCGAACAGTAACGGCGCGGCGAGCAAGGCTGCGGCGGACAGGGTGCGCATGGATCGGTCCTCCCATTGCTGGTGCGGCCCTTCGAACAACAGCCGCCGGTCAACGCGCCGGATGACACGTATCTTTACGACTTTTTAACCCAGACAAGGTTCCGGCAGGAGTCGGTATTGCGCGCCCGAATGTCCCGTATCGGGTCAGGCAATGCGCGGCGCGAGGGTGCGGACCAGTGCTTCGCACCCCTTTCGATCCATTTCGGTAAAGCGTTCCGGTAGCGGACTGTCCAGATCCAGGACACCGATCGGGCGCCCTTCATGGACCACCGGTACGACCAGTTCCGACCGGCTGGCGGCATCGCAGGCGATATGGCCGGGAAAGGCATGCACATCGGCGATCAGTTGGGTTTCGCGTGTTTGCGCCGCCGTGCCGCACACGCCCTTGCCCAGCGGGATGCGGATGCACGCCGCCTTGCCCTGAAACGGGCCGAGCACCAGCTCGCCGCCGACCAGCCGATAGAAACCCGCCCAGTTGAGGTCAGGCAAATATTCCCAGATCAGCGCGGCGGCATTGGCCATATTGGCGATGGCGTCCGGTTCGTCCGCCGTCAGCGCATCCAGCGCCAGGGCAAGGTCGCTATACAGGCTGTCGCCACCGGCAATGTCGAATTGGTACATGCAGTTTTAGTCCAGTTTGGGTTTGCCGCGCGCGGCCTTCACCCGCGAACGGTTTTTCTTGGCATCGACGCGTTTCGCTTTCGCGGTGCGGCTGGGTTTGGTTTTGATCCGCTTCGCCTGACGCTCATGCGCGCGGGTAATCAGGTCGGCCAGCCGTTCGCGCACATCGGCGCGGTTGGCTTCCTGCGTGCGGAACTTGCGCGCGGTCAGCACCAGTTCTCCGGCGCTGTTGATCCGCGAACCGGCCAGTTGCTTCAACCGGTGATAGGCATAAGGCGGCAGGCCGAGGCGGAAGATATCGACCCGCATCTGTACGGCGGTCGCCACCTTGTTGACATTCTGCCCGCCCGGCCCACTCGCGGCAATGAAGCGTTCCTCGACAATCGCGTCTTCGGGGATCGCAGGGTCAGCCATGGCCGAACCCGGCATCGATAAAGCGCTGCGGCAGCGGTGCATCGGCATGAACATCGCGTTTGCCATCGCGGGGCATGGTCAGTTCGACGGCATGCAGCATCATCGCCGGCCCGCCCGCGCCATAGACGGGATCGCCCATGATCGGAATCCCCAGTCCCTCTGCGGCGTGGACGCGAAGCTGATGCGTGCGTCCGGTTTCGGGGAAGAAGGCTATCAGCGCGCGCTGGTCGCCACGGTTCAGCATCCGCCACCGGGTGCGCGCCGGCTTGCCCTTCGCATCGCCGCGCATTCGCCAGCCGGTTTCGGCACTCGATATTTTGGAAAGCGGCAGGTCGATCAGCCCGGAGTCCTCTTCGGGCACGCCGTCCAGAATGGCGAGATAGCGCTTGGTGACCTGCCCCGCTTCGAACGCGGCATGGAATCGCTTGTGCGCCTTTGGGTTGCGCGACAGCAACAGGCATCCCGAAGTATCCCGGTCGATCCGGTGAACGGGCATGGGCAGGCGCTGAAATCCGAAGGTCAGGTCGCCCAGCATCGCCTCCACCGACGGGCTGTTGTCGCGCGGACGGTCGACGGCCAGCCCGGCGGGCTTGTCGATGACGATCGCTTCGCCGTCGATGAACAGGACATGATCTTCCAGCATAGGGACGCTATTGCCATTGCTGCGTCGGCCATGCCAGTGTTTCTGTGCTCGTCCGTCGGGAGAGAAGTTTGAAATGTACCGTGTTGCCCGACCGATTGCCCTGTTCTTTGCCGCGTTCGCCCTGCTGGTTTCCGGCGCACAGGCGTTTGCCGCCGATTGTACCGCGAAACTGTCCGCGCCCGATGCCGATGGCCGCCAGCTTGGACATTTCACCTATCCAGACACGCCGAAATCGGTGCTGGTGAAAGCACCCGAACAACTGGCGCCGGGTGGGCGCTGCTATGTCCGCAAGGAGATGTTGCCCGATCTCAAGCGGCTGCTCGAAGCCGCCGACAAAGATCCGGCGATAAAAGGGAAGATACGCGCCATATCGTGCCACCGCTCGATTGCGGTGCAAAAGATGCTGTTTTGCGGGCGCATCGGTCATGATGGAGCGTCGGGCGTGCATGAACGCGCCTGGGCCTCGGCACCGCCGGGACATAGCGAACACGCCACCGGATATGCCATCGACTTCGGCACCACTGAACCGGGCGGCTGCGGCCATGCCGTCGGCTGTTTCGGTGCGACCAAAGTGGGTAAATGGCTTTATGCCAACGCTACGAAATACGGGTTCGAAATGTCGTTTCCCGCAGGCAATAAACAGGGCGTAGAATGGGAGCCGTGGCACTGGCGCTGGGTCGGCTCCAGCATCGACGAACCGGGGGCGGAGTCTGCACGGCGTCTGTTTGCGAAGGCGCGGGCGCAATTTCCCGCCAATCCGGCTGTCGGGGATGCAGCGGCGACGCCATCGTCTGATGTCGATGCGCCGCCGCCCACGGTCAAATCGTAACGCCGATCTTGCCGAAATGCTCGCCGCGCTCTTCCATGCGGAAGGCGTCGGCCAGTTCCTCCAGCGGAAAGCAGCGGTCGATCACCGGCTTGATCCCGCCTGCGTTCAGCGCGCGGACGAAATCGCGCTGGTGATCGCGGCTGCCGACGATCAGCCCTTGCAGCCGGACCTGTTTGGCCATCAGCTTGGCGGTCGGCACCTCTCCGCCGCGCCCCGTCAGCACGCCGATCAGGTGGATATGACCGCCGATGCGCACCGCGTCGATGGATTGCGCCAGTGTGCCGGGGCCGCCGACCTCCACGACATGATCGACACCGCCGTCAGACCAGTCGCGAATTTTCGCGCCCCATTCGGGCGTCTCATGATAGTTGAGCAGATATTCGGCGCCGAGTTGGCGGGCACGGTCCAGCTTCGCGTCGGATGAGGAGGTAAGCGCGACCCGAGCGCCCATCATCCGGGCAATCTGCAACGCCCAGATCGAAACGCCGCCGGTGCCGAGCAACAGCACGCGGTCACCTGCCTTCAGTCCGCCATCGGCCACCAGCGCGCGCCAGGCGGTCAGCCCGGCGGTGGTGATCGCCGCCGCTTCTACCGCGTCATAGCCCTGTGGAGCTTGAGTGAAGGCAGTTGCGGGACGGACCACATATTGTTGTGCGAAACCGTCGATGCCGTCGCCGGGTGTGCGGGAAAAATCGCCCAGCCGGGGCGGACCGCTCTGCCAGTCGGGGAAGAAGCAGGAAACCACCGAATCGCCCACGGCGAATTCCTCGACCCCGTCGCCGACCGCTTCGACAGTACCGCCGCCATCGGCCATCGGCACCCGGCCGTCCTCGCTGGGCATATTGCCGGTTGCGACGCCATAATCATGATAGTTGAGCGTGCTGCCATGCACGGCAACACGGATTTCGCCGGGGCCGGGGTCGCCGGGGTCCGGCAGATCGGTGAGGGTCAGCCGATCGAGGCTGCCGGGCGCGGGGATGGTAATGGCTTTCATGCGGTCGCTCCGTTGATTGGGATACTCTGCGGTGAACGTGGCGGCGCACAATTGGATGCACCGCCGGAAGAATGATCGACCGGCGGTGTCCGTCAGGGTCAGACGGAGAGCTTCGCCGCGGTTTCGGCGATGCGACGGCCCTGATAGCGCGCGCCCGCCAGATCGGTTTCGCTGGGCAGGCGACTGCCGTCGCCGTCCGCCAGCGTGGTCGCGCCATAGGGTGATCCGCCCTTCACCTCATCGACGCCCATCTGCGCCTGATGCCCGTAATCCAGCCCGACGATCGTCATGCCTAAATGCAGCAGGTTGGTGATGAGCGAGAACAGTGTGGTTTCCTGCCCGCCATGCTGACTGGCGGTGGAGGTGAACGCACCCCCGACCTTGCCGTGCAGCGCACCGCGCATCCACAGGCCGCCCGCGGTGTCGAGGAACGCCGCCATCTGGCTGGGGATACGCCCGAACCGGGTGGGCGCGCCGACGACGATCGCGTCATAGTCGGCCAGCGAATCGATGCTCTCAATCAGCGGATGCGAATCATCGGTCTGGAATCCCGCAGCCTGCGCAACTTCCGCCGGGGCGGTTTCGGGAACGCGGCGTACAGCGACTTCTGCACCGGCGCTGCGTGCGCCTTCGGCAACGGCATCAGCCATTTTCGCAATATGGCCATAGGAAGAATAATACAGAACGAGAACCTTGGTCATGACAGTGGCTCCTTGGATATGAGGGGAAAACGACCGGGCAGGGGGGGAGGGAGCGAACCCTGCCCGGTCAGGGGGGAAGAAACTATTCGGAATCGACCAGTACGATTTCGGCATCGTCGAGTGCCGTGATCGTAACGCTCTGACCACCGTCCAGGGCGGCACCGTCGCGCGGTTCAAAGCGCTGGCCGTCGATGTCGATGCTACCGGTCGCCGATACCAGATAGGCATGGCGTCCATCGCCGACGCTGTGCATCACGCTTTCACCAGCCTTTAAAGTCGCGCCCAGTACGCGCGCATCTGCGCGGATCGGCAATGCGTCTTCGTCCCCGGCAAAGCCGGAGGCGAGTGTCACGAACCGCCCGGACCGATCGCCCTTAGGAAAGGGCTTTGTGCCCCAGCTTGGGCTGCCGCCAGCGGAGCGGGGCTCAATCCAGATCTGGAACAGCGTCGTTTTCTCCGGTTCCAGATTATATTCGGCATGACGCACGCCGGTGCCTGCGCTCATCACCTGCACATCGCCCGCGGCGGTGCGACCTTTATTGCCCATCGAATCCTGATGGGTAATCGCGCCGGTGCGGACATAGGTAATGATTTCCATGTCGCGATGCGGATGGGGCGGGAAGCCGTTATTGGCGGCGATCTCATCGTCATTCCATACGCGCAACGCACCCCATCCCATGCGGTCGGGGTCATAGTAATTGGCGAACGAAAAATGATGCCGGGCGTTCAGCCACCCATGGTCGGCATGGCCCAGACTATCGAATGAACGTTTCTCGATCATTGCAAATCTCCATTGCTTGCACAGGAGATAGGCCGCATGATTGGTACGTAAATGGAAACATCTGAAACGGATCGTTTCGAATGGCGTTGCCTGATTTCGAAGCATGGGCGATTTTCGCGCGCGTAGTGGAGCATCGCTCGTTCAGCGGCGCTGCCGAAGCCATCGGCATATCCAAGGCGACGGTGTCAAAGGCGATCGGGCGGCTGGAACAGCGGCTGGGCGTCAGCCTGTTTCATCGTACATCGCGGCGGTTGACCCTGACCGACAGCGGGCGGGAGCTTGCCGAACGCGCACAACGCATTCTGGACGAAGGACTATGTGCTGAGGAATCGGCACGCGATTCGGTCACTGCCTTGTCCGGGCTGGTGCGGGTGGCGGCCCCGATGCATTTCGGCAAGCTGCGCGTGGCACCGTTAATTGCCGACTTTCTGGAACAGCATCCCGATGTCAGTATCGAGCTGCATCTGTCGGATGCGAAGGTGGATATCGTCGCGGAAGGGTTTGATGTGGCGCTGCGGATCGCCAACTTGCCCGACAGCAGCCTGCGTGCGCGACGACTGGCCGGGGTTCGGATTCATACGGTTGCGGCACCTGCCTATCTCGACCGTCGGGGTAGGCCGCGCCATCCCGCCGACCTGAGCGATCATGCCTGTTTCGGCTACACGAATGCGCCAAGCCCGAATGTCTGGACCTATCGTGGCCGCGACGGCAGCGAAATTGCAGTACGTCCCGACGGCCCCTTACGCAGCAACGCGGGTGAGGGAATGATACCGTCGCTGCTGGCGGGGCTGGGCATTGCGCGCCTGCCCGATTTCATCGTCGATACGCATCTGGAACAAGGTGCGCTTGAAGCGGTTCTGACAGAATGGTCTTCCCCCCCTGTTGCCCTGCATCTGATGACACCGCCGGGTACCCTGCGTCCCGCACGGGTCGAAGCCCTGATGGATTTTCTGACGGCGCAATTGCGGTCAAAAGGATGAAGCGGTGAAGCGTCTGGCGCCCGATGAACAGGATGCGCGCTATCTGCGTCGCCTGATCCTGACGATTTTCGTGATCGCAGTGGCGGTGTCGATCTATCTGTCGCTCGACCTGCTGATTCTGGCGTTCGGATCGATGCTGGGCGCCATCACCATCCACGCGCTTGCCGATTTGTACGAACATCGCCTGCATGTTCCAAAGCGGGCAGCGGTCCCGATGGGAATGCTGAGCGTGGTTGCGGCGGTCGCCTTTCTGGTCTGGCTGGTCGCCTGGCAGTTCGGCGAACAGATAAACACGCTGGTAACCGCGTTGCCGGGCCTGCTCCAGAAGCTGGAACACAGCATGTCGCAGTCGCCGGTGGGCGCAAAGATCGTCGACGCGGTAACCGCGGCCTTTGCCGGATCGCGCATCGCAAAGGATGCGGCGGGCTTATTGAAGGGGTCGGTCGAACTCTTGCTGAACTTCATCCTGCTGATCGTCGGCGCGCTGTTTCTGGCCGCCGATCCGGGGATTTATAAGCGCGGTTTCCTGTTGCTCATCCCGCAATCGAAGCGGGCGGCGTTTTCCGACGCGCTGGAGGATACGGCCGATACACTGCGGTTGTGGCTGCGCGCGCAACTGATCCAGATGACGACGATGGGGGTGATGGTCGGTGTCGGGTTGGCGATTGCGGACGTGCCGTCGGCGGCGGCACTGGGGTTTCTGGCGGCTTTAAGCGAGTTTATCCCTTATGTCGGTCCCACGGCGGCGATGCTGCCTGCATTGGGTCTGGCAGCGACACAGAGCAACAACGCCCTGATCGGTGCACTGGTCGTGTATCTGGTCGTGCGGCTGATTCAGAGCAATTTCATCACGCCCTATGTCACTGCGCGGGTGATTGCGATCCCACCCGCCATGACGCTGTTCACGATCATCGCCATCGGTATGGTGTTCGGTCTGTTCGGGCTGTTCTTTTCGGCTGCCCTGCTGGTGGTGTTCTTCACGCTGATCCGCAGCCTGTACCTGCGCGAGGTGCTGGGCGAGGATATTCCGCCGCCTCAAAAGGAATAGTAACCTTATCGGGTATAGTTTCTGATTTCCTGCACTGATTCGGCCTGCGACTCATGCTTATTGGCGGGTTAGGAAGAAATTAACCTTTTGCCTTCATCCCTGTTTAGGTTAATGAATCCTGGTGAGTGCGGCTGATGAGGTAAATCGCGCTCGCGACGGACGGGGGAAACCGATGCGCGTACTGCTGATCGAAGACGAGCCGACGACCGCCAAGGCGATTGAGCTGATGCTCACGACCGAGGGGTTCAACGTCTATAATACCGATCTGGGCGAAGAAGGCCTCGATCTGGGCAAGCTTTATGATTACGACATTATCCTGCTCGACCTGAACCTGCCGGACATGCACGGCTATGACGTGCTGAAAAAGCTGCGCGTCGCACGTGTGCAGACACCGGTTCTGATCCTGTCGGGCGTTTCCGAAATGGATTCGAAGGTGCGCAGCTTCGGCTTCGGCGCTGACGATTATGTGACCAAACCTTTCCATCGCGAAGAACTGGTGGCGCGTATTCACGCTGTGGTGCGCCGCTCCAAGGGGCATTCGCAATCGGTTATTCGCACCGGCAAGCTGGCCGTCAATCTCGATGCCAAGACGGTCGAGGTCGATGGCGCGCGGGTGCATCTGACCGGCAAGGAATATGCGATGCTGGAACTGCTCTCGCTGCGCAAGGGTACGACGCTGACCAAGGAAATGTTCCTCAACCATCTCTATGGCGGGATGGACGAGCCGGAACTGAAAATCATCGACGTGTTCATCTGCAAGCTGCGTAAGAAGCTTTCGATGGCCACCGATGGCGACAATTATATCGAAACCGTGTGGGGGCGCGGCTATGTTTTGCGGGAGCCGGATGAGGAAAAGGTAGCCGAAGCACAGGTTGCCTGAACTTCATTCTACTACCGGGGCAGGGGCCGCGCCATTCGGGGGGATGGCGCGGCCCCATTCATTTTAGGGCTATGGGTTTTCGGGTTCAGGCGGCCAGGCGCTCTTCTTCAACCGGCATGGCCGGGACGGTCGCTGTTTCTTCGGCCGGTGAGGATGATGTCTTCGGAACCGGAGCGAGCCAGCGCGACACATGCACGGCAATACCCAGCACGATGTAGGTGGCGATCACAATTTCCGGGTTCCACAACAGGCCGACCGCGAAGATCACGCGCAGGATATTGGGATGAAAGCCGAAATCGCGGCCCAGCCCTTCGCAAACGCCGAAAAACGTGTCCGGGCGATTGAACAGCTTGTCATTGGCGTCGGTCACGAAAATCTCCCTTGGCATGATGTCGGGGTGGCAACCCCGGCGGCTATGCCAACAGGTAAGCAATCGTCATGCCAATATTAAAAAATAATGAATTTCAGCATCTTAAAGGATGGTGTTATAGAGAGGTAGAGCAGAAAAATGCAATACTCGCCATTAATTGGCAAAAATAACCATCATTCGGTGGGGTGGTGCCAGTCTGTAGTCAGCAGGCCATAAATGACGCTGTCGCGAATCCCGATATGGGTTTCCCATTCTCCGCGCAACTGCCCTTCCAGCGTAAAACCCAATGATTCGAGAAGGCGGCGGGAAGCAAGATTGTCCGGGTCGGTATCGGCAAAAATCCGGCGCTGTCCTTCGGCAAAAATCTGATCGATCAGCAGAGTAACCGCCTCACGCGCGATGCCCTGCCGCCAATAGGGGCGGGACAGCATATAGCCGATTTCAGTGACGTTTCCCTGCCGCTTTTCCCCCGCAGCAAGAAATCCGATGGCGGTATCGTCCGCGTTTGCCAGGGTGATCGCCCAGGCGCGCCAGTCGGGCGAATGACGGGCAAAACTCTCACGCGTCTGCTCTACATTGCTGTGCGGCGGCCCGGACCACCATTGCATCAGGTCGGTATCGGCAAAGCTTGGGAACAGGGCGTCGGCGTCCGCAATCCGACGGGGGCGCAGGGTCAGCCGTTGCGAGGTGAGGACCGGCGTTTCTCTCACTGCGCCAGTGCGTCGATCAGCGCCTGCACCTTCTTCTGGCGCCACTGGGGCAGCGGTGCGACCAGCCAATAGCCCAATCGTGAGGCCTTTGGCTCGCCGATCCGGGCTACTCTGGCGGTCTCGATATCTGTACGGACCAGTATTTCGGGCACGGTTGCGCGACCCAGTCCGGCAGCGGCAGCATCGATGGCGAGGCCGGCATCACCGACGCGCAATAAGGCACTCGCATCCTCGGCCATGCAGCCGGGCCAGCCGATGCGCATGTCCGCACCGCCGCCGGGCCGTTCGATCGTCACCATGCCGTCTGATTCCAGCGCTTCGCCCTCATGCTCGCCGGGGCCTTCGCCCCACTGGATGGCAAGGTCGAGATTGGCCTCGGTGAAATCCGGGGTTTCGTCGGCGGGAATCAGTACGAAGCGGATTTCGCCGTCGCGTTTCGACAGTTCCGCCAGTTTCGGCATCAGCCATTTCTGCGTCACGTCGCGCGGCGCGGCGATGGTCAGCGACTTGGACGACTGGCCCGCCTGCATCGCGCGCACGGCCTCTTCGAATTGCAGAAAACCGGTGCGCAGCGCTTCCAGCCCCGCTTCCCCCTCGGGCGTGAGTTCCAGCCCGCGTGTGGTGCGGCGGAACAGCACCACGCCCAGCGTATCCTCCAGAGCGCGGATCTGCTGTCCCACAGCTGCAGGGGTCACTGCGAGCTCATCGGCGGCACGGGTGAAGGACAAATGCCGTGCGGCAGCGTCAAGCACGCGCAAGCCGTTGAGCGGAAGGTGGGTGCGTTTCACCGGCGCCTCAGTCCGCTTCCGCCGGGGCGACGAGGGTGAATTTGGGAATGGTCACGTCGAACGCCCGCCCGTCGCCCGCGACCATGTGATAGCTGCCCTCCATCGAGCCGCTGGGCGTGGAAAGCGGGCAGCCGGAGACGTAATCGAAATTGTCCCCCGGCACGATCAGCGGCTGCTCGCCGATCACGCCTTCTCCCTCTACAGAATGTTGAGAGCCGCTTCCATCGGTGATGAGCCAGTGGCGGGTCAGTAATTGCACCGGCTGCACACCGCTATTCTCGATGCGGATGTGATAGGCCCAGAACCAGCGACCACGCGCCGGGTCGGATTGTTCGGCCAGATAGCTTACCCCGACGCGGACAATGACCCCGCGGGTTTCCGCTACATGGGTGAACAGTCCCTTCACAACCCCGCCCGGCCGAGCGCCTGATCGAGGTCGGCGATCAGGTCGTTGGCATCTTCAAGCCCGACATTGAAGCGCAACATGCCCTCACGAATGCCCATTTCCAGCCGCTTGTCCTCTGCCACGCCGCTATGCGTGGTCGAAGCGGGATGCGTCATCAGCGAGCGCGAGTCGCCGATATTGTTGGAAATGTCGATCAGTTCGAGCGCGTCGAGCAGCGCGTGCGCCTGTTTGCGGTCCTCCACCTCGAAGGAGAAGATCGGGCCGCATGCGTCCATCTGCTGCATCGCCAGTTCGTGCTGCGGATGGCTGGGCAGGCCGGGATGGTTGATATGCGGCACGCGCCCTTCGAGGAAGCGGCCGAGTTTCAGCGCATTTTCGCTTTGCCTGCGAATGCGCAGATCCAGCGTTTCCAGCCCCTTCAGTACCACCCAGGCGTTAAACGGGCTGAGCGTCGGGCCGGTGTTGCGGGTGAAGGGCAACAGCGTTTCGTTGATGAATGCATCGGTGCCGCACACCGCGCCCGCCAGCACGCGGCCCTGACCGTCCATCATCTTGGTGGCCGAATGGGCAATGACATCGGCGCCGAATTCGATGGGGCGTTGCAGGGCAGGGGTGGCAAAGGCGTTGTCGACCACCGTGGTGATGCCGCGTTCGCGCGCAACGCCGCACACCGCCTTCAGGTCGACGATATCCATGGTCGGATTGGCGGGCGTTTCGAAGAAATAGACTTTCGTATTGTCGCGCGTCGCATCGACGAACTGCTGCGTATCGCGGGCATCGACGGTAGTGGTGGCGATGCCGAATTTGGGCAGCAGCGTGTCGACCAGCCAGCGGCACGAACCGAACGCTGCACGCGCGGCAACGACGTGATCGCCGGTTTCGAGCTGGCACAGCAGCGCCGCCGTCATCGCCGCCATGCCGCTGGCGGTGGTGCGGCACGCTTCGGTCCCTTCCATCAGCGCGATGCGATGCTCCAGCATCTCGACCGTCGGATTTTGCAGCCGCGAATAGGTCATGCCGTCCTGTTCACCGGCGAAGCGCGCTGCCGCATCGCCCGCACAGTCATAGGCATAGCCGGAGGTCAGAAACATCGCTTCGGAGGTTTCGCCCCATTCCGAACGTGCGGTGCCGCCCCGAATGGCCCGCGTTGCGGGGCGCCATTGGGTGGTGATGGAACGGTCCTGACCAGTCTTTCGCTTCATGGCCGCTGCTTTGCAGCCATGGCGCGGCTGCCGTCAAGCGCGCTCGGCAAAATCGCCGATGCTTTCCGCTCAGCTCAACCGGTCGATTTCCTCCCGGTTCAGGCGGCCGGGGATAATCATGACCGGCACCCGCAGGCTTCCGGCATCCTGCCCTGAAAAGTGTGTGACCAGCGGGCCGGGGGCACCTTCCGGCGCAGCGCCCAGCACGAGCGCCGCGATATTGGGATTGGCCTCAATCATCTCGCGAACGATCTTCGGCCCGTCGCCCTGCCGCACGGTGATCGAGGGTTTCAGCCCCGATTCCTCCAGCAGAGTGCCGGCGGCACCCTGCACCAGCGCCTGCGCACGCTGATGCGCTTCCTCTTCCATGGTCGCCATCACGCCGCCCCACTGTACGAATTCGGGGGTGGGGATGAGCGCAAGAATTTCGACATCGCCGCCGGTCTTTACCGCGCGGCGCGCGGCGAAGCGCATGGCGATTTCCGATTCGCGGCTTTCGTCGATCACCACCAGATAGGTGCGCATGGATATTCTGCCTCCGTTCCAGCGTTCACTGGCGTAGAGCCGCCCGTTGCGCAAGGGGAGAGGTATTTTCCCCGTCCACATGGGCTTGACCAAGGCCCCCCGGATGGTGATGGAGGGCTTCCTCCCAAGGACTCAAGGATCAGGACCGTTCATGGCGATTGAAATCAAGATGCCCGCCCTCTCGCCCACCATGGAAGAAGGCACGCTGGCCAAGTGGCTGGTGAAGGAAGGCGATACGGTTTCATCCGGCGACCTGATGGCGGAAATCGAAACCGACAAGGCGACGATGGAATTCGAGGCCGTCGATGAAGGCACGATCGCCGAAATCCTTGTGGCCGAGGGTTCGGAAAATGTGAAGGTGGGCGAAACGATCGCTATCCTTGCCGAAGAGGGTGAGGATCCGGCATCGGTGGAAGCACCTGCCGGTGGCGAAGCGAAGGCGGAAGCGCCGAAGGCTGAAGTCGTCGAGGACAAGCCTGCGCCTGCTCCCGCGCCGACCGAGGCGAAAGCTGCTGCTCCGGCGGCTCCGACTGCCGATGGCGATCGCGTCAAGGCCAGCCCGCTTGCGCGCCGCATCGCTGCCGACAAGGGTATCGATCTGGCCGCGGTGCAGGGTTCCGGTCCCAATGGCCGGATCGTCAAGGCGGACGTCGAATCGGCCAGGCCGGGTGCCGCGCCCGCCAAGGCAGCACCTGCCGCTGCCGCCGAAGCACCCGCAGCCGCACCTGCCGAAGCCAAGGCGATCTGGTACGACGATTCGATCCCGCATGAGGAAGAGAAGCTTTCCAACATCCGCAAGACGATTGCGCGCCGCCTGACCGAATCGAAGCAGCAGGTGCCGCATATCTATCTGACCGTCGATGTGCGGCTGGATGCGCTGCTCAAACTGCGCGGTGAACTGAACAAGTCGCTGGAAGCGCGCGGGATCAAGCTGTCGGTCAACGACATGCTGATCAAGGCGCTGGGCGTGGCGCTGGAAGCCAGCCCGAAATGCAACGTCACCTATGCCGGTGACAAGATGATCAACTATAGCCGCGCCGATGTGTCGGTGGCGGTCTCCACGCCGACGGGCCTGATCACGCCGATCATTCGCGACGCTGCGAACAAGAGCATCTCGGCAATCTCGACCGAGATGAAGGAGCTGGCCGGGCGCGCTAAGGAAAACAAGCTGCAGCCCAGCGAATATCAGGGCGGCACGGCGTCGCTGTCCAATATGGGCATGTTCGGCATCAAGCAGTTCGAAGCGGTCATCAACCCGCCGCAGGGCATGATCCTGGCGGTCGGCGCGGGGGAGAAGCGGCCCTATGTCGTCGATGATGCCTTGCAGGTTGCGACGGTGATGAGCGTGACCGGCAGCTTCGACCACCGCGCCATCGACGGCGCGGATGGCGCGGCGATGCTGAAACTGTTCAAGCAACTGGTCGAGGCGCCGCTGGGCATGATCGCGTAAGGACGCGGCGTGCGGGTCCTGATGGAAGTTTTATGGGTCGTTGCCGGGCTTGCCGTGGCGTTTACGCTCGGCTGGCTGTCAGCATGGTCCTATCCGCTGGGACGGCAGGATATCTGGCTGGTCACAGGAGCCGGAATGGTGCTGATCGTGGCGATGGCTCTCCCTGCGATCATCCGTGCGGCCCGTGCCGATCTGACCAGAGTGAAAAGGGCGCAACGCCATGGATGATTGTACACCGCCCGATGCCGAGCCGGCATTGCGCGTCACCGCCATGCCCGCCGACACCAACCCTTATGGCGATATTTTCGGCGGCTGGCTGATGAGCCAGATGGACATGGCCGCCGGGCTGGTATCCTCGCGCTATTCGCGCGGGCGGGCAGTCACCGTCGCGGTCGAGGGGATGAAGTTTCACCACCCCGTATCGGTCGGCGACGAAGTGAGCGTATATGCCGAACTGGTGGCAACCGGTCGCACCTCGATGACCATCGAGGTGGAGGCGTGGCGCCGGGGGCGGTTCGGCGAATCCCATGATTGCGTGACACAGGCACGGTTCGTCTTTGTCGCGGTTGACGAGAATAAGAAGCCCCGGTCGCTTGTCGGCTGATTGCGTGGCTGTTTTGCAGGAGCATTATTGTGGCTGATACATATGACCTTATCGTTCTGGGTTCGGGACCGGGCGGCTATGTCGCGGCGATCCGTGCGGCACAGCTCGGGCTGAAGACCGCTATCGTCGAACGCGAGCTGCTGGGCGGCATATGCCTCAACTGGGGCTGTATCCCGACCAAGGCGCTGCTGCGCTCGGCGGAAATCTTCCACTATATGAGCCATGCCAAGGATTACGGCCTTGCCGCCGACAAGATCAGCGCCGATCTGGAAGCGGTGGTGAAGCGTTCGCGCGGGGTCGCCAAGCAGCTCAATCAGGGCGTCACGCACCTGATGAAGAAGAACAAGATCACCGTCCATATGGGCGAGGGCAGGCTGGTCGGCAAAGGCAAGCTGGAGGTGAAGAGCGACAAGGGCACGGAAACCCTGACTGCGAAGAATATCATCGTCGCCACCGGTGCGCGTGCACGCGACCTGCCGTTCGCAAAGGCCGACGGCAAGCGCGTCTGGACCTATCGCCACGCAATGACGCCGCCGGAAATGCCGAAAAAGCTGCTGGTGATCGGATCGGGTGCAATCGGTATCGAGTTCGCCAGCTTCTACAACGATATGGGCGCTGAAGTGACGGTCGTGGAAATGCTCGACCGCATCGTGCCGGTCGAGGATGCCGATGTTTCTGCCTTCCTCGAAAAGGCGCTGAAGAAACAGGGCATGACGATCATGACCGGTGCAGGCGTCGGCGGGCTGGAAGTCGGCGCGAATGGCGTGAAGGCGAAGCTGAAGGACAAGGCGGGCAAGGAAACCACGACCGAATTCACCCATGTCATCGCCGCCATCGGCATCGTGCCCAACACCGAGAATATCGGCCTGAAGGAATTGGGCGTCGCGATGGACGATCGCGGCTTCCTGAAAACCGATCCGATGTGCCGCACCAATGTCGACGGGCTGTGGGCGATCGGCGACATCACCGCGCCGCCGTGGCTGGCGCACAAGGCAAGCCATGAGGGCGTGATCGCGGCCGAAGCGATTGCGGGCAGGCATCCGCACGCGATGGACCCGCTCAACATCCCGGCCTGCACCTATTGCCATCCGCAGATCGCCAGTGTCGGGATGACGGAAGCGAAGGCGAAAGAAGCGGGCTATGAGGTCAAGGTCGGCACCTTCCCGTTCATCGGCAACGGCAAGGCGATTGCGCTGGGCGAGGCGGAAGGCTTCACCAAGACCATTTTCGACGCAAAGACCGGCGAGTTGCTGGGTGCGCACATGGTCGGTGCGGAAGTGACCGAAATGATCCAGGGTTATACCGTGGGCAAGACCGGCGAGCTGACCGAAGCCGAATTTATGGAAACGGTCTTCCCGCACCCGACGATCAGCGAAACGATGCACGAAAGCGTGCTCGGCGCCTACGGCCGCGCGCTGCATATCTGATCCTACGGACGAAGCGCCAATATATTGAATCATCCGGCGCTTCGTCCTTTTACCGATCCTTCCTCGCTATCGGGAACGTCACTCCACTGCATGCGTTGGCGCGGGTGAGGGAGATGGCGTATGAAATATTCGGTGCTTTCACTGACCATGGCGCTGGGCGGCGCGCTGATGCTCAGCGCGTGCGGCAGCAGCACGCCCGTCGGAAACACTGCCGATGCCTATAATGACAGCGTTGCCAGCGACAATCTGATGGTGTCGAATATGATTGTCGATGACAGCGGCAATATGGCGATGACGGCCCCCGACAATGCGTCGATGCCGATGGACGTTTCCACGATGTCGGCGCAGCAGTTTGCCAATCTGGTGGCGGCGAGCGATGCCTTTGAAATACAGTCGGCGAAGCTGGCTGAGTCCAAAGCGACAGACGCGAAGCTGAAAGACTTTGCGAAGCTGATGATCCACGATCATGACCAGTCGACGGCGGAGTTGAAGCAGGCCGCAAAAACGATTCCGGGGGTGACGCCGGACGCCACGCTGTCGGCGCAGCAACAGGCTGATCTGTCAGCATTGAAGTCTGCCAGCGGTCGGGCCTTTGATACGTTGTACGCGCAACAGCAGACGCTGGCGCATCAGCAGGCGATCGGCCTGTTGCAATCCTATGCGGCCAGTGGCGGCAACGCGACGCTGAAGGAATGGGCGGGCAAGGTCCTGCCGATCGTGAAGGGCCATCTCACCAAGATTCGCTCGATCGGCGGCGTATAAGCCTGCCAGTCAGACGGAAGGCTTTTGCCAGGGCTTTTCGCGCAGGTTGAGATGGGTCAGCCGCCGTTTTTCCAGTCGTGGCCCCAAAAAGCGATAGAAATACCAGTCCTTCGCCGCGAACGGGGTGAAATGGTAGAGCAGTCGCTCGGCCAGCGTCCAGCGTACGCGTGTGCGATTGGAACGGCGCGGAGAGGGAATGCACCACAGATCAGGCGGATAGATCGCCCGGCCCAGTTTCAGCACCCGCTGCATGATTTCATGGTCCATCAGAACATAGGGCCAGTAGCCATGCGCATACCCGCCCGCGCGGCGTAGCGCATCGGTACGAAAGGTCTGGCCGAACCCGCCGGTGTGCGTCTGTCTGGGCCATAGCCGACTGGCAATGCGCGAACGTAGGAAACGCTTGCGGCGGGCCTCCGGTCCATCGGGCGGCGCGGGTACATCGACCGCCATCACCGCGACGACGCGTTCCCCGCCTGCATCAAAAGCGCGCCCGGCCTTTTTCAGATAATCCGGCGGATAAAAGGTGTCGGCATCTCCGAACGCCACCAAGGGTGTTTCGATGTGCGGCATCGCGGTTTCGAGTGCATGGATTTTGCCGGGTTTTGCTTCGTGCAGATGCAGCGTTTCCAAACCTTTCATGCGTGCGGTTTCGTTGCGGGCGATGGCTGCAGAATGGTCGGTCGAGCCATTGTCGACCAGAATCAGACGAAAGGGCTTCACCGTCTGGCGGGCGAGCGATTCCAGTGTCGCGGCCAGGAAATCCGCCTCGTTGTAATAGGCGATTACAAAGGTCCAGCGGGTGTCGGTCATTGTGCGAGTGTCACCAGTGTGCGGCATGCATCAATGCTGGAATCAGGCCCATTTGTTTCCAGCACATGTGCGCGCGCCGAACGGCCCATTGCCGCGCGATGCCGTTCATCGGCAAGCAGGCGATCGACCATCGCCGGATATACCGAGTCGTTGACGAGTGCACCGCACCCCGTCGGGACGACATCGAAGCCGATCCGTCCCTCCATCGCTACCACCGGCAGACCGCAGGCCATCGCCTCTGCAATCCCCAGCGGGAAATCATCGCGGCGCCCGGCATGAAAATACAGCCGTGCCCGGTTGAGCAGTGCCGGTACGCCCTCATGGCGAATATGCCCCAGCCAGGTGACATGGGGATATCGGGTGGCGAGTGCGGATGCCTGTGGTCCGTCGCCGATGACCGCGACCCGGTACGTCGTGGAAAGGGCGCCGATCTCATCGAAGCGCTTCCATCGGTTCAACCGGCTGATGGTGATAATGTCCCATTGTTTCGGCAGATCGGGTTCGGGCCGGAAACGGTCTGTATCGACTGCCTTGGCCAGTCGCTGCATATGGTGCGGGCTGATATGCCGCCTCCAGAACCGCCAGCCGGGATGGGAAAGCACCTGTTCCTGTCGCGCGGATTCGGAAAACAGGAATGCGGCATGAGGAACGATCCGGCTCCAATACTCGCCGTTGAGGATAACTGCGAACCGGCGTTTCCCGGGCTTCAGCACCTTGTCGTACAGGCGATAGCCCGCGCTGCCGGTAGCACCGATCAGCACGAACAGGTCGGCGGGATCACCCCGTGCCGCGTCAACCATTGCGTCGCTGTAGGCATCGCGACTCTTTGCGCCGCCGCCGGACGCAGCGAAAATGCGGATGGGATAGGGGGCTATGCCGGGAAGGTCGGACATCAGGCTGTGTTCTTCCCGGCCGACTGCCCATAGCTCGACATCCGCGCCCATTGTCGCCACGATTGCGGGCATCCTGCGGTTGCGATTGTCCATGGCGAGCCATTCCGACAGGTCGTCGATCCGCTGATAGACGGGGCAGGTCAGGACGAAGATGATGCGCATTGCAGCGTCGCGCTATCAGGCGTCGGCATCGCTGGCTAGAGCGGTTTTTACCTGATTCCGCATCTCTGAATCGGTAGGGCCGCAGGCGTTCATGGTGCGCCGATCGCGGCTTCCACCATTTCCAGATAGCGTCCGGCGACCGCTTCCGGCGTGAAGCGGTCGAGATGTTCTTCAAAGGCAGCCGATACCGGTGCGGTCAGCCTGTTTTCTGCGATATCTTCAATCGCCCTGGCAAACCCTGCGATATCTTCAGGCTCGACCAATCGGCCGAACCGTCCTTGCCCGACCAGTTCGCTGACACCGGGAACGCGCGAGGTCACGACCGGCAGATGCGCAAGCAGCGCTTCATGCACGACCAGCCCGAAGCCCTCTCCCCGCGTTGCGAAGACGAACCCCCGTGCATGGTCCATCCATGTGTTCAGGCTTTTGCGAAAGCCGCCGAGAATGATTCGCCGGCTCATGCCGAGGCGTTCGATCTGCCGTTCCAGCTTTGGCCGCAATGGGCCATCGCCCAGAATGACGAGTTTCCAGTTCGCCGGAATATCGGCCCGGGCAAAGGCTGCAATCAGAGTGTCGAACCCCTTGATTTCGACCAGCCTGCCCGCACTCAATATATAGGGACTTGCCGCTTCGATCTCAGCCGTCGGGTCAGCCTCGTCCGGGTCGTCGATGCCGGAGGTGCCAGGACCGGAAGCGGAATTATAGGTGACGTACAACCGCTCGCGCGGGACGGAGAACAGGGTTTCGCACTGATCGGCAAGCTGGTCGGAAACCGTCTGCACGAAACGCGCGCGGCGATACAGAAAACGTTCGGGCGCGTGGCCGAACCAGCGGCGGATCCACCACTGGTCCTTCGGGCGCTTGATCAGCGTATTATGGACGCTGACAATCACCGGAATGTCGGGGAAGAACCGCATTCCGACCCCGGAGATGAAATTGGCCGAATGGACCAGCGAAATGACGAGATCGGGCCGGGTGCGGCGTAAATACCCCAGATAACGGTCGAGCGCGAGCATCGGGTCGTCGCGATGCAGATCGACAAGGTGCGCACTGATAAAGGGATCGTCCTGCAACCCGCCGCGACACCGCGCGACGACCATATCCACCGTATAGCCTTTTTCCGCTAATATAGTGCCGATAAAGAGTGCGGATTTCTCCGCACCGCCGGCGGTCAGCGAAGGAAAGAAGATGGCGATGCGCTTGGTCAAGGTCGGGCTATCCGCTCATGAAAGACAGGAACGATATCGTTGGCTGAACCCCGATATTGCTGTATCAGCACGGCCAGTCCCGCTTTGCTTATCGGCGCGGTTGCACGGTTGACAAGGGCCATGTCGCACTCCAGCACTTTTGCCGTGATCGTTGAACGTCCAGTAAGGCTATCCGATATGCAGCCCGTTGCACCGGAGGAGCGGCAAGTGCCGGGATCGGCCATGCAAGGGAAATACCATTGACCAACTGGCTCGGCGCCTATCGCGCCTGGACGGAAAGCACGACCGGTAAACGCGTTCTCAGGATCATCCGCTGGCTCTTCGTGATTGCCATGCTGGTCTGGATGACGCTGAAGGTGAACGCGATAGGCTGGCGCAAGGTCAGCGACTCGCTGCCGGTGACACCGTGGTTCTACATCCTGTTTCTGGCGATGTTCCTGACGCTTCCGATTTCGGAAACCGCGATATTCCAGCGGATTTACGACCGACCCATGGCCCGGCATCTGGCGGTGTTCATTCGCAAGCGCGTACTGAACAGCGCGCTGGTCGGATATTCGGGCGAGGTCTATTTCTTTCTCTGGGCGCGGCATAATCTTTCGATTCCCGCCAAGCAGCTACTGGTCGGGCTGAAGGATAATGCCATTCTGTCAGCTGTTGCGGCCGCAATGGTGACGGCGGGTCTGGTCGTCCTGTTTCTCCTGAGCGGGCAGGCGGATCTGGTGACCCGCTGGTTGAACGGGGAGGTGAAATGGTTCCTGGCCGCCGCATTGATCGCCGCATTTCTGCTGCCGGTGATGCTGGCGTTCCGCAACAAGATCATCGGCCTGTCGCTGGGCGTGGCAGGCAGCGTACTGGGCCTGCATGTCGTGCGTACCGTCATCGTCATGGGGCTGCAGGTGACGCAATGGGCGGTGGTGATCCCTGATCAGCCATGGAAGGTGTGGCTGTTCTTTTTGACCATGCAGATGGTGATTGCACGCCTGCCGTTCATTCCCAACCGGGAGTTGCTGTTCCTGTCGGCGGGGCTGGAGATGAGCAATGCGATCGACGGCCCACGCGAAGCGATGGCCGGGCTGTTACTGGCGGGCGGGGCGCTGACGCAGGGGAGCAACCTGATCTTTTTCCTCCTCACCTCGATCCGCCGTCCCAACGAGGTTCCGATCGGGGAATCCCTGCCCAGCGACGAAACCATGCTGGCAACGCCGCCTGCAAAATAAAGTACAGCGCCCTGACGTTACGGCATTGCGATTGACCGCAAACCGGCACTGGTTCGGTGCTTGACAGATGGCGGCGCGCTACCGAGTTGAAGGAATGGGAATTCCGCGCGATCTGCGCGCGATTAAGGAGAGACGATCATGGCGAATGTGGACGGAAGCTGGGACACGGTAACGAAATCGCCGATGGGCGATCAGCAGGCGGTGCTGACCATCGATAGTTCGGGCGACAGCTTCACCGGCACCTATACCGGCGCAATGGGCAGCGCCGAGGTGAAGGACGGCAAGGTGGACGGCGAAACGCTGACCTGGAAGCTCAATATTTCGGTACCGATGCCGATGACGCTCGACTGCACCGCGACGGTCGACGGTGACGCGATGAACGGTTCGGTCACCGCCGGTGCGTTCGGCAGCTTTCCGATGACGGGCACGCGCAAGGCCTGATTTCCGTCAGTTCGAGACAAGAGCCCGCTACCCTATGGTGGCGGGCTTTTTTGTGTGAAAATTCCGGTCAGTCGCGCCGGACGCGCGTCACATGGCCCATCTTGCGGCCGGGGCGGATCTCACCCTTGCCATAGAGGTGCAGATGCGCCTCTGCCTCGGCCACCAGTTCCGGCCAGCGGCGGGCGTCCTCGCCGATCAGGTTTTCCATCTCGACATGGTTGCCCGTGACTGCGGTCTCACCCAGCGGCAGGCCGCAGATCGCGCGGACATGATTTTCGAACTGCGAGGTGACGGCGCCCTCAATCGTCCAGTGGCCGCTATTGTGCACGCGCGGTGCCATTTCGTTGAAAACGGGGCCGTCTTTACCGGCAAAGAATTCCAGCGTCAGCACGCCGACATAATCGAGCGCATCGGCCACCCGGCCCGCCAGTGCGGCGGCTTCGGTCCATTGCGCCGCGACCGGGGCGGGGGCGGGAACGGTGGAGCGGGCAAGGATGCCGTCCTTATGCTCGTTGTGCGGCGGCGGATAGCTGACCATCGCGCCGTCCATGCCGCGCGCCAGCACGATCGAAAATTCATGCTCGAACGGGACGAAGGCTTCCAGAATTGCCGGACTGCCCTTGATCGCATCCCATGCGGCATCGGCATCGTCGGCGCTGTGCAGCCGTGCCTGCCCCTTGCCGTCATAGCCGAAGCGGACGGTTTTCAGGATGGCGGGTGTGCCCAGTTCGGCGATTGCGGTGTCGAGATCGGTGCGGCTGTTGACCTCTCGCCAGGGGGCGGCGCGCCCGCCGAGATTTTCGACGAAGCTTTTTTCCTCGACCCGGTTCTGTGCGATGGTCAGCGCGCGGGCGGACGGGCGTACCGGCATGATATCGGCAATCGCGGCGATGGGCGCGGCCTCGATATTCTCAAACTCATAGGTGACGACATCGACCGACTGCGCAAAGGTGGCCAGTGCCTGCGGGTCGTCATAAGCGGCCTGTGTAAACGCGTTGTTGACGTCGCAGGCAGGGCCGGGGGCGGGCGCAAGCACATGGATGCGATAGCCGAGCTGTGCTGCGGCGACGCCCAGCATCCGGCCAAGCTGGCCCGCGCCGATGATGCCGATGGTCGATCCGGGGGGTAGCGTCTTCATTGCGGATCGTTCGCCACGCTGTCGGTCTGGGTCGCGCGCCACGCGTCGAGCCGTTCGGCCAGCACGTCGTCGGCAGTGGCAAGGATCGCGGCGGCCATCAGCCCGGCATTGGTCGCGCCCGCCTTGCCGATGGCGAGGGTTCCGACGGGCACGCCGCCGGGCATCTGGACGATCGACAACAGGCTGTCCATGCCACTCAGCGCTTTTGATTCCACCGGTACGCCCAGTACCGGCAGGCGCGTCATCGCCGCCGCCATGCCGGGCAGGTGGGCGGCACCGCCTGCGCCCGCGATCACGACCTTCAGCCCGCGTCCGGCCGCGCTTGTGGCATAGTCGTAGAGGCGCTGCGGCGTGCGGTGCGCGGATACGACCTTCACCTCATGCGCGACGTTCAGCGCCTTTAAAATATCGGCGGCGTGGCGCATCGTCTCCCAGTCGGAGGTGCTGCCCATGATGATGCCGACCAAAGGTGCTTGCGCCATGCGTCCCGCTCATTTGCTGTCTTGGGAAGCGCCGGTTCCTAGCGGCGCAGGGCGGCAAGGGCAATCGAAGTTTCGTGCAATACGGGCCGGTGCCGTACTGAGTCAGCGGCGCCGAATCACGAACCAAACCGTCAGTTCCCGCTGATCAGGTCGCCCAGCGGCCCCAGCGCCGATCCTTCGCCGCGATTCTGCCCACCGACCGGCCCTGCTGCCGCCAGCATCCGTCCGGCAAGGCGGGAGAAGGGCAGCGACTGAATCCATACCTTGCCCGGACCGGTGAGCCGCGCAAAGAACGCGCCTTCGCCGCCGAACACCATGCTTTTCACGCCGCCCGCGCGGATCAGATCGAAATCGATCCCGCTGGTAAAGGCGGCGATGCAGCCGGTATCGACGTGCAGTTCTTCCCCGGCGCGCAGTTCGCGTTCGATGACGGTGCCGCCCATCTGCACGAACACCCAGCCTTCGCCGTCCAGCCGCTGCATGATGAAGCCTTCGCCGCCGAACAGGCCAGTCAGGATGCGTTTCTGAAAGAAGATGCCCATTTGCACCCCGCGCGCTGCGCACAGAAATGCATCCTTCTGACAGATCAGCGTGCCGCCCAGATCGGAGAGTTTGAGCGGCAGGATGGTACCCGGAATCGGCGCGCCGAACGCCACCCGCGCCTTGCCCGATCCGCGATGGGTGAAGACGGTGGTGAACAGGCTTTCGCCCGTGACAAGCCGTTTGCCCGCACCCAGCAGCTTGTCCATGAAGCCGCTGCTCTGCCCACGCCCGTCGCCGAACACGGTGTTCATCTCGACCGGCGCATCCTTCCACACCATCGCGCCCGCTTCGGCGACCGCGCTTTCGCCGGGATCGAGTTCGATCTCGATAAATTGCAGCTCATGGCCCTTGATCTCGAAATCGATATCGTCGGCGCTCGACGTGCTGCGCTGATGCGACCAGGGGCTTGGGGGCTGCATGGCGTTATCCTCTGTCGGGTTGGCGAAACTTAGTGTTCGTTCAGATAATAGCGGTCGCTCGCGGTCAGGTCGTCGTCGAGTTCATAGACGATCGGCTGGCCCGTGGGGATTTCCAGACCGGTGATTTCTTCGTCGGGAATGTTCGACAGATGCTTGACCAGCGCGCGCAGCGAATTGCCGTGCGCGGAAATCAGCACGCGCTTGCCCGCCTTCAGCTCCGGCGCGATTCTGCCCTCCCAATAGGGCAGGACGCGGGCGATCGTGTCTTTCAGGCTCTCGGTCTGCGGAATGTCGATCCCGGCATAGCGGCGGTCGGCCGACAGGTCGAACTCGCTGCCCGCTTCCATCGTCGGGGGCGGCACGTCGAAGCTGCGACGCCAGATATGCACCTGCTCGTCTCCATGCTTTGCCGCGGTCTCCGCCTTGTCGAGGCCGGTCAGCCCACCATAATGCCGCTCGTTCAGGCGCCAGTCTTTTTCCACCGGCAGCCACAGCCGACCCATGCGGTAGAGCGCGATGTTGAGCGTGCGGATCGCGCGTGTCTGAAGGCTGGTAAAGGTCAGGTCGAAATCCAGTCCCTTTTCGGCCATCAGGTCGCCCGCCGCCTGCGCCTCGGCAACGCCCTTGTCGGTCAGGTCGACATCCCACCAGCCGGTGAAGCGGTTTTGCAGATTCCATTCCGACTGGCCGTGGCGGACAAGGACGAGGGTGGGCATGGGCATCTCCTGAAAAGCGTTCGATGGCGACCTACCCGGTTTCGGCGTCGGGCGGCAAGGGGCGCAACGCATGGCCGCCACCCCGATTCGCAGCAAAATAATCCTTGGGGATGGATTAAATCCGTGACCGCACTCGTTGCCGGTTCAAACGACCAAAAGGATTTGAACCGACCATGCGTTTCCTGCCCATCCTGTTTGCCGCAACCCTGATTCCCGCTGTTCCCGCGCTCGCGCAGCAGCGCACGACGCAATCGTCCGCTGACGACGCGCATCTGCAGGTCGGCACCGGCGTGGATTATCAAAGCGGCTATTACCAGACCGGGCAGAAGGTGGAGCTGGTATCGGTGGTCAACACCGCGCGCCTGCAAAAAGGGCGCGTGATCCTGACCGCTTCACTGCCCTGGCTCAGCCTCAACGCGCCGGGGTATGTGGTTGCGAGCGGCGGTGGGGCAGGGGGGCTGTTCGGCCTGCCGGTACTATCTAGCCCGACGAGCAACACCACCACAACCGAGCGCGTGCATCGCGAAGGGTTAGGCGATTTGCGGCTGGGGGCGGGTTATGTGCTGCCCGTCCATGCGGTCGATATTACTGCTTATGGTCAGGTGAAGCTGCCCACTGCGTCGGTCAGCAAACAGCTTGGCACCGGCAAGACCGATTTCGCGGTCGGCGCGCAGGTGTCGAAGCGGGTCGGCGGCGTCACCCCCTTCGCCAATGTCAGCTATACCATGCCGGGCAAGCCCGACGCCTATCCGTTGCGCGACAGCTTGTCGGTGCAGGCGGGGCTGAGCACGAAGCTGGGCAAGCATGTCGCAGGCCAGATATCCTATGCCTATGCGCAGGGGATCAGCCCGCAACTTCCCGACCAGCAACAGGTGGCCACCCGGCTGGACGTCGGTGTCGGAAAGCACCTGCAGGTCGGTGTCTATGGCAGCGCGGGCGTTACCCCCACCGCGCCCGATGTCGGCGCGGGCCTGCAACTGGGCTGGTCGGTGTTTTGATGGGGAAGATTGGCGATCCGGCTTCCTCAATCTTCAAAAGAATTAGAGTGTTATCCAGCGTGCTTTCGCGCCTTCGCAAGAAGGATCGGGTCAAAGCGAAAATGGACCGTCAGCGATTGCGGGCTTTGTAGTCTATTGCGGCATCAGCGAGAAACCACAAAGAACCAATTCCAATTGCAGCGACAAGAGACAGAATCCACCCAAGTCCTGCGGAACCGATGATGCCGCCGATCAGACATGGCATCAGGATAACTGTTACTTTCTTGCTCATAAAGCCTCTTTAGATTGCTTACGCCCAGTCACAAAGTGTTGCAATTGAAGGGGAAGGCAATTCTAATCCTTCAACCTTCCATCGCCCTTCAACTCCAGTGTCAGGAAACGGCTGAAGGAATCGCCGTCCCGATAGCTGCCGAAAGCGGCGCAGGGCGTGAAGCCGAAGCGGTGATAGAGCGCGTGGGCGGCGTCGAAGGCAGGGCCGGAGCCGGTTTCAAGGCTGACTCGGCGATAGCCGCGGGCGCGGGCGACCGAGAGGATATGCGTCAGCAGCGCCGCCGCCACGCCCTTGCGCAGATGGATGGCGGCGGTGCGCATGGACTTGATCTCGCCATGATCGGGCGCAAGCTGTTTCAGCGCACCGCAGCCCAGTAGCTCGCCCGATTCCAATGCCGTCCAGAAGGTGACGTTCGGGTGCTGCAACCCGCTCAGATCGAGGAAATGGCAACTGTCCTTCGGCGACTGGGCGAGCATGGCGGCGGCGTGCTCGTCCAGCAGCGCAATCACCGCCGGGTTGGTCAATCCGCCTTCGACAATCTCCATGCCCGCCTCCCCCCAAGGCATCGCGATCAGATTTCGTCGATCATCCCGGCCAGCGTGTCGAGGCACGAATGCGCCAGCGTCTTGCAGCGGTCGGGCGACCAGCCGAATTCGGCATCCGGGTTCGGGTCGTGGTCCTTGAACGGCATTTCCAGCGTCATGCTGACCGCGCCGAAACGCTCGGCAAGCTGGTTGGTCGACATGGACAGGTTGGCCTTGCCCGGTTCCGCCTTGCCATAGCCTTTTTCGGTCTGAAAGTCCGGCGTCGCCGCTTCCAGCCTGCGTCCATAGCTATAGAATTTCTCGCCCAGCTCCTCGGTCCAGCTGGGAATCCCTTCGAACCCGGCAAGGAAATTGGCCGGAATCGCTTCGTCGCCATGCACGTCCATCGCGAAATCGACGCCGGTTTCGTCCATCCGGTTGCGGACCAGCAACACTTCGGGGCTGCGCTCCATGGTCGGCGAATGCCATTCGCGGTTCAGGTTCACGCCAGCCGCATTGGTACGCAGATGGCCCCTGAACGAACCATCTGGGTTCATATTCGGGACGATGTGGAACGTCGCCTTGCGCCGCAGCGCCTGAGCAGTGGCGTCGTTGGGATCGGTGAGCTTTTCCAGCGCCCCTTCCATCCACCATTCGGCCATGCTTTCGCCCGGATGCTGGCGGGCATAGAGCCAGACCTGCTTCGCGCCGTCGCCCAGCGTCAGGCAGTCGATCGACCGTCCGTCAAGCGTCTGGCCCAGTTCACGATGCGCAACGCCGGGGCGCGTCGCCATGTCGGCGACAAGCTGGTTGTGCCGCTCCACCGTATAGGGCGCGAAATAGGCGAACCAAACAAGGTCGGTTGCAAAGGTGTGGGTGAAGGTCAGCACCCCGTCGTCATAGCTGGTATCGGTGGTGCGCCAGCTTTTCCGGTCCGTGCTGATCCGCGTGCGATAGCCCGGCCAGCCAAAGGCATAGGCGGACGTGCCCGCATTGACGATGCGAAAGGTCAGCGTGCGGCCCTTTACACCGGAAACGCGGAAATAGAACCATTGATAGAAATCGGAATGATGGTCCTTCACGATTTCCAGGTCGATCCGGTCGTTGGCGATACTGACCAGGCGGATGTTGCCGCCGTCAAAGGCGGCGTTGATCTGAATGCTCATTTGACCGTGATAGTAATCCCGGACTCGCCGGGGAACCCCTTGAACAAGGCGGCAGCGAGTTTCTGGGCAATTGCGGCGGTACTCGAATCCTTGCCGCCGATCACGGTCTGGGTGACTGCGCGGCCTTCCCAGACCACGGTATTGTCGCTGCGGCGGCGCAGTTGCACCGAAAGCTGGGTGCCGATTACCTGTCGCACGCCGCCGCCGATGCCGAAGCTTGCCCCGCCGCCTACGCCGACATCGCCGCCGAACGATCCACCGCCCAGGCCGATGGATAGCGGCGGGCGTTTACGCACGGTCCCTACCGGCGCGCGCGTATAGGACATGGCGGCGATGTAACCGGACTTTCCGATGTCGTTGTCGTCATTGCCGGCACTGGCGGGCGCAAAGCCCAGAGCATTCAACTGAGTCGCGACCGCATCGGCATATTGCTGATATTCCTGGCTGATCGTCGGCTGGGTCGACAGCGGCTGGATGGTATAGGTCATCCGCGCGATCGGCGGGTCGAGGTGATAGCGGGTAACGTCCACCGGTATATGCGGTGTCGTTGAACATCCCGCCGTCAGCAACGCCAATCCTGCCGCCGCCATGATTCCTGTCCGTCGCATGCCGTTCTCCCGTCGCAGATACATACCGGCTTATCCTGCTGAACGCATGACAAAGGCAATGGGGTTCCTATCTGCTGCGATGAACCGAGGCGGTTCGGGTGCGGTCAGGCCGGGCGCTTGACTTCGCGCGCCATCGCCAGTAGGCGGGCGCCTCACTTTTTCCGACACTAATTATCGAGAAGCGAATCGGTCATGAAGATCGTGAATTCATTGAAGTCGCTCAAGGGACGTCACCGCGATAACCGCGTGATCCGTCGCCGCGGTCGCACCTATGTCATCAACAAGACGGTGCGCAAGTTCAAGGCGCGCCAGGGCTGAACGCCATATGGGACAGGCACGATCCGCCGTTATCTTCGATATCGGCAACGTCCTGTTCCATTGGGATCCCCGCTATCTGTACGAGCGTCTGATCGACGACGATCAGGCGCTTGATGCGTTTCTGCGCGATGTCGTCACGCATGAATGGCATTTTCAGCATGACGCCGGGCGCGACTTCGCCGACACCAGCGCGGAGTTGAGCGCGCGCTACCCCGAACATGCCGATCTGATCGCGCAATGGGGGCCGCGCTTCAACGACAGCATCACCGGTCCCGTCGACGGGATGATCCCGCTTGTCGAGGAACTCGATGCAGCGGGCGTACCGCTGTTCGCGATCACCAATTTCTCGCACGAATTTTTTCCACCCTTCCGCGCGGCATGGCCGGACTTGTTCGACCGGTTCCGCGATATCGTGGTGTCGGGGGAGGAACGTCTCGTAAAGCCGGACCCCGCAATCTACCGCCGCGCGCTCGATCGTTTCGGCATTGCCGCGACCGACGCTGTGTTCGTAGACGATAACCCCGCCAATGTCGCCGCCGCCAATGCGCTGGGCATCCATGCGGTGCAGTTCACCGACGCCCCCGCATTCCGCGCCGAACTGGTGCAACTGAATCTGCTCACCAACGAAACCGTCTGACGGCGCTCACAGGCTGAGCGCCAGCACATAATCGTCGTAGGTCTGTGCGCCGACGGTGAAGCGCCGCGTACCCACGGTTTCGAACCCGCATTTAGCGTAAAAGGCAAGCGCGCGGGCATTGCCGTTATAAACGCCCAGCATCAGCCGTTTGGCACCTCGTTTACGCGCCGTGTCGATGGCGGGTTGCATCAGTGCGCGCCCTATACCGCTGCCGTGCAGGCGCGACAGGGCATAGATACGCTTCACTTCCCAGTCGCCTTCACCCACCCCCGGCAGGTCGGCGGTGCACAGGATGCTGTAGCCGACCGGGGCACCGCCATGATCGGCCTGGGCGAGCCATGCCGACACGTCCGGACGGGCGAGCAGGGCGGTATAGGCATCGGGGGCGTGCTGCTTCGCGCAATGGGCGACAATGGCGTCGCCGTCGATCACGCCGGCAAATCCATCGAGAAAGGTTGCGGCACCGACCAGTGCCAGCCGCGCGGCATCTGCGGCGTCCGCGCGCCGCACCGTCCAGTCCATGCGGGAAGCTCCGTTATTCGACCAGCGCGTCGATTGCCTGCGCCATTTCGATATCGCGTTCCGATAGCCCGCCTGCATCGTGCGTGGTCAGCAGGATTTCGACGCGATTATAGACGTTCGACCATTCGGGATGATGGTCCGCCTTTTCCGCAAGCAGGGCGACCTGAGTCATGAACGCGAAGGCCTGGCTGAAATCGTCGAAGGTGAAACGGCGGCTGATCGCGTCGCGGCCGTCGTCGAAATCCCATTCAGGCAGACCGTCCAGCGCGTCTTCGCGTTCTGCCGGGCTCAACTGTTCTACCATCTTCGCCTCCTTGCCGGATCCTCGGCTTCGGGCCTATGGCTTTTGGCATGTCGGCACAAGCACCCGGAATGAATCTGCCTGATTCGGCGACGTTCGAACGTCTCGCGCGAGAGGCGATGGCGGAAATTCCTGCCCCTTTTTCCAGCTATCTCAGCGACATCGTGCTGGTGGTTGAGGAAGTGGCGGACCCGGCCACGCTGCGCGCGCTGAGCATCCGCGATCCGATGCGGCTGGCGGGCCTGTATCGCGGGCGGCCGATCGGGGAGAAATCCTCGTTCGACGTCACCAGCTACCCCGACGAAATCCATCTCTATCGCCGCCCGCTGCTTGCCGAATGGATGGCGACCGGGGAAACGCTGGGTGCGATCATCCGCCATGTCGTCGTGCATGAGGTGGGCCATCATTTCGGCCTGTCGGACGCCGATATGCACGCGCTGGAGGATTCGGCAGGGGATGACGATTGATGCCCGGCGGCGCCATCGCCTTTCGAGACGTGACCTGCGAAAGGGGCGGGCGCGTGCTGTTCGAAGGGCTGACCTTCGCGGTTGAGCAGGGGCAGGCAGGGGTGGTGACGGGGCCGAATGGTGTCGGCAAATCCAGCCTGATCCGCATTGCCGCCGGATTGTTGCAGCCGGTCGAGGGCACCGTCGCCTATAGCCCGCCACGCGCGCTGATTACCGAGGATGCAGCGCTGGATCGCGAACTGCCGCTGGACCGCGCACTACTGTTCTGGGCACGATTCGATGACAGCGAGCGGGCGGCGGATGAACGGGTGGCCGATGCGCTGGAAGCATTCGATCTGACGCATCTGGCGCCGGTGCCGGTGCGGCTGCTGTCGACCGGGCAGCGGCGGCGAGCCGGACTGGCACGCGTACTGGCAGCCGATTCGCCAACCTGGTTGCTCGATGAACCGGCGAACGGTTTGGATGCCCATGCCCTGACATTGTTTGAAGCAGCCATTGCCCGCCATCGCAAGGCCGGTGGCGCGGTCCTGATCGCCACGCATCAGCAACTCGATGTGCCGCGCGCGCAGATGATCGTGCTGGAGGCGGCATGAAGGGGTTTGCCACGCTGGTGATGCGCGAATTGCGCGGGGCGTGGGTCAGCGGTGGGATGCTGCTACCCATCGCCTTCTTCCTCCTCGTCGCCATTCTTTTTCCGTTCGGGATCGGTCCGGACAGCAAATTGCTGGCGCGCGTCGGCGGCGGCGTGATCTGGGCAGCGGCGCTTTTGGCGGCACTGTTGCCGGTCGAGCGGCTGGTCGCACCGGATCTTGAGCGCGGTGTGGTCGATCAACTGGCGGTGCGTGGGGCGAGCGAGGCGATGATTGCAACCGCGAAGCTGGTCGGGCACTGGCTGGGCTTTGCGCCGCTGCTGATGCTGGCGAGTGTGCTGGCGGCGGGATTACTGGGTCTGTCGGGGCATACGCTGCTTGCCATCGAGTTGGGCTTGCTGATCGGTACACCGGGGCTTGCTGCGCTGGGGGTGGCGACGGCGGCGCTGACCGCAGGTCTGCGCGGTAGTGGCGCAGTGGCCGGGCTGGTGATGCTGCCGCTGGCGGTACCGCTGCTGATTTTCGGGGCAGGTTCGATCGAGGGTGGTCCCGGCGCGCTTAAATTGCTTGGTGCGGTCAGCCTGTTGCTGGTTGCGGGTACACCGTTCGTAGCGGGTGCAGCAATGCGCATGGCGGGGGATTGATCATGGCCGAACCCTCGATAGAGGAAATGGCGGCCATGATAGGCCCCCCCGATTTCCCGCGGCGGTTAGGTAAGGGCGTTTTCTCGCACGATGGTGCGCAGTACCGCGTCGAGCACGGGCATTCCGGCATCGGTGACGCATAGCCGCTCGCTGTCCAGCGCGACCAGTCCTTCGTCTTCCAGCACCGCAATCCCCTTATGGTCGAGAAACGTATCGGCAGGCGCTTCGCCCAGCGCTGCGATACGCGTCAGCGGCACGCCCTCGTCGAGGCGCAGACCCATCAGCAGTGCCTCGACGGCACGCGTTTCCGCGCTGAGCGGCGTTTCTTCGCGGATGCCATGGCCGTTGCGCGCCATCGCCGCCAGCCAGTTTTCCGGCTTTTTATGTCGCACGGTCGCCAGTCCGCCGCGCCTGCCATGCGCGCCGGGGCCGACTCCCGCATAGTCGCCATAGCGCCAATAGGTCAGATTGTGGCGGCTCGCTTCGCCGGGACGGGCATGGTTCGAAATCTCATAGGCGGGCAGGCCGGCCTCGGCGGTCAGGCTGCGCGTCGCGGCGAACAGGTCAGCGGCGTCATCGCCCTCGGGCAGCGTCAGTTCCCCCTTTGCCGCGAGCGTGGCGAAGCGCGTGCCCGGCTCGATGGTGAGCTGGTAGAGCGACAGATGCCCGGTGCCGAACCCCAGCGCACGCGTCAGCTCCGCCTCCCACGCGGCGAGCGTCTGGCCGGGGCGGGCATAGATCAGATCGAAGCTGACGCGTGCGAACGCCCGCTGTGCGGTATCGAGTGCCGCCAGCCCCTCGGCCACATCATGTGCACGGCCCAGAAAGCGCAACGCATCGTCGTCCAGCGCCTGTAACCCCAGCGATACGCGGTTGACGCCCCCTGCCGCCAGATCGGTAAAGCGTGCCGTCTCGACCGAGGACGGATTGGCCTCCAGTGTGATCTCGATTTCGTCGGTGAAGCCCCAGTGTCGCTCCGCCGCCTCAAGCAATGCCGCAACCGTCGCGGGCGGCATCAGCGAGGGCGTGCCGCCACCGAAAAAGATCGATCCCAGCCGCCGGTCCGGCAGCAAGGAGGCCTCGTGCGCCATGTCGGCGAGCAGCGCGTCGCGCCACGCCGCCTGATCGACACTTTCGCGGACATGGCTGTTGAAATCGCAATAGGGACATTTGGAAACGCAAAACGGCCAGTGGATATAAAGCGCCAGCGGCTGCGTTCGGTCGGCATTCATGGAAAGCGCGATAGGGTTTTGTGCGTGTCGAAGCAAAAGATACTATGGATGGGTGCCATATTCCTGCTGACCGGTTGCATCCCGCAGGGACAGGAGAAGGCGCCGACGGTGGTCGAGCCGCGCGCCTTTGCCGGCGATGCCCCGCGCGGAGAGGCCTTGCTGAAACAGGCGATGCTGACCGTGCAAAATCGCGCTCGCGCGGCGGTGGGCGAACAGCCGCTGGAGTGGGACGACGGGCTTGCTGCGGACGCGCAACGCTATGCCGACGAACTGGCGCACACGGAAATATACGAACATTCCGATCCGGCAACGCGCGGGCCGCAGCCCGAAGGCGAGAATTTGTTCAAGGGCACGCGCAGTGCCTATCGCTACACTGAAATGGCGCAGCTCTGGGTCGATGAGAAACGCTATTTCCGCAACGGTCCTGCACCGGATTTTTCCACCACCGGTAACTGGCGCGAAGTGGCGCACTATACGCAGATCATCTGGGCGAACACGAAACGGATGGGCTGCGCAATGGCGAGCAGCCGCACCCAGGATTATCTCGTTTGCCGCTACACCCCGCCCGGTAATGTCGTCGGGCAAAAGGCGTATTAAGGCCGATCGCCTGTTAATTTCTCGTCATTGCGAGCGGCGAAGCCGCGCGGTAATCCAATTGCGGCATGGATTGCTTCGCCTCGCTGGCGCGAAACTCGCAATGACGGGATGGCGTGGTGGTGGCGTGAACTCAGAATACCGCTGCGACAAGCTGGCGAAAGGCATCGGCGCGGTGGCTGATGGCGTGTTTTTTCGCCGGGTCCATTTCGCCGAAGGTTTCGCTTTCGCCCTCGGGAACGAAGACGGGATCGTAGCCGAAACCGCGTTTGCCGCGCGGCGGCCAGACCAGATGGCCTTCAGCGCGCCCTTCGAACCATTCGACATGCCCGTCGGGCCATGCCAGCGCCAGAGTGCAGGCGAAATGCGCCGAACGGCTGACATCCGCACCCTGTTCGGCAAGTTTGCCCTCAACCTTGCCCATGGCAAGATACCAGTCGCGTCCCGGTGGTCCTTCGCGCGGCTGCCGTTCCGCCCAGTCGGCGGTATAGACGCCCGGCGCACCGTTCAGTGCCTCGACGCACAGCCCGCTGTCATCGGCCAGCGCGGGCAGGCCCGACAGGTCGGCCGCCTGCATCGCCTTCAGTTCGGCGTTTGCGACAAAGGTCGTGCCGTTTTCAACAGGCTCCGGCAGGTCGAGTTCCGCCGCCGACACCGGTTCGATGCCATAGGGGGCGAGCAGTTCGCGAATTTCCGCGACCTTGCCCTCATTATGGCTGGCAATCACCAGCTTGCCGGGGGTTAGCTTGCGGATCGCCTGCGGGGTGTCGCCTTCGCCGCTCATTTCCCGAGCGCCTTGCGCTGCGCGGCGAAGATGTCGTTACAGCCGATGCGGGCAAGGCGGAGCAGGCGCAGCAGCCCTTCCTCGTCATAGGTCGCGCCTTCGGCCGTTGCCTGCGCCTCGGCAATGTTGCCGTCGGAAAGCAGCACGAAATTGGCGTCGGCGTCGGCATTCGAATCCTCGTCATAATCGAGGTCGAGGACCGGCGTACCCTGATAGATGCCACAGCTTATGGCCGCGACCTGCTGCGTGATCGGATCGGCCGTCAGCTTACCCTCGGCCATCAGCTTGTCGACGGCCATGCGCAGCGCCACCCATGCGCCGGAAATCGACGCGGTGCGGGTGCCGCCATCGGCCTGAATCACGTCGCAGTCGAGCGTGATCTGCCGCTCGCCGAGTAGCTTCAGATCGGTCACGGCGCGTAAGGAGCGTCCGATCAGCCGCTGGATTTCCTGCGTACGGCCGGACTGCTTGCCCCTTGCAGCTTCGCGATTGCCGCGGGTGTGGGTAGCGCGCGGCAGCATGCCATATTCCGCCGTTACCCAGCCTTCCCCCTTGCCGCGAAGCCAGGGCGGCAGCCGATCCTCGACGCTGGCGGTCACCAGCACGCGGGTGTCGCCAAAGGAGATCAGCACCGATCCCTCGGCATGGCGGGTGAAATTCGGTTCGATGGTGATGGTGCGCATTGCGTCGGGCGCGCGGCCGGATGGGCGCATGATGATTTTCTCCTTCGTGTTGACCGGGCACCTAACGCCGTGAACGCCAACGCGCCAGTGGCAAGCGATGTTGCATGAAGGATTAAAGGGGAAGGACAGCAAAGCCGTTGAGCGATGGCGTAACGATACCTAAATTGGCGGCGATGAACATTCCGCCGATCCTTGAACTGACTGACCGCGCCCGCGATGTGTTTCGCATCACGGTCGAATCCTATCTCGATTCGGGGCAGCCGGTGGGATCGCGCACGATCGCCAAGATTTCCGGTCTCAATCTCTCGCCCGCCTCGATCCGCAACGTGATGCAGGATCTGGAGGAAATGGGTCTGCTCGCCGCGCCGCATACCAGTGCGGGGCGAATGCCGACCGATGTCGGGCTGCGCCTGTTCGTCGACGGGATGATGCAGGCGCTGGAGCCGAGTGCGGAGGAACGCGCGGCGATCGAACAGCGCGCAGGAGCGGCCGGGTCGATCGAAGAGGCGCTGGCCAACACCACCGCCGCGCTGTCGGGTCTTTCGGCTTGTGCAGGCATGGTGATGGTGCCCAAGCGAGAGCCGGTGCTGCGCCAGTTCAGTTTTGTGCCGCTGTCGCAGGATAAGGCGCTGGCCGTGCTGGTGGGCGATGACGGGTCGATCGAAAACCGGGTGGTCGACATGCCGTCCGGCATGGGACCATCAGCGCTGGTCGAGGCGGGCAATTATCTGACCGCGCGTTTGAACGGCGTGACCCTGGCCGAAGCACGAAGCCGGATCGAACGCGAAATCGCCGCCGAACGTGCTGCGCTGGATAGTGCCGCACGCACATTGGTCGAACGCGGTATTGCGATGTGGAGCGAGGATGGTGAACACCGACCGGTACTGATCGTGCGCGGGCAGGCGCGGTTGCTCGACGAGGCGGCGACCGACGATCTGGACCGTGTGCGCCAGTTGCTCGACGAGCTGGAGGGCAAGCGTGAGATCGCGCGTCTGCTCGACAGTGCGCGTGAAGGCGATGCGACGCGCATCTTTATCGGATCGGAAAACAAACTATTTGCATTGTCGGGCTCCTCCGTGATCGCCCAGCCGGTCCGCGCGATGGACGGACGGGTGGTCGGCGTAGTGGGGGTAATCGGTCCGACACGGTTGAACTATGCGCGGGTTGTGCCAATGGTGGACTTCACCGCCACAACCGTGGCGCGGCTGCTCGGCTGAACGAAATTCCAGACACTAAGAACGGTAATAGCATGAACGAAGACGACAAGATCGCCGGACAAGCGACGAACGAGGCAGAAACCCTGCGCGAGGAAACCGCAAGCGAAGCCCCCGAAGTGGCCGAGCATGATGCGGTTGCCGAAGAGCTGGCGCGGCTGCGCTCCGATCTGGAAGCGCAGAAGCAGGAAGTGCTCTATGCGCGCGCCGATACGCAGAATGTTCGCCGCCGCGCCGAAAAGGAAGTGGCGGATGCACGCGCCTATGCGGTGACGCAGTTTGCGCGCGATATCCTGTCGGTGTCCGACAACCTGATCCGCGCGCTGTCCGCAATCCCGCAGGACATGCGCGAGGACGCGAAGTTCAAGGGGCTGGTTACTGGGCTGGAGGCGACGGGCCGCGAACTGGAAACCGTCTTCACCCGTCACGGCATCGTCAAGGTGGAGGCGCAGGGCCAGCCCCTCGACCCCAACCGGCATCAGGCGATGATGGAAGTGCCGAGTGCGGATGCCGAACCCGGCACGATCGTGCAGGAAATCCAGAGCGGCTATATGCTGAACGACCGCCTGTTGCGTCCCGCGCTGGTGGGCGTCGCCAAAAAGCCCGACGGAGCCTGATCCATCCCGGTGAGGCGCGACCCGTCCCTGTCCAAACCGGCGACCATGTCGGACCGGATCAATGCGATTCCCCGGCGCAGGGGGATTATCGATCGTCGCGCATTGAGCGATCAACTGACGGCGCTGCCCGAAGCTCCGTCAGCCGAATTGCGTCAGGCGGCGACCGCGATCCTGAAAAAGGCGCTGGCCGAGGGCAGGGCGGAGATCGAGCGACGGTTCATGGAACATCCGTCGGCGGGGCTGTCCACCGCCGCGTCGGGGGCGTTCCTGATCGACCAGATTCTGCGCCTGTTATGGGATTTCACGCTGCAACGGCTGTATCCCAACAACAACCCGACCGCCGCCGAACGGATGACGCTGATCGCGGTCGGTGGTTATGGCCGGGGAGAGATGGCGCCGCATTCGGATGTCGATATCGGCTTTCTGACCCCGTGGAAGCAGACTGCATGGTCCGAACAGGTCATCGAATCCATGCTCTATGCGCTGTGGGATCTGGGGCTGAAGATCGGCCATTCCTCACGCTCGCTGGATGAAATGGTGCGTCAGGCGAAATCGGATGTCACGATCCGCACCGCGCTGCTGGAAGCGCGCTATGTCTGGGGCGATACCGAGCTGTATGACGAGGCGGCGCATCGTTTTCGCACCGATGTACAGGCCGACACCGCGCGTCAGTTCATCGCCGACAAGCTGGAGGAGCGCGAGGTACGGCACCAGAAGATGGGCGACAGCCGCTATGTCGTCGAACCCAATGTGAAAGAGGGCAAGGGGGGGCTGCGCGACCTGCAGACGCTCTTCTGGATCGGCAAATATGCTTATAATGTCCGCCGTGCCGCCGATCTGGTGGAAACCGGGCTGTTCGACGCACACGAATATCGCCAGTTCAACCGCGCGGAAAATTTCCTCTGGGCGGTGCGCTGCCACCTGCACCTGATTACCGGGCGTGCCGAGGAACGGCTGACCTTTGACGTCCAGCGCGAGATTGCCGAGCGGATGCGCTATGCTGACCGGCCCGGCAAGTCGAAGGTCGAGCGGTTCATGCAGTTCTATTTCCTGCAGGCGAAGCGTGTCGGCGATCTGACCGGTATCTTTCTGGCGCATCTCGACGAGAAATATGCGGCGCGCGGGCGGCGGTTCGGCCTGCCGCGTCTGCGCCGAAAGCCCCGCAAGCTGAAAGGGTTTGTGCTCGATCGTGGGCGACTTGCGCTCCCATCGGACGATTATTTCGCGCAAAAGCCCATTCGGCTGATCGAAATCTTTGCGCTGGCGGAACAGCACGGGCTGGAAATTCACCCCCTGGCGATGCGCGCTGCTTCCCGCGATGCCAAGCTGGTCGACGATGTGCGGGACAACAAACGCGCCAATGCGCTGTTTCTCGATATCCTCGCATCGAAGAACGACCCCGAAACCGTGTTGCGCTGGATGAACGAAGCGGGTGTGTTCGGCCGGTTCATGCCTGATTTCGGCCGCGTCGTCGCGCAGATGCAGTTCGACATGTACCACCATTATACGGTGGATGAGCATACGATCCGTGCCATCGGGCTGCTCAGCAGGATCGAACGCGGCGAATTGAAGGAGGACCATCCGCTCGCCAGCGGGTTGTTCGACAAGATCGTGCAGCGCCGCGCGCTCTATGTCGCGGTATTGTTGCACGATATCGCCAAGGGGCGTGGCGGCGATCACTCGGTTCTGGGGGCGGAGGTGGCGGAGCGGCTGTGCCCGCGACTTGGCCTCACGGCCGCAGAGACCGAAACCGTCGCCTGGCTGGTGCGCTATCACCTGCTGATGTCGGCGACCGCGTTCAAGCGCGATCTGGCCGATTTCAAGACGATCCTGGATTTCGCCGAACAGGTGCAAAGCCCGCAGCGGCTGATGATGCTGCTGGTGCTGACCATCGTCGATATCCGGGCGGTGGGTCCCGGCGTGTGGAACGGCTGGAAACGGCAGTTGCTCGGCACGCTATACGAATCGGCCGAAGAGGTGCTGCGCCTCGGCCACAAGCAAAAGGGACGCGGCGAGCGGATCGCTGCCAAGCAGGAGGAACTGGGCGCGTTGCTCGGTCTGGATGGCGACCGCCTGCGTCACTGGTGCCGGGTGCTGCCCGACAGCTACTGGATTGCCGAGGATGTCGAGGTGATCGCAGGCAATATCCGGATGCTGGATGCCGCCGAAGACGCGCCTCTGGCCATCGACGCAGTGGTGCAGGACGATAATGACGCCACGCTGGTAACGGTGGCGGCGGCCGACCATCCCGGCCTGTTCTATCGCATCGCCGGCGCGATCCATGCGGCGGGCGGCAACATCATCGACGCGCGTATCCACACGACACGTGAGGGCAGGGCGCTGGACAATTTTCTGGTGCAGGACCCGCTGGGCGGCACGTTCGACGATGCCGGGCAACTGGAGCGTCTGAAACAGGCGATTACCGAAGCGCTGACCAACCGGGCAAAGATGACGGAGCGACTGCGCCGCAAGCCCCTGCCGCGGCTGCGTGCCGAGGCGTTCGACATTACCGCCAACGTCCTGATCGACAATCGCGCCTCGAACCGGTTCACGGTGATCGAGGTCAATGCCCGCGATCGTCCGGCGCTGCTCAATGCGCTGGCGCAGGCACTGTTCGAATCGAAGGTGACGCTGCATTCGGCGCACATCGCCACCTATGGCGAACGCGCGGTCGATACTTTTTACGTCACCGACCTGCTGAACGACAAGATCGTCAATAGCGGGCGGTTGAAGGCGTTGGAGCGGCGTCTGGCCAAGGCTGCCGATAAGCCGGATGTGCAGGCAGCGGCGTAACTTGCGCAGCGTTATTGTTGTTCCGTGTCTCGTTCTTCCTGTTCCGCCCTGGCATCGGCGGTTGCCTTCGCGGCTTTAGCCTCGCTGGCGCGCGCTTCGTTGCGGGCGGCCTTCTCCGCTTCGGGTTCGGGTGGCAGAAAGCTGATGATCTGATCATCTTCCTCGACAAAGGGCTTTTGTCCGGCGGAAAAGAATTCCAGTTCCCCATCCTCTCGGCGTACCGCCACCGGCTCGCCTCCTTCCGGCAACCGCTCGCGATAGTCGGAAAAGCTGAATTTCTCAGTGATGCGCGTGCGCCCGAAACTCCAGCCTTCCGACATCAGGCGTTGCAGGTCGTCGATGGAGCGGCGGCTTTCCAGCAATACGCGCCCGCGTGAGGGCACACCGCCGCGCCGCACCTCTCCCGGTGCCGTCTGGATCATCCGTTCGAATCCCATTTCGGGGCCGAGATCGGCGCAGACCAGCGCGTTATAGGCATCGTTGTCGGAAGCGGCGAGCATCTGCTGAAACTGGCCCATGTCGATATGATCCTGCGTCACCTCGTCGAGAATATCGCCGCGATAGACCGCCAGTTCCTGTCGCCGCGGCCGCCGCAACGCATAGGTGGAGGTGTCGGCGATCGTGACGGGGTAGCCCATATCCTTCAGATAGACGCCCAGCGCGGTCGTCCAGTCGTTTGCACCGACGATCAGCACGCCTTCGCCCTTGCCGCGGTCGATGCCCAGCCGTTTCGATACCCATTTGGCGGAAAAACCGTGCGCGAGAATGGTGACGATGACGACACCGAAACTCAGCGGTACCAGCGCATCGGCGTCGGGAATGCCATACTGGCTAAGCCGGATCGCGAACAGGCCGGTGATCGCCACCGCGACGATACCGCGCGGCGCGATCCAGGCGATGAACAACCGCTCACGCCAGGGCATGCTCGACCCCAGCAGGCTGACCAGCACCGTCACCGGGCGGACCACGAACAGCAGCAGGATGAGGAAGATCACGAAGCGTGCGCGGAACGCCTCCAGCGTATGCCAGTCGAGCGACGCCGACAGGATGACGAACACGCCGGAGATCAGCAGGACGGTCAGATCCTCCTTGAACCGGCGCAGCAGATGCGTGGAGTGGATCGGGCGGTTGGCCATCACCACGCCCATCAGCGTGACGGTGACGAGGCCGGTTTCATGCTTGATGATATCGGCAACAACGAAGCCGGCGATTACCGTAATCAGCAGCACCGGGGATTTCAGGAATTCGGGCACATAACCACGCGGAAACAGCCAGGTGACGGCAAAGCCCAGCGCCACGCCGATCACGCCCGCCGCTACGGTTGCAATGCCGATGTCGAAGGCGACCGGCCCGATGCCGGTGTCCGGGCCGAGATAGGTGATATAGCCGAAGATCGCGACCGCGAGCAGCGCGCCGATGGGGTCGTTGACGATGCCTTCCCAGCGCAGCGTGTCGCTGACCCGCGGGGGCAGGCGCAGGGTACGCAGCATCGGGCCGATGACGGTCGGGCCCGTCACCACCAATATGCCGCCGAACAACAGGGAGACTTCCCAGCCCAGCCCGGCGCCGTATCGCGCCGCCAATGCGCCGAGCGCCCAGCCGATCGGTACGCCGAAGATGACAAGGCGCAGAACGGGCCATCCGGCGTGGCGCAAATCCTTGAAATTCAGGCTCAACCCGCCTTCGAACAGGATGACGGCGACCGCCAGTTTGATGATCGGTTCCTGCAAATGGCCAAGGTCGCGTTCGGGCACGATAATCTGAAACACCGGCCCCGCCAGAATACCTGCGACCAGCATCAGCGCAATCGCCGGTCGCCCGGTACGCCAGGCGATCCACTGCGCACCAATGCCGATCACGCCGATCAGCGCCAGTTTGACGAGAAGCGAATCGATCATGCGTGTCGTCGGGTCACGAAAATGGCCATTAGGCGCGACAAGCCTTTGCGGTTATTATGCCCGACCAAGACTGGGGATGGACGAGGGGAAAGGCAATGGGTGTTCTCGGCATCGGCGGATTGTTCTTTCGTGCAAACGATCCTGAAACATTATCGCAATGGTATCAGGACCATCTGGGTGTCGGCGCGGGCTGCGTCGCGGAAGGCGCGGGCGACGTCAATGAATGGTGCTGGATGGCGCAGGGCGGCCCGGTCGTGTTTGCACCATTCCCATCCGACAGCGGCTATTTCGCCACCGACAAGGCATTCATGCTCAACCTGCGGGTCGAGGATATGGACGGGCTGCTGGAACAGCTAAACGCCGCCGGTATCGTCATTGAAACCCGTGAGGAATGGGACAGTCCCGAAACCGGCCGTTTCGCGCGCATCCATGATCCGGAGGGGAATCCGATCGAATTGTGGGAGGCCCCCGCAGAAAACTGACAGCGAAAGCATTTTGGCGGAACCTTCGTCGCGTCGGGTCGTCCATTCAGGATGGCAGTGTTTCAGTCCCGCCGCGTGCGTGCATTGGCTATCGCGGTAGCAGGACTGGTCCTGTTGATCCTGCTCGGCGTGGCGATGTTTCCCTTCGGACGATTCAGGGGTGAGATCGAAAATACGCTGAGCCGGTCTTTCAATAGCCCCGCCCGGATCGCCTCCATCCATCGGGAGCAGGTGTTTTCGTTCAGCCCCGTCGTAGACCTGACCGATGTGCGCGTGGCGCAGCCGGGCTGGGTAGGCAAGGGGATGCTGGCGACCATCCGGCACCTGCGCGTGCGGGTGCATCCGCTGTCGTTTCTGGTCGGTGATTTCCATGCCGAACTGGTGTCGGCACAGGGTGTGCGGCTCGATCTTGTGCGCAATGCACAGGGCCGGGAGAACTGGTCGGACCAGTCATCGGGAGGCGGTCTGGCGGACATGGCCGGTGTGGCCGTGCGGGATGCGGTCATTCGCTATCGCGACGCCAAACAGAAGCGGCAATTCCTTATCGCGGTGGCCATTGATCCGGATAAGGGACTGCTTGCAGAGGGACAGGGGCAGGTCAACGGCGCCGATGTGCACGTTTCTGCACGTGGCGGCGCTATGCGGTCGGGGCAGCGTTGGCCGTTCGACGCGCGGATGACCGGCGAGTTGCTCAATCTGCACGCGCATGGCAGCATGGCCGGGCCGCTGAAAATCGACGATATGCGATTTCACATGCGCGCGCGTGCCGACAATCTGAAGCGTGTCGACCGGGTAATCGAGGCAGGGCTGTTCGGTACGCAACCGGTCGATCTGAATGCCGATGTCGAGCGACAGCCCGATCGCTGGATCGTCGAAAAGCTGACCGGGAAGATCGGCAACAGCCCGCTTTCCGGCAAGGTCACCGCGCGCAAGGTGAGCGGGCGTACCGAACTGGACGGCGACGTGCATTTCACCCGGTTGAATTTCGACGATCTGGCCAGCGATGCGGGACTGGCGAAGGCACAGGCATTGAAGCAGGCAAATGGCGCGAAGCTGGTGCCCGATACCCGCGTCAATATGACGAAGATGGGCAAAACCGACGGACGCATCGCTTTTGATGTCGACCGGCTTGTCTCTTCCGACGGTTCCTCGGCATTGACCAGCATTCGCGGCGTTCTGTCGCTTGACCATCGTATCCTGACGGTCGAACCGCTGCATATCGGGCTGAAACACGGCGACATTACCGGCAAGGTGGTGGTGGATCAGCGTGGTGGACCGCCCAAGCCGAAGGTCACGCTTAACCTCTATCTGACCAACGGCACGATCACCGAACTGGCGGGCGGAGAAGCGAAGGACGTGGACGGCAGCGTGCAGGCGCGTATCCGCCTGACCGGTACGGGCAGCACGATTCGGGAAGCGGTGGGCAATGCCGATGGCAGTATCGGTGCGGTTGCGCGATCGGGATCGATGCCCACCAAGATTGCCGCGCTGATCGGTTTCGATATCGGCAAGAAGATTCTGACGGGCGATGATGACCGGTCGGCATTGCGATGCGCGGCGGTGCGGCTGAAGATGCATAATGGGCTGGGTACGGTCGATCCGCTGGTGATCGACACCGGGATCAGCCAGTCGCGCGGATCGGGGGCGGTGCGCTTTCCGACGGAGCAGATCAACGTCCGGCTGGCAGGTGCGCCCAAGGACAAGGGTGTGTTGCGCGTGCCGGGACTGGTGCAGTTCAATGGCACGATCCGTAATCCGCAAATCGTCGTGCCGCACAAGACCAAGTCGTTCGGCAATATTCTGAAAGCCGTCGGCAAGGCGATTTTCGGTAGCGACGATCCCTATGCGTCCGACGCCGATTGCGCAGCGCTCAGCCGTCTCGCCATCGGGCGCGACTGACCTTCTGGATCAGGCGGGCGGCTGCATCCGCAAGGCGACATCGTTCATGAAGCGCACATCGTCCTTCTTCGCCAGCCAGTCCGCCTCTGCCGCGATCGCACCCAGCAGGTCGCTCAGATCCTCGATCTCCGCCTTGGCATAATTGCCCAGCACATAGCCGTGCACCCGGTCCTTATGCCCCGGATGACCGATGCCGATGCGAACCCGGCGATAGTCCTGCCCGATATGCTGATCGGTCGAGCGCAGGCCATTATGTCCGGCCGCCCCGCCGCCGGTTTTCACCTTCACCTTGAACGGTGCGAGGTCGAGTTCGTCGTGAAAGACGGTGACGTCGCTTGTTTCCAGCTTGTAGAAATCCAGCGCCGCACGGATTGAACGCCCGCTGTCGTTCATAAAGGTGGCGGGTTTCAGCAGCACGATCTTTTCGCTGCCGATGCGCCCTTCCTGAGTCCAGCCCTGAAATTGCTTTTTCGCGGGGGAAAAATCATGCACTTCGGCAATGGCATCGACCGCCATGAAGCCGACATTATGCCGCTGCATCGCATGTCGCGGCCCCGGATTACCCAGTCCTGCCCAAAGCTGCATTGTCGCCTTTCCTTCACAAATGAAAACGGGGCCGGGAGGACGGTATGAGCACCGCCGTCACCGGCCCCGTGAACAGCATATCCCGGCGCAATCGCCCGGACGCTATCCGGCTTATTCTTCTGCGGTACCTTCTTCGGCAGCCGCTTCCGCTTCGCCCTCTTCACCATCCTTGGTGGTGTCGCCTTCGCTCGACTTGAGCGCGGACGGAGCAACCAGGGTGGCGATGGTGAAGTCGCGGTCGGTGACGGTCGGGCTGGCGCCGTCGGGCAGCTTCACATGCGAAATGTGAACCGAATCGCCGACATCGAGACCCTTGAGCGAAACTTCGATCTGGTCGGGGATGCTGGCGGCATCGACTTCCAGCTCCAGTTCGTGACGAACGACGTTCAGCACGCCACCGCGCTTGATGCCCGGTGCTTCCTCTTCCTCGACGAACACGACCGGCACGTTGACCGTAACCTTGGCATGTTCGGAGATGCGCAGGAAATCGACATGCATCGGACGATCGGTCACGACGTCGAACGCAACATCCTTGGGCAGGGTGCGCACGGGCTTGCCGTCGCCGGTGTCGATCATGATGACCGAGTTCATGAAATGCCCGGTGCCGAGCAGTTTCATCAGGGCGCGTTCCTCAACATGGACGCCCACAGGGTTCTTCTTGTTGCCGTACAGAACGGCGGGTACACGGCCTTCACGACGAAGCGCGCGGGAGGCTCCCTTGCCAACCCGGTCACGCGTCTCGGCGTTAAGCGTAAGCTGATCGCTCATGCTGATTTCTCCGAATGCGTATAAATGGTTTCAATGCTTTCCCGCCCACGCCTCCAGGGATGACCATGGCCGGAAAGAGCGCGCCTATAGGCGTCTGCGCGCGAATTAGCAAGGTTGAAGCTTTGCGTCGACGCGCAAGCTGCTAAAGGCGGCGCAATGACACATATGCACAGTGCGGTCGATCCCGACCTGTTTCACGGCTGGACAGTGGCACGGTCGGTGTCGCGCGCGCTGCCCGTACCGGTCGCCGATCATGGAGGCTGGCGGGTGGATACCAATTCGCCAGTCGAGTTTCGGCGCTATTTCTTTGCCGCACCCTCGCCGGAAATTACGGCGCTGGCCGACAGCATAGTGCAGCCGCGAATCTTTCTGAAACTCTGTGCCACGACGCAGGCGCTGGGCGAACTGACGGGGCCGCGCTGGACATTGATTCCCACCGGATACTGGATGACGCGCGATGAGGCACCGATCGGGCCGGGCATTCCGCCCGATGGCTTCATCCTGTCGCAACATCGCGATGGTGATGTCGTCAGCGTGACGGTGCATCACGAAGACGGCACGCTGGCGGCGAGCGGCTATGCGGCGGAAACCGCAGGCGTCTATGCCTATGACAGGATCGTCACCAATCCCGATTTTCGCCGTCTTGGGCTGGCGCGTGCGGTGATGGCGGAACTGGCGGCGGCGCGGCGGTCGCCCGATTCGCGTCATGTACTGGTCGCCAGTCAGGAGGGGCAGCCGCTTTATGCCAGCATGGGCTGGGCCACGGTATCGCCCTATGCGACCGCGGTGATCGAAAGCAGCGGAGACTGAACCTATTGCAGCCGCTGAACCGTTAGTCCGGCTGCACGTAATTGTGCGATCACCGATTGCGGACCCGCCAGATGGCCTGCGCCGACCGCGACGAACAGCGTTCCGGGTTGCGTCATGCGATGGCGAATCCAGCCGACCCAGCGGTGGTTGCGGTCGGTAAGGATGGCGCTGGAAAAATCCGGCGGCAGCGCACCCAGTTCGCGGTTCAGCGCCGCGCCGACTCCGATCACGTCGCCCCGGCCCCATGCCTGCACCGTCGCATCCATATTCGTGACCGCATCGGGTAGGCCCTGCGCAGCGCGTATCAGCATATATTTCTGCTGTGCTGGCGGCAGGGCCGCGAACAGGCCAAGCTGAAACCGCATCGTTTCCAGCCCCGAAACCGGCTTGCCCCGATGCTTTGCGGCATCGGCCAATATGGTTTCGGGTGCCGCGCTCAACCGATATCCCGCCTGTTCGAGCGGCTTCACGCCCAGCGCCTGCGATGCCAGCCATGGCCGGTCATTGTCGAGCGCGTCGGGGGGCATCCCCAGTTTCGCCATCGCCCCTTCATATATAGCAAGCTGTTGTTTCGACAGATGATCGCGCAGTTCCGGGCCGGGATATTCGCCCAGTTCCGCCACGATCCGCTGGGTCGCCAGCCGGTCGGGCGGCGGTACTTCCAGCACCAGCCGGTCGGAACGTGCAAAAGTATCCGCAATTTTGCCGCTGAACCAGACCTGTTCGGGGCGCAGGAAATGCACCGTACCGAACAGATAGATGGTGGTATCGGCATCGCGTACCGCCCACAGCGCCGGTCGCGCCAGCATTGCGTGCGGCGATGCGCCCAGCCCCATGATCAGAAAGGCGAGCAGCAACAGCAGGAATCTGGCGAACCGGGTCATCGCCTCTGCCTATCGCGCCCGATCCACAGTTGGGAAGCGGCAATGCGCGCTGCCATTGACCCGATGCCCCCCATGCGCCAAAGCGGCCAGCGTTTTCATACCGTTTTTTGCGACAGAGAGCCGAATCGAACCGTGGCCGAAACCGCCCCCAGCTTTCAACGCATGATCCTGACGCTCCATGACTATTGGAGTGCGCGGGGCTGCGTCATCCTGCAACCCTATGACATGGAAATGGGCGCGGGCACTTTTCACCCCGCCACCACGCTGCGCGCACTGGGGCCGGAGCCGTGGAACGCCGCGTTCGTTCAGCCGTGCCGCCGTCCGACCGATGGCCGCTATGGCGAAAACCCCAACCGGCTGCAGCATTACTACCAGTATCAGGTGATCCTGAAGCCAAGCCCGTCCGACTTGCAGGACCTCTATCTGGGCAGTCTCGCCGCGATCGGCATCGATTTTACCCGGCATGACATCCGCTTTGTCGAGGATGACTGGGAAAGCCCGACACTGGGCGCATGGGGGCTGGGCTGGGAGGTCTGGTGCGACGGCATGGAAGTCACCCAGTTTACCTATTTTCAGCAGATGGGCGGGTTCGACTGCAAACCGGTGGCGGGCGAGCTGACCTATGGCCTCGAACGCCTCGCCATGTATGTGCAGAATGTCGACAATGTGTACGATCTGGCGTTCAACGACAGCGGCGTGAGCTATGGCGACGTGTTCCTGGAGAATGAACGCCAGATGTCGACCTGGAATTTCGAGGTTGCGGATACCGAACGGTTGTTCGACCTGTTTCGGAAGGCGACCGCGGAGTGCGAGAACTGCCTGAATGCCGGACTGCCCATCGCCGCCTATGAACAGGCGATCAAGGCCAGCCACACCTTCAACCTGTTACAGGCGCGCGGCGTGATCTCGGTCGCCGAACGGCAGGCCTATATGGGCCGTGTGCGCGATCTGGCGAAGGGAAGCTGTCAGGCATTCATCGCGAAGAAGACGCCCGAATGGGAAGCGAAGTTTCCGGGGTGGACGGTATGAGCGATTTTCTTCTCGAACTGCGGTCGGAGGAAATTCCCGCACGGATGCAGGAACGCGCGCGCGCCGATCTGGAAAAGCTGTTCTCGGCCGAACTGGACAAGGCGGGGCTGAAGGCGGGTGCCGTCACCACCTATGCCACGCCGCGCCGGCTTGCGCTGATCGCGCGTGGCCTGCCCGACGCGACCGAGGCGGTGTCGGAGGAACTGAAAGGTCCGCCCGAAGGTGCGCCCGATGCCGCGATCGACGGCTTTTGCCGTAAGGCGGGTGTGGCACGCGACCAGCTTGAGGTGCGCGATGTAAAGGGCCGCGCGACCTATTTCGCAGTGTTCGATAAGCCGGGGCGTGCGACGGCGGACGTGCTGGCCGAGGCTGTTCCGGCGGTCGTCCATGCCTTTCCCTGGCCCAAATCGATGCGCTGGGGCGAAGCCTCGCTGTCGACCGAAAGCCTGCGCTGGGTGCGTCCGTTGCAGGGGATCGTCGCACTGTTCGGCGGCGATGTCGTGCCGTGCGAAGTTGCCGGCATTGCGAGCGGGGCGACGACGGTCGGCCATCGCTTTCACCATCCGCAACCGATCACCATCGGTTCGGCGGACGATTATGTCGAAAAGCTGCGCATGGCGCATGTCATCGTCGATGGCGCCGAACGCCGCGCGACAATTGCACTGGGCGCGAAAATGGCCGCGCAAAAGGCCGGGCTGACGCTGATCGAGGATGAAGGTCTGCTCTATGAAAATGCCGGGCTGACCGAATGGCCGGTGCCGCTGCTCGGTCGTTTCGACGAGGCGTTTCTGCAAGTCCCGCCCGAGGTGATCCAGCTCACCGCGCGCGTGAACCAGAAATATTTCGTGTGCCAATCCTCCCCGGAACGGGGAGGGGGACCGTCCGAAGGACGGGGGAGGGGGGCATCCCCGAACGCTGCGTCCGGCGGCACGCCCCCTCCGTCAGGCGCTGATGCGCCTGCCACCTCCCCGGGGCGGGGAGGATTAGCCAACGCCTTTATCTGCGTCGCCAATATCGATGCCGAGGATGGCGGGGAGAAGATCCTCGCGGGCAACCGCAAGGTGCTCGCGGCGCGCCTGTCCGATGCGAAATTCTTCTATGACACCGATCTGAAGACGAAGCTGAAGGATTGGCGTCCCAAGCTGGAAAAGATCGTCTTCCACGAAAAGCTGGGCACCGTCGCCGACAAGGTCGAGCGCGTCGCGAAGCTGGCACGCTGGCTGGTTGAATCCGATATCGTCACCCCAGCGAAAGCTGGGGTCGCTGGCGAAAGCGCGGGTCAAGAGCCGCAAGCGATGCCAGCTTCCGCTGGCATGACGAAAGAGGCGCTGGCCGATCTCGCCGAAAGCGCGGCGCGGTTGTGCAAGGCCGATCTCGTCACCGGCATGGTCGGCGAATTCCCCGAACTACAGGGGCTGATGGGCGGCTATTACGCGCTCGCCCAGGGCGAAGACCCGCGCGTCGCCGAAGCCATCCGCGACCATTACAAGCCGGTCGGGCAGGGCGATGACGTGCCCACCGCTCCCGTGACGGTGGCGGTGTCGCTGGCGGACAAGCTGGATACGATCTATAATTTCTTTGAGGTCGGCGAGGCTCCTACCGGCTCGAAAGATCCATTTGCCCTTCGACGCCAGGCCCTCGCTGTCATTTCGTTGTTAGTCGCAAATAACATCAGCACGAAACTTCGTTCCGCGCTCTTTCAATCAGGGCAAGAGCGCTTCAACCAGGTTATGGATCAAGCAGTCGCAAATCGACCGGAATTGAACAAATTTCTAGTTGAGGGACTGAGGGGTGAGCGGGTTGGAGACGACTGGATCGCTCGTCTCAAAGCGGCTTTAAATACCGATGTTGGGCCGGCCCAGTTGACGCTAGCTGATAACGGCATGACCGAGGTGGTCTCTGCATTCAAAATGCAGGATCACTGGCCGAAGTTGGCTCGTCGTCTACTGGCCTTCTTCGCCGACCGCCTCAAGGTGCAGCAGCGCGAGGCTGGCGTTCGGCATGACCTGATCGATGCGGTGTTTGCGCTTGGGGGTGAGGACGATCTCGTCCGCCTGCTCGCGCGGGTGAAGGCGTTGCAGGCGTTTATGGAGACGCCCGACGGGGCGAACCTGCTCGCCGGGTATAAGCGTGCGGCGAATATCCTCAAAAAAGAAAACGTCATCCCAGCGGAAGCTGGGATCGTGGGCGATGAAGGGGAACCAGAGTCGAGAGCGATGCCAGCTTCCGCCGGCATGACGGGTGCGGCGCTGTCCTACACGCCCGAACCGGCCGAGGCCGGTCTGATCGCGGCACTCGATGCTGCGGAGCCGCGCGCGCAGGCGGCGGTTGCGGCGGAGGATTTCGAAGGCGCGATGGCTGCGCTCGCCACGTTGCGCGCCCCGATCGATGCGTTTTTTGAGAGCGTTACCGTCAACGACAGCGATGCTGACAAACGGAGTAGCCGACTTGCGCTGCTTGCCCGGATGCGTGCCGCAGTGCACAATGTTGCCGATTTTTCACGGATCGAAGGATAGGGGCAGTACGTTCATCGTTCACTCAGGCCATTGAAGGCGCTTTGTTTTTCCTCCCCGGAAATGAGCACCGAAACCAGCAGGGACGACCATGACCAAATATGTGTACCGCTTCGGCGGCGGAATTTCGGAAGGCGGGAGCGGGGACAAGAATCTGCTCGGCGGCAAGGGGGCGAACCTTGCCGAAATGGCTTCGATCGGACTGCCGGTGCCGCCCGGTTTCACCATCTCGACCGAAATGTGCACCCGCTATTATGAGGAAGGCGAGACCTTTCCCGACAGCCTGCGCCAAGAAGTCGCCGACGGCGTTGCACATATTGAGAAAATCACCGGCAAGACGTTCGGCGATCCGTCCGATCCGCTGCTCGTGTCGGTGCGTTCGGGCGCGCGCGTGTCGATGCCGGGCATGATGGACACGGTCCTCAACCTCGGCCTGAACGACGAAACGGTCGAGGGGCTGGCGAAAAAGGCGGATGACGAACGCTTCGCCTGGGACAGCTATCGTCGCTTCATCCAGATGTATTGCGACGTCGTCCTCGGCCTCGACCATGGCCGGTTCGAGGAAGCGCTGGAAATCGCCAAGGAAGATCGCGGCTACAATCTCGATACCGAGATGACGGCGAAGGACTGGCGCGCGCTGGTCGATGAGTACAAGGAGTTGGTGAAGGAAATGTGGGAAAAGCCGTTCCCGCAGGACGTCAACGACCAGCTCTGGACCGCGATCGGCGCGGTGTTCGGATCGTGGAATGCCGAACGCGCCAAGGTCTATCGCCGCTTGAACGACATTCCCGGCGACTGGGGCACCGCCGTCAATGTGCAGGCGATGGTGTTCGGCAATATGGGCGAAACCTCTGCCACCGGCGTTGCCTTCACCCGCGATCCGTCGACGGGGGAGAAAGGCTATTACGGCGAATTCCTGATCAACGCGCAGGGGGAGGATGTCGTCGCCGGCATCCGTACGCCGCAATATCTGACCAAAGCCGCGCGCGCGAAGGCAGGCGCGAAGCCGCTCAGCATGGAAGAGGCGATGCCCGCCACCTATGCCGAGCTGGCGGAGGTCTTCGCAAAGCTCGAAAACCATTATCGCGATATGCAGGATATCGAATTTACGGTGGAGCGTGAGCATCTGTGGATGCTGCAGACGCGCACCGGCAAGCGCACGGCCAAGGCGGCGCTGAAGATCGCGATCGACATGGCGGGCGAGGGGCTGATTTCGCAGGATGAGGCGGTGCTGCGCGTCGATCCGGCCGCGCTCGACCAGTTGCTGCACCCCACGCTCGACCCCGAAGCGCATCGCGACGTGCTGACCAAGGGGTTACCGGCCAGCCCCGGCGCGGCGTCGGGCAAGGTGGTGTTCGATGCCGATACGGCCGAAAAGGCCGCCGCGAACGGTGAAGCGGTAATTCTGGTGCGGATCGAAACCTCGCCGGAAGATATTCACGGGATGCACGCGGCAAAGGGCATCCTGACCGCACGCGGCGGGATGACCAGTCACGCCGCCGTGGTCGCGCGCGGCATGGGACGCCCTTGCGTCTCCGGCGCGGGCACGCTTTCGATCAAGGCCAAGGAAGGCGTGATGCGCGTCGGCAGCCGCGAGGTGAAGGAAGGAGACATCATCACCATCGACGGCGCGACCGGTGAAGTGATGGTGGGGGCGGTGCCGACGGTGCAGCCCGAACTGGCGGGCGATTTCGGCACGCTGATGGAATGGGCGGACAAGGGGCGGCGGCTGAAGGTCCGTACCAATGCCGAAACGCCCACTGACTGTCAGACCGCGCGCGATTTCGGCGCGGAGGGTATCGGCCTGTGCCGTACCGAACATATGTTCTTCGATGCCGGACGCATTACCGCCGTGCGCCAGATGATTCTGGCCGAAGATGAGGCGGAGCGGCGTGCCGCGCTCGACAAGCTGCTGCCCGAACAGCGCGGTGACTTCACCCAGATTTTCGAGGTGATGGCGGGCCTGCCCTGCACGATCCGGTTGCTCGATCCGCCGCTGCACGAATTCCTGCCGCATGAGGATGGGGAATTTTCCGAAGTGGCAAAGGCGACCGGCGTCGATGTCGAAACGCTCAAGCGCCGCGCAGGTGAGCTGCACGAATTCAACCCGATGCTGGGCCATCGCGGTTGCCGTCTGGGCGTCACTTACCCCGAAATCTATGAGATGCAGGCGCGCGCGATTTTCGAAGCCGCGTGCGACGTCGCCGATAAATCGGGCGAGGCACCCATCCCTGAGGTGATGATCCCGCTGGTCGCGACCAAGAAGGAACTCGACCTGATGAAGGCGGTGGTGGTCGCCGCCGCCAAGGCCGTGTTCGAGGAGCGCGGGCGCACCATCGACTATCTGGTCGGTACGATGATCGAACTGCCGCGTGCCGCACTGATGGCCGGAAAGATCGCGGAGACGGCGGAGTTTTTCAGCTTCGGCACCAACGACCTGACCCAGACCGCGCTGGGCGTCAGCCGCGACGATGCCGGACGGTTCCTGTCGACCTATGTCGAAAAGGGGATTTACCCGCGTGATCCGTTCGTCAGTCTGGATGTCGAGGGCGTGGGCGAACTGATCGAGATTGCCGCCGAACGCGGACGTGCGACCCGGCCCGATATTAAGCTGGGGATTTGCGGTGAACATGGCGGCGATCCGGCCTCTATCGCATTCTGTGAGAAGACCGGACTCAACTATGTCTCCGCCTCGCCCTATCGCGTGCCGATCGCGCGGCTGGCGGCGGCGCAGGCGGCGTTGAATAAAGGATGACCGTCCTCCCGGCGGGTGCCGTGTGCGCTCGCCGGGGTATAGCGTTGCTGGATTGCCACGCGCCTATGGCGCTCGCAATGACGATAGCGGTGCCGTCATTGCGAGGAGCCGCAGGTGACGAAGCAATCCAGCCAAGTAGGCAAAGCCGTTCAGCGCTGCACGTCCCTATTTTCCGTAGGACCGTACTTCCTTACGCTCATAGTCGATTTCGATGCGCACCCAGTCGCCGATCTGCGGGACGCCGCCGATCTGCGGAGGGCGGACGCGGAATTGCCATGAAGCGGCGAGCACCGCGCGGGCAAGCCCCGATCCTTCGGGATATTCGTCGACCTTGACGCAATCCTCGACGCGGTAATTCGGTGCGGTCTTGCATGCGATCAGCCCCCAGCCGGGGCCGCGTGCGGTCGAGAGATAGCCCGCCAGTTCCTCGTTCGTCGGTTCACGATACCAGCGCGCGGCATAGAGAGGCGCGCCGTTGGGGGCAGTGCCCACGCGCTTGCTGTCGCCGCTGTCTGAGGCGCTGGCGAGTAACGGGTCGGCCACCGGGCCATAGGTGCCACCCGACGGTTTTGCCGGAGGGGCATGCTTGACCGGCCTGGCATTGGTAATGTCGGTCGATGCCATCTGGTCGGTCGACAACTGGATAAAGGGCAGGGGCTTTGGCGTCTGTTCGGGCTTCGGCGCCGGTTTGGGTGGTGTAGGAGCGGGCTGCGGCGTGGTTTGCGGCTGATGCTGCACCGGCTTGGGCTTTTCCTGCCTGCCCGTTTTCGGGGTCTGCTCCGCTTCGGATGGCGTGGGCGCCTGTTTCGGTGTGTAGAAGCTCAGGACCGGCGCTTCTTTCGCCTTGTGATGGAATTGGGGTGCTGCGAGGCTGAGCAGCAGCAATGCCAGCAACGCCTCGCACAGCAGCGCCAGCAGCATTCCCGCCGCGCGCTGTCCAAAGCGCGAGTCCAGCCAGTCGCGCACCTTGCGATACGCGGATGTAACGGGTTGAAAAGGGGAACCTCGATCCGGAGAGGCGGCGGAATAAGCGGGCAAGGCGGTTTCGGCAGCAGGAGGGTCTGGCAATACGCGGCATTGCGTCGGTTTCATGTCTGACGCCTTTCCCGTTTATCGTTTCTCCCCCTGCCTACGCAATCCGCAAAGTCATTTTACCCTGCGCCCGGTCGCATAATCGCAACGGGCCTCAACCGGGCGGATAGCGTACCAGCGTCTGGCGAATGGCACCCCTGGTCGCTGCTGCCCCCGTATCGTTGACGATGTGTTCGATCGTTCCCATGCCGCCGCCCAGCGAAATGGTGGTTACGTCGCGAAACACCACGTCGGGCTTTTTCGGCGCTTCGATGGCGCTTTCCAGCACGATCGAAGGATCGGCGGTGAAGTTCGAGTAGATCCCCATGCCGACGGCAAGGTGATGGTCGACATGATCGGCAACTTTGTAGGCAGCCCATCCGCGCGTTTTCCCGGCCATATAGGCGGCCTGGCTGGGCGGGTCGTAGGGCAGTTCGTTCTGGTAGAAATAGGTGCGCCCGCGTTCGCCGTTCCACAGGGTCTGATATTTTTCGAAATGCTCGACGAACAGGCCGTACATGGTGATGTCATCGCCGTTGACGACCAGCCCCTGATTGCCGCGATTTTCTTTCCAGCCGACAAAGACGCGGTGATGCGCGCGGTCGCCGTGATCGGCCCGCCAGATCCACAGATGGTCGCCGATGACATGATGGCTGTTGATTTCCAGACAGGTATCGACCAGCCCCGGTGCCGCGCCGCCGACCCGAAAAAACACATCGTGGAGTGAGATGGGATTGGCGCGGTGGTCGCCCGATGCGTTGCGCTGCCCGATTTGCAGTAGGATCGGCGACTCCACGGGGCCGGCATCGAACAACAGTCCGGAAACCGTCGCGCCGGGCAGGTCGTCGACCACCATCGCGGTGCTGCCCTTTTCGGCGAGCAGGGTGGCAAGGCCAAGGCCCAGCACGATGGTGTCGGGGCGGGTGACGCGGATCGGTTGCGACAGGCGATAGACGCCCGGTGTCAGCAACAGGTGCCGTCCGGCGGCAAGCGCCGCGTTGATCCGGCTGACCGCCATGTCGGGCGTGGCGATCAGGAATTTGGTGAGCGGTACCGATGTGCCTTTCGGCATCCCGTCAGCCCAGCTCTGGCCGCTGCTCGTATAGCGCAGGGCGGGGCGGAATACTTCCCACGATCCTGCCTGCGTGACGTAGAGAAAGGGCTTGTCGCGAATGACCGGCGTGGTCGCAATGGTCGTATAGGGCGGTTCGGGAAAGCTGGTTTTCGGCGCGCCATTGACGCCGACGAAGACCATGTTCCAGTTCGACCCCTGCCAGCCGCCGATGCTGCTGTCGCGGGTGAACCATTGTTGCTGCGTACCCGAATGGATGGTGCCGTCTACCTTCGTATCGGCCATGAAGCCGCCGCTCGACCATCCGCCGTCGTCGAGTGCCAGATCGCCCATCAGATGCATCCGGCGATAGGGGGCGGCCTGCGACACCGCCCAGCGATCCTTGCCGTCCGGCGGCCGAACCGCCATATTTTCTGCCCCACGCCAGAAATTGACCAGGGCGTTGCCATGGTTCCAGTCCGCCTCCACATGGACGTGACCATCGACCGTCACGTCATCGGGCATCGCGCCCAGACCCGCGATCTGCGTAAGGAAGCCGACATTGATGTCGAGCCTGTGCCGACCGGGCTTCAACAGGACCGCGTAGCGCGCATCGGTGAAATGCGCGCTTTCCTGCTGCTGGAAGATGCTGTTCAGCCGCGTCTGGACCATGTCGGCCGGCATTGCGGGATCGACAATCAGGACATTGGGGCCGAGGTCGGGATCGGATGCGGTTGCCGCATGGGCGCGTACCGGCAGGTTCAATGAGGCGGCTACGCCTGCACCCGCCAGTCCTGCCAATACGGACCGCCGTGCCGTGCCGCTATCCTGCTCCGATGCCATCGCTCTCTCCATCCGTTACGATTTTTGAGAACGTTATCAATAAAATGTCTTTGCTATGCAAGAGCTGAAGGATGGCACAGGAAAGCGGCGCGCCGAAACGCCTACAGATAATCGCGCCTGTGCTCTTCTTCGCGGCCTTCACGCAGCATCGCGGCCTGTTCACGCCAGCGTTCATTGGCGATGCGTCCGCGTGCCATGCCCAGCCTTTCCTCCAGTGCGCTGGCATCGCTTTCGCTCAGCGCCTCGATGGCGGCATAGGTTTTGATACCTTCGGTGTGCAGGGCCTTTTCGTCGGCCTCGTCAATACCGCGAATGCGCGACAGATTGTCGCGGCCCCAGCCGAACCAGCCGCCCCGGTTTGCCGGGCGATCTTCGGTCACGGCGCGTCCGGTAACGGTGGACGCGGCAACCGGGGAAGCCCTGGCGATACGGTCGCGTTCGGCTTCTGCCTCACGAATGCGGGCATCGCGTTCCTTGATTGCGGCTTCCTGTTCCAGCCGATAGCTTTTGTGTTCGGCCTCCAGCGTCCGATAGCGATCGCGCCATTTGCGTCCGCCGGGATGGCTGGCCAGACCGAAAAACCAGCCCGCGATAATCGCCAGCGCCAGCAGCAGAAACTGGGTCGGTGTTTGAAACAGCATGTCGTGCACGATATCCGTCTCCCGATTGATACGGGAAGATAACGGTTATCGGGGGACCAGCGTTCCCGGCCCCCTGAAAACGCATCAGCGATGAATGAGCTGATCGCTGATCGAACAGGCCGCCGGGCCCAGAATGACGACAAACAGCGTCGGCAGGATGAACAGGATCAGCGGCACCGTCATGATCGCGGGCAGGCGGGCCGCCTTTTCCTCGGCGCGCATCATGCGCTCGTTGCGGAATTCGGCCGACAGAACGCGCAATGCGGAGGCGAGCGGCGTACCGTATTTCTCCGTCTGTATCATCGTTGTCACGACGCCTTTCACGGCGTCGAGGTCGATGCGCATGGCGAGATTTTCAAATGCCTGTCGCCGGTCGGTTAGAAAGCCGAGTTCAATCGCCGTCAGCGAAAATTCCTCACCCAGTTCGGGATAGGCACGCCCCAGTTCGCGCGCGACGCGGGCAAATGCGGCATCGACGGTAAGGCCCGCTTCTGCACAGATCACCAGCAGATCAAGTGCATCGGGAAGCCCCTTGCGGATCGCATCCGACCGCTTGGTAATCTTGTTCTTCAGATAGATGTCGGGTGCCTTGTACGACAGGATCAGCGTACCGGCGACCAGTCCATAGGCCTTGAGCGGGCTCCAGGTCGCAACCATGTCGGTACCGTACACCAGATAGATGATCAGCCCGCCCAGCACGATCGGTGCCACCATCCGGCCGAAAATCACCGCGACCGCATAATCCTTGTTGCGGATACCGGCCTGCATCAGCTTGATCTGCGCAGCCTTGACCTGATCGTCCTGCAGCACTTTCAGTGAATTGAGCAGGGCGCGGATGCGGTCGGTCGTCTCGTTCTTCTGAACCAGCTTGGCGCGGCGTTTCGACGTGGAGGCGGTAATACCGGCCTTCAGTTGTTCGCGCCGGTCGTTAAGCGCCTTGACGCGTTTTGACATCGGATTGCGAACCGTGGTCACGGCATAAAGGGCAACCAGCATTGCGCCCGCTGCCACTGCCGCGAGCAGCGTCGCTACCCAGAAAACGTCTACACCCAGGATTGTGGGGCCACCGGAGGCTGTCGTCATGGAAAATGCCTCCCTTAAATCTCGAAACTGACCATTTTGGCCATGATGAACACACCGATGCCCATCCAGATCAGGCCGCCAAGCCCGGCGACCATCAGCCGTTCGTCGGTGAAGAAGTTCTTCATATAGTCGTTGTTGACCATCCAGATCAGGCCGAAGACGATGAAGGGCAGGGACCCGACGATATAGGCCGATGCCTTGGATTCCGACGACATCGCCTTGATCTTCAGCTTCATCTGCGCGCGCTGGCGCAGCACGGTGGCGAGGTTGGCCAGCGTTTCGGCCAGGTTGCCGCCGGTTTCGCGCTGAATGGCGATGGTGATGACGAAGAACTGAAATTCGGGCGTGCCAAGCCGGTCGGAGGTTTCCTGAAGCGCAGCATCGAGCGTCCGGCCGATCTTCATCTTGTCGGCAACGGAGCGAAACTCGTCGCCCACCGGGCCTTCGACCTCATGCCCGACAACTCCCATGGTTTCGGTAATCGGCAGGCCAGAGCGCAGGCCGCGCACCAGCAATTCAATGGCATCGGGGAACTTGATCGTGAACTGGTTGATGCGGCGCTTGATGAAATAGCCGACCGCCATGTGCGGAATGCCCAGCCCCAGAAAAACCCCCAGTAACAGCGCCAGCAAAAACGGAGCGCCCTTGATCGCAAGCAATAAGGCAGTGACGATCGTAATACCGCCTGCCGCCATGCCATATTGACTTACCGTCCAGTTTTTCCCCGTCATTGCCAGGCGTTTTTTGAGCAATACAGGACGGGGAACGAACCGGGCGAAGGTTTCGTCCATCCGTGTATCGTTCTTGGCGGTAATGCGCCGCATCTGCGCTTCCATCTTGACGGAAGCGCTTTGCGAATGACGGGTTTTCAGCTCCATCATGCGACGCTCAACCGCGCGCGCGGCGGAAGGGCCGGAAAAGGCGATCACGAGCAGCGCGAGCACGCCGAACGTACCCAGAGCCAGCAAGATTATCGGCAGCATTTCCATGCTTTTATACCGTCCTTCCCTCTCATCCCCGCCAACCGGCGGCGATGATTATTTGGCGTTCTGCTTGGCAGGCTTTTTCGGCTTGAGTGCGCTCAGCTTGTCGAGCAGCGATCCGCCTTTACCCGCCTTGTTCTTATCGCCGTCGATCTCGTCCTCATTTGCCGCCAGCAATTGCTGGGACAGCGAAACCAGCGGGGCGATCGTTTTCGATCCCTTGCCGGCCTCCGCCAGCGGACGACCCAGCTTGGCCGCCTGAGTGGCAAGCTTCTGGTCGAAGGCGATGACATAATCGACCTTGCGTTCGATCGAGCTTTCGAAATCCTTGCGGCTGATCTCCAGTTGAGCAGCCGGATGGACCCGATTGGCAACCAGTATGACCGTTGCCTGCGGAGCATTGGATTTCAGCCAGCTCAACAGCCGGATGGAATCGCGTGCCGCAGCAAGCGTGAATTCGGTGACCAGTACCACGGTCTGAATGTCGGTCAGAAGATGCGGATACTGCACCATCACCGAGCGCGGCAGATCGACCACCGAGCAGTCAAATGCGTGGCGCAGTTCTTCCTGCAACTGGTAATAGGCCGACCCGTCCGTAACGATGGGTGCATTGATCGGTGCTTCGGCCGAAAGGATGGCCAGCCGGTCGGATGCACGCACCATCGCGCGTTCGATGAACAGCCCGTCGATACGGCTGGGATTTTCGATCGCGTCGGTCAGGCCACGTCCCGGCTCCAGGTCGAGCGACAGGGCATCGGTCCCGAAATGCACGTCGAGATCGAGCAGACCGGTCGTGCGCTCGCCCTTGCTGCTCAACAGCCAGGCCAGCGAAGTGGCGACCGACGACGCGCCGACCCCGCCGCGTGTGCCGATGATGGCCAGCGCGCAATGCGGGTGCTCGTTGCCTCCTTCCGCCATTTTGGGGGCGGAGAGGGTCGCCTGTGCCTGTGCGAAACAATCCCGCAGCATTTCAGGATTGAGCGGCTTCAGCAGATAATCCTGAATGCCGCTGGCAAGCAGGTCGCGATACAGGCGAACATCGTTCACCTGCCCGGCGGCGATCACCACCGTGCCGGGTTCGCAGACTTCCGCCAGCGCGTTGATATCGTTGAGAGGGTCGCCCGATTCGGAAAGATCGACGAACAGGATCGACGGGCTGGCCGATACCGACAGCGACTGAACCGCGTTACGCAGGCCTCCCTTGTTGACCTTCTCCGGCGACCAGCCCTGCTCGACCGCGATCGAACGCAGAGCGTCGGCAGAACTTTCGTCGCAGACAAAGGCGGTAAAGGGTTCGCGTTGCCCGGTGCGTCCGGGGGTCCAGGGTGCGTTCACTGGCTGCCTCCCGATGAAGTGGATTCGGTCTTCAGGCCGTTTGCGCCGGTTGGTTTGGCATCGCGCAGCGTGTCGATCGCCTTTGCCGCGGTGTCGGGATCGCTGACCCCGGTGCCGGGTTGACCGCGTACCAGATCTTCCGGTTGCGCCACCATTGCGGCGAGGTTCTGGTTCACCGCGCAGCCGAAATCGGTGCTGGTATGGCCGTTGAAATTGGGTTGTCCGGAGCCCGACCAGTCGGGGCATCCCGGAACCGCAGCGTGCATACGGGTGACGATGACGCGCACGGTACCGGGCGTCACCGCGCCGGGCGGTACAGGTGCCGCGCCGCTCAGCAGCAGGCCATATTGCGCTGCCTGGGCCGCGACCTGTTCGCGGGCGACGGCTGAATCGCCGGCCGGATCGTACACATAGACATGGTCGCCATAGCCAAGGCGGAGCGACGACATCCATCCGGCAAGGCGCTGCACCTCACTGGGTGCCAGACCGGAACCGCCGGTCGTAAGATCAAGCATATAGCTCTGACGACTGACCACAGGCTGATGCTGGCTTTCCATGCCGCGATAGCCGGAACTGCACCCGGCCAGCAGGATCGCCGGAAGCGTGGCCGCGAGGATCGAGGTACGAGAGAACATGGGTGTCTCCTAAAAGCTGCGACGCATCAGGGCTGGCTGAAGCCGGGCATGGCGGATTTGCCATCCTGCCGCTGGGCGGGAAGGGCGGTCGGTTTGTCGGCGTCCTGCGACTTTTTCTTCTTGTTGCGGTCGCCCGGCAGATCGGGACCGGCGGGCAGCGCTGCCGCCGCGCCCAGCGAGGGAGCAGGCGAATCCTGCGGCGCCATGGTCGGCGTCGGTCGCGAAGCGCTGTTGCCGCTCGACAATTGCCCCATCAGCACGCGCTGAAGGTCGGTCGGTGCCTTGTAGCCGTCGGTCGGCAACGCGATCTGATTGGCGTTGACCGGTTTGACCAGATAGGGCGTGATGACGATCACCAGCTCGGTTTCGTTGCGCTGGAACCCGTTCGAACGGAACAGCGTGCCGAGGATCGGGATGTCGCCCAGACCCGGAGCCTTGTCGATCGAGTTCTGATGGTTGTTCGACAACAGGCCCGCGATCATGAAGCTCTGACCCGATCCCACCTCGACCGTGGTTTCCGCGCGCCGGGTGGTCAGGGCGGGAATGGTGGTGCCGCTGATCGTAACCGCGCCCGCATCCGAAAGCTGCGACACTTCGGGGCGCACACGGATCGAGATCCGGCCGTCGGCGAGCACCGTCGGCGTGTAAGACAGGCTGACGCCATATTGTTTATATTCGACCGAGACCGCACCCAGCCCCTGACTGACGGGGATCGGAATCTCGCCGCCTGCCAGAAACGACCCGGTTTCACCCGAAAGCGCCGAGAGGTTGGTGGTATTGAGCGTCGTCACCTGACCGTCGCGTTCACCCAGGTTGAGCGCGCCAAGGATGTTCAGGCCGAGCAGCTTGCCAGCGGCCCCCAGCGTGGTGCCGTACTGCCCCATCGGAAGCTGCGGCTGGGACGCGCCGCCGCCGATGCCGTCGAACGTGCCCTGCGTGCCTTGTGCGATACCGAACTGGAACCCGTTGGAGGTGTCCTGAGACGTCAGGTTCATGCCGATATTCTTGATGAAGCTGCGGCTGACTTCGGCGAATTTTACCTGCAGGTTAACCTGCAAAGGCGTTGCAGTCTTCAGCCGCGTAATCACCTTCGTCTTGTCGCCGACAAATGCCTGAACCAGTTGTTTCGCTTCGGCGGCGTCGTCGGGGCTGGCGACGGTACCAGTCAGCAGGACCAGTCCGTTCATTGTCGTCGCGCGGATTTGCGCATCCGGCATGGCGAGACCCAGCATCGATTGTACCGACGTGATGTTCTGGCCGACGCGGACACTGGTCGCATAGACCACCTTGCCCGATTTGGCGGTGGCATAGACGTTGGTTTCACCAGGTCCCTTGGCGAAGATATATACCTTCGTCGGGGACTGGACCTGGACATCCGCAACCTTGTCATCAGCGACGAAGACGTTGGACACCGGAGTTGCCAGGTTGACCAGACGGCCCTGACCCAGATTGAGTTCGACGGTCGTTCCCGGTTCGGGCAGCGTCTGCGCCACACCGGGAGCGGTCGCGACCGCCACGGTGGCGAGGGACGCTGTCAGCGCGAACGCCATCGTCAGTTTATTTGCCTTGAGTCGCATGGTTATTTCTTCCCCCCGACCGGGACGACGGTCACGGTATTGCCGCGGGCAACCCTGACCACCGGGCCGGTAACAGCCGGTGTCGCACCACCGGGAAAGGACGGTCCCGAAGGAGCCATGCCCATATTCCCGCTTTCGCTCGACGCTTTGCCGGGCACGGTGCTGCGCTGGAAACGGGATACATCGGCACCCGTTGAATAGGTTTTGCGTGCGTCGATCGGCATGGCGTCGACGGCGGCAAGCATTTCCTTTTCCTTCTTCGGATCGCCGTCGTCGGGGACATTGATTTCCCCGGACGCGATGGCCGCTTCCAACTGGCGTTTGTTGTCGGCGATCGAGCGCAGCGACAGCGACAGCGTGCCAAGCGTTTGCGCGACCGCGATTTCTTCCGCGATCTTGGGCGTCGCCTCGACGGTTACCGTCGAATAAGGCTTGATGACCGGTTTACCGTTTTCGTCGGTTTCATTCTCGGTGCTCTGGTCAGTGGCCAGCACGCGCAGATTGCGCAGTATGGTTTCCGCAGCTTTAAGAGGCGGGCCATCGCCGCCGCCGGGCACCGACTGAGTCAGCAACAGGTCGACCCGATCGCCGGGAAAGACGAAGCCGGCAACCGCGCTTTGCGCAGAAACCGGAACGGTGACTGCGCGCATGCCCGGTGCGAGTGCCGCCGCCAGGAAGCCACGGTCGCCCGGTTTGATCAGCGCACCCTGCGTGATCGGCTGACCCGCAGGGATCGCATAGCGCACGACAGTGCCGAGCAGCGACTTCTGGTCGGTCTTGCCCTCGATATAATAGGCGTTTTCCACCAGATCCTTGGGCCATGGCTGAAAGGTGAAGGAATCGGTCGTCAGGATCGTGCCCACGGGCAACGCCTTTTTCGCGATCAGCACCTTCGGGCCGGTGACGACGGTCGGCGGCGGTGCCGCACTGACCTCCGGAGCGGTCGAGCCCATCATCAGGCTGCGCGCCATAAACGCGGTGAGCCCTGCGACGACGAGCGCGCCTACCAGTAGAATGATTTTCCGTGCATCCATGTCAGTCTTGGCCTTTCGGAAAAAAGCGGGCCGGTTGATCCGGCGTTAAGCTATCCGGTAAAATGGTTAAAAATCGGTTCGCGAAGTATGATCAGGCTGGCGAGCACGATGGCGACGCCGTAGGGAATCTCCGGCACCGTCTTCGACTTGCGCAGCCATTTTTCGATCAGCATGATCAGCGTCAGCGCGCCGCCGAGCAGCGACATCAGCACCAGCATCCAGATCAGCGGTTGCAGCGGCAGCCACAGCGCCAGTGCAGCGAGCAGCTTCACATCGCCGCCACCCATCTGACCCAGCGCAAATGCCATGGTGAAGAGTGCCAGCACGCCCGCGCCCAGGCCGAACTGAATCGCCATGTCGGGCCATATCGGCAGCCCGTTGGCGACCCACCACAGCGGTGCGAGCAACGCGATTACGGCGTTTTTCCAGTTCGCAATCTCACGCGTGCGCACGTCCTCGATGCCGGCCGAGACCAGCAGGATGACCAGAGCGGCCAGCAAACCTGGAATAATTAATTCCCCCATCACGCCTAATCCCTAGACGCAATGGCTTTCCAAAAAGTAACCAACGGTCATGGCTGCATCCGCTCTCTTTCGCCGTGCGATTCCCGCCGGTGCCGAAATCACCCGCTGGCACGCCTCCGATGGCTGGGCGCTGCGTCGGTTCGACTGGCCCGCCGAAGCAGGCAAGGCGCGCGGCTCGATCCTGTTTCAGGGCGGCCGCGGCGACATTTTCGAAAAATATCTGGAAAGCTTCGCGCACTGGCACGCGCTCGGCTGGTCGATCACTGCATTCGACTGGCGCGGACAGGGCGGTTCGGGGCGGTTATCCCCCAACCCGCATTGCGGCCATGTCCGCGACTTTGGCATCTATATTGACGATTTGCGGGGTTTTTATGCCGATTGGGCACCTGCGGCGGCGGGTCCGCGCGTGGTGTTCGGCCATTCAATGGGCGGGCATCTGATCCTGCGCGGACTGGTCGAAGGGGCGATTGATCCCGATGCGGCGGTGTTGGTGGCGCCGATGCTGGGCTTGAAGACACCGGTCGGCCCGGTGATCGGCGAGCTGGCCGCGCGGCTGATGACGAAAATCGGCGATCCCGCGCGGCTGGCATGGAAGGCGAATGAAAAGCCCAGTCGCACTGAAACACGCGAATCGCTGCTTACCCATGACCATGCCCGTTATGAAGATGAACTATGGTGGCAGACGGCGAAGCCCGAACTGATGCTTGGACCGCCAAGCTGGCAATGGCTGGTCGAGGCCTTTGCCTCTACCCGGCGCTTGCGCGCGGACAAGCGACTTGGCGCAATGCGGGTGCCGCTGCTGATGCTGATCGCGGAAGCCGACGGGCTGGTCGATGCGAAAGCGGCGATCGCGCTGGCCGGGAAATTGCCCGATGCGGAGTTGATCCGCTTCGGCCCGGAATCGGCGCATGAAATTCTGCGCGAAGCCGATCCGGTGCGTGATCAGGCATTGGCAGAGATTGACCGCTTCCTGACGAGCAGAGTACCGCCCGCCTGATGCCGTTCGATATCGCCATTGTCGGTGCCGGAATCGCGGGTGCCAGCCTTGCCGCTGCGATTGGCGACCGCGCGCGCGTGCTGTTACTGGAGGCGGAGGACCAGCCCGGTTATCACGCCACCGGGCGGTCGGCGGCATTCTGGTCCGAAACCTATGGCGGTCCGGATATTCAGCCTCTGACCACTGCGTCAGGACCGGCTTTGCGGGCAGGCGGGTTTCTGGAGCCACTCGGATCGTTGGGGATCGGTCAGGCGAGTGATAGTGCTGCCATTGAGGCATTTCTGGAAAAGTTTGACGGATCGGGAGTAGAACTCTCCCGCGTCGATCCGCGCGACCATGTGCCCGGTTTGCGCGATGCGTGGTGCGACGCGGTGTGGGAGCCAAGCTGCACCTATATCGATGTTGCCGGCCTGCATGGCGATTGCCTGAGCCGTGCGCGGCGGACAGGAGCGGTGCTGTCGACCGGGGCAACTTTACGCGCGGCGCGGCGTGAAAACGGGCAGTGGCTGCTCGACACGGCGTCGGGCGTGGCGCGTGCGTCGGTGCTGGTTAATGCCGCCGGTGCCTGGGCCGACCCTGTGGCTGCGATGGCGGGAGCGAGACCATTGGGCATCGCGCCGTTCCGCCGGACGATGGTGCAGCTACGCACCGATCCGCCGGTTCCGGACGGTGTCCCGCATGTCGCCGAAATCAACGGTCGTTTCTATTTCAAGCCGGAAGCGGGCGGTAAATTGTGGCTCAGCCCGCATGATGAAATCCCGACCGTGCCCTGCGATGCTGCGCCGGAAGAAATTGATGTCGCGCTTGCCATCGACCGGCTGGAAGGCGCGGTGGACTGGCGGATCGAAGCGGTCGAACGCAAATGGGCGGGTCTGCGCAGCTTTGCCCCCGACCGGCGGCCCGTTTACGGGTTCGCCGCCGAGGTGCCCGGCTTTTTCTGGTTTGCAGGGCAGGGCGGCTTCGGCATCCAGACCGCGCCTGCCGCAGCCGCACTCGCTGCCTCCCTGCTTCTCAACGACCCTGCGATGATGCCGGAGGGTATCGATCCGGATCGCTATGCAGCGACACGCTTTTCCTAGCGAATCGCGATTTGCCTCGTTAACTTCGATCAATCACTTCAACCGGAAAGGGAATGTCGATGGCACACAAGTTCGAAATCTATAAGGACAAGGCTGGCGAGTTTCGAGTCCGCTTCAAATATAATTCGGAAGTGATGTTTTCGACTGAAGGCTATAGCAGCAAGTCCTCTGCTCAGAACGCCATCGACTCCATGAAAAAGAACGGCCCCGGCGCACCTGTCGAAGACAATAGCTAAACGCATAATTTCGGCCTGTTTGCGGGCTGACGCGGAACTCTCTCTGCGCTAACGACATCTGATACCGGTACCGGGCATTCGTTCCGGTCGTTTTCAGAGCCTTTGCCGCTACTCGATGGGAGAGTTCCGCCATGTCCTTTGCGCCGCCCTATATCGCCGATGCCGATCGCTATGACGGTCGCATGCCCTATCGCCGCTGCGGGATTTCCGGACTCGATCTGCCCGCGATCAGCCTTGGCCTGTGGCAGAATTTCGGCGGCGAGGATGTGTTCGAAACGGGCCGCGCGATTCTGCGCCGCGCGTTCGACCGCGGCGTCACGCATTTCGACCTCGCCAATAATTACGGCCCGCCCTATGGCTCTGCGGAGGAGAATTTCGGGCGCGTGCTGGCAAAGGATTTTGCCGGCCATCGCGACGAACTCATCATTTCCAGCAAAGCGGGTTGGGACATGTGGCCCGGACCCTATGGTGATATCGGGGGCAGCAAAAAATATCTGATCGCCAGTTGCGACCAGTCGCTCAAGCGGCTGGGCGTCGATTATGTCGATATCTTCTATTCGCATCGCGTCGATCCGCAAACGCCGCTGGAAGAAACGGTGGGCGCGCTTGCGCAGATCCATCGTCAGGGCAAGGCGCTGTATATCGGTATCTCAAGCTACGAACCGGGACTGACGAAAAAGGCTGTCGCGCTCCTCGCTGAACATAAGGTGCCGTTGCTGATCCATCAGCCGAGCTATTCGATGCTCAACCGCTGGGTGGAAAAGGGGTTGCTCGACACGCTGGGCGATCTGGGCGTCGGCTGCATCGCCTTTTCACCGCTGGCGCAGGGACTTCTCACCAGCAAATATCTGAACGGCATGCCCGACAAGGCGCGCGCGACGAAGGGCGGGTCGTTCGGCAAGGGACTGCTGACCGAGGATAATATCGAACGCGCACGCGCGCTCAATGCGATTGCCGAGCGGCGCGGGCAGACGCTGGCGCAAATGGCGATCGCCTGGGTGCTGCGCGACAAGCGGGTGACCTCCGCACTGATCGGCGCGCGCACCGTCGAACAACTCGACGACTCGCTCGATGCGGTGAAGAATCTCGATTTCACCGAAGCCGAACTGGCCGAGATCGAGCCCTATGCCGTCGATGGCGGTATCGACATCTGGGACAGCTCGACACAGATCACCAGCCTGCCGGAGCGGTAGGTGTAACGCACGCCTGTTCCGGCATCACGCCCCGGACTTCGATGCATTGAGTATTCCCTGCCAGGGGTTGCAATCGGGCGATGCGATCAGCGTCAGCCGGTTGGTGTCGTGGTGCAGGAACGGTTCGTCCTCACCACGAACGGCCAGCATGGTTCGCGAATCGTAGCTCCATGTCCCATCGTCGTGAAACCGGATTTCCAGCCGATAGGAATCGGTGCGGAATGCGCCTTCCAGAAAGTCGGTCGAGCAGATGCCGTAATTGGTCTGGCCGCGCTTCGCTTCGACGACAAAATGGTCGGCATCGGCTTTGGTGTGCCCTGCCGCCAGCAACACCTGCCCGCGCGGAATGGCAAGCGTCTGCTGAATCAGACCGGTTGCCGGTTCCCACAGCCAGTATCCGACCTGATCGTGAAAGGTAATTGCCTCTTCCGGGTCGTTGATATGCGTGTGATAGCGCAGGCCATAGAAGAGCTGCGGCCCGTTGGGCTGGGCGTCGATCGGCTGTAATTCGATGCGTTCGGTATAGCCGCGCCGCTGCGGACCGTCCGCCTTGGGATTGACGTCCTGACCGGCCTTGCCTTCCCAAACCCCCGCCAGCCGCAGCAGCGGCCCCAGATTGGCCAGCGTGTCCGGGTCGATGTTGGCGGGCTCGGTGAAAATATCGTCGGGCAGTTGCATATCGGCTCTCTTTCGTCGGCGATCAGTCAACCGCAGCCGCCATGCCGCGTCAAGAACGGTAATGGCCGGATCGGGAACGCTTCAGCGTGCGGCGAGTGCTGCGTCGCTGGCCAGCCGGTCGGCGCGTTCATTGTCGGGGTGGCCTGCATGGCCCTTCACCCACACCCAGTCGACCTTGTGCGGTTTGGCGGCGGCGAGCAGTTCCTGCCACAGATCGGCATTCTTGACCGGTTTCTTTGCCGCTGTTTTCCAGCCATTACGCTGCCAGCCGTGAATCCATTTGGTCAGGCCGTCCATGACATATTTGCTGTCGGTGGACAGCGTCACCCGGCAGGGGCGTTTCAGTGCGTTCAGCCCGCGAATCGCCGCCATCAGCTCCATGCGGTTGTTGGTGGTGTCGGCCTCTCCGCCCGACAGTTCCTTTTCCGTCGTGCCGGAACGCAGCACCACGCCCCAACCGCCGGGACCGGGATTGCCCTTGCATGCGCCATCGGTCGCCATTTCGACATGGGGAAGGGCCGTCATGCGCAGGTTGTCAGTCGGGCAAGGGCGGGGTCATACACCTTCGCACGCCGCCAGAACGCCAGCGGGTCCTTGCGCGTCACCATCGCGTCGGCGGGTGTATTCAGCCAGTCCCACGCGCGAGACAGAGTGAAGCGGATGCACGATCCGACAGCACAAGTCAGCAACTGGCTGCGTTCGTGACCGTTGAGAGGGAACTGCCCCTCATATCCGGTGGTCAGTGCGTCGGCGACCGCCTTGTCGAAGCGATGTCCCGTGGCATCGAACGACCATGCCGTCAGCGCAACCGCAAGATCGTAAATACGAAGGTCGGTACAGGCGAAATAAAAGTCGATGACGCCGGTTACCCGATCCCCCAGCATCAGCACATTGTCGGGGAAAAGGTCCGCGTGAATCACGCAGCTATCCAGCCCGTCGGCCGACCATGCCGACACTGTGTCGTCCAGTGCGAAGCCAAGATCGTCGTATAATCCCGGAACGATATCGTTCAGGCTCTTTCCGCAGCGTTCGAACAGGGGGCGCCAGTGATCGACACCCATCGTGTTTTCACGCGCCGGTTCGAAATCGGCGAGCGCCCGGTGCATCCGCGCCATCGCCTGTCCGGCGGCGCGCGCCTGTGCGGGAGTAGGGTGGGACACCGACACGCCCGACAGGAATTTGATCAGACAGGCAGGCCGTCCGCACAGTTCGTGAATTTCGCGGCCAGTACGGTCGGGAATGGCGGGCGGCACGGGCTGGCCGCGCTCGGCCAGATGGTCGAGCAGCGCCATGAAAAAGGGCAGGTCGTCCGCCGCCACGCGCTTTTCATAAAGCGTCAGGATGAAGCGGCTCTGCGTCGTTTCGACCAGATAATTGCTGTTTTCGACGCCTTCGGCGATGCCCTTGAACGATACCAGTTCGCCGACGTCGAACCGCGTTAGAAACTCGCCCAGATCTTCCGCCGATACCTGCGTGTAGACTGCCATCCGGAATCAGGCGGTTTGCAGGCCGCGGGGCAGCTTGAAGGTGATGTTTTCGCGCGCGATCTCAACCTCCTGCTCGGTTACGGCAAATCGGGTGGCGATATGATCGACCAGTTCGCGCACGAGTTTTTCCGGGGCGGACGCGCCTGCGGTGATGCCCAGCCGCTTCACACCGTCCAGCCAGGCGAAGTTGAGATCGTCGGCACGCTGCACCAGAATCGCGTCAGCACCGTTGCGTTTCGCCACCTCGACCAGCCGCAGCGAGTTGGAGGAATTGGGTGCGCCGACTACCAGCACCTTGTCGCATGATCCGGCAATCGCCTTCACTGCTGCCTGCCGGTTGGAGGTGGCGTAGCAGATATCGTCGCCCTTGGGCGCGACGATGGCCGGGAACCGTGCCTGCATGGCCGCCGCCACTTCGGCGGTATCGTCCACTGACAGGGTGGTCTGGGTCAGAAATGCCAGGTTGTCGGGATCGGCAGGTTCGAAGGCAGCGACATCGGCAACGGTTTCGATCAGTGTCATGCCGCCTTCGGGAACCTGTCCGAAAGTGCCGATCACTTCCGGGTGCCCGGCATGACCGATGAACAGGATGTGGCGTCCCGCCTCGATCAGGCGCTCGGCCTGCCGATGGACCTTGGACACCAGCGGGCAGGTGGCATCGACATAGGTGAGGCCGCGCTCCTCTGCCTTGGCCGGTACCGCCTTGGGCACGCCATGCGCGGAAAATACCACCGGTGCGTCGTCGGGCACTTCGTCCAGTTCCTCGACAAAGATTGCGCCCTTCGCCTTCAGCGTATCGACCACATATTTGTTATGGACGATTTCGTGGCGGACATAGACCGGCGTGCCATAGCGTTCGATCGCCAGTTCGACGATCTGAATGGCGCGATCCACGCCCGCGCAGAAGCCACGCGGTGCGGCGATCAGGAGTTCGAGCGGGGGAGCGTTTTCAACCATTATCCATTGCCTCTACGCGATTGCTTGCGTGGTGCAAGGGCGCTTCCTATGGTGCGCCGCGTTTTGCCGGTCCGGTGATTGTGTTGCATGACCCGGCGATGAGTATGAAAGGTGTGTCGAACCGTGAATTTCCGCAAGTACGGAATAGCCGCTGCGCTGGCTTTTGTCCCGTTGGTGGCGGGGTGCTCCAAAACCGGGGACATCTCAACCGCAGGCGGAGTGGGTATTACCGCCATCCGCACCTCCTGCCCCGAAGTCGCGGTTCCAGCGGGGACCGGTGACATCACGCTGTTCAACCCTGCCACCAGTCAGGATGCCAGCGCGATCGACGTGACCGCGACAATCACCGATGTCCGTTCGACCTGCAACGACTCGGGCGCCAATGTGCTCACCAACATCACGTTCAATGTTGAGGCGCGCCGCAGCAAGGCGGACGGTGCGCGCGACGTGACCTTCCCCTATTTCATCACCGTGGTGCGCGGTGGTTCGGCGGTGACGGCGAAACGGATCGGTCATGCGACGGTGCATTTTGCCGCCGGTCAGTTGCGCGCGCAGGTCAGCGCCCAAGGTGCGACGTCGATCAATCGCGCTGCCGCGACGATCCCGCAGGATATTCGCGACAAGATCACCCAGAAGCGCAAGGCAGGACAGGCGGATGCGGCGGTCGATCCGCTGTCCGAACCCGATGTGCAGCAGGCGATTCAGCGTGCCACGTTCGAGGCGCTGGTCGGCTTCCAGCTGACCGAGGATCAGCTCAAATATAACGCAACGCGCTGACGCGTGCATTCCGGCGCGGAAAAACGCCGCGCCGGCATATTCGCCAATTGACTCGCGGTCGGCATCTGACGCACTAACAAGAGCGTCGATGCCGGTTTTTCCGGCATGGGCCGCGCACGGGAGAGTGCCGGGGTTTCGACCCTGGCCGCCGAAGGAGCAACCGCCCCGGAATCTCTCAGGCAATCGGGACCGCGCGCGACCTGGCGACACTCTGGAAAGCGAGGCGGTGTTTATGCGTCGTCTCCACCGAAGGGGTAAGCAGGCAGGGGTAAACCCCCGATGCCCGTGAAAGCTCTCAGGTTCCGTGACAGAGGGGGCGATGGAATGCGGAGCCGACGCACCGCATGAAATCGCGTTTTTCTGTTTGCCGGAGACCCCGATTGAGCGAAACGAACGAAACCGAACTGGAAACGCTGACCCTGCCGCTCGACGGCTGGCACCGGGCGCATGGCGGGCGGATGGTGCCCTTTGCCGGATACTGGATGCCGGTGCAGTTCGACGGAATCATGGCCGAACATCAATGGACGCGCGAATCGGCCGGGCTGTTCGACGTCAGCCATATGGGCCAGTTGCATCTTTCCGGTGACGATGTGGTCGCAGCGCTGGAAACGCTGGTGCCCGGCGATATTGCCGCGCTGAAACCGGGACGGATGCGCTATTCGCTGCTGCTTGCCGATAATGGCGGCATTCTCGATGACCTGATGGTCACCAATGCGGGTGACACTCTCTACATGGTCGTCAACGGTGCGGTGAAATGGGACGATATCGCGCATCTGCGTGAATATCTGTCCGACAAGATCACCATCAACCATCTGGAGGATCAGGCACTGCTGGCGCTGCAGGGACCAAAGGCGGTGGATGCGCTGGCACGGCTGGTGCCGGGCGTGACCGATCTGGTGTTCATGCGCGGTGCGGGGTTCGAATGGCAGGGGCATGCGTTGTGGATCAGCCGTTCGGGCTATACCGGTGAGGACGGGTTTGAGATTTCGCTGCCTGCCGAAGCCGCGACCGCCTTTGCCGATGCACTCTGCGCCGAACCGGAGGTGAAGCCGATCGGGCTGGGCGCGCGCGATTCGCTGCGGCTTGAGGCCGGGTTGCCGCTCTATGGCCATGATCTCGACCCCGAAACCACGCCGGTCATGGCCGATCTGGGTTTTGCGTTGTCCAAGCGCCGCCGCGAAGAGGGCGGTTTTCCGGGTGCCGAGCGCATTCTGGCGGAGCGCGAAAACGGTGCCGTGCAAAAGCGTGTCGGCCTGATCATCGACGGACGCCAGCCGGTACGCGAAGGTGCCGATGTGCTGGACGCCGAAGGCAATATGGTCGGCCGCGTCACTTCCGGAGGGTTCGCTCCCAGCGTCGGTAAGCCGATCGCCATGGCCTATGTGCCGGTCGCGATGGCCGAGCCCGGCACCGCCGTGCAACTGGGCCAGCGCGGCAAGATCCATCAGGCGAAGGTTGCAGCCATGCCCTTCGTTCCCCATCGCTATGTTCGTGCAGGAGCATCGAAATGAGCCGTTATTTTACCGAAGACCATGAATGGATCGATCTCGACGGCGATATCGCGACCGTCGGCATCACCGATTATGCGCAAGGCCAGCTCGGCGACATCGTGTTCGTCGAAACGCCTGAAGACGGCAAGCAGTTCGCCAAGGGCGACGAAGCCGCGGTGGTTGAATCGGTCAAGGCTGCGTCCGACGTCTATTCGCCGGTTTCCGGCACGGTGACCGAAGGCAACAGCGCACTCGACGACAATCCCGCGCTGGTCAACGAAGATCCCGAAGGCGAAGGCTGGTTTTTCAAGCTGGAACTGCGCGATGCGGGCGAACTCGACGGCCTGATGGACGAATCCAAATACAAGAAGTTCGTCGAATCGCTGTAAGGAAGCCAACGTCATGCCGGCGTAAGCCGGCATCGCTCGCGGCAGGCGACACTGGCTTGCTGCATGAGACCCCGGTCCGCGCCGGGGCGACGCCATTCAGGAATTTTTGATGCGGTACCTTCCCCTCACTCCGTCCGACCGGCAGGCGATGCTTGCAAAGGTCGGCGCAAAAACCATCGACGATCTGTTCGCCGACGTGCCCGAAGCCGCACGGCTCGACGGGCCGATCCGTGATCTGCCTCCCCATGCCAGTGAGATGGCGGTCGAGCGGCATATGTCGCGGCTGGCGGCGAAGAATCAGACGGCGGGCGATGGCCCGTTCTTCCTCGGCTGCGGCGCATACAAGCATCACGTGCCCGCGACCGTCGATCACATCATTCAGCGCGGCGAGTTTCTGACCGCCTATACGCCCTATCAGCCGGAAATCGCGCAGGGCACGCTGCAGATGCTGTTCGAGTTCCAGACTCAGGTCGCGCGCCTGTTCGGTGTCGATGTCGCCAACGCGTCGATGTATGATGGATCGACCGCCTGCTGGGAAGCGATCACGATGGCGCGCCGGGTGACGAAGCGGGCAAAGGCGATCCTGTCGGGCGGGCTGCATCCGCATTATGTCTCGGTCGCCAACACCATGGCGAAGTTCACCGGGGATCACCTTGTCACGGCGACGCCGACACTGACAGCCGAACCCGACACCGCCGACCTGATCGGGCAGATCGATGACGATACTTCGTGCGTGGTCGTGCAATATCCCGATATTCTCGGCCGGATCGGCGATCTGTCCGACCTTGCCGATGCCTGCCATGCGAAAAAGGCGCTGCTGATCGCGGTCGTGACCGAGCCGGTGGCGCTGGGCGCGATCAAATCGCCCGGTGAGATGGGTGCCGATATCGTCGTCGGCGAAGGCCAGTCGATCGGCGTCGGCCTGCAATTCGGCGGGCCGTATCTGGGGCTGTTCGGCTGTTCGCAAAAGCTGGTGCGGCAGATGCCGGGGAGACTGTGCGGCGAAACCACCGATTCGGAAGGCAAGCGCGGTTTCGTACTGACGCTGTCGACGCGCGAGCAGCATATCCGTCGTGAAAAGGCGACGTCGAATATCTGCACCAATTCCGGCCTGTGTGCGCTGGCTTTTTCGATCCACATGACGCTGCTGGGCGAGGCGGGGTTGCGCAAGCTCGCCGCCGCCAACCATGCCCGCGCCTGTCAGGCCGCCGAACGACTGTCAAAGGTGCCCGGCGTTGAACTGGTCAGCGATGCTTTCTTCAACGAATTCACCGTGAAACTGTCGCAGGAAGCGCGCCCGGTCGTCCGCGCACTGGCGGACAGGGGCGTGCTGGCGGGCGTGTCGCTGGGTCGGCTGTTCCCCGAGGCGGCGGAACTGGCCAACGGGCTAGTCGTCGCTGTCACCGAAACCGTGACGGATGAGGATATCGAAGCCCTGGCAACAGGGCTGCAGGAGGCGCTGGCATGAGCATCAATCAGAGCGGATGGCGCCCGGAAATGGGCAATAGCGGCAATGGCTGCGGCGGCCCGGCGACCTATACCGGCAATCGTGCGCTGATGCTGGAAGAGCCATTGCTGTTCGAGATCGGCAAGCTGAGCAATACCGGTCTGGATATCGAGGAGGTAAAGGCTCCGGCCTCGCGCCTCGGCGGTCTGGAGCGCAAGGCAGATATCGGTTTGCCCGGTCTTTCCGAGCCGGAAACGGTGCGCCATTATACCCGCCTCAGCCGTCAGAATTACGCGATCGACCTCGGCCTCTTCCCGCTGGGAAGCTGCACGATGAAGCATAATCCGCGCCTCAATGAGCGCGTCGCGCGGATGCCGGGTTTCGCCGATATTCATCCGCTGCAACCCGTCGACACGGTACAGGGGGCGCTGGAGGTGATCCATCAGCTTGCGCACTGGCTGGTAACGCTGACCGGTATGCATTCGGTGGCGATGAGCCCGAAGGCGGGCGCGCATGGCGAACTGTGCGGCATCCTTGCCATCCGTGCGGCGCTGGAAGCGCGCGGCGATACGCGGTCCGTGATTCTGGTGCCCGAAAGCGCGCACGGCACCAATCCTGCCACCGCCGCCTTTGCCGGGTACAAGGTCGAGAATATCCCGGCGACGAAGGACGGCCGCGTCGATCTGGCCGCGTTGCAGGAACGGCTTGGGCCGGACGTCGCCGCGGTGATGATCACCAACCCCAATACCTGCGGGCTGTTCGAACGCGATATGAAGGCGATCTCGGACGCAGTGCACGCGGCGGGCGCGCTGGTTTATTGCGACGGCGCCAATTTCAACGCGATCGTCGGGCGCGTGCGCCCCGGCGACCTGGGCGTCGATGCGATGCACATCAACCTGCACAAGACCTTCTCCACCCCGCATGGCGGCGGTGGACCCGGCTCCGGCCCGGTGGTGTTTTCCGAAGCGCTGACTTCCTTCGCGCCGCTGCCCTTCGTCGAAAAGACGGCGGACGGTTTCGCGCTGGTCGAGGAGGAAACTGCCGGCGAACATCATGCCCGCTCGTTCGGGCGCATGGTCGCGTTCCACGGTCAGATGGGCATGTTCACCCGTGCGCTCGCCTATATCCTCAGCCACGGCGCCGACGGGCTGAAACAGGTGGCGGAGGATGCCGTGCTCAACGCCAATTACATCCTGCGTAGTCTGGAGGATGTGCTCGACGCGCCGTTCGCCGCGTCGGGTCCGTGTATGCATGAGGCGATCTTCTCCGATGCCGGTCTGGCCGAAGGTTTCACTACGCTCGACATCGCCAAGGCGCTGATCGACGAAGGGTATCATCCGATGACGATGTATTTCCCGCTCGTCGTTCACGGCGCGATGCTGGTCGAGCCGACCGAAACCGAGTCGAAGGATACGCTGGATCAGTTCATCGGCGCACTGCGTTCGGTGGCGGAACGCGCCAAGGCAGGCGATGAAGCGTTGAAGGGTGCGCCCTATTATGCGCCGCGTCGTCGTCTCGATGAAACGCAGGCTGCGCGCAAGCCAGTCCTGGTGTGGAACGAACCGCAACAGGCCGAGGCGGCGGAATAACCGGGAACCTTTGCCGTCGCCCGGCGTCGTCGGGCGATGGCAACAGGCTCTTCCGATCATCGCGGGCATCAGGCCCGCACCGGCGAGGCACCTCCCGATAGCGAGGAGGGTGCGACGCATCTCAGCCATGATGAGGAAATCGACGTTGAGGAGCGCCGCGCGCCCCCGGCGAAAATCGTGCATGAGGCAATCCGGCGACAGGGACTGGAGGAACTGAAACGTCCCGCGCTGTCACTGCTCTGGTCGGGGCTGGCGGCGGGCGTGGCGATGGGCATGTCGATCCTTGCCGAAGCGATCCTGACGCTGAACCTGCCCGAAGGCCCGGCGCGCCCGATCATCGCCAGCTTCGGTTATGCCTTCGGCTTTCTGATCGTTATTATGGGACGGTTGCAATTGTTCACCGAAAGTACGGTGACGGCGGTGCTGCCGCTCGCCACCCAGCCAAGCTGGCCCAGTTTCGGCCGGACCGCCCGGCTCTGGGCGCTGGTGCTGGTCGCCAATCTTGCCGGAACCTTCGCGTTTGCGCTGTTCACGCTGGCGGGCGGGTTCGGGTCGCCGGAAATCGGCGGCGCAATCAGCGCGGTCAGCCGCGGCATTCTGGGGCATGGGTTCGGCCATGTGCTGTTGAGCGGCATTCCCAGCGGGTTCCTGATTGCGGCGCTGGTGTGGATCTTGCCCAGCGCGTCGGGTGAACGGGTGCTGATCATCGCGCTGCTTACCTGGCTGATCGCGCTGGGCGATTTCGCGCATGTCGTGGTCGGATCGGCGGAGGCATGGCTGCTGATGCTGGAGGGTACGATGAGCCCGCTCGATGCGGTCGGCGGTTATATCCTGCCTGCCTTTATCGGCAATGTCATCGGCGGCACCGCACTGTTTGCCCTGCTGGCCCACGCACAGGTGGTGCGCGAGATCCATCACTGACTGGCATCGGGCAATGACTGTGATAGAACCCCGTCGAAGAAAGCGGCCGGGGGATTGAAAGATGCAGGTTCATACGGGTCATCCGACGCCCTGGATTTCCTATGTGATCATGTTCGCGGTGATCGGCGTCGTGCTGGCGTTCCGGATGCGGCGCATGAGCAGGATGCGGCCACTGCGCCTTGAATATCTCTGGGTGGTTCCGGCGCTATATGGTGCCATCGCGGTGCTGGCATTCGCATCGCATCTGCCGTCGCCGCTCGGCTGGAGCCTGTCGCTCGTCGGGCTGGCGGCGGGCGGCGCAATCGGCTGGCAGCGCGGGCGGATGATGCACATCCATATCGACCCCGAAACCCATGCGCTCAACCAGAAGGCGTCGCCTGCGGCGATCCTGTTCATCGTCGCGCTGATCGTCGTGCGAGAGGGCGCGCGAATGCTGGCCGAATCGGGCAGTGCGACAAGCATGCACATTAACGCACTGCTGGTCACGGACGTCCTGATCGCCTTTGCGTTGGGGATGTTCGCGCTTCAGCGACTTGAGATGTTTCTGCGCGCGCGGCGGATGCTGAACGCGGCGCGCGCGCGTGCCTGATCCCGAACCCTGGATTGCGGGCGAACAGAGGGGCGACGTGCGCAAACACGCGCCAGCCACGCTGCGCAACCGCGAAGCGATCGCCGAGCGCCTGCAGGAAGTGTTGCCGATCACCGGTACGGTGCTGGAAATCGCAAGCGGGTCGGGCGAGCATTGTGCATGGTTCGCGAAACTGTTTCCCGGCCATATCTGGCAACCCAGCGATGCCGATCCGACCGCGCGTGCGTCCATCGCCGCATGGTGCGAGGGGCTGGCAAATGTCCGTCCGCCGCTGTTTCTGGATGCCAGTGACGCGCAATGGCCGATCGAACATGCGGATGCCGTGCTGTGCATCAATATGATCCATATCAGCCCGTGGGAGGCTACGCTGGGGCTGATGGCGGGAACAGCAGGATTACTGTCGCATGGGGCGCCGCTGATCCTTTATGGTCCCTTTCTGCGCGATGCGGTCGAAACGGCGGAGTCCAATCTGGCCTTCGATCAGTCGTTGCGAATACGCGATGCCCATTGGGGGTTGCGGCGACTGGAGGCGGTCAGCGCGGCGGCGAAGGAACAGGGGCTGGTGTTCGACCGCCTGTTCGAAATGCCCGCCAATAATCTGCTGGTCGTCTATCGTCGCGACTGATGGTTACGCCGCAGTGGTGGCAGCGCGCAGTTTCAGCCGGTGTTCGCGCCAGACGATATACAGTCCGCTGATGATAATCACCGGCGCGCCTACCCATGTCGCAGCGGGCGGCAGTACCGCAAACAGCCACCAGCTATAGACCGTTGCCCAGACCAGACTTGAATAGTCCATCGGCACTACGGTGGAGACGGGGGCGAAGCGCACGCTGGACGTCAGCGCCAGTTGCCCCAGGCCGCCGACCATTCCGATCGATGCAAGAACGATCCATGTTTCCGCCGGGTGTGGCTGCGCAAAGAAGAAATAGGGTATTGTCAGCACGGGCACCGAAAGCAGCGAAAACCAGAATACGGTGGTGAGCGGATGTTCGGTCTGGCCGATATGGCGCAACAGGATTGCGATCGAAGCGATCAGGAATGCCGCCGTCAGCCCGACCAGTGCTCCGGTAAGCGGAATATCCCCGCTGCCCGGCTGTGCCACGATCAACACACCGACAAAGCCCAGCGCCACCGCGCCCCAGCGATGCCAGCCGGTTGGTTCGCGCAGGACCAGTGCCCCGAGAATCGTGGCGAAGATCGGCGCGGTGAACTGCAACGTCGTTGCTTCGGGAAGCGGCAGCAGCAGGATCGCTCCGAAATTAAACACCATGCCGATCAGGCCGACGATGGTGCGCACGACGATCGGGCGAAAGCGTTTTGGACGCAGCACGGACAGTCCCGGCCCGGCGGCAATGATGATGAACAGCATCGGCACGGCGACGCATTGGCGGAAGAACATGATCTCAGGCAACTTCGCGCCTTGTGCTTGCGCCAGCTTGATCAGCGCGGCGAGACTGGCGAGGCAGAAAGCCGAAAGCAGGCGCAGGGCCAGCCCGGTCAGGATGCGATCTTCACGCGGCATCGCATGGCACTACGGTCGATGCTGCGATGCGGCAATGGCCAGAGCCGACTATTTTGTCTGTTCAAGTTGTCAGACTAGGGCTTTGCCGCGGCGACTGATGTCGCTAAGCGGGAACTTTGGCATACTTACGACTTTGCAGGAATTCATGGCCAAGCACGCGCTTTCGGTTACTCGCGACGAAGATTTCGCCCAATGGTATCAGGCCGTCATTGCCGAGGCCGACCTGGCCGAGGAATCGGGTGTTCGCGGTTGTATGGTCATACGGCCATGGGGCTATGGCATCTGGGAACGTATTCAGCGGCTGCTTGATGACCGGATCAAGGAAACCGGCCACGACAACTGCTATTTTCCGATCTTTATCCCGCTGTCGAATTTCGAGAAAGAGGCCGAGCATGTCGACGGCTTTGCCAAGGAAATGGCGGTCGTCACCCATCATCGGCTTGTCCAGGATGAAAGCGGCAAGCTGGTGCCCGATCCTGAAGCGAAGCTGGAAGAGCCGCTGGTCGTGCGTCCGACCTCTGAAACGGTAATCGGCAACGCTTTTGCCCGTTGGATTCAAAGCTGGCGCGATCTGCCGGTGCTGATCAACCAATGGGCTAATGTCGTGCGCTGGGAAATGCGCACGCGCATGTTCCTGCGCACCAGCGAATTTCTCTGGCAGGAAGGGCATACCGCCCATGCCACCGAAGAAGAGGCGCGTGAGGAAACGCTGCGGATGCTGGAAGTCTATCGCAGCTTTGCCGAGGAATGCGTGGCGATGCCGGTGATCGCGGGCGAAAAGCCGGAGAATGAGCGCTTTCCGGGCGCCGATGCGACCTGGTCGATCGAGGCGATGATGCAGGACGGCAAGGCGCTTCAGGCGGGGACGTCGCATTTTCTGGGCCGCACTTTCGCACAGGCCCAGAATATCAAGTTCCAGAATCGCGATGGCCAGTTCGAACATGCCTGGACGACAAGCTGGGGCATGTCGACACGGATGATCGGCGGGATGATCATGACGCATGGCGACGATGACGGGCTTTGCGTGCCGCCGCGGATCGCGCCGCAACAGATCATCATCGTACCGCTGCTGCGCGGTGGTCCCGAGGATGAGCAGATCAAGCGCTATTGCAACGAACTGTGGTACGAACTGCGCAAACAGACCGCGTTCGGCGAACCGCTGCGGGTGTGGATGGACACGCGTGAGGTCAAACCCGTCACCAAGCGCTGGGGTTGGGTAAAGAAGGGCGCGCCGATCGTCATCGAGGTCGGCGGGCGCGATGTCGCGGGCGGCAATGTCTCGGTCGTGCGCCGCGACCGGCTGTATCGAGAAGACGGCAAGCTCGACAGCGTGGCGGTGCCGCGTGGAGAGTTGCTGGGCAAGGCGAAGGCTATCCTTGAAAGCATGCAGACCCGGATGCTGCTAGGCGCGCGCGAACGTATGGAAGCGAGCATCTCGCGCTCGATTACGGATTTCGACAAGCTGGCCGATTATTTCGACAAGAACGGCAAATATCCGGGCTGGGTCGAGGTACAGTGGTCGCGCCCGACGGGGGCGGCGCTGGACAAGGTGGTCGAGCGGCTGAAAGCGCACAAGCTGACCTTCCGCAACGTGCCGCTGAATGCGAAACCGGCGGACGGTGCCTGCATCTTCACCGGCGAACCGGCGGTGGAGCGTATTCTGGTCGCAAGGGCGTATTGAGACGGTTTTCGTGCAGCGGCCGACGACTGACTGTGCCGTTGCACTGAACCGTTTCGTGACCGGTACGTTCATGCTGCCATGAAAGCCCGGTTGCGCAAGATCGCCGAAGATCTGAATTCCAGTTACTGGTTCCTGCCCGCCGTGATGACGGTCGGGGCAATTTTCCTGTCGCTCATCACCTATGCGATCGATGTGCGCATGGGGCAGCACTGGGTGCAGGAAGTGGCCTGGATTCACGGGTCGAAACCGGATGGCGCGCGGTCACTGCTTTCCACCATCGCCGGATCGATGATTTCCGTGGCGGGTACGGTGTTCGCGATCACCATCGCCGCGGTCGTCTATGCCTCCGGCAATTACGGTCCGCGCCTGCTGACCAACTTCATGTCCGATCGCGGCAACAAGTTCACGCTGGGCACCTTCATCGCCACCTTCGTCTATTGCCTGCTGGTATTGCGCACGATCCGCAGCTCGGGCGAGGGCGGCGAAAGCGCTTTCGTTCCGGAGGTTTCGCTGATCGTCGCGATGGCACTGACGCTGTTGTCGGTCGGCGTGCTGGTGTTTTTCCTTCACCATGTGCCCGACAGCATCCGGATCAACAGCGTCGTTTCCAATATCGGCGAGCGTGCGATGCGGGAGATCGAGGGACGCTTTCCTGATCCCGATCGCGGTGCGCTGATGCGAATGCCGCCCGCCGCTGCGACCGTTCCCGTGCGGGCGCGCAAGACCGGTTATGTCGAGGTGATCGATTTCGACACGCTGGCGGGGGTGGCGCAGGAATGCGACGTGCGAATCCGGCTGACGGTGCGCCCCGGCGACTTCGTGCATCCCGCCATGCCGATTGCGGAGGTGGAGGGGAAGGATGCGCTGGCCGACCGGGTGGAGCGTGCCGTTCATTCTGCCTTTGCGGTGGGCGAATTCCGCACCCCGCGTCAGGATATCGAATATTCGCTCGACGAACTTGTCGAGATCGCTCTGCGTGCGCTGTCGCCGGGCATCAACGATCCCTTCACCGCGATTACCTGTATGCACTGGCTGTCGGCGGCTACCGCGCAACTCGCCATGCGCAACCTCGAATGCGATGTCGACCAGCGGCCCTATGGCGAGCATGGTGTCTATGCCGTGCCCGACGATTTCGACCATTTCGTGCGGCGCGGCTTCGGATCGGTGCGCGCTTCGGCCGCTGAAAACGCCATTGCGTCACGCATGTTTGTCGAGGGGCTGTCGGCAGCGGCCCAGGGCGATGTGTCGCCGTTGCGGGTCGCGGCGCTGCGGCGCGAGGCACGTCTGTTGCTTGAACAGGCGGAACACACGCTGGCTGGGCCGACGCTGGACGAATTGCGTGCTGCGGTCGAACAATTCGCTCCTGTGGCGTGAAGGGGCTGTCGCGTCCGTACGCGATATGCCATCGGCGTGTCGCGCCATGAAAGGAAATTGCGATGCCGCATGATCAGCCTGCCTTCCAGCTTGATGGATTCGACATAGAGGCTTTTGTCCGTTCGACGCTGGCCGAGGATCTGGGCGAACGCGGGGATATTACCTCCGACGCGGTAATTCCGGCGGATGCGCGCTTTACCGGTACGATGGACAGCCGCGATGCGATCACCGTCGCGGGCCTGCCGGTCGCCGTCGCATTCTTTCGGACGCTCGACCCGGAGGTTGAGGTCGAATCGCTGGTCACCGACGGGGGCAGCGTGCAGCCCGGGGCCGACCTGATGCGGCTGAACGGACGGGGCAGGGCGATGCTGACGGCGGAGCGCTCCGCGCTCAACACGGTGCAGCATCTGTCGGGCATCGCGACGATGACGCGCGCCTATGTCGATCGCATTCGCGGCACCGGCGCGACGCTGCTGGACACGCGCAAGACGCTGCCGGGGCTGCGGGTGCTGGAAAAATATGCGACCCGCATGGGCGGTGCGAAGAACCATCGCATGGGGCTGTGGGACGCGGCGATGATCAAGGACAATCATATTGCGGTTGCCGGATCGGTGGCCGAAGCAGTGCGCCGCGCGGTCGATGCCGGGATTGCCGAGATCATTGTCGAGGTCGACCGGGTGGACCAGATCGAGCCCGCGCTTGCGGCGGGCGCCACCCATTTGCTGCTCGATAATATGGAGCCTTCTATCCTGCGCGGTGCGGTGACGCTGGTCGGCGGGCGCGTGCCGACCGAAGCATCGGGCGGGGTGCGGCTGGAAACCATTCGCGCAATTGCGGAAACCGGGGTTACCTATATCAGCGTCGGCAGGCTGACCCAGTCGGCCCCTGCCGCAGACATCGGCCTTGATTTTTACGCTGCCTGATCCGGTTGGGGGTTGGCGCGGGACGATAAAGCGCGGTAGCAACGATTATACGCAGGGGGAGAAATTTGATGCGTCCGCAATCCATTGTCCGGTTTGAGATTTTTTACTGGCTGTCTTTTGTCGTCAGCATTGCCGAAACCGCGCTGGCATGGAACGATACCAAGGCGCAGATGGCAGCCGCCAATCCGGTAGCGTTGCAGTTTTTTCCGGCAATGATGGTCGCGGGCATCGCGATCAGCCTGATCATCACGGCGGTGCTGTGGTATTTTGCGGCACGCAAGGCGAGCAACGTCGCGCGCTGGATTGTGGCGATCTTCTATGGAATTGGTCTGGTGTTCTGGCTGATCTCATTGGTCGGCGGTAAGCTTCCTGTCGGCATTCCCGGGGTTTTGCAGGTTGTCGGCATCGTGTTGCAGACGCTGGCGGTGATCATGCTGTTCCGCCCCGATGCGAAAGCCTGGTTCGAAAAGACGCCGACGGAAGCGGAAACGACGGAAACCTTCGAATGAAAGTCACATTCGGGCTGGCTGCGGCACTGACCGCGGCGATCCTGCCGCAGGCCGCGTCCGCGCAAGCCTATAGCTGCAAGATTCCGCAGACACTGCCGGTGCCCGAACCGGCGCTGCCGTCGCCGCGCCAGCCCCGGCGGATCATGCCTGTCGGCGGCTATACGCTGGCGCTGATCTGGGCGCCGCAAAGCTGTCACGAACGCGCAGGCGACGGTTTTTCGGGTTTTATGTGCGGGAGTGAGAACAGCTTCGGCTTCACGCTGCACGGGTTGTGGCCCGATGGGCAAGGCAAGAGCTGGCCGCAATATTGCCGCTCGACCGCGATCCTGCCGCCGCGCGTGGTGCGGCGCAATCTGTGCGCCACGCCGTCGGCCAATTTGCTCCAGCATGAATATGCCAAGCACGGCACCTGTATGGGGATCAGCCCGCAAGCCTATTTCAAGCGTTCGACGGGGTTGTATGCGAAACTGCGCTATCCGAACATGCAGGCGCTGTCGCATCGCAGGACGCTGACCGTGGGGCAGTTCGCCGCAGCCTTTGCGCAGGCCAATCCCGGCATCTCGCCCGACATGCTGAAGGTGCGGACAAACCGCAAGGGCTGGCTGGAGGAGGTCTGGCTCTGCCTCGACACTCGCTTCCGCTACAAGCGCTGCAAGGAGGCAGGGGCGCCCGCCACCGCGCGCGTCAAGATCTGGCGCGGGGCGCGGTAAGGGGCAATGTCATCGCAAGGGTCGCAGGCCCGTAGCGATCCACCGTAGCGACCCATTTCAGTCTATCTCGGACAGGTGGCTGGATTGCTTCGTCGCTGCGCTCCTCGCAATGACGGGGTATCGGGAATAACCGTGGTCACCCCTTTGGTGCCGGATCGCCTGCCGCGATCACTTTCGCGCTGACCTGCACATTCGTCCCACTGGCGAAATGCAGGGTCAGCGGTGCGGTGTCACCTGCCTGTATTTTGGGCGATACGTCGAACAGCATGGCGTGCCGTCCGCCCGGCGCGAACTTCACCGTTTCGCCCGCCGGGACCGCAACCTGCCTGATGGCTTTCATCGTCATCATCATCGGAGCGCCGTCATCGCCACCGGTTTTCATGCTTTCATGCAGTTCGACCTTGTTGGCAATCGGCGTCGATACCGACAACAGCGCATCGTCCTGCTGTCCGCCATGCATGGTGAAATAGGCCGCGGCCGGTCGGCCCGACACGGCGGCGAGGCGTATCCAGCCATGATCGACGGTCGGCTTTTCGGCAAGCGGATGGCAGGCCGCGAGCACACACAGGGCGATGGCGGCAGTCACGTGGCGCATGGCAAATCCCCTCCCAAATCGGGAAAGTGTAATTTCCTATCGTCACGATGATCTTGCGGCAAGGCGAACCCCACCTATATCGCTGAACGGAACGGTTGCGTGCCGCATGATGGGCGTGACCATTTGGTATTGGACTATTTTGTAATCCGGGGGCCACAAGAGGAACTATGGCTAAAGTAATCGGTATCGATCTCGGCACCACCAACAGCTGCGTAGCGGTGATGGAGGGTGGCAAGCCCAAGGTGATCGAAAATGCGGAAGGCGCGCGTACCACGCCTTCGATCGTCGCATTCGCCAAGGATGGGGAGCGACTGATCGGTCAGCCGGCAAAGCGCCAGGCGGTGACCAATCCCGACAATACGGTTTTTGCGGTAAAGCGCCTGATCGGCCGCCGCTTCGACGATCCTGTGACGAAGAAGGACACCGAACTGGTGCCCTATACCATCGTCAAGGGTTCGAACGGCGATGCCTGGGTGCAGGCGGGCGGTGAGGATTATTCGCCGTCGCAGATTTCCGCCTTCATCCTGCAGAAGATGAAGGAAACCGCCGAAAGCTATCTCGGCGAAACCGTGTCGCAGGCGGTCATCACCGTGCCCGCATACTTCAACGACGCCCAGCGTCAGGCAACCAAGGATGCCGGCAAGATCGCGGGGCTGGAAGTCCTGCGCATCATCAACGAGCCGACGGCTGCCGCGCTCGCCTATGGGCTGGAGAAGAACGAGAACAAGACGATCGCGGTCTATGACCTTGGCGGCGGTACGTTCGATATCTCGATCCTTGAAGTCGGTGACGGCGTGTTCGAGGTGAAGGCCACCAACGGCGACACCTTCCTGGGCGGTGAGGATTTCGACACCAAGGTCGTCGAATATCTCGCCGAGGGCTTCAAGAAGGACGAGGGCATCGACCTCACCAAGGACAAGCTGGCGCTGCAACGGCTGAAGGAAGCCGCTGAAAAGGCGAAGATCGAGCTTTCCAGCGCACAGTCGACCGAGGTCAACCTGCCGTTCATCACGGCCGACCAGAACGGTCCCAAGCATCTGGTCAAGACGATCAGCCGTGCCGACCTTGAAAAGCTGGTCGAGGGCCTGATTCAGCGTACGCTGGAGCCGTGCAAAAAGGCGATGGCCGATGCCGGTGTGAAGTCGAATGAAATCGACGAAGTCGTGATGGTCGGCGGTATGACCCGCATGCCCAAGGTGCGTTCGGTCGTGAAGGATTTCTTCGGCAAGGAACCGCATGTCGGCGTGAATCCGGATGAAGTCGTCGCTATCGGTGCCGCTATTCAGGCGGGCGTGCTGCAGGGCGACGTCAAGGACGTGCTGTTGCTCGACGTGACGCCGCTGTCGCTGGGTATCGAGACGCTGGGTGGCGTGTTCACCCGCATGATCGACCGCAACACGACGATCCCGACCAAGAAGTCGCAGACCTATTCCACCGCTGACGATAATCAGCAGGCGGTGACGATCCGCGTGTTTCAGGGCGAGCGTGAAATGGCGGCCGACAACAAGCTGCTCGGCCAGTTCGATCTGGTCGGTATCCCGCCTGCACCGCGCGGCGTGCCGCAGATCGAGGTCACGTTCGACATCGACGCCAACGGCATCGTCAATGTGTCGGCCAAGGACAAGGGCACCGGCAAGGAACAGCAGATCCGCATTCAGGCGTCGGGCGGCCTGTCCGACAACGACATCGAACAGATGGTGCAGGACGCTGAGAAGTTCGCTGAAGCCGACAAGCAGCGGCGTGAAGCGGTTGAGGCGAAGAACAACGCCGAAAGCCTGATCCACACCACCGAGAAGCAGCTTGCCGAAAATGGCGACAAGGTGGACGCCTCGCTCAAGTCGGAAATCGAAAGCGCGATTGCCGAAGCCAAGAGCGCCGTTGAAAGCGACGATGCCGAAGCGATGAAGGCGAAGTCCGAAGCGCTTGCCCAGGTCGCGATGAAGCTGGGTCAGGCGATCTATGAGAAGCAGCAGGCAGAGGCCGGCGCAGAAGGTGCGGCGGGCGCCGCAGGCGCAGCCGGTGCCGGAGCTGAGGCGGCAGGCGATGATGATGTAGTCGACGCCGAATTCTCTGAGGTGGACGACAACAAGGCGTAAAGCCATGAAACACTGTCCGGCTTCGTCTGATTGGCCCCATGGATGCGAGACTTCTGGCATCGGGACGCTCAGGCGGAGCCGGAGCAGGTTTCCGGGCGGGGCAGTATGACCACCGAAATAGACTATTACGAAATTCTCGGCTGCGAGCGGACGGCGGATCACGGAACGATCAAGTCGGCCTATCGCAAGCTGGCAATGAAATACCATCCGGACCGTAATGCCGGATGCAAGGACAGCGAAGCGAAGTTCAAGGCGGTCAGCGAAGCCTATGACTGTCTGAAAGACCCGCAGAAGCGGGCTGCCTATGACCGGTTCGGTCACGCCGCGTTCCAGAATGGCGGCATGGGCGGCGGCGCCGGTGCAGGTGCGCAGGATTTCGGCGCGTTCAGCGATATTTTCGAAAGCGTGTTCGGCGAATTCATGGGCGGCGGCCGCGGTGGCGGCCAGCGTCAGGCGCGGCGCGGTGCCGACCTGCGCTACGATATGGAAATCAGTCTGGAAGACGCATTCAACGGTCGCTCGACGGAAATCACCGTCGATGTGTCGGGCCAATGCGATGCCTGTCAGGGATCGGGTGCAGCGCCGGGAACGGCAGCGCGCACCTGTCAGACCTGTGGCGGTGCGGGCGCAGTGCGTGCGCAACAGGGCTTTTTCGTGGTCGAGCGAGCCTGTCCGACCTGTCATGGTGCAGGGCAGGTGATTGCCGAGCCGTGCGGTGAATGTCGCGGCGAGGGCCGGGTCGACAAGACGAAAACGCTGACCGTCAATATTCCGCCGGGCGTCGATGACGGCACACGCATCCGCCTGAATGGAGAAGGCGAAGCAGGCGCGCGTGGCGCACCTGCCGGCGACCTTTATATTTTCCTGCATATCAAGCGCCACGCGCTGTTCGAGCGCGAAGGGACGACGCTGCATGCTCGCGCGCCGATCAGCTTCACGACTGCTGCGCTGGGCGGGGAGATCGAAATTCCCGGTATCGACGGCAATCCCGTGCCGATCAAGATCGCGGCGGGCACCCAGTCGGGTCGCGAAGTGCGGCAGCGTGGCGGCGGAATGCCGGTGTTGCAAGGCCGCGGGCGCGGTGACATGGTCGTGCACCTCGAAGTAGAGATGCCGCGCAAGCTGACCGCGAAACAGCGTGAATTGCTGGAGGCGTTCCGCGAAACCGAAACGGGGGAGGAATGCCCTCAATCGACCGGATTTTTCGCGAAGATCAAACAGGCGATGGGCGGGTAATACTATCGCCTGATAGTCCTGACGGTCTGCAAATAGGACATTCCGAGCTTCCGGCATTTACCCTCTGAAAATGCGGTGCGCCGGTGTAAGCTCGTCCGGATGACACGGCGCGGCTGGACCGCCGCGCCGTTTGCGTTTTTCGCAATTGTTTTCCAGTTACCTCATGCGTCCAGCAGGACTTTCAATATGCTGGCGATATTGGCGGCGGTGTACGGCTTTTGCAGGATGCGGACATCGGCATGCTGGGCAGGTGCGTTAAACTGTTCACCATAGCCGCTGGCAAAGACGAACGGCACCTTGCGGTCGAGCAACGCGTCGGCGATCGGCAAACTCGTTTCCGTACCCAGATTGATGTCGAGCAGCCCAAAGTCGATACTTTGGGTTTCGATGGCGTCCAGCGCCTGTGGCACCGATGACGCGACGATAACGTGATCGACGCCGAGCCGAGTGAGAATATCCTCCACATCCATGGCGATGATCAGGCTGTCCTCGACCAGCAGCGCGGTGCCGTTCAGGGCGGGCGCTTTCGTTGTTTCCGGCTTGCTATCGTCGATTTCGGCCGGAATGATGTGCGGCATGTCTTCGCCGCCGGACACGATGTAGCGTGCGGGAACGCAGAAATCGGCTTCCAGTCCGGTCAGCGGATAGCGCACCTCCGCTTTGCCGCCGAGATCGTAGGGAATGGAGCGCTGGATAATTGTGCTGCCGAACCCCTGCCGCGTCGGCGGTTGCACGGCGGGGCCACCCAGTTCGCGCCAGTGGATCAGGCAATCACCGACATTGTCGATCTCAATCGTCACGGTGATCTCACCATTGTCCGACAAGGCGCCGTATTTCGCCGAGTTGGTAATCAGTTCATGGATCACCAGTGCAAGGGTCGAAAAGGCTTGCGGACGGAACAGGGCCAGCGGCCCTTCCACCCTCAGCCGATCCGCCTTGCCGTGCAGATAGGCAGCAGCTTCGGTGCGGAGCAGATTGCGGATCGGGGCGGGCGCCCAATGATCCTGCGTAATCTGGTCATGTGCGCGCGCCAGTGCCTCGATCCGTCCTTCCAGCAGGTTGATATAGGCGGGAAGGTCGGTGGTGCCGTCACGGCTTTGCCGCACCAGCCCACGGATCAGGCTCAAAATGTTGCGCACCCGGTGATTGAGCTCGGCAATCAGCAATTCCTGTCGTTCCGCAGCGCGAGCACGCTCTTCCTGCGCCTCGTCGGACATGCGCAGGACCACTTCGATCAGCGAAACCCGCAGCATTTCTGCAACGCGCAGTTCGGCGTTGGTAAAGGGCTGAGAACGGCCGCGTACTTCCTCGCTCCACGCCTCGAAACTCTTGCGCGGAGTCAGGCGCGGACCGTTCGGGCCGTATTCCGCCGGTTTATGCGGGTCTCCCGCCCAGGTGACCGAGCGGATGCGTTCCTGTCGAAACAGCAGGACGTAATCGCGGGGCGTGCGGGAGATGGGAATGGCGAGCAGGCCGGATGCCTGATCGACATAATCCTGTGCGCGGGGCAGAATGCCGGCAAGATGGTCGGTCGCATAGACGCGGCCCGCGGCCATGGCGTTCAGGCGCCGGACGATATCGGGGAGTGCCTCGGGCGGTGGAGTAATGCCGCTATGCGCCACCCGGCCGTCATTCCAGATCGCAATGCCGTCGCACGGGACGGTCTTGCTCAGCATCTGCCCCAGCCATTCCGGCTGTTCGAGCAGGGTCGAATCACTGGCGACAGCGGCGAGCAGACGGTCGCTGATCGCACGCGCGTCCTGTTCATATTTCGCCATTGCCGCACGTTCGCGGCTTTCCAGTTTCAACGCGAACATCTGCCCGAACAGTTCGGCGATCGACCGGCGTTGAAAGGTGGGGCGTTTGGCGGAATAATGGTGGCAGGCGAACAGGCCCCAGAGCTTGCCTTCAACGATAATCGAAATCGACATTGAGGCGCCGACGCCCATGTTGCGCAGATATTCGATATGAATAGGCGAAACCGATCGCGTGACCGACAGCGACAAATCCAGTGGCGTGCCGGTTTCATCCACCTGCGGGACAATCGGTACCGGTGTATCTTCGACATCGACAATGATGCGAAAGGGGTTGCGCAGGTAAAGCTGACGCGCCTGTTGCGGAATGTCGCTCGACGGATAGCGCAGGTCGAGGAAACTGCCGATCCCTGCTTTCGCGGATTCGGCGACAACGATTCCCGAACCGTCGCGATCGAAGCGATAGATCATCACCCGGTCGAAACCGGTCAGTGCGCGAACCTGCCTGGCGCCTTCACGGTAAAAAGCGGTCAGTTCCCCGGTCAGATCCAGCCGCGCCATCATCGCTCGGATTGCGCTGGCGGTATCGGTATGCTGCGCGTCGCCGGTGGGCTCGCCTTCCAGAATGACCGTATCGCCGATCATGTGCAGCGCGAAATCATAGGGCTCGCCGCCCTCCCGGAGGGGGAGATCGAAAACACGTTCCACCGCATCTTCACCGCGTAGCATGGTCAGCCGGTTGCGAAGCGCGTGGATAGTGCTTTCGGCAATATGGTCGGCGACCGGCGTGCCCAGAATATCTTCCGCCGCCACGCCCAGCACGTCGCCGATATTGGCCGATGCACGCTTGATCAGCCAGTCGCCGGACAGCGCGAGCAGGAAGCCGAAAGACTGTATCGTTCCTAGCTGATGGATGGGTTCGCGATCGCAATTGGTCAGGTCGACGGCGAACTGGGGCTGGGTCACGCTTACTCTTTCGTCAGCCAATGCTCGCCGAAATGCGCAAAATATTCGAAAACACGGCGCGCGGCGGCAATGGCGATTTCCAACTGTCCGGCGTCGTACAGGATAGTATCAAGCGTTTCCAGTAAAACCGGCCATTTTTCAGCCTCTTGATTTGGATTAAGATAGTGACGTGGTAAATAATCGGGCACTTGTCTGTAAATAAACTTTCCGCCCAGACGTGACCCCTCCAGTACATATACAGTACCGGCAATTGCGGCGCCTTGTGTATTCAGCGAAAAACTATGTTCCGGTGCAGGATGGGGAAGGTCGAGTGCGTCAAGATCGGCCAGCAGGGCCGAGCCGCGACGCCGTTCGGGCCAGTCGGAAATGACCCGTTTCGCATTTGCACGGTCGAGCGCCGCTTCGATGGGAAGCAGCGCGTCAGCATGGGCGCGCAGGAACCGGCCATAGCCTTCACGACTGGTAAGATCGAAACGCAGGAACAGGGTGTCGAGCGTTTCATGTTCGTTGCGCGTGCCTTCACGCAGGGCGCGACGCGCGGGGTTCAGGTGAACACCCGGTCGAAGATCGTGTCGACATGCCTGAAGTGATATTCGGGATCGAATTTTTCCTCAATCTCGGCGTCCGACAATGCGGCGGTCACGTCCGCATCGTTTTTCAGCAATTCCTTCAGCGACAAGGCACCGTCCGATTCCCACACCTTCATCGCGTTGCGCTGGACGAGGCGATAGGCATCCTCGCGGCTGACACCGGCCTGGGTCAGCGCCAGCAGAACGCGCTGCGAATTAGTAAGGCCGCCCATCCGGTCGAGATTCTTCTGCATCCGTTCGGGATAGACGAGCAGCTTGTCCATGACGCCCGTCAGCCGCGCCAGTGCGAAGTCGAGCGTGATCGTGGCATCGGGGCCGATATAGCGTTCGACCGACGAATGACTGATATCGCGTTCATGCCACAGTGCGACATTTTCCAGCGCGGGCGTGACATAACCGCGCACCATGCGGGCCAGCCCGGTCAGATTCTCGGTCAGCACCGGATTGCGCTTGTGCGGCATCGCGCTCGATCCCTTCTGACCGGGCGCAAAATATTCCTCCGCCTCCAGCACTTCGGTGCGCTGCAGATGGCGTATTTCGGTCGCCAGCCGTTCAATCGATGAGGCGATGACGCCCAGCGTCGCAAAGAACATCGCATGGCGGTCGCGCGGAATGACCTGCGTCGACACCGGTTCAGGGGTCAGCCCCATCTTTGCGGCGACATGCGCTTCCACCGCCGGGTTGATATTGGCGAAGGTGCCGACCGCGCCTGAAATCGCGCAGGTCGCGACATCGGCGCGTGCGGCAGCCAGTCGGTCGCGATTGCGCGCGAATTCGGCATAGGCCTGTGCCAGTTTCAGGCCGAAGGTCGTAGGCTCGGCATGGATGCCGTGGCTGCGCCCGATGGTCGGTGTATATTTATGCTCCTCTGCCCGCCGCTTCAGTACGACAAGCAACTGGTCGAGATCGTCGAGCAGAATGTCGGACGCGCGCGCGAGCTGGACGGCCAGACAGGTGTCGAGCACATCGGAACTGGTCATCCCCTGATGCAGGAAGCGCGCGGACGGGCCGGTGCGTTCGGCGACGTGCGTCAGGAAAGCGATGACGTCATGCTTTGTCTCCGCCTCGATCGCGTCGATCCGGGCGATATCGAAGGGTGGGGCATTGCGGTCGGCTTCCCAGATCGTCGCCGCAGCCTCTTTCGGTACCACGCCCAGATCGGCCAGCGCGTCAGTTGCGTGCGCCTCAATCTCGAACCAGATGCGATATTTGGTTTCCGGCGACCAGATGTCGGTCATTGCCGGACGGGCGTAGCGGGGGACCATGGGTTGTTCTTTCCATCAGCAAGGGGGAGTGCGGGTGCGCGCTAGCATCCCTTCGGGCACCCTTCAATCTGATGATTCGAACACGCTGTTTTTGGGAGGGACAGTATATCGGCGCCAGAATGTTTACGGCTTGCGACAAAAACAGGTTTCGACATGAAAATAGAGCGCGCCGAAGGGTGGAGAAGCGCAGTATATTGAACATGTTCGCAACCCATGCCCCCAATCATGGCTAAAGCTGGGTCATTTGCGAGCATCTATGGAGACATGAATGCGCAAATTTCTTGTGCTTGCCGGTATTTCGATGCTGTCGCTCGTCGCAGCCCCTGTTGCCGGTGCTCACGGTCATGCCAAACATAAAAAGGCAAAGGCCGAAACGAGCCAGCCCGCTACGCCGTCACCGGATTCCACATCCGATGCGGCACCAGCGGACAGTGATGACTCCACCACGGCGACGCCGGCAGCGGAATCCGATACCAACGTTTCGCTGGACCAGCAGGCTTCCGACGATCAGCAATCATCCGACGATGCGGCAAGTTCGGATTCGGACGACGATCCGCAGATCGTTCTGAACTGACGTCAGGCCTTACGGTTCATCGGCCGCCGGTTCGTCAGGAACCGGCGGCTTTTTCATGCCGGTCCTGACCCTAACCCTGCTTGTCGTATTTCTTCAGTTCGTCGCCCAGTATGCGCACCACATGCAGCACATTGGTCGAGCCCGGCGTTCCGAACGGTACGCCTGCACAGATGATCAGGCGGTCCCCGGAATCCGCCATATGATGCCGCAGCGCCATGCGCTTCGCCTTGGCGACCATTTCCTCGAACGACCCGACGTCGCGGGTATGGACGGCATGGACGCCCCAAAGGAGTCCGAGCCGCCGCGCCGTATCGATATTGGGCGTCAGCACCAGAATCGGCACCGGAGGCCGTTCGCGCGCCATGCGTCGTGCGGTCGAGCCAGAGGAAGTGAAGCAGGCAATGGCGCTGGCCGAAATGGTGCCGGCGATATTCTTCGCAGCTTCGGATAGCGCGTCAGCCGTAGTCGGGTCGGGGCGCAGCACCGTGAAGTGCACCCGGTCGCCATGGGCGGGGTCGCGCTCGACCGACTGGGCGATCGAATCCATCATCGTGACCGCTTCGACCGGCCAGTCCCCCGCCGCGCTTTCCGCCGACAGCATGATTGCATCGGCGCCGTCATAGACTGCGGTCGCGACGTCGGAAACCTCGGCGCGGGTCGGGGAGGGGGAGGTGATCATCGATTCGAGCATCTGCGTTGCGACGATCACCGGACGACCCAGTCGCCGGGCAACCTCGACGATACGCTTTTGCAGCGGCGGCACCGATTGCGGCGGCAGTTCGACACCCAGATCGCCGCGCGCGACCATCACGCCGTCGCACTGTTCGACAATCTCTTCGATCCGTGCGACCGCGCTCGGCTTTTCGATCTTGGCGAGCAGCGCGGCCCGACCCTGGATCAGCTTGCGCGCCTCGGCCAGATCCTCGGGTCGCTGCACGAAGCTCAATGCCACCCAGTCGACCCCCTGATCCAGCGCGAAGGTCAGATCGGATCGGTCCTTCTCGGTCAGGGCGGCGAGCGGCAGGACGACATCGGGGACGTTCAGTCCCTTGTGATTGGACAGCTTGCCGCCGACCTCAACCTTTGTGACGATGCGGTCCTCGTCATGTTCGGTAACGCGCAGCACCAGCTTGCCGTCGTCGAGCAACAGTCGTGCGCCGTCTTCCACCGCGTCGAAAATCTCGCGATGCGGCAGGCGCACCCGGCTGGCATCGCCGGGCGCATCGTCATGATCCAGCGTAAAGGTCGCGCCGGTTTCCAGCATGACGCTGCCGCCGTCGAACTTACCGACGCGCAGCTTCGGTCCCTGCAGATCGGCAAGGATGGTGGTAGGACGGCCCAGTTTCTTTTCGAGCGATCGAATCGCAGCGATGACGGGGGCTTTCGATTCCTGATCGCCGTGGCTCATATTGATGCGGAAGGCATCGGCACCGGCGAGAAACAGTTTCTCGATCATTTCGGGCGTGTTGGATGCAGGGCCAAGCGTGGCGAGCACGCGGACCTTGCGCAGGCGGGGCATGATAGCCTGGGTCATGGGGAGGAATCCTCGGCTTGTTCGTGCCCGCCTCTACCCCATATTGAAACAGGATCAACCGCGGAGGGATGAATGGCCGATCTAAATTCGCTCGATGATGCCGTGGCGGCAGCAGCATTTCGCCGGCTGGTACGCCATTTGAGGCATCGCACCGACGCGCAGAATGTCGATTTGATGGGGTTGGCGGGTTTTTGCCGCAACTGCCTGTCCGACTGGATTCAGGAGGCGAGCGCGAAAACCGCCGATCCGCTGGACAAGGACAGCGCGCGCGAAATCATCTACGGCATGCCCTATTCTGCGTGGAAGGCACAGCATCAGGGCGATGCCACGCCGGAGCAGCTTGAGCGCATGCGCGAAAGCATGGCGAAGAACCCGACCGAGGCCGATCTGGACGAAGCACTGGACGAAAGCTTCCCGGCAAGCGATCCGCCCGCGATGACCGAGCCCGGACGGGGTTGAGCAGACGCGCTCCACCGCTTAGAGGCAGTCGCTTCGCATCGTCACCCGACGATGCGGCTCCATTCACATAATCAATCGGGCAGTCAGTATGGACCAGGTGCGGGAAGAAGGTATGGGCGGCGGTCAGGTCGCGGCGGATGAGCTTCGGCTTCTGATCGAGCGCGCGGAGCGGCTTGAAGAAGAGAAAAAGGGCATCATGGACGACATTAAGGACGTGATGGCGGAGGCCAAGGGCCGCGGATACGATGCCAAGGCGATCAAGAAGATCATGGCGATCCGCAAGAAGAAAAAAGAAGAATATCAGGAAGAAGAGGCGATCCTCGAAACCTATATGCACGCTTTGGGAATGCTCTGAGGCCTCGAGACGTTCCGGCGGCGTTCGTCGCCGGGGCGCCCCCCGGTTCGTGTTGGCGACCCACGCAGGTCGATTGGTACACAGCTAGCCGATTCGACTCTGCCGCTTGTCGAACGGGCGGGTTTTGCATTAACGGCGTTGAGGGAGAGGGACCGGTGCTGCCGGTTCCATGGTTTTGGACATTCTAATCAGGCTGGAACATGGCAGGCCATAGTAAATTCAAGAACATCATGCACCGCAAGGGCGCGCAGGACAAAAAGCGCTCGGCGATGTTTTCGAAGCTCAGCCGCGAAATCACCGTTGCGGCGAAGATGGGGATGCCCGATCCCGACATGAACCCGCGCCTGCGCGCCGCCGTCAACGCGGCCAAGGCGCAGTCGATGCCCAAGGACAATATCCAGCGCGCCATCGACAAGGCGACCGGCGGCGAGGGCGATAATTACGAGGAAATCCGCTATGAGGGCTTCGGTCCGGGCGGGGTGTCGCTGATCGTCGAGGCGCTGACCGACAATCGCAACCGCACCGCGACCAATGTCCGCACCGCGATCACCAAGAATGGCGGCAATATGGGCACCGCCGGATCGGTCAGCCACGGGTTCGACCGGCTGGGCCTGATCAGCTATCCGGCCAGTGTCGGCGGTGAGGAAAAGGTGCTGGAAGCCGCGTTGGAGGCGGGGGCCGACGACATCACCTCCAGCGAGGACGGCCATGAAATCTGGACCGCTCCCGACGCGCTGCACGAAGTGGCGGGCGAACTGGAAAAGGCGCTTGGCGAGCCCGAAAGCGCGAAACTCGCCTGGCGCCCGCAGACCACGGTGGAGGTCGATGAAGGTGATGCCGGTACGCTGTTCAAGCTGATCGACGCGCTTGACGATGACGACGATGTCCAGACCGTCTGGGGTAATTACGAAGTCTCCGACGAGGTGATGGAGAAGCTGGGTTGAATCCCCATCCTCCCCTGCAAGGGGAGGGGGACCATGCACAGCATGGTGGAGGGGTATTGCAGGTCATTGACGCACCACACCCCTCCGTCATCGCTTCGCGATGCCACCTCCCCTGCCAGGGGAGGATCGGGTGGCATTGATCCTCGGCCTTGATCCCGGTCTGGGTACGACCGGCTGGGGGCTGATCCGGGCGGAGGGCAACCGCCTGTCGCATCTCGCCAACGGGCATTTGAAGACCGATACGAAGGCTGCCTTGCCCCGGCGGCTGGCGCAGCTTGACCTGATGGTCGAGGCATTGGTCGCCGACCATCACCCCGACAGCGCGGCGGTGGAGGAGGTGTTCGTCAACGCCAATCCGCAATCGACGCTGAAACTGGGGCAGGCGCGCGGCGTCGTCATCTGTGCCGCTGCGCGCGGCGGGCGGGATGTCGGCGAATATGCCGCCCGGCTCGTCAAAAAAGCGGTAGTCGGGGTCGGTAATGCCGACAAGAAACAGGTTCATGCGATGGTGCAGCGCCTGCTTCCGGGTGTGAAGATTGCCGGAGCCGATGCCGCCGACGCGCTGGCGGTGGCGATCTGCCACGCGCACCATCTGGCCAGCGCCAGTGTGCTCGCACGCTAATGGCAGTTGCAATTTTGGACAGCGGTTCGTCGAAACGGCGGCATTCTCCCCCTTGCGATTAATGCTGCGTTGCACCATTTTGGCGCGATGACACAGAATGCTGACCCTGCGGCGCCGGTCGCTCGGAAATTTATCGAAGCCATCGCGCTCAAACGCCTGATCGTCGCGCAATATAACGGAGCGGAGATGCACCTTGCGCCACACCAGTTGTTCAGCCGCCACGGTGACCTGTATGTAAGCGCTTTCAATCCGCACAAGAACTGGCGCAGTCTGGAAGAGCGCAGGCTTGGCCATTTCAAGCTGGATGGTCTGTCCAATGTGGTGGTAACCGAAGAGGCGTTCGAGCCGTTGCCGACCTATGACAGCAGCCTGCCGCGCGAAAGTGACGAACAGCTTTTTGAGGTCAGCGCCGCCTGATCCGTCGGAAGGGGTGCCTTTGGGCTTTCCTCTCGCGCTGCGTTCTGTTTATGTACCGGCATGATTGCGCATCTGACCGGACGTCTGGCCTCTGCCGATAGCGACCATGCGGTGATCGATGTGGGCGGCGTCGGCTATCTGGTCGGGGCGTCGGCGCGCACGCTGACCGCGATCGGCCCCGTCGGCGGCACGGTGACCATCCATACCGAAATGCTGGTGGCGGAAGATTTCATCCGCCTGATGGGTTTTGCGACCGCAGAGGAGCGCGACTGGTTCCGCCTGCTCACCAGCGTTCAGGGGGTGGGTGCGCGCGTCGCGCTGGCGATCCTGTCCGTGCTCTCGCCCGAGGAAACGCATCAGGCAGTGGCGCGCGGGGACAAGGCGATGGTGGCCCGCGCCAACGGAGTAGGTCCGAAACTGGCGCAGCGCATCGTTAACGAACTGAAGGACAAGGTCGGTGCGGTGGCGCTGGGCAGCGGCGGTTCGGGCGCGCCGGTTGCCGCGACGGGCGTGACGGCAGACGCGGTTTCGGCGCTGCTCAATCTCGGTTTCAAACCGGCGGAGGCGGGTAATGCGGTCAAGGCGGCCGAGGATGAACTGGGTGACGGCGCGGGGCTGGATGCGCTGGTGCGTCTCGCACTGCGCAAGGCCGCGAAGTAGAAAGGGAGGGAGTATGCGAATTTTCCTGACGGCGCTTGCCGTTTCATTGTTGGGAGCGACGCCCGCCATGGCGCAGATGAGCAAATTTCACCCCGGCCCGGTTTTCAGCGATTTCGGCAAGATCGCTCCGGTCGAATCCGACCTGCCCATACCGAAGGACAGTGTGTTCAAACTCCTGTTCGACAGCAATGCCGCATCCGACCCCGCGACGCTCAACCGTATTATCGACCGCGCCGCGCGCTTCATCAATATGCAGGTGGAAGCCGGTGTGCCGGAGGCGAATATCCATGTCGCGATCGTGCTGCACGGTCCCGCGGCCTATGACGTGACGAAAGACGATTTCTACCGCACGCGTCATGACGGCAAACCCAATCTGAATGTCCATGCGGTGTCCGAACTGATTGCGCATGGCGTGCAGATCTATGTCTGCGGGCAAAGTGCGACGGCGATGGATATCGGCAAGGACAAGCTGTTGCCGGGGGTGAAGATGGCGCTGTCGGCGATGACGGCGGATGCGCTGCTTCAGCAACAGGGCTATACGCTCATTCCGTCCTGATCCGATGTCGGCGTCCGCGATCCTGACCTTGGCCGTTGCCCGTACACGCAATCATCATGCTTGTGTGGCATGGTTGCTGTCATGAGCGGAAAAATCATTGCGGTGTACAGCCTGAAGGGCGGAGTGGGGAAAACCACGCTGGCGGTCAATCTTGCCTGGGCGGCGGCGGCGCTGTCGGCGCGCCGCACGCTGTTATGGGATCTCGATGCGCAGGCGGCGGCAAGCTGGGTACTGGGCCATGATGCGGGCGGCGAACCGGCGGAAGCGGCGATTACCGGCGAAGTGCGGCCGAAAAAGCTGATTCAGGAAACCGCTGTCGAGCGGCTCGACCTGCTGCCTGCCGATGCGACGCTGCGCGACCTCGACATCGCCTTTCACGAACTCGACAAGAAAAAGCGCGTGGCAAAGATCGCCGCGCGGCTGGCGCGCGATTACGACCGGATCGTCATCGACTGTCCGCCCGGCTTCACGCATACGTCGGAACAGATTTTGCGTGCGGCCGATCTGGTCGTGGTGCCGGTAATCCCGTCGGCACTCTCGCGCCGTGCGCTCGATGTGATCGTGCGCCATGTCAGCGCGAAAAAGGGGCCGAAAGTGACGCTGGCGCCGGTATTTTCGATGGTGGATCGTCGTCGCTCGCTGCACCGCGCCGCGCTGGAGGACGAACCCGGCTGGCCCGTCATCCCGATGGCGAGCGCGTTCGAGGCGATGACCGAACGGCGCGAGCCGCTGGGCGCCTATGCCCCGCCATCATCGCCGGGGGTGGTCGCCATCGCCGCATTGTGGCAACGCCTCGAACGCGCGCTGGATAAGAGTAAATGACCGATAGCGACCGTATCCTGACCAGTCAGCGCCGCGCGGAGGATGTCGATGCCGCGCTGCGCCCCAAAAGCCTCGACGAATTTGTCGGGCAGAAGGGCGCCCGCGACAATCTGCGCGTGTTTATCGAGGCGGCACGCACGCGCGGCGATGCGCTCGACCATGTGCTGTTCTTCGGCCCGCCGGGGCTGGGTAAGACGACGCTGGCGCAGATTATCGCGCGCGAAATGGGCGTCGGCTTTCGCGCCACGTCCGGTCCCGTCATTGCCAAATCGGGCGATCTGGCCGCGCTGCTGACCAATTTGGAGGACGGCGACGTCCTGTTCATCGACGAGATCCACCGCCTCAATCCGGCGGTCGAGGAAGTGCTTTATCCGGCAATGGAGGACCGCGCGCTGGACCTGATGATCGGGGAGGGGCCGTCGGCGCGCAGCGTGCGGATCGATCTGCCGCGCTTCACGCTGGTCGGGGCGACCACGCGACAGGGGTTGCTGACCACGCCGCTGCGCGACCGGTTCGGCATTCCGGTGCGCCTGCAATTCTATTCGGTCGATGAGCTGGAACATGTTGTGACGCGCGCGGCCAACCTGCTCGACCTGCATATCGCGAGCGATGGCGCGCGGGAGATTGCCCGGCGCTCACGCGGAACGCCGCGCATTGCCGGGCGGCTGCTGCGCCGGGTGCGCGACTTCGCTAATGTGGCGGGGGCCGAAACCGTGGACGCTGGCATGGCGGATCAGGCGCTCAACCGGCTGGAAGTCGATTCACTGGGGCTGGACGCGATGGACCGGCGCTATCTGACGATGATCGCCGACATTTATCGCGGCGGTCCGGTCGGCGTGGAGACGCTGGCTGCGGGGCTTTCCGAACCGCGCGACACGATCGAGGAAGTGATTGAACCCTATCTGATTCAGCTCGGCCTGATCGCCCGCACCGCGCGGGGGCGCTGCCTGAATGCGGGCGGCTGGAAACATCTCGGCCTCAACCCGCCCAGCGACGTGCAGGACGGGTTGTTCGATTAGATCGAGGTGGTGACCGGTCGTGTGGCGCAACGTCTGCTGTCTATGTTTTCTGGAGAGCAAAGCCGCCTGTCAGGATACGACCCCAATTGCGTACGTGGTGGCCCAAGCGTATTCGGGTGTCATGAAGAGTATGAAGCGAGTTGCGATTTCAATCGCAGTAGGTGCACTGGCGCTGGCGCTGACGTTCGCGTTGATCTTCGGAGGTGGCCTTGCATGGGAGGTTTATCGTTATCCGCACGATGGACAAGCGGGAATGGGGCCGTTCTTTCTGGCGCTTTTGCTCGCACCCGTGATAGGTGCATTAGCCTCCGTAGCGACGTTCAGGAGACTGCGGCGCTAGTCAGCTTCCCACCCCAATTTCGGACGTAAGGCCAACGGGTGGCTGGCTCCCGAAAGCCGTCGGTCTTTGTCTACACGTCCTGACAATTACAGCAATACGAAGACCAGTACGCCCGCGATGCCGCCGAAGACGAAGGTGACAAGCATCGTCAGGATTCCGGCGGCGAGCGATCCTGAGCGGCGGCGCGCGAAAGTCTTGCGCGATGCGGGTTTGGACAGTTTCAGTTCGATAAACCCGGCCAGCGTGCCCGCAATCGCGGTCATTACCAGCGTTACCAGCGCGCCCGCGACCGTCTCGGTGGCGATGACGATGGGCAGGATCAGTGCCAGGGGCGCTGCCATGGCCAGCGCGGATGCCAGCTTGACCCACTCTACCGTCGATTTTTCGACCGGCGCGACGGTCAGCAGGTCGGGCGAATCCTCCGCCGAAATCGCCAGCCAGGTAAAGCTGCCGACCAGTTGCCCGGTCACCAGCACGCTGAAAAAGGCGGCTCCCGGTGCGATGGGCACATCGTTGTTCTTGGTCAGCACGATGGTCAGCGGGATCAGATAGACCAGCCGCAGCACGATGCGGAACGCCAGCGCAGGATCGCGGATCAGCAACCGCCATTCCTTCATGAAGATACTGGTGAACAGCGATGCGCGAAACTGACGGCCGATACCCTTTTTGGACACGGTGCGGCGGGTCATATGCTTGCCCGCGTCGTGGAAGCCGGACTGGAACAGGCGCTGGAACGCCGCTCCGGTAAGGGCGAACAGCAGGATTCCGCCGCCCAGCAGGATCAGGATGGCCAGCGGATCGCCGAAGCTGGCGCGACCGGGCAGCAGCCCCCACCAGCTATCCGCCCAGCCGCTGGCCTGTACCCAGCGGAACACTGCCTCAAACCCCGACTCATTGCTGTGCCGCCCGATGGCCTGCGACAGGATGAAGAAGCCGCCGCCGAGCAGTCCGGCTGCGATCTGCCCGACGGTGCGCGCCGCGCGTGGTCCGGCGGCCTTTGCGATGGCAAGCGCCAGCGCCAGCCCGATACAGGCCGCGATCAGCGCCAGTCCGATCAGTGTCGCGACAAACCCCAGCAGGCGCGGATGCCCGACGATTGCAATCGGCAGGACAAAGGGCAGCGACAGTGCGCCGAAGGTCAGCATCACCGTGGCGGCGATCGCCAGCAGCTTTGCGCGCAGGATCGTGCGCGGTGCGACCGGGGATGAAAACAGCAGGTCGAGATCGCCGCGCTCATACAGCGTCTGTTGCGTACCGATCATCGCCTGCGTGGTCATCAGGCTGGTCGCTGCAATCGCCGCCACGAGCAGTCCCGCATCGAACGTTGCATCGGGGCGGATCGGAACATTCGCCAGCGCCACTGCGGTCAGGATTCCGGCGATCAGAAACGCAGCGAGCAGGATATAGCGCACGATCCGCACCCGCGTCGTCGCCTTGCCGCCGCGCGTCGCCAGTCGCAGCTCATGGGCGACCAGCCAGCCCAGCGATCCGGCGGGCAGCCGTTCGATGATGCGCGTCATCATGCCGGGCTGGTCAGCCGGATAAAGGTATCCTCCAGCGTGGCGTTCTCTTCGCCCGCCATCGCGCGCAGTTCGTCGAGCGTGCCCTCGGCATGGAGGGTGCCGCCCGCGATGATGCCGATCCGGTCGGCCAGTCGTTCGGCAACCTCCAGAATATGGGTGGTGACGATGACGGTCGCGCCCGCATCGACCTGCGCGCGCAGGGCATCCTTCACACTGCGTGCCATGGTCGCGTCCAGACCGGTCAGCGGTTCGTCGAGGATCAGCAGGCGGGGCTTGTGGATCAGCGCACCCGCCAGCGCGACCTTTTGCTTCATGCCGCGCGAAAAGCCTTCGCAGCGGGTGTCGCGCACGTCCCACAGTTCCAGCCAGCGCAGCAGGCGCTCGGCCTCCGGCGCTGCCTCTTCGGGCGGGATTTTCCACAGCCCTGCAACAAAACCCAGATATTCGGACGGGCTGAGCTTGTCATAGAGCATCGGCTCGTCGGGCAGCCATGCGGTGATCGCCTTTGCCGCCAGCGGGTCGCGCCGTGTATCGATGCCGTAAATGCCGATTCGCCCGCGATCCGGCTCGCTCAGCCCCACGACCATGCGCAGGGTCGTCGTCTTGCCCGCGCCGTTGGGACCGAGCAGCGCGTATAGCTGTCCCGGCTCGATGGTCAGGTCGAGATTGGTGATGACAGGCTTGTCGAAGGACTTCGACACGCCGCGCAGGGCAAGGGCTGGTTCGTTCATCTGCCGTACAGCTTATGGATACCGCGTCGTGTTCGTCCAGTCTTTATCGTCGCGTGGAAAAGACACGTATCGGAAGATGTTCAGCACCGTTCCCGGCGCATCCGCAGCAATCCCATCAGCGAGAGGCCGAGCAGTACACCGATTGCCAGCCCGTTGCCGAAATCACCGGTGTCGCCGGCGGGGAAAAGCCCGTGGCCGGTGCTCATCGTCGATGCCAATATGGTAGCAAGACAGGCGAACAGGACCGTCTGCCTGCGGTTTGGTGCCTTGAACATGATGCTCCGCCTATCCCCCTGATATTTGTGATGCGGCACTCTATGGCACACTGGGCGTCACCGCAATCCTCCGACAATTGGAGGCATAGGCGCGACGAAACTGCTTTCTTCACGCGCGCTGCTCGGTTAACCAGCCTCGTTCATGACTTTGCCTGTTCAGGACATCTTGATCGAAGGCCGTTTCGATGGCGTTGAGCACCGGTTTCCGGTGCGCATCTATTTTGAGGACACCGATCTGTCGGGCATCGTTTATCACGCCAATTATCTGCGTTTCATGGAGCGCGCGCGTTCGGACATGCTGCGGCTTGCAGGGGTCGATCAACGCGCGGCGTTCGAGGGCGGAGAAGGGGCCTATGCGGTGCGTCAGATTGCGCTGAAATATCTGGCGCCCGCGAAACTGGACGATATGCTGATCGTTATCAGCAGGCTGACGCGGCTGCGTGCCGCATCGGTCGATATTCAGCAACGAGTCATGCGCGGCGGCGATTGTCTGGTCGAAGCCGATGTGGAGGCTGCGTTCGTCGCACCTTCGGGTCGGCCACGACGGCAGCCAAAGCCATGGATGGAGGCGTTCGCGCCGCTGGTTTGGAAAGGGTGAAGCACTAGATGAATGTCATGCTGAACACCGATGCGGCGACGCTTTCGCCGATCGCGCTGTTTCTACAGGCCGACTGGGTGGTCAAGCTGGTGATGCTGGGCCTTATCCTGGCCAGTGTCTGGACCTGGATGATCATCATCGGCTTTTCCTCACGGATGCGCGGAACCAACAATACGATCCGGCGATTCGAGCGCGATTTCCGAAAATCGGACAATATCGACGACTTTCATCGCGTGCGGGGCGACGATGACAGCCCCGTTGCGCGGGTGTTTGCGGCAGGCGTCACCGAATGGCGGCGCTCGACCGGCCAGCGCAGCATTGACCGCGACGGTACGCGCGAGCGGCTGGCGACGGTGATGGGCGCGGCAGTCGCTGCCGAGGTCGATCGCATGGCCGACCGCCTCAATATCCTTGCCACCATCGGGTCGGTCGCCCCGTTCGTCGGCCTGTTCGGTACGGTGTGGGGCATTATGCGTGCCTTCACCGCGATTGCGGGCGAGCAGAATTCGTCGCTCGCGGTGGTCGCGCCGGGCATTGCCGAGGCGTTGTTCGCGACCGCACTGGGTCTGTTCGCAGCCATTCCGGCAGTGATCGCCTATAACCGGTTCAGCCATTCGATTAACCGCGTGGAAGCGCGGTTGAGCCGTTTTGCCGATGGCTTCCACACCACGCTCAGCCGCCAGCTGGAGGCGCGCTAGGCGATGGCGATGCAGCTTCCTTCCGCCCGTGCGAAGGGGCGCCGGACGCCGATGGCGGAGATCAACGTCACGCCGCTGGTCGACGTGATGCTGGTGCTGCTGATCATTTTTATGGTGACGGCGCCGCTGCTGACCGCGGGCGTCAAGGTGAACCTGCCCGACAGCCGCGCCAAGCAGCTCGATCAGGATAATAAGCCGGTGGAAATCGCCATCGATTCAGACGGCCGTATCTATGTCGGCAAGGATGAAGTGACCGAAGGTATTCTGCCCGATGTGCTGGCGAAGATCGCCGCGCAGGCCCCCGACGGCAAACCGCCGCAGGTGATGCTGCGCGCCGACCGCGCCCTGCAATATGGCAAGGTGATGCTGGTCATGGGCGAGCTGAACCGTGCCGGGCTGAACCGGGTCGCGCTGGTCACGGTAAGCAACGACAAGCGGTGAGGGAGGTGCAGCCTTGACTCGTCGGGACAGTTTTGCGCTGAGCGGATCGGCGCTGGGCCATGTGGCCGTATTCGCGCTGTTGTCGCTGAGTTTTCTTCATGCGGAAAAACCGGTCGATGTGACGCCGCCGATCGACGTGTCGCTGGTCAGCGACGTGGCGATGAAATCGCAATCGCCCAACCTGACGGCTCCGCCCGCCGCGGCAAGTGCGCCCGACCTTGGCCAGATGTCCAAGGCGCCGCCGCCGATTCCCGCACCCGAACAGCCCAGGGTGGCCGCACCTACGCCGGAGAAGAAATCGGCGCCTGCACCCAAACCCGCTGACAAGCCTGCACCGGAAAAACCCAAACCTGCGCCCAAAAAGCCTGAAAAGGCGAAGTCCGCTGCAACGCCGGAAAAAACCGCGAGCAGCAAAAAGAAGACCGAAGAGAAAACGGCCGCCAAGGGGCCGAAAATCGACAAGGCGTTTGAGCGCAGCATGGCCGCAATTGGCAAGGGAAGCGCGGATGCGCCGCGTGCCGCCGAACTGGGCGACGCGATCATCGCCGATTTGTCGAGCGTCATCCAGCGACAGGTACAGCCCTGCGCCAACCGTTTGACGAGTCCCGGCCCGGGCGCCAACGAAATTTCGTCCAGGCTGCGTATTCAGATGAATCGCGACGGATCGCTCGCCGCGCGTCCCGAATTACGCGGTCAGACCGGAATTACGGCGGAAAACCGCCGCTATGCCCAGCGTGTAGCCGAACTGGCAAAGGGGGCGTTCATTGCCTGTGCGCCCTATCATCTGCCCGACAAATATTATGATGTTGGCGGACGCGGCTGGAAAGATATCATCCTGACCTATAAGCTGCCCGGATAACGGGCGACAGCGGAGAATGACGATGCCGACACGCCTATGGACCCGGATCGCGCGCCTGATCCTCGCGCCGCTGGCCCTGTTGCTGTTTCACCAGGCTGCTTTTGCGCAGGTGGAGGTGAATGTGGTGGGCGGTGCATCCGCGCCGACACCGATCGCGGTGCCCGCCATGCCGACTGATACGCCGGTGAACACCGCTGCCGGACCGACCGATCAGCTCGGCAGGCAGCTTGCGCAGGTGATTTCCGACGATCTGAAGAATTCGGGCCTGTTCCGGCCGCTTTCGCCCGACGTGTTGCGCCCCGTCAGTTTTCAGCAGGTCAGTGCGCCGACCTTCGATTACTGGAGCACGACGGGTGCGCAGGCGCTGGTCCAGGGGTTTGTAAAGGCGAACAGCGACGGCACGCTGACCGTCGGCTGTTATCTCTATGACGTGTTTGCGCAGAATGAGTTGCAGCGTCAGGGCTTTGTGGTTTCCCCCGGCGAATGGCGCCGCGCGGCGCATAAATGCGCTGACATGGTCTATACCCGGATGACGGGCGATGGCCCCTATTTCGACAGCCGTATCGTCTATGTCTCCGAAACCGGACCCAAGACGCATCGTATCAAGCGGCTGGCGATCATGGATCAGGACGGCGCCAATCACCGTTTCCTGACCAATGGCCAGTCGATCGTGCTGACGCCGCGCTTCGCGCCCAATCAGCAGACGATCGTCTATATGAGCTATGCCAATAAACAGCCGTCGATCCATGTCTATAATCTGGGCTCGGGTCATTCGCGTGAGCTGGTTTCGGGACGGCACCTGACTTTTGGTCCGGTCGTGTCGCCGGATGGGCGCTGGGTACTGTTTTCCATGGCGATCGGGGGGAATACCGACCTGTATCGTATTCCCATCGGTGGCGGCACGCCGCAGCGCCTGACGAATTCGCCGGGCATCGACACCGGCGGCAGCTATTCGCCCGACGGCAGCCGGATCGCGTTCGAAAGCGATCGGTCCGGAACGCAGCAAGTCTATATAATGAACGCCGATGGTTCGAACCAGCACCGCATCAGCTTTGGCTCAGGGCGCTATGGGACGCCCGCCTGGAGCCCGCGCGGCGACCTGATCGCCTATACGCATATCGGGGCAAATTTCCGCATCGGGGTGATGAAGCCGGACGGCAGCGGCCAGCGACTGCTCACCGACTCATGGCAGGATGAGGGGCCGAGCTGGGCCCCGAACGGCCGGGTCATCGTGTTCCAGCGGACGCCCAGAGGAAGTGGCCTGCCGCAAATCTGGACAGTTGATCTTACCGGACAATATGAACATCATATCCCCACGCCTCTGGGTGGATCTGACCCGGATTGGGGTCCGTTACGGAAGTAATTGTACGGGTTGAGGGAACCAAGTACGTCCTTCGGCACTGTATCGGAAGCGAAACAGACGTTCAGCAGCAATGGAGCGGTTATGCCCAGAATGACATCTCGCCTGATTATCGCCGCGGCACTGGTGGCTACCGCCGGCTGTGCCAAGAAGCGTCCCGACGTGCTGCCTCCCGCGCCGCCGTCCACGCCGCCGGCGGCCACACCAACGCCGACCCCTCCGCCCCCGCAGACGGGCGTGGTTCCGGGGTCGAAAGCCGATTTCGAACAGTCGGTGGTCAGCGATACGATTCATTTCGACACAGACGCCTATAATGTCGATCCGCAGTCGCAGCAGATTCTCGACAGTCAGGCGACCTGGCTGAAGAAATATCCCAATGTCCATATCACGGTCGAAGGACATTGCGACGAACGCGGCACGCGCGAATATAACCTTGCGCTGGGCGACCGGCGTGCCAACGCGGCCGCCAATTACCTGATCGCGCAGGGCGTGGATTCGTCGCGTATCACGACGATCAGCTATGGCAAGGAACGCCCGATCGCACTGGGCGACACGCCGCAGGACTGGGCGCAGAACCGTCGCGCCGTGACGGTGGTGCTCAACTAGCATCGCCGAATCTTTCGTCGCGCGCGGGCGTCACCGGAACCGACCGGTGGCGCCTGTTCGCATTTTGCGTGCTGTCGATTTCACTTGCCGTCTTATCTGATTCGATATAAATATAATATCATATTTAACGGAGGGTGAGATGGTTGAATCTATTGCCCGGCCTCATGCGTTGCGCACGTCGGCCGAACGGTCCGCGCAAACCACCAGCGGCTATCCGATGCTGCTGGTCGTGCTTGGCGGTTTGGTGCTGGTGGCGCTCGGTATTTATCATGCGAGCAATGTTCCGCTCGGTCCGGTGCTGATCGCGTCGGGCATTCTCATCGCAATCTTTTTCGCGTCGGGCTTTTATCTGCTTCAGCCCAATCAGGCGGCGGCAATCCTGTTGTTCGGCGATTATCGCGGCACGGATCGTTCGACCGGGCTGCGCTGGGTATGGCCGTGGATGATCCGCAAGACGATTTCGGTGCGTGTGCACAACATCACCTCGGAACGGCTGAAGGTGAACGATCTGCGCGGCAATCCGATCGAGATTGCCTCCAACGTCGTGTGGCGCGTGTCCGACACGGCGCAGGCGCTTTATGACGTCGATGACTATATGCAGTTCGTGAACATCCAGATCGAAAGCGCGGTGCGGGTGATCGGATCGCGCTATCCCTATGACGATTTCAGTCATGGAGAGAAGACGTTACGCGGCGATGCTGACCATATCAGCGAAGAACTGCGCGTCGAATTGCAGGACCGCGTGGCGGTGGCGGGTATCTCTATCGACGAGTGCCGGTTGACGCACCTTGCCTATGCGCAGGAAATTGCCCAGGCGATGCTGCGCCGTCAGCAGGCCGAGGCGGTTATCGCTGCCCGGCAGAAACTGGTGGAAGGGGCGGTGACGATGGTCGAAACCGCGCTCGACCAGCTTTCGGAAAAGAATGTCGTCGAACTGGATGACGAACGCCGTGCCGCGATGGTCTCCAACCTGATGGTCGTGCTGTGCGCCGAACGCGATACGCAGCCGGTCGTCAATGCGGGTTCGCTGTACCAGTAAGCGGGGAAGGGCGTTTTGGCCAAGGCTTCGAAAAAGGCATTTCCGCTCCGTCTCGATCCCGCACTGCATGCGGCGATCGAGCGGTCGGCGGCGTCCGACCTCCGAAGCGTCAACGCCCAGATCGAATGTCTGTTGAGAGAGGCGCTTGGCAAGCGCGGCGTCAGGCTCGCTGATCCGGTGCGACCGCGGCGCGGGCGTCCCCCCAAAGGAGAAGAGAAATGATGATGGCGTTCATAGCTCCCAAAAAGCATCGGCCCTGGCTGATCGCCGGCTTCGGCGCGCTGCTTACTATCGGCATCGCACTGGTGTTGGCATGAGGAAGCAGGGCATCGTCGATAGTGTTCGCAGAGCATATGCGGTGCGTCCCGGCTATTGGTTTGCGCCGAAGCTGTTCGGCTGGGGCGCGACGCCGGTAACGTGGCAGGGATGGCTTTCTACCGGGGCGTTTGTGCTGTTACTAATGGTGGGGATGCGCATCCTTCCCAATCATGCTGCGCGCCTTGCCTATGCCCTCCCGCTGACGCTTGGTTTTGCGCTCCTGGCCTGTCGCAAGACCGACGGCGGCTGCCGCTGGCACTGGGGAGCGCGACGGTAGCGGCGAGTTCTCGCGGTCAGGCGCGCTTGCGGTTTGCGGCGATCGCCTCTTGGATCAACGCCTGAAAGGCGGCTGCATCAACGACGTCTCCCTCGTACAGGTCGATGGCACGCCGGACTTTGCCGTCCATGCTTGCGTTGAACATCCCGGCCGGATCTTTCAGCGACGCGCCCTTGGCAAAGGTCAGCTTCAGCTTGTCCCTATAGCTTTCGCCCGTGCACACCATGCCGTCCCGATACCAGACGGGAACGCCGCGCCATTTCCAGTCTTCGGTAATTGCCGGGTCGGTTTCCAGTATCAGCGCGCGTAGCCGGGAAAGCATCTCCCCGCGCCAGTCGGCAAGTTCCGCAATCCGTGCGTCGATCTGCTGCGAAGGCGTTTGCGTCATCGTCTCTCTCCTGCTCTCGGGCGATGCAGGAGGGTAGATCAATGCCGGAAGGAAGCAATCGGACGATATAGTGTCCTTGTTCCTGCACCGCCGGGCAGCTTAGCCGAGCGCCTCGTCGAGCAGTTTTGCCAGACGCAATCCGGCGCGCTCCACCTGCAGGCGTGCCGCCGGGATGAGCTTCGCGATGGTCTTGTTGCTCAGTGTTACATGCTTCGGCTCGGGCTTCGCACAGGGATCGCCGCCCTCCGCACTGGCATAGGCGATGTCGCGGCTGACTTCCCAGTTCTGGCGGCTCCAGTCCTTTACCGTGCCCGCCGCAATCTTCTTGCGTACCGCTGCCGGATAGCGCTTCACCAGTGACGGCGGCGTGGTGATGGCGCGTTCGGCCAGATAGCCGTCCCATATCATGTGCAGATTGAGTTTCGGCGTGGAATAGATGCCATAGGTGGCCTTCAGCTTATTGCCGCCCAGATCGCCGTGATCGGCGGCGTGCAGCGGCTGGTGCAGATCACCGACGAAATGGATGAGGAACGCGAGCGCCTGCACGCGTTCGCGCAGCGGCACCTTTTTCCTGTCCTTCAGCAGGCGCACATCGCGTTCAATCTGCGCCGACACGCAATTACCGTCCTTACATGCGGGTTTCAGGTTGAACGGCTTGCAGATGTTCACATTCTGATAGTGCCAGGAATAGGCATAGCTGAACCGGTCACCCAGTTTCTTGATACAGTCGGGCCACACGCTTGCTTCCGCCACCGTGCGCGCCGGACAGGTCGGCGTGTCGAGCAGCGCCGAATGGCTGAGCAGCCGGTCGATCGCCGCGCGCGTTTCGGGCTTTACGTTCAGATAGGCGATGCGCCCGATCGTCTCATGCCCATATTCCCAATAGGCTGACGCCGTAGCGGGCGCGAGAAGGGCGGCGAACAGCGTGGCGAGCGCGAGAAGGCGACGAATCATGGACGCGGTTTAGAGGGTGTCCCGGTCGGGCACCAGCCCGGTTTGCCACAAGGGCAGGGGCTATTCTTCTTCGTACATTTCAACGATGCGCGGCGTATCGGCGCTGACCTTTGCCCGATACATGCCCGGCGTGTTGAAGCTCCATGCCATCTCACCCGTCGGGCCGGTCAGGATCACGCCACCGGTGCCGCCCAGGTCCTTCACCTCTGCCATTACCGCATCGGCGGCCTGTTTCAGCGTTTCGCCGGTGAAGCGGACGCGTGCGCAGATTTCATGCGCCACGCCTTCGCGGATGAAATATTCGCCCGCGCCGGTCGCGGAAACCGCACAGGCCCGGTCGTCGGCATAGGTGCCCGCGCCGATGATCGGGGAGTCGCCGATCCGGTCCCAGCGCTTGCCGGTCAGGCCGCCGGTGGAGGTGGCGGCGGCGACATGGCCCTGCGCATCGCGCGCAACCGCGCCGACGGTGCCGTATTTCAGGTCGATGTCGAACCAGCTCAGCTTGTCATTGCCGCGCAGTCTGTCGAGCTGCTCGCGGCGGCGTTCTGTTCCGAACCAGCCTGGCGGCACGATTTCCAGCTTCTGTTCGCGGGCAAATTCCTCCGCGCCCTTGCCGGACAACATGACGTGCGGGCTGTGCTCCATGACTGCGCGGGCAAGACTGATGGGGTGACGCACCACACCGACGCCCGCCACCGCGCCTGCATCGCGCGTCCGTCCGTCCATGATCGAGGCGTCGAGTTCGTTGCGCCCGTCCCAGGTATAGACCGCGCCGCGTCCTGCGTTGAAATTGGGGTCGTCTTCCAGCACGCGGATCGCGGCCTCGACCGCGTCCATGGCGCTGCCGCCCTGTTTCAGCACGGCGGTTCCTGCGTCGAGCGCCGCATTCATGCCGGTGCGCACGGCGACTTCCTGTTCGGGCGTCACCCGGTCGCGCTCGATAATCCCTGCGCCGCCATGGATGACGAGCGTCCAGCCGGTTGCATCCTCCTTCGCGGCGGCGGGCGTGGCGGACATCAGCAAGGCTCCCAGCAACACAAAGAAACAGCGCATGATTCGAACTCCCCCGATTCGAGGGCAAGAGTATGCCGCTTCATACCACCGCGAGCGAGGATTCCTTGCGTTGCGGCTTATGCAGGCGCAGGCCGACCAGCGGGCGCAGCGGCACGATCGCGCGGCCCACCCGGTAAAACAGCCAGCACCCCGCCACCGTCGCCACCAGCAGGATCGCGAACTGTGCCCAGCCCGGCAAGCCGGCGGGCAGCAACAGGTACATGCCGAACACGATGATCGTCTGATGGATGATATAGAAAGGGAACACCGCCTCCGTCAGGGTCGCGCGGATGGGGTAGTTGTGGTTCCAGAACCGGTCGGCAATCCCGATCAGCGCGATGACGGCGCTTCCCTGTTGCACGGCATGGGCACCGGCATAAACGGTAATCCGCGTGCCGCCTTGCAGGAAATTGTCGGTCCAGTGCAGTTCGATCGCAAGGATCGTTGCATACCCAAGCATTGCCAGTACGGCGGCAACCGTCCACCAGCGACCGATGGCGCGCATTACCGTTTCCGACCCGCCCAGCGCGAAGCCGAACAGAAAGGCAGGGAAATAGGCGGCGTGCGCAATCCCGTCGTCGAACAGCATGTGCGTTTCACCGACCATCGGGAACCACCATGTATGGACCATCAGCAGCCATGCCATCGGGATCAGCAGCACGCCGATGCCGCCGAACAGCCGGTCGAAAAACTGCTGCACCCGGTTGCTGCGGATCAGTGCGGCCCCGGCGATGAGGACCATCGTATAGACCCATAGATAGCCGACGAACCACAAATGGTTCCAGTTGGGCAGGAACAGTCCGTCGATGGTCCGGAAGCTGAAAAAATCATGCAGCCAGAACCAGGCGAAGCTGTGCGTGAAGCCGTATTTGGTAACGAGTTCGACCCAGGGCTGCACGGGCACCACGACGATTATGCCGAAAGCGAGCGGGATCAGCAGGCGCAGGGACCGGTTGCGCGCGAATTCTCCAGGATTGCCGGTACGGCGCAGCAATGCGCGACTGGCATAGCCCGATACGACGAACAGCAGGCTCAGCCGCCACGCGTTGATCGCCAGCATCGGCAGCACCGCCCAGTGCACGATGTGCGTCGATTTCACATGGTAGTTCCACGGAATGAACACCATGGCGATATGATAGAGGATGAGCAGCGCGAAGGCGCCGACCCGCAACCAGTCCATGCCGTAATGGCGCATTGATGCGGGTTTTTGCGTCGTCATCGGGTCGGCCCTAGCAGGCGGTGAACATTGGCGATACCGGCATGGCCCTCTTTTTCCCGCCTTCGCCTTTTATGTGTCACGCGGGACGGTTATATATGCGGCAATCAGCGAAGCGTTAGTGAGGCCTGCATGTCCGTTCGTCCCTGGCGGGATATTATCCGCCGCAAAAGCCGTCAGATCATGGTCGGCGACGTACCGGTGGGCGGCGATGCGCCGGTGACGGTGCAGACCATGACCAATACGCCGACAAGCGATGCAAAGGCGACGATCGACCAGATTCGCCGGTGCGAGGAAGCGGGTGTCGACATTATCCGTGTCTCGTGTCCCGATGTGGAAAGCACCACCGCGCTGAAACAGATCGTGCGCGCGTCGCGCGTGCCGATCGTGGCGGACATTCACTTTCACTATAAGCGCGCACTGGAAGCTGCGGACGCGGGTGCGGCATGCCTGCGCATCAATCCCGGCAATATCGGCTCCGAACAGCGGGTGCAGGAAGTCATCAACGCGGCAAAGGCGAATGGCTGTTCGATCCGTATCGGCGTGAATGCGGGCAGTCTGGAAAAAGACCTGCTCGAAAAATATGGCGAGCCGTGCCCGGATGCGCTGGTCGAATCCGCGATGGATCATATCAGGATCCTGCAGGACCATGATTTCCACGAATTCAAGGTGGCGGTGAAGGCGTCAGACCAGTTCCTCGCCGTCGCCGCCTATCAGCAGCTTGCAGAGATGGTCGATTGTCCCCTGCATCTGGGCATTACCGAAGCGGGCGGCTTCGTCGCGGGCACCGTAAAGTCGGCAATCGGCATCGGCTCTCTGCTATGGTTCGGGATCGGCGACACGATCCGCGTCTCGCTGTCGGCCGAGCCGGAGGATGAGGTACGCGTCGGCTTCGAGATTCTGAAGGCGCTGGGCATCCGCAATCGCGGCGTGCGCGTGGTGAGCTGTCCCAGTTGCGCGCGGCAGGGCTTTGACGTCATCCGTACCGTGCAGAAGCTGGAGGAACGCCTTCAGCACATTCGCACGCCCATGTCGCTGTCGGTGCTGGGCTGCGTCGTCAACGGCCCCGGCGAGGCACGCGAAACCGATATCGGCATCACGGGCGGCGGTGCGGGCAAGCACATGGTCTATCTGTCGGGCGTCACCGACCATCATGTGCAGGATGCCGACATGATCGACCATATCGTCAAGCTGGTCGAGGCCAAGGCCGCCGAGATCGACGCGGGTGAGGCAACCGCGATGGAAGCGGCGGAGTAGTCGCTGCCTAGCTCCCGCCCAGCACGTTGATCGTGAAGGCGATCACACCGAGATTGAATACGAATGCTGCCATCGAATGAAGCGTGACGATGCGGCGCAGTCGCGTCGTGCATATGCCGGTGTCGGACGTCTGGAATGTCATGCCCAGCGTGAAGGCGAAATAGATAAAGTCCCAATAACGCGGCTCCGGCGTGTCGGGAAAATCCAGCCCGCCTGAATCGCCGTTCTTGTCCGTCTGAACATAAAAGAGATGCGCATAGTGCAGCGCATAGACGAAATTGCCGAAAATCCAGGCGAGGATCAGGGTCGCCAGTACCAGAACCAGTATTGCCACGTCGGGCCTGCCTTTGCCGCTCAGTTCGGTGGTGACCGAGGCCAGCACGGCAAGTACCGAGACGCTGGTGATACCGAGCAGGATCGCGCGGTTGGCGTCGTTGCGGCGGGCAAGGTCGCGCATATCGACGCTGTCTGCCTTATGGACCAGCGGCGCATAGCTGACCAGAAACGCGAATACCGCGATGTCGAATCCGATCATGGTGCCGGTCGACCAGCTACTGCGACTGATGGCGAGAGGGATGGCGACGACTGCCAGCACACAGAACAGCACGAACCGCGGAGGCGCGAGCCAGTTGCCAAGGGATTTTCGTTGTCTGTGCACGCCAGTCTTATATGGCGCTGTCATGCGGGAGGATAGCGCGAAACCGATGGGGCAAGGGGCAGTAATGACGCCGGCGCGGGCGTTCCTGATCGCCGTCATCGGTATCGCGACCTTTTCGATGATGGACGCGGCGATGAAGGGGCTGGTGCTTGCGACCGGCGTTTATAACGCGATGCTTTGGCGCGGGTTTGTGATCGTGCCGCTGGCCGCGTTGATCCATTTCGCGCGCGGCCCCGCCATGCCACCGCCGGGGGTGATCGGCCTGCACGCGCTGCGCGGGGCAGTGTCGCTGGCGATGGGAATGCTGTTCTTCTGGGGGCTGGCGCGGGTGCCGATGGCGCAGGCGATTTCGCTCAGCTATATCGCGCCGCTGATCGCCATCTTTCTTGCGGCAATCCTGCTCGGTGAACGGGTGGGGCGGGCGAGCATCGTCGGTTCGCTGGCAGCGCTGGCGGGAATCGGCATTATTCTGTTCGGGCAGAGCCGCAGCGATCTGGGCGATGCGGCGATGTGGGGCGCGTTGGCGATCCTCGGTTCGGCGCTATGCTATTCCTATAACCTGATTCTCGCGCGCCAGCAGGCGTTGCGCGCCGATCCGCGGGAAATCGCCTTTTGGCAGAACGGGTTCGTGCTGATCGGGCTGTTGAGCGCATCGCCTTGGCTCGCCGTAGTGCCGCCGAGCGGGCAATGGCCCGCCATCGGCATTGCGGCGGTGCTGGCCACGGGATCGCTGATGCTGCTCGCCTGGGCCTATCGCCATGGCGAAGCGAGCTATCTGGCCCCGACCGAATATAGCTCGTTCGTCTGGGCCTCTCTGTTCGGATGGCTGTTTTTCGGCGAGCATGTATCGCCCTGGACGCTGGCGGGGGCGCTTTGCATTGTCGCCGGTTGCCTTTATGCCGCGCGGCGCAAACCCCAACCCTTTGCCGAAGCGGAAATCCAGAACCCATGATCGATATCCGACCCGCCGAGCGCGCCGATGTGCCGCAGATTCTGTATTTCGTGCGCGAACTCGCCGCCTTTGAGCGCGAACCCGATGCCGTCGAGGCAGATGAGGCGATGATCGCACACGCTTTGTTCACGGAGCATTCCGCCGAAGCGTTAATCGCCGAACTCGATGGGAAAGCAGTGGGTTTCGCGCTGTTCTTCCATAATTTCTCGACCTGGACGGGAAAGAAGGGGCTGTATCTCGAAGATCTGTACGTGACGCCGGACGCGCGCGGGGCAGGGGTGGGGACGGCCGTGCTGCGGCATCTGGCGGGCGTGGCGTTGGAACGCGATTGCGGCCGCTTCGAATGGTCGGTGCTCGACTGGAACCAGCCCGCGATCGATTTTTATCGCAAGATGGGCGCGACCGGCATGGACGAATGGCGAATCCAGCGCGTCACGGGCGATGCGTTGCGCGAACTCGCTTCACCCGGCGGGCGATAGTGGCGCGTTACGGTTAAGCTGTTGAGGGGGTGGAAATTAGTTGGTCGGGACGACTGGATTCGAACCAGCGACCCCCACACCCCCAGTGTGATGCGCTACCAGGCTGCGCTACGTCCCGACCGAGGTGGGGGCATCTATGCCGAACGCGTTCGCGATGCAAGGGGGTGTTGGCACATCATGCCGGGGGAGTTGCACGCGCCGCCGCCGCGTGATAGCGCGCGCGGCTTGACAGCGAGTGTTTTGATACACTCGTCCCACAGCTTTTTCAGGACACTATGTTCATAACCCCAGCCTTTGCCTCGACCGCCGGAGCCGCAGGTGCCCAAGGCAGCACCGCCGGTGCCATCCTGTCCTTCGCGCCGCTGATTCTCATCTTTCTGGCCTTCTGGTTCCTGATGATCCGGCCGCAGCAAAAACGGATGCGCGATCATCAAAAGGCGGTGAATGCCGTCAAGCGCGGCGATCAGGTCGTGACCGGCGGCGGGCTTGTCGGCAAGGTGACCAAGGTCGATGATCAGTATGCAGAGATCGAACTGGCGCAGGGCATGAAGGTCCGCGCCGTGAAATCGACGCTCTCTGAGGTGATCACACCCGGCACCGCGAAGCCGGCGAACGACTGATGCTCGATTTCCCCCGCTGGAAGGTCTGGACCGTCATCGTGACGATTATCGTCGCGATGCTGTTTGCCGTGCCCAGTTTCTTCCCCAAGACCGCGCGCGAATCCTGGCCGAGCTGGGTGCCGAAGCCCGCGATCAATCTGGGTCTCGACCTTGCCGGCGGCAGTTATATCCTGCTGGAAGGCGATACGCAGGGATTCGAGCATGACCGGCTCGACCATATGCGTGACACGGTCCTCAACGACATGCGGCAGGGGCCGTCGATCGCCATCGGGGACATTTCGACTCGCAACGGGCAGGTCAGCTTCATGGTGCGCGACGCGTCGCAGGTCGATGCCGCGCGTGAACGCCTGCTGAAAAGCACAGGCAGCGGGGCCGGACTGACCGGCCAGCGCGAATGGAATATCGACGTTGTCGACTCGAACCGCTTCGTTATCACGCCGACCAAGGCAGGCGATGCCGAGGCGCTGAACCGTGCGATGAACGACGCGCGAGAGGTGGTGGATCGCCGCATCAACGCACTCGGTACGCTGGAACCGACGATTGTGCGTCAGGGCGATAACCGCATTGTCGTGCAGGTGCCGGGACTTCAGAACCCGGCGCAGCTAAAGGCACTGCTCGGCAAAACGGCCAAACTTGAATTCAAGATGGTCGATGAAAATGCCGACCCGCAACAGGTGGCGAAGGGCGATGCGCCGATCGGCGACGTGATTCTGCCCTATCCATCGGCGGGGACGAAGATCGCGCTGAAGCGTCCGACGATCATCAGCGGCGACATGCTGACCGATGCCCGGCAGGAATTCAGCCAGCAGACCAACCAGCCGATCGTGACGATGAAGTTCGACGCGACCGGTGGCCGCCGTTTTGCCCGCACGACGCAGCAAAATGTCGGCAAGCGCTTTGCGATCATCGTCGATAACGTCGTGATTTCCGCACCCGTTATCAATCAGCAGATTCTGGGCGGCAGTGCGATGATCGAAGGCGGTTTCACCGTCGATTCGGCCAATGAACTGGCAATCGCCTTGCGGTCGGGCAAGCTGCCCATCGCGCTGAAGGTCGTCGACCAGAACACGATCAGCCCCGAACTGGGTGCCGATTCGATCAGCAAAGGCGGGCTGGCGGCCGGGATCGCCACCTTCCTGGTGATCGTCTTCATGCTGGTCACCTATTTCCGCTTCGGCGTCTATGCGACGGTCGCACTGATTGCGAATATCGTCATGATCATCGGCATCATGGCCCTGTTCAACGCAACGCTGACCCTGCCGGGTATTGCGGGCTTTGTGCTGACGATCGGTGCGGCGGTGGACGCCAACGTGCTGATCAACGAGCGTATTCGTGAGGAGCAGCGACGCGGGCGCAGCATCATCCAGTCGGTCGAGGTCGGCTATAAGGAAGCCAGCCGCGCCATTTTCGACGCCAACATCACCAACGTGATTGCGGCGGTTATCATGTTCATTTTCGGTTCGGGGCCGGTTCGCGGCTTCGCGGTGGTGTTGACCATCGGTATCGTGACGTCGGTGTTCACCGCCGTCACTTTCACCCGACTGATGGTTGCGGAATGGCTGAAAAAGCGTCCGCGCGAACTCGTGATTTGAGGACCGGATTATGCGTCCGCTAAAACTAGTACCCGAAAATACCAATATCGACTTCCTGCGCTGGCGCTACATCGCCATGGCGATTTCGATTGTGCTGATGCTGGCTTCGATTGCGCTGGTGGCGACCCGAGGTCTGAACTTCGGCATCGACTTTGCCGGTGGTCAGATGGCGCGGGTGACCTTTGCCCAGTCGGTGCCGATCGAGGATCTGCGCAAGCGCGTCGATGGTCTGGGCTTCGGCGAGGCGACCATTCAGGAGTTTGCCGGCGACAAGACGGTGTCGATCCGCCTGCCGGTGCCCAAGGGCAAGGAGGATGCCGCCGCCAAGGCCGCGACCGCGCTGCGTCAGTTGATCCAGAATAACTATCCCGGTGCGCAGATCGGCTCGATCGCCGCAGTGTCGGGCAAGGTGTCGTCCGAGCTGTTCCGCAAGGGCGCGCTGGCGCTCGGCCTCGCGATGCTCGCCATCTGTCTGTATATCTGGATTCGGTTCGAATGGCAGTTCGGTATCGGCGCGCTGTTCTCTCTGTTCCATGACGTGACGATCACGCTGGGGTTTTTTGCGCTGACACGGCTGGAGTTCAACCTGAACATCGTCGCGGCGATCCTGACGATTATCGGCTATTCGCTAAACGATACGATCGTCGTTTATGACCGCGTGCGCGAGAATCTGCGTAAATACCGCAAGATGGACATCGTGCCGTTGCTCAACCTGTCCGCCAATGAAACGCTGTCGCGTACCATCGTCACCTCGCTGACGCTCATCATTGCCCTGCTGACGCTGGTGCTGTTGGGGCCGGAAGTGATCTTCGGATTCTCCTCGGCCATGCTGCTGGGCATTGTCATCGGCACCTATTCGTCGATCTATATCGCCAACCCGATTCTGATCTGGGCGAAGGTCGGTCCGCATAGCTTCGTGCCCAGGGAAGCGGGGCCGAAGGGGGCGGAACGGATCAAGGAACTGCCCTGATGCGGATGGACCGCGAACAGCGGTCCGAAGGGCCGGTTATCAGCGGGATCACCGGTCGCGGTTTCCGCGTCGATGAAGGCGTATATGAAGGGCTGCTGATTTCCCCGGAACGTGCCGATACATGGTCGCCGCCGCCGCTTGCGGAATTGCGTGAAGCGGATCTTGCGCCCTTGCTGACGCTCGATCCGCTGCCGGAGTTTCTGTTGCTGGGTACGGGCAACCGACTGGTGCGGCCTGCACCGGCACTGGTGCACGCGCTGGAAGACAAAGGGATCGGGATAGAGGCGATGGACAGCCGCGCCGCTGCACGGGCATGGGGTGTGCTGCGATCGGAACTGCGCTGGATTGCCGGAGCGCTTTATCCGCTCGATTGATTGGCGACGAGCGCGCTCAGATGCGCGTACAGCGTGTCCCGGTTGCGATCCCAACTGAAGCGATCGGCCATCGCCTTTACCCATTCGGTTGCCGGTGGCGCGGTCAGCAATTGTCGTATCGCCATTGCAAATGCCTGGGGTGAACGCTCCACAATTCTGCCGGCACCCATGCTGGAGACCACTTCCTTTGCACCGCCGGCATCCGGAATGACGAGCGGCGTGCCGCTGGCCAGCGCTTCCACCCAGACATTCGCAAGGCCTTCGGAAGCAGAGGCCAGCGCCATCACGTCGGCAGCAGCGAAAATCGGCGGCAGCTCGTCATGCGGTATAGCCCCGGTAAATCGTACCCGTCGGGCCACGCCGATGCGCTCTGCCTGTGCTCGCAGCCGCGTTTCCTCCGGTCCTGCGCCCACCACCCACAGGTGGGCGGAGGGCAGGTCCGCCATCGCAGCGATGACGATATCGTGTCCCTTGCGCGGAATCAGCGCGCCGACCGATAGTATAAGCGAGCCGCGGATATTCAATCCGGCCTTCGCCTGTGCCCGGGTTATCGTGCCGAAGCGGGTGCGGTCTATTCCGGTGTGATGCACGCGAATGCGATCGCGCGGCATTCCCAGCGCCGCCATATCGTCGGCCATGGCAGCGGATACGGCGAGCGTTCCTGCGGCTTCTTTCCCTGCCGCAAGAACCTGATCGCGCGTAGCAACGGCGGTGCCCCAGTGATGGATATCTGCGCCGCGTGCCTTGATCGAAACCGGAACGCCGTATCGTTTACCCAGCGCAATTGCCGCCGGACCGTCGGGAAAAAAGAACTCTGTGTCGAGGATGTCGAACGGGAAATCTTCGCGGATGCCGTCGAGCAGCCTGACCAGCGCTCTGGTCAGCATGGCCGCATGACGACGCCCCTGTGTGCCGGGAATATTCAGGAAACGCGGGCGATAGATTTCCAGCCCCTTGCGATATTCATGATAGGGCTGAGCGGCGAGCGTCCGGTAGCGTGGATGCCGATCAAGCGGGAAGGGCGGGAGGCCGATCGGCGCGACCACTTTCAACGCGACATCGGGATGGGCGGCAAGACCAAGCGTCTGCCGTTCGACGAACACGCCGAAATTAGGGCGCGATGCGTCGGGAAACAGGGTCGAGAGGGTCAATACGCGCAGCATCACAACGATGCTGATAGCCTATCAGGGTTAACCGGCCGCTTACGCAATTGCGAAAATGACAAGGGCCCCGGCATTTCTGCCGGAGCCCTTTTGATTCAGTCGACGATTATCACTGCATCACTTGCACTTGATATCGCCCTTGTCGACCTGTTGACCGATCAGTGCGCCACCGGCCGCGCCGATGATCGTACCCAGCGTCTTCGAACCCCCCGGTGCGATCAGGTTGCCCAGCACACCGCCGCCGATACCGCCGACGATAGCACCGGTCGTGCCGTCATCGCGCTTACAATAGTATCGACCGTCCTGGCCGCGATATATGCGGTCACCGCGTCCCAGCGAGCGTTCTCCATATTGCCCACGATGATGCCGCCCTGCGGGGGCATAGTTGTCACTGGCGTAGCCCGGACCACCCATACCGTACTGCGAGCAGGCACCCAGCGGCATCATCGCTGCTGCCCCCAATGTCGCGATCATAATCTTTTTCATTATGTGTCTCCTGTTCCTGTCCTTATCCGCGGATCAACGACGCTGCCGCGTCTTTGTTCACCGGCAGTGACTGCTGCTGCGTTCGATGGCGTGTCCGGCAAGGGCACCCGCTGCTGCGCCGATCACGGTTCCCGCAGTGCGATCGCCATGCGTATCGATGGAACGGCCGACCAGCGCACCGGCTACGCCGCCCACGACCAAACCAACGGTACCGTCGGATTTGCGGCAATACATCCGGCCGTCACGACCGCGCCACTGTTTGTATTTATAATGACGATGATGGCCGTGATGCTCGCGCGCCTGCGCCATGCCGGTCGGCAGGGCGATACCGGCGGGAACGGCAAGCGATGCCGCGCCAAGCGCGACCATGAACTTACGCACAATGATTCTCCGTACGTTATTAACTCAACTGCCCCTCCAACGTGCGGGATCATATAACGGTTTCATGAACGAAACGACAGGAACCCGCATTTCTGCGGGATAGACCCTTTTGGGGAGCGGCGAGTGCGGTATGAGTTGCGACCAGTTGAGGAGGAACAGGCGTGGAAACGGCGGAAAAGATTATCGAAACCCTGCAATTGAAACCCCATCCCGAAGGTGGCTGGTATCGGGAAACCTGGCGTGCTGCCGCGGCCGAAGGAGAGCGGGCGGGAGGAACGGCGATCCTGTTTCTGCTGGAGCAGGGGCAGCGGTCGCACTGGCATCGGGTCGATGCGGAGGAACTATGGCTATGGCATGCGGGCAGCCCGCTGGATCTGCATATCGCCGACACGGAAACCGGGCCGGTCCATACGACAAGGCTTGGCGGCGATGTGCTGTCCGGCTATGCGCCCCAGCAACGCGTGCCTGCGAATCGCTGGCAGGCCACGGACGCACCGCACGGCTCGGCACTGGTAAGCTGTATCGTGGTGCCCGGTTTTGACTTTGCAGGCTTCGATCTCGCGCCGCCGGGCTGGTCTCCACAACAGCGATAGAGCTTATCCACGATATCCACGTTTTCCACAGGCTTGAACGCGTGTTTTTCGCTTTGCGTGAATCGGAATTGGTGACACCATCTGTCTTGTAGCCGGATGATCGGAGCGCGGGAAACCGAAGGAAGATCAAAGGGTTGCGAAGGACGGTTGGCGGATGCAGGTGCCTTTTGGAAACCGCGAAAGCCAGCCGGACAGGAATGGTTTGAACGCCCGGTGAGGCGTGATCCGGAAAGCCCCCTGGGGTGGACTGTCACGAGTAACCGATACGCAAAAACCGTTCCGGGTGTCGCCCTGACCCCAGGTGAGGGCGGTGCCTGTCGAAAGGCGGTTTGCCTGTGATCTTCGGATCGTGGACGAAGCAGCGTTCGACAAGGCGATGTTCCGGTTTCGGCCGGAACGACGCTGGCCGCCGAGGTCGGAAAGATGCGGTTCCCCAGTGGATCAGGCAGTTCCGGCCCCGGTGACCGACGCGGCGGACGGTACAGCCTTTATGGCGGTGCAGGTCGACGCGATGCCGCCGAAGCGCACGCGCAGCATTTCTATCCGAGTGCGGCGCAGCAAATCGACGACACGGGGAGCTGACAGCGATGTCGGCTCCCCTTTTGCATGGCCTTTTTCATGGTGCCGATCCGCGAAAATCGTAGCGGACACGCGACAAACGGCCTTCGAAGTTGGCACCCGCTATCCGTGTTCGCTTCGTTATGCCTGATGGACAGCCTTTGTAACCTGATAGGCGGCAAGACCTTCGGGGCCGCCCTCGCTTCCGAAACCGGACAGTTTTACGCCGCCGAACGGGGTGTCCGCACCGCCGATGGCAAAGGTGTTGATGCCGACCATCCCGGCCTCGATCGCATCGCCGAGGATGTTTGCCCGCCTGCCACTTTCGGTGAACGCAAAGGCGGCAAGGCCATAGGGCAGGCGGTTGGCCTGTTCGATCGCCTCCTCCATGTCGTGAAACGGGCGCGTGACGGCGACCGGACCGAAGGGTTCGCTGTTCATGATATCGGCCTCCAGCGGCACATCGGCGAGCAGGGTGGGTTTGAAGAAAAAGCCCTGATTGCCCTCTCGCTCTCCGCCGGCGGCGATCCGCGCGCCCTTTGCCGCCGCATCGCGCACCAGCGCCTCGATGGCGTCCGGTCGGCGGGTGTTGGCCAGCGGCCCCATGGCATTGGCGCTATCCATGCCGTCGCCCGTCCGGACCTTTGCCGTGCGTTCGGCGAAGCCCTTCACGAACGCTTCGTAGATCGGTTCCTCGACATAGAAGCGGGTGGGGGAGACGCAGACCTGACCGGCATTGCGGAATTTCTGCGGCACCACCTTGTCGAGCGTCGCGTCGAGATCGCAATCGGCGAAGATCAGCACGGGCGCGTGTCCGCCCAGCTCCATCGTCGTGCGCTTGACGCCCTCGGCGGCGAGTTTGAGCAGGTGCTTGCCGACCGGGACCGATCCGGTGAAGCTGATATGGCGGATCACGTCCGACCCGATCAGGTGGCGGCTGACCTGATCCGGCACGCCGAACACCAGTTGCGCGGCATCGCCGGGCAGCCCGGCATCGGCGAGGCAGCGCATCAGCGCGCTGGTGCAGCCGGGCGTTTCTTCCGCAGGCTTGGCGATGACGGAGCAGCCGGCGGCAAGCGCGGGCGCGACTTTCTTTGCCATCAGATAGAGCGGGAAGTTCCACGGAGAGAAGGCGGCGACCGGCCCGACCGGCTGAGGCAGCACCATTGAACGCTGCCCGGTCGGGCGCACCAGCACGCGGCCATAGGCGCGCTTCGCCTCTTCGGCATAATAATCGAAAAGCTGGGCGGAGGCGGTGACTTCGGAACGCGATTCGGCGATCACCTTGCCCTGTTCGCGGGTCATCAGCGTGGCGATGGCTTCGGTGCGTTCGCGCATCAGCGCCGCCGCCTTGTGCAAAATCGCCGCACGCCGGTTCACATCGGTATCGCGCCAAGTGCGAAAGCCGCGATCCGCGGCGGCGAGCGCGGTATCCAGATCCGCCGCGGTCGCCAGCGGCAATTCGGCCAGTGTGTTTCCCGTTGCCGGGTTGATGACGGGCGCGGTGTCGCGGCCTTCACCTGCCTGCCAGGCGCCGTCCAGAAACAGGCGCAGATCGGTATCATAGCTGTTGTCGGACATGGCGGGCCTCCTGATATGTCGTTGTGAATCGTTCATATAGGAAGTGCTTTTACGCGGACGAGGTGACGCCGGATATTTGATGGAAGCTGTCGAAATATGACGCGTCGCCGATGCTTTTTTACGGAACCGGTCAATATCTCGTCACATTATGCTGGTGATGAACAGCCCCGCGATGGTGGGCATGAGGAACCGGCCAGGAGGAAGATGATTCGCAGGCTGATCCAGTTGTGGGTGTCCGTGTTGCTGCTGGCCGGAATGGCCGGTGCGGCGCATGCCGATTCATCGCCGTTCGATCTGGCGGGACCGCATATCCGGATTGCGGTGACGCATGACGGCGTCACCCTGCCGATCGAATTCGTCCCCAATCTGGCCGAAGGCGACCGGCTTTCCGTCACGCTGGACGTGCCCGGCGGCGACCATACGCGCTATCGGCTGATCGGGGCTTTTCTGCGCGGCACCACCGATCGTCCGCCCAGGGAGTGGTTCCACGATATCAGGACCTGGAAGAAAAAGGACAGCACCCTTTCGCTGACGGTACCGGCGGGGGCGAAACAGGCGCTGTTGTTCCTGATGCCGGAAAAGGGGGGCGATGTCGGTGCGGTCGTCGATACGGTACGAAAGCGGCCGGGAACATTCGTGCGCGCGGCACAGGAACTCAATCAGGCAGCGCTCGACCGGGCGCGGCTGGACGCCTTTCTGACCCAGCTTCGGGCTGTCGAAAAGGATAATCCGGAAAAGGTGGCCGCAGCATCGCAGGCATTGACCCGCAGCCTGTCGATCAAGCTGAAGACCGATTGCCTGAAGCAACCGGCGGACCTGCAGGCGGCGTGCCTGACGAAGAACAGCGAAACGATGTTGCTGGCCGACAGCCATTCCTCTGCACTGGCATCGACGCTGGTGGGGGCACCGACCGATCTGGCGTTTCAGCTCAGCGCGACGCCGCAGGGCAATTTCGGCTATTACAGCCCCTATATCGGCGTCGTGCGCGATATTTTCCGGATTTTCGGCGCGTTTCAATCGACCCAGCTCCAATATATCCCCGCCCTGCTGCGGCTGAACGCAGGGCATGGCGGCCTGTTGCTGAATGCGCCGATGTCGTTCGGCAAACCGATTTCGGTGATGGTGGCGGCGCTCCCCGCGATCGAAGCGCCGCAGCCGCCGCCGCTGCATACGCCCGATCCCAATCAGGTCATGTGCCTTGCGCCCGGACATGTCCTGCCGATGGAAGGCGCGCCGCTGGTCTATGCCTCTCACTATGCGCGCAACATGGTGCTGACCCTGAAAAAGAGCGACGGCAGCCGTGTGACGGTACCGGTGTCGGCCGATGCGCAGCGCGGCGGGTTTGTGCTGAACGGTGCAGTTCCGGCAAGCGGGCTGGGAGATGTGGTCGAGGGCAGTCTGCACGGGCAATGGGGGTTCACCCCGTTCGACGGGCCGCGGCTGCTGTTTTCCAATCCCGGTGCAGGGAAGTGGAAGGCGAAGGATGACGCCAGTCTGGTGATCGGGCGGGACAATATGCTGACGCTTGCGGGCGGTCCCGCCGGATGCGTTACGTCGATTGACATGCGACAGGGGGACGATGCGCCGCAGCCGGTCAAATGGTCGGCACAGCGGCCCGATCAGGTGTCGCTGAACCTGCCGCTGCAAAAGGCTTCGGTCGCCCCCGTCACACTGGAAATCCACCAGTCGGGCGAGACGCAGCCGGTCGCGATCACGGTTCCCACGCTGAAACAGGAAGCGCATATCGATGCGGTGGTGATCCATGCCGGGGACGATCATGCGGTGCTGAAGGGAACGCGGCTGGATCAGGTCAGCGGCCTTTCGGTGGGACCGATCACGTTTCAGCCCGGCACGCTGACGCGCGAGGGAGAGCAGGATCGGCTGACCCTGAATACGAGCGATCCCGATGCCGTAAAGGCGCTGAAACCGGGACAGAAGCTCAAAGCGGTGGTGACGGAGACCGGCAGGCGCCGAAGCCGGTTGTCCTTTACCGTCGCTGCCGCCCGCCCGGAAATCTCTCTGGCGGACATGTCGGTGCAGCCGCCGGTATCGTCCGGTGCAATGCCGATCACGCTCAGCCCGCAGACCGCGATCCCCCAGAATGCGGCGATGACCTTTTCCTTTCGGCTGGACGATTCGAATGGGTTGAGCGGCAATGAGACGGTCGAAGTCGCGACCGCCGACGGGCGGCGCGACGTCATGCTGTCGCCCGGCAAGGGGTATGATTTGCAGGATGCGCATACCGGGATCGTGTCGCTGACCCCGGCGCAGGCGCTGGGGCCGCTGGTACGCGGGCCGATCCGGTTCCGACTGGTCAGTGCCGGCGGCCGGTCGGACTGGGTACCGCTGGCGACCATCGTGCGCCTTCCCGACATTCGTTCCGTAACCTGTCCGCAAGACGCGCAAGCCTGTGTGCTCAAGGGCAGAAAATTATATCTGATCGACAAGATTGCGGCGCAGAAGACTGCGGGCCATGCGGTTACGGTGCCGGACGGCTATACCGCGGCCCGGATCGGGGTTCCGAGGCCGAAGAGCGGTCGGTTGTACCTGACCCTGCGGGACGATCCGGAGGTGCAGGCGAGCGTGCAAATCCGGTAGCGATGCCCTTGCAAAGGGCGCCGGGAAACGGACACGGCAGGAGTCCGTAAGCATCCGCGCCGTTATCATATATTTGTCATAGCCTGCTTCTATGCGATTGGTTGCCGGTGCGTTTTTCAGCGCTTGCCAGTCCCGATACACGAAAGGATTCCCCCCATGCGTTTGTTCAGCCCGGTATGGGGATGGGTGGCTTTGCCGGTGTTGGCGGGTGCCTTATTATCGGGCGACAGTCTGGCGGGGCAGCCGCTGGAAAAAGCGCAGGCTACGGTTCTGTCCACGTCGAAGCGGATCACGCCGACCGCTGCGCCGGGCGCGCAGTTCGGTGCGCTGAACCCCGGCCTGAAGGACTATCCCGACTATACCGCCGACCATGCGGTCAACAGCGCGCTCAGCCCGGACGGCAAGACGCTGCTGGTGCTGACCAGCGGGTATAACCGCGTCTATGCACCGCCGGTGAAGACGTTCGACAAGGATACCGGCAAGTTCACCTTCGTCTATCCGACCGGCAAGACGGTGGCGTCGGCATCGAACGAATATGTCTTTATCTATGCGCTGACGGATGCGCGTCCGAAACTGACGCAGGTCATTCAGGTGCCCGATACCTTCAGCGGGATTGCCTGGAACCCCGATCAGGCGGCGCATCCCGAATTCTATGTCGCGGGCGGCGTCGATGACGATGTGCATGTCTATCGCATGGCGGGCGGCACATGGCGGGAAGCGGGCGCGCCGATTGCGCTGGAGCACAAGGCGGGGCTGGGGCTGGCCGACAAGCCGATGGCGGCGGGTCTGGCAGTCAGTCCCGACGGATCGCGGCTGATGGTGGCGAATCTGGAAAACGATTCGGTGTCGCTGATCGACCTTGCCGCGCGCAAGGTGGTTGCCGAACAGGATTTGCGGCCGGGCAAGATCGACCCGGCGAAACATGGCGTGCCGGGCGGCGAATATCCGTTCGATGTCGTCTTTCAGGGCAATGACAAGGCCTATGTCTCCAGCCTGCGCGACCGGGAAGTGGACGTGCTGAAGATCGCTCCGTCGGCGATTGCCGTGACGGGGCGTATCCGGCTGGCGGGACAACCGAACCATATGCTGCTCGACAAGTCCGGAAAACGGCTGTTCGTGACCTCCGACAACAGCGATACGCTCGACATTATCGATACCGGGGACGAGCGCGCGATCGAGCATGTCCGCACGGTTGCACCGCCCGCCGTCTTTCCCGACAGTGCGGGGCTGAAGGGTGCCAATCCCAATAATCTGGCGCTGTCGCCGGACGGGCGCACGCTGTTCGTTACCGATGGCGGTACCAATGCGGTCGCGATCATTCGGCTGGGCCGCGATGCGCTGCCGTTGGCCGGGGATGATGACGATGATCGGGCAGCAGATGCGAAGGGCGATGACGACGATGACGCGTTGCCCGCCGCCAGCAAGGTCGTCGGCCTGATCCCCACCGGCTGGTATCCCGATGCGGTCGCGATCAATCCGCAATCGGGCCATCTGATCGTGCTCAACGCCAAAAGCCCGCCCGGACCCAATGCGGGGCACTGCAATACCGAAAGCTATAAGCGGGTGGTTGGTCCGTGCATTCCCAAGAACCAGTATGTGCTGCAACTGGAGAAGGCGGGGATGCTCGACCTGCCGATGCCTGACGGCGCGACGCTGGCGGAACTGACGCGGCAGGTCGCGGCGAACAATGCGTTCAACCGGCCGGAAGAAGATGCGAAGGATCGCCGGGTGATGGCCTTCCTGCATCAGCATATCCATCACGTCATTTACATCGTTCGGGAAAACCGCACCTATGATCAGGTGCTGGGCGATCTGGACGAAGGCAATGGCGATCCGTCGCTCGCCATTCTCGGCCCCTATGCGCCGAACGCCCATCGCTGGGCCGATCAGTTCGTCGATCTCGACAATTTCTACGACAGCGGCGAAGCGAGCAACACCGGCTGGGACTGGTCGACGGCAGGACGGACCAACGACTATCTGGAGAAGAATGCGCCGGTCAATTATGCCGGGCGCGGGCTGACCTATCCGTCCGAGGGGGCCAACCGCAATATCAATGTCGGCTATGGCGATCTCGCCCAGCGCCGCCGCGCCAATCCCGAAACCCCCGACGATCCCGATCTGATGCCGGGTACTGCCGATGTCGCGGCGCTCGACGGCCCGGACGCGAATGAGGCGGGGCAGGGCTATTTGTGGAATTCAGCGCTGCGGGCCGGGTTGTCGTTGCGCAATTATGGCTTTTTCGGCGACCTGACGCGCTATTTCGCGCCGGAGAAAAGTGCCGCGTTCGTAAAGATGCCGCACGATCCCTTTGCCGCGAAGGTGCGGCAGTTCTTCCCGACCAAGGCGGCGTTGCGGGAGCATAGCGATCCCTATTTCCGGGGGTTCGACAATAAATATCCCGACTACTGGCGCTATCGCGAATGGAAGCGCGAGTTCGACCTGTATGCCGCGCACAGGGATTTGCCGACGCTCAATCTGGTGCGCCTGATGCACGACCATTTCGGCGATTTTTCCGACGCGATCGACGGGGTGAACACGATCGCGACCGAAATGGCGGATAATGACTATGCGGTTGCGCGGCTGATTCAGGATGTCGCGCACAGCCCCTATGCCAGGGATACCCTGATCTTCGTGATCGAGGACGATGCGCAGGCCGGTGCCGATCATGTCGATGCGCATCGCAGCGTCGGTTTCGTCGTCGGCCCCTATGTGAAGCATCATGCGGTGGTTTCGACCCACTATACGACCGTCAATATGCTGCGCACGATGGAGGAGGTGCTGGGCATGAAACCGCTGGGCCTGAATGACGGGCTGGCGCGGCCGATGAGTGATGTGTTCGACACCGGCCAGGCGGACTGGACCTATGATGCGGTGGTGCCGAAGGTGTTGCGCACGACGAAGCTGCCGTTGCCGCCGCAGCGTGTGGCGGCGAACGATAGCGTCGAGCCGTGCGCGGGCAAGTCGATGCGCAGCGCCGCCTATTGGGCGCGGGCCATGCGCGGGCAGGATTTCACGCAGGAGGATCATCTCGATACGCCGCGCTTCAATGCCGCGCTGTGGCGCGGGCTGGCACCGGGCGCGCCCTATCCCGCTGCACGCAACGATGTGGATTTGCGCAAAGGCCGTGCTGCGCTGCTGAAGGCGCATTTTCGCAAGATTGCGCAAAACTGCACCGTGGCGAGCCGTTGAAGCGTTCAGCCTGAACGCGACGGGGACGGATCGGGAACCGTGGCGATGCGCCATGGTTTCAAGGACAGGCGGCGTTGAGCCGGGCCAGAAAGTTGAAAGTCGGTTCAGGTTTGCTTGACCGTGTCGCCCCGGCTTGAGTATCCGCTCTGGCACATAGGGAGAATCGGTGCATGAAAAAGCTCTACCCCAATGCCGAAGCCGCGCTGGAAGGCGTGTTGAAGGACGGCATGACGATTTGCGCAGGCGGGTTCGGCCTGTGCGGCATTCCCGAACGGCTGATCGACGCGATTCAGGCATCGGGCGTGAAGGATCTGACCATCGCGTCGAACAATGCGGGCATCGACAATGAGGGGCTGGGCAAGCTGCTGCGCACCCATCAGGTGAAAAAGATGATCTCCTCCTATGTCGGCGAGAACAAGGAGTTCGAGCGGCAGTTTCTGTCGGGCGAGCTGGAGGTCGAGTTCTGTCCGCAGGGAACGCTGGCCGAACGCTGCCGCGCAGGCGGTGCGGGGATTGCGGGCTTCTATACCAAGACCGGCGTCGGTACGCAGGTGGCCGAGGGCAAGGAAGTGAAGAGCTTCGACGGGGAGGACTATATCCTGGAGCGCGGCATTCGCGCCGACCTGTCGATTATCAAGGGCTGGAAGGCGGATGAGGCGGGCAATCTGCTGTTCCGCAAGACGGCGCGCAATTTCAATCAGCCGATGGCGACGGCGGGCAGGATCTGCATTGCCGAAGTCGAGGAAGTGGTGCCGGTGGGCAGCCTTGATCCCGATCAGATTCACCTGCCCGGCATCTATGTGAACCGGATGATTGTCGGTGCGCCCTATGACAAGAAGATCGAATTCGTGACGACGCGCGAGCGCGAGGCGGCGTGATGCGCAGGACAGCGCTGCTGGGCGCCTGTGCGTTGCTGGCGGGATGTGCGACGACACCCGCGCCGCAGGCTCCGCCACCGCCGCCGATGCAGCATTCGAACCCGCCGCAGTTCGTCAGCCCGCCGGTTCCGGCCGGGATGCAGTATCTTTATGGCTCCGCCGAAGCGTCAGCGCTGACGCGGGGCGTGTGGCACGATCTGGTCACCTATGTCGCGGCGAAGGTGAAGCACCGGCCCGCAGACAGCGTCGTGCTGGCGCAGGGTGCGACACTGTCCGACCCGCGCTATGTTTCGTGCGGCGACAAGCCGTTTGCCGCGGTGTTCGACGCCGATGAGACCGTGCTGCTCAACTATGGCTTTGAAAGCTGGCAGGCGAAGGGCGGCAAGTTCAGCCCCGAAATCTGGTCGCAATGGGAACGGACCGGCATGGCCGATGTCGAACCGACGCCGGGGGCGGTCGCCGCGCTGAACCAGCTTCGCGCGATGGGGGTGACGGTGGTGTTCAACACCAACCGCTCCGCCGCGAACGCCGCGTATACCGAACAGGCGCTGGACCATGCGGGCCTTGGCCCTGCCAAACATGGCGATACGCTGTTCCTGCAAGGCGATGACGCGACCGGCGGGCATAAGGACGGTCGCCGCGCGACCATCGCCGCGCGCTATTGCGTGCTGGCCATGGGCGGCGATCAGCTTGGCGATATCAGCGACCTGTTCAATGCCGTTTCGAACGTGGCGCAGCGGCGCGCCGCCGTTGCCACGCCAGCCATCGACGCCAACTGGGGCGCGGGCTGGTTCCTGTTCCCGAACCCTGTCTATGGCCCGCAGATCAAGGGCGGCATGGACGATGTGTTTCCCCGTGACAAACGCTGGAACCCGCCAGCGGAGGAGAAGTAAGGATGCCCTGGACTCGCGATCAGATGGCGGCGCGCGCCGCACAGGAACTGGAAGACGGTTTCTACGTCAATCTGGGCATCGGCATTCCGACGCTGGTGGCCAACCATATCCCCGATGGGGTCGAGGTGACGCTGCAATCCGAAAACGGCATGCTGGGCATCGGCCCGTTTCCCTATGCCGGGGAGGAAGATCCCGACCTGATCAATGCGGGCAAGCAGACGATCAGCGAACTGCCGCAATCGGTTTATTTCGGGTCCGATCAGAGCTTTGCGATGATCCGCGGCGGGCATATCGACCTGACCGTGCTCGGCGCGATGGAGGTTGCGGAAAATGGTGACATCGCCAACTGGATGATCCCCGGCAAGATGATCAAGGGGATGGGCGGTGCCATGGACCTGGTCGCGGGCGTGAAGAAGATCATCGTGGTGATGGAACATGTGTCGAAGCACGGCGATCCGAAGTTCATTCCCGAATGCACCCTGCCGCTGACCGGCAAGAATGTCGTGGATATGATTATCACCGATCTGTGCGTGTTTCAGCGGCCCGACCATGAAAGCCCGTTCAGACTGATCGAACTGGCACCGGGCGTGACGGCGGAAGAAGTCGCCGAAAAGACGACCGCGACATACGAGCAGTGACACGGCGCGTGCCGGGGGCAGCGGCGCTGGCGCTGCTGCTTGCCGGATGCACGGGGCCGTCGCTGCTGAGCAAGATCGACCGGGTTGCCGGGGGCGGTGCGGGCACGCGGCGCGTGGCCGATGGGCTGGCGTTCGGCACGCATGGGCAGAAGCTTGATATCTGGGCACCGAAGGGGAAGGCGGCGACGCCGCGCCCCGTGGTGATCTTCTTCTATGGTGGCGGCTGGGTGGACGGCACGCGCGGCGGCTATGCCTTTGCCGGACGCGCCTTTGCGCGCAATGGCTTCGTCACGGTCGTTCCCGATTATCGCAAGGTGCCCGACGTCCGCTTCCCGGCCTTTGTCGAGGATGGCGCGCAGGCGGTGGCGTGGGTGCGCGCGCATATCGCGGACTATGACGGCGATCCGGGCAGGATCGCGCTGGTCGGGCATTCGGCGGGTGCCTATATCACCGCGATGCTGGCGCTGGACCGGCAATTCCTGAACGATGCGGGCGTGCCCGACGGTACGGTGAAGGCGGCGGTGGGGCTGAGCGGGCCGTATGATTTCCTGCCCTTCACCGACAAGCGCGCGGTCGATGCGCTGGGCCACTGGCCGGACCCGAAGCAGACGCAGCCGATTAGCTATGCCCGTGCCGATGCGCCGCCGATGATGCTGGTGACATCGGGCAAGGACACGGTGGTAAAGCCGCGCAACGCGGTGGCACTGGCTAAGCGACTAGAAGCGCTGGGCGTGCGGACGGAATTTCACGACTATCCCGGTCTGAGCCATGAAGGCGTGGTCATGGCGCTGTCCAAGCCGTTTCGCGGCAAGGCACCCGTACTCGCCGATACGGTCCGGTTCCTGAAGATGCACATGAAGTAGCCAATGCATCGTCATTGCGAGGAGCGTAGCGACAAAGCAATCCAGCGGTCGCCATTTCTGGATTGCTTCGCGCCTTTGGCGCTCGCAATGACGGGGAGGGGGTTGTCGAAGTGTGGCGGGGTTGATCCTGTCGCGATAGGGGGGTAATTGCCGATCAAAGCCGCTTTGTTGCGGTGCAGCAATCTCAAACGATCCCGACCGAGGCGCGAAACGTTGCGCGCTTTCGCTCGCCAGACGAGGAACCCGCCCCGCCATGGCCGATGTCCGCATGTCCTTTGCCTCCAATATCCGCCGCGACTGGCTGGAAAATCCGGGGCGCGAATTCCTGTCCGGCCTGATGGTCGCGCTGGCGCTGATCCCCGAAGCGATCGGCTTTTCGATCGTCGCGGGCGTCGATCCCAGTGTCGGGCTGTATGCCAGCTTCTCGATTGCCTGCATCATCGCGATCACCGGCGGGCGGCCGGGAATGATCTCCGCGGCAACCGCATCGGTGGCGGTGCTGGTCGGGCCGCTGGTGCGCAATCACGGTGTGGAATATCTGTTCGCGGCGACGATCCTGATGGGTGTGTTTCAGGCGATTGCCGGGCTGTTGAAACTCAACCTGCTGATGCGCTTCGTATCGCGGTCGGTGATTACCGGCTTCGTCAATGCGCTGGCGATCCTGATCTTCATGGCGCAGTTGCCGCAACTGACGGGCGTGCCGTGGGTCGCCTATGTGCTGGTCGCGGTGACGCTGGCGATCATTTACGGCTTTCCGAAGATCACCACGGCAGTGCCCGCGCCGCTGGTCGCGGTGGTGCTGGTCGCGGCCTATACGATGCTGACGGGCACGCACGTCAACACGGTGGGCGATATGGGCAATCTGCCGTCCACCCTGCCGATGTTCCACCTGCCGCATGTGCCGTTCACCTGGGAAACGCTGCGCATCATTGCGCCCTATTCGCTGGCGATGGCGGCGGTCGGGCTGCTGGAGACGATGCTGACTGCGGCGATTGTCGACGACATGACCGAGACACGCAGCGACAAGCGGCGTGAGTGCGTCGGGCAGGGGATCGCCAATTTCTTCACCGGCTTCATCGGTGCGATGGGCGGGTGCGCGATGGTCGGCCAGTCGGTGATCAACATCACCTCGGGCGGGCGCCGCCGCGCCTCCACCTTTATCGCAGGCGTCATGCTGCTGGTGCTGATGGTGGTGCTGGGGCCGTGGGTGGCGCAGGTACCGATGCCCGCGCTGGTCGGTGTGATGATCTTCGTATCGATCAGCACCTTCCGCTGGAAATCCTTCACCGAAGTTCGCCACCATCCGCTGCCGTCCACCGCCGTCATGCTGGCGACGGTGATCGTGGTGGTGTGGACGCACGACCTGTCGAAGGGGGTGCTGGTCGGGGTGCTGATGAGCGGCATCTTCTTCGCCGCCAAGGTGCGCAATCTGGTGACGTTCGATACCGCGCTGTCAGAGGATGGGCGGGAGCGGCGCTATACGATCGGTGGGCAGATCTTCTTTGCCTCCACCGACCGGATCATGGAGTCCGTGCTGTTCCGCGAAGAAGGCGTGGAGCGGGTGGTTATCGACCTGACGCATGCGCATTTCTGGGACATCTCGGCGACCGGCGTGCTCGACAAGATCGTCCTGAGGCTGCGCTCCGAGGGGAAGGAGGTCGAGGTGATCGGCCTGAACCAAGCCAGCGCGACGCTGATCGACAAATATGGCGAGCATGACAAGCCGTTCGCATCGCTGGGCGTGGTCGGCCACTAGGCCGTAAACCCATAAACGGCACCATCGAGGCGTCCAAATGGCGAACAGATGGGGCCGAACGACGCGCGGCAAAGGCTCTTTGCCTTTGCAAGCGGCGTTCGGTTCGAGATGGAAGCCATTTGGACGTCCCTGCGGGATTTGGCCAAAATGGCCCGGTGCAGCGTCGAAAAGTCTGAAAATATTGACATATTCCTGCGCCTTTCCTCCTTGCACCACGTCATTTTGGCTCAAACCTCGATAGTGCCGTTTATGGGTTTACGGCCTAAGAAGCGGCCGACCAGGTGCCGCGTCAGACGGCGGTGCCGATCGTATCGAGCTCGGCAACGGCATCGGCGGGCAGGGTGATATCCGCCACGGCCAGATTTTCGCGCAGGTGCGCGACCGACGACGTGCCGGGGATGAGCAGGATGTTGGGCGACCGCTGAAGCAGCCATGCCAGCGCGGTCTGCATCGGGGTGGCACCGATCCGCTTTGCCACGTCCGACAACATGGTCGATTGCAGCGGCTCGAAACCGCCCAGCGGAAAGAAGGGGACATAGGCGATCCTGGCTTCCGCCAGTTCGTCGATCAGCGCATCGTCGCTGCGATTGGCGACATTATAGAGATTCTGGACGCAGACGATATCGGTCAGCGCGCGTGCTTCCGCCACCTGTGTCGGCGTGACGTTGCTGAGGCCGATGTGCCGGATCAGCCCTTCGTCGCGCAGCGTCATGAGCGTGCGCAGCGTCGGTTCGACCGAGCCTTCCGCCGGGGCGAGCGCTTCGCTGAACATGAGGCGCAGATTGACGACATCCATCGACTCCCGGCCAAGGTTGCGCAGATTGTCTTCGACTGCACGACGAAGCTGATCGGGTTCCATGGCAGGATTCCAGGAGGCATCGTCGCCACGCACCGCACCGACCTTTGTGACGAGGGTCAGATTGTCGGGATAAGGATGCAGTGCCTCCCGGATCAGGCGGTTGGTGACATGGGGGCCATAATAATCGCAGGTGTCGATATGATCGACGCCCGCTTTCACCGCTTCGCGCAGCACGGCGATGGCGGCGTCATGATCTTTTGGCGGGCCGAATACACCGGGACCGGCAAGCTGCATCGCGCCATAGCCGATGCGATGGACAGTGCGGTCGCCGAGGGTGAAGGTGCCGGCGGAGGACAGATTGGTCATGGATCATCTCCCATTGATGTGGCGATGATGTGGGAAGGGCCACGCAGTGCGATAAGGCGTGTATATCGGCACAAGTTGTGCGATATATCGAACAATCATGCATGACTTTCAGGATCTGAGTGCCTTTGTCGCGGTGGCGCGGCACGGCGGATTTCGCGAGGCGGCCAAACGCGAGCAGCTATCGGCTTCGGGGTTGAGCGAGGCGGTCCGGCGGCTGGAGGTGCGGCTTGGCGTCCGCCTGCTGAACCGCACGACGCGCAGCGTGGCGACGACCGAGGCAGGACAGCGATTGCTGGAGCGATTGCGTCCCGCGCTCAGCGAAATCGATTCGGCGCTGGATGTCGTGAATGATTTTCGCGACCGGCCGACGGGGACACTGCGCCTGAACGTGCCGGGGAGTGCGGCCAAGCTGATTCTGGCGCCTATCATCGCACCGTTTCTGCGCACCTATCCGGATATCCGGGTGGAGATCACGGTCGAGGAAAGCTTTGTCGATGTGCTTGCCGAAGGCTGCGACGCGGGCATCCGCTATGGCGAGATGCTGGAACAGGACATGATCGCCACTCCCATCGGCCCGCGTGAACAGCGTTTCGCGGTCGGGGGCGCACCATCCTATCTCGATCGCAAGGGGCGACCCGATCATCCCCGCGACCTGCTGAACCATGATTGTCTGGAGGGGCAGTTCGCGAGCGGCAGGCTGGCGGCGTGGGAGTTCGAACGCGACGGTGAGACGATCCGCATGGACCCGAGCGGGCCGTTACGGGTGACTGTCCGCGGCGGCATCGACCTGCTGATCGGAACGGCGGTGCGGGGCGCGGGGCTGATCATGCTGTTCGAGGACTGGTTACAGCCCCACTTCGACAGCGGCGAACTGGAGCCGGTGCTGCAGCCATGGTGGGAGCGTTTTCCCGGCCCTTTCCTTTATTATCCGGGCAGGCGCTATCTGCCGAGCCCGTTGCGTGCCTTTGTCGATTTCGTCAAAACATGGCCGTCAGACCCCGGCAACCTGACCTGATGCGTGCGTAATAATCGGAAAGATTTTCATTGCCAGCGGGCATGATTCGGTTAATGGCTCCCCGCATGACTGAACAACCCCGCACGCTGTACGAGAAAATCTGGGCCGATCATGTCGTCGAACGACGCGATGACGGAACCTGCCTGATCTATATCGACCGGCACCTTGTCCATGAGGTGACGAGCCCGCAGGCGTTCGAGGGACTACGTGCAAACGGTCGCCCGGTGCGGCGGCCGGAGCTGACGCTGGCGGTGCCGGACCATAACCTGCCGACGACCGCGCGGGTGGACGCGTCGGGCGCGCGCCTGCCGATCGAGGACCCGCAAAGCGCGGGGCAGCTTGCGGCGCTGGAGCGCAACACGGCGGAGTTCGGCATCGATTATATCGACGCGGTCGCGCCGGAGCAGGGCATCGTCCATGTCGTCGGGCCCGAACAGGGCTTTACGCTGCCGGGCATGACGCTGGTATGCGGCGACAGCCATACCGCCGCGCATGGGGCGCTGGGCGCGCTGGCGTTCGGCATCGGCACCAGCGAGGTGGAGCATGTGCTGGCGACGCAGACGCTGTTGCTCGCGCCGTCGAAAACGATGGAAGTGCGTGTCGACGGCAGCCTGGGCTTCGGTGTGTCGGCCAAGGACGTGGTGCTGGCGATTATCGGGAAGATCGGCGCGGGCGGCGGCACCGGCCATGTTATCGAATATACCGGTGAAGTGATCCGCAACCTGTCGGTCGAGGGGCGGCTGACGGTTTCCAACATGTCGATCGAGGGCGGCGCGCGTGCGGGACTGATCGCGCCGGACGCGGTAACCTATGCCTATCTGAAGGGCAGGCCGATGGCCCCCAGCGGCAGTGCGTGGGACCATGCGGTTGCCTATTGGAAAACGCTGCCCAGCGATGCGGGGGCGCAATATGACCGCGTGGTGCGGCTGGACGCGACCGACATCGCGCCGCAGCTGACCTGGGGCAATAGCCCGGAGGATGTGGTGCCGATCACCGGTCATGTTCCCGATCCCGACAGCTTTGACGACCCCGCCAAGCGCGAGGCGGCGGCACGTTCGCTGGACTATATGGGCCTGACCGCAGGGATGCGGATGCAGGATATCGCGATCGAGCATGTCTTTATCGGGAGCTGCACCAACAGCCGGATAGAGGATCTGCGCGCGGCGGCGGAAGTGGTGCAGGGCCGCAAGGTCGCCGACCGTATCCGTCAGGCGCTGATCGTGCCCGGTTCGGGGCTGGTCAAGCGGCAGGCGGAAGCCGAGGGGCTGGACCGTATCTTTATCGAAGCCGGGTTCGAATGGCGCGAACCGGGATGTTCGATGTGCCTGGCGATGAACCCCGATAAAGTACCGTCGGGCGAACGTTGTGCTTCCACTTCGAATCGAAATTTCGTAGGACGGCAGGGGCCGGGGGCCCGGACACACCTGCTTTCACCCGCAATGGCGGCGGCAGCGGCGGTGACGGGGCGGCTGAGCGATGTGCGAGAGCTGGTGGGACGCAACGAATGAAACGAGCATTGGTGATGCTGCTGACGGGAACGATCGTCAGCGGAATGGCGGCGGCGTATGCGGGGACGCTGAAACGGCCTGAAGAGGCGCGAACCCTGACCAACGCCGATATTGTCAGCGCGGCATCGCTACACCGATAAGCCAGTCGCTCCGCCGGTAGCCTGAATTGCGCGCACCGGTGGGGTGTGCGTACCAGTAAGGAGAACCGGCCATGATTGTCGACAGCACCCTTCGCCTCGCAGGAGGCGTCTGATGGAACCTGTTCGTCAGGTGGAAGGCCGTGCCTATCCCTGGGGCGCGGAAAATATCGACACTGATATCATCATTCCGGCCCACTGGCTGAAAACCATCAGTCGCGAAGGGCTGGGCAAGGGCGCGTTCGAAACCGTCCGCGCAAAACCGGGCAATGTGTTCGACGATCCTGCCTATGCCGGCAGTCCGATCCTGATCGCGGGCGATAATTTCGGCTGCGGGTCGAGCCGCGAACATGCCGCATGGGCGCTGGCGGACATGGGCATCCGCGCGGTGATCGCGCCCAGCTTTTCCGACATTTTCTCCGGCAATGCGTTCAAAAACGGCATCGTCACCGTTGCCTTGCCGCAGGAGGTGATCGACCGGCTGATGGAGGTTGCCAAAACCGATCCGATCCGCATCGACCTGGAAAGTATGACGGTGACGACCCCGTTTCAGGATCGCTTCACCTTTCCGCTCGACCCGTTTCGTCGCCAGTGCCTGATGGAAGGGCTGGACGAGATAGGGCTGACACTGGCACAAGATACCGCAATTTCGAAATTCGAGGGGCGGGACCAGAATATGCGCCCCTGGATGATACCGGAACATGCGGGAGAGCGCCGAAATGAAAGCATTGCTGTCGAAGGAACCGGGCGGACCTGAAACACTGGAACTGGCTGACCTGTCCGATCCCGTCGCGGGAAAGGGGCAGGTGCTGATCGCCGTCAGGGCCTGTTCGGTCAATTATCCCGACGTCCTGATTATCGAGGACAAATACCAGTTTCGCCCCGAACGCCCCTTTGCGCCGGGATGCGAAGTCGCCGGTGTGGTTGAAGCGGTGGGTGAGGGTGTGGCGCATGTCGCACCGGGCGACCGGGTGGTGGCGACCACCGGCCATGGCGGCATGGCGGAGAAGGTGGCGGTGCCCGCGCATCAGGTGTTCGCTTTGCCCGACAGCCGCAGCTTTGCCGAAGGGGCGGCGCTGCTGCTCACCTATGCGACCTCGATCCATGCGCTGCTCGATCGCGGGCATCTGAAGGCCGGGCAGACATTGCTGGTGCTGGGCGCGGCGGGCGGCGTCGGTCTGGCTGCGGTCGAACTGGGCAAGGCGCATGGTGCACGGGTGATTGCAGCGGTCTCGTCGGAGGAAAAGGCGGAGGCCGCGCGTGCGGCGGGGGCCGATGACGCCATCGTCTATCCGCGCGCGCCCTTCGACAAGGCGCAATCGAAAGCACTGGCCGAACAGTTCAAGGCGGCGGTCGGTCCTAATGGCGCCGACGTGATCTACGATCCGGTGGGGGGTGATTATGCCGAACCGGCCCTGCGCGCAATCGGCTGGGAAGGGCGCTATCTGGTGGTCGGTTTTCCGGCGGGGATTCCGAAGCTGCCGCTCAACCTGACGCTGCTCAAAAGCTGCGACGTGTGCGGGGTGTTCTGGGGAGCCTTCGCGATGCGCAACCCCGATGCCAATGCAGCGCATGTCGCGCATCTGTTCGACCTGTGGGAAGCGGGCAGGATCGCCCCGCGCGTGACGGAGACTTTTTCGCTGGCGGATGGCGGCAAGGCGATTGCGAAAATGGCCGCGCGGCAAGCCATCGGAAAGCTGGTGGTGGCAATCGGCGGCTGAACGCGCATCGGTAGTACAGACCGATGCTGCTCTGGACAACAAAATACTGTATTGCGTAAGTAATACGGCTTTTGTTTGGGGGAGCAGATGGTCGCGATAGGCATTGATCGGCGTGAATTGAGCGCGCGGGTGGCAAAACTTTTCTTTCTGCTGCTCCTGTTGACCCTGTCCGTTACGGCGGCGGATGCGCGTGCAGAGACGCCGGATCGGGCCATTCAGGCGTTTATCGGGAGCGAGATGCCCGCCTCGGGTGCGCCGGGGCTGGCCTATGCGATTGTCGATGATGGCCGGATTACCGTCCGGGCCTATGGCCATGTGGTGAAGGGTGGCGAACGGAAGGTCGCACCCGACACGCCCTTCCTGCTCGGGTCTATTTCGAAGAGTTTTACAGCGGTCGCCGTACTGCAACTGGTCGAAGCGGGCAGGGTGGGGCTGGACACGGAAATAGGACAATATCTGCACCAATTCGCCGACCGCCCGTCCGGCAGGATTACGGTGCGCCAGCTTCTCAGCCACACCAGCGGCTTTTCGACCGTTCAGGGCAATGCGGGCCATCAGGATGACAGCCGTACCACGGACACGCTGAAACAGCGCGTGGACCGGATCGCGCAATGGGTGCCGGCAACGACGCCGGGCACGCGCTGGGAATATTCCAACGCCAATTATCTGATCCTCGGCAGGCTGGTTGAGGTGGTAAGCGGCGAGGGATATGCCCGCTATGTCGAGGATCATATCCTGAAACCCATCGGGATGACGGACAGTTTCGTATCCGACGGTCGGGTTCACGCCGGCATGGCGAGAGGGCATGAACCCTGGTTCGTAACCAAGCGCGCGCTTCCCCGACATGCGACCGTGCAGGCGATGGCGCCGGCGGGCGGCGTGGTTGCCAGCGCCGGTGACGTGGCGCGCTACCTTGCCGTCCTGATGAACGGGCGCGACGATATTCTGAGCGCGAAGATCAAGGCGGCCATGTTTCGTCCGGCGACCGTCCAATCCCCCTATTATGGCTTTGGCTGGTTCCTCGACCCGCAGGACGGGACGGTTTTCCATACCGGCACCAGCCCCGGCGTGGAAACCCTGGCCGTGATGATCCCGGCAAGGAAGAAAGGTGTCGTGGTTCTCGTCAATGCGAGCAGCGGGATCGGCTTTGGGGAAACGCTGCCTCTGCGTAACGGCATTGCGGTGCGCGCACTGGGACTGCCCATACCGCAACCGGATGGCCGCTGGTTTCAGAAATTCCTGTTTGTCGCAATGGCGCTGTTGCCTGTGATTTTCGTCGCCTGCATGGTCTGGGCCTGGTTTCACCGCAGGGAACTGCGCGCGAAATCGGGAGCATTCGGTCGGTTCAGCTTGTGGTTTCCGTTGATCATTACACTGGGAATGACGGTGTTGTTCTATTGGTATTTCGACCGGTTTTTCGGTGTGTCGCTGGCGACGCTGAGACTATATCAGCCGGATTTTGCGATGGTGCTGGAGGCGAGCGCCATGACAGGCGTGCTTTGGGCGGCGTTGCGGCTGGTACTGGCCTATGGCGACATTCGCGGTCGCAGCGATCGCTGAATCTCGCCAGACTTAATCGCCCGTTGTCACTGCGACCGGTCATGCCTACATCAGTTCCCTGAACAGATTATCAGGGGTGCCGCTGGACCATGACGACCTTTAATGACCGGGAAAGGGCTTTTGAGGCGAAATTCGCCCAGGATCAGGAGATCGCCTTTCGCGTGACCGCGCGGCGTAACCGGCTGCTCGGCGAATGGGCGGCGGTGAAGATGAACCTGACCCCGGAAGAAACCGACGCCTATGCCAAGGCGGTGGTGCAGGCCGATTTCGAGGAAGCGGGCGATGAAGACGTCATCCGCAAGCTGGTCGGCGACCTGACGGCGGCAGGGGTGGAAGCGGATGACGCGCAGGTGCGCAAGGCGCTCGACGAAATGGCGATCGAGGCGCGCCGCCAGTTGCTGGAGTCGAAATAAGCGATGCCGATGGCGGCCGACGAGATCAAGGCGATGATCCGGGATGCGATTCCGGATGCCGAAGTGGAAATCACCGACCTGGCAGGCGACGGCGACCATTATGCCGCGCGTGTTGTGAGCGAAAGCTTTCGCGGCGTCCCGCGCGTGCGTCAGCATCAGGCGGTTTATGCGGCGCTGGGTGGCCGGATGGGCGGCGTGTTGCACGCCCTGCAACTGACCACGGCAGCGCCGGTACAGGAGTAAGAAGATGAGCGATGATGTGAAAACCCGGATCGACGGGCTGGTGAAGGACAAGAATGTGGTGCTGTTCATGAAAGGCAGCCCGCTGTTCCCGCAATGCGGTTTTTCCAGCCGTGCCGTTGCAATTCTCCAGCATTTGAATGTCGAATTCGACAGTGTGGACGTGCTGCAGGATCAGGAAGTGCGGCAGGGGATCAAGGCCTATTCCGACTGGCCCACCATCCCGCAGCTATACGTAAAAGGCGAATTTGTCGGCGGTTCGGACATCATGATGGAGATGTACGAATCGGGCGAACTGGCCGAACTGATGAAGGAAAAGGGCGTCGCTGCCTGATCTTCAGCAGGTGCCGGTGACGGTATTGCGATGATGGAAAGGCCTTCCCGGCGCAAGGTTGGGGAGGCCTTTTCTGTAAGGGGCTTTCGGATGCGGTGAGGGCATTAAACCCGGCCGTTTTTTCCGCATGTGGACATCCGCCACCCTCCACTGTATTGCCCGAGTGATACAGTGGAGGGTGGCGGATGGCAGAGGCCTCTCAACATAGCATTGAGCATAATGCGAAACGGGAATGGCGAAGGGCGGACATTGCCGCCCTGATCCCGGCGTTGATCGTTTTCGCCGTGCATGGGGTGCTGGCTGGACGCTACGACCTGTTTCGCGACGAACTTTATTTCATTGTCTGTGGGCTGCATCCCGCCTTCGGCTATGTCGATCAGCCGCCGCTGGTGCCGTTGGCCGCGGCGTTTCTCTATAAGCTTGGCCTTGGGGTATGGGGCTTGCGGCTGCCGACGGCGGTGGCAGCGGGGGCGCTGGTGTGGCTGTCGGTGCGTTTCGTCCGGCTGCTTGGCGGCAACGGTCTGGCCATCGCCTTTGCCGCGCTGGCGTGCGCGATCGCGCCGATGATGATGGGGCTGGTTGCAACGCTCAACACCTCGGCCTTTGGCCCTCTGGCCTGGACGCTGGTCGCCTATCTGATGGTCAGGACGGCGCGCGACGGAGACAGTCGTGCGCTGATTTGGGCCGGGCTGGTGGCGGGAGTGGCGCTGCAGGTCAAATATGCCATGCTGTTCTGGATGGTTGGGCTGACCATCGGCCTGTTGCTGACGCCTGAACGCCGGCTGCTGTTGCGGCCTGCCTTCTGGATCGGCGCTACGCTGGCCGCGGTGATCGCCGTGCCGTCCTTTATCTGGCAACTGGTCCACGGTTTCCCGTTCCTCGAACTCGGCGAGGCAGCGAAGGCAAAGAATGCCGATATCGCGCCGCTGCCGTTTTTCACCAATCAGCTGATGGTGATGAATCCCGTTTTCGCGCCGCTGTGGATCGCGGGGCTGATCGCGCCTTTCACCGTCAAACGGCTGCGGGATTTGCGCTTTCTGGTGATCGCGGCCGTGGTGGTGGTCGTCATCGTTCGGGTCGGTCACGGCAAGGACTATTATCTGGCACCGCTCTATCCGACACTTTTCGTGATCGGTGCGGTGACACTCGCACCGCTGGTGCGCGGCATGACGGCCAGGATTCTGGCAGGTGGTGCGATTGCAGCGGCGGTTGTGTTCTCCGCGCTGGCGGCGCCGATGGCGCTCCCGATCCTGTCTCCGCAGGCACTCAGCGCGTATATAACCCGTATCGGCGTTGCGCCGCAGCAGCAGGAACGCAGCTTCAAGGGCACCGTTCTGCCGCAGCTATTTGCGGACCAGTTGGGCTGGCGCGATTTCACCCGACAGGTAGAAGCGGCGTGGAGCCGCATTCCGGTCGCCGAGCGTGCCGTAACGGGAATCAAGGCGGACAATTACGGCGAGGCTGCTGCACTTGACCTCTATGGGAAAGGTTTGCCCCCTGCGCTGAGCGGGCATAATCAATATTTCCTGTGGGGGCTGCGTGGGCAGCACCCCCGTGACCTGCTGGTGATCCAGCACGACCTTCCTGCGTTAAGGCCGTATTGCCGTCAGGTTGTTGTTCTGGGCACGACCTGGTCGCGCTATGCGATGGCCTATGAAAATGGGAAGGTGATTGCGCTATGTCGGGGTGTGACGCCGCCCCTGGCGACATTGTGGCCGTCGCTTAAAATGTATCGGTAGGAGAGCCGGGTAGGGCGGGCGGCAGGAGACCGGATATAGACTGCCTGCCCGCCCCTTGAAGCGTCGCGATGGACGGAAGCGTAAGATGCAGGCGCCGTGCCAATGTTGCAGAGAGCCGGATTTACGGGCGATATAAAGGTTAACGACGATCCCGCACTGCCATCGACTGTAAACTGGACCGACAGGGGCGCATATCCGCTGAGGCGCTACGATATCGGGCATTGAAGCTATGAGTTTCAGGCCTGCGGACTTCTGGAAATTCTGCCATGCCATGCCGACATGGAAATAACGCGTAATCCGCTATAAACTCGCGTTGTTACCCATAAAAAAAGCGCGCCTGCATCAGCAGACGCGCTTTCTTCAAATCTCTGCAGTGCAGTTCAGCCCGGGCTGGACGCACCGTTGTTGTTGTCGCTGGCAGCGGCGACGATGCCGCCGACAACTGCACCAGCAGCCAGAACGGCGATGATGATGCCACCGGTGGCGAGCTGGCTGGTCTTCTTCGTGTGCGAAGCATTACGCACGCCGCTGACCGGTGCCTGAAGCGCCGTTGCCGTGGTCGGCAGCGCGGTGCTTGCACGCGTAGCGGTACCGGCAAACGCCATCGTCGAGCTCATCAGCCCGGCTGCTGCGGTTGCGGCAACAACAATCTTTCCAATCCGCATATCAAACTCCCTTTTTGCAAAAACTTGCTGCAAAGCAATAAATGTAGATATCCCGAAACTCAAGCCCTGTTTATCTACCTGTCTACGTAAAACCCCGTATCGGCGTATTTTTCAACCCTGCAATCAAAATGGTTCGATCGATTTTCGATGATCGATTTGGAGCTTGTCGGATATCAATGATTGGCGATAATGGCGGTTCCATGCCTGATTGTACCCAAAATGGCCGAGTTTGCTCCATTCCGGATCGCCCCGACGAAACCCCGTCCGACAAGAAATCATCTTCCCCCGGACGGGTGCTTCTGTCCCAATTTATCTTCTTCCTGTTGCTGTTGGGCAACATTGCGATGGTGCCGATACCGGCGCATGCCGAATCGGTGGCCAGCACGGGACAGGGGCCGCAATCGACGGACATAATGCAGTTGCGTGCATTGCATGCCGCCGACCAGCGGCTTGCGACTATTTTCTGGCGGATATCGACCGGTAACGTTGCGCTTTGCGATCCGACGCGGGCTGCGATCGGCGTGTTGCTGCATGCGCGGTCGAGTTATGAAGGGTCGTATCGGGATGCTGCGCAGAAATTATTTCATTTTGCAGGCGAAGTCGCCGTGGAGAGCGTGTTCGCCGATGGACCTGCGGCAACGGCCGGGCTGGAGCCGAACGATACCATCATTGCGGTGAATGGCAGTCCGCTTGGCGATGAAAAGGGCCCCGAAGCGGTAGCGGCGGCGGATCGCGCCATCGCGACGGCGGGGCGTGGCGGCGTTGTGCGCCTTACCATTATCCGTAACGATGAGCGCCACACGATTGCGATTACCCCGCGGAAAGCCTGCCCGGGGCGCGTGGAACTGGATGTCGAATCGGGCCGCGGCGCCGAAACCGATGGAAAAGTCATTCAGGTATCGACCGCGATGGTGAACGCGGTGCCGTCCGACGATCAGCTTGCCGCCATACTTGCGCATGAATATTCGCACGTGATCCTGCGCCATCCCGAACGGCTGACCGCCGCGGGCGTGCATCGCGGGCTGCTGAGCGTATTCGGAAAGAGCCATCGCCTGATTCGGCTGACCGAGGAACAGGCGGACCGGTTGAGTGTCTATCTGATGGTGAACGCCGGATACGATCCGATGGCGGCGTCGCGTTTCTGGCACGGGGTGGGGCGTCAGATCTCCGGCGGCTTCCTGTCCAGCGGAACGCATATGGGATGGAAGCAGCGGGCGGAAATGACGGCGCGTGAAGCACGTAAGGCGCTGGCCATGCCGACCCGACCGGCGATCCCCGCCGCGTTGTTAGAGACGCGGAATAAGCCCCTAAAATAAAATGTAAATGTGCGGTCAGGCGACCTGAAGAGCAGCGCTTTTACCGGCGTCTTCCGGCCAGGTCTGAACGATCCAGCGGTCGCCGCCTTCCAGACCAAGCGCCGTGAGCCGCCCGGTCGCGAAGGCACCGGTGTCGATGCCGATGCGATTGTCCCGCCATTCCACATCGTCACTGATGGTATGGCCATGGACGATCATTTTCCCGAAATCTTTCGGGTGATCGAGGAATTTACTGCGAATCCAGCGCAGATCGCTCTGCCGCTGGGCGTCGAGCGCATTGGCCGGATGCACTCCGGCATGGACGAAGGCATAGTCGCCGACGGCGATCAGGTCTTCGAACGACTCAAGAAATTGGCGATGCGATTGCGGCACGGCCGCGACCAGCCGGTCATGCAGCGCGTCATAATCGAGCGAGGCGAGTTCATGTTCCGAAATGCCATAGCTCAGCATCGTCTGATGCCCGCCGATGCGATCGAACAGACGCAGCGAGTCGCGCTTGCCCTCCAGCGCGAGCAGCATCACCTCTTCGTGATTGCCGGTCAGGAAACGCATATTGCCGCGCTCGGCGCTGAGCGTGCGAAGCCGTTCGACCACACCGGCTGAGTCCTGACCACGATCGACAAGGTCGCCGAGGAATATCCAGTCGGTGCCGCCCGGCGCGGGACCGCGCTCCGCATCATCGGCATCGATGCGTTCGATCAGACTGTCGAGCAGATCCAGCCGACCGTGAATATCGCCGATGGCATATACCCGCTTGCCTTCGGGAACATGATGTTCAACCGCGGGCTGGGTGGCGCGTTTGCGAAATAATCCTAGCATCTGCCTGAAAATAATGATCCGGACGCATGAAATACAATGGGTCTGAATAACGCTTATTGTGCAGTGCGCCAAGCAGTGTGTCGGTCAGGCGCGCCATTTGCCGGATCAGAGGACTATATTCCGACTTCTTTCCGCCTTCGAAACGATTAGCCGGCGGCGATGCGTACTGTTGGCGTTTCTGTCGAGAGAGCCGGCTGATCGGGCCAGATGCCGCGCATGTCGAGAACATGCTTGTCGCCGCGTTCTTCCAGCGGGATCGATTTGAACACGTCATGATCGACCAGCACGATCAGGGCAGGGCACTGGTCGATGGCGGTGTCGACGTCGATCAGTTCAGCCCCTGTGCCGTCGAAAGCGGCGGGCAGGGTGTCGACAAAGGGTTCGACGATCCTGATCCGACTGCCGAACCGCTTTGCCAGTTCGGACGCGACCTTGACCGCCGGGCTTTCGCGCAGATCGTCGATATTCGCCTTGAAGGCGAGGCCAAGACAGGCGACCGGCATACCGCCCATTTTGCGGACCAGTTCAGCCGCGCGTTCGACGGTGAAGTCGATCTTGGCATCGTTGACCTGTCGCGCGGTGCGGATCAGCGGAGTGTTTTCGGGGTCCGAATGCACCAGGAACCACGGATCGACCGCGATGCAATGACCGCCGACACCGGGGCCGGGCGACAGGATGTTGACGCGGGGATGGCGATTGGCGAGGCGGACCACCTCCCACACATCGACGCCCATCCGGTCGGAAATGACCGACAGCTCGTTGGCGAAGGCGATATTGACGTCGCGAAAGGCGTTTTCCGCCAGCTTCGTCATCTCCGCCGCCTTGGACGAGGTGGTAACGCAGGTACCGCGCACGAAACGGCGATAGAATTGCAGCGCCTTGCGCGCGCAACGCGGGGTGATGCCGCCGATTACGCGGTCGTTATCGACCAGTTCGACCAGCGTGCGTCCGGGCAGCACGCGTTCCGGGCAATAGGCGATGGCGACATCCGGCGTGGAAGGACAGTGCCCGGGAATCTTCAGGTCGGGGCGGAGTTGGGCGATCTGTCTCGCCACCTCTTCGGTCGTGCCGACGGGCGAGGTGGATTCGAGGATGATGGTATCGCCTGTTTTCAAGACTGCCGCGATATTCGTTGCTGCCTGAAGGACATAGCCGATATTGGGCGCGTGATTTTCCCCGAACGGTGTCGGTACGGCGATGACGAACACGTCCGCTGGTTCGATCCGGGTCGAGGCGCGCAGCGTTCCGCGTGCGACCGCGCCGGACACCAGCGCGTCGAGGTCGATCTCCTCAATATGCACCTTGCCCGAATTGACGGTTTCGACGACCTGTTCATTGACATCGACGCCCAGCACGCGCGCACCGGTGCGCGCGATCACCGCCGCCGTGGGTAGGCCGATATAGCCCAGCCCGACGACTGCAACATCGATTTCCTGATTCCAGACCATGTTCATCCTTGCCGTTAGCTGCGCGAGACGTTCGCTTTCGTGCTGCTGTGGCAGGACAAGGTTGATATTTCGGTAAGAATGCGCGGCTTTTTGGGTCAGGCCCTAGGCGATCAGACTATCGGCCACGCGCTCGGCGATCCGCGCGGATGCCCTGCCGTCGCCGAACGGATTGTGCGCGCGCGCCATGGCGTCATAGGCGCCCGCATCGTCCAGCAGATGCGCCATTTCCGCGACGATGCGGTCGGCATTCGATCCGACCAGCTTCGCGGTGCCTGCCTCTACGCCTTCGGGCCGTTCGGTGGTTTCGCGCATCACCAGCACCGGTTTGCCAAGGGCAGGGGCCTCTTCCTGCACGCCGCCCGAATCGGTCAGCACGATATGGGCAAGGCCGAGCGCGCGGATGAAATGCGGATAATCGAGCGGGTCGATGCGCGCGATATTGGCGCGATGGCCCAGCTTCGCGTCCATCACCGACACGACATTGGGGTTCGGGTGGACCGGAAACAGGATGGCGACATCGTCGCGATCGGCAATCCGGGCGATGGCGGTGGCGATTTCCTCCATCCCGCCGCCGAAATTTTCGCGGCGATGCGTGGTGACGAGGATCAGGCGACGTCCGGCGAAGCGTTCGGCAATGGCATCGAGGCCCGCGGCAAGCGCCGGTTCCGCCTCGATCCGTGCAGTGGTGGCGTGCAGCGCGTCGATCACCGTATTGCCGGTGACGAAGATGCTGTCCGGCGCAATATTTTCGGCGCGCAATGCCGATGCTGCCGTTGCGGTAGGAGCGAAATGCTGATCGGCGATGGGCGCGACGATGCGGCGGTTCACCTCCTCCGGCCAGGGTTGATAGATGTCGCCCGAACGCAGGCCCGCTTCGACGTGCGAGACGGGAATCTTGCGATAATAAGCGGTGAGCGCGCCGACCATCGCGGTGGCGGTATCGCCCTGCACGATCACCCGGTTCGGCTTTTCGCGATCCATCACCTCGCCAAGCCCGGTCAGCAGGCGCGCGGTCAGCCGGTCGAGCGTCTGCCCCGGTTCCATCAGGTCGAGGTCGATGTCCGGCGCCAGCCCGGCAATGGCCAGCACCTGATCGAGCAGGCCGCGATGCTGCGCCGTGACGCAGGTACGAACGTTCAGCCTTTTCGTATCGCGCAGCGCGTGCACGACGGGAAACAATTTGATGGCTTCGGGACGGGTGCCGAAGATGACGAGAATGCGCGGTGCGGATGCGTTCATAGGAGCGGTGGCTAGCACAGGATGCTTAAGCAGGCGCTAAACCTGCGGTGAAAATGCCGATCAAGGTTGAACGGGGCAGGAGGGGCGATAGGTAAAGAGACATGTCCTCCTCTTCTTCCGCACCATCCGTGCTGTTCGTCTGTCTGGGCAATATCTGCCGTTCGCCCCTGGCGGAGGCGGCGTTGCGGGCGCAGGCGCAGCGTGCCGGGCTGGCGGTGACGGTCGACTCAGCCGGTACGGGGCACTGGCATGTCGGCGAACCGCCCGATCCGCGTGCGCAGGATACGGCGTTGCGCCATGGGGTCGATATTTCCGGCTATCGCGCGCGGCAGGTCGGCGGCGACGATTTCCATCGGTTCAGCCATATCTTTGCGCTGGATCACGACAATCTGAAAAACCTGCGACGACTGCGCCCGGACAATGCCGCTGCCGAACTGGCGCTGCTGCTCGATTGCGTGCCGGAATTGCAAGGGCAGGCGGTGGCCGATCCCTATTATGGCGGTGAAGAGGGTTTCGAGCGTAGCTGGCATCAGGTCGAGCGCGCCGCACAGGCACTGGTCGAGCGTTTGCGGACGTGACCGGCCCGGCGGAGCGGGTGGCGCACCTGTTGCGGGCGGAGGTTGCCGGAATATCCGCCATGGCGGGGGGCGATCTGTCCGACGTGTTTGCCGTGACGCTGACCGATGGCAGGGCGTGTGTTGCCAAGCTGGGCGGCGATGCCGGGGCGGAAGCCGCGATGCTGCGCGCGATTGCGGCGACGGGGGCACCGGCGCCCGGCGTGCTTGCGGTCGATGGCGACCTGCTGATCCTGGAAAGGCTGGAGGCGCGGGGCGGACCGTCGCTGGCATGGCCGGACCTCGCACGGGTGTTGGGGAAACTCCATGCCGCGCAGGGCGATCGCTATGGCTGGGATGGCGATCACCGTTTCGGCGCGGTGGCGGTTGAGAATGGGCGTGGCGATGACTGGCCTGCATTCTGGGCTGATCATCGATTGCGCTGTCATCTCCGCCATCTGTCGGCAGGGCTGGCGCGGCGTATCGAGAGGCTGGCCGATCGGGTCGGGGAGTATGTACCGAAGGCGCCGCCGCCATCGCTGTTGCATGGTGATTTATGGGGCGGAAATGTGCTTGCGACTCAGGGCGGCATCAGCGGGCTGATCGATCCGGCCTGCTATTATGGCGACCGCGAAGTCGATGTCGCGATGCTGACCCTGTTCGACCATCCGCCGTCCAGTTTTCTTGATGCGCTGAACCTCGAACCCGGCTGGAGAGACCGGCTGCCGCTCTACCGATTATGGCCGCTGCTGGTGCATTTGCGGCTCTTCGGGAGTGCCTATGCCGGGCAGGTTGCGGACAGTCTGGATGTGCTTGGGATATAGTCCGAAAAAATAGCTTTTCATTGTTGTCGTAAACGGATAGCCCCGTGTCGGTTTTCTTTACAGGGGAGGGCGAGGCGCGGCTATTCTCCCGGTTGCAGCCTCGCCTGTTCCTGAATCTGAAGTCAGTGTTTGCTCGTGGCCTCGACCGCCGCGATGGCGGTCAGGTTGACGATGCCGCGCGACGTGGTGCTGGGCGTCAGCACATGGATCGGTTGCGACAGGCCGAGCAGCATCGGGCCGACGGTGACGCCTTCATGTGAGGCGTGGAGCGCGGTCAGCGTGATATTGGCGGCGTCCAGATTGGGCATCACCAGCAGGTTGGCCGAACCGCTGAACGCCGAATCGGGCACCAGCCGTTGCCGCAGCGCCTGCGACAGGGCTGCATCGGCGTGCATTTCGCCGTCGATGGCAAGGGCAGGCGCCTGATCCTGCACCAGCTTGAATGCGGAACGCATCTTGCGCGCGCTCCTGCTGTGCGACGATCCGAAATTCGAATGCGAGAGCAGTGCCGCACGCGGTGTCAGGCCGAAGCGTTCGACCGCACGGGCCGCCAGCAGCGTCATCTCCGCAATATCTTCCGCGCTGGGATCGGTGTTGAGATGGGTGTCGGTCAGGAACAATGCGCCCGCGTCGATGACCAGCGCGGTCACCGCATAAGCGCGATTGACGCCTTTGCTGCGTTCGATCACGCGCAGGACGTGCCGGATCTGGCTCCAATATTCCGAATTGCCGCCGACCAGCGCCGCCTCGACCAGACCTGCGCGTAAAAGCATCGCCGCGGTTACGGTGGGACGGCGATAGATATGGCGTTTGGCTTCGGTCCGGGCGATGCCGCGACGCCCTGCGATCCGATGATATTTTTCGATCAGCGGGGCCAGGCGTTCATGGTCGGTTTCGGGGTCGATGACGTCGATATTGACGCCGGGTTCGAGCTTCAGTCCCAGTTCCTCGATCCGGGGCAGCAGGATGCGTTTGCGCGCCACCAGCACGGGCTGGGCCAGCCGCTCGTCGATCGCCACCTGCACCGCGCGCAGCACCCGTTCGTCCTCTCCCTCGCCATAGGCGATTTTCGGCAAGCTGCCGCGGGCGGCGTCGAACACCGGGATCATCAACTGGCTGGAACGCGCATTCTGCTGCGCCAGCGACTGGCGATAGGCGGGAATGTCGAGGGTGCGGGTGGCGACCCCGCTCTGTTGCGCAGCACGCGCGACCGCAGGGGCGACCTCGACGATCAGCCGGGGATCGAACGGGGTCGGGATGACATATTCCTTGCCGAAAGCGAGGCTGCGCCCGCCATAGGCCTGCGCAATGCCTTCGTCGGCCGGTTTGCGCGCCAGTTCGGCAATCGCCTCCGCAGCGGCGATTTTCATCGCCTCGTTGATACCGGTCGCACGGGTGTCGAGCGCGCCGCGGAAGATATAGGGGAAGCACAGGACGTTATTGACCTGATTGGGATAGTCCGAACGCCCGGTCGCGATAATCGCATCGGGGCGATGTTCCTGTACCAGTTCGGGCAGGATTTCCGGTTCGGGATTGGCGAGCGCGAAGATCAGCGGCTTGTCCGCGAGCAGGGGCAGCATCTCCGGCTTCAGGACGCGCGGTGCCGACAGGCCGAGGAAAATGTCCGCGCCTTCCAGCACGTCGCCCAGCGTGGCGGCGTCGGTATGCCGGGCATAGCGGGCCATGTTGGCGGCCATGCCGGGACGGTCGGCTTTGACCACGCCGTCCTTGTCGGTCAGGGTGACGTTTTCGACCGGCAGGCCCATCGATACCAGCAGGTCGACACAGGCAAGCGCCGCCGCACCCGCGCCGGAGGTGACGAGGCGCACCTGATCGAGCCGCTTGCCCTGCAGCACCAGCCCGTTGCGCACCGCCGCCGCCACGACGATCGCGGTGCCGTGCTGATCATCATGAAAGACCGGGATGTTCATCCGCTCGCGCAGCGCCGCCTCGATCGCGAAGCATTCGGGCGCCTTGATATCTTCCAGATTGATGCCGCCGAACGTCGGTTCCAGCGACGCGACGGTTTCGATGAAGGCATCCGGGTCGGTCAGATCGACCTCGATATCGAAGACGTCGATTCCGGCGAACTTCTTGAAGAGGACCGCCTTGCCCTCCATCACCGGCTTTGACGCCAGTGCGCCGATCGCCCCCAGCCCGAGCACCGCGGTACCGTTGGAGATGACCGCGACCAGATTGCCGCGCGCGGTATAATCATTGGCGCAGGAAGGGTTTGCCGCGATTTCCTCACACGGCGCGGCGACGCCGGGCGAATAGGCCAGCGACAGGTCGCGCTGGTTGACCATGCGCTTGGTCGGCTCGATCTCCAGCTTACCGGGGCTTGGATAGCGGTGATAGTCAAGCGCCTGACGGCGGAAATTGTCGTCCATGGTGATGCTGTCTCGTCCTGAAGCTGGAATAGGCAAACCGGCGGATAAGACGCCTGTAGAACGATTTCGCCGTCGGGGAAAAGCCATGCCGTAGCGAAAAGGCGATTTTGGTCTCGCCTCTGCCGTTTGAACGGTTGCCGGTGCAGCGGAACTTTTGACGGCTTTCAATGGTCCTATGGGCAAACCCCCAAGGAGATATTCCATGCCGAAGAACAGCCGCCCGCCCGTCGTCGTGATCACCGGAGCTTCGGCCGGTGTCGGCCGCGCCGTGGTGCGGGAGTTTGCGAAGGACAAGGCGCGGATCGGCCTGATCGCGCGCGGCAGGGACGGGCTGGAGGGAGCAGCGCGAGAGGTCGAGGCGGCGGGCGGCGAGGCGATGATCCTGCCGCTCGACGTGGCCGACGCACAGGCCGTGGACGAGGCCGCCGACAAGGTTGAGGAGCGGTTCGGCCCCATCGATATCTGGGTCAATGTCGCCTTTGCCGGAGTCGTATCGCGCTTCGTCGACATGACGATGGAAGAATATAAGCGCGTTACCGAAGTGACCTATCTGGGGCAGGTGCATGGCACCTATGCTGCGCTGAAGCGGATGATGCCGCGCAACAAGGGCAGTATCGTGCTGGTCGGGTCCGCGCTCGCCTATCGCGGCATTCCGTTGCAAAGTGCCTATTGCGGGGCAAAACACGCCATTCAGGGGTTTGAGGATTCGATCCGGGCCGAACTCTTCGCGGCAAAAAGCAAAGTGCGGTTGTCGATGGTGCATCTGCCGGGCGTGAACACGCCGCAGTTCGACTGGATCAAAACGAAGATGCCGATGCAGCCCAAGCCGGCCAGCCCGCCCTATCAGCCCGAAATTCCGGCGCGCGCGATCCATTTCGCCGCGCACCATAAGCGCAAGCAGATTTTCCTGGGCTGGCCGACCTGGGAGGCGATCTGGGGCGACCGGTTCGCGTCCGGTCTGCTCGACCGTTATCTGGGGGCGACCGGCGTGTCGGGGCAGCAGGACAAGGAACCGATCTCGCCCGAGCGGAAGGACAATCTGTGGGAACCGGTGCCCGGCGATCATGGCGCGCACGGACGTTTCGACGATAATGCGCGGACGGGTTCGTCCCAGCTCTGGCTGACGATGCATCGTGCGAAGGTCGCGCTGGGGATGGCGGGTTTGGCGGGTGCTGCGATTGCAGGTCTCTTCGTCAATCGCCGGAGTGCCCGCGCATGAGCGATATGCTGCAGAAGAATATCGGCGACTATGCGATTATCGGCGATGGGGAAACGGCGGCGCTGGTCGGCAAGGACGGTTCGATCGACTGGCTGTGCATGCCGCGTTTCGATTCCTCCGCCTGTTTCGCGGCGTTGCTGGGCAATACCGAAAACGGTTGCTGGAGCATGCGTCCGGTAAAGGAAATCAAGCACAGCAGCCGCAGCTATCTGGGGGATACGCTGATCCTCGAAACGGTGATGGAAACCGAAACCGGGGTAGTGGCGATCATCGACTTCATGCCGATACGCGGCGAGGCACCCGATATCGTGCGGATCGTCGAATGCCGCGAGGGCGAGGTGGAAATGTCGTCTCAACTCGCCTTGCGGTTCGACTATGGCCAGTTCCACCCGCTGGTCCAGGCGTTGTCCGACGTGCGGGCAATTGCGATTGCCGGCCCCGATGCGGTGGCGCTCGATTTCGATGCGCCGATCAATTTCGAGGATCGCTGGTTCACCAGTCGCTTCACCGTGAAAGAAGGGGATCGATCGGCATTCGTGCTGACCTGGTTTCAGTCGTTCAAGGAACCGCCCCAGCGCGTGGACCCGGAAAAGGCGCTCAAACAGACGAAAAGCTGGTGGACGAAATGGGCAGGCCATATCGATTATGACGGCCATTACCGCGACGAGGTGGTCCGGTCGCTGATTAGTCTGAAGGCGCTGATCCATCACCCCAGCGGCGGGATTATCGCGGCGCCGACATCGTCGCTGCCCGAACGTCCGGGCGGTGCGCGCAACTGGGATTATCGCTTCTGCTGGTTACGGGATGCGACCTTTACCCTGCTCGCCTTTGTGCAGGCGGGGTTGAAGGACGAGGCGGAGCAATGGGTGGCCTGGCTGCGCCGGGCCGCGGGCGGAGAACCGATCGACCTGCAACCCTTTTACACCGTCGATGGCGACCGCCGGTCGATCGAATGGGAAGCCGACTGGCTGGACGGATTCAACGGGGCGAAGCCGGTACGGTTCGGCAATGGCGCGGTAGGACAGCTTCAGCTCGATATCTATGGCGAGGTGATCGACACGCTCTACTTCGCGGCACAGCGCGGCATGACGACAAGTGAAGACGCCGATATATTGGTGCGCCTGCTTGCCGAGAATCTTGCCGAAGTATGGGATCAGCCGGATGCCGGTATCTGGGAAAGCCGGGGCGGACCGAAACAGCATGTCTATTCAAAAGTGATGTGCTGGGTCGCGTTCGACCGGGCGGCATGCTGGTTTGCGGAGCGTGATGAAGCATTCTCCGAACGATGCCGCGAACTGGCGCAGCGCATTCACGCGCTGGTGTGCGAAGAAGGATTTCATCCGCAGCGCAACGCCTTCACCCAGACGTTCGGGGAGGAGGCGCTGGACGCTTCCGCCCTGCGCATTCCGCTGGTCGGGTTTCTGCCCGCCGATGACGAACGCGTGCGCAGTACGGTGGCGGCGATTGAACGCGAACTGGTGCGGGACGGGTTCGTCCTGCGCTATTCGACGGAAAAGACCGATGACGGCGTCGGCGGAAGCGAAGGGGCATTCATTGCCGCCAGCTTCTGGCTGGCCGATGTCTATGCCTTGCAGGGGCGGCAGGACGATGCCTGCAACCTGTTCGAGCATCTGCTGAAACGAGCCAATGACGTCTACCTTCTGTCCGAAGAACTCTCCTGGGAAGATCGCCGGTTACTCGGCAATTTCCCGCAGGGGCTGTCGCATCTTTCATTGGTGTCCACCGCGATGAATTTGCAGGATGCCGGCGGACCGGGGCATGCGCGTTCCGTCAGTCGGAAGAAATAAAAAGCGCGGTGAGCCGGTCGGTTAACCTTCAATTTGCCTTTTGGAGGCGCTGAAAAGCGGGCACATCGGATGGGAAAGGAACCCGCCCATGCGCCCGCTTGCCGCCATCGCTATCCTCTCCTCGCTCGCTCTTGTGCCGACATCGCAGGCGCTTGCCCAGCAAGCGAGCGCGCCGTTCGTCATCGCCCAGACGGGGCGGGGTTTTGCCAATCTGGACGATGCGGTGCAGTCGGTGCGCGAAGGTACCGCGACGATCCTGATCGCGCCCGGCGTCTATCACCAGTGCACGGTGCAGCAGGGCGGTTTCATCACCTTCAGGGCGCGCAAACCCGGCACGGCGATTTTCGACGGCACCGCGTGCGAGGGCAAGGCGGCGTTCGTGCTGCGCGGGCGCGGTTCGGTGGTCGACGGCATCGTGTTTCGTAACATGCATGTGTCGGACGGCAACGGGGCGGGTATCCGGACCGAGATGGGCAACCTGACCGTCACCAATTCGATGTTCCTGAACAGTCAGGAAGGCATATTGGGCGGCGAGCCGACCGACCAGAAAATCGTTATCGACCATTCGACCTTTTCGGGTCTGGGCCAGTGCGATGAAACCACGGATTGCAGCCATTCCATCTATCTGGCGAACAAGGGCAGCGTCACCGTTACCCGTTCCCGCTTCGAACGCGGAACGGGCGGGCATTATGTGAAGTTGCGCAGTCCGCATGTCACGATCACCGACAATAGTTTCGACGACAGTCAGGGGCGCAAGACCAATTACATGATCGACCTGCCCGACGGTGCCACCGGCCTGATCGCGCATAATGTCTTTGTGCAGGGATCGCACAAGGAGAACTGGTCGGGGCTGATCGTCGTCGCGGCGGAATCGCAGACCTATCCTTCTGCGGGGCTGACGGTGGAGGACAATGTCGCGTCGCTGGCGCCGGGGGCGAAACGGGGGACGGCGTTCGTCGCGACGCTGAGCCATGATCCGATTACGATCAGCGGCAACCGGCTGGGGGCGGGGATCGTCCGTTTCCAGCAGCGCTAAACGGAACTTACCAGTCCGTTTTCCGGTTGGTTCGTAGCGCAGGTGCAACGAACGAGGCCGGAATGAATACGCTCAACATCCTGATCCATCAGCTTGAGGCGATGTGGAAATCGGCGGTGCAATTGCTGCCCAGCCTCGTCATCGCGGTTGTTGTCCTGATCCTTACCTGGCTGATCGCTAAATTCGCGCGGCGGATTTCGGACCGGCTTACGACACGCACCAGCATGCGGCCAAGCCTGCAGGCACTGGTAGAAACGCTGATCGGCATCGCCATCTGGATTGTCGGAATATTGACGGCGGCGACCATCGTGCTGCCGGGGCTGACGCCCGCCAGCCTGCTTGCCGGTCTGGGCATCGGTACGGTGGCGATCGGCTTCGCCTTTCAGGATATTTTCGAGAATTTCCTGGCCGGTATCCTGATCCTGCTGCGCAAGAAGATGCGGATCGGCGACATGATCTCCTGCGACGGGATCGAGGGCAGGGTGGAACAGATCATGCTGCGCGAAACCCATGTCCGCAAATTGTCCAACGAACTGACGGTCGTGCCCAATTCAAAGCTGTTCAAGAATCCGGTGGAGATTCTGACCGACAATGACCAGCGACGGCATGAGATTGTCGCAGGCGTTTCCTATGACACCGATCTGGAGCAGGCGCGTGCCGTCATCCTGAAGGCGGTCGAGGAAGCCGAGGGCGTCGATACCGACCAGCGGATCGATGTATTCGCGCGGGAGTTCAATTCAAGCTCCATCGACTTTACCGTGCGCTGGTGGGCGGGATCGAAGCCCATCGACATGCATCGCACGCGCGACAGCGTCATCCGCAATATCAAGCGCGCGCTGGACGAAGCGGGGATCGAGATTCCCTTCCCCTATGTCACCAATACGTTCAAGGAGCCGTTGCGGATCGTCGGCGAAGACGATCAGGGGACGGGCGAATCCGCCGGTGCCGGAGCGGGTGCTGCCTGAGCCGGTGCAGCGGGTGTTGCGGGAGCAATCGCTGCCGGCACCGGTGCCTGTTGCGAGGCTCTTTGTTCGACCTGTGCATTGGCGAGCCGCGCAAGCTCCTCCTGCGCCTTGTCGTCATAGAGTTTCGGCAGCCAGTTGCGGGTAATGAGGACCGGATCGCCCTTGCGCGCGACATGGAACAGCTTCTTCGCGAACGCGACCGGCACGCCGACACAGCCATGGGTGGCATAGCGGGTATCGACTTCGGTCCCGTGAATGGCGACTCCGCCCCAGGTCAGCCGCAGGTTCCACGGCATCGGCGCATGGTCATAGGTGGCGGAGAAATGATCCGCATCCTTGTTGAGGATGGGGAACACGCCCATCGGCGTCGGTTTGTTGTCCGCGCCATACAGAATGATTGTGCGACCGATTTCGGTGCCCCCGCGATAAACATACAGCATTTCACGCGCCAGATCGACGACAACGCGAACGGGCTGGGTTTTCGATCCGTCGTCGTCCCAGGCGAAATCGCCTCCCTTCAAAGGTGCGTTCAGCGACAGCACGGTATGCACCTCATTCGGGCGCATCGCACTTTCCTTCGCCGCTGCGGGCTGAACCGTCAGCAAACTCATGCCCGCACATGCCGTGGCGGCGATCAGAACGGTCTTGCGGAGTACGCGGCGGATCGAAGAGGAGTGCTGAGCCATGATAGGTGGGATATGGAGCGATTCCGGGGTGTTGGGAAGCCGCCAAAATTCACCTGTCCCGGCGTGAGACGCGGTTAAGAGGCGTTAACTTTTGGCGGAAAATGCCATCCGCAATTGACTTCGGCGACGATCGCGTTATGTGCGCGCCTTCATCGGCTGCGGTTCGCCGTGACCGATATCCGTCCGAGACAGCAGGTGCACCCGATCCGTGGTGCTTAATTTCCGGCCAAGACGGGGACAGAATTTATACCGGACGCGCTTTCACGCGGGTTCGGGTCAGGCCGGGGATATTCCGGCAGTGACGATTCAACGCCCCTCGGACAATTACGGGTCGCAAGGCCCGGACGCTTCGCGCCATCCGGTGCGAAGTGCGTGAACCGGACGCGGGCGGCCCATGGCTTCCCAAGTCCATAGTTGAGGAGACCGGCATGGATCGTTCCCAGAAGACCGAAGCCGTTGCCGAGCTGAACCGCACCTTTAACGAGGTTGGCGTGGTGGTTGTCACCCGCAATCTCGGCCTCACCGTCGCGCAGTCGTCGGACCTGAGGAACAAGATGCGCGAAGCCGGTGCGAGCTATAAGGTCGCGAAGAACCGCCTTGCCAAGATCGCGATCGACGGCACCGATTATGCAGCCCTTGCGGACCTGCTGGTCGGACCGACGGCGCTTGCCACATCGGAAGACCCGGTCGCCGCCGCAAAGGTGGTGGTCGATTTCGCCAAGACCAACGAAAAGCTGGAAGTGCTTGGCGGCGCGATGGGCAGCACCGTGCTCGACGTGAATGGCGTGAAGGCGCTGGCTGAACTGCCGTCGCTGGATGAACTGCGTGCGAAGATGGTGGGCCTGATTTCGGCTCCCGCCACGAAGCTGGCGCAGATCACCCAGGCCCCGGCGGGTCAGGTTGCGCGTGTGTTCGGCGCTTATGGCGCCAAGGAAGCCGCATAAGGCTTTCGCGACCGACTATCCCTTTATCATCTGATTTTTACTGGAGTTTATCATGGCTGACCTGAACGCGCTGGTGGACCAGCTTTCCGAACTGACCGTCCTTGAGGCGGCTGAACTGTCGAAGATGCTCGAAGAAAAGTGGGGCGTTTCTGCCGCTGCTGCGGTTGCGGCTGCTCCGGCTGCCGGTGGCGCCGGCGGCGCTGCTGCTGAAGAAGCCAAGGACGAATTCGACGTCATCCTGACCGGCGACGGCGGCAAGAAGATCAACGTCATCAAGGAAGTCCGCGCCATCACCGGCCTGGGCCTGACCGAAGCCAAGGCGCTGGTCGAAGGCGCTCCGAAGGCCGTCAAGGAAGGCGTGTCCAAGGACGAAGCCGAAGAGCTGAAGAAGAAGATCGAAGCAGCCGGCGGTACCGTCGAGCTGAAGTAATCGGGCAGGGGCGTTTCGGCGCCCCACCGGTTATCCCGGCCGCCATGGCGGTTGCGGAAACAATAGAAAGGGCGGCTCGCGCAACGGGCCGCCCTTTTTTGTTCGGGAGGCCTCAACCATACTCCGCATCAGAAGGCGGCGGCTGAATCCCCAAGTAACCTTGGGGGGATTTGAACGATGCCATCGAAGTATGGCGTTTTCGTTGGCGTGCTATCGCTGCTCCTGTCGGCGATTCCCACGCCAGCATCCGCCATCGTCAGACGTCATGATGTCCCCGATGCGCGCTACAGGATCGACCCGCAAGCCATCCCGGCATTGGCAGATTTGCCATATGAAGGACATGGTGCCTTGATCGCGCCGTCCTGGGTCGTCACCGCCGCTCATGCTGTGCGCTACATGAAGGATTATCCGAAAGACTGGTTCGTCACGATCCATGGTAAGCGCCGAGCGGTGGCTCATATTATTGTGTATCCCGGATTCGAGGCTGCGGCGCTTGCCTGGCAAGCAATGTTCAAACCCCTTTTCGACAAGACAAGTTCGTTCGATTCCGTCGCCTGGATGAAGCAATACAAAGCGGCAATGGCGAACATGCGGGATATCGCGCTGCTCGAACTAAAAGATCCGGTTTCAGACGTCAGGCCGATGCCATTCTATACTGGCTCCGCGGAAGTCGGCCAAGTTGCGCAGATTTTCGGCAAAGGGGCGACGGGGACCGATCAGACCGGAGCACCTGCCAATGCCCCGCACCGCGGTGCGCTGAGAAGGGCAGAGAACCGGATTACTGACGCTCATGGCCCCTGGCTGCGTTATGTATTCGATTGCGGTTCGCGGGCACTGCCACTGGAGGGCGTGATCGCCGGTGGTGACAGTGGAGGGCCGGTTTTGATCAAGGTTGATGGCAAATGGATGCTGGCCGGTGTGACCCATGGTCTAGATGGGTCAAGTGCAGATGTTGCGGCTACACGCGCCGGAATCTTTAAGCAGGGAGTCTGTGGTCAGACATTTGCCAGTACGCGCATATCCTTTTTTACAAAGTGGATTACGCGTCATTTGGGCGTCCCGGCGACTACCAACCCTGTCGGCCAATAGCTTTCGCGGCTCTTTTATCGTCCCCAAGTTGCCCCGAACTTCAGTTCCCATGCCTTGTTGCGGCCTCGCCGCATCCGTCACATGTGATATTCGACCTTTTTCAGCAGCGTCCGGCGGCGCGCCATCTGGCGGATCTGGTCGGTGGCGAGGTTGAGGGGGCGGACGCGTGCGCCGGTTGCGGCTTTGTGGTCGAAATGGAAGCTGCGAACCGCACCCACCGGCAGGTCTTCGCGCGAGTAGAAAGCGACGACGGTGAGGTCGAGCTGTTCGACTTGCGGCATGTCCACTTCCGTTTCTTCATTGGCGGCCAGCATGACTTCCACGATCTCGTGGAAATGCCCGATGTCGAGATACTGGCCCGTGTTGAGGCTGCCCTGACGCATTTTTGAACGTGGGTCGTCGCCCAGATCTCCCGGCAGATCACGCAAGTCGGTCAGCGGCAGCTCGATGAGTCTGTCACCGACGTGCAGCGTGCCGATCAGGCTGGTTACATAGAGCGGCTGGCTGCTCATATTGGTGACGAGGCAGCGGCTTCGCATGCCGCGTCCTGCGGCGCGGGTAATCAGGATCGAGGATCGCCGGGTTGCACGAAACTGAACCAGCAGAAGCTGAAGATAGGTTATCCAGACAACGACCATCAGAAAGTTGAAAAAGATGCTGATCGTTGGGGCGTTCGCTGCCAGCCAGCGTCCGAAATCGTCCATCATTGTGCGTTCCCCTTACGCTCCCATACCGGTTTGCCGCCGACCCAGGTTTGCAGCACCTGCGTCTGGCGCAAGTCGGTGGGTGAGACGAGCAGGGGGTCGCGGTCGACGATCAGGAAGTCGGCCTGTTCGCCGGGTGCCAGCGTGCCGAAATCCTTTTCCGCGAAGCTGGCATAGGCGCCCGTCTGGGTGAAGGCGCGCCATGCCTGCACCCGGCTGACCGCCTGTTCGGGCGTCCAGCCGCCGAACGGACGGCCATCGGCGTCCTGTCGGGTGAAGGCGACGGCCCAGCCGATAAAGGGGTTGGGTTCCTCAACCGGGTAATCCGACCCGAATGCCAGCGGCACCTTGTTTGCCAGCATCGCATTCCAGGCGAACGCGCCTTTCAACCGGTCCGGCCCCAGCCGGGCGGTCGCCATTGCGCGCTCCGAAACCGCGCGCACCGGCTCCATCGAGGCAATGATGCCATGTTTGCCGAAACGCGGCAGGTCGTCCGGATCGACGATCTGCGCATGTTCGATCCGCCAGCGCCGGTCGCCCTTGTACGTTTCGGTAAGCTCGTCGATCGAGTCGAGCACGGTCTGGTTCGCCTTGTCGCCATAGGCGTCCACCGCGACCTGAAAATGGTCCATCGACGCGCGGCTCATCAGGTTGAGTAGCTGGTCGGTGGTCAGCAGGGGCAGGCCCGTATCCTTGGGCGCATCGGCATAGGGCGCCTTCAGCCACGCACCGCGTGTTCCCAGCGTGCCGTCTTCGCCATATTTGATGCCGATGCAGCGCAGCTTTCCATCGTACAGCCAGGGCGTCGGCCCCGGTCCGGCGATCAGCGTCGCGGTCTTCACGCTGTCGGCATAGCTGACGATGCGCAGACGGAGCTGCCCCTTGTCGCCCGCACGGCGAAACGCCATCCAGTCGGCGACCGAGGTGCCCATATCGTCGGTCGCGGTGATGCCGACGCTTAGCAGCGCTTCCTGTGCGGCCTGAAACGCGGCGTCGAGATCCTTGGGCGACGGCTGGGGAACGACCTTTTCCATCAGCTTTTGCGCGGTGCCGATCAGGATGCCGGTGGGATTGCCCTTCGCATCCCTGATGATCCGTCCGCCCTTTGGCTCCGAGGTTTTGGCGGTGATGTCCGCGGCCTTCAGCGCGGCGCTGTTCGCCCATCCGGCATGGCCGTCGGCGCGCGTCAGCCAGACGGGGCGTTCGGATACCGCCTTGTCGAGATCGGCCGCGGTCGGAAAGTTGCTCATGCCCCAGCTTTCCTGAGTCCAGCCGCCGCCCAGAATCCATGGACGCCCCTGATTCTTGTCCGCGAATGTCGCCAGCTTCGCCTGTGCCTCGGCCAGCGAGGTCGTGTCCGACAGGTCGAGCGACAGCTTGCGCAGGCCAAGTTCCATGACATGCCCGTGCGCGTCGACCATGCCGGGGATCAGCGTCTTGCCGTGCATGTCGGTGCGCCAGTCGGGATGTTTGGGGCGCTTGTCATGATCGCTGAGCAGCGCGGTGATACGTCCGTCCTGACCGATCGTCAGGCCGGTGAAATGGACCACTTCCCCGTTGCGGTCGAGCGCGATGCCGTTGACATTGTCGATCAGTCCGTCGGCATGGGCAAGGGTCGCACCGCACATCAGAACAATCGACGCGGCAAGGGCAAGCAAACGAGAAATCACGCAATTACGCTCCCGAAACAGGATGGGCGGTGAAACAATCCGCCGTGAAAGGACGAACGGGGCATAAGACGTGTTCCACGATAGCGCCAGATGCTCTAGGGCCATGCGCCATGGCTACCAATGTTGCACCCTCCTCCGCTGCGCTTCCGCTCACCGTCGATGACGTCCATGCCGCCGCCGAACGGATTGCCGGCGCGCTGGTCCGCACGCCGACGCTGTACAGCAAGACGCTGTCCGACCTGACGGGGGCGAAAGTCTATCTGAAGTTCGAGAATCTTCAGTTCACCGCCGCGTATAAGGAGCGCGGCGCGCTCAACACGCTGCTGCAACTGGATGAGGAGGCGCGCTCCAAGGGCGTGATCGCCGCATCGGCGGGCAACCATGCGCAGGGCCTTGCCTATCACGCGACGCGGCTGGGCATTCCGTCCACCATCGTCATGCCGCGCCCGACGCCGACGGTGAAGGTGACGCAGACCGAAGGCCATGGCGCGACCATCGTGCTGGAGGGCGAAACCTTTGACGATGCCTATGCCCATGCCCGTATGCTGGAGGCGGAAAAGGGCTATACCTTCGTCCATCCGTTCGACGATGCACGGATCATGGCGGGGCAGGGGACGGTCGCGCTGGAGATGCTGGCGGATGCGCCCGAGATCGATACGCTGGTCGTGCCGCTGGGCGGCGGCGGACTGATCTCCGGCATTGCGACGGTAGCCAAGGCGCAGGATCATCCGATCGAGGTGATCGGGGTGGAGGCGGAACTGTTTCCGTCGATGTTCAACCGCCTGAAACATACCGAACTGCCGTGCGGCGGCGACACGCTGGCCGAAGGGATCGCGGTGAAGGAGCCGGGCAAGCTTACCAGTCAGGTCATCAAGGCGCTGGTCGACGACATCGTGCTGGTCAACGAACGGATGCTGGAAGAGTCGGTCAGCCTGTTGCTGCAGATCGAAAAGACAGTGGTCGAAGGAGCAGGCGCGGCAGGGCTGGCGGCGCTGCTTGCCTATCCGGAGAAGTTCAAGGGCAAGACCGTGGGCACGGTGCTGTGCGGCGGCAATATCGATACCCGGCTGCTCGCCAATGTGCTGCTGCGCGATCTGGCGCGTTCGGGACGGCTGGCGCGTCTGCGCATCCGGCTGCAGGATCGCCCCGGTGCGCTGTTCAACGTGGCGAAAATCTTCCACGAACAGGGCGTCAACATCATCGAGGTCTATCACCAGCGGGTGTTCACCTCTCTGCCTGCCAAGGGGCTGATCACCGATATCGAGTGCGAGACGCGCGATGCGAAGCATCTCGACCGGCTGATCGCGGCGCTGCGCAATACCGGCTATTCGGTCAGTCCCGTCGAACTGGCGTGACGAAGCGAATCGCATCTGCGGTGAGTTGAGTCGGCCGCGGATTCACTGCCCCCGTCCAATTGGATACACTGTTCCCCAAGGCAAAAGGGGGCGGTTTTCGGCTTTTGCGAAATCAGCGAAATTATTCCTGCCGCGTTAACTTTCTTTTATGGTGAATCCCCTTTTCATCATCCGCGCGGCGTTCCATAGTCGGGTTGTCACACGATCAGCGACCAGACTGGAAAGGGGCATGGACAGGTGAGCGCGCCGTTTAGATTTCCGCGATTTTTCGTAACCAGTCCAACCCCTTGCCCCTATCTTCCCGGCCGTCAGGAGCGGAAGGTTTTTACCGAATTGACGGGGCAGCATGCGGGTGAACTGAACGATGCGCTCGGCCGGATCGGCTTTCGCCGCAGCCAGTCCGTCGCCTATCGGCCAAGCTGCGCGGGGTGCAATGCCTGTGTGTCGGTGCGGGTCGTTGCCGACGAATTTCGACCCAATGCGACGCAACGCAAGCTGCTGCGCCGGCATTCGGATCTGGAAATCAATGCCTGCCGCCCATGGGCGACGGATGAGCAGTTTCAGTTGCTGCGCCGCTATCTGAAGGCGCGCCATCCCGAGGGCGGCATGGCGACGATGGATGAGGGTGATTATGCCGACATGGTCGAGCAAAGCCCCGTTACCTCTTATGTGATCGAATATCGCGAACCGTCGGTGGACGGACGCAAGGGGCGACTGGTGGGCGCGTGCATCACCGACCAGCAGGCGGATGGCCTGTCGATGATCTACAGCTTCTTCCTTGCCGACGATGACAGCCGTCCCGGCCTGGGCAACTTCATCATTCTCGACCACATCCTGCGCTCGCGTCGGGCGGGACTGCCCTATGTCTATCTCGGCTATTGGGTGAAGGGGTCCGCGCGCATGGCGTACAAGACCCGCTACAAGCCGATCGAGGCGCTTGGCCCCGACGGCTGGGCATTGCTCGATGAGGAACGCGAGGTTCCGGCCGCACCGGCTTCGCGCGTACACGAACCGGCCTGATATAAAGCGTCGAGTGAGGGGGCGGGCTTTCCGCTAATGCTGCCCGGCGCCCAGCATATGCGCGTCGATGTCCACATCCATGGCCTCTTCGCCGCCGCCGGTGCGCGAACCCGAACTGGCCGCGGTGTCGGAGGCATCCAGCCCGGCGGCAACGCGGACATAGCGTTCGTCCGGCGAAATGCCGCAGGCGGGATCGAAGCCGACCCATCCCAGATCCTCGATATAAGCTTCGGCCCAGGCATGGAGGCTTGCCATCCGCTTTTCCGTTTCAGACACGCGATATCCGGCGATGAAACGGGCGGGGAAGCCGCATGTCCGGGCGATGGAGCAGAATAATTCGGCCAGCTCGTGCGGAGAAGCCGATTTTGTGGCGAAGGTTTCACCGACCGGTTGCATATGGTCGGGACGGACCGGCACGATTTCAAACCGGTCGCACAGGGCGGAGCATAGCGCGTGTAGCCCGCCGAGTGCGTCCTTTTCCATATTCAACCCATCCGCATAGTCGCGAATAGCGTCGTCGGGACGGGTTCGCGCGGTCTGGCGCAGAAACAGGGCAGGCGGCAGCGGTTCCGGCGCGCCATGCACCACGCCCGCCGCTTCGTTGTCGGTCAGGATTTCGCCGGTGACCTCTATGGTGATCGATTCCAGCGGGCCGTCGGCATAAACCATCGTCACTTCATTGCCGAAACCGTCCTCATGCTTGCGCAGCCGAGCGTCGCAATCGATGTCGACGCGCCAGGCGACTACAGTCTGATGATTGGTGTCGCACGGGCGCATGTGCAGCAACTGCACCACACGGGCCTGTGGTTCTTCGAACCGGTAGCGGGTCTGATGGTCGATGGAGATACGCATTATACAAACCGGAACTGGCGGGCGATTGCCGCGTCGAGCATGGCATTTTCCCGAATGAAAGCCTGAAGATATTCATGCAGGCCGGAGGTGATGACTTCCTTGCTGCGCGTCTTGTGCATGCGCGCCAGACGTGCCCGCGCCATGCGGTCGGCCTCTCCCTGAAGTCCGGTGCGCTTGCCCAGAATGGCCAGCAGTTCGACCGTATCCTCGACACAGGCGGCCAGCGAGCGCGGCAGTTCGGGCCGCGTCATCAACAGGTCGATGACCAGATCGGGCTTCAGTCCTTCGCTGTAGAGCCAGCGATAGGCGGTCACCGCCGACACGGTTTGCAGGATCGTCGTCCACTGATCGCGATCGACCACGCCGCCGACTTTTTCGTCCTTCGGCAACAGCAGGTGATATTTGACGTCGAGCAGGCGCGCGCTGTTGTCCGCCCGTTCGATCGCGCCGCCCAGCCGGATGAAGGCGGTCGCTTCATTCTTCATCATTCGGTGCAGCGCGCCTTCGAAACCCTGCGCCTCCGCCTTCACCGCTTCGATCAGGCTCAGCGTGGCAGCGGAATTGTCGAGGCCGGCGCAGTTCTGAAACAGCAGCCACGCCCGGTTGATCGCCGTCCAGCTGTCGCGGGTCAGGGCGGTACGGACGGCACGGGCGTTGTTGCGCGCCATCGTCATACATTGCTGGATCGACCCCGGATGCGTCTTGTCGAGCAGCAGGAACCGCGCAACATTCTGCGCGGTCAGATTCTCGCCCGTTTCGGCGAACGCCTCTTCATTATAGGTCACGGTCAGCGCACTGCCCCAGGCGTCTTCGCCCGCCGGGCGCGCCGACAGCGCATCCAGCCGCACGGTGGCTTCGACCAGTCGCGCGATGAAATCGGCACGTTCGATATAGCGGCCCAGCCAGTATAGCGACGCAGCGGTGCGGGATAGCATCAGCATGGCGGCTTCACCCCCGACCCTGCGATTGCGTTTGCCCGCCGCCGGACTGCGACTGGCTCTGGCCGCTGTCCGCCATCAGGACGAAACTGTCCTTGGTGCCGCCGCCCTGACTGGAATTGACGACCAGCGACCCGGCTTTCAGCGCGACGCGGGTGAGGCCGCCCGGCACCACCTGCGGCCTGCCGCGTCCGGTCAGCAGGAAGGGACGGAAATCGACATGGCGCGGCGCCAGCCCCTGATCGGCAAAGGTCGGCACGGTGGACAGCGCCAGCGTCGGCTGCGCGATATAGCGGTGCGGCTCGGCGACCAGCGCTTCGCGGAACCGGGCGATTTCCTCCTTCGTCGCGGTCGGCCCGACCAGCATGCCATAGCCGCCCGACCCGTCGACCAGTTTCACCACCAGTTCGTCGAGATGGTCGAGCACATATTTGAAGGAGTCGGGTTCGCGACAGCGCCAGGTTTCGACATTGGGCAGCTTCGCCTCTTCACCGGTATAGAAGCGCACGATTTCGGGCATATAGCTGTAGATCGCCTTGTCATCGGCAATGCCGTTGCCCGGTGCGTTCATCAGCGTGACATTGCCCGCGCGATAGGCGGACATGATGCCGGGCACCCCCAGCATGGAGTCCGGGCGGAACACCAGCGGGTCGAGAAAATCGTCATCGACCCGGCGGTAGATCACATCGACGCGCACGCGCCCGGCAATCGTCTGCATCCACACAATATCGTCGTCGACCAGCAGATCGGCAGGCTCGACCAGTTCGATCCCCATCGAGTCGGCCAGGAAGCTGTGCTCATAATAGGCGGAGTTGAAATGGCCGGGCGTCAGCAGCACGCACACGGGATTGGACTCGCGACCCTGGGGGGCCACGGAGCGCATCGTATCGTGCAGCAGATCGGGATAGCTGTCGACCGCCGCGACCCGGAATTCGCGGAACAGTTCGGGGCACAGCCGCAGCATCGCCTCGCGATTTTCGAGCATATAGGAAACACCCGATGGCGTGCGGGCATTATCTTCCAGCACAAAGAATTCGTCCGGTCCGGTGCGCACCAGATCGATCCCGCAAATATGCGCGGCGACACCATGCGGCGGCCGGATACCGGCGACTTCGGTGCGGAATTGCGGGTTGCCCAGCACCAGTTCGGGCGGCAGCACGCCTTCATCGAGTATTCGGCGCTCGCCGTAAATGTCGTTCAGAAAGGCGTTGATCGCCTCGACCCGCTGGACCAGCCCTTCGGACAGGCGCGCCCATTCGTCGGCCATGAAGATGCGCGGCACCAGATCGAAAGGGATGATCCGCTCGGACGAATCCTCCTCACCATAGACGGCGAAGGTGATGCCGAGTTGGCGGAAGGTCGCTTCCGCCGTCTGCAGCCGTCGTTCAAATTCGGCCGCCGGCGTATCGCGCATCCACGCGGCCAGCGCGGCGAATTCCTCTCGCGGCTGTTCAGGGCCGCCATGGCCCCAGATCTCGTCAAACGCGGTTCGTGTACCCATTCCTTCTCCCAAGTCGCCGGAATGGCAATTGTTCCCATGCTGCAACGCTTTGCTGCATTGCACAAGGGGGAGTCGGAATTTCTGTCGTCCGGATTCAGTTCGCGTATTTGACCGAACAGCCATAGGGCCGGGTCTCGGCGACCGAGACGGGCTGTCCGGCACGGATTTCCTTCAGCGCCGCCAGCACATGATTGCGTGCGCCCGCGATGTCGGCGGGATCGGCGGTCGGTTTGTCGTCGATGCCGCCCTGATAGACCAGTGTTCCGTCACTATCGACGATATACATATGCGGTGTCGTTTTGGCGGCATAGGCATGGCCGACCACGCCCTTGGGATCGAGCAGATAGTGGGTCGGCGTTGCTTTTTGCGACGACACGAACTGCTGCGCCTCGGCACCGTTCATATGCCCCTGCTTGCCCGGCGCGCCGGAGTTGACGGTCAGCCACACCACGCCGCTTTCGCGCGCCGTGGCCTGTGTCTTCTGCATATTCCCGCTGCGATAATGTTTCTGCACGAACGGGCAGCCGGGATTATTCCATTCCAGCACCACGACTTTTCCGAGGTAGTCGGACAGGTGAACCGTCTTTCCATGCATGTCGGTCAGGGCGAAATTCTGTGCGTGCCGGCCATTGACCTGTTCGGCGAGCGCTGGGGCGGCGACCATGGCAGCGACGATCGCGGCACCGGTAAAAAGGCGATGAATCATCAGCTTTCTCCGTCTGTTTATGTCCCCGCGCCGTGCCTTTCGGGTAGTGCGGCAAGCATCGCCGGTGTCAGAATCTGCGGCAATATGCGCGGAGAGTCGGCACCCGGAGCATACCACAGATAGAGCGGAACCCCGGCACGATTATGCGCCTCGATAAACCGGCCCAGTGTCGGGTCGCCATCGGTCCAGTCACCGACCAGCACCGCGACATTGTTCTGTTTGAAGGCGCGGGCGACTTCACTGGTGTCGATCGCCGTCTTTTCATTGACCTTGCAGGTCAGGCACCAGTCGGCGGTGAAATAGGCAAAGACCGGGCGGCCGGACGCGCGCAGTTCCTGCAACCGTGCCTCGGTGAACGGTTGTGCGTCGAGCGGCATGGCGGCTGTTTCAGCCTGTGCGGGTGCGCGTTCGACCAGGGCGATGCCGCCCAGCGCGATCAGGACGGCGAGCGCGGCGGGAAGCCATGCGGCTGACTTTCCACGCGACTGTCGCCGTCCGGTCCACCACAGACCGAACGCCGCCAGCAGTGCCGCCGCCAGCCCCAGCGTCATGCCGTTGACGCCCGCCTGTCGCCCCAGCACCCAGGCGAGCGCCAGCGCGGTCAGGAACATCGGAACGGACAGGATGTGCCGGAAGGTTTCCATCCAGCTTCCCGGCTTTGGCAGGCGCGCCCGCAATGCCGGAATGAATCCGATGGCGAGGAAGGGCAGGGCGAGGCCAAGTCCCAATCCGGCAAAAATTGCGAGTGCCAGCGGCCAGGGCAGGACCAGTGCGGCACCCAGCGCGACGCCCATGAACGGACCCGTGCACGGCGTGGCGATGAACGCCGCCAGCGCGCCGGTCGCGAAGGCGCCGCCGGTACCGCGTGCCGCCGCCTTGTTGACGACGCCGGGGGCCGACAGTTCGAACAATCCGGCAAGGTTGAGCGCAATCCCAGTCACGAGCAGGAGCAGGAACAGGATGACGCGCGGGTCCTGTAGCTGGAATGCCCAGCCTGCGGTCGCACCGGCGGCCCGCAGCGCGAGCAGGATGCCGCCGAGCGCCACACAGACCAGTACCACGCCTGCCGTATAGGCGAGCGCTTCGGCTCTGGCCGCGTGTTCGGTTTCGCCGGAGCGTGCGAGGCTCAGCGCTTTCAGGCTGAGGATCGGAAACACACAGGGCATGATGTTGAGGATCAGCCCGCCCAGCACGGCGCCGAAAAAGGCTGCCAGCGCGCTGCTCCAGAGCCAGCCGGATTGCGTCGTGGCGGTGGAGGGAACCGGAACCGCGCCCGGTGTGGCACTGACCAGAAAGCCGGTATCGCTTCCCAGCTTCAACACACCCTGTATCGTGCCTTTGGGATCGCTGCCCGCGCCCGTTTCGACGATCAGTGTGTCGCCGTCGCGGACCAGCTTTTGCGGGTCGGCATAGGAAATCGCGCCATCGGTGACGGGGAAGAAATAGGCGTTTGCGGGATCGACCTTCATGCTTTGCGGAAACGGAATGGCGATGCGCAGGGATTTGCCCGCAACGGCATAGTGCGCCGCGCTGCCCAGCGGTCTGGGAAGCGCCTGTCGCCACTGGTCGAATTGCGCGCGTATCTGTGGAGAAATGCCGCCGTCGCCGACGGTCAGCGCCGTGGTCAGCGTCTTCGTTTCCGGCACGCAGATTTCGTGGGTACAGACGAGATAGTCGAGCTTTACCCGGATCGGCAGGCGCGTGCCCGCTTTCGCATCGGCGGGAATGGTGAGGTCGGCAAATTGCGTGAACGGCCCTTCGAAAACATAGTTCATGATGCCCGCCAGCATCAGCCGTTGCGGTATCGGATAGCGTAGCGGCCCTGCCTTCACACCGGCAGGCAGTGTCCAGTCGGCAGTGGTTTTGACACCCGCATCGCCCGGATTCTGCCAATAGCCGTGCCACCCCTTTTCCGGCGTCGAGACAAAGGCTAGGGTGACGGTGCCGCCCGGCGCAGGACTGTCGGTTTCGGGTACGAGCCGGATCGCGATATGATCGCTGTTCCCCAGCGTCTGCGCGGCGGCGGGCAGGGCAAGCGCGCTCAGCAGCGCCGCCATGACTGTCATCAATACGAAACGCAGGTGCCGCACGATCCCTCCTTGTACCCGGTTGCACTGTATCGGTGCGGACCGGTATGCCGCGTATCTTAGCCTCGTCTTAGGGGCAGGGGGAACCAGACCGATGTCCTTTTTTCGTTCGACGGCGATGATGCTTGCCGCCGCGCTGTTGATGAACGGTTCTGCCGGGGGTGCGCAGGCGCCGCAATCCGCGCCGCGTTCCGCCGCCGACGCGGCGCAACCGCAAACGCCGCCAAAGCTGATCGTGGTGATTTCGGTCGACCAGTTTTCGGCGAATCTGTTTGCCGAGTACCGGCCCTATTTTTCGAGTGGGTTTGCGCGCCTGATGCAGGGTGCGGTATTCCCGTCGGGCTATCAGAGCCACGCCGCGACAGAGACCTGTCCGGGGCATTCGACGATTCTGACCGGGGACCACCCCTCACGCACCGGGATCATCGCCAACACCTGGTATGACCTGAATGCGAAGCGAGCGGACAAGCGGATATATTGCGCCGAAGATGAAAGCGTGTCCGGCAGCAATTCGGATCACTACACCGTTTCCGACAGGCATTTGCTGGTGCCGACGCTGGGCGAGCGGATGAAGGATGCCGATCCGCGCACGCGCGTCGTGTCGGTGGCGGGCAAGGATCGCGCCGCCGTGATGATGGGCGGGCACAAGGTCGACCAGCTCTGGTGGTGGGACGGCAGGAAGTTCACCAGCTATGCCGGACGCGAAGTGCCGCCTGCGGTCGTGCGCGCCAACAAGGCGGTGGCCGCACAAATCGCTCACTCGGAACCGCCGCTCGCCCTGCCGCCGGTGTGTCAGGCCCGTGACAGGGCGGTGCCGGTGGGTAGCGACGGCTTTACGGTCGGCACGGGAAGGTTTGCACGCAAGGCAGGGGATTATGACGCGTTCAGGCGCTCGCCCGAGGCCGATGCGTCGGTGCTCGCGCTGGCGGCGGCGCTGGTGCAGGATATGAAGCTGGGGCAGGGGCCTGTCACCGACATCCTTTCGGTCGGCGCTTCGGCCACCGACTATGTCGGGCACGCATATGGCACGCAGGGCAGCGAGATGTGCCTGCAACTGCTGTCGCTCGATCGCGATCTGGGGCAGTTCTTTCGCGTGCTCGATGCCACCGGCGTCGATTATGTCGTCGCGCTGACCGCCGACCATGGCGGCAACGACCTGCCCGAACGCGAGCGGATGCACGCCATTCCCGATGCTGCGCGCAGCGATCCCGCCCTGGCGGCCAAGGCGATGGGGGCGAGGATCGCCGCCGACCTTGGGCTGTCGGGACAGCCGATTTACGGGGGCGCACCGGGCGATTTCTGGATCGATCCGACGCTTTCCAAGAAACAGCATGATGCCGTGCTGGCGGAGGCGGTAAAGCTGTATTCCGCGCATCCGCAGGTCGCGGCGGTGTTCACACGTGCGCAGATCGAGGCAACGCCCGCACCCAAGGGGCCGCCGGAAAGCTGGTCGCTGATCGAACGGGCGAAGGATTCCTTTTACGCGCCGCGTTCGGGCGATTTCGTGGTGGCGTTGAAGGAGTGGGTGACGGCGATTTCCGATCCCGGCCCCGGCAAGGTCGCCACCCATGGCAGCTTCTGGAACTATGACCGGCGCGTGCCGATCCTGTTCTGGCGCAAGGGGATGAACGGGTTCGAACAGCCGCTGGCGGTGGAAACCGTCGACATTGCGCCGACGCTTGCCGCGTTGATCCATTTTCCGTTGACGCCCGGCGCGGTCGATGGGCGTTGCCTCGATCTGGATGCGAGTGCGGCAAGCAGTTGCCCCGATTGACCGCTGTGCGGCTGCAGGTCAGGCGGCGGATTCGGCCCGGCGGGGCTGGGCGACCACCACGCGATTGCGGCCCTCCTTCTTGGCGCGATACAATGCGGCATCGGCCGTGCGTACCAGCCGTTCGGAGGATGTATGGGTGGGGATGGTCGCAACGCCCGCCGACACGGTGACGGTGTCCAGATCCTTGCCGTCATGGCTGACCTGTATGGTTCCGACCCGGTGCCGGATCGTCTCCGCGCGTTCCAGTGCCTGATCGGCGTCGAGGCCGGGGAGCAGCAGCACAAATTCCTCTCCGCCATAGCGGAATGCCTGCCCCTCTTCGCGCACCGCCTGATCCAGCACCTTGGCAACCGCTTTCAGCACCGCGTCGCCGGCGTCATGGCCGAATGTATCGTTGACGTGTTTGAAATGATCGATATCGACCATCACGCAGCTCAGCGGCTGTTGAAGCCGTTCGCTTTCCAACAGCTTTTCGGTGAAAATGGCGTCGAACTGCCGACGATTGGCCAGTCCGGTGAGCGGGTCGGCCATCGCCATCTGACGCAACGCATCGCGCAGACGAAGATTGGCAAGCGCGAGGCCGATATTTTCCGCCAGCATTTTCAGATAGGTATCGCTGGTTTTTACAATTCCGTCGAACTCTGACGCCGGTTCGAAATAGAGCAGGCCCAGCATCTCGCGCTGTGCCGTCAGCGGCAGGCAGATCGAATCGATGATGTGGTTGCTGTCGATATGATCGCACGGAATGTCGATCGTCGCTCCGACCGGGCGGTGCGGCATGTTCCGGCGCAGTGCCCAGCACGCCATCGGTGCGAAGCTGTCGCGCGAATGGATGGGGGATTGCCAGTCGCAGCATTCGACCATCGCGTTGCGCTGAGGATCGAAGAGATACAGCCGCCCGGCAAGGTCGGGCGCGATTTCCGGTGCGAAACGCTGCACCACCGCTTTCAGGTCGCTGACCGTGTCCGCACCCTGCATCCGTTGCGTCATGCGCGACAGCAGGTCGCGGATCGAACGGTCCTGATCGCGTTCGGCCTCCAGCCGCTGTCGCGCGATGCCGTTCTGGCGGAATATCTCGAACGCCTCCGCCATGTCGCCGATTTCGTCGACGCGCTGATAATCAGGCGGTTCGACGTCATAATCCTGTTCGGCAAGACGCCCGACGACATCGCTCAGCCGGACCACGGGGCGCAGGACGCGTTGTTTGAACACGAAATACAGGACGCAGAGGAACAGCAGCCCGGTGATCGCCAGCACAATTTCGGAAACAGTACGCAACGTCCGCGCCAGAGCGGTGGCGGCGTGGACATCTTCATTGGTGCGCTGATCGAGCCTGCTCTGGAAACGGTCGACCAGCGTCCGTACATGGCCCAGTTCGCGTTCATATTCCGGGCCGAACAGGATTTTCCGGGCGCGGGTGGCGTCGCCACGCTGATAGCTGGCGATGGCGTTGCGCTGTTCGTCCTGCAGCGTGTCGATCCATTGCAGAGCTTGCCGAAGCGCGTGAAGTTCGCGGGGATCGGCACCGGCATCGCGGATTTTTCCGATGCGCGATTCGACGCTACCCAAAGCCGCCTGTTCATGGCGATAGGCGATCACATGCGCCGGATCGCCGGTAATGATGTATTGCCGCGCCTGATCGCTGAGCGTGTAGATGTCCTCGACCGTCACGCCGGTCGCCTTATCGAGCAGATAGCGCTGGGCGACGGCTGCGCGCTCCTTTTCCTGCGCGCTGGATGCCAGCAGCATCGTACCGCCAGCCGCGACGGTCAGGACAAGCGTGGCCCCATAGGCCCAGTTGGTAATGGTGGCGAGGCGCATACCGACGGATTCTAGGTACGACCCTGCAAATAAAGGTTAACGACTGCGCATGAAAAAAGGGCCGGGATCGCTCCCGGCCCTCCTTTATCTGGTTCGCAGGCAAGTGCCTCAGGCGGAGGCGACTTCGGCCACGTCGACCTTCACGCCCGCGCCCATCGAGGACGACAGCGCGACCTTGCGGACATATTTGCCCTTGGCGCCCGACGGCTTCGCCTTGACGACCGCATCGACCAGCGCATCGAAATTGGCGCGCAGATCAGCGTCGGAGAAGCTTGCCTTGCCGATGCCGGAATGGATGATACCGGCCTTTTCGACGCGATATTCGACCTGGCCGCCCTTGGCCGCCTTCACGGCTTCAGCGACGTTCATGGTCACGGTGCCCAGCTTCGGGTTCGGCATCAGGCCCTTCGGACCCAGCAGCTTGCCCAGACGGCCGACGACACCCATCATGTCGGGCGTGGCGATGCAGCGGTCGAAATCGATCGTGCCGCCCTGAATGGTTTCCATCAGGTCTTCGGCACCGACGATGTCCGCACCGGCTTCTTTGGCTTCATCCGCCTTGGCGCCGCGCGCGAACACGGCAACGCGCACCGTCTTGCCGGTGCCGCCGGGCAGGGTGACGACGCCGCGCACCATCTGATCGGCGTGACGCGGATCGACACCGAGGTTCAGCGCGACTTCGATCGTTTCGTCGAACTTGGCGGTAGCGTTCTTTTTCACCAGCGCGATCGCTTCGTCGACGCCGTAAAGCTTGTCGGCGTCAACCGCCTTGGCCAGCGCCTGTTGCTTCTTGGTCAGCTTTGCCATGGGTTCAGCCCTCCACCACTTCGAGGCCCATCGCGCGGGCCGAGCCTTCGATAATGCGGGTTGCCGCTTCGATATCGTTGGCGTTCAGATCCTTCATCTTGGCTTCGGCGATTTCCGACAGCTTCGACCGCGTGATCTTTCCGGCCGAAACCTTGCCCGGCTCCTTCGAGCCCGACTTCAGGTTGAGCGCCTTCTTGATCAGATAGCTCGCCGGCGGCGTCTTCGTTTCGAAGGAGAAGGAACGATCCGCATAGACGGTGATCTTCGTCGGGATCGGCGCGCCCTTTTCCATGTCGCCGGTCGCGGCGTTGAACGCCTTGCAGAATTCCATGATGTTGACACCACGCTGACCGAGCGCAGGGCCGATCGGCGGGGAAGGGTTGGCGGCGCCCGCGGGCACCTGCAAATTGATATAGCCGGTAATTTTCTTGGCCATATGGTCCTCACTCTGTTGCTGGACATGGGGCGCGTTGCCCGCCGTCCGGTTCAAGTTTAGCGGTTCCGGCGGTTCGCGAACGAACCTCCCGCACACTCCATTGCAATGCTCTGGAAGCGCGCGCCTTTATCGCAATCGTCGATGCAAAGCAATGGCAGGATGGCAATATTCGGCACGGTGCGTGACGAAGGGGCAGGGCAGGACGGAAATACTGCCCGCTCGTTCATGGAGATGTTGTAACATCAACATGAACGCAATATGACAGATTCCGATGGCGCGCGAAGCGCGGTCGCCATGCCAGTTAAGTTGTAGGGGAAACCATGCGAACCGAATTGTTGAAATCGAGCTGCGCCATCGGCGCGGCGTTGCTTTTTGCGTCTGCCGCGCAGGCGCAGGATACCGACAGTGCCGCACGCGATGATCGCGAGCGGATGGAAAGCGGCTATCACACCGAACCGGCCGAAGACATTATCGTGACCGGCGTCCTGCCGATCGACCGGCAGGACCTGCTGTCGGGAGTCGCGGTGCTGAAGGGGCAGAAACTGACCCAGGCACTGCGCCCCTCAATCGGCGAAACGCTGGCGCACACGCCCGGCGTATCGGCAACCTCTTTCGGGCCGAGCGCATCGCGCCCGGTGCTGCGCGGGCTTCAGGGGGAGCGCGTGCGCGTGCTGACCGACGGGATCGGTTCGATAGACGTGTCGAACACGTCGGTCGATCACGCGGTGGTGGTCAATCCGCTGCTCGCCCAGCGGATCGAGGTGCTGCGCGGGCCGCAGTCGCTGCTCTATGGGTCTTCGGCAATCGGCGGGGTGGTGAACGTCATCGACAAGCGTATTCCGCGTGCGGTGCCCGATGAGCCTGTGCATGTCGACATGCTGGCAAGCTATGGCTCCGCCGCGAATGAACGGTCGGTGGCGGGATCGGTGGATGTGCCGCTGGGTAAGCGCTGGGTGGTGCATGCAGACGGCAGCTATCTGAAGACCGACGACCTGCGCATCGGCGGCTATGCGCTGACGCCCGCCCTGCGGCGGCAGGCGCTGGCGTCGGCCATGCTGCCGCCCGAGCCGGCGGAGGATGGCGAAGAGCCAATCGACTTCGCCGCCAACGCGGCGGTGAAGGACAAGCTGCCCAACAGCGCCAACAAAACCTGGACGGCGGGCGCGGGTATTGCCTACATCACAGACACCGGCAATTTCGGCGTTTCGTACAGCCATTATGACAGCCTGTACGGTGTACCCATCCGGTTCGCGACCGAGCCGGGGCAGGAGCAGGAGGCACCGCGGCTGAGCCTGTTGCAGAACCGGATCGATTTCCGGGCCGAGGTGGATGCCGGTGGCGGCGCACTGGACCAGATCCGTTTCCGCTATGGCTATGCCGATTATCGCCATTTCGAACTGGAGGAATCCGGAGAGATCGGCACCGCTTTCTACAATCAGGGCATGGAAGGGCGGCTGGAACTGGTTCAGGCGAAACATGGCGCGTGGAATGGTGTGACCGGCGGCCAGTTCTTTATCCGCGATTTCAATGTCGTCGGCGACGAAGCGTTTCTGCCCAAGAACCGGACCGAACAGCTTGGCCTGTTCACGTTGCAACAGCTTGATTACGGCGCGCTGAAGCTGGAAGCGGGCGCCCGGTTCGAACACAGCACGCTGACCGCCGTACCGTTCGAAGAGCAGCCGCAGTTTTTTGCCGGCACGCGGCAATTCGATGTCTTCTCCGCTTCGGGCGGCGCATCCTATGGCGTGGCGCAGGGGTGGCGTATTGGCCTCAATCTGTCGCGAACTGAACGTGCGCCGGCGGCGGAGGAATTGTTCGCCAACGGTCCCCATGCGGGTACCGAGGCGTTCGAGGTCGGCAATCCCGATTTCCGCACCGAAAAATCCTGGGGGCTGGAAGCGATCCTGCGCGGCGGCGGACAGAATTACAGCCTTGAGGCCTCCGCTTATTACAACTGGTTCAGCGACTTCATTTATGAAGATCTGACCGGCGAATATGAGGATGGCCTGCCGGTCTATCAGTTCCGTCAGGCGGATGCCCGCTATTACGGGTTCGAGGTGCAGGGATCGGCGACGCTGGCGCGTGTCGGCAGTGTCGAGATCGTTGCCGATGCACAGGGCGATTATGTCCATGCCGAGATCGTGGATATCGGTCCCGCACCGCGTATTCCGCCGCTGCGTCTGCTCGGCGGGCTGGGCGTCAACTCGCCAAAGATCGATGTGCGCGGGGAAGTCGAATGGGTCGATGCCCAGCATCGGGTGTCGGAGGTCGAGACGCCGACCGATGGATATACGATGGTCAATGCGGAGATTAACCTGCGTCCCTGGGGCGGGGAACGTCCGCTCAGCTTTGCGCTGTCGGCCAATAATATCTTCGACGTCAATGCCCGGCGGCATGCATCCTATCTGAAGGATTATGCGCCGCTTGCGGGGCGCGATCTGCGTGCCACCGCACGGCTGAGTTTTTAGGATGAAACGCGGGCGATCCGCACCGTCATCGTGAGGAGCATCGCGGCAAAGCAATCCGGTTCAGCGCGCCGATGCCGGGTTGCTTCATGCCTTTGCTGTTCGCAATGACGGGCCGGGTTTATCCGGATGCACAACGAAAACGGGCCGCGTTTGCAGCGCGGCCCGTTTTTCTTAACGCAGAGAGGGCGCTTATTTGGAGCGTTCGACCTGTTCGAAATCGAGTTCGACAGGCGTGGCACGGCCGAAGATCGACACCGACACCTTGACCTTCGACTTGTCGAAATCCAGTTCCTCGACGACGCCGTTGAAGCTGGCAAAGGGGCCTTCCAGCACCTTGACCGCATCGCCGATTTCGTAATCGACCTTGACCTGCTGCTTCGGCGCGGAAGCAGCATCGTCCTTGGTATTCAGGATGCGTGCGGCCTCTGCCTCGCTGATCGGCTGCGGCTTGCCGCTGGAACCGAGGAAACCCGTCACCTTCGGCGTGTTCTTCACCAGGTGATAGACATCGTCGTTCATGCTGAGCTTCGCCAGCACATAGCCGGGGAAGAATTTGCGTTCGGACTGCACCTTCTTGCCGCGACGCACCTCCGTCACGGTTTCGGTCGGCACCTCGATCGATTCGACCAGTGCGTCAAGGCCCATACGCTCGGCCTCCGCCATGATCGCATCGCGAACCTTGTTCTCAAAGCCCGAATAGGCGTGAATGATGTACCAGCGCGCCATGTGCCTCAATTCTTATTTTGCGAGAGAAAGCAGATAGTTGACGATCGCTTCGAAGATCGAATCGATGCCGAGGAAAAACAGCGCCAGAATCGTTGTCATGATAACGACCATCACCGCGGTCATCACCGTCTGCCGCCGGGTGGGCCATACCACCTTGGCGGTTTCGGTGCGGACCTGCCGCATGAATTCCATCGGAGACGTTTTCGCCACTTCGTTCACTCGCTTCGTCAAACCTGTCGGCAGCGGGACACGGAGCCGCTGCCCGGTTCTTTCAGAAGAAACCGGTGCAGCCTATCCACACTGTCGGAATAGGCACTGCATCTAGCGACTTCATCCGCCAAGGGCAAGAGCAGCAGTAGATCGGGTCACATCGGGTATCCCGACCAAAAAGGCGGTTGCTTCACGCCGCTGTCGGGGGAGCGAACCGCAGCCCCTTCGCAATCCGGTTCCAGGCGTTGATGGTGCCGACCGTGATCGCCAATAGCCGCGTTTCTTCCTCACTGAAATGTCGATGCAGGCCGGTACGTACCTGCTCCGGCAGCGATGCACGGACGTTCATGGTCAGATGCTCTGCCCATGCCAGTGCCGCCATTTCCCGTTCGGTGAAGATTTCGGCATCCTGCCACGCGGCAATGCGGTCGAGCCGTGCGGTATCCACACCGATTTTACGGGCGATGTTCAGATGAAGCTGAACACAAAAGACGCAGCCGTTGATCTGCGAGATGCGTAGCTTCACCAGTTCCGTAAGCTCTTTTTCCAGCCCGCGCCCATCGACGAATTTGCCCAGCGATACCAGCGCATCCTGCGCCTCGCGATATTCCTTCCGGAACTGATCATAGGATAGTGCGGCGGGAGCGCCCGACATGGCTGGTCCTTTTCGGGTTAAAACATTAATGTCAAAGTTCGATCATTATATAAGAGTTCTGATATTATGCGCAAGCGCCCCGAGGAAATCCGCGATGCCATTCCCGCGCCCGGTGAGGGTAAGCGGGGCGAAGGCGGCTATTTCGGCTATCTTTTGCGACAGGCTGCGGGGATGTATCAGAACCGGCTGGCGCGTGAGCTGGACGATCTGGCGATGACGCCCCCGCAATTTTCCGTGCTGACCATGATCGGTGCCTATGACGATGTTTCCGGCGCGGAGGTTGCCCGGCTGACATTGCTGACTCCGCAAACGGTGAGCGTCATTGTCGGCAATCTGGTCCGGGACGGTCTCGTCGTTCGTCAGGCACATGCGACCCATGGTCGAATCCGGCATCTTGCACTGACGGCGCAAGGGCGATCCCTGCTGCGCGTTGCACGCGAAAGGGCGCAGGGGCTGGAACGCGCGCTGGCCGCCGACTGGCCCGAGGACGAGCAAATAGTCGTGCGTCGCTGGCTGGCGGCGGTGCCGGGCGCCATGATGCGGGATTCGCAATCAAGGCGTTAGATCGGAAACCGCTCTAAACTGAAGGATGGCAGGGGCGCTCGGATTCGAACCGAGGGCCTTCGGTTTTGGAGACCGACGCTCTAACCAGCTGAGCTACGCCCCTATGCGAATGGCGGCTTTAGCGACGGCGGAGAAGATCGGCAAGAGGCTGTTCACGCCACCGCGCTTTTGTTGGTCATATGCCCGGCAATCAGCGCGCGTGCCTCTTCGACGGGAAGCGGTCGGCCGAAATAATATCCCTGTATTCTGGAACAGCCGAGATGCTGGACCATCTGATATTCGTCCTCGGTCTCGACGCCTTCGGCCGTGGTCGTCATCCCCAGGCTGTCGGCGAGCGCCACCACCGCGCGGATGATCGCGACCGCCTCAGGGACATTGCGCGAGGCGCTCTGTACGAAGCTGCGATCGACCTTGATCGAGGAAAAGCGCGTTCGCGACAGATAGCCCAGCGAGGAATAGCCGGTACCGAAATCGTCCAGGCTGAGCCGGACGCCGAGATTGAGCAGCTTGTCGAGCACCTGTACGGCACCGGTGCCTTCGCGCATGAACACGCTTTCGGTGACTTCCAGTTCCAGTCGTTCGGGGGCAAGGCCGCTTTGGGCGAGCGTCTGCGTCACCATCGTCACGAAATTCGGGCTGTGAAGCTGTTCGGCAGAGACGTTGACCGCGACGCGCACGGAGCCGTCCCAGCGGGCTGCCTCATGACAGGCATTGCGCAAGACCCATTCGCCGATCGGTGCGATCAGCCGAGCCTCTTCCGCCATCGGCACGAATTTGGCGGGTGAGATGGCGCCATATTCGGGATGCGTCCAGCGCAACAGCGCTTCGAACCCGGTCAGCGCGCCGTCGATCGTATTGACCACCGGCTGATAGGTCAGGTGAAGCTGATCCTTGTCCAGCGCCTCGCGCAGCGCGATTTCCAGCACCCGGCGTTCCTCCGCCACGACATGCAGGTCGGGCGCATAGGCGTGGAAGACGCCGCCGCCCTGATCCTTCGACCGGTAGAGCGCAAGGTCGGCGGATCGTACCAGTGTTTCGCCCGTGCGTCCGTCGCGCGGGCCGATGGCGATGCCGACGCTCGCACCGATATACAAGGTATGCTGATCGACCTCATAGGGTCGTGAGAGCGTTTCGATAATCTGGCGTGCCAGCGCCTCGACCGCTTCGGTGTCCGAGGCATCGCGAATGACCACCGCGAATTCATCGCCGCCCAGCCGGCCGATCATCTCATTATCGGACATCAGCTCCTTCAGGCGTTTGGATACCCGGCTGAGCAGGCGATCGCCGACCGGGTGGCCGAGCGTGTCATTGACTGCCTTGAACCGGTCCAGATCGATCATCATGAAGGCGCAGCGCCGGTTCCAGCGATCCGCCTCCATCACCGCGCGGCGCAGCGTTTCGTTGATCAGCATCCGGTTGGGCAGGCCCGTCAGTGCGTCATAGCGTGCCATGCGGTTGATCTTGTCGGCGGAAGCGCGGGCTTCGGTCACATCGGAACCGACGCCGCGAAAGCCGGTGAAACTGCCCTGCTCGTCGAACCGGGGGCTGGCGGTCATTTCCCACCAGCGTTCCTCTCCGTCGACATAGACGGGCAGCAGCAATTCCCGGAAACTTTCGCGGCGCTTCAAATGGTCGGAAAATACCCGCAGACCCTGAGGAAAGTTGCCGCTTTCCCAGGCCGACCCCGCCAGTATCTCCAGAAAGGGTTTGCCGTTGATGGCGGTGGGGTCGACGCCGATCGAGTTGGCGAAGCGCGGGCTGGCGCGCAGGATGCGGCGCTGTGCATCGGTTTCCCAAAGCCAGTCGGCATTGGCGTCTTCGAACTCGCGCAGCAACATGCTGACGGTTTCGTTGCGTTCGGACAGCGACAGCTCACTGGCGCGGATCAGTACCAGCGCCTTACCGCGTCCATAGCAGATGATCGACAGCAGCAGGGTGAACAATATCGTGGTTGCCGCAAGCGTAGGAGAGCCGTTGATCAGCAGGGTCGTCGAAAAACTTCCCCCTGTGACGATCAGGAAGATAATGGTCGCCAGCGGTAGCGATGCCATCGCATAGGCATAGGCGGTCATCAGCACCGACAGAACGATCCACAGGGCGAGTGCGGCATGAATGTCGGCAACCTGACCGAACGCCAGCGGGGCGACCGACCAGACCGCCGCAAGACCGGCCCCCTCCAGCCAGGTATCGCGAACCCGGCGGATGGTCGCATCGGTGCGGGTATGGCGTCGAATCGCCAATCGGTGAAAAGTAACCGCCGCCGATACCGCGGCAACCAGCGCGGCCCATGCGAAAAGATGCTGCAACGGTAATAGCGGCGCAAAGATCATGACGATGATCGACGCGCCGATCACATTGGCCGCGAACATGAACAGCGCGCGCTGACCGGCGTCGTTCAGTTGCGCGGCGCGAATGGCGCTCCAGCCGGCCTGATCCTTCGGGTCGTACAGACCGAGCAATGCCCGGGTGTCGATTTTCGGATCGGCAAATTGGGATGTCTGCTCCGTCACATTGTCAGGGTAACGGGGGTCAGGTTTACGGATGGTTAGGAGATGGCCCGCAGCGGATTATTTTTTGCCGCGGGCCGTCCAGAAAATCAGGCGGCGATATCGTAGGGCTTGATTTCGCCTGCGAGGTAGAGATTGCGTGCCTTTGCGCGGCTCAGCTTGCCCGAACTGGTGCGGGGCAGGGTGCGCGGCGGTATCAGCTCGATCACGCAGTTCATGCCGGTGACGGAGCGTACCCGGTCGCGAATGTCGTCGCGCAGGCGCAGGCGTTCGCTCTCATCCGACGTGCGGCACTGGACCAGCACCGCAGGCGTTTCCTCGCCGCCCGGCGTGGTGATGGCGAAAGCGGCGATATCGCCTGCCTTGAACCCCGGAAGCTGTTCCACCGCCCATTCGATATCCTGCGGCCAGTGGTTGCGGCCGTTGACGATGATCATGTCCTTGGCGCGACCGACAATGTAGATATAGCCTTCGGAAATATAGCCCATGTCGCCGGTATCGAGCCAGCCGTCCTTCATGCAGGCTGCGGTCGATTCGGGATCGCGGAAATAGCCGACCATGACCGACGGCCCCTTGCACCAGACCTTACCGATCGCCTTTTCGGGCAGCGGGGTGCCGTCCTCCTCTCGGATTTCGACGGTCATGTCGCGCACCGGCTTGCCGCAATTGACGATCGCGCGATAGCGTTGCGGACGGTCGTCCATATGCTGCTGGCCGGAAAGCTGGGTTTCCTCGACCAGTTCCACCTGAATGCCTTCGCCCGGCGGCATGATGGATACGGCCAGCGTCGCTTCGGCAAGGCCATAGCTGGGCAGGAAGGCGGAGGCCGGAAAACCTGCATCGGCAAAGGCATCGACGAAGCTTTGCATCACATCGGGCCGGATCATGTCGGCGCCATTGCCCGCGATACGCCAGCGCGACAGGTCGAACCGGTCGGATGCCCTGGTCTGGCTCGACATGCGGCGCGCACAAATATCATAGCCGAAGGTCGGCGAATAAGAGATGGTGTTGCCTTCGTTGCGGGTGACGAGATCGAGCCAGGCCAGCGGACGGCGCGCAAAATCCTCGGTCTTCAAATAGTCGGTCGAGACCTGATTGGCGACGACCGACAGGAAACAGCCGACCAGCCCCATATCATGATACCAGGGAAGCCAGGAAATGCAGCGGTCGTCTTCGACCAGTTCCATCCCGTGACTATGCGCCGCGAGGTTGTTGAGCAGCGCATGATGGGTGATCGCGACGCCGTGCGGGAAGCGGGTCGAGCCGCTGGAATATTGCAGATAGGCGATATCGTCGGTCTTTGCCTGGGGCAGGGGGGCCTCCACCGCCTCACGCGCACCGAAGCTTTCGAAATCGATGCCTTCGACATTTTCCACATGCGAGGCTTCGCCGGCCATCCCGGCCAGTTCCGCCGGGTAGAACAGCATCTTGGGGTCACAGCTCTGCAACTGCACCTTCAACTGGTCGATATAGGATTGCGCTCCGCCGAAGCTGGTAGGAAGCGGCAGCGGTACCGGCCAGGCACCCGCATAGATCACGCCGAAGAAAAGGCTGGCGAAATCCTGCCCGGTTTCGGCGATCAGCGCGATCCGGTCCTGGGGCTGCACCCCGGCGGCGATCAGGCGATAGGCCTGCGCCAGTGCATCCTGACGCAGCTCGGCGAAGGAATAGGGTTGCAGCAACCGGCCGCGGGCATCGTGAAAATTCAGGCCGCGCACGCCCTGTGCAGCATAATCGAGTGCATCGCCGAGCGTATCGAAATCGGCAAAGCGACGGGGCAGGCTGTCCTGCGTAGGCGTTGGCCGTACAACCCCGTCTTCGTCCATTTCTGCAATCGTCATAGTTGCGACATCACCATTCATTATCTGTTTCATCCCGGATTTCCGGTGCAGGCATGGAGTCCATCAATACTCCGTGCTGCGCATCAGCGTTCAAAATCCACTGTCAGTGTGGCATAATCATGGCGCATGGCCAGAACCCGTAAACCCGCACCGCCACTGAACGCTGATGCACTGGAGCAACTGGCCCTGCGCTATGTGGAGCGATACGCCACCACGCGCGCAAGACTGTCCGCCTATCTGGCCCGTAAGGTACGCGAGCGCGGAACGGAAGAGGAAAGCGTCGATACGGTCATTGCCGCGCTGGTCGAGCGGATGGCGGAACTGGGCTATGTGAACGACCGGATCTTTGCAGAAGCTAAGGCCGCCGCAATGGCGCGCCGGGGATATGGAGCGCGGCGCGTGTCGTCCGCCCTGCATCATTACGGAATCGAATCGGTCGATGCGGATGCGCTCGTGCCGGAAATCGACTCGCGGGCGATGGACGCGGCGCTGGCGTTTGCGCGCCGCCGCCGTATCGGTCCGTTCGCCGACGATGCAGCGGAGCGAGACCGGCAACAGCGGCAAATCGCCGCTATGGTGCGGGCCGGGCATGACTATGCGCTGGCCCGAAAAATCGTCCAGACGGCACCAGGCGCGGACCTTTCCTGCTTACAGGAATGAAAATTACGCATGAAAGTGCCGTATATCTTGGCGAAGCGGGCAATGCTGTGATACAGAAATCACAGGGGGAAACAGGATCATGCGTGCCGATATACAGCGCGCGCCAGTAGAGTATGGCGACGGCGCATCCTCGCAAACGGAAGTCGGGGCCGATGGTGCGGTGCACCATGGCGTCGTCAAATGGTTCGATGTCACGCGGGGCTTCGGCTTCGTCGTGGCCGATGATCCGACCGTCGGCGATATCCTTATCCATTTCTCGATATTGCAGCAGCATGGCCGCCGCAGCCTTCCGGAAGGTGCGCGGGTGGAATGCGTCGCGGTGGAACGGAGGCGCGGTTATCAGGCGCGGGAAATCCTTTCGATCGATTTGAGCGACGCGGTGGAGCCGCATGCACGCGACCATGCCGATCGTTCCGACCGGGTGCGGCTGATCGAAGCGGCAGGGCCATTCGAACCGGTTTCAGTAAAGTGGTTCAACCGACTGAAAGGATATGGCTTTCTGGTTCGCCCCAATGATAGCGGCGACATTTTTGTGCATATTGAGACATTGCGCGCCGCCGGGATTGAAGAGGTCGAGCCCGACCAGCCGTTGCAGGCACGGGTGGTCGATGGGGAGAAGGGGCCGCTGGCGGTTGCCGTCGAGGCAGCGTAGCGCACGCACGATGCGATACCGTTTCGCCTCGATCCTTGGTCCGGCGATGGTGATGCTGTTGTCGGGGTGCCACAATAGCGGTCAGGCCGATCATGCCGCCGTTACGGCTGAGCAGACCGGTCGGGCGACCGTCACCATTACCACAGCAGGCGGCGAACAGGTTTTTCACGTCGATGTTGCCCGCACCGCCGCTGCGCAGGAACGCGGGCTGATGTACCGCACCGATATTCCGGCGGACGGGGGGATGTTGTTTGCGCCCTATCCGCCCGATGGCGGGACACCGAAAATGGCGGCATTCTGGATGAAGAACACGCCCAGCGCGCTCGACATCCTGTTCATCCGCCCCGATCGCACCATTGCGAAGATTGCCGAAAACGCGGTTCCCTTCGATCAGACCCCGATCAGTTCCGGTGAACCGGTAAGCGCGGTTCTGGAAATCAGCGGCGGCAAGAGCGCCGAACTGGGCATCGCCACGGGCGACCGGGTCGAATGGAGCCTGTCGAAAGACTGATTTGCGTCGATCCGGACCGGCTGGTTGCAAAAAATTGCTGCGATAAGCGCAAGCCGGGCATTGCCCAGCGGCGTCGTCCGGGGTAATCGCGCAGGCCATGGGCATCAATATCAATCCGTTTACCTGGTGGAACGGCGCGAGCTGGGGAACCATGCTCGGGCTGCGTGGCAAGAAGCGTGTCGGCGAGGATTCGCTCGGCAATGTCTATTATGAAGGCGGCAAGGATACCGCCGGAAACCCGCGCCGCTGGGTGATCTACAAGGGTTCGAACGATGCCAGCCGGGTGCCGCCGGAATGGTTTAGCTGGCTGCATCACCATATCGAAGGAACCCCCGACGAATCGGGGCCGCCGCAGCGTAGCTGGGAAAAGCCGGCTGTTCCGAACATGACGGGTACGGCACTTGCCTATCGCCCGCCCGGCGCGCTTGAGGCGGGCGGGCATCGTGTTCGCGCCACCGGCGATTATGAGGCGTGGAACCCCGACGCATGAGTCGAAAATGGCTGCTGGCCGGCGGCGGCATCGTCGTGGCCTTGCTGGCGGCTGCGGGCATCTGGTTCTGGGGCTTTTCCGGGGATCGCCAAAAAGACGAATCGACCTTTACCTCGGTCGTGCCGAATGCCGACGAATCGGCACTCGATCATACAGCGGGCACAGGCGATGTCGTGACGGTCGATGTCGATGGGCAGAACAACCCCAATCGCGGTGCAACGCCGATGAAGGACCGGGTCGCGGTACTCGGCGTCCTCAACAAACGGACCGGCGACAGCCGCGACATCACCCTGAAACCGGGGCAGGCGGTTCGGCTGGGCGATGTGATCGTCCGATTGCGTGCTTGCGAGAAAACGGCGCCGTGGGAACCGGAAGACTATACCGGTGCATTCGTGCAGGTCGATGTGCAGCAGCCCGACCAGCACTGGAAACGCGTCTTTTCGGGGTGGCTGTATAAGGAGCGTCCGGCGCTGAACGTCGTTCAGGATCCGGTGTACGATGTCTGGCCCAAAAGCTGTGCAATGTCTTTCCCCAAGGGCGGTTCGGACGATGCCGCATTGAATGCGCCGCAACCGGCCGCACCCGCCAGCGCGTCCAGCCTGAAGAAATCGGGGGATGGCAATGAATCATCCGCCACGCCTGCTGCCGGGTCTTCGCCGTCGGCAGTGCCCAGCGCGTCGGCCAGCAACAGCATGTAATCGTCGCGGGGAATCTCGACCGCCCCAAGCGACTCGAGATGATCCGTCTGAAACTGGCAATCGAGCAGGCGATATCCGCCGACTTTCAGCCGTGCGACCAGCCACGCCAGTGCCACTTTCGATGCATCGCGCGCACGGCTGACCATGCTTTCACCGAAAAAGGCCCGCCCCAGCGCCAGCCCGTACAGACCGCCGACCAGTTCACCGTCCTGCCAGCATTCGATCGAATGCGCATGTCCGCTGTCGTGCAGGCGCAGAAATACCTTCTCGATCGCCCCGTTGATCCAGGTGTCCGGCCTGTCGGCGGCTGCCTCCGCACATAGGGTAATGATCCGGTCGAATGCCTTGTCCGCGGTGACGGTGAACCGGTCGCGGGCGATCGTCTTGCGAAGCGAACGCGACAGATGAAAGCGGTCCAGCGGTAAAATCCCGCGCTGTTTGGGCTCCACCCAATAGACGCTGCCTGCATCGCGGTGATCGGCCATCGGAAACACGCCCATCGCATAGGCGCGCAGAACAAGATTGGGGTCGAGCAGGTCCGGACCGTGCATGGTGCGTATCTTCTCCTTATGCCGCATCGGCGCAAGTCCCTGCATGTTGTCGCAGCGCATAGGCGACATAAAAAAGGGCGACGCAATCGCTTGCGCCGCCCATTTTGCGATGAAAAGAAAATCAGGCCTTACAGGTCAGCGACTTGTCGCCCTTCGTGTAGGTGATCTTCTTGGTTGTGCCGGAAACCTTCAGCGTGTCGTTGGCCCAGGGGCCGCCGTCGGTGTCGGAGGTCAGATGCGTCGGCGGCTCGCTCTTATCCGTGGAGAAATTGATCTGCTTGCCACCCTGGAAGAAATCCACAAAGGCAAGGGTATTGTCGCTGCACCGGAAAGTGACGCTGGAGCTGATCGCGGGCGGCAGTTCCACCTTTGCAGCGTTCTGCAATGCGGCGGCCTGCGGATCGGGACCGCGCGGATCGACAACCTGGGGCTGATTCTTGTGACAGGCGGCCAGGGGGGCAGCCGCTGCCACGGCGAGGAGGGGCAGGATGAGCTTTTTCATAACGGAATGCTGCTTCGCGTATGCAGCAGGAATCGTCAAGACAGTAGAGCGCAAGGATAGTCCCTTCATGTTGCGACGCGAGTGGTAGCGATAACCTTTCTCGCGCATTATTCATGGAATTCATGGGCTTCTGGAATACGGCCAAAAGCGATTTTCGTTCCCACCCGATCGATCCTGCCTCCGTGCAGCGGCCCGACGGACACGGCATGGCGGCCAAATCGTTCGTTGATTCGATCCATCGCCCGGCTGAGGGATAAGGTGCGGGTGTCGCGGGCCAGCGGATCGTCGGGGTCTAGTGCGCCGAACAGCGAGCCCTGTTCCCCGTTCACCGGTTCGATTTCGCACAGGGTGACGCCGACCATCCGGACCTGAAATCCGCCGGGCTTTTCTCCGCCTGCCTTGGCCAGACGGGGAAACAGCATGTTGAGCGCGCCAAGAATGGCAAAACTGTCCTGTGTCACGGGCATCCGGATACTGGTGTGCCAGCGCGTCTTGTCCTGTTCGAAGCGCGCATGGAGGACCAGCAGGCGGGAGCGATAGCCCTTGCGGCGAAGCCGGCTGGCGGCCTTCAGCGCAAGGCGGCGGGCGGTCAGCCGGGTCGATTCCAGCCCGCGCTTTTGCGGACTCAGCACATGGCTGTGCCCGATGGTGCGGTTTTGCGTCGGCTTTTCGGGAAGGTCGACGCCGTGCAGCAGATACCAGAGCCGGTCGCCATTGGTGCCGCCCCATGCCGTTCCCGCGTCGCGCGGGCGGCGCTCACAAAGCTGGCGGATGTCGAGCACGCCGTCGCGCGCCAGCCGCCGCTCCATCTTCGCACCGATTCCGGCAATATCGCGTAAGCGAAGCGAAAACAGCCGGTCGGGCAGTTGATCGGCGGTCAGCACCACCAGCCCGTCGGGTTTCTGCATGTCGGACGCCAGCTTGGCGAGCAGGCGGTTGGGGGCGATGCCCACCGAACTGGTCAGCCGTTCGCCCACCTGCCTGCAAATGCCCGCCTTGATCCGTCGCGCCAGCGCGATTGCCTGATCCGGTGCGTTTTCGTTATCGAGCAGGCGGCAGGCGACTTCGTCGATCGAGCAGACCTTCGTCACCGGGATGTGGTTTTCGATTTCCGCAAGGATCGCCTCATGAAATTCGACATAGCGATTGTGCCGGGCAGAGGTGACGATCAGGTCCGGACATTTGCGCTTCGCTTCCCACACCGGGGTTCCGGTCGAAATGCCATAGCGTTTCGCCTCCACCGACGCCGCAATGGCGACGGTGGTGTCGCTGTCCACCGGCGCGACGATCACCGGGCGCCCGCGCAGGGCAGGCTGCAATTGCTGCTCAACGCTGGCGAAATAGCTGTTGAGGTCCAGAAACAGCCAGCGCAACGGGCGCGGGGGCAGGGTAAGGTCGGCCATGGTCGGGATGCCGCGAGTCCAGCGTGAAAACGGGAACAAGTGTAGAACAAATCGACGGCCGCCGCAATCGCGACAATGCCTTCGAAAGGGCGTATGAAGGTCGCATGGCCCGGACCATCACCCGCTATGCCGATTTCTGGCCCTATTATCTGCGCGAACATGCGAAGCCCGCGACGCGCAGGCTGCATTATATCGGCACCGCACTGACGTTTCTGTTTGCGGCACTGGCGATTTTGTACGGGAGCTGGTGGTGGATCGCGGTGCCGCTGGCGGGATATGGGTTTGCCTGGGTGGCGCATTTTCGCGTCGAACGAAACCGGCCCGCGACCTTTACCTATCCGCTCTGGTCGCTGGTCAGCGATTATCGCATGTTCTTTCTGGCGCTCAGCGGGCGGCTGGGGCCGCATCTGCACCGGGCGGGCGTTGCAACCGGCGGTTGATACGCTGACAGCAGCGCTTGCTTGCCGGGCGGGGGGATCGCCCCCTATCTATGGCCCATGCAAGTGACACAAGATACGCTCGCCCTGATCGGCAATACGCCGCTGGTGCGCCTGAAAGGCCCCAGCGAAGCCGCAGGTGCGGAAATTTTCGCCAAGTGCGAATTCACCAATCCCGGTGCGTCGGTAAAGGATCGTGCCGCCCTGTTCATCGTCGAGGATGCCGAGGCGCGCGGCCTGATCCGTCCCGGCGGCACGATCGTCGAGGGCACGGCGGGCAATACCGGTATCGGCCTGGCGCTGGTCGCCAATGCCAAGGGGTATCGGACGATCATCGTCATGCCCGAAACGCAAAGCCGGGAGAAGATGGACACGCTGCGCGCGCTGGGCGCCGAACTGGTGCTGGTGCCCGCCGCGCCCTATGCCAGCCCGTGCCATTTCGTCCACACCTCTCGCCGGATCGCGGAAGAGACGGAAAATGCGATCTGGGCCAATCAGTTCGACAATGTCGCCAACCGTCGCGCGCATATCGTCGGCACGGCGGAGGAAATCTGGGAACAGATGGACGGGCGGATCGACGGCTTTACCTGCGCGGTCGGCACCGGCGGCACTTTTGCGGGTGTCGGGCTGGGCCTCAAGCAGAAGGATGAGCGCATCACCATCGCGCTCAGCGATCCGTTCGGGGCGGCGCTGTACGAATATTATGCCTGTGGCGAACTGAAATCCGAAGGATCTTCGGTGGCTGAGGGGATCGGGCAGGGGCGGATCACCGCCAATCTGGAAGGCGCGCCCGTCGATACGCAATTCCGTATTTCGGATGAGGACGGGCTGCACTGGGTGCGTCGCTTGCTGGATGAGGAGGGACTTTGCCTCGGCCTTTCCTCCGGCATCAATGTCGCGGGAGCGGTGCAACTGGCCCGGAAACTGGGGCCGGGAAGCCGGGTGGCGACGATCCTGTGCGATACCGGATTTCGTTATCTTTCAACGCTCTATAATCCCGAATGGCTGGAAGCGAAAGGTCTGCCGCTGCCGGAGCGCGACTGACCGTATCGACAGCCGCGCCCTTTGGGCATAGATTGCCCCGCAGTGATCGAGCATCCCAAACAGGAAAGCGCACAGGTGGTGCAGCGGGTCCGGGTCGGTATGACCGGGCTTGCGCTGGTGCTCGTGCTGATCGCGGCGGGCAGCGCGGTTTTCCGGTCGGCAGGGGACACGCAAAGCGTGGCGACAGTCGGCTCTTCGAAATCCGATGTCGTGGCGAACATGACGGTGACCGGCAACACCGTCGATACGGCGGACACCGGCAAGAAAACCGACGAGCCGCTGGCGGAACTGGGTGCGGCACCCGGCGCGTCCGCCATGGAACCGATCGGCACCAACAAGATCGCCAGCCAGATTTCCGCCGAGCAGCAAAAAGACAGCTCGAAAGTGCATTAGGTGGGGCCGGGGTTTGATCGTCCGAAGTTATGGGCGGCCCCTAAAGAGGGGTGACGGTTATCGCCTCAATTTTCGCCATTCATCTTGATTTTCAGTAAGCTCGTTAGCCGACACCCCCAGCGTGGAGGAAGCGCGCCAGTAATCTGAAAACCAAGTTTCTGCATCGGGTCGGAAAAGCATGATAGTTGCTGTGATGTAGAGAAGCGGTCTCACAATCACAAACATGACGCTTGCAAGGTTGATATGATTAAATATCGCACCAGGACGGACTGCTGTCATTGCAATCCCGATTGGAATGGTGGCGAGCAATATCGGCAACGTCCACTTGCCGATTTTACTATGGTATCGGGATATCGCTATCCAAAACCCGCACATAATCAAAAAATAGGATATCTCCACTCCAGTGAATAGTAGGGCGTTTCCTGTATGAGATATATGCAACCAGTCGCGCGCGCGGATAATTCTTAGGACAAGTTCAAGGGTGAGTCCTGATAGAAACAGCCTGTCGAACCACTGGATTGATATTGGACGCAAACCCGTTCTCCCAAAAGCGCCGACAACATCGCTCTCCTTTCGTCAACTTACAATCTTCTCCAACCAGAAACTGCCTTTCGGCAAACCACCCCATCGCGGTCATTCGGCCTGATCCGACATCGGATGATGGATGCGGCTGGCCGCCTGCTGAAGCTGGCACGCGTCGCCTGAAGCGATCCGGCTCGGTTAGTCGTCCCGGTTTGACGTCATCCGTTCCCATCTCATCCCACGCTATCCCGTCCGGGCGCAGGCGAACGCCTCTTCCCCATCAGCAAAACTACGTACAGCGCGCAGAACAAAATAAAAACATACCTGCTTTGCCCATAAAAGTGGGGGTAATTACCCTAATTTCCCGTATTCTCCCATTGAGTTCCCAGGGGGGTTAGGTTAACGCTTTAGACAACGGGGACGGATTCCCAGCTTCCGACAACATGACGTCGTCGGGCGACGATGGTCGTCCGGCGGAAGCGGGGAGTTTGTGCGCCAAAAAGGGCGAAGCGTGGCAGAACGGGGCAACTATTTCGGCAATGGGCTGCAGTTGGTGGACGACAAGGGTCGTGTCGCCATCCCCGCCACCCTGCGCGCCACGCTCGAACGCAACTGCAATGCGGAGCCGGGGTCGAAAATCGCGCGGCAGTTCATCATCAGTGCGCATTCGCGGGCACCCTGCATCCTCGCCTATGATTTCGATCAGGGAGAGGCGCGCGTGCGTGAGGCGGAGGCGCGCGCGGCCGCTCTGTCCGAGGACCGGGCGGTCGATGCCGACAATATGATTCGCGATGCCGCGATGGGTGCCGATTATTATCAATATGACAGCAGTGGCCGCTTCATCCTGAGCGGCTTTCCGCGGTTCCACGCCAATATCGGCAAACACGCCCTGTTCGTCGGTGCGGGCAAGGAAATCGAAATCTGGGACCCGGCAACGCTGCTTTCCTATGACGGCGCATCACCGCGCCTGGTGTCGCTGTGCAAATTCCTGCTGGCGGAAAAGGGGATTGCGCTGTGACGGTCGTCGCTCCCCATGTTCCGGTGCTGCTGGATGAGGTGCTCGCCGCCCTCGATATCGTTCCCGGTGAGCGGCACGTCGACGCGACGTTCGGCGCGGGCGGCTATACGCGCGCGATGCTGGCCAGCGGCGCGGAGGTGATCGCGTTCGACCGCGATCCCGATGCGGTACGCGAAGGGCAGGCGCTGGTGGCGGAGGCCGAAGGGCGGCTGACGCTGATCGAGGCACCTTTCTCTGCGATGGCGGAAGAGCTGGCGCGACGCGACCTGCTGCCGGTCGATGGCGTCACCATGGATATCGGCGTGTCGTCGATGCAGCTTGACCGGGCGGAGCGGGGCTTTTCCTTTCAGGCCGAAGGGCCGCTCGACATGCGGATGAGTCAGTCGGGGGAGACCGCCGCCGATTTCGTCAATCAGGCGGATGAGGCGCTGATCGCCGACGTGCTGTATCAATATGGCGAGGAGCCGCGCTCGCGCCGGGTGGCGCGGGCGATCGTCGCGGCACGTCCGATTACGACGACGCTGGAACTGGCGAACGTCATTCGCAAGGCGCTGGGATATCGTCCGCACGACCGCAAAGACCCGGCGACGCGCAGTTTTCAGGCGCTGCGTATCTATCTCAATCGCGAGCTGGACGAACTGACCGACGGGCTGGCAGCGGCGGAACGCTGCCTGAAGCCCGGCGGGCGGCTGGCGGTGGTCAGCTTTCACAGTCTGGAGGACCGGATCGTCAAGCGGTTCCTGCGCGAACGCTCGGGCAAGGTGTCGGCGGGATCGCGGCATCGCCCTGCGGTCGAACCGGTTCGCGAAGCAAGTTTCGAAAACCCGGCGCGTGCGGTGCGGCCGGGTGAGGCGGAGGTGGCGCGCAATCCGCGTGCGCGCTCCGCAACATTGCGCGCTGCCCGGCGGACGGCGGCGCAGGCCTGGCACGGCAAGGGAGGAGAATGATGGCTGCCCAGGGGTTCAAGGGATTCGGATGGTTGCTGGGGTGCCTGATCGTGGCGCTGAGCTGTTATCTGGTAACGTCGCGGGTGGCGGCGGAGCGGGCGCGGCTGGATTCGGTGCAGCGTTCGATCGTCGATGCGCGCAAGGATATTCGCGACCTGGACACCGAGTTCAAGACGCGCGCGAATATGGCGCAGCTTGAACGCTGGAACGGTCAGTTGTTCGCGCTTGCCGCACCGACGCCCGACCAGTATCTGGACCCCGGCGCGCAGGGTGTGGCCGAACTGGATTCGGGACAATTCGGCAAGGGAGATGTTCAGGTGGCTGCGCTGATCGTGCCCAGGGCGCCGGTGCTGACCGATGGTGCCGATGCTCCCTCCGCGATTGCAGCGCCCGCATCGGCGATCCACGAGAAGGAACCGGAAGCCAGAATTCAGACTGCGGCTGTAACCGATTCCCGGCCGACGGCGTCCTCTGCCGTACCTGCCGTGCAGGCGACCCAGCAAAAGGTTGCCATGCTGGACCGCAAACTGTTGAGCGATTCCACGCTGGGTGATCTGATGAAGGGCGCGAAAATGGAGGCTGGTCTGCGTTGATCGTCCTTGTTTCCCCATCTGAACGCGCGGATCGTCAGACGCTGGTGACGACGGCGCATATGCGCCTGATGGTGTTGCTGCTGCTGTTCCTGGCGGGCGCGGTGCTCATCCTCGGGCGGTTGACCCAGCTTGCCTTTTCGGCGGAACCCTATCATTCCGGTGCGATCGACGGGCGCTATGTGCCCGCGCGCGCCGATATCCTCGATCGCAACGGCGCGCCGCTTGCGCGGACAATCGACGGCTGGTCGATCGGCGTGCATCCCGACAAGGTGATCGGCGACAAGCAGCAACTGGCGCAAGAACTGGCAAATGTGCTGCCCGCGCATGATGCGGCATGGTATTATCGCAAGCTGAATCTGGATGTGCCGTTCACCTATCTGGCACGTCGGGCGCTACCGGAAACGGTCGAACGGGTTAATGCCATCGGTGAGCCGGGCATTGCGTTCGGGCGGGAGCCGGAGCGGCTTTACCCGCAAAGCACGCTGGCGGCGCATGTGCTGGGCTTTGTCGGCGCCGACGGGCATGGATTGCGGGGGATAGAGCGTTCGCTGGATGCGCGGCTGACCGATCCCGACAAGCGGGCCGATCCGGTCGAACTTTCAATCGATTCACGGGTTCAGGCGGCGATGGAAAGCGAATTGTCCTCCGCCATGGCCGAGTTCAAGGCGGAAGGGGCAGCGGGCATCGTGCTCGACGTCCATACCGGCGAAGTAATCGCCATGTCGTCGCTGCCGACCTTCAACCCCAATGACATCAAGCACGCGACGCAGGCGGAGCTTCGCAACAATGTGACGCAGGCGCGCTATGAACTGGGGTCGGTGTTCAAGCCGCTGGCCATGGCGCAGGCGATCGACACCGGTACCGTCACGTCGATGGCGCGGCGGTTTGACGCGACCAAGCCGCTGAAGGTCGGTCGCTTCACCATTCATGACGATCCCGGCGATGAACAGCGCCGCTGGCTGAACATTCCCGAAACCCTCATCTATTCCTCGAACATCGCGACGGCGCGCATCGCCGACCTGATGGGCGAGGACAAGATGAAGCAGCTCTTCCACAAGCTGCATTTCGATCAGGAATCGCAAATCCAGATCGAGGAAAAGATGCCGCCGCTCTGGCCGACCTATTGGGGGCGGACGACGACGATGACGACGGCGTTCGGTCACGGCATCGCGATTACGCCGATTCAGCTTGCCACCGCCTATGCCGCGCTGGTCAATGGCGGCATCTGGCGCCCGGCGACACTGTTGAAGGTGGCGCCCGGCCATGCGGCGAAGGGGCAGCGCGTATTTTCGCAAGCCACCAGCGACCGGATGCGGCAGTTGCTGCGACTGGTCGTCCTCGACGGCACGGGGCGCAAGGCTGCGGCACCCGGCTATCGGGTCGGCGGCAAGACCGGCACGGCGGAAATCGCTAATAACGGACGGTATGAGAAGCATAGCAACGTTTCGACCTTTGCCGGGGTCTTTCCGATGGATAATCCGCGCTATGTCGTCATCGCTACGCTGGTGGCACCGGTCGGCAACGCCAGTACCTATGGTTTCACTACCGCTGCATGGACGGCGGGGCCGGTTGCATCGCATGTCATTACGCGCGTGGGATCGATGCTGGGGGTTACGCCGAGCATGCATCGCGATATTGATGTGTCGGACCTGACCCCGCTTCTGTGGCATCGACCCGGAAGCACCGACGGAGCGAGTGAAACCAAAGTGGCATCGACGCAATGAAATTGGGGACACTGACCGAGGGATCTGAAAACGAAACCGTCACCGGCTTTGCCATCGACCATCGCAAGGTGGCGCCCGGCACGATATTCGGCGCGTTCGAAGGCGCGCGCGTGAATGGTGAGGATTTCATCCCGCAGGCGGTGGCGAGCGGTGCGATTGCCGTGGTCGCGCGGCCCGAAGCGGAGGTTGAAGGCGCGGTGCATATCGCCGACCGGCGTCCGCGGGAAAGATTTGCCCATCTGGCGGCGCGTTTTTTTGCACCCTTTCCCGAAACGGTGGCCGCCGTTACCGGCACGAACGGAAAGACATCCACGGTCGAACTGACGCGCCAGCTCTGGCGGATGGCCGGGCATTCCGCCGCGTCGATCGGTACGCTGGGCGTCAGTACGGCGCAGGAGAGCGTCAAGACCGGCCTGACGACCCCCGATATTGTTACCTTTCTGTCGAACATGGCCGGGCTGGCGCGCGAAGGCGTGACACATGCGGCGTTCGAGGCATCGAGCCACGGCCTGTCGCAATATCGCAGCGAAGGGGTGTCGGTGACGGCGGCGGCCTTCACCAACCTGTCGCGCGACCATCTGGATTATCATGGCGACATGGCGGCCTATTTCACCGCCAAGCTGCGCCTGTTTTCGGAAGTGCTCGATCCGAAGGGCACGGCGGTCGTGTGGGTGGACGACCCGCATTCCGACCGGGTGATCGATCTGGCACGCGCACGCGGCAACAGGCTGGTGACGGTGGGCGAGCATGGCGATACGCTGCGGCTGATATCGCGCGAGCCGACGCTGCTGGGCCAGCAACTGGGGATCGTGGCGGACGGGAAGGAGTATCGGGTGACCCTGCCGCTGATCGGGGCGTATCAGGCCGCCAACGCATTGACGGCGGCCGGGCTGGTAATCGCCACCGGCGGCGACGCGGCGACCACGCTTGCCAATCTGTCGCGGCTGGCCCCGGTGCGCGGGCGGCTGGAGCGGGCGACGATTACGCGGGCCGGTGCGCCCGTCTATATCGACTATGCCCATACCCCCGACGCGCTGGAAGCCGCGATTGCGGCGTTGAAGCCGCATGTCGACGGGCGGCTGATCGTGGTGTTCGGCGCGGGCGGCGACCGCGATCAGGGCAAGCGCGAGCCGATGGGGCAGGCGGCGGCGGCCGATGCCGATCTCGCCATCGTCACCGATGACAATCCGCGCGGGGAAGATGCAGCGGCGATCCGCGCGATGATTTTGAAAGGCGTTCCTCAGGCGCGGGAAATCGGCGACCGCCGCGCAGCGATTGCCGAAGCCGTCGGAGAGGCCGAAAGCGGCGATATCGTGCTGGTGGCGGGCAAGGGGCATGAGCAGGGCCAGATCGTCGGCGACATGGTGTTGCCCTTTGACGATGTGAGCGTTGCGCGTGAGGTGGCGGCGTGAGCGAACCGCTATGGACCTCCGCAGCGATTGCCGAAGCCGCCAGCGGCTCGGCGAACGCGGATTTCACCGTAAACGGCGTGACGTTCGACAGCCGTGAGGTCGGCGCGGGCGATCTGTTCCTTGCGCTGAAGGGCGAAGTGACCGACGGGCATCGTTTCCTGGACGCGGCGTTCGATCGCGGTGCCGCGGGTTCGGTGGTGAGCGATGCAACCGCACATCCGCATGTCCGGGTTGCCGATACGATGGCGGCGCTTAATGCCCTTGGCGTAGCGGCGCGGGCACGCACGGACGCCAAGATTATCGGCGTGACCGGATCGGTGGGCAAGACGGGGACGAAGGAGGCGCTGTTCGCGGCGCTCGACCGGTGCGATCCCGGTGCCGCGCATCGTTCGGTCAAAAGCTATAACAATCATACCGGCGTGCCGCTCAGCCTGTCGCGCATGCCCGCCGCAACTCGTTTCGGCATTTTCGAAATGGGGATGAATCATGCCGGTGAGCTGGCGGCGCTGACCCGGCTGGTGCGGCCGCATGTCGCCATCGTCACCGCGATTGCGCCCGCGCACACCGCCTTCTTCAAGGACGAAAGCGCGATTGCCGATGCCAAGGGGGAAATTTTTCAGGGGCTTGAACCCGGCGGTACGGCCATCGTGCCGTTCGACAGCCCGCATCGCGACCGGTTGATCGCCGCCGCACAGCCCCATGCCGCGCGAATCGTCACGTTCGGATTGAACGAAGGCGCAGATGTGCGCGCGATCGAGCATATGCGCGTACCGGAAGGGGGTACGTTCGTGACGGCACGGCTGGGCGAGCATGAACTCAGCTACACGATGCGCCAGCCCGGCGCGCATTGGGTTTCCAATTCGCTGGCGATCCTGGCGGCGGTGGATGCGGTCGGTGCCGATCTGGGGCTGGCCGGACTGGCGCTTGCCGATTTCGGCGGGCTTGCCGGACGGGGCGCGCGGCTGAAAGTCGCGCTGGACGGCGGCGAGGCGCTGGTCATCGACGAAAGCTATAATGCCAACCCGTCCTCGATGCGGGCAACGCTGGCGGTGCTAGGACAGGAGCCGGCACGGCGCAAGCTGGCGGTGCTGGGCGATATGCGCGAACTGGGCAGCGAAAGTGCGGCCTATCATGCGGCTCTGGCCGATCCCGTCGACGAAGCGGGCGTTGTGCGCGCCATATTGGTGGGCGAGGAGATGACGGCGCTTGCGAATGCGCTTGAGGGGCGCGTCGATTTCGTCCATGTGCCCGACGCAGCGGCGGCGCGCGATCGACTGACGGCGGAACTGACGCCGGGCGACGCCGTGCTTATCAAGGGTTCCAATGCCATCGGGCTTGCGTCGGTCGTTTCGGCGCTGGCGGGAAGGGGATAATGCTTTACCTGATTGCCGAATATCTGGGCTTTCCGGGCGTTTTCAATCTTTTTCGCTATCTCAGCTTTCGCTCCGGCGGGGCGATTGCGACGGCGCTGCTGATCGGCCTGATCATCGGGCCGCGCTTTATCGGCTGGCTGCGTGTGCGTCAGGGCAAGGGACAGCCGATCCGCAGCGACGGGCCGCAAAGCCATCTGGCCAAGCGGGGTACGCCGACCATGGGCGGGCTGATGATCCTGACCTCGCTCACCCTGGCGATCCTGTTATGGATGGATCTGAGCAATCCGTTCGACTGGGCATGCCTGTTCGTGACGCTGGGTTTCGGTTCGATCGGATTCCTCGACGATTACGACAAGGTGAAGAAGGCGAGCACCGCCGGTGTGTCCGGCAAGGTGCGGTTGCTGGCAGAATTCGTGATCGCCGGTCTGGCGTCATGGCTCATCATCCGCCAGACGGGCACCGAGCTGTATGTGCCGTTCTTTTCGGGCGTGTCGATCGATCTGGGCTATTTCTATATCATCTTCGCCGCGTTCACGATCGTTGCATTCGGCAATGCGGTGAACCTGACCGACGGGCTGGACGGGCTGGCGACCATGCCGGTCATCATCGCGTCGATGGCGTTCATGGTGATCGTCTATCTGGCGGGTAATGTGAAGTTCGCCGATTATCTGGGCATTCCGCATGTGCCGGGTGCGGGCGATCTGGCGATCTTCTGCGGCGCGATGATGGGGGCGGGACTGGCGTTCCTGTGGTTCAATGCGCCGCCCGCGGCCGTGTTCATGGGCGATACGGGCAGCCTTGCGCTGGGCGGCGCGCTGGGCACCATCGCGGTCGTCGCGCATCATGAAATCGTGCTGGGCATCATCGGCGGCCTGTTCGTGGTCGAGGCGATGAGCGTCATCATTCAGGTGTTCTTCTACAAGCGCACCGGCAAGCGCGTGTTCAAGATGGCGCCGATCCACCATCATTTCGAACAACTGGGCTGGAGCGAGCCGACGGTCGTCATCCGTTTCTGGATCATCGCCTTCGTGCTGGCGCTCGCCGGTCTGTCGACGCTGAAGCTGCGGTGATTACGAGCCGAAGCTGGCGCGGCAAACGCTATGCGGTGCTGGGGCTGGCACGTTCGGGCGCGGCGACGGTGCGCGCGCTGGCGGCGAGCGGGGCGGCAGTGTTCGCATGGGACGGCGATGCCGAACGCCGGGAAGAAGTGCAGGGCGCAACGCTGGCCGATCCGATGGAACTCGACCTTGCCGGGTTCGCTGCGGTCGTGGTGTCGCCGGGCGTGCCGCTCAACCGCCATCCGATAGCAGCCAAAGCACGCGACGCGGGTGTTCCCCTCATCGGCGACATCGAACTGTTCGCACAGGCGCGCGCCGACCTGCCGCCGCATCGCGTGGTCGGCATTACCGGCACCAACGGCAAGTCGACCACCACCGCGCTGGTCCATCACATCCTGCAAACCGCAGGCGTGCCCAGCCTGATGGGCGGCAATATCGGTCTGCCGATCCTGTCGCAGGAGCCGTTGCCGGAAGGGGGCGTCTATGTGCTGGAACTGTCGAGCTATCAGATCGACCTGACGACCGGCCTCGATTGCGATGTCGCGGTGCTGCTCAACATCACGCCCGATCATCTCGACCGGTATGAAGATTTCGCGGCCTATGCGGCGTCGAAGGCGCGGCTGTTCGCGATGCAGTCGCCCGATCACGCGGCGGTAATCGGGATCGGCGATACGCCGTCCTACGAAATTGCCCGGTCGCTGTCGGTACGCGGCGAGCATCTGACCAAGATCGCACCGGGCGTGTGCATGAACCAGTCGAAATGGCCTGCCCTGCAAGGGCCGCACAATGCCCAGAATACGCTGGCGGCCATTGCGGTGTGCGAAGCGCTGGGCATCGAGCAATGGGCGATCGATCGCGGGCTGGAGAGCTTTACCGGCCTGCCGCATCGTATGGAGACGGTCGCGATGGTGCGCGGCGTGCGCTACGTCAACGATTCGAAGGCGACCAATCCCGAATCCGCCGCGCCCGCGCTGGCGGCGTTCGACGGTATTCACTGGATCGTCGGCGGGCAGGCAAAGGGCGACGGGCTGGAACCCTGCCGCCCCGGTTTCGGTCATGTCCGCTGCGCCTATACGATCGGGCAGGCGGGACCGCGCTTTGCCGACGTGCTGGCACCCGACATGCCGGTGGAGCCATGCGAGACGCTGGAGCGTGCGGTAAAAGCGGCTGCCGAGCGTGCCCAACCCGGCGATACCGTGTTGCTTTCCCCCGCCTGTGCCTCGTTCGATCAGTTTCGCGATTTCGAAGCGCGCGGAACAGCGTTCCGCAAGGCGGTGGAGGCGTTGCGATGACCGACTATCTGCGCAAAGAGCCGCAAACGTCGAGCATGAAGGCGCGCGTCGAGCAGCAACTGGGCCGCGCGAGCCGTTCGCCCATCGGGGCCTGGTTTCGCGATATCGACCGTGTGCTGCTGCTGATCGCGCTGCTACTGATCGCCATCGGGCTGGTGGCGGTGGCGGCGGCATCCCCGGCTTCGGCCGAACGCTATTCGGATGCGTCGCACCATATTCCGCCGATGTTCTATTTCTGGCGGCAGGTCCTGTGGGTGACATTGTCGATCCCGGTGATGCTGGTCGTGTCGATGCTGCCGATAAAGGCGGCGCGTCGGCTGGCGATTGTCGGCGCGGCCGCGTTTCTGGTGATGCTGGCGGCGGTGCCGTTCATCGGGGTGGAAGTGAACGGGGCGCATCGCTGGCTGGGTGTCGGTATCGCGCAGTTTCAGCCGTCCGAATTCCTGAAACCCTTTTTCATCGTCACGATCGCATGGATCCTGTCGTTCCGCGCCAAGGACGAACACCTGCCGGTGACGGTCATTACATTGGGCATGACCGCGATTGTCGGCGTGCTGCTGATGTTGCAGCCCGATTTCGGGCAGACGATGGTGTTCGGGCTTGTCTGGCTGATCCTGGTGCTGTTGTCGGGCGTTTCGCCGAAGATGCTGGCGCTGCTGGGCGTGATGGGGCTGGGCGGCGTTGTCGCGGCCTATTTCTTTTACGGCACGGCACGCGCGCGTATCGACAGCTTCCTGTTTCCCGATGCCGCGGGGAATGCCGCCGATACCTATCAGATGGATATGGCGCATGACGTGCTGACCGCAGGGGGGATTACCGGTCGGGGGCCGGGGGCGGGAACGGTGAAGTTCCGCTTACCCGAAGCGCATACCGACTATATCTTCGCCGTGGTGGGGGAAGAGTTCGGCCTGATCGCCTGCGCCGTTATCGCAATCCTCTTTTTCGCGCTGGTCACCCGCGTTTTTGTCCGCCTGCTGGATGAACAGGATGCGTTCCGGGTGCTGGCGGCCGCCGGTCTTGCCTCGCAATTCGGCGTGCAGGCGATGATCAACATCGCGGTCAATATCGGCATTGCGCCGTCAAAGGGGATGACGCTGCCGTTTATCAGCTATGGCGGATCGTCGATGATTGCGCTGTCGATCGGGATGGGACTGCTGCTCGCATTCACGCGGCGAAACCCGTATCTCAGCCGATCTTCTTACAAGACCGGATGGAAGGCATGAACGAACATTCCCGACACTATGTTTTGGCGGCCGGAGGCACCGGCGGGCATATGGTGCCCGCGGCCGCGCTGGCGGCGGAGTTGCGACGGCGCGGGCATAGTGTCGCGCTGGTCAGCGACGACCGTGGTGTGCGCTTTCCGGGGTTGTTCGAGGATGTGCAGACCCATGTCCTGCCCGCCGGGCGATTCGGCAAGAATCCGATGGGCTGGCTGCGCGGCATCAGTCAGGTGCGCAAGGGCCGGGCGATGGCGATGGAGCTCTATCGCAGTTTCAAGCCCGCAGCGGTGATCGGCTTCGGCGGCTATCCGGCGCTGCCCGCGCTGCTGGCGGCGTTCAGGATGAAGGTGCCGACCGTCATTCACGAACAGAATGCGGTGCTGGGCCGCGTCAACCGGCTGGTGTCGGGCAAGGTCGATGCGATCGCCACATCGTATGAGGAAGTCGCGCGGCTGAAGCACAAGCATATGCAAAAGGCGGTGCTGGTCGGCAATCCGGTGCGCGAAGCGGTGCTGGCGCTGCGCGAGCGGCCCTATCCGCTGCTGGAGGAAGACGGCATTTTTCGCGTGCTGGTGACGGGCGGCAGTCAGGGCGCGAGCATCCTGAGTCAGGTCGTGCCCGACGGGCTGGCGCTGCTCCCCGTCCATTTCCGCCGCCGGATGCAGGTAACGCATCAGGCGCGGATCGAGGATATCGATCAGGTGCGCGCCAAATATGCCGAGCATGGCATCCCCGCCGACATTGCGACGTATATTGAGGATATGCCCGAACAGCTTGGCTGGGCGCATATCGTGATTGCACGGGCAGGGGCTTCCACTATCGCCGAACTGACGGCGGCGGGGCGGCCTGCGATTCTGATCCCGCTGCCGATCGCTACCGACGACCATCAGACCGCCAATGCGAAGGAGATGACGGCGGCGGGCGGCGCACGCACGATTCCGCAGCCTGCCTTCACGCCCACCGAACTCGCCAAGCAGATTCAGCGGCTGGGCCTCGATACGGTCGGGCTAGAAAACGCCGCCCGGCGCGCGCGCCAGTGCGGGCGTCCGCATGCGGCACGCGATCTGGCCGATCTGGTCGAGCGTATCGGCGGCGGTACGACCGGCATGGCCGTGGCCGGAGGGGCGGACTGATGCGCGGCGTTGAGACCGATATCGGCACCATCCATTTCATCGGCATCGGCGGCATCGGCATGTCGGGCATTGCCGAGGTGATGCACAATCTGGGCTATAGCGTACAGGGATCGGACATCGCCGAAAGCTATGTCGTGCAGGGCCTGCGCGATTACGGCATTCCGATTGCCATCGGCCACAAGCCCGAAAATCTGGGCGATGCGGCGGTGGTGGTGACCTCCACGGCGGTCAAGCGCGGCAATCCGGAGGTCGAAGCGGCGCTGGAACGGCGTATCCCGGTGGTGCGTCGGGCGGAGATGCTGGCCGAACTGATGCGGTTGAAATCGACCGTTGCGATTGCGGGCACGCACGGCAAGACGACGACCACCTCCATGGTCGCGGCGCTGCTGGACGCGGGCGGGATCGATCCGACCGTCATCAACGGCGGGATCATCAACCAGTATGGGTCCAACGCGCGGCTGGGCGACAGCGACTGGATGGTGGTCGAGGCGGATGAAAGCGACGGCAGCTTCCTGCGCCTCGACGGCACGTTTGCGGTCGTCACCAATATCGATCCCGAACATCTCGATCATTACGGCTCGTTCGATGCGGTGAAGAATGCCTTTATCGAGTTTGTCGAGAATGTGCCTTTTTACGGCGCGGCGCTGCTGTGCCTCGATCACCCGGAGGTGCAGGCGATCATCCCGCGCGTGCGCGACCGGCGGATCGTCACCTATGGCTTTGCCGGGCAGGCCGATATTCGCGGCGTCAATGTAACGCCGGTGCCGGGCGGCAATCGTTTCGACGTGATGGTGCGCGACCGCGATGGCGAGACGCGCACGATCGAAGGCATCGAACTGCCGATGCCCGGACGTCATAATGTCCAGAACGCGCTTGCCGCCATCGGCGTGGCGATCGAACTGGGCTGCGACGATGCCGTCATCGCCAACGGCTTTGCGCGGTTCGGCGGGGTGAAACGGCGGTTCACGAAGGTCGGCGAGGTCGATGCCGGTGAAGGCGCGCCGGTGACGATCATCGACGATTACGGCCATCATCCGGTGGAAATCCGCGCGGTGCTCGCTGCGGCCTGCGAAGGCGGGCAGGGGCGCGTCATCGCGGTGATGCAGCCGCACCGTTATTCACGGCTGGGCGAGTTGATGGACGATTTCGCACAGGCGTTCAACGATGCCGATGCGGTGCTGGTGACGCCCGTTTATGCCGCCGGAGAGCAGCCGGTCGAGGGCGTCGATGCCGAAACGCTTGTCGCCAATATCCGGCGGCGCGGGCACCGCTCGGTCGCGACCGTGGACGGTGCCGACGATCTGGCGCAGCGGCTGGCGGACATGATCCGGCCGGGCGATCAGGTGATCTGTCTGGGCGCGGGCGACATTACCAAATGGGCCGCGGGACTGGCCGATGCGATCGCGTCGGTGCGCACGGAAGCGGCGGCGTGAGCATGGCGGATACCCTTCCCATGGTGCGCGGCAAGCTGACGCCCGATGCGCCGCTGGCGCCGCTGGTGTGGTTCAAGTCGGGCGGCAGTGCCGACTGGCTGTTCGAGCCGAAGGATGCCGACGATCTGGCCGGGTTCCTGCGCGAACTGGATCCGGCCGTGCCGGTGATGGCGCTGGGGCTGGGGTCCAACATGATCGTGCGCGACGGCGGTGTGCCGGGGGTCGTGGTGCGGCTGGGCAAGGCGTTTGCGCAGGTCGAGCAGCCCGATATTGTGACGATGCGCTGCGGCGGCGGCGCGTCGGGAATCCTGGTCTCGTCGAAAGCGCGCGATGCGGGAATTGCGGGGCTGGAATTCCTGCGCGGCATTCCCGGTACGGTCGGCGGTTTCGTGCGGATGAACGGCGGAGCCTATGGGCGCGAGGTCAGCGACATCCTGCTGAACTGTGACGTGGTGCTGCGTTCGGGCGAGCGCCGGACGCTGGAGGCGGCGGACCTGCGCTATTCCTATCGCCATTCCGAGTTGCCCGACGGTGCGATCGTGGTCAGTGCAACCTTTCGGGGAACCCCCGGCGACCCGGCGACCATCGGTGCGGAGATGGACCGTATCGCCGCCGAACGTGAGGCGTCGCAGCCGCTGCGCAGCCGTACCGGCGGTTCCACTTTCAAAAACCCGGACGGGCACAAGGCATGGGCGCTGGTCGATGCCGCCGGGTGTCGGGGCTTGCAGATCGGCGATGCGCAGGTGAGCGAGAAACATTGCAACTTCCTCCTCAACCTCGGCAACGCGACCAGCGCCGATATCGAGGGGCTGGGCGAGGAAGTGCGCCGCCGGGTGAAGGCGCAGTCGGACATCGAGCTGCAATGGGAAATTCAGCGGGTGGGGGAACATCATGGATAAGCTCCACATCGCGGTGCTGATGGGCGGATGGTCGGCGGAGCGTGACGTGTCGCTGATGTCCGGCAAGGGCATTGCGGATGCGCTGGAATCGCTGGGGCATCGGGTGACGCGCATTGATATGGATCGCGATGTTGCGCAGCGGCTGGCCGAGGTGAAGCCCGATCTGGTGTTCAACGCGCTGCACGGGACGCCCGGAGAAGACGGGCGCGTGCAGGGGATGCTCGACCTGATGGGGTTGCGCTATACCCATTCGGGCATGGCAACCTCTGTCATCGCGATCGACAAGCAGCTTACCAAGCAGACGCTGGTGCCGCACGGTATCCCCATGCCGGGCGGGAGGATCGTTGATACCGAAAGCCTGTATGCGCGCGATCCGCTGCCACGCCCCTATGTGCTGAAACCCGTCAATGAAGGGTCGTCGGTCGGGGTCGCCATCGTCACGGACGAAGGCAATACCGGCAATCCGATTGCACGCGATGCGACGGGACCGTGGCAGGAATTTGAGCAACTGCTGGCCGAACCGTTCATTCGCGGGCGCGAACTGACGACCGCAGTGCTAGGCGATCAGGCGCTGGGCGTCACCGAACTGAAACCCAAGAGCGGCTTTTACGATTACACCGCCAAATATACCGACGGGCTGACCGACCATATTTGTCCGGCGGACATTCCGGCGGACATTGCCGATGCCTGTTGCCGGATCGCGGTGGAGGCGCACCGCCTGCTCGGTTGCAAGGGGACGTCGCGCGCGGATTTCCGCTGGGATGATACGCAGGGTGTGGAAGGGCTGTTCCTGCTGGAAGTGAATACCCAGCCGGGGATGACGCCGTTCAGTCTCGTGCCCGAACAGGCGAAGCATCTGGGCATTTCCTATGCCGATCTGGTGGGGCGGATCGTGGAAGAGGCGATGCACGACGCAGATGAAGAGGCGCCGGTATGAGCCGCGCGGCCACCCGACGCAGCCCTTCGCAGCAGCGGGGGCGCACGGTGAAACCGCGCCGTCGCCCGCAAAAATCGCGGGCCAAACGCGCCTCGATCCTCGATCGCACGGTGGCCGCGCTGCCGGTGAGCGAACATACGCTGCACCGGATCATCGCCTGGGCCATCTTTCTGGGCGTGGCGGCGCTGGCGATCGCCGGGGCGACCTGGCTGCGCCTGCCGCAGGCGGCGTATGTTTCGGCGGCCGAAGGGCTGGGCAAGATGGGGCTGCGCGTCGATCAGATCGAGGTGAAGGGCCTGCACCGGATGGATCGCATGTCGGTTTATGCCATGGCGCTGGACCAGCAATCGCAGGCGATGCCGCTGGTCAATCTGTCGGAGGTTCGCAACCGCCTGCTCAATTACGGCTGGGTGGAGGATGCGCGTGTGTCCCGCCGCCTGCCCGACAAGCTGGTCATCGATATCGTCGAGCGCAAACCGGCGGCGATCTGGCAATATGACGGGCAGTTGATGCTGGTCGATGCCAAGGGTGTGCTGTTGCAGCCGGTGTCGCCCGACAAGATGCCCGACCTGCCGCTGCTGATCGGCGATGGTGCGAATGCGCAGGCGCCCGATTATCAGAAGCTGATGGAGGCCGCGCCTGCGCTCAAGCCGCGGGTGAAGGCGGCGACGTGGATCGGCAACCGGCGCTGGGATCTGACCTTCAACACCGGCGAGAAGCTGGAACTGCCCGAAGGACTGGCCGTGGCGCAACGGATGCTGGCCAAATTCGCCGCGCTGGACGGGATGGAAGGGCTGCTCGGCAAGGGCTATCTCTATTTCGACATGCGCGATCCGACCAGACTGGTGGTCAGGATGCCGGGCGATGCGATTCGTACCATCCCCAATGGCGCAAAGACCCCGGAAGCGGATAATAAAACAGGCGATACCGGCAATGCGTCGCAATCGGGCGGAGCGGACGCATGATCTTTCAGCGAGCGGACAAGGGGCGGTACGATGGCTAAGACGGCACCCGATGGCGTCATCACGGTTCTGGATATCGGTTCGTCCAAGGTTTGCGCGATGATCGCGCAAAAGGGCGATGGCGACGAACTGGTGGTGCTGGGCACCGGTCAGCGTGAGAGCAAGGGCGTCAAGCGCGGCTATATCGCCGATATGGGCATGACCGAACTGGCCGTGCGCGAAGCGGTGGAGCAGGCCGAACGCATTGCCGGTTTCAATATCGAGGATGTCTGGGTCAGCTTTTCGGCGGGCGGCCTGATTTCCGATCTGGTCAAGCTGGAGGTCGATCTGGGCGGCCACCGGGTCGAACAGTCGGATATCGACCATCTGTTGAAGACCGGGCGTAACGCCATCGATCCCAATGGCCGCATGGTGCTGCATGCGCAGCCGACCCGCTATGCGCTGGACGGGCTGGCGGGGGTGAAAAAGCCGCTTGGGCTGCACGCCGACCGGCTGGGCGTTGAAATCCATGTCGTCGCCACCGACGGATCGCCGGTACGCAATCTGGACCTGTGCGTGCGTTCGGCGCATCTGGAGGTGCGCTCGATCGTCGCTTCGCCGCTGGCGACCGGCCTGTCCTGCCTGTCGGAAGAGGAGCGGGAGCTTGGCGTGGCGCTGATCGAAATCGGGGCTGGCGTGACCAATGTGTCGGTCTTTTCCGGCGGAATGCTGACCGGGCTTGCGTCGATCCCGATGGGGGCGTCCGATATCACCGATGACATTGCCAGCGCCTTCGGCACCAAACGTGCGCAGGCCGAGCGGATGAAATGCTTCTACGGCTCCGCCAATATGAGCCCGCGCGACAATCATGACATGATCGACATTGCCCCGATTTCGGAAGAGGAGGGCGCGGAGGCAAACCGGATTACCCGTGCGCAACTGATCGCGGTGATCCGGCAGCGGCTCGACCGGCTGATGGAGGAAATTCAGAAGGAGTTGCGCAAGCTGAACTTCGACGATCCGGTCGGGCGCCAGATTGTGCTGACCGGCGGCGGCGCGGACCTGAACGGTATCGCCGATTATGCGCAACAGGCGCTGGGCAGGGCGGTGCGCGTGGGGCGTCCGCGCGGGCTGACGGCTTTGCCGGAGGCGCATGCCACGCCGGGGTTTTCGACGCTGGCGGGCATGGCGATGTTCGCGGCCGCCGATCCGGTGGATCTGCGCGCCCTGGAAACGCCCCAGCTTACCGTAGTGCGGTTGACGCCAATGTCGCTGTTGAGGCGATTGTTGGCGGCATTTCGCGCGAATTATTAAGGAAATGCGACATTTCCACTAGAGTCGCGTTTCGCAATAGTGCACAACGCACGTAGTTAACGTTGCGCCTGCCCGTCGCGGGCGCAGGGGGAGACAGGAAGATGAGTATCGAATTTCTTCCGCCGGACACGGACGAACTGAGCCCGCGGATCAGCGTGGTCGGTGTTGGCGGAGCCGGTGGCAACGCAATCGCCAATATGATCCGGGCAGAGGTGCAGGGCGTCGAGTTTCTCGTCGCCAATACCGATGCGCAGGCGTTGAAACAGTCGTCGGCCGAACAGCGCATTCAGCTCGGCACCAAGATCACACAGGGTCTGGGTGCGGGGTCGCGTCCCGAAATCGGGCGTGCGGCAGCCGAGGAAACGATCGAGCAGGTGCAGGAAGCGCTGCAGGGATCGCATATGTGCTTCATCGCCGCCGGCATGGGCGGCGGCACCGGCACCGGCGCTGCCCCCGTCATCGCCAAGGCGGCGCGCGATATGGGCATCCTGACCGTCGGTGTCGTGACGAAGCCGTTCGCGTTCGAGGGCAAGCGTCGTTCCAAGGCGGCGGATGCCGGTATCGAGGAGCTGCAGAAGTTCGTCGATACGCTGATCGTCATCCCGAACCAGAACCTGTTCCTGATCGCCAATGCGAACACGACCTTCAAGGAAGCGTTCGAAATGGCGGACGAGGTGCTGCAACAGGGCGTTCGCGGCATCACCGACCTGATGGTCATGCCCGGCCTCATCAACCTCGACTTTGCCGATGTGCGTTCGGTGATGCAGGAGATGGGCAAGGCGATGATGGGCACCGGCGAGGCCGAGGGCGACAGCCGCGCCATCGAAGCCGCGCAAAAGGCGATCGCCAACCCGCTGCTCGATGGCGTGTCGATGCAGGGCGCCAAGGGCGTGATCGTGTCGATCACGGGTGGCGAGGATATGCGCCTGCTCGAAGTCGATGAGGCCGCCAACCATATTCGCGAACTGGTGGATGAAGACGCCAACATCATCTGGGGTTCGGCCTTTAATTCCGATCTGGAAGGCAAGATTCGCGTGTCGGTGGTTGCCACCGGTATCGAGGATGAGGTCGAGGGCGATGCGCAGGTAACGAGTAGCGCACCGTCGGAACCGACCCGCAGCTTCTCCTTCACCGCACCGCGCAAGCCCGAACCGACAGCGCCTGTGGCGGCGGACGCGGAAGAGAGTGCGACCGCAGCGGAAGCGACCCCTGAACCGGTTAAAGATGACGAGTCCGCGCCGGTGGCGGCTGAAATGGGCGCGCCTGAATCGGACGATCCGGCACCGGTCGAGTCGAAGGATAGCGATAGCGGGGATGACGACGAACTGCTGCTGGGATCGGATACGATGGTCCCGCAGGAGCCTGAACCGGCACCGTCCGCACCTGAATCGTCACCTCGTCGCCGCTGGCTGACTCCGGCATCGGAAAGCGAGGCCGCGCCGGAAGCGGAAAGCGAGCGTCCGGCGAAAAAGCCGGGCGGCACGTTGTTCGAACGTATGTCGGGTGCACGCAGCGCAGCGCGAAGCGATGACAAGGGCGAGGAGGATCGTTCCCTCGACATTCCGCGCTTCCTGCACCGTCAGAACAACCAGTAAGCGCAAAACCATGGATGCCGGGCCGTTGTTGGATAACAGCGGCCCGGTTCCGTTTTGCGAGTCAGCGGTAGTTCAGGCAGAGACGGCTATTCTTTCTACACCCATGAAATGCGTTTCCTTCCTTCTTCGGAGCGGTATCGCTCCGGCGTTGCTGCTTGGTGTCATCGCCTCTCCGGTTCCTGCACAGGAGGTGGTACCGCCACCGACCCCGCACGCCGACAAGCTTGCCGCCGATATGAGGGTGCTGGCGAAAAATCCGGACGATGTCGATGCGCTGATCAGTGCCGGTACGGTCAGTGTGCGGCTGGGCGATCCGGTCGTCGCGCTGCAATTTTTCAAGCGGGCCGAGGATGCGGATGCAAAAGATCCGCGAGTATATGGGGGCAAGGCGGCGGCGCTGGTTGAGCTGGAACGTCCGGGCGAGGCCTTGCGGTTATTTGCAAAAGCCGATGCGATGGGGCTGGCGCCCGATGCCTTTGCCGCCAATCGCGGGCTTGCCTATGATCTGACCGGGCATTCCGTGCTGGCGCAGCAGGCCTATCGCACCGCGCTCGCGCAGCAGCCGGATGCGCAGACGAAGCGCTGGCTTGCCCTCTCGCTGGGCATTTCCGGTAAGCAGAAGGAAGCGTCCGCGCTGCTCGATTCCCAATTGCGCAAGCAGGACAAGGGGGCGTGGCGGGCGCAGGCGTTCATTCTGGCGATGAACGGCGACGTGAAGGGCGCGGAACATATCGCCCGGACGATCCTGCCGAATGTGGGCAGCGAACTGTCCCCCTATTTCCGGCGATTGCGCAGTATGTCGGCGGTTCGGCGCGCCTTTGCCGTGCATTTCGGCGAATTGTCGCTGTCGCCTGCAATTCGTGCCGACGCCAGGCTCGCACCGCCGCTGCCGGGACAGCGCATCCGCGGTGGCAGGGACGATGCCGATGTCGCGGTTGCAGCACGAACGCAGCCGCCAATGACCGCGGCGGGACCGGCGGGCGACACGGCCGAATCTTCGCTTATGGTGGAAAATGTCGAGCGCGCCCGCGCCACGGAGAAAGCGGCGGCGACCGGACAGCCGGAACGATCGGATAGGGTTGTCCCGGCAAAGGCACCGCCCCCTGTTTCGAAAAAGCCGGAGAAGTCGGAAAAACGTACCGAGGTTGCCAAAGCCGCAAAGAAAAAGGTTGAGGCCGAACCCGCGCGCGAATGGGTGCAGGTGGCGGGCGGTGCCAACAAGGCGACGTTACCGCGGGCCTATGACCGGCTGGTCGCCAAGGCGCCGAAACTGTTTCGCGGCAAACAGGCATGGACGACGCCGTTGCGGTTCACCAACCGCTTGCTGGTCGGCCCGTTTTCCAGCAAGGGGGCGGCGCAGGCATTCGTCAACAAACTGGCAGGCGACGGTATTTCGGCCTTTGCCTGGACGAGTGCCAGGGGACAGAAAATCGAACGGCTGAAACCTTAAATGACCCAATTGGCCCCATGGGCATCCGATCCGCAGCACAGCAAAGGGCGCCTGCACCCCGAACGCAGCGAACTGCGCGGCCCGCGCGACGCTTTTCAGCGGGACCGTGATCGCATCATCCACTCGATCAGCTTTCGCCGCCTGCGTCACAAGACCCAGGTGTTCATGGCGCCCGATGGCGACCATTTCCGCGTTCGCCTGACCCATAGTCTGGAAGTGGCGCAGATCGGCCGCACGGTGGCGCGGGTGCTGGGGCTGAACGAGGATCTGACCGAGGCGCTGTGTCTGGCCCATGATATCGGCCATCCGCCCTTTGGCCATGCCGGAGAGCGCGCGCTGAAAGAGGCGCTGGATGCCGATGGCGGGTTCGATCATAACGGCCACACGCTGCGCACGCTGACGCTGCTCGACAATCCCTATCCGCGCTGGCCGGGCCTGAACCTGAGCTGGGAGACGCTGGAGGGACTGGCCAAGCATAATGGCCCGGTGCGGCATCCGGGCTGGGCCTTGAAAGAGGCGGATGCGGCGTTTCCGCTGGCGCTGGGCGAATGGTCGTCGCTGGAGGCGCAGGTCGCGGCGATTGCCGACGATATCGCCTATGACAATCACGATATCGACGATGGCCTGCGGTCGGGACTGCTGACGCTGGAACAGTTGCTGGAGGTACCGCTGGTTCGCCGCAACTGGGATGCGGTGCGTGCGCGCCACCCCGATATCGCCGAACCGAAGCTGATCGGTGAACTGATCCGGTCGCAGATCGGGGTGATGGTCAACGACCTGATCGCCGAATCCCGGCGGCGCATTTCCGAATCGGGTGTGAAGCGCGTTGAGGATGTGCGTGCCGCGGGGCGCTGTCTTGCCGGGTTTTCGGACTCGATGCGTGACGACGAACGCACCCTGAAACGCTTCATGTACGCCAACCTCTATCACCATCCCAGTCAGCGGAAAGCTGCCGACACCGCCAGCCGCGTCGTGACCGGCCTGTTCGACGCTTATCGCGTCGAACCGGAACGCATGGCCGAAGGGTGGCGCAGTGCTGACGAACGGGATGCCCCCTGGCGCGAGCGGCACATCGCCGATTTCATCGCCGGGATGACCGACCGCTATGCCATCAACCGCTATCGCGAGGTGGTCGGAGAGATTTCGCTGGACGAAGGGTTCGGGGCGGCGCGCGCCTGACAAACTTTTGCGACAAATAAGGAGTATTGCCCGGATGGTAGTATAGTAGCCATCAGGGTGCGCGGGATGTCCGATGCCGTTATCGCCGCCAATCGTTTCGGTCTGGGTGCACGCGCCGACGACCCGCCCATCACTGCGCCTCGCCGCTGGCTGATTTCGCAGTTCGATCAGTTTCAGCCGCGTCCCGCCGCTATTGCCGAGCTGCCGGACAGCAGCACCATAGCCACTGAGACGGCGCAATATTACGCCCAGATCCGGCAATTACAGCGGGCGGCAAGGCAGGGCGGCCAGAGTGTCGATGATAGCGCATCAACCAAAAGTGAAGCCATGGCGATCCGCAAAATGATGCGGCAACAGGCGCGGGCGCATTATATCCCCGCCGTGGGTGCGCGCGCACAGTCGGCGCTGACCACGCCTGCGCCCTTTGTCGAAAGGCTGGTGCATTTCTGGGCGAATCACTTCGCGGTGTCGGTGGACAAGCCCGGCGTGGTCGGCTGGGCAGGCTATTTCGAATTCGAAGCCATTCGTCCGCATGTGCTGGGCAATTTTCGCGATATGCTGTTTGCCGTCGAACAACATGCGGCGATGCTTTTCTATCTCGATCAGGTGGTTTCGATCGGTCCGGACAGTGCGGTGGGCAGGCTGGTTGCCCGACGCGGCAGGCGTAAGCTGGGGATCAACGAGAATCTGGGCCGGGAAGCGATGGAGTTGCACACGCTGGGCGTGCGCACCGGCTACAGTCAGGCGGATGTGACCGAATTTGCCCGCGCGCTGACCGGCTGGACGGTGGCGGGTATCGCGCAGGGCCCAGCGGCACGGCTGGCAGGCGTGCGGGACGGCAAGCCGGGTAGCTTCATTTTCGCCGGGCGGCTGCACGAGCCCGGTGCCCGTACGATCATGGGCAAGCGCTATGACCAGTCGGGGGAGCAACAGGCGGTTTCGGTGTTCGACGATCTGATCCGTAATTCCGCGACCGCGCACCATATCGCGTTCAAGCTTGCCCGACATTTCGCGGGCGACACGCCGCCGCCGACGCTGGTGGCGCGGCTGGAAAAGGCGTTTGTGCGATCCAATGGCGACCTGCCGACGCTTTACAGTGCGCTGGTCGAAGCGCCCGAAGCCTGGGTGGCAAAGCCGCTGAAGTTCAAGACGCCATGGGAGTGGACGATTTCGGCATTGCGCGGACTGGGCGCGCAGAACGTCCCTGCCAAAGCGGTGTTCGGGCTTCAGAAACAGCTTGGCCAGCCGGTTTGGAACCCCGGTTCGCCAGCCGGTTACGATGATATCGCGGCAAGCTGGATGGGCCCCGATGCGATCATGCGGCGGGTGGAGGCGGCATCGCGGCTGGCGGCGCAAACGCGTGGAAGTCTGGATGCCCGCACGCTGGCACCGAAGCTGATCGGTGTCGCAACCGGCAGCGATACCGAACGGTGGATCGGACGGGCCGCCAGTCCGGATCAGGCGCTTGCCCTGATGCTCATATCCCCTGAATTCATGCGGAGATAGGCGATGATTACGCGACGCGGTTTCGTATCGGGGGCGACGGTCGGCATGGCCTCTCTCGGCTTGGTGCCGGGCATGGCGTTTGCGCGCACGGCGGGCAACCGGCGATTCGTCTTTATCATTCAACGCGGTGCCGCCGACGGGCTGCATATCGTCGCGCCGGTCGGCGATCCGGCCTATGTTTCCGCGCGCGGGGCGCTGGCAAAGGATTTTGCCGACGCGCCCCGGCTGGACAGCATGTTCGCGCTGCATCCCGCACTGGAACGGATCGGCGGCCTGTTCAAACAGGGCGATGCGCTGTTCGTCCATGCCATCGCCTCTCCCTATCGCGACCGATCGCATTTCGATGGCCAGAACGTCCTCGAATCGGGCGGGGTGGCCGCCTATCGGATCAAGACCGGGTGGCTGAACCGGATATTGCCGCTGTTGCCGGCCGATGAAGCGCGCGCGATTGCAGTGTCGGAGACGGTGCCGCTGACGTTGCGCGGATCGGTGCAGGTCGCATCCTATGCGCCCTCGCGGCTTCCCGGTGCATCGGCGGACCTGCTCGACCGGGTTTCCGCGCTCTATGCCCATGACCCGCAGCTCGATGCGGTATGGAGCAAGGCGCTGGGAACGCGGGCGATGGCGGGCGACCTCAGCCGGGCCAATGTGCAGGATGCCGCACAAATGGGCGCGCTGGCGGCAAAATTGCTGGTCGGGGACAAGGCTGCGCGGATCGCGATGATCGAGACGGAAGGGTGGGACACCCATTCGGCGCAGTCGGGACGGCTTCGTACACAGTTGAAACGGCTGGATGCGATGGTCGGGGGCCTGCGCGACGGGCTGGGCGAGGCCTGGGCCGATACGGTGGTGCTGGTGGCGACCGAGTTCGGCCGCACCGTGGCGATCAACGGCACCGGCGGTACCGACCATGGCACGGCCTCTCTGGCGATGCTGCTGGGCGGGGCGGTACGCGGCGGCAAGGTGCGCGCCGACTGGCCGGGACTGGGGCAGGGGGCGCTGTATCAGGGACGCGACCTGAAACCGACGGCGGGTCTGGACGCGCTGATTACGGGTGCGATGGCCGAGCATTTCGGTCTCGATCCCGTGCGCGTGAAGCAACAACTCTTCCCCGAACTGTCCGCCGCGACACCGATGCAAAGCCTGATCCGCACCTGACCAAGGCCGTAAACCCATAAAGGCCACCATCGCGGTTTGAGCCAAAATGGCGTGGTGCAAGGAGAAAAGACGCAGGAATATGTCAATATTTCCAGAATTTTCGACGCCGCACCGGGCCGTTTTGGCCAAATCCCGCAGGGACGTCCAAATGGCTTCCATCTCGAACCGAACGCCGCTTGCAAAGGCAAAGAGCCTTTGCCGCGCGTCGTTCGGCCCGATCTGTTCGCCCTTTGAACGCTTCGACGATGCCGTTTATGGGTTTACGGCCTAGCAATTCTTTCGCCGTACAAAGCGTAAGCGGCTTTGACCAATGGCCAAAGCGCCTCTACCTGCGGCGCGTCATGACCCGTCTGCCCGCCCCCGAACCGATCATCGTGCGCGACACGCGCGGCCTGTTGCAGGGGGTCGGGGCCTATCTGATCTGGGGATTGCTGCCGATCTTTCTGGGCCTGATTGCGCAGGTCGACGGACTGGAGATCATCGCCAACCGGATTTTGTGGGCGCTGGCGATCCTACTGGTGGTGGGGCCGGCGCTGGGGCGTACCGCCAAATTGCGAGCGGCGCTGGGCAATCCGCGGCTGATGGCGACGCTGATGATCAGTGCCCTGCTGATCGGCGCGAACTGGACCGGCTATGTCTGGGCGGTGCTGCACCAGCATGTGCTGGCGGCCAGTCTGGGCTATTTCCTCAACCCGCTGATCAACGTGCTGCTGGGTACGATGCTGCTGGGTGAGCGGCTGGATCGCGTGCAGGGGATTGCCGTGGCGCTGGCGGCAGCGGGCGTGGCGATCCTTGCGGCGGAAGCCCCGGATGCCTTGTGGGTCAGCCTGTTGCTGGCCTTTTCCTTCGCCTTTTACGGCTATGTGCGCAAACGCGCGCCGGTGGAGCCGATCGAGGGGCTGACGGTGGAGACGCTGTTGCTGGCATTGCCCGCGTTCGGCTATCTGGTCTGGCTGGGCGAACAGGGTAGCCTGTCCTTTGGCAGTGACGTCAAAACGACGCTGTTGCTGATGACGATGGGACCGCTGACGGTCACGCCGCTGTTGCTGTTTGCCGCCGCGGCCAGGCGATTGCGACTGACGACGCTGGGGCTGTTGCAATATATCGCGCCGAGCCTGCAGTTCCTGATTGCCGTCACGCTGTTCCACGAACCGCTGTCGATGCCGCATCTCGCCTGTTTCGTGCTGATCTGGGCCGGGCTGGTGCTCTTTGCGCTGCACAGCATCCGGCTGGCCCGTCGTCCGGTATTGGTACCGGCACGATAACGACGTGCTTCAATGCGGCGCGCTAATCCGGTAAGCGCGGTCGCAACGGTATATTTTACGGAAACGGCATGACTCTCTACGCACGCTTTGCTGCCCATCTCGACACGATTCTCGACACGCTGACCGCTTCCGGCGACCTGCCGGAAGGGCTGGATCGCCGCAATGTGACGGTGGAGCCGCCACGCGACCACAGCCATGGCGATCTGGCGACGAATGCGGCGATGGTGCTGGCGAAACCGGCAAAGACAAATCCGCGTGCGCTGGCCGAGAAAATCGCCCCGCAACTGGAGGCACTGGATGCAGTGGCATCGGTGAGCATTGCCGGTCCGGGCTTCATCAACATGACGCTGACCGATGCGACCTGGCGCGAGGAATTGAGCGCGATCCATGCAGCAGGTGACGGCTATGGCCGCTCGAAAATGGGTGAAGATATTGCCGTAAACATCGAATATGTATCGGCAAATCCTACGGGACCGATGCATATGGGCCATTGTCGCGGCGCGGTGGTCGGCGATGCGCTGGCCAGCCTGCTGGAATTTGCCGGGCACAAGGTCATCCGCGAATATTATGTCAATGATGCGGGCGGGCAGGTGGATGTGCTCGCCCGGTCGGCGCATCTGCGCTATCGCGAAGCGCTGGGCGAGGAAATCGGCGCGATCCCCGAAGGTCTGTATCCGGGTGATTATCTGAAGCCCGTGGGTGAGGAACTGGCGAAGGAATATCGCGGCAAGTTCCTGACCGCGCCGGAGGATGCATGGCTGGCGCTGTTCCGCAAACGCGCGGTGCTGGCGATGCTGGAGCGAATCAAGGCGGATCTGGCGCTGCTGGGCATTCACCACGACATTTTTTCTTCGGAAGCCGAGTTGCAGGCGGCGGGCAAACCCGAAGCGGCGGAGAAATGGCTGCGCGAGCACGATCTGGTTTATGACGGGATATTGGAAGCGCCGAAGGGCGAGACGCCCGAGGATTGGGAGCCGGTGGAACTGCCGCTGTTCCGCTCGACCCGGTTCGGCGACGATCAGGACCGGCCGATCAAAAAGTCGAACGGGCAATGGACCTATTTCGGTGCCGACCTGGCCTATCATTTCCAGAAGAGTCAGTCGGCCGACCAGTTGATCGACATCTGGGGTGCCGATCATGCGGGGACGGTCAAGCGGATCGTCGCGGCGGTAAAGGCGCTGACCGGCGGCAAGACGAAGTTCGACGTGAAGCTGGTGCAGATGGTGCGGCTGCTGCGCGGCGGGGAGCCGGTCAAGATGTCGAAGCGGGCGGGCAACTTCGTCACGCTGGCCGATGTCGTGAACGAGGTCGGCAAGGATGTGGTGCGCTTCACCATGCTCACGCGCAAGGCCGATGCGCAGATGGATTTCGACTTTGCCAAGGTCGTTGAGGCGTCGAAGGACAATCCGGTCTTCTATGTCCAATATGCCCATGCCCGAGTCGCGTCGCTGAAACGGCGTGCGGCGGACGCCGAAATCCAATGTAATTCCGCGGACTTGTCCCGTCTTGATACGGCGGAACTGGCGCTGGTGAAGCGCGCGGCGCAGTTTCCACGCGTCGTGGAAGGCGCTGCAACGGCGCGCGAACCGCATAGAATTGCATTTTATCTCTATGATTTGGCATCCGACTTTCACTCTTTGTGGAACCTCGGCAACGATCAGCCCGAGCGCCGGTTCGTGATTGCGGAGGATTCGGGCCTGACCTGCGCGCGACTTTATCTGGCCGATGCGATCGGGCAGATTATCCGCAACGGGCTGGGGATCATGGGGGTCCGGGCCGTTGAGGAGATGCATTGATGGCCGACACGCACGTGCCGGAGGATGACGAGGACCGGCTGCCCTGGCTTGAAACGGTCGAGGAAGACGGTGAAGACGGACCATCGCCCTGGCGCGTACTGGGACTGGTGCTGATCGGGCTGGCGATCCTTGCCGCGGTGATTTTCGGCTGGTGGATGTGGCAGCGCCATGAAACCACGGGCGGCAACGGCGCGCTGATCAATGCGCAGGAAGGCGATTACAAGGTCAAGCCGACCGACAGCGGCGGCATGAAAGTCGCCGGGGAAGGCGACACCCGTTTCGATACCAGCGAAGGCGTGGTGACCAACGGTTCGATCGACGTCAACGCACTTCCCGAAGCACCGGTCGACGGCAAGAAGGTTCAGCCTTCGTCCAAGCCCGAAGGCAAGGGATCAAGCCGGGTGGTGGCATCGGTTCCGGCGACGACATCCGGTTCCGGCAAGGGTGGTTCGACGAAAGCGCCGAGCGCTAAGGGCGTCGATACGGCGGGCGGCGCGATCGTGCAGCTTGGTTCCTTCCCCAGCCGTTCGGGTGCCAATGCGGCGTGGAAGCGTATGTCCGAACGCTTCAGCTATCTCGCCGCGCTGGGCCAGTCGGTGGAGCAGGCGAAGGTCAACGATACGACCGTCTATCGTCTGCGCGTCAATGCAGGCAGCGCATCGGCGGCAACGGAGTTGTGCAACAAGCTGAAGGTCGCGGGTGAGGCCTGCTATATCCCGAGAGATTGAATGCGGCGAACGCTGCATTCAATCTCCTATTGTATAGTAAAGCGGATTTGCGCGGGCGCGGGGATTTGCTAGCGCAGGCCGCATGAAGCCAGTGATTTACGGCCTGTCGGGGCTTTGCCTGACCGACGATGAGCGCGCGTTTTTTCGTGAGAGCGAGCCTGCGGGCTATATCCTGTTCAAACGCAATGTCGCCGACCGCGCCCAGTTGCGGGCGCTGACCGACGAGCTGCGCGGGCTTTCGGGGCGCGACGATTTGCCGATCCTGATCGATCAGGAGGGCGGCCGCGTGGCGCGGATGGGACCGCCCGAATGGCCTGCTTTTCCGGCGGGACCGGCTTTTGCCGCCCTGTATCGAAAGGCTCCGGCCTCTGCGATTGAGGCGGCGCGTGCGAATGCGCAGGCGATCGGCATGATGCTGGCTGAAGTGGGAATTACCGTCGATTGCCTGCCGCTGCTCGACGTGATCCATGATGAGACGACGCCTGCGATCAGCGAACGCGCCTTCGGGGCCGACCCGATGCAGGTGGCGGCACTTGGCCGCGCTGCGCTGGACGGGCTGCGGCGCGCCGGAGTGGTCGGTGTGGTCAAGCATATGCCGGGTCATGGCCGCGCGGTGGTGGACAGCCATTACGAACTGCCGGTGGTGAAGGCGGACGCGGCGGCGCTGGAACAGGATATCGCGCCGTTCCGCACGCTCAACCACGCGCCGATGGGGATGAGTGCGCATGTCGTATACGCGGCATGGGATGCCGAACATCCGGCAACGCTGTCGTCCAGAGTGATCGGCGACATCATTCGTGGTGCCATCGGCTTTGACGGCCTGTTGATGAGCGACGATATCGACATGAAGGCGCTGCGCGGCACGGCGGCCGACAAGGCGGCGGCGGCGGTTGCGGCCGGATGCGATCTGGCGCTCGATTGCTGGGCGCGGATGTACGAGATGACCGAGATTGCCGGGAAGCTGGGTACCATTTCGGACGCAAGCCGCGCGCGGCTCGACCGGGCGATGGCGAGCATTGCCGACGGGCGTGAGGAAGCGGACATGGCCGAGCTGATCGCGAAGCGGGATGCGCTACTTGCCTATGCCTGATTAAGGGCAGGGGCGTGGGGCCAGCGATCCCAGCTTTCGCTGGGATGACGTGGGAGGGCCTTATCCCTCCGGCGGGATGGGCGGGTCTTTCTCGCCTTCGGTGGTCAGGCCGTGGCGCAGCAGCATGGGGATATTGGCGGCGGCAAAGATCATGGTCAGCGGCACCGCGCCCCACAGTTTGAACGCCACCCAGAAGTCGGTGCTCTGCGTCCGCCAGACGCATTCGTTCAGCACCGCCATGCCGATGAAGAAGATCGTCCAGTTGATCGTCAGCTTGCGCCAGCCGGTCTGGTTCAGGCCCGGATAAGCGGTTTCCAGCAGCGATTGCAGCACCGGCCTGCCCGAAACAAGCCCATAGCCGAGCACGATCGCGAAGATCAGGTACACGATGGTCGGCTTCATCTTGATGAAGGTTTCGTCGTGAAAATAGAGCGTCAGCCCGCCGAACACGATAACCAGCCCGCCCGAAATCCACAGCATGGGTGAGATATGGCGGACCTTGATCAGCGATGCCGCCATGGCGATGACCGTGGCGACGATGAAGGCGACGGTGGCGACCAGAAACTGTCCCAGCCCCTGCACCATGTCGGGGATCGGCAGATATTTCGACAGGAAATAGGCAAGGAAGAAGACCGCCAGCGGGCCGAAGTCGATTGCCATGCGCATGCCGGGGGAAAGCGGCGTTTTTTCGTCAGCCATTCGGGGTGTCCTTGTCCGCGATCCTATAGCAACTCATCGACGCCCGCGATGATCCGCGAAACCTCATGCGCGTCAAAGGGGCGCAGGTCGTCGACCTTTTCCCCGATGCCGATGGCATGGATGGGCAGGCCGTATTTTTCCGCCGCGTTGACGAGCACGCCGCCGCGCGCGGTGCCGTCCAGCTTCGTCATGACAAGGCCGGTGACGCCCGCCACCTCCTTGAACACCTCAATCTGGTTGAGCGCATTCTGCCCTGTCGTCGCGTCGAGCACGAGTACCACATCATGCGGTGCTTCGGGGTTGAGGCGGCCCAGCACGCGCCGGATCTTGGCGAGTTCGTCCATCAGCTCGCGCTTGTTCTGCAACCGCCCGGCGGTGTCGACGATCAGCACGTCGGTGCCGATGGCGGTCGCCTTTTTGACGGCATCATAGACGATGCCCGCCGCGTCGCCGCCTTCGGGACCGGTGACGATGGGCACGCCGATGCGGTCGGCCCATGTTTTCAACTGGCCGATGGCGGCGGCGCGGAAGGTATCGCCCGCGGCCAGAAGCACCTCGTAATCCTGATCGAGGAACAGGTTGGCGAGCTTGGCGATGGTCGTGGTCTTGCCCGATCCGTTGACGCCGATGACCAGGATCACCTGCGGACGCGGAAAGGCCTCGATTTCCAGTGGTTTGGCGACCTTTTCCAAGGTTTTTTCGACCTCTTCGGCGACGACGAGGCGGATGCCGAGTTCTTCCATATTGCGCTCGAACTGCCCCTCGGCCAGCCGGGTGCGCACGCGCGCCGCCATTTCGGGGCCGAGGTCGGAGGCGATCAGCGCATCCTCAATCTCGTCCAGCGTATCGTCGTCGAGGCGCGCGGCGGACAGGCCGACCAGATTGCCGGTCAGCCGGTCGGACGTGCGCTTGAACCCGCCGAGCAGGCGTTCGTGCCAGCTACCATTGCTCATGCCGGTACTCCGATAAGGTGTTGATCCTTGATCGCGGTAATCTGCACGGGGATGATGTCTCCGATTGGGGCGGGGCCGTCGAAACGGACCTGAGCAAAATTGTCGGCATGACCGCGCGTGCCGGGCTTTTCGACCAGCACCGACCGGCGCGACCCGATCTGCGATTCAAGCCAGCGTCGGCGATGGGTTTCGGCCGTGTCGCGCAGGGCGGCGGCGCGTTCCTTCACCACCGTGCGGTCAAGCTGCGGCATACGCGCTGCGGGCGTGCCTTCGCGTGGGGAAAAGGGGAAAATGTGCGCATAGACGATGTCGCAATCGGCGATCAGCGCGCGGGTGTTGGCGGCCATCGCCTCCGTCTCGGTCGGGAACCCGGCGATCAGGTCGGCGCCGATGGCGATATCGGGGCGTGCCGTCTTCAGCCGTTCGACCAGCCGCACGGCATCGGCGCGCAGATGGCGGCGCTTCATGCGTTTCAGGATCATGTCATCGCCCGCCTGAAGCGACAGGTGGACATGCGGCATCATCCGGGCTTCCTGAGTCAGCAGCGCGAACAGCCGGTCGTCGATCTCAATCGAATCGAGCGAGGACAGGCGCAGGCGCTCGACGCCGGGAAGATGGGTCAGGATACGTTCGACCAGATGGCCGAGGGTCGGCTGCCCCGGCAGGTCGGGACCGTAGCTGGTCAGGTCGACGCCGGTCAGCACGACTTCGCGATGGCCCGCTTCGACCAGTGTCGCGATGCGTTCCACCACCGCGCCCGCAGGGACCGAACGGCTGTTACCGCGTCCGAAGGGAATCGCGCAAAAGGTGCAGCGATGGTCGCAGCCATTCTGCACCTCGACAAAGGCGCGGGCATGGCCGTCGAAACTTGCGGCGAATTGCGGTGCGGTTTCGGTCAGGCCCATGACGTCGCCGACGACCACCGGAGCGGCATCGGCGACGATCCAGGCAGCGGGTGAGAGTTTGTCCGTATTGCCGACGACGCGCGCCACCTCCGGCATGGCGGTGAAACTGTCGGGGGCGATCTGCGCGGCGCAGCCGGTGACGATGACCGGGCGGTCAGGGTGCTTTCGATGCGCCCGGCGGATGGTCTGACGCGTCTGGCGCACCGCCTCGTTCGTCACGGCGCAACTGTTGACGACCGTCACCTCCCGCTCACCCAGCAGCGTGCGGATCGCTTCGCTTTCGGCAATGTTGAGGCGACAGCCCAGGCTGATGACGTCCGCCATCGCTCAGGCCCGCCGGGATACGGTCAGGAACGGCATAGCGGTGATCTAGGGATGTGCAGCAGCGAAGTCCATTATTCCGGTGCGCGCGACGCTTTTTCGACCAGACCCGACACGCCTTCGCGGCGTGCGAGTTCGGCGTAAACGTCTTCAAGCGTCAAGTCGCATTCGGCGAGCAGCACCAGCAGGTGAAAGATCAGGTCGGCGGCCTCTCCGGTCAGCGCAGCCTTGTCCTGCGCCAGCGCGGCGATCACGGTTTCGACCGCTTCCTCGCCGACTTTTTGCGCGATCTTGGCGCGTCCTTTTGCGTGCAGGCGTGCGACATAGGAACTGTCGGGGTCCGCGCCCATGCGGTTGCGGATCACGGATTCGAGGGCGGACAGGGGATCGGATGCGCTCATGCTGCCCGACATCGCAGGTCGCGCGGCGCTGTCAATCCTTCGTATCGTCGCGGCGGCGGGCAAAGCGCGCGCGCAGCGAGCGGCGGACGAACCAGATCGCGACGGCGGCGAAGATGAACAGCGCCACGTCCGACGGTTTGAAGCCGGTGCGGTCGATCAGCCCGGAATGCGGCGCGACACTGGCATGTGCGGGCAATGCCAGCAGCAGAGCGGTCAGTAAGGGGTGAAGGGGGCGCATGGCGATGATCCTACTCCCCCTTTACGGCGAAACGGTTAACCGGCGCCGCATTTACCCCTCAATCTCGGTCTTTTTTCTTCTTTGCCATCCGGCGACCGACATAGAGGCCGGCAAGGCCGGTCGCGAACAGCGCCAGCACACCCGGTTCCGGCACCGGCGCAGGGCTTCCGGTGGTCGGGTGACCACCCGAAGGCGGGCTGCTGGGCGGGCGCTCACTCATGGCATGCGCGGCGGTCAGCGGCATCACCGTGGCGGCGAGAACCAGCGACAGGTCGAACAGTTTAGACATGCGGTTTCCCCGATATTGTGCGTGTCGGTGAAAATCACGCAAACAACGGGCCAGATCGGGCTATGGCGCTGTATAGCGGCATAAACAGGGTTAACGCACTTCCGCCGGAGATGGTTACTGTAAAGCTAACCGACGATCAGCGGCGCGCGGGGATGCCCGCAGCGGTCAGGGCGGCATGGGCGTCGGCAATGGTGGCTTCGCCGAAATGGAAGATCGAGGCGGCGAGGACGGCGCTGGCATGGCCGTCGCGCACGCCCGCGACCAGATCGTCAAGATTGCCGACACCCCCCGACGCGACGACGGGGACGGAGACGGCATCGGCAATGGTGCGGATGAGCGTCAGGTCATAGCCGTCGCGCGTGCCGTCACGATCCATCGAGGTGACGAGCAATTCGCCCGCGCCCAGCTTTGCGAGCTTCAGCGCGTGTTCGACCGCGTCGATGCCGGTGGCGCGGCGGCCGCCATGGGTGAAGACCTCCCAATGATCGTCCACCCGCCGCGCATCGACCGAGGCGGTGATGCACTGGCTGCCGAAACGGTCGGCGATGTCGGCGACGACTTCGGGACGGGAAACGGCGGCGGAATTGACCGCGACCTTGTCTGCGCCCGCGAGCAGCAGCGCGCGGGCATCTTCGGCACTGCGCACGCCGCCGCCGACGGTCAGCGGCATGAAACATACCTCTGCGGTGCGGCGCACCACGTCGAGGATGGTGCCGCGCGCTTCATGACTGGCGGTGATGTCGAGGAAGCAGAGTTCGTCGGCCCCGGCAGCGTCATAGGCGCGCGCCTGCTCAACCGGATCGCCGGCGTCGATCAGGTCGACGAAATTGACGCCCTTGACCACACGGCCATTGACGACGTCGAGACACGGGATGACGCGGGCACGGACGGTCAAACGACGTCTCCGTTTGTGTCGAGCGACGTCGAGACACACGGAATCACGCACCCGCTTCTCGACTGTGCTCGAAGCGAACGGGTGGAGAGGATGCGCTTCATTGTGCCGCCACCCGGATCGCTTCCGCCAGATCGAGGCGGCCGTCATACAGTGCACGGCCGGTAATGACGCCTTCGATGCCGTCGCCGACATGGGCGGTGAGCGCCTCGATATCCGCAATCCCGGCGACCCCGCCGCTGGCAATGACGGGGATGGTGGCGGCGCGGGCGAGAGCCACGGTCGCTTCGACATTGCAGCCTTTGAGCAGGCCGTCGCGCCCGACATCGGTGAACAGCAGGGCGGCGACGCCCGCATCCTCGAACCGGCGGGCGAGGTCGGCTACTGGAACGTCCGACACATCGGCCCAGCCATGGGTGGCGACCATGCCGTCGCGCGCATCGACACCGACAACGATACGGTTCGGGTATGCGCGGGCGGCGGTGCGGACGAAATCGGGGTCGGTCAGCGCGGCCGTGCCGATGACGACACGCTCGACACCCAGACCGAGCCAGCGTTCGACACCGGCCATGTCGCGGATGCCGCCGCCCAGCTGCACCTTGCCGGGGAAGGCGGCGATGACGCTCGCGACCGCATCGCCATTGACCGAATGCCCGGCAAAGGCGCCGTCGAGATCGACCATGTGCAGCCAGTCCGCACCCGCTTGCGCAAATGCCTTTGCCTGCGCGGCGGGATCGTCGCCATAGATGGTGGCGCGGTCCATATCGCCCTCGGCCAGACGGACGACCTGACCGCCCTTTAGATCGATGGCGGGGAAGATGGTCAGCATTGGTTCCTCCCCTTGCAGGGAAGGGGGACCATGCGAAGCATGGTGGAGGGGTTTCTCGCTAGCCTGCGGGCGGTAACACCCCTCCGTCGCGCTAAGCGCGCCACCTCCCCTTGCAGGGGAGGAATGATTACGGACGCCATGCGAGGAACCTTTCCAGCAGCGCGATGCCGTAGCGCTGGCTTTTTTCGGGGTGGAACTGCACGCCCAGCAGATTCTCGCGGCCGATTGCCGCCGTCACCGGACCGCCATGATCGGTAGTGGCGAGCACGTTATCGCCCTCGAACGCATAGCTGTGCAGGAAATAGGCTTCGCCCGCTTCGATCAGCGGCGCGTCGGCGACCGGCACGACATCGTTCCAGCCCATATGGGGGACATGGATGCCGGGGGCGGGGGTGAGGGCACGTACCGTGCCGGGAATCCAGTTCAGGCCGGGATGGCTGCCGAATTCCTCTCCGGTGGTCGCGAGCAACTGCATCCCCACACAGACGCCGAGAAACGGCACGCCGTCACCCAGCACGCGTGCCTCCATCGCATCGACCATGCCGTCAATCGCGCGCAATCCGTCGGCACAGGCCCGGAATGCGCCGACACCGGGCAGCACCACGCGGTCGGCGCGACGCACCGTATCGGGATCGGCGGTAACGGCAATATCGGAAGCACCCGCCGCCTTCAGCGCATTGTGCACCGAATGCAGGTTGCCCGCGCCATAGTCGATCAGTGCAATCGTCACGCGGTCAGTTGCTCCAGCCCCGGCTCGACAAAGGTCGGTGCCCATTCGATCACCTTAACCTCTGCCGCGCCGTTGGCGACGAAGGGGTCGGTTTTCGCCAGTGCTTCGATTTCTGCACGGCTATCGCCTTTGGCAAAGATCACACCGCCTTCGCGCGGAACCTTGCGCCCCCATGCCATGAAAATCCCGGCTTCATGCTGACTGCGCAGCCAGGCGACATGATCGGGAAGCAGTTCGTCGATGCGCTCCATCGGCGCGGTATAGCGTAGCGACAGAATGAACATGGGCATTCTCCCTTGCCGGATGGTCGGTCAGCCGCCGAGCGTTCCCTTGGTGGAGGGAATGGCATCGGCCTTGCGCGGGTCGATCTCGGTTGCCGTGCGCAGTGCCCGCGCCAGCCCCTTGAACGCGCTTTCGGCGATATGGTGGTTGTTCGACCCGTAGAGCGTTTCGATGTGCAGCGTGATGCCTGCATTCTGTGCGAAGCTGTGGAAGAAATGTTCGAACATTTCGGTGTCCATCTCGCCCAGTCGCTTTTGCGAAAATTCGGTTTTCCACACCAGCCAGGGCCGTCCGGAAATGTCGAGCGCGACGCGGGTCAGCGTCTCATCCATCACCGACATGGCTTCGCCGTAGCGGCGGATGCCGCGCTTGTCTCCTAGGGCTTTCGCAATCGCCTCACCGATGGCGATGCCGGTATCCTCAACCGTATGATGCTGGTCGATATGCAGGTCGCCCACCGTCTTCACGTCCAGATCGATCAGCGAATGGCGCGAAAGCTGTTCGAGCATGTGATCGAAAAAGCCGATGCCGGTCGACACCTGATAGGTGCCGGTGCCGTCGAGATTGACGGTGACGTCGATCGACGTCTCGGCGGTCTTGCGGGAGAGGGTGGCGGTGCGCATAGTGTGACCACATAGCGCCCCTTTCGCGCCATGCAATCTTGACCGTACGGCAAAGGAGGTTAGCAGTTGCACCATGAGTGATGCCGTAGCCGACAGCCTGATTCCCTATGACGAGATCGTGCAGGAAGCCCTGCGCGCGGTGGTAGGACGCGTTCTTGGACAAATTCAGGAACAGGGCGGTCTTCCCGGCAGCCACCATTTTTATATTACTTTCAAGACTCAAGCGCCCGGTGTGGACATTCCCCAGCGGCTGATCGACCGGTTTCCGGACGAGATGACGATCGTCATGCAGCACCGCTATTGGGATCTGACGGTCGATGACGAGCGCTTTTCGGTGGGGCTGAGTTTCAACCAGATTCCGTCGACTCTGGTGATTCCCTATTCGGCGATCACCGGATTTCACGATCCGGCGGTCAATTTCGAACTGCGCTTTCAGGCTGCCGAAGGGCCGGAAGGGCCGGAGCCGCACGAATCGAGCGAGAATGACGATACCGGCGAGAGTGCGGACGGGTCGAACGTCGTCGCGGTGGATTTCAAACGCAAAAAGTGATGCTTCAGCCGGTGCCCTTTATGGGTTTGCGGCCTTGTTTCGGGCTGGAACGCTCCCAAGTCATGGCAGCATGACTTGAGGAGGCCCGAATGCCCGACACCCGCACCGAAAGCGACTCGATCGGCAGTATTGAAGTCCCTGCCGACGCCTATTGGGGCGCGCAGACCGAGCGCAGCCTGGAGAATTTTCCGTTCGGCAGTCGTGAGCGGATGCCGGTCGAGATCGTTCATGCGCTGGGGATCATCAAACAGGCGGCGGCGCGCGTAAATCGCGGGCATGGGCTGGACGCACAACTGGCCGATGCGATCGAGGCGGCGGCGGCGGAAGTGGCCGCGGGCAAGCTGGACGATCAGTTTCCATTGGTCATCTGGCAGACCGGATCGGGCACGCAATCGAACATGAATGCGAACGAGGTGATTGCGGGCCGCGCCAACGAAGCGCTGACCGGCAAACGCGGCGGCAAATCGCCGGTGCATCCCAATGATCACGTCAACAAATCGCAAAGTTCCAACGATACTTTTCCGACCGCCATCCACGTCGCTGCCTCTCTGGCGGTGACGCGGCGGTTGCTGCCCGCGCTCGACCGGTTGCACAAGGCGCTGGATGCAAAGTCGACGCAATGGGATGGGATCGTCAAGATCGGGCGCACCCATTTGCAGGACGCGACACCGCTGACGCTGGGGCAGGAATTTTCGGGCTATGCCAACCAGCTTTATCGCTGTCGTCGGCGGATCGAACCGGCGATCGAACATGGCACCAACCGGCTGGCGCAGGGCGGTACGGCGGTCGGCACCGGCCTGAACGCACCCAGGGGATTTGCGGTGGAAATCTGCAGGGCGATCAGCGAAATCGCCGACAATCCGTTCATTCCGGCGGAAAACAGTTTCGAGGCGCTGGCGTCGAATGACCCGGTCGTGCACCTGTCGGGCACGCTCAACACGCTGGCCGTAGCGTTGAGCAAGATCGGCAACGATATCCGCCTGCTGGGATCGGGGCCGCGCTGCGGGCTGGGCGAGCTTGATCTTCCCGCCAATGAGCCGGGCAGTTCGATCATGCCGGGCAAGGTCAACCCCACCCAGTGCGAGATGCTGACCATGGTGGCGGCGCAGGTAATGGGCAATCATCAGGCGATTACCGTCGGCGGATTGCAGGGACACCTCGAACTCAACGTGTTCAAGCCGATGATCGGTGCGGCGGTGTTGCGCTCGATCGATCTGCTCGCCACCGCGATGCAGAGCTTTGCCGAGCGTTGCGTCGAGGGGATGGAGGCCAATGAGTCGCGGATCGCTGAGCTGCGCGACCGATCGCTGATGCTCGTCACCGCGCTGGCGCCCGAAATCGGCTATGACAATGCGGCAAAAATCGCCAAGCATGCACATGAAAAAGGACTGACATTAAAGGAATCCGGGCTGGAACTGGGGCTGGTAGATGCCGACACGTTCGATCGGCTGGTGCGGCCGGAAACCATGGTCGGGCGGTAAGCCCATGACAGCGCCGTGCTGCGGTCGCGATACCGCGGGAAAGCTGCGGTATAACCCGCCATGGGTGGTAAAAACCTCCTTCAGCGGCCATGATAGGGCAATTCTGGATAGGTGCACTGTCAGTCAGGTTCATGGCATAGCGCAGTGAAATCACAGGGAGTATTGAATGACGAAGCCGCTGAAGAAGGCTGTTTTTCCGGTTGCGGGACTTGGTACCCGTTTCCTGCCCGCGACCAAGGCGGTACCGAAGGAAATGCTGCCGGTCGTCGACAAGCCGCTGATCCAATATGCGGTCGATGAAGCGGTCGAAGCAGGGATCGAGCAGATGATCCTCGTCACCGGGCGCGGCAAGGGCGCGATCGAGGACCATTTCGACATCGCCTATGAACTGGAAGCGACGATGAAGGCGCGCGGCAAGTCGCTGGAAGTGCTCGAAGGCACGCGGCTGAAGCCCGGCAGCTTCGCGTATGTCCGGCAGCAGGAGCCGATGGGGCTGGGTCATGCGGTATGGTGCGCGCGCGACCTGATCGGCGATGAACCGTTCGCGGTGGTGCTGCCCGACGATTTCATGCACGGGAAGCCGGGGTGCCTGAAACAGATGGTCGATGCCTATGAAAAGGTCGGCGGCAATCTGATCTGCGCGATGGAGGTGCCCGATGAAGCGACGCAGAAATATGGCATCATCACACCGGGTGCGCGCGACGGTGCGCTGACCGAGGTGAAGGGACTGGTGGAAAAGCCCGCGCCGGGAACCTCGCCATCCAATCTGGCGGTGATCGGGCGCTATGTGCTGCAACCTGAAGTCATGCGCCTGCTGGAAAATCAGGAAGCGGGTGCGGGCGGCGAAATCCAGCTTACCGATGCGATGGCGCGGATGATCGGCGACCAGCCTTTCCATGGCGTTACCTTTGCCGGTGTGCGGCACGATTGCGGCGACAAGGCCGGGTTTCTGCACGCAAACCTGGCAGTGGCGATGGAACGTGCCGATCTGGCCGGGCCGGTCGGGGATTTCGCGCGCACGCTGCTGGGGTAATCCGGCGGGACAATCATGTTCACAAAAAAGGCGGCGCCGGGAACGGCAGCCGCCTTTTTCATGCCCGCTCTTTTTAAAAAGCGTTGCGGTGGAAAACCACGCCGACTGTCTGAAACACAATCTTGAAATCGCGCCAGATGGTCCAGCCCTGAAGATATTCCAGATCGGAGTTCAGGCGGTCCTGAAGATCGCGCTCCACCAGCGTCGCACCCCGGAAGCCGCGCACCTGTGCCAGACCGGTGACGCCGGGCTTTGCAGCGTGGCGATCCCAATAGCGACGGTCGACCTCCCAGAACAGCTTGTCGGCAGCGCGAGAAGCCACCGCATGCGGGCGCGGGCCGACAATGCTCATCTCACCGCGCAGGACATTCAGCAATTGCGGCAATTCGTCGATGCTGGTCTTGCGCAGAATGTTGCCGACACGCGTAATCCGATCATCACTACGCGATGTCGAACGGCTTCCCTTTGCATCGCAAAGATCGGCGTACATGCTGCGGAATTTATAAACGCGGAACAAATGGTTGCTGCGCCCGATCCGTTCCTGACGGAAGAAAACGGGCCCGCGGCTGTCCAGCTTGATCCAGATCGCCACCGTGATCAGCAGCGGCGACAACAGCAGCAGCGCAATCGACGCTACGGCCAGGTCGAACAGGCGCTTGGTTGCACGGTCGAACAGGTTGAGAGGGCCCGTGGCGACGATGATCGACGGCGTACGACGATCCCGACCCATGCCGGAGGGGGCATATTCATGTAGTTCGGGCATATAGATTTCGCCCTGAACATTCGTGCCCTGCAATGCTCTGGTCCAGGCCATCCTGCGACGTGGTTCGCAAACGACCAGAACCCGATCCGCCGCGCCCAGTGCTTTCGCCATGCGCTGATACATTCTGGGGTCGTTAAGATCGGGATTCAGCAGCGGATCGGCCATGACCACATAATCATGATTGCCCTTGGGAACGGGCAGGTTTCCATCAACAATCACCAGCGTCTGGAACGGATGCCCGCCGATCAGCCGATCAAGCCAGGACACGACGCCAAACCGCGCTATCGACAGGAGTACCACAGCGCTGACCGAACTCAGCCCGATGGTAAGGCGAGGGAAAGATTCACTGGTTTTCGTGTAAAACAATGCCAGCGTAGCAGCGGCCGTTGCCAGCAGCAGTGAACGAACCCCTTTGCGCACGGCTACGTAAGGACTGCGCATGGCGTTGGACGTATAAGCGTGCTGATTACCGCCAATCACCAGATACAGCAGGACCAGCGCAGTGGCATACAGGCCGGGTGCCGTCGAACCGCTGACGGTCCGGAGGGCGCTGATAACCGGAAACGGAGCTCCAATCGCGACGATATCGACGAGCAGCAGGATCAGGATGGCGCGACCATGCAGCGCGGAATTGTTAGGCGCCGAGCCTGGATGCGCGGGAACGGTCGCAGTCGGCAGCGGCGCGACCGGCGTCAAGTCCTGATCCATCGGATCATTTTCCTGAAATGCCGCTTTTGCAAGCTTACTGGCGGTTGCCACCCATGCCTCCAGATGCCGTGGACGGTGAAAGCTATCGGATCATGATCAGGATAGCAACATATTGCGTCGCACAAGAATGGGACAGGGCTTTGAAAAGCAACCATTCATCGATCATTTGACGGTTGGATCGGGTTTATGAGGGGGGCCGCATGCTGCCGTACGGGATCGACTGTCCATGCCCCAAAGGAAGGAGGTACATGATTCGCAAGGCGTAGAACGGATGATTCGTTTTACTTCGTAAAACCTGCTTCCGGATCAGAATGCGATCAGCGCGTCATCCGGCCGATCGGCAAGAAGCTGGATGAGTCCGGCAATCTCAACATTCGCGACAAGGGTTTCGGGCCGGTTTTCCGTGATCGTCAGCCCGGTGGGGCAGGCATATAGGCGCACCCCGCACTCCGACGCGGTTGCCAGCAAGCTGAGCCGGTCGGGCAGGCCATGTTCCGGCGTAGTTGCATCTCCCTTTTCCGAAAGCAGGCTAACCGCGCGCTCATGGCAATAAACGCGCACTGGATCGGCGCTGGTGGCGGCCCTGGCACAGGCAAGCGTCAGCGCCGCGCGGAAGCGTTCGGGATCATCGGTGGCAACGAAGATGGTCAGGCCGCACATGCCGGACATCCCGGATCCTTGGGCAGGGTGAGCGTGCGGAAACGCAGCGACAGTGCGTCGACGAGCAGCAGTTTTCCGGCGCTGTCTTCACCGAACGGGACGATGGCCCGAACCGCCTCGATCGCGGCGAGGCTGCCCATCATGCCGGTCAGGGCACCGAGGACGCCCTGTTCGGCGCAGCTTGCCTCCTCGCGTTCCGGCGATCCGCCTACGAAACAGCGATAGCAGGGCTTGTCCGCTTCCCAGCCGCGAAAGACGCCCAACTGGCCCTCGAACTGACCGACAGCCGCCGACACCAGCGGAATCGACAGCGCCAGTGCCGCATCCGCAACCGCGAGCCGGGTGGCGAAATTGTCGCTGCCGTCGACCACGACATCGGTACCGCTCAGCATCGCCTGCGCGTTTTCGGCATCGATACGATGTACGAGGCCCTCGACCCGGACGTCAGGATTGAGGGCGTCGACATAGTGCGCCGCCGCTTCGGTCTTGAACTTTCCGGTGTCAGCGGTCCGGAACAGGGTCTGGCGTTGCAGATTGGACGGATCGACATGATCGTCGTCAATGATGGTCAGCCGCCCCACACCGGCAGCGGCCAGATATTGAATGACCGGCGATCCGATCCCGCCCGCGCCGATCACGGCAACATGCGCGTCGAGCAGGCGTGCCTGACCGGCGCCACCGATTTCTTTCAGAATGATGTGGCGGGCATAGCGTTCGAGCTGGCTGTCGCTCAGCATCAATGTTTCCAGCTATAGACGACCGATGTGCGATACCAGGTTTCAGGCGCTTCCGCAGGAAGAAGGAGGTTGTTGCGGGCAAAGCCGGTGACCAGCCCGGCAGTATATTGCTCCACCGTGGCGCAATTGATGGCATGGGGGATGGTTGCCCGAATGGTCCCGTCCCCCGACAGCATGACGGCAACCTTTACAGTGATGACGTGCTGGCCGTTGATGCGCGGCGGCATCGGGCAGTGCTCGGTCGCCATTTCCTGCGCTACATATTGGGTCATTTGCGGGGTGACGACCGGTCGCGTCTGATAGGGAAGCGGCGGCAGGGCATCCCAGTCCATCGCCGTTTTGAGCGAGGGCAGATCGGCCTGATCTGTCGCAAAGGCCATCATCAGCAGGGCGACGGCTTCCTTCATCGCCCGGTCGACCCGAATCCGCCCGCGCCACGCACGGTTGCGTCGAGTTCTGCGACCGTTTCAATCACAGCCTTCTGCACGGCGGCGGGCACGAGCTGGGCAATCCTCTCCCCACGGCCAACCGCAAAATCCTCCTGCCCCAGATTGGCAAGAATGACCTTCACCTCGCCGCGATAATCGCTGTCGATCGTGCCGGGAGTGTTGAGGCAGGTGATGCCGTGCTTGAGCGCAAGGCCCGAGCGGGGGCGCACCTGTACCTCAAAGCCCGGCGGTATGGCGATGGCGAAACCGCTTGCCACGGCCGCCCTTTCACCGGGGCTGAGCGTCAGATCTTCGGCGGCAACGATATCCATGCCGGCGGCACCCTCGGTCGCATAGGCCGGGACCGGCAGGTCCGCTCCGTGCGGCAGCCGTTTGAACAATATCCGGATCGGCTCCACCGTCAGCGTTTCCCTGTCAGCGCTGCGGCAAGCCGCTCGGTTGCCTTCAAAGTTTCGGGATCATTCAACAGCCTATGCCCTCTGTTCGGCAGAATGTGATAATCGGTCGCAATGCCGCGAAGTGCAAGAGCTTCTGCATAGGGGCCGGAAAAACGCCGCGGTGCTATGGTATCATCGGCACCCACCAGAATGGCCGCGCGCATGTCGGCGGCAACGCCACCGGCGGTTTGTAGCGGGTCGAGGCTTTCAACCGGGGCGCTCCATTCCGGCGCTCCGGTCTGTTTTGCCATATGACGCCGCCATTCGGGCAGCGTGCAGGGACAGGACAGCAGTACCATACCGTCGATGATGCCCGATTCGATCCCGGCCAGATCGGCGGCGATCGCGGCGCCGCCGTTGACGCCGACCACAATGACCTTGGCGTGCGGCATCCGCGTGCGCCAGGCGGCGATGGTTTCGCCAACAAGGTTGATGCGGTCGCGCGTGTAATTGTCACCGCTTCCGTCCCCGCGCTCGCCCGGCGAGCGATTGCCTTCCTGATCCGCATAGCCGGGGCGCAAGATGGTCAGCACGGCGCTGTCGGGAATGGTTTTGGTGACCTGCGCGGCAAAGTCGGCGGGGTCGGTGCGTTTGTCCGCAGTGCCGTCACCGGGCAGGATGACAACCAGCGTTTTGACCCGCGACGCAGCGGTATCGCCGGTACGTTGCGCATATAGCGGCGTTTCCGGCGGCGGCATGACCTTTGTGGCCATGCATCCGGCCAGTGCGAGCGGCAGAGCGAGCAGCAGCGTTTTCCGGTTACAGCGCATCGGCGATCCGTTCCGCCAGTCGCCGGGCGACCTCCTGCTTGTCCATGCGTTCCCAGCTTTCGGTGCCGGTTTTGGTAATCAGGTGAATGCTGTTCGCATTTCCCCCCATGACATCTCCCGAAACATCATTGGCGACGATCCAGTCGGCATTTTTGCGCGTGCGTTTGGCTGTCGCATGTTCGACCACCTTGTCGGTTTCCGCCGCAAAGCCGACCAGCAGATGCGGGCGGCGCGGACTGGCTCCCAGCATGGCGAGGATATCCGGATTCTCCACCAGCGCCAGTTCGGGTGCGGCACCGCCGTCCTTCTTGATCTTGTGATCCGCCTGTTCAACCCGCCAGTCGGCGACTGCGGCGACCATGACGGCGGCATCCGCAGGCAGGGCGGCGGCGACGGCATTGGCCATTTCCTGCGCGGTTTCGACATCGATCCGCGCGACACCGGGCGGGGTGGGCAGCGCCACCGGACCCGATACCAGCGTCACGCGCGCGCCAAGCCGCGCCAGTGCACCGGCAATCGCAAATCCCTGACGCCCCGAAGAGCGGTTGGCGAGATACCGTACCGGATCGATCGGTTCATGCGTCGGCCCCGCAGTGACGAGGATGTGCTTCCCCGCCAGCCGGTCGGACGCCGGAGCCTCTCCAAGGGCGTCCGTGATCGCGGCGACGATCGCCTCCGGTTCGGGCAGGCGACCGGGGCCGTATTCGCCACAGGCCATCGCGCCTTCATCGGGTTCGAGTACGGTAATGCCGTCACCGCGCAGTTGCGCGACGTTGCGGCGCGTGGCGGCGTGCTGCCACATGCGGACATTCATCGCGGGTGCGGCGAGCACCGGCTTGTCGGTCGCAAGCAGCAGCGTGGTGGCAAGGTCATCGGCAATTCCCGCCGCCATCTTTGCCAGCAGATCGGCGGTGGCGGGCGCGACGACGACCAGATCGGCATCCCGACTCAACTGGATATGCCCCATCTCCGCCTCGTCCTTCAGATCCCACAGACTGGTATGGACGGGATTTTCGGACAGCGCGGCCAGCGTCATCGGCGTTACGAACTGCGCACCGCCATCGGTCAGTACGCAGCGCACGCCCAGTCCCGCCTTGCGGCACAGGCGGATCAGCTCGCAGGCCTTATAGGCAGCGATCCCGCCGCCGACGATCAGCAAAATGCGCTTCATCGGCTGATCCTCTGCACGCGAACGCGCCGCGTGTCGAGCATTGCGCGCACCGCGTCGCGCAGGCCGTCGGGTACGAAGATCAGTCCAACCAGCAGCAGCGGTGCCACCATCAGCCCCCAGTAAAAGGTATCGGTGCGGCCCATCACGCTGATAAACAGGGCATAACTGAGCAGTGTCGCCAATACCCGCAGCCCGGCGGCACCGGGACAGCTTGCCCAGCCGAACAATGCCAGCGCGATCAACGGTGCCGCGATCCACAAGGGCGCACCCTGGAGCGCAGTGGCAAGAACCACCGACTTCACGAACAGGCCGAAGCCGTGCAGCCCGTGCCATCCCGGCGAGGCGGGATCGAGCGGGCCGACCACCTTGTCCACGGCCATGGCGTGCAGCGTCAGCGCGACGAAGAAAATACCGAGCGCGACCGCCCAGCCGATTGCTTCGCGCCGATGCCCTCCGGCAAAAGCAAGGATCGCCATGACCAGTATGTAGAGCGCTGCCGTTTCGCGGATGAGCATGGCGCAAAGCCCGAGCGCCACCGCGTCGATCCAGCGATCCGGCTTACGCAGTGCCAGCGACAGGGCGATCAGCAGTGCCGACCAGATTTCGTGGAACGGGGCCAGCGCGGGCTGGATACAGGCAAGCATTCCCGCCAGCATCAGCAACATCGCGACGGTGAGGGGAAGCACGCCGGACAATAACGGGCGAAGGCGTCGATACCAGGCGATTGCCGCAGCCAGTGCCAGTAGTTCGAGCAGCGCGGTCACCCCCCATGGAGGAAGCATGGCCTGTACCATGGCAAGGGTCGGCAGGCGGAAAGTGAGAAAGGGCTTCAGCGGAAAATTGCCTGCACGCAGGGCGGAAGCGGTCACGCTGTAATATTTGCCGCCCGCGCGGATGCCGTCGACGATGGAGCCGTAGAGATAGAGGTCGGTCTGTTCCGCGACGACGGGTGCGCCGGGCTGATGGCCCGCCGGGGTCGAAAACGCGGTAAGCGATGCGATCAGCAGCAGCGCGAGCGCGGTCAGCGTCCAGATGCCCTGACGGTGCGAGATGCCGGAAAACCGGCTCGGCTCGCGAAGCCATAAGGGCGGAAGGACGCGGGCCATCAGTGCAGCAGCAGCGTCGCGATCACGCCGAGCGCGGCGGCGAGGATGGCCACCGCCAGATAGCGCCAGCCGCCGCCGACGCGCACGACCTGAATATCCTTGAGCGGAGGTGCGGGCGGGGCGCCCCCCGGTGTCGGGAAATGGCGTTCGATATTGCGGACAAGTTGCGGCAGGCGGGCAAGCGTGCGCATATCCTCGATGAGCCGGTCTGCAACGGCGGCTTCGGGGCCGAGTTCGCCGCGGATCCATTCGCGGATGAACGGTGCCGCCGTGTCCCACAGGTTGATGTCGGGATCGAGCGTGGTGGCTACACCCTCCACCATCACCATCGTTTTTTGCAGCAGCAGCAGATGCGGCTGGGTCTGCATGTCGAAATCGCGGGTGATATTGAACAGCGAATCGAGCATCAGCCCGACCGACATGTCCTTGACCGCCATGCCGCGCATCGGCTCTCCCACTGCGCGCAGGGCCGTCGCGAACTCGGCGACATTATGGTGGGCAGGGACATAGCCTGCCTCGAAATGAATTTCGGCGACACGGCGGTAATTGCCGGTGATCAGGCCGTAGAGGATTTCCGCGAGCCAGACGCGTGCACGGCGGTCGATGCGGCCCATGATGCCGAAATCAATCGCGGCGATCCGTCCGTCGGCAAGCGCGAACAGATTGCCCTGATGCATATCGGCATGGAAAAAGCCTTCGGCAATCGCCTGACGCAGAAAGGCACGCACCAGCTTTTGCGCCAGATCGGTCAGGTCATGCCCCGCCTCGATCAGTCTGTCGCGGTCGGACAGTTTGATGCCGTCCACCCATTCGAGCGTCAGCACCTTGCCGCTGGTGCGCTGCCAGTCGATTGCGGGGATCAGGAAATCCGGCTCCGCCTGCATTCCGTCGGCCAGTTCGGAAGCCGAGGCGGCTTCGCGGCGCAGATCGAGTTCGCGCGCGGTCCAGCGCTTGAAGGTATCGATGACCAGCCGGGGGCGCAGCCGCGCGGCCTCGCCGCCCATCGCCTCCACCTGCGCGGCGGCCCATTCATAGGTGTCGATGGCACGGGCGAACTCCGCCTCGACGCCGGGGCGCAGCACCTTCACCGCGACGGTGCGGCCGTCGGTGGTGGTGGCGCGATGCACCTGTGCGATGGAGGCAGCGCCGATCGGTTCCTCTTCGATTTCGCTGAACAGCGTGTCGACGGGATTGGCGAAACTGGCCTCGATGGCGTCGCGGATGACCGGGAAGGGCAGGGCGGGCAGCGCATCCTGCAACCGCCGGAGGTCGTTCGCCGCCTCTTCGCCGACCAGATCGGGACGGGTCGCGAGCGTCTGGCCCAGCTTGATCGCGGCAGGACCGATCGCCTGAAACGCGTCGGCATAGCCGGGAGTTTTCGGCATACGGGCACCGAAGCGTAGCAATCGGGCCAAACGTCGCACCGACCGTGGGGTGTTGCGGTCGCGCTCGATCCCGAGCAGCGCGCCATGCCGGGCGAGGATGCGGCCCCATTTGCGCAGCCTCCAGAGGTGAACGAATGACGGGGTCACGATACCCCCTGCAACGCGGGCTGCACCGTCAGATCTTCCAGCCGCTGTGAATCGCGACCAGTCCGCCGAGCACCGGTTCGACCCGCGTGCGTACGAACCCGGCCTCTGCGATCATTGCCTCGAACGTCGGCATGTCGGGGAAGCGGCGGATCGATTCGATCAGATAGCGATAGCTGTCCTCGTCATCGGCCAGCAGCTTGCCGAGTTTCGGTACGAGGCGATGCGAATAGACTTCATAGACATCGGCGAAACCGGGCCAGAGCGTCGTTGAAAATTCCAGGCAGAAAAACCGCCCGCCGCGTTTCAGCACGCGATATGCCTCACGCAGGGCGGCGGGAATGTCGGTGACGTTGCGGATGCCGAAGGCAATCGTATAGGCGTCGAAGAAGCGGTCGGGAAATTGCAGCGTTTCCGCATTTGCCTCGGTCCAGACCAGCCCGTCGATCCCGCGCTGGGCAGCGCGCTCCATGCCGACCTCCAGCATCGCGGCATTGATGTCGGCGACCGTGATCGCGGCACCTGAACGTTCCATGCGAAAGGCGATGTCGCCGGTGCCGCCCGCCATGTCGAGGATCTGCTCGCCCTTTTGCGGCTTGACGCGGCGTACGAAGCGATCCTTCCACAAGCGGTGCATCCCGCCCGACATGGCGTCGTTCATCAGGTCGTAGCGGGCAGCCACATTGCGGAACACATCGCCCACGCGGCGGGTCTTTTCCGCCGGAGCGACGTCTTCATAGCCAAAGGAAACTGTGTCGGTCATCGAATATCCAAGCAAGCGGTGCGTTGCGCCGCTCTAGCCAAGGCTTGTGGGGCTGGCAAACCCCAGATAGTTCTGGCTTTGAAGAAAAGGGCACCGGCCCGCTCCCCCACCGTTTGAATCGAAACCCAAATGCCCGAACTTCCCGAAGTCGAAACCACCGTGCGTGGACTGCGCCCCGTGCTGGAGGGACAGCGGATCGCCGCCATCGTCGCGCGGCGGCCCGACCTGCGCCGCCCCATCCCGGAAGATCTGGGGCAACGGATGACCGGCGCTGTGGTGACGGGGCTGGGGCGCCGCGCAAAATACGGGCTGATCGAAACCGATCGCGGCGACACGCTGATCTTTCATCTCGGCATGTCGGGGCGCTGGCGAGTCGATCCGTCGGAAACGCTGACCCATGATCATGTGGTGATCGAGACGGGGGAGGGACGGCGGCTGGCGCTGAACGATCCGCGGCGGTTCGGTTCGCTGGACTTCGTACGAACGGCGGATCGCGAAAGCTGGCCGCCCTTTGCGGCAATGGGACCGGAACCGTTGGGGACCGGTTTTACCGTCGATCATCTGGCAACGGCGTTTGCCGGGCGGGTTGCGCCGGTCAAGGCCATGCTGCTCGACCAGAAGGTCGTGGCGGGACTGGGCAATATCTATGTGTGCGAAGCGCTGCACATGGCGGGAATCGCACCGTCGCGCGCCGCGGGACGAATCGCGCGCGCGCGGCTGGAACGGCTGGTGCCCGCGATTCGGCAGGTGCTCGAAGCGGCGATTGAAGCGGGCGGATCGTCACTGCGCGATTATGCCCGTCCCGATGGCGAACTGGGCTATTTTTCAAAGCAATGGCGGGTTTATGGCCGCGAGGGAGAGGTGTGCGTATGCGGGTCGGTGGTGCGCAGACGCACCGAAAGCGGCAGATCGACCTTCTGGTGCCCGAAATGCCAGCACTGATGGTTGACCGGCGAGGGGGAAACCGCTAAAGGCCCCGCTTTCCCGGGCGGTGATGGAAGTCATGCGCCCTTCCACGCACAGAATTTGAGGACGGCATGGCGAACACGCCACAGGCGAAAAAACGTATCCGGCGCAATGCGCGTCGCGCGGAAATCAACGGGGCGCGGGTCAGCCGCATCCGGACCCAGGTGAAGAAGGTCGAGCTGGCGCTGGACGCTGGTGACAAGGATGCCGCGCAGGCTGCGCTGAAGCAGGTTCAGCCGGAACTGGCGCGTGGTGTCGCCAAGGGCGTGATGCACCGCAACACGGCTGCGCGCAAATTCTCGCGCCTGACCAAGCGGGTTTCCGCACTCGCCTGACGTCCCTGTTTCGTAACATATTCGAAACATTCGGCTTTGCGCCCCACCGGGAAACCGGTGGGGTTTTTCGTGTTTGGCAGCCGAATTACAGACGCCATGGTAAACGCGCGATTCGGCGTGAGTCGTGCCGAATGGTTTTTGAGTGCTTTGCAGCAAGTAATTGAAATTAAACAAAAATCAAAAAAATTTGACGCATTTCCTGCGCTGGCGCGCTGTCAACAATTATATTTCGGTTCGATGACAGCCAGCCCTCTTGATTGACCGGTCCCTCTCTTCTTAAACAGTTCTTCCCGGTGAGCTTCTCGCCGGGGTCTCAAACTGAGTTTTGGGGTTCAGTCGGAGGGCGATTCCGACTGTAGGGGGCTTTTTGCTTGTGACGTAGTACCTTCGGAGACGGTCGTTTCCGGGGAAGGGAGAGCTTTGTCGTAATGGCCGAACAGGTGGGACAGCACAGCGACGGCAAGACGCGCGCCTGGGAACAGGTGCGCGGCAAGCTGCGTGCGGCCGCCGGTCAGCGCCTGTTCGACCAGTGGCTGAAGCCCATCCGCCTGATCGACTGCGGCAATGACGACGTCGTGCGTCTGGGGCTGCCCTCCACCTTCATGGCCAACTGGGTGCGCAACCATTACGCAGAGCGGCTGCGCTATGAATTTTGTGCGCTGCTGCCCGAAGTGCGGGTCGTATCGATCGAGACGATTCGCGAACCGGCGATCACCCGGCTGGCGGTCGAAGCGCCGGTCAGGATAGCAGCGCCGAGCGAATCGGAATCCGTATCGCAGCCCAAGCGGCCGGCACCGCCCGCGCCTGCGGCGATCGCACGGACGACACCTGTCACGGCGGCGGCAAAGCCGGTTGGAGAACGATTCGCGTTCGATCCGCAGTTCCGGTTCGACCGGTTCGTAACCGGGCAGTCGAATCGCATCGCTTTCAATGCGGCCAGGGCAGTGGCCGAGCCGGGCGTCCCGCGCTTCACCCCGCTCTATCTGCACAGCGCGACGGGGCAGGGTAAAACCCATCTGATGCACGCCATCGGTAATGCTTTGCTGGCCGAAGACCCGCAGGCGACGGCGATCTACATGCCCGCCGAACGCTTCATGTTCGAATTCGTGCAGGCGCTGCGCAACAGGGATACCTTTGCGTTCAAATCGCGGCTGCGCGCGGTGGATATGCTGATGATCGACGATCTGCAGTTCATCGCGGGCAAGGGATCGACGCAGGAAGAGTGCCTGCACACCGTCAACGAGTTCATGAGTGCGGGCAAGCGGCTGGTGATTGCCGCCGACCGCCCGCCGCACGCGCTGGACGGAGTCGATTCGCGGCTGGTGAGCCGGCTGTCCTCCGGACTGGTGGCCGACATTCAGGCACCTGAGCTTGATCTGCGCCGCGCCATCCTTGCGGCCAAGCTGGCCGAGACTCCCGACATTCCGGTGCCGCAGGACGTGCTGGACGTGCTGGCAGGACGGATCACCGCCAATGTCCGCGAACTGGAAGGCGCACTCAAACGGCTGATTGCCTATTCGCAACTCACCGGAGAGGCGGTCACGATGGATTTCGCCGTACGCACGCTGGGCGATGCGCTGCGCGGGCCGCAGCGGCGGATCACCATCGACGATATCCAGAAAGCGGTGTCGACGCATTTCGAGCTGCGTCAGCTCGATCTGGTATCCGCGCGCAGGGCGGTGTCGGTGGCACGACCGCGCCAGATCGCCATGTATCTCGCCAAACGGCTGACGACCCGCTCGCTTCCGGAGATCGGTCGCAAGTTCGGCAATCGCGATCATTCGACCGTCATCCACGCGGTACGCCGGATCGAGGATCTGCGTGCCAGGGATTGCGAAATCGACGGCGCGGTGCGCACACTGTTGCGGGAACTCGAAGGATAAGCATCCACGCCAGCGACGCCGAACAGGCTGCTGGATGCTTTCTCGCTTTACGCTTCTCGTAATGCCCCGATCAACGCCTGTCAGTTGGCGATGAGCACGCCCGCATAATCCCTGTTTTCCAGCGCCACGCCCGCACCATAGGCGACGCTGAGAAGCGGGTCTTCGGCAATGACGACCGGCAGACCGGTAGCCTGGCTGAGTTCCGCATCGATATTGCGTAGCAGCGACCCGCCGCCCGTCATCACGATCCCCTGATCGCACAGATCAGCGGCCAGTTCGGGTTCGGTATGTTCGAGCGCGGTACGCACCGCATGGACGATTTGCCCCACGGTTTCGGAGAGCGCCTCGACGATTTCGCGCTGGCTGACCTCAATCTCGCTGGGCATGCCACGGACGAGATCGCGCCCTTTGACGTGCATGATTTCGCCGTCGCCGCCGTCATAGGGTAGTTGCGCACCGCCGATGGCCATCTTGATCCGTTCGGCAGTGGATTCGCCGACCATCAGGTTATGCTTGCGCCGGATATGGGCGACGATAGCCTCGTCCAGCTTGTCGCCGCCGACCCGGACGGAGGTTGAATAGGCCAGCCCCTCCAGCGACAGGACGGCGACTTCGGTGGTGCCGCCGCCGATATCGACGACCATCGCGCCGATCGGATCGCGTACCGGCAGCCCCGCGCCGATCGCGGCGGCCATCGGCTCCTCGATCAGATGGACTTTCGACGCGCCCGCCTTATCTGCCGCCTGACGAATGGCGCGGCGTTCGACCATCGTCGCGCCGGAGGGCACCGAAAGTACGATTTCGGGGTGGCGCGGAAGGCGCGACTTGCCGCCATGCGCCTTGTCGATGAAATATTTGATCATCTGTTCGGCAGTGTCGATGTCCGCGATCACGCCATCGCGCAGGGGACGCACGGTGCGGATATTGTCGGGCGTCTTGCCCAGCATCAGCTTTGCATCGGCACCGATCGCGCGGACGCGCTGAAACCCGCTTTCGGTTTCCAGTGCGACGACCGAAGGTTCGTTGAGGACGATCCCGCGCCCGCGAACATGCACCAGCGTGTTCACGGTGCCGAGGTCGATGGCCATATCGTGCGAGCGACGTTGAAAGAGATTCGGAAATGCCATGCAGTGGTACGCTTACCCGGAAGATTCGCCCGGACAGGGCGGTTGAATAGTGCCGCGACGCTGTTGCTGCTTATGTGACAGCGTCAATATCACTGCGCCGGAACGGGCTGGACGGGCGGCGGACGCATGGAACCCGCCCTCTTTACTGTCCCGCGGGGTGTCGCGATAAGGCGTGCCGGATAGCCCTTTCGGGGGAGCGACAGTGGAGATTGTACGGCGATGCGAATGGAATTGATCGGGCTGGCGCTCATGCTGATGGGGGGAAGCGCAATGGCCGCGGAAGCACCGAAAGCCGGGCAATCCAAAACGCTGACGCTGCAACGCCTGTTCACCAGTCCCGACCTGTCGGGTGCGGCGCCCCGCGCGCTGAAGCTGTCGCCCGACGGCAGCCTGTTGACGGTGCTGCGCAATCGCGCGGATGAAAAGGACCGCTATGACCTGTGGGCGATGGATACGCGCACGGGCAAATGGCGGATGCTGGTCGATTCGAAGAAGATCGGCAGCGGCGCGGAACTGAGCGAAGCCGAAAAGATGCAGCGTGAGCGCGAGCGCATCAGCAATCTGAAGGGGATCGTCAGCTATGACTGGGCGCCCGACGGCAAGTCGATTCTGGTGCCGATCGACGGCGACCTGTTTCTCGCCACGCTGGACGGCAAGGTCCGGCGGCTGACCGACAGCAAGGAAAGCGAACTCAATCCGGTCATCAGCCCGGACGGCGCCTATGTCAGCTTCGTGCGCGACCAGAATCTGTATGTGCAGCCGCTGAACGGCGGGGAGGCACAGCGGATCACGCCCGATGGCGAGGGGACGGTACATTGGGGTGAGGCGGAGTTCGTCGCGCAGGAGGAAATGGATCGCTCCACCGGATATTGGTGGTCGCCCGACGACCGCCATATCGCGGTCGAACGCTTCGATGCCGCGCCGGTGCAGGTCGTCACCCGTTCCGCCATCGGCGCGGACGGCACGCGTACCTATAATCAGCGCTATCCGGCGGCGGGCACGCCCAATGTGCTGGTTTCGCTCTATGTGATGAAGCCCGATGGAAGCGGCCGGGTGAAGGTCGATCTGGGCAGCGATCCCGACATCTATCTGGCGCGGGTCGACTGGACGCCGGACGGCAAAACGCTGCTCGTCCAGCGGGAAAATCGCGCGCAGACCGAACTCGACATGCTGCGCGTCGACCCGGAAACGGGCAAGGCGACCCTCTGGTTTGCCGAGAAGGCGAAGCCGAAAAGCTGGATCAACCTGAGCTACGCCTATCGCCCGTTAAACGACGGCAGCCTGATCTGGTGGTCGGAACGCTCCGGCCATGGGCACCTCTATCGCCTTGTCGGAGACAAATGGACGCAGTTGACGCATGGCGACTGGGATGTGGCCGCGCTGGTCGGGGTCGATCAGCAGGCGGGCAAGCTCTATTTCCTCGCCAACAAGGACGGGGTGCTGGAACGGCACCTCTATTCGATGCACTATACCCATCCCGGCGCGATCACCCGGCTGACCGAACCCGGCTGGTGGAACACAGCGACGATGGACGGCAAGGCGACGCGGGCGATCGTCACGCGATCGAATCCGGATCAGCCGCCGCAGGTCTATCTGGCGGATACCAGCGGCAAGCGGCTGGCATGGATCGCGCAGAACGACGTGCATGACGCCGATCATCCCTATCACCCCTATCTGGCCGGGCATAACGAAACGAAGTTCGGGACGATCAAAACCGCCGACGGCGCGACGCTGCATTGGGAGATGATTACGCCGAAGCTGGTGCCGGGGAAGAAATATCCCGTCTTCTTCCAGCATTATGGCGGCCCGCATGTGCAGACGGTCAGCCGTGCATGGGGCGGAGCGATGCAGCAATATATCGTCGATCAGGGCTATATCTTCTTTCAGATCGACAATCGCGGTTCGGCCAATCGCGGCACCGCGTTCGAGGATGCGATCTGGCACGCCATGGGTTCTGTCGAGGTGCAGGATCAGCTTGCCGGGGCGCATTATCTGAAGTCGCTGGATTTCGTCGATCCGAAGCGGATCGGCATCTATGGCTGGTCCTATGGCGGCTATATGACACTGAAAATGCTGGAGGCCGATCCCGGCCTCTATGCCGCGGGCGTTTCGGGCGCGCCGGTGACGAAATGGGAGTTGTACGACACCCATTATACCGAACGCTATATGGGCAATCCGAACACCGACCCGGATGCCTATGCAAAGGCGGACGCGCTGCCCGATGCGGATGCGATCCGCGATCCGATGCTGCTGATGCACGGTATGTCCGACGACAATGTGGTGTTCGAAAACTCCACGCTTCTTGCCGCGAAACTGCAGGCGGACGACCGCCCGTTCGAAATGATGTTCTATCCCGGCAAGACCCATGCCGCGGTGCGCGACATCCATGTCTGGACGACGCTGTTCGATTTCTTCGACCGGAATGTGAAGAACCGGCCGGAGGCGAAGTGACCGGGGCGGCACCGGCCTAAACGGTGGGTGCCGCTCCTTCGCGTTCGACGAGTCGTGTGTAGAGGTGCCAGGTGGCATAGCCGAGCACCGGCAACACGACCGCGAGGCCGATCAGCAGCGGGATCGCGCCCAGTATCAGCAGCACCGCGACCGTGAAGCCCCAGCGCAGCATCATGCCGGGATTGGCGCGAAAGGCGGCGATGGAGGTCGCGATGGCGTCGCCCCCGCTGATGTTCCGGTCCACCAGCATGGGAAGCGATACGGTGCTGATGGCGAGGACGATGACGGCAAAGGCAAAGCCCACCAGATTGCCGACCAGCATCATCTGCCACCCGGCGGACGTGGTCAGGACGGTGGTCACCATCGCCGCAATCGAATTGGGTGCGAGACCCAGAAACGCGGTGTAGATGCCTGCGGCGACCAGAATCCACAGGCTGAAAATCAGAAACAGCAGCGCACCGATTGCCGCGATGGAGGGGAAGGACGGACGCCCGGTCACATCGAGAAAATGGTTCCAGCCCGCATCCCTGCCTTCCTCCCGCCGCTTGGCGAGTTCGTAGAAGCCGGTCGCGACCAGAGGACCGAGCAGGGTCAGCCCTGCGAATAGGGGAAACAGCAGGTCGATATGGAACCCGTTCCGGCTGGCGACGATGGTGAAAAATCCCACCAGCGGATACAGCAGGCCAAGCAGGATCAGGTCGCCGCGCCGTTCCATGAAATCCGCCCAGCCGTCGCGCAGGCTGGCCTTCAGGTCGGCGGTGGTGATGGTGTGTATGTGCGGCATCGAAGGGGCCGGGGCCGCGTCCGGGCTGTGCGTGATTGCCATGCTCTCTCTCCCGAAACGCGCGTTCGCCGTCTTGCGGCGGGCGCGCGCAATCGCCATGTGCGTTGATCGGGCTGGAGCCTGTCCGAAAAATGCACCGGCGCCATTTTGAAAGCGTATCTTAGCACAAATCGTGCGTCTTTTTGCCTCTAAACGTATTTTTGTTGGCAAATGCGGGGTAGGCGCGATAGGGCGCGGCGCGAATGTCAGAAGGGATTGAACAAGATTATGGGCTATCGTGTGGTGGTGGCAGGCGCGACCGGGAATGTCGGGCGCGAAATGCTGAACATCCTTGCCGAGCGTGCATTTCCGGCCGACGAGATTGCGGTGCTCGCCTCGTCGCGCTCGACCGGGGATGAGGTTGAGTACGGAGAAACCGGCAAAAAGCTCAAGGTCAAGAATATCGAGCATTTCGATCCGACCGGATGGGACATGGCCCTGTTCGCCATCGGATCGGAAGCGACGAAGGTCTATGCGCCTAAATTCGCAGCCGCCGGATGCACGGTAATCGACAATTCGTCGCTGTACCGGATGGACCCGGACGTGCCGCTGATCGTGCCGGAAGTGAATCCGGAAGCGATCGACGGGTATCGCGCAAAAAACATCATCGCCAACCCCAATTGCTCGACCGCGCAGATGGTCGTGGCGCTGAAGCCGCTGCACGATGCCGCCAAGATCAAGCGCGTCGTGGTCGCTACCTATCAGTCGGTATCGGGCGCGGGCAAAAGCGGTATGGACGAACTGTTCGAGCAAAGCCGTAACATCTTTGTCGGCGATCCCGCCGATCCGGTGAAGTTCACCAAGCAGATCGCCTTTAACGTCATCCCGCATATCGACGTCTTCCTGGAGGACGGTTCCACCAAGGAAGAGTGGAAGATGGTGGTCGAGACCAAGAAGATCATGGACCCGAAGGTGAAGGTCAGCGCCACCTGCGTGCGTGTTCCGGTGTTCGTCGGCCATGCCGAAGCGATCAATATCGAGTTCGAGAACGAGCTGTCGGCCGAAGAAGCGCAGAACATCCTGCGCGAAGCACCCGGCGTGATGCTGGTCGATAAGCGCGAGGACGGCGGCTATGTCACGCCGGTCGAATGCGTCGGCGAATATGCCACCTATATCAGCCGCGTGCGCGACGACCCCACGGTCGACAACGGACTGGCGCTGTGGTGCGTGTCCGACAATCTGCGCAAGGGTGCCGCATTGAACGCGGTGCAGATCGCGGAACTGCTGGGACGGAGGCACTTGCAGAAAGCGGCCTGACGCCGAAGGAGACAGCAATGGCGGAGAGGATGACGGGCGGGTGCCAGTGCGGGCGCATCCGCTACAGCGTCGCCATCGACAGCGACGAAGCGTATCTCTGCCAATGCCGGATGTGTCAGCGTGCGACCGGCGGCGTCGCTGCGGCGTTCAAGGAAGTGCCGGAGAGCGCGGTGACATGGCACCATGAACCGGATCAGTTCCAGTCGTCGCCCATTGCGCGGCGAGGCTTTTGCGCGCGATGCGGCACGCCGATCAGTTTTTCCTATGTTAGGAGCAGTGGCTATATCGACCTGACGGTCGGCAGTTTCGACGATCCGGGATATTTCAGGCCGACCAGCCAATTCGGGACGGAAAGCATGCACCGCGCATGGGTTGACACCAGCGCCCTGCCCGAACATCGCAGCGACACGCACAAACCCCTTGTCGAACGATGGATGAAAGCTGTTGGCAAACTCCCCAACTGACCTGCCCGAACCGCAATTTTTCGATAGTTTCGATGGCGAGCGTATCGCCTGGCGTGAAGCCGGGCAGGGGCGGCCGGTGGTGTTGATCCACGGCTATTTCTCCAACGCCTACACCAACTGGATTCGCTACGGCCATGCGAAGCGGATCGCGGAATCGGGCTTTCGCGTCATCATGCCCGACCTGCGCGGCCATGGCGACAGTGCCACGCCGCACGATGCGAGCGCCTATCCGCCCGATGCGCTGATGCGCGACGGGATGGCGCTGATCGCGCATCTGGGGCTGAGCGACTATGATCTGGGCGGCTATTCGCTGGGCGCGCGGACCACGGTGCGGATGCTGGCCAATGGCGCCGCGCCGCGCCGGGTTATCGTGTCGGGCATGGGGCTGGAAGGGCTGCTCCACACTGCCGGGCGGGGCGACTATTTCCGCCATGTGCTGACCAGTCTTGGGAGTTTTCAGCGCGGATCGTCGGAATGGATGACCGAGGCGTTTCTGAAGACAACCAACGGCGATCCGCAGGCGTTACTCCATATCCTCGACACGTTCGTCGATACACCACGTGACGATATCGCCGCGATCCGTCAGCCGGTGCTGGTAGCGTCGGGTGTGGAGGATCAGGATAACGGTTCGTCCGAAGCGCTGGCCGAATTACTGCCGGACGGGCGCTATGTCGAAGTGCCGGGCAACCATATGAGCGCGGTGACGAAACCCGAACTGGGCGAGGCGATCGCGCGGTTCCTGTCGGCCTGAACCGATAGTCGTCATGGCGACCCCGGCTTAGCCGAGGACAGCAATCCGGCCGCTATGAAAGGTGCCGGACTGCCGCGTCGTTTTGCTCCTCGCAGTGACGATGTTGGTCGATCAGCGAAAGGGCGGTTCGTTGAAGGCGCGCAGCTTGCGACTGTGCAGTTTCGGCCCTTCGCGGCGCAGTTCCTCGACCGTCTGGATGCCGATGCGCAGATGCTCGTTGATGGCGCGCTCGTAGAAGCGGTTGGCCTGACCCGGCAGCTTCAGCTCGCCGTGCAGCGGTTTGTCGGACACACAGAGCAAGGTGCCATAGGGTACCCGGAAGCGATAGCCCTGCGCCGCGATGGTCGCGGACTCCATGTCGATGCCGACCGCACGGCTGAGCGAGAAACGCAGCGCGCTTTGCGAGAAGCGCAGTTCCCAGTTGCGGTCGTCGGTGGTGACGATGGTGCCGGTGCGCAGACGGCGTTTCAGCTTGTCGCCGGACTGGCCCGACACGACCTCTGCGGCACGCGCCAGCGCCTGCTGTACCTCGGCAATGGCCGGGACCGGAATTTCCGGCGGCAGCACTGCATCGAGGACATGGTCGTCGCGCAGATAGGCGTGGGCCAGCACATAGTCGCCAATCCGCTGGCTGGGGCGCAGGCCGCCGCAATGGCCGATCATCAGCCATACTTCCGGGCGCAGCACCGCCAGATGGTCGCAGATCGTCTTCGCATTGGACGGGCCGACGCCGATATTGACCAGCGTGATGCCGCTGCGGTTGGGGCCTATCAGATGGTATGCGGGCATCTGGTGCCGGCGCCAGGCGCTGTCGCCCATCAGCCGCTCGACATCCTCACTCGATTCGATGACGACACCACCCGCACCCGAAACGGCGGTGTAGCGGCTGTCGGGACCAAGCTGGGATGCCGCCCAGCGGACGAATTCATCGACATAGCGGTGATAGTTGGTGAACAGGATATAGCGCTGCGTATGTTCCGGCGGCGTGCCGGTATAGTGGCGCAGCCGGGCGAGCGAGAAGTCGGTGCGCAACCCGTCGAACAGCGCCAGCGGGCGATCCGCATCCTCTTCCTCGATCCACAGACCGTCGGCGATTTCGTCGCCGATTTCCGCAAGCTCGGTCGCCGGGAAGAAACGCGCCAGTTCGGTCGCGGAAACCTCGTCCAGGCTCAGCGCATGGCCGGGATCGAGTACGTAGGGAAAGGGTATTTCCTGACGTCCGGGGATGGCATCCACCTCGACGTCATAATCTTCCATCAGCAGGGTAAGCTGTTCGGTCAGATAATCCGCGAACTGCCCCGGCTTGGTCACGCTGATCCTATAGACGCCCGGAGATACGAGCCGCCCGAACGAACGCGCCGGGGTCGGGCGATCCTCACCACCGCGAAATCGCAGCCGGATTTCGGGATAGGCAAAGGAACCGTCGTTGCGCGTTGCGGGCGCAGGCGGCTTGCCGGACGTGAGATAGGTATCGAGTGCTGCTTTCAGCCGCTCGACCGATGCCTGATACAACCGGTCGAGTTCGGCGACGATATCGGATGCTTGCGTCATCCGTCGCGGCTAAAGCCTTCTTGTGACATCTGCAAGACCGACGGGCCAAAAGACCCGCTGATATTTCAGTCGGCGGACGGCGTAACCTTCGGCGGAACCGGCGTATCTTCGTTCGCGGCGGATTTTTTCCTCTTACGCAGCTTCTTCAGGCCGAAAATGCTCCCGCCGATCGCCGCAAGCGCACCCGTCACGATCGCTGCGGATTTGAACGGGCGCTTTTTAGTTTCTTCTACCGTGGCTTCCGCAGTTTCTTCGACGGTTTCCTTGGCCTTCGCCATATCGATACGCTCCCTGTTTTTTGCAGTTGCACAATCAACTCGCATGCAAGCCCCGGGTTCCATAAGAACGCCGGGGCTTGTTACGAAATCGTATCGTTATGACGGTCAGAGCGTTTCGAGCATGTGTTCGGCCGAGCTGACCTTGAACTCACCCGGCGCTTCGACGTTCAGTTGCTCGACCACGCCGTCCTTCACGATCATCGAAAAACGCTGGCCGCGCGTGCCCATGCCGAAACCGCTGCCGTCCATGGTCAGGTCGAGCGCCTTGACGAAATCGGCATTGCCGTCGGCGAGCATGGTGATGGCGTCGGCATTCGCGCTCTTGCCCCATGCGCCCATGACGAACGCGTCGTTGACCGCAGTGCAGGCGATTTCGTCGACGCCTTTGGCCTTCAGGTCGTCGGCCTTTTCGACGAAGCCCGGCAGATGCTTGGCCGAGCAGGTCGGCGTGAAGGCCCCGGGAACGGAGAACAGCGCGACCGTCTTGCCTTTGAAATAATCGGTCGTATCGACCTTTGCAGGGCCATCCGCCGTCGCCTTTACCAGTGTCGCGTCGGGAAGCCGGTCACCAACCTGAATCGTCATCGCCATTCTCCTGAAAATCTGCGCCGCGCGGGAAAGGCGCGGCTGGTGCAAGGGTGGTGGTGCATGTCCGCAATTTCAAGCGTGACGGAACACACCGAAAGCTCTTATGTTCAAAGACCATGGAAACGCATTCGTTCCTGACTGGCCAGTTCCTGCTGGCGCTTCCCGGTATCGGCGATCCGCGATTTGAACGCGCCATCCTGGCGATCTGTGCGCATGATGAAGAGGGCGCGCTGGGTATCGGTGTTGGCGATACGGTCGAGGGGCTGGGCCTGCATGAACTGCTTGAACAGTTTGAGATCGAACCGGGGACCGCGCCCGACGCGCCCATTCATTTCGGCGGTCCGGTCGAACCGCGTCGCGGTTTCATCCTGCACAGCACCGACTGGGGAGGGCAGGATACCGTCGATGTCGCCGGGCGCTGGGGGTTGTCCGGCTCGCTCGACGTGCTGAAGGCGATTGCCGACGGAACCGGGCCGTCGCGCTATCTGGTGGCGCTGGGCTATGCCGGATGGGGGGCGGGGCAGCTTGACGAGGAAATGACACGCCACGGCTGGTTCAATGTTGAGGGGAATAGCGGGTTGTTGTTCGATACTCCTGCCGAGGCGCGCTGGTCGACGGCGTTCAATACCGCCGGGATCGACCCCAGTTTACTGGCAAGCAGGGGCGGAACTGCCTGAACATCGGGATATAAAGAAATCTTTATATTGGGTTTGCTTTCGCCCGCCGAAGCCTCTAGGTGAGGCACATCTTCCGGGGCGGGCCGTCCTGCCCCCGAGCCATTGTTCATTATTTCAGGAGATCGACCTGTGGCCACCGTTGCCGAACGTGCCGATTACGTCATCAAGGACATCAGCCTTGCCGATTACGGCCGGGCCGAAATCAACATTGCCGAAACCGAAATGCCGGGCCTGATGGCACTGCGTGAAGAATTCGGCGCTTCGCAGCCGCTGAAGGGTGCGAAGATCGTCGGGTCTCTGCACATGACAATCCAGACCGCGGTCCTCATTGAAACGCTGGTGGCGCTGGGTGCGAAGGTGCGCTGGGCGACCTGCAACATCTTTTCCACGCAGGACCATGCCGCCGCCGCCATCGCCGCAGCGGACATTCCGGTGTTCGCGATCAAGGGCGAGAGCATCGCTGACTATTGGGACTATGTCGGCCGCATTTTCGACTGGGGCGACGAAACCTGCAACATGATCCTCGACGATGGCGGTGACGCCACGATGTTCGCGCTTTGGGGCGCGCGCGTCGAAGCGGGCGAAGACCTGCCCGAGCCGGAAAATGAGGAAGAGGTCGAGATGCAGCGGGCGCTGAAGGCGTTCCTGGCGAAGAAGCCCGGCTACCTCACCGAGACGGTGAAGAACATCAAGGGCGTGTCGGAAGAGACGACCACCGGCGTCCACCGCCTCTATCACCTGTCGAAGCAGGGCAAGCTGCCCTTCCCGGCGATCAACGTGAACGACAGCGTCACCAAGTCGAAGTTCGACAACCTGTATGGCTGCAAGGAATCGCTGGTCGACGCGATCCGCCGCGCCACCGATGTCATGCTGGCCGGCAAGGTCGCGGTCGTCGCCGGCTTCGGCGATGTCGGCAAGGGCTCGGCGCAATCGCTGCGCAATGGCGGCGCACGAGTCCTCGTCACCGAAATCGATCCGATCTGCGCGCTGCAGGCGGCGATGGAAGGGTTCGAGGTCGTGACGATGGACGAGGGCGTGAAGCGCGGCGACATCTTCGTCACCGCGACCGGCAATGCCGACGTCATCACCGCCGATCACATGAAGGCGATGAAGCCGATGTCGATCGTCTGCAACATCGGCCACTTCGACTCCGAAATTCAGATTTCGGCGCTGAGCAACTATAAGTGGACCGAGATCAAGCCGCAGGTCGATCTCGTCGAATTCGACGACGGCAAGCAGATCATTGTGCTCGCCAAGGGTCGCCTGGTCAATCTGGGCTGTGCCACTGGTCACCCCAGCTTCGTCATGTCGTCGAGCTTCACCAACCAGACGCTGGCGCAGATCGAACTGTTCACCAAGGCGGATGAGTATAAGAACGACGTGTACGTCCTGCCCAAGCATCTCGACGAAAAGGTCGCGGCGCTGCACCTCGAAAAGCTGGGCGTCCAGCTTTCCAAGCTGAGCCAGAAGCAGGCGGATTATATCGGCGTGCCGGTCGAAGGGCCGTTCAAGCCGGATCATTACCGCTACTGATTGCAGGCGAAAGCCGAACAAAAAAGGGCCGCATCCGGCGAGGGTGCGGCCCTTTTCGTATCTGTAGGAAGGGCGATCAGGCCGGGTTGAGCAGGCCGTGTTTTTTCTTGCCCGCTGATATTTTTACCGGCGCTGCGCCGACGGGCACGACCGCATTTTCGTCATCCACCTTTTCGCCGTCGATGCGCGCGCCGCCGCCCTTGATCAGGCGGCGTGCCTCGCCCTTGGATGCGCACAGGCCGAGGCCGGTGAGGGCGTCGAGGATGCCGATGCTGCCGGATACCGTCATATCGGGCAGCGCTTCGCCGCCGGCCCCTTCCTCAAAGGTGCGGCGTGCGGTTTCGGCGGCTTCTTTCGCGGCATCCTCCCCCCGGCACAGCGCGGTGGTGGCGTCGGCGAGCACCTTCTTCGCCTCGTTGATCTCCGCGCCTTCCAGCGCTTCGAGCCGTGCGATTTCGTCGAGCGGCAGGTCGGTGAACAGGCGCAGGAAGCGGCCGACATCGCGGTCGTCGGTGTTCCGCCAGAACTGCCAGTAATCATAAGCGGAAAGCTGGTCTTCGTTGAGCCACACGGCCCCCGATGCGGTCTTGCCCATCTTGGCGCCGTCCGCAGTAGTCATCAGCGGCGTGGTCAGCCCGAACAGTTCCGTACCGTCGATCCGGCGCGACAATTCGATGCCGTTGACGATATTCCCCCATTGGTCGGAGCCGCCCATTTGCAGCCGGCAGTCATAGCGACGCGACAATTCCATAAAGTCATAGGCCTGCAGGATCATGTAATTGAATTCGAGAAAGGTCAGCGGCTGTTCGCGGTCGAGCCGGAGCTTCACCGAATCGAAGGTCATCATCCGGTTGATCGTGAAATGCGGACCGATGTCGCGCAGGAAGGGGATGTATTCGAGCGACTCAAGCCAGTCGGCATTGTTGACCATGACGGCATCGGTTTCGCCGTCGCCAAACGTCAGGAAGCGTTCGAACACACGACGGATCGAGGCGATATTGCCCGCAATCGCGGCATCGTCGAGCATCTTGCGCGATTCATCCTTGCCGGACGGATCGCCGACCTTCGTCGTGCCGCCGCCCATCACGACGATCGGCTTGTGCCCGGCCTGTTGCAGGCGACGCAGCATCATGATCTGCACCAGACTGCCGATATGCAGCGACGGGGCGGTCGCATCGAAGCCGATATAGCCCGGCACCACCTGTTTCGCGGCCAGCGCGTCGAGACCCGTCGCGTCGGTAAGCTGGTGGATATAGCCGCGCGAAGCGAGCAGGGTGAGCAGATCGGATTTATATTCGGTCATGACGCAATCGCGGTTAGCATGACGGCAAGCAGAGACAAGCCCGTTCGGGGTATCATCGGAGGTAAAATGACGGCGGAATACAATCCGGGGACACAGATTTTACATGCGCATCCGGCATCGCCCGCGAGGCGGATCGACCGGGTGGAATGTGCGCTGTCATCGCGTGACGACGGAATCCGGACGCTGCGTTATGCGGTCCATGGCGATATCGCGGCACTGGTCGTTCCGGAGCAGGCAGCACCCGAACGTACCGACGAGCTTTGGAAAACCATCTGCTTCGAACTGTTCGTCCGTGCAGGGGAGGGAGAGGCGTATCAGGAGTTCAACCTGTCGCCATCCTCCCACTGGGCAGCCTATGGCTTTGACGGGTATCGCAGCGGGATGCACGACCTGCGCGTCAACATGCCCCCGATGATTACATGCAATCGCGGGGAAAGCCTGCTGGAACTGACGGCGCAGGTCGATTTGTCGTGTCTGCCAAAAGATATCGGCTGGCGAATCAGCCTGTCGGCCGTGATGGAAGAAGTGGACGGGACCAAAAGCTATTGGGCGCTGGCCCATCCGCCGGGGAAACCCGATTTCCATCATCCTGCCTGCTTCGTGCTTGAACTCCCTGCGGCCTAAATTGTCATTGCGAGGAGCGCGCCGACACGGCAAGCCATGGTGACCTTTCGCGGTGCGCTGGATTGCATCGTTCCGCTCGCAATGACGAGATATGCATATGATTCAATTCGGTATCGATCGCCTGCTCGCAGAGCCTGAACTCCGTCGCCCGCTGGAGGGCAAGCGTGTGGCGCTGCTCGCGCATCCGGCTTCGCTGACCGCCGACCTGACCCATTCGCTCGATGCGCTGGTCGCGGCGGGGCTGAACGTCACTGCGGTGTTCGGGCCGCAACATGGCGTTCGCGGCGATTTGCAGGATAATATGATGGAAAGCCCGGATGAAACCGATCCGGTCCATGGGGTGCCGGTGTTCAGCCTGTATGGCGAGGTGCGCAGGCCGACCGGCCAGTCGATGCACACTTTCGATGTGCTGTTGTTCGATCTTCAGGATCTGGGCTGCCGCATCTACACCTTCATCACCACGCTGCTGTACGTGCTGGAGGCTGCGGCTGAGCACGGCAAGCAGGTCTGGGTGCTCGATCGTCCCAATCCGGCGGGGCGGCCGGTCGAAGGGACGACGCTGCTCCCCGGCTGGGAAAGTTTCGTCGGCGCTGGTCCGATGCCGATGCGGCACGGGCTGACGCTGGGCGAACTGGGGCACTGGTTCGTCGATCATTTCGGACTGAACGTCGACTATCGGATGATCGGCATGACGGGATACGATCCAGATGCCGCGCCGAGCCATGGCTGGCCGCTGGGCAAGCGGATCTGGGTCAACCCCAGCCCGAATGCACCGAATCTGTGGATGGCGCGCGCCTATGCCGGCACGGTGATGCTGGAGGGAACGACGCTGTCGGAGGGACGGGGCACGACCCGGCCGCTCGAACTGTTCGGCGCGCCCGATATCGATGCGCGCGCGGTGATGGCGGAGATGGCGCGGATCGCCCCCGACTGGCTGGCGGGATGCCGGTTGCGCGACTGCTGGTTCCAGCCGACCTTTCACAAGCATGTCGGCGAACTTTGTTCGGGCGTGCAAATCCATGCCGAGGCACCCTTTTACGACCATAAGGAGTTTCGCCCCTGGCGGTTGCAGGCTCTGGCGTTCAAGGCGATCCGGCGGCTCTATCCGGACTATCCGCTGTGGCGTGATTTTCCGTATGAATATGTCTTCGACAAGCTGGCAATCGACGTCATCAACGGCGGCCCGGCGCTGCGCGAATGGGTGGACGACGCGGAGGCTGCACCGGGCGACCTCGACGCGCTGGCATCGCCCGACGAGGCGGCATGGATGGAGGTCCGTCGCCCCCATCTGCGCTACTGACGCGTCGGAGCGTTTACCATGACGATTGTTTCCGCCGTGACGAACGCCTAACAGCGGTCGCTATGCTTGCGGGGCTCATATTTGCGACTGAGGATGCCGAGGACCGGCCGGACATGCTGGCGGCGACGCTGCCGTTCGGCGGGATGACGCTGTTCGAATATCAGGCGCGCTTGCTGATCGCGGCCGGCGTCGGGCATATTCTGGTCGCGGTCGGGCGCGTGACACCGGCACTGCTGGGCGCGGTCAGCCGGGTGACGAAGCGCAACGTGACCGTCGATGTCGTGCGGTCGGCGGAGGAAGCGGCGGCGCGGGCGCACCCGTTATCGACGATTATCGTGGTCGCCGACGGGCTGGTCACGACGGACGTGGCGGTGCTGCATATCGCGGGGGAAACGCCGGAAGCGATTCTGGTCACCGCCGACACCAATGAACAGGCGGCGGTCGAACGGGTCGATGCCGCGCGATGCTGGGCAGGCATGGCGGCGATCAGCGCCGGGCGGCTGGCCGAAATCGCAGCGCTGCCCAGCGATTATGATTTTCAATCGACGCTGTTACGGGTGTGCGTGCAGGAAGGCGCGCATCATGTCGCCCTTCCGGCGTCGGCCGTGCGCGCGGGCCACGGGGTCGAGCGCAATGCAGAGGCGCTGGCCAGCCGCAGCAATGCAGTTCTGGCGGCGCTCGCCAATCAGCGGATCGGCTGGGCCGACCGCTATGTCTTTACGCCGATCACGCGGCTGAGCCTGCCGTTGCTGGTGCGCAAACAGGTGCCGAACTGGAGCGTGATGGCCGCTGGCTTCGTGCTTGGGCTGGCGGCACTGGTGCTGTTGGGCCTGCGCCACCCGGCCTGGGGCCTTGGCGTGGCGCTGCTCTCGATCATTTGTTTGTCGGCGGGGTCGCTGCTGAGCTGGCTGCGCGGCGACGACACGCGCGCGCGCTGGCAGGAAACGGCGATTATCGGGCTGTGCGCGCTTTCGGGACTGCTGGCCGCGGTCGATGCCAGTCTGGAGAGCGGCACGCTGACCGCCATTGCGCTGGGGGCGATGCTGGTCGCGGTCGCGGCCATTGCCCGGCGGGTGCCGGTACGCAGGCGACCATGGTTCGGCAATGCGCCCTCTTATCTGTTGCTGCTGACCCCCTTTGCCATCGCCGGTTATATCACCATCGGGCTGGCGGCGATTGCCGTCTATGCGCTGGCGACACTGGCTGTTGCGGTTGAGGGGCTGCGCGAAGACGCTTAAAGCATCGTTCAGGTCGCAATCGCGATCCGGTCGCACGATCCGGTTTGCGTAGCACAAAAGCTTAGTGCTGTTTTAACGACAGTTGCGCTAGCAGGGTGTCATGTCCGCTGAACCAAGCGAGCCGCGCGCCGGAAATTCCGTCAGCGCCGAAACGATGCTGGCCTGTGCCGCAGCGGCGCGTGCGCGCGCCATTGCCGCGCGGGCGGGGCAGGTGCGCGACTTTCTGCTGCCCGATGCGCATCGCTTAAGCGAGCATGTCCGCCATCTGACGCTGCAACGCCTGTCCGCCACGATCGATTCGGTTGCGCGCGAAATCGGCGAACATGCGGTGCGGCTGCTGGAACGCGACGGCAAACAGGGCGCTGCCGCCCGGTTGAAGCAGCGGGACACCATTCCCGAGACGCTGCTGGCCGCGCAAGCGTTTCAGGGCAGCGGCATTATCGACGAAATTCTGGCTGCGACATCGCTTGACCTGCTGACCGACAGCTTGCCGGTGGAGGCCAAGGAAGACCCCGATCAGCCAAGCCTGCTCGTCCGGCTGAGCCAGTCGGAGGATCGGCTGGTCGCCACCGCTGCGGTTGCACTGATGCACGCCGATGGCCGGAAACAGGGCGGGGTGATTCTGCCTGCCGAACTGCACCACCGTCTCGTCTGGATTGTCGCGGCGGCGCTGGGGCGTACAGGCGCGGGAGATGCAGACATTGACGGTGCGTTGATCGAAGCGACGCGCCGCAGTCTGGCCGCGCATGATGAAGGCGACCGGGCAGAGGCGGTGGCAATGCGGCTGGCGCTGACACTGGACCCGACGGCGGAGATGCGCGACGCGCTGATGACCGAGGCGGTGCAGGACCGGCGTTTATTGTTGCTGGCGGCATTGATGGCCCAGGGGCTGCGAATCGAATTTACCGATGCCCGCGACCTGTTGCTGGATCGCGAGGGCAGTGGATTATGGGTGGCTTTACGGGCGCTTGACCTTGCGCGCCCTGCGATTGCACGGATCGGCTATGCCCTGTGTGAAGGCGATCCCGCGCGCGATGTCGAGCAATTTGCCGCGCAGATCGATGCGATTATGAAAATTTCGCCCGATTACGCCCGGAGAGCAATTGCGCCGATGCGACTCGATCCCGATTATCGGCAGGCGATGATGATGCTGGATATCGGAAAGGAGGGCGGCGCAAACGATGCTTGAAACCGCACTTCCGGTTTCGAACGGCCGGGTGGATAGCGAAAACCGGCTGGTCGAGGCGGATACCCGTCTGGCCGATCTGAATCGCCGCGCAGGCGGTGAACCGGGTGCGCCGATTGCGGTGCCGCAACTGGCGGCGACCGTGCGGCTGGCACGGCGACTGGGTATCACCATTTCCCGACAGATCATCGCGGCGGACGATGATCTGGACCTTGATCTGTGGGTGCGCGCCGCACCGTCGGGCGACGATATTCTGCTCGAAGTCAGCGGATGGCGGCCAACCCCTGACTGGCCGACGGCGGATCATGGCGCGCGCCGCGAAGCCGACTTCCTGACCGCCGATGCCGACTGGACCTGGGAAACCGATGCGGCGCTATGCCTTGTCAGCCTGTCGGCAAAGGTCGGGGAGGCGCATGGAATCGATGCGCGCGACTTGCTGGGGCAGCCGCTGACGCAGCTTTTCGTGCTGGCCGAAGATGGTGACGGATCATTCCCGATTCTCAGTGCGCTGGCGTCGCCGGGGCATTTTGACGGGCAGCATGCGCGTATGCGCGCAACGGGAGAAACCGTTCGGCTTGCCGCCGCGCCGCGAACCGATGCGGCGGGGCGTTTCGCAGGCTTTATCGGTGCCGCTTATCGGGCGAACACGGATGACGAGCCCGGCGTGGAACAGGGTACCGTCGATACAGCGGCGGAAGAAGCGTTCCCGCAGGAATTTGGCGACAGGCTGGGTCGCGCGCTGCGGATGCCGCTCAACCGGATCATCGCCAATGCCGACAGCATTCGTGAAGAGGGCGGAGAGGCGCTGGGTGAGGCCTATGGCGGCTATGCGGCGGATATCGCCAGCGCGGGACGGCATCTGCTGGCGCTGGTCGACGATCTCGCCGATCTGGAAGCGGTTGAGCGCGACGATTTCGCGGTGGATTCCGATCCGCTCGACCTTGCCGATGTCGCGCGACAGGCGGCGGGGCTGCTGTCGGTTCGGGCGGATGAGGGACAGGTGCGGATCGACAAACCCGCGCTTGACGAAAGCCTGAGCGCCACGGGCGATTACCGCCGCTGCCTGCAAATTCTGGTCAATCTGATCGGGAATGCGGTGCGCTATTCGCCCGAAGGCGCGATGGTCTGGATCCGGCTGGAGCGTGAGGGCCAACGGGCCTGTGTAATCGTCGCGGATCAGGGCAAGGGGATCGCGGCGGAGGATCAGGCGCGCATTTTCGAAAAGTTCGAACGGCTCGACCCCAGCGAACCGGGGGGGAGCGGGCTTGGCCTGTATATCGCGCGACGACTGGCACGGGCGATGGGCGGCGACATCGTCGTGGACAGCGCGCCGGGGCAGGGTGCGCGGTTTATCTTCACGCTACCCGCGCGTTAGATCGGAAACCGCACTAATCCCTGCGGACAAAGAAAAGCCCCCGTATCAGAGCGATACGAGGGCTTCTTTCTTGCTATCGAGGTCGTGACGATCAGCGCTTGTCGATCGGCACGTAATCGCGTTGCGTCGGGCCGGTATAGAGCTGACGCGGACGACCGATCTTCTGAGCGGGGTCGGAGATCATCTCGTTCCACTGTGCCACCCAGCCGACGGTGCGTGCCAGCGCGAACAGCGCGGTGAACATCGAGGTCGGGAAGCCGATTGCCGACAGCACGACGCCCGAATAGAAATCGACATTCGGGAACAGCTTCTTCTCAACGAAATAGTCGTCGTTGAGTGCGATCTCTTCCAGCTTCAGCGCGACGTCGAACACCGGATCCTTGACGTTCATCGCCTTGAAGACTTCGCGAACCGTCTGCTGCATCACCGTCGCGCGCGGGTCGTAATTCTTGTAAACGCGATGACCGAAGCCCATCAGGCGGAACGGATCGTCCTTGTTCTTCGCGCGTGCGATATATTCGGGGATACGTTCCGGCGTGCCGATTTCGCGCAGCATGTTGAGCGCGGCTTCGTTCGCCCCGCCATGCGCCGGACCCCACAGACATGCGATGCCCGCCGCGATGCACGCAAACGGATTGGCGCCCGACGACCCGGCGAGCCGGACGGTCGAGGTAGACGCGTTCTGTTCATGGTCGGCATGCAGGATGAAGATACGGTCCAGCGCCTTTTCGACGACGGGATCGACCTCATAATGCTCTGCGGGCACGCCAAAGGTCATGCGCAGGAAGTTGCCGGTGTAGGACAGTTCGTTGTCGGGATAGAGAAACGGCTGACCGATCGTATATTTATACGCCATTGCCGCCAGCGTCGGCATCTTCGCGATCAGCCGGTGGCTGGCGATCATGCGTTGCTGCGGATCGGTAATGTCGGTCGAGTCGTGATAAAAGGCCGACATCGCGCCGACCGCGCCGCACATCACCGCCATCGGGTGCGCGTCGCGGCGGAATCCGCGGAAAAACGTTGCGAGCTGTTCATGCACCATGGTGTGGCGCGTGATCGTCCAGCGAAACTGTTCGAATTCCTCCGCCGTCGGCAGTTCGTTGTTGAGCAGCAGATAGGCGACTTCCATGAAGCTCGCATTCTCGGCGAGTTGCCCGATGGGATAGCCGCGATGCAGCAGTACGCCTTCGCCGCCGTCGATATAGGTCAGCCCCGACTCACAGCTTGCGGTCGAGGTGAAACCGGGATCGTAAGTGAACTTGCCCGTCTGCGCATAGAGTTTGCGGATATCGATTACATCGGGACCAACGCTTCCCGACAGGACAGGATATTCCGTCTCCTGTCCCGGAACCTGCAACTTCGCGGTATCGGTCATCGGGTCAGTCCTTTCCAGTTGTTCTTACTATGGTCACGCCGCCGGCCGGGCCATCTGGTCAGCAATCCGCGCCAGGCTTTCGTCGCGGCCCAGAAGGGCGAGCACGTCGAAAATCCCCGGCGACGTCTTGCGTCCGGTCAACGCCGCACGAAGCGGCTGCGCGACCTTGCCGAGCTTCAATTCATGAGCTTCGGCAACGTTGCGTACCGCATCTTCGAGCGCTTCCGTATCCCAGTTTACGAGCACGTCAAGTGCCGCATGAACTTCGGCCAGCAGAGTAGCTGCGTCGCCCTCTAGCAGAGCCGCAGCCGATTCGTCCAATTTCAGGGGGCGGGTGCGAAAAAGAAATGCCGCGCCTTCGGCAAGTTCGTTGAGATTCGTGGCCCGCGGCTTCAGTACCGGCATGGTGCGGCGCAACAGATCGCGCTGCTCTACCGTGCATTCGAAGCCGAGTCGCGGGACGACCAGATCGGTCAGACGATCATCATCGGCCTCGCGGATATAATGGCCGTTGAGATTGGCCAGCTTCTTGAAATCGAAGCGCGAAGGCGATTTGCCGACGCCGTCCAGATCGAACCATTCGATCGCCTGATCGCGGCTGATGATTTCCTCATCGCCATGTCCCCAGCCGAGCCGCAACAGGTAATTGTCGATCGCTTCGGGCAGATAGCCCATCTCGTCACGATAGGCGTCAACACCCAGCGCACCGTGGCGTTTCGAGAGTTTGGCGCCGTCCGGCCCGTGGATCAGCGGCACATGGGCATAGACCGGCACATCCCAGCCCATCGCCTGCATGATCGGAATCTGGCGGAATGCATTGTTCAGATGATCGTCGCCGCGAATGACATGGGTGACGCCCATATCGTGATCGTCGACGACAACCGCGAGCATATAGGTGGGGGTGCCGTCGGAGCGCAGCAGTACGAAATCGTCGATTTCGCTGTTGTTGACGGTGACCTTGCCCTGCACCCGATCCTCGATCGTCATGCTGCCGTCCTTCGGTGCCTTCAGGCGGACGACGAAGGGTGCACCTTCCGGGGCATCGGCGGGATCGCGGTCGCGCCAGCGGCCGTCATAGCGGATCGGCTTGCCGGCGGCACGCTGTTCCTCGCGCAATGCGGCCAGTTCTTCGGCGCTGGCATAGCATTTATAGGCATTGCCGGAGGCGAGCAGCGCTTGCGCGACCTCGACATGGCGGTCGGCGCGCGATGCCTGATACGTGACGTCCTCGTCCCAATCGAGGGCGAGCCAGCGCATCCCGTCCAGAATGGCGTCGATGGCCGCCTGCGTCGAGCGCGCGCGATCGGTATCTTCGATGCGTAACAGGAACTTGCCGCCGCAATGGCGGGCATAGAGCCAGTTGAACAGCGCGGTGCGGGCGCCGCCGATGTGGAGAAAACCCGTTGGCGACGGCGCGAAACGGGTGACGACCTTCGTGTTCGCCGGTGCGGCGGTATCAGTTGTTGCGCTCACGCGCGCATGCTCCCAAGCTGGAAATACAATGGCCAGTTCAGCCGCGCATGCCCGTAGCACGGGGTTTCGACCGCTTCAAATGGCGGATCGATTTCGTGTGTCCAATGCGCGCGCAGGGCTGGAACGCTGGCTGGAGCGTGAGCGCGATCAACTGCCCTTGTGGTTGCCGGTCGCACTGGGGGCGGGCGTTGCCGCCTGGTTCCTGTTGCCCGGCCCGGCGCAATGGATCGGCATGATGATGGCGGGCGTTGCCGTGGCGCTGATAGGCCTGATGCTGAGCGATGGCGGGCGTTTTGGTCGGATGCTGTTGATCGGCGGCGTGGCGCTGGCGTTGGGATGCGGGCTCGCATGGTGGCGGGCGGAACGTGTGGCTGCACCGGTATTGGCGCGGCCCGGCGTCGTGAGCATGACGGGGCGGGTGGAGTCGGTTGAACCGCTCGCGGCACGGGGCGTGGTGCGCGTCCGGCTGGCGGTCGAGACACCAAAGGGAATGCCGCCGGTGGTGCGGGTCAATATCCGCGAACAGGATGTGCCGGCGGGGCTGAGCAGGGGCGCATATCTCCGATTGCGTGGCTGGATGATGCCGCCGCCGCAACCGGGCGTGCCGGGGGCGTATGATTTCGCGCGAACCGCGTGGTTTCACGGGATCGGCGCAACCGGCAGGGCGTTTGCGCCCGTAACCGTCCTGCAAGCGGGCGATCCGCCAGGCAGCAATCTGCGTATGCGTTTGTCCCGTCATATTCAGGCGAGGATCGGCGGTGGTGCGGGCGCGATTGCCGCGACGCTGGCAACCGGCGATCGGGGAGCGTTGAGCGACAGCGATGCCGATGCGATGCGCCGGTCGGGGCTGGCGCATCTGCTGTCGATCAGCGGATTGCATGTGACGGCGGTGGTCGGTGCGACCATGCTGCTGGTGTTGCGGTTACTGGCCTTGTTTCCGGGGCTGGCGTTGCGGGTGCGGTTGCCGCTGGTCGCAGCCGGAGCGGGCGCACTGACGGCCATCGGTTATACGCTGCTGACCGGTGCGCAGGTTCCGACGGTGCGCGCCTGTGTCGCGGCACTACTGGTGCTGGCGGCGATGGCGATGGGGCGCGAAGCGATCACGCTGCGGCTGGTTGCGGCGGCGGCACTGTTCGTGCTGCTGGTCTGGCCGGAAACGCTGGCGGGACCGAGCTTTCAGCTCAGTTTCGCCGCCGTCACGGCGATTGTGGCCCTGCACGAGCATCCGCGGGTGCGCGGCTGGTTCGCGCGCCGGGAAGAAGGTTGGGGAAGGCGGATTGGGCGGGGTCTGCTGTCGCTGTTCCTGACCGGGCTGGTGGTCGAAATCGCGCTGATGCCGATTGCGCTCTATCATTTCCACAAGGCCGGATTGTATGGCGCGGCGGCCAATATCGTCGCAATCCCGCTTACGACCTTTGTCATCATGCCGTTCGAGGCACTGGCATTGTTGTTCGATGCCGTGGGGCTGGGCGCGCCCTTCTGGTGGATTGTGGACGAAGCCTTGCGGTTTTTGCTGGCGTTGGCCCATGCCACGGCGACGGCACCGGGGGCGGTCGCGTTGTTGCCCGGAATGCCGAAAGCAGCCTTTGCGCTGATACTCCTTGGCGGGCTGTGGATTGCGCTGTGGCGAAGCAGAATGCGCTGGGTGGGACTGGTGCCGGTGGCTGCCGGGGTGTTCTGGGCGGTCATCACGCCCGCGCCGGACCTGATCGTCGGCGGAGAAGGGACGCATCTGGCACTGCGGACGGCCGACGGCACGATGGCGCTGCTGCGTGACCGGTCGGGCGAGTATACTCGCAGCATGATGGGAGAGGCGGCGGGAAGCGATGCTGATCCTGCGGCGCTGGACGAACAGCCCGGCGCGCGGTGCAGCCATGACTTCTGCATGGCCGATATCCGCAGAGGCGGACGGGTCTGGCGGATTTCGGCGACCCGCAGCGATTATCTGTTACCCTATGCGCAACTGGTGTCGGCGTGTCGTGTTTCCGACATCGTGGTCAGCGACCGGCGACTGCCCAAAGGCTGTGTCCCGCGCTGGCTGAAGCTTGATCCCGTCACGCTGGCGAAAACCGGCGGTGTGGCCATCAACCTGACATCAGGCAAAGTCCGGCGTGTCCATGCCGCGCACGACCGTCACCCCTGGGTCTATCCACCGATCACGCGCCCGGTAAAAGCACGGGGCGGGGCCGCCAGGCACCCCCGCCATCCGTCTCAATAACGGCGCAGCAGGCCTGATAACCGTCCCTGAACGCGTACCTGTTCCGCCGGATAGCGTTGCGGATCATAGCTGCGGTTGGCCGGATCGAGCCGGATCATCGCGCCTTCGCGATGGAAATATTTGAGCGTTGCGTCCTGATCCTCGATCAGCGCGACGACGATTTCGCCGTCATGCGCGGTTTCGGTGCGGCGGATCAGTGCATAATCGCCGTCGAGAATGCCGGCTTCCACCATCGAATCGCCTGCAACTTCCAGCGCATAATGCTCACCGGAGCCGAGCAGCGCGGCGGGAACGGGCAGCATCTGCGCGCCCTCCATCGCCTCGATCGGAACACCGGCAGCGATGCGGCCGTGCAAGGGGATTTCGATCACGTCATTGGCCGGTTCGGGCATCGCCGGACGCGTGGGTGCCTTGCGAACCACCGCCGTTGCTGAGCGTCCGGGCGTGCCGCTGCGTTCGGGCATGCGCAACACTTCCAGTGCGCGGGCGCGATTGGGTAGGCGACGCAGGAATCCGCGTTCCTCCAGTGCGCTGATCAGGCGATGGACGCCCGATTTCGACTTGAGATCGAGCGCTTCCTTCATCTCTTCGAACGAAGGGGAAACACCGGTCGCGTTAAGCCGGTCGGCAATGAAACAAATCAGCTCGTGCTGCTTGCGCGTGAGCATTGAAGCCTCCGTCATCGGAACAGACGGGGAACTTCTAGGCAACGTTGCGGAACAAGTCAAGCAAGCGGCAGGATTTCCACACTTTCCCCCGCACTCGCCGCTGGCGCTTGGGCTGCGCGGATGATCAGGCAGTCGGCCCGCGCCAGCGTGCGTAGCATCGAACTGTCCTGAATAGCGGCAGCGCGCACGCGACCGTCGATGGTCGCGGCGCGCATATAGTCGGTGCGCGGCCCGTTGGCGGGCAGGTCTTCGCCCAGCACCGCCCATTGGGTGCGCGGCATGGGATCGGAAGCACCGGAGAGTGCCGCGATCAGCGGGCGCAGAAACAAGGTGGCGGTGGCAAAGGCGGAAACCGGATTGCCCGGCAGGCCGAGCAGGACGGTTCTGCCCAGCGTGCCCGCCATCATCGGCTTGCCGGGACGCAGAGCGATTTTCCAGAAGTCGATGACCGCACCGCACGCCTCCAGCGCGGGACGGACAAGGTCATGGTCGCCGACCGATGCGCCGCCGGTGGTGACGAGGATGTCGGCATCCACCGCTGCGAAGGCCGCCTCCAGCGCGTCGCGCCGGTCGGGCAGAATGCCCAGGTCGCGGATTTCAACCGGCAGGTCGCCGAGCAGTGCGATCAGCATCGTGCCGTTCGATTCGGGTAACTGCCCGCTGCTCAGCGGTTCGCCCGGCGGCACCAGTTCATCGCCAGTGGCAGCAATCGCGACCCGCACCTGGCGGTGCACCGGTACGACGCCATGACCGCCCACCGCCGCCAGCGCCAGCCGGGCCGGTGTCAGGCGTTCCCCGGCGGCGATCAGCGTTTCGCCTTCATGAAAATCCAGCCCGCGCTTGCGGACATTGCGTCCCCGATGCGCGGGGCCTTCGCCATCGAGCAACAGCCGGTCGCCGTCCCGCGCCGCCTCCTCCTGCACCAGCACGGTGTCGGTGCCGGGCGGCAGGGCTGCCCCGGTGAAAATGCGCACGGCTTCCCCCGATCCGACCGAAGCGGAGAAGGGGTGTCCGGCAGCACTCTCCCCCGTCACCGTCCAGGGGCCGGGCATATCATCGAACCGGATCGCATAGCCGTCCATGGCCGACAGGTCGCAAACAGGCTGGGTGCGCAGCGCCACCACGTCCGCCGCCGCCCAGCGCCCGGCCGCAGTGCGAACCGATACGGTTTCAACCGGCGTTGAATCCCCCAGCGCGAACAGGCGCGCCATGGCCTCGTCAATCGGCAGCAGAGGCTGGTTCATACAGCCGGATCAGCTAAACGAGTCGATGTGAAAATTGCCGAACAACAGGCTTGCGCCATGGTCGTACCGCACGGGTGCGCTGAGAAAGAAATAGCGGGCGGGTTCATTGCCGAACATCCGCGAATCGCCGATTTTCTGATGATCGATATAGACTTTTTCCATCGTGCCGTTGACGTCGATGGAGACATGCATCGGCTGATTGGTATAGCCGCTCCAGTCCATGGAACCGGCATGGTGATAGCCGGTGGCGCTGCTGCTGACCGTGGTATCCCGGTCGAATCCGACGTCCACGGCGTTGATCGCGCCGCCATTATAGGCATCGGAAATATATTGGCGCGCGCTGTTGTCCTTCGCGAAGCCGAAGATGAATTCACCCACATCGCGCGCGGTGTCGGCCGCAGGGATGATGTCGAATTCCACCGTGAAATGGCTGGGCAGGTGCGGCGGGGTGGTGAGCTTGTAGGTCGCGAACGGTTGCAGCGCGAGCCATTTGCCCGGTACGCCGTCAACGGTGACGATTTGCCCCGACCCGTTGGTTTTCCATGCTTTGGGCATGGCGCCGACGGGGGCGGTGGTGAAATCGCTGCGGACGACAGGGTGCGTGCCGGCGGTGAAATCGAAGCCGTGATTGATGGTCAGGTGATGCCCGGCCTGTTGCGTCGTTTCGCCCTGATCCTGTCCTTTGCGAATCTGCTGCTCCACCTTGTTCTTCACCTGATTGAGCAGACCACCCAGTTGTGCATGGCCGGGTGTGGCAATGGTGAGCGACAGAAGTGCCGTGGAAATCATCGTGGTTTTCAGCAGATGCGACCGCATGTTCAACCTTCTCCCTGTTTTACGGGCCGTGCGCCCGGTCCTTCCGCTACAAGAGCAGAGCGACTCCCCGCACCGCAACCCCATTTGCCAATCGGCTGTAAACAATGAGGTCAGGCGTGCCAGTCTCCTGACTTGCCCCCGGTTTTGGAAAGCAGGCGCACGTCCTCGATGACCATTGCCTTGTCGATCGCCTTCGCCATGTCATAAATTGTCAGCAATGTAACGGAAGTAGCAGTAAGCGCTTCCATTTCTACGCCGGTTTTACCATCGGTCTTTGCGGTTGCCGTGGCGGTTACGCTGTCATTCCCCACGGTCAGTTCAATCGCAATGCGGGAGAGCGGCAGCGGATGGCAAAGCGGGATCAGCTCGCTGGTCTTTTTCGCCGCCATGATGCCTGCAACCCGCGCGACGGCCAGCACGTCACCCTTTTTGACGGCACCCTCGCGAATGGCGGTCGCGGCCTCTGCTGACATGCGGATGCGGCCTGTTGCAACGGCCTCGCGGGTAGTCACTGCCTTGCCGCCGACATCGACCATATGCGCAGCGCCATCGGCGTCGAGATGGGTGAGGTTGCTCATCCCACCAGTTCCCGCGTCGCCGCCTCGACATCGGTTTGCCGCATCAGAGCTTCGCCGATCAGGAAACAGTGCACGCCATGGTCGGCCATCGCATCGAGGTCGGCGCGGGTCGACAGGCCGCTTTCAGCAACGAAAGTGCAGTCGCCGGGCGCACTGCCGATCAGTTCATAAGTGCGCTGAAAATCTACCGTGAAGTCTTTAAGATTGCGATTATTTACGCCGATGAGGCGCGATTTCAATTGAAGCGCGCGTTCCAGTTCATCGGCATCGTGCACCTCGACCAGCACATCCATACCGAGTTCTAGTGCCGCTGTCTCAATCTCCGCCAGTTGCGTGTCCTCCAGCGCAGCAACGATCAGCAGGATCGCGTCCGCGCCGATCGAGCGGGCCTCGACCGCCTGCCAGGGGTCGATCATGAAATCCTTGCGCAGCACCGGCAGGGTGCAGGCAGCACGCGCGGCGATCAGATAGTCCTCCGAACCCTGAAAATACGGCGCATCGGTCAGTACCGACAGACAGGCGGCGCCGCCCTTGGCATAAGCGGCGGCATGGGCGGGGGGATCGAAATCGGCGCGGATCAGACCTTTCGACGGGCTGGCTTTTTTCACCTCCGCAATGAGCGCGTGACGACCCTGTGCTGCCCTGGCGTCAAGCGCTGCGCGAAAGCCGCGCGGCGGGGTCTGTGCCGCGATTCGGGCGTTGAGGTCGGCATGGCTGATCGCTGTCTTGCGTACCGCAACCTCATCCGCCTTGGTTGCGAGGATTTTGTCCAGCATCGTGCTCATATCAGTGCAATCCATCGGTCGAGCAGGCGCCGTGTCGCGCCGCTGTCGAGTGCTTCGGCAGCCATCTCCGCACCTTCGTTCAATATATCGGTTTTGCCCGCGACAATCAGCGCGGCGGCGGCATTGAGAAGCACCGCGTCGCGATAGGCGCTGTTCTCCCCCGCCAGCAGAGCGGACAGCGCGGCGGCATTATAGGCGGGATCGCCGCCGCGAATGGCGCTGAGCGGATGGCGGGGCAGGTCGGCATCCTCCGGCGCGATCCGCTCCGGCAGGCGGACATTGCCGACCGACACCGCAATGCTGGGTCCGGCGCAGGACAGTTCGTCCAGCCCTTCCTCGCCCGCGACCACGGCCGCCGCTTCGCATCCCAGCGCGGCGAGTGCGTCGGCATAGACCGGTGCATAGTCCGGTCGCGCTATGCCGATCAACTGACGTTCCACCCGCGCCGGATTGGCGAGCGGCCCCATCAGGTTGAAAATGGTGCGTCGTCCGATCCGGCGGCGGATGGGGGCGATCCGTCCCAGCGCCGGGTGATGGTTGACCGCGAACAGAAAGGCGATGCCGCATTCGGCCAGTGTCTGCTCCGCCGCAGCGGCTGCACGGGTGAGGTCGAGGCCGAGTGCTTCCAGCGTATCGGCAGCGCCTGCCTTGCTGGAGGCCGCGCGATTGCCGTGCTTCGCGACCGGCACTCCGCACGCTGCCACAACCAGCGACACCGCGGTCGAGACGTTGAGCGTATGCTGCCCATCGCCGCCGGTGCCGCAGACGTCGATGGCGCCCGGCGGGGCATTGACCGGCACCATGCGCTCGCGCAGCGCCCGCGCCGCTTCGGCAATTTCGATGCTGGTTTCGCCGCGTTCGGAAAGCCGGGTGAGGAACAGCTCGATCTCCGCATCCGGAGCGGTGCCGTCGAGGATTGCGGCAAAGGCTTCGGCCGCGCTTTCGTGCGCAAGCGGGCTTGCCGGATCGGGGAGCAGCGCCAGCGTCGTCACGCCAATTCCTGCACCGCGATGCCGGCGATCTTCAGGAAATTGGCGAGCATGGCGTGGCCATGTTCGGTGGCGATGCTTTCGGGATGGAATTGCACCCCATGGATCGGCAGCGTGGCATGGCGGAAGCCCATGACCGAACCATCCTCTGCCGTGGCGTTGACCAGCAGTGTTTGTGGTATGTCTTCGACGATCAGCGAGTGATAGCGCGTCGCGGTAAAAGGGGAGGGCAGGCCGGTGAACAGGCCGGTGCCGTCATGTTCCACCGGGCAGGTTTTGCCGTGCATCAGCCCGCCACGCACGACTCGCCCGCCGAAATACTGGCCGATTGACTGATGCCCCAGACAGACGCCCAGCAACGGCTTTGCCTGATCCGCGCAGGCCGCGACCAGATCGAGCGAGATACCGGCTTCGTTGGGTGTGCAGGGTCCGGGTGAGATCAGAAACGCCTCGGCACCGCTGGCCATAGCGTCTGTCGCGCTCAGCGCGTCGTTACGTTCCACTCGCACTTCTACCCCCAGTTCCATCAGATAATGGACCAGGTTCCAGGTGAAGCTGTCATAATTGTCGATGACGAGGATCATGAGTCTGCCATAACGCCGCCGTAATCCAGCGCAACCGTGCGCGTGTCCGGGCGTTGATGTGAAAATTGCCGGAAACACCGGTTCGTCATAATGAACCGCCGAAAGAAGAAGGATTGAATACGATGACGACCCGGTTCTGGACATTGGTGATGTGCGGCGCGGCGCTGGCGGCTTCTCCGGCATTGGCGCAGGACAACACCACCACGACCCAGGGGCAGACGGAGGTTCACACCACTGCTGCATCGCAGGATAATCCGCCCAAAAAGGTGCGTTCGGTCATCCTTTATGGCAGTGATAAATGTCCCAAGGCGCAGGGTGACGAGATCGTGGTGTGCTCCAAGGCAGACGAATCGCCCTATCGCATTCCCAAGCGGTTCCGGCAGTTGCCCAACGACGTCGCCCATTCGGCATGGGGTCGCAAGGTCGAGGTGCTGGAGGATCAGGCCAAGATCGGCCTGCCTGATAGCTGTTCGCCGGTGGGCACCGGGGGACAAACGGGATGTACCGCCCAGATGCTGCGCCAATGGCGCGCCGAACAACGCGCCAAGCAGCAGGAAGAGTCCGATATTCCGAATTAAGGCCGATTCAGGCGGGATGATGCGGGAGTGAGCATATCATCGCGCGGGTGAGACACGGGTTTGACTACCGCGTCGCTGCGCTCCCCACCGTGACGAGATGCTGGGCTACTGACCGAAACCCGGTTCTGAAGCCTGGGCGATCGCTTCGCGGGCGGCGGCGAGCAGCGCGCCTGCTTTGGCCTCGCACTCGCGCTGTTCATAAATGGGGTTGCTGTCGGCGACGATGCCTGCGCCCGCCTGCACATGCAGCGTGCCGTCTTTGACGATGCCGGTGCGCAGGACGATGCAGGAATCCATCGATCCGTCGGGGGAAAAATAGCCGACGCCGCCCGCATAGGGACCGCGCTTGTCGTGTTCCAGTTCAGCGATGATCTGGCAGGCGCGAACCTTTGGCGCGCCGCTGACCGTGCCGGCGGGAAAGCCTGCGAACAATGCGTCCAGCCCGTCGCGATCGTCGCGCAGGGTGCCGACCACGTTGGAAACAATGTGCATCACATGGCTGTAATATTCGACCATATAGCTGTCGGTGACATGCACGCTGCCCGCCTGTGCGACGCGGCCGACATCGTTGCGGCCGAGATCGAGCAGCATCAGATGTTCCGCGCGCTCCTTCGGATCGGCGAGCAGCGAGTCGCGATTGGCGCTGTCTTCGGCGGCGGTGCGGCCCCGCGGGCGGGTGCCCGCGATGGGGCGGATCGTAACCTCTCCATCGCGCGCGCGGACCAGAATCTCCGGGCTGGAACCGGTAACCGAAAAGCCCGGCAGGTTGAGATGATAAAGGAACGGCGACGGATTGATCCGGCGCAACGCGCGATAGAGTTCGAACGGCGGGAGGGGAAAGGGCGCGGTGAAGCGCTGCGACAACACGACCTGAAAGATATCGCCCGCCTCGATATATGTCTTCGCGCGCGTCACCATCTCCGCATAGCGTCCGGGCGGCAGCACCGGCTCCAGCGCGATGTCGGTCGCGTCCATGCGCGGGCTGTCGGGCAGCGCGGCGTTGGCGAGTTTCGCCGCAGCTTCGTCGATCCTGTCGCGCGCATCGGCGATTGCGGTGTCGGCGTCTGCGCTGCCCTCCGGCCAGACGGGGGCTACCAGAAACAGCGCATCGGCCAGCCGGTCGAAAACCAGCAGCACCGTCGGCCGCACGAACAGCATGTCGGGAAGGCCAAGCGGATCGTGGGCAGGCGCGGGAAGTTTTTCGACCAGACCCACCGTTTCGTAGCCGAAATAGCCGACCAGACAGGCAAGCGCGCGGGGCAATGCCTCCGGCACATCCATGCGGCAGGCGGCGACCAGATCGCGCAGGGCCTCCAGCGACGGCTTCGCTTCCGGCGTGAAGGCGTCGCGGTCGCTTGCCCAGTGGCGGTTGATCTCCGCACGCTGCCCGGTGGCGCGAAACATCAGGTCGGGGGCCAGGCCGAGCAGGCTGTAGCGACCGCGTACCGATCCGCCCTCCACCGATTCGAGCAGGAAGTCTCCGCGCCCCGGCTCGATCAGCTTCAGCGCGGCAGCAACCGGCGTATCGGTATCGGCAACCTGCTTGCGCCAGACGAGCGCGGGCTTTCCCGCCGTCAGCGCTGTCCGTGCCTGCGCTTCGCCGTGCAGCGTCACTGGGCCGGTGCGGCGGTGCCGGTCAGTTGCGCCTTCAGACTGGCAATTGCCGCGGCATTGCGCTTGACGCCGACCTCATCGCTGACGGCATTGGTGAATTCCTCGGCATATTCCGATCCCAGCACGCTGCTTAGACCCTTTTGCGTCTTCTGGACCATGTCGGGATCCTTCGACGCATCGCCACGGTCGATCTTGTCGAGATAGACGATTGCCCAGCCCGCATTGTTCGGCGCGGCGAGCAGTTTCGCCTTTTTCTCGGTCATGCTGAACAGCAGCGCCAGCGGCGGCGGAATGCGGTTGCCCATCTGGGTAAGCTGCTGACGCGACAGGTCGATATTCTGCGGGCGTTCGGTCCGCACACCGGTATCGGCAATCGCCTTGATCAGTGGCGTGCCCTTGTTGACCGCATTCACGACCTTGGTGGCGATTGCATGGGCCTCCTCATTCGCCTTGTCGGCGAGATAGTCCTGCTCCACCTGATCGTGGATCGCGGTGAGGGGGCGTGGTGCTGCCGGAACGATCTTGCCGAGCGCGACCAGTGCGAAGCTGCCGTCCTGACCCAGTTGCACGAATTGCGGCTGGTCGCCCTGCTGGAACTGAAATCCGGCCTGAATGACCGGCTGAAGCGCGGGATCGGGTTTCTGCTCAGGATGTTCGAGATCGACCCCGCTGGGCAGCACGGCAGGCGTCTGCTTGCCGTCCAGCTTGTTGTCCTGCACGAGCTGGGCGAAAGTCGAGCCGTTGGTGATGCCGTCGTCCAGCTTGTCCTGCATATCGCCGAGCAGCGTCTGTTCCTTCTGCTGCGTCAGATCTTTTGCAATCTCCGGCGTGGCCTCTGCCAGCGTCTTGCCGGGCACATCGGTGACGGCGGTGACGCGACCGATATACCAGCCGAGCGTTGCCTGAACCGGCCCGACCGCATCGCCCTTTTTCGCGGCGAAAACAGCCTTGGCGAAATCGGCGTTGGACTGATCCGTCATGTCCTGCTGATTGAGCGAATCAAGCGTGGTCGCATCCAGCCCGGCGGCACTGGCCGCAGCCTTGACCGACTGTCCGCCCTTTACCGCAGCGGCGATTTTCTGCGCCGTGCCCTTGTCGCTGACGATCACCATTTCAGCAGAACGTTTCTGATGCGCCTGATATTTGCTGCCGGCAGCCTTGTACGCCTGCGCAATTTCGGCCTGACTGGGCTTGGCGGCATCGGCGACCTGAGCGGGCGTAATCATTGCATAGCGGATCACGCGGCGTTCGGGGATCGTGTATTTGGCGATGTTCTTTTTGTAATAGGCCGCCAGTTGCTTGTCGTCGGGCTTCGCCGGCTGCTTCATCGTCGCGGTCGGAATGAAGCCGATCGTCCCATGCCGCTTTTCAAGCATCAGCGAAGCATAGGGCAGCGCCAGCGATTTCGGGAAATGGCTGGCGAGCAGCGTCGGCCCGATCAGTCGCTGGGCCAGCGTCGAACGGCGCACTTCGTCACGCAATTGCGCGACCGTCAGATTCTGGGCGGCCAGTACCTGATTGAATTTTTCCTGGCTGAACTTGCCGTCAAGCCCCTGAAAGACCGGCAGGTCGGCGATCTGGCCGTCAATCACCTGTTTCGACACCACCATGCCGGATTTATGCGCGAACTGATCGAGCGCATCGCGCTGGATCATGTCGGTCAGCGTCTGGTCCATTCCACCCTGTTGCACGAACTGCGTCATGTTCAGGTCCGGCTGCTGCTGCCGGGCGTTCTGCACCGCGACCTGCAGGCGCGATTGCAGGGCCGTATCGCTGATCGAGGTTTTTCCGATAGTGGCCACGGTATTGCCGCTGGGGCCGCCGCCGGAAATATTGGTGGTGTTCACATCGGCAAGCGCGAAGGCGAGTGCGATGATGACCAGAACGATCAGGGTGACGATGACGCCGATCCGCGATTTCGTCAGACGGCGAAGCAAGCTGAGCATGAAGGGCCTTTGGTCCTGATAACAGTTTGCGACGCTTTAGGGCCTGTGCCGGGAAACGGCAACCGCATCCTTGGCGCATCCCTGGCAGCGATGGCTTCGGGCTTGTGCGGTGTTCGTGCGTTGCTAGATGGGATGCAGGTAACAGGGGAACAGGCGAATGACGCGACGCAAAATGGTGGTCGGCAACTGGAAAATGCACGGCCTGAAGGCGGATTTGCCTGAAATCGAGGCGATTGCGCAGGCGGCGGCGCAAAAACCGATGGTGGATGTGGCGCTGTGCGTCCCGGCGACGCTGATTGCTCCTGCGACGGGGGTGGCGGGAACGATGCCGATCGGCGCCGAAGATGTGCATGCCGCCGACAAGGGCGCGCATACCGGCTGTCTGTCCGCACAGATGGTAAAGGAAGCGGGGGCCAGTCTGACGATCGTCGGCCATTCCGAACGTCGGGCCGATCAGAATGAGACGAGCCATGACGCCTGGGCGAAGGCGGCGGCGGCGCGTGCGGCCGGACTGAACGTTATCCTGTGCGTCGGCGAAACGGAAGCCGAGCGCGATGCAGGTCGTGCCGAACGCGTGGTGCAGGCGCAGATCGAAAAGTCGGTGCCCGATGCGGCGGCGGCAAGCTGGTTCACGCTGGCCTATGAACCGCGCTGGGCTATCGGCACCGGACGCACGCCGAAGCTTGAGGAAATCGAATCGATGCACGCCATTGCCCGCGCCAAGCTGAGCCGGATGGTCGGAGAAGAGGCGGCGGGCATTCGTATCCTCTATGGCGGGTCGATGACCGGCGCGAACGCGGCGAGCATTCTTGCGGTCGACAATGTCGATGGCGGGCTGATCGGCGGCGCGAGCCTGACCGCGGAAAAATTCATTCCCATCATTCAGGCGGCGGCAGCGCTGTCATAAACCACGCATCAGGGTTGTTGACCGTCCTTGCGGCGGAGGAAGCAATCCATCGCGTCCGACCTTATGGCTGGCCTGCCGCGTCGCTGACGCTACTCGCAGTGACGAAGCGGTTAGCTGTCGTAGCGTTGTTTCAGCATTTTCCACGCGGCGCGCAGGCCGAGCGCCTCGCCGCCTTTGGGGCGACCGGGCTTGGCGGCGGGGCGCCAGGCGAAGACGTCGAAATGCGCCCAGGGCGTGTTTTCCGGTACGAAACGGCGCAGGAACAGCGCGGCGGTGATCGACCCGGCAAAGCCGCCATCGGGTGCGTTGACCAGATCGGCGATTTCGGATTTCAGCATTTCGTCATAGCCGTCCCACAAGGGGAGTTGCCATAGCGGGTCGGTTTCGTCTTCCCCCGCCTTCAGCAGCGCCGCCATCACCTCTTCGTCATCGCTGAACGTCGCGGGCAGATCAGGGCCGAGCGCCACGCGCGCCGCGCCGGTCAGGGTCGCGAAGTCGAGGATCAGGTCCGGTTCGCTCTCGCCCGCCTTGGTCAGCGCATCGCCCAGGATCAGGCGCCCCTCGGCATCGGTATTGGTGTTTTCGACTGTCAGCCCCTTGCGGGTTTGCAGCACATCGCCGGGACGGAAGGCGTTACCAGCAATGGCGTTTTCAACCGCAGGGATCAGCAGATGAAGGCGCACCGGCAGCTTCGCCGCCATCACCAGCCCGGCGAGCGCGAGCGCGTGTGCGGAGCCACCCATATCCTTTTTCATCAGCCGCATTCCGGCCGCGGGCTTGATGTCCAGCCCGCCCGAATCGAAGCATACCCCCTTGCCGACCAGTGCGAGGCGGGGGTGATTCTCTGTGCCCCATTCGAGTTCGATCAGGCGGGGGGCATGTTCGGGTGCGGCGGCTTTCCCGACCGCGTAAATCATCGGATAGTCTTTTTCGAGCGCTTCGCCCTGGGTGACGATGACGCGCGCGCCATGTTTTTCGGCCAGCGCCTTCGCCTCCGCCTCCAGCGTCGCCGGGCCCATGTCGGACGCGCCGGTATTGACGAGGTCGCGGACTTTTGCCGTCGCCTCGGCCAGCAATACGGTTTCCTCGATCCGCGCCGGTTCACCGGTCAGCAGGACGCGCGGCCCTTCGGCGTGTTTGTCCTTGTGATAGCGTTCGAAGCGATACTGGCCGAGCAGCCAGCCCAGCATGGCGGGGCCGGGTTCCTTGCCCGCCACGCGATAACTGCCTTCGGGCAGGGTTTCAGCCAGTCTGGCCAGACACCATGGCGAAAATTGCTCGACATCGGCGACGACGGTGACCACCGACCAGTCATCCGCCGTATCGCCGGGCAGGATGGCATGGGCATAGCCGGTGGGCCGCATCCGCTGTGCCGTGATGGCCGTGCGGTGTCGTGCGGGCTGCACGCCCAGCCAGGCGTCGAAGCTCGATTTGTCGACGATATGGATGGTGTGGGCGGGTTGCCCGCGATCGGGCTGCAGCAGCGCGGAAAAATAGGTCATGGCGATGATCTAGGGAGCGTACCGATAAACGGCAACGGCGGTCGCCGTTATCGGTACGCTACCCGGTAAATCATCCCGCAGGCATGACGATGAACTGTTCGAACTTTCCATCCGCGCCCGGTTCGGCATAGGTGACGAGCAACAGCTTCTGATCGGGATAGGTGATCCGGTAGTTGCGGTTGACGAAACCGCCGCGCAGGCGCGGGCCACCCAGTTCCTCGAACGCGGTCGGCTTGCCGAGCGGGCCGAGACTGTCGGCATAATCCTTCACCGCTTCGGGGGTGAAATAATATTGGGCATCGGTGGTCAGCCAGGCGGTATCGGGTTTGCCCTGCTGCAACTCGGCATAGAGCGTCTTCGCCATGTTGGTCCGCTTCGCCTCATCCGCACCCGCGCTCGCCTTCGCAGGAAGCAGCAAATTGGTGATCCCCTGCGTGATCGCGCTGGTTGCGCGGCCGAAATCGGCATTGACCAGCGCTACCACCGCATATTTCTGCGACGGGATAACGACGTTCTCACTCAGAAAGCCGACCGCTTCGCCGCCATGGCTGACGACCTTGTGCCCGTCGCGCGTGCTCAGCGATACGCCGAGGCCATAGCCGCTGGGCTTGCCGTCGGTCAGTTTGATCTCGGTTTCCTGTTCCTGCCAGTCCTGTTTGGGGAGTACGGTGCGGTCGATGCGGGCAATGTCCCAGCGGGCCAGGTCGCTGGCGGTCATCGACAGTTCGCCAGCCGCCCACAGCCAGCCGGGTGCCGCCGGTTTTTCGGGGCGAACCGGACCCAGCGCATAGCGGTGATAGCCGGTCGGGAAGCCGGGGCCGATGGCGGTATCCTGATTGACCGGATTCATGCCCAGCGGCTTGAAGATATGTTCGCGCAGAAAGGGCATCAGCTTTTCGCCCGACACCTTTTCCACGATCATCCCGGCAACGACATAGCCGGTATTGGAATATTGCCATTGCGTGCCGGGTTTGAAATCGAGCGGCTTTTTCGCCCAGCGGTCGACGATCTGCTGCGGCGTGACGGCATGTTCCATCGCGGCAAAGCTGTAATCCTGCGGCCAGTAATCCTGTAATCCCGACGTATGGCTCAGCAGTTCGCGGATGGTGATCTGGTCGGCATCGGTGATGTCGGGAAAATATTTGGACAGCTTGTCGTCGAGGCTGAGCTTGCCCTCATTCTGAAGCAGCAGGATGGCGGCGGCGGTGAACTGTTTCGAAATCGACGCGATCTGATAACGGGCATTGACGGTGGTTTTGGGAACGTTCGGCCCCTGATTGCCATAGGCTTTGGTGTAGACGATCTTGCCGTCGCGCACGATGGCGATGGAGGCGGAAGGCACCTTGCCGGCGGTCAACGCATCCTTGACGATCGAGTCGACCTTTGCCTCCTGCGCGGGCGTCAGCGCCTGTGCCAGCGCTGGGAGCGGGGCAAGGAGCAGCGTGGCCGCGCCCAGCCGTATAAAGGCGGTGGCAATGCGCGAATGGCTGGGACGGGCGGCGGGGGCGCGGTCGGCGCGAAGGGAAAATCCGGTCATGCCCCAACCCTGCCAAGAGGGGCGGGGCACGACAAGCCGAAATCCCGCTTGTCGTTCAGCGCAACGGGGCTTTTCGTTCCGGGTGCCGGATCAGGTCCGGCATGACGCGATTGATCAGACCTGAAGCCCGGTCGCCTGTTGCGCTGCCTTCAGCGTCGAGGCGGCGAGTGCATCGGCGCGTTCGGCCCCGGCCTTCAGATGCGCGGCCACTGCTGCCTTATCATCAAGCAGGCGGGTCAGACGGTCGCGGATAGGGCCAAGCTGGGCGATGGCGAGATCGGCCAGCGCAGGCTTGAACGCACCAAAGCCCTGTCCGGCAAATTCCTCCACCACCGATTGCGGCGTGCGGTCGGCAAGGGCGGCATAGATCGTCACCAGATTGCGCGCCTCCGCCCGTTCCGCCAGCGCATCGAACGAGTCGGGCAGAGGATCGGGGTCGGTGCGCGCCTTGCGGAATTTCTGCGCGATCAGATCGTCGTCATCCGTCAGGTTGATGCGCGTCATGTCCGACGGATCGGACTTCGACATTTTCGCATTGCCGTCACGCAGGCTCATGATGCGCGGTGCCGCCTTCGAAATGAACGGTTCGGGCAGGGTGAACAACTCGGTTTCGAAGTCGGTGTTGAACTTTTCGGCAATGTCGCGGGCAAGCTCCAGATGCTGTTTCTGATCCTCGCCCACCGGCACATGCGTCGCCTGATAGACGAGCACGTCTGCGGCCTGCAGCACCGGATAGGTGAACAGGCCGACACTGGCGCCTTCACGGTTCTTGCCCGCCTTGTCCTTCCATTGCGTCATGCGGTTGAGCCAGCCCATGCGTGCCGTGCCCTGCAGGATCCAGCACAGTTCGGCGTGCGCCGGCACGCGTGCCTGATTGAACAATACCGCCTTTGCCGGGTCGATACCGGCGGCCATCAGCGTCGCCGCCATCTCGATCGTCGTCGCAGCGCGCTCGGCGGGCGGAATGGCGATGGTGAGTGAATGGAGGTCGGCCAGAAAGAACAGGCAGTCGCCGCCCTTCGCCGCCACATCGTCCTGCATCGACACCCATTGTTTGATCGCACCCAGATAGTTGCCGAGGTGCAGATTACCGGTGGTCTGAATGCCGGAGACGATGCGCATAGTGGTCATGGCCCGCGCTGTTGCGCAAGCGCGCGGCAAGGTCAAGCGCGACGGCGGCGCAGCAGTTCTTTCAACTCCGACACCCGGAAAGCGCCGAACAGGAAGGCGCAGGCGAAATAGACCGCTGCCGCCGGAACGATCAGCGCGATCAGGCCGCCGACGCGATGCAGGAAACCGCCGCCCATGAAGGGCAGCAGGCGCGGTTCGAGGAACAGCAGCAACGCCGCCATCGCCAGCGTTGCGAGCAACAGGCGGATGGCGCGGTGCTTGAGCTGGGCGTCGATGGAAAACTGTCCGCGCCGGTGCAGAACGTAATAAAGCAGCCCGGCATTGATCCACGCACACGACGCGCCCGAAATCGCTAGCCCGACATAAGAGAGGTTGGTGCCGAACACGAAGAACAGGTTGAGCGCCATGTTGCATGCCATTTCGATCATGGCGATGCGCACGGGCGTTTTGGTGTCGGTGCGTGCGTAAAATCCGGGCGTGAATACCTTGATGAGGATGTATGCCGGCAGGCCGCAGGAAAAGGCGGTCAGAACGGCGGCGCTGGCGCGCGTGTCGGCGGCGGTGAAATGCCCGGTCTGAAACGTCGCCTGAATGAGCGCGGTGGAGGCGAGCATCAGTCCGGCGGTGGCGGGCAGGCACAAAAACAGCGCCAGTTCGACCGCGCGGTTCTGGGTATGGATCGCTTCCTTTTCCTGTCCCGCTCCGATCTGACGCGAAATGACGGGCAGGATGGCGGTGCCGACGCCGATCCCGACCAGCGCCAGCGGCAACTGGTTCAGCCGGTCGGCATAGTAGATATAGGAGACCGCGCCTTGCCCCAGAAAACCGGCGGCAAGCGCGCTGATGACCACCAGATTGAACTGCACCGCGCCCGCGCCGACCGCTGCGGGCCAGATCATCTTCAGCAACTGTTTGACCTGCGGGTCGAGGGTAGGGCGTTTCAGTTTCAGCACGACGCCCGCCCTGCGCGCTGCGAAGATCAGCCAGAGCAGTTGCGCCACGCCCGACACGGTGACGGCGATCGCCTGCGTATGCGCGGTCTGCACCGGGTCATGTCCGCGAAAGAACAGCAGGCCGCCGATCATGCAGACATTGAGCAAAATGGGGGCGGCGGCGTTCACCCAGAATCGGTTCAGCGAATTGAGGATGCCGCCCATCAGCGAAACGAGAGAGATCAGCGCCAGATAGGGAAAGGTAATCTGCGTCAGATGCGCGGCGAATTCGAACTTCGCATGGCCGCCGCCATCCTTGAATCCAAAGGTGATCAGCCAGACGATCGGTTTGGGAAAAGCGATGATGATCGTCGTGAATACCGCCAGAAACGGCAGCAGGATGGACAGCACATCCTCGGCAAAGCGGATGCCGACCGGCAGGCCTTCGCGCCCGTCACGTTCGGCAGCGCCGACGACGCGGTTGAACATCGGCACGAAGGAGGCGGCGAACGCCCCTTCGGCAAACAGTGCGCGAAACAGGTTGGGCAGGCGCCAGGCGATCAGGAACGCGTCGTTCGCGAAGCCTGCGCCGACGAAATGCGCCATCAGCATGTCGCGAACGAAGCCCAGCACGCGGCTGACCAGCGTCAGGCTGCCGATCGTCGCGGTGTTGCGGACCAGGCTCATCGCTATGCGCCTAAGCGTCTGCCCCCTGTTTTACGGCGTCAGGCCTGGCCCATATCGGTACCGGCCATGCCCTGCTGTTCCTGATGCGCAGCAAGCTGCTGCTCATACAGGCTGGCGAAATCGATCGGTTCCAGCAGCAGCGGCTGGAAACCGCCGTCGCGGATCGCGTCGGCAACGATGCGGCGCGCGAACGGGAACAGGATGCGCGGTGCCTCGGCCAGCATGAACGGCTGCACATGCTCTTCGGGAATATTGCGCATCGCAAACAGCCCGCCATAGCTCAGATCGACGAGGAATGCGGTCTGACCTTCCATCTCCGCCTTGACCTCGATCTTCAGCACCACTTCATGCACATCGTCGCCGACCTGATTGGCGCCGATGTTGAACTGCACATCGATCTGCGGCTGGCCCTGCTGCGAATAGATGGCAGGTGCGCTGGGATTTTCGAAGGAAAGATCCTTCACATATTGCGAAATGACGCCAACGCTGGGTGCGGTGTCCGCGCCATTGGGTAGGGGTTCGCCGGGATTGGCGCCGGTTTCCTGCTCGGCCATTAAAAATCCTTCTCACACTCGGATATCATCGCGGGGGTTCCGCGTTCATTACAAGCCGCCGCGCGTAGCAGCCGGTGCCGGATAGTTCAACGACCTGATTTAGGAGGTTTGAAACCGGCCGCCGTTACGCCTATGTATTCCGGAACGAACTTGGAGGGATAGTGCTTTACATCGTTCTTCTTGCAATGGTGGCGGGATTTCTGGCGCTGCGGCTCTATTCGGTGCTGGGTAAGCGAACCGGGCACGAACAGCCGCTGCCGCGCCCTGCCGAAGACCGCCCGAAGCCCGTGGCGGTGCCGCGCACGCTCGATATCCCTTCCGAGCCGCGTGATACGGCCGGCGCGCTGATCGACGAAAAGGCGCAGCCGGGCATCCGCGCGCTGGTTTCCGCCGATTCCGGTTTCGACGTCATGCAGTTTCTGGATGGCGCCAAATCCGCCTACCGGATGGTGCTGGAAGCATTCTGGAAAGGCGACAAGGACACGCTCGACTGGCTGGTCGGCGATGACGTCAAGGGGGCGTTCACCCAGGCGATCGAGGAGCGCAAGGCTGCGGGGCACACGCTCGACAACCGGCTGGTGTCGATCGAAAATGCCCGAATCGTCGAAGCATCGATTGCCGGTCGCGACGCGACCGTGGCGGTGCAGTTCGACGCCGATATCGCCGCCGTTACCCGCGATGCCGACGGCAATGTCATTGCGGGGTCGATGAGCGATGCAGTGCAGACACACGATATCTGGACCTTTGGCCGTACGTTGGGCAGTAACGATCCGAACTGGAAGCTGATCGAAACCGACGAGGCCTGAATTCATGAAAAAATGGGGGGGGATAGCGCTGGCCCTGATGCTCGGGGGCTGCGCAACACTGGTTCCGTCCAGCGGTCCTGCCCCCAATAGCGGTGGAATTCCGGCACGCCCACCGGCCCGACAGCCCACGCCCGCCACGCCGATCGCACCTGTTTCGAACACGACAGCCGTTTCCGGCGCGGCAACTGCGGTTGCCGCGGGCCTTGCCGCCGGTCCGCCGGTATCCAGCCTTCCGTTCAGCAATGACGATGCCGCACGCGCGCTTGACGCATTTCGACTGTCCTGCCCTTCGTTGCAGACCCGGCCCGATGCGTCCGGGCTGACACGCGGCAGCGACTGGGCGGCCGCCTGCGCCGCCGCGCAAACGACAAGCGGCGGCAATGCAAAGGCGTTTTTCAACCGCTATTTCGAAACCGTGCAGGTGGGCGACGGAAAGCTGTTCGCAACCGGCTATTACGAACCGGAAATCCGCGCCTCCCTGCATCGCCACGGCATCTATCAGACGCCGATCTATGGTCGGCCGGGCGACCTGATCGATGTCGATCTGGGCCAGTTTTCAGACAGCTTGCAGGGCAAACATATTCGCGGACGCGTACAGGGCGACGATCTGGTGCCCTATTATGACCGCACTCAGATTGAAGAGGGCGCGTTGTCCGGGCGCAATCTGGAAATCGCCTGGGCAGCAGATCCGGTCGAAGCCTTTTTCCTGCAAATTCAGGGTTCGGGGCGGTTGCGCCTGCCCGACGGCAAGGTCATGCGCGTTGGCTATGCCGGGCAGAATGGCCGCAGCTACACCAGTATCGGCAAGCTGATGCGCGAACGCGGGCTGCTCGCGCCGGGGCAGGCGTCGATGCAGGGCATGGTGGCATGGCTGCACGCGCATCCGGCGGAAGGGAAGCAGCTTCTGCGTGAAAACAAGAGCTTCGTGTTCTTCCGCGTGCTGAAAGGGGCAGGGCCGCTGGGCGCGCTCGGCCTGCCGGTGACGCCGCGTGGCAGCGTTGCCGCCGACCCGCATTTCATCCCCCTGGGCGCGCCGGTATTCCTGTCCGCCGATCGCACGGACGCCACGGGATTGTGGGTGGCGCAGGATACCGGTGGTGCGATCAAGGGGGCGAATCGCTTCGACACCTATTGGGGGGCAGGAGCGGATGCCCGGGCGATTGCAGGCGGTATGTCGGCACATGGCACTGCCTTCATCCTGCTCCCACGCGGCACGCTTGCCCGGTTGCAGGCCGATGGCCCGGCGACCCCTTAGTCCCCAAGAAGCGGCGCTATGGGCAAAGGTGGCGGCGACGGTGCGGCCGATGCATCCGCCGTCCGTGCCGGCGAAACCCGCGCGCGGTAAAGCGGAGACGGTTGCGCCCGAACCGGTGCGTGCCGTCCGGCATCCTTCCAAACCGGCGACACCGCACCCGGTACGGCGTTCATCGCCGCCGGTGCCGCCGCCATCGACCCTCGACAGCGGCTGGGATCGGCGGATCACGCGAGGGCGTGTTCAGCCGGACCTGACGATCGACCTGCACGGGCATACGCTTGCCTCTGCCCATGCGTTGCTCGATGCCTCGCTCGACCGGGCTGTGCGGGAGGGCGTTCGGGTGATCTTGCTGATTACGGGAAAGCCGCCGCGACCGGGGCTGGAGCGGCCTTTCTCACGCGGCGCGATCCGTGATGCGGTGCCCGACTGGCTGGGCGTATCACGGCACAGCGATCGCATCGCGGCGGTGCGCGGTGCCCATCCGCACCATGGCGGCGCGGGCGCGCTGTATATTATTCTGCGCCGCCACCGGGATCAGTCACCAGTTTTTTAATGTTTTTCGGGCATCAGAGTTCCGGAAGCGCATGCACGCCCGCATGTGCGAGCCGGGGGATCACGCCGCGCAATGGAACGATTTTCGCTTACCGGCCGGGCGGTGGTCTTTGCGCTGTGCGCGGGCGCAGTGGCGTTCATCCTTGCCTTGTTCGCCACGGCGCATGGCGACTGGACAGCCGACCATGCCATCCATGCGCTGATTCCGGCAATCGTCTGTGCGGCCTTGTGCTGGGCCTCGGCGGAGCGTGTGCTGTCGGCGACGGCATCTGCACTGGATGCAGCGATTCTACGGCTGGCTGAGGCTGCACAGGGCGATCTGCAGCGCCCGATCCCGCAATCGGTGCAGGAACAGGTACCGTTGCTCGCCGATGCAATGCGCAAGCTTTTCCGTCAGTTGCACAGCAATATGGAGGATATTGAGCGGCTGGCCCTGTTCGATCCGGTGACGGGATTGTCCAACCGGGTGCATTTGCGTCGCCGTTGTGAGCGGGTGCTGAGCCGCATGGGCGACGATGACATCGCGGCCCTGTTCTTTATCGATCTCGACCGGTTCAAACAGGTGAACGATACGCTGGGTCATGCGGTGGGTGACGCGCTTCTGGCGATGGTCGCCGACCGGTTGCGCAGCGTGGCGACGCGGGCGGGCGGTGATGGCGAAGCGATCATAGGCCGGTTGTCGGGCGACGAATTCATGATGTTCCTGTCCCAGGTAAGCTGGCAGGAACAGCCCGACGAAGCCGCGCGCGCCATTCTGGCCGCATTGAGCGAACCGTTTCTCATCAGCGGGCAGAATATTTCCATCGGGGCGTCGATCGGTATCGCCATGTCCCCGGACCATGGGCGCACGCTGAGCGATCTGATGCGCGCCGCGGATGCGGCGATGTATGAGGCGAAGTCGACCGGGGGCGGACAGGTAGCCAGCTTTTCCCAGGCGATGGCCGACGAAGTCGAACGCCGCAGCGCCGTTGAGCGCGATTTGCGCATGGCGGTGGCGCATCGTCAGTTCGCGCTGGTGTTTCAGCCGCAGGTTAATGCCCGCACCGGCGATATCGTCGCTGCCGAAGCGCTGTTGCGCTGGCGCCATCCGCGGGGCCTGCGGATGCCGTCCGGGTTTCTGCAGCGTGCGGAGGAAACCGGGCTGATCGTCGATATCGGCAACTGGGTAATCGCCGACGTGGCCGATACACTGCATCGCTGGGCGGAACAGGGTGTCGAACAGCGGCTGGCCATCAATATCAGCCGGCGCCAGCTTGCCCATGCACCGTTTTTTCACAGCCTGCGCGAATCCCTGCTGGACGCGGGCGCGCCGGTGTCGATGCTGGAACTGGAATTTACCGAGACGGTGCTGATGCAATGCGGGCCGGAGGCGTTGCGCGCGATCGGCTGGTTGCGGGAGGATGGCGCGCGGATCGCGATCGACAATTTCGGAACCGGCTATTCCAACCTGTCGCGGCTGCGTTCCATGCCGATCGACCGGATCAAGATGCACAGCAGCCTGACCATGCATGTCGCCACCAACGCCGATGCGCGGGCGATCACCCAGGCGGTGATCGGTCTGATTCACGGCATGGGGTGCGAGGCGATTGCCGAGGGCGTGGAAACCGATGCCCAGACAGAGGTGCTGCGGGTTATCGGCTGCGACACGCTGCAGGGTTATGCGATCGCCCGTCCGATGGCGGAAGAGGCGTTTCTGAACTGGTCCCAGCGCGAAGGCCGGATCAGCGCGTAAAGGCGCGTTTCAGCACGCTTTCATAAATATCGGTGAGCATGGCGAGGTCAGCGACAGCGACTGCCTCGTCCAGTTTGTGCATCGTCGCGTTCAGCAGGCCGAATTCGACCACCGGGCACAGCGCATGGAGGAAACGTCCGTCCGACGTGCCGCCGCTGGTCGATAGTTCGGGTCGGATACCGGCATGATCCTCGATGGCATCGGACAGGATGTCGGACAGACGCCCCGGTTCGGTGAGGAAGGATTCGCCCGAAACGATGCCCTTCACTTCGGCATCCGGAGTATGGACATGGACGGCGCGTTCAATCCGTTCGACCAGTTCCGTGCCGCGATGCAGGTCGTTGAAGCGGATCGACAGCCGTGCCTGTGCAGCGCCGGGGATGACGTTGTGCGCGGTGTTGCCGACCTCCAGATCGGTGACTTCGATATTCGACGCCTGAAACCAGTCGGTGCCTTCATCCAGCACGATCGCGTCGATATCGGCCAATGCGCGCACCAGCTTCGGAATGGGATTGTCGGCCAGATGGGGATAGGCGACATGGCCCTGATGTCCCGGCACGGTGATCCAGATATTGACCGAACCACGCCGCCCGATCTTGATCGTGTCGCCCAGCCGATTGACCGAAGTCGGCTCCCCGATCAGGCAGAAATCGGGCGCGATTCCGCGTTCGCGCATCCGGTCGATCAGCGCGCGGGTGCCATAGACCGCCGGACCTTCCTCATCGCCGGTGATGATCAGGCTGACCGTACCGTGATCGGGCAGCGCACGGGCGAGCGCCGCGACGAACGCGGCGACCGCACCCTTCATATCCACCGCGCCGCGCCCATAGAGCAATGCACCGCGCTGTTCGGCGCGGAAAGGGTCGGTGGTCCAGCCCTTGCCCGGCGGCACGACGTCGAGATGCCCGGCAAAGGCAAAATGCGGCGCACCGCTGCCGCGCGTCGCCAGCAGATTCTCGACCGGGCCGTCGGGTGCTTCGCCCACGGTGAAACGGTCGATGGCAAAGCCCAGCGGCTTCAGTGCCGCCTCCAGCACGTCGAACACCGCGCCGCGTGCGGGCGTAATGCTCTCGGCGTCAATCAGCGCCTTGGTAAAGGCAAGGGAATCGGGCAGGGTGCTGGCATCGGTCATAGGAGGCGACATTGCCCAAGCTTGATCTGGATACAATCCCGCAAACGAACGCGACCGGATATCCGGTCGCGTATGCAGGCGTGGTGGAGGGGCGCTGGTACCAGCGGCTGGCGGCCGTATCGGGGCTTTCGGATTTCGGCGTCAGCCATGTCACGCTGAAACCCGGCGCATGGTCGGCGCAGCGCCACTGGCACGAAGACGAAGATGAGTTTGTCGTGATGCTGACGGGCGAAGCGGTGCTGGTCGATGATTCGGGTGAAACCGTGATGCGAGCGGGCGACTGCGCCGTGTTTCCGAAGGATGACGGCAACGGCCATGTTCTGCAAAACCGGTCGGACACGGAATGCGTGTTCATCGCGGTAGGCAGGCCGTCGCAAAGCGATTGCCACTATCCCGATATCGACATGCACCTGACCGGTGGTCGCTTCGTTCGCAAGGACGGGAGCGCGTTCGGGTAGCGTTTCCAAACAGAAAGAGCGCGCTCAGACTCCGTCATCCCAGCGAAAGCCGCGATCGTTTTCGGTACATCGCCAGAGATCCCAGCTTTCGCTGGGATGACGAATGGGACGATAGGTGGCGGGCCGGCACCCCGGAAAGACGATTCAGCCTAAGGCTGTTCTTCCTCGCTGTCGGGGGTGGGGCCTGCGCGCATACTGCCGAAGGCGGCGCCGAGCGCTACACCGATGGCGATGCCGAGCGCGATGTTGCCGAATGCCAGCCCCAGCGCAACGCCGAGTGCCACACCGATGCCCAGATACTGGGGCGAAAAACCGTCGGGTTGTCGTTCAGGTCGCTGGTTGTTCGAATTGTTCAATGACCCAATCCTCTTCCTGTGCGCCCGCGATCCAGTCCTGCATGAACGGATGGCTCAACACCGCCTGCATATAGGCAGGGGCAAAGCGCGCCACCGGTAGCGAGTAGGTCACGATCCGCGTTATTACCGGTGCGAACATAATGTCGGCGGCACCGAAATCGCCGAACAGAAAATCGCCGTCTCCTCCAAATCTTGCTCGTGCCTGTGCCCATAATTCCATGATTCGGGACATGTCGGCAAGTACATCCGCGTCGGGCTGTTGCGCTGGAAAGATCTGGCGAATGTTCATCGGGCATTTGCGTCGCAGCGCGGCATAGCTGGAATGCATTTCCGCCGCCATGGATCGCGCCATGGCGCGCGCGGCATCTCCCTTTGGCCAAAACCGCGTATTGCCGGTCTTTTCATTGAGATAGTCGATGATGGCAAGGCTGTCCCACACCACCGCGTCGCCGTCCCACAGGATCGGTACCTTGCCGGAAGAAGGCGCGAACTCATCGCCTTCGCGCCGCTTATCCCAGTCAGCGTTATAGAGCGGGACGACCACTTCCTCGAACGGCAGTCCCGATTGCTTCGCCGCCAGCCAGCCGCGCAGCGACCAGGAGGAATAGGCCTTGTTCCCGATGATGAGTTTCATGGGCGACGGGATAGCGGGACAGGTGCGGTGGAGCAATATTTGCGCAGCGACGGCGCCGGAACGACATGCCGGGCTATTCCCATGTGCCGCCAGTTGTGCGAATTTCCGACGCAAGGATATGGGGCGAAATGCCGTCAGGAGGACAGGATGCAGCGTACCCGAAAATATGCCGTGATGGCGGCGGCGCTGGCCACGATATTTTCAGCAAGGGCACTTGCCGGGCCGGAAGCGGTGCCGCCCGCGGCAACCCCCTTTCATGTCGGGGCGTATGAACTCGTGTCCCTGCGCGACATGGCGTTTGTCGAGCCGAACGACGGCAAGACCTTTGGCGTGGGAGAGCCGGAAAGCGCGGTCGCGGATGTGCTGCGCAAGGCAGGTGCGCCGACCGACAAGATCATGCTGAGCGTCGATGCGCTGCTGGTGAAGATGCCGGGGCATGTGGTGCTGATCGACACCGGGCTGGGGCCGAAAATCGGCGGCGACCTGATGCAGAGTCTGGCCCTGGCGGGGGTGAAACCGGATGCGGTTACGGATGTGCTGATCACCCACAGCCATGGCGATCATGTCGGCGGGCTGGTTATGGCGGACGGCAAATCGGCCTTTCCCAAGGCGGTGATCCGCATGTCGAAAACCGAATGGGCGTGGATGCAGGGACACAAGGGGGCTGCGACCATCGTCAGGGCGGTGGCGGGGCAGATGAAGCCCTTTACCCCCGGCACACCGATCCTGCCGGGGATCACGCCGATTGCCATTCCGGGGCATACCCCGGGCCATGTCGGCTATCAGATCGAATCGAAGGGCCGGCATCTGTTCGATGTCGGCGATACGGTACACAGCTCGATCATTTCGCTGGCGAAACCGCAATGGGCGATGGGCTTCGATAATGACGAGCAGCAGGGTGAGGCGAGCCGCGAAAAGGTGCTGGCGAAGCTGGCGGCGGATCACGAACGCATTTTCGCGCCGCATTTTCCCTATCCCGGCGTCGGGTATATCGTGAAGAAAGGCGACGGCTATGGCTGGGTGCCCGACCTGAAACCGGCGGTGGACAAAACCGGCGAATAATATCCCTCTTCTTAGTGGCTTGCCTGCCATGCACGCAGGCGTTCGACGCGTTCGGAGCGTTTGAGGTCGCGGTCATAGGGATCGATGACGATATGCGCGTCTGCGGGGACGGTGATCGTCTCGCTGCCGCCGGTCATTGCCAGCTTCCGAAGCTTGCCGTTTACCTGTATCTCGACCGGAAGGGGGAAAGGCTTCCCATTCGGCGCTTTCCAGCGCAGCGTCAGCCGGTCGCCCGCGCGCTGCTGCTCCAGTTCGGGAAGCGCTGCGTGGCGCAGATAGATGTCGAAGAACCAGCCATAGTCCTTGCCCGTCACCTGATCGACGATCTTCACGAATGCGTCCGTTGCGCCGTATCGGGGCGCAAAATTGCCCGGCTTCGGATCGGGGCGGCCATAGACGAGGCGGCGGGCCGCATCGAAAAATGCCTTGTCGCCGATGGCGTTGCGCAGCGTGTGCAGCACCCACGCGCCCTTGTAATAGATATCGCCGCCGGGACCGCCGTCGCTGCCTTCATAGACCTGCTCCTCGGTCAGCACCTTGCCGGATACGATGGGTACCTTGTTGGCGATCTGCACCCGCATCTTCTGCATCAGATAGTCGTAGAGCGCCTCGCCAGAGCGCCAGCGGGCATAGAGCGGCTGCATATATTCGCCGAATCCTTCATGCAGCCAGTAATCGTCCCAGTTGGCGGCGGTAAGCTGATTGCCGAACCATTCATGGCTGAATTCATGCTGGAACAGCCAGTCGAACCCCTCGATCCCCGGCTTATAGTGGTTGCCATAAGCGTTAATCGTCTGATGCTCCATGCCGAGATAGGGTGTCTCCACCACGCCCATTTTCTCGGCACCGAAGGGATAGGGGCCGATATTCGCCTCAAAGAAATCGAGCGTCGGCGCGAATTCGGAAAACAGCCGTTCGGCCCCTGCCTTGTGGCTGGGCAGATACCAGAGCTGCATCGGGATGGTGTTGCCGTAACGGCTTTTATAGCTGCCGGTCAGTTCCGCATACGGCCCGACATTCAAAGCGATGGCATAGGTGTTGGGATGCGTGATCGACCAGTTCCAGGTGGTGCGCCCGTCGGGAAGCATGGTCACGCCCTGCAATACCCCGTTGCCCGGTGCTTTCAGCCCTGCCGGAACCGTAATGTGCATATCCACCCGTCCCGGCTCTCCGGTGGGAAAGTCGAGGCACGGCCAGAACAGGTCGCAACCATAGCCTTCATCGGTACTCGCTGCCCAGGGTTTGCCCGACGGCGTTTGCGACCAGACCATGCCGTCATCCCAGGGTGCGTTGACCGCGACATGGGGTGTGCCGTCATAGCGGATGCGCGCGACGACTTTGCCGCCGGTTTCTACCGGATGGGGAAGGGCGATGATCAGGCGCCCTTCCGGGTTGCTCCATGCCGAGCGGGCGAGCGGCGTCCCGTCTATGGCGATGGCCGAAACCGGCAGGTTGCGATCGAGGTCGACCACCAGCTTGTCGAGCGGTGCCTTTGCCGTGAAAGTCAGGGTGGCAGTGCCCTCAATCGTCTCGGTCTTCGGGAACACGGCAATGGCGAGATCGGCGAGATCGAAATGCAGCTTCGCCTGATCGGGGTCGATCGGGCCGCCCGATCGCATGGTCTGCGCGGTCAGCGGCGGTTGCCCTTTTTCCGGAAGCGTGGCGGCGGTCAGCATGACCAGCGGGAGAATCGACAGGGCAAAGGACTTCGTAACCGTGACGATTGATGCCCGCTTCATTCTCCCCATATAAGGAGAAAGTTCGTGCCCGCCGGGCGCATTCGGAGTTTTCATGAAACAAGCCTATCCCGTACTGCCGCTTCGCGACATCGTCGTTTTCCCACATATGATCGTGCCGTTGTTCGTCGGTCGCGACAAGTCGGTCGCCGCGCTGGAAGCCGCGATGGCCGATGACAAGGAAATCTTTCTCGTCGCCCAGCTCGATCCTGCCGAGGACGATCCCGATCGTGACGACCTGTACGATACCGGTGTATCCGCAGAGGTGCTGCAACTGCTGAAACTGCCCGACGGCACGGTGCGCGTGCTGGTGTCGGGCAAAGAGCGCGGCGCGCTGAAGGATATTCAGGCGACAGGCGATTATCTGACCGCCAGTGTCGAGCCGGTGGATGAAAAAGAGGTCGACGACGACAACCGCGAATTGCAGGCGCTGATGCGCTCCGTGGTCGACCAGTTCGAAAATTACGCGAAGCTCAACCGCAAGCTGCCTTCCGAAACGGCGGTGCAGCTCGGCGAACTGGACGATGCTTCGCGCCTGTCGGATGCGGTGGCCGCCAATATCGCCATCAAGGTGGCGGACAAGCAGGCGCTGCTGGTCGAAATGGACCCGGCCAAGCGGCTGGAAATGGTCTATGCCTTCATGGAAGGCGAACTCGGCGTGTTGCAGGTCGAGAAGAAGATCAAGAGCCGCGTCAAGCGCCAGATGGAGAAGACGCAGCGCGAATATTATCTCAACGAGCAGTTGAAGGCGATTCAGCGCGAACTCGGCAATGAGGGCGAAGAGGGCGAGGGCGACGAGATCGCCGAACTCACCCAGAAGATCGCCAAGCTGAAACTGTCCAAGGAAGCGCGGTCCAAGGCGCAGGGCGAGCTGAAGAAGCTGAAGTCGATGGCCCCGATGTCTGCGGAAGCGACGGTGGTGCGCAACTATCTCGACGTGCTGCTCGGCCTGCCCTGGGGCAAGAAATCCAAGCTGAAGAAAGATCTTTCCGAGGCCGAAACGGTGCTCGATGCCGATCATTACGCGCTGGAAAAGGTCAAGGACCGGATCATCGAATATCTGGCGGTTCAGGCGCGTACCAACAAGCTGAAGGGACCGATCCTGTGCCTTGTCGGCCCTCCCGGCGTGGGCAAGACCAGCCTCGGCAAGTCGATCGCCAGGGCGACGGGGCGCGAATTCGTGCGCCAGTCGCTCGGCGGCGTGCGCGACGAGGCGGAGATCCGCGGCCATCGGCGCACCTATATCGGGTCGCTGCCGGGCAAGATCGTGTCGAACCTGAAAAAGGCCGGCACCTCGAACCCGCTGTTCCTGCTCGACGAGATCGACAAGTTGGGACAGGATTTCCGCGGCGATCCGGCATCGGCGCTGCTGGAAGTGCTGGACCCCGAACAGAACAGCAAGTTCAACGATCATTATCTGGAAATCGACATCGATCTGTCGGACGTGATGTTCGTGACCACGGCGAACACGCTCAATCTGCCGCAGCCTCTGCTCGACCGCATGGAGATCATCCGGCTGGAAGGCTATACCGAGGATGAGAAGGTCGAGATCGCCGAACGCCATCTGGTTGAAAAACAGGTGGAGGCGCATGGCCTGAAACAGGGCGAGTTCACGCTGACCACCGAGGGCCTGCGCGACCTGATCCGCTATTATACGCGCGAAGCGGGTGTACGAACGCTGGAGCGCGAGATTGCCAGGCTGGCGCGCAAATCGCTGCGCCGGATTCTGGAGGGCAAGGTGCAAAGCGTCACCATCACGCCCGACAATCTGGCTGATTTTGCTGGTGTACGGAAATACCGTTTCGGCATCGGTGAGGAGGAAAACCAGATCGGTGCGGTGACGGGGCTGGCCTGGACCGAGGTGGGCGGCGAATTGCTGACCATCGAGTCGGTGACGGTGCCCGGCAAGGGCGCGATCAAGACGACCGGCAAGCTGGGCGATGTGATGAAGGAATCGGTCGAGGCCGCGATGAGCTTCGTCAAGGCGCGCGCCCCGACCTATGGCATCAAACCCAGTCTGTTCCTGCGCAAGGATCTGCACGTCCACCTGCCCGAAGGCGCGGTGCCCAAGGACGGTCCCTCGGCGGGGATCGGGCTGGTTACGTCCATCATCTCGACCCTGACCGGCGTGCCGGTGCGCAAGGATGTGGCGATGACGGGTGAAGTGACCCTGCGCGGCCGGGTGTTGCCGATCGGCGGATTGAAGGAAAAGCTGCTCGCGGCGATGCGCGGCGGCATCACCACGGTGCTGATCCCGACCGAGAATGAGAAGGATCTCGCCGAAATCCCGCAGAATATCCGCGAGGGACTTGAAATCGTGCCGGTGGGGCATGTCGACGATGTGCTGCGACTCGCACTGGCCGAGTCGCTGACGCCCATCGACTGGACCGATGCGGACGAACTGGCTGCCCAGCCGCAGCCCGGTTCAGGGCCCGCAAGCGGCAGTCTGCCGCATTAAGAGGATATTTTTGCAGTTTTTCGACCAAAAACCCCTGTTTTGCTTTGACATGCTGGGGTAGGACGCGGCTTATTACGCGTTCGGTCTGAACGCCGCAAAAGATTACGAACTGACTTCCAACCACAAGACAGGGGGTTCCCAGAAAGATGAATAAACAAGAACTGATCGGACAGGTTGCCGACCATTCCGGGCTGAGCAAGGGCGATGCCGGCAAGGCCGTTGAAGCCGTTTTCGAAACCATCAGCGGCGCGCTGAAGAAGGGCGACGAAGTGCGTCTGGTCGGCTTCGGCACCTTCTCCGTCAGCAAGCGCAAGGCCTCCACCGGCCGCAACCCGCGCACCGGCGAACCGATGACCATCAAGGCGTCGACCCAGCCGAAGTTCAAGGCCGGCAAGGGCCTGAAAGACGCGGTCAACTAAGATCCGTTTTCGGAACTGGACAAGGGGCGCGGGCTTTACTAAAGGCTCGCGTCCCTTCCGGTTTTGTGAAGGTCTCGGGCGCGTAGCTCAGTGGTAGAGCACTGTGTTCACACCGCAGGGGTCGCTGGTTCAATCCCAGCCGCGCCCACCATCAAAAAAGGCCCGTCGGATATTCCGGCGGGCCTTTTTTGATGGGCGAACCGTTGAACGTCATTCGGTGATGATGGTCCATTGTGGCACCCTAGGAGTCCATCCATGGCGTATTATCCATCGCCCTTGCGAGCGTAGCGAAGCAATCCAGCGCCATTATGAAAGCTGGACTGCTGCGTCGCTCCGTTCCTCACGGCGATACTTCAGCCTTGCGGCCTCCGCCGCTTACCCCCAGGGACGTTCGCGAAACCATTTGGTGACGACATATTTGGTGCCGCCGCGTACCTTCATCGCGTGATGCAGCGTGGAAGGGTTAGGGCTGCCGTCAGGACGCAGATTGTTCCAGGCGAGCAGCTTTCCTGTCTCCGGCTTGACGATCTTGTCGATCGCCCTGAACCGGGTGGCTCCGCCTGCTTCGGGTTCGTTGAGGTAGAGCATGACCGTCCAGGTGCGTTGTCCGGCGACGCTGCAATATTTGTCATAATCGACACCTGACGGTTCGAAATAGTCGGTGTGCGCCTTGAACTCCTGCCCCACGGCGTACCGCTGCCCCTGAACGGGTTCACCATGCGCGGGATCGAGACCGGTAAAGGCGATGATCCGCCGGTTCAGTTCGGCGACGACCGGGTCTTCTCCGTTCAGGTCGCAGGTTTCGCTTGTCCGGAAATAATGGTCGCCGTTGAAATCGCTGACGGTCGAGGGGCGACGTTCTGCATCGATCCGCTGCATGATCGCCGCGCAAAAATCTGGGTCGAGGAAGCGCTTGCAGGTGAACAGAGTCAGTTTCGGGCTGGGTGTTTTCTGCACATCCGGCCGGGCCATAATACGTTCAATAACGGGCTCGGCCGGATAGTCGGAACCTAAATTCGGCATACTGTCGATGGCAGTGCTGGTCATGCCGCCCTTTTGACAAAAAGAGGGGCGGGCGTCAGCCCCCCCCGATCGGAAATCAGGCGTGCATTCGACGAAGGGCGGGGGGCGTCGGTGTGCGGTTCTGCAACGCGCTGGAGGCGCGCATCGCGATTTGTTCGGCTCGCGCAAAATCGCTGTCGACATGATGTTCTATGCGGTCGGTGGGGTTGTGATAGGCGGCAAGCCAGCCTGCCGCCAGAGCAAGGGCACCGGCTGCAACAATACGTTTCCAGGGCGATTCGGGCATGGCACTCTCCGACAGAACCAATATACCCATGCATCACATTATGGCTTACGCGACGATGAACGGGACAACGAAATTACGCCACAGTGCCGGATTTAAGCGTCGGGACGTAATAGCGTCAGCTTCGCTTTGCCATGATTGCGCTCTGAGTCGATCGTGAACCCCTTCACCTGCACGGGTTCGTTGCGTGCGGTTTCGATGCTGATCCAGCTATGCGGTGCGACCCAGCCCAGCCGTCCGAGCTTGTCCAGAGCCACTGCGCCTGCACCGGTGCCATAGGGCGGATCGAGCAACAGGATGTCGAGCGGCTTCGGCGCGGGGCCAAGCGCGAGGACGGAGTGCGCGCGTACCTCCGCACCGCCTGCACCCAGCCGGTCGATATTGTCGCGCAGGGCGGCGATTGCATTGCGATCCTGTTCGACGAACAGGCAATGGGCGGCACCGCGAGACAGCGCCTCCAGCCCCAGCGCACCGGACCCGGCGAACAGATCACCGACCGCCAGACCGTCGAAATCGCCGACCCGGCTGGCGAGCATCGAAAACAGCGCCTCGCGGGTACGGTCTGCGGTAGGGCGCGTGGCGCTGCCCTTTGGTGCCGCGAGCGGGCGGCCGCGCCATTGCCCGGCGATGATCCTCACGCTTTGGGCTTTCGTGGGCGGCGCGGTTTCGGGACGGGGCGGGCAGGTCGCGCAGCGCGCGTGCGCGGCGTCGGCCCTTTGCTATCGGTTGGCTTGCCACTGGCCCGCTGACGCGCCTTGAACGCGGCGGCCCGGTTCGGGCGCTCGGGTCTGGGCGGCGTGTCCTTCGCTGTTTCGGTGACAAGCGTGCCGACGATCGGCGTGCTCATGCGGCGATCGGACGGCAGGTCGAGCGTCTTGCGAAAGGCGACAATGTCATGGCGGCGGATTTCCGCGACCTGACCGGGTTCCAGATCGCCCAGCACGAACGGGCCATAGGCTAGCCGGATCAGCCGCGAAACCTTTAGCCCCAGATGTTCGAGCACCCGGCGGACTTCGCGGTTCTTGCCCTCGCTCAACCGCATCTCGATCCAGACATTGGCACCGGTGCGGCGTTCCAGATTGGCGTCGATCCGGCCATAGCGCACGCCGTCGATTTCGACACCGTCGATCAGTTCCTCCAACTGATCCTGACTGACCTTGCCGAAGGCACGGGCGCGATACACACGTTCGACCTGACTGGCGGGCAGTTCAAGCTGACGCTTCAGCCCGCCATCGGTGGTCAGCAACAACAGTCCCTCGGTATTGAGGTCAAGGCGCCCGACCGGCACCAGTCGCGGCAATCCCCTGGGCAGGCGATCGTAAATAGTCGGACGGCCTTTCGGATCGCGTTCGGTCACAAGCACGCCTGCAGGCTTGTGAAACAGGAACAGGCGGGCGGGTGCAGGTGCCTCCACCGGGTTTCCATCGACCGTCACACCACGCAGCGATGTGATCAGCGTGGCGGGCGTATCGAGCACCTTGCCGTCTATGGCGATACGGCCATCGGCGATCATGCGCTCGATTTCGCGGCGCGAGGCGATACCGGCGCGGGCAAGCAGCTTGGCAATGCGCTGCGCTTTGCTGGATGAAGACTGAGTCACGCGCGCGGTGATAGTTGTTTTAGCGGCGAGAGCAAAAACTTTGCTGCAGGAAACGAACGGCGCGATATGGCGTTGGATGGTACAGGGCGGTCGCAGGCCGTTCGGGTTCAGGGTTAGCGGGTGTCATGCTGTTCAGCAAAAAGAAGAGAAAAATCAAAAAGATTCTGATTGTCGAGGACGAACCGCTCGTCGCGTTCGACACGGAGCATATGCTGGGCGATGCCGGGTTCGAGATTGTGCGGACGGTGGACCGTGTGGCCGATGCTGTCGCCACCATCGGCGAAGGCATCGAGATCGATCTGGTGCTGGTCGATGTGAATCTGGCCGATGGCAGCGGGATCGACGTGGCGCGCACTGCCCATGCACGAAGCATACCGGCGTTGTTCGTCACCGGCGCCTGTCCGACCGAAGCGCGCGAAGTTGCCGCGGGATGCCTGGCCAAGCCCTATTCCCATCGCGATCTGCGCGCGGCGATCGATGCTATCGACCGGGTCATGGCCGGTAACAAGCTGGGCAAGCTGCCGAATAATTTCAGCCTGTTTCTGGAAACCGCCTGAACCGCACGCCGCACCGCGCGTGACGGTAAACAGGGCTGGGAATTCCGTCGATTGTCGTTAGGGTTGCGCCGGAAAAGCGGACCGGGGAGCGTTGTTGATGGATGAAGCCAAAGGGCAGTCGGAGCGGGGATGGGCAATCGCGGTTGCCCCTTATCTGGAAAAAGCTCCGCTGGCGGCGCTGGCGCTGGGCATTTCCTCCGGCTTTCCCTTTGCGATGATTGCGGCAACGCTGACCACGCGGCTGGCGCAGGACGGCATTAAGAAATCGACGATCACGGCATTCAGTCTGGCGTTCCTTGTCTATAGCTTCAAATGGCTTTGGGCGTGGATTGTCGACGGGGTCCATATTCCGCTGCTGGGTCGATTGGGGCAGCGCGTATCTTGGCTGATCGTGACCGGGATTCTGGTGATGGCGGCTGTCGTGAATCTGGCGATTCAACGGCCGACAAGCGATATTGGTGCGACCGCAGTGGCCGCTATTCTGGTGGCATTCGCAAGTTCCACGTTCGACATCGTCATCGACGCCTATCGCATTGAGATACTGGAGCCGCGTCAGCTGGGTGTCGGATCGGGAATGTCGCAATATGGCTGGCGTATAGGTTCTGCGGGGGCAGGCGCGCTGGCGCTGGTCGTGGCGGAACGGTCGGGCTGGCAGGCGGCTTATCTGGTTTGCGCCCTGCTGGCGCTGCCGGCCATCGCGACGGGCCTGTTGCTGGGTGAGCCGCCACGGCACCGTGATCCGGTCGAGCGCAAGGGGTTCGACGCCATAGCGCGTACCGTATGGGAACCGATCGTTCAGTTCTTCAGCCGCGAAGGCGCGATCATCGTGCTGATCTTCATCCTGATCCACAAAATCGGCGATACGCTGGCCAATCTGACGTTCCGGCTGTTGTTCGACGATCTCGGCTTCACCAATGACGAAATTGCTTTTTACGATGTCGGGCTGGGCTTCTGGGCCTATCTGATCGGCATTTTTGTCGGTGGGATCCTCTACGAAAAGATGGGGATGAAGCGGTCTGTGTTGTTTGCGCTGATCCTGATGGCGGTTTCGAACCTCAGTTTTGCAGGACTGGCTGCGGCAGGGCATTCCAATATCGGCATGGCGGGCGCAATCGGGTTCGAGAATTTCGCCAGTGGCTTCGGTGGCGTTGTCGTCGTCGCTTATTTCTCGGCACTGTGCGACTTGCGATTCACCGCGTCGCAATATGCCTTGATTTCGGCTGGCGCCGCGATCGTTGGGCGGTTAATTACCGGCACCACCGCAGGCGCGCTGATCGAAGCGATGGGCTATGTCAATTTCTACATCCTGACGACGGTGATCGCGCTGCCCGGAGTGTTTCTTTACGCCTGGATGCTGAAAAGCGGGCTGGTCGACCGGTCGATCGGCAGCGCCGGGATCGAAGGACCGGGCGACGTCCGCGACGACGGAGAAGCCTAATCCTCCAGCGGGTGGCCGCCATCGGCGAAGGCAGCGGCGAGGAGATGAGCCGTGGGCAGGACGGCACCGCTGCGCGGTGCGGCGAGCAGATCGTCCAGCAGAAGGGCCGCACTCGCGGGGCGGGTGCAGACACGCGCCAGCAGGTCGATCAGCATCCGTTCGTCGGCGGTCATGCGCGGGCAGCAACACGGTGCGAGCGTAATCGGTCGTGCAGAGAGGCGCGACATGTCTGCCATCAATGCGCGCAACAGCGTCAGCGGCTGCTGAAACCCCTTGCCGAACAGATTGAAGAATGCGTTCGCCGCACCGGCTTCGTGCAGGCCACCGCCACCGATCCGGCGGATTGCATAGAGCAATATCCGGGTGGCGAGCCGGTCCGGCTGGCGATGGGGCAGGGCAGTTTGAATGCCGCTTTGCAATTGCATGATCGACTCCCGTGGCGTGTGATGCAGACAAGTCATCACATTTCGCTATTGATAGTCAATCGCAATATCACTTAGTCAGGAAATTCATCGTTTGCGGCCAACGCCTCACCGGCAAGATAGAGCGAGCCGAGAATCAGGACGATCGCCTCATCGGACAAGGTGTCCGCAATCTCCTTTAGCGCGACAGCCGGGTCGGTCGCGGTGGCGGTTGTCGCGATGCCCAGCTCCCCTCCCAGTGCAGCAAGCATTGCCGGCGGATGGCAGGCATGGCCCGGCACCGGTACGGCGTGGAGCGAGGCAGCGAGGGGCGCCAGCGGTTCCAGCAATCCGCGAGCATCCTTGTTGGCGAGCATTCCGAGCACGAGATGCACCGGGCGCCCGGCTGCGCGCGTGGCCAGCGTATCGTGCACCGCCTGCGCTGCCGCGGCATTGTGGCCGCCATCGAGCCAGAGTTCGGTCGCCTGCGGCAAAAGGCCACGCAACGGCCCCGGCGCCATGGGCTGCATCCGTGCGGGCCAGCGTGCGGCGACGGCGGCGGTCATCAGCGCCTTGTCGGAAACGGTGACGCGATCCTGCGCGCGCAGCATGGCGGCGGCGAGCGACAGATTGGTTGCCTGATGGGCACCGGGAAGGGCAGGGAGCGGCAGGATGAGTGTACCCTGAGCATCTTCGATCCGTATGCCGTCGTCGGTCAGATGGGCATTCCACGCGGTTCCGCGCATATGGAGCAGCGCGCCGCGTGTGGCCGCGGTCTCGGCAATCGCCTGCTTGACGGCATCCGGATAGGAGAGTGTCACCAGCGGGCGTCCGGCCTTGGCAATCCCTGCCTTTTCCCGCGCGATCTGGGGCAGGCTGTCGCCCAGAAATGCCTGATGATCGATGCCGAGCTGGGCGATGCCGCAAACGGCCGGATCGGACAACGCATTGGTCGCGTCGAGGCGTCCGCCCAGCCCCACCTCGATCACACAGGCATCCGCCGGAATGCGGGAAAAGGCCAGAAACGCGGCTGCGGACGTTACCTCGAAAAAGCTGGCCCCGATACCGTCGCCGCGGGTCAGCACTTCGTCCAGCAATACCGCCAGCGCGGCATCGTCGATCAGCTTTCCTGCCAGCCGGATGCGTTCGTTAAAGCGCACCAGATGCGGGCTGGTGAAGACATGAACGCGCTTGCCGTCCGCCTCCAGAGCGGCGCGCAGGAACGCGCAGGTCGACCCCTTGCCGTTGGTTCCCGCAACGTGAAACACCGGCGGCAGCATCGCTTGCGGGTTGCCGAGCCGGTCGAGCAGCCGTGTAATGCGGTCCAGCCCCAGCACATCGGCACCGGGGCCGTGCGCGAACAGCCGGTCGAGCTGTTTCTGGACCGCCGGGTCGGCGGAAACGGCGAAATCAGGCATAGGCCCCAGCCTCTTTCGCGCGGTTACGCCGCCTGTTTTTCCGACGCCATATAGCCGATCAGCATGCTCAGCGTTTCGCGCAGTTCCTTGCGGTGCGTCACCATGTCGATCAGGCCGTGATCGCGATAATATTCGCTGGTCTGAAAATCGTCGGGCAGCTTTTCGCGGATGGTGTTCTCAATCACCCGGCGTCCGGTAAAGGCCAGCGTTGCCTTGGGTTCGGCAATATGCACGTCGCCCAGCATGGCATAGGCCGCCATCACGCCGCCCGAAGTCGGATCGGTCAGCACGACGATATAGGGCAGGCCCGCTTCATGCAGCATCTGGATGGCGACGGTCGAGCGCGGCATCTGCATCAGCGACAATATGCCTTCCTGCATGCGCGCGCCGCCCGAAGCGGTGAAGACAATGAACGGCGCATGGTCGGCAATCGCCGCTTCGACCCCCTGAATAAAGGCTTCGCCTACGGCCTGACCCATCGACCCGCCCATGAACGCGAAATTCTGCACGCCGATGACGGCCTTCTGTCCGTCGATGGTGCCGCGCGCGTTCAGAAACGCATCCTGATCGCCGGTATCGGTGCGCGCGGTTTTCAGGCGATCGACATAGCGTTTGGAGTCGCGGAATTTCAGCGGATCGTCGGCAACCTGCGGGGCGGGCAATACGGCAAAGCTTCCCGTGTCGAACAAATGGGCAAAGCGCGTGGCCGGGCCGATGCGGCCATGATGGTCGCATGACGGGCAGACGAACAGATTTTCTTCATATTCCTTCAGGAACACCATCTGCCCGCATCCCTTGCACTTGTGCCAGAGATTGTCGGGCGTCTCCCGCTTGGTGACGAAGGGGATCGCGTTGCGGACGCGGTTGAGCCAGCTCATGCAGGTTCCTTTCGTGCCGCGCGCAGTGCAGCGGCGAGTTGTTCGATATAGCTACGCACCGGCTCCGGCGCACCGCTTCCATGCTTGCCGACCAGGTCGACGATGGCCGAGCCGACAACGACGCCGTCCGCGACACGGCCGATATTGGCGGCCTGTTCCGGCGTTCGCACGCCGAAGCCGACGGCTACGGGAATGTCGGTAGCACTTTTCAGGCGCGCCACCGCTTCTTCGATCGAGGTTTGTGCCGCCTGTTGCAGGCCGGTGATCCCGGCAACCGAGACATAATAGAGAAAACCGCTTGCACCATCGAGTACAGCAGGAAGTCGCGCGGTATCGGTGGTCGGTGTGGCGAGCCGGATCAGGTGCAGCCCGGCATCGCGCAGCGCCGGGCCGAGCGCGTCGTCCTCTTCCGGTGGTACATCGACACAGATCACGCCATCGACGCCCGCATCTTTGGCGGCGTTCGCGAACCAGTCGGCACTTCGGCGCAGCATCGGATTGGCATAGCCCATCAGTACCAGCGGCACATCGGGGTGGCGGGTGCGGAACGCCTTGGCGATGGCCAGTATGTCGGCGGTTTTCGTTCCGGCGGCCAGGCTGCGCAGATTGGCCGACTGGATCGCCGGACCATCGGCCATCGGATCGGTGAACGGCATTCCCAGTTCGATCACATCCGTGCCACCAGCCACCAGCGCATCGAGAATGGCACCGGTGGCGCCGGGTGTCGGATCGCCGGCGGTCACAAACGTCACCAGCGCAGCGCGACCCTGCGCCTGCGCATCGGCAAAGGCGAAGCGCAGCCGGTCGAGGCCGTTATTGGAAGGCTCGGAAAGCGGAATGGGAGAATTCATAAAAGTCTGTCAGGCGCTTTGGTAGGTAAAAGTAAGCAAAAAATCCGATGACCCCTGAAGGAGCGGAAAGTCAATTCATTGCGGAGAAGTATATTGAACCTGATTTTGCGCACGCTCAATCTGATGACGATTTTCTGCCTGTACATCCGCTGCTTGTTTGTCGAGCTGTTTCCATTCCGTGTCGGTATGGCAAATCAATTGAGGAATATTCGAGCCGGTAACTTCATACTTCCTGCATTGCCTGTGCTCCTTCTTTTCCTTGCTATGATCCTTGGCGAGCACGGGCGAAGTCACCGTCATTGCAAGAGAAAGAACCGAAACAGTACCGATTAGTTTCAACATCATATTCTCCAGTAAGATTATGCGGGACGTATAACCCGTCATCGAGCCGGTATGAACGGAAACAATTGTTCAATCCAGACTCAAACGCATTTTCATATTACGCAGAAAAGCCACCGCACAGGCGGTGCCGCCAACTATACCGAGGAGTAGTGTGCGTGCGATATGGTCCGTTTCCATTCCACGCGTCGTCAAAGCAAACCGGTGAAACTCACCGAGCTGATATGCGGTAAAGGCAATTGCCGTCATGGCGGCCCAGCAAAGGAGGAGCGTCGTCGTCCAACCTATTGCGGTTTTCATATCGCTACCCCCAGTGCCTCTGCCACGGTGAAGATGTCCTTGTCGCCGCGACCGCACAGATTGGCGAGGATGATCTGATCCTTGTTCATTTGCCGTGCCTTGTCAGTCACTGCTGCGATGGCGTGGGAGGGTTCCAGTGCGGGGATGATACCTTCCGTCCGGCACAATAGCTGAAAGGCGTCGAGCGCCTGCGTGTCGGTGACTGCGGTATATTCGACACGGCCGATATCCTTCAGCCAGGCATGTTCGGGGCCGATACCGGGATAGTCCAGCCCCGCGCTGATCGAATGCGCCTCCGCGATCTGGCCGTCCTCATCCTGAAGCAGATAGGTCTTGTTGCCATGAAGCACGCCGGGAAAGCCGCCCGCCAGACTTGCCGCATGGCGTTTGTCCAGTCCTTCGCCCGCCGCCTCAACGCCCAGCATCTTGACGTCGGGATCGTCGAGGAACGGGTGGAACAGACCGATGGCGTTCGATCCTCCGCCGATCGCCGCGACCAGCAGGTCGGGCAGGCGGTCGATGCGTTTAAGCATCTGTTCGCGTGCTTCCCGCCCGATCACGCTTTGAAAATCACGGACCAGTTCGGGATAGGGGTGCGGACCCGCGGCAGTGCCGATGATGTAGAAGGTGTCATGGACGTTCGCGACCCAGTCGCGCAGCCCTTCGTTCATGGCATCCTTCAGCGTCTTCGCACCCGACTCGACGGGACGCACTTCCGCGCCCAGCAGCTTCATGCGGAACACATTAGGCTGCTGACGCTCGACATCCTTCGCGCCCATGTAAATGACGCAGGGCAGGCCGAAACGTGCGGCGACGGTTGCGGTGGCGACGCCGTGCTGACCCGCGCCGGTTTCGGCGATGATCCGTGTCTTGCCCATTCGCATGGCGAGCAGAATCTGACCGATGCAGTTGTTGATCTTGTGCGCGCCGGTGTGATTCAGTTCGTCGCGCTTGAACCAGATTTGCGCGCCCTTGCCGGGGGTGGCGTCCTTGCGCACCGCCTCGGTCAGCCGCTCGGCAAAATAAAGCGGGCTGGGACGGCCGACATAATGTTCGAGCAGGTCATCGAATTGCGCCTTGAAAGCGGGGTCGGCCTTTGCGCGTTCATATTCGCGACCCAGTTCGAGGATCAGCGGCATCAGCGTTTCGGCAACATAGCGTCCGCCGAACTGGCCGAAATGACCACGTTCGTCGGGCTGCGCACGGAAGGAGTTGGGGGCATTCATAACGCCTGCCCGTTTAGCAGGAACTGCGCGCGATCCAATCCCCAAGCTCAGGCCTGTGCCACTGCTTTCAGAAACGCGACGATTTTTGTGCGGTCCTTCACGCCGGGGCCGGTTTCCACGCCTGAGGAAACATCGACCAGCCGCGCCCCGGTGCGGGCGATGGCTTCGCCGACATTCGAGGTGTCCAGTCCCCCCGACAAGGCCCAGGGCAGGGGATGGCGAAACCCGTCAAGTAGCGCCCAATCGAAGCGAACGCCCATACCGCCGGGAAGTGTGGCCTTTTCGGGCGTTTTAGCGTCGTAGAGGATTCGATCAGCGGCATCACGAAAAGTGCGGGCGGTATCGAGGTCGGCGCGCGTCTTGATCGCCACGGCGGCCCAGACTTCTTGCCCGGTGCGCTGCCGTATCTGTGCAGCGCGTTCCGGGGTGGTCTTGTGCAATTGCAGGACGTTCAGCCCGGCAGCGGCGATGGCGGCATCGAGCAGCGCGTCATCGGGATCGACGAACACCCCGACCTTGCCGACATGAGCGGGCACCCGCGTGCCGAGTGCAGCGGCCGTATCGAAAGAGACATGGCGCGGGCTGGGCGGGAAGAATATAAAGCCGACATGACTTGCGCCTCCGCCTAGTGCGGCTTGGAGTGTTTCCGGGGTGGAAAGACCGCATATCTTGGCGGTGGCGGGCATGGACGGTCCTTGAAATATGCATGTTACGCGATCGCGGTGGAACGTTCATCTTCCTGAAAGGTTGGAGCGGATCAAGGGGCTTGCCCCGTTTTCAGGGAGACGACGATGCTTTGGACGATTGCTGTAATTCTTTTGATCCTCTGGCTGCTGGGCTTTTTCGCCTTTCATGTCGCCGGGGGCCTTATCCACCTGCTGCTCGTCATCGCGGTCATCGTGGTGCTGTTCCAGCTCTTCACCGGTCGCCGCCGGTTATAGGTCCGCGCTGGCTATAACGTAGCTTCAATCGCACGGGCGGCCCCGTCGGGGTCGTCCGCCTGTGTAATCGGGCGACCGATGACGAGGATCGAGGCACCTGAATCGAGGGCGGCGCGCGGGGTCACCACGCGTTTCTGATCGCCGCTATGTACGTTTTCGGGGCGAACGCCGGGCACGACGAAAAAGCCTTCTTTCCACGCGGCATGGGCAGCGGCGACTTCTTTTCCGGAACAGACAATCCCATCAACACCGGATGCGCGCGCCAGTTCGGTGAGGCGCAGCACCTGTTCATGCGGGTCGCCGGTAACGCCGGTTGCGCGCAGATCGTCCCCGTCCAGGCTGGTCAGCATCGTTACCGCGACCACCTTCGTCCCGGTGGGTGCTGCCGCCTTGGCATCTTCCAGCATGGCCTGTCCGCCCGAGGCATGGACCGTCAGGATCGCCGGTTCCAGTAAATGAAGCGCCTGTATCGCCTTGGCGACGGTATTGGGAATGTCGTGCAGCTTCAGGTCGAGAAAGACCGGCAGCCCCAGATGCGCCATTGTCTGCACGCCCGCCGGGCCGTTCGCGCAGAAAAATTCCAGCCCCAGCTTGATGCCACCAACATGCGGTTTGACCCGTGTGGCGATGGCTTTCGCCCGGTCGAGGTCGGTGGTGTCGATAGCGACGAAGATTGGGGAATGCATCAACGATCCTTTGCGGAACCGGCAGGAAGGGATTCGAAAAGCGGACCGTCGCCTGCCGGTGCAATGCTTGTATCGACATCGCTTTTCGGAGGGGCGGGCGCATTGGAAACATTCGGCGCAGCATGGGCGGTACGCAGATCGTTCATCGTTCTTTCCAGACTGGAAATGCGCTGCCGCATCCGCCAGCGGCTGGTGTAGTGGACCAGCAGCATCGGCACGAACCCGATCAGGAAGCAGACCAGCATCAGCAGCGGCAGGTTCACCTCCGCCACCAGATCGCTCCACAGGTTCAGGTCGACGGGAAACCAGTTATTATAGGCAAATGCCGCCGCGAGGCCGATGATCAGCGCCCAGAACAGGGTTTTGAGAAATTGCATGGCGATCCGTGTTGATGGTCCGAAAACTCGAAGGGCAGTTTAGGCGTGACTTCCGCGCTTGACCAGCATCAGCCGATTTCGCCGCGAAGCTGCTCAATCAGCGACGAAATCTGGGTAAGACGCGGCTCCTCTTCGTCAAGAATTGCCCGAAATGCAGCGCGCTTGATCTCCAGCACGCGACCCGGCGGCAACCGGGTGGAGGCGGTCAGGGTCGACAATACGATATCGACCAGACGGTCGGCACCGTGCAGGCGTCCCCATAAATAGTCGTTTTCGCGATAGCTGCGGCTGAAAAACGCTCCGAACGTATTGAACTGAATTCCCTTCAGCGTCGCCTGCGCCCCGCCGCTGCGGATCGCCGTGGCATCGTCGGGGGAGATGCGGTCGACCCGGATCGGGTCATATTCGCCCAGTCCCTCGCCCTGCAGCAAGGGCAGGGTAGCGAGATCGAAGAAGGAAAAGCCCAGATAGGAGAGCAGTACGGGGCGCCGGGTTTCGCGCGACAGCTTGCTCATACCCTCTGCCAGGCGGGCATCGACCAGCATATCGAGCGCCTGCAGGTCCATCCGCTGTGCAATGGCATCGAGAACGTCGCCCGCGTCATCCTTCATCGCCCGAACCTGTTTGCGCAGGTCGGCATAATGCTGGGCACGTTCCAGTTCGAGATAGTCGGCCAGCGCCTCATAGGCCGCATCGCGCATGGGCGTCAGTTCCGCGCTGACATATTCGCTGTCGAGTTCGGTGATCCGGCGCAGCAGCAGACGCAATCGGCGGATGCGGAAGGACAGGTCGTGCGCGCGCAGAAATTCGAGTGCGGCGGGAGACACGCCGCTGGGATGGCTGGTGGCGAAATCGTCATAGCCGCGCTCTTGCACCACTTTTGTCACAGCGCGGCGAACGCGACGGCGATCGGCGGGGCCGGACTGGTCGGCGATCAGCAGCAGCAGGTCGGTCAGCCGGTCGATCATCCCGTCCACCTTCAACCGGCCATAGGCGGTGTGGCTGTACCCTGCCTTGTTCGCGGCACTGATCTGCGCACGGCGGCGCCATGCGGACAGCCGCTTGGGCGTCGGATAGTCGAGGAAGAGGGTATAGCCGAACAGCGACACGACCTGCGCCTCCACTTCCTCGCGGATCTTGTCGATGATACCCAGCATCCGTTCGATCCGGCGCGAGCGTTCGTCGATGGCCTCCAGATTGTCGCGGATCGGTTGCTGGCGGGGTAATTCGGACAGTGCACCGATGATCGTCTGGAAAAAGCCGGGAGTCTCCCCCGTCTTGCGATTGATGCCGAAACGCATGTCGGGAACGGGGTCGATGAACACGAACCGCCGATCGACCTGCCGGCGTGCCGGGCGCTGGCGAAGCGCGTCGATGGCGGGCTTGAATGGCGCATTGGCCAGCACCGATCCGTCGATCAGGGCGACGGTGTCCAGCGCGTTGGCGGCATATTGGCGCGGCAGGATGCGCTCCAGAAACGCATCGCGACTGGGCCAGTCGATCTCCCGTTCTTCCGTCACCCGGTCGAGTTCGGCGATCGTGAACGGCGGAAAGGCGCCGGGGAAGCTGGAGGTGCCGCGTGCAGCAAAGGTCAGTTCCGCCGGATGCGCGATTTGTGTCACCGGGCCCAGACCGCGGTCGGTGAAGCTGCACACCAGCCGGTGTTCGGTTTCCACCACTTCGGGCGGCGAATTGAGGCGCAGCCGTTCGGGATGGCCGCCGAAATCGGTCAGCGTGACGAACAGGTCCAGCGGCTGCCCCGGTGGCAGCAGGCGTTCGCCGGAGGTTTCGGCCATCGCGTCGAGCGCGTTGAACAGCAGGTGAAGAAACTGCTCCCCGCCAAAGGGTGGTTCGAACCATTGCGACCGAACGAACTTTTCCAGCTTGCCGCGCACTTCGTCGCGGGTGGCCGGATCGACATCTTCCTCGATTCCGGCTTCGCGCCGCGCCATCATCCAGGCGATCGGCAAGGCCCAGAATTTGGTCATCTTCGATCCCGGAGCGCGGTCGGGGGACAGTAGCGCCTCGATATCCGCGACCTCCAGCCACATGTCGGTGAGCGGTTCCAGCGACTGGCCGGTCGCGATAGCCTGTGCCAGGAAGATGCCGTTGATGCCGCCCGCGCTGGCGCCCGCAACGATATCGACCATCGCGCGCAGATTGATCTGGCCGGAATTCGCGATTTCGTCGAACATCCGGCAATAGACATGTTCGCTGCCGTCGGGGCAGTGCTTGCCGTCGCGTACCGCCTTGCTGGCACGGGCCAGCCGCCAGATCTCCTTGGTGATGCCGTGCATATAGATGGCAAGGCTGATGCCGCCGTAGCAGACCAGTGCCAGCCGTAATTCCTTGTCGCGCATCCCCGTCAACCCGGTTCCGTTTGTATCGTTACAGCTTCACCTTAGCCCAGATCGGCAAGTGATCGGAAGCGGTGCGTGCCGCCGCGCTGTCATGCACGCCCGCATCGACGATGGTCAGGTCACGCGATGCCATGATCCGGTCGAGCCTGCCCACCGGTCTGCGCGCATGGAAGCTGGCACCGCAATCGGCGAGCGTGAAGTCGCGCGCGAAATCGCGCAGGCAGCCGGATCGCCGGCTCCATTCGTTGAGGTCGCCCATCATCACCGTCGGCAGCGGAGTCGCGGCAGCATCGATATGCGCAAGGATCGCATGTGCCTGCCGCCGCCGCCACAACCCGGAAAGGTCAAGGTGCATACCAACGACCCGGATCATCGTGCCGTTGATGCGGACGTCGGCGGCGACCGCACCGCGCGGTTCCAGCGTCGGCAGGTGAATCGGCTCGCAATCCACGATCTGCGCATCCTTGCGCACCAGCAGGACATTGCCGTGCCAGCCCATGCTGGCCGCCCGCATGGTGACGGGTACCGGTTTCCAGGGAGTGTGTTCTTCCAGTAAATGGGGTGAAATGACGCTGGCGCGGCGGCCGAGCCGGCGGTCTGCCTCCTGCAAAGCAATGACATCGGCATCGACTTCGCACAGTACGTGCAAGGTGCGTTCCGGGTTGCGGCGGCGGTCGGTGCCGACCGATTTGTGCATGTTGTAACTGGCGACCTTGATCATTCCCGCCCCATCGTTCCTTTGTCCTGAACGACCGAAGCCGCCTTCGGGTCCGTCGCCATTTATCCGCGCGGCAGGCGGATTGTCGCCAGCAGGCCGCCGCCGTCGCGATTGTCGAGCAGGATTTCACCGCCCGCATCGTGCACAATCGCCCGTGCCAGAGCCAGTCCCAGTCCGATGCCGCCGGTTTCGCGATTGCGGGAACTTTCCAGACGTGTGAACGGGTCGAACACCGCCGCCAGCTTGTCGGGTGGAATGCCGGGGCCGTGATCGGCGATTTCGATCCGCACTTCCTGTGGCGAGGGTACCAGCCGGACTTCTGCGCTGACCCCGTATTTAACGGCATTTTCGATCAGGTTGCGAACCGCGCGCCGCATCAGGGCGGGGCGCAGGCGAATGGGCAGGCGCGGGCTTTCCTCTGCCGTCACGTCCGCGCCGATATCGCGAAAATCCTCGACCACCGCGTCGACGAGCGCCGACAGGTCAACCTCGGTCGCCGCTTCGCTGGGACGACCCAGCCGGGCGAGCGAGAGAATATCCTCCAGCGTGTGATTCATCTCCTCGATGATATCGGCCATGCGCGCGCGGTCCTGCTCGTCCTCAACCGACTCGATCCGCACACGAAGGGCCGCGAGCGGGGTGCGCAGATCATGACCGATGGCGCCGAGCATCCGGTCCTTTTCCTCCAGCATCGCGCGTACCCGGTCGCTCAGCCCGTTAAACGCACGGGTGACGGCGCGGACATCCTCCGGCCCGTGTTCCTCCAGTGGATCGACCTTGGCCGATGGATCGAATTGCCGTGCTGCGGTTGCCAGCGACTGGAGCGGACGCGCCATGCGACGCCCCACCCATAGCAGCGGCACCAGCGTGATGATGTAGAGGATCAGAGTCTGTGCGATCAGCGGCCAGAGCAAGGTCACGTCGCCGCGCGGCCAGGGCGCCCGGAAGGTAAACCAGCCCCGGCCTTCGACCTGAACGCCGACACGCAGTTCGCGATCATACCGGGCAAAGCGGGAGTTGCGCCTTCTGTCGTTCAGATGCTGTCGCTCGCCGATTTTGCCAATGCCGGCATGAACGGTCGTGAAGGAAATATCAGATTCTTTCAGCCCCTTGCGGACGGCGTCTTCCACCTTGTCGGACGACTGCATGTCCGGCGTTACCGGATCACTGGCCGCGATCCGGATACGGCTGTGCCAGCGATCCTGAAACGGCATGGGAGTGCCGCGATCCCGCTCCAGCGTGTCGACCACGCGGTTGACGACCGGCGTGACGAACTGCGCCTGACGTAGCTGTCTCCTGCCGCTGAGCAGCAGCGCGAAGTTGATCGATTGCGCCAGAAACAGCGCGATGGCGACGAGCATCGCCAGCTGCCCCGCAAGGCTGCGCGGCAGGAGGGAGGGCGCTTTCACAGCCGGGTTACTTCCGCAGACAGAGTATATCCGCCGCCCCAGACGGTTTTCACGATTTCCGGGTTCTTGGCATCGGCTTCGATTTTCTTGCGCAACCGGCTGACCTGATTGTCGATCGCGCGGTCGAAGGCGGCGGCCTCTCGTCCCTGGGTCAGGTCGAGCAACTGGTCGCGCGTCAGCACCTGTCGGGGACGCGTCACCAGCGCCAGCAACAGATTATATTCGCCGGTGGACAGCGGTACCGTCACCCCTTCGCGGTCGACCAGCGTGCGTTCGCTGGTTTTCAGCACCCACCCGGCAAAGGCGTAGGAACCGCTTTCGTCGGCATGTTGGCGTGTGCCGCCCGCTTCCATCCGGCGCAGCACGACCTTGATGCGGGCGGCGAGTTCGCGCGGCGAAAAGGGCTTCACGACATAATCGTCGGCGCCCATTTCCAGCCCGACGATGCGATCCGTCTCTTCGGTCTTGGCGGTGAGCAGGATGACCGGCGTCTCGCTGGTCGCGCGGATATGGCGACACAGGCTCAGCCCGTCCTCACCCGGCATCATGATGTCGAGAATGACCAGATCGATGGCATAGGCGTTAAGCCGCGCACGCGCCGCTTCGGCATCGCCGACCTGCGTTATACGGAAACCCTGCTTGGTGAGATATTGGGCGAGCGGCTCCCGGATCGAGCGTTCGTCATCGACAAGCAACAGGTGCGGAGTTTCGGGCATGTCCATGAGCTAGCACATCCTGGCGTCGGGAAAAGAGGGCGGGGTGCGACGAAATGCCGCACCCCGCTTTCAGGTAAAGGCCGGACGGACCAGGGGGAGTAACCGTCCGGCTCGGGGATCAGTTGCCCTGTGGTACGGGCTGCGGCTTGTTCTGGCCCTGCCATTGCTTGTGCTTGGCGCGCATTTCCTGCCGCTTGGCCTTCATCTGTGCATGCACCTGCTGGCGCTCTGCCGGCGTGACCGTGCCGTCATGGTTCAGGTCCATCCGGTCGAAGCGTTTCAGTGCCGCGGCCTCGAACTCCTGTTTGCTGACCACGCCGTCCTTGTTGGTGTCGGCGCGGGTGAACATCTTCACCATGCGGTCGCCATGATGGCGATGGCCGTGACGGTGGCCCTTCATTTCGCCGTCATGTTTGCCCTTGAACTGGGCGCGGGCGGCCTGACGTTCGGCCTGAGAAACCGTGCCGTCGCCGTTGGTGTCGAAACGCGCCATCATCTTCGCGCGCATCGCCTGACGCTCTTCAGGGGAAACGGTGCCGTCCCCATTGGTATCGGCCTGCTTCATCATGCGGCCGCGCATGCCCTTGTGGAACTTCTTGCCCATCGCCTTGCGCGCGGCGCGTGCTTCCTCAATGGTCAGCTTGCCGTCATGGTTGGCATCCATCTTAGCGAACATTGCGTCGGCGCGAGCCATCGCTTCGCTGCGCGTGACGGTGCGGTTGCGATCCATCTTGTGCGTTTGAGCAGTGGGCGCATTCTGAGCCGCAATCGCGGCGCTGGTGATGCCGGTAAGCGCAGTCGCACCCAGTGCCACGCCGAGAAACAGTTTCTTCATGATATTTCGTCCTTTCACAGTGCGCGGGGGTTCCGCGATGGAAAGGTTTTCGCCCATGGCTGTCACATCTTGTTGTCAGATCAGCGGAAAATTGTCGCAAATTGTCGCAAGATACGTACAGCCTCTTACCGCCCGGATTGGGCATTCTGACCGAACAGAATTTTCTTCTGTTCCTCGGTCATCGGTGCGTCGGACGGGCGGATTTCCTCACCCCTGGCATAGGCGCGCTTCGTCGCCGGGCGCTCGGCAATGGCATTGAACCAGCGGGCGAGGTTGGGAAAATCCTCCAGCTTCTGTCCCTGCGCTTCATAGGGAACGATCCAGGGGTAACAGGCCATGTCGGCGATCGAATAATCGCCGGCGATGAAATCGCGCCCCGCCAGTTGCCGGTCGAGCACGCCGTACAACCGGTTGGTCTCATTCACATAGCGGTTGACGGCATAATCGATCTTTTCAGGGGCATAGCGGCTGAAATGATGGTTCTGCCCCAGCATCGGGCCAAGCCCGCCCATCTGCCACATCAGCCATTGTATCACCGTATAGCGGCCGTGAATGTCGCTCGGCAGAAACCGACCGGTCTTTTCCGCGAGATAGAGCAGGATCGCCCCCGATTCGAAGATGGCTACCGGTTCTCCGCCGTCCTTCGGTTCATGGTCGACAATCGCGGGCATCCGGTTGTTGGGCGCGATTTTCAGAAAGTCGGGCCTGAACTGCTCACCCGTGCCGATATTCACCGGGCGGATGGTGTAGTCGAGGCCGGTTTCTTCCAGAAAAAGCGTAATCTTATGGCCGTTGGGGGTGGGCCAATAGTGCAGATCGATCATGACGGTTCCTGCCTGATGGGGAGGTCAGGCAGATGGGAAGGGCGGCAGGAAGATGCAACCGACCGTCGCGGTTCCGGCAGACCGCACGCGGCGTTCAGTCTTCGACAAACCGGTCGTCGAACATGCCGAAGGCGATGGTCGAAGCGTAGAAGGCGACGGCCTTTTCACGCGGCATGGCCGACGCCCATTTGCGCAGGTCGAACGCGGCATTCTGCGCCGCCATCAGCACTTGGCTGGCGACCAGCGGGTCGATTGCGCGGATCGATCCTTCGCTGATGCCGTCGATCATCGTCCCGGCATAGCGGCGTGCAATGCGGTTCGACCGGTCGATCAGGCCCTGTCGCACGCCCGAAGGCAGGCCGGTGAGTGCGGTGCTGCGCAGCAACGGACTGTGTTCCGAAAACTGGATATCGAGCAATGATGCGATCATCGAGGCCAGCCGTTGCCAGTGGCTGCCCCCGGCGGCATCCGCTTCCCGCTGCGCTTCGATAATCGTGTCGAAACTGCGTTTATAGCATTCGATGACCAGATCGTCCTTGGCATCGAGATGATGGTAGAAGCTGCCCTTCGTCACGTTGAGTTCGGACGCGATCTTCTGCACGGACGCCCCGCGATAGCCCAGTTCGTTGATCAGCCGGGTGGCGGCGACCAGAAACGCTTCGCGTCCCGGTTCCGGTTCCTCATAGGCAACGTCGAGCAGGGCGGGCGTCCATGGTGCCTTGTCGAGCGCAATGCCGCGCCGGAACACGTCCATCAACCGCTCACAAACCCGGTCATATTGTTCGGGTTGATAGCGGTCGAGCCAGGCGGGCAGCCAGAAGATGTTTTCGAGCAGGACATGCGCGCGCGCGCCGAACAGCGCCTTGTGCGCCTCAGAGGCCGGATCGCCCCATAATGTCCGTGTCGTGCGGAAAACGCCGCGCCAGCCGGTCAGCAATTCCTGTTGCAGGGGCCCTTCCATCGCGCGCAGGTCGGACAGGATGGCGAAGTCGCGTTCCTCCCCCGCCTCGACACGCTTGAGCCGCTCCATATTAATCGTCAGCAGCCGTTCGACGCGCCGTTCCGGCGTCGGTTCCTCCAGCGCCTCGGCCAGCATGGCGTTGAGCAGATCGAGCGTTTTCTGAAAGCAGGCGGCGGCCAGATCTTCCTTGCGCTTGAAATAATAGGTGACGCTGGTGGTGTTGAGGCCCACACGCTGCGCAACATCGGCAAAGGTCATGCCCTTTGCACTATGTTCGTTGATCGCATCGGCGGCGGCCGACAGGATCGCATCACGCTTCGCACGAAAGCGGCGGGTTCCGCTTTCGGCCTTCTCTCCAACGGTTTCTGTCGCGGTCATTTCGCCAGATTAGCAAAACCGGTTCGAAGGGCCAGCATTTTTTAGGCATCGACAAAGCGCCGAAAACCCGGCCTCAATTGCTGAAGTTGTGCTGACTGTAGTCCCTTTACCGAATGTCGGGTACGCTCTACACCAATAGGCGAATGACGAAATATGGAGAGGCAGGATGGATTTCACGCTGAACGACCGCGAGACGCATTTCCGGGATCGCGTCAAGGCGTTTATCGAAACCCATATCCGTCCGCGACAGGCCGATTATGCCGCGCAATCCGCCAATGGAGAGCGCTGGAAGGTCATCCCGGTCATCGAGGAGGTGAAGGAAGAAGCGAAAGCTGCGGGGCTGTGGAATTTCTTCATGCCGCCGCATTCCGGGCAGCAGCATGTCGATGACAGCTTTGTCTTTGAAGGCGAGCAGCTCAGCAACCTCGAATATGCGTTATGCGCGGAGGAGATGGGGCGGATCGGCTGGGCGTCCGAATGTTTCAACTGTTCCGCGCCCGATACCGGCAATATGGAAGTGCTGCACCGCTACGGTACGCGCGCGCAAAAGGATGCCTGGCTGCGCCCCTTGATGGAGGGAGAAATTCGCTCCGCCTTTCTGATGACGGAACCGGCGGTGGCGTCGTCGGATGCGACCAATATCGAAACCTCCATGGTGCGCGACGGCGACCATTATGTCATCAACGGCCGCAAATGGTGGTCTTCGGGCGCAGGCGATCCGCGCTGCAAGATTGCCATCGTCATGGGCAAGACCAATCCGGATGCGGCGCGGCATGCGCAGCAAAGCCAGATTCTCGTTCCGCTCGACACGCCCGGCGTAACGATCAGGCGAATGCTGCACGTTTTCGGCTATGACGATGCGCCGCACGGGCATGCCGAAATCCTGCTCGAAAATGTGCAGGTGCCGGTGGATAATCTCTTGCTGGGCGAAGGGCGAGGGTTCGAAATTGCGCAGGGGCGGCTGGGGCCGGGGCGCATCCATCATTGCATGCGCACCATCGGCATGGCCGAGGAAGCGATCGCAGCGATGGCGAAGCGGCTGGTGAGCCGGGTAGCGTTCGGCAAGCGCATTTCCGATCATTCGGTATGGGAACAGCGCGTGGCGCGTGCACGCATCGATATCGAGATGACGCGGCTGCTCTGCCTGAAAGCCGCCGATATGATGGACAAGGCGGGCAACAAGGCGGCGCGCAACGAGATCGCGATGATCAAGGTGCAGGCACCGATGATGGCATTGCAGATCATCGACGACGCCATACAGGCGCATGGCGGTGCGGGTGTGTGCCAGGATTTCGGACTGGCCTATGCCTGGGCGGGTATCCGCACGCTAAGGCTCGCCGATGGACCCGACGAGGTGCATGCGCGTGCCATCGCGCGCAACGAGTTCGGCAAATATGCCGAGTTCAAGGTGGACCGGCCCGATAGCGGCCAGCTTGCGGTTGCGCGCTGAGGCGATGCAATGACCGACGCGGTGGATTTCGATCTCGAACGGTTGTCCGGCTGGATGACGCAGCATGTTGCGGGCTTCGCAGGGCCGGTGACGGCGCACAAATTTTCCGGCGGGCAGAGCAATCCGACTTATCGGCTGGATACACCGGAGGGCAGCTATGTGCTGCGGCGCAAGCCATTCGGTGCGTTGTTGCCTTCTGCCCATGCGGTGGACCGCGAATATCGGCTGATTGCGGCGTTGCATCCGACCGGTTTTCCGGTGCCGCGTCCCTATGCTCTGTGCGAGGATGTCGAGGTTATCGGCGCGATGTTCTATGTGATGGCGATGGTCGAGGGACGGACGCTGTGGGACGGCACGCTGCCCGACATGGCGCCCGGCCAGCGCCGCGCGCATTATGAAGCGATGGTCGATACGCTTGCCGATCTCCATGCCATTGATCCGGAGTCAGTGGGGCTGGGTGATTATGGTCGCCCCGGCAATTATTTTGAGCGGCAGGTGGGGCGCTGGACCAAGCAGTATCGCGCGGCGCAGACCGACGACATTCCTTCGGTCGAGCGGCTGATCGACTATCTGCCGCGCACCGTGCCCGCACAGACGCGCAGTGCGATCGTGCATGGCGATTACCGCATCGACAATATGATTTTTGCCGCTGAGGAGCCGCGCATCCTGGCGGTGCTCGACTGGGAATTGTCGACGCTGGGCGATCCGCTCGCCGATTTCGCCTATTTCGCGATGAACTGGGAAACCGAGCCGGAGGGCAATGCCGGGATCAAAGGCAGGGCAGGGGGCGACAGCGGCATTCCGACGCTCGACGCAATCACCGAACGTTATTGCGCGCGCACGGGTCGCGACAGCGTGCCCGACCTCAACTGGTATTTCGCCTATAATCTCTTCCGACTGATGAGCATCGTGCAGGGGATCAAGAAGCGCTGGCTGGACGGTAACGCGTCGAATGCAAAGGCAGAGGGGATGGCTGCGAAAGTGCCGTTTCTGGCCGATGCGGCATGGCAGTTTGCGCAAAAGGCGGGGGCATGACGGGAATGCGGTTTCAGGACAAGGTGGTGATCGTCACCGGCGCGGCCTCCGGCATCGGGCGCGCGGCGGCGCTGCAATTCGCGCGAGAGGGCGCCAGCGTGGTGGTGACCGATCTGGACGCGTCGGTCGAAGCGACGGCGCGCGCGATCATCGATGCCGGGGGCCGTGCGCTGGCGATGACGCTGGACGCAGGGAATGAGGGCGATGTCGAGCGCATGATCGCCACCGCGTGCGAACAGTTTTGTGGACTGGACGTGCTGTTCGCCAATGCCGGGATTTCGGGCGGCTTCGCCAATATCTTCGATACCAGTGTCGAGCTGTTCAGCGACGTGCTGCGGGTTAATCTTATCGGACCGTTTCTGGCGATCAAACATGGCGCCCCGCATATTGCCGAGCGCGGCGGCGGCGCGATCGTGCTGACCGCCAGCGTCGCGGGGCTACGTTCCGGGGCCGGGTCGCCCGCCTATTCGGCGTCAAAGGCGGGTGTCATCAATCTGGCGCAGGTCGCCGCGCAACAGCTTTCAGGATCGAATGTGCGCGTAAATGCGCTGTGCCCCGGCCTGACCGAAACCGGGATGACTCAGCCGATTTTCGACGCAGCGCGCGAAGCGGGGAAGGGCGACCGGATCGGCCAGCTCAACCCGTTACGGCGCGGCGCGCAAGCGGAAGAACTTGCCGGCGTCGCCACCTTCCTCGCCTCCGACGAAGCAAGCTATATCAACGGGCAGGCGATTGCGGTCGACGGTGGTCTGTCGTCCAGCCACCCCATCCGGCGACAGGAATATGGACAGACCTCGGTGTAGAGGTCGAACCTGAGTGTGATCAGGAGACTGTAGCTTAGCATGCGAATATGTTGAGTGGGTGAAGAGCAGCCAATCCAATTTCGTCATGCTGAACCTGCTTTAGCATCCAGAGCCGCAAGCGCTTCAGATTCTGGATTCTGAGTTTCGTCAGAATGACGAGGGCTGCAGGTGTATTCCCACACAAAAAAGGGCGGCCTTGCGGGGCCGCCCTTGTGTTTGCGTCGATTGCTCCGGGTCAGAAACCGGCGCGTAGCGTTGCGCCATAGAAGCGTGGGGTGCTGGGATAGCCGGCATAGGTGCCGGTCTGTTCGGGCACTGCAAAGCCGGTGATGTTGTAATATTGGTTGGTCAGGTTCTCGACCCAGAATTCCAGCCGGTATTTGTCGTCGCTGGTTTGCAGGCCGATCCGTGCATTGACGATCGGATAGCCCGGATTGTTGACATAGCCGCGGCCCGTCACCGGGTTCAGACCGGCGATGTCGACGCGGCTGTTATAGCGCATATCGACATGCACCAGACCGCGCAGTTTTTCGGTGATCGGCGGCGTCCAGGTGCCTGCGAGCGTGATGACATTGTGCGGCTGGTTCTGGAACTGGCGTCCCTGAAACCCTTCCAGCGGGGTGCCGGTGAAGTCGTTGCTCTTGTCATAGCTGGCGTCGAGATAGGTGTAGCCGATGTTGAAGGTCAGATCCTCGACCGGGCGGACGATGGATTCGACCTCGATACCCTTGCTGACGGAGTGAGGTACATTCTGCACGACGAAATTGTTGCCGCTGAAGATCAGCGACTGCAGCCCGTAATATTTGGCGTAGAAGCCCGCGATGTTGAAGGTGAATTCCGGGCTGATGCTGGTCTTTGCACCGACTTCGAACGAATCCACCGTTTCGTCGCCAAAGGCAAGGTCCGAACCCTGCGCCCCGTTGCCGCCTAGTACGACTGAATCGAATGTCGCCTGATCGAGGTTATAGCCGCCCGATTTGAAGCCGCGATCATAGCTGGCATAGCCCAGGATATGCGGCGTGAATTCATAGGCGATTTTGGCCGTGCCCGTGATCTTCGTATCCGACTGGTGATCGGTATAGTTGCCGTTAAATTCGCTGTTCACCGCCGGGTTGCAGCTGATCAGATAGAAGTTCGCATAGCTTGAGCCGAGCGCCTGCTGCATCAGCGAGCGATAGGTCGCCGCCAGCGGATTGGTGCTGGTAAAGAACGGGCAGGCCGCGGTGTTGTTATAGATCGACGCATTCAGCTTCTTACGCTCATAATTCAGGCGTGCACCCAGCGTCACGGACAGCTTGTCGGTGACATGGATGATGTTATGCGTGAACAGCGCCAGCGCGTCTGTCTTCACCTGGAAATTGTCGTTGTTATTACCCTGTCCCGGAGAGTTGCCGGTCAGCGGTGTGTTCAGATAGTTGAACAGCGGCGATCCTGGCGGGGCCGCGCCCTGAAGCTGCGGACTGTTGAGATAGATGAGCTGACCCAACAACGGTACCGTGCCGGCCGGAAGCGCAGGCCCGCCGGTATACGCGCCGACGAGCTGCGGGAAGGTGGGGACATTGTACGATCCGTAGAACTGGAACCCGGCAGACGGGTTAAGTGCAAACAGGCTGTCGGCATAGAGGTTGCCGTCATTGCCGATCCGCACCGTGTCACGCAGCTTCAGGGTCTCGTTGAGATAGAAGCCGCCGACGAGGAAATCGACCACACCGCCGAATAGCGGCCCCTGCAACCGGACTTCCTGTGTAAAGTCGTTCAGGCTGGTGCGATAGTCCTGACGATAAGAGCGGTCCATGCCGGAAAAGTCGATATCCTGATTACGCAGCGCGCTCCAGTTACGATAGGCGGTGATCGAGGTCAGTTTGAAGTCGCTGAGATTGTAATTCAGCTCACCCGAAACGCCCCAGTCCTGCACCTGCTCCAGATACCCCCTGCCCGGACTGACTGCCTGAGTCCGGTCGGACGGAGGGCCGGTGTAAATGCCGACCAGCCCATGCTGAGCCGCGATGAAATTATCGATCGGTGTAGTGGAGCCTGCGACGACGTTGACCGCGCCACAACAATTCTCGTCCGTTTTGTAATAGTCGCCGATCAGCCGGAAGGTCAGGTCGCCATTATCGTACAGCGCCTGCCCGCGGACATAATAGCGGTTAATGTTGTTGAGTTTCCGGTCGCTGTTCGCGTCGTTGATATAGCCGTCGCGCTTGCGCATCCCGGCATCGACGCGCAGCGCCAGATTCTGGGTGACCGGACCGGTCAGCGCACCTTTCAGCGACCAGGCATTATAATTACCATAGCCGCCCTCGATATAGCCTTCGGGTTTGAACTTGGGACCGGCGGTAATGATGCTGATCGCACCGGCGGAGGTGTTGCGGCCGAACAGCGTTCCCTGCGGCCCGCGCAGCACTTCCACGCGTTCAAGTTCAGGCAGGTCGGAAATGGCGATACCGGCACGTGCGCGGAATACGCCGTCGATGAACACGCCGACCGCCGGTTCGAAGCCCGGATTATCGCCAGCCGTGCCGATGCCGCGAATATAGAGGATCGCGCCGGTCGCCGAGGACTGACCGGTCGTCGCCTGCAACGACGGTGCAATCTGTTCCAGCCCGCGCACATCGGTGACACCGGCATTTTCCACCTGCTGATTACTGATCGCGGTAATGGCGATCGGAACGTCCTGCACCGTCTGGTTACGGCGCGTTGCGGTAACGACGATTTCGTTGCCGCTGGCAAAAGGCTGGTTCTGATCCGGTTTGGCCGGGGTCTGCTGGGTCGGCCCGGCATCCACCGGTTTCGCCTGCGTGGTGGTATCCTGGCTCGTGTCTTTGGTGGTCTTTGCCTGTGCCGGAAGGGCGACCATCATGGATAAAGCAGTCGCGGCAAGCAGCTCGAGCTTCTTCATCTTTCCTCTCCTGTTGACGACCGGCTTTATTCTCCGGCGTTTTTCTTATTGTTTTGAAAATAACGGTATGTTTACGGGTACGTCAACGGCATAAGCCGCAGTTAACCGCCATTTTTGCAATGTTGCGGTGCAAGGTGTAACGCACCTGCCACAGTCATTGCCGCAATATTCAGCTTGCCGTAGCGTAAAGTGAATTTGGAGTTCCCCCATGCCTTTTGACCATAGCAGCCCGGACGATGGCGATATTGCCGACTCCCCGGCCAAACCCCCGGTGCCGGAAGATGTCGCGGATGCTATTCGGACGCTGATCCGCTGGGCAGGCGACGATCCGGATCGCGAAGGGCTGATCGATACGCCCAAGCGTGTCGCGCGGGCGTGGAAGGAATATTGTCAGGGCTATGCGCAGGATCCGGCGCATCATCTGTCGCGCGTGTTCGAAGAAGTCGGCGGCTATGACGAGATTGTGCTGCTGAAGGACATTCCGTTTCAGTCGCATTGCGAACATCACATGGCGCCGATCATCGGCAGGGCGCATATCGCCTATCTGCCGCAGGACCATGTGGTCGGTATTTCAAAGCTGGCACGCGTGCTTCACGCCTATGCGCGACGGTTGCAGGTGCAGGAACGGCTGACGGCCGAAGTTGCCGATTGTATCTGGGAACACCTCAAGCCGCGTGGCGTGGCGGTGGTGATCGAAGCGAGCCATGCCTGCATGACTGCGCGCGGAGTGCGCACCCCCGGTGTGATGATGATGACCAGCCGGATGATGGGCGTGTTCCGTGACGATGATCGCAGCCGCAAGGAAGTGCTGGCGCTGATGGGGTTTGAATAGGCAGGCGCCACACCGCATGGAGATGGCAGATCAGCCGTTCTGGAAGTGTACTGACTGACGTTCACCGCCGCAGCCCAGATTGCCGTCCGGGCGATAACTTTCTGTATAGAGCGACCGTTTGACAATGCCGGTGGCGGCATTGTCAAATACAAAGGGTGGGTAGGAAATCAGCGCGCGCTGCTCGGCGGTATGTCCATCAGCGGTGATGTTGAACTCCGTCATCACCCAGCCTGCGAAACCCCATTTTTGGGCACTGGTGGGATAATCATTTGCACCGTAACTCGAGTGCCGCAATGTCGGGGGTGTGGCCATCAAAGCACATTGCTGGGCAGACAGGCCGGTTTGCTGATAACTGGCCTGTGCGGCCTTCAGATTGCCGTTATCGGCCTGCGCATTGGCGAGTTGTACCAGTGCGTTGACGCGTAAGGGATCGCGCTTGTCGAGCCGCGGATCATTGACGACCTGATTAAGCAACGCGACCTGATCGTCAGGGGCCTTTGCGTGCCAGTAGGGGCGAGCGATCATCAATTCCAGCGCAGCGCTGGCCTTTGCATTGGCCTGCACATTCGGATGATCGAGAAGTGCACGCAGCGCCCGTCGATAGTCTTTGCCGCTGATATGCTCCTTCATGTCATGATGAGAGGTGCTGAAATATAATTGTGTCAGCAGATTCGGTTTAGCCGCCTCAACCAGTGCGCGAGCACGGTCGAAATAGACTTTGCTGGGGGCGTAATCGAGATAGGGGTGGTCGGCGAGAGCCAGCAATACAGGAACCGGAGCCAGAGGGTTGGAATCCTTCTCGCGGCTGGCAAGTTTGGCTTTTAGTGCCGGTATCGTCAGTGTCTTTTCCTGGGAATCGAGAGGCTTTACACCTTTGCCAGCCAGCCATTCAGAGAGCGCATCTTGGAATATGCTATAGATATTCGGGCGCTTGATGGACATCGTGCAGCGAATTTCGACCCGCATGGCCGCGCGCAGGACCGGAGGAATCTTGTTGATTGTCTTCGGTTGCCAGGACCAGTCCGAAACGGCTTTGGCAAACACCGCCGCCGCGTTGCCATGACGAGATGAATAGATGGGCTGCGCAAAACCGACCGTGCCATCATTGCCGATGCTGAACTGTATTACGGCACTGTCATCCGGACTCAGTCCGTTTTCTCCACCGCACGCCGGGGAGTCCACGACGCGTGCCGTATCGAATGGCGAATGTTCGAGGCGGCCCGCGCCGGTATAGGCAAGAAATTTGCGGGCATCCTCCGCCTTATCATCGAGCAGTGCCGCAAGGGCGAGGTCGCTGCGAGTAACGATATCCGCAACATTCACTCTCAGGCCCAGTCCACCCTGCGCATCAAGCGCTTTTTTCAGTTCCTTATAGGCGGCGTCTGCCTGTCCCTGATTGAGAAGCGCGCGTGCGTGCAACGTCTGAAGGCTGGCGAAAACATCCTTGTTTGTAACGCCCTGAGCCTTGGCGATGGCAAGTGCGCGGGCAGCAAAGTTGATCGCATCGTCACCTTTGTCGAACATGGTCGCGCGGGCCGACCAGATCATCGTGTCGAGCGTGGGGGTATCGCCTAACAGGGCACGCGTTTTGCGCAGGGCGCGCTTGGCCGCGTCGAAATTGAGCGTGTAATAGGCGGCTTTGCCCAGTGCCAGATACGCGTCTGCCACGTCGAATTTGAAGTTCGGCTTGTCGGACAGAACCGGAATCGCCGCCTCGATCATATCCCGGCCCTGCTGCAAATCGCCGCGCCGTATCAGGCAACCGCCCTTGCGCAGGCCGATTGCCGCCCTGGCAATGGTATTTTTCTGTACCGCGCTACTGTTTTCGATACTGGAAAAGAGCGTGATCGCCTTGGCGCAATCCCCGGCTGCAGCCGCTTTCGAGGCAGCGTCGAAAATCTGCTGCATGGTCTGCGGTTTTGCTGCTTCCTGTGCATGTCCGATTCCGGGCATGGCCACCGATGCGACCAGTAATGCGGTAATGGATTTGATCATGGTTCCCCCTACCTCGAAAGGATAGGCGCCCGGAAGAAATTGGCAAGTGGTCGAACGGGTTGCACGCTTCGTCTACAGCGCACATAGTATTTTCGATATACTGGAGGTGGCGAGGGTGCGGCTTTTATCGGTGATCGGGGCGTGCCTATGCGCGGTGGTGCTGGTTAGTGCGCAGCATTTGCCAGCCATCCATGCTCCGGCTGGGCTACGTGATGGTAACGGTCGTGTGGCGGAGATTCCGGAGCCTTCGATAATCCTGTTCTGGGCGGTCTGGTGCGCGCCGTGTCAGAAGGAGATCGCGTCGCTGGATGAACTGGACCGTGCCGCAGCGCCGGTGCCAGTGCTGATTGCGCCTATGGAAGATGATGCGCGAAGCCGTGACGCACTGGGAGGGATCGATCCGAAACAAATGCGATTCCAACGCTTCCACGCCTTCGAATGGATGCAGCGAGCAACCGGGGGCAGTGCAGGCTTGCCCGCCAGCGTTGCCGTCAACGCCAAGGGTCAGATATGCGGCATCGCGCGCCGCGCGCTGACGCCCGAACGGATCGGCAAATGGCGGGTGCAGTGCGGCTGGACTGCGCCGCCGGCTAGCCCCCCGCCGAATTGACGGCCGACAGCACCGCCCGGACGCTGGCGGTGGCGACGTCTTCGTCGATGCCGACGCCCCAGTGCACCGTGCCGTGTGCGTCCGTCGTTTCGACATAGGCAGCGGCGTGCGTGCGCGATCCCTGACCGATGGCGTGTTCGGAATAGCTCTGAATGTCGAGCGCCGGGCCATTAGCATCTGCAATCGCCGCCAGCACCGAAGAGAGCAGGCCGTTGCCGCGCCCGCTGACGCTGCGCTTCTTCCCGTGCATGTCGAGCGTGCCGGTAAAGATACGGTCGCCGTTTTCGGCGCGGCGTTCGTCCCAGTCGGTCAGTTCGACCGGTTGCGCGCCCTCCAGACGATAGGCTTGCGCAAAGGCGGTCCAGATATCGTCGGCATTGAGTTCGCGGCTGGTTTCGTCAGCGAGTTGCTGGACATGGCGGGAGAAATGCGCCTGCAACCGCTTGGGCAGCTTGAGGCCTTTGTCCTGTTGCAGAACCCAGGCGACACCGCCCTTGCCCGACTGTGAATTCACGCGGATCACCGCCTCGTAATCGCGGCCCAGATCCTTAGGGTCGATGGGCAGATAGGGGACGTCCCACATCTCGTCATTGCGCGCTTCCTGTGCGGCGAAGCCCTTCTTGATCGCGTCCTGATGGCTGCCCGAAAAGGCAGTGAACACCAGATCGCCGGCATAGGGATGGCGCGGATGCACCGGCAGGTTGTTGCAATAGGTGACGGTGCCGATCACGCTGTCGATATCGGAAAAGTCGAGTTGCGGATCAACACCTTGCGTATACATGTTGAGCGCCAGCGTCACCAGATCGACATTGCCGGTACGCTCTCCATTGCCGAACAGGCAGCCCTCGACGCGGTCGGCACCGGCCAGCAGGCCGAGTTCTGAAGCGGCGACGCCGGTGCCGCGATCATTATGGGTGTGCAGGCTGATGACGACGCTGTCGCGGTCGGGCACATTGCGGCAGAACCATTCAATCTGGTCGGCATAGATATTGGGGGTGGCCGCCTCTACCGTTGCCGGCAAGTTGAGGATCAGCGGCCGGTCGGGGGTAGGGCGCAATATGTCCATTACCGACGCGCAGACCTCTACGGAGAAATCCAGTTCGGCGGTCGAGAAGGTTTCCGGGCTATATTCGAAATGCCACTCGGTATCGGGCTGCTTCGCAGCCTCATCGCGCAGAATCTTCGCCCCTGTGATGGCAATCTCAAGCACTTCGTCGCGGCTCATGTCGAACACGATCCGGCGCCATGCGGGCGAGACGGCGTTGTAGAGGTGGACAATCGCCTGTTTGGCACCGCGCAGGCTTTCGAAGCTCTTTTCGATCAGGTCGCGCCGCGACTGGGTGAGTACCTGCACGAACACATCGTCGGGGATGCGGCCCGAGCGGACGAGACCGGAGATGAAGTCGAATTCGGTCGCACCTGCGGATGGGAAACCGACTTCGATTTCTTTCAGGCCAACCTTTACCAGCAGGTCGAAAAAGCGCTGTTTCTTCTCCGCATCCATCGGGTCGATGAGCGCCTGATTGCCGTCGCGCATATCGGTGGACAGCCAGCGCGGTGCGCGGTCGATGGTGCGACCGGGCCATTGGCGGTCGGGCAGGTCGACCTGCGGAAAGGGTCGATACTTTACGGACGGATTGGTCAACATGACGATTTTACTCAGGCTTCCCGGCGCTGTGCGCGGGGTTTGGACAAAGACGGTCGGCACTATCCCCTTAGGGTCAAACCGCGCGCACGCCGCGCGCTTCGCCCTAAGGGCGAATAAGTCGTAGGCCTAGCGTCTCCGGCGTAATCATCATGCGGCTTCTATGGGCATCCCGCACGATCTTGTCCAGCCCGAAGGTCAATTTGTTTCAGTCGAAAAGGCGGTCGGCCGGGCCGCTGGGCAAAATCCACAGGGCAGCAACCAGTGCGGCGGCTGCGATGCCGAGCCATGGCGTAATAAAACCCAACGGTATGCCGGCGGCATAGATCAGTGCGGCGACGCCGCCCTTGCGGGTCGTTGCGCGATGATAGCGGTTGGCCGCAGCGCCTTGCACCCCGGTGCCCCGGATGATGGTCTGTAACCAGACATAGGCGAGTGCGGGCAGCAGCATCGTGAAGAGATAGAGCATCGTCGCGTCCCGCGAAAAATGATGCTCGCCCAGATAGGCAGTGGAAAAGGGCACCAGCGACAGGGTGAACAGCAACAGCATGTTCGACCAGAGCAGGGCGTTGGTAACCCTGCGGGCATGGCTGAACAGCCGATGGTGGTTCACCCAGTAAATCGCCACATAGGCATAGCTGAGCATATAGGCGAGGAAGACCGGCCACAGGGTCCATAGCCGGTCCAGCCCGTCGGCAACCGGGGGATGCAGTTCCAGCACCATGATGGTGATGACGATGGCAAGCACGCCGTCGGAAAACGCTTCAACGCGTCCGATTCCGGGTTGCCCTTCCGCTTCTTCTCCCGTTGCCATGCTACTCCCTGATAAAGCCCGCGTGCAGCGTCAGTTTGACGCTATCCGACACCAGCGGCACATATTTGCCAACCCCGAAATCGCTGCGCCTGATCGTCGTCTTGCCGTAAAAGCCGATATAGCCCTTCTTGTTCATCGGGTTCGTCCCCGCGCCCATGAAGGTGGCGTCGAGCGTCACCGGTTTGGTGACGCCGTGAATGGTCAGATTACCGGTGATGGTCGCGTGGGTACCGCTGGCCACGACCTTTGTCGAAACGAAGTGGATCGTCGGATATTTTTCTGCATCGAAAAAGTCCGGGGTCTTGAGGTGGTGGGTAAACTCTTCGACGCCGCCTTCGATATTGTTCACGTCGAAGGTGACGTCCACCTTCGCTTGGCCGGGATGCGCCGGGTCAATGGTCAGAGCGCCTTTCGCACCGGCGATCATGCCGGAAAGCGGGGTGAAGCCCATATGATCGACGGTGAAGATCGCCTGTGTATGGTCGGGGTCGACGCTGTAGGTGCCCGCCGCGACGCGGCTGACCTCCGCCTTGCCGGGGACTGGCATCGGTTGCTGAGCCAGAACGGGAGAGGCGGCCAGCAACAAACCGCCGATAAGAAGAACACGCATGAAAAACCTCCTGTCAGAACACCGGTGAAGATGTGCCGACAGGAGGTTGGTGCGCAAACATAAATCAAGAAACGGATCGTTTCGTATGCGCTATGCGCCGGTGACGATCAGTTCTTTTCCTTGTCCACCAGCTTGTTGGCGCCGATCCACGGCATCATCGCGCGCAGTTCGGTGCCGACCTGTTCGATCTGGTGCGCAGCCGCCGCCTTGCGGCTGGCCTTCAGTTCCGGCTGACCCGCACGGTTATCGAGGACGAAGTTTTTCACGAAGCGACCGCCCTGAATGTCGGCGAGGACGCGCTTCATTTCCGCCTTGGTTTCATCGGTGATGATCCGCGGGCCGGTGGTGATATCGCCATATTCGGCGGTGTTGGAGATCGAATAGCGCATATTGGCGATGCCGCCTTCATACATCAGGTCGACGATCAGCTTCACCTCATGCAGGCACTCGAAATAAGCCATTTCGGGGGCATAGCCCGCTTCGACCAGCGTTTCGAACCCGGCGGTGATGAGGTGGGTCAGGCCGCCGCACAGCACCGCCTGTTCACCGAACAGATCGGTTTCGCATTCCTCGCGGAAATTGGTTTCGATGATCCCCGAACGGCCGCCGCCGACGCCGCTGGCATAGGCGAGCGCTATGTCATGCGCGTTGCCGCTGGCATCCTGATCGATCGCGATCAGGCAGGGCACGCCGCCGCCGCGGACATATTCGCTGCGCACGGTATGGCCCGGCCCCTTGGGCGCGATCATGATGACGTCGACATCGTCGCCCGGCTCGATCAGGCCGAAATGAACGTTCAGGCCATGGGCAAAGGCAATCGCGCCGCCGGGCTTCATCCGGCCCTTCAGATCGGCGTCCCAGATTGCGGCCTGATGCTCGTCGGGTGCAAGCATCATCAGGATGTCGGCCCATTCCGCAGCTTCGGAATTGGTCATCACCTTGAAGCCCGCACCTTCCGCCTTGGCGCGGCTGGCCGATTCTTCGCGCAGGGCGATCGCCACATCCTTCACGCCCGAATCGCGCAGGTTCTGGGCATGGGCGTGGCCCTGACTGCCATAGCCGATGATGGCGATCTTCTTGTCGGAGATGAGGTTCAGGTCCGCATCGCGATCATAATAAACACGCATATTTGGTCTTCCTCTTTTCAGCATAGCGTCATGCCAGCGAAAGCTGGCATCTCATGTCGCCAGCCAGCCGTGGGTAGTAAAAGACCCCAGCATTCGCTGGGGTGACGTATAGGTTTCAGGCCGGTTCCTTCCCGCGCGAAATGGCGACGATTCCGGTTCGCGCGACTTCGACCAGGCCGACCTCACGCATCAGTTCGACGAACTTGTCGATTTTTTCGGTGGCGCCGGTCACTTCGAAGACGAAGCTTTCGATCGTCGCATCGACCACGCGGGCGCGATAGACATCGGCAAGACGCAGCGCCTCGATCCGGTGCTCGCCCCTGCCCACGACTTTGACGAGCGCCAGTTCGCGTTCGACATGTTCGCCCAGCACGGTCAGGTCGGCGACCTTGTGCACCGGGATCAGCCGCTCAAGCTGCGCGATGATCTGTTCCATCACCGGCGGGCTGGCCGAGGTGACGATGGTGATCCGGCTGACCAGATCGTCCTCACTGATATCGGTCACGGTCAGCGACTCGATATTATAGCCGCGTGCGGTGAACATGCCGGCGATCCGCGCCAGAATCCCCGGCTCGTTATCGACGATGACGGCGAGCGTGTGCCGCTCTTTCGTTTCTTCTTTGATATGCATGATGTCAGACCAGCGCCTTCGCTTCATCGTCCATGGTGCCGGACACCTCATTGGCCTGCAGCAGCATTTCGGTATGCGCCGCGCCGGAGGGGATCATCGGCAGGCAGTTGGCGAGTTGCGCCACCGAGCAATCGACCATCACCGGTCCGTCGTGCGCCAGCATCGCGGCGATGCCGTCGTCCAACTGGTCGCGGGTTTCGATACGAATGCCCTTCCAGCCATAGGCCTCGGCCAGCTTTACGAAATCGGGCAGGGCGTCGGAATAGCTTTCCGAATAGCGGCTGGAATAGGTCAGTTCCTGCCACTGGCGGACCATGCCCATATACTGATTGTTGAGGATGAAGATCTTCACCGGCAGACGATACTGGCTGGCGGTGCCCAGTTCCTGAATATTCATCTGGATCGACGCTTCGCCCGCAATGTCGATGACCAGCGCGTCCGGATTGCCGAGCTGCGCACCGATGGCGGCGGGCAGGCCGTATCCCATGGTGCCGAGACCGCCCGATGTCAGCCATTTATTCGGTGCTTCAAAACCGAAATGCTGGGCCGCCCACATCTGATGCTGGCCGACCTCGGTAGTGATGATCGGTGCTTTGTTCTTCGTCGCTTCCCACAGCGCACGGATGGCGCGTTGCGGCATGATCGCCTGCGGATCGCTTTCCGGAAATTCCAGACACTTTGTCTGACGCCAGCCGTCGATCCTGCGCCACCATTCGCCCAGATCGGGTTTCGGATGCTGATGCGCCTTCCAGACGCGGATCATATCCTCCAGCGCGTGGCCGACATCGGCAATGATGGGCAGATCGACGCGGACATTCTTGTTCACGCTCGACCGGTCGATATCGACATGCACCTTGCGGCTGTTCGGTGCGAAGGCGTCGAGGCGGCCCGTAACGCGGTCGTCGAAGCGTGCACCCAGCGCAAGGATCAGGTCGGCCTTGTTCATCGCCAGATTGGCTTCATAGGTGCCGTGCATCCCCAACATGCCGAGCCACTGGTCGGACGAGGCGGGGAAGGCGCCCAGACCCATCAGAGTCGAGGTAACGGGGGCGCCGGTGATCCGCGCCAGTTCGCGCAGCAGTTGCGACGCGCCCGGACCGGCGTTGATGATGCCGCCGCCGGTATAGAGGATCGGGCGTTCGGCCGCGGCCAGCATGGCGACCGCTTCCTCGATCTGGGTCGGTTCGGCCTTCAGTGCGGGGCGATAGGTCTTGTGCCGGATCGGGCCGGGCCTCTGATAGCGGGCACTGGCGACCTGCACATCCTTGGGGATATCGACGACCACCGGGCCGGGGCGACCCGAAGTGGCGATATGGAACGCCTCGTGAATAATGTCGCCCAGCCGGTCGGGGCTTTTCACCAGATAATTATGCTTGGTGCAGTGGCGGGTGATGCCAACCGTATCCGCCTCCTGAAAGGCATCGGTGCCGATCAGGGTCGTCGGCACCTGACCGGTGATGACGACCATCGGGATCGAGTCCATCAGCGCGTCGGTAATGCCGGTGACCGCGTTGGTCGCGCCGGGGCCGGAGGTGACAAGCACCACGCCCGGCTTGCCGGTGGCGCGGGCATAGCCCTCCGCCGCATGGGTCGCGCCCTGTTCGTGGCGCACGAGAACGTGGCGGATGCGCGAATGTTCGAACAGTGCATCGTAAATCGGTAGCACCGCGCCGCCCGGATAGCCGAACACGACTTCTACGCCGAGATCGACCAGCGCCTCGACCAGAATGTCTGCTCCGCTTTTCTCCGTCACAACCTGTCTCCTCGGTTCGTTCGCACACGCAATATCACGCATGAAGGGGCGCTGCTAAAGTTATTAAAACTGTGCGTCAACCTCTATATTAGAAATATAGTTTCAAATTTATCCATAAGATCGTTTGTTTGTGTCTCGCTCGTGCGTCGCCAGTCGGGTGGCGGCTGGCGGCGGAACCAGGTGTACTGGCGTTTGGCATATTGGCGTGTCGCGGCCTGTGCCTCTGCAAGCGCCTGTTCACGGAAGAGCGTACCCCCTTGCCAGGCGAGGATCTGCGGCACGCCGATTGCCTTGCGGATTGAGGCTTCAGTGGGGATGTCGGTGCGTGCGTCGAGGGCAAGCGCTTCTTCCACCCCGCCATGATCGAGCATCCATGCAAAGCGCCGGTCGCAGCGTTCGGTCAGCCATGCCCGGTCGGGCAGCAGGATGAGCGGCATCAGTGTTATCGAGTCGCCTATCCCCCCGACCCGCTCTGCTTGCCATGCGTTCAGGGTGCGCGCCGTAGAGCGGATGACTTCCAGTGCGCGGGCGATGCGCGTGGTGTCGGTTTCGCGCAGACGTTCGGCGGCTTGCGGATCGAGCAGCGTCAGTTGCCGACGCGCTTCCGCCACCGGCAATGCGCGGACTTCGGCGCGGATCGCCGGATCGATCTCCGGTACCGGCGCAATCCCGTCGATCAGCGTGCGCAGATACATGCCGGTGCCGCCGACCAGAATCGGCAGTCTCCCGGTATTCAGGCTTTCGGCAATCGCGCCCTTGGCTTCCTGCGCCCAGCGCGCCGCCGAATAGGGTTCCGCGCCGCCGACATGGCCGAACAGGCGATGGGGTGCGCGGGCCTCTTCTTCGACGGAAGGGCGCGCCGACAGGACGCGCAGCTCGCGATAGACCTGTGCGGAATCGGCGTTGATGACCGTACCTTCATGCTTTTCAGCAAGCGCCAATGCGAGAGCGGACTTGCCGCTGGCGGTCGGCCCTGCGATGAGCGCCACGCGCGGTTTGTCGTGTGAGGAAGGAAAGGGCGCCATGTTCATCGCAACGCTGATAGCAAATGGAACGCTGACTGCGGGGGATATTTCCGAAGCACGCGACCGGCTGGAAAATGCGGGCTGCGCCCCGACCGCGCAGGCGTGGATCGAAGAGGGATATGCCGCCGATATCGGCTTCGGCATGTCGCCCGATCAGGCGCGCCTCGCGGTGGAGGGCGTGTTCGCCGGGACCGATGTGGTGGTGCAGCCGCTCGTCAACCGGGTGAAGCGGTTGCTGGTCGCGGACATGGATTCGACGATGATTACCGTCGAGTGCATCGACGAACTCGCCGATTATGCCGGGATCAAGGCAGAGATCGCCGCTGTCACCGAACGCGCGATGCGCGGTGAGCTGGACTTTGCATCGGCGCTCGATGCGCGGGTGGCGCTGCTGAAGGATTTGTCGGCACAGGCCATTGGTCAGTGTCTGGAAGAGCGGGTGCGGATTACCGACGGGGCGGTCACGCTGATCCGCACGATGCGCGCGCGCGGTGCTCATACGGTGCTGGTGTCGGGCGGCTTCACCCATTTTGCCGAGCCGGTCGGGCGTGCCATCGGGTTCGACCGCATGGTCGCCAATCGACTGGGCATTGCCGAAGACAAGCTGACCGGGCTGGTCGAAAAGCCGATCGTCGATTCCTCCACCAAGCTGTCGGTGCTGGAGGAAGAGCGCAAGGCACGCGGGCTGGCTATCGAACAGGTGCTGGCGGTGGGGGACGGCGCCAATGACCTCAACATGATTCGCGCCGCTGGACTGGGCGTTGCCTATCACGCCAAGCCGGTGGTGGCGGCTGCCGCAGGAGCCCGCATCGACCATACCGACCTGTCGGCGCTGCTCTATGCGCAGGGGATTGCCCGCAAGGACTGGATCGAGGGATAGCAGTATAGCGATTCCGCTCATGGCGGGCGCAAATGCTGACGGCCCATAATGCTGCCTTGCCAGTCGGCAGGATGGTCGCTAGGCGGTCCCTTTAATGTCAGCTTCCGATCACCGACCCGCCGCCGTCCTGCACGGTCGCGAAGCATTCCCGCACCGGCATTTGACCGGCATCGACGGATTGCAGCCGCATGAGATCATGTTCCTGCTCGATGAGGCGGAAAATTGGGCGGAGGCGAACCGCAGCCATGCCAAGAGCGACCACCGCCTTGACGGGCTGACACAGATCAACGCGTTTTTCGAAAACTCCACCCGCACATTGTTGTCGTTCGAGATTGCCGGCAAGCGGCTGGGCGCCGATGTCGTCAATATGCACGCCGCGCAGTCGAGCGTGAAAAAGGGCGAGACGCTGATCGACACCGCGATGACGCTCAATGCCATGCGCGCCGATGTCATCGTCATCCGCCACGGCAGTTCGGGCGCGGTGCAACTGATCGCGGACAAGGTGAACTGCCCTGTGCTGAACGCAGGCGACGGCTGGCACGAACACCCGACTCAGGCGCTGCTCGATGCGCTGACCATCCGGCGACGGCGGGGCAGCATCGCGGGGCAGCGCGTGGTGATTTGCGGCGACCTGATGCACAGCCGGGTGGCACGGTCGAACATATTGGCGCTGACCGCGCTTGCAGCCGAAGTGCGGGTAGTAGCACCGACGACGCTGATGCCGCCCGCCGTCGAGCAGATGGGCGTGACGCCGTTTACCGATTTCGATGCGGCGCTGGATGGGGCCGATGTGGTGATGATGCTGCGGCTTCAGAATGAACGTATGTCAGGTGCCTTTATCCCCTCCACGCGCGAATATCATTTGCGGTACGGCCTGACGCCCGAGCGGCTGGCACTGGCGAAGCCCGATGCGCTGGTCATGCATCCGGGGCCGATGAACCGGGGCGTGGAAATTGTGTCGAGCGTGGCCGACGACCCCGAACGCTCGGCAATCACCGAACAGGTGGCGATGGGCGTCGCGGTGCGTATGGCCTGCCTCGACGTGCTGACGCGCGGCGCGCGCGGCGTGGAGGGCTGGGCATGAGCGGGACGACTTTCACCAACGCCCGGATTGTCTGCCCCGATGGCGGCGACCGCGCAGGAACGCTTTCGGTTCGCGATGGCGTGATTGCTGCGGATGCGGGCGGCGAAACTATCGACCTCAAGGGCAAGCTGCTAGCCCCGGCGATCGTCGATCTCGGCGTGTTTGCGGTGGACAAGGCGGCCTTTGCACGGGGCGGTATCGCGCGCGTCGGACTGATGCCCGATCAGTCGCCGGTGCTCGACGATCCCGGCATCATCCAGCGCGCGGCGGCGATGGGCAAGCCCGACCTGTGGGTACATCCGATTGCCGCTGCGACGCGCGGGCTGGCCGGAGCGGACATTGCGGAGATGGCGCTGGCCGCCGATGCGGGCGCGAAAGCGGTGGCGACAGGGCGCGAATGGATCGCCGACAGCGGCGTGATGCGCAAGGTGCTGGCCTATGCCGCCGATTGCGGGATGATCGTGATTTCCCATGCCGAGGATGGCGGGCTGGCCGCAGATGCCGTGGCGACCGAGGGGGAGACAGCGACCCGGCTCGGCCTGCCCGCGGCACCGGCACTGGCGGAAGTGCTGGCGGTGGCGCGTGACGTGATGCTGGCGGAGGAAATGGGCGCGCGGCTGCATTTGCGGCAGGTGACGACTGCTGCCGGACTGGATCTGGTGCGCCGGGCAAAGGCGCGCGGCGTGCGCGTGACCTGCGGCATCACCCCGCCGCATCTCTATCTGACCGATATCGACATCAGCGACTATCGCACCTTCACCCGGCTATCGCCGCCGTTGCGTTGCGAGTCGGACCGACAGGCGGCGCGGGAGGCGCTGGCCGACGGTACCATCGACGTGCTGTGTTCGGGCCATGATCCGCGCGGGCCAGAGGAAAAGCGGCTGCCCTTTGCCGACTCGCTGCCCGGATCGGCTGGTGCGGAGACGCTGCTGGCGCTGGGGCTTGGGCTGGTGCGCGACGAACTGATTTCGCTCGACCGGCTGTTTGCGCTGCTGGCACGAAATCCGGCCCGAATTCTGGGGTTGGAGACGGGCGCGCTGACGCCGGGAAGTCCGGCCGACCTGGTCGTTGTCGATGCCGATGCGCCGTGGAAGATCGATGCCGAGCAAATGGCGGCGTCCGCGGGTAACACGCCGTTCGACGGACTGCCGGTGCAGGGCAGGGTGTTGCAGTTATGGAAAGGCGGCGCCCGCTTACGCTGACGCCGCCTTCCTGGGAGAAACCTGTTTTCGCCTGTTAGCGAGAGGCGAGCTGAATATTCTTGTTGGCGACCCAGTTTGCCGTCTGATAGCCCGCATCGGCGCGGACGAAGCAGCGACCGCCATTTGCCTTGACCGACCGGCACAGGCTGACGGCATCGTTGCGGGCAAAGCCGCCGACCGACAGGCGATAGAAGCTCTGGCCGTTGACCTTGGCCTCCATTCCCGATGGCGTCAGCGATGCGAGCCGCTGGTTACGGCGGCTGATACGATGCCATTTTTCCTTGGCCACAGCGGCGTTTTCATAGGCACCGAGCTGGACATAATAATTGCCGGCGCTGAGCGTCGGTGCCTTTTCAGGCGCTTTCCGGACGGCGACCGCTTGCTTGGGAGCGGCCTGAGCGGCGGCTTTGCGAACCATATGCGCGGGAATGGCCTGAGCCACTTCACGCGGCGGTGCGAACGATACTGCCGGGCCTTGTGCAGCCATCGGCATGACCGGTGCGGCCTGCGCAACCTGTTGCGGAGCGCGAGCAGGAACGGCTGCCGCTTCGGCAACCTGCGTATCAGTCTCTGCCGGGGCCGTGTCGGCATCCGGCGTTGCTGATGCCACGGGTGCAATCGGCGCAACCGCAGCCAGTTTCGTATCGCTGTCCTTCAACGCGAGCTGTACCGGCTGACCGGCATCGGCACCGACCGATTTGACGCCAAGCAGCGACGCGACCTGATCATAGGCATGGGTCGGACGTGCGAACGCGGCCCATTGCGCGATGCGGTCGTCAATCTCACCCGGAGCGACGTCCACGGCGGCAATCGCACGCGCCTCGCGCCAATGGCCGGCGAGCGCTAGTGCCAGCGCCAGATTCTGCCGTGCGGTAGCATTGGCGTTGGGCTGACGCGCAACCTTCGCCAGAATTTCAACCGCGCCTTTCGGATCGCCTGCCAGCGCCAGCGCCAGCCCTCGATCGGCGGGGGCAATCTGGTTCTGATGGGAGTTCAGCGTTGCGCGTGCGTCATCCCAATGGCCAAGTGCAGTCTGCGCGAGAGCAAGGTTGAGCGCTGCCCGGCCATTATCGGGGTTGAGGCTCAACGTATCCTGAAGCGCCTGTTCTGCCGAAGCGAAACGGCCGTCATGCAGATAGCTCTGGCCCAGCAGCGCACGATAGGCGGCGTTTTGCGGTGCCGTCGCCACCGCCTGTTCAGCGTAGCGTACCGCCTTGTCATTGTCGTGCTTCGCCAGTGCCTCACCCGCCTTGTCGGCAGATTTCTGCGCCTTGCGACTGTCCGGCTTCACTGTGCCGGCACTGGCGAGCATATTGTGCGTAGCCGAGCAGCCGACCATGGTGCCGCCAAGCAGCAGCGCCGAAATGCCGAACATCAAAGCTGTACGGGTCTTCATGCTAATTCCCCCCGGATCAACGACCCTGCCCGGTGGCGAGCTGATCCATCAGATCGTCGACTTCGGGCATGTTTTCGAGAAAGGCGTCGAGCGCCTGCGTCACCAGATTCTGCGCCGATTGGTTGCACACCGCTGAGGCGAGGCGCAGGCGCAGATGGCGTTCGGAATCGAGGCGCAGCGTAAAGGCCGCCTTGCCGCGTTTCTTGGTGGTTTCCTTACGCAGCCGTTTGGCCGTGTTGAGCGATACGCCGCGCACGGCATCGGGGGCTGCAAGCTGTGGTTCGACGACCGGCGCGGGCTGAACCGGATCAGCTGCGACCGGCATTTCCGTCGCTTCGTGAATATCCACGAGGTCAGAGGTCGAGGTTGCACCGTCCATCGGGGTCAGGCCGCCAAATTCATGGTCAAGGCGTTCGCGTTGACGCAGCACCGGCGGAGGTGCTTCCTGTGCTGTCGGAGCAGGAACCGACGGCGTCAGCGGTGTCGCGACGTGATCGATCGGCGCATGGTCGCCCATGTCGTTCCAGCCAAGGTCTTCCAGCGTCTCATGGGTCATGCCCACAAAACCCTGGGGGCGCATGGCCGGGCGTGCCTGTCCCTTGCGGGCGAGCAGGCCGGAAGAGAGCGACGCGGCGGGTTTGGTGTTGAACATATTCATGATGTCAGCTCACCACCCTGCGGCCGAAGCCGCTCGCCGGACGAACCGCTCCGAAACCGGCCGCGGCAGCGCTGGGCGCGGCGAATACGGTGCGACGGAAGTTCTTTTCGAGGCGATCGGAAACATATTCCCACAGCGCTTCGACTTCCTGAGCCGAGCGACATTTGGGATCGACCTCCATCACCGTGCGTCCGTCGATCATCGACGCGGCGAAATCCGTGCGGTGATGCAGAGTGACAGGCGCCACCGTGCCGTGTTGCGACAGGGCGACCGCGGCTTCGGAGGTGATCCGGGCCTTGGGTGTGGCAGCGTTGACCACGAAGATCAGCGGCTTGCCCGCGCGCTCGCACAGATCGACCGTCGCGCCCACGGCACGCAGATCGTGCGGGCTGGGACGCGTTGGAATGATAATGAGTTCGGCCACCGCGATCACGCTCTGGATCGCCATGGTAATGGCGGGCGGCGTGTCGATGACCGCCAGCTTGAATCCCTGCTGACGCAGAACCTCCAGATCAGAGGCAAGCCGTGCGACCGTGGTTTGCGCATAGGCGGGATATTCGCTCTCCCGCTCGTTCCACCAATCGGACAACGATCCTTGCGGGTCGATATCGATCAGCACGACCGGGCCATGGCCCGAACGTTGCGCCTGAACGGCCAGATGCCCGGAAAGAGTCGTCTTTCCCGATCCGCCTTTTTGCGATGCCATCGCGAGAACGCGCATTGAATCCCCTGAATTCCCGGTTACCCGAAGGCTTCAATGCCATGCGGAATGATAAGAAGCGGTTAACGCAGGCAATCGCCACCCCGTCCGTCAAGGCGGGATGGTTAGGAAGGCTTTGCAAATTCCGGTTAACGCGCGATATTCACAACAATAAGTTTTTTGCGGGGGCGACATGAAACGCGGCGTATCTGGTATCCTGGCATCGACGGTGTTGCTGATTGCGGTGGCTGCGCCTGCGCTGGCCGATGTGAAAGAAGGCATCGATGCGTGGGAACGCGGGGATTATGCCAAGGCGGTTGCCGAATGGCGCGGCCCTGCCGAACGCGGCGATGCCGATGCGGAGTTCAATCTGGGACAGGCATACAAGCTGGGCAGGGGGGTTCCCGCCGATCTGAAAACCGCCGAGCAATGGTATCGCAAGGCGGCGTTGCAGGGGCATCAGCAGGCAAGTGACAATTACGGGCTGGCATTGTTTCAGAATGGCAAGCGGGTCGAGGCGCTGCCCTGGTTGAAGAAATCAGCGCAACGCGGCGACCCGCGCGCGCAGTTCGTGCTGGGCACCATGTATTTCAACGGCACCGTCATTCCGAAAGACTGGGTGCGTGCCTATGCGTTGATGTCACGCGCATCGGCGGGCGGATTGCCGCGCGCGTCGAAAACGCTGACGGATATGGCGCGCTATGTAACCTTGTCCGACCGGGAGCAGGGGCTGGCACTGGCGCGCAAATATGAAGCGGCCACCGACAAGAATAGCGTCGACCTGGCCGGGATGCAGGTAGCGGCGCTGCCGGTGCAGGTGGCTTCGAACGCACCGGAGACGAAGCGGACGCCACCACCATCGTCGCCCGCACCGAAGCCGAAGCCGGTCAAGGGTCCGGTCCAACAGCAACCGAAAATCGTCGATGGCGGCTGGCGGGTACAGCTTGGTGCGTTCGGGGAGGACGGCAATGCTCGCCGATTGTGGGCGAAGCTGGGATCGCGCGTGGCGATGCTGAAAGGGCGTCAGGTCTATTATGTGAAGGCCGGGAAGCTGACCCGGCTGCAGGTTGGTCCCTATGCATCCGCGGCAGAGGCCATGCGCGCCTGTGCCGAGGTCAAGCGCGCGGGTAACGGTTGTCTGCCGACGCGCAAATAATGTTCATCCGCGCATCGCAAGGCCGTCGATCGCCCCTTGCAGGATATAGGCGGCAGCCATCTTGTCGACCAGTCTGGACCGTTGCGAACGGCTGCGATCCTCCGCGATCATCTGACGCTCGACGGCCTGTGTCGACCAGCGTTCATCCCATAGCAGGATGGGCAATCCCAGATCCTCGACATTACGGGCAAAGGCGCGGGTCGACTGGGTGCGGGGTGAATCGCTGCCGTCGAGATTGAGCGGGAGACCGATGACCAGACCGCGCACTGCCTGCGCGGCTGTCAGAGCCGAAAGCGCGGCCTTGTCTTTGGCGAATTTGGTGCGGCGGATGGTTTCGGCCGCGGTGGCGAAATGCCATTGCGCGTCGCACAGGGCGAGGCCGATAGTGCGGGTGCCGACATCCAGCCCGGCAAGGCGGCCGCCATCGGGCAGGGCGGTGTGAAATTCGGAAAGGTCGGTCGTGATCACGTACGACCGCTTAGCCTCGGCGACCTTCCCGGCCAAGCGGCAAGTGCGGTGGCCGGCTAAATCCGGCCACCGCGATCTGGTATGCGATTACTGCGCGCCGCCGGCCGAAGGTGCCGGAGCCGCGGGAGCGGGCGTGCTGGACCGCTGGGCAACAATCGCCTTTTGCACGCGTGCCATCAGCGTCTGATCGGTACGGACTTTGCTGCCGATTTCATTGAAACGCTCCGGCGTCAGGCCGGATGCGGAGATCACTGCACGCATCTTCGTCTGCTTATCGGTGGCAGGAATGGTGGTGTCCTTCTGAACATCCTGCACCTTCAGTACCGCGGAAGCGAACTCGCTGACTTCCTGATCCGTCACCGGTGCTACAGGCGCGGTATCCGCAGCACTCGGTGCAGCCGGTGTGGCGGGCGCAGCCGGGGCCGGAGTGGTCTGTGCCGAGGCGACCGATGCCGCGCCAACCATTGCAATTGCCAGTGCCGATTTGCCGATGAAATTCATACTTGTCATTTCCTTTGCCGTTACAAAAATCGAGGCGACATCTGGGTGCCGCCGGAAATATCGTCCAGCCTGTTATAGACCAGGGGTGCTGCAGCTCCGATGAACGAGCCTGAATAGCCGATAGAGACTTTACTGGCGCTGTTCAAATGCAGCGTAGCGCCGCTCCGCATCTTTGCGGATATTCGCCCAGAACAGTGAATAGTCGAACACATGATAATTGTTGCCGGGAAGGACGTAGGGACCGATATCCGGCGGCGATCCGATCAGCAGCAACCCGCGCCCGGAACAGCGGGCAGGAATGCGTCCGGCGATGATCTGTGCCGATTTCAGGTCGGCGGAAGGGTAAAGCGCCCCCAGATTGTCGCTGGCGGGGGCGGTGGCGTCGGCAGTGCCGGTCAGCGGGTTGGTGCAGACCATCGCCGTTCCCTTGCGCGGTCGGCCGTTAAAGCCGGTGCTGGCATCGAACGTGTCGAAAATGAGCGACGGGTCGGCGGGTTCGGCAAAACTCTGCCAGGACAGGATGCAGCCCGCTTCGTCTGCATGGGTGCATTCGGGCAGACCCATTTCCGGCAGGTCGGTGGTTTTCGAAACCGGCCAGCCGACGACATAAGCCGCCACGATCCGTTTTGCGAGCGGCGTGCCTGCTACCCGGTCCTTCAACAGGCGTGACAGATGCAACGCGCCCTGGCTGTGCCCGGCAAGGATGATCGGGCGGTTCGGGCCGATTTCCTTCAGAAATTCGTCAAATGCCGCTTGGATATCGCCATAGGCGAGGTCCAGCGCCTGATGCGCTGCTTCCTCATTGGTCAGGAAAGCGCCGAACGTCGCCTGACGATAGCGCGGAGCCCAGATCGCACCGATTCCGTTGAAGGCGCTGGCCTGTCCCTGAAGGAACAGGGCGGCACGGGCATTCGCTTCCTTGTCGTCCAGCGGCGCGTTCCAGTGACTGCGTTGCAGATAGGATGTCGGGTGAATGAAAAACACCGCGACCGGCGGGTTGCTTGCCGGATGATAGCCCGGCGGATCCCATAGTGCCGGATTGCCGGGCTTGTCGGGGCGCGCGAGCCACATATCGGCATTGGCATAGGCATTGACCGGTGTTTTCGGCGCAGGTTCGAACTTCGCCGATGGCACCAGTGCCTGTTTCAGGATGGCAGCCCCGAAATAGCGATAGGCAAAGGCGGATGCGAGCGCGAGCATGATTAATCCAGCAACGACATACAGAAATTTCCGAGCCAATCCGGCCTCTCCATGTTGCAATGCAGCATAACGCACGAACCTGCAAACAGCTTCCGTGCGCCATGGTTGCGAATGTTGCAACCGTCGAAGCGGATGATGCGATCGGGAAATGCCGGTGCGTTTGTATCGAAAGCCGTTGCGCGGGCGCGCTTGGGAGTGCTAGCGGCGCTTGTATGTCCGTAGACAAAGCAACCGTGGAGCGGATCGCGAACCTTGCCCGGATCGCGCTTTCCGACGAAGAAATCGAACGGCTGGCGCCGGAACTCGACAATATCCTTGGCTGGGTGGAGCAACTCGGTGAGGTGGATACGTCGAATGTCGAGCCGATGACCGCCGTCATCCCCAACAAACTGCGCCTGCGTGACGATATCGTCACCGAGGGCAATCAGCGCGACGCCGTGCTCGCCAACGCGCCGCAGGCCGAACACGGCTTTTTCGCCGTGCCGAAGGTGATCGAATGATGCCGTATCTCGTCATCCCAGCGAAAGCTGGGATCGCGTGCCGTAAGCGCGCATTTCCATGTTACCAGACCCCAGCTTTTGCCGGGGTGACGTTTATGGGAGAAGCGGCATGACCGACCTGACCGATCTTGGTGTCCGCGCCCTTCGCGACGGTGTCCGCGCCGGAGAATTTTCCGCCCGTGAAGTGGCCGATGCGCATATCGTGAAGGTAGCGGCGGCAAAGCCGCTCAACGCCTTTCTGGTCGAAACGCCCGATCACGCCATCGCGGCGGCGAAAGCGGCGGACGATGCGCGTGCGGCCGGAGAGACGCTGAAACCGCTGGCCGGCGTGCCCATCGGCATGAAGGATCTGTTCTGCACCAAGGGCGTGCAGTCGGCGGCGGCCAGCCACATCCTTGAAGGGTTCAAGCCGCCTTACGAATCGACCGTCAGCCAGAAGCTGTGGGACGCAGGCGCGGGCATGTTGGGCAAGCTCAACATGGATCAGTTCGCGATGGGTTCGTCCAACGAAACCAGCGCGTTCGGTAATGTCATCTCGCCCTGGCGGCGCAATGACGGCGGCAATGCCGCGCTGGCACCCGGCGGGTCGTCGGGCGGCAGTTCCTCGGCCATCGCCGCGCGGCTGTGCCCGGCGGCGACCGGCACCGATACTGGCGGTTCGATCCGCCAGCCCGCGGCGTTTACCGGCATTGCGGGGATCAAGCCGACCTATGGCCGCTGCTCGCGCTGGGGCATCATCGCGTTCGCTTCCTCGCTCGATCAGGCAGGGCCGATGGCCCGCGACGTCACCGACTGCGCGATCATGCTGGAAGCGATGGCGGGCTTCGATCCGCGCGACGCGACCTCACTCGATGCGCCGGTGCCGCAGTGGGAAGCCGGGCTGAACCCCAGCCTTGCCGGTAAGACAATCGGTATTCCCAAGGAATATCGCGTCGACGGCATGCCCGCCGAAATCGAGGCGCTGTGGCAGCAGGGGATCGACTGGGCAAAGGATGCGGGCGCGGAGATTGTCGAGGTGTCGTTGCCGCACACCAAATATGCGCTTCCGGCCTATTACATCATCGCGCCCGCCGAGGCGTCGTCCAACCTCGCGCGCTATGACGGCGTGCGCTATGGCCTGCGCGACCTGCCAGACGGGGCGGGGTTGCAGGACATGTACGCGGCGACTCGTGCCGACGGGTTTGGCGATGAGGTGAAGCGCCGTATCATGATCGGCACGTATGTTTTAAGCGCAGGCTTTTACGACGCATACTTCACACAGGCTTCGAAGGTCCGCACGCTGATCGCGCAGGATTTCGACAATGCGTGGGAACAATGCGACCTGCTGCTGACGCCGACCGCGCCGAGCGCGGCGTTCGGGCTGGGCGAGAAATCGGACGATCCGCTGGCCATGTATCTGAACGATGTCTTCACCGTGCCGAGTTCGCTGGCGGGCTTGCCCGCGATGAGCGTTCCGGGTGGCCTCGATAAGCAGGGCCTGCCGCTGGGGTTGCAGATTATCGGCAAGGCGATGGACGAGCAGGGCGTGCTGAACGCGGGCCTCGCGATCGAACAGCGGGCCGGGTTCGCGGCGCGGCCGGAGGCCTGGTGGTGATCCAGCGCGTCATTCCAGCGCAAGCTGGAATCGTCAGCCGGGTTGCGCGATACAATAGAAAGATCCCAGCTTTCGCTGGGATGACGGTGTAGAGATATGACTGAATCAACCTATCGCATTCAGGGCGCAACGGGCGAATGGGAGGTCGTGATCGGCCTTGAAGTCCATGCGCAGGTTTCGTCGAAGGCGAAGCTGTTTTCGGGCGCGCCGACCGCGTTCGGGGCGGAACCGAACACGCAGGTAAGCCTTGTCGACGCGGCGATGCCGGGGATGCTGCCCGTGCCCAACCGCGAATGCATCCGTCAGGCGGTGCGCACCGGCATGGCGATCAACGCGGCCATCAACAAATGGTCGCGGTTCGACCGCAAGAATTATTTCTATGCCGACCTGCCGCAGGGGTATCAGATTTCGCAGCTTTACCACCCGCTGGTGGGGGAGGGCGTGATCACCGTCCAACTCGACGAGAAAGACCCCGCCAGCCCGATCAAGGAAATCGGGGTCGAGCGCATCCATGTCGAACAGGATGCCGGAAAGCTGATGCACGATCAGCATCCGACGCGCTCTTATGTCGATCTCAACCGCACCGGCGTCGCGCTGATGGAAATCGTGTCGAAGCCGGACATGCGCTCACCGCAGGAGGCCGGTGCCTATCTGTCGAAGCTGCGCACGCTGCTGCGCTATGTCGGCAGTTGCGACGGCAATATGGATCAGGGCTCGATGCGCGCCGATGTGAATGTCAGCGTGCGCAAACCCGGCGGTGAACTGGGCACGCGCACGGAGACGAAGAACGTCAATTCGGTCCGCTTCGTCATGCAGGCGATCGAGCATGAGGCGCAGCGCCAGGTCGATGTGCTGGAGGCTGGCGGCAGGATCGTGCAGGAAACCCGCCTGTTCGACCCCGATAAGGGCGAGACGCGGTCGATGCGGTCGAAGGAAGACGCGCACGATTACCGCTATTTCCCTGATCCCGATCTGTTGCCGCTCGAACTCGACGACGCGTTTCTGGACGAATGCCGCCAGTCACTGCCCGAACTGCCTGATGCCAAGCGGTTGCGTTATGAGGAGGAACTGGGGCTGCCCGCCTATAATGCCGCGGTGCTGACGGCCGATGCCGATACCGCGCGCTGGTTCGAGGCGCTTTTGGCCGAAACCGCGCGCATCCAGAAAAAGGGCGAGGCGGAGGTTGCGAAAGCGGCGTCCAACTGGCTGATTTCCGACCTGTTCGGCGGGCTGAACAAGGTTGGTATGGGGTTGGAAGGTGGCCCCGTAAGTCCCGAACATGGCGCGGAATTGCTGGCATTGATCGGCGACGGCACGATTTCCAATACCATCGCCAAGCAGGTGCTGGAGATCATGCTGGAAACCGGCGGCGCGCCGGGCGCGATCGTCGAGGAAAAGGGGCTGAAACAGACCAGCGATACCGGCGCCATCGAGGCCGAAATCGCCAGGGTGCTGGACGCCAATGCCGACAAGGTTGCCGACTATCGCGGCGGCAAGGAGAAACTGTTCGGCTTTTTTGTCGGGCAGACGATGAAGGCGATGCAGGGCAAGGCGAACCCGCAGGTCGTCAACGAATTGCTGAAAAAGGCGCTTGGCTGAGGCGGAAACCCGCATCGCGCGCTGCACCTGCGGGCAGGCGCGCGCGGTCTGCTCCGGGGAGCCGGAGCGGGTTTCGGTCTGCCACTGCCTCAACTGCAAGCGCCGGTCGGGCAGCAGCTTTGCGGTGCAGGCACGCTTTGCCGCGGCGAATGTCACAATAACCGGCGATTTCGCAACATTCGAGCTGGTCGGTGACGAGGGCGGCCGCAGCGTCCATCGCTTCTGCACCGGGTGCGGCGCGACGCTTTTCTACACGTTCGACGCGCAGCCGGGCGTGCTTGCCATCCCATTGGGACTGTTCGACGATCCGTGGTTCGCGCGGCCCGCATATTCGGTGTATGAAGAGCGCAAGCATGACTGGGTCGAAATCACCGGCCCGGTCGACCATTACGACTGATGCGGAGAGGGTAATGCGGTTCGTGGCGAAGATTCTGGTGGCGCTGTTGCTGGTTCTGGGCGGCGCTGTTTCGGCGCTGGCACAAACGGCTGCGCCGCAGGCTGTGCCGACGCCCACGCCGTCGCCGAGCCCAACGCCAGACGCGACGCCGACCCCCAAACCGGGCGAGGTGTGGGTGCGCATCGATACCACCGCCGGGCCGATGGTGGTCGCCGCCGATGTGAAGGATGCGCCAATTACCGCGAAGAATTTCCTCCATTATGTCGATACGAAGCGCTTTGACGGCCGCAAATTCTATCGCGTAGTGAAGGTCGACAAGGAATATGGCTTCGTCCAGTTCGGAATGCAGGGCAACCCGAAGCTGGATTTTCCCCCGATCAAGCATGAGCCGACGACTGAAACCGGGTTGCATCACACCGACGGCACGCTGTCGATCGCGCGGCTGAAACCCGGCAGCGCGCGCGGCGAATTCACCATCGTCGTCGGCGATCAGCGCGCCAGTTTCGACGCGCACCCGGACAAGCCCGGCGACAATCTGGGCTATGCCGCGTTCGGCCATATCGTGTCGGGCCGCGATGTCCTGATCAGGATTCTCGATAGTACCATCGCCCCCGACAAGACCGACCGGGGCGCGTTCAAGGGCGAAATGCCCGCCGACCCCGTCACCATCATCAGCGCCCGCCGGGTGAAGCCATCTGATTCTGAATAAGCCGGTCGAGTTTGTTTTCGACACGATGAAGCAACTTTCGGGTCGCTAACGTCTCTGGCGTTTTGATGTCCCATGCCAGCCCGACGCGTTCGAGCGCCTTCAGGAACACAAAGCCCGGATCGCTTTGACCGGGATATAATCCCAGTCTGGCTGATTCGGGGAAGGCATGGTGGTTGTTATGCCACGCTTCGCCCATCGTAATCAGTCCTGCCCATGGTACGTCATGTGCCTGAACGCCTGCGCCATCGACCAGCCAGTGCTGCGGGCCGCGACGATGGGCCAGATGGCCGACCAGCCAATGGCCGTGGACGCAGATGAAGATGCGCGCGCAGCCGCCCCAGACGACGAAGCTCCATCCGCCCAGCCAGAACAGCAGTGCCATGACCGGTAGCTGCTGCACCATCCAGCTATGTTCGAGGAAACGATAGAATCGGTCACGACCGGCGCGGCCAAGCTCGAACGCTGGTGGATTGTCGAGTTTCAGGCGGCAATGCACCTGCCACCAGTAATCCTTCAGCATCGGGCTGGCGTGGGAAAGATAGGGATGGCAGCCCGGTTGCCGCTGCGCCCAGTCGCGAAGATCATGGGTGCGGATCATCCAGAACGGGCCGCTCATGCCTACCAGCGTGCCGAACCACACGAGAATGCGTTCCAGCCACAAGGGGCAGCTAAAGCTCTCATGGATGAGCCTGCGATGAAATCCCACCGAATGGCCGAGCAGCAGGACAGTGCCGGTGGCGATCAGGAAAACGAAAATGGTGGCTTCCGAAAAAGTGAAGGGGGCGGAGATTAGCGTGATCGCCGCCATGATGCCGTTCCACAGGGAATGGACCGGATCCCAGCGAACCCTGCCCTTGACCGCGCTGGCTTTCGAAGAGGCACGCACACTGCCGACAATCTGAATCGTCATTCCTGCACTCCATTCATTATTTAACGAAAGACTTAAATATATTTCGCGTGACAGGCAATGAAGAAATTTCTTAAATACAGGGCATGCAGCGCGTTTTCGAAGCCCTGTCGTCCACGGTGCGGCGGAAGATTCTGGCCTATCTTAGCCATGCGGAACTGACGGCGGGGGAAATTGCCGGTCGGTTCGACATCTCCAAACCGGCGGTTTCCCAGCATCTTTCGGTGTTGCAGAATGCCGGTCTGGTCGAGAGTGAGAAGCGAGGCCAGTTCGTCCACTATCGGCTTGTCGAGGCCAATCTTGCCAACGCGCTGAACGGCTATCTTCAGGAAGTATGCCCGGTTTCCCGCCCCTTGAAGCGGGAAAGCGCGGGATTGAAAAACCAGTCGCGCACTGCCGCACAGACGGATGAGGCGCCATGACCGCACGGCGCAACACCATGCCGGCGGTTTCGCCCGTTGATGACCGGCGGGGCATCGGCTTGCTGCTCGCGGTGACGGTGTTGTTATGGCTGGTCAGCCATTTCCGGGCGTCATGGATGCCGGTCTGGGCACCGTGGGATTTCTCGCCTGCGTGGTTTCTGTCCTTTGCCTTCACGCTGTGGTGGTTTTTTCGCGGACTGCGCAGCGTGCCGCTTGCTTGGTGGCGCATCGGCTTTTTTCTGGCCGGGATGGGTGTCATCTGGGCGGTGTTGCAGACGCATTTCGAATATGCCGCGCAGCACATGTTCTTTCTCAACCGCATTCAGCATCTGGTGATGCATCATCTGGGGCCGTTCCTGATTGCGATTGCCTGGCCGTGGGAGACGATCGTCGCCGGGATGCCCGAACCGGTGCGGCGGATTACGCGCCATGCCTGGGTTGAGCGCGTGCTTGGCTGGGTACGGCAGCCGGAGATCGCGGTGTCGCTGTTCGTCGGGCTGATCGCGCTATGGCTGTGGCCGCCGGTCCATTTCGTCGCGATGATCGACCCGGCGCTCTACAGCGTGATGAACTGGTCGATGGTGGTGGACGGCGTGCTGTTCTGGGCCGTGGTGCTGGACCCGCGCGGGCCGGAACGGGCGGGCAACAGCTTCGCCATGCGCGCAGGAATGACGGTGGGCGTCATCCTGCCGCAGATCGCGATGGGTGCGGTGATCGCCTTTGCGGACAAGGATATCTATACCTTCTACGCGTGGTGCGGACGGCTGTATCCCGGTATGGATGCGCTGTCGGATCAGCGGCTGGGCGGGCTGTTCGTGTGGATTCCGCCCGCAATGATGAGCCTGATCGGGCTGTTGCTCGTCCTCAACAATATGCGCCGCGAACAGGAACGCACCGCGCCCAAAAGCGACGGCAGCGGCATTTCCAGTGCAAGCTGGACGGGGCGGTGATGGAATAGCAATACGCGTTGCGGCGGGGCTGAAGTCGTTATTGCGAGCGCCGTAGGCGTGCGGCAATCCATAGCTTACGTGCCATCGAGGTGTTGGATTGCTTTTCCCGGCGCAGGACCGGGATCGCAATGATGATCGGGGCCTCAATCCTTCTCCCCGACCAGGCGTTTCAGGTCGGCGGTGGTGCCCTTGATATCGGGTTTGTCGCTTGACAGCGAACTGACGAGCAGGCGGGCATTGCCCTGTTTGTCGAAGACGTAGAGCGCGGAACTGTGCGTCACTTCATACTTCGCCGGGTCGGGCGAGGGCGTGACCGAATAGGCGACGCGATAGCGTTTGGCGACGCGCGCAAGCTGGTCCGCAGTGCCGTACAGCCCTTCGAAGTCCGGGCCGAACGCCTTCACATACTGGCTGAGCACCGCAGGCGTGTCGCGGTTCGGATCGACGGTGACGAACAGCACGCGCACATCCTTTGCCGCCGGGCCGAGTGTGCGCACCGCCTGCGCCATGTTCGACAGCGTCATCGGGCACACGTCGGGGCAGTAGGTGTAGCCAAAATAAAGCGCCACCACCTTGCCGCGATAATCGCCGGCGTCGACCGCCTTGCCATCGCCCGCCCGCGTCAGGGAAAGCGAAAGATCGGGAACGCTGCCCGACACATTGGTGGCGTGCCATTGGCCGCCGCCTCCGGAACAGGAAGCCAGCATCGCGACGGCCGCGACGGTCGCTAGCGGACGAAGTTTTACGGAATGGCGCGATGCGATCATGCCTGAACCTTATCGGCGAAAATCGCGCCGGGCCATAGGCGCTAGTCGATCGGCTGTCCTGGGGCTGGTGCGGGTGCCGGAATAGTGCCGGGATCGGGCACGTCCACATCCGGTCCCGGAGGATTGATCTCCGGCGGTGGTGCGGCGGGCTGACCCGGTTGCGGTTCGCCCGGCGTTTCGGGCGGGCGCGGTGTGGGTTGCGGATCGGGCGCGGGCGGCGCTTCGGGGGGATTGCCGTCCGGCAAAGGGAACGGTTCGGGCGATGGCGACGGATTCGGCATTCCAATTTCCTTTAATTACTGTCATTGAAACGCCCTTATGCGGCAATGAGTTGCTTCATGCCCTTGCCCCGTGCAATGCGCCTGCTATAGACCCCGCCGACCGGCGGTGTCCGCTAGCGGGCGTGGCGGAACTGGTAGACGCGCTGGATTTAGGTTCCAGTATCGAAAGATGTGGGGGTTCGAGTCCCTTCGCCCGCACCAGTTTCCGCCCGATGCAAGGGGCGCCGGACGCCGCGAAGAAATTCAGCAATCAATTATTTGAAAGCGTGGGAATGCAGACTGTCGAGACGTTGAACGAAGGCCTGAAGCGCGCCTACACCCTGACTATCACTGCCAAGGATATCGACGCGCGCGTCGAAGCGGAAGTGAAGCGGGTGGCGCCGCAGGTGCGGATGCCCGGCTTTCGCCCCGGCAAGGTTCCGGCGAACCTGATTCGCAAGATGCATGGTGAAGCCCTGGCGCAGGATGCGCTGAACAGCTCCATTCAGGACGGGGTGCAGTCGATCATTGCCGACAACAGCCTGCGTCCCGCGATGCAGCCTTCGGTCAATCTGGAAGATGGCTATGAAGTCGGCGGCGATGCCGAGGTGAAGGTCGAGCTGGAAGTGCTGCCCGACGTGCCGACGCCGTCGATCGAGGGACTGAAGCTGGAGCGCCTGACCGTACCGGCCGAGGACGAAGCGGTCGATGCGCAGCTCGAACAGCTCGCGCAGCAGCAGAAGCGCCACAAGGATGCGCCCAAGACCCGCAAGGCGAAGGAAGGCGATCTGGTCGTCATGGACTTTGCAGGGTCCGTCGACGGCACAGCGTTCGAGGGTGGCACCGGCGAGGATATGTCGGTCGAGATCGGTTCGGGTCGTCTGATCCCCGGTTTCGAGGATCAGCTTGTCGGTGTGAAGGCCGGTGATGAAAAGACCATCGAAGTAACCTTCCCCGAAGATTACGGCGTTGCCGAACTGGCTGGTAAGCCTGCCCAGTTCGCGCTGACCATCAAGGCGATCAAGGTTCCCGAAGAGACCAAGGTGGATGAGGAATTCGCCAAGTCGCTGGGTCTGGAAAGCCTGGAACAGCTGAAAGGCCTGTTGAAGGGGCAGGTGGAGCAGGAACTGAACGGCCTGACCCGCACCTATATGAAGCGCAAGCTGCTCGATCAGCTTGCCGCCGGTCATGATTTCCCGGTTCCGCCGACGATGGTCGAGGCCGAGTTCGACCAGATCTGGCATCAGCTTCAGCACGAAGCCGAGCATGAAGACGATGTCGAGGCGGCGAAGAAGGAACTGGAAGACGAACGCGACGATTACCGCGCGATCGCAGAGCGCCGCGTGCGTCTGGGCCTGTTGCTGTCCGAAATCGGTCAGGCAAACGGCGTCGAAGTGACCCAGCAGGAAATGAGCCGCCTGATCATGCAGGCAGCCCAGCAGTACGGCCCCGAGGATCGCGAGCGGTTCATCCAGTATGTCCAGCAGGAACCGATGGCGGCAGCCCAGCTTCGCGCCCCGCTCTATGAGGACAAGGTCGTCGATTTCCTGTTCGAAAAGGCGGAAATCAGCGAACGCGAAGTGACCCGCGAGGAACTGGAAGCGGCGATCGAATCGGACGAGGGCTTCTCGACCGGCACGCACAGCCACGACCACGACAAGCCGAAGAAAAAGGCTCCCGCCAAGAAGGCAGCCGCGAAGAAGCCTGCTGCCAAGAAGGCGGATGCAGCGAAGGACGACGACAAGGCCGAGGCAGCCGACGCCAAGCCTGCCGCGAAGAAGGCTCCTGCGAAAAAGGCCCCGGCCAAGAAGGCGACGACGGCCAAAGCCGCAGCCGCCGATGCGGACAAGCCGGAAGCCAAACCGGCCCCTGCGAAGAAGCCCGCAGCCAAGAAAGCGCCCGCCAAGAAGGCTGACGCGGACGTGGAAGAAAAGCCCGCTGCGAAAAAGGCTCCGGCCAAGAAGCCTGCGGCGAAGAAGGCACCGGCCAAGAAGGCCGCCGCCGCCAAGGAAGGCTGAGCGGAAGTCAATCGCATGTTCTTGTCGAAGGCCCTGCCATTCCCTAGGGAGTGCGCAGGGCTTCGCATATCTAGGCGGGAAGGGGTTGCATGATGGCCGGTGGTGCGCGGATTGCCGTCCTGCTGCCCTGTTACAACGAGGAAACCGCGATCGAGCGGACGGTTGCCGGGTTTCGCGTCGCGCTGCCCGAGGCGGTCATCTATGTCTACGACAATAATTCGCGCGACCGGACCCGCGACGTGGCGCGTGCCGCCGGAGCCGTGGTGCGCACCGAGAAGATGCAGGGCAAGGGCAACGTCGTGCGCCGCATGTTCGCGGACGTCGATGCCGATGTCTATGTCATGGCGGATGGCGATGCGACCTATGACGCCGCGGCTGCACCCGAAATGGTCGCGCGTCTGTTGAACGAGCAACTCGACATGGTCGTCGGTGCACGCATCACCGATGAAAGTGCGGCCTATCGGCTGGGGCATGTCATGGGCAACCGGGCGATGACCGGGCTATTGTCGGGGCTGTTCGGGCGCAGTTTCACCGATATCTTTTCCGGCTATCGCGTGTTTTCGCGACGGTTCGTGAAGAGCTTTCCGGTATTGTCGGAAGGCTTCGAGATCGAGACCGAAATTTCGGTCCATGCGCTTGAACTCAAAATGCCGGTGGGCGAGGTGGCAACCCGCTATTTCGCCCGGCCGGAAGGGTCGCAGTCGAAGCTGAATACCATTGGCGACGGGCTGCGCATCATGCGTACCATTGCGATGCTGTACCGGGTGGAGCGGCCGCTCTGGTTCTTCGGCCTGATTGGGGCGTTATTGGCGCTGATCTCGATCCTGCTGGCAATTCCGCTGATCCTGACCTTCATGCAGACTGGGCTGGTGCCGCGCTTTCCGACGGCAGTGTTGTCCACCGGCCTGATGATTCTGGCGTGTCTGTCGGGTTTTGCCGGGCTGATCCTCGATACGGTGGTGCGGGGTCGGCGAGAAATACGTCGGCTGGCCTATCTCACGCATCCTGCGCCGTTGCCGTAGAGCGGGTCCTCCGATGTTTGATTGTGTAGCGTAAGCCGTCTTCGTACAGCGCCGATCGCGGCCAGCACGGCCTCCGCCGCCGGAAAGGCGAGCAGCCCCCAGATCAGGAAGCTGTAGCGCGGTACGGGCTGGAATGCGGCATAGGGAAAGGCGATCACGACCAGATAGAGCAGCAGGATGCCATAACCGCGACGCCTGCGGATGAGGCCGAGGCCCATGCCGAGCAGCCCCAGAAAGGAGACTGTCGTGACGGTAAGCGAGCGGGCGGTGCGCATCCCTTCCCATTCGGAAAAATAGAATTGCCAGGGCCGCGGGAAGAAATACTGGCCGAGATGACGCATCCATAGCCGCGCAAAATCGCCCGGATGCTGTTCGATCCAGCCGATCGTGCGCTGCGCGAGCATGTGTGAATAGCCGCTTTCTCCGGCGGGGAGCCTCACCAGTGCCCTTGCCTGCGCATTGGCGGCCGGGTGGATGGCGTCGATGCGGTCGGAAAAGCTGCGCGCCGGCGTATCCTGATTCAGGGCGCCGGGATAATTGGCGATCGCCAGTTCCAGCCCGAAATTGCTGCGCGTCAGGATGGGGTTGCCCAGTTCCCGCTGATTGCGGATGGCCCAGGGCGCGACCATGACTGCCAGCGCGATTGCCGAAGCGGCGGCGAACAGCATGGCGCGACGAAAGGGGAGGCGGCGCAACGCCACCATGCCCCAGCAGCAGTCGACCGCCAGTGCCACGGCGGGCGACACCATGAAGGTGGCGGCTGAAAGCAGCGCAGCCATGATCAGGCGGGGACGGTTCAGGGTGGCTGTACGGTCCATGTCGAGGATGAGGATCAGGTTCGCCGCCGCCAGCACTGCCGCGAGCGCACCCTCCCAATAGCGGAAATCAATGACTTCCTGCGGGACGAAGGGGATAAGAAGAAACAGCAGCGCGCTGCCCCAGCGCAGGGTCGCGGCATCGCTGCCCATGCGCGCGAACAGCAGGCGGTACAGCAGATAGGCCCCCATGACCTGTATCAGGCTCCAGCTCAGCAGCGTCAGATCGGCGGCAGTGGAGCCGGGGCCGAACAGGCGCATGATGCCGCCCGCGATCATCGGGGATACCGGCATCAGATGAGCGCTCGGCCCCTGACCCGCAAAGAAGATATTGCCCAGCGTGCCCGTGCGCGCGATCGACAGCGCCGCATCGGTCGCCTCGGAAGCGCGTGGGAACACATCCATACCGCCCTGCACACGAATGAGCCATATCAGGCGCAGCAGGATGCCGCCCGCGATCAGCAGGAGCAGGAAGCGCGTTTCCGATCGTCCGGGACGGGCAATCTGTGCGGGGCGGTCCGTCATGGCGCTTTTACTAGCGTGAGAATGCCTAACGCCCGGTAACGATACGGGTGGAGGGAAACAGGCCCTTGCGCTCGTGCACGGCAGCGCCGATGTATGGGCATCATTGCCAAAGAGCGGGATTTTATGAACGACCATTACGACCCCATGAGCGCCCTTGTTCCCATCGTTATCGAACAGTCGAGCCGGGGTGAGCGCAGCTTCGACATTTTTTCGCGCCTGTTGCGGGAGCGTATCGTGTTCGTCACCGGGCCGGTGGAGGACAATATGGCCTCGCTCATCACCGCGCAGCTGCTGTTCCTCGAATCGGAAAATCCGACCAAGGACATCTGGATGTACATCAACTCGCCGGGGGGCGTGGTGACGGCCGGCATGGCGATCCATGATACCATGCAATATATCCGTCCGCGCGTCGGCACGGTATGCATCGGTCAGGCGGCGTCGATGGGCAGCTTCCTGCTCGCCAGCGGTGAGGCCGGGATGCGCGTGGCGCTGACCAACGCGCGGATCATGGTCCACCAGCCGTCGGGCGGCGCGCAGGGCATGGCGTCCGATATCGAGATTCAGGCCAAGGAAATCCTGCGCATCAAGCGCCGGATGAATGATCTGTATGTCAAATATACCGGCCAGTCGCTGGAAAAGATCGAAACGGCGATGGATCGCGACACCTTCCTCGAAGCCGAAGAAGCAAAGGCATTCGGTCTGGTCGATGAAGTCTATGACAAACGCCCGAGCGCGCCTTCGGAAGAAAAGAAGGCGGCGGACTGACCGGCGCGGATTGAGGTGTAGCGGCGCGATCGGTTCCAAAATCGGCCGCTACGCATTTGCCGCAGTAGAATATCAACGGCTTGTTTCGATTTCATGGAATAGACATATTAGCTGTTGGCGTGGCACATAGTACGGTAGAGTATGGGGTCCGGCCCTGCCGATCGCTGGCCGGAAGATCCGGCGGCCCCTTTCGGGTCGGACTGAAAAGGTATTGATTTTATGACGAAATTGAGCGGTGGCGACTCGAAAAGTACGCTATATTGCTCCTTCTGCGGCAAGAGCCAGCATGAGGTGCGAAAGCTGATCGCCGGACCCACCGTGTTCATCTGCGACGAATGTGTCGAGCTGTGCAACGACATCATTCGCGAGGAAACCAAGTCCTCGCTGGTCGCAAAGAAGGATGGTGGCGTACCCACGCCGCAGGAAATCTGCGACGTGCTCGACGATTATGTCATCGGTCAGGGGCAGGCCAAGCGCGTGCTCTCTGTCGCAGTGCATAATCATTACAAGCGGCTCAACCATGGCGCAAAGGGCGCGGATGTCGAGCTTGCCAAATCGAACATCCTGCTTGTCGGTCCGACCGGTTGCGGCAAGACCCTGCTGGCGCAGACGCTGGCGCGCATCCTCGACGTGCCGTTCACCATGGCGGATGCGACGACGCTGACCGAGGCGGGCTATGTCGGTGAGGATGTCGAGAACATCATCCTGAAGCTGCTTCAGGCGTCGGATTACAATGTCGAACGTGCCCAGCGCGGCATCGTCTATATCGACGAAATCGACAAGATCACGCGCAAGGCCGAAAACCCCTCGATTACCCGCGACGTATCGGGTGAGGGCGTGCAGCAGGCGCTGCTGAAGATGATGGAAGGCACGGTTGCCAGCGTTCCGCCCCAGGGAGGCCGCAAGCATCCGCAGCAGGAATTCCTGCAGGTCGATACGACCAACATCCTGTTCATCTGCGGCGGTGCGTTTGCCGGACTGGAAAAGATCATCGGCGACCGTTTGCAGCGCAAATCGATCGGTTTCGGTGCCTATGTCGCCGCACCCGAAGAACGCAGAACCGGCGAAACGCTGCGTCAGGTGGAACCGGAGGATCTGCTCAAATTCGGTCTGATTCCCGAATTTGTCGGTCGTCTGCCCGTCATCGCGACGCTGGAAGACCTCGACACCGACGCGCTGGTCAAGATCCTGACCGAACCCAAAAACGCGCTCGTCAAACAGTATCAGAAGCTGTTCGACATGGAGGGCGTGGAACTCGGCTTCAACGAGGATGCTCTGGTCGCGGTTTCGAAAAGGGCGATCGAGCGCAAGACCGGTGCGCGTGGCCTGCGTTCGATTCTGGAAGGTATCCTGCTCGATACCATGTTCGACCTGCCCAGCATGGACGGCGTGGACGAGGTGATGATCGACAAGGATGTGGTCGAGGGCCGCAAGGAACCCGTCCGCGTCTATACCAAGAAAGAAAAGGAAGCCGGCGGCGCCGCCTGAGAGCACTTGCCGGTACCGGAATGAAAGGGGCGGTGGCGCGAAGGCGCTGCCGCTCTTTTTTTGATGTGGCGACATGGCTGAACGGAGAAAATGCAAACTTTTGATGCTGAGACTGCTGGCCCGAAAGCACTGAACTTTTCTGAGCATGGTGCACAGCGTTTTCCCGGTGCCGTAAAACACGAACTGGAAGATATCCTGTCGGCGGTAGCACCGGTTATAAGCGACAGGCCGGGGGTACGGGTGCACGCTATCGAACCGCTTCGCCCCTATCTGAATGCGGGTGGCTCTATCGGTTCGCTGGCGGCGAGCGTAGTTGGACCGGATGCCTGTGCTGTCCGGGCTATCTGGTTCGACAAGGCACCGGGCCTCAACTGGTCACTGGCATGGCATCAGGACCGGACGATTTGCGTTAAAGAGCGGATTGAGATTTCCGGGTTCGGGCCGTGGACGGTGAAGCAGGGAATGCTTCACGTTGCGCCGCCTTTCTCTGTGCTGAAACGCATGGTGACACTGCGTATCCATTTCGATGATGTGGGAGAGGATAACGCGCCGTTGCTGATCGCGCCGGGATCGCAACGGGCCGGGCTGATCCCGGTTACGGCTATGGATGCAGTCGTTCGCGAATATGGAGAGTTTGCCTGCCTCGCTCACGCGGGCGATGTCTGGATCTACGCTACCCCGATCGTGCACGCTTCCCGTGCGTCGGACATATGCGGGCATCGACGGGTCTTACAGGTTGATTATGCCGCGGAGGCGCTTCCCGGCGGTCTCGAATGGCTGGGTGTGTAGCGCGTAACGGCAATCAGTCCGTCACCGCCCCCAGGATGGCGGCGCGCAGTTCGGGGATGCCCATGCCCTTTTCGGATGAGGTGGCGAGGATGTCCGGGTGTGCGGCGGGACGTTTGCGGGCGTTGGCACGGGTGCGTTCCAGTACGGCGTCCAGCTCGGTCGCCTTCACCTTGTCGGCCTTGGTCAGCACGATGTGATAGCTGACGGCGGCACCGTCCAGCATGTCGAGGATTTCAGTATCGACCGGCTTGATGCCGTGGCGGGAATCGATCAGCACCAGCGCGCGTTTCAGCACCGCGCGGCCGCGCAGAAAGTCGTTCACCAGAAAGCGCCATTTCCTGACGACATCCTTGGGCGCCTTGGCAAAACCATAGCCGGGCATATCGACCAGCCGGAACGCCAGCGGGTCGCCGACATCGAAGAAGTTCAGTTCCTGCGTGCGGCCCGGCGTATTGGATGTGCGCGCCAGTGCGTTGCGCCCCGTCAGGGCATTGAGCAGCGACGACTTGCCGACATTCGACCGGCCCGCAAATGCCACTTCCGGCACCACCGGGTCGGGCAGGAATTTAAGCTGCGGTGCCGATTTCAGAAAAGCGATCGGACCGGCGAATAGCTTGCGCGCGGCCTCGATCGCCTCTGCATCTTCCTCCGGCCCGGTCACGTCTTTTTCGGCGTCCTGAGCGCGGGATGGCGGCTGTAGAGATATTGCTGTTGCGCAATGGTCAGCAGGTTGGAGGTGATCCAGTAAATCTGCAGGCCCACCGCGAACGGCGCCATGATGAACATCATCACCCATGGCATCAGCCCGAAAATCTGCTTCTGCGTCGGGTCCATCGCCTGCGGATTGAGGCGGAACTGGAAGAACATAGTAACGCCCAGCAGGATCGGGATCACACCGATGGCGAGGAAGTGCGGCGGCGTGAACGGCAACAGGCCGAACAGGTTCACCGGCGTCAGCGGGTCGGGAGCCGACAAGTCCTTGATCCACAGGATGAACGGCTGATGCCGCATCTCAATGGTCAGTTCCAGCGCCTTGTAGAGCGCGAAGAATACCGGGATCTGAAGGAGCGTCGGCGCACAGCCGCCCAGCGGGTTGAGCTGTTCCTCCTTGTAGAAGGCCATCATCTCCTGCTGCAGGCGCGCCTTATCTTCCTTGTGCCGTTCCTGCAGCGCCTTGATCTTGGGCTGGGCGGCACGCATTTTCGCCATCGATGCGAATTGCTTCTGCGCGATGGGGAACATCAGCAGGCGGATGGTGAAGGTCAGCGCGATGATCGAAAACCCGAAATTGCCGATCATCCGGAACAGCCAGTCGAGATAATAGAAGATCGGCTTTTCGACGATTTCGAACCAGCCCCAGTCGATCGCCTTGTCGAACAGTTCTACATGCCCGGCATTTTCATAATGCTGGAGCAGCGACACGTCCTTCGAACCGGCGAAAAAGCGCGAGGTATAGCTTTTCTGCTGCCCCGGCTGCACCAGCATCGGGTTGGTAGTGAAATCGGCCTGGAAGCTGTCATTGTTGCCCGCGCGGAACTCACCATTTGCGGGCGCAGCCTGATCGGGCACCAGCGCGGTCAGCCAGTATTTGTCGGTAAAGCCCAGCCAGCCGCCGGTGGTGGTGAATTTGGACGGACCCTTTTTGCGTAGATCCTTGAAATCCACGTCATAATCGGCCGACCCATTATGTACCGACATCGGGCCGGTATGGATCGTCCAGGTATCCTTGTCCTTCGATTCGCCGTCGCGGCTGACAAAGCCATAGGGTGTCACCTGCACCGGGCCGTTGCCGGTGTTGGCAATCGTCTGACGCACCGTGAACATATATTTGTCGTCCACGGAAATCTGAATCCGGAAGCGCTGGCCGCGGCCATTATCTGCTTCCAGCGTTACCGGCTTGCCCGGTGCCAGCATGGAACCGCTTGCTTTCCACAACGTGTTCATGCCGGGAGCGGGGATACCGTCGGCATGCCAGCCGAAACCGGCGAAATAGGCATTCGGCGTTCCGTCCGGCGACAGCAGGCGGATGGGCGGCGAATTCTTCGCCACCGTCTGCTTGTAATCCTTCAGCACCAGATCGTCGATCCGCGCACCCTGCAGGTCGATCGACCCTTTCAGCGTCGGTGTGTCGATGGGGATGCGCTGCGCCTTGCTTCCGCCCAGAACCTGATTGAGGTTCCGGGTGCTTTTGGCGGCGTTGACGGCCGGTCCGGCGCTGGGCGTCGGGGTGGGTTGGGGCGTGGCGCCGCTCTGCGTTGCGGCGGGCTTGGGGCTGGACGGGAAGAAGTGACGGGCGACGGGCTGCCACGCGAACAGCACAACGGCTGCAATCACCGCGAAGATCAGGAAATTTTTTTGTTCTTCTTTCACCAGTTCTACCCCGCCAGGATCAATGCCCCGGACAATCCTTGTGACGTTCCGGCACGGGGTCGTAACCAGACCCCCCCCATGGATGACAGCGCGCCAGCCTTTTGGCGGCGAGCCAGCTTCCCTTCACAGCGCCATAGCGGCGAAGTGCCTCAATTGCATAGGCTGAACAGGAAGGGGAATATCGGCAACTGGGCGGCAAGATCAGCGACGGTCCCAATTGCCATGCGCGGGCCAGCAGGATCAGCAGTTTCGCGATCACCGCCGCACCTTGCGCAGCGCCTTGATCAATTCGGCGCTTAAACTGGAAAATGCCCGCTCGATCCCGCCCGGTCGGCCGATCAGCACATGATCGGCGCCATGATGGCCGTGTTCCGGCAGAATCTCTTTGGCAAGCGCGCGAAAACGGCGCTTCATACGGTTGCGGGTGACGGCGTTGCCGACTTTCTTGGAAACCGTGATACCGATCCGCATGCCGGGATCGCCGTCTTCCCGGCGGCGGACCAGCAGAACGAAACCGGGCATCGGCGCACGCGCGCCGCGGTTTGCCGCCAGATAGTCCGCGCGCCGGGTAAGGCGTGTCAGGCCGACAGCTTCTTGCGACCGCGCGCGCGACGGGCGCGGATCACATTGCGGCCGCCCGGCGTCGCCATGCGCGCGCGAAAGCCGTGGCGGCGTGCACGCACCAGGTTGCTCGGCTGAAAGGTCCGCTTCATCGTTCATTCCCACAGTTTCGACAATTAAAAAGGGCCGCCACAGGGGGCGGCCTTGCTGGTCGATGCCCTTAATGGAGGATGGCGTGCAAGTCAACGCGCAGAATCCCGCTTTTTCTGCCGCCTGCGCGCAGCACTGCGGCGACGCAGCGCCCGGTCGGCGAGATCACCGAACCATGGCCAGCGGCGCTTGATGCGCGCAAAGTGCCGCCGTGCCCAGAGCGAGTTGCGCAACACCAGCACCAGTCCGGCGGCAAATACGAAGATCCCTCCCGGACCCGGCAAAATACCGACAATGGGCGCTCCGACCATCAGCACCAGCCCGGTGAGGATCAGGATGAAACGCCATAGCGGCGGGGGTGGGGCGGGCTTGTTCGGCACAACCGGCAATGTGGGTGTGCTGTATTGGGTTAGCAAGACAGCAGAAAAACGGATGCGACAATCGGTTCCAACCGGGCGCAATGCCGCTATGGAAGGAGGCAGGGGGAAAATACACCATGGTCGCAATCGTCTCGACAGTGGCATATCTCGGGCTGGAGGCGCGCGGCGTCGAGGTGCAGGTGCAGGTCGCACCGGGTGTTCCGGCATTCGTTGTCGTCGGTCTGCCCGACAAGGCGGTTGCCGAAAGCCGGGAGCGGGTGCGCGCGGCACTGGCGGCGATCGGCCTGTCGCTGCCGCCCAAGCGGATCACCGTCAACCTGTCGCCCGCCGACCTGCCCAAGGAAGGATCGCATTTCGACCTGCCGATCGCACTCGGCCTGCTCGCCGCGATGGGTGTGGCGGATGCAGAGACGCTGGCGGGCTATGTCGTGGTCGGCGAACTGGGGCTGGACGGGCGGATCGCGCCGTCGCCGGGGGTGCTGCTGGCGGCACTCCATGCGGGCGAGGAGGATAAGGGGCTGATCTGTCCGGCCGCACAGGGGGCGGAAGCGGCATGGGCGGGATCGGTGGAAGTGCTTGCCGCGCCCGACCTGATCGCGCTGCTCAACCATTTGAAGGGTCAGCAACTGCTGAGTGCCGCCAAACCGGGCGAGGTGGCGGTGCAAACATCCGGTCCCGACCTGAAACAGGTAAAGGGGCAGGAAACCGCGAAACGCGCGCTGGAGATTGCTGCTGCGGGCGGCCACAATCTGCTGATGATCGGCCCGCCGGGTGCGGGCAAGTCGCTGATGGCGGCGTGCCTTCCGGGCATTTTGCCGCCGCTCGATTCGGCGGAGGCGCTGGAAGTGTCGATGGTCGCCTCGGTCGCGGGCACGCTGGAGGGTGGGCAACTCACCCGTACGCGCCCGTTTCGCAGCCCGCATCACTCCGCTTCGATGGCGGCGCTGACCGGCGGCGGACTGAAGGTGAAGCCGGGGGAGGTCAGCCTCGCGCATCTGGGAGTGCTGTTCCTCGACGAACTGCCCGAATTTCAGCGCGCGGTGCTCGATTCGCTGCGTCAGCCGCTCGAAACCGGCACGGTCAGCGTCGCGCGCGCCAATGCGCATGTGACCTTTCCGGCGCGAGTGCAGATGATTGCGGCGATGAACCCGTGCCGGTGCGGGCATCTGGGCGACCCTGCGCTGGCCTGTGCGAGAGCGCCCAGATGCGCGGCGGACTATCAGGCGAAGGTTTCGGGGCCGCTGCTCGACCGCATCGACCTGCATGTCGAGGTGCAACCGGTGAGCGCCGCGGACCTCGTCCTGCCGCCTCCGGCCGAAGGATCGGCGGAAGTCGCGGAAAGGGTGGCGGCGGCACGCGCGGTTCAGCGCGACCGCTTCAGGGATATCAAGGCGCGTACCAATGCCGAAGCAGATGGCGACGTGCTGGAGGCGGTGGCAACGCCTGACGAAGCGGGACGCGCCTTGCTTGCACAAGCGGCGGAGGCAACCCGCATGTCGGCGCGCGGCTATATGCGTGTGTTGCGGGTGGCACGCACGATTGCCGATCTGTCAGGCGCGGATGCGGTCGGGCGCGTGCATATCGCCGAAGCGCTCAGCTATCGTCGGCGCGCGCCGGTCAACTGACTCATATTATCTTGTCAAAACAGCCGATGCGGTGCAGCCTGCGTGCAAATTGAAGGGGGTAGTTCAGATGGAATGGATGCTGATGCCGTTGCGGCGCTATGCCGATTTTCAGGGCCGGTCGCGCCGTATGGAATTCTGGATGTGGCAGCTATTCAAGATTCTGATCAATTTCGTTTTCACGATCCTGTTGATGGTGGTCGGGGGCGGCGCCATGGCGCTGGCGGGACTGGAGCGCGGCGGCGAGCCTGGGCTGGCGGCCATCGGGGCAGGTACCATCTTGCTCTATGTGGCGTATCTTATCCTGATGCTTGCGATCATCATTCCGGATATCGCGGTTTCGGTGCGGCGACTGCACGATACCAATCGAAGCGGTTTCTGGCTGCTGGCGCCGATTGCGACCTATATTCTTGTCATCGTCGGGCTGCTGTCGCAGTCGCGCGCTATTTCCGGGATCGGTCTGATTTTGACGCTGGTTGCTGCTGTCGCTTTACTGGTCTTCTATTTCCTCGACGGGACTGCGGGCGATAATCGCTTCGGGCCGGACCCGAAGAGCCGGGGCAATGAAGAAGTCTTTATCTGAACCGTTGGACGGCAAGAATAGCGGTTGGCGAGGGCGATTTCCCTGCCTATAGAGGCGGCCCCAGTGCGGATGTGGCGAAACTGGTAGACGCACGGCACTCAAAATGCCGCGACTTCGGTCATGTCGGTTCGAGTCCGACCATCCGCACCACTTTTCCCGAAAACATGCTCAGGGCCGGGCGCGCGCTGCTTCAGCCGACGAACCGCCAGGGTAGCGTCTGTCCGGCGTGGAAGGGAACCAGCCGGTCATCGGCGACGCGGTCCGGCACGCTGGTTTCGACGCGTTCCAGCGTCACGGTTCCTTCGTTAAGCGGCAGGCCGTAAAAGCGCGGGCCATGTTCGGAGGCGAACCCTTCCAGCCGGTCGAGTACGCCGTCCTCCTCAAACGCCATGGCATAGCTTTCTAGCGCATAGGGTGCGTTGAAAATGCCCGCGCAGCCGCACGCCGATTCCTTTGCTTCATGCGTATGCGGGGCACTGTCGGTGCCGAGGAAGAATTTGGGCGAGCCGGAGGTCGCGGCCCTGCGCACTGCCAGCCGGTGCCGTTCGCGCTTGGCGACGGGCAGGCAATAGGCATGCGGGCGCAACCCGCCTTCGAACAGCGCGTTGCGGTTGATATGCAGGTGATGCGGGGTAATCGTCGCGGCGACGTTCGGCCCCTGCGCGGTCACGAAATCCGCCGCATCCGCCGTGGTGATATGTTCGAGCACGACCTTCAGCGCGGGAAAATCGCGGACCAGACCCGACAGGGTGCGCTCGATAAACACCGCTTCGCGATCGAAAATATCGATGTCGCGGCTGGTGACTTCTCCGTGGATAAGCAACGGCATTCCGGCCGCCTGCATCGCCTCCAGCACAGGATACAGGTTGCGGATATCGGTTACGCCCGCGGCCGAATTGGTGGTGGCATTGGCAGGGTAGAGCTTGCACGCCGCGAACACGCCCTGCCGATAGCCGTCGACGATGTTGCCGCCATCGGCACGGTCGGTCAGATAACAGGTCATCAGCGGGGTGAAGTCGCTGCCTTCGGGCAGGGCGGCGAGGATACGCTCACGATAGGCGGTTGCGGCTTCCACGCTGGTCACAGGCGGCGCCAGATTGGGCATGACGATGGCGCGGCCGAACTGGCGCGCGGTGTAGCGGGCCACCGTTTCCAGCATCGCACCGTCGCGCAGGTGCACATGCCAGTCGTCGGGGCGGCGGATGGTGAGGCGTTCGGTCATATGCCGTGCTCTAGCGGCGTTGCCCGTGCTTCGCCAGTATGGTTCGACGGCCCTTGGGATTTGCGCAGCCAGTGCCTATTTCGCTCGCATGACAGAACCTGCAACCCTGCTCGCCGACCGTTCTTTACTGCGTTTGTCCGGAGAGGATGTGCGCGGGTTTCTGCAGGGACTGGTGACGCAGGACGTGACGAAGGTCGCGCCCGATGCGCCGCAATGGGGCGGGCTGCTGACCGCCCAGGGCAAGGCGCAGTTCGATTTCCTGCTGTGGGACGATGGCGACGCGATCCTGATCGATTGCGAGGCAGAAGCGCGCGATGCGCTGGCAAAGCGGCTTTCCCTGTATCGCCTGCGCCGCAAGATCGAGATCGCGCCCGTGGAAGGCGGCGCGCACTGGTCGCCACAGGCAGGGCAGGGCGTGCCCGATCCGCGGCTGGCGGCGCTTGGTTTTCGCTGGCTGGGCGATGCGGACGGTGCGCCTGCGAACGGCTGGCTGGAGCATCGCCTGCGGCTTGGCGTGACCGAAGGGCAGGGCGAACTGGGCAGCGACAAGACGCTCTGGCTGGAATGCAATGCGCGCGAACTGAACGGGGTGAGCTTTACCAAAGGCTGCTTCATCGGGCAGGAAAACACCGCGCGGATGCACCATCGCAGCAAGGTCAACCGGCGGCTGGTTGTCGCTCCGCTGGGCGAGGCGGGCGACCGGACGCGCGCGATCTATCCCGAACTCGGCCTGATGGTCGAGCATCGCCGGGTCGAGGATCTGGGCGATGCGATCCGCCCGGACTGGCTGGTAGCTGCCTAGTGAAATTACGGCAACGGCCCGCTTCCCCTCCCGACCACCCAACAGGGTATGGTAACTGGGTGGTCGGGAGGGGGAGCGGGCCGGTGCCGAACCTTCAATTGAAACGCAAATCAGCCCTCTTTATTTTTCAACAGCGCGGAACGCTCGCATTCGCAGACCACTTCGTCGCGCTGATTGAGCATCCGGTGTTTCCAGGTGACGATGCCCTGACCGGGGCGTGAGCGCGACGGGCGTGTGGCGATCACTTTGCTTTCGGCGCGCAGCGTATCGCCCAGAAACACCGGCTTGGGCATGACCAGCTTGTCATAGCCCAGATTGGCGACGAGCGTGCCGGCGGTGGTGTCGCCCACGGTGATTCCCACCATCAGCGCGAAGGTATAGGTGCCGTTGACGAGGATTTGTCCGAACTCGCTGGCGCGGGCGGCTTCGGCATCAAGGTGCAGCGGCTGGCTGTTGTGAGTCAGCGTCGTGAACAGCAGATTGTCGGTCTCCGTCACCGTACGGCGCAGGCTGTGCGCGACCGTATCGCCGACCTGCCATTCATCGAAAAACCGTCCTGCCATTGTCGCATCCTTTTTAGAAATTTTGACGCCTGTGTAGCGGAAGGCGGCGCGCGCTCAACCCATGCGGCTTGACCTTCGCGCGTCATCGTGCGGAAAGGACGGCAAAACCTGACTGGAGGATGCCCCTTGGCCGATATTCGTCCCTTTCCCGCACGTTCGCTGCTGTTCGTGCCGGGGGATAGCCCGCGCAAGCTGGAAAAGGCACTGGGATGCGGTGCTGATCTGTTGCTGCTCGATCTGGAGGATTCGGTGGCGGAGGCAGCCAAGCCGGAGGCACGCCGGATGGTTGCCGAGGCGCTGGCGAAGCCCGACCGGGGGGTGCCGCTTTGGGTACGCATCAATCCGCTCGACACGCCGCACGCGCTGGCCGACCTCACGGCGGTGGTGCCGTCGCGGCCAGACGGCATCATGCTGCCCAAGGCGGTGCGCACCGATGCCGAACGGCTGCACCATTATCTGACCGCGCTGGAGGCGTCGGCGGGCATCGAAGCGGAGTCGATCCGCACGATCGTCATCGCCACCGAAACCCCCGATTCGCTGTTCCGGCTGGGTGACTATCCGGGCACGCCGCGCCTCGATGCGCTGACCTGGGGTGCGGAGGATATTGCCACTGCGCTGGGCGCGAGCGGCAATCGCGATGCGGAGGGGCAGTATCTCTTCCCCTATCAGCTTGCCCGCACGCTATGTCTGGCGGGCGCGGTATCGGCGGGCGTTGCGCCCATTGAGACAATCTATCCCGAATTTCGCGATCTCGACCGGCTGGAGCGCGTGGCGAACGAAACCCGTGCCGCCGGGTTTCGCGGGATGATGGCGATCCACCCGGCACAGGTGCCGGTCATCAATCGCGCCTTTTCGCCCAGCGAAGAGGAGCTTGCCTATGCCCGTCGCGTGGTCGCGTTGTTCGATGCCAATCCCGGTGCGGGGACGCTGGGACTGGACGGAGAGATGGTGGATGTACCGCACCTGAAACGCGCCCGCGCGCTGCTGGCGATGGCGCACGACTGACACAAAGCGTTCGACCTGAACCGGTGTCATGGCTTATGCTGACGGCACAGGAGCAGGATCATGCAGGTTTATAAACCCGCCACGCGGCTTGAAACGCATGAGGTGACCAACCAGCCGCCGCCGCTGGTGAACCGTAATTTCTATCATGACGACGTGGCGTTGCGCGAAGGGGTGCTGCGCGGCGCGGGGCAGTGGCTCGACGAACGGATGACGGCGCTGGGCGCGGCGGTCGGGTCGGACGCGGTGCTCGACCTGGGAGTCGAGGCCAATCGCAATCCGCCGGTGCTGGAGCAATTCGACCGCTATGGGCGGCGGATCGACGCGGTGCGCTTTCACCCCGCCTATCACCGGCTGATGGCGCTGGCGATGGAGCACCATATCCACGACATTGCCTGGACGACCGAAGCGCCGGGTCGCCACCTCGCCCATGCCGCGATGTTGGCACTGTTTACCGAGGCGGAGGCGGGCGTGATGTGCCCGATCAATATGAGCTATGCCGGCGTGCCCGCATTACGCACCCAGCCCGATGTGGCCGCGCCATGGCTCGATGCGCTGCTGGGCGGCAGCTATGATGCGCCGTTACGGCCCATCGCGGAGAAAGCGGGCATCACGCTCGGCATGGCGATGACCGAGAAACAGGGCGGCAGTGATGTACGTGCCAACAGCACCCGTGCCGAACCCGTGGACCGCGCCGCACGGCTGTGGCGGCTGACGGGGCATAAATGGTTCTGCTCCGCGCCGATGAGCGACGGGTTCCTGACGCTGGCCTATGGCGAGACGGGGCTGAGCTGCTTTCTGGTGCCGCGCATCGCCCCGGACGGCGAACGCAACGCCATCCATGTCATGCGGCTGAAGGACAAGCTGGGGAACCGGTCCAACGCATCGAGCGAGATCGAATATCACGGCGCGCTCGGCTGGCTGCTGGGGGAGGAAGGGCGCGGGGTACAGGTCATTATCGACATGGTGCACCACACCCGGCTGGGCACCATTGCGGGCACGCTGGGCATCATGCGCCGCGCACTGGCCGAAGCGGTCAATCACGCGCAGGGGCGCCGGGTGTTTCAGAAAAAGCTGATCGACCAGCCTGCGATGCGCGGCGTACTGGCCGATCTTGCGCTGGAATATGAAGCGGCGGTGGCGCTGGTGGTGCGGGTCGCGTGCGCCTTTGACGATGAAGATGCGGCGGGGCGCGCCTTTGCGCGGCTGGCGGTGGCGGTCGCGAAATACTGGCTGACCAGGCGTAATCCGGCGTTTGTGTTCGAGTGCATGGAGTGTCTGGGCGGTGCGGGCTATGTCGAGGAAGGGCCGATGCCGCGCCTGTTCCGCGAATCGCCGTTGAATGCGATCTGGGAAGGGTCCGGCAATGTCATCGCGCTTGATGTGCTGCGGACACTGGCAAAGGCGCCGCTGTCGGGCGAGGTGTTTCTGGCCGAACTGGCGAGCGAACGCGGGAAACATGGCCGTTTCGATGCTGCGCTCGACAGCCTGAGTGCCGACCTGTCCCGGCCTGTGGGGGAAGCGCAGGCCCGCGCGCTGGTCGGACGGATGGCCCTGCTGTTGCAGGCGGCACTGTTGCTGCGTGACGCCCCCGCCGCGGTGGCGGAGGCGTTTTGCGAGACGCGGCTGGCGGGCGATGGGCGGCTGTTCGGGACACTGCCCGACAATGCCGATGTCGAAGCGATTCTTGCACGGCAGCTTCTTTAACTCGATTCTAGCTCTGACCGGTTTGCTGCCAGCCGCCGCCCAGCGCCTTGAACAGGTCGATCTGATCGTCTGCAATCTTCGCGTCGATATCGGCGACGGCGGCCTGGGCATCCGAATAGGTGCGCTGGGCATCGAGTAGGTCGAGTGAGTTCACTGCGCCCTCGCGCTGCTGTGCGGTGGTGATTTGCAGCGCCCGGCCCGCCTGATCGAGCGCGGCCTTCAGTGCCGTCCGCCGGTCGAGATCGTGGCTATAGGCGGAAAGCGCGGTTTCGGTTTCCTGAAGCGCGGTCAGCACGGTGCCGTCGAACGTTGCCAGCGCCTCCTGTGTATCGGCCTTCGCGGCTGCAATCTTGGCGCGTGCTGCGCTTTGATTGGGGAAGGACCAACTGATCAGCGGTCCCAGCAGCCAGCGCAGCGGCCCGGCACCGAAAATATTGCTGAGCACGTTACCGGTCGATCCCACCGAACCGCCGAGTGAGATGGTCGGATAGAGGTCGGCGGTCGCCACCCCGATGCGGGCGGTCGCGGCAGCCAGTCGGCGTTCGGCGGCGCGCACATCGGGGCGGCGGGCCAGCAGATCCTTGCCGTTTCCGACCGGAATCGGTTGCGTAATCTCCAGCGCCGTCGTGCGTTCTCCCGCGATCGGCGGCAGGTCGGCAGGCGCACGTCCGGTCAGTGTCGCCAGTTGAAACAACGCCGCCTGACGCTGGGCCTCGATTGTCGGAATATCGGCTGCGCGCTGATTGCGCAGCGCCGCGATGCGCGCAGTGTCCAGTCCCGTCGCCAGCCCCGCCGAATGGCGTTTCCGGGTCAGTTCAAGCGACCGGTCCAGCAACGCGACGATATGGCGCGCCACCGCCAGCCGCGCGGCGGTGGAGGCGGCATCGGCATAGGCGCGGGTGGTGTCTGCCACCACGGCAACGCGCACTGCCTCCGCATCCGCCTGCGCAGCGCCGACATCGCCCTTTGCCGCTTCCACGTCGCGGCGGACGCGGCCGAACAGATCGACCTCATAGGACACGCTGAGGCCGGTATCGATCGTCCAGTCCTCCCGCTTTGTGCCGGGAACCCGTTGATCGGAAGGAAGCCGGCCATAGGTCGCGCTTGCGCCCAGATCGGTTTGCGGCAGTTCATTGGCCCGCGCGCCCTTCAGACCGGCGCGTGCACGGGCGATCCGGGCGACCGCGACACGGATATCGGTATTGGCGGACAGGGCGTCGTGTACCATGCCGTTCAGGACGGGATCGTCGTAAAGTCGCCACCAGTTGGCATCGATGGATGCTGCCGATACCGCCGCATTGTCGGCGGCGATGAAGGGGCCGGATGTTGCCGCGGGAGGAACGGGTGCAACATAGTCCGGCCCCACCGCACAGGCGGCGAGCGCCAGTGCGGAAAGGGTCGTGGTCAGGGGACGAATCATTTTCATGGCTTGCATGTCCTATTCGGCCGGCTGCAGCGCAGGATCAGCGTCCGGGCGCGGCCTGCGCCGGGAAAGCCGGTCGCCCAGCGCGCGGCAAACGACATAGAAGGTTGGCGTGAAGATCAGGCCGAAGCCGGTGACGCCGATCATTCCGAAGAACACCGCCGTGCCCAGTGCCTGACGCAGTTCCGCGCCTGCACCTTTTGCGATCAGCAGCGGCACCGCACCCAGGATGAAGGCAAAGCTGGTCATCAGGATCGGACGCAGCCGGGTGCGCGCCGCCTGTACCGCTGCCTCGACCGGGGACAGACCGTCTTCATCCTCCGCCTGCTTGGCGAATTCCACGACCAGAATGGCGTTCTTTGCGGCCAGTGCGATCAGGACGATCAGCCCGATCTGTGTCAGGACGTTATTGTCCATGCCGCGCAGGTTGACGCCGATCATCGCCGCCAGCAGGCACATCGGCACGATCAGGATGATCGACAGCGGCAACACGATGCTTTCATATTGCGCCGCGAGCACCAGGAAGACAAACACCACCGCCAGTGCGAACACTGCACCCGCTGTATTGCCCGCTATCTTCTGCTGATAGGCGATGCCGGTCCATTCATGGCCATAGCCCTTGGGCAGCGTGTTGTCGGCGAGCTTTTCCATCGTCACCAGCGACTGGCCGGAGGAATAGCCCGGTGCCGTATCGCCATCGACCGCGACCGCGGGATGCAGGTTGTAGCGTACCACGCGATAGGGGCCGGTCTTGCTCTGGAAGGTGGCGACCGATCCGATCGGTACCATCGAACCGGAATCGGACCGCGTCTTCAGATTGGCGATATCGGCTTCGGTCTTGCGATAGGGCGAATCCGCCTGCGCCGTGACGTGATAGGTCCGGCCCAGCAGGTTGAAGTCATTGACATAAGCCGACCCCAGATAGACCTGCAGCGCTTCGAAAACCCGCTGCGGCGGCACCCCCAGCATATCGGCCTTGTCGCGGTCGATATCGGCGAAGATGCGCGGCGTGGCGGTGTTGAAGAAGGTATAGACCTGCTTCAGACCCTTGGTCTGATTGGCCTTGCCGATCAGGCCAAAGGCCTGTTTGCCGAGATCGTCATAGCCGTGATCGCCCAGATCCTCGACCATCATGCGATAGCCGCCGGCCGAACCGATTCCCTGAATCAGGGGCGGCGGTACGATCATCAGGCGCGCCTCATTGATGTCGGCAGTGCGCTTCTGCGCTTCGGCCATGATGCTTTGCAACGTGACACCCAGCTTTTCGCGCTTTTCGAAGGATTCGAGGGGGACATAGGCGGCAGCGGCATTAGGGGCGAGCGTCTGAGACGGCCCGTCGAACCCGGCCAGCATCACCGACCCCTTCACGCCCGGAATGGGCAGGATACGCTTGGCGACCTTCTGCATCACCGCGTCGGTGCGTTCGAGCGAGGAGCCGGGCGGCAGCTGGATGACGGTCAGGAAATAGCCCTGATCCTGCGCGGGAATGAACCCGGTCGGCGTGACCCAGAATACCGCGACGGTGGCTGCGATAAGCCCGCCATAGGTCAGCATCATCCGCACCGGGCGCAGCACCAGATAGCGGGTGAGGCGTCCATAGCCCTCGCTCAGCCGTTCGAACCCGCGATTGAAACGGTCCCCGGCATGATGGACGAAACGGATGATCGCATGACGCTCGCCGCGATGGTCGTGCGCGCGCAGCAGCAGGGCCGCAAGCGCAGGCGACAGGGTAAGCGACAGCACCAGCGAGATGACCGTCGCACTCGCGATGGTTACCGCGAACTGCTGGTAAAAGGCGCCCGACAGGCCGGTGAGGAACAGCGTGGGCACGAACACCGCGCACAGCACCAGTACGATTGCCACCAGCGCCGCCGAGACTTCGTCCATTGACGTCTTGGCCGCTTCGATGGGGCTCAGTCCGTGTTGCAGGTTGCGCTCGACATTTTCGACCACGACGATCGCGTCATCGACGACGATCCCGATGGCCAGCACCATGCCGAACAGCGACAATGTATTGAGCGAATAGCCGAAGGCGGCAAGCACCAGACAGCTACCGATCAGCGACACGGGGATCGCCACCACCGGAATAATTGCGGCGCGCCATTTCTGCAGGAAGACGAGGATCACCAGCACCACCAGCAGCACCGCCTCGAACAGCGTGTGCATCACGGCGTCAACGGATTGGGAGATGAACTCGGTCGGGTTGTAGATGACCTTGTACGCCAGCCCCTTGGGGAAGGATTTGGATACGGTCTCCATTTCCTTGTTCACGGCCTGTGCCGCGGCAAGGGCGTTGGTGCCGGGGCGCTGGAACACCGCCATGATGACGGTCGGCTTGCCCGACAGATAGGTGTTGGAGGAATAATCCGCCGCGCCCAGTTCGACACGCGCGACATCCGATACCTTCACCTGATGCCCGTCGGCATCCGTGCGGATGACGATATTGGAAAACTGCTTCGGGTCGGTGAACCGCCCCTGCGCCTCCACATTCACCTGAAAGGCGTCGCCCTTGCCATAGGGCGGCTGGCCCAGCGTACCGGCGGCAACCTGCACATTCTGCGCGCGCAGGGCATTGACGATATCGCCCGCCGTGAGGCCGAGCGCTGCGGCGCGGCCGGGATCGATCCACACCCGCATCGCGTAATCGCGGCTGCCGAACAGGCGCACGTCGCCGACACCGTCGATGCGGGTCAGCTTGTCGCGGATCTGCGTCAGCGCATAGTTGGAGATATAGCTGCGATCGAGCGAATTGTCGGGTGAGATCAGGTTGACGACCATCAGGAAGTCGGGGGACGTCTTCTGCGTCACCACGCCCAGCCGCTGCACCTCTTCGGGCAGCGTCGGTACGGCAATGGCGACGCGGTTCTGCACCAGCACCTGCGCGGCATCGAGATCGGTGCCGATCTTGAAGGTGACGGTAATGGTCAGCTTGCCGTCGCCGGTCGATTGCGACGACATGTAGAGCATGTTGTCGACGCCGTTGATCTGCTGCTCGATGGGGGCCGCTACCGTCTTCGCGACGGTCTGTGCGGTCGCACCGGGATAGTCCGCCGTCACCGTCACCGTGGGCGGCACGATGTCCGGATATTGCGATACCGGCAGCCCCAGATAGGCGATGGCGCCGACGATCGTGATGACGACCGCGATCACCGCGGCGAAGATCGGCCGCGTGATGAAAAAACGTGAGAGGCGCATGTGCCTGCTCCTGAAAAAAGAGGGGTTAGCTCGTGGCGAAGGTGGCCTGGCCGGGAACCGGGGCCTCAATCGCCTCTTGCGGTTGGCCGCTGTCGTCGGGCCGGATCTTGCCGGGCTTGGTCAGCACCTTGCTGCCGGGCATGGCGAGTTCGGGATCGCTGATGACGACACGATCCTGCGGGGTCAGCCCGCTGCGGATCACGCGCAACCCATGAACGACGGGACCGAGTTCGACCGGCTTTGCCGTTGCGGTGCCGTCCTTGCCGATGACGACCACCAGCTTGCGGGCCTGATCGGTTTCGATCGAGGCATCGGGGACTAGCAACGCGGTGGTCGTGCCACCGGTCGCCAGCCGCGCATTGCCGAACATGCCCGGTGTCAGGAACATCTTCGGATTGTCGAGGATCGCGCGACCGCGAATGGTGCCCGAACGCGGATCCAGCCCGTTGTCGGTGAAATCCAGCCGCCCGTGCCAGCGATAGCCGGTTTCGTCCTGCAGCTTGATTTCGATGGGGGAGGGGGCGTCGCCTTGTTCCTTTGCCCGCTTTGACTTCAGAAACAGGGCTTCGGAGGCATCGAAGCTGAAATAAATGGGATCGAGCTTGTTGATCGTGGTGAGCAGCGTCGCCGCACTGCCGTCGCCGCCCGCGACCAGGTTGCCCGCATCGACGCGGCGGTCGGAAATCCGGCCGCTGATCGGTGCGCGTACCTGCGTGAAGTTGAGGTCCAGTGCGCGGGCACGTACGGCAGCTTGCGCCCCGGCAAGGGCGGCCTGCGCCGCCTGCTGCTTCGCCTGCAACTGATCGACATCGCTTTGCGACACGGCGTCGACGTCAATCAGCTTGCGTGCGCGAGCGAGGTTGGCGCGTGCCAGTACCAGATCGCTTTGCGCGCTTGCCACACGTGCTTTCGCTTCGGCCAGTGCCGCAGCGAAGGGACGCGGGTCGATGGTGAACAGCAACTGTCCCTTATGAACGATCGCGCCGTCCTGAAAATGGATCGCGGTCACTTCGCCGGAGACGCGCGGACGCACATCAACGGTCTTACTGGCTTCGAAGCGACCGACATAGTCGTCCCATTCGCGAATGGGACGCTGAAGCGGAGTGGCAATGGTAACCGTGGGCGGCGGCGGAGCCGCGGCCGCAGGCGTGCCGCGATGGGCGATTTCATACCCGCCCCACAGGACGAGCGCCAGCGGGGCGGCAGTGATTGCCGCGCGCTTCCATCGGGCAGAGCGGGGGCGTGGCGCGGAAACGACTTCACCGCCGCGCGCGATACGACTGATCATGTTCATTAGTGAACTCGCTGATTAAGGGCGTTGCGGCCACGGCTGATGCTGCCGAGCACCAGCTCATACTGCTCGATAGTGAAACCTGCGGCCTTGAACGCATGAATTTCGGAAGGATGGATCGCATAGCCACGATGCCACGCAATCACTGACAGGCGGCGCAGCGCTTCCAGCCGGGGATCGGCCAGAACCGGGCTGGGGCGCTTGCCGAACAATACGCCCATTGCGATGGACACGCGGCCCGGCTGATGGATGCTCGATAGTCGGTCCTTTTGTGCCAGAGCGACTACCGACCATTCGAGCGGCGACAGCCGGGCCTTTGTTCCCGCGAGCGGTTTCGAAGCAACGGCCGGGGTGGAGGTTTCAAAAGCCTGCGCAAAATCGAAATAGGCCATCACACGTCTCCCTGATGGTGCCGGGTTCGCACACGGCTCCCCCGTTCCGAAAAAGCCGTAACGGCTTATCCGGTGATAAATTTGGACATACCGGCTGCGTTGCTGAAACACGGCAGCGGTGCGGGTATTCGAATGTCGACGAACCGTCCGGACGGCGATGCCGGACCGGATCAGTTTAGCGGATAGTCACTCGCGCTTAGGCGAAAGCGAAACCATCAGCCGATATTGTGGGACAGGTTGGAGCGAATGCACATCGCGCTTCCCCTTTATTGTTTAGTACTGATCGGTATATAAATCAGAGATGAACAACGTCAAGGGTGATTTATATACCGGTCGATATTTTTTGCGAGTGCGAAATTCAGCGGCCCGGCCACATCGCCAATGTTGTTTCGACAACCTGCTCCAAATCCTCGCGTTTTGCGCCGGCACCAGCCTGAATAGCCATGCCCTGCAACACCGCCATTAAATAGCTGGTCAGCGCGCCGGGATCGGTTTCCGGCGGCAAATCGCCCTCCGCCTTGCCCTTTTCGAAGCGATCGATAATCGCCTGTCGCGAGGACTGGCGCCGTGCGATGACTTCTTCGCGGATCGCTTCCGCTTCGGCGCCACAGGCTACCGACGTAATGACGCCCAGACAGCCATGCGGTTCATATTCGCTGCATTGGGCTGCCATTGCGCCATAGAGGAAACGCTCGGCGACGCCCTTTGCCGTCGGCGCATCCAGCGCACCGCGCGTATAGGCCAGCTTTTCGCGTTCGTAGAGGTCGAGCGCCTTGCGGAACAGTTCCTCCTTATTGCCATAGGCAGCGTAGAGGCTGGGACGGGTGATTCCCATCGCCTTGGTCAGTTCCGTGAGCGATGCACCTTCATAGCCTTTGCTCCAGAATACGCGGAGCGCGGCGGTAAGCGCTTCATCGAGATCGAATTCGCGCGGACGCCCCTTTGCCGGAGTACAGACATTCAGTTTCATAATGACTGGTATATAAGTATGTTTTGCCTCTCGTCCAGTGATCCTCAGGCGGCGCAATGTTCCTGAATGAATTGCGCCTGATCCGGCATGTGCTGTTCCGATGCGAGCACCGCGGAACGAATATGCGCCAGCCTGGCGCGCGTTTCCTCAAATGACAGCAGGTCGGCAACCGGGTCGTATCGCCGGGCTTGCAGCCCTTGCCCGACCATGACGGCAAACCAGCTTGTGTCATTGAATAATTCATCGTTTTCGCGGAAACAGCGCCCGGAATTTTCAAAGACCCGGATTTTCTCTGCCAGCCGGTCTGGCACCGGCATCGTCCGGCAATAATTCCAGAACGGTGTGTCGTCGCGTCGTGTCGCCTTGTAATGCAGCACGAGGAAATCGCGAATATACTCGCTCTCCTCAACCATCAGCCGATTGTAGCGATCACGATCGACGCTGGCGAAACTTCGGTCGGGGAAGTTGGACAGCAGCCGGGCGATGCCGGTCTGGATCATCCAGATGCTGGTCGATTCAAGCGGTTCCATGAACCCCGATGCCAGCCCTATCGATACGCAGTTCGCTTCCCAGAAGCGCTCCCGATGCCCGGTGGTGAAACGGATGAGACGCGGATCGCCCAATGCGGGTGTTTCCAGATTGTCGAGAAGCGTCTGCGTCGCCTCGTCATCGCTCATATAGTCGCTGCAATAGACCAAGCCGTTTCCGGTGCGGTGCTGTAACGGAATGCGCCATTGCCATCCCGCCTTGCGGGCGGTCGAACGTGTATAGGAGGGCAGGGCGTTGCCGCGCTCGCTCGGCGCGGTGACGGCGCGATTGCAGGGCAGATGCGCCGACCAGTCGCGATACGGCACCCCCAGCGTTTCGCCGATCAGCAATCCGCGAAAACCGGAACAGTCGATAAACAGGTCGGCTTCCAGCGCCTCACCGTTTTCGAGGCGGACCTGCCGGATATGACCCCCGTTGCCGTCGCGTTCGACGTTCGTGATTTTTCCTTCTACCCGGCGCACGCCGTTCGCTTCGGCCAGTTCGCGCAGATAAAGCGCATACAGGCCAGCGTCGAAATGAAACGCATAGGTGATATTCGAAAGCGGCGAATTTCCGGCATTGACCGGTCGCATGAACCGGTTGGACGCGGCCGCCCGGGCCATCAGCGAAAATTCCTCGATGTCGGGGAATATCCCTGCCTTCGCCATGCGCATCCAGTAAGCGTGGAACGATACCCCCTCCATATCGAGGCCGAAATTGCCGAAAGGATGGAAATAGCGTTCGCCCACCTGTCCCCAGTCGACAAATTCGATGCCGAGTTTGAAACTTCCCTTCGTGCGGCGGACGAATTCATTTTCGTCGATGCCCAGCATGCGATTGAAAGTTCCAAGTTGGGGTATGGTCGCTTCGCCGACACCGACGGTACCGATAGTATCGGATTCCACCAGGGTGATCTGGCAATAGTCCTGCCCCAGTACGCGTGACAGGGCAGCGGCGGTCATCCATCCGGCGGTCCCGCCACCGACGATAAGAATAGATCGAATGCGTTGGCTTTCCAAGGCAATCCCTTCCCATGGACACATAGTGTAGTCTGTTTGCAACAGATGCTACCAACTTTGTTCGCGATAACGCAATCCCGCTTGCGAACGGGAGCAATTCGACATAGACATAATGTTGTTAGCGTTATCTTTTTGTATGAGTTTAGAAAACAAGGCTCGTTTTAAGGCCTGTGTGTAAAACGGGGAGGATTTTTATATGTCGAATGGTGTTTTGTTGCGTTCGCTTGGCGCGCGCGCATATTTATACGGCGCCTCCATGGTGGCGTTGGGCGCTTCTCTTGGAATTTCTCCCGTTTATGCAAAGCCGTTGCAGCAACAGGAGGCTGGCGCACAATCGTCGCAGTCCGGAAAGGCCAAGGGCAAGAGGAAGCAGACCTCGACTGTTGGCACGACGCAACAGGCCGGAACGTCCGGGCAGGCGGCTGCGGATCAGGCGGCGGCAAGTGTCCCTCAATCGGGCGATATCGTCGTTACGGGGTTTCTTGAATCGTTGCGCAGCGCCCAGTCGATCAAGAAAAACAGTGCGGTTATCGTCGATTCGATTACGGCCGAAGATATCGGCGCGCTGCCCGACCGCTCGGTTACGGAAGCGCTGCAGCGTATTCCCGGTGTTTCGATCAACCGCTTTGCGGCAGGTGTCGACCCCGACCACTTCTCGGTCGAAGGATCGGGCGTTACCATTCGCGGCCTGACCTACACGCGCTCCGAAATCAACGGCAACGATGCCTTCAGCGCCGGCAATGGCAGCGGTATCAATTTTCAGGATATTCCGTCCGAGTTGCTGGCCGGTGTCGATGTGTTCAAGACGCCCACTGCGTCGATGATCGAAGGCGGTATCGGCGGCACGGTGAATTTGCGTACGCGTCTGCCGTTCGATCAGAAAAAGGCACTGCTCGCCGGATCGTTGCAGATGAATTACGGCGACTTTGCCAAAAAGGGATCGCCGGTCGTCTCCATGCTGGCGAGCAATCGCTGGGACACGCCGATCGGTGAAATCGGGATCCTGGGCAGTTTTTCCTATTCGCAGCTTTATTCGCGTGCCGACCGGCTGGGGATCAGCAGTTTCCGCCCGCGCACGGTCTATTCCGACGGCACCCGCAATGACGTAATTCCGTTCGACGGTGCTACCGAGGTCGGGTCGATCCTGTTCCCGCGCGGCGCCGTGGTGGGCAGTCAGAATTTCGATCGGCAGCGTTATGGCTTTTCGGGAGCCCTGCAATGGCGCAGCAATGACGGTTCGATGGAGGCGACCTTTCGCTTCCTGCGTTCAGACGCGCGTCAGGCCTGGAACGAGAACACGATCGAGATCGCGACGGATAACGTTGCAGCGAATTCGGATGCGAACGGCGTTCCCGACAGTCGTGCCCGCGCGGGCACGTCGATCAACTATGACGATAGCGGCATGTTCGAAAGCGGGTATATCACCGGGCCGACCGGTTGGCGTGCTGACCAGAACTCGGGCAATGCACGCACGCCCGCAGAAGGGCTGCAGTCCAACAATATCGCCCGTCAGCATACCGAGCGCAATGTCGTTAACGATTATACGGCGAATTTCCGCTGGGACATGACCGATCGTCTGAGCATGAAACTCGACTATCAGCATGTCGATTCCTTTGCGCAGGCAATGGACAATGGTTTGTGGATATCGAGCTATCAGGACGCCTATATCAAATTGAACGGCAACAGTCTGCCCGACGTCCAGTTCCTGCCGCCGCAGAATTGCGAGTCAGCCAATTTCAATACAGCGACCAATTCCTGCATGGGAACCCCGGGAACCGCAAACTATCCATCCTATTATACGGGGTCTCACCAGAGTTTTCTTGATCCGTATAACAGCTTCTATCGTTCAGCGATGGATCATTACGAATATTCGGACGGGAATGAGGACTCGATTCGGGCCGATTTCAACTACCGGTTCCCAGATAATGGCTTCCTGAAATCTGTACAGGTCGGTGGACGCTATGCGGATCGCGATCAGACTGCGCGTTACTCCGTCTATAACTGGGGCCGGTTGAGCGAGCAGTGGGGGAATAACGGTCCGGTATGGCTGGACGACCCCGTCAATGGTGCGCAACTAAACGGCTATGTGCCCAACCTGTTCGGGGACTATTTCAAGGGACAGGCCGCCTTCCCGGGTAGTCCGGGTCGCCTTTATTATTCGGGAAATCCGGCGACGGATTATCAGGATTATATCAACTACGCCACGGCGATTAACCGTCAATGGGAACCAACGACTACCTGTTCGGACGGTCGGGTAATCAACGGCGGCTGGAATCCGATCATCAGCCGTTGCGGCAACCTGCCTAATTCGCCGTTCCAGCCGGGTGAGGTCAATCCGCAGCACTGGCGCAACTGGGCGACCTATGTGATGGCAAACATCGATTCCACCTTCAGCAACGGGTGGGAACTGACCGGCAATGTCGGTGTTCGCTACACAAACACCCGGCGTAGTTCATTCGGTTATCAGCAGTTTGCCAACAATGCGAATTCGCTGCCGACGGAAGCGCAGTGTAACGAACCGATTGATCCGGGCCAACAGGCTTCACCCTTCTGTACTTTCTCGCCGGAAGTCAGGGCTCAGGCGCGCGCATTCTTGAACGGTGCGTTGAATGGTAACGACAAAATCGTCAATTACGATTATTGGCTTCCAAGCGCCAATTTCAAGCTGGCGGTTACTGACAAGCTCCAGTTTCGCTTAGGCTATTTCAAAGGAGTGTATGCGCCGCAATTCGGGTATACGCGGAATTACTTCAACATCACTGGTCTTTCGACTGTGGCGAATTACGATTCGAGCGGGAATGCTATTCCTAACAGCTATTCGATTCAGACCACGACAACGGCCGGCAATCCTTTGCTGCTTCCGACCAAATCGGACAATTATGACTTTACGGTCGGATGGTATTTCTCGAATGTGGGGCATTTGACGGGAGCGCTTTTCTATAAGCGTCTGACCGATGTGGTGACCAATTCGACTCAGCGGATTGATCTTACTAACAACGGTGCAACGTTCCCCGCCGTGGTCACGCAGCCGGTCAATTCGCCGGACGTAGGCCATGTGAAGGGGTTCGAACTTTCCTATTCACAGGTTTACTCCTTCCTGCCGGGCTTCCTGAAAGGGCTGGGGCTTCAAGCCACCTATACCTATGTTGACTCGTCCGGTGTGCCGCAAAGCACGCTGTCGGCAACCGATCCCGATGTTGCGGCAGGTCGTACCTCGTCGATCACCGGCACGGATTTCCCGCTTCAGGGGCTGTCCAAGCATACGATCAACGTCACGCCGTTCATCAATATCGGGCCGCTGGAACTGCGCGCAGCCTATAACTGGCGTTCGCGGTATCTGTTGACGATCCGCGATGTGATCACGCCGTTCGACCCGATTTTCCAGGAGGCTTATGGCCAGTTGGATGCGTCCGCGACCTTTACCGTCACGCCGCACTTCAAGATCGGAGTACAGGCGGTCAACCTGACCAACTCGATCACCAAGACACAGGCTGCGGTGCTCGATTCAGCCGGCAAGATCCAATATGTTCCGCGTCAATGGTACACGGCGGACAGCCGTTTCACGATCCTGACCCGCTTTACGTTCTAAAAGCGGGCTTCCTCCCTCAAGGGCCGTCTGCGCAATTGCGCGGACGGCCTTTTTTTGAAGGGTAGCGTCGGCATGGCGACGGACAGGGGGCCGACAGGTCAGGGAGACGTCGGCCGGTATCCGATAAAGATATTGGCGGTCAAACGTCCCCGCAGCGGGTCGGCAACCAGGGGCATATCTGTCGGGATCACCCCGCTGTGCAGCAGGTTGCTGCGATAGATCAGCATTCGATTGCGCCTCGCGCCGACGGTTGCGATCCGTTCGAAGTCGGGATCGTCATCGGCAATGTATCGCACGGGCAGCGCGGCCCGGCGTGGCTTTTCCTTTTCCAGAGCGGCATTCCAGATCGCCTCCCGATCGGGTGTGATCGTTTCGAATCCCGTTGTCCGATGCCGAAAGAACGCGGTGCCGCCGAAATGCGCATCGCACAGGAAATGCAGCACGGCGAAATGCCATGGACTGCTGGTGTCGATATGCGGATGCCGCTGCATCGGAAGAAGTTGTTTCGGCGCTTTGGTCACGATTGAATAAACGCAATCGACATGGGCCGGGCGAATGGGCCCCAGCTTCCAGCTCTGCGCGATCAGGGGCGTAGCGCGTGCCACCACCGCTTCGGCATAATCAAGCGGCAAGGGCGCGCGGGGGCCGGGGTACAGGCCGTTCAGCGTCTCATCGAACCGTTGTGTCGTGGCGAAACGGATCAATTCATCAGGGTGCTGCAGGGCGTCGTCGATGACGATGATCTGTTCCCCCTCGACGCCCACCGGCATGATTTGGATGCGTGCCTTCGAAGATAAGGCGAAGGCGGTTGCTCCGGACCGGGAACGGGAAGAGGGATCCTCGGAATTCATGCCTTGCGCATTGCAGTCCTTTTAAAACCATCGGTCAGGGTAAGCACCATGTCCTTCGGGCCGAACGAGGCATCATAGGGGCAGCCGCGCACCATCGTTCCGTCCTTGCGCGGGGCGAACCCCTGTAGCCAGCTATATTTATCGCACATTCCCCATGTCAGGACATCCTTCAACCGGGGGTATGACAGCATCAGGTCCATATAGCCCCCCAGATAGCCGGCAATCGCACGGTCGCGCACTACCGGGTTGGTGGGCAAGGCACCGTCGCGCACATCCATTTCGGTGATGACGAGATCGTAACCCATGCCGGTCACTTCATCGAGGAAATGGCGCCATTCGGGGCTGTAGCGCTTGACCAGTTGTTCAGGCGGTACGTCGTCGGTGTAGATCAGGTGCGACTGTACGCCCAGCGCGTTGACGGGAACGCCGCGTTTGCGAAATCCTTCGAGCAGTTTCAGCACGCCTTTGCGATGGGGAATGTTCTCGCCGCCTTCCCAGCTCATATAGTCGTTATAAACCAACTGCGTATCGGGCAGTTCTTCGCGCGCGGTATGAAAGGCGAGGTCGATGATCGAGGTGTCGTTACCGGTCGCGTTCGCCAGCGAGTTGCGGCGCAGCTCGCCGGTTTTCGGTTCGATTGCCTCATTCACGACGTCATAACTGATGATACGCCCGCGATATCGCCGGGTGATGGTGCGGATATGTTGTTCGACCAGTTCCGCAGCCTTTCGTGCGGGATGCGGGCCGAAATCGAAATCGGTCAGCCATTTGGGGAAATATTTCGGATCGTACCACAACAGCGTATGGCCGCGCATCGCAAAGCCGTGCGCTTCGGCAAAGGCAAGGATGGCGTCGAATTTGCGAAAGTCGAAATGCGTGGCGTCGGGACGGGTCGCCTGCCACTTCAGTTCGTTTTCGGGGACGAGGATGCTGCATTGCCCTTTTAACAGCGAGGCATAAGCGGGGTTGTTGCCGCTGGCCCGGTCGGCACCGGGCGGCCCCCAGGCGATATTCGAGCCGAAGCGCATTCCCTTGATCGCGGCATGCGCCCCGATTGCCAGCGCTTCGGGCGGAACAGGGCCGGGCGGCATCAGCGAGGTTGACCCGGTCGCGGCGGCAGCGGCACCCGGTACGTTCGCGGCCAGACCAAGCGCCAGTCCTGCCCCCATGGTTTCCCGGCGGCTCAGGCGCAATTTCCCGGTTGTTTCACTCATTCGATTCCTCTCCGTCGCAAAGGCGGTGGTTTATTTATGCTAGCGCTAACTTTCGGGTATAGGAGGCAAGTGTCAATGGGCTTCGACGGCCTGCTCCGGAAAATCGAGGCGCACTTTCCGGACGCGTTGTTGGAAATCCGGCATGTTTAATGCTCAAAGGGACGCATGACAGATATTTCCTCTCTGCAAGCCGTTCAGGAGATCAGCGGTGACACCGCGGGTGAAGAACTGCGCGCCAGTATAGAAAATTATCGACCGTTGGTGTTGCGCAAGCTGGTGCCGGACTGGCCGCTGGTCCGCGCGGCCGGGCAGGGAGAGGCGGCGGTGCAACGCTTGCTTGCGCCGCTCGATACCGGAATGCCGGTCGATACGATGGTGGCGAAGCTCGGTACCAGGAAACGGTTTTTCTATTCCGACGATATGCGCGGTTTCAATTATACCATTGAAAAACTGCCGTTGCGCGCCGTGCTGAACCGGATTGCGGCTACTGCGGCCGACGCCGATATGCCCGCGCTCTATGCCGGAGCGGCTCCGGTCGAGCGTCACGCGCCCGAATTTGCCGCTGCGCATCGCCTGCCTCTCGATACGCCGGGTGCGGTGCCGCGATTGTGGGTGGGAAGTGCGTCGCAGGTATCGACGCATTACGACCTCTCGGAAAACATTGCCGTCGTCGGCGCCGGACGCCGACGCTTTCTGCTGTTTCCGCCTGAGGCGACGCCGGACCTTTATGTCGGGCCGCTCAACTTCACGCCCGCGGGGCAGCCGGTGAGTATGGTCGATCCATTGCACCCCGATCCGGATCGCTATCCCCGGTTTGCAACCGCTATGGAAAAAGCACTGATCGCCGAACTGGAGCCCGGCGACGCCATCTATATTCCCACGCTCTGGTGGCATCATGTCGAGGCGCTTTCGCCCTTCAACGTGCTCGTCAATTACTGGTATAATGACCCTGTCCGGGGCGGCGCCTTCATCACCTTTATCCATGCGCTTCAGACTTTACGCGACCTGCCCGCGCCGCAGCGCGCCGCCTGGGCGGGCTGGTTCGACCATTTCGTATTTGCCGACGATGCGGATCGCGCCGCGGACCATCTGCCGCCCCATGCGCGCGGCATACAGGGAGCAGCCTCACCGCAACGCGATGAAGCGATCCGCAGCTTCGTGCTCAGGGCATTGTCCCAGCCTTAGGGGCCGGTGCAGCACAATGAGCTGCGATATAGTCGGCATGCGACGGAATGCGCGCGGCAGTGGCGGTAAGCGTGGCGCGCATGCGCTGCATCGTCTGTTGCACGCGCGCCGGGTCCATGGAGTCGACCAGCGGGTCATGGCCGTGGGGCAGGACATGCTGGCCCAGCATCACCGCGACCCAGCTCGGCACCCCGAAAAGGTCGTGATCGTAGCGTAGCACGCGCCCTTTTTCGCGGAACAGGTCGATCTTGTGCGCCAGGCTGTCGGGCACGTCCATGGTGCGCACATGGTTCCAGAATGGTGTGTCGTCGCGTGCCGTCGCCTTGTAATGCAGGACGATAAAGTCGCGGATATATTCATATTGCTCGGTCATCAGCCGGTTATATTCGCGCCGTTCGACCGCACTTGGCCGGCGGTCGGGAAACAGCCAGAACAGCTTGGAAATGCCCGTCTGTATCAGGTGAATGCTGGTCGATTCGAGCGGTTCGATGAACCCGCCCGACAGCCCCAGCGCGATCACATTCTTTTCCCAGAATCGTTCGCGAACCCCGGTCGTGAAGCCCAGGTGCCGGGCCTCCCCGGCGGGGGGTGTTTCCAGCCCGTCGCGCAGTGCCTGTTCGGCCATATTGGCATCCATATAGGCAGAGCTGTAGACATGGCCGTTGCCGGTGCGATGCTGCAACGGGATGCGCCAGCGCCAGCCTGCGCTGTCGGCGGTTGCACGGGTATAGGGCGGCAACGGCGACAGCCGCTCGCCGGGAAGCGCCACCGCCCGGTCGCACGGCAGCCAGCGCGACCAGTCGCGATAGGCAACGTCCAGCGTTTTGCCGAGCAACAGGCTGCGAAAGCCGGAGCAATCGAGGAACAGGTCGCCTTCGACACGGCGTCCATCCTCCAGCAGCAATGCGGTAACGAAGCCGCTTTCGCCATCCTGCTCGACATCGACGATGCGACCTTCGACGCGGGTGACACCCTGTACCTCCGACCGACGACGCAGATAGGCGGCGTACAGCGTGGCGTCGAAATGATAGGCGTGGGTCATCTGCCGCAGCGGCGAACGCGGGTCGCGCTCTGCAGGCGCATAGGCATTGGCGTAACAGGCGGCGGCCGTTATCGAATAGTCGGTGATTGCTCCGACATCCGCCTGATCGCGATAGGCCGACCAGAACTGGTGAAAGGCAACCCCTTCGAAATCATGCCCCAGTTCGCCGAAGGGGTGCAGATAGCGTTTGCCGCGCCGATACCAGTCGACGAACTCGATGCCCAGCTTGAATGTCGCCTGGGTGGCGCGCATGAAGTCGTTTTCCTCGATGCCGAGCATGCGGTTGAAATTAACGATCGGCGGGATAGTCGCCTCACCGACGCCGATCGTGCCGATGGTGTCGGATTCGACCAGCGTGAACTGGCGCTGTCCGTTATTCAGGAACCGCGACACTGCGGCCGCCGCCATCCACCCGGCGGTGCCCCCGCCGACGATGACGATGGAACGCACGGGATCATGCGGACTTGTCACGGCGATTCCAGCATGTGTTTCAGTGCTGCCGAATAGGGGTGACCGGCGGCGAGGGCCGCCGCGATACGCTGTTCGGCGGCATGGGCATTCTGTGCACGAACGGCGGGATCAATCGCGCGCACCCGTGCCGACAGGCCGGGACCGATGCCAAGCCCGGACAGCAATTGCACCCACATGTCTCGCGGAATGCTGTCCTCCTCGACCGGGGGCAGGCGTCCACGGCGGGCATAGTCGTTCAGCGTGCGGGCGAGTTGCGGGGAACGCTCCATGTCGTGCTTGCCGACATGATGCGCAGCCACAAAATCCCGTACCCGATCGGCGGCAAGCGCAAACCGCCGGTTGAATTCCTTCGCTTCCGCCGTGCCGTCGCCATGGCCCGGCAACAGATCGAGCATCAGCAGAATGCTGTGCCGGGCCAGATGCAGGTTCAGCCATTGCAGCGGCTCAAACGCGGCCGCCGCATCGCCGATGGCGATGCTGTTGTCCGACCAGGGGGATGCCAGCCTGCCGGGCGTCAATGCTGCGATCGGCCCGGCCGGAATTTCGAGCATGTGCCGCGCGGTTTCGGCATCCGGCAATGCGGTGGAGCTAGACGACCAGCAGGCAAAGACATGCGTGCGATCCCGGCTGGGTGCGACGATTCGATAGCCCCTGTCGAGTGCCTGTACCTCGTCCCGCGGCGATATGCTGGGGGGCAGCGGACGGTCCGGCCATGCCACGCGATTGACGGGCAGCATGGCGCTCCAGTCCTGCCATTCTTCGCCATCGTGCAGCATCCGTTCCGGGCCGGTGCAGTCGATATAGAGGTCCGCCGTCAACGGCGTGCCGTCCGCCAGTGTCAGCCGCGAAATCCTCCCTGTATCATCGCGCGATGCCGTCAGCGTCGGACTGGCGAGCAGGGTGACATTCAGGTGTCGGGCAAGCCCTGCCAGCAGGTTGGCATGCGCCGCCGGATCGAAGCGCAGCGCATAATCGAGATCGGCAAGCGGTGAACCGGGCGTGTCTTCGGGAAGCGCAAATTTTCCTTCGGCGGCCAGCGCAGCGGCGGGGCCGGCATGGGGTGTCGCCCCGGCATCGTTGAGTGCCTTGCCGGTCCAGCTTTCGGCGCCATCGTCGGCGGCGCCATAACCGATCAGGAACTGTCCCCCGTCCGGCCGCCAGCCATTGAATGATGTCGCCAGCCGGTGCGTGGCGCCCGCACGATGGAGCAACATGGCTTCATCGATCCCGATACGCTGATGCAGGCGGCGCAGCACGGGCAGTGCGCCGGGACTGAGATCAGCAAGCGCAGCGGGTGACAAGGTAGTGCGAACCAGCGTGATCTGCGCATTGGGCAGGGCACGGGCAAGCGCCGTCGCGGCCAGCAGCGCGACCTGCCCGCCGCCGACCACGGCGATGCGAGAGAGTGTGGAGGCCGTCATCAGCTGGCTACCGGTTGGGGCGATCGTGCGTTCAGAAATGCGCCATGACGGGGCAGAACCGCGACGCGGCGGTCGATTTCCTCTTTCAGGCTGGTCATGGCATCCGCCAGCCGGTCTTGCGGCACTGCATCGGCGCGCGGGTCATAGCTTGCGGGGATAAGCCCCTGTCCCAGACACACCGATATCCAGCTTGCATCGAGAAACAACCCGTACTGATGGTGATGAACACGCGCTCCATCGCGCCAAAGCCGCAATTTCTCCTTCAGGCTGTCGGGGACTTCCATGGTGCGGACATGGTTCCAGAATGGCGTATCGTCGCGCCGGGTGGCGTTGTAGTGGAGGATCAGAAAGTCTCGGATCAGGTCATATTCCATATCGACCTGTTCGTTGAAGGATGCGCGATCATCCTCGGTAATCGCACCCACCGGGAACAGCTCGACCAGCCGCGCGATTGCCATTTGCACCAGATAGATGCTGGTCGATTCCAGCGGCTCCAGAAACCCGCTGGAAAGGCCGATGCCGATGACATTTCGCTCCCAGCTTCGGGCACGGCGCCCGGCGCGGAAGCGCAGCACGCGCGGATCGGCCAGCGGCTCCCCCTCTACGGCTTCAAGGATTGTCGCGCAGGCCTCATCCTCCGACACATATGCGCTGGAGAAAACATAGCCGTTGCCGATGCGATGGCGCAGCGGAATGCGCCACCGCCATCCGGCAGGCATCGCAAGCGCTTGCGTAAACGGTTCGATTTCATCGTCCGCTGCGGCGCAGGGCAGGGCGGCGGCACCGTCGCAGGGCAGCCATTGCGACCAGTCTTCCCAGTCGACGGCCATTGTCTTGCCCAGCAACAGGCTGCGGAATCCTGAACAGTCGATAAACAGGTCGCCCTCGATCCGCCTTCCGTCGGCCAGATGCAGCGCCGCGACATCCCCCCCGGCGGTTCGCTCGACATCTTCTACCCGGCCTTCGATGCGGGTCACGCCGCGCCGGGTTGCATAGTCGCGCAGATAGGGGCCGAAACGCGTGGCATCGAACTGATAGGCATAGCCATAGGTGGTGCCGATGGTGCCGTCGTCATAAGGAATGGCGAAACGGCCCGCCCGCGCCAGTGCAACCGCCATCGAATAGGGCTCGATCGCGGTGCCGTCGACTGCGCCTGCTGCCGGTTGTTGTCGCAACCAATAGTGATGGAAGGGGACTCCGGCGACCTCCGTCCCATAAGCGCCGAACGGATGGATATAGCGTTCGCCGACGGCCCCGAAATCGCGAAAATCGATGCCGAGTTTGAAGGTCGCATGGGTGCGTTCCATGAACTCGACCTCATCCAGCCCAAGCTGCTCGACGAAGTTGCGGATATGCGGCAGGGTTGCTTCGCCCACGCCGACAATGCCGATTTCCTCTGATTCGACCAGCGTGACCTGCGCCACGCCGGGGAGGTGGCGTGCCAGCGCGGCAGCCGTCATCCAGCCGGCCGTGCCGCCACCCAGAATAACAACCCGGCACGGCGCAGCAGGTCCGTTCCCGAACGGGTCGGGGGTAATCATGGCGTGATGTCCGGGCAGATTGACGGAGGATCGAAGGGGGCAGGTGTCGACAGCGGCGTTATCCTCTCCTTTTTCGCCCGGACGATGCCGGGCAAATCGATCTTCGTCGGCGTAGCGCTACCATGCCGCAGGAACAGTGTCGCTTCAAGCTGGGACGCGGGCAGACTGTCCGGTACGCGGCACCCGATGTCAGCCAAGCGGATCGTTCAGTACCAGCATCGAATCGTTTCGCGCCAGCGCAACCAGTCCCAGACCGTGGGTACGGGCATGGTCGACAGCCATGCTCGTCGGGGCAGAGATACCCACCAGCAGCCCCATGCGCGCGACCAGCGCCTTGTCCGCCATTTCAAAGCTGATCCGCGAGGTGATGAGGCAGAAACCGTCTTTAGGCGCCATGCCGCCGATCATGCCGATCAGCTTGTCCAGCGCGTTGTGGCGTCCCACGTCTTCAGCGGAATGTTGAACGTCGCCGTTTGAATTGCACCAGAAGGCGGCATGTGTGGCCCCCGTCTCCTGATTGAGAGGCTGATATGCCCGTGTCTTTTCCAGTGCCGCGAAAATGGCATCACGGTCGATGGCTGTCGGTTCAGGCGGCGGGGGCAGGGGGCGAGTAAGGCTTTCCAGACTGGCGATGCCGCACAGACCGCAGCCCGTATCACTGGTGCGATGCCGCACGCGTTCGCCGATCCGCTTCGCCGCTTCGGGGGCGAGCTGAATGCGCAGGATCGTTCCTGCGGTGACTTTCGCGATGTCGATGTCGAGAATATCGGCGGCGTCGCGGGCGATCCGTTCGGTCAGTGCAAAGCCCAGCGCAAAGTTGTGTAAATGTGCGGGCGTCATCATCATCACGGCATAGCCGATGCCGTTAAATTCGATTGCCACGGGCGTTTCCACGGCAATGGAACGCGTTTCGTGGAGGCTATCGTCACGGGTCAGACGGACAAGCTGCTCTTCGCGACTGCCGGTCACTGCATCCGCTCCAGATCTTCGGGCGTGTCGACGTCCATCACCGGAACGCCGATGTGCACGGGAATCGCACCCATGGCTCGGGCAAAGCCGCGCACTGACCGTTCCCGGCCTTCGCGCAACCATTCTTCCAATTCCGGTAAAAGCGAGGTCGGCCAGTGGCCGAATACAGGATGATCCGCACACCAGCTTGGTGCGCGGTCAAGGGCGGTGAACAGGGCATCAGGCGGGGATGGCACATCGCAGGGTACGGTCAGCACGCTATCCGCACCGATTGCTGCGGCATGGCGCAAGGCACCTCCGATTCCGCCCAGAGGCCCCAGATCCGGCTGGGGATAGTCTGGCCTGTCGTCAAAACCCGGATAGTGGCCCCCGATTACCACCAGCGTATCGACATGATGACGAAGGGCCGCCGCAGCATGGTCGATCAGCGTCTCGCCCGACAACCGTGCAAGCGCCTTGTCGGTACCGAAGCGGCTGGAGCGGCCCCCCGCCAATATCGCCCCCAATCTAATCGTCACGCGGGCTTGCGTATCTTTACCGGAACGGACTTGCCCGCCGGTACATTGCTTTCCAGCGCATGGTGTTCGAGCGGGATGAGGATGTTCAACTCCGGGAAATAGCCGCCGATACAGCCTTTCGGGATATTGTAGGGCACGACGCGCAGCCCGTCCACGACACGCTCCACACCATCCTCGGCATCGCTTTCCAGCCCGACAATATCGCCGTCCTTCAGACCCAGCCGGGCGATATCGTCATGGTTCATCATCACGACCTCCCGCGTGCCGATAATCCCGCGAAAACGGTCGCGATAGCCATATACGGTGGTGTTGAACTGATCATTCGAACGTAGCGTAATCAGCGCGAAGCGATCCGGTTTGTCTTCGAACCCGCTAGCATTGAGCGCGCGCGGTACGTTGAATTCAGCCTTGCCGCTCTTGGTCTTCCATTGGCGATGCGCCGCCGGATTGCCCTTCCAGAATCCGCCCGGCTGAAACATGCGTTCGTTGAAATTGGTGAACATGTCGGGATAGGTGTTTTCGATCGCATCGCGAACCAGACCGTAATCGCCGACCCATTTGTCCCATGGCACATTGGGATTGGGTTCCAGCGTCGCCTTTGCGATGCCTGCGACGATTGCCGGTTCGGACAGCAGGTGGGGACTGGCCGGTTCCGCTTTTCCGACCGAACCATAGATATGGCTGAACGAATCCTCCATCGTCACGGCCTGTCGCCCGGTCGCCTGCATATCGCGCTCCATCCGGCCGAGGCAGGGAAGAAGATAGCTTTCTTCGCCGGGGTACAGATGCGACTTGTTGAGCTTGGTCGCGATATGCACCGCGATTGGCAGCTTCGCCCAGCCTTCGCACATCTTTTCGTGCTCGGGCGTGGCGCGCAGGAAGTTGCCGCCAAGCTGGATAAAGCCCTGTGCTTCACCCGAAATGATCGCGCGGCAGCTTTCAACCGTATCCCAGCCTTTCTCCATCGGCGGCTCGAACTCATAAAGCTGCCGCAGACGGTCATTGGGGGCCAGTTCGGGCTTTTCGGTGATGCCGACGGTGCGCTGTCCCTGCACATTGGAATGGCCGCGCACCGGCCCCGGACCCGCGCCGGGACGGCCGATATGGCCGCGCATCAGCAACAGGTTCAGGATCATGTAGAGCGCATCCATGCCATAGCGATGCTGGGTAATGCCCATGCCATAGACGGCGATCATCGCCCTGGATTTCAGATAGACGCGTGCGGCGTCCTCAATGGCTTCGCGAGTCAGGCCGCTTTCGCGAACGATATCGTCCCAGTCGGCGTCACGCGCGAACTGCGCCACCTCGTCAAAGCGGACCGTATGCTGTTCGATGAAATGATGGTCGAGAACCGCCGGTTCGCCCGCTGACTTTGCCTTGTCATCGGCTTCAACCGCGATCTTGATGATGCCGAGAATGGCCGAAATGTCGCCGCCTGCACGGACCTGATGATATTGAGTGGCGATCTGCGTCGAACTGTCGGTGGCCATCTGCACCGGGTTCTGCGGATCGGTAAAGCGCTCCCAGCCGCGTTCGCGCAAGGGGTTGAACACGACGATCTCCACCCCGCGCTTGCGCGCCGCTTTCAGCGTGTGGAGCATCCGCGGCGAATTGACGCCGACATTCTGGCCCCAGCAGAAGATCGCATCGCATTTTTCATAATCTTCCATCTGGATCGTCGCGACGGGCGATCCGGTGGCGTTTTTCATACCGACCGATGTGGTTTCATGGCACATGTTCGAGCTGTCGGGCAGGTTGTGACACCCCCACAGCCGCGCAAACAGCGAATACATATAGGAGGTTTCGAGGCTCGCCCGCCCGGACGCGTAACAAACGACCTTGGTGGGATCGAGCGTGCGCAGTTTCTTGCCGATGCCGTCAAACGCTTCGGCCCAGCTCACGGCCACATATTTGTCGGTCGCGGCATCATATTTCATCGGGTGAGTCAGGCGGCCCGCCTGTTCAAGATCGTGGTCGGGCCAGTCTTTCAGTTCGCTGACGGTATGTTCCTGAAAGAATTCAGGCGTGTTGCGCAGGCCGGTCAGCTCCCATGCGGTCGCCTTGACGCCGTTTTCACAGAATTCGGCCAGGTGAGGTTTTTCCGGTTTGCTCCACGCACAGCTTACGCACATCGCGCCTTCGGGCTTGTTCAGTCGCCGCAGCGTATCCAACGTGTCGGTTCCGGCCTTTTCTTCCGGGAGAATCCGGGCGACGCTTTTCATCGACCCCCAGCCACCGGCGGCACCTTCATATTCCTTGATCTTGATATCGCCGTGGTCCGCCATGTCCGTATCTCCCGAGCTTACCCTCGGAACAACTCTGCATCGTGACTATCGTTGCATCAAGAAAAGCTGTCATCTCACCCGGATTGGCATTGTCGCGGACGTCCCCATGTTGATGGCGACAGCGCGAGTGCGTATCGCAGTCGCCAGATCAAAAGAATCATCGAAGAGACGAGCATGAGCACCACCCATTCCACGCCGATGCTGATCCTGGGCTCCGGCCCGGCCGGTTTGTCCGCCGCCATTTATGGCGCACGCGCAGGCATGAAGCCGATCCTTGTGCAGGGCATCCAGCCCGGTGGCCAGTTGATGACGACCACCGATGTCGAAAATTACCCCGGTTTCGCGGACGTCATTCAGGGGCCTTGGCTGATGGAGCAGATGCAGAAACAGGCCGAGCATGTCGGTACGACGCTGATGTACGACACGATTGTCGAGGTCGATCTGTCGAAGCGTCCGTTCCGTCTGACCGGCGACAGCGGCGACGTATATGAAGGGCAGGTGCTGGTGATCGCGACCGGTGCGCAGGCGAAATGGCTGGGCCTCGACAGCGAAGAGGCGATGAAGGGCAAGGGCGTGTCCGCCTGTGCCACCTGCGACGGTTTTTTCTATCGCGGCAAGAAGGTGGCGGTGATCGGCGGCGGCAACACTGCGGTCGAAGAGGCGCTGTACCTGACCAACCACTCGCCCGACGTAACGCTGATCCATCGTCGCGATGAACTGCGCGCGGAAAAGATCCTTCAGGAACGCCTGTTCAAGAATGAACGCATCAGCGTGTTGTGGAACAAGACCATCGAACGCTTTGTCGGCGGCGGTGAGCCGGAAGGGCTTGTGGCGCTGGAACTGCGGGACACCGAAACCGGCGAAGTGTCGACGCTGGAGGTTGAGGGCGGGTTCGTCGCGATCGGCCATCACCCGGCAACCGAGCTGTTTCGCGGACATCTCGAACTGGACGACGACAGCTATATCAAGGTCGAAACCGGAAGCACGCGGACCAGTGTGCCGGGCGTCTTCGCGTGCGGTGACGTCATGGACAAGGTCTATCGCCAGGCCGTGACGGCGGCAGGCACCGGTTGCATGGCAGCACTGGATGCCGAACGCTTTCTTGCCGAAGCCGAGTTTGAAAACATCGTCGAAGCGGCGGAATAATACGCTTATTGCCGCTCTGGCGTCACGACGTCAGGGCGGCGAGAACCTGTTCGGTCAGCCAGTTCTTGTCGGCTTCGCGCGCAAAACTGTGGCTGGCGGTGGGGCAGCGATGGAGCGGAACCGCAGTGTGAAGCGGTTCCGGTGCGCGTTTCCACGTATCGGTAAAGGCGATGGCTGTATTGTCCTGCTCGGCGAGCAGCAGCCTAATGCGCTCCGGTTGCTGGCCAATGGCCTCGACCACCCGACCGGCCAGTCCGCCGACAACTTCATTCTGTTTCGAAGATGCCTTGCGTAACCCACTGACAAGTTTTTTGATATTAACACCGCCGCGCAGCAGGCGAAGCCACTCGCGCGGGTCTTTCAGCTTGGCGGCATAGCGCGCACGGATTGCCGATGCCGGGGGCAGGGGATCGTCGCCGTCCTGCTCGACCACCCAGGGATTGGCGAGAAGCAGCGCGTCGAAGGCGGGTTCGACAGGATGCAGTAGCAGCGCGCTGGCGGCATCGCAGTTTCCGAACGCCACCAGGCGGGTCATGTGGGGGGCTGCCGCGCGAAAGGTCGCCGCTGCCGCCGCAATGTCCGGTCCACGTGCTTCGAACCCATGGTTCTCGCCGGTGGAATCCCCGATCCCGCGAGCATCGAAGCGAAACACCGGATAGCCTGCATTCGCAACCGCCTGCGCCAGCAGCGCCATGCCGCGATGCGCGCCCATGCGAAGTTCATTGCCGCCCGAAACGATCAGCAGACCGGTTTTGCCGTCCGCTTTGTCGAGCGAGCCCATCAGCGTTTCACCCGCGCAGGGAAATTCGATCAGCCTTCGCACGACCGTACCCAATCCGCGATGTCGTCGGCCAGTACCGCCGCGAGCATCGGATCGTCACCGGGTTCCGAACGCCGCCACAGCGGTGCGCCCGCGACATGCCGGTCAGCGGTCTTTGTGTCGCTTTCCAGCCGAACGGTGCGTAACGGAATATCGGGAGACATTGAGTAATCCCAAGGGTGTTTGACGCTCAGGTCCGTCAGCAGGTCGGGAGCAATCCGGTTTCCGGCGATTTCGACAGGAGAACTTCCGACATTGTTAGAGGAATCCTCGTCAAAGTACCAATATTCCGAAAGATTCTTTCCGGTTTCGGCCTGTTTGATCCGGGTCAGTTCCCGCAGTAACGTCGCGCCCCCCTGTGGTGCGAAGTGCCAGCGACCGTCGAGCAGTGAATAGGTGTCGAGCAGCGCGCCGCTGCGAATCCCGACCGCATAGGCAGGCCGTTCACTATGTTCCATTGTCGCGGCAAAGGCCTGCTGCATGGTCAGGATTGTAACGCTTTCCAGCGGAACCACGCTCTCCCCCTGACCGGGCAGGTCGGGTAGGATGCTGCCGATTCCCCTGTCGGCCAGCAGCCGCAGGATGCGGACCATGAAGGTGCGCGTGCGGTTGGCCTCTTCGAACAGCGGCAGCGCCGCAACCACGACCGGTCCGTCAGCGGGGCCGAAGCGCAACATCGCCTCCCGCCCGCCGGACCAGTCGTAATGATCGATCATTGTAACGCCTTGGCGTTCGCAAAGCGGGTCAGGGCGCCGAAGGTTTCCAGCGTTTCGCCGTCGATATCGTCATCTTCGATCAGGATGCCCAGCCGGTCTTCCAGTTCGGTCAGCAGCCCTGCGACGGCCATCGAATCGAGTTCGGGCAGCGCGCCGAACAGCGGCGTTTGTTCATCGAATGCAGCCACACGCGCTTCGGAAAGGCCAAGCACGTCCCGTAAGGTCGCGCGGACCGTATCTTCTACCTGCACAGCACCATCGGCACGCAATGATTTTCCCTTCCATCTGGGCTTTGACTTGGCGCTGGTTAGTCGTTGCGGCGCACAAAGCCAAGACTTTGCCTTGTTCATATCGATAACGACAGTATCAAGACGGACATGATCGCGCCTGATCCAACGCCTTTTCCTGTCGACCATTTGCCCTTGCGCGGCGCGGAGGAGGCAATTGCGCTGGAGGACCGCCAGGGCACGCTCGACTATGCCGCTCTGGAAGTGGCGGTGGGGCAGCTTGCGGCGGCGCTGACGGCCTATGGTTTCGCACCCGGAAGCCGGGTCGCAAGCTGGCTTCCAAAGACGCGCGCCGCATGTCTGCTGCCGCTGGCGGCGCCGCGTGCGGGCCTGATCTACGTTCCCGTCAACCCGATGCTCAAACATGCGCAGGTGGCGCATATCCTGGCGAACAGCGGTGCGTCGTTGCTGGTGACGCAGGCTGCGCGTGCCGCGACGCTGGAGGATGGGGACGTGCTCGGCGACTGTTCTGTTGTGGAACAGGACGCGCTGACGTCGGACACTGTCCTGCCGCCCTCCGATGCCGATCCGCAGGCGCTTGCCGCCATCCTCTATACCTCCGGTTCGACCGGGCGGCCCAAGGGGGTGATGCTCAGCCACGCCAATCTGTCTCTCGGCGCGATCAGCGTCGCCCATTATCTGAAGATCGCGCCCGAAGATCGGGTGCTGGGCGTGCTCCCGCTCAGCTTCGACTATGGACAGAACCAGCTTTTTTCGACCTGGGCGGCGGGTGCGCGGGTGATTCCGCTCGATTATCTGACCGCGCGCGACGTGGTGAAGGCGGTGGACCGGCATGACGCCACCACGATTGCCGGGGTGCCGCCGCTCTGGGTGCAGTTGCTGGAGGCGGAATGGCCTGACGCAGCGGCGGTGAAGGTGCGGCGGCTGACCAATTCGGGCGGTGCACTGACGCCGCGCATGGTCCGCGCGCTGCGTGCCCGGTTTCCGCAGGCCGATCTCTATCCGATGTACGGCCTGACCGAGGCGTTTCGCTCGACCTATCTCGATCCGTCGCTGGTCGATGCACATCCCGACTCGATGGGGCGTGCGGTGCCTTTTGCCGAGATACTGGTACTGAAACCGGACGGCAGCCGCGCCGCAGCGGGGGAGGCGGGCGAACTGGTCCATGCCGGTCCGCTGGTCGCGCAGGGCTATTGGCAGGATGCGGAACGTACCGCGCAGCGCTTTCGTCCTGCGCCGGATTTCGCCAAACATGACGGCATGGCGGTCTGGTCGGGCGATACCGTGATGGAGGACGCCGAAGGGCTTCTCCATTTTGTCGGGCGCGATGACGAGATGATCAAGAGCGCGGGCAACCGTATCAGCCCGCAGGAAGTCGAAGAAGCCGTGCTTGCGGGCGGTGAAGCGGTGGAGGCGGCGGCGTTCGGCATGCCTGACGAGCGGCTGGGGCAGGCAGTCGTCGTGGTCGCGCGCGCTGCTGCCGGACAATTGCCGGACGTCGCGGAAACCGCGCTGCGGGCACGGTTGCGCCGCGATCTGCCCAATTTCATGCAGCCCGCCCGCTATGTCTGGCGCGACGCCATGCCCCGCAACGCCAATGGAAAGCTTGACCGCGCCGGGCTGAAGCGTGAACTGACGGCATGAAACCGACCGGCCCGATTCCGTCCGCCTTTGCCGGACAAAGCATGCTGACGCTTGGCGGGCAGCCCTATGACGTGTGGATCAAGCAGGCGGGGGACACGCCGCTGTTTGTTTATGACATGGGGCTGGTGGCGGATCGCATCGCCCGGCTGCGCACAGCGTTGCCCGCATCGGTGGCGGTGCATTACGCCTTGAAGGCAAACCCTTTTCCGCCGCTGGTGCATGCAATAGCGCCGCTGGTGGACGGTATCGACGTTGCATCCTCGGGCGAATTGGTGTTGGCGCTGGAGGGCAAGCTGGGCCGCGACATCAGCTTCGCCGGTCCCGGTAAGCGCGACGACGAACTTGAAGCCGCCATTCTGGCCGGTGCGACAATCAATCTTGAGTCAGAGGGCGAGGCGGAACGCGCGCTGGCGATTGGTAAAGACAGCGCTATCCGTCCGAAACTGGCGGTGCGCGTCAATCCCGACTTCGAACTGCGCGGATCGGGAATGAAGATGGGCGGCCGGGCATCGCCCTTCGGTGTCGATGCCGCCCGCGCGCCGACGCTGGTGCGACACTTGTTGGAATCGGGCGCTGATTGGCGTGGGTTTCACATTTTTGCGGGATCGCAGGCGCTGGACAGCGATGCGATCATCGAAACGCAGGCGGCGACTCTGACGCTGGCCGCGCGGCTCGCGAACGAAGCCGGAGCGACTCCGCCGCTGGTCAATCTGGGTGGCGGGTTCGGCATCCCTTATTTCGCGAATGATAGCGAAGTGGATGTTGAGCGCATTGGGGAATCGCTCAGCAAAGCATTGGAAACACGTGACGAAATCCTGAAAAATTCCACCTTTGCGATTGAACTGGGTCGCTGGCTGGTGGGAGAGGCAGGCGTCTATCTGACCCGGATCGTCGATCGTAAGGAAAGCCAGGGTGAGACGTTTCTGATCACCGATGGCGGCCTGCACCACCAGCTTGCAGCGAGCGGCAATTTCGGAACGGTCGTGCGCCGCAATTATCCCGTTGCCGTCGCGGGCCGTATGGACGTGGAGCCTGAGGAAACGGTTTCCGTGGTCGGATGCCTGTGCACGCCGCTCGACCGGCTGGCAGACAAGGTGGCGTTGCCACACGTCGAAATCGGTGACGTCATCGCGATATTCCTGGCCGGGGCCTATGGGTTGACGGCCAGCCCGACCGCCTTTCTGGGGCACCCCGTGCCGCGAGAAATACTTACGCGATCGCGGCAAACCTAACGCTAATTTAACCTCCGCATAGCATAGCACGCCTGATCCCATGTGTGTGCCGGAAGGACGTCCCCGGCACGGTCGCATGGGCGAAGGAGGTTGCTTTGATGCGTTTGACGGGTCTGGTCAGGACAATGGGAGCGTTGGGTACGACCACGCTGCTGCTCACCGGCTGTGCGGGTGGAAACCGGCCGCAACTGCCGCCGGCGAGCTTTGTCTCCAGTCAGGAAAAGCCCAGCGAGCAATATATTATCGGTCCGCTCGACAAGCTTCAGATCTTCGTATGGCGCAATCCCGAACTGTCGGCGACGGTGCAGGTGCGCCCCGACGGACGCATTACGACGCCGCTGGTCAGCGATATGCCCGCGGTCGGAAAGACGCCCGCGATGCTGGCCGAGGACATGAAGCTGGCGCTGAGCGAATATATCAAGGATCCGATCGTATCGGTCATTGTCGAGAATTTCGCGGGCACCTTCTCCCAGCAGATTCGCATCGTCGGCGCGACCGAGAAGCCCGCGTCCATTCCCTATCGCGCGGACATGACGCTGCTTGACGCCATGATCGCGGTCGGTGGGCTGAACCAGTATGCGGCGGGCAACCGCGCACGGCTGGTCCGGTACGACCCCAAAACCGGCAAGCAGAAAGAATATAAGCTGCGCATCAACAGCCTGATGAAGGACGGCGATGTGTCCGCCAATGTTCGGCTGGAGCCGGGTGACGTCATCATCATCCCGGAAAGCATGTTCTGATATGGGCAATCTGTACGAAGAAATCCGTGCTGCCCTGCACGCAATCTGGATCCGGCGCTGGATCGCGCTCGCTGTCGCCTGGGCCTTGTGTCTGGGGGGCTGGCTGGTCGTATCGCAGATTCCGAACAAATATGAATCGAGCGCGCGCGTATTCGTGCAGCTTCGTGACATTTTGCCCGGCCAGCAATCGAACCAGATGCAGCAGCAGGATATCGACCAGATTCGCCAGACACTGACCTCTTCGGTCAATCTGGCGAAAGTCGTGCGCGGAACCGATCTCGCCAACACCGTGTCGAATGACAAGGATGTCACGGCGCGCGCCGCCTCTCTCGCCAATATGATCGAGGTGACGGCGCAGCAGAATAACCTGTTCAAGATTACCGCGACCGTATCCGGCGGTTCCGATGCCGAAAGTGCCAAGTTGTCGCATCAGATCGTGCAGAAGCTGATCGATATTTTCGTCAACGACAATCTGGCCGACGATCGCGATGCGACCAACCAGTCGCTGCAATTCCTCAATCAGCAACTGATCCAGCGTCAAAAACAGCTTCAGGACGCAGAGGCCAAGCAGGCGGCGTTTCAGCAGCAATATCTGGGGTCGCTGCCCGGTACCGGCTCGCTGTCGGATCGCGTTGCCGATGCCCAGTCGCAACTGGCAACCGTGCAACAGAATCTGGCTGCGGCGCAAAGCAGCCTCAGCACCGTCAACGCGCAACTCGCCTCCACGCCGCCGACGGTGGCGGGGCCGGGGGGAAGCACGGCCGGGCCAGCCCATGCGCGGCTTGCAACGCTGGAGGGCCAGCTTGCCGATGCGCGCGCCCGCGGCTGGACCGACCAGTATCCGGACGTCATCGCACTCAAACGCCAGATCGCGGAGGCGAAAAAGGCCGCCGCCGCCGAACCGGCGACCGCGACCGGCGGATCGCCTAACCCGCTCTATATGCAATTGCAGTCGATGCAGACCGATCGCAAGGCGACGGTGGCGGAACTGACCCAGCGCCGCGACCAGTTGCAGAGCGACCTTCAGCAGATTCAGGCGAAGATGGATCTCGACCCCGGCGCGGCTGCGCAACAGGCGCAGATCGACCGCGACCTGACCGTGTTGAAACAGCAATATAGCTCGCTGCTTGCCGACCGGGAAAAGGTCAAGTTGCAGGCACAGGCGCAGGATCAGACCGATGCGGTCAAGTTCAGCGTCATCGATCCGCCGACCACCCCGCATACGCCGACCTCCCCCAATCGCCCGCTGTTGCTGACGGCGGTGCTGATCCTGGGACTGGGCGGCGGTGTCGCCGCTGCCTTCGGCCTCAGCAAGCTGCAAACCAGCTATGCCACCGGCGGTCAGCTTGAACGCGCCAGCGGAATGCCGGTGATCGGGTCGATCAGCGAAGTCGTGACCAGCGCGCAGGCCGCACTGCGCCGACGCAAGCTGCGTTTCTTCTATGGCGGCGCGGGCGCGCTTGGCGTGGCCTGGCTGGCATTGATCGCGGTCGAATTCATTCAGCGCAGTCTGGTGGCGTGAGGGGGAAATGGCCATGAACGACGCGACACCCCGCAAATATACCGGCTCGCTGCTGGAGCGGTTTGCCGAACTGCATCCGCAAAAGCCGCCGCGCGTGCCACCCGTCGAGGATGCTCCGGCTCCGGCAAACGATCCTGTGGCCGCACCGGTCGGGCCGCGCCTGCGCACGGGCGAGGAACTGGCGCGCATCGCCACACCCCGGACGGGTGCGCACCGCAAGGGTGAAGTCGATCGGGTCGCGCTTGCCGAACAGGGGATGCTGATTCCCGGCGCGCAGGTAACGGCGCTTGCCGAGGAATTCCGGCTGGTCAAACGCCAGCTATTGCTGACCAAGAAAAAGGTGGCGGCGCGCAACGAAGAACAGTCGCGCATGATCCTGGTCTGTTCGGCCAAGCCCAATGACGGCAAGACCTTCTGTGCGGTCAATCTGGCGATGTCGATGGCGGCGGAAAAGGATGTCGAAATCCTGCTTGTCGATGCGGATTTCGCCAAGCCCGGCATCGTGTCGACGCTGGGACTGGAAGACGGGCGCGGGCTGCTGGACGCGCTGGCCGATCCGACGCTGGACGTCGAAAGCTGCATCATCGACACCGATGTGCCGCAACTGTCGGTCCTGCCGGCGGGGACGCCCGGCAATGACGATACCGAATTGCTGGCCAGCGATCATGCCCGCAGGCTGCTTGCCTCCCTTGCGGCAGCCAATCCGCGCCGCATCGTGATTTTCGATTCACCGCCTGCGCTGGTCGCGTCGCCTGCGGCGGTGCTGGCCGATCTGGTCGGGCAGGTGATGCTGGTGGTGCGCGCCGACCGCACGAGTGAGGGCGAACTGCGCGAAACCGTTCAGCTCCTCGATGCCTGCGAAGAGATTCAACTCGTTCTGAACGCCGTGTCCTTTGCGCCGGATGGTCCGCGCTTCGGCACCTATTATGGCGGGGAGTCCCACGCATGATGCGCTTATTCCTCCTGACTGCGGGTGCCGTACTGTGCACCACGGGCGCGGCCCGTGCGCAGCAGGCTATGCCGCAGCTTCCCTCGACGCCACAGGGGCAGGACGGCGGGCAGGGACCACAACAGGTCCGCAGGGTGATCTCGCCCCATATCGAGGTGGGACAAATTCTGACCGCCGATCTGCAAAACGGCGATGTGCTGACCTATACCACGGTCGGCGCCGGGGTGGACGTCGCCATCCAGACGCGTCGCGTGCAGGTGCAGCTCAACTATCAGTATCAACACGCCTTTTCCTATGATCGCAATGTCGGGGATCAGGATATCCATAGCGGACTTGCCCGCGCGGCGGTCACGCTGGCGCCGGGGCTGAGCCTGGAGGGCGGGGCGCTCGCCACCCGCGCGCGGTCCGACAATCGCGGTGCCGACCCGGTACTGCTGACGCCCAATGCCGCGAATGTCAGCCAGGTCTATTCGGCCTATATCCAGCCGACGCTCGCGAAGCGGGTCGGTCCGGCCTATGTCAACGCACTCTATCGCTTCGGCTATACGAAGGTGGAGTCGCCCAGTTACAGTGGGGTTTCGGCGAACCAGCCGGTGCTCGACAATTACGATGACTCCACCAGCCATTTGCTGATGGGCAGTGTCGGCTTTCCGTCGGGCAGCGTGCTGCCGGTCGGAGTGACGTGGAGCGGCGCCTATCAGCTCGAAAATGCCGGGCAGCTCGATCAGCGTTATGAAGGGCTGTATCTGCGCGAGGATCTGGTCCTGCCGGTATCGCGGACCGTCGCCGCGCTGGGCGGTATCGGCTATGAGCATATCAAGATCACGCAGCGTGACGCGCTGCTCGATACGAACGGCAATCCGGTGCTGGACGGCAATGGCCGTTATGTCACTGATCCCGCGTCGCCGAGGCGGATCGCCTATGACACCAAAACCCCGGTTTTCTGGGATGTCGGCGTGCTGTGGCGGCCCAGCCCGCGTACCACGCTCGAAGCGCGGGTGGGCCGCCGCTATGACTCGTGGAGCTATACCGGGTCGTTCAGCCATCAGATCGGTCCCGGTTCAGGGCTTCAGATCGGCGTGTACGATTCGATGCAGAGCTTCGGGCGCCAGTTGAACGGCGCGCTGTCCTCGCTCCCGACCAGCTATTCGACGACCGACGATCCGTTGAACGATAATTATAACGGCTGCGTGTTCGGAACACAGGGCAATACGCCCGGGGGGTGCCTGACCGGTGTGCTGCAATCGATCGCGACCGCCAATTATCGTGCCCGCGGCGTCGATGCGGTGATCGCCTTCAATCGCGGCCTGAACCGGGTCGGGGCAGGGGTCGGATATACAAACCGACGCTTCTATGCGCCGGATAGCGGCACCGGCTTTTCGATCGATGGCACCACGGATGAAGGCTATTACGGACAGGTGTTCGCGGCCCACGCCCTGACGGCGGAATCCAGCGTCAATGCCAATGCCTATATCAACTATTTCCGCAGCGGCATTGTCGGCGCGAACGGCGTTTTGGGGGCCGGGGCCACCGGTTCCTATAACCGCAGCTTCGGCCGTCTGGGCGCGTCGGTGTCAGCGGGTATCTATGCTTTCGATCAGAAAGACAGCAATCTGGACGATGTGACGGCGCAGGCGCTGCTCGCCCTTGGCTATCGGTTCTAGGACGGGGAACACCCCGACGAGGTGATGACGATGTACGACGAATATTACGGACTGACGGGCAGACCCTTTCAGCTCACGCCGGACGCGAAGTTCTGGTTCGATACCACCAGCCATAAAAAGGCGATGGCGTATCTGGGCTATGGGTTGAGCCAGGGCGAAGGCTTTATCGTCATTACCGGCGATCCCGGCACCGGCAAGACGACGCTGGTCGGGCATCTGATGGAACAGATCGACCCCGAACAGCTGAACGTCATCCGCATCGTCACGACGCAGATTGAGACACAGGATCTGCTGCACATGATCGCGGCGGGGCTGGGCGTCGATACGTCGGGGCTTGCCAAGGCGCAGCAGCTTGCCGCGATTGAACGCGGACTGCACGGCGTCGCGCGGACCGGACGGCGCACATTGCTGATCGTCGATGAGGCGCAGTCGCTGCCCGCTTCCTCGCTGGAGGAGTTGCGGATGCTCTCCAACTTTCAGCTTGGCGGTCATGCGCTGTTGCAGATTTTCCTGCTCGGCCAGCCGGAGTTCCGCGCCGCGCTGCATGGGGGCGACCGGCTGGAACAGCTTCGCCAGCGGGTGATCGCCATCCATCATCTCGAACCCATGGATGAGCATGAGCTGGAGGCCTATCTCGCCCATCGTCTGACGGTGGTCGGCTGGCAGGGCAATCCCGATTTCTCCGCCGATGCGCTGGAGGCGATGTATCGCTGGTCGGGCGGCATTCCGCGCCGGGTCAACCAGCTTGCCAGCCGGTTGATGCTGTTCGGTGCGCTGGAGGAAATTCAGACCTTTACCGGCGAGGACGTGATGCACGTCACCGCCGATTTTGACAGCGACATGCCCGACCGTGCCGAAGAACCAACGCAGCCGATGCCGATGTCGATGCGTAGCGATTCCGGACAGGGTGAGGCGAAGCTGCCCGAGGACGTCGAGCGCCAGCTTGCCGACATGGCCGCGCGTCTGGATGAACAGGACAAGGCGCTGCGCCGTGTGCTGACACTGCTGGTCGACTGGGTCGAGGGCGATGCCGCGCAGCCCGATCTGTCCATGCTCAGGGATGCGGGCTGAAGGGGGAACGGCCCATGCAGAACGCCATGTCCGTCGATATTGAGGACTGGTTTCAGGTCGGCGCGTTCGAGACCGTGATCGACAGGAACGGCTGGGATGGCCTCGAACATCGTGTCGAAGCGAATAGCGACGCGGTGCTGTCGCTGTTCGACGACGCGGGCGTCAAGGCGACCTTCTTCACGCTGGGCTGGGTAGCCGAGCGCTATCCCGCGCTGATGCGGCGCATCGCCGATGCAGGGCATGAAGTGGCGAGCCACGGCTGGGACCATGCCCGCGTGTTTACGATGACGCCGGAACAGTTTCGCGCTGACATTGCCAGAGCACGCAAGGTGCTGGAGGATGCCAGCGGTACCGCCGTTACCGGTTATCGCGCGCCCAGCTTCTCCATCGACAAGCGCACGCCCTGGGCGCACGAAATTCTGGCGGAGGAGGGTTATGCCTATTCCTCCAGCGTCGCTCCGGTGAAGCACGACCATTATGGCTGGCCGGAGGCATCGCGCTTCGCCTTTCGCCCGGTTGCCGGTGCGCCGCTGATCGAACTGCCGGTGACCGTGGCGGAAGTTGCAGGACGCAAGCTGGCGACCGGCGGTGGCTTTTTTCGCCTGTTCCCCGGCGCGCTCACCCATTGGGCGGTGAAGCAGGTGAACGGACAGGACCGCCCTGCCATCTTCTATTTCCATCCCTGGGAAATCGACGCAGCGCAGCCGCGTGTGGTCCATGCGCCGCTGAAATCGCGTCTGCGCCATTACAGCCGGATTCCGGCGATGGCGGGCAAGCTGCGCACGCTGATGCGTCGCCATTACTGGGGTCGCGTCGATGCGGTTGCCGCACGCGAAGCGGAGCGGATGCAGTGAATGCACCCAGCCGCCTGCCGATCGCGATCCTGACCGCCGATCTGTCAGATTCCACGGAAGCGGCACGGATCACCGCCTATGTCGAGGGGTATGCAGACGCAACGCCGTTCCATCTGCCGCGCTGGTTGACAGCGGTCGCGAAGGGCAGCGGGCAGCGGGCACACTGCCTGATCGCCAAACGCGGCGGGAGCATTGTCGGCATGGTGCCGCTGACGGAAGTGCGCTCGATGCTGTTCGGCCGCGCGCTGGTGTCGAGCGGGTTCGGCGTCGATGGCGGGGTGCTTGCCGATGACGAAGCGGTTGCCGAACAGCTCGCCGCGGCGATGTGGGAACTGGCGCAGGCGCTGAATTGCCCCACCGCCGAATTGCGCGGCGGCATGGCACCGGGCGAGGGCTGGTCGGTGGACGACACCACCTATGTCGGCTTTGCGCGCGATCTGGCAGGCGATGACGAGGCGGAGCTGAAAGCAATTCCGCGCAAACAGCGTGCGGAGGTGCGCAAGGCGCTGAAGAACGAGCTGACCGTCACCACCGGGCGTGACGCCGGACATCGCGCCGCGCACTATCGCGTTTATGCGGAATCGGTGCGCAATCTGGGCACGCCGGTATTTCCCAAACGCCTGTTCGACGCGGTGCTGGATGGGTTCGGCAAGGATGCCGATATCCTGCTGGTGCGGCATGGTGAAACGCCTGTCGCGGCGGTGCTGAGCCTTTACTGGCGGGGTTGCGTCTATCCCTATTGGGGTGGTGGAACGCATGCCGCACGGGGACTGCGCGCCAATGACCGGATGTATTATGCGCTGATGCTCCACGCCCGCGAACGGGGATGTACGCGGTTCGATTTCGGGCGTTCCAAGGCAGGAACCGGCCCGGCGGCGTTCAAGAAGAACTGGGGATTCGAACCGGAGCAGCGCCGCTATTTCAAGCGCGCGGCGGACGGCAAGGCACCGCGCGAAATCAACCCCCTCAATCCCAAATACCGGCTTCAGGTCGCGCTCTGGCAGAAACTGCCGCTATGGATCGCCAATCGCGCCGGACCCGTTATCGCGCGCGGACTGGGATAATGGGCGACATCCTGTTCCTGGCGCATCGCGCGCCGTTTCCGCCCGATCGCGGCGACCGCATCCGCGCTTTTCACATTCTGCGGCATCTGACGGCGAGAGCGCGGGTGCATCTGGTTGCCTTTGCTGATGACGCGGCGGAGGCGGAAACCGCTCGCGCACGCGCGTCCGATCTTGCGTCGATCATCATCGTGCCGCGCCGCAAATCGAAAGTGATGGCCGGAATCCAGTCGGTTTTCACCGGTAGACCCGCTTCGGTCGAAGCCTTTGCCGATAGTCGGCTGTCCAATGCGGTGAAGACCGTTTTGACGCGCGAAACCATCGACACCCTCTATGTCTATTCCGGGCAGATGGCGCAGTATCTGCCGTCCGATCACCGCGCGCAGGTGGTGATGGATTTCGTTGATATGGATTCGCAGAAATTCGCGGCCTATGCCGAAAGCGCGTCCGGACCCTCGGCATGGGTGAACCGGCGCGAGGCGCATCTGCTTCAGGCGTTCGAGCAGGATGTCGCGGGTCGTGCGGATGCCAGCCTGTTTGTCAGCGAGGCTGAAGCGGCGTTGTTCCGTCGCCTGACCGGGGCATCACGTATCATCGCGGTCGAAAACGGTATCGATACCGACTTCTACGATCCCGCGACTGTCACGCCGGTCGGGGAGGCGGGGCCGCTGCTCGTCTTTACCGGCCAGATGGACTATCGCCCCAATGTCGAGGGCTGTCTGTGGTTCGCCGACGCCATCCTGCCTAAAATTCGCTCGCGGCATCCGCAGGCGCGCTTTGCAATCGTCGGGCGTAATCCCGATGCCGCCATTCGTGCATTGGCAGCACGACCGGAGGTGATCGTCACCGGCGAAGTGCCCGATGTGCGTACCTGGCTTGCAGCTGCGTCTGTCGCGGTGGCGCCGTTGAAGCTTGCGCGCGGTATCCAGAACAAGGTGCTGGAGGCGATGGCGATGGCTCGTCCGGTTGTCGCCAGCGCCGCGGCCGCCGAAGGGATCGACCACGCCGAGACGATTTTGGTGGGACGCGACGAAGCAGACTTCGCTGCTGCGGTAAACGAACTGCTGACCAATGCCGACCGAAGCATGGCGCTGGGACAGGCGGCGCGGGCGCGCGTCGTCTCCCGCTATGGCTGGGCGGCACGGCTGGCGGCGCTGGACGCGCTGCTCGGTTCCCATCCCGAACTGCAAAGGGCTGCCGAATGACGATGGTCTGGTCGAAAACGGCATTCGCCCGGACGCGCGGCGGGTTCGATGCCCGCTGGCAGGGGCATGGTGCCATGCTGGGCGCGGTATGGCTGGCGCTGCTGGCGCTGTTCCACCGCACGGTGGGCGACATGGCCTATATCTACTGGAACTCGACCACCTTCGGCCATTGCCTGTTCATCCTGCCGGTCGTCGGCTGGCTGGTGTGGCAGCGGCGTACCGAACTGGCGCAGCTTGTTCCGACGTCCTGGTGGCCGGGTCTGGCGCTGGTCGCAGCCGGCGGCTTCACCTGGCTGATGGGCTCGGCTGCGGGCGTGTCGCTGTTCCGTCATCTCGGCCTTGTCCTGATGCTGCAAGGGTCGGTGGTGACGCTGCTCGGCCCGCATATCTCGCGCGCGCTGCTGTTCCCCATCGCCTATATGCTGTTCCTCGTGCCCTTTGGCGACGGGATGGAACCGGCGTTGCAGGTCGTCACGGTGAAGATGGTGATGAGCCTGCTCCATGCGGTCGGCGTACCCGCCGGAGTGGACGGCGTCCTGATCACCATTCCCAACGGCTATTTCGAAGTGGCGGAGGCGTGTTCAGGCGCGAAGTTCGTCATTGCGATGATGGCGTTCGGCACGCTGGTCGCCAATGTCTGCTACGTGTCCCGGCGACGACGCGCGGTCTTCCTGATCGCCGCGCTGATCGTGCCGGTATTCGCCAACGGACTGCGTGCTTTCGGCACCATCTATGCCGCGCACCTGACCTCGGTCGCGGCGGCGACAGGGTTCGATCATATCGTTTATGGCTGGCTTTTCTTCGCACTGGTGATGGCGGCGGTGCTGGCGATCGGCTGGCGCTGGTTCGACCGCGATCCCGATGCGCGCTGGTTCGATCCCGCAGACTTTCCGCCGCCTGCCCGTTTTCGCCTCGACCTTGCCACCGCATCGGGTCTGGTGCTGGGCGTAGCGGTGCTGTTCGTCGCGTGGAGCAGCGCCATCGCCCATCGCCACGACACATTGCCCGCACACGTCACGATGCCGGACGTGCCCGGCTGGCACCGCGTCGCCATGCCGCAACAGGCGCCCTGGGTGCCCAACTATCCCAACGCCGATCATTTCGTCATCGGCCGTTATCAGGACGCATCGGGGGCAAGGGTCGAACTGGCGGTGGCGCTCTATGACAGCCAGCGTGACGGGAAAGAGGTGGTCGGCTTCGGCATCGGCCCGATCCGTGAAAACGGCAAATGGGTGCGGGTGGAAGACGAACCCGATCTCGACGGCGGCAGCGTCATGCGCATGACCTGGCCCGGCCCGGTCTATCGACAGGTTGCGACGTGGTTTCGCGTCGGCAATGTCTTGACCTCCGACCCGCGCACGGTGAAGTTGGCCACGTTAAAGGCAAAGCTGCTGGGCGGGCGCCAGCGCGCGGTCGCAATCCTCGTGTCAGCGCAGGAGGAAAAGGGCCGGAATACCCGCGCCGATATGGCGCGGTTCGTAAAGGTGCTCGGTCCGCTCGACCGGCTTGCCGACCGGATGGCGGGAGCGAATGACTGATGTGCGGCATTGCCGGTTTATATTATCCCGCCACACCCAAACCCATCGAACCCGGTCGCATCACCGCAATGACTCAGGCGCTTGCGCATCGCGGGCCGGACGGATCGGGACTGTGGACCGTGCCGGGCGTCGGGCTGGGCCATCGCCGTCTGTCGATCATCGATCTGGCCGGTGGCGCGCAGCCGATGGCGATGCCCGACGAATCGCTTGTCGTCAGCTTCAACGGCGAAATCTACAACTTCGCCGACATCCGCACTGAGCTGGAGCAAAAGGGCGCGCGTTTCGTCAGCCATAGCGATACCGAGGTGCTGCTCCATGGCTGGCGGGCATGGGGACCGGATCTGCTGTCCCGGCTGAACGGCATGTTCGCCTTCGCGCTGTACGATGCGAAGGAGCGCAGCCTGTTTCTCGCCCGCGACCGGATGGGGGTGAAGCCGCTGCTCTATGCCGAATTGTCGGATGGCGCGGTCGCTTTTGCCTCCGAGCTGAAAGGGCTGCTCGCCCATCCGCTGTTGCGGCGGGAGGCCGATGTTCGCGCGGTCGAGGATTTTATGGGGCTTGGCTATATCCCCGACGATGCCTCGATGCTGAAGGGCGTGCGCAAGCTGCCCGCCGGGCATTTCCTGTGGCTCAAGCGCGGGCGTCCGGTGCCCGAACCGGTGCGCTGGTGGGATCTGGATTTTTCGAAGCGCGCCAAGGGGTCGGTAAAGGATCTTCAGGCCGAACTGACCGAGCATCTGCGCGCGGGCGTGCGATCGCGCATGGTTTCCGATGTGCCGCTGGGCGCGTTCCTGTCGGGCGGGGTGGACAGTTCGGCGGTGGTCGCGCTGATGGCCGAAACCAGTCGGCAACCGGTCGAAACCTGCACCATCGGCTTCGACGTCGCCAGCCATGACGAAACCGCCTATGCGCAGCAAATCGCCGAACGCTTCGCCACCAACCATCGCACCGCGACCGTCGCCGCCGATGACTTTGCGCTGATCGACACGCTGGTCGATGCGTTCGACGAACCCTTTGCCGATGCCTCCGCGCTTGCCACCTATCAGGTCTGCGCGCTCGCCCGCCAGTCGGTGACGGTGGCGTTGTCCGGCGATGGCGCGGACGAGGCGCTGGCCGGATATCGGCGCTACAAGTTTCAAGCCGCCGAGGAACGGGTGCGCGGATTGCTGCCCGACGGGATGCGGCGCACCATGTTCGGAACGATGGGCAACCTCTATCCGAAAGCCGACTGGGCACCGCGTCCGTTGCGCGCCAAGACGACGCTGCTGGCGCTCGCCGAGGATGGGGCGGAAGCCTATGCGCGCTCCGTCGGGGTCACGTCGCCTGCGCTGCGCCATCGGCTCTACACCGACGCCATGCGCACCCGGCTGGCAGGGCATCGTGCCGAAGCACGCTATGTGAAGACAATGCAGAACGCGCCCGCGCGCGATCCGCTCGACCGGGCGCAATATGCCGATTTTCAGCACTGGTTGCCCGGCGATATCCTGACCAAGATCGACCGTACCAGCATGGCGGTCAGCCTGGAGGCGCGCGAGCCGTTGCTCGACCATCGCCTGATCGAATTTGCCGCGACGCTGCCGGTGTCGATGCGCCTGCATCGCGGTGAGGGCAAATGGCTGATGAAAAAGGCGATGGAACCGTGGCTGCCCAACAACATCCTCTATCGCCCGAAAATGGGGTTCGTAACGCCGGTCAGCGCATGGTTTCGCAAGCCGCTGGCAGATGAAGCGGCAGCGCTTGCCCGGTCGCCGATGCTCAGCGCGTGGTTTGACCGCAAAGCGATCGAGGCGCTGGCCAATGAACATCGCATTGGCATGGCCGATCATGGGCGCACGCTGTGGCAGCTTCTGATGCTCGATCGTTCGGCCCGACGCCTGTTCGCCTGACGCGCAGCCTGCGCCTTCCAATCCGCGTACGCCATCGCTATGTGCGACCTCGTTTCAGAGATTTGAATTGGAGGTCAGGCGCGTGAAGGATGTTCTCGTAATTGGAGCCGGTGGCGTTTCCAGCGTTGCGGTGCACAAGATGGCGAAAAATCCCGACCTGTTCGGCAAGATCACGCTTGCCAGCCGCCGCGAATTCAAATGTGAGGCAATCGCGAAGTCGGTGCAGGAGCGTTTCGGCGCGACCATCGAAACCGCGCAGGTCGATGCCGACAATGTCGACGCCACCGCCGCGCTGATCGACACAGTGAAGCCAGACCTCGTCGTCAATCTGGCGCTGCCCTATCAGGACCTGCCGATCATGGACGCCTGTCTGAAGGCGGGTGCCAACTATCTCGACACCGCCAATTACGAACCGCGCGACGAAGCCAAGTTCGAATATAAATGGCAATGGGAATATCAGGAGCGGTTCAAACAGGCGGGTCTGATGGCGCTGCTCGGTTCCGGGTTCGATCCCGGCGTGACCAGCGTTTTCACCATGTATCTGAAGAAGCATTATCTCGACCGGATCGACACGCTCGACATTCTCGATTGCAACGGTGGCGATCACGGCCAGCATTTCGCTACCAACTTCAATCCCGAAATCAACATCCGCGAAATCACTGCCGCCGCACGGCATTATGAGGAAGGCAAGTGGATTGAGACGCCTGCGCTCTCCACGCGGCAGGTCTATAATTTCGAAGAGGTCGGCACCAAGAACATGTACCTCATGTATCATGAGGAACTGGAAAGCCTGGCCACCCACCTGCCCGAACTGAAGCGCATCCGTTTCTGGATGACCTTTGGCGACCAGTATCTGCGCTATCTCGACGTGTTGCAGAATGTCGGCATGACCTCGATCGAGCCGGTGATGTATGAAGGGCATGAGGTCATTCCGCTTCAGTTCCTGAAGGCGGTACTGCCCGAACCCAGCGATCTGGGGCAGACGACCAAGGGCAAGACCAATATCGGCAATATCGCGACCGGCGAGAAGGACGGGCAGGCAAAGACCGTGCGCATCTATAACGTCTGCGACCATGAAGAAGCGTTCGCCGAAACCGGTAATCAGGCGGTCAGCTACACCACCGGCGTGCCCGCGATGATCGGCTCCGCGCTGATGCTGAACGGCACCTGGAAGGGGGAGGGCGTGTTCAACATGGAGCAGATGGACCCCGATCCGTTCATGGACATGCTGAACAATCACGGCCTGCCATGGCAGGTTCGCGAACTGGCCGAACCGCTGAAATTCTAAGGCTGAAACGATGAACGACAGCCGCGCCGAATCGCCCGCCATGTCCACCAAGGCGGGCGGGCCGGGGGCGTTTGCCCGGTTCGATCTGGCGCGCGTGCCGTCGCCCTGCTTCGTCGTCGACAAGGCGGCGGTGGAGGCAAACCTTGCGACGCTGGCCGATATCCGTGACCGGGCGGGTGTGAAAATCCTGCTTGCGCTCAAGGCCTTTTCGATGTGGTCGCTGGGCGATCTGGTGACACGCTATCTCGACGGGGTGGCGACATCGGGCCTGTGGGAAGCGCGGCTGGGGCGGCAGTATTTCGGCGGTGAGGTCGCGACCTATTGCGCGGGCTACAAGGCAGAGGACATGGAGGAAGTCTTCGCCCTGTCGCAGCATGTCATCTTCAACTCGCCGATGCAGATCGAGCGGTTTCGCGATGCGGCCTATGAAGCGCTGGCCGGTGGACAGGCGTTCGATATAGGTCTGCGCCTCAATCCGATGCATTCGGAAGGGGAAGTGCCGAAATACGACCCCGCGCGCCCGCATTCGCGGCTGGGCTTTCCGGCGGATCAGTTGCGGCCCGAACATCTGAACGGTGTCGACGGCATCCACCTCCACACGCTGTGCGAACAGGATTTTCCGCCGCTGCGACGGACCTGGGAAGCGCTTAAGCCACGGCTTGCGCCCTATTTCGACCGGCTGAAATGGATCAATTTCGGTGGCGGCCACCACATCACCCGCGCCGATTATCAGCGCGACGATCTGGTCGAGTTTCTGAAACAGGTGCGCGCAGAAACCGGCTGCGAAGTCTATCTCGAACCCGGTGAAGCGATCGCGCTCGATAGCGGGATATTGGTGGGAGAAGTGGTCGATATTTTCGACAACGGCATGCCCGTCGCGATTGTCGACATTTCCGCCACCTGTCACATGCCTGACGTAATTGAGGCCCCTTATCGCCCCGCCATGCTGAACGAGCAGGCGGAAGGGGAGGGCGTCACTGTGCGGCTGGGCGGGCCATCCTGCCTGGCGGGTGATGAGATCGGCGATTATCGTTTTGCGGCGCGTCCCGAACCGGGCGCGCGATTCGCGTTTCTGGATCAGGCGCATTATTCGATGGTGAAGACGACCACCTTCAACGGCGTGCCGCTGCCCTCCATCGCGATCTGGGACAGCCGCGACGATTCGCTGGAAGTCGTCAAACGCTTCGGCTGGGAAACCTTCCGCGACCGCCTGTCCTGAGCCGGAAGCAAAAAAGCCGGAGCATTGCTGCCCCGGCTTTTTCCTTGATTATTGTCCGGCCTGACGGCGATGCTCGTCGAGCGATACCACCTTGCGTTCTTCCGGCGCGGTCGGCTCGGCTTCCTCGATATAGAGCGACTGCATCGGCTCGTCCTCGACGATATGAGTCTCGTCTGACCCAAAGCCGTTGAAGCCGGTGCGCATCGCCGAACCGTAGGCCCCCAGCATCCCGATTTCGATATAATCGCCGGTCTGAATATCGGCCGGAAGCAGGAACGGCCCCGCCATATGATCGATATCGTCGCAGGTCGGGCCATAGAAGCTGAACGCTTCGAACGGCGCGACCGTCGGCACTTCGCGCAGCCGTTTCACCGGAAAGCGCCAGCCGATATGTGCCGCATCGAACAGCGCGCCATAGGCACCGTCATTGATATAGAGTTCGGTACCGCGACGCTTTTCGACACGCACGATCAGCGAACTGTATTCCGCGCACAATGCCCGGCCGGGTTCTGCCCAAAGCTCTGCCGAATAGGAAATCGGCAGGCTTTCGAACGCCCGGTGAATTGTGTCGAAATAGCGTTCCAGCGCCGGCGGCTCCATGTCCGGATACCAGGACGGAAAGCCGCCGCCGACATCGACGACATCGACCGTGACCGACGCATCGACAATCGCCGCGCGCACCACTTCGATGGCATTGGCATAGGCGTCGGGCGACATTGCCTGACTGCCCACATGGAAACAGATGCCGAGCGCATCCGCCGCCTGACGCGCGGCGAACAGCAGGTCACGCGTTTCCTCCGGTTCCGCGCCGAACTTCGCCGCCAGGCTCAGCTTCGACAGGTCGGACGATACGCGCAGGCGCACGCACAGCGTGAGGTCTTCCGCATTGCGGGTCGCGCGCAGAATCTTTTGCAGCTCCTCCATCGTGTCGAGGGAGAAGGTGCGCACGCCATGGGTGAAATAGGCTTCCTCGATCGCTTCCTCTGCCTTGACCGGGTGCATGAAGCACATGGTCGCATCGGGCAGCGTGCGCGACACCAGCCGGACTTCGCCGATCGAGGCAACGTCGTAATGCGTGATCCCGCTATCCCACAGTATCTGCAAGAGGTCGGGAGAGGGATTCGCCTTCACCGCATAGATCGACCGCCCCGGAAACTTCTCTACGAAGAATCGGGCGGCACGATGTGCTGCGTGCGGACGGACCAGCGTAACCGGCTGGACGGGACGAAGGGCTGTCGCTAGCCCCAGCGCGCTATTATGCTCGGCCAATTCAAGGGACCTCCACGGGGTAGTTCAACACAAGAGCTGCCTTGCGGTAGGAAGTCCCATGGGGCAGCGGACGGCTCACATAGGGACCACCTTCGGCTATGTAAAGCGTTTCGATGCCACACCGTTCCAAAGCGAGGAGGATTTGTGACAATTGTACGACAGCCCACACGGGCAGGAGTGCGCGATGCCGCGGCGAAAATTGCCGCGATTCTGCCGCCTTCACCGCTTTTCGTGCAGGAGGTGGGGGGCATTCCGGTCGCCTTCAAGGCGGAATGTCTGCAACCCATCGGCGCGTTCAAGCTGCGCGGTGCCTGGCATCGGCTGACGGCAATCGATTCGAAAGACCGCGCACGCGGCGTCGTCGCCTTTTCCTCCGGCAATCACGCGCAGGGCGTCGCCTGGGCGGCGAAGCGCCTGAATATGCCTGCGGTAATCGTCATGCCGTCCGATGCGCCCAGGGCGAAGCGGGAGGGTACGCTGGCGCTGGGCGCTGAAATCGTCAGCTACGACCGCGCGACCGAGAGTCGTGAGAAGATCGCTGCCCATCTTGCCCATGCGCGTGGCGCCGTGCTGGTGCCCAGTTTCGACGATCCATGGATTATCGAAGGGCAGGGGAGCGCAGCTATCGAGGCGATGACTCAATCGGTTGAACGCAATCTGCCCGACCCCGATCATATCGTCGTGCCGTGCGGCGGCGGCGGACTGGCGGCGGGTATGGCGCTGGCGTTACCCGATGCGACGATTACGGTAGTCGAGCCGGAAGGCTGGGACGATATGCGCCGCAGCCTTGAGGCCGGATGGATCGAGCCGGTAGGCGACAATCCTCCTCCGACTGCCTGCGATGCGCTGCAAACCATGCGGGTCAGCGAACGCACCTTCGAGGTGCTGGCGCGCAGTGATGCACACGGCGTGGCGGTCAGCGAGTCGGAGATCCGCGATGCGCAACGCTGGGCTGCGGTGAAACTGCGGCTGGTGGTCGAGCCGGGGGGCGCGGTGGCGCTTGCCGCGTTGCTGGCGGGCAAGGTCGAGCCGAAGCCGGGGATGCTGGTGATTTTGTCCGGGGGTAATGTCGATATGGATGCGTATGCGGCCGCCCTTGCCGATGCGGAAGTGCCGGAGGCCGTGCCGGCATGAACCCGGCGTTCAGCTCCCTGGAAAGGGCCGCGCCGGCAATTGCGATGATCGCGGTGTTTGCGCTGCTGTGGGGCGGGATAGTGCTGATCCGCCGTGGCAGAGAAATGCGACAAAAGGGCGTGCTGATGATTGTCTGCGCCATCGTCCTGCTGGCCAATGTGGCGATCTGGACATTGTAATCTCGCGAAATTTTATAACACGGACTGGACCTGTTATACGAGTTAGGGGTTATATCGTTACACTAATCCAGATCGGGGAGGGGATATGCGCTCGGCAATATTTTGCGGATTGATGGCCAGTGCAGCGCTGGCGTTAAGTGGATGCAACGGAGGTTCGGCGCAATCTTCCCAGGCCGATATCGGCAATGACATTGCCGCCAATGCCGAAGCTGCGCCCTCCATGCCCGCTTCGAATTCCGGTGTCGAGCAGCCTGATGTTCCTGATGGTGCCGCCACCAATGCACTGCTGCCGAAATTGTCGAGCGCGCAATCCAGCCCGACCGATGGCGCGGCGGACATCGTTCGTAACTATTACGCCGATATCGATCAGGGCGATTTCAAGGCGGCTTATGCGCTATGGGGCAATGACGGCAAAAACAGCCATCAGAGCTTCAATGCGTTCCGGCAGGGATTTGCGAAAACCGAATCGACCAGCGTTACCACCGGCTCGCCGTCTTCTCCGGAAGGCGCGGCAGGGTCGCTGTATATCCGCGTTCCGGTGAAGGTGAAGGCGCGGCTGAAAGACGGCACAAACCAGCGTTTCAGCGGCGAATACACGCTGCGCCGCGCCAATGACGTCCCCGGCGCAACTGCGGAACAGGAACGCTGGCACCTTTATTCGGCGGACCTGAAACAGGCCTGATCGTTATATTGAGGAGCGCCGGTCCCGCGCCCGACCTCACTTGATCGGGCAGGCGGGGTCCAGCCGGAAATCGAGATAGTTGTTCACGCTGGCCATCAGGTCATCCATCTCATTTTCAAAGAAATGGTTCGCACCCGGTATCGTCTCATGGTGGATGGTGATGTGCTTTTGCGTGCGCAGCTTGTCGACCAGCTTCTGAACACCCGACGGGGTCACGACCTCATCCTCGGCACCGTTGATGATGATGCCCGAGGCGGGGCACGGTGCCAGAAAGCTGAAATCGTACAGGTTGGCGGGCGGTGCGATCGAGATGAAACCGCGAATCTCCGGCCGCCGCATCAGCAACTGCATGCCGATCCACGCACCGAAGCTGGGTGCCGCCACCCATGTCGTCGATGCTTCGGGATGGAAGCTCTGCACCCAATCGAGCGCGCTTGCCGCATCGGACAGTTCGCCGATGCCGTTGTCGAACGTGCCCTGGCTTTTCCCAACGCCGCGAAAATTGAACCGCAGGGTGGCAAATCCACGCCGCTGAAAGGTCTTGTAGAGTTCCTGCACGATTCGGTTGTTCATCGTGCCGCCCGATGCCGGGTGGGGATGCAGGATCATCGCGACGGGTGCGCGCGGATTGGGGGCGGGTGCGAAACGGCCTTCCAGGCGGCCTTCGGGACCGGGGAAAATGACTTCGGGCATGGGCCTCTTCAATAACTGTGCGCGCGCGGTGGCACGGCGGAAAGGTGCAGGCTATATAGGGGGCGTGACGGTGTGCGCAATCTTCCCGACAAGGCTCCTGCATGGCTGATCGTATCTATCTGGATCATGCCGCGACCACGCCGATGCGTCCCGAGGCCATGGAAGCGGTTGCCGAAGCGATGCGAGACTGGGCCAACCCCTCCTCTCCGCACAGCGAAGGCCGTGCGGCGCGGGCCATGATCGAGGATGCGCGGCGTCGGATAAAGGCGGCGCTGGGCTGGGACGGGGAACTGATCTTCACCAGCGGCGCGAGCGAGGCGATTGCCATTGCCCTGAACCGGGCGAAAGGCGGCGAACGGCTGGTCAGCGCCATTGAACATGATTCGGTTCTGCGTGCCGCCGGAATGGCAGAACGAATCCCGGTGCGGCCGGGCGGGAGCATCGACCTGGAAATTCTGAACGCGATGATCGCGCGCAGCGAACGACCGCTGGTTGCCGTACAGTTCGTCAATTCGGAACTGGGTAAATTTCAGCGGCTGCATGACATTCACGCACTGGTGAGGGAGCATGGCGGCATGACCTTTTCCGATGCGACTCAGGCGGCGGGCAAGCATCCGCTTCCCGATGCCGACCTGATCGCGCTGTCGGCGCATAAATTCGGTGGTCCACCGGGGATCGGCGCGCTGCTGGTGCGCGATTTCGCGATGCTGGAACCGTCGGGCGGGCAGGAATTCGGCTATCGCGGCGGTACGGAAAACCTTCCCGGCGCGCTGGGGATGGCGGCCGCACTGGAAGCGACGGTGCGTAATGAGGATGGCATCGCGCAATGGCTGATCGATCTGCTGCCCGCGCTGCTCGACCTTGAAATGCGGCTGGCGGATGCGGGCGCGGTTTTCGTGGGTGCCGCCGACCCGCATTTTCCGGCCATTCGCGCAATCGCGATGCCTGGCCTGAAGGCGGCGGCCCAGCTCATCCAGTTCGATCTTGCGGGAATCGCGGTATCGGCGGGCAGTGCCTGTTCGTCAGGCTCGCTCAAGACCAGCCATGTGCTGGAGGCGATCCGTATGCCGCCCGACATTGCCGAAAGCACCATTCGCCTAAGTGTCGGCTGGACCACGACCGCAGACGATATACGCCGCTTCGGTGACGAATGGCTGCGCATTGCCGAACGCGCGCGGAGCAGGGCGGCATGATCTATCTCGATTATCAGGCGACGACGCCGCTCGCGCCCGAAGCATTGGCGGCGATGCTGCCCTGGCTTGAAACGCAGCACGCCAATCCGCACTCTCCCCATGCGCCGGGGCGTGCGGCAAAGGCGGCGGTCGAGGTCGCACGCAAGCAGGTGGCGGCGCTGTTGCCGTCGGATGGTGCGGTCAGCTTCACCAGCGGCGCAACCGAAGCGCTCAACTGGGCGATCAAGGGCGTGGGCAAGGGGCGTATCGTCACCCTTGCCACCGAACATGCCGCGGTTCTCGACACGGTTGCTGCATTGAAGGCGCAGGGGCGCGATGTGGTGGTGCTGCCGGTTCAGCCGGACGGGCTGGTCGATATGGATGCGGCGCGTGCGGCGATCACCCCCGGCACCGCGCTGGTGGAGGCGATGCTGGTCAATAATGAGATCGGGGTGATTCAGCCGGTTGCGGAACTGGCGAAGCTGGCCCATGCGGCGGGCGCGCTGATGCTTTGCGATGCGGTACAGGGCTATGGCCGGGTGCCGATGCCCGACGGTTGCGACCTGATCGCGCTGTCGGGGCACAAGATTCACGGACCCAAAGGGATCGGTGCGCTGTGGATTCGCGACGGCGTGAGGCTTTCCCCGTTGCTGCATGGCGGCGGACAGGAGGCGGGAGGACGTTCGGGTACCCTGTCGCCTGCTTTATGCGCGGGCTTCGGCGTGGCTGCGAAGCTGGCGAGGGAGCGTCAGGAAGCCGATGCGGCCCATGTCGCCCGCCTGTTCGATCTGGCGTGCGAAACGCTGGGCAAGGGCTGGGTCATCAACGGTTCAACCGCGCGTCGGTATCGCGGCAACCTGAATATTCGGCGCGAGGGACTGGATGTGAACCGGTTGATGAGCGAAGTACGCGACATTGCCTTTTCGGCCGGATCGGCATGCGCCAGCGGATCTGGCCGGTCGAGCCATGTGCTGCGCGCCATCGGCCTTTCGGACGCACAGGCGCGTTCGAGTATCCGCATCGGCTTTGGCCGCTATACCAGTGAGGATGATTTGAAGACTGCCCTGACCCGCATCGACACCGCCGCCCGCGCGCAACGGGTTGCCGCATGATCCGGGTGCGCTTCATCAATGCCGATGGCGAAACCGTGCAGGACGTCGAGGCGGAAGCAGGCGACAGCTTGTTGCGCGTCGGGCAGGCCAATGGTCAGCCGCTGGAAGGGACGTGCGAAGGACAGATGGCGTGTTCCACCTGTCATGTCATCGTCGCGGAAGAGGATTTCGACAGGCTGCCGCCCGCCAGCGAGGAGGAAGAGGATATGCTCGACCTGGCCGCAGGGGTCACGCGCACCAGCCGCCTTTCATGCCAGATCGACCTGACCGACGCGCTGGACGGGCTGACCGTTCGCATCCCGGCACAGGTCCGCAATATGCAGGGACGATAACCATGCTCGATCGCAGAACCCTTCTCGGCCGTGCCGCATTGCTCGGCGCCGCAACCGTCGCTGCTGGCCCCGCCAGTGCGTTTCAGGCGCACCGCGTCTCCATTTTCGATGTCCTGCAAAAGGATGTGGGCGGGCGTCTTGGCGTGGCTGCGCTCGACACCGGCAACGGGCAGCGGCTGGTTTATAATGCCATGGAGCGGTTTGCGCTGTGCTCGACCGCGAAACTGCCGCTGGCGGCGGCGGTGCTGGCGGCATCGGAACGCGGCAGCGTCTCGCTCGATAAGGAAGTCGCCTATAGCGAGGGCGATCTGCTCACCCACTCGCCGGTGACGAAGGCGCATCTGGCGCAAGGCAAAATGACCGTCGGTGCGCTGATCGAGGCGATGCTGGTTGAAAGCGATAACGCGGCCTTCAACCTGTTGTTGCCGCAGATCGGTGGCCCGCGCGGCGCGACCCGTTTCCTGCAACAGACGGGCGACCGGACGACGCGTATCGACCGCCCTGAACCCGCGCTCAACGAGGTGAAGGGCGACGATCCGCGCGATACCACCACGCCGCTGGCGATGGTCGAACTGATGCAGAAGGTGCTGCTGGGCAGTGCGCTTGACCCGGCGGATCAGCATAAGCTGATCGGCTGGATGGTCGAATGCAAAACCGGGCTGAACCGGCTGCGCGCCGGATTGCCGAAAGGCTGGAAGGTGGGCGACAAGACCGGAACCGGTCCGAACGGTGAAGTGAACGATGTCGCGATTGCCATTCCACCAGGACGCAAGCCGATCCTGATCGCCTGCTATATCGACGCGCCAAACCTGCCGCCGGCAAAGGCCGATGCGGTGCAGTCGCAGGTCGGGACGCTGGTTGGTTCGCTGTTCGCCAACGGCTGATTGCATGGGCCTGACCCTAATAAGGGGCAACCCCCTCTTGCGTGACCGGGGACGCTTCGGCCATGGGGTGTCGCATGACCGTTCTCGTCGACCTGGGGAATGACGGCACGGGCAAGTCCGTGCCCATGGATCTCGAAGAATTGCTGGCTACCCGATTGCTCGTGCAGGGCAATTCCGGGTCGGGAAAGTCGCATCTGCTGCGCCGCCTGCTCGAAAAGAGCGCCGGGCAGGTGCAGCAGGTGATTCTCGATCCCGAAGGCGATTTCGTTACGCTTTCCGAACCCTATGGCCATGTGGTGATCGAGGCGATCGACCATTCGGAACGCGAAATCATCCGCTTTGCCCAGCGTATTCGCGAACATCGCGCCTCGGTGGTGCTCAATCTGGAAGGACTGGAGGCGGAAGGGCAGATGCGTTGTGCCGCCGCCTTCCTGATGGGGCTGTTCGATGCGCCGCGCGACTATTGGTATCCGGCCCTCGTCATCGTCGATGAGGCGCAGTTGTTCGCGCCTGCGGCAGGCGGTGAAGTGCCCGAAGACGCACGCCGCGCCTCGCTGTCGGCGATGACCAACCTGATGTGTCGCGGACGCAAGCGCGGGCTGGCGGGGGTGATCGCTACACAGCGGCTGGCTAAGCTTGCCAAGAATGTTGCGGCGGAGGCATCGAACTTCCTGATGGGGCGCACCTTTCTCGACATCGACATGGCGCGTGCTGCCGACCTGCTGGGTATGGAGCGGCGACAGGCGGAGCAGATTCGCGACCTGCAACGCGGGCACTTCCTTGCCCTTGGCCCGGCGCTGTCGCGACGTCCGATATCGGTAAAGATCGGCAGCGTCGAAACTGCGGCACGCAGCGGCAGCCCGAAGCTGACGCCGCTTCCCGATGCGCCGCCCGCCGATATGAAGGAACTGCTGTTCGCGCAGGTTGAGGAAGCACCGCCTCCACCGCCGCCGCCCGCACCGCGTCCGGTGCCGTCCGAGGTGCTGATGGAAAAACTTGCGGCGTCCGCGCCTGTGCCGGTGGCGGAACTCCCCGACAAGTCAGCGGAGGAAGTCGATACGATCATCGCCGATGTGCTGCGCGCGATCGTTGCCGACGGCGATTCGGCCTTTCGCTCGCCGTCGGTACTGTTTCAGGATTTTCAGGTGCGGTGCCGGATGGCGGGGCTGTCGCGCCCGCCGCTCGACCTTGCCGGGTTCACGCGCCGTTTGTCCTGCGCGCGCGCCGGAATTTTTGAAAAGCCGGACGGCGAATGGGCGCAGGCGCTGGAACTGGCGGCGAGCCTGCCCGACGATATGCTCGGCACCTTCCTGCTTGTCGCACGGGCGGCGAAAGAGGGCACACCTTGCCCAAGCGATCAGGAGATTGCCGCGACCTATGGCACCAGCTCGCTGGGCCGTGTCCGCCGTCTGCTCGGCTATATCGAGGAACGCGACCTGTTCGTCACTCGCATCGACCTGGCGGGCAAGCGGTCGATCACCATTCCCCATCTCGGCTGGACTACGCAAGCCGCCGACGTCGCCTGAACCTTAGGGCCAATCGACATTCAGCCCTGATGGCCTGCAAATGGCGTCTTTGCGTGCTTCCAGTGCTCACGTACTGAAAGTACGCTGCGCGCCGGGTCACGAAAATCCACCATTTTCGTCACATCATCTTCTGAATGTCGATCGGCCCTAGGCCGATACCGGCTCGACTGGCGCGTCGGGGTCTGCTTTCGGTTCCGCTTCGTGCATCAGGCGTCTGGCGAGGAACAGCTTGAACAGCAGGAACACCACGCCCGCCGCCGCCGCACAGGCGCCGTGGATCAGCCAGAACTCGGTCGTCGGCATCTTTACATAAAAGCCGCCCAGCCAGCCGATCAGCGAATTGGCGGCGGTGAAGGCGAGATAATAGAAACCGATCACCGTCGCGTTCAACGCTTTCGGTGCCAGCCGTGCAAACAGCGCCAGACTGACCGGCAGCATATGGGCAAAGCCGACCGAGTTCATCACCTCGAACATCATCGGCCAGAACATGCTGATGCTATGCCCGGCGGGCGTCGTCGCAGCGGCCATGAACAGGCACAGCATTCCGCCGATCGAAAACAGCGATCCGATGATGATCTTGGTCAGCTCGTCCGGTTCCTGCCAGTGCTTGCCGTACCAGCGATAGAAGAGCGAGACGAGGAACAGGAAGGTCACCGAAACGATCGAATCGATGGTGATGAGGTAGGATGAGAGGAAGTGGAAATCGAGCGCGGGTATGTTGAACTGATTCAGCGCAAAATGCTGATCGCCCCAGATCAGGTAGATGTTGAAAATCTGCATGTTCGGGATCAGCGCCACCGCCATCACCGGGATCAGCAAAAGTACCGCGATCAGCGCGGGCATGTCATTGCGCGTCAGCTTCGCGCGCGGTGCGGCGTCATCCCGCTTGCCCTGCGCCCTGAAATGCTCGCGCGGCAGATATTTCTGACCGGAGATATAAATGGCGAGCGATACCAGCATCCCGACGCCCGCCGCGCCGAAGCCCCAGTGCCAGCCGACATCCTGTCCCAGTGTGCCGACGATGATCGGTGACAGGATCACGCCCGCATTGATGCCGAGGTAGAAAATCTGAAACGCGTCCGCACGGCGTAGATCCTCCGGCTTGTAAAGCGCGCCGACCTGGCTGGCGATATTGCCCTTCATCAGCCCGCTGCCGATGACGAGCGCCAGCAGCGCGAAGAGGAAGCTCGCTTCGAATGCCATCAGGAAATGGCCCAGCGCCATGGTGATCGCGCCGATCAGCACCGCCAGCCGCTTGCCGATCCAGCGGTCGGCGATAAATCCGCCCGCAATCGGCGTCAGATAGACGAGCGAGGCATAGGTGCCGAAAATCGCCGATGCCAGTGCCTCGCCATGCAGGCCGCGATACATGGGCAGTGCATGAAACGCGCTGAACGCCGCAACATGGTCGATATGCTCCGGCTTCAGCAGATAGTGCGTCATGTAGAGCACCAGCAGCGTCTGCATCCCGTAATAGGAAAACCGCTCCCACGCCTCGGTAAAGGCCAGATAGGCCAGCCCCTTGGGATGTCCGAAAAACGCCTTGTCGCCATGTTCGACAATGTCGAGTTCGGGCGTCACTTCGGCTGTCGTCATGCGGATCGGTGCCTCGTCCGGTTAGTATCTTGTGAAACCACATAGCCATAAAGGATGGGAATGAACACGGGCTGGCTATGGATGTGCGCAGCCTTGCAGATTGACCTTGGCAGCGCAACTGCGCATGAGACGACATATCATGCATGACTCGCCCTACGGCATTCGCCGACCCGCTTCCCGTACCCTGATCGTTCGCGCACTGCTGACGCTGTTTGCGCTGCTGCTGCCGACTCCGGTGCTTGCCCAGTTCACCATTCCGGGGTTTGAGCTGGTGCATAATGCCCCCGCCGACACGGTGTTGGAGACCCCGCATATCCGCGACGCAGGGACGGTGTGGGTTGATATGATCGACCATGCGCAGCACAGCATCGACCTCGAACAATTTTACGTGTCGGGGAAAAAGGGCAGCGCGCTCGACCGGGTGATCGGCGCGCTGGAGGCAGCGGGGAAACGCGGCGTCCACATCCGCTTCCTGATGGAGCGCAAGGGGCTGTCCATGTCCGACACCGCGACGCTCGACCGGCTGAAGGCCATTCCCAATCTGACTTTCCGTACCATCGCCTGGTCGGATATCGCGGGCAGCGGCATCATTCATGCGAAGTTCTTCATCGTCGACGGCCATGCCGCCTATATCGGCAGTCAGAATTTCGACTGGCGCTCGCTGAGCCAGATTGATGAGACCGGCCTGCGGATCACCGACCGCCGGATCGCCGCACAGGTACAGCAGATTTTCAATATCGACTGGCGGATGCAGGCCCGGATTGCAGCCGGAAAGCCGGTGCCGCCGTTGCGCACCATCGACTATGCGCCGATTACGGGTAACGCATTTCTGGTCGCCAGTCCCAACGCCTATGACCCGCCCGGCGTCGGCGATTCACAGGCGACGCTGGTGAAACTGATCGGGTCTGCCCATCGGGCTATAGATATCGAGGTGATGGAATATTCGACCACGGCCTTTGGCGGCGGCGAATATCACGTCATCGACGACGCCCTGCGTGCGGCGGCGAAGCGCGGGGTGAAGGTCCGGCTGCTGATTTCGGACTGGGATCTCACCGAGAAACGCCTGCCGGGTCTGATCGCGCTGTCGCACGTCCCCAACATCGACATCCGCGTATCGCGCATCCCGCAGGCTGCATCCGGCTTCATTCCCTATGCGCGCACCGTGCATACCAAGGCGATGACGATCGACGGCACCCTTGCATGGATCGGCACGAGCAACTGGGAAGGCGGCTATCTCGACACCTCGCGCAATCTGGAGGTCGTGCTGCGCAACGAGAAAATGGCGAACGAGGTGGAGGCGATGCACCAGCGTTTGTGGAACGCCTCCTATACCGCACCGCTTGCCGAAGCGTTGAAATGGCCGCGGGCACATCCCGGCGGCAACGCCGAATAGGAGAGCGGGCCATATGATCTATGCCGATGCCGTAAAAACGCGCTGCACCCATTTTCTGCCGATGCATGTGCCGGAAAGCCCCGCCGACACGCTGCGGCGACTGGCGGAGCATCCGGCGGCGGGCGCAGAAGCCGATGTCTATGGCGCAGGCGGCGCGGTGGAGATGCTCGAACGGCGCTGTGCCGAGTTGCTGGGCAAGCCTGCCACGCGTTTTTTCATCAAGGGCATGACTGCGCAGCAATGCGTGCTTGCCGCCTGTGCCGATGCGCGCGGTATCCGCAATGTCGCAATCCCGCGCATGAGCCATCTCAATCTCGATGAGGGCGATGCGATCGAACGGGTCGGTGGACTGCGACCGATCCGGCTGGGCGGCACCGGGCCGTTCGATCTGGCGGCGCTGGAGGCGGTGAAGGAGCCGCTGGCAGCGGTGGTCGTCGAACTGCCGCTGCGGCGTGCGGGGTTCCTGCTGCCGCCGCTCGAAATGTTGCGAGGGATTTCCGGCTGGTGCCGCGATCGCGGCGTTCCGCTGCATTTCGACGGCGCGCGGCTATGGGAGGCGGCGGCCGGATATGGCGTGACGCTCACCGATCTGACCCGGCTTGCCGACAGTGTCTATGTGTCCTTCTACAAGGGGCTGGGCGGTCTTGGCGGCGCGCTGGTCGCGGGCGAACCGGCGCTGATCGACGCGATGGCGGTTTGGAAACAGCGCCATTCGGGCAATCTCTACACGACCTATCCCTATGCGATCTCGGCGCTTGACGGGCTGGAGCGTCAGCTTCCCCGAATGCAGGAATATGTGGCGCGGGCGCGTGCGCTGGCGGCGGCGTTGCGCGACCTGCCGAGGGTGATCGTCAATCCAGCCGAACCGCACGCCCATGCGTTTCAACTGATGGCCCGCGGCGATCCGGTGACCTTTGCCAGGCGCCACCAGGATTTTGCGGAAAGGCATCAGGTCTGGCTGTTCAACGGTTTTCAACCCGCACCGCTGGCGGATCACGTGCTGATGGAAATCAATATTGGCGATGCCAGCGATCTCTGGAGCATTGAACAGGCGAAGGGCTGGATCGCCGACTTTCTGAAGGACGGGGGCGGGTAACCGCGTCAGCGCGCATCCCCTTGCGCCCCGATGACAAATCGACCATATGCCCGCACGGGAGTCGGGCGGACGATGCCGTCGCCAACCCGGTCAGGTCCGGAAGGAAGCAGCCGCAACGATTTCGTATCGGGTCGTTCCGGCTCCCACCTACCCCAAATTGTCTGTCCGCATGACGGTTTCCCAATGCCGTCCGCATGGTCTAAACCTGTTGCGATGACTGATTCCTCGCTTGGCCTCGACGAACCGCCCCAGCCCAAAACGGCAGAGGCTTATCGCGTGCTCGCCCGCAAATATCGCCCACAGACGTTCAGCCAGCTGATCGGCCAGGATGCGATGGTGCAGACGCTGGGCAACGCTATTCGCCGCGACCGGCTGGCCCATGCCTTTCTGCTCACCGGCGTGCGCGGGGTGGGCAAGACCTCGACCGCGCGGCTGATCGCAAAGGCGCTCAATTGCGTCGGCCCGGACGGGCAGGGCGGCCCTACCATCGACCCGTGCGGGGTGTGCGAGCCGTGCCGCGCGATTGCCGAGGGGCGGCATATCGACGTTATCGAGATGGACGCCGCAAGCCATACCGGCGTCGATGACGTGCGCGAGATTATTGAGGCATCACGCTATGCGGCGGTGTCGGCGCGCTACAAGATCTACATCATCGACGAAGTCCACATGCTGTCGAAAAGTGCCTTCAACGCACTGCTCAAGACGCTGGAAGAACCGCCCGAACATGTAAAATTCCTGTTCGCCACCACCGAAGTGAACAAGGTGCCGATCACGGTGCTGTCGCGCTGTCAGCGTTTCGACCTGCGCCGTATTCCCGCCGACCTTCTTGCCGAACATTTTGCGAAGGTCGTGACGGCAGAAGGCGTTGAGGCGGAACCGGAGGCACTGGCGCTGGTCGCGCGGGCGGCGGAAGGGTCTGCGCGCGATGGTCTGTCGATCCTCGATCAGGCCATTGCCCATGCCGGGACCGATGGTGGCGGGGTGCGGGCCGATGCAGTGCGCGCGATGCTGGGACTGTCGGACCGCAACGCCATTCGCGACCTGTTCGGACTGTTGCTGGCGGGGGATGCCCCGGCGGTGCTGGCGGCGTTGCGCGGACAGTACGATCTGGGCGTCGACCCGCTCTCGGTACTGCGGATGTTGCTGGAAACGGTGCATGGCGTGACGCTGGTCAAGGTGGGAGCCGCTCCCGATCCTGCCCATTCGGCAGAGGAGCGCGAGGCGCTCAACGAATGGGCGAGCGGTTTGTCTTTCCCGCTGCTGCACCGGCTTTGGCAGTTGCTGTTGCGCGGTCATGCGGAGGTCGGCAGCGCTGCGCTGCCCATCGAGGCGTGCGAGATGGCGCTGCTGCGGATCGTGCATGCCGCGACGTTGCCCGATCCGGGGGAACTGGCGCGCAGGCTGGCCGAAGGCAGCGGGCCGCCTGTCGCTCTGTCGGCAGGGCAGGGCGCATCGTCAGCCCCGACATCTGCGCCAACGGTGCAGGAAATTGCGCCTCCGCCACCGGCAGAGTCGCAGCAAACGCCATTGCCGTCCGACCTGTCGGGGCTGGCGGAAATGCTGGGCCATGATGGTGCGCATGAACTGGAGGCGCTGGTCCGCAATCATCTGCGTCCCATCCGCTTTGCGCCGCCCGATCTGACGATCAGTGCGGCCCGGCCGCTTCCGGCCGATTTCGTGCGTGATCTCTCGCTCAAACTAAAGGAAATTACCGGGCAGGCATGGCGGATCGACACCGAAAATGCGCCCGGTGAACCCTCCTTGCGGGAACGGAAACAGGCCGACGCCGTTGCCGAACGCGAAGCGGTACTTGCTTCACCGCTGGTAAAGGCCGCATTGGAAACCTTTCCGGGGGCCGAACTGACCGGCTGGACCCGACAGCAGAATGGATAAGGCGATGAACAACCTCGAAGACATTATGGCGATGGCGCAGAATGTGCAGAACGAACTGCAAAAGGCGCAGGACAGTCTCGATACGATAGAGGTCGAGGGCGTTTCCGGCGGCGGGCTCGTCAAGGTGAAGGCATCGGCCAAGGGCCGGATCGTCAGCATGGATATCGATGAATCGCTGCTCAAGCCCGAAGAAAAAGGCATGGTCGAGGATCTGGTGATCGCAGCATTCAACGATGCGCGGGCAAAGGCGGACGCGGCTTCGCAAGAACAAATGTCGAAGATGACGAGCGGAATGCAGTTGCCGCCGGGATTCAAGCTGCCTTTCTGAACCTCTCGTCCATGGAACAACTTTCCTGAGTGCCGGTTGTCAGCACATCAAGTGCAAGGGAGAGTTTTATGACCGAGCGAGTTACAGAGCGAAATGACGGCGTCACCAATGAACGAGTTACCGAGCGTGATGGCGGCGGTACCACGACCGTAATCGAACGCCGCGGCGGTGGCGGCGGTCTGCTGATCGGGCTGGCAGTGCTGATTCTGGTAGTGGTCGGTGCATATTTCCTGCTCAACCAGTCGCATAACGACAATATGAAGACGCAGGCCGTGACCAGCGCGGCGAAGAGCGTCGGCGATACCGCCAAAAAGGCCGGTGATGCGATTGATCCGTCAAGCAACTGATTGCTTTTTTGATATCTGAAAATGCGGTGGGAACGATGTTTCCGCCGCATTTTTTATGGGAATGGCATCGGGATGCTCCACTCCCCGTCATTACGAATCCCATGCATGCCGGGCGAAGCAATCCGGATATCGACGTTCTGCACGGGCAGCGGCGTTGCTTTGCCCCTCGCAGGGGCGAAGTCACGCTTTTCAGCGCAGGCAGCTATCCAGCCCGTCGCGTCTCACGACCCCCATGCGCCGTGCAATGATATTGCCGTAGCGCCGGGTGAAGCCGGTGGGGTCGATCGCCGCGCGTTTTTTGGGGAGCGGCAGGACCGCCGCGATCCGCGCCGCCTCCTGCGGGGTCAGATGGTCGGCGCCGTGATGGAAATACCGTTCGGCCCCGGCCTCGACGCCATAGGTGCCGATTCCCGTCTCCGCGACGTTCAGATAAACCTCCATGATGCGTTTCTTGCCCCACAGCGCTTCGATCAGCACCGTGAACCACGCTTCCAGTCCTTTGCGGAAATAACCGCCGCCCTGCCACAGAAAGACGTTCTTGGCGGTCTGCTGGCTGATCGTCGATCCGCCGCGGATGATATGGTCGCCCTGTTCGTTGCTTTTCCATGCCTTTTTCATCGACGCGAAGTCGAAGCCGTGATGGCTGCAGAATTTCGAATCCTCACCCGCCATCGCGGCGCGCGCCATATCGGGATCGATTTGCGACAGGGGTAGCCAGGTCTTGTGAATGCCGCGCCCGTCCAGCGCGTTGATCAGCATCGTTGCCGTTACCGGCGGCGGCACGAAGCGATAGATGCCCACCCATAACAGGGAGAGTAGGACGAACCAGATCACCACTTTGACGATCAGGCCGATGATACGGCGGGGAAGGGATTTGCGTGCAGCGCGTCTTGCCATGGCACCATGTCCTAACGCCAGGCAGCGGGCGCGTCATTACGGAGACCGTGCGCTGCTCAAAAAAAAGCCCCGCGCGATGGCGGGGCTTTGACGATATTTTGAGGGCCTGAAATCAGGCGTCGGCGACCAGCCGCTTTTCCCCTGCCAGCCGCATCATCGCTTTTTGCAGCTTTTCGAACGCGCGTACCTCGATCTGGCGGACGCGCTCGCGGCTGACGCCGTACACCTGAGAGAGTTCCTCAAGCGTTTTCGGATCGTCGGTCAGGCGCCGTTCGGTCAGGATATGCTTTTCGCGATCGTTAAGGTCGTCCATCGCCTCGACCAGCATATCGTGCCGGACATCGGCTTCCTGGGCGTCGGCAACGATCTTGTCCTGTAACGGTGCGTCGTCCTGAAGCCAGTCCTGCCACTGGCCGTCGCCATCTTCGCGCATCGGCACGTTGAGCGAGGTGTCGCCGCCCATCGCCATGCGACGGTTCATGCTGGTGACTTCGTCCTCGGTCACACCAAGGTCGTGAGCGATCTTGGCGACATCTTCGGGCTTCAGGTCGCCGTCCTCGAACGCGTCGAGTTTGGCCTTCATCCGGCGCAGGTTGAAGAACAGCTTCTTCTGTGCCGCGGTGGTGCCCATCTTTACGAGGCTCCACGAGCGCAGGATGAATTCCTGAATCGATGCCCTGATCCACCACATCGCATAGGTGGCGAGGCGGAAACCGCGATCCGGCTCGAATTTCTTCACGCCCTGCATCAGGCCGATATTGCCTTCGCTGATCAACTCGCTGACCGGCAGACCATAGCCGCGATAGCCCATCGCGATCTTCGCGACGAGACGCAGATGCGAGGTTACGAGCTGTGCCGCAGCCTCGGTATCGCCATGCTCCTGAAAGCGCTTGGCGAGCATATATTCCTGCTCCGGCGTCAGAATCGGAAATTTCTTGATCTCGGCCAGATAGCGGTTGAGGCTGACCTCTCCGCCGAGCGCGGGGATCGTCGCAGGGACGTTGCTGCCGCTTGCCATGACCGTTTCTCCCTTACCATTGGGCGTTACTGAACGCATACGCCCACAAATGCTATACGTGAAGATGCTTGAACAGTTCCCCCATGTCTGCGGGAATTTCGCTATCAAACGCTAAATTACGGCTATCAATGGGATGCGTGAAGCCCAAATGCGCCGCATGCAAGGCCTGACGCCGGAAACTCAGCGTTTCCAGCGTTGACCGGTGTACCGTTCGCGGTCGACCATAGACGGGATCGCCGAGCAGCGGGTGACCGATCGAGGCCATATGTACCCGAACCTGATGCGTTCGGCCAGTCTCCAGACGACATTCGATCAGCGCGGCTTCCTTCAACGGCTGAATCAGCCGATAGCGCGTCGTCGCATGTTTCCCGCCGGGAACGATCGCCATTTTCTTCCGGTTGGCGGGCGAACGGCCGAGCGGGGCTTCGATCACACCTTCGGATTGCATCGGCACGCCCGCGACGATTGCACGATAGCGCCGGTCGATGGAGTGTGCCTTGAACTGACGTGCCAGTCCCTCATGCGCGCGATCGTGCTTGGCGGCGACGATCAGGCCCGATGTATCCTTGTCGATACGATGCACGATACCCGGCCTTGCCACCCCGCCAATGCCCGACAACTGACCGGCGCAATGATGCAGCAAGGCGTTCACCAGCGTACCGTCGGGATTGCCCGCTGCCGGATGGACGACCAGCCCGGCGGGCTTGTCGATGACCAGCAGATGCTCATCCTCATACACCACGTTCAGAGCAATGGCCTGTGCCGCGTTATGTGCCGGTTCCGGTTCGGGAATGGATACGCTGAATATCGTGCCTGCGCTGGCCTTTTGGGAAGGGTTGCGCACCGGCACTCCACGGGGATCCACTACGTTCCCCGCTGCGATCAGAACCTTCAGGCGTTCGCGCGACAAGGTCGGCACAGCCTGCGCCAGCGCGCGGTCGAGCCGCCAGCCATGTGCCGCCTCGCCAATCTGCGCTTCTATGGTAGATGCCCCCGGACCCATTCCTGTAGGAAGATGGGAATGAAGCCCGAAATTTCAAGCGCGATTCTTCGCCAGGTGATGGACAGAGCCGACCGGGCAGGGGGGCAGGAAGTCTGCGGTCTGTTGCGGGGGCGCGGGCCGGTGATTCGTCAGGCGCTCGCCACCGCCAATATTGCCGCAGATCCGCAACGCGCGTTCGAGATCGAACCGGCGGCGTTGCTGCGTGCCCATCGCCTTGCCAGACGGACGGGCGGGCTGGAGATACTGGGCTGCTATCATTCGCACCCCAATGGCCGCACCGACCCTTCGCCACGCGATGCGCAAGCAGCGGCGGCCGATGAGAAATTGTGGCTGATCGTAACGCCGGATTCAGCGCGTTTATGGCGCGCCCGACCCCATGGCATGCTGCACGGCCGGTTCGATCCGGTTGCTTTCGGCATCCGGACTGGTAAGCGGGATATACGAGCGGTGACAGGGGTTTGCCGACACCGCACGGTACAGGGCTGGAGCTTCGAACTTGACTATCTCACCGACTGAATTCGCAAGTCTGTTGTGTTCACGGCTGTGTCACGACCTGCTCAGTCCGGTTGGCGCTCTCAACAATGGGCTGGAACTGCTTGCGGACGAGCATGATCCGGAAATGCGCGCCCGCTGTCTGGAACTGCTGTCCGACAGTGCGAAGGCGTCGGCCAACAAGCTTAAATTCTTCCGGCTTGCTTTCGGAGCCGCCGGCGGGTTCGGCGAAACCGTCGATACGCGTGAGGCGAAAGCCGCAATTGAGGGGCTGTTCGGCGACAATCAGCGGCTGAATGTCGGCTGGCTGGTCGAAGCGCCCGAACTGCCCAAACATGCGATCAAGATTTTGCTCAACCTTGCGCTGCTGGGGGGCGATGCGCTGGTGCGCGGCGGACAGCTTGATATCGGTGCCGAAAACACAGGCACAGCGACGGAAATCGGCGTTCGCGCCGATGGGCCGCGGATTATTCTCGATGACGAACTGCGTGGCGCGCTGGCCGATCAGGGTAATGCAATGCAGGTGACCCCGCGCGTTGCCGCCGCTTTTCTGGTGCGGCAACTGGTCGAACAGGCGGGCGGTACGCTGATGGTTTCGCCGCCCGATGCCGAAGTGCTTGTATTCGGTGCGAGTTTGCCTGCCGGGTAAACCAGCTTTTAACCAGTGGTTGTCATGGTGCCCTTTGCCGAGTGCGGGGGATGCATGGACGATCTGCTTCAGGAATTCATTGCTGAAACACGCGAGACGCTGGATGCGCTGTCCGGTGAGATCGTCGCGTGGGAAGCCGCACCGCAGGATCGCGAGCGGCTGGATGCGATTTTCCGTTTTGTCCACACCGTAAAGGGAAGCTGCGGCTTTCTCGATCTGCCGCGTCTGGCACGGCTCAGCCATGCGGCAGAAGATGTGCTGTCCGACGTACGCTCGGGGAAACGCACGCCGGATCAGGCGCTGGTCAATGCGGTTCTTGCCGTGGTCGACCGGATCGGTGAACTGGTAGAAGCGATCGATGCGGGCAATTCTCTCGACGATTCGAGCGAGGACCGGTTGATTGCCGCGCTTGAGGAAGGCTCAAGCGAAATCGCTCAGCCGGTATCGCCGACCTTGCGCGCGGGCGGACGCAGTGTGCGCCTGCATGTCGATCTGCTCGACCGGATGATGAGCGGCATGTCGGACATGGTGCTGGCGCGCAACGAACTGACGCGCCGTTTGCGCGATAGGGAAATCGACCCCGGTCTGGAGGCGGCGCTGGACCGGCTTACCAACACCGTGGCGGATATGCGTGATGCGGTAACGCGCACCCGTATGCAGAAGGTGGACGCACTCTTTTCGGCATTGCCGCGACTGGTTCGCGATACGGCTGCCGGCCTCGGCAAATCGGTATCGCTCGCCATTGAAGGCGCCGATGTCGAACTGGATCGTGAAATGATCGAGGCGATGCGCGATCCGCTTTTGCATCTGGTCCGCAATGCCATCGACCATGGTATCGAGGCGGTGGATTCCCGTCGCTCCGCCGGTAAGTCCGAAAAGGGACGTCTAACAGTTTCGGCGCGCCAGTCGGGCAATCAGATCGTCATTGAAATTGCTGATGACGGTCGCGGTATCGACACCGACAAGCTCATCAGGAAGCTCGTTTCCACCGGCGCTTATGATGAGAAACGACTGCGTTCGTTGTCCGATCGGGCAAAGCTCGATCTGATTTTCGAACCCGGACTGTCGACCAAGGACGAGGTGACCGAAATTTCCGGTCGCGGCGTCGGTATGGATGTGGTGCGCGACAGTGTCGCCCAGATCGGCGGTCGTATCGAACTGGATAATTCACCGGGTAAGGGGTTGCGCATCAGCGTGTTTGTACCGCTGACCCTGTCCATATTGTCCACAGTCGTCGTCGGGGCGGGGGATCAGACCTTTGCGATACCGCGCCAGGCCATCGAGGAAATCGTGTCGGCGCGTGCGCAGAATATCCGCGTAGACCGGCTGGGCAGCGCTATGGTGGCCACTGTGCGCAACCGGAAATTTCCGCTGGTGTCGCTTTCGGCATTGCTCGGTCTGAAGAGTGAGGTTGCGATTACGCAGGCGATGCTGGTGATCGTCAATATGGGGATCAACCAATATACCATCGCCGTCGATGCGGTACTCGACAATGAGGAACTGGTCGTCAAACCTGCTGCTCCGGCAGTCATGGCCGCAGGGGTATATGGAGGGCAGACATTACCCGATAGCGGTCTGCCGATGCTGCTGCTCGACTGCACCGGCATTGCTGCCGTCGCGGGCCTGCGATTTGGGATGGGCGGGCTGCTTGCGCAGGAGGAGGTTGCCGAGGAGAATTCGACAGAACGATCTGCCTCCATTCCCATCCTGTTCTTCAGGGATCTTGACGGAGTACGCCGCGGTGTGCCGATGGATGTGGTCGACCGGATCGAAAAGGTCGATGCACGCCAGTTGGCCTATTCGTCCGGCAGGCTGCGCGCCACGATTGAGGGCAGGATGGTGCCCGTTGCCGCGCTTGGCGACATACAGGGGCATGAGCGTTTTGACCTGATCCGGCTGAACGGTGACGGGACCAGCGTCGCCTATGCGGTTGAACAGGCGTTCGATATCGCGTCGGTGAGCGAGGAAGTCATCCCCAATCAGGACAGTGGTCCGATTGCAGGCGTTATCCTGTATGAAGGAGAGCAGGTTGAACTGATCGATCCTGCCTGGGTGTATCAGGAACATCATGACGCCCCGTCGTCCGACACGATGGCGCCTTTATGCCTGGTGCAGGGCAATGAAGACGGCTGGATGCGAAACTTCATCCGTCCCTTGCTCGAACGGTCGGGATATCGCGTCGTCGCCGAATTGCCCAAAGGACGGCGCCCTGCGATCATCCTTACCGAAGAGGAAATCGACTCAGCGACGCCCTATCCGGATACGCCGGTCGTCCGCCTGAGTGCCCGGCAGGGCAATTCCGGCAACCGGATCTATCGCTATGACCGGACGGCGTTGATGAATGCCCTCTCCGCGCAAATGAATGGAGATGCGGCATGAGCGCACTGTTCCTGATCGCAAACATGGCCGGAAGAACGGTCGCCATTCCTTCCGAGCAGGTGGAATCGGTCGTCAATCTCGGTCCGTTGACACCGGTCCCGCTCGCATCGGCACAGGTGCGCGGGCTGGCGACGCTGCGCAGCCGGGTGGTGACGGTGATCGATGGCGGTTCGATCCTCGGGATGCCGCATGAGGCCCCTGCCGCGCGGGGGGTCATTACGGTCGTCGACGGCCATCCCTATGCGATGATCGTCGAAGATCTGGATGATGTCGTGTCATTCGATGAAAAACCGTTGGCGGATGGAATGACGCTGGAAGGCGGCTGGGAAAAGATCGCACGTGGATATGTCGAGCGGGATGGAGAGCCTGTTCTGATCGTTAATCTGTCTTCGCTGGTCCCGGTGCCGGAAATGGCTGCGGCATGAAGTGCATTAACGCGACGCTTACGAAGCATATGGCAGATACGGAATAAGTGGCGAGTAACAGGGTGCAATTCATGAAAAGCTGTCTGGTTGTTGATGATTCGAAGGTGATCCGAAAGGTCGCGCGGCATATTCTCGAAACCATGAATTTCGAGGTGCGTGAGGCGGGGGACGGTCGTGAAGCGCTGGACAGTTGTCTTGCCAGTCCGCCCGATGTCGTACTGCTTGACTGGAATATGCCCGTGATGAGCGGCATGGATTTTCTGCGCGCTCTGGGCGATAGCGGTGTGACGCAGCGACCGAAGGTCGTTTTCTGCACGACCGAGAATGGCATGGCACATATCCGCGCCGCGATCGAAGCGGGGGCGGACGAATATGTCATGAAACCGTTTGATCGCGAAACGCTGGAAAGCAAATTGCAGATCGTCGGTATTGCCTGATCCTTACTAAGGGCAATGAACGCGCACACTTCTCTTGAGAAACTGCCCCGAACGGAGGTCAGGACTTCCAACAGGGTGCTGATCGTCGATGATTCGGCGGTCGCTCGCGCGGTTATCGCCCGTATCGTGAACGACATTCCGGGCTTTACGGTGGTCGAGTCGCTGACCAGCGCCAGGCAGGCGCTGGAATATCTGTGCCACCATCGCGTCGATATTGTTCTGCTGGACATCATTATGCCCGGCGTGGATGGGCTGACGGCGCTCCCTGACCTGATTACAGCCGGGGAAAATGCCCGCATCCTGATCGTGTCTTCCTCTTGCGAAGACGGTTGCGCTGCGACGGTGCAGGCATTGGCGCTGGGGGCCGCGGACACCCTGGTAAAACCGGGACCAGGTAGCTATGCAGGCTCCTTCGCGACCAGATTGCAGGAGCGGCTGATCAGGCTTGCCGGCGACAGCTATGGCAGCCAGCCGATGGTTCCGACGAAAAACGTCAAGGTGGAGCGGCATTTCGACATCGTTGCGGTGGGTGCCTCGACGGGGGGCATCCATGCGCTGACGCAATTGCTCCGTCAGATACCGGCGTCGTTCGAACCACCGATACTGGTGACGCAACATCTGCCCGAATCTTTCATGCCCTATTTCGCCGCTCAATTGGCGCTGATCGCAAATCGTCCATGTGAGGTTGCACGAAACGGCATGGCCATCACGCCGGGCCGCATCCTTGTGGCACCGGGAACCGCGCATCTGTGCTGCGTGCGCACCAACCATGGATATGCCGTTCGCCTCAGCGACACACCGGTTGCCAATGGCTGCATGCCGTCCGTCGATCCGATGTTCAGTTCCCTGGGAGAGGCATATGGCGATCGCGTGTTTGCCGTGGTGTTGAGCGGCATGGGGAGAGATGGGGCAACCGGTGCGGCGCGCCTGCATGAGACGGGAAGCACCGTCGTGGTTCAGGATCGTAACAGCTCGGTTGTGTGGGGAATGCCGGGGGCTATTGCCACCGCCGGTCATGCTTCCGCAGTCCTGAAACCCGAAGAAATCGGTGCGTTGATCGCAGGGAGTGACAAACGGTGAATATGGAAAATATCACTCCGGATCCATCGATGCAGGTCATGGGTGCGTTAAGCGTGCTGAGTGCATTGCTGGAGCAGGAAACCGGTCAGCAGATTTCTCCGATGCGTACCGGTCGGATAGAGGCGGCGTTAAAGCCGTTGATGCGCGATCGCCGAATTGCATCGCTCGACGATCTGGCGACGGTGATTGTGACAGGCGCAGACCGGGAACTGGAAACGCTCGCCGTGGAGGCGATGCTCAATCAGGAAACGTCTTTTTTCCGTGATGCCGCGGTGATGGATCAGGCGATCGATGTTCTGCTGACATTGATGGCGGATGCCGGTGAACGCCGCCTTCGCGTCTGGTGCGCGGGCTGTTCGACCGGGCAGGAGCCCTATTCGCTGGCGATCCTGCTTTCCGAGCGATTGGCGAACAGCGACAAGCCCTTTCCGGATATCATCGCAACCGATGTTTCTGCCTGTGCTTTGAATCGCGCCAGGCAGGGGCGGTACAGCAGTTTCGAAATTCAGCGAGGAATGCCCGTCCGGCGCATGGTGAGCTGGTTCGATACCGAAGGGGAAAGCTGGGTCGCGCGTCCGGAATTGAGAAAGCGTATCCGCTATCTCCACTGCAATCTGGTGGCCGACATGCCGCCTGCCGGTCCATTCGACCTGATCCTATGCCGCAATGTACTGTTCTATTTCGCGCTGCCGATTCGCCGGCGTATTTTCGAGATGATCGCGGGCAATATGCGTCCGGAAGCGCTCTTGCTGCTGGGCGCGGGCGAAACGGTGATCGGCCAGACCCAGCGGTTGCAACCCAGCCCCCGGTTCAGAGGATTTTACAGCCTGATGGCGAACGCCTGAAGACGGGTTGCCTTTCGGCCTGCTTCGTCCCATCCACGGAGGGACGGTTTCAGGCGGGTTTGAATGAAGATCATCGACAGACCATCACCGAATTTTGACGAGCGCACTTTGCCGGTAACGATGCTGGTATTGCACTATACCGGTATGGAAGATGCGCAGTCGGCGATTGACCGGCTGTGCGATCCCGAAGCCAAAGTGTCCGCACATTATGTGGTGAAGGAGGACGGCGAAATTCTTCGTCTGGTCGATGAGGAAAAGCGCGCCTGGCACGCAGGGCGCTCACACTGGCGCGGCATCAAGGACGTCAACAGCGCGTCGATCGGCATCGAGATCGTCAATCCGGGGCATGAATTCGGTTATCGTCCCTTTCCCGATGCGCAGATCAGCACCCTGATCCCGCTGATTGCGGACATTGAAAAGCGGCACGGCATTACGCGCGGAAATGTCGTCGGGCATTCCGATATTGCACCCGCGCGCAAACAGGATCCGGGCGAGTTGTTTCCCTGGGGAAAGCTGGCGCGTCTGCGGCTCGCATTGCCGCGCCCGACCAGAAACCTGATGGACCCGTGCTGGACGGATGGCGGCTTCCTGCTTGCGCTCGAACGCTTCGGCTATGACGTCAAAGACCCGGAAGCGGCGGTCATAGCGTTTCAGCGACGGTTTCGTCCCGAAATGATCGACGGGGAAATCGATGCCGAATGCCGCATGCTGCTGCTTGCATTGCTGCTTCCCAAACCGCAAGGCGACGATTAAGGACGCTGTCTGCCAGAGGGCCGGGCGGCCGCGTCGCATCTTTTGGATGTGCCGAGGAAAGTCCGGGCTCCACGGAAACGACGGTGCCGGGTAATGCCCGGCGGGGGTGACCCCAGGGAAAGTGCCACAGAGAGCAAACGGCCACGGCTTCGGCCCGGCCACGGTGAAAGGGTGCGGTAAGAGCGCACCGCGCGGCTGGTAACAGCAGCGGCATGGCAAACCCCACCGGGAGCAAGACCGAATAGGGACGGCACATGCGCCTCGTTCCGGCGCGTCGTCCGGGTTGGTTGCTTGAGGGCGCGTGCAAACGTGCCCCTAGAGGAATGGTCGCCTATCCCCATCGGGGTGGACAGAACCCGGCTTACAGGCCCTCTGGCATTTTTGCGAACGCACGGCACCGCCTTTCAGCCCCTTTCGGGCGATGCCGCACATGAAAAAGGGCGCCGAACCCGCTGGTCCGACGCCCTTTTTTCAGGTGTCGATTACGATCAGCCCTGATCGGCGCGGCTGACGCCTTCACCGTCGAGATTTGTCGCCACGAATTCCCAGTTGATCAGGTTCGCGGTCACCGCATCCAGATAGGCCGGACGGGCATTCTGATAATCGAGATAATAGGCATGCTCCCACACGTCGATGGTGAGCAGCGGCTTCATGCCGTCATGGGCAACCGGGCTGTCGCCATCGTGCAGCGAGGTGACTTTCAGCGCACCGCCGTCAAGTACCAGCCAGCCCCAGCCGCTGCCGAAATGGCCGGCCGCCTCGGCTTTGATCTTGTCGATCAGAGCGTCGGTTGAACCGAAGCTTTCGGAAATCATTTCGGCCAGCTTGCCGGTCGGCGCCTGTTTCTCCGGCGACAGGCACTGCCAGAAGAAGCTGTGGTTCCAGATTTGCGAGGAGTTGTTGAACAGGCCGGTTGCGCCCTTTTCCTTCGCGGTGGTGATGACCTTGGACAGGCTCGCGCCCTCAAGGCCGTGATCACCCAGCATGCCGTTGGTCTTGTCGACATAGGCCTTGTGATGCTTGCCATGGTGATAGCTCAGCGTCTCGGCCGACATATGCGGTGCCAGGGCATCCTGGGCGAAGGGCAGGTCGGGAAGTTCGAAAGCCATGAGAGGTTCCTCCGGTTTTGGGGTTATGCGTACAGTCGCCTAACGCATCCGAAGGCCAGATGGTCCAAAAAATTTCTTGTGCGTAACGATTAATCGCTTCGATCAGTTGGTGCCGAGCAGATCGTGCCGTTTCAACGCATGACGCAACTGGTCATAACTCAGGCCCAGCGCTTCTGCGGTTGCGCGCTGATTATAGCGGTTTTCGGATAGTGCGCGGGTCAGCAATTTGCGTTCGAATTGCGTGACGCGGGTTTTGAAATCAGCCGGTTCCTCTGCGCTTTCCGGGCTTTCTTCAGACGGTCGCTCGACCGGTCCTGCGGTGTCAGTGCTGACCTTCGCTACCGACGCTTTGGGCCGGTAGGGAGATGCGAACGGATCGATTTCAATCTTGTCGACCGGGTCGGTATGGCCCCAGCGATAGACGGCGCGTTCGACGACGTTGCGCAATTCACGGACATTGCCGGGCCAGCTATATTCCTCCAGCGTCTCGGTCGCGAGCGGGCCGAAGCCGGGCCAGTCCTCCCAGCCGATCTCGGCAGCCATGCGTCGCCCGAAAAAATCTGCCAGCACCATGATGTCGCCGGTACGCGCGCGCAGCGGGGGGAGGGTGACGACCTCGAACGACAGCCGGTCGAGCAGATCGGCGCGAAAATTGCCCTGCTCCACCCGGGCGGGCAGATGCTCGTTGGTGGCGCCGACGATCCGGACATCCACCTGTACGGGCCGCGAAGCGCCGATGCGCGTCACCTCGCCATATTCGACCGCGCGCAACAGGCGCTCCTGTGCAGCCATTGAAAGGGTGCCCAGTTCGTCGAGGAACAGCGTCCCGCCATCGGCTTCCTCAAACCGTCCGGCACGCGCACGCGTTGCGCCGGTAAAGGCACCCGCTTCATGCCCGAACAGTTCGGCTTCGATCAGGGTTTCGGGTAGCGCGGCGCAGTTCATCACCACCAGCGGCTGATCCCAGCGCGGGCTGAGGCGATGCAGGCGTTCGGCCACCAGTTCCTTGCCGGTGCCGCGCTCGCCGATGACTAATACCGGCCGGTCCAATGCGGCGGCGCGGCTGGCGCTTTCCAATGCGTCCAGAAAGGCCCCCGACTGGCCGACAACCTGTGTTGTTCTTTCCATACCAAAACATTGGCGTAATCTGCCAACTGTTGGCAAGTGCTATTTGTTGGGGACGGTGTGAATCTATATTAAGCCATTGAATATAATGAACATATCAATTCTGGCACGCAATCTGCTTAGATCAAAGTGCTTAGTAACAATGTCCGAGGCCGCTTTCCCGCTGCGCCGGATTACAAAGGTACACGAAGGAGTATTCAACGATGGGCATTTTCTCGCGAACCCGCGACATTATCGCCGCCAATGTTACCGATCTGCTCGACAAGGCGGAAGATCCCGCAAAGATGATCCGCATGATCATCCTCGAAATGGAGGAAACGCTGGTCGAGGTCCGCGCATCCGCAGCACGCACGATCGCCGATCAGAAGGAAATGCGTCGCCATATCGCCAAGCTGGAAAAGCTTCAGGAAAGCTGGACCGAAAAGGCCGAGCTGGCGCTTTCCAAGGATCGCGAGGATCTGGCCAAGGCTGCGCTGGTCGAAAAGCAGAAGGCAGCCGACATGGCCGGCCAGCTTCGTGAGGAAATCACGGTGCTCGACGATGCGCTGAAAAACTCGGAAGAGGATATCACCAAGCTTCAGAACAAGCTGCGTGAAGCGCGTGCGCGCCAGAACTCGATCGTCACCCGGTTGCAATCGGCGAACAACCGCACCCGGATGCGCGAAGCCTATGCCGGGGAGCGCACCAATGACGCCTTTGCCCGCTTCGATATGCTCGAACGCCGGGTCGATATGGCCGAAGGCCGTGCCGATGCCGCCGGAATGGGCGGACAGTCGCCCAAGACGCTGGAAGAGGAAATCGCCGAGCTGAAATCCTCTGAAAAGGTCGAAGCGGAGCTTGAAGCGCTGAAGGCGCGTATCGCTAAGGAGGGTTGAAATGCTGGATGACTTCATCCCTTTTCTGGCGATCACCTGCATCTTTATCGGGATGCCGTGGATCATTCTCCACTACGTTACGAAGTGGAAGCAGCAGACACCCGGCCTGACCGGCGAGGACGAAAACCTGCTTGATGATCTCCACATGACCGCACGTCGCCTTGAAGAACGGCTTCAGACGATCGAACGCATCGTTGCCGCCGACAACCCCGATTTCCGGCCGCGCCCGACCGAACCGTCCAGCGCATCCGATATCGATTATTCCCGGAGAAACTGACATGTCCGCCAGCCGCACCAAATTCTATCTCGATAAGCAGAATGCGAAATGGTCGGGCGTCTGTGCAGGCATTGCCGACTATGCCGGGGTCGATGTCATGTGGGTCCGTATCGGGGCCATCATCCTGACGCTCGCCGGAGGCTTTCCCTGGACCGTGATCGCTTATTTCCTGATTGCCTGGATGGCGCAGAAAAAGCCGATCGGTCTCTATCAGACACCGGAAGATGCGAAGTTCTGGCAGGGCGTGCGATCGAACCCGAAACGGTCGACCAGCGAGGTCCGCTCGAAATTCCGCGACATCGATCGCCGACTGGCGGATATCGAGATGTTCTATACCAGCCGCAACACCCGGCTCGCCAATGAGATCGACAGCCTGCGCTGATTGATCCGATCCAAGGAGAGTTGAAATGCAGTATAGTTGGTTGGTTCCGGTACTGATCGTCGCGGTGGTCATGGCCAGCAAGGCGTTCTCCACCTGGGTTCGCGTCAAGCACGGGTATGACCCGAATGATTGCCGCAGCGGCCGTAACAGCCGCGGTTCTCTGGAAAGCGAACGCAAGGTCGAATTGCTGTCGGCGGAAAATGAACGCCTGACCGGGCAGGTCCATCGGCTGGAGGAGCGGATCGCGGTGCTGGAGCGCATCGCCACCGATCCGGCCGAACGCACCGCCCGAGAGATTGAGGCACTGCGCGAACCGCGTACCTACAGGGAGAGCTATCATGGCTGAAGTCTATATCCTTCCCAACCTGCCATGGATCATCGGTGCGGGGCTCGCGATCGGCGCGCTCGGGATTATCGGCTGGATCTTCACTACCTGGCTGCGCGTCAAGAACGGCTATCCGCTCGATGGCGCCTGGGGGCAGGCGATCTATCCGAAGCGCAATGACGAGGCGATGGAGCGCATCAAGCTGCTGAGTCAGGAAAATGCGCAACTGCGTGCCGAGGTCGGCTCGGTCAAGGACCGGCTTGCCAATATCGAACGCATCGTGACCGACAGCAGCCATATGCTCGATCAGGAGATCGAGAAGCTGCGCGGCCGCACGAATTGAGGGAGACGTTGCGATGAGTCAGGGCTTCATACTGGGCTTTTTCATGATCGTGGTTGGAATTCCCGTGATTGCGGGCATCGCGTCGGGAATGTTCAACCGCTGGCTGAAGCACAAGGAACGCATGGCCGAGGCACTGAACGCCCAGACGGCGGAAAAGTCGGCGCAATATGCCGCCCAGACCGAACGGCTGGAACAGCGCGTTCGCGTTCTTGAACGCATCGTCACCAACAAGGGCATCGACGTTGCGGATGAAATCGAACGGCTGCGCGATCAGCCGCTGAACTGAATAAAAACCTGCCAAGGGGAGTACGATAATAATGGGCCTGTTCGACAATCCTTTCAGTATGGTGGTCGCCATCGTTCTGATCGTGACGATCGGTCGCGTGATGCGGTCCCGCAACGGAGAATATCGTGGACGCCGTGATCGCGCCGATGAGTTCGATCCCGCCGATCAACAAGCCGCTGCCGAGGCCGCCCGCCTTCGTGACGAGGTGCGCACGCTTAAAGAGCGCGTACAGGTGCTGGAGCGCGTAATTACCGACAACCACCGCAGTTCCGATCTCGAAGCCGAGATTGAACGCCTGCGGAACAAGAACAACGTTTGAACGAGGGAACCGAGACCATGAACGATCCCGAATTCTATATGCTGGCCGTTTTCGCTGCACTGACCGGGCTTGCCATGATCACCATGGCGGCCCTGACCGGATGGCGGGGCTGGCTGAACCTGAAACAGCAGGAACTGGAACTGACGGGTGAGCGCCGGCATCAGCCGGAACCCAATTCGGCCGGTGCACGGATCGAGATTGCCGATCTGAAAGAACGCATCCGCAAGCTGGAAGCGATCGCCGCCGGGGTGGACCTTTGAGGTTCACCCCTGTAGCGGGCGGTGCATGCCGACACTTGCCGATATTCAGGACGAATATGAATTTCTCGATGGCGACGATCGCTATCGCCTGCTGATCGACCTGGGACGCGATCTGGAGCCGATGCCCGACGCGCTGAAGACCGATGCGACGCTGGTGCGGGGATGTTCGGCATCCGTCTGGGTCTATCCCACCCATCCCGATAACGGCACGCTGCATTTTCTGGCCGACAGCAATGCCGCGATCACCAAGGGGATTATCGCGCTGGTGCTACTGAGCGTGCAGGACAAGACCGCCGATGAAATTCTGGAAACCGATATCGAAGGGGCGCTGGCGCCGTTCGACCTGAAAAACCAGCTCAGTTCGAACCGGACCCAGGGAATTCCCAACATGATCGCACTGATCCGCGAAACCGCGAAGCGCTACGCCGGAGGCTGATCGTCAGCCCCGATGCGGTTCGATCAGGCCGAGTTCGCGGGCTACTTCATCCACATCGGCGCCTTTGGGCACCAGGTTCCACATGCCGCTGTCGGTGCCGTTGACCACCGTCACCGCATTTTTGGGACAAACGCCCAGGCACTTCACCTCGACAATACCGAGCGGGCTCTTGCGGCCCTTTTTGATGCCGAGTTGCTTGCGCAGCGCCTTTGCCAGCGGAGTCTTGCCCTTCGGCCCGAACCCGCCGCCCAGTTTTTTCGAGCATTTGGCGCAGACCAGAACCGCATGGGACCAGTCGGAGCGGACGTGGCGTTTCAATCGGGCTTCCACTGGCGGCGATCTTCGGCCGCTTTCAGCACGTCATAGGCGGCCTGGATCGCGTGGAAGCGCTTGGCAGCCTCGGCATCGTCGGGTTTGACGTCCGGGTGATTTTCCTTCGCCAGCCGTCGCCACGCCACGCGAACCGTTTCGAAATCGGCATCCGCTTCCAGTTCGAGCACGTCGAGCGCGCGCATTTCATCGCTTGAGCGGCTGCCGTCACCCGGCCCGGCCCAGCCATAATGGGCGGAATCGGCATAGCCATTGGCTTCGCGTCGTTCCTGCGCTTCGCGGCGCTTGGCCTCTTCCTCGTCCAGTCCTTCGAAATAATTCCAGTTGCGGTTGTATTCGGCCGCGTGTTTCTCGCAGAAATACCAGCGTTCCGGGCTGTTGGGCGATTTCGGTGCGGGGCAGTTTCCCGGTTCTTCACAGCCATGCCGGTCGCACAGGCGCACCTTCTGCGCCTCACGCCCCGCCTCATAGCCGCGCCAGCGGGGAAAACCCCAGTCATTGGATCGGGAAGCTCGTACCATCAGGCTTGCGAAATAGGACGAATGCGCGCTGTGGCCAAGGGACGGGCGGCAATAATTTCGCAAATGCAGCAGATTGCCGGGATCACGATGCGACAGGCACCCCGAACAGATCGTGTTCGTCCGCATCTTCTATCGTGACGCGCACAATATCGCCCTCGGTGAGATGACTTGCATCGCGCAGCAAAACTTGTCCGTCGATTTCCGGCGCATCTGCGGAGGAGCGGCCGTTGGCGCCGCCTTCCTGATCCACCTCGTCGATAATGACGTCGAGCGTGCGGCCGATCCTGGCCTGTAACTTGGCGGCCGAGATGGCGGCGGTGCGCTCCATCAGGCGCGCATAGCGTTCTTCCTTGACCGCTTCCGGCACCGCACCCGGCAGATCGTTGGCGGCAGCCCCCTCGACAGGTTCGAAACGGAACGCGCCGACACGGTCGAGCTGCGCTTCTTCCAGCCAGTCCATCAGATATTCGAAATCGTCTTCCGTCTCGCCGGGGAACCCGACGACGAAGGTCGAGCGGATGGCGATGTCAGGGCAGATTTCGCGCCAGTTTTTCAGGCGCTCCAGCACCTTTGCTTCGTTCGCGGGGCGTTTCATTGCCTTCAGCACATTGCGGCTGGCATGTTGAAACGGAATGTCGAGATAGGGCAGCACCAGTCCTTCGGCCATCAGCGGAATGACCTGATCGACATGGGGATAGGGGTAGACATAGTGGAGCCGCACCCATGGCGCGATTTTGCCCAGCTCGCGGGCCAGATCGGTCATGTGCGGCACGACCTCTTCGCCCTTCCACATCCGCGGTTCCTTGCGAATGTCGATGCCATAGGCGCTGGTATCCTGACTGATGACCAGCAATTCCTTCGTGCCTGCCGCGACCAGCTTTTCCGCCTCGCGCAGGATCGCGTCGGGGCGGCGGCTGACGAGATCGCCGCGTAAGGACGGGATGATGCAGAAAGCGCAGCGGTGGTTGCAGCCTTCGGAAATCTTCAGATAGCTATAGTGGCGCGGCGTCAGTTTCAGCCCGCTGTCGGGGACGAGGTTCAGATAGGCGCTGGGCGGCATCGGCGCGGCGGTGTGTACGGCGCCGACCACCTCTTCATATTGATGTGCGCCGGTGATCGCGAGCACGTCCGGGAAACGCGCGCGGATCATCTCGGCTTCCTTGCCCATGCAGCCGGTGACGATGACGCGGCCGTTTTCGGAAATCGCCTCGCCGATCGCCTCCAGACTTTCCTCCTTGGCGCTGTCGAGGAAGCCGCAGGTATTGACCAGCACGACATCCGCACCGGCATAATCGCCCGAAAGCTGATAGCCGTCGGAACGCAATTTGGTCAGGATACGCTCGCTATCGACCAGATTCTTGGGACAGCCGAGCGAGACCATGCCCACTTTGGGGCTTTCGGGAAGTTTGGTTGCCATGCGTGGGCGCGCTCATAGCGATTTTCCATGAAAATGCCAGAGCGAAGGGAAGGCGGCCCTGTTGCCTGTTGCCGGATTGCGGCTATGTCCGGGCGCATGGATGTATGGACAGGCTTGATGGGGAGCGCTCGATGATGGCTTTGGCGGTGATTTCCAAATCATGAGAAAAGCCTGGCTGGCCTTTGCCATCGCATCCGGCTTTTTCCTGTTCGAATTCGTCACGCGCGTTGAGCCGAGTCTGGATGCGCAGGCGATCGGTAGTTTCTTTCACCTGTCGAATTCGGGCTTCGGGACATTGTCCAGCCTGTTCTTCTGGGTCTATGCGCCGATGCAGATCATCGTCGGCCTGTTGCTGGACCGCTTTGGCGCGCGTCGCTTCCTGTTGCTGGGCAGCTTTTGCTGCGCCGCCGGCACGCTGATGTTCGCGGCAACGAACCTTGTCGGGGTAGCAGGCGCGGGCAGGATGCTGACGGGTTTCGGCGCGTCCTTTGCTTTTGTCGGCGCGCTCTGGCTGGTCAACCACTGGTTCGCGCCGGAGCGGTTCGCACTGCTTTCCGGCGGGGTCAACGCGGTCGGCATGATCGGCGTGGCCGCAGGCGCCGTGGGCCTGTCCGATGCAGTGACCGACTTCGGCTGGCGGCCGGTCTTTCTTGTCACCGGCGCAGCGGGGCTGCTGCTGGTGCTGCTCATTTATTTCTTCCTGCACGAACCCGCGTCACCGGCGGCGGCAGCGCAGACCGGTCCTGTCGAGCATGTGCGGGACAGTTTGAAGACAGTGCTGGGCGACGGGCGCGTCTGGGCGCTCTCGTTGGTCGGGCTGCTCTATTACATGCCGGTCAACGTCTATGGAGGACTGTGGGGGACGACCGAGCTGGTCAGGAACCATCATTTTACAACCGTTGCGGCCGAAACCGATGTTTCGATGATCTTCTGGGGCATGGCTTTGGGCAGCGTTGCGGGGGGATGGTTTTCCGACCGGATCGGGCATCGCAAATATCTGGTGCTGGGCGGAGCGGTGCTGACGACATGCGCCTATGGAGCGGCGCTCTATCTGCCCGCTTCGGCACTGGGGGAGGGTGTTTTACTGCTCGCCGCGGGATTTTTCGGCGGGTTCCAGATGCTGACCTTCGCCATGGCCAAGGAAGGGCAGGACAACCGGGTGGTCGGTACCGTCGTCGCCTTCGTCAACATGGTCGGTATTGCCGGTGCGCTGATCTTCCAGCCGCTGGTCGGATATCTTGCCGACCGGCTGGGCGGCAATTTCGAACTGGCGCTGATGACCGTTCCCGCCTGCACGGCCGCGGCTGCATTGATTGTGTTGTTCGTGCCCAAATATCGCCATCCGCATCATATGCCGGGCGCAAGGAGAGGAAGCCCGGCCGTCTGAAACGCGGCGAGGGAGGATAAAGGGCTGGCCAAACCCGTCCTGCATTCCCTATCTGCGATTCATGCTTGCACTTGGGTGTATCTTTCCGGTGGCCTTCTTCATCGGCGGCGCGCTGCTGGGTGCGGCGCTGGGCGGCAATAGCGGGTCGATCTGGGGGGCAATCGCCGGACTCGTGCTGGGGCTTGCCGTTCCGGCGGTAATGTTCCGGGCGCTGATTGCGGCGCGTAAAAAGCGTTAAGGCTTGTCGCCGTTCCGCCGGACGATTTCGACGATCGTGTCCTCTGCTTTCAGCGCTGCGCATTCCGGATCGCAAAAGGCATAGGGGTTGCCGTCGCGATAGATTCGAACACCAAGCCCGGTGGTGATCGCGCTCAGCGGCCTGCCGATTTCATCCGCATGAACCTGTCGTTCGGTCAGGGAGATGCGGCCTCGTACGGAGGCAAGGTCCATCATATAGTCGGTGAGATGCTGGTTGCCGGATGACCCCGCAAGCAGCAGCCCGGCAAAGCTGACCGGATTGATGACGGTGGTGGCGCCTGCCGCGCGTGCGGGCAGTTCATTGTCCTCCGCCCGCACGATCACGCTGATCGGCAGGTTGGCCGACAGGTGCCGTGCGGTCAGCGTGATGAGGATCGAGGTGTCGTCGCGTCCCGCCGCGACGATCATCGAGGCTGCCCGGTCGAGCTTCACATCCTCCAGCGTCGCATCGCGGGTCGCGTCGCCCTGAAGCACGTTGCAGCCCAGCGCTTCGGCCCGCGCCAGCGCTTCGGCGTTGTTTTCGATGACGACGATATCGCGCGGGCGGGTGCCGCGCGCGATCAGCTCGTCGACGGCTTCCGATCCGGTCGTGCCGAACCCGGCGACGACGATATGATCGTGCAGATTACGCTGGATGAGCGCCATGCGCCACTTCTCCCAGGTGCGTTTTAGAACGAAATTATAGGCGGTGCCAAGGAACAGCAGCACCACGAAAATGCGGATCGGCGTGACCACCAGCGCGTCGAACATGCGTGCCCGTTCGCTGACCGGCGCGATGTCGCCATAGCCGGTCGTGGTGATCGAGATCATCGTGAAATAGATGACGTCGAGAAAGCTGACATTGCCGTCATAGCTGTCGCGCAGCCCGGCGCGGTCGAACCAGTGGACGCCGATGGCAATGCCCAGCAGTGCCATCACTCCCGCCACGCGCCAGCCGATTGCCAGCCAAAGCGGCAGGCCCGACTTGCGCTTGAGCGCGGAGGACAGGCGTGGTTGCGGCATCAGCCCTGCGGCAATTTGCTGACCGGATTGACCGGATCGCGGCCCTTGCGGATTTCGAAATGCAGTTCCGGGTTGTCGGCAAGTCCGGTGTCGCCGGAGCGCGCAATCACCTGGCCCTGTTTCACCGACTGGCCGCGCTGCACCAGAATCCGGCTGACATGGCCGTAAACCGTTGCGTAATTATCGCCGTGCTTCAGGATCACCACCCCGCCCAGCGACGGCACCTGATCGCCGACATAGACGACGACGCCGCTGGCCGATGCTTCGACCGGCGTGTTGAGCGGTACGCCGATGGTGATCCCGTCATTGCGATTGCCCGGCTTACCCGGTCCATAGCCTTGCAGAATCTTCCCGCGTACCGGCCAGATAAAGTCGCCGCGCATATGGGCGGGTGGTCGCACCGGCGTGGTGGCCGGCAGAACGCGCGTTGGCGAGGCGGTGGGCTTCGCTGGTTTTTCATGCGGGGCCGCAGCCGGTTCGCCCCCGGTCACGATGTCTTCGATGTCGAGGTTGAAGGCCGCTGCTCGCTCGGCCACCGTCATCGGTTTGTTGCCGGGGATCAGGATGCGCTGCCCGGTACGCAGCGTATAGGGCGGCTCCAGATCGTTGGCCGCGATGATCTGATCCCAGGGCACGCCATAGGCACGCGCAATGGCGATGCCGGTTTCGCCCGCATGGACGCGGTGATAGCGTCCGCCGGGAATGGTCAGATGCTGTCCGACATAGATGGTGTAGGGCGCATGCAGGTTGTTCGCCCGCGCAATTGCTTCAGACCCTGCACCGGTCTTGTTGGCGATACGGCGCAGGCTGTCGCCGCTTTCTACGGTATAGATGGAGCTTGGTACCTGTACCGCATCGGCAGTTACGGGCCGCGCTTCCCATGCGGGCGGCGGCGCGGGCAGGGTGGAAACCCGATCGCTGGCCGGTGCAGGCTGCCGCGAAGGTTGGGGTGCCGGTCGTGAATAGGGGGCATAGCGCGGCGCACCCGCCGGAATGCATCCGCTCAGCAGTATTGACGCCATGACGCCAATGGCGCTGACACTCCCCGATTTCCTCATCATGCCCCCTTCATGCCCCCCGGCAGATTTCAGCGATAGATTTCCGACAGCATAGCGAGCGATTTCCGATGCGTCAGGTCAAGATGCAACGGGGTCACCGAAATATATCCGGCGTCGATCGCTTCCAGGTCGGTGGCGTGCGCGGGCGTGTGGGGAACCCGGCCGATTGCCATCCAGTAATAGTTGAAACCGCGCGGATCGGTGCGCTTGTCGATTTTCAACCGCCCGTAATCGCGCATCCCCTGCGACACGACACGCACTCCCTTTACGGCATCGGGCGCGATCGGCGGAAAGTTGATATTGACCAGCATGTGCGGTTCGAACGGCTGATCGAGCAGTGGTGCGACGACCTTTGCCCCCCATGCTTCCGCTGCGTCGAAGGGCACGCGTTCGCCCATGCCCTGTTCGGCGTAGCACTGGCTGAGTGCGATCGAGCGGATGCCTGCGAACGCACCTTCCATCGCGCCTGCGACGGTGCCCGAATAGCTTACATCTTCCCCAAGATTGGCACCGCGATTGACGCCGGAGAGGATCAGGTCGGGCGGATTGTCCTTCATCAGATTGGCGAGCGCCATCATCACCGCATCGGTGGGGGTGCCGCTGACCGCAAAACGCTGCTCGCCCAGTTTGCGCAGCCGTACCGGTTGCGACAGCGTCAGCGAGCGGCTCTTGCCCGACTGCTCGTCGGCAGGCGCGACGATGGTGACATCATCGGAGAACTGCCGCGCGATGCGTTCGAGCACCTCCATCCCGCGCGCACGGATACCGTCGTCATTGGTCAGCAATATCCGCATTACGCAGGCTCCAGCACGTCCATGCCGCGCAGATAGGGGCGCAGTGCTTCCGGCACCACGACCGACCCGTCCGCGCGCTGGTAATTCTCCAGTACGGCAACCAGCGTCCGCCCGACCGCGAGGCCGGAGCCGTTGAGTGTATGGACAAAGCTGGTCGATTTTTCGCCCTCGGGACGGAAGCGGGTGTTCATCCGGCGTGCCTGAAAATCGGTGCAGGTGGAACAGCTCGAAATCTCGCGATAGCGGTCCTGCCCGGGCAGCCAGACCTCCAGGTCATAGGTGCGCGCGGCGGAGAAACCCATATCGCCGGTGCACAGCTTCATCCGGCGAAAGGGCAGGCCCAGCTTCGTCAGAATCGCCTCGGCACAGCCGGTCATGCGTTCATGTTCGTCGTCGGACGCCTCTGGCGTCGTGATCGACACCATTTCGACCTTTTCGAACTGATGCTGGCGGATATAACCGCGCGTATCGCGTCCGGCAGCCCCCGCTTCGGAGCGAAAGCACGGCGTCAGTGCGGTAAAACGCAGCGGCAGCGCATCGGCGGGCAGGATCTGCTTCGCGACGATATTGGTCAGGCTGACCTCTGCGGTCGGGATCAGCCAGCGGTCGTCGGTGGTGCGGAACAGATCTTCAGCGAATTTGGGAAGCTGACCGGTGCCGAACAGCGCCTCATCACGCACCAGCAGCGGCGGTACCACTTCCTCATAGCCGAATTCTTCCGTCAGCGTGTCGAGCATGAACTGGCCGAGCGCGCGGTGCAGCTTCGCCACCGGACCGCGTACCAGCGTGAAGCGCGCACCCGACATCGCCGCACCGGTGTCGAAGTCGAGGCCGAGGGCCGGGCCGATGGCGTCATGCGCTTTCGCCTCAAAATCGAATACGGGCGGCTCGCCATGTGTTGCGACCAGTGCGTTTTCGTCCTCGTCCGCGCCCTCCGGCACGTCTGCGGCGGGGAGGTTGGGGATGCCCGCCAGTTCGGCATTCAGCGCTCCGGAAATCTCGCGCTCCTGCGCTTCCATCGCGGGCAGCTTTTCCTTCAGCGCAGCGACTTCCGCCATCAGCGCGCCGGCGGTTTCTTCATCCCTTTGCGCTTTGGCGGCGCCGATCGCTTTCGACGCTTCGTTGCGGCGCGCCTGTCCCGTCTGCAACTCGGTGACGAGCGCGCGACGCTTTTCGTCAAGCGCGATCAGGTCGGCGGCGCGCGGCTCCAGCCCGCGACGGGCGAGGGCGGCGTCAAACTGGTCGGGATTGTCCCGGATGGTGCGGATATCGTGCATGGGCGAAGGCTATGGCCGTACGCGCCGCGCGGCGCAACCCGGCGCGTGGTGAGACGTTGGTGGGTCAGCAACTGCAACGATAAGGAGATACAGGATGCAGGTTCCTCACGACGCCTTTGTGGTGGTGGCCGATGGTCGCAAGATGCTGTTCTTTCGCAACGATGGCGATACGGAACATCTCAACCTGATCGTCGAACGCGTGCGCGAACAGGATAATCCGGCCGACCGCGAACAATCGACGGATGCGCCGGGAACGACCTTTTCCAGCGTCGGCAATGGTCGCAGCAGTTATGAGGAGACCGATTTTCATCAACTGGAAGAGGACAGGTTCGCGGCGGAAACCGCCGACCTGCTGAAGAAGCGGGCTCTGCGCAACGATTTCGACTCACTGATCGTGGTTGCGCCACCCCGGACGCTGGGCGAATTGCGCAAACATTATCACAAGGAAGTCGCATCGCGACTGCGTGGGGAAATCGACAAGGATCTGACCGGCCATCCGATCGTCGATATCGAAAAGGCGCTGGTCGCCGCCAACTGACTGACGCGTTGACAAAAAAACCGCCGCCCGATCGTTCGGACGGCGGTTTTCCCGTTTTTGCATCGGGAAGGTTCAGGTCGTTGCTTCGGTCTTTTTCTTGCGGGTAAAGCGTTTGCGTCCGACCAGCGCTGCCGCCGCTGCACCGAACAGCAGAACCATCGGCGGGGCAGGAACCGGCTGCGGCGGGCCGCCGCTCGACCCGCTGGGCGGCGGGCGGTGATGATGACCGCCGCTGCTCGAATGCCAGCCGCCGCTCGATCCCCAGCCGTTGCTCGACGAAGACGTGCTGGACGAGGTCGATGAGGACACGTTGCCGCTCGACGAAGATGAGGTGGACGAAGACGTCGAAGATGAGGTGGAACTCGAACTCGAACTGGACACATTACCGCTCGAGCTTGAGGTCGAGGATACGTTACCGCTCGACGATGATGTAGATGAGCCGCCTGACGAAGACGTTGAAGAGACGTTGCCGCTCGACGAGGAGGTGGAGGAGCCGCCGCTGGATGTGGAAGTCGATCCGCCGCTGCTGCTCGATGTCGAGGAAATCACTACGCTGCCGGAACTGCCGCCGCCGCCGAAAAAGCCGCCTGCGAAGAATCCGCCGCCAAAGCCGCCGAATCCGCCCGAACCGCCTACCAGCAGCGGTGCGCTGCCGCCGCCCGAGCTGGATACGACGGGCATGGGTGCTGGCGGCAGGGGAACCGGTGTGCCCTGGCTGGTGACGGTGATAACCGTGGGTTTGCACGCAGTCTTGGTTTCAACCTGGCGCACGACGTTCTTGGCCATCAGCTTCTTGCGCATAAGCTTGCGCTTATATGCATATTTCTCAGGATATTTGGTTGGATAGATACCCGGCGAATCGACATCGGCGCTGTGTGTGATGCCAACCTTCTTCACCGCTACGGGGCGCCCGCCATTTTCGATGGCGTGAACTGCGCCCCCTCCGATGATGGCACCGCCGCAAGCGCAGGCAGCAAGTTTTGCCACAGCCATTCGTACCGACATGTCCAACACTTTCCTGTTTATGTATTCATCGGATCATCTGACCGATCGTTGATCTGATGCCTCTTATGCAGAAGGGCAAAAGAAACTATTAAGCGCAAGCGGGTTAACCAACTCTTCAGCATTATTTCACTGGTATTCGGCCAAGGCAAAAGGCGAGTTATGGTTAATGTCCATTAATGGGACATGTTTCAGGTAATATAGTTAATGACTTTGCCTTTGCTGCTACACGAATTGCGAATCCCGTATCGTGAGTCATTCGCTGAAATCCCTCTGATCCAGTAGGAATTACGCAGCGGGTTAGGGTATTTCCCAGCTTGTTTAAGTGTATCGGCGGCCCTATAGGGCGCGTTGGGCAGAAGGCGATCCCGACCGGATGTCTCCGGTAGGGTTCGGAGTGGAGAGTGGGATGGCGACCGTATTGCAATCGCAGGAATTAAACGGGAAACCTGGTTTGAGCGCTGCTAATGACGCGGTGTCGGACGGTTATCGGCCCAGCGCCGAAGAGCCGTTCATGAATGAACGCCAACTGGAGTATTTTCGCAAGAAGCTGCTCGACTGGAAAGAAGCGATCCACCGTGAGGCGAAGGGTACGCTTTCCCAACTTCAGTCGGAGCCGTTGCGCGAAGCCGATCTGACCGATCGTGCGTCCAGCGAAACCGACTGGTCGATCGAATTGCGCACACGAGATCGTCAACGCAAGCTGATTTCCAAGATCGACGCCGCTTTGCGTCGGATCGAGGAGGGGGAATATGGCTATTGCGAAGTGACGGGCGATCCGATTTCGCTTGAGCGTCTGGAAGCGCGCCCGATCGCAACCATGACGGTCGAAGCGCAGGAACGCCATGAGCGCAACGAAAAGGTTTCGCGCGACGATTGAGCGTTTTTTAACGTTTTGGATAGGGGATTTTGATCTATCGGTTGAAACAGTATTTCGTACGGATTTCGGCTGATGGGTCAATTTAGCGCAGATGATGGGAAGGGCGATGCCGGTGCCCGGCATGAAGGCCGGGACAGCCTGTTTCTGTCGGCGACCTTCCGTTGCGATGACCTGAAGCAAAGGGGCGGCGATAGCGGCGGTGCGCAGGTACGTGTGCGCAACCTGTCGGCCGGTGGCGTCATGGTTGAGCTGGGACGCGCGCTCGATCGCGGCACGGCCGTCGAGATCGATATACGGGGAATTGGCTGGGTATCGGGTACGGTCGCATGGTCGACCGATGGCCGGATCGGAATAGCCTTTGCTCGCGAGATCGATCCGAGAAAGGCGCGAAAACCGGTCGGTCAAGGCACGCACACACCCAGCTATGCCAAGGCGATTATCAGACCAAGATAGTCGATGAGAACCCGATAGAGGGCTTAAAAATTACGAAATTACGGCGCATTGGCGCACCATATTGTGCCGATATGAAGCCCGGGGCCGACGAAAGGCCGTCCCCCGGGCGAATGTCATCGAACCTCGCTACAAGGTCGCAAGCTCTTCTTTCAGACGCAGCTTTCGGCGCTTGAGTTCAGCGATAAGCAAATGATCGGGACGGGGGCGATGCGCCTCGTCAGCGATCCGCCGGTCAAGACCGGCGTGCTTATGCTCAAGGGACGAACGATGCGTGTTCTGCATGAAGAGTCCTCCTTCTGCGCTTGAGTCGGACAGAGAGTAAATCATGCTTCGCGCGGCTTGTCGCGGGCATAAAAGGATGCAAACGATAATCCGTGCAGTTTTTTCGTTGATGCCGGTTCGCCATCCGGTGTCGGAGGATCGGGGGGCGGATGGACGAAGCGGTAATCAGGGCGAATATCGAACAATTGCGCGTCGCCCATCGCGATCTGGACGCGGCGATTGATGCGCTGTTGCTTCAAGGGGGAGCCGATCAGCTTCGGCTGGCGCGGATGAAGCGCCAGAAACTGCGGATTCGCGATGAAATCGTGATATTGGAGGATCAGCTCTTTCCGGACATCATCGCCTGACCGACCCGGAATGAAACAGCGCGACGAGCCGTTGAAATTTCCGGTTCCCGACGCCTCCCGCTTCTGGCATCCAGTATCGATGAACCACGTTATGCCCGCCCGGATCCATCACCATCTCATCGATACGCTATATGTCGAGGCGATGCTGCTCGCCGATGAGGCGCGGGGGTATTTCGATGCGGTCGGCAAGTCGGAACGCGATGGTCTGGACGCATTGCGCCGTGTTTCCTTTTCCTGCGAGTCGCTGAAGGTAACGACGCGGCTGATGCATATCATCGCCTGGTTGCTGACCCAGCGCGCGGTGATGACCGGCGAACTGGAGCCGCGCGACGCGCTCGATCCGTCGCGACGTCTGGGCACGGCACCCGAAAGCGATATGGAAGTGGTGCATGCGATGCCGGAGACCGCGCAGCAGCTCATTCATTCAAGCATGGATCTGCACCGCCGCGTTGCACGGCTCGATCAGGCGCAGGCGGGCGAGGTTGCGGTGGAAAGCCCCGCGCGCACCATGCTCGCGCGGCTCAACCACGCGCTGTAAGCTATAGCGAAAGACGCTTGCGGGCTTCGGCATATTCCCTGGCCAGTCGGTCGACACGCGCCGTGACGGGTTCGACAGCGTGTACCGCGCCGATCCCCTGACCCGATCCCCAGATATCGCGCCACGCCTTTGCCTTCTGGTCGCCGCCGGAACCGAAATTCATCTTGCTGGGATCGCTTTCGGGCAGATGATCGGGGTCCAGCCCCGCTGCCTCGATCGACTGGCGCAGATAATTGCCGTGAATGCCGGTAAACAGGTTGGTATAGACGATGTCGGAGGCATGGCCCGCCACAATCCCCTGTTTATAGGCGTCGGAGGCGTTCGCTTCGGTCGTCGCGATAAACGGTGATCCGATATAAGCGAGGTCGGCCCCCATCGCCTGCGCCGCCAGTACCGCCCCACCATTGGCAATCGAGCCGCTCAGCACGATCGGGCCGTCGAACCAGGCGCGTACCTCCTGCGTCAGCGCAAAGGGGCTTAACCGTCCGGCATGGCCGCCCGCGCCGGCACAAACGAGGATCAGGCCGTCGGCACCTTTTTCTACCGCCTTGTGCGCGAACCGGTCGTCGATGACGTCATGCAGGGTGATGCCGCCCCAGCCTTGCACCGCGCCGTTTACCTCCTCACGCGCGCCAAGCGAGGTGATGACGATGGGCACCTTCCATTTGGCGCAGGTCGCCATATCCTCCTCCAGCCGCGCGTTCGATCGATGGACGATCTGATTGACGGCAAAAGGCGCGGAAGGGCGGTCGGGATTTTCACGATCCCAAGCCGCCAGCGCTTCGGTGATCTGATGCAGCCATTCGTCGAGCTGGCTTTGCGGGCGCGCGTTGAGCGCTGGAAAGCTGCCGACAATACCTGCCTTGCACTGGGCGATGACCAGTTCGGGCACCGAGATGATGAACAGGGGCGAGCCGATGACGGGAAGCCGCAGACGATCGAAAAGCGCAGGTAAAGCCATGCCTGTTTTCTACTCGGTCCGTGCTGCTTGTCGAATCCCTTACGGCATGGCGGCGCATCCGGTGCGTTTCAATCGATTCGTATCAGGCCGGTCGCAAATTTCGCCGCTTTCTCCACATAATGTGCCGCGGACCAGCGCAACCCGGCAAGACTGGCATCGTCAAGCTTTCGGATTGCACGCGCCGGGCTGCCGAGGATCAGGCTGCCCGGTTCGAATGTCTTGCCCTCCGTCACCAGTGCGCCTGCACCGACGATACAGTCATCGGGAATGACGGCATGGTTCAGGATGGTTGCACCCATGCCGACCAGCACCCGGTTGCCCAGCGTGCAGCCGTGCAGGATCGCCTTGTGCCCGATGGTGCAGTCCTCTCCGATGGTCAGCGGTGCATCGGCATCCGAATGGCCGACGGCACCGTCCTGAAAATTCGACCGCGCACCGATCCGCATCGGCGTGTTGTCGCCGCGGATGATTGCGCCGAACCACACACTGGCCTGCTCTGCCAGCCGCACATCGCCGATCAGATCGGCGGTGGGTGCCGCCCACGCTCCCTCGGCCAGACTGGGTCGTTTCCCGTCGATTTCATACCGCGCCATGATAGTCCTCCCGCGCGTCCTTGTTGCGCAGGCGGCACCACCGGGCAAGTGCGGACTGGACAGCACCGCTACCCGTCATGCTAGGCTTGCCGTCATGCAGCATATTTTCCGATCGTTTTACCTGCGCCTGTGGCTTGTCCTGCTGGCGGTACTTGCCCTGTTTCCCGCCGTTGCCATGGCACAGCAAGTACAGCCTCAGCCGGGTAAACAGCAGGATCTGGCCATCGCCACCCATGCCGCACCGCCCTTTGCGATGAAAGATGCCGACGGCAAATGGCACGGCCTTGCCGTCGATCTGTGGCGCGGCATCGCCTCCGACATGGGACTGCACTATCACTTCGTCGATACCGACCTGAAGGGCATGGTGCAGGGTGTGGCCGACGGTCAATACGCTGCCAGTGTCGGTGCGCTGACGGTGACGCCGTCGCGGGAGGCGCTGGTCGATTTCACCCATCCCTATTATACGACCGGCTTCGGCATTGCGGTGCCGAAAGCGCCGCCCAACTGGCTGTTGCTGATCCGCAATTTCTTCACCTGGAATTTCCTGCAGGCTGTGCTGCTGCTGGCTGCGATTCTGTTGCTCGTCGGCTTCCTGTTCTGGCTGGCGGAGCGCAAGGCGAATACCGATCAGTTCGGGGGCAAGACGTCGAGCGGGATCGGCTCAGGTTTCTGGTTTTCTGCAGTCACCATGACCACGGTCGGCTATGGCGACAAAGCGCCGGTAACCTGGCTGGGCAAGGCGATCGCGCTGGTATGGATGTTTGCTGCGATCATCATCATTTCGACCTTTACCGGCATGATCGCCTCGTCGCTGACGGAGGGGCGGCTGACCGGCCAGATCCAGGGTGTTTCTGACCTGAATTCCGCTAGCGTCGGTTCGATCGACGGATCGGCAGCACAGGACTGGCTGGATGAAGAGGGCATTGCCTTTCATGCCTATCCCAGCATCGAGGCGGGACTGGCAGCGGTGCGTGCGCATCAGATCGATGCCTTTGTCTATGATCGTCCCTTGCTGGTGTATCGGATGCGTGACGGGGGTGAGGGCAAAGGGCTGCGGCTGGTGCCGGGAACCTTCGGGCGGCAGGACTATGCCTTTGCCTTGCCGCAGCATAGCGCGATGCGCGAACCGATGAACCGCGACCTTCTCACCCGCATTGAAAGCCGTGCCTGGGCAGCGCGGCTGAAACAGGTGCTTGGGCGCGAATAAGCGCTTATAGCGCGGATTGAAGTTCCGGTGCCGGGAACCGCGTCAGTCGGTGGCGGATTCTCGCGACGATACTCAACGCTGCGAAGGCGACCAGCGCTCCCAGCAGCATATCGCTAAGATAGTGAGTTCCTTCCACCGGCGTGGACAACAGCATCGCGATATTCACCGCAATCAGCGGGCCGCGCAACAGCGGCTGGCGCTGGGCAAAGGCAATCAGCAGCACCGCCGCGGCGGTATGAAAACTCGGCGCCGAAACCAGCCCGACCAGATGTGCCGGATCGATCGGCGCGGCCGTGTGCTGACGCAGATGCGGAATGAGTTGCGGCTGCCACAATTCACTGATCGGCATATAGGGGATGGGCCCATGCCAGAGATAGGCGAATGGCCCGACCGCCGGCATGAAGCGAAATGCGATCAGCGTGATGGTGGCTGCGATGCCGATGGCAAAGAGAAATTCATGCGCCTCCCGCCGTTGCTTCGTCCATGCCAGATGCAGCAGCAGGATGGCAGGCGAGATATAGATCATCGAATAGGCGGCACGCCCAGCAATTTGCAGCACAGGATGGGCAGCGACGAGTTCGTACCAGAACAGCCAGCGGAAATGCAGTATCAGATCGACCTGGTGCAGCGCCGCGTCGGCAAAACCGTGACTGAATGCCGCCACGGGATAGCTGGCCAGCGCTCCGACCAGTGAAATGGCAGTGAACAGCCCGAAATATTCCGCCGTATCGCCGAGTATTCGCGCCGCTTCGCCCGATGGATTGCGACATGCCCAGCGGATCAGCGCGAGCGCGGCAAAGGCGATCGCAAAGCCTGCCGCGCCGCTACCGTACAGATCGACCGACAGGTGGGCCATCCGCATCATCAGCGCGAGTGAAGGCATGCCGCCCAGCAGCATCAGCACGATCCATGCGCGTGGGATCATGCCGGGAACAGGCGTGCGCGGTGCTGAATTCAGGGAAATGTCGAGGGATTCGGAATCCAGGGCAAGCACAAACGGTCTTTCCATCGATGAATGACGGGCGCCGGGATGCGTCGGACGCATTGCCTTCCCTGATTTTTGCTTAGGCCGATTTTTCTGAACCGAAAATGGCCAAAATGCAGCGTGACTGATCGGTTGCTTTTTTGTGTATTGGTGTATTATTTCGATAATACATATAAAGCTGCGTCAACATGCGTTGGCATATGGCTTTACCAAAAGGAGATTGCCGATGTTGAAACCAAGCTTTCTGGCGCTGGCGATGGTTCTGGGGGTGGCAGCGGCACCGACGCAGCCCGTACAATTCGACCCTGGCCACCTGAAAGGGCCGCAACACGGCATGCCCAATCAGCTTCTGGTTCTGGGAACAACGCATTTGTCGCAAATGCCCAAACCCGTTCCGGCGGCTGCGCTGGTACCGCTCATGGCACACCTGAAGGCGTGGCGGCCACAGGCGATAGGCATCGAACAGGTTTCCGGCGTCGAGTGCGATTTCATGCGGCGCTATCCGACCCGCTATTCGGAATCGATTCCCGATTATTGCGGCGACACGTCCGCCGCGCGCCTTGCCACCGGCCTCGACGTGCCGAGCGCAACCGCACAGGCGAAGACCCTGCTGGATAACTGGCCCGATCACCCGACCGCGGCACAACGCAGGCATCTTGCCGCCCTATTTCTGGCCGGTGGCAATCCCGTTTCCGCGCTGGTCCAGTGGCTGCGACTGCCAACAGCCGAACGGCATGCAGGCGACGGGTTGAACGATGCTCTGGTCAAGCGGCTGGAAAAGCTGCGAACCGATCAGAATGAGGACACGCGGATCGCCGCGCCGCTTGCCGCCGAACTCGGGCTTGAACAGGTTTATCCGGTCGACGATCATCTTGCCGATTCCCCGACGCCTGATCGCAAGGCCTATGGCGCCGCGCTGGTCAAGGCATGGAACAATCCCGCGACAGAAAAGCGCAAGGTCAGGGACGGAAGGCTGGAAACGAACGCCACGAGCGGTGCAGGAATTATGGCGCTGTATCGGACTCTAAATGCGCCATCAGAGGGTATGCTGACCTTCCACAGCGACTTCGGCGCCGCGTTGGAGGAACCCTCTCCGCAGCAGTTCGGGCGCCAATATGTCGGCTATTGGGAGACCCGTAATCTCCAGATCGCGGCCAACATCCGCTCGGTCTTCAGCAACCGTCCCGGTATCCGGATGCTCGTCATCATCGGCGCGTCGCACAAGCCCTATCTCGACGCCTATCTGAACGAAATGCATGATATGCAGATCGTTTCGGCGGAGAAGGTTCTGCGCTGACCGGATGCCGATGCTTCCATTGTGCTTGCGCGGTCGCCTTCCCATAAAGACAGGGCAAGACGAAAGCCGGAGGCGTTCATGATGACGAACGAACTATATATGCTGGTACGGGACGCAATCCGGCGTGCCGAGGAGCAGAAGGGGCGCCTGTATGAAGACGGCCATCAAAGCCATTATATGGCGCTTGCCGCCCTTCTTGCCCTGAAAAAGGCCGGGTACAGGATCGAAAAGCGCGGCGATTAAGCGTGGCTGCTGAAATTCAGTCGTCATTGCGAGCACCGAAGGCGCACGACGGTCCATGGCTTGCTCTATCTCAGAGATAATCCGGTAGGGCCGCACGTAACTCTTCCACCCACGCACGAGCGGTGCCGTCGGAAGGTGCGCGCCAGTCACCACGCGGGCTGAGCGCGCCGCCGGGGGAGACTTTCGGCCCGTTCGGGATCGCCGAGCGTTTGAACTGGCTGGTCTGGAAGAAGCGCCAGAGAAATTTTTCCAGCCATTGCGCAATGGTCGGCAGGGTATAGGCATGGCGCCCTTCCTCCGGGAAGTCGATCGGCCATAGTCCCGCATTCGCATCCCGCCATGCGTGCCACGCGAGGAACGCCACCTTCGACGGACGCTGGCCATAGCGAATGATATGGTGTGCGAAGAAATCGTTCAGTTCATAGGGTCCGATCCGCTGCTCGGTGCTCTGGATCGCACCGTCCGCACCGGCAGGCACCAGCTCGGGCGAAATCTCGGTGTGCAGGATCGCATCCAGAATGGCATCGGTTTCGGGATCGAACTGGCCGGTCGCGATGCTCCAGCGGATCAGATACTGGATCAGAGTCTTGGGCACGCCTGCATTGATTGCATAATGACTCATCTGATCGCCGACGCCATAGGTGCACCAGCCGAGCGCCAGTTCCGACAGATCGCCGGTGCCCAGCACGAAGCCCTCATGCTGATTGGCGAGGCGGAAGAGGTAATCGGTACGTAACCCCGCCTGCACATTCTCAAACGTCACATCGTGCACCGGCTCACCCTCTGCAAAGGGGTGGCCGATATCGTGCAGCATCTGTGTCGCGGCCGGACGGATATCCAGTTCATCGCCGCTGACGCCAAGCGCCTTCATCAGCGCCCAGGCATTGTCCCTGGTCGCGTCGCTGGTCGCGAAACCCGGCATGGTATAGGCCAGAATTTCGCTGCGGGGCCGGTTCATCCGGTCGAATGCCTTGGCAGCGACGATCAGCGCATGGGTTGAATCCAGCCCGCCCGAAACGCCGATCACCAGCCGTTTGACGCCACTCGCCACAATCCGCTTGCGCAGCCCCTCCACCTGAATATTGAAGGCTTCGTAGCAATCGTCGTTCAGACGCTCGGCGTCGTTGGGGACGAAGGGGAAGCGGCGGATCGGGCGGATCAGGCCCTTGTCGGCGAAATCGGGCTGGTGCTCGAACGCGATCCGACGAAATCGTTGCTCCGGATGCCCGGCGGCGGCGGCGTTTTCGTTGAACGTGCCCATCCGCATGCGTTCCAGCCGGATACGGTCGCAATCGACATCGGTCAGCACGATTTCATTGGCAAGGTCGAACCGTTCGGACTGGACCATCAGGTCACCCAGTTCGTGGACCATGCCCTGACCGTCCCAGCTCAGGTCGGTGGTGCTTTCCCCCGGCCCGGCGGCGGAATAGACATAGGCCGCAACCGCACGCGCCGATTGCGATCGGCACAGCATCTCACGCTCGCGTGCCTTGCCGATGGTCACGTTGGAGGCCGACAGGTTGCACAGGATCAGCGCGCCCGCCAGCGCTCCCATGGTGGAGGGTGGTGCCGGTGCCCAGAAATCCTCGCAGATTTCGGCATGAAAGACGAAATGCGGCAAATCGGATGCCGCGAAAATCAGGTCGGTGCCGAACGCTGCGGTCTGCCCCGCGATCTCGATCGTCAGCCCGGTCAGGCCAATGCCGGGCGCGAACCAGCGCTTTTCATAATATTCGCGGTAATTGGGCAGATAGCTTTTGGGAACGACGCCCAGAATGCACCCCCGTGCCACCGCGACCGCGCAATTATAAAGCCTGCCGTTACGCCGCAGTGCGGCACCGACCAGCAATACCGGCGTCAGGCTGATGCTGGCACGTACGACGTCGGCAAGCGCGGCTTCGGTCGTATCGCACAGCGCGTCCTGAAGGTGGAGGTCGTCGATCGCATAGGAGGACAGGCACAATTCGGGATAGACCAGCAGGTCGGCCCCGGCATCATGCCCCTGTTCGGCCAGCGCGATGATCGCCTGCGCATTGGCCGCCGGATCGCCCGCCGTTGCATGCGGCGTGCAGGCACCGACGCGAACAAAGCCGTGGCGGTGGAGGGCATTAAAGGAAGCCGCTTTATCGTTCACATCGTCTCCGCTGACCGGTGTCAGTGCGTACCGTTCGCACCGCTCTAGTCCCGTTTTTGTACGGGAGCCAGAATTTCCGGGCTTATAATCCGGTTAAGCGGCTTTGCTTAACAGACTGTTCACTTTATACTTCGGGCCATGTCGAGCCTTGGGAAGACTCGAATCGTCGAAGGGCGGTGGATAGGAAAGGCGGTGAGCGGTCTGCTTGCCGTCGTGACGTTGTTCGTCGCCGCTGCCGCGGTCGCGGGGGACAGGCCGGAAATCCTTCAGCCGGCGTCGGTCAGGATCAGCAACGGCGATTATATCTGGGCCAGAGATGCTGCCGAAAAGGGCCCGGTTCAGATCGTCATCTCCTTGCCCAATCAGAAAATGTACGTTTATCGCGACGGCAAACTGATTGGTATTTCGAGCGTTTCGACCGGAAAACCCAGCAAACGTACGCCGACCGGTGAATTCACGATTTTGCAGAAAAACGTCTATCACCGCTCCAATATCTACAGCAACGCTCCGATGCCCTATATGCAGCGGCTTACCTGGTCGGGCATTGCAATCCACGCAGGCCATCTGCCTGGTTATGCGGCGTCGCACGGATGCATTCGCCTGCCCAAAGCTTTTGCCAAACAGCTTTATTCGATGACGAAACTGGGGGCGACGGTGCTGGTGACGGACCAGAAAATGCCGGATGGGTCAGAGCCTCAGGACACAGCGCCGTTGCTGGTGGCGAAAGCTTCGGATTATCAAAGCGCTCGATTCAACGTAGTGACGATGGACGATACTGCATATGCTGCTCCGGGGGAGACTGTATTCGGTCCCACGCGCGCAGTCGTACAGGCCACTTTTTCGCAATAGCAGCATTTTACTGTGCGCCGCACAATTATCTCAAAAAGAGATTTTATTCCGATTTGCACAATGTTTTTAGGACTTTGATCATAATCTACATTCACAATTAGGTATAATTACGTATACCGGTGGATTATGGATCGGCTCCTTGGGGAACAGGCATATGCTCAGGCTGGCGCTACGGCGCTGGACCCTTGGCTTGAGCTTGCAGCCGAAGCGAATGAAATCGGCTTTTTCAACTGGGATATTGTCAATGATCGCCTGCGCTGGAACACCGGAGCCGAAGAAAGGCTTGGATTAAAGCCCGGCACGATCAACAGATTTGCCGACTGGCGCAGCTATGTGCATCCTGAAGACGCTCAACGCATCGAGCAGGATGTCGCAAGTCTTTCGGCCCTGCAGCCGCCGCGCCTTTCCTACCAGTATCGTTTCTATCCTCCGGGTGGCGACGAGCGCCTGATCAATGGCGTCGCGCATTGCGTCTATGGCGATTCCGGTAATCTGATTCAGTTGATGGGCCTGAACATCGACGTCACCGAGCAGGAGGCAAATCGTCTGGCGCTGGAGCGTAGCGAGGCACAGCTTCGCATGCTCGTCGAAACCGTGCCGGATGCTATGGTGGTGATTGACGGAGAAGGAACCGTCCATGGGTTCAATGCCGCTGCCGAGCGGATGTTCGGATATACCGCAAAAACGATGCTGGGCGGCAATGTTGCCCGTCTGATGCCGGATGAGTTGGCGCACCGGCATGATGCTTCGATCGCCGCGTATCTGAATGGTGGTCAAAAACAGATCATCGGCCGTACCCGTACGCTGACTGCGCGTCGCGCAGACGGCAGCGCTTTTCCGGTGGAGCTCAATCTCGGTGAAGCTCTGGACGGTAAGCGGCGCCTGTTCACGGCATTTATTCGCGACGTCAGTGAGCGCGTCAATGCCACTAACCGGCTGGAAGAATTGCGCGCACAGTTTTTTCGTAGCGCCCGGCTGAATACGATGGGTGAAGTAGCAGCGGGCCTCGCGCATGAGATTAACCAGCCTCTTTCGGCGGCGACCAACTATCTGGCCGCCGCCGCGATCCATTGCGAAGCGATGCAGGATGGCGAGCAGTTGCGCGAGACCGTCATGCTGGCGAGCGCGCAATTATCGCGCGCCGGAGAAATCATTCGCCGGTTGCGGGGGTTCCTGTCCGACGAGGAGCGGACGGCGCAACACGTATCGGTTGCGAATGTCATACAGGAATCGATCATGCTCTCCTTACCCAGTCGCCAGCGGGATATGATTGAAATCAAGGTTGAGTTTCAGGAAGATGGTCTGTCGGCTTTCGTCGATCAGATTCAGTTCCAGCAGGTCTTGGTGAATCTGATCCGAAACGCCAACGAAGCCATGACGCAGGCCGACGTTACCGACAAAAGGATCGAGTTGCGGGCTGTGCGCAAGGGGCATGAACTGGAGATATCCGTCACGGATAATGGTGGCGGATTCACTGAGGCGATGCTGTCAAAGGCAGATCGCCCTTTCGTCACGAGCGGAAGAGCGGACGGCATGGGGCTGGGGCTCGCCATCTGCCGGAGAATCGTCGAATCGCAGGGGGGCTCTTTGCGTATCGGTAATGCTGAGCAGGGAGGTGCCGAAGTGCGATTTACCCTGCCGATAGAAGGGGAAACTGTATGAGCCGGTTTGTTTATATCGTTGATGATGAGGCCCCGGTTCGCGACTCATTGCGCGCTTTGTTGTCCACCCGCAACAATCTGCATCTGGTGCCGTGCGTTTCCGGCGACGCCTTTCTTGCCGATATCAAGGAGCGTGAACCCGGCGTGGTGCTTCTTGACATTCACATGCCGGGGCGTTCGGGTATCGATGTGTTGCGGGAGATACAGGATTTATCAGACCGGTTCTGCACCGTGATGCTCACAGGGCAGGGGGACATTCAGCTTGCCGTGCAGGCCATGAAGCTGGGGGCGGTCGATTTCCTTGAAAAACCCTATGATCACCGGCGGTTATTTGGTGCAATTGATGCAGCATTTGAACAACTGGATCAGTCTGCGGAAGCCAATCAACGCTCTATCGAGGCGCGACAACGGCTGGAATTGTTGAGCGGTCGCGAACGAGAAGTGCTCGACCTGATGGTGGATGGCGAACCCAATAAGCGCATTGCAGCCGAGCTGGGAATCAGCATCCGCACCGTGGAGGTGCATCGTTCGAATGCGATGTCGAAATTATCGGCAAGTTCATTGGCGGAGGCGGTTCGCACCGTGTTTACTGCGAGGCCCGGCCGTATTCTCACATGACCCAAGCGGCGTGGATGCATTCGGTGTGAGTCGCGGTGGCGTCATGCAGAATGTATCCACGCCGCCTAAGGTAAATACGTAGGTAGCTTCCAACCGAATTCTAACAGCCCATCCCCGATAGCAGCCTGCAAGTCTCTCGATGAGGGAGGCGTGGAGGCAGAAAGAGCCTGTCGAAGGCTCGCAGGGGAAAAGGCTGACACATGTTGAACTGGTTCATTCAAGACGCGCCGATTCGCAAGAAGTTCAGGACGCTGGTCTATCTGTAGGCAGTGCTTGGTGCCGCCGGGCTGGCAATGATGGTCCTGGCGGAAGCCGACCTCGGCGTCTCGTTCGAAACGCTGATTGCCGTTGCAGGTATCATCATCACCTCAATGGTGGCGTTCCTTGCATATGCCGGAAAAGTCATCACCAAACCTTATGTCGATACGGTTGTCCGTATGGAGGGTCTGGCGGCGGGTGATCTCGACAGCGAGATTCAATATACCGATTATCCGGACTGCGTCGGCCGCATGACCAAGGCAATGACGACGTTCCGCAACAATGCCATTGAAGTTCAGAAAGCGCGGGAGGCTCAGGAAAAGATTGTTACCAATCTTTCAACCGGGCTTCAGAAGCTTGCCGAAAACGATCTTTCGTTCAAAATCAAGCAGCCCTTCCCGGAAGGCTATGACGAACTGCGTCAGGATTATAACCGCGCAATCGAGTCCGTCTCCGGCACCATCGTTGCTGTGCGTAATGCTGCGGGCAGCGTGCATACCGGCGGATCTGAAATCAATGCGGCGTCGGACGATCTGGCTCAGCGTACCGAGCAGCAGGCTGCGAGCCTGGAAGAAACGGCCGCGGCGATGAATCAGGTGACCGAGATGGTCCGTGAAACGGCGCAGAGTGCCGCTGAAGTCAATCGTTCGATTTCCGAAACGCACCATGAAGCCACAGAAGGCGGCAAGGTCGTGCAGCGTGCCGTGTCGGCAATGGGCGCGATCGAGAAGTCGTCGCAGGAAATCACGCAGATCATCAACGTGATCGACGGCATCGCCTTCCAGACCAATTTGCTGGCGCTGAATGCCGGGGTTGAAGCGGCACGTGCCGGCGATGCGGGCAAAGGGTTTGCCGTCGTCGCCAATGAGGTGCGTGCACTGGCGCAGCGTTCCGCCGATGCGGCAAAGGACATCAAAACCCTCATCACCACCAGCGGTGAACAGGTCAGCAGCGGCGTTACGCTGGTGGGGCAAACGGGCGATCTGCTTGAAAAGATTGTCGGACGCGTGGGTGAGATCAGCAGCCTGATCACCACGATCGCGGATTCGGCCGAGACGCAGGCAACCAACCTGCAGCAGGTGAACACCGCTGTCGGCGATATGGACAAAATGACTCAGCAGAACGCTGCGATGGTCGAGGAATCGACGGCAGCCGCTCGCAGCCTTGCCAATGAGGCGGACGAACTGTCCAGTCTGGTATCGCGGTTCCGTACCGGTGATGAAGGAACGGCGCCTGTAGCAGTTGCCGCCGCGCCCAAGCGCAGTGCGCGCAAGGCTCCGCAGGTGGTGGGCAACCTTGCCCTGAAAACGGTCGAGGAAGACGAGGACTGGACCGAGTTCTGATCACCGCGAACGGGAACGGGGATAGTCATGCAGATCATCACTCTACCGGCGCGTTGCGATCGCGCTGCGGCCGAAACCCTGCTGCCCGAGATTACCGAGGCAGCAGGGAGCGGGCCGCTGACCATCGATGCCTGCCAGACCGAACAGTTCAGCCAAGCAATGCTGCAACTGCTGGTCAGTGCCCGGCGGTCGGATGAAGGCACCATTATCCTTGCCTCGGAAGCGTTACGCGAGACTGCCCGTGTGACGGGACTGGAAAGCATTCTGTTCGGGGGAGCGGTTGCATGAACGCCGAAGAAATTCAGGGAATTTTCTTCATCGAATGCGAAGAAGCGCTGGCCGCGGCCGAAGCCGGTCTGGAAGCATGCAGTGCCGGTACGCAGGACAATGAAACCGTCAACGCGATCTTTCGCGCGGTCCATTCGATCAAGGGAGGTGCGGGCGCGTTTGGTTTTACCGCACTTCAGGCCTTCACGCACGGATTTGAAACTCTGTTGTCCGACGTTCGTGACGGCACGGTAATGGTCAGCGAGCCGCTCGTATCATTGATGCTGCGCGCACTAGACACGCTGAGCGACCATGTCGAAGCAGCACGCAGCGGCAGTGATGCGCCTGCGGACGAAGCATTGCTGGCCGAACTGGCCGCGGCACAGGCCGATGGCGCGGGCGGCAGCGATGCCGAAACGCAGCCTGCTGCGGAAGCGAGCGTCGTTGAACAGGATGCCGCGCCGGTCGACGGACTCGATTTCGACCTCGACGCGATGCTCAGCGATATTGAGCATGATGCCGAGCCGGAAGGAACGCCATGGCGGGTTCGTGTGCGTCCCCATGCCGGTGCGATGGCCAATGGCAGCGAGCCGCTGCTGCTGCTGCGAGAGCTGGATCGGCTGGGAGGTAGCTGTATCGCCTGCGACGTTGCGGCTGTTCCCGTGCTGGAACGACTTGAGGCAGGTCAGGCCTATCTGAGCTGGCTGTTCGAACTGCCTGCCAGCGTCAGTGAAGATGCAGTGCAGGAAATTTTCGACTTTATCGGTGACGATTGCGAGGTCGTGTTCAATCCGGCGCCAGAAGAAGAAGGAGCGCACGACGCGGAGGAAACGCCGACGGTTGAGAAAACCGCCCAGGCGCCAGCCAATGACACAGACACGCCTGAACCGAAGGAAGTCGACACCGCCGCAAAGGCTGGCCCGGAAAAAGCCGCACCGGCCGCTCGGGCCGGACAGTCGATCCGTATCGATCTGGGTAAGCTGGACCGGTTGATCGACACGGTGGGCGAGCTGGTGATCGCACAGGCGATGATGGCGCAGCGTTTCGCCGGACAGGATCTTGCCGCGGTCGAGGAACTGTCGATGCTCGATGGCCTGACCCGCGAGCTTCAGGAAAGCGCGATGTCCATCCGTGCTCAGCCGATCGGTTCGGTTTTCAGCCGGGTGCCTCGCATCCTGCGTGAACTGGAAAGCTCGACCGGCAAAGCAGTCAATCTGGAAGTGTCGGGTGAAGCGACCGAACTCGACAAGACGGTGATCGAGCGACTGAGCGAACCGCTGACGCACCTTATCCGCAATGCCGTCGATCATGGAATCGAAGGTGCGGAGGCGCGTATCGCGGCCGGGAAACCCGCAAAAGGTACGCTTTGTGTTTCGGCGGAGCATCGTTCGGGCCGTATCGTCATCAAGATCGCCGATGACGGTGCCGGGATCAATCGTGAACGCGTGTTCGGCAAGGCGGTTGAAAACGGCCTGATTGCCGCCGATGCGCAACTGTCGAATGAAGAGATCGACAACCTGATCTTTGCACCCGGTTTTTCCACCGCGCAAACGGTATCGAACGTCTCCGGACGCGGCGTCGGCATGGATGTCGTGCGCCAGAATGTGAAGGAACTGGGCGGCCGGATCACCATCGATTCGACGCCGGGTGAGGGGACGGTCTTTACGCTTGCCCTGCCGTTGACGCTGGCGATTTCCGACGGCATGATCGTGACGGTCGGGGATCAGACGCTGGTCGTGCCGCTGGCGCATGTGGTCGAAAGCCTGCGTCCTGACGCGAAGGACGTGCAGGGCCTTGGTACGGCTCGTCAGATGCTGAACGTGCGGGGAAATTTCCTTCCCGTACTCTCGCTGGAAGAGTCGGTCGGCGCACGCAATGCTGTGGCCTCTCCGACCGAGGGCGTGCTGATCGTCGTCGATACCGAATCCGCGGGGCAGGCGGCCCTGCTGGTCGATGGCATTACCGATCAGCGTCAGTTCGTGATCAAGAGCCTCGATACGCATTACCGCTCTGTGGACGGTGTTGCCGGGGCGACGATCCTGGGCGACGGTCGGGTGGCGCTGATCCTCGATATCGACGGACTGGTCACGAATGCAGTGCATGTACGGCGAAAGGAAGCCGCATGAACGCCGCGGTGCAGTTCGATACCATGCCGGGCGTAAGCCCCGGCGTGTACAGCGCTGCGGATTTTGCCGCAGTACGCGACATCGTGCACTCGGAAGCAGGGATCGTCCTGCCGCCGGGCAAGGCGATGCTGGTCTATTCGCGTCTGTCGCCGCTGGTTCGCAAGACCGGCAGCCAGACGTTCGCCAACTATATCGCACATATCAGGGCAGATGACGTTGAGCGCCGCAGGGCGATCTGCGCACTGACCACCAACCACACCTTCTTTTATCGCGAAGCCCATCATTTCGAGCATTTCGCAAAGGTGGTGCGCCCGGAACTGCTGAAAAAGCTGGGACGGCGCGAAGCGGTGCGTATGTGGTCTGCCGGATGTTCAACCGGTGAGGAAACCTGGTCGCTGGTGATGACCCTGCTGGGGACGGATCGTGCGGACGGAATGCGCATTGCGGGACAGGATATGCTGGTTCTGGCGACCGACATCGCCACCCATGCTCTGCAGCCCGCCGAAGCAGCAACCTATCCGCTCGAAGCGCTGAAGCCGGTTCCTGCGGGACTGCGGCATGCATGGACGGAGGAAAAGGACGGACAGGCAATGTTGCGCGACAAGGCGCGGCAGATGGTGCGCTTCCGGCATCTGAACCTGCTTGGCGGCTGGCCGATGAAGGCAAAGTTCGACGTCATCTTTTGCCGCAACGTGATGATCTATTTCGATCAGCCGACCAAGGAACGTCTGGTTGCACGCTTTGTCGATCAGCTTCTTCCCGGCGGCCATCTGTACATCGGGCACAGCGAACGGGTGACTGGACCGGCGATGCAGAAACTGAAAATCGTTGGACCGACCATCTATCAAAAGGTGGCGGCATGACTATTCGCGTTCTGATCGTCGACGATTCCAAAACCATGCAGGCAGTGTTGAGGGCACGGCTGAGCAGGGAAGCGGATATTGAGGTCGTGGCAACGGCGGGCAACGCTGCCGAGGCGCGACAGTTGATGCGCGAACTCGATCCAGACGTGGTGACACTGGACATCGAAATGCCCGGCATGAACGGACTCGATTTTCTGGAAAAGATCATGCGGCTGCGCCCGACACCGGTAATCGTGGTGTCCAGCGCTGCGCAGGCCGGGACGGAATCGGCGGCACGGGCTTTGGCTTTGGGCGCGGTCGATTGTTACGCCAAGGCCGACCGGTTCGGTGCCATGGGTACCGAGGATAACGGCAAGCTGGCGTCGCTTATCCGTCAGGCTGCGCAAATCCGCTTTGATCAGCGCGCACCCTCCATACCGAAAGTAAGCGTGAAAACACAAAAATCCATCGGCGGAGACACCCGGTTGATTGCCATCGGCTCATCCACCGGAGGGGTGGAGGCCCTGCAGATATTGTTGCGTGACTTTCCCGCCGATTGTCCGCCGACGATGATTGTTCAGCATATCAACGTCAATTTTGCCGCCGCCGTCGCCAGAAGGCTGGATTCGATCTGCAAGGCGAAGGTGCTGCTGGCAGAACCGGACATGCCGATCCGTCGCGGGCAGGTATATTTTGCACCTGGTGGTGACCGGCATATGATGCTGGGCGGGACAGAAAACTGGTTCGTTAAATTACGGCAGGGCGACCTGGTATCCGGCCATCGACCCAGCGTCGATGCGCTGTTCCGCTCCATCGCCCCTAAAATTCGGGGGCATGTCGTCGGCGTGCTGATGACCGGGATGGGAAGCGACGGCGCACGCGGATTGCTGGAAATGGCGCAGGCAGGGGCCACCACCATCGCTCAGAATGAAGCGAGCTGCACAGTGTTCGGAATGCCGCGCGCGGCAATCGAACTGGGGGCTGCCGGTGTCGTCGCGCCGCTGGACCGGATTGCGGAACATGCGCTTTCGAGGGCTGCATAATGATACATGTTCCCAGCCATATTCAGACACCCGCCACCATGTCCCGCGCGACCGTGATGCAGGGGCAGGCACAGGTAAGCGCCGACCCGAACCGGGTACTGACCACGATACTCGGCAGTTGCATCGCCACCTGCCTTTACGATCCCAGGATGCGGGTCGGCGGCATGAACCATTTTCTGCTCGCAGAACCGCAGAACGCCGGAAAAACCACGGTGGATGAAAATTACGGGGTCTATCTTATGGAGGTGCTGGTCAACGGCATGCTGGCACATGGCGCTCGCAAGTCGCGGATGCGTGCGCATCTGTACGGTGGTGCGAACCTGCATTCGGGAATGAGCCGGATCGGCACCGCCAATGCCGGTTTCGCCAGGCAATTCCTTCAAAATGAGGGGATTCCGATCGTGCATATGGATGTTGGCGGCGTGCAGGCGCGTCGCGTCGATTTTCGTCCCGCACACGGTCAGGCGCGTTGTCGGGCCGTAGAGGACAATTTCATTCCCAATCAGAAACCCATGCCACGTCCGCAGAAGGCGGCGGGCGATGTCGAACTCTTTTAACAAATGGGCAGTAGCATGAGCAGAGCGACACGAATTTTGACCGTTGACGACAGTGCAAGCATGCGCGCCTTGTTGCGCCATGCGCTTACCGAACAGGGGTTTGCGGTGGAGCAGGCGGATGACGGCGTTTCGGCGCTGGAATGGCTGGAAGGCAATGATGTCGATGTGGTCATCACCGACATCAACATGCCGCGGCTCGACGGGTTCGGTCTGATCGAGCGCCTGCGTGCCGGTGGGCGCCATCGCGACCGGCCGATCCTGGTGCTGACGACCGAAAGTTCGGACGAGAAAAAGGCGCGTGCGCGCTCGGCCGGGGCGACTGGCTGGATCGTCAAGCCGTTTGATGCGGAAAAACTGAGCGCCGCCGTTCGGCGGGTCGCACACTGATTGAAGAGGGGAAAGTGATCATGCATCGTCAGCTCATCACCTTTGAGGTCGAAAATCAGGTTTTCGGCATCGACATCATGGCCATTCGCGAAATTCGCGCATGGACGCCCACGACGCGGCTGCCGCACGTTCCCTCCTATGTGGCGGGCGTCGTCAACCTGCGCGGCACAGTATTGCCGGTGGTCGACCTCGCAGCCCGACTGGGCTGGCGCGCGACGGAGCCTACGTCCCGCCATGTGATTATCGTGACGGAAGTCGAATCCCAGTTTCGCGGTCTGATCGTCGATTCGGTCAGCGATATCGTCACCATTCCTGTCGATGCATTGCAGCCGCCGCCCGCGACGGCCGGCGACAGCGTCGTTCCGTTCCTGGAAGGCCTTGCCGCCATCGAGGATCGCATGGTGATGGTGATCGACCTGCCGAAACTGACCGACAATGCGGCGATCGCAGCCGCTGCCTGATTGTATTTGCGTATTAAGGAAACCGGACCCATGGCCAAGAAAGTTCTCGTCGTCGATGACTCGATCACGATGCGCGCGCTGTTCACCAGCGCATTGGAGAAAAGCAAGGATCTGGTCGTAGTCGGCGCTGCCGATGGGGCCGATGAAGCGCGCGAGATGATTGCCGACCTGCGCCCCGATGTACTGACGCTCGATGTCGAAATGCCGGGCAAGAACGGGATCGAATTTCTGGAAGAGCTCATGGAAACGCGCCCGATTCCGGTGGTGATGCTTTCCACCCTGACGCAAAAGGGGGCGGACATATCGCTGAAGGCGATTGAGATCGGCGCGGTCGATTGCTTCCCGAAGCCTGCCCGTGCAACGCCGGATGAGTTCGAGAAGATCTCGGGCAAGCTGTGCAAGACTGTATTGACGGCGGCAAAGACCAATCTGGCGGCACGCAACGCCGGCAAAGGCAAACCTGCTAAAGCGGCGGACTATAGCGATGACGGCCGTGTGGTGGCGATTGCCGGTGGCATGGGCGGGATGGAAGCTGCGGCCGATATGCTGGCGGCCTATCCGGCCAACTGCCCGCCCACGCTGCTGGTGCTGACGATGGAGGAAGGGCTGGCCGTGCCGTTCGCATCGCGGCTGAGCAAGTCGATCCAGCCAAAGGTAAAGGTTGCAGGAGACGGTGAGGCGCTGGAAGCCGGGACGGTGTATGTAGCCGTCGATCCCGAACGGCATGTGGTCATCGACCGCTGGCCGCAAGGATCGGTGCGGCTGATCGACCGACCCGCGGTCAATGGCAACCGACCCTCGGCCGACCTGCTGTTCGGTGCGCTGGCCAAGATTGCCGGTGCATCGGCGCGTGGCGTATTGTTGTCAGGTGGCGGTCAGGACGGAGCGGCTGGCCTCGCTGCGCTAAAGGGCGCAGGAGGGCAGGTGTTCGGACAATCGCCTGACAGCGCGCTGGTCGATGAATGTATTCTGGCGGCCAGGGAGCGAGGTCTTTCGGCATTCGCGGCACCGGGCAACCTCGCCGAAATGGTGTTGCAGGCGGATGTTGCCCATGCAGCATGATCCCAATTGCCCGGAACGCGCGACCATCAACGGAGCGGCGGAAATACTGCGCACGCTGAGTCATGAGATCGAACTGGTCGGTGCTGCTTTGTGCGAAGACCCCGAGTTGATGGGGCGGCATATGACTGCGTTGCAATCGATCGACCTGATTGCACAGAAACAGCGTGCACTGGCGGATGTCTTCGTGGCGACTTCGCCCTCTACCGCGATCGCCGATATTCCGGTGGAGGTGCTGCGTGACGAACTGAGGGCGCGGTTCGCGGCCTGAACTCCTGTTTAGCGGTGCTCCGCCGTGGCGGAGCAGTGCCGATCAATATAGCTTTGATGGCTGGGGAGTGTGGCCGCCGTTTTCGCAATGGCGTTTTTCAGCAGGCGCATATTGCGGATGAGCGCGTCCGCTGGAACGCGGTCGACCAGTGCATCATAATTCTTCGGTTCGATTCCCTGACCCAGCATCACCGCCAGCCAGCTATGCGCCGTGAAAAGATCCTCCGGGCTGGGAACGATCCGTCCGCTGAAACGGAACATGTCCAGCTTCGCCGCAAGCGTATCCGGGATCGCCATATTACGGACATAGCGCCAGAACGCGGTATCGTCGCGTTCCGTCGCATTGTAATGCAGAACGATGAAGTCGCGGGTTCGCTCGTAATCCGCCGTCATCAACCGGTTGTAGTGCGCGATTTCTGAAACATTCAGACCCCTGCCGGGCCACAGATTGACCAGCCGCTGTACCCCCATCTGTGCGAGATGGATGCTCGTCGATTCCAGTGGTTCGATAAAGCCCCCGGCAAGGCCGATGGCGATGCAGTTCTTTTTCCAGAAGGCGCGGCGATGGCCGGTACGGAAGCGCAGCGGCAGGCAGTCGGCAAGTGGTTCACCTTCGACACCTTCGATCAGGTTTCGATGGGCAGTGTCCCGATCCATGAAGGCACTTGAATATACATGACCGTTGCCCGTGCGGTGTTGAAGCGGAATACGCCAGCGCCAGCCCGCAGCGTCTGCCGTCGCCTGCGTGAACGGGGGCGGAGAACCGGTTCCGGCAGTCGGCACCGCCAGCGCACGATCACAGGGCAGATACTGGCTCCAGTCGATGAAATCGCTTTCCATCGCGCCTTCGATCAGCAGTGATTTGAAGCCGCTGCAGTCAATAAACAGGTCGCCTTCGAGCACATGATCGTCGCGCAACGTTACTGAGCGGATCCGACCATCCTCCGTATCCTGCTCGACGCTGATGACCATGCCCTCAATCCGGCGCACGCCCTTTTGCTCGGCATATCGGCGCAGCACCTGACTATAGAGCCTGGAATCAATATGATAGGCGTGGCGCATGGTTGCCAGAATGGCATCCGAGCCGCCTTGCGGGGGCGAGAAACGGTCATCAAGTGCCGCGATCGTACACAGGTTATAATCGCTGATAGTGCCCGCGGCATCCGGTGGCGCTTGGCCTTTTGCTGAGAGGACTTTCAGTCGAAGCCATAGCTGGTGAAAGGCGAATTCCGGTGTGTCGCGTCCATAGGAACCAAAAGGATGAAAATAGCTTTCGCCCTTTCGCAGCCAGTCGACAAAGTCGATTCCCAGCTTGAACGTTCCCTGGGATTGCCGAAGGACATCATCCTCTTTCAGCCCAAGAAAATCGTTGAATTCCATTAGGGTCGGAATGGTCGCCTCGCCAACGCCGATCGTGCCGATATCCTCTGACTCCACCAGTGTGACAGACACGCTCGGCGGCACGATACGGGCGATAGCGGCAGCGCACATCCATCCGGATGTACCGCCGCCGACGATGATTACCTTTTCCACGGGCGAGAAGGCGTCTCCTGCGGTCTCGGAACCGGCTTTCCGATCCACCTGCATCGCTATCGTTTCGCGGGGCGGAAGCCGTTTGCCACCACCTCGCTTACCAGCGCACGGTGGGACGGCACGGCAGTCATCGCATTGGCACTTTGCTGGCGGATATTCTCAAACTCCTGCCGAGCGCCGTCATAATAGCGCAGCGCTCCGGCCCGAGCACTGATGTCCGTTTTGAACCCCATGCCGTAGAGGATGTATTGCCAGCTATTCTCGTCGAAAATGTCATGGCTGGTATCGACATCGAGAAAGGATGGGGGGCGATACCGCCATTGCTCCAATTTGCCCTTCAGCTTGTCGGAGATCGACGAGGGTGCACGATTGTCGTGCCAGAAGTCAGTGTCGGTCCGCTCGCTCAGGCAATAATGGAGTTTGATGAAATCGACGACATGGTTGTAGCGCGTCGTCATGTGCATGTTGAACTGTTCCGCCGAGCGTTCGTAATCGCCCGACCAGGGGAACAGGTTGCACAGGATCAGCACGGCGATTTCGACAAAGCTGATACCGGTTGCTTCAAGCGGTTCGATGAACCCCGATGACAGGCCCATGGCGACGCAATTCTTGCGCCATTGCACCTTGCGAAACCCGGCTTCGAAAGAAAGCAGGCGGTGCGGCAAATCCCTGGCGGCGGGGCCGATATAACGCTGCAATGTTTCCAGTGCCGCATCGTCACTGCAATGGTCGGATGAATAGACATAGCCCAACCCGCGGCGCGATTGCAGGCCGATATCCCAGATCCAGCCATTCTCCTGCGCAGTGGAATAGGTGCAAGAAGGAATCGGTGCGTCGGGCAGGTCATAGGGGACACGGATCGCCACGGCGCGGTTGCAGAATAGCTGGTCGCGATAGGAGGTGAATTCCGATCCCAGTGCCTGACCAATCAGGCGCGCGCGAAAACCGGTACAGTCGATATAGAGGTCGGCGGTCATCGTGCCGCTCGCTCTTCCCTGCACGGAAGCGATGGCGCCTTGTTCGTCGAGCCGGACGTCGTCGACCGTATCGATCACCCGCTTGACGCCCAGTTCCATCGCCCGGTGCCGCACGACTTCGGCCAGCTTCACCGCGTCGAAATGATAGGCGTAGTTGAGCGGCGCGGCATAGTTGGGGTGAGTGATCAGCTTTGGTGCAAGTTTCGCGTCGACCACGCGTTCCTGCACCGTGTTGACGGTCGCCCAGGGGATGTCTCCGGCGACGCCGAGCAGCCAATAGGGCAGCAGGTCCATATCGGTATGCTGGGAACCGACCTGGAAGGGGTGGAAATACCAGTCTTCGTTTTCCGGGTTCGGGTTGTCTTTCCAGCCCTGAAAGCGGATGCCCTGTTTGAAGGTGGCATCCGCGCCCCGGATCAGGTCGGTTTCATCGAGTCCGATGCGTTCGAGCGTCCTGCGAATGATGGGGAAAGTGCCTTCGCCCACACCGAGGATGCCAATCTCATCGGATTCAACAACCGTAATCGAAACGCCGCCGGGAAGGTCGCACGCCAGCATCTGGGCCATATAGGCGGCACAGATCCAGCCCGCGGTTCCGCCCCCGACGATCAGGACGCTCTTGCTCATTCACGCACTCTAAGCATTGGAGCCTGTTCGGGAAAGAGCGTCCTTTCGTCCGATCAGAAGGAGAAGCCAAGGCTCACGCCGAGACGACGATCGGTCACGAAGACGCCGCGCTGGACGTATCGTCCGGGCAGAATCTCCATTTCGGTCTTCTGATGCGAATTGGTGATATTCGCCAGATTGATCCGAACGTTCAGATGCTTGCTGTACTGATAGCCGATACTGGCATCAAGGCGGCCGGATGCGGCTGCATAAACCGGCAAACCGAAGGAAGTCTGAGTGGTTGCTGTACTCGGGTAGGTATAGGTACCGCTCGTACTCGAATCCGATGTGGTGGCGAGATAGCGACTACGCCACGACCACGACACACGCGCACTGATCTTGTTCAGATCGTACAACAGGGTGGTGGAATAGGACCATTTGGAAAGCCCGATCAACGGAACATTCAGAGGCGAACCGTTCATATCCAAGGCCAGCGCATCGGGTGATTTGCCGTCGACATAGGTCACATTGGCGTCGATACCGAACCCTTTCAGGAAGCCCGGCAACATATCGAAATAGGTGCGACCGCCCAGTTCGAAGCCCTTGATATACGAATTGTTGGTCGCGTTGACGTTCAGATTACCCGTAACCGGCCCGTCGATGAACACGGCGCTGCCGCCGTCAGTCGGGGTCGATGTCGGCTGATCAGCAGTCGCAAAGAAACTGCTCGCCTGCTGGGCAAATTTGTTGAAGATGATCGCGTGCTTGATCGTCTTGTGGAACAACGCCAGATGCAGTGTAGTCCCCTTGTGCGGATACCACTCGATCGAAATATCGTTGTTCAACGACGTTTCAGGCTGAAGCTGTGGGTTCCCTGACGTGAACGTATAGCCTGCGAAAATAGCAGGCAGCCCTGAGGTGCCGTCCGCATCATTCGCATAGGGATTGCTGATTGTCGAAACAGAGGCAGATCCCTGTGCACGAATGTCGGAATAATAAGGCGGGGTCATCGTCTCCGTCAGTGCATAGCGCAGGACGACACTCTTGCTCGGTTGGAATTTGATGTTGAAAGCCGGGAGGAAGTAATCCTTGGCAAAACGCCCTGCACGATTGGTTGAATAATTGTTGCTGGTGTAGGAGAGCGGCGGGTTTTCTCCCGGATGAGCGTCAACCCAGGCCTGATACCCTGCAGCGCCGCCCATCATCGCAAGCGAAGCTGCCGCGTCCGCCGTGTTCTTATAGAACAGGGTAGTGCCGTTGAAGATGTAGTTTCCTTCGCTCTCGGTTTCATACCGTACCCAGCGTGCGCCGATATTACCCGAGAAGTTCAGGAGCGGAGAAGCGCTGTCATTCTTGAAACCGACCATGGCATAAGCGGCCGTGGTTTTCGGCTTTGTCGTTACATAAGAGGGCTGCAGACCGAAACTCGGGTCCGCCGGATTGCCGTAGAGATAGGTGCTCGCGGTGGGGTCGCTGCACTGGTAATAGAGGTCGGGGGCACATGCCGCATAGGTGTTGACCACCCGATTGAACTGATCGCCGCGTAGCACCTGACTGGTTGGCACATAGAAAGAACCCACCGCCTGCGCCTGACCATTGAAGAAGTTGGAGAAGTTGTTGAGCTCGAAATCTCCTTCAGGCGCGGTAGCAACATTAGGCTGAGGCACGCCGTTCCAGCCGCGCGCAGTCGCCGACCACCAGGTTCCCACGAAGGTATCTGTTTCCTGACGGGTGGCATAGCGCGCGCCGACCGCAGCTTTCCTGAAAAAACCGTCCCCAAGATCGTATGTGGCATCAAGCTGATAGGAGTCCTGATGTCCTCTGCTGGCCATCGTCAGCCAGTTGAAATTCGAAAGCGTCGTATTGGCAGCGTTCGGCGTATAGGTGCCGTCGAACATCACGGAGGGTACTGAGCCGGTAAGGTCCAGGTTTGCCTGCTCGACTGTCGGGTTGTTTACGCTGAGACCCCATTTGGAGGTGCCCGACTTCGCCGTGGTATGCTGATAGCTGCCGGTGAGCTGGAAGCGACCCGGCGACCATTTGAAGCCCTGACTGAAATCGCTCGTCTGGCTGTAGGATGGGGTATAGCTGGCATTGCTGCTGGGCGTGAGGCCGCTGGCGAGCGATGTGCCATTGACGATGCCGCCGCTGGTGAACACGCCATTGTCGAACGTGCTGTCCTGCGTCACGCCGATCGCTGGCTGCGATATGATCACATATTGCGTGTTGCGGTTACTGTCCCACCGCGAAATGAAGGTGGTGTGATAGAATTCGAGGTTCGATGCAGGCCGCCACTGGACCGCGAGATACAGGCCCTTGCGAGTCCGTTCGAACTGATCGTTGGATTCATAGAAACCACCCGGCGCATATACCTGCTCACCGTTATAGGTGGTCGGATAATAGGGCTGGACGAGCAGGCTACTGTCATAGGACTTGATCTTTGAATAGGCGACATCGGCCAGAAGTCCGATCTCACCAAGTCCGGTATGGAACCGGGTCGACGCCCTGAGAGATGCGCTGGGTTCATCGCTCTTGGAGAAATCGCCGTAGCTGGTCGACACCGAGCCCGAGATTTGCGTCCCCTGAACGTCGAACGGCATAAAGGTTTGCAGGTTGACGGTGCCGGCGATCCCGCCCGCAATCAAATCCGCGCGGCTGGCCTTATACACCGTAACCGCCCGCAACAATTCGGGGCCGATATCGGCATAGTTGAGACCGGACCCGCCGTTTGCGGAGAAAATCTCTCGCCCGTTGAGCAGCGTCTTCGTTCCGGTCAGGCCGCGGATCTGGATACCCGACCCTTCGAACGTAAACCCGTCGGGCGAACCCTGATTGCCCGAGCGCACGCGGTTCATGGTAAGGCCGGGCACGCGCTGAAGGATTTCAAGCAGCGAGGTGCTGGGTACTTTGCCTGCTTCGTCCAGAACCACCGAGTCGCTGATCGTACTGGAGTTGCGCTTCATCTGTGTAGCGTTTTCCAGCGCCTGACGCTGGGCGGTGACGACAATGTCGCTGACCGCCTGCCCGTTAATCGCCGACCCATTCGATTCCGTGACACTGCCGTTCTGTGCAGAAGTATTGCTTTGCGTGGAGCTTGCGGCCTTTTTTTTCTTGTCCGATTTTTTGTCGATGTCGGTCGAATTCTGAGTCGTCGTTATCGACGATGCGGCGACCTGAGGCTGCACAATACGGGCCTGAGCCACACCTGCGCCACAGCAAATCAACGCCCCGACACTGGAGCCGGTGCAAAGAGCACGCGCAATTTTCCAACGGGTGGCCGTCATTTTCCCTCCAAATTTCGTTTCGCCATCACTCGTGGCGAGAAACGTTGTTGTTATCGCTATCACCTCCTATTGAATATGAGTTGGTGTGGTCAAGCTGAAATTCTATTGTCCAACAAAAAGAGAGGTGGCCTGGGAAATTTGGACAGGGGGATAAGTGGATTTTCTGCCTTGCGGCGGCCATGAAGGCGGCCTGACAGGAGTAGAGATGAGCAGA